>NZ_CP025804.1:0-2400000 GCF_003352085.1 Sulfitobacter sp. SK012
ATGACGCGGGATGATTGGGATCAGACAAAAGAGCGGCTACTGAAAACTGTTGGGGAGAATAATTACAAAATGTGGATCAACCCGCTTGCGCTCGCAAGTATCGACAAGGGCATCGCGACGATCCACGTTCCGACCACATTTCTTGGCAATTATGTCAGCCAGAATTTCGCAGATCTGATCCTGCATGAAATGAAAGTTAGCAGCCGAGATTTGGCCCGTCTGAATTTCTCTGTTGCTCCAAAAACCGCTGCTTCCGCCCCTTCCCCAGATTTCCGCCGCAAGACAAATACCAAACCCGTCTCAACCAATCCACTTTATACTGCGCCTCTTGAAGGCCGCTTTACCTTTGACAACTTCGTCGTGGGCAAACCCAATGAGCTGGCACATGCCGCTGCGCGCCGGGTTGCCGAAGGGGGCCCCGTAACATTCAACCCGCTTTTCCTTCATGGTGGCGTTGGCCTTGGCAAGACCCACCTGATGCACGCCATTGCACAAGAGCTGCGGGCGCGCAGCCCTGAGCTTAACGTGCTGTATCTTTCTGCTGAGCAATTCATGTACCGCTTCGTACAAGCCCTTCGGGATCGCAAGATGATGGACTTCAAAGAGATATTCCGGTCCGTTGACGTCCTGATGGTCGACGACGTCCAGTTCATCGCTGGAAAAGACAGCACCCAGGAAGAGTTCTTTCACACCTTCAACGCACTGGTGGATCAGAACAAACAGATCATCATTTCCGCCGACCGCGCCCCGGGCGAGATCAAAGACCTCGAAGAGCGTGTTAAATCGCGCCTGCAATGCGGTCTGATCGCCGATCTGCACCCTACGGATTATGAGCTGCGGTTGGGCATTCTACAAACGAAGGTCGAGACGCATCAGGCCACCTATCCAGACCTTGAGATGGATGCAGGCGTTCTGGAATTTATTGCGCACCGGATTTCGACCAATGTGCGCGTGCTCGAAGGGGCGCTTACCCGTCTGTTCGCCTTTGCCTCACTTGTAGGCCGCAAGATCACATTGGAGTTAACCCAGGAATGTCTGGCCGATGTTCTGCGCGCCTCTGAACGGAAGACAACCATCGAAGAGATTCAGCGCAAGGTATCGGATCACTACAACATCCGCCTCAGCGATATGATCGGCCCCAAGCGGCTGCGAAGCTATGCAAGGCCGCGGCAGGTTGCGATGTATCTTTGCAAATTGATGACCAGCCGGTCCCTGCCCGAGATCGGGCGCCGCTTTGGGGGCCGTGATCACACCACGGTTATGCATGGCGTGAAGCGGATCGAAGAGCTCAAGCAGTCAGATGGTCAGATTGCAGAAGATCTGGAACTGTTGCGCCGCGCATTGGAAGCTTAACACGCTAACTGCGAATGTTCTGACCGGTAGGCCTTGACGGGCCACCATTTCCGTCTGACAAAACAGAAATGGCTTGTGAAAGCCCCGGAACAGGGTAGTTTGCCCGTCCCGGAGTGACCGGACTGGAGAGGGCATATGAAATTCAGCATCGAACGCGCCGCGCTGCTTAAGGCTGTCTCGCAGGCCCAATCTGTCGTGGAACGCCGCAACACAATACCGATCCTTGCCAACGTGCTGATCGAAGCCGAAGGCAGCGATGTATCGTTCCGCGCTACGGATTTGGACATTGAGGTTGTCGACAGGGCCCCGGCTCAGGTCGAACGTGCAGGTTCAACCACTGTCGCCGCCACCACATTGCATGAAATCGTTCGCAAACTGCCCGATGGCGCGTTGGTTTCGCTTACTGCAGACAGCGCCGCCGGTCGGTTGACAGTTGAAGCAGGACGCTCGAACTTCTCGCTCGCGACACTGCCCAAAGAAGACTTCCCGGTGATGGCATCGTCTGAGTATGCCTCGAATTTCTCTGCAGATGCCAAAGTGCTGCGTAGGTTATTTGATAAGTCAAAATTCGCCATCTCAACCGAAGAGACGCGCTATTACCTGAACGGTGTGTATATGCACATCGCGGATGGTGACGGGGGCAAGATGCTGCGCTGTGTGGCAACAGACGGCCATCGGCTCGCACGGATCGATGCAGATATGCCTGCTGATGCGAGCGACATGCCTGGCGTAATCGTGCCGCGCAAAACCGTCGGTGAATTGCGCAAACTTCTGGATGACGACGACATGAAGATTGCCGTGTCCGTGTCTGAGACCAAAATTCGGTTTGCCACGCCGCAGATTACACTTACGTCCAAAGTGATCGATGGGACGTTTCCTGACTACACCCGCGTGATCCCGCAGGGAAACACCCGCAAGTTGGAAGTCGATGCAGCAGAATTTGCGCGTGCCGTTGACCGTGTCGCCACAGTCAGCTCCGAGCGTTCTCGTGCGGTTAAATTGCAACTTGATGAGGATCGTTTGATCCTCTCGGTCAACGCACCTGACAGTGGTGCCGCCGAAGAAGAGCTGGCCGTGGCCTATAACGACGAGCACCTTGAAATCGGATTCAACGCCAAATACCTGCTTGAAATTGCGAGCCAAGTTGACCGTGAGAACGCCGTGTTCCTGTTTAACTCCTCTGGAGACCCGACCCTAATGCGCGAAGGCAATGACACCTCTGCAGTCTATGTCGTCATGCCGATGCGGGTGTGACGGCAACCGTAATTTCTAAAACTACTTCGGCGATCGATTGATGGCTGGGCTTTACCTGAGCAACCTCACCCTATCGCATTTTCGCTCGCACAAGCGCGCAGTGCTGGATGTTGATGCAAGGCCTGTTGCGATTTATGGCAACAATGGCGCGGGTAAGACCAACGTACTTGAAGCAGTGTCGCTGTTATCACCGGGCCGCGGTTTGCGCCGTGCCAGCGCTCAAGACATGACCCGCCGCCCGGAAGCTCTGGGTTGGAAGCTGACGGCTTTGCTGCACTCGCCCAGAGGCCTCAATGAGATTGAAATCCAATCCGAGGGTGGTGCAGCTCGCCAGGTCCGTATTGATAGCAAACCAGCCGCGCAGACTGCATTGGGTCGAATTGCACGCGTGTTGTGGTTGATCCCAGCGATGGATCGGCTTTGGATTGAGGGTGCAGATGGACGGCGGCGATTTCTGGACCGGATGACACTCAGCTTCCTGCCCGACCACGCGGAACTGTCATTGAACTATGAAAAAGCAATGCGAGAGCGCAACCGGCTGCTCAAGGACATGGTGCGCGAGCCTTCGTGGTATGCCGCCCTTGAGGCCCGTATGGCCGAGGCAGGCGTTGCGATAGACGCAAACCGCCGCCATGCATTAGAGGCCCTTTCCAAGGCACAAGATGCCGCTGAGACGGCCTTTCCAGCAGCGACGCTTGAGCTGCAATGTGACATGCCGCGCGACATCGATGGCTTTCAGGCGGCCCTCGCTGACAACCGGATGCGCGATTTAGCGGCTGGCCGCACCCTGATCGGACCGCATCGCGCCGATCTATATGCTGTCTATACCGCCAAGAAGGTTCCCGCTCGCGATTGCTCTACGGGGGAGCAGAAGGCGCTGCTGGTCTCGCTGATCCTTGCCAACGCACGTGCTCTTGCCGCGGAAACCGGAGCACCACCTCTATTGCTTCTGGACGAAGTCGCGGCCCATCTAGATGCGGGTCGCCGAGCCGCCCTTTACGATGAAATCGTGGGCCTAGGTGCACAAGCTTGGATGACGGGGACCGGCGCAGAGCTCTTTGATGCTTTAGGGGATCGTGCCCAGTATCTTGAGGTGACTGAGGACAGTGGCACCTCTCAGGTAGGCATTGTGCCGTGACCATCTCGGCGTCTGACCTGCTGCTCTATTCCGGCGCGCTGGTGATTTTGTTCCTGACACCCGGCCCGGTCTGGCTTGCCCTGATGGCGCGGGCGCTTTCGGGCGGTTTTCGCAGTGCAGTACCTTTGGCGGTCGGTGTTGCGGTCGGGGATATCATCTGGCCCCTCGTGGCTGTCTTGGGGATCACGTGGATCCTGTCGGTATTTGACACGTTCATGACCGTCCTGCGGTGGTTTGCATGTGGCGTGTTTATCGTCATGGGGTGGGCGTTAATCCGCAATGCTTCAGAGGCGATAAGCGCCGATAGCAGGCTGACCAAGCCCGGTATGTGGCCTGGGTTTCTGGCAGGAGTTGTTGCAATTCTAGGCAACCCAAAGGCGGTGCTGTTTTATATCGGCGTGCTGCCGGGGTTTTTCGATTTACGCCAAGTAACCGCTTGGGACGTCGTGGCGATCTGCGCTGTGTCTGTGATTATCCCAATGACCGGAAATCTGCTGATGGCCGCCCTAATTGGGCGCGTGCGCGGTGTCTTGACCTCGCCCGCGCTGCTGCGGCGGATCAACATCGTATGCGGCATTTTGCTTATTTGCGTCGGCCTGATAATCCCCCTGCTTTGACCACAAAATCTTGTGTCAGCTGCGTGACAATCCCGCCCAAAAACCGTATATATAGCGTAACGCATAATAGGATTTCCCGAATGTCCGATAACGACCAAGCGCCAGAAGAGTATGGCGCGAATTCCATCAAAGTTCTCAAAGGCTTAGAGGCTGTTCGTAAACGCCCCGGCATGTATATCGGCGATACCGATGATGGGTCCGGCTTGCACCACATGGTCTATGAAGTTGTAGACAACGGCATCGACGAAGCGCTCGCAGGTCACGCGGACCGTGTGACAGTTACGATCCATGATGACAGCAGCGTTTCCGTGTCAGACAACGGGCGCGGAATTCCGGTGGGCATCCATGACGAAGAAGGCGTTTCAGCGGCCGAGGTCATTATGACCCAGCTGCACGCTGGTGGTAAGTTCGACAGCAATTCCTACAAAGTTTCGGGCGGTCTGCACGGCGTGGGCGTTTCGGTTGTGAACGCCCTTTCCGATTGGCTGGAACTGCGGATCTGGCGCGAGGGTAAAGAGCACATTGCTCGGTTTGAAGGCGGCTTTACAGTCAAGCATCTTGAAGTCCTGGGCGACACTACACACACGGGCACCGAAGTCCGGTTTATGGCCTCTACCGACACGTTCTCGAATCTTGATTACGTTTTTGAAACGCTGGAAAAACGTTTGCGCGAACTGGCATTCCTGAACTCTGGCGTGCGGATTATTCTGCGCGACGAGCGTCCTGCTGAGCCGTTGGAATCAGAGCTTTACTACGACGGTGGCGTTAAGGAATTCGTGAAATACCTCGACCGGCACAAGTCTTCGATTATGGCTGACCCGATCTTTATCACCGGCGAAAAAGACGACATCGGCGTCGAAGTCGCGATGTGGTGGAATGACAGCTATCACGAGAACGTCTTGCCGTTTACCAACAACATCCCTCAGCGCGATGGCGGCACGCACATGGCGGGCTTTCGTGGGGCGCTGACACGGACGATCAACAACTATGCGCAAAGCTCAGGCATTGCGAAAAAGGAGAAGGTGACCTTTACCGGCGACGATGCGCGCGAGGGTCTGACTTGTGTGCTGTCGATCAAAGTGCCGGACCCAAAGTTCTCTTCCCAAACCAAAGACAAGCTGGTCAGCTCCGAAGTACGGCCCGCCGTTGAGGGTTTGGTGAACGAAAAGCTCGCTGAATGGTTTGAGGAAAACCCTCAGATCGCCCGCATCGTTGTCAGCAAGATCATTGAGGCCGCGCATGCCCGCGAGGCTGCGCGCAAAGCACGCGATCTGACTCGGCGAAAGACAGCGATGGATGTGAATTTCCTTGCTGGTAAACTCAAGGATTGCTCTGAAAAAGACCCATCCAAAACCGAAGTCTTCCTCGTGGAGGGGGATTCTGCTGGTGGTTCGGCGCAGACGGGTCGCGATCGGCAAACTCAGGCAATCCTACCCCTGAAGGGTAAGATTTTGAACGTGGAGCGTGCGCGGTTCGACCGGATGCTGGGCAGCCAAGAGATTGGCAACCTGGTGATGGCACTTGGCACTGGCATTGGTCGCGACGAATTCAACCTGTCAAAGCTGCGCTACCACAAGATCGTCATCATGACAGACGCGGACGTGGACGGCGCGCATATTCGAACGCTGTTGCTGACGTTCTTTTACCGTCAGATGCCACAGCTTATTGAGCACGGACATCTCTACATCGCGCAGCCGCCGCTCTACAAAGTGGCCCGTGGTAAATCCGAGGTCTACCTCAAGGATCAAGCTGCGATGGAAGATTACCTGGTTCAACAGGGTATCGAAGGCGCGATGCTGAGGCAGGGCAACGGCGAAGAAATCTCTGGTCAGGATTTGACACGAGTCGTCGATCTCGCGCGGCAAATGCGCCGAGTGCTCGAGGCTTTCCCGACGCATTACCCGCGCCATATCTTGGAACAGGCCGCAATTGCTGGTGCCTTTGTACCGGGCGTTGTGGACGCAGACCTGCAAGGCACGGCTGACAAGGTCGCAAAGCGGCTGAACTTGATTGCGATGGAATATGAGCAAGGCTGGCATGGCCGGATCACTCAGGATCACGGCATCCGTCTGGCCCGCATCCTGCGCGGCGTCGAAGAAGTACGCACGCTGGACGGCAAAATGCTCCGTTCGGGCGATGCACGCCGCTCGGGCACCTTCACCGAGCATCTGCAAGAGGTCTACGATCTGCCCGCAACGTTGGTGCGCAAGGACCGTAACCAAATGATCCACGGGCCGATGGATTTGCTGAATGCAATTCTGGCTGAGGGTGAAAAAGGCTTGTCTTTGCAACGCTACAAAGGCCTGGGAGAGATGAACCCTGAACAGCTTTGGGAAACCACGCTAGACCCTGATGCACGGACGCTGCTGCAGGTCAAAGTGGCAGATATGGCAGAAGCAGATGATCTTTTCACCAAGCTGATGGGCGATGTTGTTGAGCCGCGACGCGAGTTCATACAACAAAACGCGCTGAACGTGGAAAACCTCGACTTCTGATCTTTTGTGAGGGATCATTATGCTTTCTGTTCTTGCCGACCGCACCTATCGTCACCTGTTTCTGGCACAAATCGTGGCACTGCTTGGCACTGGCCTTGCGACCATTGCTCTGGGGCTTTTGGCATACGATCTGTCAGGTGAACGGGCCGGTCTGGTTTTAGGCACGATCTTCACTATCAAGATGGTCGCCTATGTTGGCATAGCCCCTATTGCCGGAGCCTTTGCAAATCGCTGGCCGCGACGCACAATGCTGGTCAGCCTTGATCTGATCCGAGCCGCCGTAGCGCTGTGCCTACCGTTCGTGACCGAAGTCTGGCAGGCTTACATCCTGATTTTCGTGCTGCAATCTGCTTCGGCCGCCTTCACACCCACGTTTCAAGCGACAATCCCCGACATCTTGCCAGAGGAAGACCGCTACACCCGTGCCTTGTCGCTCTCTCGGTTGGCCTACGATCTGGAAAACATCATTAGCCCGATGCTGGCCGCGATCCTGCTGACCTTGGTCAGCTATCATGCACTGTTCGTCGGCACCGTGATCGGGTTTGTCGGATCTGCCATGTTGGTCGTCTCCGTCCATCTGCCAAGCCCGCAACCAACTGCCCCAAGAGGCATCTATGACCGCACCACAAGAGGCATACGGATTTACCTCGCAACGCCACGCCTGCGAGGGCTTTTGTCTCTCAACCTTGCAGCGGCAGCCGCGGGTGCGATGGTGTTGGTGAACACGGTGGTTCTGGTTCGCTCTGATCTAGGACTTGGCGACGCTCAAGTAGCCATTGCTCTTGGTGCATTTGGTGGGGGATCAATGCTGGCGGCGCTTTTACTGCCCCGACTTCTGGGCAACCGTCCCGACCGCCCCGTAATGATCGGCGGAGCCGCCGTACTGGTCGTTTCGCTCTTAAGCCTGTCGCTGTCGTCACTTATCTATGACACGCAGTGGTTTCCACTTCTCGCAGGCTGGCTGATCATCGGGATCGGCTATTCCGTCGTGCTGACTCCATCCGGGCGGCTACTCAAACGATCCGCACATTCCGAGGACCGGCCGGCCGTGTATGCTGCACAGTTTGCTTTATCACACGCTTGCTGGCTGGTGACATACCCCCTTGCAGGTTTGCTGATCACTATTGCTGAGCCAACCACAGCATTTGCTGTTCTTGCATTGCTCGCGGCGGTTGGGATGGTCAGTGGGATCGTGCTGTGGACGCCGGACGATTCTGGAGCTTTCGAACATACTCATGAAGACTTACCAGAGGATCACCCCCATATTCAGAATGGCCGATCACATAGCCACCCAATCGTCATTGATGACTATCATCAACACTGGCCGCGCTTGGTAAAACCAAAAACTGGCCAATTGAATTGACCTGCATTGATCTCCTCTAGGTCAAGGTCTGTTTAGTTCCGAAGTGCCTACACTAATCTTAGACCCTATTGATGACAGACAAGTCGTTTATTCAAACGCATCCCGTAGGTCAGCTAATGTTCGCCACCTGACAAAAGGTTCCCAGTGTGCCACTGGTGCGCCTCGGTCGCTTGGAGAAAAGTTCATGGGGCAGCTATGCCGACAATCCGGTAGTTACCCTTAAGAGTATCTGATGGGTAGCTAACCTTGGCGGGTTAATTTCAACTTCCGCTGCCCACCACTGCAATGGCCTCGACTTCAACCAATAAGGCAGGCATGACGAGAGCCGGTGTAGCGTAGGCCGCGCTGGCGGGGACGCCCGCCGGAAAAGCTTCCGTCCGGGCTCTACCAAATTCACCATAATGGGAAATATCGGTCAGGAAGGTGTTAATCTTAATAACGTCGGCCATGGTCGCTCCGGCAGATGCAAGTAGCTCCTCTATGTTCTTAAAAGTCTGCTTGGCTTGAGTGTAGACGTCCTCACCAACAACATTCCCGTCGCTGTCAAATGCAACTAAACCTGAGGTGTAAATGGTATCACCGACCTTCACTCCGGCAGAGAGATTGAATTTCTTGGTCCAAGCCCAACCGGGATCGAGGCGCTGTTGTTTCATTTCGCGTTCCTAAACTGTCAGATTTGCAGCTTAAGTCTTAGCCTATCAGCAATGCTCAAGGTCCCAAACACAAACCTGATAGGTGGGCGATGAACACCACGACGTTCATTCTGAAGTGACCACATTGGGCTTCAGCCGTCATCTGACAGTTTCACTCAGAGATGTCGGACCCTTGTCTGACGCCCTGCTTGATTGCATCGGGAATCTTGCCTCAGGTGGGGAACGCTAGATGATCTGACAATTCGTCGGGGTATAGGTTTTATACTATACAGAATGGGCAAACTCTAACTCTGGGGGCTATATGAAAATGTGCAGATCAGTGCTCGTCTTTCAGGGAGAATAACATGAAGTACTTAATTTTAACTGTGACCGCAGGAATTCTGATTGCGGGAGCAGCCGTTGCAGACGGTCACCGCAGCCCAGCACCAGCAGACGCACGAGCATACATCGTATCACCTACAGACGGTTCGACGGTCTCAAATCCTGTCACTATCGTTTTTGGACTTGAAGGCATGGGCGTTGCTCCAGCAGGCACAGAAATGGACAACACCGGCCATCACCACTTGCTGATCAATACTGACCCAAGCACGCTGGACCTTGATTCAGGACTGCCCGCAACAGACCAAGTTGTCCATTTCGGTGGTGGTCAGACACAAATAACCCAAGAGCTGCCTGTGGGCACGCATACTCTACAGCTGCTTCTTGGCGATTGGAGCCACGTGCCGCACAATCCGCCTGTCATGAGTGAGGTCATTACAGTCACGGTAAACTAGACCCGAGGCACGAGAGCAACTCGCACAGCTTTTATGCTCACATACAAAGTGCGCTGATGCCTCGGGCTAACCTATCTCGATCCGTGCAATCAGAAATGTTACTAGAAATTTCACATAGTTGGTTTTTCGAAAGGTCGGGATGATGCAGGCCATAGCGGACACAGAGCGTCTGGTCGAAGACGGGATTATTACCAGCGAGCAGGCCAAAACCATCGAGACTAGAGCGCGGGAAGCAATGGTCTATTTGGCCATAAACAGCATTCTGTGCCTTGGTATTGTGGCAGCAACCGGCGGGTTTATTGCTTGGCTTGGGACCCCAGCATCGGTTGCTGGTCTAGGGTTATTTGCCCTGGGATTAGGTGTTCTGATTTTGAGCTATGGCACCGAAATGTATCGAATGTTCGGCGCTGCGTCGGCGCTTATCGGCGCCGGTATGCTGATCGGGGGCGCCAGCCTTGAACTGATGGACAAGTATGAGGGCATCGCAGGACCCATCATGATTGTAAGCGGATTGATTGTCGCTGCCGCAACGGCGTGGCTCATGAAACACGAACTAAATTCAGCACGCTTTGTGACCGGTGCAATCTTGGTAATGGGACTTGCGATGCACCTCGTGGGACTCGCGTTCGTCTTGGACCAAGGAGATGTGACAGGCGTGCCAATTAGTCTGTTCTATCTGTACGCAACGGCCGTCACAATCGGCGCAGGCTGGCTGACGGACGTTCGTCTGGTGACGTCGCTTGCTATTGCTCCATTTGCCCAAGTGCTGAACACTGGCACTATATACTTTCACGCCGCTTACGTTTTCTATTCACCCGAGCCGACACTTTCCATAATACAGATGAGCTTACTGATTGCCGCCTGCACTTGGGTCTCGGCCAGGTGGCCTGAGCGTACGGCCAGGCATGCTCGCGTGCTTGCGGTCATGGCCTTTATCGTTGCCAACCTTTGTGCATTGGTCGGGTCGCTGTGGGGCGACTTTGTCGGTGAAACCGTTTGGGGGCCGGGGTACTTTCGATACGGGACTGACATGAGTTGGGAGGAATGGCTCGCAGCCCAATCCACATTCCGCGAAACTGCGCTGTTTTTATCTGCCAACCTCTATTCAGTTCTTTGGGCAGTTGCGCTGGCCGCTCTTATCTTCTGGGCGGCGAACAAGTCCCAGAGGGGTCTTTTCAACGCGGCGATTACTTTCGGCGGCATTCACGCCTACACTCAGCTTTTCGAAAGCTTTTCGGACGAGCCTCTTGCCTATGTCATTGGTGGGATAGCAGCCATACCGCTGGCATGGGGCATGTGGCGGTTGAACATTTGGATGGCAGGAGGTCGCGACCTCGCACATTAGAAATAGCAACCGAATCTGATCAACTTATGAGAGATTGGGCAGGGCTCCGCTGCGCAAAAATCCACCAATGTGGCTATTGCGGAGAAGCTGTCGTTCTCAGCATTGGCTATTTACTGGGTCCAGATCCTAATACGCCTTCATTAGCGCATCATGGCAATCATTGTTATCATCCACCAAATTGGGAAGCATTTTAGGCAAATGGCGAAACAATTCGAAAGCAGAACAGACGCCCGTAGGCTGAAGTTAACCGTAGGTGCGGGCCTTGCTGCCGCCAGTACTCTGTTGTTCTTGGCGCTGATTTTCGAGGACATTGGCGACCTTGCAGATTCGGATTGGTCCAATCTGCCCATTGGAATGATTGTTCGGTATATAATTGCGATGGGGCTTGGAGGCGCAATTGCCGGGTATGCACTGTCGAACCTGTTTGGCCGACCTGGCTTACTTGGGTGGGCTCTTTCGTTGATCGGTGGAGTTATCGCAGCAACGTTTGCAGGTTTGCTGGGTAGCGCCATCGGACTATTGCCGGACCTTTTGTCGGACGGTTTACAGTCTCGCGACATCGTCGCAGTTGGAGCAGGGATTTTGGTCTTTCCATTGGCGTTGATCGGGTGGCCAGTACTTTTGCCAATCTGGGCTGGATTGATTTCCCTAGTTCACCTTCTTGCCACCCGCCTGAGATAACTCGTCGTCAAATGATTGGCACAAGCCAATCCGCCCTTAGTGTCGGCATGTGCATGGTGTAGCGATTTGACCATTTCTCCGACTCATGACTGTCACTCTCGGCCCTTAGCTGCCGCTCGCCGGACATGTTGTATGCTGCGATGCGGCCCGTGAGACCGGCCATTGATGCAAAGCGCAGCATTTCGTTCATGGCTCTGGCGGCAGAGCGGGACTTTCCGGTGATTGCAAAAAATAGTCAAAACCCATTGGCAGGCCCCCAAACTGATGCGTTTTGCTCGCTTAGCGCTCCAGGTCAGAAAGGATGGATTTCAGCGAGTGCGCGACGCGCGCCATCTGATCCGAATTCATACGATCACGGTCTATAGTCAGTGTGCAGAATTCATCCTCGTAGTGGATAAAATCGCCGTGCCCCGCCACTTCTTCGTAGATTCCGGTCACCGCATAAGTTCGTATCGGTTTTGGGAACCCTTTGACCGTGACTGCATCCCGCTCCTCCACCCTCAGCCAATCCTTGACCATCGCATATGTTTCGGCTGCGAGCAGAATGCCGCCCGGTTCAGCTTCGGCTTCCAGCCGGGCCGTCAGGTTAACCTCTCTGCCGATGATCGTATAGTCCATCCGATTGTCCGAACCGAAATTGCCGACGGTGCAAAAGCCGGTGTTGATACCGATACGTGCCCGGAACGGACGGTCGATAAAGCCCTGCGCCCGCCATCCGGCCTGAAGGTCCGCGAGTCTACGCTGCATGGCGATAGCCATTCGGACGCAGGCTGAAGCATCTTCCCTGATACCACGGCTGTCCGTGTCACCAAAATAAAACATCATTGCGTCGCCTATGAACTTGTCAAAATATGCGCCGTGCTCCTGTGCAATCTTTGACATTTCCGAAAGGTATTCATTGAGAAGCGATGTAAGCTCCTCAGCTTCAAGCTGATCGGTTATCTCTGCGAAATCGACGATGTCGGAAAAGAAGATCGTCAGTTTTTTGCGGTGAGATTCGATTGCGGCCTGTTGATCCCCTGCAATGATCGACCGATACAGTTGCGGTGGCATGTATTTAGCCAGTTGCTCCGAGACATTTTCGAGTGTCTCGTTCGCGGCGCGCATGTCATTCAGCAATCGTGTATTTGCGATTGCGATATCGGCCTGAGCCGCAAAGGTTTGCAGCACCTCGAATTGATCCGTGCTGAGTTCGCCCGTGTCACTGCGTAGAACGGCCAAGCCGCCCACGGTGGTGTCGCCGTCGGAAATTGGTAACATCGTCACTGCGCGGTAGCCTGATGCCAGGAAATTGCCTGCACCCACCATGAAACGATCCTGCACCGCAGCGACATCGGCGATATCGATGCCTGTGCCGTTTAGGATGACGTGGCCATGTATGGTTTCGGGATGCAGCGGCGAAGGGAAACGATGGCGCCATGCCTCGACTCCGTCCGGGTCTGGTCCGGCGATTGCGACCACTACTACATGATCAGCTTCTCGCAATGCGATGCTGATTGTCGCTTCGGGGAACAGACGCAATCCAGCCTGCACTATCGAATCGAAGACTGGTTGTGCCTGTCTGGGGGAATTGCTGATGACCTTGAGGATTTCGGCGGTGGCGGCCTGACGGTTGAGAGCCTCTTCCAAAGCATGTTCCAGATCGGCTGATCGCCGCCCGGTTGCCTTAGAGATCTTCGCCGACACACCAGAATTTACAGGCTTCTTTCGATGCGACAAATCACAACCCTCGCTGGCTTTTGTGAAATCTAATGCCAACAGTATACCTGATGCAGTGAAATCTTACACCGTGAAGACGAGGTCCGCTCTGGGTTCGCCGCAGTCATCTGATGGTTTTTGTCGAGAAAACCTGTGCCCGGCAGCCTCGGATGATGGCTGAGCGGGACAAGCATATACAGCGTTTCAGGTGTTCTTGGGCGGGCCAATGGCGCGGTTCGCCTTCCCGCTACGCCTCCACGAGGTCGTGATGTTTGATTGATCTGGCTTCGACGAGTTCCGTCTCAGCAGGATCGATATGCGGGCTTGCATAGTCCTCGCCGACAAACGCTTTCAACGCTTCAAGGTTTTCCCAGACCATTACGAAACTGAATTCTCGCGGACTTTCCGGCTGAGGGGCACCGGGCAGGACCTGAACAATCCCTGCCGTTCGCTTCATCAACGGGATCGCGGTTTCATGAAAGAACTCACTGAATTCCTTCTCCTTACCTGCCTTCGCCGTTACTTGGAATATTCGCATGATCACACAAACACCCTCCCTTTATTGGGTTCTTATCTGCATGACCGCCTCAGCTAAGTCGTATAGCATAATTCGAATAAAATGTCGCCTACGGGCTGATTGTGTTGAAAAGCTCTGTATTCTCCCAAAGGTGACTGGAAAGTTCGCCATAGGGCTTCAGCCTCGACTACAGCTTCAGATCATGGATCAGTCTGTCTCGGTCGGTGACGTCGGTTTTGTCAATTTAAAGGTCGCAGCGTAACGAGGCGCAAAGAACTTGGTGAAAGCCCTGACCTCAGGGCGCCGATAAGCGTCCGGTGCGATCAACATCATATTTGACCGAGACAATTCTTCGATGTTGTCAAAACAGCGGATGAGCGCGGCGTCAAAGGAAGCAATTCGCAAGTTTACAAGACCTAGACCGTGGCCCGCTCTGATAGATGCTTGCATCAGTTCCGGTTCACTAAATGACATGACTATCTGATCCGGCGAAACCCGGTGAGCAATCCAATTGTGCAAATAGGTCGGCACGTCGTCGTGCTCGAAAGTTACAAACCGATGGCCTTTCAGATCGTCCGAGGATTTCGGCAAACCGAACTTTTCAGCATATCTTTTCCCCCCAAACAGCGCCCACCGTGCGGTACTGAGTTTCCGGCAGATAAGAGTTTCATCTGGTTCGCTTTTTGATACTCGTATCGCAATATCGGCCTCACCTTCCGACAGGTTCAAAACTTTCAAGCTGGGAATGAACTCGAATGCGACGCCCGGATGCATGGCGACAAATTCGCTGAGAATATCGGTTGCCTGCTCCGAGAAATACCCAGGTGCGGTTATGCGGATAGGGTGTGTTCCTGTCAGGTCAGTTGCCTTCGCGACAAAATCTGATGCCGCCACCTCAATTTTTTCAGCATGCGGAATAAGAGACCTGGCACTTTCGGTCGGCCTGAACCCTCGTGTATCGCGTTCGAACTGTCAATCCCGGAGTAAAATCGGTCAGCGTCCCGGAGAGAAATTGGCCAATTTGTCAGCTCCTTGGCTTCAGTTGGGTTTGTTCAGGCTGTGCGGTTTCGGCTTTGGTTCAGCCGATAGCTTTCACCATTCATCTCCAGGATATGGACGTGGTGTGTCAGGCGGTCGAGGATGGCACCCGTGAGGCGTTCTGATCCGAAGACCTCTGTCCATTCATCGAACGGCAGGTTGGATGTGATGATGATGGAGCCGCGTTCATATCGTTGACTGATCACTTCGAACAGCAACTCGGCCCCGGTCTTGGAGAGTGGCACGAACCCAAGTTCGTCAATGATCAGCAAATCTTGGGCTGCTAGTTGTTTTTGGTGTCGTTGCAGTCGGCGTTCGTCAACTGCCTCGATCATTTCATGAACCAGTGCAGCGGCTGTGGTGAAACGTACCTTCAAGCCCTTTTGGCAAGCTGCCAGTCCAAGGCCGAGAGCAACATGTGTTTTACCGGTCCCACTTGGTCCTAGCGCGATAACGTTTTGACGCTTTGCGGTGTACTCGCAGCGGGCCAATTCCATCACCAGCACCTTGTTCAGTGACGGGATCGTTTTGAAGTCAAAGCTATCCAGGCTCTTGGTTGCCGGAAACTTCGCGGCTTTGATACGCCGCTCTACCATCCGTCGCTCACGTTCGATCAGCTCCAGCTCACACAAGCGCAGGAGATATTGGACATGATCCTTGTTCTCTGCGGCGCATTGTTGGGCCTGTTTGGTGTATTCGCTTTGGAAGGTTGGCAGCCGAAGTTTGGTCAGGTGATGCCTGAGCAGAACCTGCGGTGTATCAGTAACAGTATCGTTCATGCGGCCACCTCGGACAACAGCACGGCATAGCTGGAAGGCTTTGTCGTCTCAACCACCGCTTTCGGCAGATAAGGATAGATATCGAGATCAAGCCTAGGCGGACGACGCTCAATCCGGCAAAGGATCAGATGCTTGATCGCATCGTAGCCAAGTGCGCCCAGGTCCAAGGCTTGTTTGATTGCAGCATGAACGTGCTCCATCTCGAAGGTTTCCAATAGTCGCAAGATCTGAACATATTCGCGCTTCCCCGCCTTACCCATGCGGGCTTCCAACAATCGATGAAGGGTCGTGAACGCATCGGGCAGATCCCAACCCTGCAAGGGTGCCGCCTGGTCGAGAGCACCAACCTTCTGCTCCAACAATGGCAAGTAATGCATCGGGTCGAAAATCATATCTGCCTTCTCGTAAGATCGTCGATGTCGGGCGACAATCTCGGTCCCACAGCCGATCACGACCTCATGGACATAGCCGCGTACCTGAACCTCATGATGGGCAAAGGCGACAGGGACGGAGTAATCGTTATTGCGATAACGGATCATCGATATTGAAGTTGCCCGAGTACTGACCTTATCACACGCATCGTAAGGTGTTGGGGGCAATGCCATCAACGCGTCCAGGTCTCGTAGCAACCGTTCACCAATACTCTCACTATGCCCGCGAACAACATCGTCCTGACGCTTCAAACATTGTTCCTCCAACCAGGCGTTCAAAGCATCAAAACTATCGAACCGGGGAGCAGGGATTAGGAAGTTCCTCCGTCCGTAGCCAATGACACCTTCGACATTACCTTTGTCGTTACCTTTACCAGGGCGGCCAAACCGGTCCTCAAACAGATAATGCGATTGTAGTTCCGAGAAAGTTCTGGTCCGGATCCGCTTGCCTCCTCCCAAGATCTTTGCAACCGCTATCACGGTGTTATCGTACAGTGCCGACAAGGGCACACCACCGAAGAACGCAAACGCAGCGTTGTGACCATCACAGAAGGCTTCTGTCGTTTCTGCCGGATATGCCTTCATGAAGAACGCATCCGAATGCGGCAACGATATCGCAATGTAATGCAGCTTTCGTTCAACACCACCAATCACACCAAGGGTCTCGCCAAAATCGACCTGAGCATGGCCAGGGGTGTGAACCAGAGGAACAAACACCTCTTGGGTACGTCGCTGCTTCTCACGAACATAGTCCGTGACGATGGTGATCCCGCCAGTGAACCCATGTTCATCACGCAATCGCGCATGAATACGTTTGGCTGTGTGGCGTTGCTTTTTGATGACCCGTTTATCGTCTTTCAGGATCTGATCAATTATCCCAATGAACGGATCCAACTTCGGACGAACTGGCGCGGTCGTTCTTTGATAACCCGGCGGAACCGAATGCTTCAAAATCTTCGCCACTGTTTTGCGGTCAATCCCAAACAGACGGGCCGCCTCACTATTGTTCTTACCTTCGACATGGCACGCACGGCGCACCCGACTGTACAAATCCACAGAATACATCTTCCCCACCCGTTGCTCGACAGCACCAGATGTTAGATTGCGGAATTTTACTCCGCGACGGTCAGATTACCCAACCATTTCCATGGCCATTTTGTCTCCGGGATTCACACTTGCTTGTTGGTCATTGCCAAACATCGAAAGATACAAGTTGTGATAACGATCCTCTTCCAGTCCAATCACCTTCCAAAGCACGATGTTAAATGGGGCGGCGATTGCAAAGACGCTATCTGTCGATATTCCTGCTTTGGCAAAAATCGCTTTCGCTCTGTATTCGGCCTGTGCCTGCAACATCACCCCAAGCCCCAAATATGCTGTGCTGAACACAAGGGCCAGCGTGATCCCGCGCCCAAGCGGGCGCGACCAATCCCGTCGCGAAAGTGCCCAAATGGCAGTTCCAAGGAGCGGAAGAGTATAAATTGGATCAATGATAAAAATAGATCCCACGCCAACGGGATCCTGATAGAAGGGCCAGAACAACCGTGTTCCGTAGACCGTCATGGCGTCGATGATCGCATGTGTCGAGAAACATAAGAACACCGTCCACCAAACCAGAGCGCGGTGGTCTTTAAGTCGGCGAATACTGCGTACAAGAAGTTCGCCAATTACGGGGGCCGCCACTGCGTGTGTAGCCAGAGCATGTGTCCAACCGCGATGCAACACAAACTCATCGACTGCTGTATCGAATGACAAAAAGACATCAAGATCGGGTAAGGTTCCCAGCGCACCACCCAAAAGGGCGGCCTTGCGCGGACCAAGCGTTTTGCCCAGGCACAGTACAGAAATTGTTGATCCGAGAACAAACTGGGTTAGTGAATCCATTTGGCAGTACTGTTCCCTTCAATATTTCATACCACCAATCTGAAGGTCACCCGTCCGAATGGCATCGATGTCTACCTATGAGGGGAGTTGCGGGCCGGGAACACATCCTCACAGCTCAAGTTACAAACCCATAAATAACATCAATGTGAGACAACAAGATTCGCCCAAGAATGGCAATTTGCTAAATTTTGGTCCCTTCGCCATAGTTGTAAGCTGGTGGGGAAATGCAAGGAAATAGGTCATGGTTTGGGCTGCTGCTTCGAAATTACTTTCTAAATTGACCGGTAACAAAGAAGGAAAAGGGCGAGTCGGCGACGGTTTGATGAAAAAAAAATTGAACCATGCTGATACAGGTATTCCTATTGGCAGAGAGGATCAGCCCGCTCCCTATAGTCGCTGGAAAGCCCAAAACAACGATGCGTTTTTTGCGGATGACGTTGATTTGCCCGACGGGGCAACTCTCCAATGGCGCGAATACCTCTGGAACGGCCCGACATCCATTGACGAATGTGAATGGGGCGCGGTTCGATGGCGATTTTATAGCAATGGGTTGGTGTGTTTCGACGCAAAAATGTCAAACACCAGCGGACGAGTGGACCCAGGGGATGTACAGGGCCATCGTATCGAGTTGAGAGAGAAGAATGGTCTCTTGCTTGGCGTCTGGGTATCTGGCGTTTTTGTAAAAAAATCACTACCCCAGCGTAGTTTTGCAGCTTCATTTATGGATCAGCATGAACTGCTCAAACTTCACTTTTCTGATTTAGACGACAATCAAAACGGTGCATGGGTTTGCCTATAATGAGTTTTTTGACCGCTCCTGTTGTACTGTACGTTTGAAACTGAACAAGCGGCACGCGGACCCGTAGGGTCGACGACAAGTGGAAGGAATGACTGAAACCCCAATTAGACTTAACTATATCCCATTCGAGAGCTTTGAAGTTGGTCAGAAGCAGATCCTTGAAAAGATGCGCCGCGCGGAGCTCAAGAGTTGTTGAGCTTGGAAGGCAATACCGTTGCGAAAGCCTCGTCGCCCCTTGAGTACACAACTCAAATAACTTCAGTAGAGGATTTGTTAATGTAACTGAGAACTGACCCAGTAGAGGTCAGAATTGTCACTGACATTCAACACAGAGGTGTTGCGACGTTAGTCAAAGCACTCGCAAGCCTAGCTCACTCAATAGATCGGCGGCTTGTCGTTTTGAAATGACGGCGCCCCTAAACCGCTTGGCATCACCCAACGTGACACCGCCGAGATCCGCTCCGCGCAAATCAGCATCCTCAAAGCGACAACCGGATAAATTTGCATCCCGCAAAGAGCAGTCCTCGAATACGGTTTCTCGGAAGTCACAGGACCGAAGATCGGCCTCGCCAAAATCGAGGTGTTTGAGTGTCATTTTCCGAAACGATAGCTTCGGAAGAAGGGCCAGACCGAACAAACTATCCCGTAGCTCAAAGTCGTTCGTGCGCGTGTCACTTAGGTCCGCCCCAATCATTTTGCAGCCTGCAACCTTCATTGCAACAAGTGTCGCCCCTTGAAAACGGCAGTTGCTGTAATCGCCGCCTTCAATCTGGGCTTCTGTGAGTAAAGCGCTCAAAAAACTGGCCCCGGGCGCTCGACACCCCAAAAAAATAGCGTTTTCCAAATTAGCACCATTGAAGGATGTACGTGTCAGGTTGCACTTTTCAAAGCACCAGCCGGACATATTGGATTCTGACAAGTCCAAACCCTGAAGGTCACAGTGACTAAGGGTGGCAGTTTCGCACAGACTGGCTAAGTCCTTGATGTCTCTTAGACTCATCTTTTTACCTGAAAGATGATGTTGTGATCCGTTTTGCATAGGCATTTGTCTGTCACCAGACGCTCGGCGTTTCAAGTGCGATGCGCACACTTTGGTACAACCCGTCAAAACCAAGCCTCATCAGATCTACATGCTTTTGCTTGGCCGTGTCGGCGTCTGAAAATGGGCTCCACTATGCCAGGTTCTGTGCCGTCTAGGCCGGACCAGGCGGAGGGACTGATACGTGCCGGTAGGAAAAAATGCACATCCCACTTAGTCTCCGTTTTCGATTTTCCAAAAAATTGAACGGCGTTCATATTTGTCTTGAACATTGTTCACTTACGTTGTATACGCTCAGTATGAACGATGTTCAATTACTGGAGGAACCACGATGTTCAAACAAATTGCGACCTTGGCTCGCGGCCGTATGACCGACAGCTCACCTACAGTACACGATGCAAATGCCTTAGATTTGGTTTGCCAAGAGATACGGGACGCAGCGCAAGGCGTTGGTAAACCCAGCAAAGAGATTGCGGTCGGAATGGCATACGCAGAACGCGAAAAAGCGATGTCCGGATTGTGGCAGGAGGGTCTCTCATGAGTAAGGAACCAAAGCCTTTCAGCAAGCTGGATGTGATCCTGATCGTCTTGGCCACCCCAGTTATCTGCGCCGCTGCTTTTATAATCCTATTTGTAATGTTTATTTAATGAGGGATCATCTAATGTCTGAAGAACAAAAACAAAATCCTTGGAAACTTAGACGTGATCCGTACCCCCCCCTCACCCCCTACGGAATATCGTGACGTGGTGATGGGCATCATTGCGGTATTAATTATCCCCTCCGCGTTACTCGTGGCCTTCGTCGTTTTCTATTTAAACACTGCATAAATTTGGTTCTGTCCCGATCAATTACCGGTCTTAGACGTGGTTTCGTCGTGGGTTGGCAAAAGCACATACCCCAGAGGCTCTTTGAGCAAGATCTATAGGAATCCAGACAACTCTGAGCAGATCAGAAGCCATGCTAACAAGTGGCGAACGCCCGGTAAGGGGCGTTATGTTATGCAGCCAAAAGTAGTGCGGGCGAGGCTTCGGGCCAATTATTAAGTGATGGGAGCGGGTTGGATTGGTCACTTCGAGTCATATCAACTGAATCCCGTGATTCACGAGGTTCTCGAGCAATAGAAATCTGCGATGTGCTGGCCAGGCTGGTTTCAAAGTACTTTATTCGCTTGGTGGTTGAAAAACACAGTGAGGGTGAGTGGACCGCGCGAGAACTCTGTGAGCGATTTGATGAGAATTTCGTCATTGGGAAGCGTGAAGTGATGAAATTCACAGAGGCCGCTTAACCAACCATGGTGTCCGAGTTGCGGGCTGCCCCGCCGTTCGCAGTAATCTGCCAAACTGGTGCTTCTGGCCCATTGCCGACCTTCGGTGGTAGCGAAGAGAAGCTCCGCTTACTCATTCAAGTTTGATGACGGGATGGCATTTTGAAGCAAAAAACCCTCATAGTTAAATAGGACGGGTGCTCACATTTTGCTTGATCGGGACACGAAAAACCTCAACTTAGAAGAAAGACATTCGCTTTGGGGAGTGTCAGATGAAAAAATTTGACAGGTGAAGCATGGACAATATCCAGAATGAAAGCGCAACGGATGGCAGGTTTGCAAAGGGACTGACTTGGCTGGGGATCGCCTTAATAGTTTTTGGCGTGCTCGCAGTTATTTTCCCGCTCGCGACGACGATTGCGGCCAAGGTTTTTATTGGCTGGCTCTTCATCGTCGCAGGTGGGTTTCAAATATGGCAATCGTTTTCGACCCGTGAATGGGGAGGATTCCTGTGGAACCTGCTGATTGGGCTTCTGTACTTGGTTGTTGGATGCTGGCTTGCCTTTGATCCGTTTTCCGGAATCATCGGACTTACGGTTCTCTTGGCCATCACTTTTATTGCGCAGGGCATTATGGAAGCGGTGATGGCAAATAATCTACGTCCCAAGACCGGCTGGGGATGGATGATGTTTTCTGGTCTTATTGGTATTTTGGCAGGCGTCTTGATCATCTCGGGCCTGCCCAGTACGGCGGTTTGGGCGGTCGGCCTAATGGTTGGGGTCAACATGATTTCATCTGGCTTTGCATTCTTTACGTTGGGATCAGCAGCCAAAGCATTGGGCGAGAAATCGAGCTAAATCCCTCGGCCAGACCTAAGTGTAAAATTCAGTGCTAAAAGAAAATCTGGCAAAGGAAGGCGCCTAGAAGGAGTATCTTCTTTTTGTCGGGGGACAGATATGATTTCGGTTGAATGAGCGAGTGCTTAGGTTGTCCGTAGAGATGCTTGTCCCCGCTCACCAAACCGGAAAGACTTCAACTCAAACACCAAGACAATGGTTAACGTCGCCGTCACTCTCGGCCTATAGCGGGCTTATTACACTTTGCAGCGAACGGTGGCTTGGAGCCCTTAGTCACCGATGCTACGGCCTGCACATTCCAACTAGAAGGGCGGAAACTTGCCATTCGATACGCGTGCGTACCAACCCTGCCGAAACATTTGAAGCCGACATTCGAGTAACCTCGAAAGGGGTTTTTCGTCGGCACTGCCGCAAGCCCGTTGTTAGCCCCTTTCGGACAAAAAATCCGACAGCAGAAATCGACGCAGTGGACGGAAGCCGAACAATGGCTACGACTAGCGCATCACCCCTAATTTCCCAGAGTTTAAGCTCGGGTAGTAACTCCTAGGATACCGCTGAACGTCTATGCCTAGTAAACGGCCTCAAAAGCATGGCCGTCGACAGCCGCAGGACCAAATGTTCTCTTCTTAGGCATCCTTCGGATTTTAACCTATTCAAAAACAACAATTTTCTCGCAGGACCCTACCAGAAAGGAAACCTTGATGAAATTGTCTTCCTTATTTGCCGTTCTTGGCCTTGCCCTACTAAACTCCGGATGTGGGTCTGACTTTTATAGCTATGGCCTTAAAGTTGGTTCGTCAGAAACCGTTCTGCCGCAAAAAGACGGGTCCTTTATTCCCGGAGACTATGAATTTAAGCCCGTTCTATTCATCTCAAACGACAAGAAATTTACCGTGTCGATCCGGCATCCTGTGCTTCCCGTAAGCAACTAAGAAAGTGCTATTGCCCAAGTTGCATTTTATCTCGTCAACCCTTGAAATAGAACTTTCCGAGTGAACTCTATTGAGTTCGCTCACCCAAATTTAAATGACGAAGAAATTGTGCCAAAAGAAAGCTTCAAAATCGGGGAGAACTTTTATGTTCTCAAGTATGACAGTTCGCAGTTTTCAAGCAAAGTTTGAGAAATCGTGAAAATTGAATTCACTTACAATGGCAAGCGAGAAACGGTGGTGTTTAACGAAGTATTGTTATGGGTGCCACGCTATAGTAATGATGAGGTACTAACATCTCGCTAGCTGATTTACTATTTAGCAAACAGTGAAACTATGTGAAGCTGATCTCCCTCCCAGAACAGGTTTGACCAGCATTCGGTACTTTGGGTTCCTGCCGCAGTTTGCGACGCTTGGGAGAAAGATTGTTCAAAGGCACCTTAGGCCAATGAGCCAAGGTCCGGAACGTCCGCGACCAGATCATTGCACCAATTGAAATGCTGCACGATGCGCCAATGGCTGGTCAGGTGAAGCTGCAATGCGGCGTCAGATCAACTGGTGAGAGTCCGTTGTGGGCCGCTTGCCAATGGCGAAGGACGGTATGATACAAGGGGCAATTGCAACTGCGCCGAGTCGATGGATTTGGCTTTTGCAAATAAATTAAAGATATGGGCAAAATATGCTTTAAGTTAGTTAAACAAGAAAGGATCTATCGTATCAATAAGTATGGCCCTAAGACACTATCAATGACTCATCAAGACGTAGTTAAAAACACCCGTCGATGGCTTGAACAAATGGTAGTAGGATTAAATCTATGCCCATTTTCCCGTAAAGCCATAGCCCAAGACCAAGTGTATTATGCCATCTGTGATGCCACCAACGATGCACAACTAAAGCAGTTCTATGTGAGTGAATTGCAGCGCTTACTTGGGGCTAACGAAAATGACGTAGCCACTAGTTTGCTCATGTTTACCCAAGGTCTAGAAGAGTTCGACAACTACCTCGCCTTGCTCGATTGGTTTCAACAGCTATTGGAGAAGGCAGAACTTACAGAGCATGTGCAATTAGCATCTTTTCACCCTCGATATCAATTTGAAGGTGTAGCTGCTAACGATCTCAGCCACTTCACTAATCGCTCACCCTATCCAACCATACATCTTCTGCGTCAAGATCAAATGACTAAAGCCCTCGCTTACGTTTTGAGCCCTGAGAAGATTTATATAGATAACATAAGAACATTGAATAAACTTGGTCGCCAGCAGGTCGAAGCACTCTGCCCCTGGGGTAAATAAAGAACGTTAGCATTGTCTTGTAACCGCTGTTAACCCAGCTACCGCTATCGCTCGTTTTGCAGTGGCAGCGAAAGTCCGCAACGACGAGCCGCACCGCAACATGCCATTATTGCGCCAATGTCCGCAATCCGCGGCGATCTCAACCGGTCGATGCAACGCACTCTGCGAACATCTCTGCTGGCGTTTGGTCTTGCGAGGTCGTTCGTTGAGTTGCCTTGCAATTGCAATTGCACTGAGTTTTGCTTGGGAATGAACGGATAGGTCCGTTCCGCGAGGCAAGTACTGCCTCAAAAGCCGGTTGGTGTTCTCGTTTGACCCGCGCTGCCATGGTGATTGTGGGTCGCAGAAGTAGACATCAACGTCGGTTGCCAACGTGAATCGCGGATGATCTGCCAGCTCTTTGCCACGATCCCACGTCAGCGACTTGTAGAGCTCGCGCGGCAGTTTCTGAGCCGATTTGATCAGCGCCGTGATGACACTCTGTGTGTCTTTGTTCGCGACTTTGACCCGCATCACGTACCGAGAATGCCGTTCCACGAGTGTCGCGATATAACTGTTCTTTGATCCACCGATTAAGTCGCCCTCCCAGTGGCCCCGAACAGCACGATCTTCGACGGACGCAGGCCTTTCGCTGATAGATACAGCGTCCTTGATCTGGCCATTTCCCTTTCGCTTCTGGCTGGCATGCTGTGAGCGCCGGACAGTGCGTTTAGCCCGCAAGTGCTCCAGAAGTTCCTTCTTCAGGACACCGCGGGCCTGTATATATAGGCTTCTGTAAATCGTTTCGTGTGACACCTGTTTGTGCGCCTCTCCAGGGGATGCGCGTTTGAACCAACCAGCAACTTGTTCTGGCGACCACTTGCGCCGTAACTTTGCGGATACTGCGTGGGCCAACATCGGGTGACAAGCCAACTTGCACATCTTGGGGCGCAAAGCCCGATCCCATGCAGCTTGGTCTGATGCCGTTGCGCGATAGCACAACTTGCCCCCATTGCGTCGTACCTCGCGGCGGATCGTTGAAGGCGCACGTCGCAACTGACGCGCAATTGCCCGGAGAGATTGCTTGGTGCTGAGCCCACGAGATATCTCTTCACGCTCAGCAAGGCTCAATGCAGAACGACCGCGTCTGCGATCAGGTGGACGTATTCCGCCCGTCGGTGAAATCACGGAAAATACCGACGATGAGTGGCGATCAAAAACGCGCCCAATCGACCTCATCGACTCGCCACGCTGCCATCGATCCCAGATATCGGCACGCTGTTCGCCTGAATAATAGATCCTGCGACGATACTTCATTCAAAACACTCCATCTCTTCCTAAAGATTAAAGTGTTGCGTCGATCAGTTGAGGCCACCGGGCAAAGCACCGGTCGTGTCTTTTGCGGTCAACAGGAGGTTCGTCGCGCAGTGCGGTCACTCATGACTCGCGCAGCGAATGCCGGCATTGAGTCCAAAGTGTCTGGAGCTGGCAGCGGGAAAGTTACCTCTAGCCAGAGCCTGTCTGCCTTTCAACAATCTTTAAAACGAACCAAATGACGCCTACAAGAATGAGCAATGACAGACCAATTGCAAACAATAGTTGCGCAACACGACCGAGGCGGGATTTAACGCCTCGAAGAAGATCATCGTTAACCCGGTTCCACATTTGCCCGTAGGGTAGCGAATGGTTTTCCTTTATTCTTCGGAAAGAAAGATTGGGCCATGCAATTGCAAAAAAGAAGCAGACAAATCCGACCCAAGTCGTGTGAAAACCTAGTAGTAACCCAAGTTGGATGATTGCATGGCTCATTCTTACTCTTCGGTTCTAATATGCAAGATAGCTTTGCCGATAGGCACTTATCCTAAGCTATCGCAATTTATACCTCAATGTCTTCGTCGTCCGCATAGCAGTCCTTGGAGGCGGACTTAGCGAATGTCCGGACTCCACCCAAAGTACCGATTTCTGCACTTTAGCGTGTCAGCTGTACTGAGCATGGAGGCGACATCGCGGTGTATCTTGACCGGATGCCTTATCGGGATCGTGCCCTTCCTGGTGGCGGATATGCTGGATTCAAATAGCGGCGACTGCCAGACGGGTGATGACTGGACGTCGATCACCGTGACCAACGGTAAGCTGGTGACCGCCAAAACCCGGCTACTTCCGAACTGGCGGCACATAAATTGCTAGCGTTGCCTGAGCATACGGATGGGGACAGCCACAATCGCTGTCCCCGCCTTACCTAAAACCAAGCTGAACCAGTACCAGCTGGTGCCGGTAGGATCACTTTTTTGGAAAGGCTGAGTTGGATCATTGCATCCAAAAGTGCAGTTTTTGATTTAGTGAATATGTATTTAGGGCGAACAAAGAAAGCCCGCTCCGCTCAAACCAAAGTGAATTGACGGGAATGTAGCGATACACGCGTCCCTACATATTTTGGTTCGTGTGGTAAATGATGCTGCCGATTATGTCCTTAGAGCCTCCCGACTATGTTTGGGAGAGCACCGCTAGCGGTGTCATCCGAGCATAACAGCCCACTTCCCTCTAAGGACTACAGGGAGCGCGCCTCAAAGCGCACCCTTTTGCTGGCTATTTCGCTGCTTTTTCAAGCTCTTCCCCAACGGTATCGGGGGTATCTTCAGATAAAATCTCAGCGTCTTCGATCACCACAGTACCATCAACAGCCTCTGGCGCGTCAGCGCCACTACTGTCCTCAATTGCGCCAACAATTAAGGGCAGCATTTGGACGCCACCGGGCATCGCAACCTCAGAGAGCGGTGGTGATTTCCATGCAAGTGTATCAAAGCTCTTGCAGTTTTCGCAGATCGGCTTCCAGTCTGCATGAATGTGATGGCAGTTATCACAAATCCACTGAGGGCCACGTGAGACGCTTAGCGCGCGCGCAAGCCAACCTTTGACCACAGTATCTGAAGCACCCTCGCCCCGCTCAATGGCAGCCATCAACGTAACTGAACGAGCAGTCGGATCCGTTTCAACCAAATCGCCCAACGCGCGGCGCGCCTCTGGGAAATCTTCATTCGCAATATGCAATTCTGACAGCACCATACGCGATTCAGCATGATCAGACTTGCTGCGGGTCAGCGCCACAAAGCGCTTGATCCGCTTGGGTGGTGTCTCATCGGGTTCTATAGCTGCAAAAGCCGCAGCAAGATCAGGGTGTGGCTGCGCTTCCCAAGCTTTCTTCAGGACGCGGGTGGCATAGCGCGGCTTGCTTTGTTCGATATAACTTTGAGCCGCCATAACAGCGGCGGGGATTAGATCAGGCGACAGACGGTTCGCCTCAATCGCCGCTTCGCGCGCCTCGATGCTATTGCCATCGGCGATCACATCTTTTGCTTCGGATAACGCCAACACGGCATCACGGCGTTTGTGGACATCGCGGGGTAAATGACCATTTTTCAGCTTAGCGCTCAATGTCTGACGTGCACCTGACCAGTCTTCCTTGGCCGCCTGAAGCTGCAAAAGAACATCACCCGTCTCTTCGTGCTTGGGCTTGAGTGCAAAGGCCTTCTTTGCCAATTCAAGGCCCGTTTCGGTGTCTCCATCCGCCAGCTTTTGTTTCATGATCCCGCGCACACCAACAAATCGGGTCTGCTCGTTTTCGACGAGCTTGCGATATGTTTCCTCTGCCTTGCGGCGGTCACCAGCCAACTCCGCAGCCTGAGCTGTTAGCAGGTTGGTCAATTCCGGCTTGTTTAGGTATTTGTCAGCCTTTGCAGCTTTGGCCATGGCCACACGGCCTTCGCCGCTCGCAAGCGCCATTAGCCCCTCTGAAAGAGCTTCAAAACCTTTGCGTTCGCGGTTGCGGTCAAAATACCGCGATAGGGCCGTTTCATCGCCGTTTAGGAATTTCCAGAGTGCCACGAGAAGCGAAAACAGCTTGAGCAATACCCAGACTGTGAACATGAGCGCGACGACAGCAAGCACTGTTTCAAGCGGACCAAGGCTAAATTCAGTGCCCATAACCGTTAGCTGCATGCCACCCGAACTCTCGAGCAAGAAACCAGCACCCCACGCAACGACCGCGATTACGCCAACAAACACAACAATTTTAATCAATGACCAAAGCATAATAAGTTCCTTAGTTTGCCGTCAGGCGTTGAGCCAGCGCATCAGCAGCAGCTTGCGCATTGCTGCGCGCTTGGGCCCCGGCAAGCCAATCAGCCATCTCGGTTTTGGCTTCCTCAGGCAGGGCTTCGATTTCAGCAATCGTATCAGGTAAATTTCCGTTGCGCAGTGCAGCTTCGGCACGCGAGAGCACGGCATCGGGATCAGATCCTTCACGCGGTAAAACAGAACGTGCGCCAAGCTGGCGCTTTAGAAACCCACCAATGCCTTGTGCACTTTCGTCTTGGTCATTCGCGCGCGCGGCAGCCAATGCCGCCCTCGCCAGATCAGGAAAGCTCTGCTGCAGATCGGCCATCGTGACAACGCCATCACCAGCTGAATCACTCAGCGCTTGGGGGATGTCACCGACTTCGA
Source organism: Sulfitobacter sp. SK012 (assembly GCF_003352085.1). Taxonomy (NCBI): domain Bacteria; kingdom Pseudomonadati; phylum Pseudomonadota; class Alphaproteobacteria; order Rhodobacterales; family Roseobacteraceae; genus Sulfitobacter; species Sulfitobacter sp. SK012. The sequence continues at coordinate 28,680 of NZ_CP025804.1, forward strand.
CAGACTGAAGCTCAGTCAGCGGCTCAAGGAACGGTTGGCCAGCGTCAATTGCTAACATGATCCGTGCAAGAGCTGCCTGCGCTGTCGCAGCTTTGGCAGAATCTGCGGTTGCTTCTTTGACGCTACGGGCGTTGTCGAGCAGCCCTGCAATCTCGGCGCGCTGATCTTCTACGGACGCTTTGAGTGTTGTCAGTTCGCTGGCATAAGCCGCAGCAGCTTCTGCACCTAAGTCCGCCAGCGGTGGTAATGATTCCAAAGCCGCCAGCCGCGTGTTCACCTTGGACAGCTGCTCCGAGACATCGGCGATTTGGGACGTAACGTCGGTTTTTAGATCGTCAATTGACGACAGATCAACCTCGGAGGGAGCGCGTTCTTCAACTGCTGACAGCCGCTCTTGTTGCGATGCTAAGTCGGCGCGCAATTGTGTTGTGATCGCATCTCCGCGGTTGTCAAAAAGATCAAGTTCAGACGCTACGAACCCTGCAACCGCCGCGATCGCACCACCCAACAGCAAAGGCCAGAAAATACTCTCGCGCTTTTCAGGTTCGATCGGAGCTGGCACTGGATGAACCATCTCTGCCCTCGACGAAGAACTTGACTGAGATAAGCTCGCGTCCTTCTTTTGTACGTTCTGCTTTGACACATCATCCGTGGGTGTATCTTTAGCCGGCCGCGGTTTTTCCACTTTCGGCATTGCAGCAGCAATTGGTTTCGCTTGATTTGAGGCAGGCTCAGGTTTCTTAACGGTCTCGCTTGAGGCCGCCGCCTTGGAAGCCGGTTTTGATTTTGCAGCCTTAGGCTTTGCCTCAGGGTCGGCGTCTGATCCAAGAACAACCGCATCTTCGATCTCCGGTGTCGCCTTGGACGCATCCGTAGCCTTGCTACTAGGAGAAGTTGGTTTCGTCGCTTTCGCCACCGTAAACACCTTTTCGATTCTGACCCTAAGGCCAATCAATTGCACCAACCTTATCCGGCAAGTGACGCCCTCTCAAGGCAAGGCGACACGAAGACACAGGCTTTCAACCGCCTTCACCATCTTATCACCCTGCGGAGACGGCAATATTTCCAATGAGGCCAACCCTGCAGAGGCAAGTGGATCCGCTACCGCCCCGCTAAGGGCAACAGCGTGAACATGGCGCATATCAGGTGATTCTTGCATGAATTTAAGGGCTGTACGCGGGGAAAAAAGCGGCACAATCGTCGTACCTTGCAACGCACTGAGAGCCTCGGAGCTTAGCCCGCGCAATATTTGGTCATAGAGTGTCAGCGTCTGCGTTTGGATTCCGCTTTTGCTCAAATTTTCGCCAATATCGCCGCGTCTATGGTGTCCTGCCAGATGTAAAAGCGGCCCTTTGGGACGCAGATCGAGAATATGGGCAATCAAGTCTACGGCAGTTTCCCCAGCTAAATGTGCCGACCAACCTGCTTGGCGTGCAGCCTCATAGGTACGCGCACCGACACAATAGGCAGCCATCCCGTTTGCTGCGGGCGCAAAACCCACGGCGTTTGCAGAAGTAAAAATAACTGCCTGGATTCCATTGAGGGAAACGGGAGTATCAAGGGGGACAATTTCCAACAGCGGAGAAATCACAACCTGCACCTTACTGAGGGCCAATGGGTCCAGTCGTGCGACGAAACGCTCAGAACTGGCTTGGGGGCGGGTCAACAAAAGGGTGCGGTCGGCCACGGGTTCGGCTCTCAGGATTGTTTGCTATGGCTTACGATGTTAACTCCTCAAAAGACACCCCGGAATGGATACGACTTTGACAATGACGACCCGCATCATCCTCGGCATCGAAAGCAGCTGTGATGACACGGCCGCGGCCATCATCCGTGGCAACGCTCAGAACGGGGCTGAAGTTTTGTCCTCTATTGTTATGGGCCAGAATGCCCTGCACGCAGATTTTGGAGGCGTTGTTCCGGAGATTGCGGCACGCGCCCATGCTGAAAAGCTGGACCATTGCGTCGAGCAGGCTCTGGAGCAAGCAGGCATGCGTCTGTCGGATTTGGATGCTGTTGCTGTGACCGCTGGGCCCGGATTGATCGGTGGTGTCGTGTCGGGCGTGATGTGCGCCAAAGGGATCGCAACGGCGAGGGGCTTGCCCCTTTACGGCGTGAATCATCTGGCGGGACATGCACTGACCCCGCGACTGACAGATGGAGTCTCTTACCCCTACCTAATGCTGCTGGTTTCAGGAGGGCATTGTCAGTTTCTGATTGTGCGTGGGGCTGATGACTTTAGCCGTTTGGGTGGCACAATTGATGACGCGCCTGGCGAAGCATTTGACAAAATCGCGCGGCTGATATCTTTGCCGCAACCCGGCGGCCCCGCCATTGAAGCATGTGCAAAAAGCGGCGATCCTACGCGCTTTGCTTTACCGCGACCCCTACTGGACCGTGCGGGTTGTGACATGTCTTTCTCGGGTCTCAAAACTGCCGTTCTTCGCCAACGCGATGCGCTTATGAATGGGAGCGGAGCGCTGACTAAAAGAGATCAGGCCGACCTTGCAGCCGGATTTCAAGCGGCGGTGGTCGATGTGCTTGCGGAAAAAACACGCCGCGCATTGGATCGCTATCTTGAGCTTGCGCCGCAAAAACCAAGCCTGTGCGTCGCGGGAGGAGTTGCGGCAAATATGTCTATTCGCGCCGGATTAGAGACTGTTTCAGCCAAAATGGGCGCTGACTTTATCGCTCCTCCGCTCGTACTCTGCACAGATAACGCAGCGATGATCGCATATGCGGGTCTTGAGCAGATGGACCTACGCGTACCTGATGGGATTGGTCTTTCACCACGTCCGCGCTGGCCGCTTGATACCACTCAGCCAGCGATGTTGGGCAGCGGCAAGAAGGGGGCCAAAGCATGAGTGTGAGTGTTCTGGGCGCTGGTGCCTTTGGGACCGCGTTGGCAATTTCACTGAGCCAAAACAGCCCCGTCACCTTATGGGCACGCGAATTGGGTGATATGGCCGACCTACGCGAGAACGCAAAACGACTACCAAACTGTCCGTTTCCTGACGCGTTGGCGGTGACCGGGGAGCTGAAAACCGCGACGCTGGCTGATATCATACTGCTCGCGGTTCCGATGCAAAAACTACGGGAGTTTCTAACGGCTCACGCTGATGTACTGGCCGGCAAAGCGCTGGTCGCTTGTTGTAAAGGGATCGAATTGACGAGCGGCTGCGGCCCCGCCGAGGTTATTTCCCAAACCGCACCGAGCGCCAAATCTGCGATCCTGACAGGACCGAGCTTTGCCATCGATATCGCAAATGGTTTGCCAACAGCGCTAACTTTGGCCTGCGCAGATGACGATACCGGGAAGACGCTTCAGGCCGCCCTCACGACACCAACGCTGCGGCTTTATCGTACGACAGATACCGTTGGTGCCGAGCTCGGCGGTGGCCTGAAGAATGTAATAGCCATTGCTTGCGGTGCCGCGATCGGTGCTGGCCTGGGTGAAAGCGCACGCGCTGCGTTGATGACGCGCGGCTATGCGGAAATGCAACGTATGGCCGAGCATGTAGGCGCGCAGCCTGATACTTTGTCAGGACTTTCTGGGTTTGGCGATCTGACGTTGACCTGCACTTCGAACCATTCGCGCAACTACCGCTTAGGCCTGTCCATCGGCGACGGCAGCCGTTTTGAAGCGGGTACAACAGTTGAAGGAGCAGCCACTGCACGCGCGGTAGCTAACCTGGCTGAACGAGAAAGATTGGACATGCCAATCACGCAAGTCGTTGCAGCACTGCTCGACAAACGCTTAGATGTACAAAGCGCCATGCGCGCACTCTTAAACCGCCCCTTAAAGGAAGAATAGCATGCTTGTAGCATTGATTGCCCACGACAAACCCGGCGCGCTGGATGTGCGCATGACAAACCGTCCCGCGCATGTGGAATACCTGGGATCGACAGACATGGTGCATTTGGCTGGACCGATGTTGGACGGTGAAGGCGGGATGATCGGTTCTTTGATCGTGCTGGACGTTCCAAATATGCCCGCGGCTCAAAACTGGGCAGATAACGACCCCTATGCAAAAGCGGGGCTCTTTGCGAGCGTGTCGCTGACCGAGTGGAAAAAGGTGATTGGCTGATGGCCTATTGGCTCTTTAAGTCTGAACCCTCCGTCTGGGGCTGGGATGATCAGGTGGCCAAAGGCGATGTCGGTGAAGAGTGGGACGGTGTGCGCAATTACCAAGCCCGCAACTTCATGCGCGAGATGGCCGTAGGGGACCGCGGCTTTTTCTATCACTCGCAAAAAGAGAAATCTGTAGTCGGCATTGTCGAAGTAGCTGTGGCTGCGCACCCCGACAGCACTACCGACGATCCCCGCTGGGAATGCGTTGATATCAAGGCCGTAAAGCCCCTTATAGAGCCTGTTTCGCTGAATCAGATCAAAGGCGAGGACCTGCTGTCCGACATGATCTTGGTGCGGAATTCACGCCTATCTGTGCAACCCGTGACGGACGCTGAGTGGCAGGTAATCTGCAAGATGGGAAAGACTAAACCGTAGCTTTTTGGCTGCATTTTGGGTATTTTGACGCCAATTAATGCGGTGGGAGTTGAAGATATGGGAATTTTGTCTGTTCTATTGGCGGCAATTGCTGGCTTTGCGGTTGGGGCCGTCTGGTACATGAAACTGTCCAAGCCCTGGATGGAAGCTGCCGGGGTTGAGGCTGGTCCAGATGGTCGCCCCAAAAACGACTCACCGCTACCCTACGTGATGGCATTTATTGCGATGATCGTTGTTGCCGGCATGATGCGGCATATGTTTGCCCTCTCCGGAATTGACACAATTGGCAAAGGGGCTGTGTCTGGTCTGGGCATTGGACTGTTTTTCATCAGCCCCTGGATCATGATTAACAATGGCTATGGTGGGCGGCCATTTAAACTAACACTGATTGATGGCGGCTATGCGACGCTGGGCTGTGCTGCAATTGGGTTGGTGTTGGGTTTGTTTTGAAAATAACAGTTTCTGGAACGAAAAAAGGGCCAAGCCCACAAGCCAGAACCCCTTCTCACCCCGTGTGCTCCCAAGTGCACCACACACGTATCTGAAATCTGTTCCGGCATTCTGTCCGATGTAAATTGAGTACCTCAACCATCAGAAAAATGCAATTTTTGAATAGCTTAAAGCTTATTCAAAAAAGAAACGCCCGCTTAACCAAGCGGGCGTTTCTGATCGATAATCGGGGTTCGGCTTAACCGTACACAGACTCTTTGCCGAAATGCTTGGTCAGCATGTAATAGATCACCGCGCGGTATTTGTTGCGCTCTGATTTACCATAAACCTCGATCACAGAATTGATCGCTTCCATCAAGTTTGGACCATCAGGCAAGCCGAGTTTTTTAATGAGAAAGTTATTTTTGACCGTCTCTAGCTCTGCCGGTTGGGTGCCAGCAACTGTCGACGCATCAGCGTTATAGATTGCTGGACCACAGCCGATCGTTACTTTGGTCAGAAGGTCCATATCCGGCGCCATGCCACATTTGTCCTTCAGATCTTCCGCGTATTTCGCGATCCACTCGTCACGTTTGCCCATATTAATATCTCCCACCTTGGACTTGGTCAGCAAAATCTGACCTCGACCAAGAGCCTAGAGCCAATTTTTCCGTGGCAAAAGGAATTTTTGCAGGATTTATTCCCCGCAACCGATGCCTCGCGAAATTCAATGGACTGTGCTTCTCGCAAGAGATCCTCAAAACAGCTGCTTACAGGAGGCCGCTTACTTGAGGATAACCGCTGTCGCATTTCCCAATGCGCCGCTTGTCCCGACACCGCCCGCACAATGGCCCTCAGATATGCTATCTGTCTTGTGCAAACAGCTGCTATCACTGGACCGACTTGGGCGCGAAAAAGTAGGCGAGAAAACCTAGGCCGAAATGGGCAAAGCAGAGCGGCGGCATAACAAAATAACGGTCAAACTTGTCTTCTGCACCAGCGAGGATCACACATAACGCGAACTACAAAACAGTATGAGGCGTCCCAAATTGCTGGAAATCCCCCACATTAGTGTCTGAATCGACATCACACCCCATGCCTCTATCTCATTGCTGTTGGTAGGCGATCCCGGCAACATGCTTATCAAGGATATGTCGTGTGAAGCTGTATGGTTTTATCAAAACGCGAAGGCGCACTCAGCATAGCTCTACGGTTAATTCCAGAAACGGCGACCCTCTCGCTTCAACTAAGCACCGCCACCAACAATGACGGCCCAAGTGAAAAGAACGGTATGGCAATGCGAGGCATTCCCAAGAAAAACCTTCGCCTCGGATCGCGTCATGATCTAAACAATTAGCGCCTTTGATTTTCGGCATAACTTCGCGCACCTAGCACGGTTGCCGCCAAAACCGCGGCAGGCGTCGTCATACACGCTCATCTGACATCTTCGATCTCAACATACGAAACCTCAACCAACCATAGATCAGCGGCGCAGTTCATGTATCGGGCTCGGTCAAAATTTCTCGCAATCAACTTGGGTAGATTGGTGTTGGTCGCTACACTCACGGCGAACGTGCAGGTCAAAAGGAACGCTGAGATGAAGCTTTGCCGGATAAAAACTGAAAATGGCGTACTGCCCGCAGCAGTGGACCAAGGCGGTAAGTTACGAGACTTGTCTGCGCATATCAGCGACATCGCTCCTGAAACAACATCTCCAGAGGCTTTGAAAACCCTTAGTAAAATCGAAATTGCCAGTCTGCCTGAAATCACTGGGACCTATGCTCCAATCCTCTCTGACGTGCGGCGGTTACTTTGCATCGGGTTGAACTATACCGATCACGCTGAGGAAATGAATCTGCCAATTCCTGAATTTCCAATCTTGTTCATGAAGGCCTGTCCGGTCACGGGTGCCAATGACCCCATTATCATCCCGAAGGGGTCCGAGAAGACCGACTGGGAGGTTGAGATGGGCATCATCATCGGTAGCCGTGCACAACACGTGACCGAAGATGACGCAATGGATCATGTTGCCGGATATTGCGTCGTAAATGACGTGTCCGAGCGGACGTTTCAGCTTGAGATGGGCGGCCAGTGGATGAAGGGTAAGTCTTGCGACAGTTTCGCGCCCGTTGGCCCTTGGTTCGTTACGTCGGACGAAGTACCTGACCCCCAAGTTCTTGATCTGTACCTAGATGTGAACGGTGAACGCCGCCAGACCGGCACCACCGCCCGAATGATCTTTTCCATCGCTCAGATCGTTTCGTTCGTCAGCCGCTTCGTAACGCTTGTGCCCGGGGATATTATTGCGACCGGCACACCGCCCGGCGTTGGCGTGGGTATGAAACCGCAGAAGTTTTTGAAGGCCGGGGATGTTGTGACGCTCGGCATCACAGGCTTGGGTGATCAACAGCAAGAGGCCATTCCGTTTAGTGGATAACAGGAGGGTCGATATATCAGCCTATGATATTGGGTCCACTTGCGTGATGGCACCAAACACCGGGGCCAAAGGTATCAACCGTCTCTACCAGTACACTCATAAAAAGCTGGTTGTGCGGTTTGCTTTCCTGAAGCCTTAACGGTTCCGAGTTTGATGCCACGTACCATCGTGACAGTAGTTACAAGATGGACCCTGCCATCATTCCGCCGCCGCCACTTGTGCACGCAGGAAAAATATTGATCCCATGCGCTGAGTCTGGTCTATGGATGGAAAGAAAAGGCAGAACATGACGCGAACATTCTATGAATTTTTTGCTGGCGGCGGTATGGCGCGCGCTGGCTTGGGTACGGAATGGACCTGTCTGCTGGCCAATGATTTTGACAAAAAAAAGGGCGAGACGTACCGCACAAACTGGGGTGGTAAGGATCTTATCGTTGACGACATCCGCAACATCGCTCCAGAGGAAATGCCAGGGACGCCCGATCTGATCTGGGGTTCATTTCCCTGCCAAGATCTATCTCTTGCAGGAAGTGGTGCGGGTTTGGCTGGCAATCGTTCCGGCACGTTCTGGCCGTTTATCTCGCACCTCAATGCACTGCGCGACGACGGCCGAGCGCCTGCGTTGATCGCACTGGAAAACGTGTTGGGGACGCTGACCTCACACAAGGGGCGCGACTTCGCGGCAATCTGCGGCGCGCTCAAAGAGGCCGGGTATCGTGCTGGCGCGTTTGTAGCAGATGCGGCGTTGTTTGTGCCTCAATCGCGGCCGCGCCTCTTTATCGTCGGACTGCGCAATGATCTGGCAGTGACTTCGAGAACGGCCAGCCGCGAACCTGTACAGCCTTGGCACACCAAGGGTTTGATGGCGGCGCAAGATAGGCTTCCCAACGCTCTCAAGAAAAATTGGGTCTGGTGGCAAATGCCCTCCCCAAAAAAGCGCGAGGCGCGGTTTGCCGATATGGTCGAAGATCGTCCAACCTCAACTAAATGGCACAAACCTGCTGAGACGACGGCTCTTTTGTCGATGATGTCACAGGTCAATCTCGCCAAAGTCGAGACAGCCAAGGCGGCCGGTGTTCCCATGGTTGGAACGATATACAAACGCACGCGCCATGAGCATGGGATCAAGGTTCAGCGCGCTGAAATTCGATTTGATGATATTGCCGGGTGTTTGAGGACCCCGGCGGGTGGTTCATCTAGGCAGTCGATCATGGTCGTAGACGGAAAACGGATCCGTTCGCGCCTGATTTCAACCCGCGAAACCGCGCGACTGATGGGTCTGCCTGACAGCTACCTGTTGCCTGCGACCTATAACGAGGCCTATCACCTCACCGGCGACGGCGTTGTTGTTCCGGTCGTTCGCCACATCGCTGCGCATTTGCTGGAACCCTTGTTAGAGCATAATATCGCGGCAAAAATGCAGGCCAGCGCATGAGTGAAATCCCCTGTGAAGCCAATGCGGAGTTGCGTAAGAAGATACTCGAATTCGCTGAGGTACTGCGGAGCCAAGCCCATACGCTTGGCGATCACGGTCTGGAAGAGCAGGACTTTTACCAGTCCGGTCTTTTCCGTGGGACGATCGAACGCCTCCGGGGGCAGTTTTCAGCGTCAATGCGCGAAAAGCGTGAATTCGTAGCGCTGGTCCTGAATTATATGACCGATGGTGGTTTTGTAGCGTCTTGGGGGTCCGCGGGAGAGTCCAACCGGCACGACTACGTCGTAACGCTGAATTCAGGCAAAACAGCAGTGATCGAGCTGAAGGGTTGCTTGGACGGAAACAACACCAACATCTTTGAGCGCCCGCCACACGCTGATGAATTCATCATTTGGAGCGTGTGCAGCAATCCCGGCGCTGATCCACGCCACAACGTTTGGTCCGGCATTCATACTCGGCTAAGTGCCGAGATGATCGACCGCAACCAGCGTATTGATGGGTTGGTCGTTTGGGATTGGATTTGCGGAACCAGCGCACGGCCCTGCCCTAAGCTGATTGGTGCAGAGGGCCGCCTAACCGCTGTAGGGCCTTACCGCCTGCCGCCGCCGTGCATCTACCTTTTCCCCGGCACGGTGCCGAGTCCCAGAAACAACCCGAACCCGCGCATTAATACGCTTGAGGACGTTGGGTTGTTGGCGGCAATGCAGGCTTGCTTTGGTGGGCGTGAAGAAGAGGTCAATCATGTCGGGATCGACGTTGCCCACCGCGAAGCAGAGACGGTGCGCCGGACCACGATCACCCGCGACGGGGCAGTGCAAAAAATGACAGAACCAACACCAATCCGCCGGTCCTGAATTTCAGTGTTTTGATGGGTGGGTCCGCGCTCTATCGCGGGAAGGCGTCAGTTTGATTTAAACTTTCGCAATGTGCTGTTGGTCTGTAGGAAAGCGATCCCTACCCAACCAACTTTAATAGACATCGCCGGGGCAGAATATCCGCCCCGGCGTAGAATGTTGTAGAGCTTAGTAGCGGTAATGCTCTGGCTTGAATGGGCCATCGGGCGAGACGCCAATATAAGCGGCCTGCTCAGCGTCGAGTTTGCTGAGACGAACGCCGATCCGGTCAAGATGCAGACGCGCGACCTTCTCATCCAGATGCTTGGGCAAGATGTAAACGCCGGGCTTATATTCATCACCCTTGGTAAACAGTTCGATCTGAGCAAGAACCTGGTTGGTGAACGATGCGGACATCACAAAGGACGGGTGGCCCGTCGCGTTACCAAGGTTCAGCAAACGGCCTTCGGAGAGCAAGATCAGACGATGGCCATTCGGCATCTCGATCATGTCGACCTGCTCTTTGATGTTGGTCCACTTGTGGTTCTTGAGGGCAGCGACCTGAATTTCATTGTCGAAGTGGCCAATGTTGCCGACGATCGCCATGTCCTTCATCTGGCGCATATGCTCGATCCGGATCACGTCTTTGTTGCCTGTGGTCGTGATAAAGATATCAGCCGTTTCCAGCGCATCCTCAAGCAGGACAACCTCGAAGCCATCCATTGCGGCTTGCAGCGCGCAGATTGGATCAACTTCCGTAACTTTCACACGAGCGCCGGCACCGGATAGGGACGCAGCAGACCCTTTGCCAACATCGCCGTAACCCATCACGACAGCAACTTTGCCTGCCATCATGGTGTCTGTGGCACGACGAATTCCGTCGACCAGAGATTCTTTACAGCCGTATTTATTGTCGAATTTCGACTTGGTCACTGAGTCGTTCACATTGATCGCTGGGAAAGGCAGTTGGCCCTTCTTAAAGAGATCATAGAGACGGTGAACGCCGGTGGTTGTTTCCTCGGAAACACCTTGGATCGCTTCACGTGTCTTGATGAACCAACCCGGGGTTTCTTTCATGCGCTTACGGATCTGATCAAAGATCGCCTGCTCTTCTTCGGATGTTGGCACGGCAAGCAAGTCCGCCTCGCCTTCTTCGACGCGCGCGCCCAAGAGGATGTAGAGTGTCGCATCACCCCCATCATCGAGGATCATGTTGGCCCCTTCAGGGAACTTGAAGGATTTGTCGAGGTAATCCCAATGCTCAACTAGGGTTTGACCCTTAATCGCGAAGACGGGCGTACCGCCTTCGGCAATGGCTGCTGCCGCGTGGTCTTGGGTCGAGAAAATATTGCACGAAGCCCAGCGCACGTCTGCACCCAACGCATTCAGCGTTTCGATGAGAACAGCGGTCTGAATGGTCATGTGCAAGGAACCCACAATGCGTGCGCCCTTTAGCGGCTTGCTATCGCCATATTCCTCGCGCAGCGCCATCAGGCCCGGCATTTCAGTTTCAGCAATATCAAGTTCTTTGCGCCCAAAAGCGGCAAGGCTGATGTCTTTTACTTTGTAATCTGCGGCCATGTTGGCGCTCCTCAGTCATGGGTTTGGGCGGCAGATACCACTGGCCCTGCCATTGCGCAATCAGTGTGGGGTTGGCCTGATGTGTTGCCTCATCTCATTGCTGTGATAATTTAACTTTGGATTGTCCAAATGATGCCTTATTTGGATGATTGAAGAAACAGAGATAGGTTTTTCATAGGATTGTTTCATGAACGCTCCCTTAGCTGAGAACAAATACGGCGTGTATTCACTGCCTTCCAAGCTAAATCACCGACCAGCCGTCCGGCTGATCAAGCAAGGTTACGTCTATGAGCCCAAAACCATCCGTTTCATGATGGAGAATGCAGGCGATGGCGACATCATCCACGCCGGAACGTTCTTTGGCGATTTCCTGCCGGGTCTTGCTGGTGCGATGTCGCCGAAGGGAAAAATCTGGGCGTTTGAACCCAATCCAGATTCTTTTGAGCACGCAAAACGCACGATCAAGCTGAACAAACTCAAGAATGTGACAATCCAAAATCACGCACTTTCAAATACATCAGGCGAACTGCTTTTTAGAACCCATGATAAAAACGGCCAGCCGATGGGGGGGCACAGCACTGTGGTCCACGAGTTTGGTGACGGCATCCAACGAGTTTCTGCTGTCTCTCTTGATGACATGATCCCTGCAAATCGCAAAATCTCGATCCTCCAGTTGGATGTTGAGGGACACGAGCGCGCGGCCTTGATTGGCGCAGAAAAGATCATCAATCGCTGCAAACCCATCTTGATCCTCGAAGATTTCAAACGTCCGCGATTTATTCGGCTTAACTTTGGTCATCTAGGCTACAAGCTGATTGGAAAACTGCATGGAAATCGCATTTTTTCAACTGAACCGGTCGCGTTCTGGAAAGATAACCAGCCTCAGTCCTAATCCTTGCACCATCGCTGTCATTTCTCTGGAAGCCAGCCAGAGGTTCGGACCAATGCGCCAATAGCCCCGTGCGGCAACAATCGATTTTATATTTTCCTTTCGACGTCTACAAAGTGTTCTGGAGCATAGCGCTCATTGAATTCGTCAAAAGGGGCTCCCAAATATGGCCAAACCACCCCGTGCGTGGCAGCGGATGCTTTCGGGTCGCAGATTAGACCTGCTTGATCCAACTCCTGTGGATATTGAAATCGAAGACATCGCTCACGGCCTTGCCTTTGTGGCGCGCTGGAATGGGCAAACGCGCGGTGATCATGCTTACAGCGTGGCCGAACACTCACTATTGGTTGAAACTCTATTTGGGCGAATACGCCCAGATGGCCCCGCTAAATGGCGGTTAGCAGCGCTCCTTCATGATGCCCCGGAATATGTGATTGGCGACATGATTTCACCCGTCAAGGCGGCCGTTGGACCCGGATACGGAGAGCTCGATTTGAGGTTAACAGCTGCGATCCATATTCGTTTTGGTCTGCCAGCAGCCCTTCCCATTTCAGTTAAAAAGCAGATCAAAAAAGCCGACCGTATCAGCGCTTGGATGGAAGCAACCCAGATCGCTGGGTTTTCTGAAACTGAAGCAACCAAACTCTTTGGCAATCCAGATCCCGCCCTGACCCAAGGATTGCAGATCGTACTTAGACCCGCCGCACAAGCCCGCCACGATTTTACGGAACGCCACGCGGCCCTTCTGGAACAACTGCCATGATCAATGTACGTCCGGCCATCCCTTTGGACGCCCCATCTATGGCGCGCCTGTTAAATGAGATCATCCGCATTGGCGGGACAACCGCAATTACGCGACCCGTGACAGGCGAGGATTTAAGCGACTGGATGACCGAAAGTGCAGGGCAATCAGCATGGCATGTGGCCCTAGATCAAGACGAAGAAGTCGTTGGATTTCAATGGATCAGCCCCAATGAAGCTCTGCCGCCTGAGGCCATTGATATTGCAACCTTTGTGCAAGTTGGCCGCACGGGACTTGGCATCGGATCATCACTTTTTAAGGCAAGTTCCGCTGCGGCCAAAGCGTTAGGTTATGTTTGGATCAATGCAAATATCCGCGCGGATAACGAAGGTGGTTTGACCTATTACCAAAGTCGCGGATTTCGCGATTACGGCATCATTGAAGGCTACCCCTTGGCAGATGGCACGCGCGTGGACAAAAGGCTGAAGCGCTACGATATCTAGCTGAACTCTGAAATGCTGCGTGGTGTTGCCCGCGCACCTTGGCCTGCAAGAATGACATTCAGCCGCAAATCCATAAGTGACAAACGCAGCTTTTTGGCAGGTAGGCGAAAAATGAGCGTGTGGTAGGCATCATGCCCGACAAAACCATCGTCACCGCGCAGCGTATGCATCAAAGTGCGAACGGTTCTAGATTTGCCTACCACTAACTTCTCTTTAAGCTCCGTATCTTCCTGAGCTCCATCTACTGATGAGCGAATGAAGAGCGGCACATCGTCTTTGCGATCACATTCTGCATCTGCTGTCAGGACAAGTGTATCACCAGCGCTCAACAACCCTCTGCCGAGGCCAATGTTCAGCGTCAGCCAGCGCGGCGTCCCCTTTACGGTCACATCCGTATCAACAAGCATTCCCGCTGCGGTTTGTGCGCTCAAAGCAACCTCGGCCTGCTCCGCATCCCAACTGTAGTAAATTGAGGGCACAATATGAGCGTTATTCTCTACTGCCTCAATCTGCCGTAGGGCGCGCAAGACAGATAAGGTTTGGTCGCTCGATATCTCGATGGGGTGGGTCACGGGAGAGGTCCTGCCTTGGTCCGACGAATGCCCCTTCATGCCTCAGCCCTCGATCCTTGTCGAGACCAGCCCCTTGCCCAATCGGAGCGAATTGAGGATAGGATTAATCCTATGCCTGTTGCCGCATCATATCTGACTGGTCAGCCCTTGCTGTTCATCGACGCCCAGCACGGGTTGTGCAACCGGCTGCGGGCGATTGCGTCGGCTGCGGCGATTGCACAAGTCACAGGCCGCGAATTGGTTGTGGTTTGGGTGCCTGATCATCACTGCGCCGGACATCTGTCGGATATCATCGACTATCCCGGCCTGGTGATCCATGACGCTCAGGCAGCTCTTGCCGTTCGTGCGCAGACTCCAGTGAGTTATAATTATATGGAGATCGAAGAGGGTGCCGCCTTTGACGCCCCTATTTTGGCGGAGACGGACGCCGGGAACGACGTCTTTATCCGCGCGGCCTATACTCTCAACAGCCCACATCGCGACTATAAGATCGAACAAAGTTTTTTGCGCGGGCTGATCCCTAGGCCTCATGTCAGCGATCTGGTGGCTTCGGTCCGGCATCCCAATCAGGTTGCGGCGCATATTCGCATGGGGACCGGGCCCGGGCACGACCATCTTAGCTACGAAGCACCAGAGAATTGGCCGGCGGAACGCCACGAAGAATTGACGCTTTGGCGCAAAAAAAGCCATGCATCACATTTCCTGCAACGGATCGAAGCGCTTGAGCTTGAGGGCAGGGCAGATAGCATTTTTCTCGCTGCTGATCTTTCCCAAACTTATGAAACATTCACGGAACGCTTTGGAGACCGCCTCGCATATCTGCCTCGCGAGGATTTTGACCGCTCAGCAAGGCAACTGCAATTTGCGCTGGCAGACCTGATTTTGCTATCGGCAGCGGATCGTTTCTTGGCGTCTAACTGGAGTTCATTTTCCGATATTGCCCAGCGCCTTGCCCCCGCGGACCGGCCGATGGAACAAAGCGGCGTAGATTTCTAGATGGAGCACTCGCACAGATGACCTTGTCCCGGGTTGTCAGGATGTGCCAAATGGGCAGTACCTGCACTCAAGGATACTCACGTGGCCAAATCACCTGCAAAAAAATCTGAATTGGAAATTGAACGTGACCTGCTGCGCGAAAGCTTGTTCCAGACACTCGCTGCACTGAAGGAAATGGAATCAGAGATCGGACAAATGCGCGCTGATGCAAAGGGCCACACAAAAGCGGTTGCTGATCGGCACATGCTCAAGGCGCTTAATGATCTGCTCCAACAACAGATGAAGACAAAAGATAAGGCCCATCAAGCGCGCGAAGCCGTTTTGGGCCGTGCCTTGCTGCAAGACGGAGCACGCCTGCGGGAAGCCACGGCCGAAACGGCGCAGCTATCTGCAGAAATTGAACGCATCCATGGATCAAAATCATGGAAGCTGACCCAGCCTCTGCGAAGCGTTCGACGCCCCGGCGGCAAGGTTTGAGGACACCAACATGAGCTATGATGACCTAAAAAAAGCACTGCCTACACAAGAAGCAAATTTTGCACCATGTTATGCTTTCTCGGTTCACAAGAGCGGCAGCACCTTGATGCACTCAATGATTGACGCCGTATGCCGCGTCGAAAAAATACCCGCCGTCACATTGCCGGATATTATGTTCAACCTTGGCGAAACAGGGATCGACTGGATGTCTGATCCTGAACTGCTTCCGATTTTCCAGAAGCGCTGGCTTTACTATGGCTTTAGGAATTTTCCGAAAATCCTTGAAACGCCCGAGGCAGAAATCGGGACTAAGAAGTTTGTTCTTCTAGTTCGAGATCCACGTGATTCACTCGTATCTCAGTACTTCTCATATGGCCGAAAAGATGGGAGCCATGCGTCGCCCAAGAAAAACCCCGCTGCGTATCACAAGAAAATGCAAGAAATCGAAGACAAAGAAATTGACAAATATGTTACGGCAGCGGCCCCACCCTTGCGGCGCAAACTGCTGAAATACAGTGAAAATCTGAACTTTGAACTTGGAATGCTGAGACGCTATGAGGATATTTACTACGACAAGCAGACATTTCTTTCTGATATCTTTGATCATTTTGGCATCAGAGCTGACCCGCAGACTATTGCGAGAGTCGCACAGCGACATGATGTTAGACCTGCGCAAGAAGATGACAGCAAACACATCCGCAAAGGTACGCCAGGCGATCACCGCGAAAAGCTGCGGCCTGAAACGATTGAGGTACTTAATGATACGTTCCGCGATATCGGTGCGTTCTACGGATACCGGCTTTAGGCTGCTCGCACGGTCGCGACTGCACAGAAAAACTTTGGTATGGGCCTATATCCATCCGGGCTGAGCTTTCCGCAAACTACGACGCTCCGCCGTTGCCGCACTTGGGCTGGCTCGTTCTAGAAAATTGCCTGTTGCCGCAAATAGCTCTGCATTTGCAGCGTATCGTGATCAACGATCTCCGCTATTTTGTCGTTCAGCTCGGGAAACGAAATGCGGCGTTTCTGGACACGCTCAGCACCTGAGTGCATCTTTGCGAACCCTGCCATCTGGGAAGCGCCCACGTCCAACGAAATCGCCCGATAAAGATCAGCACAGCGATCGGCAAACGTTTTCTTATCATTCTCAAACAGCCCTTCGTAACTTACCAGATGCAGTTTGAAAGATGGTGCTTGACCCTCGTGCGCCTTGATCCAAGTGGCAACATTTCTCACAGACTGGCTCCAAACTCGGACCCCCTTTGAAAAGTCGTCTTGCCAACCATCTGCTGCGTTCTGATACCGAGCTTGATAAGATGCCGCGACATCATGGACGTCACGGATGATGTGGATCACCTGAATATCTTTGTTCGCCCAGTGGGGCGCATTGAAGACTGAGAAATTCCTCCAAAGAGATATCAACTTGTCCCCAACGACCTGCGCCTGATCCATGTTTTCAATGGCTTGCAAGTTAGCGGCCCCGTTGAAATATGCGGGCTTTTGATCATACGAGGTATAGCCACAGTCAGTGTCGCGAAAACTCCTCAACCGTTCTGGATCAAACAACCCTGGGCGCAGCTGACTATTGTCCTTATTGAACAACATATTGTATCGCTCTTGGCCGACAAAAGTTTGAGGGGCCCAATTTAGCAATGTGGTCAGGGCCGTTGTGCCCGAACGCGGGCAGCCCGAAACAAAAAGATACCGTTTCATTATCCCGCTTTCATTTGTTTAGCAGGCCTACCCACGTTTGGCTTCCGCTTCGCACATCTTGCGCACGACATCTTTCATATGGGTCTTTGCCGTCCAACCCAAAAGATCCGCTGCACGCGAAGGATCTGCGCGACTGGTTCGGATATCGCTGGGACGCGAGAACTCCTGAGACAGATCAACATGTTCCTGCCAATCGAGATCGAAATGCGCAAAAGCCGCGGCCACAAAATCCCGCAAAGCCGTCGTGTGACCCGTGGCAATCAGGTAATCACCCGGCGCGTCCGTCTGCAACATCCGCCACATGGCTTCGACATACTCTGGGGCCCATCCCCAATCCCGCGCGATATCAAGGTTGCCCAAGGTCAATTTTCCGGTGTCACCGCTTGCAATCCGGTGCGCGCCTGCGATGATTTTGCGCGTTACAAAGCGTTGCGGGCGCAAAGGAGATTCGTGGTTAAAAAGAATGCCTGTGTAACATTGCAGCCCATAGGCCTCGCGGTAGTTTGCTACCAGCCAATGGGCAGAGGCCTTGGCCACCGCATAAGGGCTGCGTGGCTGAAATGGAGTCTTTTCGGTTGCAGCTGTATCGCCGGTATCGCCAAAACACTCGCTAGATCCCGCCTGATAGATTTGGACGACCTTACTGCGTAGCCGCGCGACCTCCAGCAGGTTGAGCACCCCTGTCACGATGCTTTCAAGCGTCTCTGCAGGTTGCTCAAAGGAAAGCCCAACCGAGCTTTGGCCAGAAAGGTTATAAATTTCTTGCGGATCGCTGCGTTCGACTGCCTGAAAGACGCTGCGAAAATCGTTGGGCGCCATGGACAGCACCTTAACCTTATCGACAATGCCCAGCGCCTGCAGGTTTGACAGGCTCGCCGATTGCGCATCACGGGAGGTACCCCAGACTTCGTAGCCCTTAGCCAGCAAAAGCTCCGCCAAATAACTGCCGTCTTGTCCACCGATTCCGCAAATCAACGCGCGCTGCATCGTGCTCTCCAACTATATGTGATCGACATCCGCCATTAGGCTCCGCAAACGGGTCCATTCAGCGAAAAACGCCGTCGTAGCCTTGGTGTCGCGCGCTCTGATGGCAACGTCAATCTGCTGAGCCATTTTATCGGCCATCGGTTGCCACTCAAACTTTGCTGCATGTGCCAGCCCCTTTTCGCGCAAGGTGGCGCGGGTATCTGGGCTCAAGACCCCCTGCAGTGCCGTGACCATCTCTGGAACGGAGGTGCCGTCGATCAACAGAGCTGCATCTCCCGCGGCTTCAGCTAAGGATCCACGGCTGGTTGTGATGACAGGACACCCAGATGCCATCGCTTCAATCACCGGCATGCCGAAACCTTCGTAAAGGGAAGGATAAACCAACGCTGCAGCACCAGCATAAGCGAGCGACAAGTCATCATCGCTTAGCGAAACGCGGCTTGCACGGACGCCATTTGGCAAACTGTCAAGAATGCGCGCCTCAATCTCAGTTTCGCCTCCGACGCAAAAGACATCGAAGTCAGCGCTCTGCATTTCGCCCAATGCATCAAAGAACAGATCAGAATTCTTATAGGCTTTGTGTTGGACCCTTGAGCCGACAAAAAGGAAATAGGGTCGATCAAGGCTGTGCGCTGCGCGAAATGCGTCGACTTGAGTCTGATCGCGCGGGCGAAATGTTTCTACGTCCACGCCGCAGTATTCTACGGCTACCAGAGCATCTGAAATTTCAGGGTAGAGTTTGATCAAGTCGTTGCGGGTTGAGTTCGAGATGCAAAGATACGACTGCGCAAAGGCGATCGCGATTTCCTTTTCACGCCAATCCTTAATACGCATGTCGAAATCAAACAGCTCGGGGATCATATCATAGACCATCAAAGCCATCGGTGTGGACACGGGGGATGTGTAGTAGGTCGACACAAAAGCGTCCGCGCCCAAGTGGTCACACATCTGTTGCAGCAAAGCGGAATCCGCGGCTGCCTCGGGTGCATGCCAACGTGGAAATGGGATGGTCCGGACGCCATCGATTTCCGGGGCATTGCCGCGATCCAGCAGGACCATATCAAAGCGGTTCTGCTGTGCCCAAAGCGTCAACACAGACACCCAAACGCGCGCGATCCCTGAAGAAGCAAGCTGAAAGAAGACCCCATCAATCATCAACTTTTTCATGATCCCGTCCCCATTTCAGGTTTGGCTGCGCGCGCCAAATCGCGCAGCGCCTTTTGGACAAGTCTACTGCGATCAACCTCGTCCTGCGTTGAAGACTTTGGCAAACCCAATATGTCAGTGGTAAATTCTGGCAGGTCAGCGGTAAACCCTTGGGCGATCAGCTGCGCAGCGTATTTCTTAAGGATCATCCGCCCTTCTATCAGTCCGCGCGTATCTGCGCGCGTCGAGAGGCCCTTAGGGTTCTGATAATACACAACGTGTGGCTCATTCACTTTGAAGAATGACTTGCCCTTAGACAGACAGCGCATCCAGAATTCATAGTCCCCGGCGGATTTGTATGAGGCGTCGAACAACCCCATTTCACTATGCAGTGATTTGCGCCACATCGGTGCATTGTGCGGCGAGTTAAAGCGCAGCATGTTATAAGGTGTGATCACCGGCAGATCGCTTTTGTAGCCAAAGGCTGCGACTTCATCCCAGCTAAGGTTTGGAGCAAAGGAATAGTAAAAATCCTGATAGACCACGTCTGCAAAGGGCGTCGCATCCAACGCACCCGCTTGGATTTCAAATGAATCAGCGCGGCGCAGATCATCAAGGTTGGCATTCGTCAAATAGTCACCTTTTGACATCTGAACGCCGAGGTTCCATGCCTCGTAAATGCCTATGCAGCTGTCCATTCTGCGGTATTGGATATTGGGATGATCCTTGAGGTAACGGGCGATTACCTCACCCTCGTTCTCGGGGGAGTCTGCATCGATGATGATCAGCTCTGAATGGCGATCAAAGCAGGTCTGGGTGGTAATGTTATCCATGAACTGTTCAATGAAATCACCGCCACGAAACAGGCTGGTGATGGCGCTAACGCGCAGTCCAGAATCTGGATTTATATGATAGGGTGTTGCGGGTTTCAGGGCTGCGCGCGCAGCTGCAAGCGCTTCGGTATCTTTGGCCTGGGCCGCCCAGTTATCTAGATGAACGATTCGATTTGTCCCCATGATCCAGCTCGACAGGCCATCATGCAGCACCTCAACGCTGTCTTTGGATAGACGTGTGATCTCCGCGTTGAAGAAATTGATGACCTGATCAGCTCGGCTCATTTCTCGACCTTGAAGCAGCTCGCGGAAATGTTCGAGCTCACTTGGCAGCCCGCCACGGCCTTCGATAATTCGATAGACGAATTGAACAAACTCAGCGTCAGTTTGGTTAGGCGCGACCTTTGCCGTTGTGCGAGACGATTGACTGTCAGCTTTCTTGTTCAAAGCCAGCAGAAAATGCGGGAACGGCGTGCCGCCTGCGATCTCGTTAGTCCAGCGGTTTAGTTCTTTGGTTTTTGGACGGCGATTTAGAGTAAGCTCAAATGCCAGCTTGATTGCCTTCTTGGTGCTGGTGATGTGATCCTCGACGGATAGGTCCGGCAATTTGCGCAGCGAGGCTTTGGTGAGTACTTTCGCAGATAATGCATCATCCAGGCCATCGGTTGATTTGCCTGCATAAAACGCCAACAAGCGTGCTGTCGGATCAGACAGCGGCACATCCTCCACGGTTTGACCAGCATCAAGAGCCTGCTTTAGTGCGGCCCGGTCGTCATCAGATACGCCAGCCACCAACAGATCAAACATATCGCGTTGCGCGGTTCCTACAGTCATCAACCAAAGCTCCGTTTCGCGCGAGGGTGCAAGGCCGTCGCTCTACCACGTGCAAAACACCCATGGCAACTGTAGCCCAACCCTTGCCGCGCTGGACAAGGTAGGATGCGCGCATTAATCATCATCCCCCGGACGTTGCACATAAAATGCCGAAGGGGAAAGGCCCTGATGAAACCTTTGGACAGCACCCCCAGACGTGGCCATGGCGACACAACGTTGCGCTGCGTGGCAGTTCCCGTCGTGGCCAGCGATATCGGGCCAGTCCTAGCACAGTTGTTTGCGCTTTGGTCTGATGAGCGTTTTGCGCCAGTGGTGGATGCACGAACGCATCGACCGCATCTGATGATTGTCGCAAACGCGGCAAATGAAGATCAGCTGGCGTTGGCTGAGGCGCTGTTTCGCGATCATCCAAAGCTTGCCAATGCATTTTCGGGTTTCAGTGCACTCAGTGCTGATCTAGCTGGTGATTTCGACCGCTATGAACGCAAGCCCGGCGCTCGGGAGGGCGCATATGGTGCCCGTGCAGGTCCAAACTTTCAATTTTTCAAGACGATGGAATTCTCGCAGGAGCGCGGCGGCTTCACCCTTCAAATCGAGGTTGATTGCCTGCCCGTCTCAGCGGGGTGGGTTGAAGCCACGCAAGATGTTATCGATGACCACACCAGTGCTTGGGTGATCGGTTCAGTTTATGCTGGTATTGGCGAGCTTAAGAAAAAAACCCAGTCCCATCTTAACGGAAATGCTCTCTACCGTACAGGTGACCCTTTGTTTCAGGCGTTTCTGCGTGAGGTTTGGCAGCCTCGTCTGATGAAACAAATTGGGCTCGACTATACCGTGCCATATGATTGCTGGTGGGCGTTAGAGTGTGCGAGGGCCAGCGCGCGCAAGCCAAATGACGCGTGGCATTTGTTTCAGGCCTACGATCCGTTTTTTCATAGCGATCCATTTGTCGTGAATCTGCTCGTCACAACGGCAGAAGTTGACGACTATTTGGATGTGTTCGACAGACATGCAACTTTGGGGCAAGCACCCGTCTTTTTCCATGGTCAAGCGATGAATTCGGTGCGCGCCAGCCTCCTTGAGCACCCAAGCGACGGGATGCCTCAAGCGATTTCAAGACTGTCCGGAGCCGAAGTAAGTGGTTCCGTATCTGGTACCAAGATTCCGGTAACAGTGGCGAGCGGTCCTGGTTGGTTAGAATCTTTGGCACGACGCTATGCAGAGGATCCAACGTTAGCAGCATCGCTGCTGCGTGCAGCGGCAGCAGAAATGAATGTTAACCCCAAGAACTTTGGTGCCGGTCCGTTAGGCGCACTTGACCGCGCGGTCAAACAGCTTGGCCCAGACGATGCAGTCGTTCAGTATTTTCGCAAAACAGAGGCGCGTGTTGTATCGCTTGGGTCGGCAGAAGGCTCATCCTCGCATTGATAAATCCGCACCAATATGAAAAGCATCACGAAACCGTTGCAGCAATGGATCCGCAGGCATGAAAAAAGCACTTATTACCGGCGTCACAGGGCAGGATGGCTCTTATTTGGCAGAGTTTCTGTTGGCCAAAGGGTATGAGGTCCACGGGATCAAACGGCGGGCATCGCTGTTCAACACTCAGCGGATTGACCACATCTATCAGGATCCGCACGTCAACAACGCGCATTTCAAGCTGCATTACGGTGATCTGACTGATACGTCGAACCTGACACGTATTCTTAGCGAAGTGCAGCCAGACGAGGTCTATAACCTGGGTGCGCAAAGCCATGTTGCTGTGAGCTTTGAAGCTCCGGAATATACTGCGGATGTCGATGGCATTGGGACATTGCGCCTGCTTGAAGCGATCCGGTTCCTTGACATGGAGAAGACGACGCGCTTCTATCAGGCCTCCACGTCCGAGCTTTACGGTCTTGTTCAAGAAACGCCGCAGACCGAAACTACGCCGTTCCACCCGCGCAGCCCCTATGCTGTGGCGAAAATGTACGCCTATTGGATCACTGTAAACTACCGTGAAGCCTACGGAATGTATGCCTGCAATGGCATCTTGTTTAACCACGAGAGCCCCCGGCGCGGTGAGACTTTTGTGACCCGCAAGATTACGCGCGGCCTGTGTAATATTGGGCAAGGCCTCGAAAAGTGTCTCTATATGGGCAACATCGATGCCTTACGCGATTGGGGTCACGCCAAAGACTATGTACGGATGCAGTGGATGATGCTGCAGCAAGATACTCCTGAAGATTTTGTCATCGCGACCGGAAAGCAGTATTCGGTGCGCGAGTTCATCACTTGGTCGGCTGCTGAATTAGGTCTTGAGTTGGAATTTAACGGCACCGGCGTGGACGAGACAGCAACCGTCGCCAAGATCACCGGCGACAACGCGCCAGCCCTGAAGGTCGGCGACGTGGTGCTGAAAATTGACCCAAATTATTTCCGCCCAGCTGAAGTCGAAACGCTGTTGGGCGATCCGACAAAAGCCAAGGAAAAGCTGGGCTGGGTCCCAGAAATCACCACGCAAGAGATGTGCACCGAGATGGTCGCATCCGATCTCAAAACTGCCAAGCGTCACGCCTTGCTCAAAGAGCATGGGTTTGATTTGCCCGTTAGCGTCGAATAGCGAGAAAGGTCAGCCATGACCAAAATCTACATCGCAGGGCATCGCGGCATGGTAGGCACCGCCATCAAGCGCAGGCTGGAAACGCGCCGCGCAGACGGCGAAGCGCTTGAATTGATCACAGCCACCCACGCAGAATTGGACCTGACCGATCAGGTTCAGGTGCGGGATTTTATGAACGCAAATAAGCCAGATATTGTCATTCTGGCCGCCGCAAAGGTGGGCGGCATTCACGCAAACAACACCTACCCTGCTGATTTCATTTATGAAAATTTGATGATTCAGTCCAACGTGATACATCAAGCGCACAGCGCCGGGGTTCAGCGTCTGTTACAACTGGGCTCAAGCTGTATCTATCCCAAGGGCGCGTCTCAGCCGATGCGCGAAGACGCGTTATTAACTGGCACGTTGGAACCCACGAACGAGCCTTACGCGGTTGCAAAAATCGCGGGGATCAAGCTTTGTGAAAGCTATAACCGTCAACATGGAACGGACTATCGTTCTGTGATGCCCACCAATCTTTATGGGCCTGGCGACAACTTCCACCCTGAAAACAGCCATGTTCTTCCTGCGTTGATGCGCCGCTTCCATGAAGCTGAGGCCAGTGGTGCAGAAGAGGTTATAATCTGGGGTTCAGGCACCCCGCGCCGGGAATTCCTTCACGTGGACGACATGGCGGAAGCGTCATTGTTTGTGCTGGACCTCGACAGAGCAACCTATGATGCAAACACCGAGCCGATGCTCAGCCACATTAATGTCGGCTCTGGCACGGATATTTCAATCCTTGAGCTGGCAAAAATGGTTGCAAAGGTTACGGGCTACACCGGGACCATCACCACAGACCCCAGCAAGCCAGATGGCACATTGCGTAAACTCATGGACGTGTCGCGCCTTGCAAATATGGGCTGGCGCGCGCGCATCGATCTTCAGGACGGCATCCGAGAGACCTATGCTTGGTTCAACGAACAGTCGGAAAATACGCTTCGGGCGAAATAACGATGCCTCATCCGCTGCCATAAATACGCTCCAACCTTACCGCATCATGGCCAAGCTTTGCGGTTAGGGATAATACTGGATGTGTCCACGATATTTGGGCAAACCAAGAGATAATTCGAACCTCGTACAAAGGGTTGCGCTGACAATGATTGTTCCTGTTCTTCTATGTGGCGGCTCCGGCACACGGCTCTGGCCCTTGTCGCGGAAATCCTATCCGAAACAATTTGCCCGGTTGATGGGCGATGAAAGCCTGTTTCAGGCCTCAGCCCGGCGGTTGACCGGAGATGGCTTTGCCGCCCCTCTGATCCTAACGGGTGATCCGTTCCGCTTTATCGTGACTGAACAGATGGCGGCGATTGAACAATCCCCGCAGGCGATCCTGATTGAACCAGAGGGCCGCAATACCGCCCCCGCGGTTCTGGCCGCCGCCCTATGGTTGGCGCGCACAGACCCTGAGGCGTTGATGCTGGTGGCACCGTCCGATCACGTGATTGCACAAACACCGTTGTTTCTTGAGGCAGTCCAAGCAGCAGTACCTCGAGCTGAGGCTGGTGATCTGGTGACGTTTGGCATCACGCCAGCGCGTGCCGAAACAGGCTATGGATATCTCGAATTGGCCGCTGGAGCGGATGCAAATGCCGTTAGCCCCCAACCACTGGCGCGCTTTGTGGAAAAACCTGACGCCGCGCAGGCGCAAGAAATGCTCGATGCTGGGAATTTCCTGTGGAACGCGGGAATTTTTCTATTCTCTGCCAAGGCGATCATTGCGGCCTATCAAGCGCATTCACCAAATCTGATGGATGGCGTGCAAGCATCACTTGATGAATCACAAACTGATTTGGGTTTTACCCGCCTAGCGGCAGAGCCTTGGAGTCAGATCGAAGATATTTCAATCGACTACGCGATTATGGAAAGGGCCGATAATTTGGCCGTTATGCCATATGCGCACAGCTGGTCCGATCTAGGGGGCTGGGATGCTGTCTGGCGCGAGGCAGGGCCAGATGACAACGGCAATGTTTGTTCGGACCACGCAACGGCAATTGATTGTGACAACTCGCTGCTCCGGTCAGAGTCTGACAATGTTGAAGTTGTAGGCATCGGGCTGAATGATGTCGTGGTTGTCGCAACATCTGATGCGGTTCTTGTTGCGCATAAATCTCAAGCCCAGCGCGTCAAAGAAGCGGTGACAGCACTAAAGGCGCGTGGTGTCACACAAGCCGATCAATTTCCGATTGATCACCGCCCTTGGGGTTGGTTTGAAAGCCTCGTGATTGGCGAGCGGTTTCAGGTAAAACGGATTGTCGTACACCCTGGTGCTTCTCTTTCGCTCCAAAGCCATCACCACCGGTCGGAACATTGGATCGTCGTGCAAGGCACCGCGAGGGTGACCGTGGACAAGGACGTCAAGCTCGTCTCCGAAAACCAGTCCGTTTATATCCCGCTGGGTGCCGTGCACCGGATGGAAAACCCAGGCAAGGTACCAATGGTATTGATCGAAGTACAGACAGGCAGCTATCTGGGTGAAGACGACATCATCCGATACGAAGACATCTATGCGCGTGGCCAGGGAGCCAAGGGATAAACCTTATTTTGGCGAGCGTTTCGCCAAAATCCGTTGAAGCGTCCGCCGGTGCATATTAAGCCGCCGGGCTGTCTCGGACACGTTACGATCACACAACTCATAGACACGCTGAATATGCTCCCAGCGCACTCTGTCAGCGCTCATTGGATTTTCTGGCGGTGGCGGCAAATCATCACCGGTAGTAAGCAGCGCATTGGTAATGTCATTCGCATCGGCCGGTTTGGACAGATAATCTGTCGCTCCGATTTTCACCGCTGCGACAGCTGTCGCGATTGCACCATATCCAGTCAGCACGACAACCCTCGCATCGGGCCGCTTTTCACGCAGGATTTCAACAACATCTAGGCCATTTCCATCACCCAACCGTAGGTCAACAACCGCATAGGCTGGTGGGCGTGCCGTCGCAATAGCACTACCCGCGGCAACACAATCAGCGGTTTCCACTTCAAACCCACGTTTTTCCATCGCCTTGGCAAGCCGGCGAAGAAATGGTTCATCATCATCAAGTAAGAGCAGGCTCTTGTCCGGACCGATATCTAGCTGTGTCATGTTGCTCACCCCTTACGGCTGTTCTGTGAGAATATGTAGCGCAACTGGGGAGGCGTCAAACCCTGCTACATATTATCAACAAAACAACCGATGCTCTCAGCCAATTGTTCAGGCGTCTTTTCGCGGCGAAAGAACTCAACAAAGCCTTCATCAGGCATAACCAAATAGCTGAAAGTCGAGTGATCAACGAGGTACTCGCCATCCACCGGGGGGTGCGCGCTATAGTAGGTACGGTAGGCTTTGCTCACTGCTTTGATTTGTTCTTGCGATCCCGTTAGCCCGATCATCTTGGGGTGCATGTTTTCTGCAAACTCACCAACCACCTGCGGTGTGTCGCGCGCAGGATCAATGGTGATGAAAACCGGCGTAACCGATTGCCCGCGCTCGGCCATAATTTCCACTGCGGATGCATTCCTGTCGACGTCCAGCGGGCAAACATCTGGGCAGTAGGTGTAGCCAAAATAGATCAACGTCGGCTCTGTGATGACATCAACATCTGTCACGATTTCACCCTGCGCGTTCAAAAGCTCAAACGGACCGCCTAGATCAGCGCCTCCAGCCACGGCCGTTGAACGGCATTGCGCGTATTGGTCGTCGGATGCCAGTCCACCCGTGAGCACTGTCATGGCGATCATGCCAAGCCCAATTAAGAGGGCGGCGGCAATGGCTATCATACGGATCATGGGCATCCTCCTTGGCATGGCGTTTCACGCCTTGATCGTTGTCAGGCACACACCTACCCTAGTGAAAGAACGATACAAATCACATTAATGATAGGGTGCGCAGATGACGCAGGCAACGATCCGGCCCCTTGGTGGGCGCATGCGGGCCAATTGGATTAGGTTGCGCACAATGATCGTTCTGCGGTGGTTCGCCATTGCGGGGCAATTGATTGCGACGACGGTTGCTCCCTTGCTTTATGGGTTACAGCTAGAGCTCGGGTGGTGTTATTTTGCCATCGGCGCGTCCATCATCGCTAACCTCGTCGCCACCTTTATCTTTCCCCAGAATAAACGGCTGTCCGAGAGTGAGAACCTCGCTATGATCATGTTTGATCTGGTGCAACTGAGCTTTCTTCTGTTCTTAACCGGTGGCCTGAACAATCCATTCGTATTGCTGCTGCTAGGGCCTGTCACGATATCGGCGGCAGCGCTGAGCTTGCGATCAACTATTGTCTTGGGCGGTATGGCCATTGTTGTCGTTTCAATACTGGCCGTTTTTCATTTGCCGCTGCACACCGAGGGTGGGGACACCCTGGCGATCCCGGAGCTTTTTATCTTTGGCCACTGGATCGCCCTGATTATTGCGATTGTCTTTACCAGTGCATATTCGCGCCGCGTCACGAGCGAAATCCACTCCATGTCTGACGCATTGGCCGCAACACAGTTGGCGTTGGTTCGAGAGCAAAAGCTGACCGACTTGGGCGGTGTGGTGGCTGCCGCGGCACATGAGTTGGGCACACCACTTGCGACAATCAAGCTGGCCAGCGCTGAATTGGTCGGCGAGTTGAAGGGCAGACCAGAGTTGCTAGAGGACGCCGTTCTGATCCGCGATCAAACCGACCGTTGCCGCGATATTCTGCGTGATATGGGCCGTGCGGGTAAAGATGATCTGCATTTGCGTCAGGCTCCCCTAATGACAGTGATCGAAGGCGCTGCGGATCCGCACTTGGATAGAGGCAAAAAGGTCATCATTTTGCATGACGAAAGCAGCGGACCTGAGACAAGCCAACCTGCTATCTTACGGATGCCAGAGATCATTCATGGGTTGCGCAACCTCGTACAAAATGGCGTGGATTTCGCAGAGACGACTGTCTGGATCGAAGCGCGCTGGTCGAAACAGGAGATAACGGTTCGGATATTGGATGACGGTCCGGGCTTTCCGCCACACCTCTTGCGCCGGATCGGTGATCCTTTCATGCCGCGCGGCAAATCGACACAAACTGACCCGGCTAGGCCTGAATATGAGGGGATGGGTTTGGGTCTTTTTATTGCCAAAACACTGCTTGAGCGGTCTGGCGCAAGACTGAGCTTTGCGAATGGTGCAGAGAATACAGATGCTAAATCTGCGCTTTCTGGAGCTGTGGTAGAAGTAACTTGGCCTCGCGTCAAGATTGATGCACGCGACGGCGCAACGCCTATTGAATACGGTCAAAACCAGAAAATCACCGTGTGAAATTGAGCTCGGTCAACGAAGCCCACCTTTGAGTTAACCACTTATTAACTGCGCTGCCGAACAATCAAGGGAGTCTTTCCTTAGCGAGCGGTACGTTCATGCCTATGTTCGATTTAATGATTGTTGTGACCGGATCACTCATTAGCGCCGTGATTGCGATTTGGTGGTTGAACCGCATAACACCTGCAGCAGAAATCTCTGCCGAGGCTGGAGCCGAAGGGCAGGTTTTGTTGTTCGAAGAAGGCGCACTGCACCATGCGACGCCTGATGCGCAGGACCGTTTTTCGCTGGAACCGGGTGCGCATGAATGGGAGGATCTACGCGATAAAATTCTCAAGCAAGTCCCTGATTTCCCGCTACGGCCCGGCGTTGCTGCCTTTGGTGAAACGCGCGTCCTGATCGATGGCGGCGGTGACGTTGCGATCAGTTTTCGTGGCCCCATGACACGGGTAGCGTTTCGAGATGGACCCTCAGAAACCGCAGATCTGACAGAGCTGATCAACCTTCGTGCGATCACTACAAGCAACCCTCAAGCCGTTTGGCAGGTCTGCCCTCAGGGGCGGGTGACTTGGCACAATTTTGCTTATGCAGCCCTCTATCGTCACGCAACAGGTACGGAACCTGACCCCATATCACCGCTCTTTGCCGTCGACATCGTCGGACAAAAAGACGCTAAAGAACAGCGCGCTTCACTGTCGATTGGTGAGGATGGGAGCCTTGAATGGTATCAAATTCACCGAACTCAGATGGAAGGTGGCGCGGTCATTCGCGCAACATGTCTGGATGCCGTTGTTCGCGCCGAAAAGGCCCAGCGTAATTTTGTGCAGACCCTCGCCAAGACCTTTGCGCATCTATCCATTGGTTTGGCAATTTTTGATCGCAAAAGGCAGCTAGCGATATTTAACCCAGCATTGATTGATCTTACAAACCTTTCGGCTGAGTTCCTTAGCGGGCGGCCGACGATGATGTCGTTCTTTGATCTGCTGCGGGAGAACCGGCGCATGCCAGAGCCGAAGAATTACAAAAACTGGCGTCAGGAAATTGCTGAAGTTATCGCAGCGGCCAATGATGGGCGCTATCAAGAAACCTGGTCGCTCGAGACGGGCCAAACCTATAAGGTCAGTGGGCGACCTCACCCGGATGGCGCAACTGCTTTCTTAATCGAAGATATCAGCGCAGAGGTGACCCTGGCGCGCAATTTCAGGGCCGAATTAGATTTGGGGCAATGCCTTCTTGATACACTAAGCGACGGTATCGTGGTTTTTTCGCAATCCGGCGTTCTGACTTTTTCTAATGCCGCTTATGGGGACATGTGGGGCCTCAATCCCGAACAGAGCTTTGCCAATGTGACGATTGGAGATTCCATTAAAGCGTGGAAAGAACAGGCCTCGCCGAACCCGATGTGGCAAGATGTCGAGGATTTCGTTATGGGTGCCGCGGACCGTTATCCATGGGACATGCCCGTCCAGATCAAAGGCAAAAACCCGATGGCGTGCCAAGTCGTTCCTGTTGTGTCTGGTGCGACAATGATCAGGTTTTGCCTAGCAAATCAGCTGCCCAAACTGCATCAATCTGTGGCGCAGGCAAAGGAATAGTATAGCGACCCTTGCGGCTGCGGGTGGGCCACGTAGTTTGGCGCAATGGATACTCGCCACCTTTCTCTAACGCTCGACTCAGCTGATGCTACTAACATGCATGCTTTGACACTGGCCGCACATCTTTCGGCAGGCGATACTATTTTGCTGAGTGGTGATGTGGGTGCGGGCAAAACCCATTTCGCTCGCACATTGATCCAGTCCCTCATACATCCCCCGGAAGATGTTCCATCTCCGACCTTCACCCTCGTACAGACCTATGAAGGTGCGGATTGCCCAATCTGGCATGCGGACCTTTACCGTCTAAGCTCCACCCATGAGATCGAAGAGCTTGGTCTGTTTGAGGCCGTCGACACTGCGATTTGCCTGATAGAATGGCCGGACCGATTAGGCGACCTGACACCGCAAGAAGCGCTGTTGATTGGCTTGCAGGTTGGCTCGACTGAGGATAGCCGAGTTATGGACGTTCGCTGGACACATCCCAAATGGGACGCAAAATTGGTAGGCTGGGGAAAATGTTAGATCGTAGCTGCCAGATCAACCAGTTTGTGACCGCAAGTGGGTGGGGAAACACCCCGCGCAGGCTGGTTGCAGGCGACGCATCAAACCGTCGTTATGAAAGACTTGAAAAAGCCGATGGCAGCACGTTGATCCTTATGGATGCGCCGACGGAAAAAGGCGAAGATATTCGCCCTTTCGTCGCCATTGCAAGGCACTTGAGAGCAATGGGCCTTAGTGCTCCAGAAATCCACTTCAGCGACACCGATCTTGGTTTGCTGTTGATCGAAGACCTCGGTGATGCGCTCTTTGCGAGGGTTGTTCAGGCCACACCGACAATGGAACGTCCGATTTATGATGCTGCCATTGACGTGCTGACGGCCCAGCACGCGGCCCCTGCCCCAGATTTAGCTCCGTATGATGCAGCCACCATGACACCGTTAGCCGCGTTGGCATTTCACTGGTATCAACTGGGGACCAAGGATGCCCTAGATCAAACCACCTTGGCTGAATTCGAAGCGAAATTTCGCGCCCTCCTTTCCCCGCTTGATACCGCACAGCGCGTTTTAATTCAGCGCGATTTTCATGCTGAAAACCTACTTTGGCTTCCTGATCGAAAAGGCGTCGCGCGCGTAGGGCTCTTGGATTTTCAGGATGCTATGTCAGGTCACCCCGCCTACGATCTGGTGTCCGTTCTTCAAGATGCTCGCCGCGATGTGGATCCAGAGTTAGAGCGCGCAATGATTGAACGCTATCTCGATCAAAACCCACAGGATCGTGACGCATTTATTTCGGCATATGCCCTGCTTGGCCTTCAACGGAATCTACGTATTTTGGGTGTGTTCGCACGTCTATGCATGCGTGATGGCAAGGCGCATTACGTCGATCTGATCCCGCGTGTTTGGGGCCACATTCAAACCAACCTCCGCCATCCTGCACTTGGATCTCTGAGGCCGCTGATAGATACGCTACCTGCCCCCACGGAAAAGATACTCGAAAGGTTGAAGGCAAAATGCGCGACCGTCCAGAAGCTGTAATGATGTTCGCTGCGGGCTTTGGCACACGCATGAAACACCTTACAGCCAATCAACCAAAGCCGTTGATACAGGTCGCCGGCAAACCCCTGATCGACCACGCACTTGATCTGACACACGCCATTCAGCCCAAACATCTCGTTGCGAACTTGCACTACAAGGCCGAGATGCTTGAAGATCACCTGCATCCCCTCAATGTGGAAACGTTGACCGAGCTGCCGGATATTCTTGAAACCGGAGGCGGGCTTCGCAATGCCCTGCCCTTGCTTGGCGATGGCCCCGTTTTTACCATGAACACGGATGCGATCTGGCGCGGCGCAAATCCGCTAAAGTTGCTTCTGGATGCGTGGGATGGGTCAACTATGGACGCGCTGCTGATTGCGGTCCCCCCTGATCAAGCGGTGGGTTATTCTGGCAGCGGGGACTTTACCATTGATATCGACGGGCGCCTGACGCGAGGGCCGGGCCTGATTTATGGTGGAATACAGATCATCAAAACTGACCTGCTTGCGACGATTCCGGAGACCGCTTTCTCACTCAATAGAATCTGGGATCTGATGCTGGAGAGACAGCGCTTGTTTGGTCTGACCTATGATGGTCACTGGTGCGATGTTGGTCATCCTCAGGGCGTGGCTCTTGCGGAAAACATGCTGAGTAGAGCCGATGTTTGAGTCAAATGAAAGCCCACGCGTTTACGGCCTGCCGCCTGGTGTCGACTTCCCAAAAGCTCTGGTTTCCGGGCTCTTGCGCAGGACCGAAGGTACGCCTCCCGAGGCTCTCGCACGCGTTGATTTGATCGTCAACACACGCCGGATGGCCCGACGCTTGCGTGAGATATTCGAGGCCGGCACGCCGCGGCTGTTACCCCGAATTGGGCTCATCACCGATCTTGGTTCTCTTGCGCCTTCTGTTATTGCCCCCGCGCCGATGCCCCCTTTGCGCAGACGGTTAGAGTTGATCGGCCTGATCTCTGCTTTACTTGACCGTGCGCCTGAATTGGCACCGCGCGCCTCGCTTTATGATCTGACAGACAGCCTGGCAAAGCTGATGGATGAAATTCAGGGTGAAGGAGTCACAGCCGACGATATCGCAGCACTTGATGTGACTGATCAATCGGGCCACTGGCAGCGCGCCAAAACCTTTCTTGGCATTGCGCAGGACTACATTGATCAAACAACCGCGCAGCCTGACGCCGAAGCACGGCAGCGCAAACTGGTTCTGGATATCGCAGCCCATTGGGAAAACACGCCGCCCCAGAACCCAGTAATAATCGCGGGCTCGACCGGATCCCGCGGGACTACAATGATGCTAATGCAAGCGGTGGCGAAACTGCCACAAGGCGCATTGGTCCTGCCTGGCTTTGACGATGCGTTGCCTGCTGGAG
The DNA here is from genome assembly GCF_003352085.1 of Sulfitobacter sp. SK012. Classification (NCBI taxonomy): domain Bacteria; kingdom Pseudomonadati; phylum Pseudomonadota; class Alphaproteobacteria; order Rhodobacterales; family Roseobacteraceae; genus Sulfitobacter; species Sulfitobacter sp. SK012. The sequence goes on from NZ_CP025804.1 coordinate 62,006, forward strand.
TTTGGGCCGCGCTAGATGATCCGCTGATGTCCGAAGATCACCCGCAATACCGTTTCCATAGCATGATGAAGGGGCTCGGTGCCTCGCCCAACAGCGTGATGCCTTGGGATGATACTCGGCCTCCCGCGCCTGCGCGAAATCGGCTGGTGTCTTTGTCGCTCCGGCCTGCGCCTGTGACAGATGCTTGGCGCGTTGAGGGGCCAATGCTGGAGAACATTGGAGAAGCCGTCAAAGACGTAACACTTATCCAGGCAGACACTCCAAGAGCCGAAGCTCTTGCGATAGCGATGCGGCTGCGTATGGCCGCCGAAGAGGGTCAAACCGCTGCGTTGATCACACCTGATCGGATGCTAACACGCCGGGTGACTGCCGCACTCAGCCGATGGAATATTTTACCTGATGACAGTGCGGGTACACCACTTCATCTTTCGCCGCCTGGTCGGTTCTTGCGCCATGTGGCTGCGCTACTTTCGCGACGACTAGATGCAGAAGCACTGCTCACATTGCTCAAACACCCTCTGACCCATAGCGCCAGTGACCGCAATTTGCACCAACTGCGCACCCAGCGGCTCGAACTAGAAATCCGGCGCAACGGCCTGCCCTATCCTGATCGCGGGGAGTTAATCACTCTTGCGACCCGTAGCGTTCCAAAAGGGGAAGACCCAGAGCCAACGGTGGTCTGGGCAGAATGGGTAAGCGCCACCCTGACTGAAATATGTGACCCTAACTCTCTGAGTCTGGAGCATTGGACCACAAGACACCTGACGCTGGCGAACCAACTTGCTTCCGGTACCTTGGGTCTTGAGGGGCATGAGTTATGGAGGAAGAAGTCTGGTGAAAAAGCTTGGCAGGTGATGCAGGGCCTGCAAGCTGAAGCAGCACATGGCGGCGATTTCTCGGCGGTGGATTACGGTGATTTGGTGGGCGCGCTCCTGTCGCAAGAGGAAGTTCGCGACCGCGACGCCCCCCATCCGGATATTATGATTTGGGGCACCCTAGAAGCGCGCGTACAGGGTGCCGATCTGGTGATCCTTGGCGGTTTGAACGATGGTACCTGGCCTGAAGCCCCGACTCCGGATCCATGGCTCAACCGGAAGATGAGGCATGACGCAGGTCTTTTGCTGCCTGAACGTCGCGTTGGCTTATCTGCGCATGACTACCAACAGGCCGTTTGCGCGCCAGAAGTTTGGATGACCCGGGCAATCAGGTCGGAGGATTCCGAAACAGTGCCGTCGCGATGGCTGAACCGCCTAGGCAACCTGATGAATGGCCTTAAAGAAATTGGTGGTGATGCGGCCTATGCGGCAATGATCGGCCGGGGGAATGTCTGGTTAGCACAGGCAAAGGCGCTTGAGGCTGTTGAACGGGTAGATCCGGCACATCGCCCATCGCCGCGCCCGCCAATCGCGGCCCGTCCATGTGCGCTTTCCGTCACCGAGATCAAAACGCTGATCCGTGACCCCTACGCCATATATGCCAAGCACAGCCTGCGTCTGCGCGCACTTCGACCTCTTATTCAATCACCCGACGCCCCGTTAAGAGGTATTGTCGTGCATGCGGTGATGGAAAGGTTCATCAAGAGCGTCGTTGCGGATCCTGATAACCTGACGAAAAGTGCCTTGTTAGAGACCGCTAAAACCGTTCTGGACGAGATTGCCCCTTGGCCTGCAGCGCGTAGTCTCTGGCTCGCCCGGATCGATAGAATCGCTGATTGGTTCGTTGAAGAAGAACGCGCTCGGCAAATCAATTCGCAACCCCTCGCCTTTGAGGATGGTGCCCGAGGTATGCTATTTATGCGCGACATCGGGTTCACCTTACGATGTATGGCAGACAGAATTGACCAGACCAGCGCTGGTGAGATCGAGATTTATGATTACAAGACTGGCAAACCTCCCACAAAAACTCAGCAGAAACTCTTTGATAAACAGCTGCTGATCGAGGCTGCGATGGTTGAAGAGGGCGCGTTTAAGGAAATCGGCCCTGCCCCTGTGGCCCGTGCTTCGTTTATTGGTCTGGGCAATCCTCCCGTGGAAGAGTCTGCGCCCTTGGCCGAAGAGCCGACGCAAGAAGTGCTGGCAAAATTACGCGCTCTGATAGCCACCTACTTTGATCCTAACCAAGGGTATACCGCGCGGCGCATGATGGAGCGAGACGGCTTCGAAAGTGATTATGATCAGCTGTCACGATACGGCGAATGGGATGCCTCCGATATGCCAAGGCCAGAGGACCTAACATGACCGGATTGCCAGAATGGGATGAAGCGACGCGCGCACAGATCACCGCAGCACGTCCTGACATGTCAACATGGCTCAGTGCGAATGCGGGGTCTGGAAAGACGCGCGTGCTCACAGATCGGGTTGCGCGTCTGTTGTTGGATCGGGCTGAACCGCAGCGAATTCTTTGCCTGACCTACACGAAATCAGCCGCGTCTGAGATGCAGAACCGTTTGTTCAAGCGGCTAGGCGAATGGGCAATGTTGGACGATGAGGATTTGGGGAATGCCCTGCGTGATCTTGGCGTAACCCAGAGCATTCCAGTTGATCAATTGCGCCGCGCTAGAACGTTATTCGCTCAGGCAATTGAAACGCCGGGTGGGTTGAAAATTCAAACGATTCACTCGTTTTGCGCGTCTCTATTAAGGAGATTTCCACTTGAAGCGGGGGTTAGCCCGAACTTTACCGAAGTTGAGGATCGCGCTGCTGAGCTGTTGCGGGCAGAGATTGTTGACGAGATGGCTGATGGTGTAGATGCCGCCCTTGTGCATGATCTGGCTCGGTATTTCACCGACGAGAACTTTGGTAAGTTCAGTCAAGCCATCACATCTAACAGAGAGCTGTTTTCAAACGATGCGCCCGGCGAGAAGCTAAATGAAATTTTTGACCTCGATCCGAACTTTGACATCTCCGCCCTGCCCGGCGAAGTTATGGACCAAGCCGTCTCGCGGTGGATGCCAGAGGCGATCGGCATCTTTGAGGCACAGACCGGAAAGCTGATGGTCTCGCTAGTTGAGAAACTAAAAGAGATCGACTTTGAGAATCCAAAACCCAACGATCTTCGCGCTCTGCAAGACGCGCTTCTTACGTTGGACCGGACGCCCAGAAAGCAAATCCCGTCTAAGGCAGCAAAGGAACAACTTGGACCTACTCTTAGTTCATTCGAGGATTTGATGGAGCGCACCGCAGAGGCAAAGGATCAGCAGCTGCGACACCGAAATGCTGCCCGCACAGGTGCGCTTCAGCGGTTCGCAACACGTTTTATCAGTCTCTATGAGGGGAAAAAACAACTTCGTGGTTGGCTCGACTTTGATGATCTGATCCTGCGCGCGCGGGCGTTGTTGACCGATCCAAAGGTTGCGGCTTGGGTTTTGTACCGAATTGATGGCGGCATCGACCACATCCTTGTTGACGAGGCGCAAGACACCAGCCCTCGGCAATGGGATGTTATCGAAAAGCTGGCTGAGGAATTCACCAGCGGCCTCGGCGCGCGTGACAACGACGCGGCCCGTACCCTCTTTGTAGTGGGAGACAAAAAGCAATCGATCTACTCGTTCCAAGGTGCTGATCCACGTGAATTCGACCTGAAACGCGTGATGTTTGATGAAAGCTTGACCGCTGCGGGGTTGAAGTTTCAGAGCCAAAGTTTGGATTACTCCTTTCGGTCATCCAGCGCGGTTTTGCGAGCCGTGGATCAAACGTTCGACCCGCAGATAAACGATCTGATGGGTGAAAAGACGATGCACTTGGCATTCAAATCCGCGCTGCCTGGTCGGGTTGATCTATGGCCGCTGGTTGAGCGCCCTGAAAAAGAGGAGGCCGAGGATTGGTCGACGCCACTGGACCGGCGCAGCGGCCAGCACCAAACGGTAATCCTCGCTGAACAAATTGCGGCGCAGATCAATCACTTGGTTAACACTGAGAACTTCATACCCGACGAAGATAGAAACAGAGGTTTGATTAAACGACGCATCCGTGCGGGAGATTTCCTAATCCTTGTTCAAAGTCGTGCAGGTGTCTTTCCAGAGATTATTCGGGCCTGCAAGGCAGCCGGACTCCCGATTGCAGGTGCTGACCGCCTCAAGGTTGGGGCGGAGTTGGCGGTGCGAGACATCGCAGCGTTGCTGTCGTTTCTTGCAACGCCCGAAGACAGCCTTTCACTGGCCACAGCCTTGCGATCACCCCTGTTTGGCTGGTCGGAGCAATCGCTTTTTACCCTCGCGCATCGGCGTGAAGAAAAGCACATGTGGCAAGCCTTGCGTCTGCAAGAAGAATTGCACCCCAAAACGCTCACGGTGCTGCGCGATTTACGCGGACAGGTCGATTTCCTGCGGCCCTACGACCTGATCGAACGCATTTTGATCCGCCATGATGGTCGGCGCAACCTGCTGGCAAGGCTCGGGCCCGAAGCGGAAGACGGCATCGACGCACTACTCAATCAAGCGCTCGCCTATGAACGTACAGCCGTCCCCAGCCTAACAGGTTTCTTAGGCTGGCTTGAAACGGATGATCTGGAAATCAAACGACAGATCGACAGCGCTTCAGACCAGATCAGAGTCATGACGGTGCATGGTGCCAAAGGTCTGGAAGCGCCCATCGTGATCCTGCCTGATACGGTTAAGTCGAACACCACGATCAAAGACGAAATTATATCTCTTGATGGGGTGCCAATCTGGCGGCCTAACAAAGCGGAGACGCCAAATATTGTAGATCAAAAGCTACAATCCCTGAAAGAGGCGCAGGTTGAGGAGCATATGCGGCTCTTATACGTCGCCATGACGCGGGCTGAAAAATGGCTGATCGTGGCTGGAATGGGCCCCGTTTCAGATACATCTGACTGCTGGTACAAACTAGTAGAACAGGCGATGGTGCATCTTGGTGCTGTCCCGCTCACTGAAAAATCCGCCAATATACTGCGGTTTGAAGAGCACGTCTGGGACGATTTACCGATCATTGTGGAAGACTCCGGTACTGAAGAAGCCCCAGAATTAGACACTGTTTTTGGCGCTCCGCTCCTTGAAGCCCTGCCCCGAGAGACTACCCTTTCGCCGTCGGAGTTGGGCGGTGCTAAAGCGCTTGCCGGTGATGACGGCAGCGATGAGGATACCGCGCTAAGCTTTGGTAGCCTCGTTCATCTCCTCTTGGAGCGCCTGCCGCTCCTTCCCTCTGAAATGTGGAATGACGCTGCGCAATCGCTTGTCCGAGGCGCAGATGCGGAAATGGCCCGTGCTGCACTTGCTGAGGTCATCGCCGTTTTGCGGGATTCGGCCCTATCGTTTGTTTTCGAAACCGATGCGCTGGCAGAAGTCGCCGTAACCGCCACGCTTGCTGGACGGCCGATGTATGGCATCATCGACAGGTTGTTGATTTCGCCGCAGCGCATATTGGCGATCGATTTCAAGTCAAATCGACTGGTCCCGTCGGAGGCTAGCACCTGTCCAGAAGGTTTGCTTAGGCAGATGGGGGCCTACGCCCAAGCTCTCAGGGCAATCTATCCCAACCAAACAATCGAAACCGCGATCCTTTGGACCCGCGATCGCAGCCTGATGGCTTTGCCTCACGATCTGGTAACTTCTGCGCTTGCTCGTGCGCCCGACCTTGACGCAACTACGGCAGGTTCTTAGTTAAACAGTATAATAATTCTGTCAGGAGAAAATCATGGCCACCGTAGCCGTCACAGACGAAACATTCGACGCCGAAGTCAAAAATTCCGACATCCCCGTAGTGGTGGATTTCTGGGCCGAATGGTGTGGTCCATGCAAACAAATCGGCCCGGCCCTCGAAGAGCTGTCCGCCGAAATGGAAGGCAAAATTAAGATCGTCAAAGTGAACGTGGACGATAATCCCAACTCACCGGCTCAAATGGGCGTTCGCGGCATTCCAGCTCTGTTCATTTTCAAAGGTGGCGAAGTCGTTTCCAACTTGGCAGGCGCACGCCCTAAAGCGGCCCTGCAAAGCTGGATCGAAGAATCTATTTGATCTGAAAAACTAACTTATCCTTCGGCAAACGCATTGCCGGGGGATAAACTCCGAATTGGCGGCCGGGCTTAGCCCACGGGCCAGCCGAACCGCTTGAGCCTTGCTGCGATCTTTTCCTCAGCATCTTCGCGCCCAGCATTGATACATTGATCTTGCCAAAACCAGTGTATGTATGCGGCGTAATTGGGTGCGTGGTTCTCCATTTCTGCAAAACTCTGGCTCAAGTTATGCAAATCAGCCGCAACCGCGATATGGTGGAAATCAACCTGCGCAAAAAGCAGCGCTGGCTTTCCAAAGAAGTACCCGTTGAACGCAGCCGATGAATTCTGCGTCACAACATAGTCGCAAGACTTCAGAAGCGCCTGCATGTTGCCCATGATCACCTCTAGGCGTGGGTGCTGAGCCGCCAGCGCCTCAATTGCGTCGACTTCAGTCGCTGTATAATTTTCCTTGGGGTGCAGCGCGGCGATAATTTGGCGATTGGGTTCATGCACCAAACAATGGTGCAGCATCTCAATCGGACTGCAAGCTTGGAACGATCGGTGTTCCAGCAATCGACCTTGCAGCGGGACATAGACGAACCCTGCGCGCTCAGACTGCTCGACAGCACCCACAAACAGCCGCTTTTGCCAGAACGCATAAAAATGTTCCGCTTCTTTTCGTGGGGAGTGTTCAGGATCGAACGATGACAGAGCGGTATCCCAACTCCACCGCTTTTCCGTCTGTTCAATTTGCCAAAATGGGTAGTGATAGGCCCTGCGAAAAACGAGCCCCTCGTGATCGGGAGGAGGCTTCATATGGGAAAGCGAGCGCCCTCGATTTGGTAGCGCGCCCAGCATTCCCGGAGTTTCAAATACTGCTTGATATCCAGCTTTCTCAAGCACCCCTGCCATCTTACCGATGAAATTATGCCGCCCCTCTTCGGCGCTTTTTCGCAAAGGCGGTTCAAGGTAAAATCGGATTGTACTTGGCTTTGTCATGCGCAGACGCTAGCGGGCGATCAAACCACCAGCAAGACCTGCCCTTGTACCCGCAAATCCCTACGGCCATATATGAACCAACCAGATGGAGGCCTTATGGCAAAGCAAGAATTTCCCGGTTGGCACGGCACGACGATCATCGGCGTCAAAAAGGGCGGCGAAGTAGTGATCGCAGGTGACGGGCAGGTCAGCCTTGGCCAAACGGTTATCAAAGGGTCCGCCCGCAAAGTTCGGCGCCTATCGCCCGGTGGATTTGACGTGGTGGCAGGGTTTGCTGGATCAACCGCAGACGCCTTTACGCTGCTCGAACGGCTAGAAGCAAAGCTTGAAGCAACACCGGGGCAACTGGCGCGCGCGAGCGTGGAGCTGGCAAAGGACTGGCGCACCGATAAGTATCTGCAAAAGCTCGAGGCGATGCTGATCGTAACGGATGGCGCAGAGATGTTCGTGATTACCGGTGCTGGCGATGTGCTGGAACCTGAACATGATGTGGCGGCTATTGGATCTGGCGGCAACTTCGCACTGGCAGCAGCACGTGGCTTGATGGACAGCGACCGTGATGCTGAAGGCGTGGCACGCGATGCCATGCAGATCGCCGCAGATATCTGTGTTTATACCAACGGCAACCTGACCGTGGAGAAAATCAGCAAATGACCGACCTGACCCCCCGTGAAATCGTCTCTGAGCTTGATCGCTTTATTATTGGCCAGGGTGATGCAAAGCGCGCTGTGGCTGTGGCCCTGCGCAACAGGTGGCGGCGCAAGCAATTGGATGATGACCTGCGCGACGAAGTTTATCCAAAAAACATTCTGATGATCGGGCCAACTGGTGTCGGCAAGACCGAAATCAGCCGCCGTTTGGCAAAGCTTGCACGCGCTCCGTTCCTTAAAGTCGAAGCGACGAAGTTCACTGAGGTTGGGTATGTCGGGCGCGATGTTGAACAGATCATTCGCGATTTGGTCGACAATGCCATCGCCATGACCCGCGACCACATGCGCGAAGACGTTAAGGCCAGTGCGCATCATGCGGCACAAGAGCGTGTGATTGACGCGATTGCGGGCACTGACGCACGCGAAGGCACGCGTGACATGTTCCGCAAGAAGCTCAAGACTGGTGAACTGGACGATACAATGATCGAGCTTGAGGTGAGTGACACCTCCAACCCTTTTTCGGCCATGGAAATTCCCGGACAACCCGGCGGCGGTGGCGGCATGGGAATGATGAACATCGGCGATCTTTTTGGCAAAGCAATGGGTGGCCGTACGACCAAGAAACGCCTGAGCGTATCAGAAAGCTATGAAGTGTTGATCGGCGAGGAAGCCGACAAGCTGCTGGATGATGAAGCCGTGACCCGCACTGCTGTCGAAGCAGTCGAGCAGAACGGTATCGTGTTTCTTGATGAGATCGACAAAGTTTGCGCACGAAGCGATGCCCGTGGCGCCGATGTAAGCCGTGAAGGCGTGCAGCGCGATCTTCTGCCGCTGATCGAGGGCACAACTGTCAGCACCAAGCATGGGCCAGTCAAAACGGATCATATCCTGTTCATTGCGTCAGGTGCGTTTCACGTGGCCAAACCATCTGATCTGCTTCCAGAGTTGCAAGGCCGGCTGCCGATTCGAGTGGAGCTGCGTGCGCTGACCGAAGAAGACTTCGTGCGCATCCTAACTGAGACCGACAATGCGCTGACACTGCAATACACAGCCCTCATGGGCACCGAAGAAGTCACGGTCAGCTTTACCGATGATGGCATTTCTGCGCTGGCCAAGATCGCGGCCGACGTGAACCGAAGTATTGAAAACATTGGTGCTCGCAGGCTTTACACGGTGATGGAGCGGGTTTTTGAGGAGCTCAGCTTTACTGCGCCAGACCGAGGCGGCGAAGAAATTGTTGTGAACGCGGATTTTGTCGACAAGAACCTTGGCGCACTAACAAAGTCCACAGATCTTAGCCGCTACGTGCTTTAACCCCTTTTCATTTTCCCATGCGCCTGAGACCAAGGCGTATGGGATACCTCCGCTTTCTTATCAACAATCGCCTGTTTCTGTTCGCAGGATTTTTGCTGACGTTTACGTCGTCCTTTGGGCAAACTTATTTCATCTCGCTGTTTGCAGGTGAGATTAAAGATACCTTTTCTCTCACCGATGGTAGCTGGGGCCTGATCTATACGATCGGCACGACGGTATCTGCGGTCGCAATGGTCTGGGTTGGGGTACTGACCGACAGGTTCCGCGTGCGAGGGTTGTCTTTGGTCGTCATGATCACGTTAGCAGCCGCCTGCGTCGCAATGGCTGTGGTGCCGAACGCGTTACTGTTGATTTTTGTAATCTTTGCGCTGCGGTTAACAGGGCAGGGAATGATGTCACAACTTGCTGCTGTGGCGATGTCGCGGTGGTTCATTGCAACACGCGGACGTGCGCTTTCGCTGTCTTCAATGGGTTTCGCGGCCGGTCAGGCCACTTTGCCAGTGCTGTTTGTTGCAATGTTTGCGGTCCTTCATTGGCGTAGTTTGTGGCTGATCGCTGCGGTTTGCGTTCTGCTCATTATCCCTGTGATGCAGATGTTATTGCAACAAGAACGCACGCCACAATCTATGTCGGATGATGTTCAGGCGGCGGGAATGCAGGGGCGTCACTGGACCCGTGGTGAGATGTTGCGCCATCCTCTGTTCTACCTAATGATTCCAATGGTTTTAGGCCCAAGCGCTTGGGGAACTGCGCTGTTTTTTCAGCAAGTCCACCTGACAGAAGTGAAGGGTTGGGATCTGGTATCCTTCGTTGCCCTGATGCCGCTTTATACTGTCGCTACGGTGACCTTCACGTTCCTCTCAGGCTGGGCGATTGACCGTTTCGGCGTGAAATGGATTGTGCCAATCCAGATGCTGCCATTTGCAGTGTCGTTTTTCGTGTTGGCCTATGCAGATACAATTTTCATGGCAGGTGTTGGCATGATGATATTTGGTGTTGGACAGGGCCTGCAATCAACCGGGGCGACGGCGTTTTGGTCGGTTTTTTACGGTACTCGACATCTGGGTAGCATAAAGGCCGTCGCGGCGGCACTTATGGTGTTTGGCTCCGCAATTGGTCCTGGGGTTACGGGCGTGCTCATTGATTTGGGGATCGTCTTTCCCGAGCAAATGTTGCCGATTTCGTTGTTCTACGTGGGGGCGGCAATACTCGCCGCCATAGGCATCATCCGGTACCAGCGCAGCTTACCGCTGCCTGCGTAGATAGACGTAATAAGCACCGCCGCCGCCATGACTGATGTGCGCCTGCGCGATCTGCAAGACCGCTGACGACAACGGCGGCATCTTGAGCCATTGCGGTACTTGATGGCGCAAAACGCCGTGGCGCACCGGGATTGGCCCCCCCTCATCGCGCTGCTTGCCCTTGCCAGTAATGACAAGAACGAGCCTCTTACCATCCGCATGGGCAGACAGAATAAAACGAGTCAACGTAGGATGCGCGCGGTCCAACGTCATACCGTGCAAATCAATGCGGCCTTCGGGTTTGATCTTGCCACGTTTAAGTTTGCCGAATGACTTCTGATCCATCGCGACAGGGGATTTCCGGATTTGATCGTCTATTGCAGGGATCAAATCATTGGGCCGTGCTTTCAGTTTTGGTTGCGGCTTACCCATGATCACCGACTTAGCTTTTCGTAGTGCAGGCGCTGGTGGTGCTGGCAATGCGGTGTCAGGATCAAAACTACGCGTTTGGTTGAGGCGCTCGGTCCGCTCCGCAACTTGCTGCCACAGCGCCACTTCTTCAGGCGCTAGCCTCCGCCGCCTCATATTGCGGGCTCTGGAAGCAATGCGTAGGCCCGTTGAATAGGCATAAGCACAATCATCCGGCCAGCGTCACGCAATTCACCCGCAGCACGGCCCGCTTTATCCCCGGTGCCAAAAAAAACGTCCGCCCTTTGTGATCCTTTGATTGCGGACCCGGTATCTTGGGCGACCATCAACCGACGCAGTGGCTTTTTACCTTCTTTTTCGATCCAAACCGGGGCGCCCAACGGGACAAATGCGGGATCAACCGCAACTGTCCGCATTGTGGTAACCGACCGGTTCATGGCGCCCAATGGCCCTTTGTCTGCGGGAACCTGACTTACCTCTCGAAAAAAGACGTAGGAATTGTTGTGAAGCAACAGTTCGCGGCCTTCCTCGGGGTTGCGCCGCACCCAGTTCTTGATGACCTCTGCGCTGACTTGATGCGCGTCATAGATACCACGCCGTACCAGCTCTACGCCGATAGACCGATAGTTATGCCCGTTCGATCCGCGATACCCGACCCGTAGACCCCCTCCGTTGGGAAGTCGAACACGACCGGAGCCTTGGATTTGCAAAAAGAAAAGCTCAACCGGGTCATCGACCCAAGCGATTTCAAGGCCACGCCCCGCCATGACACCGCTTTCGAGAATATCGCGCCGTGTCAGCCATGGACTAGAACTCAAGGCCTCATTTGGCATCTTATAGATCGGATATTGATAACGCGATGAACGGCTCAAAGCCCCGTCAAGCTCAGGTTCAAAGTATCCGGTGAACATAGCCTCGCTACCGTCATCAATTAAAACGGGACGGAAAAGTAGCTCGAAAAAGCTGCGGGGATCGGGATTTGCGTCAGCGTACGAACAAAGCGCGCGCCAATCGGGGTCTTTCATGTCGCGGCACGTGCTGAGAAAGACGGCGAGGGCAGCGGCGTGATCGTCGTCGACCCAACCCTCCAAGTCCTCAAAACTCAGGATGTCATACCGCACATCGGCAGCCGAGGGGCCCGCCATCAGCGTGGCCCCCATGATCGCCAATACGCCAAAAACATGGCTTAGCCGTCTGTAGAGACCAAGAGCCAATTTGGATCATCCGAACCCATTATGCGGGCAAACGCCCACGTGTCTTTTTGCTTTTTGATTTCTGTAAGGCTGCCCTCAATGATGTCACCGCCCTCGTCACGCACGGCCGAGTTCAATTCAGCCACGAAGCGGATTGTTATCTCAGCTTCGTTGGTTTTGGGGTCGAGGGTCGCATTGGCAAGGCTCATCTCGCGCACACCGATAAAGTTTGCTTCGATGGTCAGACCTTGATCTTCGCGTGCTGAAACGCCTTCGACAAAGCTCTCGTAGACCGGCTCAGAGAGAAATGGCTGAATTTCATCTAGATCACCGTGTTCGTAGCCCATCACAATCATCTCATAAGCACCACGCGCGCCGCCGAGGAAATCACCCACGTGAAACGACGGTTCGATCCGTTTCATTTCAGCCAATGCTTTCGCTTCATCGGAGCCTTCATCGACATGATCGGTGATATCCAGATCAGGTCCGCCTTCGATCACCTCAAGTGCGGGGCCGGGACGGCGGGTGGTATCGGACAGAGGCACAGGCGGTTTTTCAAAGCCTTCACGTGTTCCAAGGACGTTCTTTAGGCGTAGGATCAGGAACACGGCAATTCCTGCCAGCACCAAAAGCTGAATGAGCGGCGAATTCATAGGGACCTCGTTGAAGATGAAGCGTGGAAAAAAGCGTCTAGGCAACTTATGTAGGTTGTCGATGGGGCCAAGTCCACTGCTCGGCCCCCGGAAAGGACATACTCATGTGGCTTCTGATCGCGTTTATTGCCGTACCGGTGATCGAGATTGCGTTATTCATTCAGGTAGGCGGGTTTATTGGGCTTTTTCCAACCCTGCTGATTGTTGTGTTCACAGCTATGTTAGGTGCTTATTTGGTCCGCAGTCAGGGCCTTATGGCCATGAGCGAGGTCCGATCATCGATTTCTGACATGCGTGATCCCACAGAATCTTTGATGAGTGGGGCCATGATCTTATTTGCAGGCGCACTCTTGCTCACGCCCGGGTTTTTTACGGACGCCGTTGGGTTTAGCTTGTTGGTCCCACAGATCAGACAAGCGCTTTACCACGCGATACGTGCTCGTGTGAAAATCCAGAGCTTTGGCCAAAACGCAGGTGCACAACCACGAGGTCCGGGCCAACGCGCCAAGGATGGCGATGTGATCGAAGGCGACTATGTAGAGATTCCTGAGGAGGACGACGCGCCCAAAGGGCCTTCCGGTTGGACAAAGCATTGAGCGACACGCAGCAACCTGCTAGGACGCAGCAGATTTATTTCCAACCTCCAAAGGGAGACACCCATGGCTGAGGCCGAAGCAGCAACACCCACCGCACCACAAATGCGTGTGTTGGGTCAATTTATCCGCGATCTGTCATTTGAAAACATCATGGCACAAAAAGGCGCGCCAGCCGATGTGCAACCAGATGTGCAGATGCAGATCAATCTGGAGCCCAAGAAGCGCCCAGCAGAAAATCAGTATGAGACGGCGATCAAGTTGAACGTCACCTCAAAGGCAAAGGACGCCGATACCGTTCTTTTCGCACTAGAGATTGATTATGTTGGTATTTTTCACATCGAGGGCGTGCCAGAAGATCAAATGCACCCGTTCTTGATGATCGAATGCCCTCGGATGATTTTCCCATTCCTGCGCCGCATTGTCAGCGACATCACCCGCGATGGCGGCTTCCCGCCGCTGAACTTGGAAAACATCGATTTCGTAACGCTTTACCGCAATGAAGTCGCACGGCTTCAGGCAGAGCAAAAGGGCAAGGCAGACGCCTAAGCCTTTACGACTTTAGCCACAACACATCGCCGCCCAATTTGCTGACAAACTCAGCATGGGCGGCGTTTTCTGTTTCAGTGATGCGTTCTGGCAAAGGCATCGGGCGTGATCGCGGCGTCCACTGGGTTGAGGTCTCACCAGCTTTTTGCTGTGGTTTGGTCGAAAGTCCGAAATCAGGCTGCTTACCGCCGATCAGCTCAAGGTAAACCTCGGCCAAAATTTCACTGTCCAATAACGCGCCGTGCAGTGTTCGCGATGCATTGTCGATATTGAAACGCCGACAAAGCGCATCCAGCGAGGAAGGTGAGCCTGGGAACTTCTTGCGGGCCATGGCGAGCGTATCAATTGCCTGTTCCCATGGGATCAGAGGCAAACCCATCCATTTCAGTTCAGCATTGAGGAACTTAATGTCGAAACTTGCGTTATGGATCACCAGCTTTGACTCGCCGATGAAATCAAGAAAGGCCTGACCCACCGCTGCAAACTTTGGTCTATCCCGCAGGAAATCATCCCCCAGCCCGTGAACTTGAAAAGCTTCATCTGGCATGCCGCGCTCGGGGTTGATATATTCGTGAAACGTCTTGCCGGTAGCCATATGGCCCATCAGCTCAACCGCGCCGATTTCTACGATACGGTCGCCCGAATTGGGGTCGAATCCGGTGGTTTCTGTATCAAGGACGATCTCACGCATGGGACAGTTGGCTCCTGATTTTCATAACAATGTTGTGGACCTCACGTGCGGCCTCTTCAAGCGTATCAGTAGGGATTACATAGTCTGCAAGCTTACATTTTTCCGCAGCTGGTATCTGTTTGGCCCGGATCGACATAAATTGATCATAGGTCATTGTGCCTCGCTCCATTACGCGGGCTTCTTGAACGTCATCATTCACAAAAACGCAGGCGGTGGCATCCATAGCGATATTGCCGCCGGTTTCAAACAATAGGGGGATGTCAAAAACGACGATATCAGTGGTGGCCTGTGAAATGAACTCGGCCCTGTCTTGGGCGACCAAGGGGTGCACGATACGCTCGATTTGCTTGAGCGCGGCCGGATTCAACGAGATGATTTCTTTGAGCGCGGGTCGCGAAACGGCATCGTCCACAATTGCATCTGGGAAAGCATCTTTCATCTGCGATACAGCACCACCTCCAACCGCGTAAAGCCGGTGCACGGCGGCGTCCGCATCCCAAACGGCACAGCCCAAATCAGCAAACATCGAAGCGGCCGTCGATTTCCCCATACCGATCGATCCTGTGAGACCCAGCAGAAACATCAGCGCAAAGCGGCAGCACGTGTGGCGCGGTCTACTTCTGGACGGCGACCGAACCAACGTTCAAACGCAGGCACCGCCTGATGTAGGAGCATACCAAGGCCATCGACAGTAACGCAGCCCATCTGTTCTGCGGTTTCTAAAAACGATGTCTTTAGAGGCGCGTAAACGAGATCAGTCACAACTGTACCGGCGCGCAAACCGTCCAATGGAACACGCAATTCACTTTTGCCAATCATGCCAAGCGATGTGGTATTTACCACAAGTGCGGCTTCATCCAGCATGTTGCCTGCTTGCACCCAGTCAAAAATCTTCAAACGACTGCCGAAATCAGATTTAAGCCTCTCGGCGCGGACGCGTGTCCGATTCGACAAAAGTATTTCCGGAACACCGGCTTCAATCAAAGAAGCGATGACCGCGCGGGCAGAACCGCCGGCCCCAAGAACCGCGGCGGGGCCGGAACTTGGGTCCCAAGTGGGTGCATTATGGCGCAAGTTCTCTGTAAAACCGTATCCGTCAGTGTTGTCTGCCTGCAGCTTTCCATCTTTGCGGAAAATAAGCGTGTTCGCGGCACCAATCAGGGTTGCCCGATCCGTCACCAGATCTGCAAGCTCCAGCACGGACTCTTTGTGCGGAATTGTGACGTTAGCACCAACAAAGCCCATTTTAGGGAGCGTCTCTAGTACCGTTTTAAGATCGCACACCTCAACGTGCATTGGAATGTAGTGGCCAGCAATACCGTAGGTCTTAAGCCAGTGGCGGTGTATTTGTGGCGACTTGGATTGCGCGATAGGGCACCCGATTACGCCGGCAATTGGTATACGTTGCGGGGCCGCTGAGGGGTCTTTCATTGAGCAATGTCTCCGCGCAGGGTTAGATAATTGAGTATCTCCAGAAGTGGCATACCCAGAACGTTAAAGTAATCCCCTTCGACGCTGGTGAAAAGCCGAACTCCTTCTTCCTCCAGCTTGTAGGCACCCACCGCATGCTGAATGCTGTCCCAATTTCGAGTTACATAGTCATCTATGTAGTCGTCTGATGCTTCGCGCATCCGCAGGCGAACCTGACCGACATGGCGCCAAAGAGGCTTGCCGTCTTCATAGATCACCGCGGCAGACAACAACATGTGACGGTTGCCACGTAATGTCTTAAGCTGAGCAATGGCTTCGGTTTGGTTTTTTGGTTTGCTGAACATCTGACCGGCGAAATCAAGAACTTGATCACATGCAATGACCAAGGCACCGGGGTTCTTTTCACTAACCTTAGCTGCCTTCAGCCCGGCAAGCGCATCCGCAATATCCCGGGGTGGTGCAGATTCTGCGATCATCGCGTCCTTGATCATCTCTTCATCAACCCGAGCGATGATCACCTGATGCGGTACGCATGCTTGGTGCAAAAGCTGCGACCTAATTTTGGAACCTGAGGCAAGTATGATCTGCGACGCCATGTGGATAAGCCTTGTACAAGGTTCGGGATGTAAGGTGGACTTGTTGTCCGGAATCTGGGGTTCGAGCGCAAGTCAGGAAAACTCGGCGATTTATGCAGTTCTCTGCAAGTTTTATCCCTGCGTGGATAAGGATAAAAACGGCTTGTGGCAAACTCTCGGTCTACAAAGATTATTCACAGAGATGCACACAGCCAAAAACTCAAAATTATCTTTTAAGCATCTGATTTTATTACTTTAAAACAGATACCTTCTAGATAATCACATCACCTATTTTCGCTAACTAACAGGGGGACATCTCTGGGGATAACACAATAATCCACAGAAAATGCCTTCCCTACTTACATCATCAATCTTTCCTTCTTCTTATATTATATTAAGAAGGGCCGAGACAGGAAGGATGCCCCGTGACCGATTTTCTCAGCCTTGCTTATCCCTGGATCAAGGGTTTCCATATCATGGCAGTGATATCATGGATGGCCGGGCTGTTCTATCTTCCGAGGCTTTTGGTGCACCACACAGAGCGTGTTGGTCTGAGTGGTGAAACCCATGAGCTGTTTAGCATGATGGAATTTAAGCTTTCAAAAGTGATTATGGGACCGGCGATGTTGGCCACTTGGTTCTTTGGGCTGCTATTAGTTCTGACTCCGGGCGTTGTTGATTGGTCAGCAGTATGGCCTTGGACAAAGATGTTGGGGGTTCTGGCCATGTCTGGTTTTCATATTTGGCTCGAGGGGCGTGTTAAGAGCTTTGGGCGCGGTGAAAATACGCTCAGCGGCAAACAATACCGAATGTTGAATGAAGTACCGACGGTGCTGATGATCGTGATCGTACTGTCAGTGACCGTGAAGTTCTGAGTGATTGACTAAATGGACCGGTTTGCTTACATGGCAGTCACCGCCCCATTCGGGGATGGCGCAACATTGAAATTTTTGAATATGACCAGCCCGCCCATTGGCGTGGCTTTGGCGCGGGTACTTCCATGACCACTGAAATTGATACACTGAACCTTGCCGATCTTAAGGCACAATCCCCTAAAAACCTTTTGTCGATGGCCGAAGAGCTTGAGATCGAGAACGCTTCGACCATGCGTAAGGGCGAGATGATGTTCCAAATCCTGCGCGAGCGGGCGGATGAAGGTTGGGAAATTTCGGGTGATGGCGTGCTTGAAGTCCTGCAGGACGGGTTTGGCTTTCTGCGTTCGCCTGAAGCGAACTATCTGCCAGGCCCAGATGACATTTATCTGTCTCCGGACATGATCCGCCAACATTCGCTGCGTACTGGGGATACCATTGAGGGGCTCATTAAGGCCCCTGACGACACCGAGCGTTACTTTGCCCTGATCGAGGTAACCAAAATCAACTTTGAAGACCCTGAGAAGGCGCGTCACAAAGTTGCCTTTGAGAACCTTACACCACTCTATCCGGATGAACGGATGACTATGGAAGTTGATGATCCGACGATCAAAGACCGCTCAGCACGGATTATCGATCTGGTATCACCGATTGGCAAAGGCCAGCGTGCATTGATCGTAGCACCGCCGCGTACAGGTAAAACGGTTCTACTTCAGAACATTGCCAACAGCATCGAAAAGAACCACCCAGAGTGTTACTTGATCGTGTTGCTGATTGATGAACGTCCCGAAGAAGTCACGGACATGCAGCGTTCGGTCAAAGGTGAAGTTGTATCATCAACATTTGACGAACCGGCGACCCGTCACGTTGCGGTGTCTGACATGGTCATCGAAAAGGCCAAACGCCTTGTTGAGCATAAGCGTGACGTTGTTATCTTGCTTGATTCGATTACGCGTCTGGGCCGTGCATTCAACACTGTTGTTCCGTCATCAGGCAAGGTTTTGACCGGTGGTGTGGATGCGAATGCTTTGCAGCGTCCTAAGCGCTTCTTTGGTGCGGCGCGGAACATTGAAGAAGGTGGCTCGCTGACAATCATCGCGACGGCCTTGATTGATACGGGTTCACGCATGGACGAAGTGATCTTTGAAGAATTCAAAGGGACTGGTAACTCTGAAATCGTGCTGGATCGCAAGATCGCGGACAAGCGGGTCTTCCCGGCGATTGATATTCTGAAATCTGGCACCCGCAAAGAGGAACTGTTGGTTGATAAAATTGACCTGCAGAAAACCTTTGTGTTGCGCCGAATTCTGAATCCAATGGGAACGACAGATGCGATTGAATTCTTGGTATCCAAATTAAAGCAGACAAAAACGAATTCAGACTTCTTTGATTCGATGAATACCTAAATATTTCAAAGGCTTAGGTCTATGGAAACGATTTTTGCGCAGGCGACAGCGATGGGCCGAGCGGGTGTTAGTGTTGTCCGAATTTCGGGCCCTAACGCCCAATGTGCATGCCTGGCCCTTGCCGGTGATGTTCCAAAACCGCGATTTGCTGCGTACCGAAAGCTATGGGGCGCAGATGGCGACTTTGTTGACCAAGCGCTCGTATTCTTTTTTGAGAGCCCAGCCAGCTTTACAGGCGACGACGTTGTCGAACTTCATCTCCACGGCAGTATCGCGATTACTCGGCGAATTCTGACAGAACTATCGTTGATGGAGGGCTTTCGACTGGCCGAACCAGGTGAGTTTACACGCAAGGCATTAGAAAACGGAAAGCTGGACCTAACACAAGTCGAAGGCCTTTCTGACTTGATTGACGCGGAGACAGAGGCGCAAAGGAAGCAAGCGCTGCGCGTTTTGGACGGGGAATTGGGAGCGCAGGTTGAAATTTGGCGTTCAAAGCTCATACGCGCAGCAGCCCTTTTAGAGGCGACAATCGACTTTGCGGACGAAGATGTTCCTGTTGACGTTTCAAGCGAGGTCCGAGATTTGCTGGGTGGCGTCAGACAGGATCTGGAAGGGCAAATTGCGGGGACCTCTGCAGCGGAACGGATCCGATTGGGGTTCGAGGTTGCCATCATTGGTGAACCAAATGTGGGAAAATCAACGCTACTTAATAGACTTGCGGGTCGAGAGGCTGCGATTACATCTAACATTGCGGGGACTACCCGTGACGTAATTGAAGTCCGAATGGAAATCGGCGGCCTGCCGGTCACTTTGCTGGATACGGCTGGAATTCGTGAAAGCAGCGATGAGATAGAGAAGATTGGTATTGAC
The DNA here is from genome assembly GCF_003352085.1 of Sulfitobacter sp. SK012. NCBI lineage: Bacteria > Pseudomonadati > Pseudomonadota > Alphaproteobacteria > Rhodobacterales > Roseobacteraceae > Sulfitobacter > Sulfitobacter sp. SK012. The sequence continues at coordinate 81,428 of NZ_CP025804.1, forward strand.
CGAGCGTTATCGCGTGCTGGGAACGCTGATCTGCGTGTTGTCATGCTGGAGCAAGGATCTGCGGCTCCGGTTCGTCTAGAGACCAGCGATATTGTTATTCACCCTAAGGCCGATTTGACTGGCGAGCCGTTCCCGTTTGTATCCGGTTTGTCTGGTTCCGGAATTGACGAACTTTTGGCCCGGATCGGTCAGCGGCTGACAGAAATGGCAGCTGGCGCTGGGCTTGCAACTCATTTACGGCATTCTCAAGCCATGACAGATGCATTGGTCGGCCTATTGGCTTGTCTGGAGTTGCTAGATAGTGGTCCAGATGCTTATGATTTAGCGGCAGAAGAACTTCGGATTGGCGTTCGCTCGCTTGAGGCTCTTGTCGGGTTGATTGATGTTGAAACTCTGCTTGGCGAAATTTTTGCCAACTTTTGTGTTGGAAAGTGAGGAGTGTTTCACGTGAAACATTTTGATGTCTTAGTAATTGGCGGTGGTCACGCGGGTTCTGAAGCAGCCCATGCATCAGCTCGGATGGGTGCCCGAACCGTGCTAGTGACAATGTCGGCTAACACGATTGGCGTAATGTCCTGTAATCCAGCGATTGGCGGCCTTGGCAAAGGCCACCTTGTACGCGAAATTGATGCTTTTGATGGCATAATGGGTCGTGTCGCGGATACCGCAGGTATCCAATTCCGACTGCTAAACAGGCGCAAAGGTCCCGCTGTTCAGGGCCCAAGGGCTCAAGCAGACCGAAACTTGTATCGCGCTGGGATAATGGCAGAAATTGAGAATCAGCAAAACCTTGATGTCATTGAGGGCGAAGTTGTAGATTTCATGATGAATGGCGAGGCTGTTGGCGGTGTTGTCTTGGGAGATGGCTCTGAGATATCTTCACACTCGGTGATACTGACGGCCGGGACGTTTCTCCGTGGCGTTATTCACATTGGAGACGTTCAGCAAAGTGGCGGCCGTATAGGTGATAAGGCGTCTGTTGGGTTAGCCGCACGACTGGATGGTTTTGGATTTGATCTGGGTCGACTAAAAACAGGAACACCACCAAGGCTGGATGGCAAGACTATTGAATGGTCGAAGTTGGAATCTCAACCAGGGGACGCTGATCCCACCTTATTTTCCTTTATGAATAAAGGGTTGGTAGCTCGTCAAATTTCATGTGGGATCACTCATACAAATGAAAATACTCATGAGATCATTCGAAATAACCTAGGTCGCTCTGCTATGTACGGTGGTCATATTGACGGAATTGGCCCGAGATACTGCCCCTCAATCGAAGATAAAGTAGTTCGGTTTGCTGACAAAGACTCCCACCAAATATTCCTAGAGCCAGAAGGCCTCGATACATCGACGGTTTATCCCAACGGTATTTCGACGTCATTACCGGTGGATGTTCAAGAAGACTACGTACGTTCGATTTTTGGACTTGAGGGTGCAAACATTCTTCAACCGGGTTACGCGATTGAGTATGATTACATCGATCCTAGATCACTCAAGAACACATTGGAGCTGAAAAATGTTCCAGGGCTATACCTTGCCGGCCAAATTAATGGCACGACCGGATATGAAGAAGCAGCAGCGCAAGGCTTGGTCGCTGGATTGAACGCAGCCGCGTCCGCGATTGATCAAGATGCCATTCTGTTCAGTAGAACTGAGAGTTACATCGGTGTCATGATTGATGACCTTACAAGTCGGGGCGTGACAGAACCGTATAGAATGTTCACGTCGCGTGCTGAGTTCCGACTTTCACTGCGGGCGGATAATGCAGACCAGCGACTGACCCCGAAAGCGATTGATATTGGGTGTGTTTCGAACGAGAGAATGCGGGCATTCACAGAGAAGGCTGTGCTACTTTCTAATGCAATGTCACTGCTCGAACGCCAACGCTTTAGTGGCAAAGAAGCTGAGCGGGCAGGAATACAGGTCAGTCAAGACGGCACAAAGCGGACTGCCTTCCAGTTGTTGTCTTTTCCTGACGTCTCATTTGAACAGCTTACCGTGTTGGACTCAGAGCTGACGAGCATAAACTCGGAAATTTCTGCACAGCTAAGCAAAGACGCGCTCTACGCTAACTATCTAAAAAGGCAGGAGAAAGACGTAGCAAGGCTTAGGAAGGACGAGGGAGAGTTAATCCCTCTAGATTTTGAATACTCATCCATTGAAGGTCTTTCGAATGAATTGAAAGCAAAGCTTGAGCGAGCGCGCCCTTCGAGTTTGGCCCAGGCTGCAAAGCTAGACGGAATGACGCCTGCAGCGTTAACGCTGTTGCTTGCGATGTTGCGTAGACGACAGAAGAAGACAGCTTGATGGAGTTCAATCCGGAGCTGCTAGATGTTTCACGTGAAACATTCGATCGGCTAAACGCTTTTGTCGATCTCGTCAGGAAGTGGAACCCCAAGATTAATTTGGTGTCTTCGAGTAGTCTGGACCATATTTGGGACCGTCATATTGCGGACTCCGCGCAACTTTATGATCTAGCCCCGTCCGGAGCTGATTGGCTTGATATCGGTAGCGGAGGCGGATTTCCTGGCGTAGTGGCAGCGATAATGGACGTTGAAAGCAACGATAGGCGAAAATTCACATTTATTGAAAGCGATCAACGTAAGTGCGCATTTTTGCGAACGGCGGCTCGTGAAATGGGTCTAACAGTTGAAGTAATTTCCGAACGAATAGAAGAGGCACCTCCGGTTGACGCACCAGTTGTCTCCGCGCGGGCGTTGGGGAGCCTAAATGAACTCCTTGGCCATGCCGAACGCCACATGGCAGAGGGCGGGACCGCGCTTTTTCCCAAGGGAAAGTCTTGGCGAGAAGAGAGTGATGTTGCGCGTTTGGCGTGGTCTTATGAAGCAGAAGAGATTACTAGTAAGACGAACCCCGAAGCGGTTATTCTGCGAATTAGAGGAATAAAACGTGTCTGATTTATCACGACCTATTGGTCCGAAAATCATAGCAGTGGCGAACCAAAAAGGTGGTGTTGGGAAAACGACAACAACCATAAACTTGGCCGCTGCACTGGCTGAACTCGGCCTAAAAGTACTTGTTGTTGACTTGGACCCTCAGGGAAATGCTTCGACGGGCCTTGGAATTGATATGGAGGACCGGGAGTTCACGACATACGAACTCTTGCTGGAAGACATTGAACTCAAGGATGTTATCTTGCCTTCTGCAACGAAGAACCTGTCAATTATTCCGGCGACAGTTGATCTTAGCTCGGCTGATCTGGATCTTATTTCCAATGAGAAAAGAAGCTTCTTGCTTCACGACGCTTTGCGACAGCCGCAAATTGATGCGTACGAGCTGGATTTTGTTTTGATTGATTGTCCACCGTCTTTAAATCTATTGACGGTCAATGCGATGATCGCCGCGCATTCTATCCTTATCCCGCTCCAGAGCGAGTTCTATGCGCTTGAGGGCCTGTCCCAGTTGATGCTCAGCATCAGAGAGGTGAGACAAACGGGGAACCCAGATCTCCGCATAGAAGGTGTAGTGCTGACAATGTACGACAGCCGGAATAATCTGTCGCAGCAAGTCGAACAGGATGCACGAAGCAATTTGGGTGAATTGGTGTTTAAGACGGTAGTGCCCCGAAACGTTCGTGTTAGTGAGGCGCCAAGCTTTGCAATGCCGGTCCTGAGCTATGACTCAACATCCAAGGGGGCCATGGCATACCGTGCTTTGGCGGCCGAACTTTTGGCGAATAACGCAGAAAAGCAGAAAGAGGTGCAGAGTGGCTAAATCACCTGATCGAAAACGCGGTTTGGGGCGTGGTTTGTCCGCGTTGATGGCAGACGTGAATGAGACGGAAGCCAGGGCGGCTGGCGGATCAATATCTGCTGAGCGAATGGTTCCGATCGAGCAGATTTCGCCTAACCCGGATCAGCCCCGCAAGCAGTTCGTTAAAGATGATCTAGATGATCTTGCGGCCTCGATACGAGAAAAGGGCGTTATCCAACCTCTGATCGTGCGCCGACGTGTTGACCAGAGTTATGAAATTGTTGCGGGAGAACGTCGCTGGCGCGCATCTCAAATGGCACAATTGCATGAACTGCCTGTTATTGTGCGTGAATTCACGGACGTTGAAGTACTCGAAGTGGCGATCATCGAGAACATTCAGCGCGCCGACCTAAATGCAATTGAGGAAGCGACCGGATATCGGCAGCTAATGGACAAGTTCGGGCATACTCAGGAAAAGATGGCGGAAGCGCTCGGAAAGAGCAGAAGCCACATCGCTAACCTGCTTCGTCTATTGAACCTCCCGCAAACTGTGATTGATCTAGTGAGCCAAGGTGACCTAAGCGCCGGCCATGCTAGGGCGCTCATTCCTGCTAAGGATCCACTGAAGCTGGCGCAACTGATCGTAAAGGGCGGGTTGTCTGTTCGAGCGACAGAGGCTTTGGTCAAGAAAGAGCTGTCTGGTGGGCAATCCACGGGTGGGTCGAAATCGGCAAAACCAGAAACTGCGGAAAAAGATGCCGACACGAAAGCCCTTGAGGGCGATCTTTCTGCGAATTTGGGAATGCGGGTTTCTCTGAACCATAACTCGGGCAAAGAAAGCGGACAGATGACACTGCATTATAAATCTCTCGACCAGCTGGACGAGATTTGCAGAATGCTAAGTGGAAGTTAGTCTTGTAGCAGTTCGGATAGTATGGAGTTTAAGACGTTAAATCCTTGTTTTGAAACAATTAACCTTGAATCTGATTGATCCAGCATGCCTAGATCGGTCAGTTTTAATAGGGCATCAGGGTTAAGCGCTTTGCCGGCCAGCTTGGCATAGCGCTCCGGATCAATGCCTTCTTTCAACCGAAGACCCATAAGGAGCATTTCGGTCGCTTGGTCACCTTGGCTCAGCGTTTCTCTCGGCTGTTCCGTTTGCGCCAAAGAAACGCCGTCCAACCAACGTTTGGGATTACTGTAGCAGGTCGTCGCAAATTTTGATCCGCCAATGGTCAACCGACCGTGGGCTCCTGGACCGATACCGACATAATCTCCATACCGCCAATAAATCAGATTGTGCCGCGATTGCGCGCCATCCCGCGCGTGGTTGGAAACTTCGTAGGACGTCATCCCAGCGTCTTCGCAGATTTCCTGCGTCAAATCGTACATGTCAGCGCTTAAGTTATCTGCTGGAAGCCCCCGCAACTTACCTGCGGCATATCGATCGCCAAACGCAGTACCGTCTTCTACTGTCAGCTGATAGAGAGACATGTGATCTATCGCCATGGATAGAGCCTGGTTGAGCTCTGTTTCCCATGCGGCCAGGGTTTGATCTTGGCGGGCATATATCAGATCAAAACTGACCCGTTCAAAAATCCCACGCGCTGTATCAAACGCGGCCAATGCTTCCTTGGCTGTGTGAATGCGACCGAGGCGTTTGAGGTCAGCATCGTTCAAGGCCTGAATGCCCATTGAGATGCGCGTAACGCCTCCATCACGGTATTGCGCAAAACGACCAGCCTCAACAGAGCTTGGATTGGCTTCAAGCGTAATCTCAAGGTCATTCGACGTTGGCCACAGCCGCCTGATTTCCGCGATTACCTCTGCGACCGTATCTGGGTCCATGAGACTGGGTGTGCCCCCACCAAAGAAGACAGCATTTACGATCCGACCGGGTACTTCGGAGGCAGCGCGCTTTAACTCCGTCAGGTATGCGTCCCGCCAAGCTGCTTGATCAATGTGGCGCGCAACATGGCTGTTAAAGTCACAATAGGGGCACTTTGCCTCGCAAAACGGCCAGTGGATATAAATTCCAAAGCCACCGTTCTGCCAGTCTTCAGTCAAAGCACAGGGCCAGCAATTTTTTGAATGCATCCGCACGATGGCTGATGGCATTCTTCTCCGCTGCGGGCATTTGTGCAAAAGTTATCTCGTGACCTACAGGCTGAAACATAGGATCGTATCCATGGCCGGTTTCGCCGCGCATTGGCCAAACAAGAGTTCCATCGACAAACCCCTCAACAACTTCATCATGACCATCGGGCCAGGCCAAAACCAACGTGGCACAAAACCGCGCGTGACGCGGATGAGACGCACCTTTTGCTTCAAGCAGGTCGTGAGTTTTTGTCATCGCCATGATGAAATCTCGACCGTTCGGCGTTTCAGCCCAATCAGCAGTATAGACACCGGGAGCACCATCTAGAGCTGCGACCTGAATTCCGGAATCGTCGGCCAAAGCTGGCAAGCCCGTTGCCTTGGCCGAAGCATGTGCCTTGATCCGAGCATTCCCAACAAAGGTATCTTCAGTTTCCTCTGGTTCCGGCAAGTTCATCTCTGCGGCACCGACCACCGATACACCGCGCGGCGCAAATAGGTGCCCCATCTCTTCAAGCTTGCCAGCGTTGTGGGTGGCGATCAGAATGCGGGTATCGGTGAATTTTCTTATCATGCGGTGGCTGCTTTTTGGATGGCGACTAATTCGTCAACGCCTTTTTCAGCAAGATCGAGAAGCGCATTCATCTGATCACGGGAGTAAGTTGAACCTTCGGCGCTCATTTGCACCTCAATCAGTTTCTTGGTGCTGGTCATGATGAAGTTGCCATCAACGCCAGCTTCTGAATCTTCAGGATAATCAAGATCAAGCACCGGCTGGCCTGCGTAGATTCCACAGCTAATTGCGGCAACTGGATCGACCAGTGGATCGCTGGTGACATCGCCAGCTTTCATCAGCTTGTTCACCGCCAGACGCAACGCAATCCAGCCACCTGTGATCGATGCACAGCGCGTGCCGCCATCGGCCTGCAATACATCACAGTCCACAGTGATTTGACGCTCGCCCAATGCAACGCGGTCAACGCCCGCGCGTAGGGAGCGGCCGATCAACCGCTGGATTTCAACGGTACGCCCGCCTTGCTTGCCTGAAGCAGCTTCGCGGCGCATGCGGGTGTTGGTCGCACGGGGCAACATGCCGTATTCCGCAGTGACCCAGCCCAAACCAGACCCCTTGATAAAGGGCGGCACACGGTCTTCGATCGTGGCGGTACACAGCACGTGTGTATCGCCCATCTTGATCAAGGCAGACCCTTCGGCGTGTTTTGTAAATCCTGTCTCGACAGAGACAGAGCGCATTTCATCAAGTTTCCGGCCGGAGGGGCGCATGGGGCTATCCTTTATTGAGTACGCAGTCGGGATAGCGTTCGTACCACACAGGATGCAACCCCGATTGACGTTTGCTCCAACACTCCCTTTATTGAGATGTGATGAACCATGATGCCACATCCCTGCTGCAAGAGATGAACGACCGGTCCCGCGAAGTCTTTCGCCGGGTTGTCGAGGGCTATCTGGCGAATGGTGATCCCGTGGGTTCGCGTACCCTAACAAGGGATTTCAGCGAAAAGGTGAGTCCCGCCACCATCCGAAATGTCATGCAAGACCTCGAGTATATGGGACTTTTGGGCAGTACGCATGTCAGCTCTGGACGGGTTCCGACGCAGTTAGGTCTGCGAATGTTTGTCGACGGATTGCTGGAGGTAGGTCATCCTGACGAGACGGATCGAGAAAAAATTGACGCTACACTGGGCCGCAACGAAAATGATGTGAGTGGAATCCTTGATCGTGTGGGTTCAGCGCTGTCCGGGGTGACGCAGGGTGCGTCACTTGTGTTAGCACCCAAACATGAGGCACCAATACGCCATATAGAGTTCGTTTCGTTGGCCCATGATCGGGCGCTAGTGGTTTTGGTTTTTTCGGATGGGCATGTCGAAAACCGCCTGTTTACGCCGCCCCCCGGCCAAACACCCAGCTCGATGCGCGAAGCGGTTAATTTTCTGAATGCGTTAGTTGAGGGTAAAACCATCAGCGAGCTTCAGCGCAATATCGGTCATGAAATCGCAAGCCGACGGCAAGAGATCGATGTCCTTGCGCGGCAGTTGGTTGAAAGTGGCGTGGCGATTTGGGGAGAGGGCGAAGATCACACAGAGCGCCTTATCGTTCGGGGCCGCGCAAATCTCCTTACCGAAACAGGTGAAGCGGAGGACCTTGACCGCATTCGCCTTCTGTTTGACGACCTGGAACGCAAGCGTGATATCGCTGATTTCCTCGAACTGGCCGAAGATGGAGAGGGTGTTCGCATTTTTATTGGCTCTGAGAACAAACTTTTCTCACTTTCGGGTTCCTCTCTCGTCGTTTCCCCTTATATGAACGCTGATCGAAAGATAATTGGCGCGGTGGGCGTTATCGGTCCGACACGTCTGAACTATGGGCGGATCGTGCCGATTGTGAATTACACGGCACAACTGGTTGGGAAGTTAATTTCCGACCGGAGTTAGAGGTGGAAGATGGCAGACCCCAAAAACGAAGACTTCTTGGATGACGTGGATTCGGCAGAAGCCGAAGAGTACGCGGACGAAATGGAAGAGATTGATGACGAAGCGGTAGAGATTGATGAGCTTCGGGCGGACCGAGATCAGTATCGTGACCGCTTTATGCGCGCACTTGCTGAAGCAGAGAACGCACGTAAGCGGTCCGACAAGGACCGCCGTGAGGCAGAAAACTACGGGGGCTCAAAGCTCGCGCGGGATATGCTGCCGGTCTACGACAATATGAAACGTGCCCTCGAAGTCGCGACTGAAGATCAGCGCGCGGTTTCTGGTGCACTGCTCGAAGGTGTTGAGCTGACGATGCGTGAACTGCTGAACGTGTTCAAAAAGCACGGCATGGAGATTATCGCACCGGAAGTTGGTGACCGTTTTGATCCCAAACATCACCAAGCGATGTTTGAGGCACCTGTACCGGGCACCAGAGCGGGTGATATTATTCAAGTCGCCGCTGAGGGTTTCATGCTGCATGACCGCCTTTTGCGTCCTGCGCAGGTTGGCGTGTCGTCTCAGCCTGCCGGGTAGGTTTCTGATAGGTGCATAATTTATGAGGCGGTCAGGATTTGGCCGCCTCTTTTAGTTTGTAGATCAGATCAAGCGCCTCTTTCGGGGTCAGCTCATCAGGCAATATCTCCCCCACAAGCGTTTCTACGGCTGAAGTCTTAAGGGGCTTCGGCGCTGGCGCAGCAGTTGCAGCGAACAGCGGTAAGTCGTCGATTAGGGTCTTTTGTTTTGCCCCGCCTTCGCGTTCACCCTTTTCAAGCGCCTCTAGCACGACCCGAGCGCGACTGATCACCGAGACTGGTAAGCCTGCCAGTTGCGCAACCTGCACGCCATAAGACCGATCCGCGGCCCCCTTGCGGACCTCATGCAAGAAGATCACCTCGCCTTCCCACTCCTTGACGGTGACGGTCGCATTTTCGACGCCGTCTAGTTTTGTCGCAAGTGCGGTCATCTCGTGGTAATGCGTCGCGAACAGCGCGCGTGCACGATTCACGTCGTGAAGGTGTTCCAAAGTGGCCCAAGCGATGGACAGACCGTCGTAGGTCGCTGTCCCGCGACCAATTTCATCCAAGATTATGAGCGCGCGATCATCGGCTTGGTTCAAAATCGCGGCGGTTTCCACCATCTCAACCATGAAGGTCGAGCGACCGCGGGCTAAATCATCGGACGCACCAACGCGGCTAAAAAGTTGACTGACCAAACCAATATGCGCGGCCTGTGCCGGCACATAGCTACCTATTTGTGCTATCAGCGCGATTATCGCATTTTGCCGCAAGAAGGTAGATTTACCCGCCATATTGGGGCCCGTCAAAAGCCAGATACTTGCGCCCTGATCCGCAGTGAGATCACAGTCGTTAGCGACAAATGGGGTACCTGATTGCCTCTGCAGGGCTTGCTCAACAACAGGATGCCGTCCGCCAGAAATCTCAAACGCGCGGCTATCGTCAACTGTCGGCTTTACCCAATCCTCTGATACGGCCAAATCAGCCAATGCACATGTTAGATCAAATTCAGCCAGCGCAGCAGAGGTAGCCGCAATATCTGTAGCGTCCAGAAGAATTGCCCGTTTTAGTGTCTCATATTCACGCTTTTCCATTTCAATCGCATGGTTACCAGCATTGAGAATTTTGGTCTCTAATTCGGACAATTCCACCGTCGTGAAGCGCACTTGATTTGCGGTTGTTTGGCGGTGAATAAATTTTTCAGACAAGGGTGCAGAAAGCATCTTTTCTGCGTGGGTTGATGTCGTTTCGATGAAGTATCCGAGCACATTGTTGTGTTTGATTTTCAGAGTCGAAATACCTGTCTCAGAGACAAATTCTTGCTGCATCCGGGCGATGACACTGCGGCCTTCGTCGCGCAGTTGACGGGATTCGTCCAAGTCCGGCAAATAGCCAGGTGCGATAAATCCGCCGTCACGTGCGAGCAAGGGCGGCTCTGCAATCAATGCCTCGTCCAGCAGGTTGATTAGCGTATCATGACCCGTCAAGGAATTGACTGCATCCCTCAAAAGATTGGGAAGATCTAACGGTTGCATCATCGTGCTAAGCATGGCGGCTTCGGATAAGCCGTTTCTGATCGATGTCAGGTCGCGGGGCCCGCCTCGGTCCAAGGAAAGTCGAGAGAGGGCGCGCTCAAGGTCAGGGACATTCCGCAATCTTGCGCGAACGTCGCCAACTGGTTGGGATTGCAGGACCCCAAATTCTATTGCTTCCTGACGCCCTAGGATGACATCAAGCGCTCGAGAGGGGCTGGAGATCCGGCTTTCCAACAAGCGCCCGCCGCCGGCAGTCAATGTACGGTCCATCACAGACAGAAGGGATCCCGCACGCCCGCCGCTGAGCGCATGGGTCAATTCCAAGTTTCTGCGTGTAGCGGCATCAATCTGCACAGTGCGCGATTCAGATTCTTTGGTGGGTGCGCGCAGCAAGGGCAATTTGCCTTTTTGTGTGATCTCTAGATAGGAGATTACCGCGCCCATAGCCGCCACTTCAGGTCGCGAGAATGCGCCAAACGCATCCAGACTTTGTATGCCAAACAGCGTTTCAATCCGTTTTTCAGCGCCCGCACTATCGAAACTTGCACCTGAAAGTTCGGTCAAAGCGATGGGAAATTCAGTCTCTAAATAACGTAGTTCTTCGAACTTAATGTCCGGAATCAAAAGCTCCGACGGAGCAAGGCGCGCAATCTCTGGACCCAACCGAACGCGAGACAATGGCATCACGTGAAACGAACCTGTTGATATATCAACCCATGCCAGCGCCGCTGCATTGCGGACTTCCGCATAGGCGGCCAGATAATTGTGACGCCGCGCATCAAGCAGCGATTCTTCGGTCAAGGTTCCGGGGGTCACCAATCGCACGACATCACGATGAACCACGGATTTATGGCCACGTTTTTTCGCCTCGGCTGGGGTTTCCATTTGTTCGCAGACAGCAACTCGGAACCCCTTGCGAATTAGGGTCAGCAAATATCCTTCGGCAGCGTGCACAGGAACGCCGCACATCGGGATGTCGGTACCGTCATGTTTGCCGCGTTTGGTCAGTGCGATATCGAGCGCTTCGGCTGCTGCTACGGCATCGTCGAAGAACATCTCATAGAAATCGCCCATACGATAAAAGAGCAGGGCACCTTCGTACCCTGCCTTCAATTCTAGATACTGCGCCATCATTGGTGTGACGGTCATAAAGGGCCCCCCGGCAAACTTGCGCGACCTTACAAATCCGCGTGCACAGGCGAAAGGCAAAACCGCGTAAGCTTGAGAGCGGTGGCGCGCTAGGCTAAGCAAGCTGAGTCGGATTTCAAAGGACCTCAACCCATGACCAAGAACAAAGTCACCGCCGAAGAGGCTCTTGCCTTCCACCTTGAACCGACACCGGGCAAGTTTGAGATAACTGCGACTGTCCCAATGACAACGCAGCGCGACCTTAGCTTGGCCTATTCTCCAGGCGTTGCCGTGCCTTGCGAGGCTATCGCCGCAAACCCGGAAACCGCTTACGACTACACGAACAAAGGCAATTTGGTTGCAGTCATTTCCAACGGCACCGCGGTGCTAGGCCTAGGCAATTTGGGCGCGCTGGCGTCCAAGCCGGTGATGGAAGGAAAGGCGGTTTTGTTCAAACGCTTTGCCGACGTTAATTCTATCGATATCGAACTTGATACCGAAGACACAGATGCGTTCGTCAATGCAGTTCGATTAATGGGGCCAACCTTTGGGGGCATCAACCTCGAAGACATTAAAGCACCGGAGTGTTTTATCATTGAGCAACGGCTCAAAGAAGAAATGGACATCCCGGTTTTTCATGACGATCAACATGGAACCGCTGTGATTTGTGCCGCGGGATTGCTGAACGCGCTGCACATTTCCGGGAAAAAAATCGAGGATGTGCGGATTGTCCTGAACGGTGCGGGTGCCGCAGGGATTGCGTGTCTTGAGCTGTTAAAATCAATGGGGGCCCGACACGACCATTGCATCATGTGCGATACCAAGGGCGTGATTTATCAGGGCCGAACTGAGGGTATGAATCAGTGGAAATCTGCGCACGCCGCAATGACAGAAGCGCGCAGTTTGGCCGATGCCATGAAGGACGCAGATGTATTTCTTGGCGTGAGCGCCAAGGGCGCGGTGACACCTGAAATGGTTGAGGGAATGGCGCCAAACCCAGTTATCTTTGCAATGGCGAACCCTGATCCCGAAATCACTCCCGAAGAGGCGCACGCTGTGCGTGAAGATGCGATTGTTGCGACCGGGCGTAGTGATTACCCAAACCAAGTTAACAACGTGCTGGGCTTTCCTTATCTGTTTCGCGGTGCGCTCGACATTCATGCGCGCGCCATTAACGACGAGATGAAAATTGCCTGTGCTCATGCGCTCGCGAATTTGGCGAGAGAAGATGTGCCTGACGAAGTCGCGTTGGCCTATGGTAAGAACCTAACGTTTGGCCGCGATTATATCATCCCTACGCCATTTGATCCGCGTTTGATCCACCGTATCCCTCCCGCCGTAGCGCGCGCGGGGATGGACACAGGTGTTGCGCGGCGACCAATCATCGATATGGACGCCTATGAGGCATCGCTAAAGTCACGGATGGATCCGACGGCGAACATCTTGCGCGGAATCAACGCGCGGGCGCGGGCCAATCAAGCACGTATGATCTTTGCCGAAGGGGACGACCCGAAGGTATTGCGCGCTGCTGTTATGTACCACCGTGCCGGTTTGGGGCAGGCGGTTGTTGTTGGCCGTGCTGATGATGTTGACGCCAAGCTGAAAGCAGCAGGGCTAGGCGGTGCAGCAAGCGAGCTTGAGATCGTTAATGCCGCCAACACCGAGCATCTCGAGACCTACAAGACGTTCTTGTATAAACGCCTCCAGCGCAAAGGTTTCGACAGTGTAGATATCCGCCGCCTTGCCGCGCGTGATCGCCACGTTTTCGCGGCGTTGATGCTGGCGCATGGTCATGGCGATGGCTTGGTCACTGGAGCGACCCGCAAATCAGCGCATGTGCTTGAGCGGATCAACCACGTATTTGACGCAGATGCCGAACACGGTGTGACCGGCGTGACCGCTTTGCTTCACAAGGGGCGTATCGTGTTTATCGCGGATACGTTGGTGCATGAATGGCCTGACGCCGAGGATTTGGCGAACATCGCTGAAAGTGCTGCTGGAGTTGCGCGCCACATGGGGCTGGAGCCACGTGTAGCCTTCGTTAGTTTTTCGACCTTTGGCTATCCTGTGTCGGAGCGCGCGGAAAAAATGCACCTCGCACCTCGTGTTCTTGATGAACGTGGTGTGGACTTTGAATACGAGGGCGAGATGACAGTCGACGTTGCGCTGAATGCCGCGTCTCAGGCGAACTATCCTTTCTCGCGATTGACGGGCCCTGCAAATATTCTCGTTGTCCCAGCCCGCCACTCGGCGAGCATTTCTGTGAAGCTGATGCAAGAAATGGCGGGGGCGACCGTCATTGGCCCAATCCTGACGGGCCTTGATAAGTCGATCCAGATTGCATCCTCTACCTCGACCGCGAACGACATCTTGAACATGGCCGTTCTTGCCGCATGTAAGGTTGGCGGATGATCTGGAATCTCGGCTCAATCAATATCGATAACGTTTACCGAGTCCCGCATCTGCCGGGCCCCGGAGAGACACTTGCCGCTACTGACTATTCTCAGGGCCTAGGTGGCAAGGGGGCGAATATGTCGATCGCGGCCGCGCGAGCTGCTGCACGTGTGGCCCATATCGGTGCAGTCGGTCAGGATGGGCGCTGGTGTGTTGCGAGACTCCTCGAATACGGCGTTGATACCCCGCATATCGCTGAATTGGGTGGCCCAACAGGTCATGCCAATATCAGTGTGGATGAAGCGGGGGAAAATTCCATTGTCCTTTTCCCCGGCGCTAATGTCGCCATCACTAACGCGATGATTGGCGCTGCTTTGACTGAGGCAATGGCGGGCGATTTTCTGTTGATGCAACACGAAACCAACGGCCAAAGCTATGCTGCCACCACTGCCCGAGTGCTGGGCTTGCGGATTTGTTATGCGGCGGCCCCTTTTGACGCAGATGCGGTAGCGACGCTGCTGGACAAGATTGACCTTATGGTCCTGAACGAAGTCGAAGCGGCGCAGCTGGAAAAAGCTACAGGGCAAGACCTCGGGGCGCTGGGCGTTCGGGATGTGGTCGTAACTTTGGGTGCCGCTGGATGTAAATGGGTCTCTAACAAGGGCACCTTGGCCTTTGATGCCTATCCAGCCAACCCAATAGACAGCACCGGAGCAGGTGATACTTTTACCGGATATTTGCTGGCGGGCCTCGATCGGGGCTTGTCGATGCAAGCTTCTATAGACTTGGCCCTCAAGGCCGGTGCCTTGATGGTGTCGCGGTTAGGCACCGGCGATGTGATCCCAGACCTCAAAGAAATCCAGGATCACTTCGGCTCTTAACTGGCAAACGGCGCGGCGCTTCCCCAAAGCTGTTTGACGCGTGCATCTCGGCCACAGGCGTTTCGATACGCTTCATACGCTGAAGCTTGGCGTTTCGGGCCAAACCGGGTCAGGACCAACTTAGAGCCTCTGTAATAATTCTGATGGGACCCGTCTGCCGGCCAAAACTTCGCTGCGCCCAATATTGGTGTCACGATTTTTTGCCCCAAGGCAGCTGCGGCATCTGACTTGGCTTTTTCCGCCGCGGCCTTTTGTGCGCTGTCATCGGCAAAGATCGCGGTGCGGTAGCTGTCACCCCGGTCGCAAAACTGACCGCCTGCGTCTGTCGGATCGACAGAGCGGAAGAAAAGGCTCAGCAGCTGGTCGGATGAAACGATCGACGGGTCGAATGTGATTTGCACGGCTTCATAGTGCCCGGTTCCGCCCTTAACGACCTGTTTATAGGTTGGGTTTGTGACGGTTCCGCCGGCAAAACCCGATACGGCACCTTTGACTCCCTCAACCTTTTCAAAATCGGCCTCAACGCACCAGAAACAACCACCGGCAACCGTGAGCGTTTCAAGATCAGCGGCTCTTGCGCCTGTCGCTTGAACGATGCCGCCAAATACGATCAGACCCGCAAGTAGATACATTTTGATTGTCGCAAGTTTCATTGTAACGATCTCCTTTCCCACAAGCCTGCCGCCGTGTTGGGCGCGACGCAATGTCTGAAAGCAAATCTCACGGGGTGGTGATGCTAGTTTACTTTTGCAACGGCTTTGGTCGTTCCGGAGTTCTGACAGGGATGTCTGATCATGCCAGCTGTTAAGATCCACGACGAAGTGCTTAGAGAAAATCGAAAATAGTGCCCCGGTCAAGAAGCTGACTGGGGCACTATTATCTCTAAACCTAAGATTTGTGGCGTTTATCGCGCGCGGCCAGCAGTTTGAGGCGCAACGCATTAAGCTGAATGAAGCCGGCCGCATCTTTTTGATCGTAGGCACCCGCATCATCTTCGAATGTCACATGCGCTTCGGAATAGAGTGAATAATCCGACCAGCGGCCCACTGTGCGCACATGGCCTTTATAGAGTTTGAGCCGAACGGTTCCGGTTACGTGCGTTTGACTGGCGTCGATTGCCGCTTGCAGCATGGTCCGTTCGGGGCTGAACCAAAACCCGTTGTAGATCAGTTCAGCGTATTGAGGCATCAGCGCATCCTTGAGGTGCATTGCACCCCGGTCCAGCGTGATTGATTCGATGGCACGGTGCGCTTCAAGCAACAAAGTACCGCCCGGTGTTTCATATATTCCGCGCGATTTCATCCCAACAAAGCGACCCTCAACCAGGTCAAGGCGACCGCACCCATGCTTGCCACCCAGCTCGTTCAGTTTGGTCAAAATCGTTGCAGGGGACATTGCAGTGCCATTGATGCTTACGGCGTCCCCTTTTTCAAATCCGACCTCAACGTATTCGGGCGTATCAGGCGCTTCTTCGGGGCTCACGGTGCGCTGATAGACATACTCAGGGGCGTCGACAGCGGGATCTTCCAGCACTTTGCCCTCGGAGGAAGTGTGCAACAAGTTTGCATCGACACTGAATGGCGCTTCGCCACGTTTGTCTTTCGCAACGGGAATCTGGTGCTCTTCGGCGAACTCAAGCAGCTTGGTACGGCTCGACAAGTCCCACTCACGCCAAGGTGCGATCACCTTGATGTCAGGGTTCAATGCATAGGCGGCCAGCTCAAACCGAACCTGATCGTTGCCCTTGCCAGTTGCCCCGTGCGCAACGGCATCGGCTCCAACCTCTTCGGCAATTTCAACCAAGCGCTTCGAAATCAACGGACGTGCGATAGACGTACCCAAAAGATACAGGCCTTCATACACAGCATTGGCGCGGAACATCGGAAAGACAAAATCGCGCACGAACTCTTCGCGCAGGTCTTCGACATAGATTTCGGAGGCACCCATCATCTCAGCTTTGGCGCGGGCGGGTTCTAGTTCTTCGCCTTGACCCAAATCTGCGGTAAACGTCACGACTTCACAGCCGTATTCCGTTTGCAGCCACTTCAGGATGATGGAGGTATCGAGACCACCGGAATAGGCGAGGACAACTTTTTTAGGCGCAGACATTGGAGGTTCCTTTTCGGTTCGACACGCGACGTATCGGGTTTTGTCCGGACGGGCAAGATTGAAGCCTTCGTTGACCTGTGCCGAAAGCAGCCCTATCGACAAGAAACATAAGGTGCGCAAGGGGACATGATGACCGATTTCCAGCTTAAGGCGAAGGCCGCGACTCAAGCAATGCGCGACGTTTTTGGCGCGACCCCGCTCCAGCGCAACGATCATCTGTCGGATCGGTTTGAGGCAGACATTTGGCTCAAGCGCGAAGATCTTAGTCCGGTGCGGTCTTACAAGTTGCGTGGGGCGTTCAATGCCATGCGCAAAGTTATTCCGGAGAAATCTGTTTTTGTATGCGCATCGGCTGGCAATCATGCCCAAGGCGTTGCGTTCATGTGCAGCCATTTTGGTGTACGTGGTGTCATCTTTATGCCGGTCACAACGCCCCAGCAGAAAATCCAGAAAACCCGCATTTTTGGCGGAGCGCATATCGAAGTGCGCCTCGTTGGCGACTATTTCGATAAGACGCTTTCGGCTGCACAAGAGTTTTGCATTCAGGAGGGCGCGCATTTTCTTTCGCCCTTCGATGATGAGGATGTGATTGAGGGCCAGGCATCCGTTGCGGTTGAGATTGAGGACCAGTTGGCGCGCGTACCCGCTCACATTATCTTACCAGTTGGAGGTGGAGGCCTATCGGCAGGAGTGGTTAGCTATTTTGGTAAAACCTGCAACTATACCTTTGTAGAGCCTGATGGGGCTCCCAGTCTTGCCAGCGCATTGGCCAAAGGAGAGCCAGTAGATGTCTCACCAATCAACAGCTTTGTGGACGGCGCTGCGGTTGCAAAAATTGGCGCGCGCAATTTTGAGCGGTTGCGTGGGATTGACCCATCGGATGTGATCACGCTGTCTGAGGATCGAATATGTGTGACCATCACAGAGATGCTAAATGTCGAAGGAGTTGTGCTGGAGCCTGCAGGCGCGTTGAGCATTGAAGCGCTGTCTGAAGTTGCGGACGAAATCCGCGGTAAGACTGTGGTTTGTGTCGCGTCCGGGGGAAACTTTGACTTTGAGCGACTGCCTGAGGTCAAAGAACGCGCACAGCGCTATTCGGGGGTGAAAAAATACTTCATTCTACGGATGCCGCAACGACCGGGTGCGCTGAAGGAGTTTTTGGGCATTCTTGGCCCTGAAGATGACATTTGCAGATTCGAATACCTCAAGAAATCGGCGCGCAACTTTGGTTCGGTCTTGATTGGCATTGAGACGCGCAAACCGGATAGCTTTGGCCCATTTTTGGCCCAACTGGACGCTGCTGGATTTGCATATACAGACATCACGAATGACGAAACGCTGGCCCAGTTTGTGATTTAGGAGGCTGTGATGAAGTTTGAAGGTAAAACAGTGATCATCACAGGCGGCGCGAGTGGCATCGGTGCGGCCCTTGCGGAGCGCGCAACTGAAGCAGGCGCGCGCGTCTGCGTTGCGGATCTTGACTTGGCCGGCGCACAGGCTGTTGCAGGACGCATCAATGGTTTGTCCGTCGCGTGTGACGTAACGGACGAAACGCAGATAACCCAAGCAATTGCGCAGACCGAAGCCGCTTTCGGTGATGTAGATATATTTGTCTCTAATGCAGGCTTTGGGCGGGGTGATCCGGATCACGCAGCGTCTGCCCCCGACGCCGAATGGATGCAAAGTTGGCAGGTGCATGTGATGGCACATGTCTATGCGGCGCGGGCGCTTTTGCCAAAGATGATTGCGCGCGGATCGGGGCATTTGGTCAATGTCGCTTCGGCTGCGGGGCTCCTGAATCAGATCGGCGATGCGGCCTATACAGCCACCAAACATGCAGCGGTCAGTTTTGCGGAATCGTTGGCTATTTCTCACGGCGATGACGGTGTGGGTGTATCGGTGGTTTGTCCGCAATATGTCGCCACGCCCCTTCTGGGCCTGAGTGATCTAGATGCAGATCAAAGTAACTCATTGTTGACTGCAGACCAGGTGGCGCAAACCATAGTAATGGGTGTCGAGGCGGATGAATTTATGATCCTGCCGCATAGCCAGGTTGCTGGTTACTACGAGCTACGGGCCCAAGATTCGACGCGCTGGATCAAGGGAATGCAACTATTGCGGGCCAAAGCGAAGGCCGAGTACCCTGGCCTAAACGTCCAGGATTTTTATAAGCTGGTTTAAGCTGCCAGCGCTGCAGGAAGCCCATCCACGAATGATTTTTTGGAAGCGCTGTAGCATTCGAGAACATCAATAATATCGACATCTTCTGATTTTCCAGAAGCTGCCATCGTCTCACCGTTTTGGCATTTTTGAGCAAATGTTGAAAACCCAAGGTTTAGCGCGCAACCTTTGAGCAGATGCATGTCAGCCTCAAGGGTGACTATATCCGCGGTGCTATGTAGGCGGGCGATTACCTCATCCACTTCTTCAATGAATAGCTCGACAACTTCGTCGAAATCTTCAGCGCCGATTTCGTCAATTAGGTTAGTTATGCGATTCCAGTCTATCATCTTCGACCTCAAAGGTTGGATCGAGAACTAGTGGACGTCCGTTAAGAAATCGTCGACAGATGTAAGGTATTTCCAAGAATTTTAGGTTTCATGAGCTGTTAATGGACGCCGTTCTACAGGTAGGGCGAAACAAATAGACGCGTTGTATTATGCCGCTTACTCAAAACTCAGAATTGCCCGGCAAGGACGCGGTGCGTAGCGGTGCGATGAAACGCGTGTTGGTCGTTGATGACAGTAAGCTTCAGCGCCGAATTCTTACAGCATCGCTAAAACGTTGGGGCTTTGATGTCCAAGAGGCCGAGTCTGGAGAAATCGGACTTGAGTTGGCCAGAGCCTCCTTGCCTGATCTCGTGCTCAGTGATTGGATGATGCCCGGCATGTCAGGCTTGGAGTTCTGCCGTGCATTTAGGGCGCTGAGCGGTGATCAATATTGTTGTTTTATTCTGCTGACCTCAAAGAACGAAAAGGCTGAAATCGCTCTTGGGCTAGATAGCGGTGCTGATGATTTTCTGACAAAGCCGGTCGACAGCAATGAGTTGCGCGCACGAATGGCTGCTGGCGAGCGGGTTCTCGAAATGCAGCGGGAATTGACCGAAAAAAATCGAATGATCACAGATACGCTGGACGAGTTACGGCGGGTCTACGATTCCCTCGACAGCGATCTGATTGAAGCCAAGAAACTTCAGCAATCTTTGCTAAGGCAACGCAACAAGGTTTTCCCAAGTGGAGAACTATCACTAATGTTGCGTTCGTCCGGACACGTAGGCGGAGACTTGGTAGGTTTCTTTCCTGCGGGTGAGCATCATCTGGGCCTTTATGCGATTGATGTATCTGGACATGGAATCAGCTCTGCCTTGATGACGGCACGTTTGGCAGGGTATCTTTCGGCCGCCTCGCCAGATCAAAATGTTGCGCTGATGCGCGATGATGTCGGCAATTTCGTGCCTCGCGCACCAGAAGATGCGATTGAAGCTTTGAACGATCTGGTCCTGGATGAGATGGAAACGGAGCACTATTTTACGCTGATGTTGGGTTTTATTGAGTTGGCGACAGGGCATGTGGTCTTGTCTCAAGCGGGCCACCCCCATCCAGCAGTGCAACGGGCGGATGGTTCGATTGAGCAATGCGGAACCGGTGGTTTTCCTGTTGGCCTTATGTACGGCATTACTTTTGAGCAGTTTGATCTCCAACTTTACCAAGGGGACCGGCTGCTCATTCTTTCAGACGGTGTGACTGAATGCCCTGATTCAACCGGCGACATGCTTGGTGAAGACGGCCTATCCCGCCTTATGGATGGGCTAAGCGACGTACATGGACCGGCATTTCTGGAATCGCTAGTTTGGCAGCTCAGTGAGTTTGCGGGCAGCGAAGATTTCCCTGATGATGTTTCAGGCATCCTGTTCGAGTACGGGGTTCAGGCCATCGACGCGTAGCGCTGCAAAAAAAGTCGATCCCCATCGTTGCCAAGATGTTGGATTGCATCCTGCGCATCTAAGATCATGGTTTGATGAAGCGGTTCGGTGGGTGGTGATAATTGCCTTACGGGGTGCGCCAGATAGATGTGGCACAACTTTTCGGCCCAAAGGTCGTACTCTGGCATGAAAACAAAACGCCGAAACGCGCCCATCCGACGAGGTGTTGCAATTTTCCAACCAGTTTCTTCGATTACTTCCCGATGAAGTGCCTGCAGCGGTGATTCACCTGGATCGATTCCACCACCTGGGAGCTGAATGTCGATTTCATTGCCGATCTGAGCTGTAAGAAGAAACCGCCGGTCTATGGGTAAAATGGCATAAGCCCCGGCCCTGATTTGGTAGGTTTTCCCTTGTTGCGGCGGCGCTCCTAAGCGTCTGATCATGGTTCGCCCCTTTTTAGTTGCCTTGCCGGTCTTATATAGACGCGGTATGCCAATCGCCCAGCGTTAAGGAAACCCCAATGAACCTCGGAAACAAACTCGCGTGGGACGATACGGTCCTGCCATTTCAGCTTGATGCCTCCGATATCCGGGGCCGTGTTGCGCGGCTCGACGGAACTCTTGATGGCGTGCTTGCTCAGCATAATTACCCGCCGCAGGTCGAAGCGTTGGTGGCAGAAATGACATTGCTGACCGCACTGATTGGCCAGACGATAAAGTTGCGTTGGAAGCTTTCGCTGCAGGTGCAGTCCAAAGGTGCTGTTCGGATGATCGCGACAGATTACTATGGTCCGCAGGAAGACGGCGGCCCAGCGCGCATTCGTGCTTATGCAAGCTATGACGCTGAAAGGCTGACAGATGGTGTGCCCTTTGATCAGGTCGGCGAAGGGTATTTTGCTGTCATGATCGATCAGGGCGAAGGAATGACGCCCTATCAAGGCATCACGCCGCTGACTGGCAAGACGATTTCGGAATGCGCGGAAGCATATTTTGCTCAATCAGAGCAGCTGCCGACGCGGTTTTCGCTGAGCTTTGGTCGATCTATGCTTCGGGGCGAAGAAGAGAGTTGGCGGGCAGGTGGCATAATGCTGCAACATATGCCCAAGGCGTCTCCATTCGCGGCCAAAGAAGAAGGTACTGGTGAAGTCTTGCAGGCTGATGATCTACTGCAGGACGATCAGGCCGAAAACTGGAGCCGCGTGAATATGTTGCTTGATACCGTCGAGGACTTAGAGTTGATCGGCCCAACGTTGCAGCCGACAGACCTGTTGATGCGGTTGTTCCACCAGGAATCACCGCGGGTATTTGATGCGCAGGCCGTTCGTTTTGGCTGTACTTGTTCAGAAGACCGCGTGCGGCAAAGTCTGTCGATCTATTCGGCTAAGGATATTGGAACAATGACCACGGATGAGGGTCGCGTCACGGCGGATTGCCAGTTCTGCGGTGCGCATTATGATCTTGATCCAACGTCCGTTGGATTTGAAGCCGAAGATAAGAATGCTGATTGATCAGATAGATGAGATCCGTGCGGCGCTGACCAAAACTGGTGTGGCGTCGTCGGATTTCGATCTGAATCCCGAAGTAGAGCTGCCTCCTGGCAGAACCTTGCGCCCCGCGGGCGTGTTGGCTCCAATTGTATTGCGAAACAACCTGCTTGAACTCTTGCTGACAAAACGGTCTTCGGCGTTGAAAAATCATCCTGGGCAAATTGCTTTTCCAGGTGGCAAACAAGACAAAGACGACGCGGATGTTATAGCAGCAGCTTTGCGTGAAGCGGATGAAGAGATCGGTTTGCCCCCCGGAATTGTTGAAGTGCTTGGCACGCTTGCGCCGCATGAGACAGTAACTGGATTTCACGTTACGCCTGTAATAGCCGTTGTTAGAGACGCTTTTGATATTCGACCAGAACCAGGTGAGGTGGATGAGGTCTTTTCTGTACCATTGGATCATGTGCTCGACATGACACAATACTCTATTCAGTCGCGACGATGGCGTGGGCAGCAGCGCCACTATTTTACTGTACCTTACGGACCCTATTACATCTGGGGGGCCACTGCGCGTATGTTGCGTGCATGGACCGAAACAATGCACCGCTAATCCCTTCTGATACGCCTTGGCTCGCCAACCCCCAGGCCCAAGCCGTATGCGATGCGTTAACGGGCGCTGGGCACGTTGTATATTTCGTTGGTGGATGTGTACGCAACGCGCTCTTGGGTGTGCCGGTAAGCGATGTCGACCTTTCAACCGACGCGCTGCCTGATGATGTCATTGCGATAACCGAACGCGCCGGATTGAAGGCTGTTCCAACGGGAATTGAGCATGGTACGGTTACCATAGTTTCGGGTGGTGAACCTTTTGAGGTCACCACATTTCGGCGCGATGTAGAAACAGACGGCAGACGTGCGGTTGTCGCCTTTTCGACCGATGTTTCAGAGGATGCAAGACGCCGAGATTTTACTATGAACGCGATTTATGCGACTCCTGATGGACAAATTATCGACCCACTTGGCGGGCTGGATGATCTGCATGCGCGCCGTTTTCGTTTCATCGAAGATGCAGGGCAGCGCATTCGCGAAGACTATCTTCGTACCCTTCGATATTTTCGGTTTCACGCTTTGTATGCGGATCCAGCAGTAGGTTTTGATCGAGATGCGTTGGATGCAATTGCGTCAAATTTGGGAGGTTTAGAGACGCTTTCTGCTGAAAGAGTCGGTTCAGAGTTGACCAAACTCCTTGGTGCATTTGACCCGGCACCATCATTGGCTGGGATGCGGCAAACTGGTGTGATGAACGCAGTATTGCCTAGTACTGATGACCGCTGGATCGGACCGCTTGCGCATATGGAGCAAGCCCTAGAGTTGTCGCCGAATTGGATTGGCCGGCTGGTGGCGCTTGGCGGCGATGATCCGACTAAACGCCTGCGGCTAAGCAAAGCTGATACTCGTATGTACCATTCGATCAAAGACGCAGCATTTGGGAGCTCGAGACTTAATGCCATTGCCTACCGTGAGGGTTCCGAAGTCGCACGTCAGGCGCTTTTGTTGCGGTCCGTTCTGGCGGAACAGGTTCCAGAGCCAACCGTTCTTGCGGCGATCGAAAGCGCTTCGAACAAGGTGTTTCCAATTGCTGCCGCAGATTTGATGCCAGATGTTGAGGGGCCCGCGCTTGGCTCGCGGTTGGCTGACTTGAAAGAACGATGGGTTGCTTCTGATTTTACCATGACGCGCGGTGAATTGCTGGCTCTGCCAAAAGAGTGATCGTAGGCGGTGGCTTTTCCGCCAATTTCCGCGATATATGCATAAGCACATAAATCAGAGTTGAACATGTTCCGATTCTTCGAAACATTAGTGGATCCGTATACGGCGTATCCGCAGGATGACACGCCCCCACAGCGGGTGTGGCCGTTCTTGCGCGCCTATAGCCAGCCGTTTCTCAAGATTTTCGCCCTTACAGCCTGCATGTCGGTCGTTGTCGCCGCGATTGAGGTTGGGTTGATATATTACATGGGCCGGGTCGTTGATTTGTTGGAACAAGGCCCCGCCATGATGTGGGAAACATATGGCACTGAGCTGGTCTTGGTGGCCCTGTTCATTGTGTTCATTCGACCGGCCATTCAGGCGCTCGATGTCGCGCTGGTGAACAATGCGATCATGCCAAACTTTGGCACGTTGATCAGATGGCGGGCGCATAGGCAGGTGTTGCGGCAATCGGTTGGTTGGTTTGAAAATGACTTTGCAGGGCGCATTGCCAACCGCATCATGCAAACGCCACCTGCGGCGGGCGAAGTTATTTTCCAGACGTTTGACGCGCTTTCATTCTCTTTGGCCTATCTGATCGGTGCAGCGGTTCTACTCACCAGCGCCGATCCCCGTCTGCTTTTGCCATTGTTGATCTGGTTTGCGCTTTATTGCTGCCTAACAACTTGGGCGGTGCGCCGGATCGGCCCTGCGTCCAAGGCGGCGTCTGATGCCCGATCCGGCGTGACTGGACGCGTCGTGGATGCTTATACCAATATCCACTCGGTCAAGATGTTTGCGCATCATGACAGCGAAGAGCTGTACGCCAAGGAAGCGATCGAAAAGGCGCGGCAGACATTTCAGGTTGAGATGCGAATTTTTACGGTGATGGATTTCACTTTGGTTGCATTGAACGGCCTGCTGATTGTCGGGGTCGTTGGCTGGGCATTGTCGCTTTGGATCAACGGGCAGGCGAGCGTCGGAACAGTAGCGGCTGCGGCCGCGCTAACGCTGCGTCTGAACTCAATGACGGCTTGGATCATGTGGGCGTTGTCGACGTTTTTCCGCCAACTTGGTGTGGTTGCCGAAGGGATGGAAACGATTGCTCAACCGATAACACTGGTTGATGCATCGGATGCTAAGCCCTTGCTGTTAGAGGATGGACGAATTGAACTGGTGAATCTCACGCATCACTACGGACGCAGTTCTGGTGGGTTGCAGGCTGTGGATCTGATGATCGAGTCAGGTCAAAAGATAGGCCTTGTTGGGCGCTCTGGAGCTGGAAAATCGACCCTACTTAAGCTTCTTTTGCGGTTTTATGACGTCGAAGGCGGACGGATTGAAATTGACGGCCAGGACATTTGTGGGCTGACGCAGGATAGTTTGCGGCAAAACATTGGGATGGTTCAGCAGGACAGCTCTTTGCTGCACCGATCGGTGATGGAGAATATTCTTTACGGACGACCCAATGCGACCGAAGAGGCCGCGATTGAGGCCGCTAAGCAGGCGGAGGCGCATGAGTTCATTCTTGATTTGACGGACCCGGAAGGCCGGAGTGGATATCAAGCGCGTGTAGGGGAACGTGGCGTCAAACTGTCAGGTGGGCAAAGGCAACGAATTACGCTCGCACGTGTGATCTTGAAGGATGCGCCAATCTTGTTGCTGGATGAGGCGACAAGTGCGCTTGATAGTGAAGTAGAGGCGGCGATCCAAGAGACGCTCTATCAGATGATGTCGGGTAAAACGGTTGTCGCAATCGCACATCGGCTTTCTACCATTGCTGAGATGGACCGGATTTTGGTGCTTGATCAAGGACGCATCGTTGAAGATGGGAGCCATGACGCGCTTTTGGCGGAAGGCGGCCTATATGCTCAGTTCTGGGCGCGCCAATCCGGTGGGTTTCTGAAAACGGAAGAAGACGCGTGAACATTGGAAATTGGATTGATTCGTTTCGCCCTGCGGAAGGGCCGCCACCAGAAACATTGGGCGCTTTCATGCGTTGGTGTTTGTCAGGGGCGTGGCCTGCGCTATGGCTTTCGGCGTTTTTATCTGCCGCTGCTGGCGCGTTAGAAGCAGGTACTGCGTTGATATTGGGTCGCGTCATTGATGCGGCTTCGGGCACCGGACCAGAGCGGTTTTTTGAAGGTCAGAACCTTGGCCTTATCTTGGCCGCGATGGCCTTTTTTCTTATTGCGCGTCCGATTTTCTTTGGGCTTTCGGCTGCGTCGAATGCGATCATTGTACAGCCGAATGTGAACCCTCTGGTGTTGTCTCGCCTGCACCGTTGGACTTTGGGTCAAACAGTTGGATTTTTCGACGATGATTTTGCGGGCCGGATTGCGCAAAAGCAGATGCAGACGGCTCGGGCTGTTACGGATGTAGCCTCTGAAATGATCAACGTCGTGGCATTTGCTCTGGCGTCGTTGTTTGGATCGGTCATTTTGCTTTTTGCGATAGACTGGCGGGTGGCTTTTGGGTTCGCAGTTTGGCTGATTTTCTATTTTGCGCTGATAAATTGGTTTTTGCCGCGCGTTCGTGAGCGCTCTGCAAGCCGTGCGGGCGCGCGCGCGATGGTTTCGGGACAGGTTGTTGATACGATCACCAACATCAAAACGGTCAAGCTCTTTGCCCATGACGATCACGAAGACCGTGCAGCACTTGGTGCGATGCAGACATTCCGCAGCCGCGCGCTTGAGTTTGGGTATCTCGCTGCTGGGTTCCGGCTTGCTTTGATGAGCCTTGCCGGGCTGCTGCCTGTCTTACTGCTCGGTGGAACCTTGGTCTTGTGGCAGCGCGGGCTGGCGAGTGAGGGCGATATTGTCGCTGCGGGTGCCATCGCAATCCGCATCGCCCAAATGACGGGTTGGGTCAGTTTCACGTTAATGGCGATTTATTCTAACATCGGCGAGATTGAGGATGGTATGCGCACGCTGACCCCGCGCAACCGCCTGGAAGATGGTGCGAACGCACAGCCGCTGAATGCTCAACTTGGAGAGATCGTGATCGAGGGCCTCAGCTTTGCTTATGGTCGCAAGACCGGCGGCATTGATGACATTTCACTGACCATTCATGCGGGCGAAAAACTGGGTGTCGTGGGTGCGTCTGGGGCTGGCAAGTCGACGTTGGTCGCGCTGTTGCTTAGGCTCTATGAAAGCGAAAGTGGTCGTATATTGATCGATGGACAGGATATCCGGTCCGTCACACAAGAAAGCTTGCGCCGCAACATTGCGATGGTCACGCAAGAGACCGCAATGTTTAACCGCTCCGCCCGTGACAATATCCTTTATGGCAATCCCGAAGCCGATGATGAGGCGCTGTTTGACGCTGCGCGGCAAGCAGAGGCACATGAATTTATTCTAACCCTTCAAGACCACAAAGACCGTACAGGGTATGACGCGCATCTTGGCGAGCGGGGCGTAAAACTGTCAGGGGGCCAGCGTCAGCGGATCGCGCTTGCCCGAGCGATCATAAAGGATGCGCCGATCCTGATTTTGGATGAGGCTACAAGTGCGTTGGATAGTGAGGTTGAGGCATCGATCCAGGAAGCCCTTGAGCGGGTTATGGTGGGTAAAACGGTATTGGCCATCGCGCACCGGCTGTCGACACTAAAGGAAATGGACCGCATTGTCGTTCTGGATCAGGGCCGCATTGCCGAAGTCGGGACTCACGACGCGCTGATTAAAGCCAAGGGGCTGTATGCGCGGTACTGGAAGCGGCAGTCGGGTGGGTTTCTCAACCTGCGTGCCGCGGAATAGGGTCTACCCCCCGCCAGATAGGTGCCGTATGGCGGGGCATGAGTGAATTTCAGATCAGACGTTTAGGACAACATGGGGACGGCGTTGCCGATGGCCCTGTTTTTGCGCCTATGACCCTTCCCGGTGAGTTGGTTACAGGTGTGGTGCAGGGAAATACCCTGACCGACATCAAGATCGTGACACCGTCAGAGCAACGCGTGGCAGCGCCTTGCCGGCATTTTAAATCCTGTGGTGGCTGTCAGGTGCAGCATGCTTCCGACCCGTTGGTGGCTGATTGGAAGACAGATGTCGTGCGTAACGCTTTGGCGGCCCATGGGCTTGAGGCTGAACTAAGACCGATCCTGACTTCGCCAGCACAATCACGTCGGCGGGCGACATTTGCTGCGCGACGCACGAAAAAAGGCGCGATGGCTGGGTTCTATGGTCGCGGATCTGATGTGCTGGTTGAGGTGCCCGATTGTCAGTTGCTGTTGCCCGAAGTACTTGCAGGGCTTGAGGTTGCAAAGGCGCTGGCGATTATTGGCTCCAGCCGCAAGGCTACGCTGGCTGTGCAAATCACCACGACGCTGACCGGACTGGACGTGCAGGTCGCCGGAGGCAAGCCGCTGGACGGTCCTCTACAACAACACCTTGCTCAGTTTTGCGAGAACCAAGGCCTGTCGCGCTTGACGTGGGAAGATGAAGTGATTGCCATGCGCGAGCCACCGCTGCACGGGTTTGGCCGCGCAATGGTTTCGCCACCACCGGGCGCGTTTTTGCAGGCAACGGCTCATGGCGAAGCGCAATTGCTGGCAGGGGTGCGTGAAGTGGTCGGGGATGCGGACCGCGTGGCTGACTTGTTTGCTGGCTGTGGAACTTTTGCCCTACCGCTGGCGGAAAACGCCGAAGTCCTCGCAGTTGAGAGTGAAGCGCAGATGATGGTAGCGCTCGATAAGGGTTGGCGGATGGCCAAGGGCCTCAAGTCGGTGACGCACGTTACGCGAGACCTTTATCGTCGCCCCCTATTACCTGATGAACTTGCCAAGATTGATGTCGCCGTTCTTGATCCGCCTCGTTCTGGAGCAGAGGCGCAAGTTGCCGAGCTCGCGCGATCGAATGTGGCACGGATCGCGTATGTCTCTTGTAACCCGGTCAGCTTTGCACGTGATGCGGCGTACTTGGTGGCGGAAGGTTATGAGCTTGAATGGGTGCAACCCGTGGATCAATTCCGTTGGTCGTCTCATATCGAGTTGGTCGCATCGCTGCGCAAGAAACCGCAAACGGGCGTGCGTCAAAAAGTTGCGTGGACCAATCGAATCTGACAATTTATCTTTGTAATAACGATTTTTTGATCTAATAATCTTACGCCGTGACGTAGAGTGAACAAAATAATCCGATCAGGATAGGGCGAGCAGATGAAACGCAGGAACGTATTATTGGGTGGCGGCGCCGCAGTAACGCTTGGCGCTTGTGGGGCAAGTAGCAAATTCAAGCGCTATGACGGACCTGACGTGACGGGCGTTGTCGTCCGAAAATCCAACCGTAAAATGTATTTAATGAACGAAAAGAGAGTGCTGGAAGAGTACAAAGTTAAGCTTGGGTTTGCGCCATACGGTCATAAACTGATCGAAGGTGACGGACGGACCCCCGAAGGCCTCTATACGATTAACCGGCGTAACCCGAACAGCAAGTTTCACCTATCTCTGGGTATCTCGTATCCCAACGAGGCAGACCGCGAGACAGCGGCGGCGCTTGGCAAAGAGCCGGGCGGGGACATTTTTATTCACGGGCAGAAATCACCGCTGCGTAAAGACAAGGGTGATTGGACGTGGGGCTGCATTGCAGTCAGCAATAAACAGATCGAAAAAATCTATGCGATGGTTCAGGACGGCACGCCCATCTACATTCTTGCCTAACGGCTGTGAGAGGACCTGGGCTTAGTTGCCCATCACCAGAGTCCACCAAATCTTGCCATTTCGTTCCTGATACCATGCGAAGCCAAGGTTGGTTGCTTTGTCGGACATGATGATCCGGCGCGTATCGGGCTGTTCCATCCAAGCGCCAAGGGTCTCTAGTTCGGTCTCATAGGTCTCGGAGATCACTTCGCCTATCAGGCGGCCATTATAACCAACACGTTGGACACGATCCACGGGCGACGATCCATCAGAGCCAAAGTGCCATGGGCGGTTTTGGTTCGACATGTCGCGAGAGTGCGTGGCCGCGGCTGCGGTAAGGCTGGAATTCAGTTCAACGGGGGTCAGACCTGATCCCTGGCGTAGGGCGTTAACCGAATCGAGCATGCGGAATTGGATTTTACTCTTGTCACCCGAGCTGATTCGGTAGGCTTTCGGCACGGGGCGTCCGTCCGCGCCAATCGTTGTGGTTTCAGGCACACATGCTGACAACACTAGGGCAAATGCCAGAAAAATTGAGATCAGACGGATCATGGCAAGGCTCCAAGCACTTTGTTGATTGATTTGCCATACAGGTTGAAGTGCGACAGATCAAACTCACATAGGTGTAAGATCGCTGCGTAACGCGGGTTTGATTTGATAACGTGGCTTTCGCGCCATATATGGGTGTGAATCGCTGTCAATTAGTGGAGGCATTTCATGCCCAACTCAAAATTTAATACTCCGAGCCGTCGGAGCTTCCTTGCGGGCTCTGCTGCGGTGCTTGCCGCTCCTGCAATTGCGCAGACGGATAACGTAAACAGCACCAATACGACGGAGAACGAACGCGATATCACCGAAGTGGTGCGCCGCAACGTATCAAGTTTTCGTACGTTGGATTGGCAGCCGTACTTTAGCAACACACGTAATGGTGCCATTCTAGTCGATATCGACAGCCGCGCTGTACATTACTGGTCTGACGATCAAAGCGTCTATAAACTTTACCCTTCCAGTGTTCCTCTAACCCAAGAGTTGACGCGCCGCGGCCGTACTTCGGTAATCCGTAAGGTTGATGGCCCCAGCTGGAGCCCGACACCGTCTATGCTAAAGCGTAATCCTGAATGGCCAAAGTTTATTGGCCCGGGTCCGGACAACCCCCTTGGCACCCACGCGCTTTATCTCAGCTGGACATACTACCGAATCCACGGCACCCACGACACGCGCAAGATTGGGCGGCGTTCGTCAAATGGTTGTATCGGCCTTTACAACGAGCATATTGCAGAGCTTTTCTCGATGACTAAGGTCGGAACACAAGTGTTGCTTATTTGACGACATCGTGCCTGTATCGCGGTTGCTTCTTTGAAACCTTATTTGCAATTTGTGCATTTAGCTGTTTAGAAAGTAGCCACGAGGTAAGTCTTAGGTGCGTTTGATGTTCGAGAAACATCGACGCCTTTTCTGGAGGTTATGTTATGAAGAAACTCGTTCTCGCCGCTGCATTGACAGCTGGAGCTTCGACCGCATTTGCAGGTTCAGTTGCAGATCCGATCATCGAAGCACCGGTCATCGTAGAAGAAGCTACAAGTTCGTCCTCGGGCGCTCTGATTCCACTGCTTTTGCTCGTGGTCGTTGCTGCAGCTATTGCTGCTGACTAATTACAACTTCGGTTGTTGAAAAAAGGCGGTGCTTTGGCACCGCCTTTTTTATTGGCCGGTCAGCTTTAACGCCGGTTAAACGGGATCGATCCAGCCTGACAGATTATCCTCTATGACAGATGATAGCGCCGCAATGTGGGCGTCATCATCATTGAGGCATGGAATGTAGGTAAAAACCTCTCCTCCGGCCTCTTCAAAGCTTTCTTTTATTTCTTCATTAATTTCTTCGAGCGTCTCGATGCAATCGGCTGAAAAGGCAGGAGCGCAAACAGCAATGTTCTTTTTACCTGCTTCAGCAAGACGCGCGACTTCTTCGACAGTATAAGGCTGAAGCCAGTCTTCGGGTCCGAATTTTGACTGGAAAGTTGTCTTAATTTCTGTGTCGTCCCATCCCAATCGCTCCTTTAGCAGGCGTGTCGTTTTCTGGCATTGGCAGTGGTACGGGTCACCTTCCATCAAATAGCGGATCGGGACGCCATGGTACGAGCAAACTAAGATGTCGGGTCGCGTTGATAACCCAGCGTAGCTGCGCTCAATCGACTGCGCGAGAGCGTCGATATAGTCGGGCCTATCAAAATATGGTTGAACAGTGCGGCTTGCAGGTTGCCATTTTTCCTTGGCCAGCGCCGCAAAGAATGCATCATTGGCGGTTGCAGACGTGGCACCTGCGTATTGCGGATAAAGTGGGAAAAACAAGATTTTATCGCATCCAGCTTTGACCATATTTTTAACGCGCGACTTGGTTGATGGGTTGCCATAGCGCATGCAGAAATCAACCATAACGTCTGAGCCGTAGCGCTCTTTCATGCTCTGTTCGATCTTGGCGGTCTGCGCCTTGGTAATTGTCAGTAAGGGGCTTTCGCCTGCTTCTTCATTCCAGATCGATTTATAGGCCGCACCGCTGGTGAAGGGTCGTTTGGTCAGGATCACAAGCTGCAAAAGAGGCTGCCAAAGCCACGGGCTGTAGTCGATCACGCGTCTATCAGACAAGAACTCACCTAGGTAACGGCGCATTGACCAGTAGTCATAATTTTCTGGAGTACCTAAATTGGCCAACAAAACGCCAATTTTGGGCTTTGGTAGGGCAGGATGATCCGGCGCGGCATGTGTCGGGCGTGTATCGGTCATGGACGTTTCCTGATGTGGGCTATCTTGGCTGAAATAGATGGATTTATGCCGACGTCAATCATGCAAGGGTTGCTCATTTGTCGCGAGCGCATCGGCAAGCCGCTTTTGCGCGGAGCCGGGGCGCAGGGGCTTTGGTTGATTATCCGAGGGGGCCCAACCTGTAAGCAGGTGCAGATCGAAGGTTGCGGTAATCCTGTCTTCGGGAGTTGAAAAGTACTTTTCATAAAGCATGTCGGCGTGCTGAATTACTGCACGGCGCGTTGGTTTACGCAGGCGGCGTGCAAGGGCGTTTGTTTCTCCCATGGCACGCAAGTCGCGCATCAGGTGCCAGATATCGCGGTATTCAACCTTCAGGGTCACGCTATCCGCGACGGGGAGGGCAAACCCAGCGCGCTGCAAAAGGCCACCCAGATCGCGCAATTCAGCCATTGGGGCCACACGCGGTGACAAACCGCCAGTGATCGCGATCTCGGCTTCGCTGAGGCATTGGCGCAGTTCGACCAGCGTTTGCCCGCCAAAACAGGCTCCAAGGAACAGGCCATCAGGGCGCAAGGCGCGGCGGCATTGGATCAACTGCCCAACAGGATCATTTGCCCAATGAAGCGCCATCATGTGCAACACCAAATCGTGAGCCGCTAGTTCAAGCGGTAAAGTATCGGTGTCCGGCACCATAAGCGCGTTGGGAAATACCGTTCCCCAGATTTGTGGGAAACCACTCACCACACCCGCAGATGTAAACGGTCTGTTAACCATCCCTAGGCGATCCTGCACTTCCTCAGCGGCAGCATCATGCAAGAACATTGCGGCAGGTACAGCGCGGGCACGGTTAAGGGCCAATGCGCGGGGGTCTGTAAGTTGGTTGGACATGAAAGGATAATAGATTGGCGTGGTCCGGACTTCAAACGGCCCTTTCGATGATTTACCCGGCCCGGTGTCTGACCTGCGGTAAGACGGTGGATACTGACTTTGGTCTTTGCGGTTCGTGTTGGCGGGATACGTCTTTTGTTGGGGGGACCATTTGTGACGGCTGCGGCATTCAATTGCTGGGCGTTGAAAACAATGAGCTGGTCCGGTGTGATGCGTGCATGGCAGAGCCACCCCCATGGAAACAAGGTCGCTCAGCGCTGATTTACCGCGATACGGGCCGCAAGCTTGTGCTGGCCCTCAAGCATGGTGACCGGCAAGAGATCGCAAAGCCTGCCGCTCTTTGGATGGCGAACGCCGCGCGCGGGATAATGAGAGATGACATGATCATTTTACCCATTCCTCTGCACTGGCTGCGCCTGCTCAAGCGGCGCTACAATCAATCAGCGCTATTGGCCAAGGCTTTGTCCGGACAATCAGGCCTGCCATGGAATCCCGATCTGTTGTTGCGCTCCCAACAAACGCAGTCGTTGGGCGGCTTGGGACGCGCCGCGCGATATCAAACGCTTGAGAATGCCATCACTGTCAGCCCAGGAAAGCGGCACCGCATCGTAGGTCGCCCGGTTCTATTGATTGATGATGTAATGACCACTGGGGCCACTCTGGGCGCAGCGACACGGGCGTGTTTAGACGCAGGTTCAGGCCCCGTGCGCGTGTTGACCCTAGCAAGAGCTGCTAAAGATACCTAAATCACCTGAAACGGCTTTGTTGAATAAGGGGCTTTGGGCCATGAAATCTGTTGAAATCTATACTTCACCGCTTTGCGGTTTTTGCCAAGCTGCCAAAAGGTTGCTTAACCAGAAGGGCATAAGCTTTTCTGAAATCAATGTGCTTGCTGACCCTGCGCGCAAGCCCGAGATGATCAAACGCGCCAATGGAGGCCGTACTGTTCCCCAGATTTTTGTGGGCGAAACCCATGTTGGTGGATGCGATGATCTCTTTGCCTTGGAGCAGGCGGGTAAGCTCGATACTTTGCTTGCGGCCTGATGAAGACAGCGCTTGTCCAGCTTAGCGTTAGCGATGATCCGGCGGCGAACCTGCCGATCACATTGGCGCATATTGAAAACGCGGCATCTCAGGGTGCCGCGTTCGTCCTGTTGCCCGAAGTAGCGAATTGCATTTCTACCAGCCGTCGGCATCAGCAAGAAGTTTTGCAAAGCGAAGAAGACGATATCACGCTGGCCGCGCTGCGAGGTGCTGCCGCGAATCACAGCATCTGGCTTTTGATCGGGTCCCTTGCGCTCAAGACTGAGGATCCTGATGGCCGTTTTGCAAACCGGTCTTTCCTGATTGATCCAGAGGGTCAGATCGCGGCGCGCTATGATAAGATCCACATGTTCGATGTGCAGATTAATGAGACCGAAACGTTCCGCGAATCGAGTAGTTACCGCCCAGGCACACAGGCGGTTGTGGCAAAAACACCCTTTGCCAATATCGGAATGTCAGTATGTTACGATGTTCGCTTCCCGGAGCTTTACCAAAAACTAGTGGGAGCGGGTGCTCAGATCATTACCGTTCCAGCAGCTTTTTCGCCCGTTACAGGTGCTGCGCATTGGCATAGCCTGTTGCGCGCCCGCGCGATCGAGACGGGGTGCTATGTCCTTGCGCCTGCACAAACGGGAGAGCACGCGAGCGCCCTCCATAAGACGCGTCATACATACGGTCACGCGCTGGCAGTCTCTCCTTGGGGAGAGGTATTGATTGACGCAGAATGCGAAGAAGGCATTTACATGTTTGATCTCGACATGGAACATGTTTCAAATGCGCGGGCTAAGGTGCCCAGTCTGAAACACAAGCGAGAATTCAAAGGTCCGTGAATGGGTGACGACAGCAATACTCTGGCCATCATGCTCTTTAGTGAAGTGCTTGCGGCAGATCAGATGCTGCGCAGTCGGCTGTCAAAAGTTCTGCCAAAAGGCATGGAAATTTCGCATTTCTCTGTCTTGAATCACCTTGCTTGGCGCGAAGGCGAGCGCAGTCCGGCGCAATTGGCCGAGACCTTTCATGTGACGCGTGGCGCAATGACCAACACCCTGACCAAGCTGGAATGGGCGGGCTATGTCCATGTACGCCCCGATTGGGATGATGCGCGCCGCAAGATGGTGTCGATCAGCCCGTCAGGCCGTTTGGCACGTGACACAGCAATCACGGCGCTGACCCCGATGATCAATCAGGTTGTGGATCAACTGGGCGACGAAAAGGTTCGCGCAACGCTGCCGATCCTTCGCGAATTGCGTAAGCAGCTAATCTGACGTTTTAGGCGGGCTTTAGGCTCGCCGTCACATAGTTCACGCTTAAATCTCTGTCTGACAAACTCCAAGACCACCCTAGCGGATTGAAAACGAAGCCCTTGCGGTCGACGGGATTTAGTCCGGCCTGTTTGAGCAGTTCAAACAGTTCATCGGGCGTGATAAACTTGGACCACTCATGAGTGCCTTTAGGCAGCCAGCGCATCACATGCTCAGCGCCGATAATCGCCATGACATAGGATTTGGGATTTCGGTTTAGGGTCGAACACAGATGCAGCCCGCCGGGTTTCAACAGTTGACGGCACGCGATCAGATAATCGATCGGGGACGCAACGTGTTCGACCACTTCCATATTTAGAATGACGTCAAATTGCTCACCAGCATCGGCCATGGCTTCGGCAGTGGTGTGACGATAATCGATTTCGAGCCCTGATTTTTCGGCATGCACTTGTGCGACTGGGATATTTCGCTCTGCTGCATCTGCCCCTACAACCTCAGCGCCAAGTCGCGCCATCGGCTCTGACAGCAGTCCACCGCCGCAACCGATATCGAGAATACGCAGGCCAGCAAGAGGTTTTGCTGATTTCAGGTCGCGGTCGAATTCGCCGGCGATTTGGCTGGTGATGTAATCCAACCGGCAGGGATTGAGCATATGGAGAGGCTTGAACTTGCCATTGGGGTCCCACCACTCTGCGGCCATGGCTTCGAATTTGGCGATCTCTGCGGGGTCAACGGTGGTTTGAGGCGCTTGCATTCTGTTCTCCATATGCTCATTTGTTCGATACGTGATATATAGGGCGGTAATGGACAAAATCCCTGATCAAAAACGCGCGGTACAGTATCTCTACCCGCCGGTCGATCCCTTTGACCAGCGGATGCTTGCCGTGGGCCAAGGGCATCAGATCTATGTTGAGCAATGTGGGAACCCGAAAGGCATCCCTGTTGTCGTGCTGCATGGGGGGCCCGGCGGCGGCTGTAGCCCGTCGATGCGGCGCTATTTTGATCCGGCAATTTTCCGAATTATCCTGTTTGATCAGCGAGGCTGTGGCCGTTCAGGTCCGCATGCATCTGTTGTCGACAACACCACATGGCACCTTGTTGCGGATATCGAACTGATCCGCGAAACACTTCAGATCCACGACTGGATTGTTTTTGGCGGCAGTTGGGGCGCTACCTTGTCGTTGATCTATGCACAGGCCCATCCGGAGGCTGTTCGCCATCTTGTTCTGCGCGGCGTGTTCTTGATGACCCAAGCTGAGCTGGACTGGTTCTATGGCGGTGGCGCTGGGCGCTTTTGGCCAGAAGTCTGGGCGCGCTTTACTGCGTTGATTCCCAAAGAGGAACAGGATGATTTCATCGGTGCGTACCATCGACGGCTGTTTTCTGGCGATACGCAGATTGAAACGCAGTATGCCCGTGCTTGGGCTGGCTGGGAAAATGCGCTTGCATCGATCCATTCGTCGGGGGGCATGTCGGAGGGGCCGGGAGAATATGCGCGTGCCTTTGCACGGCTAGAGAATCACTATTTCACCAATGCAGGCTTTCTTGACACAGACGGTCAAATCCTCGCGCAGATGGACCGGATTGCGCATATCCCGGGCGTTATTGTGCAGGGTCGCTATGATATGATCTGCCCACCAACGAGCGCTTATGAATTGGCGCAGGCTTGGCCCAATGCTGAGTTGAAAATGGTACGCAATGCCGGACATGCTCTTTCAGAGCCGGGCATCAGCGCAGAGCTGGTGCGCGCTATGGATCGGATCGGGCAGCAATGATGCGCAAACCTTCCGTTGATCGCCGTGCGCTTTTTGCCAGTGGTGCAGCGGCAGCATTGCTGGCTGCGGCTGGCGTTTCGGCAGGACCCTTGCCACAGCAAGGCGGCAAGCTGCGGTTGGCTCTATCGGGAGCCTCTCGCAAGGACAGTTGGGCCAAGGGTGATGGCCTTTTTATGCAAGTTGCGCGCCTTGGCGTTGTCTTTGAAGCCCTGACTGAGGTTGCTGCCGATGGCACGCTGCGGCCGGAGTTGGCCACCGCATGGAACGCCAGTGCAGACAGCCGCACCTGGAGTTTTGATCTGCGCCGCGATGTGATGTTTCACGACGGTCATGCGTTTGGCGCTTCTGATGTTGTCGCAAGCTTGCGTCGCAGTATCGGGCCAGCTGCGACGATAGAGGCCGAAGGACCCCAACGCGTGCGCGCGACATTGGATAGTCCTGACCCCGCATTTCCGTTCACCCTTGCGGCCCCGGCCCATGTGATCCGACCGGCCCATGCGCTGGACAAGGGGATTGGCACTGGCCTCTATCAACTAGTGCACTTCGCACCAGGCCAGCAATTGTTGGCGCAGCGCAGCCCGAACCATTGGAAGGACGGGCTAGCTGGCTGGTTTGACCGGATTGAACTGGTGTCGATCCCATCTGAAGCTGTACGTGTGCAAGCGCTGGCGGAATATCTTGTCGATGCCGTGGATCTGACAGACGGCACGCCACTCGCCATCTTTGATGACATCGCGGTGCATCTGGACGCCGGGCAAGCCGCTTCTCGTAGCATTGCAATGCCTGGAAACATCGGAACCCGGCACTCGATGGATGACCTACGAGCGGCGCAGCGCTGGTGGGCGGCCTAACGAGGGGTTGCGGATTGGTGCGTGCTGGCCTATATGCCCTATAACAGCGGCGCGTTCGGGTCCAAACCAAACGCACCACCGAAATTCACAACGGGCCGCGCGCCCGTTTTTTTGTGCCTGAAAGCAACCACTGTACCCATGAGCAACGACCTAATTGCCAAAGCCGCCATTGACCGTCGTATGGCCGAAATTATTACACCCGTGATCGAAGATCTGGGGTTTGAATTGGTGCGCGTTCGATTGATGTCCGGCAAATCAACGATCCTGCAGATCATGGCGGATAAGCCTGAAGGTGGGATCGAAGTTGATGACTGCGCCAAGATTAGCACTGCTATTGGGGCGACACTGGATGTCGAAGACCCAATCTTGGATGAATACACGCTTGAGGTGTCTTCGCCCGGTATCGACCGCCCCTTGACCCGACTCAAGGATTTTGAAGCGTTCGAAGGGTATGAAGCAAAGATCGAAACGGGTAACCTGATTGATGGGCGCCGCCGCTTTAAAGGCGAGCTGGCGGGAATCGAGGGTGACGAGGTTCTGATCAATGTCGAAGAAGGCACAATTGGACTAAAGTTCGACTGGTTGTCAGATGCCAAACTGGTGCTGACGGAAGACCTGATCAAGGAAATGCTGCGCCAGCGCAAAGCTGCGGGCTTAATCGACGAAGACAAATTTGATGAGATCCAGACAGAGTCTGGCGAGGGAGACGAATAAATGGCCATTACATCTGCCAACCAGCTGGAGTTGCTGCAAACCGCTGAGGCTGTTGCCCGCGAAAAGATGATCGACCCTGGTCTGGTTATCGAAGCGATGGAAGAATCGCTCGCCCGCGCTGCAAAGTCACGCTACGGCGCAGAAATGGACATTCGCGTTCATATCGATCGCAAGACTGGCCGCGCAAAATTTACCCGCGTGCGTACTGTGGTCGAAGAATCTGAACTGGAAAACTATCAGTCAGAATTCACTGTTGAGCAGGCCAAAGAATATATGGACAGCCCCGAAGTAGGGCAGGAATTTATCGAAGAAGTGCCACCCGTTGAAATGGGCCGGATCGCGGCGCAGTCAGCCAAGCAGGTCATTCTCCAGAAGGTGCGCGAAGCAGAGCGCGACCGTCAGTACGAGGAATTCAAGGATCGTGCAGGCTCGATCATCAACGGTTTGGTCAAACGCGAAGAATACGGCAATGTCATTGTTGATGTGGGTGCAGGCGAAGCGATTTTGCGCCGCAACGAAAAGATTGGCCGCGAATCTTACCGTCCTAACGACCGCATCCGTGTCTACATCAAGGATGTGCGTCGCGAGCAGCGCGGCCCGCAGATCTTCTTGTCGCGCACGGCACCTGAATTCATGGCCGAGCTCTTTAAGATGGAAGTGCCCGAAATTTACGATGGCATCATCGAGATCAAAGCTGTTGCCCGCGATCCAGGCTCACGTGCCAAGATTGCCGTGATTTCTTATGATGGCTCCATTGATCCTGTAGGTGCCTGTGTTGGTATGCGTGGCTCTCGTGTTCAGGCAGTCGTGAACGAGCTTCAGGGCGAAAAGATCGACATTATTCCGTGGAATGAAGATCAGCCAACGTTCCTTGTGAACGCGCTGCAGCCTGCTGAAGTTTCCAAAGTTGTTCTGGATGAAGAAGCCGGTAAAATCGAAGTGGTTGTTCCAGAAGAGCAGTTGAGCCTTGCGATTGGTCGCCGTGGTCAAAACGTGCGTCTGGCAAGCCAGCTCACGGGCCTCGACATTGATATTATGACCGAAGAGCAGGAAAGCTCGCGCCGGCAGGCAGAATTTGAACTGCGCACGAAGCTCTTTATGGATAACCTTGATCTGGACGAGTTCTTTGCTCAGCTGCTGGTGTCGGAAGGGTTCACGAACCTTGAGGAAGTAGCTTATGTCGAAGTAGGTGAATTGCTGGTCATCGACGGTGTTGATGAAGCAACTGCTGGCGAATTGCAGGCGCGCGCCCGTGATGTGCTAGAAGCACAGAACAAGGCGGCGCTGGATGCTGCTCGTGCCTTGGGTGTAGAGGACAGCCTTATTGAATTTGAGGGTCTGACACCCCAGATGATTGAAGCGCTGGCCAATGATGATGTAAAAACCCTCGAAGATTTCGCAACCTGTGCGGATTGGGAACTGGCCGGTGGTTGGACAACAGAAAATGGGGAGCGGGTCAAAGATGATGGCACGCTTGAGCCGTTTGACCTGAGCCTTGAGGATGCACAAAAGATGATTATGACGGCCCGCGTTTTGTTGGGTTGGGTTGATCCGGCGGAACTTGAGGCGCAAAACGCCGAAAGCGAAGAAGGTCACGACGAAGTAGAAGAGGAAGCCGAGGCCTGATCGCAGGTCTCGGGAATACCGGATGGGACGCGGAGGCGCTCAAAAAGACCGCGAGGATGGTCCAGTACGCAAATGCATCGCTACAGGCGAGGCTCAGCCGACGCATGGCTTGGTTCGATTTGTAGTCGGACCCGAAGGGCAGGTTGTGCCGGACATTCTGGCGAAACTGCCGGGTCGTGGTATTTGGGTGTCGGCGGATCGTGCTGCACTTGAGCTGGCCGTTAAGAAAGGCCTGTTTTCGCGCAGTGCGAAACAACCGGTCAAAGTGCCAGAAGATCTGGTGGACGAAGTAGAAAAGCAGTTGGCCAGACGCGTGGTCGATCTGATCTCGATGCAGCGCAAGGCCGGAAAAGCCGTAGCGGGCTATGAGA
The DNA here is from genome assembly GCF_003352085.1 of Sulfitobacter sp. SK012. NCBI lineage: Bacteria > Pseudomonadati > Pseudomonadota > Alphaproteobacteria > Rhodobacterales > Roseobacteraceae > Sulfitobacter > Sulfitobacter sp. SK012. The sequence continues at coordinate 122,372 of NZ_CP025804.1, forward strand.
AGGTCAAAGGCTGGCTGCAAATGGAAGAAGCCGAAGTTCTGGTACAGGCCGTAGATGGCTCAGGGCGGGGCAAATCGAAACTAAGTACGCCGCATTACGGTCATTATATTGGCTGGCTAACGGCAGATGAATTGGGTTTGGCATTCGGCCGCCAAACTGTGATACATGGGGCGCTCGCCTCTGGTGGACTCACGCAACGTGTTGTAGAGGAAGCCAATCGACTAAAGGGCGTACGCGTAAACGAGGCTGGCAAGGGCCAGCCGAAAGGATAGACGAGCTAAATGAGCGATAGTGACGGCAAGAAAACATTGGGTCTGCGCGGCGCGCCTGCGCGTCCGAGCAACGTAAAGCAAAGCTTTAGCCATGGGCGGACCAAGAACGTTGTAGTCGAAACCAAACGCAAGCGCGTTGTGGTCCCGAAACCTGGTGGCCAAAAGCCATCTGGTCCGGGAGCCGGTCCCGTTGGTGACCCCTCCAAGCGTCCCGCCGGTATCACTGATGCCGAAATGGATCGCCGTCTGAAGGCAGTTCAGGCTGCTAAGGCCCGCGAGACCGTAGAGGCCGCCAAGCGTGAAGCAGATGAAAAAGCCCGCGCTGAAGACCGCGAGCGCCGTCGTGCTGAGATTGACGCCAAAGAGGCTGCCGAGCGTGAGCGCGAAGAAAGCCTGAAGGCAAAGGCACTAGAAGATGCGCGTCGCAAGGACGAAGCGGAAGCCGCAACGCAAGCCGCTGCTGCCCCAGCTCAACCTGCGGCCGTCAAGCAGCAGCCTAATAAGGCACTGCCTGCATCGCCTGTGCGTAAAACAGATCGTGACCGCGAGGACACCGACAAGCGCAACCGTCAAAACGAAGACAACCGTCGCTCAGGTAAGCTGACGCTGAACCAAGCGTTGTCTGGCCGCGAAGGTGGCCGTCAGCTGTCTATGGCGCAGATGAAGCGTAAGCAGGAGCGTGCCCGTCAAAAGGCCGTTGGCGGCAATGTTGAGCGTGAAAAGATCGTGCGCAACGTGAATTTGCCGCCAGCGATTGTGGTTTCTGAGCTCGCCATTCGGATGGCCGAAAAAACCGGTGCTGTCGTTAAGGCGCTGATGAACAACGGCTTGATGGTTACGCAGAACGAAACAATTGATGCGGACACAGCGGAGCTGATCATCGAGGAATTCGGCCACAAGGTTGTACGCGTTTCCGATGCAGACGTCGAAGATGTGATCAAAGTGATCGATGATGACGAGAAGGACCTGCAGCCACGTCCGCCCGTTATTACGATTATGGGCCACGTCGACCACGGCAAGACATCGCTGCTTGACGCCATCCGAAATGCTAAAGTTGTCGCTGGCGAAGCTGGCGGGATCACGCAGCATATCGGGGCCTATCAGGTAACCACCGATACTGGTGCAGTGCTGTCGTTCCTCGATACGCCGGGCCACGCGGCCTTTACCTCTATGCGCTCACGCGGCGCTCAGGTGACGGACATTGTCGTTCTGGTTGTCGCAGCCGATGACGCTGTGATGCCGCAGACCATCGAAGCGATCAACCACGCAAAAGCGGCGAAAGTGCCAATGATTGTGGCGATCAACAAGATCGACCGCCCTGCTGCGAATGCCCAGAAAGTTCGGACAGATTTGCTTCAGCATGAAGTGGTCGTGGAACAGATGTCTGGTGAAGTTCAGGACGTCGAAGTTTCTGCTGTAACGGGTCAAGGCTTGGATCAGCTGCTTGAGGCGATTGCGCTGCAGTCCGAATTGCTTGAACTGAAAGCAAACCCGGACCGGGCTGCGATTGGTGCCGTGATTGAAGCACAACTCGACGTCGGCCGTGGCCCTGTAGCGACGGTTCTGATCCAGAACGGTACACTGCGCCAAGGTGATATCTTTGTTGTGGGTGAGCAGTACGGTAAGGTTCGTGCGCTGATCAACGACCAAGGTGAGCGCGTCAAAGAGGCCGGACCATCCGTCCCTGTTGAGGTTCTTGGCCTGAACGGCACACCCGAAGCCGGCGATGTGCTGAGCGTGACTGAAACCGAAGCTCAGGCGCGTGAAATCGCGGAATACCGTGCAAACGCCGCCAAAGACAAGCGCGCAGCAGCCGGTGCAGCAACGACGCTGGAACAGCTGATGGCGAATGCCAAGGCGAACGAAGACGTTTCCGAACTGCCTATTCTGATCAAAGCGGACGTGCAGGGTTCTGCCGAAGCAATTGTTCAGGCGATGGAGAAAATCGGCAACGATGAGGTTCGCGTGCGCGTGCTCCACTCCGGTGTGGGCGCGATCACAGAGACTGACGTCGGTTTGGCCGAAGCGTCTGGCGCGCCAATCATGGGCTTTAATGTCCGTGCAAATGCGTCTGCTCGGAATACGGCAAACCAAAAGAGCGTAGAGATTCGCTACTATTCAGTGATCTATGATTTGGTCGATGATGTGAAAGCAGCCGCAAGCGGCCTGTTGAGCAACGAGATCAAGGAAAACTTCATCGGGTATGCAAACATCAAAGAGGTGTTCAAGGTTACCGGTGTTGGCAAAGTTGCTGGGTGTTTGGTCACTGAGGGCGTTGCACGTCGCTCTGCCGGTGTGCGCCTGCTGCGCGACAATGTGGTGATCCACGAAGGTACGCTGAAGACACTCAAGCGCTTCAAAGATGAAGTACCTGAAGTGCAATCTGGCCAAGAGTGCGGCATGGCATTTGAGAACTACGATGATATTCGCCCTGGCGATGTTATCGAGATTTTTGAGCGCGAAGAAGTGACACGCACGCTGAGCTAAATCGCTGACCATTAGACATGAAAAAGGGGACGGTGTTAAAGCCGTCCCCTTTTTGCTGACCAATTTGTCAGATCAATTTTTCTTTGAGACCGGAATACCGGAATATACTGTGTCGTTTACCTGAACGGAGATACGTCCGTCAGGCATTGAGCGAACAAAAATACCCTGAACGGATACGCAGCTACCCAACGCGATTGTACGAAGCATGTCATCTCCTCCCCAGAATGTGACTAATGACCACTCTAGGCCTCATTGTTAACTAATCCAGAACAATCGTTGTAGAATCGCGAAATTAGCCAGGTGATTTTGTAATTATATTTCGCCAGAGATTCTACAGCCAGTCGCGTAGGACAGAGATCAATGGAATGTCAGCCGCGGGCATGGGATAATCGCGCATCTGGTTGGGCCGTACCCACTTCAATGTTTGGCCCTCTTTGGGCTGCGGGGTTCCGTCCCACTTGCGGCACGCAAAAAGCGGCATAAGCAGATGAAAATCATCATAACTGTGACTGGCAAAGGTCAGCGGTGCGAGGCAAGATGACCAGGTATCAATCCCCAACTCTTCGTGCAGTTCGCGGATCAGGGCCGCTTCGGGTGTTTCTCCTGGCTCCACTTTCCCACCGGGAAATTCCCACAAACCGGCCATCGATTTACCCTCAGGGCGTTGGGCCAGCAGCACCCGCCCATCCGGGTCAATCAGCGCAACAGCAGAGACGAGGACGATCTTCATTTCCGATCTAAGACCGGTAATCGGCGTTGATTGAGATATATCCATGGGTCAAATCACACGTCCAAACGGTGGATTTTCCTGAGCCCAAACCGAGATCAATCGAAATAACAATGTTCTCTTCCTTCATGTGCGCTGCGGCGGCTTCTTCGGAATATCCCGGGCTGCGCCAACCATCTTTGGCGACCTCAACGTCGCCAAAGCTGATTGAAAGTCTGTCGCGGTCCGCGGCGGCACCAGACTTACCGATTGCCATAACCACGCGGCCCCAATTTGGATCTTGCCCTGCGATCGCAGTCTTGACGAGAGGGGAGTTAGCTACCGACATCGCATGGATCTTGGCATCGGCATCAGATGCCGCACCGGTCACGTTGATCTCAACGAATTTGCTCGCACCTTCGCCGTCGCGCACCACCTGATGCGCCAAATCCATCATCACTTCATGTAGGGCGCTTTCAAAGTCAACGTTGCCGGACACGTCAACGTTTGACGCGCCAGTCGCTGCAACGATCAAACTATCAGAGGTCGAGGTGTCGCTGTCTACCGTGATGCAGTTGAAGGTCGTATCAGTGTAGCCCGCCACCAGTTGCTGTAGCGCGGCTTGTTCGATTTTTGCGTCGGTAAAGATGTAGACCAGCATCGTCGCCATATCTGGCGCAATCATTCCGGATCCCTTGGCGATACCCGCAATGGTAATGGTTTTGCCGCTGACCGTCGCACTTGCGTGCGCGCCTTTGGGAAAGGTGTCAGTCGTCATAATCGCGTCGGCCGCGTCTGCAATATGAGCCCTGTCCAGTTGGGTATGGAGTTCGGATAGACATGCAGTAATGCGGTCGTGCGGCAGCGGTTCGCCTATGACGCCAGTTGAAGATGTGAACACCCGGTTCACCGCGATACCACAGACGTCAGCAACGGCCGCGGCAATGGCTTGGACGGCAACGAAACCGTTTTTGCCAGTAAATGCGTTTGAATTACCAGAGTTCACCAAAATCGCCGCAGCATCTGATGATGTCTTCAAGATTTTTTCCTGGCAATCCAGCACCGACGCCGACCGCGTGGCAGAACGGGTAAACGTTCCGGCGACCACGGTACCGGGATCAAGCATCGCCAGCATTACATCGGTGCGACCTTGGTATTTGACGCCCGCCGCCGCGGTTGCAAATCGGACGCCAGCAATGACTGGCAGGTCAGGAAATTGCGCAGGGGCGAGCGGCGAGACGTCAGTGATCGTTGCCATGGTTTATTCCAGCAATTCGATTTGTTGCAGGATCAATGGGTCGATCCCTTCGCTGCCTGAACGGTCCACATCTGCGGCCTCAGTGAGGCCATCGATTGCCTCTTGAACGCGGGTTTGACGAACCTGAAGCTCAAGCTCTTCGCGGACATCATCCAACGCGGGCGCTTCTTTGATGCGCTTTTCGTTCAGCTTTACCAGGTGCCAACCGAACTGGGTTTTGACGGGATCAGATACGGCACCCGGTTCCAGCGCAATCGCAGCCGCCTCGAATTCAGGCACCATGGCACCTGCACCGAACCAACCAAGCGCACCGCCACCGGGTCCTGAGGGCCCAGTAGATTTCTCCATGGCGAGGGCTGCGAAATCAGCACCGCCATCAAGATCTGCCTTGATCGCGATCGCTTCTTCCTCGGTCTCAACAAGAATATGAGATGCGTTGAACTCTTCGCTGGTCTCAACGGTGGCATATGCCGCGTTGTAGGCCGCTTGAATGTCGGCATCGTCGATCTTGTCGGTCATCACACCTTCGATCACTTCACCGGCCGTCAACGAGCGACGTTCGTTTTCCAGTTGCAAGCTGATGCGCGCTGGCAAATCGCCAGTAAAGGCCTGAGCCATGGCAGTTTGCTGAATCAATTGATCGAGGATCCCGGTGAACAAGACCTCGGGAGGTAGTTGCTGATATTGCTCTGGCAGAATGGCGCGGGCCACGATCATGTGACCGATCGTGATGTCGATCCCATCCACTGTGGCGACGACTTTGTCTCTACCGACAGTATCTTGGGCAATTGCGGGCAACGCCATCGCAGCGATCAATGCGAACGGTGCGAGAAAATTGAGTGATTTATGCATAGTTTGTCCTATCGATGAGCCCTCTCTGGGGCTGCTACATTGACACGGTTTGGTACGACCCTTACATCGCCCTATGGGCGCGGCAAAAGCAGCTAACTTCCCATTCTATCTATGGGCTGGATCGGTGCTGGGCAAGCAGATCGCTAAAGACACATACAACTTCGGCTGGAGAATACATGCTGGGACTCGGAACAATCGCCAAAAAGGTCTTTGGCACGCCAAATGACCGCAAAATCAAGGCGACACTCCCGCTGGTTGGTAAGGTCAACGCGCTGGAAGAAGAGTTCAAAGCACTCAGCGATGAGGGCATCAAAGAGAAGACTGAGGCGTTTGCAAAGCGTGCGCTGGAAGGTGAAGATCTTGATGCGCTGTTGCCAGAGGCCTTTGCAAACTGTCGCGAGGCTGCTCGGCGGACGCTGGGGCTGCGTGCTTTTGACACGCAGCTGTTGGGCGCAATTTTTCTACATCAAGGCAACGTGGCCGAGCAAAAAACGGGCGAGGGTAAGACCCTCACCGCGACCTTTGCCGCCTACCTCAATGCGCTGACCCATAAGGGTGTGCATATCGTGACGGTGAACGAATACCTTGTTCAGCGAGACGCCGAGTGGATGGGCAAAGTCTTTTCGGCTTTGGGTCTGACAACGGGTTACGTGCATGCCGGCATGGCAGATGAAGACAAGCGTGCCGCTTATGGCTGCGACATCACCTATGCCACCAACAATGAGTTGGGCTTTGATTACCTGCGCGACAACATGAAGTCCGAACTTAGCCAAATTTTTCAACTGCAGCATAATTTCGCGATTGTGGATGAGGTCGACAGTATTTTGATCGACGAAGCGCGCACGCCGCTGATCATTTCTGGCCAGTCGCAAGACCGTTCTGAGATGTATCAGACCGTCGATCAGTTGATCCCATCGCTGGTGCCCGAGCACTATGAACTGGATGAGAAAACACGAAACGTCACCTTTACCGATGACGGTAATGAATTCCTCGAGGAGCAACTGCGCGCGCGTGGCCTGCTGGAAGAGGACATGACTCTATATGATCCAGAAAGCACTTCAGTTGTGCACCACGTCAATCAGGGTCTGCGGGCACACAAGCTGTTCACGAAGGACAAAGATTACATTGTGCGCGACGGCGAAGTCGTTCTGATTGATGAATTCACCGGCCGGATGATGGCGGGACGCCGTATGTCTGACGGACTCCACCAGGCGATTGAGGCCAAAGAAGGTGTCAAAATCCAACCAGAAAACGTCACTCTGGCGTCCGTTACCTTCCAGAACTACTTCCGGCTTTATAACAAGCTGGCTGGTATGACGGGTACTGCGTTGACCGAAGCTGAAGAATTCTCCGAGATCTACGGGTTGGGCGTTGTCGAAGTGCCGACCAATGTCGTCGTTGCGCGGGTTGATGAAGATGACGCTGTTTACCGTACAGCTGTCGAAAAATACGCAGCCATGATCGAAAAGGTCAAAGAAGCGCATGCCAAGGGGCAACCGTGTCTTGTTGGGACGACTTCCATCGAAAAATCCGAGATGCTGAGCCAGATGTTGACCAAAGAAGGCATCACGCACAACGTTCTCAATGCGCGCCAGCACGAGCAGGAAGCTCAGATCGTTGCTGATGCGGGCAAGTTTGAAGCGGTGACGATCGCCACCAACATGGCAGGCCGTGGTACTGACATTCAGTTGGGTGGCAATGTTGAGTTGAAGGTGCTTGAAGCGCTGGATGCCGATCCTGATGCGGATCCCGCAGCTATTCGCGCCCGTATTGAGGCGGAACACGCCGACGAAAAAGTTAAAGTGCTGGCGGCTGGCGGGCTCTATGTGCTTGCGTCTGAGCGTCACGAAAGCCGGCGGATCGACAACCAATTGCGCGGTCGTTCTGGCCGTCAGGGGGATCCGGGCCGGTCATCTTTCTATCTGTCGCTCGAAGACGATCTGATGCGGATTTTTGGATCTGAACGGTTGGAAAAGGTGCTGACAACGCTTGGCCTCAAGGAAGGCGAGGCGATTGTGCACCCTTGGGTGAATAAGTCACTGGAACGTGCCCAAGCCAAGGTGGAAGGTCGCAACTTTGACATCCGCAAGCAACTGCTGAAATTCGACGACGTGATGAATGAACAGCGTAAGGTCATTTTTGGCCAGCGCCGTGACATTATGGAAGCTGCGGACCTTAGTGAAATCTCCACGGATATGCGTCACCAGGTCATCGACGATCTGATCGATGAATATATGCCGCACAAGACCTATGCCGACCAGTGGAACACTCAAGGCTTCTACGCCGCTGTGATCGAGCAGCTGGGTGTTGATGTCCCGGTTATTGATTGGTGTGAAGAGGATGGTGTGGATGACGAGGTGGTTCGCGAGCGCTTAATTGAAGCTACCGATGAGTTGATGGCCGAAAAGACTAAGCTCTTTGGTCCCGACAACATGCGCAACATTGAAAAGCAGTTCTTGCTGCAAACCATCGATGCCAAGTGGCGCGATCATTTGTTGACCCTTGAGCATTTGCGGTCTGTTGTCGGCTTCCGTGGGTACGCACAGCGCGATCCGCTCAACGAGTACAAAAACGAATCGTTCCAGTTGTTCGAAGGCATGCTCGATAGTTTGCGCTCTGACGTTACGCAGAAACTATCTCAAGTTCAGCCGATGTCGGAAGAAGAACAACAGCAGATGGTTGAGCAGATGTTGGCGCAGCAACGGGCTGCTCAGGAAGCCGCTGAAGGCCCGAAAAGCCAAGCAGAGACACTTGAAGACGCTATTGACGGCTTTGACGAAGGCGACCCAACTACTTGGGGGAATCCAGGCCGGAATGATGTGTGCCCCTGTGGCAGTGGTAAGAAATTCAAACACTGTCATGGGCGTCTCGGTTAGGGCTGCCCAGAAGTTGCCTTATTCATAACCTGTGGTTGTCATAAACTAGCCTTGGTTTTGCGGAAATAGTGAACTTGTTCGATCTTTAACGAGGGGCAAGGTCTATGTCGTACCGCAAAGAGTTACTGACTGCCGTTGGCACTCTAGGGTGCGCGATTGGCATCGGTTTTGTGATGCAAGGCTCAGAGGCTGCAAAAGAACGCTACGGCAAAGAAGATGATAGCGGCACCGTTGAGGCGGTCGAAGATATCGTCGATGCGGATCAGGTCCTGCTCAACGTTCTAGATATCGAGCTGACGTCCGCAGAATTTGACACCGCTCTTGAAATTCCAGCCAAAGAGGAAAAGGTCAAAACCGTTCCGGCTCCAGCTTCAGTTTTGCCAGAGGCGGATACGCTTGCTGAAACCGCTGTCGCAGATTGCGATATTGAGGTTCAGGCGCGAGCCGTGGCTGCCGCGATGGTCAACCTAACGATGCAGGCCCCGTGTTTTCAAAACGAGCGCCTGACTGTGCATCATAATGGTATGATGTTCAGCCAAGTTACGGATGATGCTGGTCTCATTGATCTGATCGTGCCTGCATTGGAAGAAAATGCTGTTTTTGTTCTCGCATTCCCAAATGGCGATGGCGGCATGGCGCAAACGACAGTGGATCAGATCACAGAATTTGAACGGGTCGTCTTGCAATGGAGAGGCCAGAATGGCTTTGAAATCCACGCTCGTGAATTTGGCGCTGACTACGACAGCGATGGCCATGTCTGGTCCGGTGCATCCCGTGACAGTGTCGCGGCCGTCACTGGCTTGGGTGGTTTCATTACACGCTACGGCAATGATGACTTACCAGAAGCATTGATGGCTGAAATCTATACCTTCCCAATCGGGAATTCCGCACAGAGCGGCGACATTGATTTGACGGTTGAAGCAGAAGTAACCACAGAAAATTGTGGCCTAGAGATTGAGGCCCAAACACTCCAAACTATGCCTTCGGGAGAGACGAATACTCGGAGCCTGACCCTTTCCGTACCTGATTGCGACGCTGTGGGTACCTTTCTGGTGTTGAATAATCTGCTCGAAGACATGAAAGTCGCCGGACGCTAACGCAACTGCCGGGGTTTCATGGTGATATTGCTACGTGCGGCGGTTTGCGCCGCGCTTTCCTTTTGGATAACCGCATTTTCTGCGTTTGCGCAGGATGTGACGCTGACATCGCGCGATAGCCGTGTTGAAATAACCGGTACGCTGTTGGGCTTCGACGGTGAATTCTACCGGCTGGAAACGGATTATGGTGAGTTAACCGTCGACGGTTCTGGCGTGCTTTGCAGTGGTCCCGGTTGCCCCAATCTCGATGATTTCGTCGCCGAACTTCAACTGTCAGGGTCTGCCACCATGGGGTCGATTCTGATGCCTGCATTGGTTGAAGCCTTTGCAGAAAATACAGGTCACCAGACAGAACGCCGTGTCGATGGCCCTGATGAATTCACGTATCTTATCCGGAGCAAAGACAGCGGTAAGTTGGCTGCAGAATTTCATTTCAATGTGAGCGATTCTGACGAAGGTTTCGCTGATTTGCTGGCGGATGAGGCCGACATCGTTATGGCCCTCCGAGAGATCCGTCCAGACGAACGTGCCCGCGCTCGTGAGGCGGGTTTGGGTGATATGACGGCTCGGAACCGAAGTCGCGTTTTGGCACTGGATGCCCTAGTCCCCATCGTTGCAGCCAAGAACCCAGTGCGCGCAATCTCCCCACAGGCTTTGGCGGATGTTTTCGCTGGCAAGATCACCAATTGGCAGGTGTTGGGTGGACCAGATGCGCCCATTGATTTGCATATGCCCGCTGCTGGTTCAGGATTGGCACAGGCAATTGATGATCTGGTGATGATGCCTGCAAAGCTGACCCTTACGGAGAGCATGGCACGACATGACACCTTGGCAGAGCTTGCAGCAGCGGTAGTGGATGATGGGCTTGCGCTGGGTTTGACCGCCTATGCAGAGCGGCAGGGAGCTGCTGTGCTAAGCCTGACGGGGCGATGTGGTTTTTCGCTGGACGCATCACGGCGAACGATCAAGACTGAAGATTATCCGCTGACCGCGCCGATGTTCCTTTATTATCCTGCACGGCGGTTGCCTCAAATCGCTCGGGAGTTCCTTGCCTTTACACGCGGCCCTTCGGCGCAGATTGTGATACGTCGTGCCGGGTTTGTGGATCAGACTCCCGAAGAAATTGCGGTAGAAGAGCAGGGCAACCGCTTTGCGAATGCGATCACTGTTGCCGGATTGGAAACGACTCTGGAAGAACTGCAACGCATGGCCAACACGCTGACGCCAATGGCGCGACTTACCACATCGTTTCGGTTTGAAGTGGGTTCAATCCGGCTTGATGCGCAGTCGCGGTCGAATGTGGAGCAGTTGGCCCGTGCCATGGAGATAGGCCGATACGATGCCCGAAGGCTGATGTTTGTGGGCTTTAGTGACGGCGATGGCCCTGCGCAGGCCAATCGCGAAATCGCGCTGAAACGAGCAGACGCAGTGCGGCGTGCGGTCAGCGAAGCTGCTGTGGCGGCCAATCTGGACCGTGTTGTTCTAGACATCGACGCCTTCGGTGAAGCGATGCCGATGGCCTGTGATGACAGTGCGTGGGGGCGTCAGGCAAACCGGCGTGTCGAAGTTTGGGTGCGCTGATACGCTATCCATTTCAAAGCATATTGAGCTGCGCAGGTAGCCATGATGCTGCCCCCGTATCATCGCCAACATATGTAAGCTGGCGTCAGGATTTAATGCTTGGTTTGCTGGAAAAACGGACCGTCTTTTGGCTTTAGGAGGCCGTGGGCGTTGCCCACGACCTAGCTTCAACCCTTCATCGAATCCCAGAAGCTTTTGACAGAGCTAAAAAACGTGCTGCCCTCAGGATTGTTGTTCTCGGATAGCTCTTCGAATTCCCGCAGCAGTTCTTTCTGGCGACTTGTCAGGTTCACAGGCGTTTCAACTGCCAGTTCAATGATCATGTCGCCGGTCCCACCGCCGCGCAAAGGGGGCATACCCTTGCCGCGCAGGCGCATTTGACGGCCAGATTGGCTGCCCGATTGAATCTGCACTCTGCCGCGACCACCATCAATTGTTGGTACCTCGATGCTACCGCCCAGCGCTGCTGCAGTCAGCGACACGGGTACACGACAGAACAGGTTGGAACCGTCACGCTCAAAGAGGTCATGCTCATCGACTTCGATGAAGATATAGAGGTCACCCGAGGGACCACCACGCATGCCTGCTTCACCTTCACCAGCGAGCCGGATGCGCGTACCAGTCTCGACCCCAGCCGGGATATTGACCGAAAGCGAGCGTTCCTTTTCGACCCGGCCAGCGCCACGGCAGTTGTTACAGGGGTTCTTGATGATTTGACCCAGGCCCGAGCATGTCGGGCAAGTGCGCTCGACCGTAAAAAAGCCTTGCTGTGCGCGAACTTTGCCCATGCCGGAGCATGTTGGGCAGGTCGTTGGCTCCACGCCACCTTCTGCGCCGGAGCCGTTACACGATGTACATCCGACGGAGGTCGGCACGTTGATCGACTTTTGTAGCCCACCAAATGCGTCCTCTAGGGAGATGCGCAGATTGTAGCGCAGATCGGCACCACGTGCGGCCCGGCGTCCACCGCCTTGCCCCCCACGTTGACCCATGAAATCGCCGAAAAGGTCGTCAAATACGTCTGAAAAGGCAGAAGAGAAATCGCCCTGACCGCCACCGAAACCAGCACCGGGTCGTCCGCCGCCGCCCATACCACCTTCGAAGGCAGCGTGGCCGTAGCGGTCGTAAGCCGCTTTTTTGTCAGCGTCCTTTAGGACTTCGTAGGCTTCATTCGCTTCTTTGAACTGGCCTTCCGCGTCCGGGTTTCCGGTGTTGCGGTCAGGGTGCAGTTCTTTGGCCTTGGTGCGATAGCCCTTTTTAATTTCGTCCGCAGCGGCTCCTTTGGAGACGCCTAGGACTTCATAATAGTCACGTTTTGCCATCGTTTACGTCCTTTGTTGGAACGTGAAGGGCCGGCCCGTCTGATCGGACCGGCCCACACAGTGGTTCCGGACGCGGTGTTACCCGCGCTTGTCGTTGTCGAGGTCTTCGAAGTCGGCATCCACGATGTCATCGTCGCCATCGCGTGGGGCATCTGCTGCCTGCGCCATGTCGTCGCCATCTTCCTGAGCGGACTTATAGATAGCCTCGCCCAGTTTCATTGCCGCTTCTGTTACGTTTTGGAGGCCCGATTTGATCTTTTCGACGTTCTCGGTTTCCAGCTCGTCCTTGAGCGCAGCAATGGCCAATTCGATTGCCTCAACCGTGGTTGGGTCAACCTTGTCCGCGTGCTCTTCCATCGACTTTTCAGTGGAGTGGATGAGGCTCTCGGCCTGGTTTTTCGCCTCGATCAGCGAGCGCCGTTCCTTATCGGATTCCGCGTTCTCTTCGGCGTCTTTCATCATTTTGTCGATGTCAGCATCCGACAGGCCACCCGAAGCTTGGATGGTGATCTTCTGCTCTTTCATTGTGCCCTTATCAAGCGCACCAACAGCCACGATACCGTTGGCGTCGATATCAAAGGTCACTTCGATCTGTGGCATGCCGCGGGGTGCCGGTGGGATATTCTCGAGGTTGAAGGCACCCAAGATTTTGTTATCGGCAGCCATTTCGCGTTCACCTTGGAACACTCGGATCGTCACGGCGCTCTGGCTATCCTCGGCGGTCGAGAAGATCTGGCTTTTCTTTGTTGGGATCGTCGTGTTGCGGTCGATTAAACGGGTAAACACCCCGCCCAAAGTCTCAATGCCCAGCGACAGCGGGGTTACATCGAGCAGAACCACATCTTTGACGTCGCCTTGCAGAACGCCCGCTTGGATCGCAGCACCAAGTGCAACGACTTCGTCTGGGTTCACACCCTTGTGCGGCTCTTTGCCGAAGAATTTTGTCACTTCTTCAACGACGCGCGGCATACGAGTCATACCGCCGACCATGACGACTTCATCGATGTCAGAAGCTGACAGACCGGCGTCTTTCAACGCGGCCTGACAAGGCTTGATGGAGGCTTTGATCAAATCGCTCACAAGGCTTTCAAGCTTTGCGCGCGTCAGCTTCATCACCATGTGGAGCGGTGAGCCGTCTTTGCCCATGGAGATAAATGGCTGGTTGATTTCTGTCTGGGACGCGCTCGACAATTCGATCTTGGCTTTTTCAGCGGCCTCTTTCAGACGCTGCAGGGCCATCTTGTCCTTCGTCAGATCAACGCCGTGCTCTTTCTTGAACTGCTCTGCGAGGTAGTTGACGATACGCATGTCAAAGTCTTCACCGCCCAAGAACGTGTCGCCATTGGTGGATTTTACTTCGAACAAGCCATCGTCGATCTCGAGGATGGTTACGTCGAATGTACCGCCGCCAAGGTCATAGACGGCGATGGTTTGCGTGTTTTCTTTATCAAGACCGTAGGCAAGGGCCGCAGCTGTTGGTTCGTTGATGATCCGCAGGACCTCAAGACCGGCAATCTTGCCTGCGTCTTTTGTTGCCTGACGCTGAGCATCGTTGAAATATGCAGGGACAGTGATGACCGCTTGGGTCACCTCTTCGCCAAGATAGCTCTCAGCCGTCTCTTTCATTTTGCCCAAGATGAATGCGGAAATCTGGCTTGGCGAATATTTCTCACCCTTGGCCTCAACCCACGCGTCACCATTGCCGCCATCAATTACATTGAAGGGCAGGTTTTTCTTGTCTTTGGCCAGATCAGGATCGTCGTTGCGACGACCAATAAGGCGTTTGACGCCAAAGACTGTGTTTTCTGGATTCGTGACAGCTTGGCGCTTTGCCGGCTGGCCCACGAGGCGCTCATCATCCGTAAAGGCGACGATCGACGGGGTTGTGCGTGCACCCTCTGCGTTTTCAATTACGCGGGGCTGGCTGCCGTCCATGATGGCGATACAGCTGTTTGTAGTTCCAAGGTCAATGCCGATTACTTTGGCCATAGTTTCGATCCCTCTTTTTACTCAAGGCGATGACACGAAGCTCAGGCCCATTGCGGCACCTGCACTCCGATCTGTTAACGCAACAAACGGCTCGTTTGCAGCGGTTCGGAGCGTATATAAGGAGGCCATTGGCACCCTGCAACCGCCCTACGCGCTGTGAAGCGAGGAATCTGCTACGAATTTTGCGAAATGCTGCTTTAAAATGGAGAATAGGGCGATGTTACGGATCAGAGGTTTTGAAATTCACCCGAATTATCTGGATCTGTCCAGGCAGCGCGCTCTGGTAGAGGAGGTGCGAAGTGTTGTGGCGCAGGCCCCTCTTTTTCAACCAATCACCCCATCTGGTAAGACAATGAGCGTTCGTATCAGCGCAGCGGGTGAGTTTGGGTGGCTCTCTGATCGGCAAGGCTACCGGTATTCTTCGACACATCCTAATGGTGTGGCTTGGCCGCCGATCCCGCCGCTGGTGCTGGACATTTGGCGCGACCTAACGGGGTTGGTGCAGCAACCTGAGTGCTGTTTGATTAATTTTTACACTGATGATGCCCGCATGGGTCTGCACCGCGATCAGGACGAGGCGGCGTTTAAATGGCCAGTATTGTCGATTTCTTTGGGCGATGACGCGCTATTTCGGATGGGTCATTCTGAGCGGGGTGGAAAAACTGAAAGCATCTGGCTGCATTCGGGTGACGTCGTATTGATGGGTGGGGATGCCCGGCTTTGCTATCATGGGATTGATAGGATCAAATCCGATACGTCGCCACTGCTGTCCAAAGGCGGTCGGATCAATCTAACGTTGCGTGTCGTGACTTAGCGCCGCGCGCTCCAACTGATCGATGCGTGTCTGCGGGTATAGAATTCGCCCATAAGCCCCACCATCAATAACACCAATCCGACCCAAAGAGGGTACATCGGATCGCTATAGCGTGGATTATAGTTGATGAACGCATACCCACGGGCTTGATCAATGCTGTGAAACAGAGGGTTCCAATCAAACATTGCCAACATAAATCCGGGAAGGGTGTTGGCCACGAACATTTTACCCGAGGCAATCATGTTTGCACGCTGATAGATGGTCGAAAAGATGCTAACAAATGTTGGAAACCAAGGCTTTATCCCTAAAAGTACAAGGCCCAACGCCAATCCGGTAAACCACGCCAACAACAGCATGCCAAAGGCAGCAATAGGCTGCTCAATGTGAATTGGGGTGAAGGCAACGTGGTAGACAAACAAGATCATAGCCAGGGACAGCACCTGAATATAGAGTGCGCCCAGCGCCGTAGAGGTGATCGCGATGATCGTATTCATCGGCGCATGCTGCATCATTGCACTTGCCGGTCCTTCTGATCCGACAACCGCGCCCAAAGTCTTTGTGTGGGTCATATAAAGAAAAATACCCGACATGATGTAAATCAAGAAATCACCGCGTATCGCGGACCCACGCAGCCCAAGAATTGAGAACATGAAATAGAAGGCGAGCACAAAGATCACCGCCTGCAACATGTTCATCGCAATCGCCATAAACGCGTTATTGTGGGTCTTGCGCACCGACCTCACGATAGAATGGTAGATCAGTTCGCACATCGTCATTGCGATGCCAAAGCTGGTGCGGGGCTTCTGCGTGGATTGGAACATGATTGGCCTGCTTTGCGGAAGTTTCCAGCTTTGCACGGAATTCTTGATGATCCGTTACAGCTTGACCATAAGGGGTTCGAACAAAGTAATCAACGAAACTGAAAAGGGCCGAACCGATGGATTATGAAAAGTTGGTGCAGGTGATGCGCACTCTTTCGTTGGAGGCGGGCGACAAGATCATGGAAATCTATGGTCAGGATGATTTTGATGTTAAATCCAAGTCTGACGATAGCCCTGTCACAGCGGCAGATGAGGCGGCGGACAAGATAATTTCTGACGGTCTGCGTGCGGCTTTTCCCGATGTGATGCTGGTCACTGAAGAACAGGCGGATACCCATAGTGCTTCTGGAACGACGTTCCTAATCGTGGACCCGCTTGATGGCACCAAAGAGTTCATTCACCGCCGTGGAGATTTCACCGTCAACATCGCTCTGGTCGAGGACGGCGTGCCAACCCGTGGGGTTGTGTATGCACCTGCCAAGAACCGTATGTTCTTTACGCTCGCCGATGGACAAACAGTTGAAGAAACAGGTGCTTTTGACAAACAAAACATCGGCGCAACGCAGTCCATTCACGTTGCGGCGTCGGACAATGCTGCGCTGATGGTTGTGGCCAGTAAATCCCATAGGGATCAAGCAACGGACGACTATATTGGCAAATACGCTGTGCGCGACATGACCAGTGCGGGATCATCGTTGAAGTTTTGTCTGGTCGCTACTGGCGAAGCAGATATCTACCCTCGCCTTGGCCGCACGATGGAATGGGATACGGCTGCAGGCCATGCGGTTTTGTCAGGCGCGGGGGGCCAAGTTGTCCGCTTTGATGACCAAAAGCCGCTCGTCTATGGCAAGGAGGATTTCGCCAATCCCTTCTTTATCGCTTATGCTCCCGGTGTCGTTTTGAAGGGCGCGTAATGTCAGTACTTATCGTCATCCCGGCGCGCTACGCTTCGACACGTTACCCCGGAAAACCGCTCGTTGCGCTGACTGGCGCTAGTGGGGTGTCCCGAACATTGATTGAGCGCAGTTGGCGCGCGGCTATGGAAGTGAAGGGCGTAGACCGCGTTGTGGTTTCAACGGACGACACGCGGATCAAAGACGCGGCCGAAGCATTTGGCGCAGAGGTCGTTATGACTTCAGAGTCCTGCACAAACGGAACCGAGCGTTGCGCAGAGGCACATGCGAAGCTTGGCGGTGGATTTGAGATTGTCGTGAACCTGCAAGGGGATGCGCCGTTGACGCCCGCTTGGTTCGTTGAGGGCTTGATCGAAGGGCTGCAGGCCGCGCCAAAAGCCGAAGTCGCCACGCCTGTGTTGCGCTGCGAGGGCGAAATGCTGACGAGCCTACTCGCTGACCGCAAGGCGGGCCGGGTGGGCGGTACCACAGCCGTCTTTGATAGGAATTGGCGCGCCCTTTATTTCTCTAAGGAAGTCGTTCCTTTCACCTCGAAAACCTATGCGGATGCGGATCCCACGCCAGTTTTCCACCATGTTGGTGTCTATGCCTACCGTCCCGACGCCCTGGCAGCTTATCCGGCGTGGCTGGCCGGCCCGCTAGAGCAGCTTGAAGGGCTAGAACAGCTTCGGTTCATGGAAAACGGTCGGGCAGTGCTTTGTGTTGAGGTTGAAGCACGGGGGCGCCAATTTTGGGAGTTAAATAACCCGCAGGACGTCCCAAAGATCGAAACCATGATGGGACAGATGGGTCTCGAATGACCGACATCACTGTCAGCGTTGTCATTGTCAGCCGCGACCGCGCGCAGGCCTTGATGCGCTGCCTGCTTGGGGTTTCTCAACTGCAATTCCCCGCATTTGAGGTGATCGTTGTTGCCGACCCCACAGGGATCGCGGCAGCCGAGAAGATGCCCTTTGCTGAGCTACTCAAACTCGTTCCGTTTGACGAAGCCAACATATCCGAAGCACGCAATCTTGGCCTCGTTCATGCGGCAGGCGATGTGGTGGCTTTTATCGATGACGATGCCATTCCTGAACCGCAATGGTTGCGCTATCTGACAGCTCCTGTAGTCAAGCCAAATGTTGCGGCCATGACTGGGTTTGTGCGTGGGCGCAACGGTATCAGCTTTCAATGGCGGGCCCAGGGACTTAATGGCCTGGGTCAGCCAGGCGGGCTAGAAGTGGACGCGACGCAAGCCACGGTTTTGACCCCCCCCAAAGGACGCGCGATTAAAACCGAGGGCACCAACATGGCGTTTCGGCGCGACGTGCTCGTGGCGATTGGTGGGTTTGATCCCGCGTTTCATTACTATCTTGAAGAAACCGACTTGAATATGCGCCTCGCGCGGGCCGGTCACGCGACCGCTATTTCGCCGTTGGCTGAGGTGCATCATGGCTTTGCGCCGAACCGTATGCGCCGGGCTGATCGCGTTCCGTCAGATCTGTTTGATATTGGTGCAAGCTGGGCAGTGTTTGCGCGAAAATACATCCCTGATGCTGACAGAGAACTACATTGGCAAACCATCCGAACCGCTGAGCGCCGTCGGTTGCTATCGCATATGTGTGCAGGGCGCTTGGAGCCGCGTGATATTTCGCGTTTGCTGGGCCGCCTTGACGGGGGCCACAGCAACGGATTGTTGCGCGCGATCACTACTACGAAATTGCCGAACCATCCGGCGTCACCGTTCAAGGCG
Source organism: Sulfitobacter sp. SK012 (assembly GCF_003352085.1). NCBI lineage: Bacteria > Pseudomonadati > Pseudomonadota > Alphaproteobacteria > Rhodobacterales > Roseobacteraceae > Sulfitobacter > Sulfitobacter sp. SK012. The sequence goes on from NZ_CP025804.1 coordinate 141,093, forward strand.
TTTCCCTATGAGCCCAAAGCCAGCATTCTCATTCAAACGCGGCTGATTGGGGCGCGGGCAGCGCAGGATCGGGCCGCAGCTCATGTGGCTGAGGGTGGTATCGCAACGGTCATAATTTTGTCACTTACATCTGCTTTTCATCGTTTAAGTTTTAACGATCAGGGTGTTTGGGTGCAGCGTGGTGGCCAATTTGGGCGATCTGACCGGGGGGGAAAATTGGTTCAGGTAACGCATTTCCGCCGAAGAGTGCGGCAAGAACGCGCTCGAATAGCCCTTCAAAGGGGGTTAATCAATTGATTTTAATCACAAACGTGATAAATCGCCGAAACGCCCTTTTATCATACTCAAAATGGTGCTTTTCGTCCTGAAAAGCGGTTAATATATATACAAATGCACCAACTAGTGGTGACGTAAATTGAGGTCCTGATGCGTAACAAAGTAACAAAAGCCATTTTTCCTGTCGCTGGTATGGGCACACGGTTTCTTCCTGCAACGAAATCTGTCCCAAAGGAGATTATGACTTTGGTGGACCGGCCACTGGTTCAATACGCCATCGATGAGGCGCGAGAAGCCGGGATCAAGGAATTCATCTTTGTCACGTCTCGTGGCAAGGGCGCGCTGGAAGATTACTTTGATCACGCTCCGGCGCTTGAAGAAGAATTGCGCAGGAAGGGCAAAACTGAGCTGCTTGAGGTTCTTCAGAATACGAACATGGAAAGTGGTGCAATTGCATATATCCGCCAACACCGTGCATTGGGTCTGGGGCATGCTGTTTGGTGCGCGCGACGCCTAATCGGTGATGAACCGTTTGCCGTGATGCTGCCTGATGACGTGATCGCCGCTGACAAGCCGTGCCTGCAGCAGATGGTCGAGGCCTATGAAGAAACTGGTGGCAATATGGTTGCGGCGATGGAAGTCGCTCCGGAAAAATCTTCGTCCTACGGTATGCTCGATATTCGAGAAGATATGGGCCATATGGTTGATGTCAAAGGTATGGTTGAGAAACCTGATGCCGATAAATCACCCTCAAACCTTGCCGTGATTGGGCGCTATATTTTGGCACCAACTGTTCTACAAAACCTAAACAAATTGAAAAGCGGTTCAGGTGGTGAGATTCAGTTGACCGATGCTATTGCAGCAGAGCTTGATCAGAACCGTAAGGTCTATGGCTACCGTTTCGAAGGCCAGCGATTTGATTGCGGATCTAAGTCGGGCTTTTTGCAGGCGACCGTGTCTTTTGGCCTAGGGCGTCCCGATCTGGAGGCCGATTTGCGGGCGTATCTGCATGACATCATGCAAGTGGACAAAGCGGCGCAATAAAGCTGCAGGGGGCTGCAATGCGTACAGTATTGGTAACGGGCGGCGCGGGCTACATTGGCAGCCACGCTTGCAAAGCACTTGCGGCGGCAGGTTTTGTTCCTGTGACGTTCGATAATCTGGTGACAGGTTGGCAGGATGCGGTCAAATTTGGCCCGTTTGAACAAGGCGATCTGATGAATCGCGCACGCCTCGACGAGGTTTTTGCGATACATAAGCCCATTGCTGTCATGCATTTCGCGGCCCTCAGTCAAGTGGGCGAGAGCATGTCGAAGCCTGGGCTTTACTGGCAAAATAACGTTATGGGGTCGCTCAACTTGATTGAGGCGGCTGTTGCGGCAAACTGCATGAATTTTGTCTTTTCATCGACCTGCGCAACATACGGTGATCAAGATAATGTGGTGCTGGATGAAAACAGCGCCCAGCACCCAATCAACGCATATGGCGCCTCCAAGCGCGCAATCGAAGATATCTTGCGCGATTTTGGTGAGGCTTATGGTCTGCATCACGTGATTTTCCGCTATTTTAACGTGGCTGGGGCTGACCCAGATGGCGAGGTGGGCGAGTTCCACCAACCAGAAACACATCTTGTCCCACTCATGCTTGATGCAATCGATGGCAAGCGTGATGCGCTCACGATATTTGGTACAGATTATGACACACCCGACGGCACCTGTATCCGCGACTATGTACATGTCTGCGATCTAGTCGATGCCCACGTTCTGGGGCTCAAGTGGCTCCAAGACGGCAAGGAGAATAGGGTTTTCAACCTTGGTACTGGCAGCGGTTTTTCCGTTCGTGAAGTGATTGATCACAGTCGCGATGTCACCAACCGGCCTGTGCCTGTCGTCCCCGGTGACCGGCGGCCCGGAGATTGCACCAAGCTCGTTTCCGGCTCATCCCGCGCGATCGCTGAGCTTGGGTGGAAGCCTGAGCGTTCTACATTGCGGCAAATGATCACCGACGCGTGGAGATGGCATCAAACAGGGCATTACAATCAATAGTGAGCCGCCTGCGCGGCTTTTGGACCTTACACGCAGTTTGCGTCGGGCGGGCCATTTGCCAACAGGGGTGGACCGGGTTGAAGCTGCGTATCTGAAGGCGCTGATTGCTGATCCTGTACCTGTCTTTGGTTTGATCCGGACGTCGCTAGGATACCTTTTGTTGGACCCTGCTGTTCTGACAATTTTTGCTCAACAGCTGCGTGGCGTGTCGCCATTTCCGCCAACAGGCATTCTCTCCGGGATGCACCGAAATGTGACGACTGAGGTCCGGCAGGCGCTTAGTTCTGCGCGACGATTGGCAATTGGTCGCGTGGCTCCTTGGGGCTTACCAAAACTGCTCGAACGCCATCTGCCACCTGGGTTTGCGTATCTCAATGTTGGGCATAGCAACCTTACAGATCGAGTCTTTCGGGCCGTAAAATCGGTTTCAGGCGCGCACATATCTGTGCTGATCCATGATGCTATTCCGCTGGATTTCCCGCAGTTTCAGCGCCCTAATACCGTCCGCCCGTTTGAGGAAAAGTTGCGTAGGGCTCAAGCTCACGCGGATTTGATCATCTATAATTCAGCCGATACTAAACGCCGCGCTGAGGCGCACATGCAAAGCTGGGGCACAGTTCCCAACGGGGTTGTCGCCCATTTAGGCACAACCATATCCGAGCCTGACGCTTCAAAATTACCGCCTGGGCTATCGCCAACTGAGCCCTATTTTGTCACCGTCGGCACCATCGAGCCGCGCAAGAACCATGCTTTCTTGTTGGATCTTTGGGCGCAGATGGGGCCGGCTGCGCCACTCTTGTTGATATGCGGCAATCGAGGCTGGAACAATCGTGAAGTTTTTGACCAACTTGATGGATTGAGCGCGACTTCACGGGTAAAAGAGGTCAACGATCTTAGTGACGCGGCGCTCTCAAGACTGGTCGCTGGCGCACAGGGTTTGTTGTTTCCAAGCCATGCAGAAGGCTTTGGCCTACCAGCGATTGAAGCACTGACGTTAGGTACGCCGGTTTTTTGCAACGATATTGAGACCTTTAGGGAGATTTTGGGCGAAAAAGCCGTTTACGCAACGGTTTCAGACAGCTATCTGTGGTTAAGTACGATTGAGGCTTGGACAACACGTTCTCACGCTAAGCGGGAAAAAATCAGGTTTGACGCCCCAAAATGGGACGATCATTTCAAGACCGTGTTAAGGTTAACCTGATAACCGCCATAGAAGAGCGAATGTCCGCGGTGTTAAGGGTAGTTCTTGGGAGCTTTGCAGTCATATCGGCTAAGGCTTCAGCGCAAGCGGTGGCGCCTTAGGGCGCTACGTAAAAAGCGAGAGCTGAAAAGCGTTGCAAACAGGACCGGACAAATCCGGCCCGACGATATTCTGCTGTTCTGTACCCAACGGAATGAGAAAATCCGCCTCCCCTATTTTCTTGATTATTACCGCAAGCAAGGCGTCGGTCACTTCTTTTTCGTGGATAACGACAGTGAAGATGGATCGCTAGACTATCTCCTAAATCAGCCTGACGTGTCCGTCTGGAGTACACGCGCAAGCTACAAGCGCTCAAGATTTGGTGTAGATTGGCTGAACTATTTACAGATGAAGCACGCTCACGGGCATTGGGTGCTTACAGTCGATCCGGACGAATTCCTGGTCTATCCGTTTTGTGACACGCGGCCTTTGCGCGCGTTGACCGATTGGTTAGATGCATCGTCGATCAAATCGTTCTCTGCAATGCTACTTGATATGTACCCCAAAGGCCGGTTGGACGAGCAACCCTACCGGATGGGCCAAGACCCGATTGAGATTGCATCGTGGTTTGACAGCGGCAACTATACCATTTCGCGCAATCATAATTTTACAAATCTGTGGATCCAAGGCGGCCCTCGCAGCCGGGTCTTCTTTCCTGATGAGCCGGAGAAAGCACCGGCGCTCAATAAGGTACCGCTGGTTAAGTGGGATCGCCGTTATGCGTACGTTAGTTCAACCCATATGCTTTTGCCGCGCGGTCTAAACCAAGTCTATGACGAGTGGGGCGGGGAAAAAGCGTCGGGCGTGTTGTTGCATACCAAATTTCTCGACACCTTTGGTGCCAAGGCACAAGAAGAGCTTGAGCGCGGTCAGCATTATGCAGGCTCTGTAGAATACAAAGCGTATGCACAAAGCCTCTCTGACAATCCGCATCTGTGGTGCAAATGGTCAGAGCGTTACATCAACTGGCGCCAACTTGAGATCCTTGGCCTGATGTCGAAAGGCAACTGGGCGTGACGGCGGGCGTCGGGATCGTGATGCTGGTCCACACAGCACTTGGGAGGGCGGAGCAGGTTGCGCGCCACTGGGCCCAAGCGGATTGTCCCGTTGTTATTCATGTAGACAAAGGAGTGCCCAAGCGTACGTACGACGCTTTTGTCAGCGCTTTGTCGGATGTGCCAAACCTGATGTTTTCAAAACGCTTCCGGTGCGAGTGGGGCACGTGGGGCATCGTGGCTGCTTCGCAGGTCGCCTCCGAACTTGTGCTGGCGAGCTTCGCTGAGGTGCGCCATGTCTATCTTGCTTCCGGATCATGCCTACCGCTGCGCCCGGTGCAAGAACTGATCGATTATCTCGCTGCACGACCTCAAACCGACTTTATTGAAAGTGCGACAACGGCGGATGTTCCTTGGACCGTCGGGGGGTTGGATGCGGAACGGTTCACCATGCATTTCCCCTTTTCGTGGAAGCGCCAGCGGTTCCTTTTTGACCGCACTGTTGAATTTCAGCGGCGCTTTGGTTTTAGGCGCAAGATGCCTAACGGCATTATCCCACACATGGGTTCGCAGTGGTGGTGCCTGACCCGGCAGACCCTTTCGGCAATTCTTCAAGACCCTGATCGGGACGAATATGACCGATATTTCAAACGCGTCTGGATACCCGATGAGAGCTATTTCCAGACCCTGTCGCGGCTCTATGCGATCAATGTAGAAAGCCGCTCTTTGACCCTGTCGAAGTTCGATTTTCAGGGTAAACCGCATATTTTCTATGATGACCATCTGCAGCTCTTACGCCGTTCTGATTGTTTCGTAGCGCGCAAGATCTGGCCTTACGCAGATCGGCTTTATGAAGCGTTTTTGACGGATGCTGCTGGGGCAATGAAAAAGACGGAGCCAAACCCAGGTAAAATTGACCGTATTTTCTCGAAGGCGGTTGAGCGTCGGACACGGGGCCGTCCAGGTCTCTATATGCAGAGCCGCTTTCCTAATGAAGATTGGGAAAATGGCGTTACTGCCGCGCCTTATTCGATGTTTCAGGGCTTTACTGAACTTTTTGAGAATTTCGAACCGTGGTTGGCAAAAGCGACTGCGGCGAGGGTGCATGGGCATCTTTTTGCTGCTGATAGGGTGCATTATGCCGACGGCCAAACCGCGCTGAACGGTGCATTGAGCGACAGTGCAGAGTTGCGCGATTATAACGCTAACGCCTTTCTGACCAATCTCATTTGGAACACACGAGGTGAGCGGCAGTGTTTTCAGTTTGGGCCAGACGATACCCAAGATACGAACTGGCGCGTCGCCAAAGATCCACACGCGCAAATTTCTGTCATCACAGGTGCTTGGGCAATTCCGCTTTTCCGATCGAACCGCGATTTCGCCGATATTCGCAAGCTGGCTGCTAACCTACAAAAGATTGAAAGCGATCAGATGGATGTTTTGCGCTCTCCTTATACAAAGGCACGGGTGCGCATATGGACCATGGCGGAATTTATCGAAGCGCCGATGGAGCCGTTGCAGGGGATTTTGGATGAGATCGGGCAAACACGCATACGGCGGCTGGCTGAGGCACCCAAGATGGTGGACCTGCATGGGTTTGGGCAGTTCTTACAAAACCTCAAAAACCAAGGAATGCATCCCTATCTCATGGGAGATTTCCCGGTTGAGCATGGCCCAACAGCAACCGCAAAGCAGCAGCGCAAACCCTATCTGGTGAAGTAAAATATGACCGCACGCTTTGACAGTTTCGCCGTATTTGCAGAGATGCGAACAGGTTCAAATTTCCTTGAAGCGAATTTGAATGCCTTTGACGGCATCGCCTGTCATGGCGAGGCGTTCAATCCACATTTCATTGGCTATCCAAATGTGGATTCCATTCTGGGTATCGATCAGAAGAGTCGTGATGCGCAGCCGTCCGTTTTACTGGAAGCGATCTGTGCAACACCTGAGATGAGCGGTTTTCGTTACTTTCATGACCATGACCCGAGAGTGTTGGACGTGGTGCTGGAGAACCCGCGCTGCGCCAAGATCATTCTGACCCGCAACCCGGTAGAGAGCTATGTAAGTTGGAAGATTGCGCAGGAAACCGGGCAGTGGAAGCTAACAGATGTCAAAGCGCATAAATCCGCGCAGGCCAAGTTTAACGGCGATGAATTCGAAGCACATCTGGCTGCATTGCAAGCGTTTCAGCTTGAGCTGATGCACCGCTTACAGGTCTCCGGGCAGACGGCGTTTTATGTGGCCTATGAAGATCTCCAAAGCGTCGAGGTGATGAATGGTATCGCGCGATATCTCGGTGTGGACGATACGCTTGAGGAGCTGGACAAGAAGCTTAAAAAGCAGAACCCTAGCCCAATCTCAGACAAGGTCAGCAACTTTGCTGAGATGACACAGATGTTGTCCCGATTGGATCGCTTTGACCTCAACCGCACGCCGAATTTCGAGCCGCGAAGAGGCCCAAATGTGCCAAGCTACGTAGCCGGAGCAAAGGCACCGCTGTTGTTCATGCCAATCCCGTCGGGGCCCCAGGCTGGGATACGACAATGGCTGGCTGCTTTGGATGGGGTGCAGCCCACGGACTTGCTGTCACGCATGATGCAAAAGGATTTGCGGCGATGGAAGCGGCGCACTGTTGGCCATCGCAGTTTTACGGTTCTGCGCCACCCCGTTTCTCGGGCGCACGAGGCGTTTTGTCATCGCATTCTTAATACGGGCAAGGGAGGCTACGCGCAGTTGCGACAGACCCTGATCCGTAGGTACAAAATGCCCCTGCCGGCGACGATGGAAGATGCAGGCTATGATCTTATGGCGCACCGGACTGCGTTCAAAGCGTTTCTGAGCTTTCTCAAGGGCAATCTTGCTGGCCAGACGGCTGTGCGGGTTGACCAATCGTGGTGTACTCAGTCGCAAACCGTTCAGGGGTTTGGAGACTTTGCCCTGCCTGATCTTATCTTGCGTGAGAGCGAAATCGCCGACACGCTGCCACAGCTTGCCGAAACGCTGGGCTACCCTGAAACAACAGCGCCCGAGTCGGCAGGGCCCAACACCGCGTTCTTGCTTGATGACGTCTATGACGAAGAAATAGAAAAGCTTACCGGACAGGTTTACCAACGCGACTACATGATGTTCGGATTTGGTAGCTGGGCCTGATCAGGCGGCCTGCATCGCTTCGGCTTCGGTAAGGATGGTATAGAGTGTGCTGGCTTCGGGGTTCGCGCGCAATTTCGCGCAAGTGGCCGTATCGCGTAGGGTCCTTGATACGAGTGCGAGCGCCTTGAGATGCTCTACCCCGGCTTCTTCAGGCGCAAAGAGCGCAAATGCGATGTCGACAGGTTGGCGATCAACCGAGCCAAAATCAATGGGCTTGTCAAGGAGCACGAACAGGCCAACGACATGATCAAGCTCTTTGATGCGGGCGTGTGGCAGCGCAACACCGTGTCCGACACCCGTGGGCCCTAACGCTTCGCGTGCAAGCAGCGCCTCGACGGCGGCGACAGCAGGCATATCGTAGACTTCATGGGCGAAGTCTCCGAGTTCCGACAACAGCCGCTTTTTGCTCGTGACCGATGTCACAACCTTTACGGCTTTGGGGATGAGTAGTTTCTCAAAGTTCATACAGTCCGCCATGTTGTGGCGCGCCCTTTGAGCGCGCCGCCTTTTGTTAAGCGGGGTCGATCCAGCCAATGTTGCCGTCTTCACGACGGTACACGACGTTGACCCCCTCATTACCTTGCTTGCGAAACACCACAACGGGAGTACCTGACAATTCCATTTGCATGACCGCTTCGCCGACAGACAAGGTTGCAATCTTGGTCTGCATTTCGGCAATGATCATGGGTTGGAGCGTATCGGGTTCCTGTCCTTCGGAATCACTTTCTGAGGCGAGGATATAGGAGGCGGCACCGAAAAGTTCAACCGGTTCGGCACGATCTTTGTGATGATCTTTCAACCGACGCTTGTATCGGCGCAGTTGCTTCTCCATTTTTTCGCAACATCCATCAAAAGCTGCATAAATTTCGTTTTCATGTGCCCGAGCGGAGGCAGTCAGGCCAGTCGATAGGTGCACAGTCGCTTCGCAGACATATTCGTGTCCCGATTTTGAGAAGACGACTGTAGCGTCCGTAGGTCGTTCAGCGTATTTTTTGACAGCCTCACCAAGCTCGGTTTTCACATGCGTTTGAAGTGCTGTGCCGATATCGATTTGTTTGCCGCTGATTTGGTACCGCATATCTTCTCCTTTTTAGTGTGATCGAACGGCAGTTGTCCTGTGATTTTGATCACAGGCGCATGCAGTTCAGATCGGGAAAGTGGTAGCCGTTTTCAGGTTGTCTGCAGCCACGCCACAAAGTGCGGTCGAAGGCAGAACAGACAGGAACAACGGGGTTACCATAGTCCTATCAAACGCCGAATCTTTTACAAAAGTCAATGCTGCTGATTACACGAACCTGTTAAGGATTTCACGTTAACCCTCAGGAAATGCGGAAATTATCACCCAGATAGACCCGCCGTACATCGCCGTTACGCACCACTTCTTCAGGAGTGCCAGACATCAAGACCCGCCCTTCGTGAAGAATGTAGGCGCGGTCAACTATTTCCAGTGTTTCGCGGACATTATGGTCAGTAATCAGCACGCCAATGCCACGTTTCTTGAGGTCCGCGACAAGATTCCGGATATCCCCAACAGAGATTGGATCGACACCGGCGAAGGGTTCATCCAACAGCAGGTATTTGGGGTCCGCTGCAAGGCAGCGGGCGATTTCAACGCGACGACGCTCGCCGCCTGACAAGGCTAACGCGGGCGCGCGGCGCAGGTGTTCGATTGAGAATTCGCTGAGGAGTTCTTCGAGTCTTTTGCGCCGCTTGCGGCGGTCCGGCTCGACGATCTCAAGCACGGCACCGATGTTGTCTTGCACACTGAGGCCTCGAAAAATGCTCATTTCTTGTGGCAAGTACCCAATGCCAAGCTGCGCGCGGCGGTACATAGGCAAGGCAGTGACGTCTTTGCCGTCAATCGTGACAGTGCCACCTTCGGGGGTGACCAACCCGGCTACAGAATAAAATGTCGTTGTTTTGCCCGACCCGTTGGGGCCAAGCAGGGCCACGACCTCGCCGCGATTCAATTCCATCGTGAAGTCGCGAATCACGATCTTTTTGCGATAGGACTTGCGCAAATGTTCGATTCGCAGGCCCGCGCCGCCTGTCGCTACGGTCAATGTTGGGTTGGCCATTAGTTTTCAGGACCCGTCTGGAGGATGGTTTTAACCCGCCCCGACATGCGCGCCGTACCGTCTGAGAGGCGCACGGTCATCTTGTCTGCGCTTAATGCGCTAGGGCCTTGGGCCAACAAAACACTGCCGGTCATCACGATCGTACCTTCGTCAATATTGTAATCTGCACGATCTGATTCTGCAGCATCAGGGCCAGAAACTAGCGTCACACCACCCGTAGCTTCGAGGCGTGCGATGCCTTGTTGCTCAGCCCTGTAGATGACCAAAACACGAGCCGCAGACAGGCGCATTTCACCCTGTCCAATCACGACGTTTCCTGTGAAAATTGCTGTTCCGGTGGCCTGATCAACGGACAAATCGTCTGATGTCACCTCGACAGGAAGGTTCGTGTCTTGCCGTATCGTCCCAAATGCAACGCCTGTGCCTTGAGCGTAAACGGCAGAAAAAGACAGGACCACGAAAAGTGGTATACATATAATTCGAAGAATCTTCACGCGCGTCACTTTCCAAACCGATCGTCGACTTAATTTGGGGTATATACCAGCTTCACCCCGTTATTGAAAATCAATTGAACGTTTTCACCCGCTTGTGGGGTTTTTATCGTCATTGAGCCTGCATCGAGGACACCTAAAGGCCCCACCGCGTGGACGGCATCAGGGGCGTTGATCTCGAACGATGACATTTGAGACGTCAACGTTCGGGTTGTCATTCGGTAACCGGACGAAGTTTCTAGCACCACGTCGCCTTCCAAGTCAGCCATGTCAGCGGCTATGTCAAAGCGCGCCATGTTGGCTTGAACTTTAATGCGGTTACCGTCGGCGGTCTCAATTCGCGCAAGGACGCCTTCGGCTTCATTCGCGCCAAGCTGGCCGCTGGGTGTGGTCAATTTGACGGCCGAAAAGGACAGTTGATCACCGTCTGCTGTGCTGCCTGAGAAAAATGGAGCGGTGACTTGCTGGTCGCGCAGTCTCTCCTGAATTTCTTTGTCAGCAAAGGGGATAGCGCTTTCCGTGTCGATGGTGCGTGACAGTAAAAAGAGCGTTGAAAGAATCCCCAGTGCTGCCAGTGGGAACGCCACCTTCAACCAAGTAACCGTTCTCGTATGGCTATCCGGGCGCATGGCTTTCTAACTCAGCCCGACGCGCAAGCAGTCATGGATGTGCAACAGACCTGCGGGTTTTTGAGGGTGCGCTGGGTCAGCGACGAGCAGGCAGGTGATCTTGCGCGTATTCATGATGCCAACAGCCTTCTCGGCTAGATCGCTAGGCGAGATTACGATCGGGTCCTTGGTCATGACATCGCAGGCCTTGAGTGACAAAAGCCCTTCCATATTGCGGCTTAGGTCGCCCACGGTGATGATCCCTTGGGTTTGTCCTGCATCATTAATCACAATAACAACGCCAAACGCCTTGTCGCCCAGCTCGGTCAATACGTCGGACATGGGCGCGTTCATGTCTATCAGAGGCATCGAGTCGCCGCTGTGCATCAAATCGGACACAAGACTAAGCTGTGCACCCAATTTTCCTCCTGGATGGAAAGCCCGGAAATGCTCTGCTGAAAAGGCGCGGTTTTCCATGAGCGCGACTGCGAGTGCATCCCCCATCGCTAGGGTCATAGTGGTCGATGTTGTGGGTACGATGCCGGTGCCACAGGCTTCTTCGAGACGCGGCAGCAACAAGACGACATCGCATTGATTGCCCAAGCTGCTGTCCGCACGGCTGGTTATGCCGACCAATGGGATGTCGAAACGGCGGGAATATGCGATGAGGTTTGCCAGCTCAGGTGCTTCGCCAGAATTCGAGATCGCAAGCACTACATCAGCTGCAGTGATCATGCCTAAATCGCCATGGCTGGCTTCGGCGGGATGCACGAATTGGGCAGGTGTCCCGGTGCTTGCAAGGGTCGCTGCGATCTTGTTGGCGATGTGGCCTGACTTGCCGATGCCTGTCACGATGACTCGGCCTTTAGCACCGTTCAGCAAATCGATACCCGCCCGAAAGCTGTCATCGAGCATATCTGCTAATGTGTTAAGCGCGGTGGCTTCAGTCCGGATGACGCGCCGGGCGGTATCTAGAAAAGGTGTACTCATGCGTGGGCAAAGATGTCCGTCTCGGGCCACCCTTCCAGATCAAGATGTGCGCGCATCGGTAAAAAATCAAAGCAGGCCTGTGCCATTTCCATCCGTCCTTCTCGCAACAACATGACATTTAGCGCTTTGCGCAATCCATGCAGGTACAAAACATCGGAGGCTGCGTAGTCGATCTGTGCAGTGGTAAGCTTGTCGGCACCCCAATCACTGGACTGTTGCTGTTTGGAGATATCGACGCTCAGAAGTTCCTGCAACAATTTGGCCAACCCATGACGGTCAGTATAAGTGCGCACCAAGCGACTGGCAATTTTTGTGCAATAGACGGGCGTCGCCACAGTACCGAACGTGTTTTCCATTGCGGCAATATCAAATCTACCAAAGTGGAAAAGTTTGAGTACGTCTTTGTTTGCCAGCAGTGCGCAGAGGTTTGGAGCGGCAGTTTGGCCCTTCGCGATCTGGATCAGGTGGGCGTTGCCGTCCCCGCCAGACAGTTGCACGACACACAGCCGGTCGCGATGCGGACGTAGCCCCATCGTTTCACAGTCGATGGCGACGATAGGGCCCAGGTCAAGGCCGTCGGGTAGGTCATTTTGGTAGAGGCGATTGGTCATGGTTTTCTCTATATCGTGGGGCAGTGGGTAGGGAAAGTACGCTTGCTCAGGGCTCAAGGATATCGGTTAACGCAGGGCGAGGGTAACGATTCAAAAGCGCATCGACGCTTGCGTGACAACTGTGACCCGCCCAATCGCTGGGGAAAAGGGCGCGCGGCAAATCGGGGTGTTTCAGTATGATGCGACGCCAATTGTGCACGATCAGGCACCGCAATACTGCAATTTGGCAGGCGCTGAAATTTGTTTGATCAGGCAGGGCGCTTTGCGCTTGCGCCAGAATCTGCAGCAGCTCGGCATAGTCTTGTGACTGCTGAGTAGGTTCCAGCTGCGCGCGCAACCAATCTGTCACTTCGCCGCCGGGAAGGGTCACCATGCCTTTGAGGGTCTGCGCATGTGCAGACCCGATATATGTTCGTGGCATAAGAGGCGCGAAACCGTGTTGCAGCATTTCTGCACGGCTAAAACTTGTAGCGTCTTCCAAAAGGACGACCTGCCAGTTTTCATCTTGCGCGCTCGGATCAGCATAGATGCGCTTGCTGGCTGCAACGGTCTGCGCGCGGCCAGAGGGTGTCAGGCTGTGACGGCTCGTTCTCCCGGTCTTGTTCGATGTGATCCAACCATCCTTGCGCAGCCGGTGCAGGGCAACACGCACCGCTTCGGGTCGAATATCCATTGCGGCCATGATTGCTGACAGAACGGGCCCGTCAATTGAATCGCCAGGCGCTTGCGCGAGGTCGCCAAAAAGCGTGACCATCAACGACCAAACGCGCTGTCCTCCCAGCTCAGAAAGAGCAGCGGTGGTTACATAATAAGGGTCACTTTTCATGCCATGTTATCTAGGCTCGGAACGTTGCTGAAACAAGCCGAAGCTCCCTAATCGAGTATGATGGGCCATGGGTCCCTGCCATAGACATCACCTTATCCGTCACTTTGCGTTACTCGGGTTCGTAAAAGGGTGACCATTGCGAAGAACAGTGATTTTACATCCCGGATGAGTGCAGTTGATGCGTACGATCAGGCGCGTGGGGCGTACCATAATTAACAATTAGTGCGGGGGGCGAAGTCACTGAAGAGTTGAAGTGAGCGCAATAACGCGCTTTTGCAAAAAAGAGGAGAAGCAAGTCTAGACCAGAAACAGTGCCTAAGGCGCTAAATTCAAAATGCAAATCACACAGATCAGTTGAAATATATTCGAAAAAAAGGGTAGAAAACAAAGAGGAAGTTCTTTGCCCTTCCAATTCATACAGGAAATAAAAATGCGAAATCGCGTCACGCTGCTCTTAGCCACACTGTCATTGTTGTTTTGCACAACAGTCGGCGCAACAGCGCAGGTGATGCTTGGAAGCGAAGGCGGGGCTCAGGTTGGAACCACCGTGCCTGATTTGCCCACTCCTTTGACACCGGAAACCGTGCGGGAGATGGTATCCCTGATGTCAGAAGAGCAAGTGCGACTGATGTTGCTTGGTCGGTTGGACGCAGTTGCCGAGGCTGAGGCCGAGGTAAGGGTTGTGACGCCTTCTATTATTGACGTGATTTCCGACACCTGGACGGCTTTCTACACGCCAGGTCTTAATGCAATTACGAGTTTGCCGAACCTAGTGAGCCGACAGATTGAAGCCTTCTCTAACTTCGCAACTGCTTTTGGTCTCAATGGCATGCTGAGTATGTTCGCCATTGTGGCCGCCGCGATGGTTGTAGGATATGGCGCTGAACGGTTGTTGACCCAACTCTTTCAACGCTGGCGCAAGTCGCCGACCGCTCCGGAATCCGATACTCTTTTGGGGACTTTGAAATTTCTGGCTCTCAGATTGTGGCGTGAAATCCTTGGGATCATAATTTTCTATACTGTTATCCGAGCGATTGGGGCATCATTCTTGACGGCCGAACAGGCGGCAGTCGCCGCACCTGCCGTAAAATATCTGGTCTTATTCCCACGTATTGTCGCGGCACTGTCACGGTTTGTACTTGCGCCTGAAAAACCGCAGTTTCGCTTGCTGAGCGTCAGTGATCACTGGGCTAAATACCTTCATCGTAATGTGATCGGGCTAACGCTGCTCGGAGGTTTCCCACTCTTTATCGTTGGCTTTAACGTGCGATTTGGAATTGCTCTCGGAGAGACCAGTCTCGGCCTTTGGCTTACCTATGCGTTGTTCCTTTATGTCATCGTGATTGCGTGGACAGCGCGCGATGGTCTTACGCAGATGATGCGCGGAAACGACCCAGACAGCACAGATTTCGACGAGCAGATGGCGCGCTACTATCCCCATTTCATGATTGCGGTGTCAGTCGCTGTATGGGCCGTAACCAACATCATTATAGGCAAAGGCCAAGGCTTCATGCTTTTGAATGCGCCGCATTACACCACGATGTTCTGGTTGCTCAGCGCTCCTTTGATCGACACCGCAAACCGCGGTCTTGTGAAGCATCTGCAACCTCCGATGATTGGCGATGGTCCGATCGCAGAACAGGCCTATAAATCGAACAAGCGCAGTATGATCCGGATCGGCCGAGTTCTGGCATTTGGCTTGATTGTGCTGATCATAGCGGGGACGTGGAATATCGACCTTGCCAATATTGGCTCGTCAGGTGTGGGCGCGCAATTTGCCGGCAATCTGATCGAGTTCCTTGTTATCTGTGCGGTTGGCTACATCGTTTATGAAATGATGTCGCTCTGGGTTAACAGACGACTAGCGCGCGAGCAGTCGGTTGGTGTGACGTCGGATCAGGCTGGTGGCGATGGCGGCGGCGCGGGCGGATCGCGGCTTGCGACTGTGTTGCCGATGGTGCTGATTGCAGCGCAGATGGCCATTGGCACGATCTTTGGCTTGTTGGCCATAGGGAGCCTTGGCATCGACACCACGCCGCTTTTGGCAGGTGCTGGTATCCTCGGATTGGCAATTGGTTTCGGTGCACAAAAACTGGTGACGGACATCGTGTCTGGAGTATTCTTCTTGATCGATGACGCTTTTCGTATCGGCGAATACATCGACGTTGGCGGAACGATGGGTGCGGTCGAAAAGATCTCTATCCGGTCGATGCAAATGCGCCATCACCGCGGCAATGTGCACACCATTCCTTATGGTGGTATCGAAAAGGTCACGAACTTTAGCCGTGACTGGGTCATCATGAAACTGATGTTCACGGTTCCGTTTGATACCGATCCGAACAAGGTCAAAAAGATCTTTAAGAAGATCGGCGCTGAGATGCTGGAAGACCCGCTCTTCAAGGAAGATTTCCTAGAGCCGTTCAAAAGCCAGGGCGTATTCCAGTTCGATGATGTTGGTATCGTTATGCGCGGCAAGTTCATGGCGAAGCCGGGTACGCAGTTCACCATCCGCAAGGAAATCTACAACCGTGTGCGCAAAGAGTTCGAGGCAAATGGGATCGAATTCGCACGTCGCGAAGTACGGGTCGCCATACCGGGCATGGAAGATCACGATGATCTGAATGTGGAACAGCGTGCTACCATCCAAGGGGCGGCAAGCGGTGCGGTTCAACAGCAGCTGGTTGAAGAAGCAGCAAATGCAGAAAAGAAATAGCTGTAATGCTTGGTGTGTTTTTCAAATGAAGACAGAGCGCTAATCTTCACCACATAAGTTGGCACACACTGGTGTGACGCGACTTCATGTTCGTGTTTACGGGTTTTCTGCTATGGGGGGACGCTATGGAATTTCTTATGGTTCTATCTGCAGTGCTGATTTCAAACGTGGCAATGGCACAGAATTTGGAACGCGAAACCTACGGTGTTACGGGGTCGAAATGATCAACGGCATTCCAACCGGAGTCATTTGAGAAACTCTTCGAGGCGATGGACTATTACGGCGGGGTGCTACACCTATCTATGGTCGATGCCTGCCATGGACCTCAAAGGTTGGGAAAACGCGAACATAGACATGGGAGCGCATCCCAGTCTGGACGGTCAGATTTCACTTTATCATGGTTATGATGAAGCGTCCGGAATTCTAACTCCGAATACGCGGGTAACTTATGTGATTTCATTCGTAGATACGAATGTGCACGGCCCGGCTGTCTGGGTTATTCCGGCCGGCGCAACCGCCGGATATGTAGGGGATCAGTGGTAGCGGCCAATCCTCGACACCAGAGTGACAGGCGGCGACAAAGGTGAGGGCCTCAAGCTGCTGATCGTCGGCTCGCAGCAAAAGGTCCCGGCGCATGATGGCTCCTATAAAGTTGTACATTCTCCCACCAACGTAGTGTGGTTGGGTACCCGTAATCTGACTCCACCTGGCAAGGACCACGAAAGAATAAATGCGGAATTCGACTCTTACCCGTTCCTGAAGCCAGAACTTGCACAACGCGAAAAACTGGGGAAATCCAATGACGTATTCATGCAAGCGCAGCTATATGGCATGGCGTTTTGGGAGAACCTGAACACAATCGTCCAACGCGAAAAGATGCAGGATCGCGACGTGTTCTTTCACGCCATTCTTAAGAATCTTGGTATCGAAAAAGGTAAACCGTTCGCGCCCACGGCCAAACAAGAAGAGCTCCTGATCAAAGCGGAGCGGGTTGGTTACCTCATGGCGATAAATAATACCTTCAAAACGCGATTTGAAGACGCGGGTTTTTACGAAGGCCGGCGTTGGTATGTGGCTCTGATCAATTCGCCTGATCAAATTCAAACGACGTATGGTGAGCTCTTCGAACGCGCGTCTTGGTTCCACGAAGCGATTGGGTCCACTTATGCAGTGAAGCTGGATGCACCGGGACGTGGGTCCGTTTGTCTCGGTCAGTACGAAGATGCTAATGGGCACGGCTTTGACGGCGTGAGCACCCCTACGTAGAAAGTCCCTGCTGATGTGCCCGCCAGTCAATTCTGGGCACTTACGGTTTACAATAGTCACAAGCGGACAATTATCCAGAACTCGCAACGCAACGCGGGAGTCAATTCATCCAACGAGATTGTCACGAATTCGGACGGAACCACTACGCTCTACATCGGCCCAGAGGCTCCCGAAGGCATGAAAAGCAATTGGATACAGACGGAAGAATGGCAGGATTGGTTCACCTACTTTCGGCTATACGACCCGGAAGCAGCATTTTTTGACAGTCTTGGGTGCTGAATCACTTCGAAAAGAGTGAGTGAGGTTCTGGTACCGGATTATTGGGGTCGTTGGCCCAATCCAACGGCGGCTTCGTCCTGCTTTCCGGTCTTCGCGCCGTTCTCGCAGGGATAAGTTAGACGGCCCTGAGTCTATCGCCTCAACAGGCTGCTCAAAGTCACCATGCGGTTGTGGTTTGTATTCTGCTTGGAACGATTTAGAGGGTTTCGCGTAGGACCGAGATGGGTGGCAATGTTACGCCTCCAATCTTGTGAGACGTTGTATCATAGTTGAACCAAAACCGCTCTGAGCCAGTGTCACGACAACGCACACCCGACGGCAAATCATGAATCTTGAGGCCAGCTTGCGTGCAGAGCGCGCCGAATATACGCCGCGCCGCCGCGTGATCAGGCCAGCCTGCAAGGTAGTGCAAATTCCCTTCGCGCATGAGAGCAGGCGCGCCATTTTCGTCCTGTTCTATCACCTCAGCATTGCCCTCAATATGTTCCCGGTAGCCGATGAAATTACCACCGTTCTGCAGTGATATCGGGCTGTCTGGCCGCAGGCTTTCAACGAATGAGACTGTCACATCCAAACCGGAAATGGCTGGCGGCAGCGGGACTGGAATGAGCATATCGGGCCCTCGCGCTCCACTGCGTGGGCCAAGAACACAAGCAGCATCGCTGGCCGCCAACGCGTTTTTCAATCCGCTGCTCATTTCCATCAGACCGGGGGCAAGCACCAGTTTGTAGCCGCTAAAATCGGTCGTTTCCGCAGGCAGAATATCAACCGAAAGGCCAAGGCTGCGCAGCGCTCGGTAGAAATCAAAGGTTAGCCCAAAATAGCTGAGCCCCTCACCGTGAGGCTGTACCGTCCAAGCAAAATCCGCACGGTAGTCAAAGATCAACGCAACGGGAGCTTGCCCGGGTGCGACATCGGGCGCATCTGCAATCTCATCTGCAACCTGCCGGGCTTCGGCAAGTGCAGGGGCGTCTGCGCTGTCAGGTCGCAATAGCCCGGCGTGCAACTGCTCTTGAGCAAAGGGGGCTTGGCGCCAGCGGAAATAGCAAACGGCCTCTGCCCCATGCGCAAAGGCTTCCCAAGTCCATAGACGCACCATGCCGGGCAATGGCGCTGGATTATAGGGTGCCCAATTGACCGGGCCGGGTTGCTGCTCAATGACCCACCAACGTCCATGCCCAACGGCGCGGTACAGGTCATGATGAAAGGCTTGAAAATCTGGATCACCTTGGCGCGCGTATTTCTTTTGCTGCTCAGGCGATGCGCCTACTCGGTCTTCCAAAAAGCCAAGCGGGTAGCTGTCCCAACTGGCGAAATCGAGGTCTGCTCCAACGGCGAAGTGATCAAAATCAGTGGTTCGGCCCATGTAGTTATGGGTGATCGGCATGTCAGAATGGTCGCGAATGATATCAACCTGCATCCGATTGAATGCTACGACTTGATCAGAGCTAAATTGCCGAAAGGCCAAGGCATGTGCTGGATTAGGCTCTGTAACGGTGAGGTTGGGGAGGCCGATTTGGCCGAAATCATCGTAATCCATTGCCCAAAACACGTTACCCCACGCCGTGTTCAACGCATCGATATCACCGTTATTTCCTTGCCCCGGATAGCGCGCGCGAAGCCAACCTTGAAAGGCCTCACGAGAAGCATCGCTATACGACAGAGTGGTGTCATGGCAGCTGTATTCATTGTCTGTTTGCCATGCTGCTACGTGGGGGTTGTTGCCATATCTCTTTGCCAATTTGCCAACAATCTGCGCTGCTTCATCGCGAAAACCGGAGTGGCTAAAGCAGTAATGCCGGCGTGAGCCGAAGCCACGCTGGTTCCCTTGGGCATCGACGGCGAGCATATCGGGGTGCTTGTCCAAGACCCAGCGCGGCGGGGTCGCGGTGGGCGTACCAAGAACAACCTTCAAACCCGCATTGCCCAACACGGCAATTGCGTCGTCTAGCCATTCAAACTGGTAGTCCCCAGCGCGAGGTTCCAGCCGCGACCACGCGAACTCGCCAATCCGCACCCATGTCAGGCCGGCTGCGACCATCCGCGCGGCGTCGTCTTCCCAGATTTCGCGGGGCCAGTGCTCAGGATAATAACAAGTGCCAAGGCTGCGCTTTAGTGTGCTCATATCGTGACCCTGTGTTCGGCCTGTCCAATGGAGGGAACCTCTTGGCTGTAGGTCAGTCCTTCGGCCGGTCCATTCAATCCAATGGCAGCAGTGGTAACATAAAGCGTACGCAGATCCTTACCGCCAAACGCAGGACAGCTGGCTTGTTTTCCGGGCACTGCAATACTGCTCATAAATGTTCCGTCTGGCGCGTATTGTGCAACGCGCGCAGCACCCCATTGTGCGACCCAAAGACACCCCTTTGTATCAACGACAGCGCCGTCGGGATTTAGCTCTTCGTCGTTTAGATCAATTAGAACTTCAGGACGTTCTTTGGGCCAGCCTTCGCTATCTAAGCTTTGGCGCATGATCTGGCGCGTGACCGTATCGCTGAAATACGCAGTGCTGCGATCTGGCGCAAAGCAGATAGAGTTTGAAATCGTAATCCCATCAAACATCTGCTCAAGCGTGCCACCGTACCAACGGTAAATAGCTCCAGCCCCTGCTTCAGAATTTTTTCCCATCGTCCCAACCCAGAAACCCCCAAAAGGATCTGCGCGCCCATCGTTGGATCGATTTCCGGGCTTATCTGCTTCAAACGGACTCACGACGGTTTGCACGGCGGTTTCCAGATCAAACTGAAACAACTTGCTTTCTGACGCGATTAATAGCGTGTCTTTATCCAGCCAACCTGCTGCGGAAACATGCTCGTTGAACTGCCAAACCTTTTCATTGCTGTGCAGCCGTTTACCCAAAATATCGAACCAAAAGAGCTCATTTCGCAAGGGATGCCACAGTGGCCCTTCCCCAAGTTTGCACGGCGTGGAATTAAAGATCGTAGCTGTCATGCTGTGCCTGTAAGGGCGTCATAAGCCGCAACGATAGCGCCTGCACGGCGACTGACTTCTTCGACGGAAAATCCCGGCTTATAAAGCCCACTGCCGATGCCAAAGCCTGTGGCCCCCGCGTCGATCCACTTTTGGAACGTATCAGGTGCCGCGCCACCTACAGCATAGGTTTCGACCTCGGGCGGAAGCACTGCTTTGAGCGCCTGAAGCCCAGCCGGGCCGATCAAATTGCCAGGGAAAAACTTCAACCCATCTGCGCCGTGGCGCAGGGCGGTAAACGCCTCCGTTGGGGTCATTACGCCGGGAAAAGATTGCATGCCTGCGGCCTTGGTCGCAGCAATAATCTCTGGATTGCAATCTGGCGATACAATCAACGCACCACCGGCAGCTGCGACCGCGGCCACCTGTTCAACGCTTAACACAGTACCTGCACCAACCAGCGCCTGTCCCTTGAGCCTCTGCGCAAGCCGGCCAATTGAGGTAACAGCGTCCGGTGAATTTAGCGGCACTTCAATCCGGGTGATACCGCAGGAAACCAGTTCGGCTCCGATATTTTCGACTTCGTCTGGGGTGATACCCCGCAGGATTGCAATCAGAGGGCGGCTCATCAGTTATATCTCCTTGAGTGTCTTATGGGCGCTGCATAGGCCCGCAAGGGTCATCGCGTCAGCGTCCAACATTTGGGCGACCACACCTTGGCCTGCAAGGGCGGCGGCATAGCGACTGGCGAGCGTGTCATTCCCGATCAAAGCCACAGCTTGCCCCAGCCAATAGGGGCGAGCAGCGGCCAGCTCCAAGCCGATCAGCAACCCTGACAGGCGCGCTCGAGCTGAATCTGAGGACAACCCATTCAACAAACCCTCAGCGCGCAGTGAGAAGAGATCAGACCCCAGCGATTGGGGCCGCGAGATCATATCATCGACAGCCGCACTGAATGCGGCATCGTCCCAACCGTCGCCCGCCATCCCATGCCGCAGAACGGAGTTTTTCGACAAAAGCGCAAACATCTCGCCGGTCATAAAAGTGCGAAAGCTCACAACTTCGCCCGCGCTGATATGTGCCCATTTTGAATGGGTGCCAGGCAAGCAAAGTACACCATCGAAGTTAGGGTGCGCTGCAAGGTAACCTGCGATTTGGGTTTCTTCACCGCGCATGACATCAGCGGGCTTGGCCTGCGACATGCCAGGAAGAATGCGAACATCAAGCCGCGGATCTTGCGCCACAAGACGGGCTGCGCCGCGTGCATTGGGGGGCGAGCCGGGGACCTTTGCATAAGGAGCCTCGATCCATCCTTGCCGGGCACCGACCATGCCACAGCAGATCACGGGCGTTGGCGCATCACCCAAATGCGGGCTGATCAGCTTCAAGAGCGCTGGTTCAAATCCATCGTGATCCAGCGAACCCATGCCATCTGTTGAGGACAAGCTATGCGCTGGCGTGTTCTCACCCTCAAAAATCCAGGCACGTAGATGGGTGGTGCCCCAATCAACGGCAATCCATTCAGCACTCATCCGGTGGTCACCACACCGCCGTCAACGACCATGACCTGACCCGTCATCATCTTGCTGGCCGAAGATGCCATAAAGAGAGTTGTTCCGACGATGTCTTCTGGGCTGAGCATGTCCTTGAGGCACTGCCGCTCCAAATGTGCAGTGAGTCCCTCAGGCGTCGCCCATTTTTCCTTTTGCCTATCCGTCAACACCCATCCCGGTGCCAAAGCGTTCACCCGGATGCGGTCTGGTCCAAACTCGCGCGCAAGCGAACGTGTCATGCCAGTGATCCCGGCATTGGCTGTCGTGTAAGACGGATAGCCGGCGTTCCCCATCATATAGCTGACCGAGGAAAAGTTGATGATAGCGCCACCACCGCTTTGACGCATGTCATCGATCACAGCCTGACAGGCAAAGAAATAGGCCTTGAGGTTGATCGCCTGTGACCAATCCCAGAACTCTTCGGTGGTCGATAATGTTTCGTGACGCTGATCGTTGGCAGCATTGTTGACAAGAACAGTGACCGGGCCGTGCGCCTCTGCTGCCTGTCCAATGGCCGCTTTCAACGCGTTCATGTCAGTTATGTCGCAAGCAATGAACACAGGACGGTTGCCATGCTTGGCTTCCATCTCGTCACAAAATGCAGTTGAGTCTGAGCGTTGGACAAAGGCGACCTTTGCCCCTTGCATCAAGAATCCTTCGGTCAAAAACGCACCAATGCCAGAGCCGCCACCGGTGATAAATACGCTCGCACCTTTGAGGTCCGAAAAGCTACAGTTCATATCCATCAGTGGCTCTCCCGCGTGACCGGGCGGGTGTCTTTACCTACCAAGAAGTCAAGGTCAGCGCCCTGATCGGCCTGCAAGACATGATCCACATACATCTTTGCGTAACCGCGTGTGTAATGGGGTGGGTCGGGCTCCCACGCAGCGCGGCGTACTTCAAGCTCAGCCTCATCCACCAGCAACTCCAGCAAACCTTCACTTGCCGAAATACGGATGCGGTCTCCTGTTTTTACCAAGGCAAGTGTGCCGCCGTCCTGCGCCTCGGGCGATACATGCAAGATCACCGTGCCATAAGCAGTGCCCGACATCCGCGCATCGGAAACCCGCACCATATCGCGCACGCCTTGCTTAACCAGCTTGCCGGGGATTGGCATATTTCCGACCTCAGGCATGCCGGGATACCCCTTTGGGCCGCAGCCCTTGAGCACCAGAATAGTGTCGGCGGTCACTGGCAAATCTTCACGGTCGATATTGGCTTTTAGATCCTCGATGGTTTCAAAAACAAACGCCTCGGCTTCATGCTCCAACAATGCTTCGGTAGCAGCAGAGGGTTTTACGATGGCCCCGCGCGGAGCCAAATTACCACGCAAGACACGCAAACCGGCGGCGGGTTTCAAAGGCGCATCAAATGCATGAATCACATCGCGGTTCCAACATTCCGCACCCTTGCCGTAGGCAGAGATATCGCCACCCAAGACGGTTTTTGCAGGCCGCATCAGATGCGCCAACTCTGACAGGATGACCGGCATTCCGCCCGCATAACAGAAGTCTTCCATCAGATATTTGCCCGACGGCATGCAGTTTACGAGCAGCGGTACGTTGTTGCCGATTTCGAAATCATTAAGAGTTAGATCAATTCCGACGCGCCCTGCCAACGCCAGCAAATGCACAACTGCATTGGTCGAACCGCCGACTGCAGCATTCGCAAGGATCGCATTTTCAAAGCTCTCGCGCGTCATGATATCCGATGGCTTCAAATCTTCCTCGACCATCTCAACAATGCGCTTACCGGTCACATGGGCCAGCGCCATGCGCCGCGCGTCAACTGCAGGTAGGGCGGCATTTGTTGGCAGCGACATCCCCATTGCTTCCACAATCGACGCCATGGTCGATGCAGTGCCCATCGTCATGCAAACACCTTTGCTTCTCGACATGCCGGACTCTGCGGCCATGAAATCCTGCAAGGTCATCTCACCTGCGCGGACTGCCTCGGAGAATTTCCAAACGTCGGTACCGGACCCGATATCCTGACCTTGCCACTTGCCATTCAGCATCGGCCCGGAAGACACCACGATGCTTGGCAGATCGACTGAAGCTGCCCCCATCAACTGACCGGGCGTGGTCTTGTCACACCCGCCCAACAGGACAACGCCGTCGATACCGTAGGCACGAATGCTCTCTTCGACGTCCATCGCCAACAGATTGCGAAACAACATCGCAGTCGGTTTCATCTGCGTTTCACCGAGGCTCATCACAGGGAATTCAACTGGGAAGCCACCTGCTTCCCAGACGCCGCGTTTTACGCCTTCGGCCAGATCGCGCAGGCCAGAGTTACAAGGCGTGAGTTCCGACCATGTGTTGCAGATGCCAATCACGGGACGTCCATCAAAGGCATGATCAGGGAACCCTTGGTTTTTCATCCACGAGCGGTGAATAAAACCGTCCTTGTCATTCTTGCCATACCAAGCGCGATTGCGGCGGGGTTTTTCAGTCATAGCCGAGTTCCTTCAATCACCCACATTGTCTCTGGAAAAGACCAGGGCAGGGTCAGCCCATGGTTCATTAGATAGCCGCCAGTGACGTCCATCTCTTTGGTCTTTAGCAGGGGATTGCCGCGCGACAAATTAGGCGCGGCGATCCGGTTAATTAGGTTGATGCGGTACATTGCGTCTGGCTGCAAGCGGGTCAGTTGCAAGGGCCGCGGCGAAATCTGCGGAGACGTGCGCGCCTTGCCAGCAAAGACCACAAACTGGCTGTCATCTTGCGCTTGTTGCTGTTCCGCGACAACCGCCGGATCTGGGCTGTCGAGGCGCAGAATATCGGCACGTTCCATCCAAGCGCGGTTGTGTTTCCACCATGTTGTGACCTCGGTCAAAACGCGCGTTTCTTCTTTTGATAGCTCGCGCGGGTCCATTTCAAAACCCATATGCCGTTGTGCGGCGACCCAAGCGCGAAAATGTAAATCAAGCGTGCGGCCCGAGGTGTGACATTGACGTGGGCCGACATGACTGCCGATCACAACCATCGGAAGGAAAATCGCCGCGTTGTGCTGCATTTGCAAACGCTCCAACGCGTCGTTGCTATCAGAAAGCCAGACACGGTGCGTGCGGCTGAGAATGCCAAAGTCAATCCGCCCACCGCCCGACGCACAGCTTTCAATCTCAACTTTAGGGAAGGCCATCCGCACCTTATCAAGTAACGCATAGGATCCGCGGGTTTGAGCCGCATCCGGCAAGGGGAGCACTCGATTATGGTCCCATTTGATATAGTCAATCGCGTGGTTTTGCAGCACGTCACTAATGCGTTCAAACAGGTAATCGCGCACTTCGGGATTGGCCATATCCAGTACTTTTTGCTGGCGACCCAAAATCTGATCATCAGCCCCTGTCGCCCAGTCAGGATGGGCGCGATAAATCTCTGAATCTGGGTTGATCATCTCTGGCTCAAACCAGATGCCAAAGGACATACCCAGATCGTTTACATGCGCGATTAACGGGTTCAGCCCTTGCGGATACTTGCGCGGATCAACCACCCAATCTGCCAAAGATTGCTCGTCATTGTCGCGATTGCCAAACCAGCCATCATCCAACACGAAACGCTCAGCGCCTAGATCAGAGGCACGGGTGGCAAGGTCTTGAAGTACGGTCAGGTCGTGATCGAAATAGACTGCTTCCCAAGAGTTGTAATGCACCGGCCGCGGGCGCGCGGGATCGGGCCAGCTGACGATCTTATCTCGCAGATGGCGCTGGAATGAGACTGCGCAGCCGTTGATGCCACTGTCAGAAAACACTGCATAAAGGGGCGAAGTTTCAAACCTTTTGTGCGTTGCGTGTTCTATCTGACTGGCGTGACCAAACTGAATTTGGCGTCGGCCATCGGGTAGTTCCTCAGCGATCATCTTGTGCCCACCGGACCAGCCGTAGTGAAATCCGTATACATGGCCATGCGTATTGCCAGCACCGCGACAGGGAACCAACAGGCCGGGGAAATGTTCATGCCCGGTCCGGCCAGTTCGGTTTTCGCGCGACCTGATGCCCGCACTCCATGCAGTGCGGTTCATCTGAAATTCGCCGCACCAGCGGCCAGAAAAATCGATGATCTCGTCGCTTAGTTGGGGGCCGGGGAGTACAGGTGCCGCAAGCCAATGCAGGTGCACTGCAGCGTCGGCCTCCAACACTGCTTTGGTAACATTCATATGCGTTTGAGGATCCAACGCGAAATGCGCGATATAGCGAAGCCCGTTGGCAACGTCTGTATAATGCAGCACGAGGCTACCCTCAGCCTCATCGGCTTTGGCAAATTGAAAGCGCGGCAAAATCGGCGCTCCTGTCGTATCGTGGATCACCATGCCGGGTTGACCAGGAAAGCTGCGCGTTGCCTCGGGACAAATCGACAGGTCCGGGTTTTCGTCCAGCATACCGCCTGTCACATCGATCTTACCTGCACGCACGAGTGTCGTCAGGTTTTCGTCGTCAGACAGGCGAGGTCCCCAATATACGACCTCAGCCAAACGTCCTTCTTGGGCCCCCAGCACAATCGTCTGGCGGGCATCATCTAGCCGCCAGCTTTGTGTCATTTTACGGCCCCCAAGGTCAGGCCAGCAATAAAGTGCTTTTGCATCGCAAAGAACATCAGCACTGGAGGCAGTGCTGCCACGATGGATCCGGCGCTCATCAGGTGGTAAGCCGCCCGGTATTGCGCGTTAAAGCTGGTGATCCCCGCAGTTACAGGTTGGCTTTCGGGCCCTTGGGTCAAGACAACGGCCCAGAAGTAGTCGTTCCAAATGAACGTAAAGATTAGCACTGACAGGGCAGCAATCGCGGGCTTCATCAGTGGGATCACAACGTACCAGAAGATGCGCCATTCTGCGACACCCTCAACGCGCGCCGCTTCGATCAACTCGACCGGCAGCGTTCGAATAAAGTTGCGCATGAACAGGGTGCAAAAACCGGTTTGAAAAGCGATGTGAAACAGCACTAACCCTGTCTTAGTATTATACAGCCCCATGCCAAGTGTCAGGTCTCGGACCGGGACCATCAGGATTTGGAACGGTACAAAGTTACCGGCGACGAACATGAAGAAAATCCAAATGTTCGATTTGAAGTTGTAGATTCCCAAAGCGAACCCAGCTAGGCAAGACAACGCCACCGCCCCTATGACTGTGGGGATCGCAATTAGTACAGAGTTTAACATGTAGCGCGGCATGTCTGAGTTGAAAAAGACTTGGCTGTAATTGTTCACCATCTCGAACGAGCCTGGCATGCCCCAGTAGTTGCCTTGGGTAAAATCAGACGCGGGCTTGACGGAAAAAACGGCGACCGCAATCAGTGGCAGCAACCATAGGATCAATGCGACAGGCAACAACGACTGATAGGTCAGCTGATGAGAACGGTCCATTTTTTCAATAGGGGTGGGAAACATATCAGCGCCCTTTCTCTTCAGTCCACATCGACCACAAGAAGTAGGCGATGAACACGAGCATGATCAGGAACAAAACAACGGCAATGGCGGCACCATAACCCATTCGGAAACCATATTCGCTGAGTGCTTTTTCAAACATATAGAACGACAACACGCGTGTCTGACCGAATGGCCCGCCGTTCGTCATGATCGAGATCAGATCGAATGAACGCAGCGCCCCAACAATCGTAACGACAAACGCGATAAACGTCGCAGGCTTCAGCTGGGGGATGATTATATACCAGAGCATGCGCAACCCTTTGGCGCCATCAAGACGGGCGGCTTCAATCTGTTCGGGATCCACGGCGTTCAAGCCCGTCAGATACAAGATCATGCAATATGCCGTCTGCGGCCAAAGGCCGGCGGCGATGATGCCGTAGGTCGCCCATGTCGGATCGCCCAGCACGTTGATCGGCCCTAATCCAACCATCCCAATGATGCTGTTTAAAAGCCCTGCATCAGGGAGATAGAACCAAGAGAACACCAGACCCACGACCACTTGCGAGACAACAAAAGGAAAGAAGAAAAGCGATTTATAGATGCGAATGCCACGTACGGATTGATTGAGGAAGATTGCGATGAAAAGTCCGCCGGGGATCGCCAGTAAATAGAACAACAACCATTTGAGATTGTTCCATAGGGACACCTTAAAGGCGTCATCGTCCATGAGTTCGGTGTAGTTATCCGTACCGATGTAAGTCGCTTCACCTAAACCGTCCCAGTCATAGAATGAAATTGTGATGGACTGGTAGATCGGCCAAATGACGTAGACCGCAAAGAAGAAAATTGCAGGGGCAAGAAACAGCCATGGCGTGATGGCAACTTCGTTGCGTTTGTACCAGCTACGTTGTTTGCGGGGTGTATCAGATGTAGCCACATTTGACATCGACGCATCTCCTCGAATGTAGGCAGGGCAAAGTGCGGATGCCAGAGCCGCTGGTCGAAAAGGCCGGGCATCCGAAGGGGACGCCCAGCCTCTTTTTTAGGTTACTTGTTGATCCGAACGCGGACCTTTTCGAGACGCGCAAGGATTTCGTCAAGATTGTCAGGGATAACCATGAACTCTTGCAGACCCTGCATCGCTTCAGCAGCCATTTCCGCAGAGTAATCGCGGTCAAAGAACTGCGCTACGCCACCTGGGCTGTTGGAAGACAACATCGCAAAGCCTTCTTTCAGGAACTTGTCATCATCCACAGATGCTTTCGCGTTCACAGGCAACTGGCCAAGGTTGGCACCGTTGTTGATCTCGGTCTGAACATCAGCTGACACCACAAACCGCAGGAACGCACGTGCGTTGTCTTTGTTCTTTGCATTGGCTGGGATGTGGAACGTATCTGTTGGCGCATCTTCGGCCAGCTCTACATTCGGGTTGATCGACGGGAACTGATAGAAGTCCAGTTGATCATCTGAAAGGCCCGCTTCGCGCAAAGGTGCGACAGCAAAGTTACCCATCAGATAGCTAGCCGCTTCGCCGTTGACCATGAAAGGCAATGCTTCCTGCCAGCTGTAGTTCTGGTGGTTGTCGATGTAGCCACCCATGTCGATCAGCTCGCGCCAGTTGGCGAATGTCTCGCGTACACGGTCGTCTGTCCATTCGATCTCGCCGCGGGCCATTTCCATGTGGAAATCAAAACCGTGGGTCCGCATGTTCAGGTAGTCAAACCAGCCGCCAGCAGTCCAAAGGAACTTGGAGCCGATGGTATAGCACTTGCGACCTGAATCGAGGATCACTTGGCAGTTCGACTTCATCTCATCAAAGTTTGTAGGCTCTGAAAGACCGAGTTCGTCATAGATGTCTTTGCGGTAATAGATGCCCCACTGGTAGTATGTGTAGGGGACGCCCCACTGTTTACCATCGATGGTCATCGCACCTTTTGTCGAAGCTAGGTTCTCTGCGATCTCAGGCTCGGCCCACAGATCAGAGATGTCCTCGAAGAGGCCAGCCGATACGTAAGGTGTCATCCGGTTGGCGGCGTACCATGTCGCCACATCAGGCGCGTCCGCTGTCAGGAAGTTCCGGATTTGCGTCTTGTACGCTTCACGGTCGATGACAGTGGTTTCGATGTTCAGATCTGGGTTTGCTGCGCCGAAGTCTGCGATCATCTTTTCCATCGTCGCGCGCGGCGCTGGGTTTGATGTATCGAGGAAGATCTTAAGATCTCCCGATAGTTTCGCGTGGCCAT
The DNA here is from genome assembly GCF_003352085.1 of Sulfitobacter sp. SK012. Classification (NCBI taxonomy): domain Bacteria; kingdom Pseudomonadati; phylum Pseudomonadota; class Alphaproteobacteria; order Rhodobacterales; family Roseobacteraceae; genus Sulfitobacter; species Sulfitobacter sp. SK012. The sequence goes on from NZ_CP025804.1 coordinate 170,751, forward strand.
CTGCAAAAGCAGCGCCCGACAGCATCGTTGTCGCGGCCAGCACGGCTACGAGGGTTTTGGTGCGTTGGAACATGGTTTCCTCCCTTGGTTCCTATGATCGTCCAGCGCTTATGTGCGCCTTGTTATTTGGTTTCAAATAATGAAACTTAATCTCAACTATTGAAAATGATGCGGCAAGTGGCTAAGCTTGTCAACGATAACCTGCGCACAAGACGTTTGGTGTCACTGGGAGGAACAAGATGAACCAGCCTGTAGGCGGCGACGGAACAGTCGGCAAAGCCTTGGATATTCTGGATAGTGTGGCGGCAATTGGCCGGCCTGTGCGCTTTTCTGAATTGCTGGAATCAAGCCCCCATCCCAAGGCGACCTTGTACCGTTTCCTGCAAACGCTGACGAATCAAGGGATGCTTAGCTACGATCCCGATACGCAAAATTACACGCTGGGTTTGCGGTTGGTTCGATTGGCGCACGGCGCTTGGCAGCGCAGTTCACTTGCTCCTATTGCGGCACCAACGCTTGATGCTTTGGCGCTTGAAGTAGGCGAGGCCGTGCACCTCGCTCAGATAGATGCGGGTCACGTGATCTTTGTCGACAAGCGACGCACCACCAGTAACTTTGAAACGATGGCCCAGCCCGGTCGCGTAGCACCTGCGTTCTGCACAGGCGTTGGCAAGGTAATCTTGGCTTATATGTCCGAAGAGCGCCGCACCCGTGCGCTGCGCCAGCAAGCGTTTTTGCCTTATACGCCTCAGTCCCACACCCGCATTGACACCTTGACCGCAGAGCTTGATGTGATCCTCCGCGACGGTGTCGGATTTGATCGCGAAGAGCACGAGCTTGGCATCATCAGCATCGCGGCCCCGATCCTCAACAGCCACTCGCGTGTGATCGGCGCCCTGTCGGTTGTGTCCTCAACGACCCGTCAATCTCTCGACAGCCTTACTGCTTTTCGCCCCGCTTTAACTGCAGCTGCAAAACAGATTGGCCAAGCGGCCGAGAACTGGCAGTTCCCCGCTCAACCCTGACCTATTGACCTGAACCCCTTTAAAGGAGCTTTGCCCATGTCCGGCGTTACCCTCAAACAAGTTGTCAAAAAATACGGCGACGTCGAGGTCATTCACGGCATCGACTTGGAAATCAACGAAGGCGAATTTTGCGTCTTTGTTGGACCTTCGGGATGCGGCAAGTCTACTTTGCTTCGCATGGTTGCCGGGCTTGAAGAAACCACAGACGGGCAGATATCGATCGGCGACCGCGATGTGACGCGGGCCGATGCATCTGATCGGGGGGTGGCAATGGTATTCCAGACCTATGCGCTTTATCCGCACATGACCGTCGAAGAAAACATGGGCTTTGGTCTCAAGATGAACGGCGTGCCCAAGGCCGAGATCGACGAGAAAGTCGGCAAAGCCACTGCGATCCTCAAACTGCAGGATTACCTCAAGCGCAAACCCAAGGCGCTCTCGGGTGGTCAACGCCAACGTGTTGCGATTGGCCGGGCCATCGTGCGCGGACCCGAAGTATTTCTGTTCGACGAACCGCTCTCGAACTTAGATGCTGAGTTGCGCGTTGACATGCGTGTTGAGATCTCGCGGCTGCATGACGAGATCGGCGCGACCATGATCTATGTTACGCATGACCAAGTCGAGGCAATGACCCTTGCTGACAAAATCGTTGTGCTGCGCGCAGGCTACATCGAACAAGTTGGCTCGCCGCTTGAGCTTTACCGTAACCCCGACAACCGGTTTGTTGCTGGCTTTATCGGATCGCCCAGCATGAACTTCATGAACGGTGTGGTGGAAGGTCGTAAGATCCGAGTGCCCGCACTTGATGACAGGTTGATCGAAACAAGCGTGGCCTTGCCCGGTGATGGTGCCAAAGTAATTGTTGGTGTGCGCCCGCAAAACCTTACGGCGGCCAATGGCGACAGCAAAGTGCGCCTCGATATTCGCGAACATCTGGGCGGTGTTTCATACGACTACCTTGTGACACCAACGGGAGAGCGCATCGTGGTCGAGATGAAAGATGACAGTACCCTAACCAAAGAGGCAGGGGTCGTGATCAGCTTTTCAGATGATGACGTGATGGTGTTTGAAGCTGAATCTGAAGCGCGCCTCCGCTAGAACTTCAGGACAGCTCGCGGGCGTAGGGCGGGTTACAACCCGCCCTCGACACAGTGACCGCTGCGGCTTCAACCCCGCGTGAGATGGCGGCGTGAAGTGCCTCTTGGGGTAATGCAGCAATGGCCGATTTCTCAAGCAAACCATCGTTTGAAAGTTGGCTCAGAACGCCGGCGTTGAACGTATCACCTGCGCCAACGGTATCGGCCACGGTGACTTTATGCGCGGGCACATCAACCGAATACTGCGCAGTGAAACCTGTCGCCCCATCACCACCTCGGCTCAGGAGTACAACAGCGGGGCCTCGCGTGAGCAGCGCGCGCGCTTTGTCTTCAAGTGGCGCAACACCCGGCACGATCCAGTGCAAATCCTCATCCGAAATTTTGACGATATCTGCCAACCTAATCATCGTATCCAGCCGAGCAATATAGGCACCGCGATCCGTGACAAATGCTGGACGAATGTTGGGATCAAGCATGATGACCCGGTGTGCGGCCTGTGCCTTGGCCAGCCCCAAATAGGTCTCTGCCCCTAGGCCTTTGCACAGGCTGATCCCACCAAAGAGCATTCCCGTCACATCATCGGGAATGGAGGGCAGATCATCTGGAGCAATGAGCCCGCCTGCGCTGTTTTCATCAAAGAAGCTATATTGCGCATGCCCATCGACCATATGGACAAAGGCGAGCGTACTAGGCCGGTCCGTATCAATCAAAAACTGCGTATCGGCCCCGCTATCGACAAGCCCCGCGCGCAGTAAAACGCCAAACATATCCGACGACATGCCAGTCAAAAGCCCGGCCTTTTGACCCAGCCGCGCCAATGCAATTGCGCTGTTATAAAGCGCACCACCCACGTGAGGAACAAACCCTTCGGGGCCAGCTTTTGTAGGGGCCGGGATCATATCCACGACCGCCTCACCACAACATATGATCATTCAGATTTCGCTCCAACGGCTGCAAAATTGCGCAGCGCGTCCCGGATGGAACCTGTCCAAAGCGGAGCCAACTGCGCTGCAAAACTTTGCGCGAAACGCGGTTGATCTGCAAGCGTTCCAAATATGTCTGTTTGCTCAAGAAACGCTTGTGGATCGGTCTTGCTGGCTTCTGCTGCAGCGCGCAATTGATCCGCACGCTCATCATCCAAGCTCAACTCGGATGCTCCGCAATAGCGACACCAAAGTGCGACCTCTAAGGCCAACCCATCCATAGGACCGCCCGTGGCAAGAGCGTCCGTTAGTGTCGGTAGGATGAATTTTGGTTGCCGGTTTGATCCGTCCTGACATAGACGCGCTGTCCGGTCGGCCACTGCTTCATTGGCAAACCGGGTCGCGCACATATCCAGGTAGTCGGAATAAGAAACGCCGGCAATTGGTGTAAGCGTCGGGATAATTTCGGTCTTTGCCAAATGGCGATACCAGCCCAATACATCCGCATCTCTCATCGCGTCATGTACAAATTCATAGCCTAACAACTGGGACACATATGCAATCGCCGCATGGCCCCCATTGAGAATGCGCAGTTTCATCAACTCGTGCGGTTTGACGTCTTGCACAAATTCAACACCAACTTTTTCCAGCGCTGGGCGTCCGGCGGGAAAGTTGTCTTCCATCACCCATTGACGAAATGGCTCACAGATAACCGGAGCTTGATCTGCCAGCCCAAATTTCTCAGCGACCAGTACGATTTCTTTGGGTGTGGTCATTGGCGTGATGCAATCAACCATGCTGTTAGGGAAGGCCACGTTATCTGAAATCCACGCGGCTAATTCGGCATCGCGCAGCGCCGCAAGCCCAAGAATAGTTTGGCGAGCAACATCGCCATTTTCTGGCAGGTTGTCACAAGACATGATCGTAAAGGGCATAATCCCAGCTGCGCGCCGGGCGGCAAGAGCGTCGATTAAGATTCCAAAAACGGATGACGGCACAGCGGCGGTCGCATCTGCGACCATTTCAGGATGCGACGCGTCAAAACCATGGGTGGCCGCGTCGACGTAGTACCCACCCTCAGTAACTGTCAGCGATACGATGCGGATCTCCGGGCCCTGTAAGGCACTCGAAATTGCGCCGGCTTCGACAGGCAGGAAATCGATCATGGCGCCTGTCACCCGCGCTGATAGGTTCGCTGGATCCAATTCGACCACTGTGGTCAACCAGTCTTGCGGGGCAAGTTGGTCGCGTTTGATCACATCAAAGCTTTTGATCCCTGCACCCAAGATCGCCCAGTCATGGTCGAGACCTTGAGAGAATAGCCGATCAAGATAAACCGCCTGATGCGCACGGTGAAAATTACCAACACCAACATGCATAATACCCGCGGTCAAATCACTGCGTGCATAGTTGGGCGTGGTGATATTGTTGCCGAGGTCCGGCAAGCTCTGGAGGGTCAGGGGTGTGGTCATCAGCTCATCCAATTCCCGCCATCGACGTTATATGTTTGGGCGACGATGTAATCCGCATCTGTGGAGGCGAGAAACACCGCCATCCCCGTTAGATCATCAGCACGTCCCATGCGGCCAAAAGGCACCGCAGCCCCAACGGCTGCTTTTTTTTCGCCCGGCTTCAGGCCTTCGGCCTTGGCAAATAATGCGTCGACATGTTCCCAATGGTCGCCTTCGACCACACCAGGGGCGATCGCATTCACGTTGATGCCGTGCTCAATCAGGTTCAGCCCTGCTGATTGCGTTAAGCTGATCACCGCTGCTTTGGTTGCGCAATAAACACCAACCAGCGCTTCACCGCGCCGGCCAGCTTGAGAGGCCATGTTGATGATCCGACCGCCTTGGCCTCGCGTTATCATCGAGCGCGCAACTGCCTGCATCGTAAAAAGGGTGCCGGAAACGTTCACCGCAAATAGCTTATCAAAGCTCGCGCGGGTGATGTCGGGAATGCCCGCCAGATCAAATAGGGCGGCGTTGTTGATCAGGATATCGATCCCGCCATGGTCGGCCACAACGCCGTTCACGCAATTCTCAATGCTGGCTTGATCTGTCACATCAATATGAGCGGCAAACGCGCCAGTCCCTAAATCTGCAGCGGCCTTTTCGGCGGCCTCTAGATTTATGTCCCCCAACACAACCTGCGCGCCTTCTTCAAGATACCGCGCGGCGAATTCCAAACCAATGCCCCGCGCAGCCCCCGTGATCAGCGCTAGTTTTCCATCCAATCGCTTCATTGAATACGAAGACCCGCCGCGTCAAACCGGTGCATTTTTTCAAGATCCGGCGTGACATAAATCGTGTCGCCATTGCGCAATGCTACATCCCCATTTACCCGCACGGTCATCATGTCCATCACGCCTGTGTCATGGACATAAAGGAAGGTATCTGATCCGAGATGTTCAGCGACGCCAACGCGCCCTTTCCACATGCCTTTGGTTTTGGACACAGACAGATGCTCTGGACGAACGCCGATGGTGGTGGCGTCGTGTTTCGCAGCTTCTGGGCCTGTCATCAGGTTCATTTTTGGCGAACCGATGAAGCCAGCAACAAACGTATTCTTGGGTGCCTCATAAAGCTCCATTGGGCTACCAACTTGTTCGATATGACCGGCTTGCAGAACCACAATTTTGTCCGCCATGGTCATCGCTTCGACCTGGTCGTGAGTCACGTAGATCATGGTAGTTTTCAGTTCGTGGTGCAGCTCAGAGATCTCAAGGCGCATGTTCACACGCAGTGCCGCATCAAGGTTCGACAGTGGTTCGTCAAACAAGAACGCTGCAGGTTCACGTACGATTGCACGGCCGATGGCCACACGTTGGCGCTGGCCGCCTGACAACTGACCGGGACGCCGATCAAGGTAGTCATGCAGGTTTAGAACCTTGGCTGCTGCTTCAACTTTGGCATCTTGTTCGGCCTGATCCATACCCGCCATCCGCAGCGGAAAGGCGATGTTCTTGCGGACCGTCATATGCGGATAAAGTGCGTAGGATTGGAACACCATCGCAAGACCGCGCTTGGCTGGCGGCACTTCTGTTGCATTGCGCCCGTTGATTTGGATCTCCCCTGAGGTCACGTCCTCAAGCCCCGCAATCAACCGCAGCAACGTTGATTTACCGCAGCCTGACGGGCCTACGAAAACCACGAACTCGCCTTCGACGATCTCAAGATCGAGCGGTGGAATGACTTGCGTATCGCCAAAGCTCTTGGTGATTTGGTTGAGTGTAATATTGCCCATTATTTTACCGCTCCGAATGTAAGTCCGCGGACCAATTGTTTCTGGCTAAACCAGCCAAGGATGAGGATCGGCGCAATGGCCATCGTGGAAGCCGCGCTGAGTTTCGCGTAGAACAGTCCCTCGGGACTGGAATAGCTGGCGATGAACGCGGTCAACGGTGCCGCCTTGGCCGCCGTCAGGTTCAACGTCCAGAACGCTTCGTTCCAGGCAAGGATGAAGTTCAGCAACATGGTTGAGGCGATGCCCGGAATGGCCATCGGCGTCAGAACATACAAGATTTCTGACTTAAGCGTGGCCCCGTCCATACGTGCCGCTTCGAGGATCTCACCTGGGATTTCCTTGAAGTAGGTATAGAGCATCCAGATGATAATCGGCAGGTTGATCAGCATCAGAATGATCACCAGACCGGTGCGGGTATCGAGCAAACCCATCTTGATGAAAATCAAGTACATTGGATAAAGGACGCCGACCGCCGGCAGCATCTTGGTGCTGAGCATCCAAAGGAGAATGTCTTTGGTGCGATTGGAGGGCACGAAAGCCATCGACCATGCTGCAGGCACCCCGATGATCACACCGAGCAAGGTTGATCCCCCCGCGATGACGACAGAATTCCACAAGAAACGCATGTAGTTGGAGCGTTCTTGTACAACGGTGTAGTTTTCTAGCGTCCAGTCAAAGAACAAGAACACCGGCGGGCTTGAAATGGCCTGTGCCTCAGTCTTGAACGAGGTCAAGAACGTCCACAGGATCGGGAAAAAGATAAGCAATCCAATGGACCATGCGATGGTGGTATTGAGAGCCTTGCGTTGTGGTGTGACTGCGCGTGACATGTCTGTTCCTCCCTCAGGCGTCCAGGTTCTTGCCGACGATGCGCATCAAGAAGATGGCAACGATATTGGCAAGTATGATTGCATAGACCCCGCCCGCAGACCCAAGGCCAACGTTCTGGCTTTCCAGCACTCGCTGGAAGATCAGATAGGTGAGCGTCTTGGTCCCGAATGCACCACCCGTGGTCACAAAGATCTCTGCAAAAACCGACAGCAGGAAGATCGTTTGGATCAAGATCACAATGGTGATGGCGCGGCTCAGGTGTGGCAGGACGATAAACCAGAACCGTTTAAGGTGCGGCGCACCGTCCATTTCGGACGCCTCCAGCTGTTCACTGTCCAGCGATTGAATAGCGGTTAACAAGATCAGTGTAGCGAATGGCAACCATTGCCAGCTCACGATCAAGATGATCGACGGTAGGGACGCTTCGCTGAGCCATGATACCGGCTCGGCCCCAAAAAGTTTCCAAAGATGCGCAAAGAGACCGTTCACCGGATCCATAAAGATGTTCTTCCACACCAGCGCGGATACGGTGGGCATTACGAAGAAGGGTGCAATCACAAGGATGCGAACAATCCCTTGGCCCCACATCGGTTGATCCAACAAGATCGCCAGCAAGATACCTAGGCAAACTGTAATAATCAGGACGGAGCCCACGATAATCAGCGTGGCTGATATGCTGGGCCAGAACGCGCTTGAGGTTACAAAGCGGGTGTAATTGTCAAAACCGGCCCATCCCAGATCACCGCCACGCAAGGGCAGATAGTTGCGGAACGAAAACCAAAGCGTCATCGTGAGAGGTACCAGCATCCAGCCCAAGAGTAGGACTACAGCGGGCGCCATCATCAATCTGGCGGCGGATCTGGATGATTTGGTGGCCATTTTGGATTCACCTTCCTCGTTGACGGACTAGCCGTCTGAGATTTCAAATTATGAGAGAAAAGGTCTTAAATCTTTAAATGAAGGGCGGCAGTTGTTCCGCCGCCCTTCTGGTAGCGCTCAAAGCTTACTTGTAGCCAGCGGCTTCCATAGCTTCGTTTGTGATCGCCTGGGCTTTTGCCAAGGCTTCTTCAACGGTCTGTTGGCCTGCGTATGCTGCAGAGAACTCTTGGCTCACTTCAGTCGCAATACCGGCAAACTCAGGGATAGCCGCGAACTGAATACCCACATACGGGCTTGGTTCAACGGTAGAGTCGGTCGGATCAGCTGAAAGGATTGAATCCAGCGTCATCTGAGCGAAAGGAACGGCCTGATAGTCAGGGTTCTCATAGAGCGAGATACGTGCGCCTGGAGGAACGTTGGCCCAACCTTCGTTGGCCGCAACGAGCTCGATATACGCTGTGCCTGTCGCCCATTCGATGAACTCTTTTGCAGCAGCTTCTTTCTGAGTACCGGCAGGAATTGCCAGCGCCCATGCCCACAACCAGTTGGAGCGTTTGCCCAGACCTGTGTCAGGTGCGAGTGCAAAGCCAACTTTGTCGGCAACAGTTGAATCATCACCTGTTACGAAAGACGCAGCAACCGTGGCGTCGATCCACATGCCGCATTTGCCTTGGTTAAACAGCGACAGGTTTTCGTTGAAACCGTTTGTTGGGTAACCATTAGGGCCTGATTCATCCATCATGCCTTTATAGAAGTTCAACGTGTTGGCCCACTGCTCTGTGTCGAACTGTGCGTTCCAATCCATGTCGAACCAGCGAGCACCGAAAGAGTTGGACATCGCTGTGATGAAAGCACCGCCTTCGCCCCAACCAGCCTTACCGCGCAGGCAGATACCGTTGATCTCGTTGTCACGGTCGGTCATTGCGGCCGCAGCTTTGCGAACGAATTCCCATGTTGGATCCTTTGGCATTTCCATGCCAGCGGCTTCCATCAAGTCCGTGCGGTACATGATCATGGAGCTCTCACCGTAGAAAGGTGAAGCAAACATGGTGCCGTCATAGGACAGGCCATTTTTCATCGCAGGCAAGATGTCGTCGGCGTTATATTCCGCGGACATATCGTCCAGCGGCACAAGCCAACCATTTTTGCCCCAGATGGGTGTTTCGTACATGCCGATTGTCATGATGTCGAACGAGCCACCTTTGGTGGTGATGTCCGTTGTCACGCGCTGGCGCAGTACGTTTTCTTCCAGCGTAACCCACTCAACTTCGTGGCCAGTTTTTGCTGTAAAGTCGTCTGTCAGACCCTGCATACGAACCATGTCACCGTTGTTCACGGTTGCAATGGTCAGGGTTTCGGCGAAACCAACAGTGGCAACAGTACAAATTGCTGTAGCACCCAACAGGGCGCGGATAGTCTTATTCATGATGTCCTCCCTAGACCTGCGATGGGCAAATGCCACGCAGTTGGGCAATTGTTTGCTTCTCGTGAGCTGCGAGTCAATCAAAATCTTGCGCGCACCCTTAGATTGGCGACGTTCTGCCCGGTTTTTATGGAAATTTTTTTACGCTGTTTCGCTGAGGATTTGCGCAGCGGTCGCTTCATCGGTGATCAAAGCATTGATGAGTCGCCCTTTCAGAGCACCAATCGTCGCCCCAACCTTGGCAGTACCAAGCCCGATACCGATCATCGGTCTGTCGTCAATAATTTCCAAAGGCGCCGACGCAACCAGGGCATTAAAGGAACCTTCCAGCAGGCGGCCATCAACATTGTAAATATAGCTGGTGATTTCTCCGACATAACCAGCTGCTACCAACTCTGCCACCTCGCTTGCGGGCATAAAGCCGTCAACGACGATCGGGCCCGTAATTGATATTTGCCCGATCCCTACAAATGTCACATCGGCAGCCCGGCATAAATCAAGCGTTTTGCGTACCGGTCGATTGCTATGAAGCGCTTTGAGTTCTTCAAGGCTGTTGGCCTGAACCGGCAGCGGCATTGGATAATGCGCGGCTCCCGTCTTATCGGCCATCCGGATCACCGCATTATAGGGCGTTGCCGATCCGTCAGCATTGATGTTGCCCAGTCGCGAAACGATCTTGTGCTGCGGGCACGACATGGACGGCATCTGCTCAATACAGGCACGCAAAGCTCGCCCAGTCCCAAGAGCGATAATTTTTGGTTCCTTCGATTTCAGATACCGCGTCATCTGCGCAGCGCCGGCAATTGCAATCCCAGTCAACAGCTCTGGCCGTTCAGGATCACTGGGCACAACATCGCAAAAATGCAGGCCGAACCGCTCCGCCAGACTTTGCCCCAGTTCCATGCAGTGGGCGATGGGGTGGTCGACCTGAACCTTGATCAATCCCTCGCTAAGCGCCAACGACACCAGCCGCTGCGCACTCTGCCGCGATACGCCAAGCGCGCGCGCGATCTCGTCTTGGGTATTGCCTGCAACGTAGTAAAGCCAGCCAGCCCGCGCCGCATCATCCAGCCGTCCGGCCGTCTGATCTTGTTTGCCCTGTCCTGCCATTACCTACGCCGCCTTATCAAAAAGTTCTGGCAGCAGTAAGAATAATTCCGCCCAATTGTCAAAGCTGCCCAGCTCTTGGTCATGCTTCAGGACGCGGTCGCGCAGATGGGCACCGCCGGTATAACGCAATACCCGCATGCCCGCCGCAACACCGGCCTCAATGCCCGGCAGACTATCTTCAATGACCAGACAATGCGCAGGATCCACACCCATGTCGCGGGCGGCCAGCTGAAAGAGATCCGGAGCCGGCTTGCCCCGCGCCACCTGCGACGCGGTAAAGACGACGCCGGGGAAAAGCGGGGCAAGCCCCGTCAACTCTAGAGACCGGGCTACTCGCTCCGGGCTGGAGCTGGTGGCGATGCAACGCGGTACCCGTAGGCGGTCAATTACTCCCAAGACCCCCGGGGTCACTTCAAGCCCCGTTTTGAACCGATCCAACAGCTCGCGGCGGTAATCTTGTTCGAAATTTTTTGGCAGCTGCACATCAAACAAAGTCTGAATATCTTCGGCGACCGTCGGAAAACTCCGCCCTACAAACCGAGTACAAAAATGGTCAAAATTTACCGTAACACCAAGTTGGGCCAGAGCAGTTATCAGCACTTCCGCCGAAATACCCTCGCTGTCGATGAGCACTCCATCGCAGTCGAATATCACCAGCTCTATGTCATCCACCTGAGTCACCTTTCCCACTGTCGAATTCGCTGTGTACCCGGTATTGGTCGGACTGTCAGGGGCACAGCTTGAAGTGTTCTGAACTAACGCCATGATATCTGTACAATGTGTGCAGCGCTGGACTTGTTGCCAACGCAGGTCAAATCAAAGCACGTTCAACAAGCTTAGACTGGGGTTTGTAGTGGCGCGCAGATTCGCAGGTGCGCCGCGGCTGGTGGCGTTCTATAGTCGCGCCAATTCATTCCCAAGAGGACGACCCTAATGCCAAATTCGCAGATGACCTTTCGACAGTTCCTGATGCAGGCAGACGGGGGAAAGCCGGTCGCCGGCGACCTCGCGTTTTTACTTGAGGATATCGTGACGGCGTGCCGGTTGGTGTCGGATCATATCCGAAACGGGGCCTTTGCAAACGTGTTGGGATCAAGTGAAAGCACCAATATTCAAGGCGAAACGCAAAAGAAGCTAGATGTAATCGCAGATGAAGAATTCATGCGCCACTGCGCCAATTCAGGGCGGGTCGCCGCACTTGTTTCCGAGGAAGTCGATGATGTTCATTGGTTGAAAGAGAAGCCGGAAGCCGGGGATTATCTGGTCTATTTTGATCCCTTGGATGGATCGTCGAACGTAGATGTAAACCTAAGCGTCGGTTCGATCTTTTCGATCGTTCAGCTAGCAGAGGCAGTAACACCTAGCCCCGAGGCGGTGTTGCGAAAAGGTACGGAACAGGTCTGTGCCGGATATGCGATTTACGGGCCGTCGACCGGGCTTGTTCTTACGCTGGGGCACGGGGTGCATGGCTTTACCCAAGACCTAGGCACTGGGGAATTCTTGCTCACGCAGCCCGACATGACAGTACCCGCAACGACGTCGGAATACGCAATCAACACATCGCGCGCAGAGCTTTGGGAGGCCCCGGTTCGACGTTATATTGATGAGTGTGTTGCGGGTAAAAACGGCGTCCGCGGACGGACGTTTAACATGCGCTGGACGGCGTCGATGGTGGCAGATGTACACCGTATCCTGACCCGAGGTGGCGTGTTTTTGTATCCTATGGACAGTGGCAATGCGTCAACGGGCGGCAAGCTGCGGCTGATGTATGAGGCCAATCCGATGGGCATGATCATTGAGCAAGCGGGCGGCGCTGCTTCGACAGGGCGGGCGCGGATCATGGAGGTGCAGCCAGAAGGGCATCACCAACGGGTGCCCGTGATTTTGGGATCAAAAGATGAAGTTGCCCTCATCGACAGCTATCACGCGTAAGGCAGGACAAGGCGCGCGACAAAGCGGTCCGCGTCATTTTCTAAAGTAAGGGTGCCGTGATGCGCCTGCGCGACGGCTTTGACAATGGCGAGGCCAAGGCCGCTGCCATGCCCCCCTTCAAGTTGCACAAAGCGCTCCGTTGCGCGGATGATCTGTTCGACGGGGATGCCGGGCCCGTTGTCCGAAACGCTCAGCGCAAGGGTATGCGTGCTGACAACAACGCTGGCGTGAATTTCAGTTGCAGTTGGGGTCGCGTGGGCCAGTGTGTTGTCGATTAGGTTCAAGATTGCCTCGCTCAGTAGCAGTTCATCCCCGAGAAGATACGGCGTGCCGGGCGCTGCAGAGAAGGAGAGCGCCACACCTGCAGCAATGCAAACTTTGCGGCGACGCTCAATCAGACTGGTCATCATGGCGTTGATATCAAGAAGGGCAAAGCTGTCCTCGAGATTTGATCCTTTGGCGCGTTCGTGGGTCAATAATTGATTTGCAAGATCAGATGCTTGACGCGCGGCTGTGAGCAAATCAGCGCTACGCTCACGGGCATCTTTGGCGGTGCGCGCGGATTGCACGGCCTCTGACATGGCGAGGATCCCGGCGATGGGATTGCGCAACTGGTGAGCCGCGTCCGAGATAAAATCATCCTTGGCTTTTAGCGTGGTTTCGACCTGTCCAAGCAGAGCATTGAGCGTGCGGGTAATCCCACGGACTTCTTGGGGAACGGCGCGGCGGATCGGTGTCAGCTCATCGGAGGAGCGTTGCGCAATTGCGGCCTGCAAGTCGATCAAAGGGCTGAGGCCAAGGCGCACACCAAACCAAACGATCAATGCGAGGGCGATGATCAGGGGCGCCGTGACACTGAAGGTGCGGCGCGACAAATCGCGAACAATCGCAGTGCGCAGGCGGGTGTCTTGCCAGACGGTGAAGTTGAATTGTCCACTGACGCCTTCGATTTGCATGGCGTCTTGAAACCGCAATACCCTGACCGGGTTGTCTTGATATGTGGCTTCGAAATAGGTCTGTTGATCGCCCTGAACGAACGCGCCGGATGGGGGTACTGGGGGCGTGGCGTACCCTGTGATGAACACGCCGTCTGGCGCGTACACGTGATAAAAGACAGGGCCGCCAGACGTGTCGCGCAGGAGGGTATTGGTCTCTGGGCTAAGTGCATCTCCACCTGAGACGGCCACGTCGCGAGAGATGGCGAGGGCTGCTGAAAGGAGCGAGCGGTCAAAGCGGTCGCTGGCCCGTGATTGCGCGTCGTTCAATGCCCATGCCCCGATCACAACGGCGATGCATAAAAGGGGTATCAAAATGATGAGCGTGAGTCGCATGCGCAACGACAGTGGGCCGGGGGGCAGCGGCCATCTCATTCTTTTGCGCTTTGCATCACATAGCCCAGCCCACGTTGTACGCGGATTTCGACACCATGGGGCTTGAGGCGCTTGCGCAATCGCGAGACGTAGACTTCGACCACCTGGGCATCCACATCTGCACCCGTGCCGTAGACACTGTCGAGAAGGCTGGATTTTGACACCGTGCGCCCACGCAACAGGATCATCGCTTCGAATACGGACAGCTCTTTACGCGGCAGCTCAATTGGACCGTCGGGGCCGGTGACTTGCCGGGTTTGGGGATCAAATTGCAACGCGCCGATGGCCATTGGTTGTAACACGGGCACATCGCGGCGTCGGGCAAGGGCACGAATGCGTGCCTCAAGCTCGGCCATCTCGAAGGGTTTGATGAGGTAGTCATCTGCCCCCGCATCAAGCCCTTGGATACGCTCGCCGGTGCTGCTGCGCGCGGTTAACAGCAAGACAGGTCGGGTGTCGCCACGTTGGCGCAAACCGCGCAACACATCGATGCCGCTAAGGCCTGGCAGGTTGATATCAAGCACGATCACATCGCCGCCGTCGCCTCGTAAAAACACATCTGCCTCTTGCCCGTCATGCAAAAGATCCACGGCATGGCCGCTGTCACGCAACACATAGGCGATGCCGCGCGCCACGCTGATATTGTCTTCTACGATGACGATCCGCATGGGGTTGTTCAACTTTTTGAAGTGCAAGGTTCATGCAAGTTTGACGTTAGATGTTAGCAACATCAAGCGGGCATATAGACTCGCCTTGTCGTTTGGGCAGCCTCTTGAAGAGGGTGCCACCTAAGGGAGGAAAACCATGACTATCAAATATATCAGCGGAGCTGTGGCCGTCGGTCTGGCAGCGGGTCTTGCAACTTCCGCCACCGCAGGCGGACACGGCATTGATCTGGCGGGCAAGACCGTCGAATGGATTATCCCATTCTCCGAAACTGGCGGATCGGCCAAATGGGCCAACTTCTATGCGCCACTTTTGTCAGAAGCGCTGCCGGGTCAGCCAACGGTCGTCGTTAAGTTCATGCCGGGTGCCGGTTCGACCAAGGGCGCAAATTTCTTTCAAGCCCAAGAGTATGAGGATGGTACGACCATCTTCGGATCGTCAGGCTCTACGCAGTTCCCCTATCTGTTGGGTGATCCGCGGGTGAAATATGAATATGGTGATTGGAATGTCGTACTGGCCTCCGGCACAGGTGGCGTTTCTTATCTGCCACCAGAGTTGGCGACCAAGTTGGCAGACGGCGGTGCCGCGGCCCTTGCCGGCGAAGACTTCATCTATGGCAGCCAGGGCGCCACGCGCCTTGACTTGGTGCCTCTTTTGGCTTGGGAAATGCTGGGTCTAAATGTTGAGCCAGTGTTTGGCATCAAAGGCCGCGGTGATGGCCGTCTGATGTTTGAACGCGGCGAAGCCAATATCGATTATCAGACGTCTTCGAGCTACCTCAAAGGTGTGACACCACTGGTCGAAGCGGGCACGGCGACAGCTTGGTTCAGCTTTGGTGCGTTAGATGGCGATGGCAATATTGTACGCGATCCTACATTCCCAGACATGCCGACTTTCAAGGAAGTCTGTGAAGCAACGGATGGTTGCGAGACCTCTGGCGAGCAGTGGGATGCGTGGAAAGCGTTCTTTGTCGCGGGCTTCCCTGCGCAAAAGATGGTGTTCTTGCCTGCTGGCGCTTCCGCAGACGCGATTGTGACCTACACAAAGGCCTTCGAGGACATCAAAGCGCGTCCCGATTTCAAGGAAATCTCCGAAGGGCGTTTGGGCATCTATCCACAGATGACCGGTGACGCGGCGCAGACGGCTCTGGAAAGCGCCACCAAGGTACCCGCAGAAGCAAAAGCTTTTGTCGTGAACTGGTTGGGCGAGCGCTACGGCGTGACGCTGAACTAAGCCACTGACCAAACCCCCGGCCTGAAAAGGTCGGGGGTTTTTCTTTCTCTAGACCTTAATAGATAGAGGCCGACATGGATTTTCTAGCGACAGCTTTGCCCGCACTTTCTGATGCGTTTGGGATGATCTTGCAGGTTCATGTGATTGGCTATTTGATAGCTGGCGTTTGTATGGGCTTGGCCATCGGCGTTTTTCCGGGATTGGGTGGCATTGCCGGGCTTTCGCTGTTGTTGCCCTTCATGTTTGGCATGGAACCGCTGACGGGTTTGGCATTGATGGTTGGTATGGTCGCGGTGGTGCCGACATCGGATACTTTTGCCTCCGTGCTGATGGGGATTCCGGGTTCATCGGCCAGTCAAGCGACCGTGCTTGACGGGTTTCCCATGGCTAAAAAGGGCCAGGCGGCACGCGCATTGTCCGCAGCCTTTGCCTCGTCGCTTTTTGGTGGATTGGTCGGGGCCGCATTCCTGACAGTATTTATTCTGGTGGCGCGGCCTGTGGTGTTGTTGTTTCAGACGCCAGAGCTTTTGATGATCACCATTTTTGGCCTCTCGATGGTCGGTATTTTGGCAGGGCGCGTGGCGATCAAGGGGATCGTCGCGGCCTGTTTAGGTCTGTTGGTTGGCACCATCGGAGAGGGGGCATCTGCAGGTGCCCTGCGGATGTCGAGCTATGATTTGCCGTATCTGACGGACGGGCTGAAGCTGGTGATTGTGGGTCTGGGCATCTTTGCCATTCCCGAGATTGTCGCATTGCTTCGACAGGACAAAGCGATTTCAGACCGCGCCCAATTGGGCGGCGGTTGGATGGAGGGTGTGCGTGACTGGTGGGCGAATGTCTGGCTGTCGGTGCGCTGTTCTTTGATCGGTGTGACGGTTGGCGTGATCCCCGGTTTGGGCGGATCAGTCGTGGATTGGATTGCCTACGGCCACACCGTGCAGACCGCCAAGGACAAGAGCGGATTTGGCAGTGGCGACGTGCGTGGTGTGATCGGGCCAGAAAGTTCCAACAATGCCAAGGAGGGCGGCGGGCTGGTGCCAACGCTTCTGTTCGGTATTCCCGGTTCAGGTTCGATGGCCATCTTTATTTCAGCAGTGGCGCTGCTGGGCACAGGCTCGATTGAGGTCGGACCGTCCATGCTCAAGAACAATCTTGATTTCACCTATGCGATTGTCTGGTTGCTGGCGCTCGCCAATGTTGTGGGTACGCTGATTTGTATTGCGGCCTCGGGCGGGATTGCACGGCTTACGTCGATCCGCTTTGCGCTGCTTGCGCCGTTTTTGTTCATGATCATTAGCTTTGCAGCGTTTCAATCTAATCAGGATCTGATGGACCTCGTCGCGCTTTTTGCAATCGGTTTTTTGGGCATCATGATGCGTCGGTTTGACTGGTCGCGTCCCGCATTTCTGATTGGCTTTGTGCTGTCTGATCCGGCAGAAACTTACGCCAATCAGGCGGTACAAATCGCGCGGTCGCGTTTTCGCCGTGGGTTTGACGAAGGGCTGGAATATGTCTTTAGCCCGATCGTGATCGTGTTGATCATCATCACCGTGATCTCTGTTGTGGTGGGTTTGCGGCAGGCCAAAAACATCATGGCGGAAGGGGATGTGAAGTCGGGCACTAAGCGTGCGCCGCTTGTGTTCTTACTGGTCCTGTTGTCCTACATTGTAGTTTCATACTGGAATGCGATGTTGATCCCGGACCATTCTTCGGCTGATCGGGTGTTCCCGGCTTTCGTCGGGCTGGTGGGCATCACTGGCGGAGTGATTTTGTTCATCCAGATGATGCTCAAGCCAGAAACGCATCCCTTGTTCTCGGACGGTGAAGCGGCAGATAGCGAGGTCAATGTTTACGGTCTCTGGCCGACGCTTGCTTGGTTTGCTGGGCTTCTGGGGCTAACTGCGATCTTTGGATTTATCATTGCGCTGGCGATCTTCCTCTTTGCGTTCATGATGCTGCGTGCGGGTAAGGGGCCTGCTTACGCGGCGATCTACACGGCCTGCGGCATTGCCTTTGTGTGTGGGATGGCGTCGCTTCTAAATCGGGACTTCCCCTCTGGATTGTTGCAAACTGTCACTGATATGCCGTGGCCGCTGAAATGACCCAGATTGCACTCCCCTTCTTGTTCATTCGCGGTGGTACGTCGCGTGGTCCCTACCTCCAAGCCAAGGATTTGCCTTCGGATCGAGGCGCAATGAGCCGGGTTCTAGTTGCTGCTTTAGGCTCGGGTCATCCGCTCAATATCGACGGGATCGGTGGTGGCAATGCGGTGACAACCAAGGTGGCGATACTGTCGCCCTCCAAAGATGATTGGGCGGATGTCGATTACTTCTTTGCGCAGGTCAGCGTTGGGGACGGCAAGGTCGATTACAAACCCACCTGTGGCAACATCCTAAGTGGCGTAGGTCCTGCTGCGATTGAGATGGGGCTTATCCCGGTTGTTGGCAATACAGCGACTGTGAATATCCGAGCGGTGAACACAGGCGCGCGGGTTGTCGCGACGGTGCAGATTGAAGATGGCAAAGTGCGCTATGATGGCGACGCGCAAATCGATGGTGTGCCTGGTACAGCGGCCCCGGTCTCCTTGCAATTTATGGACACAGTTGGCGGTGCCACGGGGGCGTTTTTGCCAACGGGCAATTTGATCGACATCTTCGACGGTATCAATGTGACCTGCATGGATGTGGCGATGCCGATGGTTATTGCGCGGGCCGCGGAATTTGGCCTGACGGGGTACGAGACGGCAGATGAGTTGAACGAAAACCGTGATTTCTTTGCTCGGATGGAAGCCATTCGGATCAAGGCTGGTGCTGCGATGGGGATCAAAGATGTGCCTACTTCGGTTACACCAAAGTTTGGGTTGTTGGCACCGGCAGTGCAGGGCGGGACCATCGCAACCCGCTACTTCATGCCGTGGGTCGCGCATCCTTCTATGGCAGTGACGGGTGCCCAATGTCTGGCGTCCTGTGTCCTGACGCCAGGCAGTGTGGCTGACGGAATGACCACGCTACCGACGACATCACCTGCGACGATTACGCTGGAACACGCTTCCGGATCGATTGATGTCTTGGTGGACTACGCCGTAGATGCTGGCGAGATCACGCTAAAATCGGCGGGCTTGGTTCGCACGGCACGGCTTCTGGCGCGCGGTGAATTGATGATCTCCAAGCGGGTATTGGATGGACTTTGAAATTTCAGTATACCGTGGTATACAAAATGCATCATTGACCAAATCTAAGGGGACACCATGATAGAGTCTTTTGAAAAGCGAATTGCCGTTGCCCGTACCGCTTTGATGCGTGCTAGCCGTTTGTTGCAAGACGAAATCCGGAATTATCCAACGCCGATATCTGGCTGCGATGCTCAATTCAATCACCTGCTCGGCGAGCGTCAGAAAGTTAGTGCGGCTTTGCGAAATTTGGACACGGCTGTGTTTGTTCCTACACCGCGCAGCCCAACTCAAGTGGCGGGGATTGAAAGTCGTTGAAGGTACATATTCTGGACGATTGGTTCGATACGCTGCGCGGCCTTCGGTGCTTTGAGAAGTTGGCGGGCCACGACGTTACCGTTTGGACCGACCATGAACCCAACCCCGAAAAACTGGCCAAGCGGATCGCAGAGGCGGAATGTTTGGTGCTGTTTCGCGAACGCACAAAAGTCGGCCCAGCGTTGTTGAGGCGCTTGCCTAACCTCAAATTGATTTCGCAGCGCAGCGTCTATCCGCATATCGACGTGGATGCCTGTACGGCCAACGGGGTGATGCTGTGTTCAAATATGCACGGCGGGGTGCCGTCCTATGCGGCGGCTGAAATGACGCTCGGGCTGATGCTAGCCAGCTATCGCCAGATCCCTCAGCAGGCTGCATCATTGGCAGCAGGCACATGGCAGATGGGTGTAGGTCGTACATTGCGCGGCCGGACGCTTGGTCTTTATGGATATGGCCGGATCGCTGGGGCGGTTGCAGGTTACGCTGAAGCGTTGGGGATGAAGGTGCAGTGGTGGTCCTCAGAGGCAGGGCGTGCGCGGGCATTGGCAGACGGCGTAAACGTTGCTGAGAGCCGAGCTGCGTTCTTTGAAACAAGCGATATTGTCAGTCTGCATGTGCGCCTTAAGCCCGAGACGCGAGGCATTATTACCGCGCATGATTTGGCTGGGATGCAGCCGCTTAGCTTGCTGGTGAACACCTCGCGGTCAGGGTTGATCGAACCTGGCGTGCTAGAGGCCGAAATTGGACAGGGTCGCATTCATGCAACCGTCGATGTTTTTGATCATGAGCCGATGGTGGACTGTGGCAACATCCTTGCGACCCATCCCAATGTGCTGGCCACGCCGCATATTGGATATGTGACAGAAGATGAATTTGACCTGCAGTTCGGCGATATCTTTGATCAGGTGAATGCCTACGCGCAAGGCAACCCGATCCATGTGATCAACCCTGCCTAAATAGCCGAGCAAAGATCGGGGCTCCTAAAATTACCAAGAATATGCGCAAGACATGATGTGCAATTACAAAGGCCATGTCGGCACCGACCACCAAGGCAAGCACCGTCAATTCGGCCTGACCGCCAGGGGCGAAGGCCAGCAGTGTTTCCATCTGAGGCGCGAGCCCTGCGACGTAAATGCCTTCGACAAAGATCAGCGTAAGCACGATGAGGATGCCGCAAAAACCTGCGCCGGCAACCAGATCGCGTCGGATTTCCTCCATGGTGATCCCGACATATTGCACACCAACGCCCATCCCGATGAAGAACTGGGCGGCCCAGATCGCTTCGGCCGGGGGGCGGTAATGCAGAACGCCGGTAAGCGCAGCAATCGCGGCAAGGATCAAGGGCCCTAGGATCGAAGCGCCAAACATGCCCAAACGCTTGGCAATCTGCCAACCGCCGATAGCACAGACGACCATCACCAGCATCTCGCGTATTGGGATGTCGGCAGCGGGGGCTCCGGGTGGCGTGCTGAGATCTGCGTCCCAGATCCAGTGAAGTAGAAACGGTAGGGCGATCACAATGACCAGCACACGGGTCACATGGATCAGCGATAGCGTGCGCACATTTGCCCCGGCTTCTTGTCCGAAGACGATCATGTCTTGGAGCCCGCCGGGCATCGCCGCGTAGTAGCTGGTCGGAAAGTCATACCCCCAAACGCGCTGAAAATAGGGCACACCCAACAGTCCAATGCACAGCGTCATCAGTGGGATCAACAGGAGCGTTGGCCACATACCAGCCATCGAGATCAGCAATGCAGAGGTAAATGTCGCGCCGACGGCGACGCCCAAAATGGTCCGCATCGTTTCGTTTAATTTCTTGATGCCGCGCATTGGCACACCCAAGAGCGCGGCGATTAGGCAGGCAACGACAGGACCCAAAAGCCAGGGCAGAGGCAGGTCAACTAATCTGAAGGCCCCAACACCGCCAAGTGCGATGGCAAAGGTTATTGCGACCCGGATCATCCGCGCATGATCTTAAGCCGGTGGCGGAGCGAGGTTTGAAGATGGGCTTCTGCGCTGGCCCCCGCGGCCTCTATATCGCCGGCGCGGATCGCATCGATAATGTCGCGGTGCTGCTGGGTG
This sequence comes from Sulfitobacter sp. SK012, assembly GCF_003352085.1. NCBI lineage: Bacteria > Pseudomonadati > Pseudomonadota > Alphaproteobacteria > Rhodobacterales > Roseobacteraceae > Sulfitobacter > Sulfitobacter sp. SK012. The sequence goes on from NZ_CP025804.1 coordinate 192,055, forward strand.
ACAATTTGAATGCGCGCATCATCGGTCATGGTGGTGGGGCCCAGCAACAGAAGTGCGTTGTTCAGTCCGCGGGCTGACTCCACCAAGAAGCGGTTGCGCGTCGCGAGGTAGATACCACGGTGAAATTTCTGGTTGATCGTAGCGGCAAGATTTGGAGCTTTGGCGGCCCCAAAGGTCGTGTTGATATTCTCCAATTCGTCGGTCTCGGCGTCCGTGGCATGCTTGGCGGCCATTTCTGCGGCGGTGCGTTCAAGGACCACGCGCATCTCGTATAACTCGACAACTTCGCCTTGGGACAGTGTACGGATCACTGCTCCGATACGGGGACGATGCTCGACGATACCATCTGCCTCAAGCTTGCGTAGGGCCTCGCGGATAGGGGTGCGGGAAAACGACAGTTGTTCGGAAATCTCGACCTCGCGCAGGCGGTCGCCGGGTCGAAACACGCCGTCGCGGATCGAGGATAGAAGTCGCGCGTATGCGATGTCCCCTTGCGACATGTCTTGCGTATCGCTGGTCAAATTATCACTTCCTTTATTGTATCCAGTTGGATACATAGCATGTACATCAAGGAGAACGCCCATGTCAAATAAGGTCATCATTGTCGGATCAGGTAATGCAGCTATGTGCGCTGGCATCGCAGCGTTAGAAGGCGGGGCAGACGTGCTGATGCTGGAAAAAGCAGACGAGGCCCTTGCCGGGGGCAACACCAAATACACCGCTGGTGCGATGCGGTTTGCCTATGATGACGGTGCCGCGCTCATGCCGCTGTTGCGTGACCCTGATGATGCCCGGCTGCCTGATACGGATTTTGGCAGTTACACGGCGCAGAAATTTGGCGAAGATTTGTTAGGGTTCAACGAAGGACGCGACCTGTCAGAAGAGCAGGTCAAATTAATCGAGCAATCGGGCGATGTCATGCGTTGGCTGGCGCAGCAGGGCGTGACATTCGAGCCGATCTACAGCCGTCAGAGTTTTGAAAAAGACGGCAAGCACGTGTTCTGGGGTGGCCTAACGCTCGCTGCCTTGGATGAGGGCGTGGGGCTGTTTGAGATGGAGCTTGCTGCGTTTGAGCGACTGGGTGGCCGTATTCGCTACGAAGCTGGTGTGACTGGGTTGGCTCACGAAAATGGCAATGTGACAGGCGTTATGATTGGCGATGAACAGATCATGGCGGATGCAGTGATCCTCGCATCCGGTGGATTTGAGGCTAGCGAAGAGATGCGCGTGAAATACATTGGACCTGATTGGGCGCACGCTAAGGTGCGGGGTACGCCGCATAACACGGGTGACGGTTTGCAGATGGCGCTGGCCGCAGGGGCGATGGAATACGGTCTCTATTCGGGCTGCCATGCAACGCCGATGGACCTCCACATGGCCGATTTCGGTGGACTGCATCTGCCTCCGGGCGAGCGCAAGAACTACCGCAAAATCAGCTACTTCCTTGGTGTGATGTTGAACGCTGAAGGCGAGCGGTTTGTCGACGAGGGTGCAAATTTCCGCAACTACACTTACGCCCAGTTTGGCCGCGCGGTGCTGGAACAACCGGGCCATTTCGCGTGGCAGGTGTTCGACAGCAAAGTGTTTGATCTTCTCTACGGAGAGTACAGCTTTCATGACGCGCATTTTGTCGAGGCGGAGACGTTGGAGGAATTGGCTGATTTGATGCAAGGCGTCGTTGCCAAGGCAGCTGGCGTTACACTAGCGCAGTTCAATGATGCGGTGATGCAGGATGTCGAATTTGACCCAACAGCGCTTGATGGCAAAGGCACGCAAGGGATCGCGTTGCCAAAATCGAACTGGGCGCAGCGGATTGATCAAGCGCCGTACCGCGCTTTTCCGGTAACGGGGGGCATAACCTTTACTTACGGAGGTCTGAAGGTTGATGAAGATGGGTCCGTTTTGTCCACAGAGGGCGCGAAAATCGATGGACTTTATGCCTGTGGAGAGATCGTGGGTGGGGTGTTCTTTGGCGGCTATCCGGGGGGGTCAGGCCTTACTTCTGGCGCGGTATTTGGGCGTGCCGCAGGGCAGGGTGCAGCACGTTCGGGCTGAGGCAAAGAGATGATTCTCATGCGTGGTTTCACGAGCTGGCACGTGCTTTGCGATATCCGCGCGTACGTTGCTTAGGCAAAGCACACAAAACCAAAATATTGTCGAACGAGCGCCGCTATCGCATTCGGAAGCGTCTCTGACACCTAAATCATGATATTTTTATGCTCTGCGCGGCCACAATTGCGAAGCTTGGGGCTCGCCGAATTGTGTTGAAAATTTGTACAATTTATCGCTCCAGCAGTAGAAATTTAATCCCGACTAAAAAAGTCGGGTTGACTTACCATACTAAATTACTCAGATTTGAATTCACATCTAGCCACCCTTCTGACAACGAAGGGAAGCCCGACATTCGTTGATGAGAGGACGGGCCAGATGCGAGATAAAATTGAATTGTTGAAAGACCTGACAAGTGACCGCTGCAAACTTCGGCCAGACAGATCAGAACTTGCTGATGCGCTGAACTTCGGCGGAGCCACGGATGGTTTCAGTATGGAATGGATCATCGACCGATATGAGCAGCATAATCGAAGTGAAAGGGAGCAAGGTTGATGTCCTTTCACTCTGTCAAAGAAATTTCAGCACCTATCAGTACCAGTTTGCCGACATACGCTGCCGAGGATCTGACCAAGAATGGCGATCAGGCTCAGATTGTTCTGGGCACACAAACCTACACCCTGCGGATCACGCGGGCTGGCAAATTGATCTTGACCAAATGACGAGCGCAGAATGCCAACGTGGCGGCACGCCTGTCGGGTTCATTACCGAACTAGGTAGTATAGAAGCGGCATCCGTCATCTATCTACGGCTTTGGTGCAACGGCCCCAATAGCCAGACTGATGTTTTGAAGGACTTTGTATCCAGCTTGGGTGCCAGTCAGGGCGAAAGAGCGATCAATGCCTTTGAAGAGCTTTGCAGGCTGTGCGCGCAATACGGCCGCAGGCCCTTGATGCGTCATACCGTGAACTGCAAATGCCTTGGTGCGGATGAAGCCTGTTTTGCCAACTTCATTTCGGCGGCAACAGACGGAAATCGAAATGATGCCATGTTGATAGCCACGCTCTTGGTCCGCCCAGACGTGGCCCCGCTGATCACCGAACTGGCGGCAAATTTTGGCCTCGCGCTTAGAAGAATGAACCTTTGCGCTCCCAAAGACCTGATGGGCACCGAGCCCATAACCTCATCACAAACGACAACAATTCACTGACAGGACCTTCTATGAAACGCACGATTTTATCCTCTACCGCACTGTTCGTGGCGCTCGCCACACCTGCATTTGCTCTCGAAAAGGCGGATGTTGTAGAGACCTATGCCGATATTGCGGCTGCCAAATATGAGGATAGCCTGATCACGGCGCAGGCCTTGCAAAATTCGGTCGATGCTTTGATTGCAAACCCATCTGCCGAAGCGCTTCAGGCCGCAAAAGAGGCATGGTTGGCAGCAAGAGTGCCTTACCAGCAGACGGAAGTTTATCGTTTTGGGAACGCAATCGTCGATGATTGGGAAGGTAAAGTGAACGCATGGCCACTGGATGAAGGGTTGATCGATTATGTCGATGCGTCCTACGGCGGTCCGTCTGACGAGAACGCATTTGCTGCGCTGAACATCGTGGCAAACCCAATGTTCACACTGTCGGGCAGTGAGATAGACGCAACCGCAATTACACCGGCGCTTTTGTCGGAGACATTGCATGAAGCGGATGGCGTCGAATCCAACGTGGCGACTGGATATCACGCCATCGAATTCTTGCTTTGGGGTCAGGACTTGAATGGCCATGGTGACGGCGCAGGAAATCGCGCTTGGACAGATTATGCGGTGGATGATGCCTGCACGAATGACAATTGTGACCGCCGTGGTGAATATCTGAAAGCCGCAACAGATTTGTTGGTTTCTGACCTTGAATGGATGACTGCACAATGGGCTGACGATGGTGCCGCGCGCGCGGAAGTTGTTTCAAATCCGGATGCTGGACTTGCAGCCATTCTGACGGGCATGGGATCGCTATCTTACGGCGAAACGGCGGGCGAACGCATGCGCCTTGGCTTGATGTTGAACGATCCCGAAGAGGAGCATGATTGCTTTTCTGACAACACCCACAACAGCCACTTCTACGATGGTTTGGGTGTGCAGAATGTCTATCTGGGAGAATATGTCCGTGCTGACGGTACCATCGTTTCCGGACCATCCTTGGCTGATCTGGTGAGCAGCACCGATGAAGCCCTTGATGCAGAAATGCAGCTTAAGCTGAGTGCGACAATGATGGCGCTGGGCCGGATCAAGACGGCAGCTGAGGCAGGCTTTGCTTATGACCAGATGCTGGAACGTGGCAATGAAGCGGGCGAAGCATTGGTCATGGGCGGTGTTAACGGTCTGATTGACCAGACCCGCAGCATCGAGCGTGTCGTCACTGCGCTTGGCCTTGATCAGGTTGCGATTGAAGGATCAGACAGCCTCGATGATCCCGAAGCTGTGTTTCAGTAAATCAAAGGTCTTGTCATCATGGTCAATGCAAAAGGTTGAACCCAATGATAGTTTGTCATTGTCAAAACATCAGCGATCACGACATCAACGCAGCCATTGATTGGATGCGGGCATCGGATGACATGGCCATCATCACCCCAGGCAAAGTTTATCGCGCACTGGGTAAAGCGGCAGATTGCGGCGGCTGCATGTCGCTGTTTCTGTCTACCATGCGATCAAACAACAATCTGGAAGTCCCCATGCACCTGCGAAATCTAAGATCCGCAGCAACACAGGAAAACCAACATGAACGGCGACAAGAAAGTTATCGAGTACCTCAACGACGCGCTGCGCAGCGAATTGACGGCAGTTAGCCAGTATTGGCTGCACTACCGGATGCAAGAAGACTGGGGTCTTGGCCACATGGCCAAAAAATCCCGCGAAGAAAGCATCGAAGAAATGAACCATGCGGACAAGATTATCACCCGCATCCTGTTTCTGGGAGGCCATCCAAACCTGCAAAAACTGGACCCACTCCGGATTGGCCAGACACCAAAAGAGACGCTGGAATGCGACTTGGCATCAGAGCACGATGCGCGCGATTTGTATCTCGAAGCGCGCAAACATTGCGAAGCTGTCGGTGATTTCGTGACCAAGAACATCTTCGAGGAACTGATCACGGATGAGGAGGGGCATATCGACTTCCTTGAAACGCAGCTCGACCTTGTGGCGAAACTAGGTGATGAAAAGTATGCCCTGCTCAATGCAACGAAAATGGATGAAGCCGAGTAAATTCATCCTCGCGGCGGCCCTTTTGGGATCCGCCGCTTTCGCCGACGGTGGCGGTGTTATTCTAGGCGACCTGCATTTGAACGTCGTTCCTAGAACGGTCGCCGAAGCTGCGCGAATTGCTGGTGCAACGGCGCTAGCGACTGATTTTTCCAAGCCATCACGTTTTGAAGAACGCTCCGCCGGGGCCGCAACTGTTCGGGTGTTGAAATCCGCAGACGCCTTTTCGCAACCCTCCGACAACATCAGTTTTGAGGATGAGCTGGACTTCAAAGTCGGCAACGGGCTTTTTCGCAAGCTTTGGGTGTCGTCGCCGTCCTCGACACTTGCGTCCGATGGGTTGGGTCCGCTTTACAATGCGCGGTCTTGTCAGCGATGTCACATCAAAGATGGGCGGGGGCATCCGCCTGAGGGGCCGGACGACAATTCAATATCGATGTTTTTGCGCGTGTCCATTCCAGGAAATCCTGAGGATGCAGTAGCTGAGATTGAAGGTTACCTGGCAACTCTGCCAGAGCCGAATTATGGCAGTCAGCTGCAAGATTTTGCGATTCAGGGGTACGTCGCTGAATACGCGCTTGAGATTACCTATGAAGAAGAGATCCTTACCCTTGCTGAGGGACAAACAGTATCCCTGCGCCACCCGACCTATGCCGCGGGAAACCTTGGCTATGGACCGCTGCACCCTGACGCGATGTTAAGCCCGCGCGTTGCACCGCAGATGATCGGCATGGGGCTATTGGAGGCGATACCCGCCGCGGATATTCTTGCTGGAACGGACCCCGAAGATGCGGATGGCGATGGGATATCTGGCCGTGCAAATATTGTGTGGTCAGCAGTGCATGATCAGCCGATGTTGGGGCGTTTTGGGTTAAAGGCCGGCAGTCCTACGGTTCAAGAACAGAGCGCGTCTGCGTTTCTTGGGGACATCGGTATTTCCAGCCCGATCTTTACCGCGGGGGCCGGAGAGTGCACGGATCTGCAAACTGATTGCCAGACTGCCATTCACGGTGATGGCGACGATCGTGGAACTGAGATTGATGCATTGGGTCTGGAGCTGGTGACATTCTATAGCCGCAACCTTGGCGTTCCTGCCCGTCGAAACGTGGGTGATGCTCAGGTGCTGCGCGGCAAGGAGTTGTTTTATGATACGGGCTGCACCGCTTGCCACAAGCCAAGCTTTGTAACGCACCGATTAGAAAATCAACCTGAGCAGAGTTTTCAATTGATCTGGCCCTACACAGACATGTTACTCCATGACATGGGCCCCGGTTTGGCGGACAACCGGCCAGAAGCACGCGCAACGGGTCAGGAATGGCGCACGCCACCGCTCTGGGGTATCGGCCTGACCGAGCAGGTGAGTGGACACACTTACTTCTTGCATGACGGTCGCGCGCGATCCTTGCTGGAGGCGGTGATGTGGCACGGCGGTGAGGCGCAAGATCAACGCGATGCGGTCATCGAGATGAGCACCGAAGACCGTGACGCCATTATCTCGTTTTTGGAGAGTCTATGAAACGTTTCTTAATGCCGCTCGCTCTAGCGCTGTGTCCTGTCACTGTGTTGGCGGATGGCAACGATCCAGTCATTGATGAAATCGTCACAGCGCATATTTTGCCCCGATTTGAGGCGCTTGCACAGCAATCTGCAACATTGGCAGAAGCTGCGCAGGCGGACTGTTCACCGGGATCAGATCCACTGAGGGTGGCATTTTTGAGTGCATTCGACGCTTGGGTGTCGGTCAGTCATTTGCGGTTTGGACCAACAGAGATTGAGGACCGTGGCTTTGCCCTCGCCTTTTGGCCGGACAGCCGAGGCAAAACCCCAAGAGCGCTGGGCAAGCTGATCATGGATCAAGACCCGATAGGACTGGGTGTTGAGGATTATGCTGATATGTCCATCGCCGCGCGGGGTTTTTATGCGTTGGAGTTCTTGCTTTTCGATGAGGCGCTCAGCACTGCGGGAGGCGATGCCTATCGCTGCCGCTTACTCCAAACAATTGCAGCAGACACTGCTGATATGACATCGGATATATGGGATGGCTGGCCGGGCGACTACGCCGAACGGCTGTTGAATCCTTCAATTGAGGGCACATATCGGTCGGACGAAGAAGTGCTTCAGGAGCTCTTAAAAGCGACGTCGACCGGGCTAGAGTTCACCGCAGAGAGCCGGCTTGGGCGGCCTATGGGAACCTTCGAAAAACCGCGGCCCACTCGTGCCGAAGCTTGGCGTTCCGGGCAATCGGCGCATCATGTTTCCCTGAGCCTTGCCGTGACCCGCGATCTTGCGGTTCGGTTGGCGGGCGATGATGCCGAATTGGTTTCTGATTTGAACGGTGCCTTTGGTCGCGCCCAGCAGCAATTGGCAGATTTAGACGACCCGATCTTTGCGAGTGTTGTCCAGCCGCAAGGTCGCCTGAAAATCGAGGTTGTTCAGCAGTCAATCAACACCGCTCGCACTATCATCCAAGATAGGCTTGGTCCGAAACTTGGGGTGGCCGCTGGCTTTAACGCGCTGGACGGAGACTAGTTGTGACCGCTTCGATCCCAAACAGGCGGGGTTTCCTTGCGGGACTGGCCGCAGCAAGTTTGATCCCGCACCCCACATGGGCAGATGCTGGATCGCCCGCTTATTTGTCTGCGGCAGCGACGCAGGATGGATCTTATTTACTGTGCGGCATTGCGGCGGATTTGACCGTGCTGTTCCAGATCCCTTTGCCAGATCGAGGCCATGCCGCGGCTGCGCACCCCAGTAAGCCGGAGGTCGTCGCCTTTGCCCGTAGACCAGGTACGTTTGCCGTCGTGATTGATTGCACAACCCAAACAGAAACGGCGCGATTGATGGCTCCACTCGGTCGCCATTTTTATGGACACGGCGCGTTTTCAGAAGACGGCAATTGGCTGTTTACGACAGAGAACGACTATGAGGCAGGGCAGGGATGTATCGGCGTTTGGGATGTGGCGGCTGGTTATGTTCGATCGGCGGAATTTCCAAGCGGTGGTATCGGACCACATGATATCAAGCGCCTGCCGGGCACGGATACGCTGGTTATCGCCAATGGTGGGATCGACACGCACCCAGATAGCGGCCGCACCAAGCTCAACATTGCGACGATGAGGCCAAACCTTACTTATGTTGATGCAGGCGTGGTGATTGAGACCGCCGAACTTGCTCCTGATCTGCAAAAGAACTCGATCCGCCATCTGGCGGTATCTGCAAAGGGAATGGTCGCCTTTGGGATGCAATGGCAGGGGGACACTGATGTCATTGGGCTGGTTGGAACACACCGAATGGGGCAATCAGTCCGCATCCTGCAAGCGCCGCAGGAACAGGTCCGATCGATGCAGGGGTATGTGGGTAGCATTGCGTTCAAGGCAGATGACAAAACTGTCGCGGCGACGTCGCCGCGTGGCGGATCTGTGCATATGTTCAACGCCGAAACGGGAGGTTTCAGCCATTCACATCACTTGGTGGACGTAAGTGGGGTCGCGCCGAATGAGGATGGTTTTGTTATTACTTCCGGTTTGGGTGTCCTCCAGAAAATTGGGAACCGCACGAAGCCTTTGAGGGCACAGCAAGACCTGCTCTGGGACAATCATCTTATTGCTGTCGAAACTGCCAAGTTATGACTATTCGACCAAAGATAGATACGCAGCGTACCTGGAAGCCAAAGCGGCGTTTGACCGGCCTTACATTTTTAGATCGCAAGGCCGGCTTTTGCTAAACAAGAGTTGCTGAAACGCTGTCATCGCTCCGCTATTAGCCGAACAAAATGCCAAGACCAAAGATGACAAGGCAGATAAATCCGACATTCCAAACAAGCGTCCGCAATCCGTTGATCCCTGCTGCATAGATGACGGCATAGGCTATTCTTGCGATGATAAAAATGACGGCGCTCCACTGCGTCATGGAGTTGGAAATCCCCAGTTGAGCGGCGATCAAAACAAACGGAGCAAAGATGACGGCGGCCTCGATGCTATTGCCCAAAACGCGCGCCAGCCGACCACCAAGGGCGCTCTGTGCTGTGGGCGATGTGTCTCGATTCCCCATCACATAGGCCATGCCATTAGTCTTGGCCAAAACCATAGCCTGAGCCAAGATGATGGCTAGGAGAGTTGCGCAAAACGCGAAAAGTGAGGTCAATTCTGCTGTCATTGTTCTACCTTAAATATATCTACGGACTCGATATTGTATCGGCCAGTACAAATGGATATCTAGTAAGATAGGTCAAAATGCAATAATTTTGTTTGGAGCGGTACAAAATGTCACGAACTAGGGGATTTGATGACGAAAAAGTACGAAATGCGATTGTGCAGGTGTTTTGGGAGCGTGGATACGAGGCGACAAACCTAAGCCAGCTTGAGGCCGCAACGTCGCTGGTTAGGACCAGCTTGTATAATGCGTTTGGCAATAAGTCTGATATGTTTGCTCAGGCTCTGCAGCAGTACCACGCGATGATCGAACAGCTTTTTGAAGAAATGACGCGTGATAAGAGCGCCGAGGCTTTGTTGGGTGTTTTTGAAGCGCTGATGGAGCAAACCGATGAAGTTTCTGGTTGGCCCGTTGGTTGCCTAATGGTCGGAGCTGCCACGCAAAGCGCCACACTTGAGCAAAGCCACATCGAGATTGTGCGGGCCTACCGCGCGATGCTGGTTACAAAGACCCAAGCGGTGCTTGAGCGCGACCAAAGATTAGGAACTCTTTCAGATGAAATTGACACCGACAGTGCGGCAGAACTGCTGGTGTGTATCATGTGGGGCGCGCTTGTATCTCAGTGCATATCGTCTTCGGAAAACCGCTCAATGGGCGGACTGAAGACACTTCGGCAGGTTCTTTCTGGGTGGGTGATCTAGGGGCCGTAACATATGGGCGAGTGATCGGGTCACTGGAAAAAGGCCACTCTGAAGCGGTTGAATCGAACCCATGCAAGATCTGAGCATCGTCGTCACCCCCTAAGAGCGCTTGCAAAGGCGGACAGAAACGGGCTTGTGCAATGGGTATAAACCTCAGCGGCGGCTCCTCGGTTTTCAGAGGCAATGCGCAGTGAAATGTTCAAATAGAAACCCGGTCGGCACAGTCAGACGATTCGTGTGCGCGGTGATAAACTGATAGTTGCGGGGCCGCTATTTCATTCAGTTTTCATTTCAGGTGGAAGCCGTCACAGAAACAAAGAACAAGTATTGGAGCAGTAATGACGGCGGCTATTCAGCTAGGCGCCCGATAGAATACTGCCGGGACGGCAGGCCATCTTCATTGAGGGGGAAAAGGCTAGAGTAAATCCCATGTCATGCTTTGCTGTTAGTTAGGTAAGTGTCTGATGTTAGTGCAGTGATATGCGCGCGAGGTTAGACCGTTGCCTGCGCAGCGTCCTATGATCAATAAAGCAGACTCCGTGCAATGGGGGATCGAAGGCTGCGCCATTCTTAACCATTGATTCAAGTATTTTTTAATTTCTAATTTCAATGAAGTTCAACGCAGGCGTGCGTTCCCCGCCTTGCATTCCAATGAGTAAGACTTCAAAATTGAGTTCCGTAAACAAGTGCGTGAGGACGATGAATAAGCTCTGCAAACCTCATCAAGATATGAACTGGGTTGAGCCCGGTCACTTCCATATGGGATCGACCGAGCACTATGCTGACGAAGCGCCAGTTCATAAGGTGACGGTGGCCGGTTTCTGGATGGATGCGACGACTGTGACCAACGCGCAGTTTAGCGTATTTGTAGAGGCGACCGGATACGTAACCGTCGCAGAGCGCCCCTTGAATCCCGCAGATTTTCCCGGCGCAGATCCGTTGTTATTGGTCCCGGGATCTTTGGTTTTCAACATGACCGCCGGCCCGGTTGATTTGCGCGATGTATCGAATTGGTGGTCGTATGTGCCGGGTGCGTGCTGGCACCGACCCGAAGGTTTGAACAGCGGAATTGACGGTCGTCTTGATCATCCTGTCGTTCAGATCGCTTTTGAAGATGCCCAAGCCTATGCGACTTGGGTGGGCAAGGAGCTGCCCACTGAAGCGGAATGGGAATACGCCGCGCGCGGCGGTTTGGATGGCAAACCCTATGTCTGGGGGGATGATTTCAAACCGCGCGGTAAAATCATGGCCAAGACTTGGCAGGGCGATTTTCCGTGGCGGAACAAAGCCAAAAAGAAACTCGCTCGGACGGCTCCCGTCGGATCCTATCCCTCTAATGGGTATGGGCTTTACGACATGGCCGGGAATGTGTGGCAGTGGACGACCGATTGGTTTGTGAGCCACCATTCCGAAAAAGAAACAACTTCATGCTGCACTTTGGATAACCCACGCGGACCGTCCGTGAGTGAAAGTTATGATCCGCAACAGCCGAACATCAAGATTCCAAGGAAAGTCGTGAAGGGCGGTTCCTTTCTTTGTGCGCCGAGCTACTGTCGACGGTATCGGCCAGCGGCACGGCATGCGCAGATGATTGACAGCGGCATGAGCCACATCGGATTCCGGTGCATAGAACGAACTAAGTCACTAACTCAGGAGAATTTGTAATATGAGTGATAACCCAATTGAAAAGACAGGCATAAGCCGTCGGCAGATGCTGATGTCGGGTGCTGCTGTCGTAGCTGCGGCAGGCACCGTCACCGGTGTTGCCAAAGAGGCTGTTGCACAAACAGCATCAGGCGATAAGCCGAACATCCTAGTGATCTGGGGTGATGATATCGGCCAGTCCAACATCTCAGCCTACACAAGAGGCTTGATGGGCTACCAAACGCCAAATATCGACCGTGTTGCCACCGAAGGTATGATGTTCACCGATTACTACGGCGAGCAGTCGTGCACCGCGGGCCGGTCTTCCTTCATCACAGGTCAGTCTGTGTTCCGTACGGGCCTTTCCAAGGTTGGTATGCCGGGCGCTTCCGAAGGCATGCAAGTTGAAGATCCAACCATTGCTGGTATTTTGAAAAGCCAGGGCTATGCGACCGGTCAGTTCGGCAAGAACCACCTTGGCGACAAAGATGAAATGCTTCCAACAAACCATGGTTTCGATGAGTTTTTTGGCAACCTTTATCACCTGAATGCCGAAGAAGAGCCTGAGAACGAAGACTACCCACAAGACCCTGCGTTCCGCGAACGCTTTGGTCCACGTGGTGTGATCAAGTCTTCGGCAGACGGCACAATCGAAGACACCGGCCCGCTCACCAAAAAGCGCATGGAAACGGTTGATGACGAAACTACCGCAGCGGCGATCGACTTCATCAAACGCAAGAATGAAGAAGGCGTTCAGTGGTTCTGCTGGTGGAGCGGCACACGCATGCACTTCCGCACGCACGTCAAGGATGAGCTACGCGGCATTTCCGGTCAGGACGAGTATAGCGATGGGATGGTTGAGCATGATATGCACATCGGTCAATTCCTCGCCGTTCTTGATGAACTGGGCATCGCAGACAACACGGTCGTCTTCTATTCAACGGACAACGGTCCGCACATGAACACGTGGCCAGATGCGGCAATGACACCGTTCCGTGGTGAAAAGAACACCAACTGGGAAGGTGGCTGGCGCGTGCCAGCGATGATCCGTTGGCCTGGAAAAATCAAACCAGGTTCCATCTCAAACGAGATCATGCACCATATGGACTGGTTGCCGACTTTCGCTGCGATGGCAGGCGTACCTGACATCAAAGAACAGCTCTTGGAAGGTATCACCGTGGCCGAAGTAGGCGGCGGACGTGACTACAAAGTGCACCTGGATGGCTATAACTCGCTGGCCTATCTGACGGGCGAAGAGGAAACATCACCACGTGATGAGATTTTCTACTTCTCGGATGATGGTGATTTGACTGCACTTCGTTATCAGGACTGGAAGGCGATCTTCCTAGAGCACCGTTACCCACAAACGCTGCGCGCTTGGGCCGAACCATGGACCGAGCTTCGTATCCCGCTGCTCTTTAACTTGCGTCGTGACCCGTATGAACGGGCCAATATCACATCCAACACTTATTGGGATTGGTACATCGACCGTGCATACCTCCTGCTTCCAGCGGCAGATTATGTAGGCAAGTTCCTTGAGACCTTTGGTGAATACCCGCCACGTCAGAAGCCGGGTAGCTTCACGATCGGCGACGCCAAGGACAAGATCTTGTCGACCGCTGGCTCGAAGTAAACCGATGGAAACATGTCCCGCCCCCTTCATCTTAGGGGGCGGGGTATTTGAATTGAGAGCTTTTTGTTATGTCATTTCGATTTCTCTCTGCGGCACTACTGACGGGCGCATTTTGCGTCCCAGCTCAGGCGCAAGAAAAACCAAGGATGGTCCTCCAGATTACTGTTGACCAACTTCGGGGTGACCTGATTGACCGCTTTAGCGCGGGTATGACCGATGACGGCTTCAATTATTTGCTGAAAAATGGCGCGGTGTTTACCAACGCTCATCATAGGCATGCCAATACAGAGACAATCGTGGGCCACACCACGTTGGCAACAGGGGCTGACCCGGCCGTGCATGGGATGATCGCCAACCTTTGGTTCGATCGCAAAGCAGGCACACAATATTACAATGTTCAGGATGCTGATTTCCCCTTGGTTGGGGCGGCGGGCGTCGATGCCAACGCAGAAATCGATCCGACGCAGCGCGCGGCGACCACCGATGGCCGCTCCCCTCGAAACATCATGACGTCAACGATAGGTGACGAGATTGCCATGCACTTCGGACCTGCATCAAAGGTTTTTGGCGTTTCAGTTAAGGACCGCGGTGCCATTGCGATGGCCGGACACGCGGGGCAGGCTTATTGGTTCTCAAAAGCTGAAGGACGTTTTGTCACCAGCTCATTTTACCGCGATGACTACCCTGCTTGGATGGGTGCCTGGCAGGACAAAGGCATGGTCACTTCTTTTGAAAACAAAGAATGGACTTTGCTGCGGCCAACTGCGGATTATCTCTTTGCAGACAGCGATGACCAAGCTTGGGAAACCGACTTGCCCGGTTGGGGACGCACTTTTCCGCATAATTGGGGCGAAACAGATAACCCATATTACACCACCTTTTTGACACTTAGCCCGGCGGGCGATGCAATCACTCTGGATTTTGCAGAAACCTTGATGGTGGAAGAAGGCGTCGGCCAAGACGACGTTCCTGATTATATGTCCGTTAGCTTGTCATCCACCGACTACGTGGGGCACATCTTTGGGCCCTCCAGTCTTGAGGCGGAAGACAACCTCAAGAGATTGGATACTGAACTTGCTGGTTTCTTGGCGTTTGTGGATGAAACTGTTGGGCTCGAGCATACGCTGATCGTTCTGTCTGCCGATCACGGGAGCCCCGAAGCACCTGGATATCTCAAGACCCTCGGTATTCAGGCTGATACATTCGATTTCGCAGATGTTGATACGCAGGCAGGGTTTGCCGCGTTGAAGGATCAGTTCAACATCGCAGCGGATTTGATCCTTAATTTCTCCAACCCCTACGTCTACCTCAATCAACAGGTGATCGCGGACGCTGGACTTGACCCGGTTGAAGTAGAGTTTGCCGTGGCTGAACAGCTGCAGCTCTTGCCGGGCATCCGAATGGCAATCGGCAGTTCGTCTCTCAGAACTGGTGCATTTGCACAAAACAAGATTAGTGATGCGGTGATGGCGAATTTTAACGCTGACCGGTCAGGTGACATTTACGTCGTTTTTGAACCGCATTGGTTTGTGGCTGATTTCGATGGGCTAACCGTTGCATCGGCGCATGGGTCGCCTTGGACCTATGACACTTTTGTGCCTGCCATTTTTGTTGGACCGGGGATTGAACCCAAGCGCGTTGGCAGACGCATATCAACGGTGGATATTGCACCTACGATCGCTTCGTTTATGGGCGCAAAGCCGCCTTCTGGCGCAACGGGTGAACCCCTTCCCGAAGTACTGCCCTGAATTTTAGATACCCTCTTAATCCAAGCATCACGGTGGCAAGCTATGGACGAAACCACTGTGAAACAGACCAAAGAAACAGGAGTGCGGATCATAAATGGCAACTCATGAAAAAGCAGTCGCACCTCAACTGATCGAGGATCTCATGGCACGCATGAGAGCTTCGATTATCGGACAAGAACGCGTTGTCGAGCGATTGGTAATTGGTCTGCTCGCCAACGGAAACCTGCTGGTGGAAGGGCTTCCTGGCCTTGCAAAAACCCGCGCAATCAAATCCTTAGCCAAAAACCTGGAATGCAAGTTTAGCCGCATTCAGTTTACGCCTGACCTTTTGCCAGCCGACGTTACCGGAACAGAAGTGTACCATCAGACGGCTGAGGGTGCTGAATTCCGATTTGATCCAGGCCCAATTTTTGCAAATGTCGTTCTGGCGGATGAAATCAACCGGGCACCGGCAAAAGTTCAATCTGCTTTGCTGGAGGCCATGGAAGAACGACAGGTGACCGTCGCGGGCAAGACGCATAAAATGGAACCACTTTTCATGGTGATGGCCACGCAAAACCCGATTGAACAAGAGGGGACCTATCCGCTGCCCGAAGCACAGATGGACCGGTTTTTGATGCATGTATTGATCACCTATCCGCCTGTCGAGGATGAGGTGAAGGTCATCCGACTGGTGCGCGCAGAGGAAGCGGCAGCCAACCTAGCACCCGGCGAGAAATCGGCCAAAAAGAAGATCGATGCGATCCCCCAAGAAGCTGTTTTTGCTGCGCGTCGGGAAATTGTCGCCATTCACGTGTCAGATGCAATTGAGCGCTACATGGCCGATCTTGTGAATTCGACGCGTATTCCGGAGGCTTATGGGCCCGATCTGAAGCGTTGGATTGAGATTGGTGCAAGCCCGCGGGCATCGCTGGCGTTAGACAAATGCTCCCGCACGCACGCATGGTTAAAGGGCCGGGATTACGTCGACCCACAGGATGTACGTGCGATTGCGCCGGATGTTTTCCGCCATCGTTTAGGGCTCACCTACGAAGCGCAAGGCGAAGGGGTGACGCCAGATATGGTCATCGACGAAATTCTTCGGCAAGTGGCCCTAGCCTAAAGGAAAGTACCATGCAGGATAAGGCCGCACGGATACGGACAGGGGTATGGCCAGCATCAGCGGGTGCAAAGGTCCGCAAGGACACGCGGTGCCACATTGACTTTGAACACCTGCTTTCGCTTGAGAGCAAAGCAAAATCGCTCACTTTCTTGCCCCGTCAACCGGCCCGAAGTGCGTTGAATGGACGTCATGCATCCCGGCTTCGAGGGCGTGGGTTGAACTTTGAAGAGTTGCGCGACTATTTGCCATCAGACGATGTGCGGTCCATCGACTGGAAAGTCACAGCAAGAACTGGCAAGCCCTATGTCCGCGTATTCACCGAAGAGCGTGATCGACCAGTCCTGATCGTCGTGGACCAGCGTATGTCCATGTTCTTTGGCTCAAAGCTCAACATGAAATCCGTAACTGCGGCGGAATGTGCGGCACTTGCGGCGTTCCGTATCCTTGATCAAGGTGACCGGGTGGGAGGGATTGTTTTTGGTGATAATATCATCGCCGAAGTCCGCCCCCAGCGCAGCCGCGGCGCTCTGAACCGCTTTTTGACAGCTCTCGCGGACGCAAATAACCTGTTGCAGGCTGATGCGCCAAACGTCGATCCAGTTTCGATTAATCAAGTGTTGCATGCGGTTGCCCGCATCGCGCCAAGAAATCATCTCCTCATCATATTAAGCGATTTCAGCAAGATTGATGGCAAAACCCGCAAGATCGTCTCGGGCTTGTCAAAGCACAATGATGTCGTCCTTGGTCTTGTGACGGACCCGTACGCCAAGGACCTTCCCAAAGGTGCAAGTCTGGTAGTGTCAGACGGTAGCCTTCAGGTCGCAATCGACATGGGTGATCAGAAGACTCATCAGAAATTGTCCGAAATGGCGAGCGATCGGCTTGTCGAAATTCTGGATTGGCAGCGAAAAACAGGCGTGCCAGTTCTCCCATTATCGTCGGCAGAGGATAGCCTGACCCAGATGCGAAGACTTATGGGGCTTAGGCCCCGATGAGCAGTGAGCCCGAAAACATACAAACTGAGAATCTGATTGATTTGTTGGATAAGTTGGTTCTTCCGTCGGAACCCCTGCCAATATCGTTGGTTCCCGAAACCGGCGGATGGTATTTTTTAGCTTTGTTTTTGGGCCTGATTATCTTGGGGTTGATCAGGTTCTTGGTGAAACGTCATAGGGCCAATGCATACCGGCGCGATGCTATCGCTGCATTGCCATTTGCCGCGGATGATGCCGGTATGCTTGCACGGGTCATTCGAAAGGCCGCGCTTGCTACCTTTCCCCGTGAAGACGTTGCTGGGCTTTATGGGGATGATTGGGCGGCATTCTTGGAAAGGACATGTGAAGGGCAGCCTTTCAAAGGGGACTTGGCAAAGCAGATTACCCGCGCACCTTATGACCTGACAATCCCGGTGTCTGATGAGCTGATTTCGGCCGCACGCCACTGGATATTGAAACATCAACGGGGTCCAATTTCATGATCTCGCTCGCACTCCCATGGGCTCTGGTTGCTCTGCCACTTCCTTGGCTCATTTGGCGATTTGCGCCTCCTTATCGCGAAACCGCTCCTGCGGTCCGGTTTCCGTTTTTCCGCCAAATTGTAGACGCGACTGACATCAAGCCCCGGGCGGGATCCGTTGTGCTTGTCCGCTCTAGGTTTCAGATAATTACTGCAGTGATCATCTGGTGTTTGCTGGTCATAGGGTTGGCCGCGCCAGAACGCATCGGCGCACCGATAGAGATTACAAAATCTGCCCGCGATGTGGTTCTGGCTATCGATATTTCCGGTTCCATGGATGAAGCTGATTTTTTCGCGGAGGACGGATCCCGCATTCAGCGCTTCGCGGCTGTCCGCAACGTGGTCAGCTCATTTGTTGAAGCACGCGAAGGCGATAGAATGGCGCTCATCGTGTTTGGAAGCCAAGCCTACCTTCAGTCACCATTAACCGAAGATCTCACCACCATCGTCGAACTTTTGGAGACCACTGAAGTTGGGATGGCGGGGCCGCATACGGCGTTGGGAGACGCATTGGGCCTCTCCATTCACACCTTTGAAGCAAGCGATATAGAACAGCGACTGCTGATCTTGCTGTCGGATGGCGCGGATACTGCCAGCCAGATGAGCCCCATCAACGCAGCCGAAATTGCAAAAACCAAAGGGGTTGAGATCTATACGATTGCTGTCGGTGATCCTGAGGGTTCGGGTGAAAACCGGGTCGACGTCGAGACACTGAAAGAAATAGCCAAACGAACAGACGGGTCGTATTTCTTTGCCGGTGATCTGTCGGCGTTGAACGAAGTATACAAACGGATTGACGAACTCACTCCGCGTGACGTCGAGACGCTTTCCTATCGTCCTCGTCAGTCGTTGGCTTTTTGGCCGCTTGGGTTGGCAGCCATCCTTGGCTTGCTTGCCGTAACTTTTCTTCATCTGCGTCAGCGAAATAGGACACCGGCATGACCGACTTGTCTTTGTTCATTGAAGCCTTCCACTTGATCCGGCCACTTTGGTTGATTTTGCTACCCGTGGTCGGGGTGATCTGGTGGAGCATTCGCCGGCGTGCCAACGTTGAACCGTTTGCCAATGATGGCCTGGCACCTCATCTTCGCGACGCCATGTTGTTGGGCGCAAAATCAGCTCGGCGACTTCAGCCCATTGATGGGGTGGCTGCAATTCTGGTGGTGACCATTCTTGGCGCATCTGGACCAACATGGTCTCGCGTGCCTGATCCCTTTTTGGCCCAAACCGCACCTGTCGTGATTGTTTTGGAAGTAAGCACGTCGATGGAAGCGACAGATATTATGCCGTCGCGCCTTGAACGTGCCAAACAAAAGATACGCGATTTGTTGGAGCTACGCGCGGGAGCGAGGACCGCCTTGGTGGCGTATAGCGGAACGGCCCACCGCGTCGTGCCTTTGACAGAAGATGCGCAGGTTATGCTGCCATATCTTGAAGGTCTTTCGCCCGAAATCATGCCAGAGGACGGATCAAACGCAACAGCGGCGCTTGAAATCGCGACTGATATTCTGGCAGCACAAGAGGCACCGGGCGGCGTTCTATTTGTTCTCGATGGATTTGAAACTTCCGATTTACCCAGTTTGTCGCAAGTAGAGGGAACCAGCGTTGCCTTCCTTGCGATGCTGCCAGAGGGCACCAGGGATCAAGGATTGGACCAAATTAGTGATGCGCCAGTTGTTTATGCCACCCCGGAAGGGAACGATGTTCGACAAATTGACCGGAGCCTGAATACCGCCTTCCGCAGAGCAATGCTTGAAGACGAAAGTCAGCAATGGAATGACCGGGCGTGGTGGTTTGCTTGGCCCGCTGCGTTTCTAACGCTCCTGTGGTTTCGACGTGGCTGGACAATGCAATGGGGTCTGGCACTTGCCGTGTTCATTTGTGTGGGTGCGCCAATGCCTTTGCGGGCGGACGGGTTAAAGGACTATTTCCTGACCCCTGATCAGCAGGGCCGTCTGGCATATGATCGTAAAGACTTTGATCGGGCTTCAGAATTATTCATCGACCCGCTTTGGCAAGGTTATGCGCTTTTCAAAAATGGAAGCTATGAAAAGGCTGCGGAAGTGCTTGGCCGCGTTGATACCGCAGAGGCTGAATTTATTCGTGCGTTGGCCTTTATTAGGAACCGAAATTACCGCGACGGTGTGCGCTCTTTTGAGGCTGTCGTTGAGCGTGATCCCTCCTTTCCGGGTGCTGCCGAAAATCTCGAAGTTGCTCGTGAGATTGTTGAGTACGTTGAAAAAACGAGAGAGCAATCAGACACGGGAGAAGACAGCGGTATCGGGGCGGATGAGGTTGTTTTTGACAACGAAAGTGACCGCGGCGTTGGAACCGAGTTAGTGGCGCCAACGGAAGAGAGCATCGGCGTTTTAACCACTGAACAGTGGATGAATACCGTGGATACCCGCACCAGCGACTTCCTGCGATTGCGGTTCCTGCTTGAGACGAGCAAAGAACAATGAGGCAGATATTTTCCATCATTCTGACCTTGAGCCTCGCATTGAGTATCTTGGCTGCAAGAGCCACAGCCCAAGAAACGGCCGAGCCCTTGGTCGAAGTGGCACTTGAGCAAACTGAGACAATTCCAAGTCAGCCTGTGAAGCTGCGCGTAACGGTTCTTGTTCCCACATGGCTGTCCACGCCGGTGAATTTTCCCACCTTTGAGGCCCCAAACCTGATGGTTCGGGTGTTTGAGAACGCTACGACTCCGATCAGTAAATCCATAGAGGGCGAAACATGGTCTGGCGTCTCGAGGTTGTATCATTTGTATCCAATGGTTCCCGGGCCCGTTCAAATCGCAGCACAAGATCTACGTATTCTATGGGCAAATCCCGGCGCGGCGGCCCCCAACGACAGCACTTTTAAGACAGACCCACTTGAGTTTTCGGCGCAGTTTCCTGAGGGCAGTGAACATATTGATCCGTTCATTGCCGCCACAAGTTTGACGTTGACGCAAGAGCTGTCGCAAGAGCCGGGCGTGTTAAAACCTGGCGACAGTTTCACGCGAACCATAACGGGCACGATTACAGGCGCGTCCCCGATGTTCCTGCCAAAACTGCTGCCTATCCATGACATTCCAGGGATGGCAACGTATCCGGCAGAACCCATTGTGAGCGAGGAGGTTCAAGATAGCATACTCTCCGGATCACGAACCGAAGAGGTAACATTCATAGCCCAGAACGGCGGTTCGGGAGAGGTTCCAGCCCTCGATATTCAATGGTTCAATTTGGAGACAGGCGAGGTTGAAACAGCAACCGTGCCTGGCTTTAGCTTGAGTGTAGATGCCCCAGCGAAACCGTCGCAAATGTGGTCTGGCCTGCGGGAATGGGCACCGGTTGTACTGTTGGGTTTGGCGGTCGCTTTGCTTGTCTTGTGGGCGGTGCTCAAATGGGTTCGACCGTTGGCACAGCGGTACATTATTGGTCAAAAAAAGGCGTATCTCTTGTCTGAAAAATGGGCTTTCAAGCAGGCAAAAGTAGCTTTGAGCAAACGCGACCTTGGTGAATTCCTTAGCCGGCTGGATATTTGGGCCTCGCGGTGCGTTGGATATGATCCTCGAGAAAACGCATCTTTGTCCGCTGCAATTTCGGGTGTTGGCGCGCGTATTTACGGTGTTGATAAAGACGATCAATCCGACCAATGGGCCGCTGCAAACAGCGCCTTATTGAAAGCGCGTAAGAAACTAGGGGCGCACAGTTCTGCGCCATACGATCCCTCAAGGATCAATCCGCTAACCGCGGGTGAAAGGTAAACTAGGTCCCAACTCCCTAACCTTGGGAACGCCTTTCCACCTGCAATGCGGGTCTGGAGCCAACTCTTAAAGATCGATTTCAATCACACCGTTCTTTTCAGCAGCCCGACTTTGGCACAGAATCAGGGCGTCTTTGCGCTGTACATTGGAGAGCACAAAATCGCGGTGTTCTACGGCACCTGAAACCAGCCCGCATTTGCAAACACCGCATATTCCATCGGAGCACTTAACATCAATCTGCACCCCGTTCTCGGCCAGTACATCTGTCGCAGTGCGGTCCGCTGGGATCAGGAATTCCTGACCTGACTTGGCAAGCTTTAGGGTGAAATCATGGTTTTCGTACTCGGGCTGTTCTGGGACCGAGAAATACTCCAGATGTTGTGCCTCTTCTGGGTAGCCGGCGCGATTTGCAGCCTCCATGACGGCTGCCATGTAGGAGCCAGCGCCGCAGGTATAGATATGCCAACCGGTCTGATATCCTCCTAATAGCGCATCAATATCAGCACGATTGCCTTCATCTGTGACATGAAACTGAACCCTGTTCGCCCAAGGAACATTAGTAAGCTCGTTTAAAAACCCCATATTTTCACGAGACCGGCCTGAATAATGCATGACGAAGTCGCGCTCAGCAGCATGCAATTCATACCCCATCGCAATAAGCGGGGTGATGCCAATGCCGCCCCCCATAAGGATCGTTTTGGTTGCAGCTTCGTCTAACGGAAAGTGGTTGATCGGCCGCGAGATGAACACTTTGCGACCTTCCCTAAAGATGCGGTGCAGCAGTTTCGATCCTCCACGCCCACCTTCTTCGCGCAGAACGCCGACTTGATATTTTGATCGGTCCGCTGGATCGCCTGACATTGAATATTGGCGAAGGAACTCAGGGGCGACAACGATATCAAGATGCGCGCCGGCCTGCCATTCGGGCAACTCCTCGCCCGCCACCGGCTCAAATTCGTATATCGTTACACCTGCGGCGGTCACTTCCGCTTTCGTAATTGTAACTTGAATGACGGGGCTTTCCCCGGCTGCGGTATAGATGTGCAGATGCCCCTTTTCGTCACGCTCCAACAGGGCTTTGTACTCTTCGGCAGTTATCATCGCCTGATAAGCGGCGATGCCTGCCTCGCGGTCCATTGGGAAAGGATAGGGGTAAGGATGAGGCGCAATCGGGGCTGGGTAAACGGCCAAGGTCTGGTCTTCGTATTTTAGGTCCAGATCCCGTTGCAGCGCACGTTGGTTGACAGGGTGCTTGGTTGGGCGGTACCCGCCATCTTCTTCTATCTCAAGGTCCCACCACCATTTCTTGACGGGGTTCAGGGACCCTTTGCCGAGGCTGTCATCCAACCGCGCCAAAGCGGGTGCCAGCTTGGGCACATTCATCGCCGCCCATTGGAATGGTTTTTCCTTCAGCAACCCCTCAAGGTTCCAAGGGCATGTTTTCATGCAGCGTCCACACATGGCACCACCGGGGGTGGTTACGCGGTAAGTGGCACATTTTTGGCTGTCCGATTTCCAAATTTCATAGCCGTTGAACATCAGTTTTGGCCCTGCTGTGATTGCCCCGGAAGGACACTCACGCGCACATTTGTTGCAGCTTTCACAAAAGCTCTGGAGGCCGAAATTGATCGGCTTGTCGTGCTCCATAGGCAAATCCGTCGTGACCACGCCTGATTTAAGGCGCGGGCCAAGAAAGGGGTTCAAGATCACCTCGCCAATTCGGCTGACTTCGCCCAGACCCGACAGCAACAGCAAAGGCGGCTGCAACACTTCGCCATCCATCACGGAATGGGCCTTTGCCTTGTAACCGAGTTCCCTGATCTGTCGGGCAATGATGCCGCCTAGAAGCGAAAATCGCAGATAGGCGCGCATGGATTGTGCTACAGCAATCCAATCATCACCTGAGGACCCCTCCATTGTCTCATAGCCTTGATCAATGATCATGCTGATTGCCTGATCGTGAGGCGGATCAATCACGTTGCCGAGCGCATCATGGGAATACCAAGCCCAGTCAGGGCAACGCGAAATGCCCACCGCATCAGCGCCGAGGTAGTAAGAGGTCGCTTTGACCAGATCCGCCGCCTCGCGTGGATCAAGTTGGATTTTTTCTTGTGCAGGCTCACCGTCTTGCAGCAGCACAAAAGCGCCAAGCGCGCGGCGCTGCGCCATTGATGGTGCAGCCTGTTGGACATAATGCCCGCCCTTCGCACCGTCCTGCATTTTCTTGCCCATGTCGCCAAATTGCGCCCGCGCGAACATGTCCGCACGTTTTGGGACACGCGCGACATTGGGTTCATCAATATAGGTAGTGGGGTCATCAACCCGCTTCAGCGTCTCGAACGGATGCGCGCCATCGACAAACCGGCGTTTGGCGTAAGGGACTGCGTTCAGGGCACTTTTAGCGAACCCGTTGCCTGTTTTCCATCGTAACCCAAATGCAGAACGTGGTTGCTGTGACATAGGCAAAAGTGCCTGATCAGGGGATATTTCAAATGTTGTTGTTACGGCGGCCAGCCCAAACCGGGTCCCGATATAGGGGTGGCTCAGCAAGTTGTCTTCGACAGTCGCCAATCCGGCAGCGACGGCAAGTCGGCCAAGGTCCACGTCGGAGGACGAGGCTGTATGGGAGCGTGCATCATGCCCCAAAAGGCGCAGATAGTTGGCGATAACCGTGGCCGTTTCAGAGGCGAGCAGCCCCGCGCGGTGAGCTTGGGCATCCTTGATCCAGCCAGTACCTGGTTCATTCGCGTCCGGATTTCGTGGGTTCTCATACAGGAAAACAAGCGCGTGCTTATGTGCATCTATTGGTACTGCAGGGGCTTCAACGCTGTCTTTGAGATCGGCCATGATGCTGTCGATGCCCGATGCAAGTGTCTTGGTCTGCCGAGTCTTCAGATCATTCGCCAACCGTTCCAAATCAGGGTTCCGAAATGGCGTATCCAGCAAGGCAGCAACGGGCAGCAAGCAGGTGCCCACAACGGCGGCGTCGCAGAAATAACCGAACGCTTTTAGATGCTCGGCGCGTACTGTGGGGTCCGCAGGTGCACCGGCAATCGCTCTGTTGATTGGCCCACCACGCATGGCGTCCAGCATCGCTTGATGTTCGCGCATCGCGTTAACAATGGATCGCGGGTCAGTCGGGCGATCAAACGACAATTGCTGCATGGACGGAACGTAGGAAAAATCCGGCACGTCTGTGCTGCGTCCCAAAAGCTCGGTGGGATAGGGGCCCATATGAACGGGCCGGTCTTTGTCTGAGAAAAAGCGAATTGTCATGGTGAAGCCTCGTAAACCCGGAACAAGCGGGTGAGATATTTGGATTGCGATTTAGTTAACATTGTTCACTAAATGTCAAGAGACGGGTTTCGGCATCATTATGCCGCGTGTTAGGTATTCATTTATGAACAAAGACATCACATCTCTCCCCACTGACTATCAGCTACAGCGCCGCATCGGCTTTCGCCTGACCAAACTGGCAAAAACCATTCAGTCGCGCCTTGAGGATGATATTCTTGAGCACGGTCTGACGCGGTTGAAGTGGTGCGTTTTGTCCGGTGTGGCGCTTGAGGGGATCAAAGCGCCATCGGATCTTGCGGATCACATCGGGGTCGCGCGTCCAGCTATTTCGCGATTGCTCAAGACGATGGAAACTGAGGGCCTGCTGGAACGCTCTTTGCGTGCTGAGGATGGCAGGGGTCGCCAAATCACTGTCACAGAGTTGGGAAAGGCCCGGATGCGCAGCTGCTGGCCGTTTATGGGCAGTAACGAGGACCATTTCATGGCTAAGCTGACGCAAGAACAGGCGCAGAGCTTGTCAGATATTCTTGATACGTTGCTTGAAGGCGAAGATGCCAAGCTCGACACATTATAAAATCGACTATTTCAACACGTCTTCGCGTGCCAATTGCAAGGCCAGCGCTAGCGTTTCCGTGTCGCCAATATGGTTTGCCAACATCAAGATGATCCGCGCATTCAGCGCCTCGCTTTGCGCTGGATCCAGATCATCATGGGCCTGAACAAGGCTGTCGTAAAACCCATCGGCATCTTGGAAGTTTGGCTTCAGGTTAAGCGGCATAATCAAGTTTTCCCATTGCACGGTACAGGGCATCTTTAATGCCCACGGCATCGATTTTCGGCCACCGAGCAGCGACATACTGATCAGGTCGGATCAGGTAGACCGCTGCGTCTGCGTCGCCTAAATACCGATCACGAATGATGTCATTCAGGTCATCGCCGCGAATGGTGATGACGTTCAAACAGGTACCGTCTAGGTCGATGCAGTCCCCGGCGTCAGTGTTGATCGCAAGGACGCAAAAACCAGCCCCAAGGTGGTCCAGCAGAAATCCACCAGCCAAAGGCGCATCAGGGCAGGGCGCGCCGGGGCGGGACCTGTCAGGGCCATTCAATTTGTCTTCGCTGTTCAGCGCATGACCGTCATAGAATTTTGGGGTGCTAAGACGCCCTGAGTTTATCACCGGTTGGGCAAATTCGTATTTGGTTGCGAGTGACAGCACCGCATCGCGCAAGGTTTTGCTTGCGGCGGTCTTGGGCGTCAGGAAATCAGTTGCGCGGGTCGAGTTGAGGATGTTCTCTTCTGCGGCGGCCACTCGTTCGTCGCAGTAGCTGTCCAGAAGTGTTTCGGGCGCGGTGCCTATGAGAACCAAATCCAGCTTCCATGCGAGGTTGTCAGCATCTTGCACACCTGAGTTTGCACCGCGCGCGCCAAACGGGCTGACCTGATGCGCGCTGTCACCGGCAAAGAGTACACGGTCGTGGCGGAACTTTTCCATTCTTCGGCACTGAAATGTATAGATTGAGCACCAATCGAGCTCGTATTCGACGTCCGCACCCAGCATTGCATCGACGCGCGCGCGGACATTTTCTTCTTTCATTTCTTTTTCGCGATCAATGTCCCATCCCAGCTGAAAATCGATCCGCCAAATATCATCGGGCTGTTTATGCAGCAGAGCGGAGGATCCTGATTTAAACCAGGGCTCAAACCAAAACCAACGTTCTGTTGGAAAATCGGCGGTCATCTTAACGTCGGCGATTAGGAAATTATCTTCGAACACGCGCCCGTCAAAGCCCAACCCCATCATATCGCGCAGAGGCGAACGTGCCCCGTCGCAGGCAATCAGCCAATCGGTCTCAACCTGGTAGCTGCCATCGGGGGTCATTATGTCCAGCACAGAGCCGGTTTTTGTTGTCTTAAGCGCATCCACACGGTTCTTTCCACGAATGTCGATCTGGGCCCCATCTGCATTGGCCCTTTCAATTGCCTCGTGCAGAAAACGTTCAAAATGCGGTTGCTGGAGGTTGATAAATGCCGGAAAGCGGTGGCCTTCTTCGGGCAACAGGTCAAAATTGAAAACCTCTTCTCGGTCATGGAAAACGCGACCCTTCTGCCAGACAACGCCCTTGTCGAGCATCTGCGTTCCCGCACCCAACCGGTGTGAAATTTCAAGCGTGCGTTTGGCAAAGCAGATGGCGCGTGAACCAAGACCGACGCCCTCGTGATCGTCCAGCACCACCACAGGCTGGCCGCGCAAACCAAGATCAAGCGCTGATGCAAGACCGACTGGCCCACCGCCCACAACCACAACCGGGTGTCGCTTTGGTGTTGTGGCGTCTTGGTCTGCATGCCTGCGGTATGGATACAGCTGAAATGCCAGCGGATACCGGTCGATCAGCGGGGCGTTCATCCCTGAAATGCCTCCCACATGGCAATGTCACGTTCGGCCGTCCAGATGCGTGGGGTATCGATGCCGCGAGCTTCGTCATAGGCGCGTGCAACATTGAAGGGCAGGCAATGTTCGTAGATTGCGTAATCCTTGAACTTAGGATCGCAAGAAGCGCGCACGGCATCCCATGCTTCTTTCATTGATCCGCCACGGGCCGCAACGCGAGCGGCTGGCGCATAGGTGCTGTCAACGAAATCACGCGTGCTGTTAAGGCCGCGCGCGACAGCATCCTTACCGATCAATGCACCACCTCGGCCGGGCGCAATGGCGTCCAGATCAAAACTTGCGATGTTGTCCAGTGTGCCGCCCCAGTCGCCAAAATGGCCATCGCCGCAGTAACAGGCGGATTGGTCCTCAACGATGTCACCTGTGAACATCACGTTCTCGTCTGGCACGTGGATCACGATGTCGCCCGCCGTGTGCGCGCGGCCAAGGTGCTTTAGATCAACCCGGCGGTTGCCCAGATAGACGGTCATGCTATCGCTGAACGTCATGGTGGGCCATGTTAGGCCGGGGATGGATTCAAAGCCTTCGAACAAGCGTGGAAACCGTTGGAATTCGCTGTCCCAGTCTTCTTGTCCGCGCTCAGCGACCATCGCCCGGGCTTTGTCCCCCATGATGATTTGATCCGCGCCATAAGCGGACGCGCCCAGTACGCGGACGGCGTGATAATGGGTCAATACGACATGGCTGATTGGTTTGTCCGTAACTGTGCGGACCTTTTCGATGACCTTGTTGGCCAGACGTGGCGTCGCTTGTGCCTCGATGATCATGACGCTTTCATCGCCGATGATAACGCCTGAGTTCGGATCACCCTCAGCGGTAAACGCCCAAAGGTCTTTTCCGATCTCATCAAAGGTGATCGTCTTTTCGGTCATGTCGCCCTGTGATGCGAATTTCTTGGCCATGTTGTGCTCCTTACGCGTCAAAATTGTCTGGGGTCGCAGGCAATATCGTGCCCTCGCAGGCCCCAAAGCCGATGCGGTAACCCTCGCCCTTCGCATGTCCTGTTAGGATCATAGTGTCGCCGTCTTCTATGAATGTACGGGTTTCACCACTGCTTAGTGTCATTGGTTCTTTGCCACCCCAGCTCAGTTCTAACAGCGAACCACGTTGAGATTTCTCGGGGCCTGAAATGGTGCCAGACCCCAGAAGATCACCGGCATTCATCGCACATCCCGAAGATGCGTGATGGGTCAGTTGTTGGGCTGCGGAATAGTACATCTCATTGTAATTGGTGCGCGCGATCACCTCTTGCTTGCCACCTTCGGGTTGCATGATCACGCTAAGGTCGATGTCATAGAGCATGGGACCGGGTTCGCGCAGGTAAGGCAAAAGGTCCTTTTCACGCTCAGGCGTAGAGGTGCGAAACGGCTCAAGAGCCGCGCGCGTCACGATCCAAGGGCTGATCGAGGTGGCAAATGCTTTGGCCTGAAACGGCCCCAGCGGCTGATATTCCCACGCCTGAATGTCGCGCGCAGACCAGTCGTTCAGCAAGACGTATCCAAAGATCATCTTATCTGCCTGACCCACGGTGATGCGGTCGCCCATATCCGTGGAGGTGCCGACAATCGCGCCTATTTCTAACTCGATGTCGAGCCGTCTGCACGGGGCAAAGCGGGGCACTTCGGCGTCTGGTGCTTTTAACTGGCCCCAAGGGCGGGTGATGTCGGTGCCGGATACAACCACAGTCGAGGCGCGGCCGTTGTAGCCAATAGGGATATGCAGCCAGTTTGGCGGCAGGGCGTTTTCAGCGCCACGAAACATTGTCCCGACGTTGGTTGCATGATTTCGGCCTGCGTAGAAATCGGTGTATTCGGATACGACCAACGGCATGTGCAGCCGCACACCGTCCATTGCGATCAGAAATGGGGTGACTTCGGCTTGATCAGCGGACCCATTGCTTAGCATCGAAACGAGCCGCGCACGCAGGGCTTCCCACGCATCGGGGCCCAGCTCCATTACGTCGTTCCAATAAGGGACATCGAAAACCGCGTCTTCGGATAAGGTTATCAGGCCAGCCTCCTCAAGCGCGGCCACATCAAGGACCATATCCCCAATCGCAACACCGCAGCGCGGCTCAAGCGCATCGGTCGAGAACACCCCATATGGCAAATTGTTGAGAGGGAAATCGGTGTCTGCGCTGTTGGCACTTTCCACCCAAGAGGTTATCAAAGTCATGGTTTTTCCTGTCTATTCAGGGCGCACCCGGCGCCCATCTAATTAGGGTGTAAAATTTCTCGGCTAGTTGCCCGGATACGCAGGCCTTGCCCGACAATATCCAGCGCCGCTGATCTGCAGTCCATTAACAACAGATTGGGGAGCTTCGACATTCATTTCTTGCCCGGTGTCCCGTCAAACTTCTTCTCAAGGGAGTCCCAGCAATCGATGTAATCGTCTTGCAATGGTGCTTCTTGCGCAGCGAATTTAGTGAGGTGCTGCGGGAAGCGCGTTTCGATCATGAAAGACATGGTGTTATCGAGCTTTTCGGCTGTCAGTTCCGCGTTAGAGGCCCCTTCAAAGGCATTCTGATCCGGTCCATGTGGCAGCATCATATTGTGCAATGACATGCCGCCTGGAATGAACCCTTTGGGCTTGGCGTCATACTGGCCGTAGATGTTGCCCATCAGTTCAGACATGACATTTTTGTGGTACCACGGCGGTCGGAACGTATCTTCGGCCACCATCCAGCGTTCCCGGAATAGAACAAAGTCAATATTTGCGGTGCCATCTTGTCCGGATGGGGCTGTCAGCACAGTGAATATCGACGGATCGGGGTGGTCAAACAAGATCGCGCCGACAGGGCAATAGGTGCGCAGGTCGTATTTCAACGGTGCATAATTTCCGTGCCATGCCACCACGTCGAGCGGGGAATGACCGATTTTGGTTTCATGGAACTGACCGCACCATTTGATTGTCACAGTCGACGGTGCATCCCGGTCTTCGTAGGCGGCCACTGGCGTTTTGAAATCGCGGGGGTTGGCCATGCAGTTGGCTCCGATTGGCCCGCGGCCCGGAAGTTCAAATTTCTGCCCATAGTTTTCGCAAACAAACCCGCGCGCAGGCCCATCTAGCACTTCAACGCGGTACACCAAACCGCGTGGCAGGATGGCAACCTCCTTGGGTTCAAGGTCGATGATACCCAACTCCGTACAAAACCGCAGACGGCCCTCTTGGGGAATGACCAACAGCTCTGAATCCGCGGAGTAAAAGTAGCTGTCCACCATGCTGTCGGTGACCAAATAGATATGGCTGGCCATGCCAACTTGCGTGTTCACATCGCCGGCGCTGGTCATGGTGCGCATGCCAGTAAGCCAAGTTAGTTTTTCTGCACTATGTGCCAGCGGGTCCCAACGATACTGGCCCAGACTGGTCACATCTTCGGGGATGTGAGGCGCGGATTTCCAATAGGGCAGGGCGATTTTCTCATAGCGGTGAGAATGTTTGACTGAGGGGCGGATGCGGTAACACCACGTGCGTTCGTTCTGGTGGCTGGGGGCCGTAAAGGCCGTGCCGCTCAGCTGTTCGCCGTATAGACCATAGTTTACCTTTTGCGGCGAATTCATCCCTTGCGGCAGCGCGCCGGGCAGCGCTTCGGTTTCAAAGTCATTTCCAAAACCGGACATATAGCCTTCGTGGGGGCCTGCCAGTGAGGGAGCCTGAATCATCTGATGCGGGTTGCTAAGCTTGTTCATGGCGAGTCCTTGGGCTGCTTTGCCGGAACAATAATTGTTTCGTTTGTAACTAACAACAATTAACTGGCAAGAAATTGGCAAAGTTAAAACAGTACTCAATATTGTGGAACTTACCTGTGGCATCAAACCCGAAATTTATGACGCAACCCGCGATGTCTGTCTTGCGGTACAGACGATCTGAATTGCAACGCAACCCAGTAAAATTGGCGTTTGGAAGGCGGTGTAGAGCAGGCCTGCTGCCCGAAGATTAGAGTGCAGATGTATCTAGATTTGGATTTTTCCTTTACACTCGGAGATGAACGGTAACAATTATGACGAAAATGACAGAAGGAGATCACAGTGCTGCATTTAATCAGACTATTTTTGGTTTTTGCAATTGTGTTTGGTGCCCCGATTGCTCAGGCACAGACCGACGAAAACACAGCAGAACAAGACGCGCCTGAAGCTTCCGACGAAGAGATGCTGACGCAAACAGAACTGGAAAACCTAGTAGCTCCGGTTGCTCTTTATCCAGATACTCTGTTGATCCAAATTCTGGTCGCTGCGACTGTGCCCATTGAAGTCGTCAAAAGTGATCGGTTGTTGGCCGAAAACAAAGACGCTGAACCAGAGATAATCAAAGCTGCGATAGAAGCCGAAGAGTACGATCCAAGCGTGGAGGTGCTGGCAACAGCGTTTCCAGACGTGATCGCAGACATGGCCACGCACATCGAGTGGACGGAGACCATGGGTGACGCGATGCTCGCCCAAAGTGATGACGTCATGGTTGCCGTTCAAACGATGCGCACCCAAGCCATCAATTCGGGTGCTTTGATTAGTGGCGAAGAGCAGGTTGTTGAAGTCACCGAAGAAGAGACGGTGATCATTCAGCCAACCAACCCAGAAACCGTCTACGTTCCTCAGTATGATCCACAAGTTGTTTATGTGCAGGACAACAATAACAATAACGGTGTTAGTGACGCACTTGTAACCGGGGCTGTTGTCTTTGGCACAGTTGCTTTGATTGACGCGATTTTTGATGATGATGATGATTGGAACAACTACTGGGGCTGCAGAAATTGCGGCGGCTGGGGCGGGCGACCAATCTACCGGAACCCAGATATCGACATCGATGTGGACGGAAATGTTAACATTGGTAACAAGATCGACATCGACAAAACCAAGATCAAAAACCGTGGCGATCGTGGTGCTGACGGAAGCTGGAAGCCCAATGATCGCAAGAAAAAGGATGCACGCAACAAGATTTCCAAAAAGCGGGCTCCGGACGGTAAGTCAAAGCTGCCAACCAAAAGGAAAGCATCCAAGACGGACAATCTGCGCGGCCAGCTGTCAGCTAAATCTGGCGCATCGGATATTTCACGGCCAAACGCGAAACCGTCAATAGACGGATTGGGGTCGAAGAATCGCCCAGCAGCAAAGCGTGATAAAACCCGGAAGGCGGCTGCAAAAACAGCTAAACCCAAAAAATCCGCTGCGAAACGGTCCGCGGCAAAAAAGCCCGCAGCAAGAAAACCGGCAGCAACCAAAAAGCGCGCAGCACATAAGAAGCCAGCGGCTCATAAACAAAGATCTGCAACAAAACGGCACTCCTCTGCTGGAAGATCTAAGGCGGGATCAGGTCGTGGTCGCAGTTCCGGCAACAAGCGTAGAGGGCGGAGATAAGCCATGAGAAAATCAATTCTGAAAATTGCCGCTTTATCCTTTTTTCTAGCGGGGCCGCTCGCGGCAGAACCGGCTTCTTACGCAACACCTCAAGATGCGTTGGATGCTATGATGGATGCTCTGAAGGCTGGCAACAAAGAGGCAGTGCTTACCGTTTTCGGAGCCGAATCCGAAGACTTTATCTCTGACGGTGACCCCGCTGAAGATGCCTCCAACAGGCAGGAGCTTTTGACGCTCTACTCCGAAGGCTACCGCATGGCACCGCAGGCAGACGGCTCATTGGTGCTTGCACTTGGCGCGGAGGGCTGGCCGTTTCCAATCCCGCTGGCGAAAACGGGTGATAGCTGGGCATTTGATATTGATGCTGGCCGAGACGAGGTTTTGCACCGCGAAATTGGCGTCAATGAATTGGATGTGATCGAACTCTTGGAAGCCTACGTGGATATCCAAGGCGCTTTCCGTCTTACCGACCATGATAAAGACGGAGTTATGGAGTTTGCCCGCCAGATTATTGCGTCGTCACCGGACCTGCCGGATGGCTTGTTCTGGGCCACTCCTGACAGTCCGTTGGGTGAGTTGTTTGCCCGCGCGTCTGTGAACGGATACAGCGACGGGGAACAAGATCATGAACCTGATCCCTATTCTGGCTATTACTTCCGAGTTCTTACCGAACAATCTGCGGAGGCTCCCGGCGGGGAAATGAGCTATCTTGTCAACGACAACATGGTGTCAGGCCACGCTCTGCTCGCGGTTCCAGCCGTGTTTGGTTCAACCGGCATCCATAGCTTTATGGTATCGGAAAACGGTGTGGTTCTCGAAGCCATTCTGGGCGAAGAAACGTTGGAAATCGCGGCGGATATGCTGTCGTATAATCCGACATCCGACTGGACACCGGTGGAGTGATACAGGCAGTGGTGCCACCTTTTCAGGGGCAAAGACTGGTTGACTACAAACCGGGCTAGGCTAACTAAACTTTGTCACGGCACGAATTTTCGTGCCGTGGATTGAACGGACCCGCGGGCCATCAGGAGCGTTTCCTTGTCTGGCCCGTACTTTCCGTCCGCGAAGAACCTTCAGGCTGCAGTATGTCTTAAGTATCAGCGCTGAAAGATAACCGGAAACCAATCGTCTCGCAGAACCTGCCCAGGTTTCATGTTGTGACCGGGAAACGGGGGCGATGTTGGGCCCGCGCGCTCAACGTAGCGAGCGTCATCTCCAATCAGTCGCAATGAAAATGCGCGACGGCGCGACGTGGTTGTGTTGCCCCGCGCACCATGCAGCGTTCCGTAATTGAAGGCTACTGCATCCCCCGGCTCCATTTCCCATTCTTTGACGTCCATGCCTTCTGCCTCTGGGTCGGGCACAGCCATATATTCATCATCATTGGGGTAAAAGCTGGATTCAGAAAGCCAACGCGTCGGCAGTACGGGTTTCTCCCAAGCGTGACTTCCCGCCACGCACCTAAGGGACGCGCCGGTCACAACGTCCATAGGCGACCAAAAGCTAACGTTTTGAATGCCATCTACAAAATAGTAAGGACCATCTTGATGCCAGGGCGTTGGTTTGGCCGTACCGGGTTCCTTGACTAAGATATGATCATGAAACACCTGCACCTTATCAGACGACATGAGGTCGGCGGCGACGTGGGCCGCAGGTGACGTGCGGATGACATCCTCGAATTCGGAAATGCGCGTCCAATTGCAATAATCATCAAAGAACCGGCCGCCTTCACCTGCGTTCAGGTTTTCTGCAGCGTATGGTCCTGGATCTCGCATGTTGCGGTCGATCCCTGTGCGAATTTGATCGACATGATCGCGGAACAAGCCTTTGACCAGAACGACACCGTCGCGTTGAAAAGTGTCAATATGGTCCTGAGTGATGAGTGGGTGCATGGGCCTAAATTCTCCTTAGGCTGAAGGATAAGCTGGATAAGTTTTAGTTTCCAATAATAAGAAAGCATATTATTAGTAACTTCATGCTATATAATACTCTTCGCCAGTATGAATATATCGTCGGGGTGGCCGATGCGGGGAGTCTAACCCAAGCCGCCGCGCGCCTGAACATTTCGCAGCCGTCTTTGTCGGTTGCGATCACCCGGGTTGAACAGCGTCTGGAGAATTTGATATTTGTTCGTGGCAAGGGCGCGTCGATTGAAGTCACGCCTTTCGGCCATGGTTTTATCGCATCAGCGCGAGAGTTGCTGGAATTGGCAGTTAACATGGAACAGGGGCAAGCGGCGTCGCAGGCATTCGTGCTGGGTTGTTTTGAGGACATCGCTCCCTGGTATCTTGCGCCTGCGCTCATGCGGTTAAGTACCCAGCTTCCCGATGTCACAGTCCAGGGCTCTGAGGGTCGGTTTTTAGACCTAGCGTGTGATTTGGCCGAGGGTCGCGTGGACTTGGCGATTTCCTATGACTTGGGATTTGATGGAAATTTCGAACGCCGCAAGATTGAAGATGCCTCTCCAGTTGCATTTCTGTCGACGGACCATCCGCTGGCAAAGAAACCCTCTGTGGAGTTGGGCGACCTTGCGCAATACCCGATCATTTTGTTCAATGATCACCTGTCCGAGGGCTATATGCGCAGCCTGTTTGAACGTGTGCAGTTAGCGCCGGTCGTTCGACAAAGAGCAGCGTCGCTTGAAATGATGCGATCCCTTGCAGCACATGGGATCGGTGTCGGGATTAGCTATTCATGCCCCCCTACCGATGTCAGTTACGATGGAAAACCTCTCGTCACTGTTCCTATTCGGACACCGCAAGCGACCGCTGACATTAGCCTCATCTGGTCCAGTTTGCGTGCGCCAGATCCGCACTTTGACGCCGTGTTGAAGGTTCTGTCGTAACTGGTTTGCGCGCTACAGGATGGTACGTAATTGGTGTCCGGGGCTGAACATAATGCGTGCCTTTGTCACGGATGCATCTTTATCCCAAGTTAGCCGATCTATGGTAAAGAGCGGGCTGCGTTCTGGACACCCCAAGACGGTGCCGTCATCCGTCGTGGCGGCCGTTGCTGAAAACGCGATTTCACCGTGGGTATATGGCGTGTGCTTGAGCAACCATTCGTTGGCGCTGACCTCCTGAAAGGCCTCACTCAATGCTGCGGGCACAACGGCTGTGTTGATCCAACGATCTTCCAACGCGTAGGGCACGTCATCGGCAACGTGCAGGGCGCGAATGTGCAGCAGTGGATGCGCCGTGTCGGTTCGCATGGCGGCACTTACAGCCACGGGCGGTGCCATTTCTTGTCGGGCAATCAACTGATACCGGTATTTTTGCCCGCGCTGCTCAATCTCTGATCTAATCACTGCGATCTCAAGGACCGCACGCGCCACAGGTTGCATTGCGACACGAGTGCCCGCTTTGCGCCGCCGATCCAGAAGGCCGCTTTCAGCAAGTGAGCGCAGCGCGCGGTTTACGGTTGTTCGCGCGCATCCAAACTCCAAAGCAAGGTCCGTTTCGTTCGGAATAAAGTCGCCCGGCTTCCATTCACGGGCATGGATACGGCGCAAGACTTCGTCTTGTACGCTTTGCCAGTTGCGAAAAGTCGGTACGTTCATAGGGCGTCTTTCAGGGAGTTTAGTGTCTGTTTATAGGCCGCAACGATTTCAGATCGAGCAATGTGTATGCCATTTGAAACTACGTGCCGACCCGCGGACCATACTTCAGAAACAAGTCGATCATCGCCTGCAAAGATCCAGCTATCAAGGATCGCGTCTTCTGCCCGAGCCCATAAATGTTCTGATGTTGTATCAAGCGAAACCATGTCTGCCCAATATCCAACTTCGAGGCGGCCGGTTTGCCGCTGGGCGGCCTGTGCGCCGCCCTTTAGGATGCTGTCAAACATCCGGCGCCCCGTCGAATGATCCGGTGTAGCCAAGGCTGCACGTGTGCCGTCGCGCAATCGTTGGGAATAATCGAGCGTGCGAAGCTCTTCGCTCAGCGAGATGCGGATGTTGCTGTCGGACCCGATCGCAAACCTGCCGCCATGATCCGTCCACCTCACCCCGTCGTATATCCCATCGCCAAGGCTGCTTTCGGTAATGGGACATAGGCCAGCTACAGCGCCTGACGCGGCCAGATTGATTGTCTCATCTGGGGTCATTTGCGTGCAGTGGATCAGGCACCACCGTTCATCTATCCCCATATTATCCAAGGCCCATGTCACGGGGCGCGCGCGCCAATGGTGCTCGACCTCCTCCACCTCTGCGGTTTGTTCCGCCAAATGCATGTGGATGGGACCCGTTGAAAAATGGTACTCGTAGTTTTTCAAATCCGCCATTCCAACAGCTCTGAGAGAATGTGGCGCGACGCCCAAATTTGCATCGTCAGGCAAGGACTTCAGAGCAACTCCAGCTGCGGCATGGAGTGTCATGAACCGGTCGATTGAATTGCGAAATCTGATCTGCCCTGCAGCTAGATTACGCCCATCACACCCACCAAACTCATAGTGGACCGGCAGAAGGCAAAGCCCAATGCCGGTTTGGCTTGCAGCAGCGGCAACTCTTTCAGACATCTCCGCAATATTGTCATATGGAACGCCGCCCGGCTGGTGATGCAAATAGTGGAATTCGACATTTGTGGCATAACCAGCCTCAAGCATTTCCATCTGCACGAAGGCGGTGATCGCTTCGATGTTATCAGGTGTAAGTCGGTCCAAAAATCGGAACATCAACTGGCGCCAAGTCCAGAAACTGTCGCTGGGGTTGGGGCCACGCTGTTCGGTCAGGCCAGCCATTGCGCGTTGAAACGCATGGCTATGAACGTTGACAGGAGCAGGGGCCAGAAAGGGAACTTGCGTCCCACGCGCCGGGCTATCTTGCTGCACGGTGCGGATACGCCCATTGGCATCGAATTCGATAAGGACATTGCGCGCCCATCCACTCGGCAGCAACGCATGATTGGCCCAAATTGTCTGCATGGTAGACTCGCTTGACAGAATATTATGTATGCACATAAAAACATTAAGAACGAATAATAGCAAGCGAGTCGCTCACCATGCTTTTTACTAATGCACAGATTGCGACTCTTAAGAGCGATGACAGTTTTGGCTTGATTGCGCAGGGCGCAATTGCAGTCGACGGGGAGAAGATTGCTTGGGTCGGTCCAGCGCATGATGTTCCGCAAGAGTACAGCGGCGGCGAAACTCACGACCTTGGCGGGCGTCTTGTCACGCCCGCGCTCATTGATTGCCATTCGCATATTGTCTTTGGCGGCAATCGTGCAACCGAGTTCGAACTTCGCTTAAACGGTGCCAGCTACGAAGAGCTTGCGCGCGCAGGCGGCGGCATTGTCTCTACCGTAACGGCGACACGCGCTGCATCGCCTGAGGCTTTGCTTGCGGATGCTTTGACACGCGTGGATGCGATGATCGCTGAGGGCGTGAGCCTGATCGAGATCAAATCTGGCTACGGTTTAGATACTGAAACAGAGTTAAAAATGTTGCGGGCCGCACGCCAGATTGCTCTGGAACGCCCCGTTGACGTCAAAACTAGTTTTCTCGGTGCGCATGCGGTTCCTGTGGAATTCAAAGACGTGCCTGATCGCTATATCGATGAGGTGTGCATCCCCACACTCAGGGCGGCCCACGCAGAAGGGCTTGTCGATGCGGTCGATGGGTTTTGCGAGGGCATCGCATTTGATACCGCGCAAATATCGCGGGTGTTTGATGTGGCTGTCGCACTGGACTTGCCGGTCAAGCTTCACGCCGAACAGCTCTCAAATATTGGCGGCACGCAATTGGCAGCCAAATATGGAGCGCTGAGTGCGGATCATGTCGAATACGCAACCGGGTCTGACGCACAGGCCATGGCCACGGCTGGCACCGTAGCTGTCGTGTTGCCCGGGGCATTTTATACGCTGCGTGAAACACAAGCTCCGCCGATACAGGCGTTCCGTGATCACGGGGTGGCTATGGCCGTTGCAACAGATTGTAACCCCGGCTCTTCACCACTGGCGTCGGCTTTGCTTGCGATGAACATGGCTTGCACCTTGTTCCGCATGACGCCGCTTGAGACATTGCTGGGTATGACGGCCCATGCCGCAACAGCCCTCGGCGTGCAGGATCGCGGCCGGATCGTTGTTGGTGCGCGCGCTGATCTATGCGTCTGGGATGCGGCCCATCCGGCAGAACTTGCTTACCGCATCGGGTTTAACCCGCTCCATTCTCGTATTTTTAAGGGGTCGCTATGACTGTCATTCTGACACCGGGCACTGCAACTTTGGCACAACTTCAAGATATCTGGGCAAACGGTAGATCCGCGGCGCTTCACGGGTCATCACACGCAGGGATTCAAGCCGCAGCTGCTCTGGTGGCAAAGGCCGCAAGCGGCGAAGACGCGGTTTACGGCGTCAACACGGGTTTTGGGAAATTGGCGAGCGTCAAGATTGCGGCAAAGGATGTCACGACGTTGCAGCGCAATCTGGTCTTGTCTCACTGTTGCGGTGTGGGTGATCCGCTGGATGAGCCGACAACCCGTTTGATAATGGTGCTCAAGCTGCTCTCGCTGGGAAGGGGTGCGTCAGGTGTGGCGATGACCACCGTTGAAATGATCCAAGACATGTTGATCAAGGGCGTCACTCCTGTGATTCCAAGTCAGGGATCAGTGGGTGCATCTGGCGATCTGGCCCCGTTGGCGCATATGGCGGCAGCGATGATCGGCGAAGGTGAAGCGTTTTTTGGCGGTGTGCGGATGGCAGCTGCGGTTGCTTTGCGGCGAGCGGAACTTGATCCTATAACGTTGGGTGCAAAAGAAGGCTTGGCGCTGATCAATGGTACACAGTTTTCGACCGCCTGTGCGCTGGTCGGACTGTGGGGCGCGTGGCGCAATGCGGCGACATCTGTACTGACCTGTGCACTTTCCGCGGATGCGATTATGGGCTCAACCGCACCCTTACAGGATGCGATCCATACGTTGCGCGGACACGCGGGTCAGATCGCCGTTGCACGCGCCCAACGCGCCCTAATGGACGGTTCCGAAATTCGCGAAAGCCACCGTGAGGGAGATACCCGCGTCCAAGACCCATATTGCATTCGGTGCCAACCGCAGGTGACGGGGGCGGCGATGGATTTGCTTCATTTTGCAGGTCGTACGCTAGAGATTGAGGCGAATGCGGTGACGGATAACCCGCTGGTCTTGGTGGAAGAAGGGTTGATCGTTTCGGGCGGAAATTTTCATGCTGAACCGGTTGGTTTTGCGGCCGATCAGATCGCCGTTGCGGTGTCTGAGATTGGCGCGATTGCCCAACGCCGGGTGGCTCTTATGGTTGATCCTACGTTGTCCTTTGACCTGCCGCCATTCCTGACCCCTGATCCGGGCTTGAACTCCGGCTTGATGATTGCAGAAGTCACAACTGCGGCGCTGATGAGCGAGAACAAGCACTTAGCAAACCCATGCACAACCGACAGCACACCAACCTCGGCCAATCAAGAAGACCATGTCAGTATGGCCGCCCATGCCGCGCGGCGACTGTTGCGGATGAACGCGAATCTGAATGTGATCCTAGGGGTCGAGGCCATGTGCGGGGTGCAAGGTATCGAATTCCGCGCGCCCTTGCAGACCAGTTCCGCGCTACGGTTGGCGATGGCTACTCTTCGTACGCAGGTTCCGACCCTCGCAGAGGATCGCTATATGGCACCGTCTATTGAGGCGGCCGCGAAATTGGTTGCGGCCGGTACACTTGCTGGGTCGGTTGACCTACCTGCGACGGTCACAGGGTCCGTGGAATGACACCTGTCACAACCGATCAAGGCACAGGCCCAATCGTGCTGGGTTTGCCACATTCGGGGACTTATGTGCCCGATGATGTTGCGGTGAAACTCAATAAAGCTGGGCGTGAACTGGCAGATACTGACTGGCACATTGATCGCCTTTATGACGGGCTTGCCCCTCAGGTCACGACCGTCAAAGCTAATTTCCATCGCTACGTCATCGACGCCAACCGTGATCCGACTGGAGCAAGCCTTTACCCCGGTCAAAACACGACAGGACTGGTGCCACAGACCGATTTCGATGGGGGGAGTATTTGGGATGTTCCCCCAACCGAGGCTGAAATTGAGCAACGTCGTTTGCAATTTCACGCACCCTACCATGCGGCCCTTGCCGCTGAAATTGAGCGCGTGCGCCATCTGCACGGCGTTGCGATCTTGTATGATTGCCATTCGATCAGGTCGAACATTTCGTTCCTGTTCGAGGGTACTCTGCCAGACTTCAACATGGGCACAAATATGGGTGCAACTTGCGATCCTCAGATTGAAACCACGGTGGCTGGAATTTGTGAAACCGCTTCGGGGTATTCCGCCACGCTAAACGGGCGCTTTAAGGGCGGATGGACGACGCGGCACTACGGCCAACCGCATGACGGCACTCATGCCATACAAATGGAATTGGCCCAGTCAACATACCTGACCAACGAGGCCGCGCCTTGGACATATGACCCAGCCAAGGCGGCCCGTATCCGCACCCATCTGACAAAAATTTTGACTGCTCTGGCCAATCTGGCCCCGACTTTAGGAGGCACCTCATGACCGACTCCCGCCACAATATCCGCGACGTTTTCCCGCCCACCGGAACAGAGATCACAGCCAAAAGCTGGTTGACCGAAGCCCCGATGCGGATGTTGATGAACAACCTGCATCCTGATGTCGCAGAAAACCCTCATGAGCTTGTTGTCTATGGTGGAATTGGCCGTGCCGCGCGCACCTGGAAAGATTTTGATGCGATTGTCGCAGCTCTAAAGGACCTTGAGGAAACGCAGACGCTGTTGGTGCAATCGGGTAAACCTGTTGGCGTTTTCAACACCCACAAGGATGCGCCGCGTGTGTTAATTGCAAACTCGAACCTCGTGCCGCATTGGGCCACGTGGGAACATTTCAACGAGCTCGATAGAATGGGCCTTGCGATGTATGGCCAGATGACCGCGGGATCGTGGATTTACATCGGCACCCAGGGCATCGTCCAAGGCACTTATGAGACATTCATGGAGGCAGGACGCCAACATTATGACGGGAACCTGACTGGGCGCTGGATACTAACGGGCGGTTTGGGTGGCATGGGCGGTGCACAACCTTTGGCTGCTGTGATGGCAGGCGCGTGTTGTTTGGCCGTTGAGTGTGATGAGACGCGCGCCGATTTCCGTCTGCGCACCCGCTATGTCGATGCCAAAACCCACGACCTCGACGAAGCTCTTTCGATGATCGAT
The DNA here is from genome assembly GCF_003352085.1 of Sulfitobacter sp. SK012. Taxonomy (NCBI): domain Bacteria; kingdom Pseudomonadati; phylum Pseudomonadota; class Alphaproteobacteria; order Rhodobacterales; family Roseobacteraceae; genus Sulfitobacter; species Sulfitobacter sp. SK012. Next base: position 233,900 of record NZ_CP025804.1, read on the forward strand.
ACATGGACGAAAGCGGGCGATGCCAAATCGGTTGCTTTGATCGGTAACGCGGCTGATGTGTTCCCAGAACTGATGAGGCGTGGCGTGCGGCCTGACATGGTCACAGACCAAACCTCCGCCCATGATCCGATCCATGGGTATCTGCCACAGGATTGGACGGTGGCGCAGTGGCGCGAAAAACAAGAGAGCGATCCAAAGGCGGTCGAAGAAGCTGCACGCGCTTCCATGAAGATCCAAGTCAAAGCGATGGTCGATTTTTGGAACGCTGGCATTCCGACGCTGGATTACGGCAACAACATTCGTCAGGTCGCTCTGGAAGAAGGGCTCGAAGATGCGTTTGCCTTCCCGGGTTTTGTGCCCGCATATATCCGTCCGCTTTTTTGTCGCGGTGTCGGTCCGTTCCGTTGGTGTGCGCTGTCAGGTGATCCCGAGGACATCTACAAAACGGACGCCAAGGTTAAGGAACTGGTCGACGATCCGCATTTGCACAATTGGCTTGATATGGCGCGCGAGCGGATCGAATTCCAAGGCCTGCCAGCGCGGATTTGTTGGGTCGGGTTAGGGCTGCGTGACAAATTGGGCCTCGCGTTCAACGAAATGGTACGCACGGGCGAGTTGTCAGCACCTGTTGTCATTGGCCGCGACCACCTTGATAGCGGATCGGTTGCCTCCCCAAATCGCGAAACGGAAGCGATGAAAGACGGGTCTGACGCGGTGTCGGACTGGCCATTGTTGAACGCGATGTTGAACGTTGCAGGTGGCGCAACGTGGGTGTCGCTGCACCATGGTGGCGGGGTCGGTATGGGTTTTTCCCAACACTCTGGCATGGTCATTTGTTGTGACGGAACAGAGGATGCGGACCGCAGGATCGCGAACGTGTTGTGGAATGACCCTGCAACTGGGGTGATGCGCCACGCGGATGCGGGTTATGAGGACGCGCTGGATTGTGCCCGTGAAAATGGGCTGAATTTACCGGGTATTTTGTAGTGTGAGCTTGGGGTGTCTATGCCTTTGAAGTGAGTGCGCTTCTGTTCGCAAAATGCGGGCGAGTTGTTGCGGTCATTTCCTCTTTCCCACTCCGGGGATGAGCATGCCGACATCTTGCTGGTAAGCGATATAATCTGGCCCGATTATGTCGACCAAGTCCTTTTCCTCGAAGTGCTTAACGGCGATGTAGATGTAGATTGTCATAACAACCGTAAACAGCAAATGACCGACACTCATCACGGGTGCCGCCCAAAAGGCGATGAGAAATCCAGTCATGATGGGATGTCGCACAAGCTTGTAAAAGAAAAGCTTTTGAAAGCCGCGTCGGTTAAAATTCCGCTCGTTTAAATGCAAGTAAGTTTGGCGCAAACCAAACATATCGAAATGATCGATCATGAAGGTAGAGCACAGAGCAATGAGCCACCCACCCCAAAACAGCAGCCAAAGTGCGGTGCCGATGTTTGAGCCGCTGAAATCCCAGATTACGCCCGTCAAAGGCTGCCAAAATGAGCAAATCAAGCCAAGTGCCACAGTGGACAACAAGACATACGTGCTTCGTTCAATGGTTTCGGGGATCACCTTTGTCCAGATTTTCTTGAATGCAGGCCGCGCCATGATCGAGTGCTGAAGGGCGAATATTGAAAGGAGCAAGAGGTTTATGAAAACGGCAGCTACGACGGTGCCTTGCTCGCCGGAATCAATTGTTTTTGGCACCATAAAATTTCCAAGAAATGCGATGGCATAAAGCAACGTTACAAGGAAAAAGATGTATGAAAAAATTCCATACGCGAATGCTGAGCTTCTACCCATAGCTGCCCTCCTCGTTGTTGTTGATCCCACTCTTGGACTCGCTTTGCTGAAACTGACTTTGATCTTCTAGTCGCAAGACTTTGGGAGGCGGTCGCGGACAAGCTGCGCCCAGAAGGCGACGCCGATTGGCAAAAGATCATCGTTGAAATCATAGTCTGACGCATGCAGTGGTTGTCCACATCGGCCATCCACGCCATTGCCCATCAACAAGAAACACCCCGGAACAGCAGCAGAGAAATGTGCGAAATCCTCTGAGAAACTCTTGGGTTCACAGGTGCCAGTTGCTTCTAAGCCTAGGGCAAGGGCAGCATCGACAGCCGCCTGCACAGGTTCTTGGGCATTGATGGTTTCAATAAACTCGGTGTCAAACGATACCGATACCGTGACGCCATGCGCGGCCCCGATACCCTCAGATATCTGCCGCATCAGGTGGCTAACGGTCTCACGATCTTGGGGTATGCGCGCGCGCACGTCCCCTTTTAGCGTTGCTGATCCAGGCAGAACGTTGCGCTGACCGTCGGTCAAAAACTCGGTCACAGACACGACAACGCCGGCACCAGGTGCCAATTTTCGCGAGACAATTGTCTGCAAAGCCTGGACGATTCCCGCCCCGACGGTGATCGCATCACGTCCCACCTGTGGCATCGAAGCGTGCCCACCTTGGCCTTGGATCTTGATCTCAAACAGGCTCTCACTGGAACAAATTTGCCCAACCCGTGTAGAGACTTGGCCAACCGGAGCACCCGGTAAATTGTGAATGGCGTAAATCTCTTCTACCGGAAAACGCTCCAACACTCCTTCCGCAATCATCGCCTTCGCCCCAAGCCCATGCTCTTCGTTTGGCTGGAATAAGAAAACCACGGTTCCGTCAAAGTCTGGGTCATTTGCCAAGGACGCCGCCGCACCCAAAAGCATCGTCATATGTCCGTCATGGCCGCAGGCATGCATGACCTCGCTGGTCTGGGATACATAGTCATGTGCGCTTGTCTCAAGTATCGCGAGCGCGTCCATGTCCGCCCGCAGACCGATTGCACGATTGCCGGTCCCTCGTTTCAATATGCCAACAACGCCCACGCCTTCGTGAACCTCAAGCCCAAGATCTTTCAAGATTTCGGACACACGCGCCTTGGTCCGCTCTTCTGCAAAACCAAGCTCGGGAAACTGGTGAAATTCCCGGCGCAATGCGATAAGTTCGTGCTCGTTCATCCCGTCACCTGTTTGTGTCAATTTTTACCGCTCGATTGAACGTAGCTGGACAACCCCACGTTAGACATCGCATTAGCGCCAGTCAAAAAACTCCGCGCCAGCTTGAGCGAGCAGTTTTCGGGCCATTTCTGTGCCCGCCTTTTCACCGTCTTCAACCGGGCAAGTAACCACATCACTGATCGCCTCAGACCCATCCGGGCGCAGCACTTCACCGCGCAGATGCAAAGTCCCGCCCTCCAGCGTTGCCAGCCCCGCGATGGGCGTTTCACATGAACCATCAAGGGCCAGCAAAAACGCCCGCTCCGCGGCCAAACGTAGCGATGTCTCCGGATCATTGATTGCGCTCAACAAGCCTGCCACGCCAGTGTCGCCTTCGCGTTGCTCTATCCCGATCGCGCCTTGGGCCACCGCAGGCAGCATCACATCGGTCTCTATCGCATTCGCCGGCACGTTGTTCATCTTGAGCCTGTTCAGCCCAGCCATCGCAAGGAATGTCGCTGCAGCCACACCTTGGTCCAATTTCATCAACCGGGTCTGTAGATTGCCTCTAAATTCGACAACTTCGAGATCAGGACGACGTAATTTTAACTGTGCTTTTCGGCGCAAACTTGAGGTACCAACAACCGTCCCCACGGCCAGATCATCCAGTGACGTTGCGGTTGGGGAAATAAACGCATCGCGTACGTCTTCACGCGGCAGGTAAGTTTTAAGCACCAGTCCCTGCGGCTGCAGTGTCGGCATGTCCTTCATCGAATGCACCGCGATGTCGATACGCCCACCAAGCAAGTCGTCTTCGATTTCGCGGGTAAAAAGGCCTTTGCCGCCAATGTCCTTGAGCGGGCGATCAATGATTTTGTCGCCAGTGGTCTTTATGACCACGATGGTAAACGCCTCAAGAGGCAGATCAAAAGCATCGGCCAGCCGCGCGCGCGTTTCATGAGCTTGAGCAAGCGCGAGTGGTGAGCCACGTGTGCCAATCCTCAACGGCTCGGCGGGTGTAGGTAAATTTGCTGTCATAAAACACTCCTAGGCGTGCAACCCATGCCTGACAACTCTTGTATCCACACCGCCCGGCGTTACAAGATGACGCTCATAAGAGTGCATGAAAGAAGCCCAGCATGACAAGCCAGAAAACCGTCCTTCGCGCCTTGCGTGGCGAGACCCTTCCGACCCCCCCAATCTGGATGATGCGTCAGGCTGGACGTTACTTGCCAGAGTACCGCGCAACCCGTGCAAAAGCCGGTGATTTTCTGTCGCTTTGTTATAATCCCGAGTTGGCCGCCGAAGTGACGCTACAGCCCATTCGCCGTTACGGGTTTGACGCCTCGATCTTGTTTGCCGACATTTTGTTGGTGCCTCAGGCTTTGGGCGCGGATTTATGGTTTGTCACTGGCGAAGGTCCGCGACTGTCGACGATCACCACCCAAGCTGAGTTTGATAAGCTAAAACCCGCAGATGACATTCACGAACATCTTTCGCCCATTTACGAAACCGTTGGGATCCTGGCCAAGGAATTGCCGAGTGACACTACGCTGATCGGTTTTGCAGGCGCCCCATGGACCGTGGCGACCTACATGATTGCCGGCAAAGGCACACCGGATCAGGGCCCCGCCCATGCATTGAAAGATGAAAACCGTGCCGTTTTCGACGCGTTAATGGAGCGTATTACCCACGCCACAATTTCGTATCTATCTGCCCAGATCGAGGCGGGTGTTGAAGTCGTTAAACTTTTCGACAGCTGGGCTGGCTCGCTGCAAGACGCTGATTTTATGCGATACTCTATCAAACCAATGCAGGTGATCACGGCTGCGCTCAAGGCAAAACACCCCAATACGCCGATCATCGCCTTCCCGCGAGGTGCTGGCGAGCGGTATGTCGGAGCGCATGCGTCGATTGGTGCGGATTGTATAGCGCTCGATGATGGCGTTACGGCTGAATGGGCCGCGCGTCACGTTCAAACGGATGGCTGCGTGCAAGGCAATCTGGCGTCCTCGCACATGGTTAGTGGCGGTGACGCATTGGTTAGCGAGACGCGGCGCATTGTCGATGCGTTGTCCGGCGGTCCGCATATCTTTAACCTAGGTCACGGCATAACGCCGGATGCAGATCCTGAGAATGTGCAACTCATGATCGACACAGTGCGGCAACGTTAAGCAAAACGACGCAGCGGTCAAAATACGGCTGCGCTTGGTCTTTTCTATTTTGCCAAGGCTGCCGCAAGCGCATGGTATGATGCTTTCGGTGCGCGCTCCAATGTGTCGAAATCCACATGCACTAGCCCAAAGCGTTTTTCGTACCCAAGGGCCCATTCGTAATTGTCGAACACCGACCAATAAGTGAAACCTTTGACCGGCAATCCTTCGTCAATTGCGCGCAAGGTTTGCCCCAGATGCGCGTCGATGTAATCTGTACGCTGGATGTCTGCTGCACCCGGTTCAACCGCCTGCGCCATACCCGATTCCGTCACATAGATTGGCAAGTTCTTACCATTCGCTTGGTGCACCAGATTGAGGAAATGATGTAGACCTTCGGGATAAACCTCCCAGTCCATCTGCGTCTTTTGCAACGGCCCCGGAACATCAGTCAGGCTAGGCCACCCGGTATCCGCAGGCACAATGCGCTTGCAGGTATAATAGTTAACCCCCACCCAATCGAGCGGTGCGGCAATGGTGTCAAAATCCTTTTCCCAATTTGCTGGAAGATGCTCTTCAAGCCCTTCCAGCACTAAAGGTGGATAGCTCTTGTTGAAAATTCCACCTAAGAAAAATTGGTTGTAGATCGCGTCATAACGCTCTGCGCTCTGCCGCGCCTCGGGCGTATCATCGCCGGCAAAAGCGTATTCAAAGTTCAGCACTGCACCAAGGTTCTTAACACCCAGCCCGCGCATGACCTCTATAGCGCGGCCATGGGCAACCAGCACATGGTGCATTGCACGCGCAGTTGCACGGATATCGCGCAAACCTGGCGCGTGATGGCCTTCAAAATGGGACAGCCAACTGACACACCACGGCTCGTTGATCGGGGCAACGCTGAACACCCGATCGCCAATGCGTGACATGATGGTCTCTGTGAAATCAGCAAACCAATTGCCGATGTCCGCATTGCGCCAGCCACCTTCGTCCGCAAGTGCTGCAGGCAGCTCCCAATGATACAGCGTGCACATCGGGTTTAATCCGCGAGCGAGGCATCCATCCACCAGCCTGTCGTAGAAATCGAGACCCTCTTGGTTCACTTGTCCCCGGCCTTCGGGCAGCACACGGGCCCAGCTGGTTGAAAACCGGTAGGCATCTAGGCCTAACGCCTGACAAAGATCCAGATCCTCTTCCATACGGTGATAATGATCGCACGCTGTTTGCCCATGTTCTCCTCGGACCACATTGCCCGGGGTCGCAGCAAAGCTGTCCCAATGGGTCAACCCGGCCCCACCAAAGCCGTGGCCTTCGATTTGATAGCTCGATGTGGCGGCGGCAAATTGAAACCCTTCAGGGAAATCAGAGCGCTTGTATTTCACGTTGTCTTGTCCTTTTTTGCGACGGCGGTTGAGCCACCCAAGATAAGCTCCGCTTCCCACAGCTCTTGGTGGGGTGGAAGATGCTGGTTGTTGATGCGGTCGATCAGGAGTTCGGCACAGCGCCGACCGGCGGCCCGAACAGAAGAACGCGATGCCGTGAACGTGGGCTCCGCAGGACTTCCATTTGGCAATGTGGTAATGTCATCGTCAAAACAGATTATCGAAATATCCCGCCCGACCATTAGCCCGCGGCTTTCGACGGCGCGCCTAATACCGAGCGTCGACAAAATGGATGACGCCACAAACGCGGTGGGTGGGTCAGGCAGGTCTAGCATTACTAATGCAGCAATGTGGCCCTGCGGTTCGGTCATGTCACCGGATGTCATCAAGGTAGTATCCGTCGATATGCCGGCTTTAACATGTGCCGTCACGTATCCCTCGCGGCGGCGCTGGGCAAAGTCCATCTGCTCGCCCCCGTTGATCAGACCGATCCGCTGGTGTCCCAATTCGATCAAATAGTTCGTCGCCCGTTCGATGGCGCGGCGGTTGTTCACATCAAGCCAAGCATAAGGTTCGTCGTATCCTGTGCTGCGCCCGTGCACAAAGAACGGCACGCCCAGCTCCTGCAACAAAGGCAGGCGTGGATCATTCCGGCGAGGTCCGTGGATCATGAACCCTTCGACCGATCCGCGCGCGACAGCATCACGGTAGGATTGCAACTCTTGGGCTTCGGGGACCACGGACACGATCATGTCATAGCCATGCTCGGCATATATTTCCCCCGTTCCGGCGATGAAATCTGAAAAGATGATGTTCATCATCTCATGGTTAGCCGACAAAGGAATGATGTGGCGCACGGCCATACTGCGACCCGTCGCAAGATTGCGGGCCCCGGCGCTTGGGCGGTAGTTGAATGATCGCGCAGCACTCAGGACCCGCAAGCGCGTGCCTTCGCTAACCTCAGGATAGCCGTTCAGCGCTCGGCTTACCGTCGTCTGCGAGAGTTCAAGCGCGTCTGCTAGTTCCTTGAGATTCATTTCGGATCCTTTTTCCCAAACCGCTTTGAAAACCAAGAAGCGGCAAACTTGGGCATCGGGTCACCGCACTATCCATAATTTAAAGCGCTTTGGCAATGCAAGTAGGGCGTGTTGACTCTGAGCCTCTAATTGCGCAGGGTGGGTCATCCAAAGCGCTTTGGGCAAATCATTGTACATTGCGCATGGTTAGGACGCGGCAAATAGACCGCATTGGGAGGACTTGATGAAAAGATTAGCTCTGGGCGGCGCAAGTGCGCTTGCTCTTTTCGCAGGGATGGCGTTTGCGGACGGCCACGCCCCATTTGTCATTGGCGAAGGCGACTTCAACTGGGATAGCTATCAGGCTTTTGCAGACGCCAATGATCTCGCTGGCCAGACCGTGGACATCACGGGCCCTTGGACAGGTAATGAAAAAGAAAAGGTCGACAAGGTTTTCGCCTTTTTCACCGAAGCAACAGGTGCCACGGTTAACTACTCCGGCTCTGATAGCTTTGAGCAGGACATCGTGATTTCCACACGTTCAGGCTCTGCGCCGAACCTTGCTGTCTTCCCGCAGCCGGGTCTTGCCGCTGATTTGGCAAGCCAGGGTTTCCTGACGCCCTTGGCTGACGGTACCGCTGAATGGGTTGCCGAAAATTTCGCTGCTGGGCAGTCTTGGGTCGACCTGGGCACCTATACAGGCAAAGACGGCGCAGATGCGCTTTATGGTATTTTCTACCGGGTCGATCTGAAGTCTCTGGTCTGGTATTCACCAGATGCGTTTGACGAAGCGGGCTACGACATTCCGCAATCAATGGAAGAGCTCAAGGCGCTGACGGACCAAATCGTCGCTGACGGCGGAACGCCTTGGTGCATCGGTCTGGGTTCTGGTGCGGCGACGGGCTGGCCTGCGACTGACTGGGTCGAAGATATGATGTTGCGCACGCAATCACCCGAAGACTACGATGCATGGGTTTCAAACGAGCTCAAATTCGATGATCCTAAAGTCATCGCTGCGATCGAAGAATTCGGCTACTTTGCACGTAACGACGCGTATGTTGATGGTGGGTCTTCCGCCGTGGCAAACACCGACTTCCGTGAAAGCCCCGCAGGTCTCTTTGCGATCCCACCCGCGTGTTACATGCACCGTCAGGCATCGTTTATCCCTGCATTCTTTCCTGAAGGCACTTCAATTGGTACAGATGCAGACTTCTTCTACTTCCCTGCATACGCGGACAAAGATCTGGGCAAACCAGTTCTGGGCGCAGGTACACTTTTCGGGATCACGAAGCCTTCGGATGCGACGACCGCTTTCATCGAGTTCCTGAAAACACCTATCGCACATGAATTGTGGATGGCCCAAGGTGGCTTTCTTACAGCACATGCTGGCGTGAACCCAGCCACCTACGCCGATGACAGCCTGCGTGGGCAGGGTGACATTTTGCGCAATGCGACCACGTTCCGCTTTGACGCATCTGATTTGATGCCAGGTGAAATTGGTGCGGGTGCGTTCTGGACCGGCATGGTGGATTATTCCACGGGTGCGGATGCGGCTGAAGTTGCCAAAGGTATCCAATCACGTTGGGATGCAATGCAGTAAGCTTGCTCTAGGCGAAAACTCTCTGGCGCGGTAAATCGCGCCAGAGAACCCATCAACAGGAGTGCCGCCCATGTCCCCGATGATGCAAGGTATTGTGACGGTCTTCTTTGGCGTTGGGGGGTGCGTAGCCTATTTCTGGCTTTCAAACCTAGCCCTCGACAAAGTGTTTTTTCCTCCGCGCGGCCCGCACGCAGGGCGCAACATCAACAGGGCCAATGTGATCCGCCCTTGGTTGTTTTTGCTGCCCGCGCTGTCCGCTTTGGGCCTCTATCTGATGTACCCGGTCGTGGGTTCATTCGTCCGCTCCCTTCACAACCGATCCGGTGATGAGTTTGTCGGTTTTGACAATTACAGCACCATGTTTGCTGATCCCGGGTTTCAAACTGCGTTTACGAATAACTTTCTGTGGATTTTGTTTGTCCCCGCAGCTTCGACCTTCTTTGGACTCTTAGTGGCGCAGCTCACCGATCAGCTAAAATGGGGGAACATAGCAAAATCCCTGATCTTTATGCCAATGGCAATCTCGTTTGTTGGGGCGTCGCTGATTTGGAAATTTGTCTATGCCAACAACGCCGATGTTGGATTGATCAATGCCATTCGGGACATGTTTGGGGCAGGTCCCATCGACGTGCTTCAGGTCGGATTTTGGAACAATTTCTTTTTGATGATCATCCTTGTGTGGATCCAGACGGGCTTTGCCATGGTCATCCTCAGCGGTGCATTGCGCGGAATACCCGAAGAAACGGTGGAGGCTGCAATTATCGATGGAGCCAACCCGTTTCAAGTCTTCTTCAAAATCAAAGTGCCGCAAATCAAAGGCACAATCACCGTGGTCTGGACAACGATAACCATCCTCGTGCTCAAGGTATTCGACATCGTCTACACCATGACGGGCGGCAACTTTGGCACAGATATTCTGCCCAGCTATATGATGTCTTACATGTTCCGTGACGACGGGCGCGCGACTGCGGTAGCCTTTGTGATCATGTTGATCGTGCTGCCAGTCATGATCTGGAACATCCGACAAGCCCGCGCGGAAATGAGGTAGATCATGGAAAATATTGCAGGTTCACGCCCCGCCCTTCGTTGGGTCACCAACATCTCAGTCATTCTGCTGGTCCTAATCTGGCTGTTGCCGACCATAGGCTTGCTGGTGTCGTCGTTTCGCGATCGCGATCAAATTTCCGCCTCTGGTTGGTGGCTGTCCGCCTTCGCGGTTGAGCAAAACTTTGGCGTAAAGATTGCCGCTGACACTGCCACGCCAGAGGGCGACCTGTTTGTCATCAAGGGTAATGTCTTTGAGGAAACAGGCAGCGAAGTCATTCGCTTTGGTGGTAGCCGGTCGGCTCCTACGGATTACGCGGCTGGTGAAACGGCAGCGCTGACCCGCGACCGCGCTCTGACTGTTCAGGTAAATGGGGACTTTGTTTATACGTCTCCCGCAGAGATTACCCGAAATCCAACAGTCTATTTTTCCCTCGCAAGCCCGCCTGATTTCTCGCTCGACAATTACGAGACTATTATGACCTCGTCGAACATGGACCGCGCGTTCATCAACACGCTCACGGTCACGATCCCCGCGACAATCATCCCGATCCTCATCGCAGCCTTTGCGGCCTATGCGCTGGCGTGGATGGATTTCGCTGGGCGCGGATTGATCATCGCGGTGGTGGTGGGGTTGTTGGTTGTGCCCTTGCAACTGGCGCTGGTCCCTCTTTTGCAGTTTCACAACAAGATCGGTATCGGACAGAGCTTTTTGGGAATTTGGATGGCCCACACCGGCTTTGGGCTTCCACTGGCCATTTATCTTTTGCGAAATTACATGGTCGGCCTGCCCAGAGACATCATCGAGAGCGCAAAAGTAGACGGCGCGACTGATTTCCAGGTGTTCACAAAAATCGTGCTCCCGCTCAGTTTTCCGGCGCTTGCATCCTTTGCGATCTTCCAGTTTCTGTGGACGTGGAATGATCTTTTGGTGGCCAAGGTATTTCTCCCTTCCAACTCCGAATCTTGGGTCATGACGGTCAAAATTGCCGATGATCTTTTGGGATCACGTGGTGGCGATTGGGGCATTCTGGCGGCTGCCGCCTTTGTCTCAATAGCAGTGCCACTGATCGTATTTTTCACAATGCAGCGGTATCTCGTGCGTGGGTTGCTGGCTGGCTCAGTTAAGTAAGAAATGGTCTACTCAATGACTCAAATGGAACCAATTGCAGTCCCGACGACTGCGGATAAGGACTGGTGGCGTGGCGCGGTGATCTATCAGATTTACCCGCGCTCGTTCCAAGACAGCAATGGCGACGGTATCGGCGATTTGGCCGGGATCGTGCACCGTCTCAAGCATATTGCCGACATGGGTGTCGATGCGATTTGGATCTCGCCGTTCTTTCGTTCGCCGATGCTGGATTTTGGCTATGACGTGAGTGACTACCGCGACATTGATCCGATGTTCGGAACGCTGGGCGATTTCGATGTCCTCATGCAAGAAGCGCACCGTCTTGGGCTGAAAGTCCTGATTGATCTGGTGCTTAGCCATACGTCAGAAGAACATCCGTGGTTTCGCGAAAGCAGCAGCTCACACAGCAATCCTAAATCTGATTGGTACGTCTGGGCCGACGCCAAACCTGATGGCACGCCGCCCAATAACTGGTTGGCAATCTTTGGCGGTTCCGCTTGGGAATGGAACGCAGAACGGATGCAGTATTACCTGCATAACTTCCTGACGGCTCAACCCGATCTGAACCTGCACAACGAGGAAGTGCAGACAGAACTTTTGGAGGTTGCCCGCTTTTGGCTCGACCGCGGTGTCGATGGTTTTCGACTTGATACGATTAACTTTTACTTCCACGACGCCCAACTGCGCGACAATCCCGCCCTCCCCATTGAGGACCGCAACGATACCATCGCGCCCGCGGTGAACCCCTATAACTGGCAAGATCACCAATACGACAAGAACCGCCCAGAGAATTTGGATTTTCTCCGCAAAATGCGCGCCGTGTTGGATGAATATCCTGCCGCCACTATGGTCGGTGAAGTGGGCGACGGCCAATACGGGATGGAAATTCAGGCCCAATACACCGCTGGCACAGACAAGGTGCACATGTGCTATGATTTCGCGTTTCTCTCCAACAGTTACCCCAGTGGTACCCGCGTCGCGGAAGTGCTGAACCATTTTGCAGATGTGAACAAAGACGGTTGGGCGTGCTGGGCGTTTTCCAATCACGACGTCACCCGGCATGCGACCCGGTGGAATCTGAGTGAGCCTGCTTGCAAGGTTTATGCCGCGTTGCTGATGTGTTTGCGTGGCAGTGTGTGCATCTATCAAGGCGAGGAACTGGGTCTCACAGAGGCCTTCGTTCCCTTTGAAGATCTGCAAGATCCCTACGGCATCCGCTTTTGGCCCAACTATCGCGGCCGCGATGGATGTCGCACGCCAATTCCGTGGGTTACGGACAACGCGGTTGGTGGGTTTTCGGACGCTAAGCCGTGGTTACCGGTTGCAGTTGAACACCTGGAACGTTCCGTTGCGCGCCAACAAGACAACCCTGAAAGCATGTTGAATTTCTACAGCAGCATGATTGCATTTCGTCAAACCTTGCCTGCGCTCACCAAAGGCACTCTGGATTTGGTGGGGCATAGCGACGATTGGATTTCGATCATTCGAACTGAGGGGGCACAACGTGTGTTCTGCGCCTTTAACCTGGGTGATCAGCCGCAAGACATAGCTATGCCGCCGGGCGCGTGGGCGCTGACCGAAGGGTCCCCATTTGTTTCTACTGATGTGGCGCAGACGGTGACGTTGCCGCCCCATCAGGCGTTTTTTGCCACAGACCAAGACACTTAGACTTAAGGGAGATTTACCAATGGCGGACCTTGTTCTCGAGAATGTCGGCAAATCCTATGGCGGTGTTGAGGTCCTCAAGGATATCAACCTCGACATCGCACAGGGCGAGCTAATTGTGTTTGTTGGCCCCTCGGGCTGCGGCAAATCCACCTTGTTGCGGATGATTGCCGGGTTGGAGAAAATCACCGCGGGCAATCTCAGCATCGATGGGATGCTCGTCAATGACGTCCCCCCGGCGCAGCGCGGCATAGCGATGGTGTTCCAGTCTTACGCGCTTTATCCGCATATGACCGTGCGCGAAAACATGGCTTTTGCCCTCAAACTTGCCAAAAAAAGCAAGGAAGAGATTGATGAAGCTGTGAACCGCGCCGCGACAGCGTTGCAACTTGATAGCTATCTGGACCGGTTGCCCAAGGCCCTGTCGGGCGGCCAGCGCCAGCGCGTCGCCATTGGACGTTCAATCGTGCGGGACCCCAAGGTGTATCTCTTTGACGAACCGCTCTCAAACCTCGACGCCTCTCTGCGGGTCGCCACTCGGATTGAGATTGCGCAGCTCAAGGAATCCATGCCGGATTCCACCATGGTCTATGTGACCCACGATCAGGTCGAAGCCATGACCCTTGCGACGCGGATCGTCGTTCTTGCCAACAAGGGTATCGCACAGGTCGGCACGCCGCTTGAGCTTTATGAGACGCCAAAGAATGAGTTTGTCGCTCAATTCATCGGCTCACCCGCGATGAACTTGTTGCCTGGCAAAATCACAAAAACCGGCAAGGTTACCGAAATTGTCTTGGACGAGGGCAAAGGTACGGTGCGTGCCAACATACCGACCACGGCCGCACTTAACGGTACCGCTCTGAATGTTGGTATTCGGCCTGAGGATATGGTGCTGACTAACGGTCAGGATTACGCCTTTGCCGGCACGGTCGAGATCAGCGAAGCCCTAGGTGAAGTCACTCAGCTTTACCTCACCCGCAACGATTCTGGCCTACCGAAAGTTATCGCCAAGCTGCCTGGCATTCACCGTAATCTGCGTGGGAATGTGATGAACCTGACGGCAGATCCCAGCAAAGTGCATCTATTCGTGAACGGCGAGTCGCTCCTCTATACTTAGGCCCTAACTGCTGAACTATGATCTCAAGCTGAATACTAGAGCCTAAGTAACGATTTAGACTAGTGGTTAGTCTTAGTTAAGAGCCATTTTGGACGCCTTGGATCTCCACGGTAAAGATTATCCAGCAGGTGCTTTGGCATCAAATGCGCCAAGCCGCGCGTAGAGCTTGTAGTTGATGCAGGCGGCTAATCCCATCAGAGGGATAAGTACTGCCATGGCGGTGAGTGTACTGGCCATCAATGCACCGATTGAGCCTATCAAAAGGCCTGACCCCATCTGGATAAATCCAAGCATTGCCGCCGCCGCTCCGGCGTCCTTGCCAAATGGGGCAAGGGCTGCGGTGGACATGGCGGGCATCACAAACGCTATGCCAAAAGAATAGACCGCAACAGGGCCCATAACATGCAAAAAGCTGGGCGGCCAAAACAGCAAAGTGAGAGTGCCGATGCTCCCCAGTGCGATAAAAACCAGACCGGGCGCAACTAAACGACCAGCTCCGTAGATCCCCATCAGACGGCGGAAAACGAGCGACCCGATCAAGAAAGCGCCGGATTGGGCCAGCATCGCCAACCCAAATTGCGCAGGGGACAGCCCAACGTCCCCCATCAGGACGAAAGGCAGAAACGTGGCTTGGGCGTAAATCGCGCCAAGTGATCCTCCCATTACCATTGATGCCGTCACGAAATGCTTGTTTGCTAGCAGCATGCGGTAAGTGCGGCCCAACTGCGGTAGGTTTAGGCGACTTCGATCCGCGACAACTGTTTCCTTCATCGAAAAAATGACGACGGCAATGACGATGATGCCAATCAGGCTCATCAAAACAAAGATCGACCGCCAGCCAAAGAGAGGTAACATCAGGCCACTCAGTGACGGGGCGAGTGCCGGACCAAGTGCCAGAATTATCCCGATCAGGTTCATGATCCGGGAAGAGCGTTCGTCGGTAAAAAGATCACGCACCAGCGCGCGCGCGATCGCAATGCCAACCGATGCCCCAACGCCTTGCGCAAAGCGGGCGGCGATCAACACTTCAACAGTCGGGGCAAATAGAGCGAGGATACTCGCGGCACAATAGAGCGCAATGAAACCTACCGTCACGGGGCGTCGACCCAGAGCGTCCGACAATGGCCCAGCGATAAGTTGTGCGCAGGCAAAGCCGCCAAAGTAGAGCGTCAGAGTGAGCTTTATCACGGCATCACTAGAGCCAAACACTTCCGTCAAAGCTGTCATTGTAGGGGTGAAGAGCGCCATTGAGACGGGGCCGACTGCTACCAGCAAAGCGCCGATCAGGCTGACGCGTCGTCCGCTCATTAGGGGGGTGGTCATGGACGATCTTCCGCCTCGACTGGCATTGATCGTGCGGTATCTAAGTTTGTGCAGATTGCCTTGGCCAACTCCATAAACACGTCGCTTTGTTGCATGTCTAACCCGCTCAGCGCAGTGTCACTTGCGCGGGCCCCTGCTTGGGCGATTTTGGCCAGAAGGGACGGCGCTGTGTCTGTCAGCGATACTATCTTGGCACGGCGATCTTTGGGATCACAGCCGCGAGCAACCAGCCCCGCGCGCTCCAGCCGGTCAAGAAACCCGGTCAGGCTCATCGGGGCCATTCCCAGCCGTTCTGCCAGTTGGTGCTGCCTGATGTCGCCACAGCGCGCCATATGGGCCAATACGCGAGCTTCGGCGGTGGTTACGGGAATGGCGGCACTCTCGATCTCGCGCTCGAGCGCGCATCGCATCAACCGCGCGAGGTCATTGATCAAAAAGCCAAGGCTATCGGGGTTAATTGCGGTGTCTTGTGGCATCAGGTGTCCAATTGGTAAGTTTACCTTATTATCATGTAGGCTTATCGTAGTGACTGGATAGGTCAAGCACTTGCTCCAAACGATTAGCACCCAGCGTCAATGTGATGGTCTTTGACGGATGCAATGGCTCGACAGGTGACGGCAGGGGAGCTAGGCCAAGAGTAGAAATGAAATGGTCCAAGGGATGACGCATGATTGAACCGGTGCCACTGACCCGTGATCTTGTTCTGATCGGAGGTGGGCATGCCCACGCGCTGGTGTTGCGCAAATGGGGCATGAACCCGCTGCCTGGCGCACGTCTGACGGTAATCAACCCCGGTCCCACGGCACCTTATACCGGTATGTTGCCGGGGCACGTCGCGGGGCATTATTCACGCGACATGCTTGAGATCGATCTCGTGCGGCTTTGTCGGCATGCGGGTGCTCGACTTATTCTTGGGGCAGCCAATGCAATAGACCGGAATGCGAAGGTGATCACGGTCGATGGCCGTGGGGACATCGCCTATGACGTGGCTTCGATTGATATTGGAATTACGGCGCGCATGGACCTGCCGGGATTTGCTGAACATGCGGTGGGGGCTAAGCCGCTGGATGTGTATGCGGAAACATGGCGGAATTATCTAGATCGGGCGAAAAGCGGCTCTGTTTCAGGGGAAATTGCAGTTATTGGAGGTGGCGTCGCCGGGTGTGAGCTGGCGATGGCAATGGCCTATGCCTTGGGAGAGGTGGGAACTGCAGCGCAGGTTACCGTAATTGAGGCGGGTTCTGAGATCTCGGGTGTTGGGCGCCGTGCGCGGGCGCAGATGATCCAGGCAATGGCGTCGCTTGGTGTGTCAGTGCGGTTGAATGCGCAAGTGACGCAGATTGATGCGGATCAGGTTCAGCTACAGGGTCAAGACCCGGTGCCTGCCACTTTGTGCGTCGGTGCTGCTGGCGCGTTTCCTCATGTCTGGATCGCGCAAACCGATCTGCCTTTGAAGGACGGATTTATTGAAATAGAGCCTGATTTGACTGTGCGGGGCGACCCAACTCTTTTTGCGGTTGGTGATTGCGCACATATGTCATGGGCCCCGCGACCCAAAGCCGGCGTTTTTGCGGTTCGGGCGGCTCCAGTGCTGCATGATAACTTGCGGGCAGCTTTGATGGGGACCAGGCGTAGATCGTTTAGGCCGCAAAAAAACTACCTCAAGCTGATCTCCTTGGGCGGCAAATCGGCGATGGCAGAAAAATATGGCATGACGCTCGCGGGGCCCGCGCTTTGGCGTTGGAAAGACCGCATTGATTGCGCGTTCATGGATCGGCTGAGTGACTTGCCGCAGATGAAACGGAGCCATCCCCCTGCCGCATCAGCCCTTGATGTACAAGAAATGATGTCTGTGAAACCGCTTTGTGGTGGGTGTGGTGCAAAAGTTGGGGCCGGTGCACTTGCTAGTGCCGTATCGTCTCTAACACAGGGAAATAGGGCTGATTTAGTCACTGGAGCGGGGGATGATGCAGCCGTTTTCCGACAAGCTGGTGGGGGATTTCAGGTCATGAGCACGGACCATCTGCGCGCGATGGTTCACGACCCGGTGCAGATGACCCGGATCGCTGCTGTGCATGCATTGGGCGATGTTTGGGCCATGGGGGCTGCTCCGCAAGCGGCACTGGCCAGCATCATTTTGCCGCAGATGAGCCCGGAACTTCAAGCGCGGACCCTCAAAGAGATGACCCATGCGGCGAACGAGGTTTTCACCAAAGCCGGTGCTGCGTTGGTCGGCGGGCACACTACAAGCGGCGCGGAACTGACCGTTGGGTTTACGGTGACCGGGCTTAGGGACCAGATGCCGATTACTGTCGGAGGGGCAAAGGCCGGCGACGTGCTGGTGTTGACCCGGCCGATTGGTTCAGGGGTTGTGATGGCAGGACACATGGACGGCCGTGCGCCGGGTCGCGTGGTGACCGAAGTCCTGAAGGTTATGCAAACCCCGCAATCCGCTGCTGCACAGGTGCTGAAGTCCGCGCATGCGATGACGGATGTGACGGGGTTTGGCCTAGCGGGGCATGTGCAGGCAATATGTGCGGCGTCGGGTGTCCAAGCCGAGCTGTGGCAGAACAAGATTCCAGTGTATGACGGCGCACGGGCTTTGTCTCAAGCAGGTGTGTTTTCGTCTCTATTACAGGCAAATCGCGACAATGCACCGATAGAAGGCGTCGGTGATCCGCTGCTGCACGATCCGCAAACGGCGGGTGGACTGCTTGCGGCACTTCCCAAGACTGCGGCGGCCAAGGCGATCGTGGCGCTGGAGGCCGAAGGTGAGATGGGCGTCATTATCGGTCAGCTCACCGAAGGATTTGGGCCTATCAAGCTGGTATAGTTTGTGACGTCAACGCTCGCGCAGCGCTGGCAAGGGTCGCATCCGACAGGTCATCCAGTGTTATGGCGCGCATTGATGTGTCGCTGCGCGTTGCTGATTTTGCATAGCGGGGGTCATAATGTTCGGACACCAGTCGCGCGGCCAATGTGGCAAAATCACCTGAGCTGCCACATGCCTGCCAACTCGCGATCGTTTCAGCGGCATGGTAGGGCCGGAGTTTGTCGATAAGCCGGTGCAAGGTGACCGCGTCTTGGGTTAGATCAGCGTAGGCGCGGCACAGGAAGTCTGCGCGGGCGTCGAGTGGGGCGTGCAGTTCAACACGGGGGGCCGCACACATGCGCGCCCAAAGCGACGGCGGAATAAGCCGTGCGCCGATCTTGCTGCTTTCCGCTTCGATCCATGTTGTTTGAGCCGGATCGAGATGGCCCAAAGCAGTCGCTAAATGGCTCTCAAACATCTTCTGCGACGGCTGGTCCTGTGATAATCCGCCGAAAAGTGACCCGCGATGCTGAGCAATCCCTTCAAGGTCAATGACCTGCGCACCTGCCTCGCGAAGATGCTCCAACAGCCGGGTCTTGGCTGTGCCGGTGCCTCCTTCGATGACGCATAATTTGTGCAGCAGGGGGGTTGTATAGAGCGCGTTGACCACGAGCGTGCGGTAGCTGCGATACCCGCCCTCCACCAGCCGGACCCGCCAGCCAATTTGATCAAGGATCGTCGCAAAGGAATCAGAGCGTTGCCCGCCCCGCCAGCAATAGACCAACGGCTGCCATTCGCCGGGCTTATCTGCAAGCGGGCCTTGCAAGTGACGCGCGGCATTAGCCGACAACAGCGCTGCGCCGATTTTGCGCGCCCGAAATGCGCTGTCTTGCGCGTAGATGGTGCCAACCTCTGCACGTTCCGCGTCAGACAGAACAGGCAGATTGATCGCGCCAGGCAAGTGGTCTTCGGTAAATTCGGTGGGTGAGCGCACGTCGATGATCGTATCCGCTGGGATGGAAGAAAGAGCCGCAAGTGTGGTGAGTTTGACGGGGATCATGGGAGGTGCCTTCAGGCTTGATCCCTTTGTTCTAACGCTCTGAGGGCCGGGGTCCAGCGCTAAAGGCGGCTGTTCTGTTAGAGTGACTTGGGGCACGGGCCAAAAAATCGGCGTGATCTTGTAGCGGCCTTGAGTGTCAATGCAGGGAGGCGGGTCATCGAATTGTAGCAATTCGCGGGTCCCAAACCGCAGAAATTATCCACGGTCAGGGTTGTTTGCTGAATGGCAAAGCGAGCTAGAGAGCGCCGTATCAATCGACAATCACGCTACCTGGCAAGCGATCCTACGTTGGCTCGTTTTAGTTAGAACCAGCGCCCAATCCACAGTTTATCGCTGTCGATTTTCGTGATTGTCCCGACGAAGGCTGCGGGTGCTGTTGTGATGGGTGCATTGCTGTTGGTGGCCCATTGGGTGCCGTCCGCATAACGGATGTAGTCCCCATTTGCTGTGTTGCCGCTTTCGATCACTGCCCCTGTCGGCGTGCCGGCGTCCTGCGACACTGTGCCTACCATATTGCCGCTGTCGACAACCCGGCGCCAGTCGCTCCAGCCATTGTTGTCCACCCGAAAGAATGCGCCTTGGTCGCTGACCGTCTCAATCATGAACTGCGCGCCGCGTGTCGCATTTAGCGCTGCGGTCAGACCAACGAACGCGCCGTTGTTGGTTGGCGAATTGACCGGCACTGCGTTGTTGAGGGTGTTGCCCACAAGCGCGGATAAATCCCGAAGACCGTCCAGATCGTCAGATGCGTTATAGCGCACCACGCGATTGCCCAGACCAAAAGAGCCCACGCGCAAGAGGCGTTGTGCGGTGGTGTCATCGGTCGCGCCTTGAATAGCCGTACCAGATGCGGTGCCGTTTTGGGGATCAAACACCAGCGCGTCGTTCCAGGCATTGCCGTCATCAGACACCTTGATCGAAAAGGCGTCGCTGCCGTTCAGCCCCATTTCAGCGCGACCAGAAAAGCTGGTCTGGTAGAGCAGGGAGGCGGTGTTTCCCGCAAACCTTTTGTTGATTTTGAGTTGATGCCCCATCCCTGCATGATTGAGCAGCGTTGCTTCGCTGGACACGTTCAGGCGGTTGGTATTGTCAGCTGTGGCATTAACGCCAAGCCGGGGCAGATTTTCGGTTCCCCCACCAACGGCAGCCCAAAGGGTGCCATTCCAAGCCCGCAAAAGCTGAGCAGCGCTGTCCCATGCTCGCCACCCTTCGTGGGGGGTAACGAAATACCACGCGCCATCAAGGTAGGCGGCAATGCTGCCCCCTTGGCTAGCCCATGCACCATTTGGGCTGGGGCCAAGCGCAAAGGCCTGTCCTTCGACGGGCAGGCTGGGCGGATCAGTCGCGCCCACTGATTGCACGACAAGTTGGACGACAACATCCAGACGGCGCAACGCTTCGTTATGAGTGACGTGTTTTTGCGCCTGCGATGGCAAAATGAATGGCAAATTAAGGATGGGTGAGCGGTCGGGCATAGGGCCTCCGGGCAAATGTGAACATCTCCCGAAATCTGCGTGCTGGCGTTGAAAGAAATGACACTACGTCGTCCGGGGCGTTCATATCACATTAACATGTATAGTCTGGTCATAACCATGAACCGACTTGTTCCCCGGGTGTTAGACAGGATAAAGAGGGTTAACCAATTCCCGCCGCCGGACAGGGCCTATGCTGATCAGTATCGAAAAACGCTTCATGTTCTTGGCGAACACTAAGACCGCTTCGACCTCGATCGAAGATGCTCTTTTGCCATATACAGATATATACCGGGGTGGCACGCCAGCGCGCAAACACATTTCCGCACGAGACGCTTATCCCGCCTATCCGTTTTTATTCAAGCAGCCAGATTTCGCGCCGCGTACATTTTTCCGCTTTGGCGTCATGCGCGAGCCGATGGATTGGATCGGATCTTGGTTTCGCTACCGGAAAGGTAATCAAGTCGAGACCCCGCTGCCCGAAGAGATGGATTTCGCTGGGTTCTGGGAACAGAATGATTGGAACATTCGCCGGCCGAACGGCAATAAGCGCCTGCAAAGCGACATGTTCTGCCACCGGGATGGTCAGCCCATCGTCGATATGGTGATCCCGTTCCACGAGGTGGCTAAGACCTTTCAAGAGATTTGTGGTGCGCTAGGCATACCCGCACCGCTGCCCCATATGAACGCTAGTCACATCCAGATGCCTTCGGTCATTCCCGAGCGCCTCTTGGATGAGGTGCGAGAATACTATGCCGTTGATTATGCCCTTTGGGATCAGCTGGACGCGTTGAATGCCAACGGTAGGAATAAACTCATGACCCGGATTGGACCGGCTGTTCGGAAAAAAATGGCAACGGCTCAGGCGGGCAAAAGGTAGCTTTGATTGCCCATGTGACGCGGCGAGCGATAATACTCGGTTCAATCGCTAAAGATCATTGCGCCGTGTTGGCCGAGGTAGATCCGGAGCCAGGGCGTGAAATCCTCTGGTGTTGCTTGGATTTCCGCCATCAAATCGTTGTGTGAAACCCAGCGCGTGTTCATCACTTCGTCGGGGTTGGGCGACAAGGGCAGCGCGCCATCGACCTGTGCGACAAAGACTTCAACCACTTCATGTTCGATCAGTCCACCGCCTACATCTGCGCGGTATTCGACTTGCCCCACGTGGGTTGGCTGCAGGCCCTTGATCCCCAGTTCTTCGCCAAGCCTGCGTGTCGCGCAAACGCTAGGGTCTTCGTGCCAATCTGGATGGGTGCAGCATGTATTCGCCCAAAGACCTGGAGTGTGGTATTTTCCCAAAGCGCGTTGCTGAAGCAGAATTCGGTCGCCCTCCATCAAGAACACTGAGACCGCCATATGCCGCAAGCCGCGTTTATGCGCAGCCAGTTTCTCAACAGGCTGTAAGATGCCGTCAATCCAGGCGGGGATCATGATTGTGTGCAAGGGGGCCTCGATATCGAACATTTCAGACGCGCGTCTGTGACACGAGTCTGGTCAGGTGAGCAAGGTTCTATTCCCGATTTCAAATATACCAAGGGGGTGTTTTGCCCCAGCTTTTGCCAACTTAGGGCTCGAAAGATGGGCGACTAATGGCAAAGTTACTTTTTCTTGATCGGGAAAAAGGCGGCGGTTGGAAAGGTCATGCACAATGACGTCATTTGCGTGATGGTACCTTTACTCGCCAGTGCCCCACACTAAGTTCGTGTCATACAAGTGAGGAGTAATCACATGAATCGACTTTCCATCACGACAGTGGCGTTTGCGATGCTGGCGGCCCCTGTTTTTGCCGATGGCCACGCATCGGGAGACGCAGCAGCAGGCGAAAAGGTTTTTAAGAAATGTAAGGCTTGCCACTCGATCATAGCCGATGACGGGACCAAAATTCAAAAGGGCGGCCGGACTGGCCCGAACCTTTACGGTGTCTACGACCGGGTTGCCGGTACGTTTGATGGTTTCAAATTTGGCGGCTCGATCGTTGAGGCTGGCGAAAAGGGTCTAATGTGGAACGAGGCGGATTTTGTGTCCTATGTCGCAGACCCAAAGAAATTCTTGGCGACCTATTTGGATGACAAAAAGGCCAAATCCAAAATGTCACTCAAGATTAAGAAGGAAGCGGATGCACAGAACGTCTGGGCGTATCTAGTTTCCGTTGGCCCTGGGGCCCCCGCGTCAAACTAAAACGGCACATATGCGACATGAAACAGGCGGCCTGAGGGTCGCCTTTTTTTTGCCCGCCTTGTTTAAGAAATACTACTCAAAACTGAAAATCTGATTGGGCCTTCCTCGGCTTACAAAGCGATTGTGATACACAAGCAATGGACACGCAGGTTTTTTTGGACTTCCTGTAGGACCAAATAACAACCTGTTCGCGCGGCCCCCACCAACTGACATTGTCATTCCAACCTAGACAGCGAACGGCGGTGTGTCATGTTATTGGCATTACAATTTGGAAAGGCGATGCAATGATTGATGCACGGGCAGTGGCCAAGATCGCGGCAGATTACACAGCCGCTTGGAACTCTAAATCCGCTGAGGCTGTAGCTTCCTTTTACGCAAAGGATGGTGGAATTATTATCAACAATGGTGACCCATGGAGTGGTCGATCTCGCGTTCAGGACATGGCTGCGGGGTTTTATGCGGATGTTCCTGATCTGACGCTTACCTGCGATGATGTGCGCTGCGCTGGGAACCATGTGATTTTCGTTTGGACATTCACAGGACACGATGCGGCCACTGGCAACCCGCTCAATATTCGAGGCTGGGAAGAGTGGGAGATTGGTGAAGACCTTAAGGTAAAAGCGTCGCGCGGTTGGTTTGATGCCGAAGACTACGGACGGCAAGCTGAAGGAAAATAGCTTGCTCAATCGTTTTGAGAAAATTGACTCCGGTGCGTGCCGGACGTTGCCAGCGGCATCTCAAGCAGAGGTCCAAAATCCTCGCTAGAGGCGGTTTCGATGGAACGGCTCATGTATTGAAGAGGCTACACCTTTCGGGTGAGCGTTCCAGATTTGCCATCAAAATGGCGCCCGGTATTCTCACCGTTTGGCGTCAAGACGTTGTCCCGGCCAGCCTGAACGTACCCCCGTCAAGTTAGCTTCCCAGATT
Source organism: Sulfitobacter sp. SK012 (assembly GCF_003352085.1). NCBI lineage: Bacteria > Pseudomonadati > Pseudomonadota > Alphaproteobacteria > Rhodobacterales > Roseobacteraceae > Sulfitobacter > Sulfitobacter sp. SK012. The sequence goes on from NZ_CP025804.1 coordinate 257,760, forward strand.
TCCACCCATTCCTCTCGGTTTGTATGGCGTTGCTATATGCCGAAAAAAGGAAGGTAGACTGCGCTTCTCTTGCTGCCTGTTGATTGGGTTTGGCCTCTGCAGGAGCGGATAATTTTCCTGGCACATCAAAAAATGCCGCCTCGACCGGAAAGTTCTGAAACTGCCAATAACGGGGTTTTGATTGAGCCTTCATAGCATCGAGCTAGGAAGGCTTCCCAAACTATGAAATTGCTCCTAACCTCAGCTGCGTCATGCGAGATACGCATTGCACCGTGACGGGTGTTCGTAACTGAACCAAAAAAAGGAGCTACCAATGGCTGACGCGCCAAAACGCACTGTCCTATATGATCTGCATGTGGAACTTGGTGGCAAAATGGTCGATTTTGCCGGTTGGGAAATGCCCGTTCAATACCCAATGGGCATCATGGGCGAACATGCCCAATGCCGTGAAAAAGCTGGGCTGTTTGACGTGAGCCATATGGGGCAGGTGATTCTGCGCGGTGAAGGCGTTGCAGAAAAGCTGGAGAGCATTGCCCCGTCGGCGTTCACGACACTGCCTGAAGGCAAGGCGCGCTATACTTTCTTCACAAATGAAGATGGTGGGATCATGGACGACCTGATCGTGACGAATGCAGGTGACCATATGTTTGTGGTGGTCAACGCAGCGCTGCGCCACCAAGATATTCCGCATATGGCCAAACACCTCGACGGTATCGAAGTCATTGAGATCTTTGATCGCGCATTGGTTGCGGTGCAGGGCCCCAAGGCCGAAGATGTCGTGGGCGAGCTTTGCCCTGCGGCGCGCGAATTGAAATTCATGGAATCCACACTGGCTGATATTGTTGGAGTCGAATGCCGCATCTCACGGTTGGGCTACACCGGCGAAGACGGGTATGAGATTTCGATACCTGAGGGTGATGCCGAAAAGGTAGCAAGAGCATTCCTCGCAGATGACGATTGTGCGCCCTCGGGCCTTGGCGCGCGCGACAGTTTGCGGCTTGAGGCTGGTCTGTGCCTCTATGGCAATGACATCGACAATTCGACATCACCTGTCGAAGCTTCCCTCAATTGGGCGATGCAGAAACGTCGCCGTGAAGAGGGTGGCTTCCCTGGAGCTGCACGCATTCAACGAGAGCTCTCAGAAGGTGCCGAAAAGAAATTAGTGGGCATCAAACCCGAAGGCCGCGCGCCTGCGCGCCAAGGTGTTGAGGTGCAGTGTGTCGATGGAAATACGATTGGCGCCATCACCTCGGGCGGCTTTGGCCCTACAGTTGGGGCGCCGGTTGCTATGGGTTACGTTTCGACGGCCCATGCTGTACCGGGCGAGAAGGTAAACCTCATCATTCGTGGCAAGGCTCAGCCTGCTGAAATCGTATCGCTGCCGTTCGTAAAGCAAAACTACAAACGCTAATTTCGGAGACTAAAAAATGACCACTTATTATTCTGATGACCATGAATGGATCACAGTCGACGGCGACATCGCCACTATCGGAATCACCCAGCATGCTGCAGATCAGCTGGGCGAGATTGTCTTTGTTGAACAAAAAGACGTCGGCGATGATTTTGAAAAAGGCGATGAGATCGGTGTTATCGAATCCGTCAAGGCGGCCTCGGAAATATACGCGCCGGTTGATGGCGAAGTCGTTGAGGCCAACGGTACACTTGAAGATGCACCGGGTTCCTTGAACGAAAACCCTGAGGGCGACGCTTGGATCTATAAGGTTAAGCTTGCTGATAAGGCACAGCTCGAAGACCTGATGGACCTGGACGGCTACAAAGCCTTGATCGGCTAAAGCAAGCCTCCACCCCTGACCATCCAGCGGTACTGGCTTGCGGAGCCACTGCCGCTTTTGGAATTTGACACAAGGAACTCAGAAATGTCCTTTCAACTCACCGATTACGAAGCCTATGACTTCGCAAATCGCCGTCACATTGGCCCCTCTGTAAAAGAGATGGCTGAGATGCTCAAAGTGATCGGTTTTAAGACTCTGGACGAGCTTATTGACGCGACCGTACCACCTGCGATCCGTCAAAAGGAGCCGCTGGATTGGGGCCCTGCAATGACAGAGCGCGACGCGCTTTTTCATATGAAGCAGATTGCTGAGAAGAACAAAGTTCTGACTTCGTTGATTGGCCAAGGGTATCACGGTACCACAACACCGGCTCCGATCTTGCGCAATATTCTGGAAAACCCAGCTTGGTATACAGCCTACACGCCGTATCAGCCCGAGATTTCGCAAGGCCGGCTTGAGGCGCTATTGAACTTCCAAACCATGGTTTCAGATTTGACCGGTTTGGATATCGCAAACGCTTCGCTTCTTGACGAATCCACTGCGGCCGCCGAGGCAATGACGATGGCAAAGCGGTCCGCGAAATCCAAGTCGGACAGCTTCTTTATTGATGAAAATTGCCACCCGCAGAACATCGCTGTCATGCGGACACGGGCTGAGCCTTTGGGCATCAATGTGATCGTAGGCTGTCCGAATGATCTGGACGCAAGTGCTGTGTTCGGGGCAATTTTTCAGTACCCTGGCACACACGGCCATGTGCGGGACTTCACGGATGCCATCGCCAGCTTGCATGAGAGCAAAGCGCTGGCTGTTGTCGCGGCCGATCCGCTCGCGTTGGCCCTGCTGAAGAGCCCCGGTGAAATGGGCGCTGATATTGCTATCGGATCAACCCAACGATTTGGGGTTCCAATGGGATACGGCGGTCCGCACGCTGCCTATATGGCCACCAAAGACGCCTACAAGCGTGGGATGCCGGGCCGTATCATTGGTGTGTCCATCGATGCGCGCGGCAACAAAGCTTACCGCTTGTCCTTGCAAACTCGGGAGCAACATATCCGCCGTGAAAAGGCCAACTCGAACGTTTGTACTGCCCAAGCACTGCTGGCTGTCATCGCGTCGATGTATGCGGTCTACCACGGTGCCGATGGTATCAAAGCAATCGCGCAATCGGTGCACCGCAAGACATCGCGGCTGGCGAAAGGTCTTGAAAGCCTTGGCTTTGATGTGCAGCCCGAGGTCTTTTTTGATACGATCACGGTAGAAGTTGGCGCCCTGCAGGGGGTCATCTTGAATGCTGCCGTGGAAAACGGGATCAACCTGCGCAAGGTTGGTAACTCCAAAGTTGGTATCTCTTTGGATGAGCAGACCCGTCCTGAAACCATCGAAGCTGTCTGGGCTGCGTTTGGTGGCAATATGAAGGACGATTCCAAGGCCAATCGGGAATACCGTTTGCCAAATCACGCGTTGCGCGAAAGTGAATATCTGACGCATCCGATTTTCCACCTGAACCGGGCCGAGGCGGAAATCACCCGCTATATGCGGCGTTTGGCAGATCGTGATCTTGCACTTGATCGGGCGATGATCCCGCTGGGTTCCTGCACGATGAAGCTGAATGCGACCATCGAAATGATCCCCGTTACGTGGCCCGAGTTTAGCAATCTGCACCCCTTTGTCCCCAAGGATCAGGCGTTGGGTTATCATGAGATGATTGATGATCTGAACGACAAATTGTGTCAGATCACTGGGTATGACGCCATCAGTCAGCAGCCGAATTCGGGTGCACAGGGCGAATATGCCGGCCTTTTGACCATTCGTGGCTATCACGCGGCACGTGGCGAGGCACATCGCAACATCTGCCTTATCCCGACCTCTGCGCATGGTACGAACCCAGCGTCGGCGCAGATGGTGGGTTATAAAGTGGTCCCCATCAAAGCCGATGATAAGGGTAACATTGATGTTGCCGATTTCCGCGAAAAAGCTGAAAAGCACTCGGCTGATCTTGCGGCGTGTATGATCACGTACCCGTCCACTCACGGTGTTTTTGAGACAACTGTGCAAGAAATTTGCCAGATCACGCATGATCACGGCGGTCAGGTCTATATCGACGGTGCCAACATGAATGCGATGGTCGGCCTGTCGCGTCCGGGTGACATTGGCGGCGACGTAAGTCACCTGAACTTGCATAAGACTTTTTGCATTCCTCATGGTGGTGGCGGTCCGGGCATGGGCCCGATCGGCGTAAAAGCACACTTGATAGAGCATCTGCCCGGGCATCCGGAATACGGCACAGATGTTGGACCAGTATCGGCAGCACCGTTTGGGTCCCCGTCGATCTTGCCGGTTAGCTGGGCATACGTCTTGCTGATGGGTGGGGCAGGCCTAACGCAGGCAACTAAGGTGGCAATCTTGAACGCGAACTATATCGCGGCGCGCCTGAAGGACAGTTACAACATCTTGTATACGTCTGAGACTGGTCGCGTGGCGCATGAGTGCATTCTCGACACCCGACCGCTTGATGAAGCGGGTCATGTCAGCGTGGATGATGTTGCCAAACGTCTAATCGACAGCGGCTTTCATGCGCCCACTATGTCCTGGCCAGTGTCTGGAACGCTGATGGTTGAACCCACAGAATCCGAACCCAAGGCAGAGCTGGATCGCTTCTGTGAAGCAATGTTGTCTATCCGAGGTGAGGCGCAGGACATTATCGACGGCAAGATTGATCCCGAAAACAATCCACTGAAGAATGCACCCCATACGGTGCGCGATCTGGTGGGTGACTGGGATCGGCCTTATAGCCGCGAACAGGCCTGCTTCCCTCCGGGATCGTTGCACATGGATAAATATTGGGCACCGGTTAACCGAGTGGACAATGCTTATGGTGACCGCAACCTCGTTTGCACTTGCCCGCCCATGTCCGACTACGCAGAAGCCGCCGAATAGGTCGCGACGCAAACAAATAGCTGCGCCAATCTGGCGCAGCTATTATCACGAAATTTTTCTGAAACCGGAATTGGCCCTTTGCCCCACCCATAGGCTGGTGGGGAATTGCTTCTGTGCGTCTTCTAGAAGGTGGGCTTGTCACGCTTCATTCAACGCACTCACCTGTTCTGAGCGGAGCAACTACCAGACGACGCACCTTCCGCACAAAACTTAAGGCGGCCCTGATTTTGCAGATCAAACCTACTATTTTTGGCCAAGAGCACCGGCAACACCAATCGACAGCTTACGTGCTTTGAGGAATTCGTAGTGCGGCAGTGCTTTTTTGCACAAGGCTGAGGCTGCACCCTCGAGCTGTGGTCGTGCGCCTTCAGGTCCGGCAAAACCGGTAGAATGGTGGACGGCTCCGTACCAATGGGACGCCCAAACACCATCAAAGGGCTTGGGTCCTGTTGGCCATTCCAACATGGTATCAAGGAATGGCAGGTCGATCGCATTACACAGAGAACGCAAGGCAGCTTCGGGGTTCTCGCGGATGTCGTGGCTGTCGATGACCAAGCCACCTATCTTCTCGTACAGTGCGGTCTGCTGCGCGTAGCCAATGTCTTCCAGTGTTGGGTTCTCGCGTTTAGCGGTGTAGCTGGCGATAACGCGGGCCGGATGGCGGATCAGGTGGATGTTGATGCAATTTTTCGCCCATTCCAACGGAATGCCATCCAGCATGTGATGGGGCATGTGTTTCATATAGCGGTGCTGAGCGGGTGCTGCTGCACAAGCGGCGGCTACCTTGTCGGGGTCGGTTTCATGCGCGGTCACGATCTGCGCACGCATAGGATGGGTGATACCAGAAGCCATTAGGTACGGCGCATAAAAAGGTTCGTCCATCGCTTCAAAATCGGGGCGATTTCCGAAACTGTACATCATCGCTGTCGACAGGTTGCGCGGGCCGGACCACATGGCGATTTTCATGCAGTGACACTTTCGACGAGGTCCTTGTAGAGGGCGCGAAGACGGGTAGTGACAGGGCCAAGCTCGCCTGTGCCAATCGTACGTCCGTCGATTTCCGATACAGGAGTTTGTGCTCCGAAGGTGCCGGTTAAGAACGCTTCATCGGCAGAGTATGTATCAACCAACGAGAAGTTCCGTTCAAAACACGGGATGCCATTGGTGTGGCAAAGATCGATAACTTTTTGACGGGTGATTCCGTTCATGCAGTAATCCCCCGTAGAGGTCCAAACAGCTCCCTTTTTCACCACAAAGAAGTTGCATGCATTGGTGGTGTTCACGAAGCCATGAAGGTCCAGCATCAGTGCCTCGTCAGCGCCAGCTTTCTCGGCAGCGATGCATGCTAGGATACAGTTCAGCTTGCTGTGCGAATTAAGTTTAGGGTCTTGGGTCATTGGCAAACCGCGCAGATGTGGAACGGTGGCGAGCCGGATTGGACGGGGTAGTTTTGGCTGTGAATGTTCCATGATGATCACGAAAGTTGGGCCAGACCGCGACAATGCAGGGTGCTGGAATGGCCGATGCTTAACGCCGCGCGTGACCATCAAGCGTGCGTGTGCGTCGGTCAGCATACCGTTGGCTTCACGCGTTTGTTCCAATGCAGCCATCACGCCAGCGCGGCCCATACCTATGTCAAGATCGATGGCTTTGGCCGCTTCGAACAAGCGGTCGATATGCTCCTCCACAAACGCCCATGTGCCATTGTAGAGGCGCAAACCCTCCCATACGCCGTCGCCAAGCATGAAGCCGCTGTCATAGACGGAAACAGTGGCCTCGGCCTTGGGCTTCAACTGTCCGTCGACGTAAATGAGTATCCCGTCGTTACGGGCATCTTCTTCGGCTTGATGGGTGGTTTGATGATCTGTCATGGGGGCCTCCTGGGTAGACATAGAACCTGAAACCTTGATCGGAGCCAGTGAATTCCTACGACCTGTCTAGGTGAAGTTGAGGTGACCGTTTTAATGAGCCGGAACCATTGCTTCTTCATAGCCTAGACGGGCTGCACTTTTTTTAGGTGTCCACCCGTCTTTGAACAGGTTGCGTTAAAGATCGTGAAAGAAGGTTGATCTGTAACGGCCATCTTTACAGGGCACGGTGGAAATTTCGCAAAGTTTCCTTGGGATTCAAACTCTGACGGTCATACGATATTGGACGAATGCCACACGTTCTTGATGGTCATGTAGTTGTCCAAGCCTTCGGACCCGCCCTCGCGGCCATACCCACTGGATTTGACCCCACCGAAAGGTGTCTCGGGCATAGAAGCTTCGAGTGTGTTTATCGAAAGGTTGCCGACCTCAACCTCATCAATCATGCGATCAATGTAATCCGCTTGATTTGTGAATGCATATCCCGCAAGGCCGTAGGGAACCGAATTCGCCTGCGTGATTGCGTCATCCAGGGACGTAACTGAGTTGATCACGGCGATTGGACCGAAGGGTTCTTCTTGCATGATACGCGCGTCATCGGGAACGTTCACAAGCACTGTCGGTTGGAAGAAATATCCAGTGTCGCCATGACGCGCGCCACCGGTCGCAACGATCGCCCCCTTAGAGCGAGCGTCCTCGACAAGCGCGGTAAGAGCAGGAATGCGGCGGTCATTTGCAAGTGGACCCATTTCGATGCCGGTATCCATTCCATTGCCAACGACGGTCTTTGCCGCCCGCGTAACGAATGTCTCAGTGAAGGTTTCAAAGATGGCGTCGTTCACAAAGAACCGCGTCGGTGAGGTACAGACCTGACCGGCGTTGCGCATCTTGCGAATGGCACCAGAGGTGGCTGCCGCTCTGACGTCCGTATCTTCGCAGACGATGACCGGCGCATGACCGCCAAGCTCCATGAGAACGGACGTCATATGTTGGGATGCGAGTGTCGTTAGATGGCGGCCGACTGGTGTTGAGCCCGTGAAAGCCACAAGCCTGACAGGCTCTTGTGGGATCAGATGGCTGGAAATCTCCGCCGGGTCACCAAACACCAAATTGAGAACACCGGCTGGCAGACCCGCATCGGCAAAAGCACGCGCGATATGGACGGCTCCAGCGGGCGTTTCTTCAGCAGCCTTAAGGATAATCGAGCATCCTGATGCGAGTGCGCCTGCGATCTTTCGGGCAGGCTGGCTCATCGGGAAATTCCAAGGTGAAAAAGCCGCAACAACACCGATGGGTTGATGATGGACGGTGAATTTATGCCCTTGTGCTGCGGGAATGACCCGACCATAGGTTCGCATCGCCTCACCAGCGTCCCACTCAAAGAACTCAGCGCCCCGGATAACTTCCATACGCGCCTGAGTGAGCGGTTTTCCATGCTCTAACGTAATGGATCGCGCAATCTCCTCTTGGCGCTCTCGCATTAGAGCTGCGGCCCTCAGAATTGTGTCGGAGCGATCACGCGGAGATGTGCGGCTCCAAAGACGAAAGCCTCTCTCGGCGGCATCTAATGCATCATCGAGGTCGCTCTGTTCGGCACAAGGCAGACGCCCAAGCTCTTGTTCGGTCGCAGGGTTTACGACTGCCATGTCGCGGCGCGTCGTCCGCCATTCGCCTGCAATAAATAACTTTAACTCAGGGTACATGGGACGAGCGCTCCTTCATATGGCTGCATCAGATCATGCAATGTTGGATGTTACTTCAAGTGAATTGGAGGAATACTGGTATCAATTTCAAGAATACCAGAGGCTATCTATCCTTCACTGCCCTGTGCAGCGCGTCTTTGAAGGCATGCCCAGCAGGTGAGAGGCTGTTGTCGCTGCGGTACGTCAGTCCGATGGGGCTTTGACCAAATGGGACATCCCAATCCAGCACCGATAAGTACCCATTCTCAACATCTTGCTGAATCACTTCGGCGGGCATCAAACCGATCCAGTCACTGGATTGAAGCAGTGCCCTATTGGCCAGATATGACACCGATTCAATTGCAAAGGGGGGCGAATATTGGTGTTGGCTGATAAAGAACTGGTCGACTTGCCGGCGCAACGTTGTCTCAAGCGGGGGCAATATCCAACCAAAAGGTTTAATGCGTTCAAAAGGTAATGATTTTGCATGTGCCAATGGATGGTCGTTGCCGACGACAGCGATCACGCGGTCCTCAAAGAGTTTCTCCTGCAGCAATTTGTTGCGATGTCGGTGTGAAGGTAGCCTTCCTACAACAAGATCAATCTCGCCCGAAAGTAAGGCGGGCATCAGAACTTCGTTGGTCCCCTCACTAATCTTGATCGCAACTTTGGGACGTTCACGCAGGACTGTAGTGATTGCAGCGGGCAACAGTTTGGTCGAGGCGGCAAGCAGCGTACCGACGATGACACGTCCGCTATTACCTTCATTCAAATCATCCAATTCTTGCGCGGCGCTGGACACTTGCGCGAAGATTAACTTGCCATGCCGGATCAACGTATCGCCAAATACAGTGGGGACAACGCCTCGGTTTGTGCGTGTAAAAAGTTTGACCTCAAAATCGATTTCGAGGTCCTGTATCATCTTGGTGGCAGCGGGCTGCGATATCCCCAGTTCGCGTGCGGCATTCTGAATGTTGCCATGACTGCCGACAGCGACCAGCAGACGGAGCTGTCGCAGTTTCAATCGTGTCAAAGCGCGGTCGACGATGCGGGATTGTTTGGCAATCATAGCGTTACTGTCCCGGCGATATTGTCCAATTTGCTGAGCACACTCATCGCCGCAAGGGCGGAGCTGCGTGGGTTGTCCGGTAAAGACTGCCCACTGATCTGAAAGCGAAAACTGCCGAAATCACCTGTGGCCTCGATCTCATGGATATTGGAGGAGATATCAGCATCAGCGATGAGGCGAACATGTGTTTTATCAAAGCCGACACCGGCGAGGGCAACCGCCGCTGCCACGTTAGCATTTTTGGGATAGGCAAGTGCTGCTTCGCGGGCGGTTCCCTCAAAGTGGATTTGTGCGCCACTCTTCAGCGAACCCAGGTCAATTTTTTGTTCAGCAGGTGATCCTTGCCAACCAATTGGTGGTTTGCGCCCCACATATGTCACCTGCTCCAATTGCCCAACGCGCGCCGCTTGCAGGCAATCCAACGCACCAATGGCACCGCTTGCCAAATGCAATTTGGCACCGCCCTCATTTGCAGCCGCTTCAAGCGATTGCAACACATTTTGTTCAGCCAACGCACCAAGCGAGACCGTGATCATATCGATCCCACGCCGCAGAACCGCTGGTCCATGTGCTGCAAGCGCTGCGTGTCCCGCACAATCGATCACCAAATCAAGATCATCCGGTAGGTCCTGAACCGAGCCCACATAGAGGCCCGGGTTTTCGGCAACCCGTGTCGGCCGCATAAGAACTGCATCAATCTGATGGGGTCGTTGCTCCAACGCGTTACGCACGTATGTTGCAATCGCACCGTTACCGATCAATCCTATTTTCATAGTTCTATCCCTTCGTTGATCTTGATCTAAACGAAATTGACCGCGTTTTGATATAGATAATAGTGATATCTAATTTTACTGTTTCGGGTTGGCATCACGGATACGATCCGGCCTTCTTGTCGTCGGATACACAGGCTCTCCAACATAGGCTTTGCTCAATGAAATATACCAAACATAATGCCAAAGACTACGCACGTGAGAACATGACAGGGATTTGGGCTGCGGCCTTAAACCCGTTCAATGACGATCTTTCATTGGATGAAGTTGGGTTGCGGTCCAACATTCGTCACTGGATCGATGACCTGAAGATACAGGGATTGTTCGTGGCTGGTAAGCAAGGCGAGTTCTTTTCGATGAGCCTTGAAGAGCGCAAGCGAAATTTCGAAATCGCAGTGGATGAATGCGCCGGCAAGGTTGGGGTCATCGTTTCAGTCTCTGACCAGAACATGGATACGGCCTTGGAGCTCGCGCATCACGCCCAGAACTGCGGCGCAGATTACATTGTACTTCATGCGCCGGTGCTCAGTTTTGTCCACGATCGAGGTGAGGTTTTGTATCAATATTACAAGACGTTTTGCGATCAGTTGGATATCGGTATCGCAATGTGGAGCCATCCAGACAGCGGTTATCTTATGCAGCCTGAAGAATGCGCTCGGATCGCTGAGCTCCCCAACATCGTCGCGATTAAATACTCGGTCCCGCGCGAAATGTATGTGAAATTGCACCATATGATTGGTGACAAAATACAGGTCTCTACCTCTCTCGAGGATGATTGGCTGGACAACATCGAAGAGCTTGGTTGGCGTTTGTACCTTTGCTCTTCTCCGCCGTATCAGTTGCAAACAGCCAACGATATGCGAATGCACGAATACACCCAGCTCGCCTTCGCAGGTAAGTTCGATGAGGCTCGCAAGGTACGCGATAGCCTTGAACCTGTGCGAAATGCGATGAAACAATCTAAGCCAGCCGGTAAGCCGACGGCGTTTGGAAAGTACTGGCAAGAGCTCTTGGGTCAAGCTGGCGGACGGGTTCGCAGTCCTATGCTGGAACTAGATGAAACAGAAAAAGCAGCCATCCGAAGTGCGTTTGAGAGTTGTGGTTTAAAGCCATAATCGCGGAGGCATGATATAACCAAATCGGATAGCTAATTACCCACTTATTCTTTGCGGTTATTGGCAAAGTCACGGAAGTTTTTGGTAACGGGAGAGAACCATGTCCAAATTACGAGCCTTTAATTTCAAAACTTGGATTGATGAGCACCGCCATCTGCTGAAGCCGCCAGTGGGGAACCAACAGATTTGGGAAGACGCCGACCTTATGGTGACCGTCGTGGGCGGGCCTAACAAGCGAACGGATTACCACGATGATCCGGTCGAGGAGTTCTTCTATCAACTTGAGGGCAACATGGTCCTCAAGATCTATGATGGCGACGAATTCTATGACGTGCCGATTAAGGAAGGCGAGATTTTCTTGCTGCCACCACATGTGCGCCATTCTCCTCAGCGACCCGAAGAAGGGTCCATCGGCCTGGTCGTCGAGCCCAAGCGAAAGACGGGCGATCTAGACGCTATTGAATGGTACTGTTTTGAGTGTGGTTCACTTGTTCACCGGGCAGAGATGCAGCTGACGTCTATCGTCAGGGATTTGCCACCAGTCTACGAGAAATTTTATGCCTCGGAAGAAAGCCGAACCTGCGCAAATTGCAATACGGTTCACCCTGGCAAAGAGCCGCCAGAGGGTTGGGTCACCATCTGATCGATCAAAGTTAACAAACAACTGGGGAAGAATATGAAACATATAGCAAAGCTCATGGGGTCCGTGGCACTGGTTGCTGCGTCAACTTTGACTGCTCAGGCAGACGAATTTCGACTGGGTTTAATTACGCCTCCGCCACATATCTGGACAAAAGCAGCTGGAGCGTTCGGCGATGAGTTGACCGAAAAAAGCGGCGGCGCGCACAGCGTTTCAGTCTTTCCTTCACGCCAGCTTGGGAATGAAGCCGAGATGTTGCAACAGCTGCAAACCGGCGCATTAGATATGGCCTTCATGACTGTCGCTGAAGTCTCAAACCGTTACGTTGATCTGGGCGCCTTCTATGCCCCTTATTTGGCTGATGACATTGCGCATGCAGGTCGTATTCTGCGGTCTGACAAGGCGACATCGATGCTTGAGCCATTGCCGGCCGAAGTTGGCGTTGTTGGTGTTGGATACGGCATGGCTGGTTTGCGCCAGATCGTATCACGTGGCGACATAAGTAGTGCCGAAGATCTCGCAGGCCTGAAGCTTCGGATCACGCCATTTACGCCAATTCTTGATTTCTATAACGCCATCGGCGCAGCACCAACGCCTATGCCATTGCCTTCCGTTTATGACGCGCTCGCAAATGGGCAAGTGGATGCTATTGATATGGACGCGGAATTGATCTGGGTTCTGAAGTACTACGATCACGCTGACACGATTGTTCAATCTGATCACATGATGTTCCCAATGGTGGGCCTGGTTTCTGCAAAAGTATGGGCAGGTCTGTCAGAAGAAGATCGCGCGATGATTGGCGAACTTATGGCCAAGCACGTAGACAGCACCATTGATAGCTACGTTGAAAAAGAAGCCGGCTGGTTGGCGCAGATCGAAGGGACGGGCAAGACGTATACCAAAGTCGATGCCACGTTCTTTGGGGGTGCGATCGACGAATGGAATGCGATTTGGTCGGAAAAAGCGCCTTCGCTTGACGGCTTGCGTGCTGTTGCGGCAGAAACCAAGTAACGAAACCTAATTTGCGGACAAGGGCGCGGGTCGAACTCGCGCCCTTTTTTATGGAGAACGGATGATGCTCTACCGCGTATCTGCAGCATGGGCGCGAATTGAACTTTGGGCGGCAGCGTTTTTGGCGGTCTGCGTTACATTTCTTGTTCTACTCAACGTTGCCACGCGCAACACGGGCAACGCGCTGTTCTGGGTGGATGAGCTTGCGATCTACGCGATGGCGTGGATGACATTCTTGGGTGCCTCAGCTGCGTTGCATCACCGCAATTCTGTCGCGATCACACTGCTGCCCGATGCAGTGTCGCCGCGCGTCAAAGCGGTGACAATCAAAATCGTCGACATCATCGTTTTTGCCTTTGCTTTGGCAATGCTATGGTTTTGCTGGCGCTGGTTTATGCCCCTCGAATTCGCCCGATCTGGCTTTGATAGTAAGGTCTTCCAAGGCAACACGTTCAATTTCATATACGCTGAACCAACTTCGACGCTCGGCGTTCCAAAGTATGTTTTTTGGGCTGTCATGTGGCTTTTTGCATTAGGCGCCACATTGCATTCCGCAATGCACCTGCTCGGCGCGCGTCCACGGGATGAACAGTCGTGAGCCCTATCGTCTTCTTGGCTGCATTGTTTCTTTCTGTCCCAGTGGCAATCGTGCTGGTCATCACGGCGGTTTGGTACATCTGGGAAAGCGGAAACACAGTCCTCTACGACAGCTTTGCCCAAAAGATGTTTGGCGGATTGGAAAACTACGGCCTGTTGGCGATTCCACTGTTCATGCTGACCGGGGAGTTGATGAACGAAGGCGGTATGACCAAACGCCTGGTGAATATGGCCCGCGTTTTTGTCGGAGGGTTCAGGGGTGGATTGGCATATATAAACTTGCTGACCAACATGTTTATGGCCGCAATAATTGGATCAGCCACAGCCCAGATTGCTGTTATGTCGCGCGCCATGGTGCCTGCGATGGAAGCTGAGGGCTACGAGAAAGGGTTTGCTGCCGCCACGACTGCGGCCGGGGGCCTACTCGCCCCGGTCATTCCGCCTTCGATGATGTTCGTTATTTTTGGCGTCTTGGCGCAAGTCCCAATCGGAGAGATGTTCATTGCCGGAATTATTCCGGGCATGCTTTTGGCGATGGCTTTTGCCTTGGTGATCGCAATCGTAGGTTGGCAGCAGCAATTCCCAAAAGGCGTCTGGATGTCACGAAAAGACGCAACTCGCGCTGTGCTCGAGGCATTGCCAGCTCTTTTGATCCCTATGGCGATTATCGGGGGCATCCTCTTCGGCGTCGCTACCCCAACAGAGTCTGCCGCCATCGCATCCCTCATCGCTTTTGTCGTTGGTTGGCTCGTTTACGGTGACTTAAGACCAAGCCATTTGGGAGAGATGTTCAAGCGCACTGCTGTGAACGCTTCAATGATCATCTTCATGATCTCGGCCGCGAGCGTTTTCGGTTGGGTCATAATCTACGAGGAGCTGCCGCAAAAACTTGCAGGGCTGATCACGTCGATCACATCCGACCCGTTCGTGTTCTTCCTTATCGTCAATCTTGCTTTGCTGCTTGTTGGGATGGTGATCGATGGCATCGCGGCGATTATCTTGATCACGCCTATCCTGTTGCCCATTGCCGTAGGGAATTACGATATCAGCCCCTATCAATTTGGTGTCGTCGTTTGCTTGAACCTCGTCCTTGGGCTTTTAACGCCACCTGTTGGGATCGGTCTCTATATCGCATCTTCCATGAGTGACACGCCGCCTGGCGTCATTCTAAAAGCTCTTTGGCCCTTTTTGCTGGCTGTGGCTTTGGTTCTGATTTTGCTGAGCTATTTCGCAAGTCTATCCACAATGCTGATCTAAACTGTGGCTGCCTAAACTTAGTCCGCTGCTAGTGTGACGTCAAAGTTCACGTAAAGAAACGGATCAGACACATTTCCCGAAAGAACCATCCCATCTGGGAATGCAGCTGCCTGTTTCTCTTCGTACTTCATAACTAGATCATTCCGGACGCCAAAGACTGTGTCTTGATCCAGGTAGGGATCATCATTTGGAAACACCTCGGTCACCAGAGTTTTGAAGCCCGGCGCTTTGACGATATAATGTAGATGTGATGGCCGCCACGGATGCCGGCCACAAGCATTCAAAATATCGCCTACAGGGCCATCTGTCGGAACCGTATATTCGACGGGTTTGACCGTCGTGAATGCATACCGCCCATCGTCTCCAACCGTCATCAGGCCGTGGAAGGAAAACGTATCCTGTTCGTCATCTTGGCTGGCATAAAGCCCGTTTGGTGCGGTCTGCCAAATATCGATTTCTGCGTTTGGAATTGGTTTCCCGTCGGTGTCGCGAATAACCCCTTCGGCCAACAACATCGGCCCACCAAAGTGTCGCTTCATGTCTCCGCCAACAGCCAATTCGGGAGCGCCTGACACATGGAAAGGACCAAGAACCGAAGATGATGTCGCATCAGCGTTTGAATGCAGCATGTCCACCAAGGACGAGAGGCCCAACACGTCGGAGGCCAAGATAAACTCGTGTCGGTCTTCTGTTTCGATCGCAGCGCATCCCTCAAGAAAGGCGATGCCGGTGCGCCATTCCTCATGGCTCAAGTTTACGTCGCGGGCAAAGTCATGCAGGTGCTGCACCAAAGACCCCATGACTTCGCGCATCCGTGGGTCCATCTCATTTGACATATACCCTTTGAAGACGTCTGTAATGTTTTCGGCTGTGACGTTACGCATGACAGGTTTCCTTAAAGAAGAGCGAGGCTTAGGATTGGGAATTCAATCAGGATAAACAACGCAATCAACATGACAAAGGCGAAGGGCAATGCGCCCATAAAGACGTCTTTTAGCGATATGCGGTCATCATTGATCGTCGATTTGATGACAAAACACGATATGCCTAGCGGCGGTGTGAGCAGACCAATTTCCGCGCCAACAACGGTGATAATCCCGAACCAAATTAGCGACATATCCATCGCTTCGACCAGAGGCAAAAACAGCGGGACCACGATCAAAATGATCGATGCGGTGTCTAGCAGGGTTCCGAGAAATAACATCAAGAGCACGTAAAGGATCATAATTGTCCAGAACGATGCCTCGTTGACGGCCAACAGGTCTTGCAGTTGGTTTGGCAGTCCTGCCAAGCCGAGCATGCGACTGTAGATGGAGGCCGCAGTAATCAAAAATAGGATCGCGGCCGTGATGTGCCCGGTTTCAAGCAAAGCTTCCCAAAAAGTCTTCATCGTCATCGAACGGCGAACCATTGCGATCACAAGAGCGACCAAACCACCGGCGGCGCCCGCTTCCACGGCCGTCAGCCAACCTGTGTAGATGCCGCCAAGAACGACTGTGATCAATCCCACCGTTGGGAGTGTCTTGGATGCGATTTCGCGGCGTGACATCCACTCGGTATCCTGAACGACGCGTCCACCGACAAATCTGGGTGTGTAGCGGGCCATGAACCAAATCGCGCCGACATAGAACACTGCAAGCATGATGCCTGGAATGACCCCGGCAAGAAACATATCGCCAACGGATTGTTCCGCTACAAACGAGTAGATAATCAGCATCGCAGAGGGCGGAATGATCATACCCAAGACCGACGACCCTGCGACGACGCCAACCGCAAAGCGTGGGTTGTAATCTTGGGCCATCATCTGCGGAACAGAGACCTTGGTGAACACAGAAGCTGACGCAATCGACGACCCGGTGACCGCCGCAAACACGGCATTCGCGCCAACCGTCGCCATGCCAATTCCGCCTTTCACTTTGCGGAAACGCATGGTCATGACTTCATAGATATCGCGGCCCAATCCCGCCTTGGACACAATGAGCCCCATAAAGGTGAACAGCGGTATCGTGGCAAAGCTGTATTCCATCGCGCTGTCGCCTACGGCGACTTTCAGCAGGTTCAAAGACAACGTGAAATTGTCACGCATCAACCAGATTGAGACCAAAGACACGGAACCAAGGGCAATGGGAATATACATGCCTGAATAGATCAGGAAAATAATTGCGGCGACCGAAATCAGGCCAATTTCGATCGGGCTCATGGGTGCGGCTCTTCATTTTCCGGGGCGCGGAGAAGCTCTGGCCGATCCTGCGCCGTGATGACTTTGAGTACGAAGATCACACACGACAGGGCGCAGCCTGAGGCAATGACCAGTTTTATCGGCCACCATGGAACGGTAAATACGCCCGGTACGCCAAAATAATCTTTTGTATCCCACATATGCAGGAATTCGGGGAACATGATGTAGGCGATCAGCCCCATGAAAATCGCAGATACTGCGTTGATGATACGGCGCAACGTCGCGGCTGATTTCGGTCGGGTGCGGTGCATTAGGTTCAAGAAGCCATCTGAGCGTGTCAGGCGGTCAACCCGCACCACATCAGCCAATTGTAGGAACACGATAAAGACGACCGAAAGCTGAACGATTTCGTAGGTGCCTTTGAGTGGCGCGTTGAAAACCCCACGCGCCACAACGTCAATGTTTAGGATTGCCACCAGCCCCAGAACCGCAAGGGTTCCGGCGGCGTTGGCGGCAATCGCTAGAGTATTGGCGACCCGAGACAGGGCCGTTACAGCAGGCTTTAGCATGATCAGGCTCCTCTCTTGGGTCGTCGTTTAGTTAGGGCTGGGTCCAGTCGCGGACGCCTGTGAAACCAGCGGCGTCAAGCTTGCCTAGATACGCTTCAATCATCTCAGTACCCGCTTCGCCATTGTCGTTCAGCGTCGCTGCCAGTTCTTGCGCGATGTTTGGCATTGCGGCTGCCCAAGCAGCTCGGTCTGCATCAGACACTTCGATGATGGTGCCACCAGCAGCAATATACGCAGCTTCGGCCGCTGCAGCGCGGTCCATCGCGATGCCAGCCAAATGATCCCGGTAGTCGATTGCCACAGCTTGAAGAACGCCTTTGACCTCATCGGGCAAACCGTCCCAATAATCTTTGTTCACTGTGATCGTCTTTGAATTCACGGCACCAAGATCTGCTCGCAACATGTATGGAGCAACCTCAGAGATTTTGAATGTTGCAGCGGCTTCTGGCCAAAGTTGTGCCGCGTCCACAAGACCCGTTTGCAGCATGTTGTAAAAGTCCGTCAGACCGCCACGCACACCAGCCGCGTCCTTGATACCTTCAAGATAGCGCAGGTTCATGCCCGCGCCTGCAACCTTCATGCCCTCTAGATCAGCCAAGCTACTGACTTCGGTCGTTGAGAAAACTTGGTAGCTGTTGAGCACAACGCCGGTCGCCAAGTAGACTTGGTTTTGGGCGGTAAATTCATTCTGCATCGCAGGGAATTCGCGCGCGATTTCGTCCACGGCACGGGCCACGGCGCGGGCGTCAGTCGACACAAACGGCGTCACAGACGCGAGGCCTTGGCTTGGCAGTTTGGATGAATGGAAAATGGTTGTGACGATACCGATATCGCCCAAACCTAACTGCACACCTTCCAGAACGCCTTTGGGCTTTACGATGGAACCACCGTAATTTTCTTGCCAGCTCATCTGATAATTGCCGGTTTCCGCAAGGCGACGATCCACCTCGGGGATGAAAAAGGCTGTGAACTCTTTTACCCAAAGCGCGCGCGCGGGATAACCATCAATCACAACCGCGGAGATTTTTTCCTGTGCGGCGACGGGCAGGGCCGTCATCGTAGCGAGCGCAGCGCCGATTAGGCTGCGTCTTGTCCAGTTCATCATTTTCATTCCTCCCAGAAAGTCGGGCATGTGGCCCGTGTTGGTTGACTAGTTTGTCTTCACCCAATTCACCGTCAGATCCGTGCCTGCCGCTTCAAACAGTTTGGCAATGGCGCAGAATTTAGAGGTGTCTTGGCCCACCTGTGTCAGCTCTTGTTGGCTTGCAGGTGTGTTGCAATTCACCGTCAGGGTCATTGCGGGAAACGGCACGTCGATCTCTTCTTGCATAAGCACGCCGCGCCGGTCGAATTGACAGTTTGCGTCGATAGTGACGTCACCAAGATCCACGCCCAAGCGGTGCGCGCATTTGTGACCGATCACGTTCGTGCATGCGATCAAGGCGGTCATCGCGGCCTCGGTTGGGGATGGCCCTAGATTTGTGCCGCCGCGCTCGACGGGTTCGTCGATCACAACATTCAAATCGCGCACTGGAATTTCTGTGCGCGAATGTGTTGGGCAATGCGCCGTCGCTCGGTAGGTCACAACGGTTTTCATTTTCATGGCCATAAGGTCCCCCTATTTATGCAAAGCTGCAAACTTGGTCGAAGGCGAAGCGCGGCAGTTTTTGGAACAGCGCGGTTTCATCTGCGTAACCAATGTTGCACAAAAAATTTGATTTTAGTGTCGTTCCTGCAAAGAACTCTTCGTCGACAATCGCATTTGAAAAACCAGACATCGCACCGACATCAAGCCCAAGCGCGCGGGCGGCAATCATGAAGTATGCGCCCTGAAGCGTGCCGTTACGGTAAGCGGTGTCTTCGCAATACGCGGTGTTCCCATCAAACAGATGACGTCGGTCATCGTGCGGGAACAAAAACGGCAGTTCCTTCCAGAAATCCATATCATGCGCAATAATTGCGGTGATAGGCGCGCCCATCATCTTCCCGACATTCTGAGGCTTGAGGGATTTGGCAAGACGTTCCTTGCCTTCCGGGGTCTTCACAAAAACGAACCGCGCAGGCAGCGTGTTCATCGATGTTGGGCCATTGATAGTGATGTCGTACAGTTCTTGAACTAGCTCATCTGCAATCGGCTTCTTTGACCATGCATAGTGAGACCGCGCATCCCGCAAGATCAGGTCTATTGCATCGCTAGATAGACGATCAATGCGCCCCCGCAAGGCGCGGTGATCCTCCTGCGCTTTGGCGCGTTTGATTTCGAGGTCTTTACCTGTCGGGGCATTCATGCGGCAAAATCTTTCTCGTCCACGATGGGATTGGAGCAGATGCCGATATTCTCGATTTCGATGTCCACAACCTCGCCCGGTACCAACCAACGCGGCTTTGGCTTTTTGGCGTGGCCTACACCCGGGGGTGTACCCATCGCGATCATGTCGCCGGGCTCTAGCGTGGTGTATTCAGAAATCGTCGCAATCGTCTGTGCAACAGACCAAATCATGTTGCCCGTGTTGGAGGATTGCAAAATCTCGGACCCGACACGGCTTTCGATCTTTAGACCGGCAGCGCCTGCTGGAATCTCGTCTGGCGTAACGACATAGGGCCCGATGGCACCTGTGTTGTCAAAGTTTTTTCCGGGCGTCCATTGGTGGGTTTTGCGCTGGTAGTCACGCACCGACCCGTCATTGAACACTGTGTAGCCAAAGACATGATCAAGTGCGTCAGCCTCGGAAATGTGACGGCCACCTTTGCCCACGATGAACATCAGCTCTGCCTCATAGTCCAAGTTTTCTGAACATGTGGGCCGCACCAAAGGCGCGCCGGCTGCCATGATAGAATTCTTGCCGCGCATGAAAAGTGCGGGATAGTCTGGGATGTCATACCCACCTTCTTTGATGTGGTCGGTATAGTTTAAGCCAAGGCAAATGATCGTGCCGGGCTTGGCCACGGGCAATGCTGGCGTGATCGAAGATACGTCGACATGATCTGCATCAGCGATTTGGTCAGTAACCGATTCGAGCAAGTCAGGCTTCGCGATAAGACCCATCAAATCTCTGCCAATCTCCGCGTTCAGCGCGGTAAGATTAACGGCTTTATTGCCGTCCACAGCGAATACCGCGGTGCCGTTAGGGGTCTTGCCCACCAGATATTTCATGATTGTATCCTTGTCAGTTTCAAGAAATTCTGCCTACAATAATAGACATTGTCAATAAATATCGATATTTTGGGATGATCAACATGGTTGCTTGGACAGACTACAAGACAGATGCAAAAAACCGAGGCGCGCTCGCGTTAGAGCTTTATGTGGTGCAAAGTACCCCCGCGAAAGCACCGCAAGATGTGAAGGCGGCATTGCCTGATCACCTTGCGTATCAAGCTAAGTTAGAGGCCGCTGGACAGCTCGCTCTGGCAGGGCCGATGTCCGATGAGACCGGCGAACATATGCAAGGCATGGGCCTGATTATCTACCGTGCCGGCAGCTTAGAGGCGGCGCGTGTTTTGGCGCAAAATGATCCGATGCATAAGAGCGGTGCGCGCAGCTTCACGTTGCGGCGTTGGATGATAAACGAAGGCTCGTTGAATTTGTCGGTTGGCCTCTCCACGAAGACTGTCAGTTTATCCTAAATCCGGTTAGAGGTGCAGAGCATGAATTTGATCGATGACACCGGCGGTAAAGAGTCCTCTGCGACCCGGGGGGCATATTTGACGCTGCGCGGTATGATCCTAACTGGCGAATTGCCCGCAGGTCAAAAGCTGAAGATTGAACAGCTTCGAGGAATCTTAAAGACAGGTGCATCGCCCGTTCGTGAGGCACTTAGTCTGCTAACATCTGACATGCTGGTCGAGCGGATTGATCAACGTGGCTTTCGTGCCGCCCCTGCGAACAAAGCCAATTTTGAGGAAATTCTTACGTTACGATGTACGCTAGAAGATCTTGCACTGCGTCAATCCATAGCAAACGCGTCACCCTCTTGGGAGGAGCGGCTGGTACTGACGCATCACCATATGAAGAAGGCGGCAAAGAAGGACACAGCAGTCTTTGAGGAAGCTCATAAAACCTTCCACATGGCCTTGCTGGCCAATAGCGGGCTGCCCATGCTCGAGCGCTATTGTTCTCAGCTTTATGATCTTAACATTCGCTACCGGTACCTTGCGGCAACCAGCAGTACATATCAAAGTCGTGATGTCTCCGGAGAGCACGATGAGATTCTTGAAGCCGCCGTTCAGCACAACCAAGATAGCGCGTCGGCAAGCTTGTTGAACCACTACCGACGCACCGGAGATTACCTCTCAAAGGGTCTGGATGTTTGAGAGATACTTTACCGATTTAATTATACAGAACTGTAAAATATCGATATTAACCATGAACGACTCTTTGTAAGGGGACGACATGCAGCGAAACCGCTTTCTTGGGGACCTTCTTTCCCAGCTCTTTGACCCGCGCAGTTTGATGCGAGGCAAGAACGACACGCGCGACATCTATGCGCTGTGCCATGCGCTGATGTCTGCCGAAGGTGAAGTATCGGGTCTAGGGCTCGCTTCGACAATTCTTGCGCGTTACGCAGCATTGAACTCAGCGGAAAAAACCGCATTTTTCATGTTCTTGAATTCAGAATTCGACATTGATGCGGAAAAGACTGCCGACTTGGCCACTCAATACGCTGCTGCTCCAACCGCTGAATTGTTCGGCTCGCTATGTGTTGCCGCAGAGCCAAAGCGCCAAGAGTTTCTGCGCCGTCTAAACCAGCCATTTGGTGCAACGACGGTACTGGTTTCAATGCGCGTGGACCTTCTTGAACGGTTGAAAGAGCATCCTGATCTTGCCCGAACAAACCTCGACTTTGTGCATCTTCTGCGCAGCTGGTTTAATCGCGGTTTTCTTGTGTTGCGCCAAATCAACTGGGACACTCCAGCCCGCATCCTTGATAAAATTATCGCTTATGAGGCTGTGCATGAAATTAGCGATTTGGATGATTTGCGCCGCAGGCTCTACCCGCCGGATCGGCGTTGCTTTGCGTTCTTTCACCCAGCGATGCCCGATGAGCCGCTCATTTTTGTAGAGGTTGCCTTAACAAAAGAAGTTCCAAGTTCTATTGATGATGTGCTGTCGGATCAGCGTACCCCTCTTGAGGCTGATCAGGCAAAGGTTGCGGTCTTCTATTCGATTTCTAACTGCCAAAAGGGGCTAAGTGGAATCAGCTTTGGAAATCTGTTGATCAAACAGGTCGTAGCTGAACTTTCCTTGGTATGCCCACAGATTGATGCCTTCGTTACTCTTTCGCCCATTCCCGGTCTGAACGGGTGGATTGAAGGTCAGACAGATGATCCACAACTCGGCCCAATTGCCACTGCGGTGCTAAAAGGCGCAGCAGAACCCCAGGACGTCCGCGCAATGGCTGCCCGGTATCTAATGCTCGCTAAACGTAGCGATGGCAGGCCTCTTGACCCCGTAGCTCGATTTCACTTGGGCAACGGTGCGGAGGTGCATGACGTCCATGCGCAGGCTGACATGTCTGCGAATGGTAAAAAGCAGTCCAGCGGTGCCATGGTGAATTATCTCTACAATCTAAAGCAAACGGAACGGAATCACGGAGAATTTGCCATGAAATCAACTGTTGCGGCATCCCGTGTCGTGAACGCATTATCGACAACCGCGTTCGTGACAAAGATCAAGGAACCCGGATCATGAAGAACACACTCTATGATGCTCTGATCGCACCACATGCTGATGTTGATCAATTATTTTTGGTTGATGACGATGGCCAAGACCTGACTTTTGCGGGCTTTGTCCGCCGTACATCCCAACTGGCTCATGTTCTGGTGGCAGCAGGTGTTAGCCCTGGTGATCGCGTCTTTGTCCAAGCCCCTAAGGTGATAGATACATTAGGCTTGTATGCTGCAACGGTCCAGGCAGGTGCCGTCTATCTGCCGCTTAATACGGCATATACACAGACGGAATTGACCTATTTTATCAAAGACGCCGCGCCGCGTGTCGTGATATGTGACAGCAAAGACGAAGCGGCAATGTTAGCGCTTTGTCATGATGATGATATTACGGTCCTCACTCTTGGACCCGACGGGAAGGGCAGTCTTGCCACCGCAGCCGACGCGGCACCTGAAGAATTTGATACGGTCTGTCGCGAACCTGATGATCTTGCCGCGCTTCTGTATACATCTGGCACCACCGGGCGATCAAAAGGCGCGATGCTGACCCACAAGAATCTGCTATCAAACGCTCAATCCCTAACCGAGCTGTGGCAGATCACGGGCCAAGATCGCTTGATCCACGCCCTTCCGATTTTCCATACGCACGGTTTGTTTGTCGCGATGAACACCTGTCTGTTGGCTGGTACTTCGATCCGGCTGATGGCGGCATTTGACCAAGATGCGATCATCGCAGAACTACCGAAATCCACCCTGATGATGGGCGTACCAACATTCTACACACGCCTGCTGAACGATCCTCGCATGACGAAAGGTCTCTGTGCTGATATGCGTTTGTTCGTGTCCGGTTCAGCACCCTTGCTTGCAGAAACGCACACAGCGTTTGAGCAGCGTATAGGTCATCGTATCCTTGAACGATATGGCATGACTGAAACCAATATGATCACGTCCAATCCCTACGAGGGAGACCGGATTGCCGGTACAGTTGGTTTTGCGTTGCCCAATACTGAAGTTGTGATCACGGACCCGGACAGCGGCACTCCATTGCCCGTCGGTGAAATTGGGATCATCGAGGTGCGTGGTGACAACGTCTTTCAAGGCTACTGGAACATGCCTGAAAAGACCCGCGAAGAACTGCGCGACACGGGCTTTTTCATAACTGGCGATTTAGGCGTTCAGTCAGCGGATGGACGGATCAGCATTGTGGGGCGGCAAAAAGATTTGATCATTTCAGGGGGCTACAACATCTACCCTAAAGAAATTGAAGACGTGATCAACGATGTGGATGGCGTGCTCGAAAGTGCTGTGTTTGGCGTGCCGCATCCTGATTTCGGTGAAAGCGTTTTGGCTGCGATTGTACTGGAGGAGGGCCTAATACTCGCAGGCGAGGTGATCGCCGACAAAATCGCACCTCTTCTGGCCCGTTTCAAGCACCCACGTCGCTATATCATCCTCAACGCACTGCCGCGCAACACGATGGGTAAAGTGCAAAAAAACGTTCTGCGCGAAGAATATAGCACCTAGTTTTGCATTGCCGGTTTCTGAATACGGACTAACAATACAACAAGGTGAAAAACTCGGTTTTAGATGTTACCCAAAGCTGGCCACGAAGGAAGCGAAATTTGCAATTTTTACGGCCTGTAATTGTAGCTTTGTCGCTTTTCGCCGGCACCGCATCTGCTGATACTGAGGAACCTAAGAAGAATGGCTGGAGCTTTGCTCTATTTACTGGAGCGATGACAAACAATAACGCTGGCGGATCCGTTAATCCCCAAAAGGTTGCATTTACTGACAACTATGTGGCGGGCGCTATTCTGGGATACAGTCATGCACTAGGCGGTAGCAATTGGTCACTCGGCGCAGAATTGCAGTTCAATCGGCATTTTGGCAAACAAGACTTCGGTGAGTTGGTACTGCCCGTGGTCGTTCGGTATCATCCCGAACAGCCGTGGCTTCCATATTTTGACAGCTTGGCTTTTGGCTTGGGAGGGTCACGCTACACAAAACTCTCGCAGGTCGAAGTCGATAATTATGGGGATTCCCGCAAAACGCTAATCTACTGGTTTCTTGAAGCGGAAATCGATTTCGGCCATCCCCGCGACAGTGTTTTTTTCCGTCTCCACCACCGTTCGAACGGATTTGGAGCTATGATGCCGAACGGAGGGTCCAACGCCCTTGTCGTCGGATATCGCCGCGATTTCTGAATGCGCCACATAGATTGTATTGACGTCTCAGCTCGCCAAAAAACCTGGATGGGTGCGTGCTTTCCAACCACAGATGGCTCGGTTCTCCCATGATTGGCGTAGCATTGGGGACGGAAAGACACTTCAGTTTGACTCGGCATAAGCAACATGGGTCTAGGCTGCATCAAGGTCTTTCATGTTGGAAACACGAGAGATATGGGCAGTTGAAGTGCTGTGTAGCAGTATCGGGGACGCGCACATGCCGCAGGGTCTGATCTATCAGATCTCGCCTGATAACGAGATATGCGAGGATATGTTGGCCGTCAGTGGGGCGCTTTGTGTGAAACTGAATCGACTTGCGCCAGTCGGTGGGCTGCTTCGACCACCAGGTTGCAGAAGTCCAAATATGCGCTGTGTTCCAAATGGCTTCAAGGCACTCGGTATACCCCGCACTGGGGCGTATGCTAAGTTGGTTTGGGGTGAACGGAGTGTGAATTCAGGCCAATTTACAACAAAGCTATTGCAACAACACCTCATGATATAAGTGTTCAATTCTGAGAACGGTTAGGGGGTGGGCAATGCTTACCGCCTCAGAAAGCGGTTTGCACAAGTTGTTAGTGAAGAAAGGGAAGGTAGAAAGCCGCAACTGGATTGGTTCCCATGTTACTGAACAACGAATTCTGCATGTAATGCCCCGGCAGCCTTAATGCTTTTGAGGATATCGATCATATCTCTTGGCGAAACTCCTAGCGCATTCAGCCCGCTAATAACTTCTGAGAGTGATGCTCCCGACGGTACTTCCGCCAATCCAATGCCGGGTTCTTCTTGGATTGCAGCATTGGTGCGTGGAACGACGACAGTAGCGCCCTCAGAAAAAGGATTCGGCTGAACCACGACGGGTTGTTCTTGGATGCGTAGTGTTAGATTTCCTTGAGAAACAGCAACACGCGAAATACGCACATCTTCTCCCATCACAATTGTCCCGGAACGTTGATCTACAACGACACGTGCCTTCCGTTCAGGCTCAACTTCAATATTCTCAATTCGGCCAAGCGCATGCGCAACCGATCGCATCTGTGTGGCTGGAATATTGAGTATCACAGTCCCGCTATCCAACATCAGCGCAACTCTTCGACCAAAGTTCTGATTGATGGCTTTTTCCACTCGTTCAGCAGTTGTGAAGTCCGCTTCCCGCAATGCCAGCCGTAATTCTTCAAGACTGCTAAGTTGAAAGTCGATTTCTCGCTCCACTCTCGCACCAGACGGAATCGATCCCGCCGTTGGAACACCCTGTGTCACGGTGCCTGCGTCGCCTTCAGCGACGGCACCTCCGGCAATGATTGCACCCTGAGCAACTGCGTAAATCTCTCCGTCGGCTGCATTCATAGGCGTCATGATGAGCGTTCCACCCAACAGGCTCTTGGCATCGCCAATTGCCGAAACCGTCACGTCGATCTGGCCGCCGGCCCGTGCAAAAGCAGGCAATGTCGCAGTGACCAATACAGCGGCAACATTTTTTGGCCGAAACTGCTCACCCGTAACGTTCACGCCAAGCCGCTCGAGAATGTTGGTCATGATATCTTCAGTAAATGGGGCGTTGCGCAAGCCGTCGCCGGTTCCATTTAAACCCACAACTAAGCCATATCCGACAAGGTCGTTCCCTCGTACACCGTCGAAATTTACGAGATCTTTAATCCTCACAGACCCCGCTTGTAAGCTCCCAGTGAAAAAACACAGTACTGTTAGGATGTAGAAGATGAGTGTCATAGATAATTTACCAGCGATAGCTGCGACATGCGAACGGTAACGGCGTAAAGGCTTTGCAATTGAAATTGAACGCTCTCCAATTTTGTCGCGGTGTCATAGGCGTCGACACCAAGCAGTTCGCCCTTTGCAGATTCCAGACTAGTTAACTTGGCATTGTTGCGAGTGGCAACTTGCTCAATTCGCGCCTCAGCAAACCCTACCCTTGCACGAAGATGTATCAATTGCTCGTTTGAGCCGAGCATATTGGCTCCATTCTTTCCGAAGAGTTCTGACTGATCTAGGAGGGACAATCCGAAAGAGGGGTCAGTCGCCAACGCTGATACCGCTGCGTTACGAAGAAGGTCCCTTAATTCTTTGTTATCAGCTCGAACATCAATTGATAGGTTCTCGGTATCTGAGAGAGCAAGCGGTGCGATCGATTGGGGTGCTCCACCATAGGAAACGGCAGCAAAACCCGCTGGATCATCAAACCAGTCCGTTGCCGCAGCAATGATATCGTCAGGTGTTATTGCTCCAGAAACCGCAGTTTTTAACGCCGAGATTAGGTCATCCGCAGAAGGCATTGGTGCCCGATCTGTAGCCGCACCCGCAAAAAGAGATCGCCCGGCAACGCGCGTGTTCAGAACGCTAACCATGGATTCCAGGGTTTGCTTGGCGGTGTCGGTCATCGTTGCAGCATCAAGACTTGAAACCGATGTACCGGCAAACAAAAGACTGCTTGATAGCGTATCGCTAAGAGTTCCGACTTGGGCGAGCGCTTCTTGCATGCCGCTCGCCAGTTGGGTTGCTTCCGATGTTGCAAGCTTGAAGCCTGCCAGAACGTCCATGGTGCGCTCAATATCTGTCAGGTAAGCATAATTTCCGTTTAAGACCTGGCGGACATCGGCGATTTGGCCCGTCGCAAGTTCTTGGGTCAACCGCTGGATATCTTGTTTCAAAACGCCATTGCGCTGCTGAAGTTGAAAGGATTGGGCCATATCCCCAAGGTTTGTGGCACGCATTTTCAAATCCTCATGATTGTTTGCATCATTTCGTCAACAGCTTCGTGGACACGCGCGTTTGCAGCATAAGACTGTTCCAAGAGCATGAGATGCTGCAATTCCCTGTCCGTATCGACACCGTCGGCGAGCAACTGTTCAGTGAGTTCGCCCAAGCGGGCGGAAGAAAAGCTGAGTAACCGCTCTGATTCAGTACGCTCAGCTCCGAATTGGGAGGTGAGTGCTGACACAAGGTTCACGGCTGAAAATGAACCACCCCCGAAGCTGCCACTGGCCGGAATGCGGGTCGTGTTAAGCGTCTCTCGTAATGTATTGAGCAAACTCGCATCACCCGAATAGCCTGGGATCGTTGCGTTAAGGCCGTCTCGCAGGCGAAAGGCTTCACCACCCTGATCAGGATCGACTGCAGCGTTAAGCGTCAAGCGCTGGGAGAGGCCGACTTCGTCCAGAGGATCAAATGCTACGCCCCCGTCCGTGAACAATCCGGGGTCCCCGGGCGCAAGAGTAGTGTCTATCGTCGGATCTTGAAACCGCTCGACCAGATCGCGCGCAAGGGCATCTATTTGGCGTTGTGCAGTAGGGCCATATTCATCACGGATTGCGAATTGTGCACCAATGCTACCCCCACGTAGGGGCCCAGTTTGGGAATCTGAACGTATTGGTAAACCGTTGATGGTCATGCCAGAGAGTGTTCCTGCGCCAACAGATTGATATGCAGTAACTACATTCGCAGAGGTAAAGCCGACTTCTATAGCAGAGCCATCTAGCAAGATTGCGCCGCCTTCGGTGTAGATGGCTATCTGACCATTGTCCCGTGGTACGGTCCTAATCTGAACCAGCGCACCGATCCTATCGACGACCTGTTGCCGCTGATCCATCAGTGACGCAGTGTCGCTGCCGCGAACCTGTGATGATGTGATCTGCGAATTGAGCATCTGGAGCTGTTCTAGACCCGTGTTCAATTGCTTGACGTCTCGCGAAATCTGGCTATCGGCAGCAGTTCGTGCTTTTTGAATGCCGTCAGATGCGTCAGATAGGCTCGCAATGAGCGCCTTGGCATCTGAAACTGAACCGGCCAAACGCTCTGGTGCATCAGGACGGCTGGACGCGCTGATCAGACCGCTTTCGAATGCGGCCATACGGGCGCTGATTGAAAACGCCTCATTTGGCTTTCCAGTCAAACCTTCAATGCGGCCAAAGAAATCGGCTATGAGTTGAGCCCCATTGTTCTTCGCTTCAGCGAGGCGTTTATCTGATGCGACGCCTTCATTCACCATTCTGGTTATGCCGTCTATCTTGACGCCACCAAAGTCTCCGATGGCTGAGGTCGATAGAGCCAGCACACGTCGTCCGTAACCCGGTGTTAGCGCGTTCGAAATATTTGAAGATACCAGTTCCGACGCGCGACCTGCGGCGCGGAGCCCTGACATCGCGTTGTTCAATGCACCGGTAATCGACATTTTTTTCCTTTCGATTTGACCCGGAAACGTTGCAGTGGCCGGATTAACTCATGGGTCAGCGTTTGATATTTGTGGTTTCCTGCAACATTTCATCGACCGTTTGGATGACCTTGGCGTTGGAAGAATAGGCGCGCTGAGTTTGAATCATCATGGTCAGTTCGCCAGCAACATCTGTCGCGGACTCTTCACGAGCAAAACCAACGATATCACCGGTTGGCCCATCACTTGCGTCCCAAAGAAAGAACGAGCCGCTTTCAACAGAGGGCTGATAGGTCTGGTGGTCCAGTGCCACCATGCCATTTGGGTTGGGTAGATCGACAAGAGGGACCTGATAAATTGTGCGCGTGATGCCCGTGTCAAAGAATGCATGCACAAAGCCGTTCGCGTCGACCTCAACGCTGGTCATGTTCCCGACTGGGGAGCCGTCTTTCGAAATATTCACTGGTGCAAAGCTATCAGAAAGCTGGGTGAGGCCACTATTCTGGCCGGTAACGCCGATATCAATTTCCATCGGCCCACCATCGACTGTGACAACAACGGTGCCTGTCGCAGGATCATAAGTGCCACCAGGGTTGCCTGCCGCGTCTACAACGGTGGCGAGAGTACCCCCAGCTGAACGGCTATCGTCAAAGGTCAATATGTACTCGCCGATGACTGTCGCTGGGTTGACTGAATCGGTCAGTGTCATGGTCCATTCATTCGACGTGCCGATGGCCGGTACGGTTGGTGCGAATGTGACGCTGATGCTCTCGGAGGTGCCAAGATTATCGTAATATTCTACGGAAAGCTGCTGGCTTGTACCGGGTGCCGTGGCTTCAGTTGCAGTTGCCGGAAGGTTAACGCCCAATGTCATTCTGGTCGTTGGTTCGCCAGTGAACTGGTTTACGTTGATTTGAACAGGTTCCAATCCATCGATCGTATCTCTTGGGAACACAGGTATCGTGCCGTCGGGAAGTGCAGGCCATCCCAATAGCACCAAGCCTGATTCAGAGCGTAAATAGCCTTCAGAATCGGTCCGGAAGGAGCCAGTTGTCGTGAGGTACATCTGCGTGTCAGTGTTTCCGGCATCAACGTCGGATGCTTGTGCAACAGGCAACATTCCGCGCCCGCGCACAGCAAGATCCGTCGCATTTGACGTTGAAACAAGAGGGCCGCGTTGATCGATCAGTCGGTTGGTGGTCGCCCGGACGCCGCCAGCGGAATAAGAACCACCATGCGAGGAAATGACCATAGAATGGAAGTCGGTTTCAACGCGTTTGTACCCATAGGTCGAGGAGTTTGCGATGTTATCTGAGATGCTGGCCAACCTTGTTGCGTTAGCCTGAAGCCCCGCAACACCTGCGTTTAGCGAAGATGAAATTGTCATAGACACGCCTTTCTGCTCTGTCGGATAACTTGTTGCCTAACTGATAGAGCGGGGGTCTTAATTCCGGCCTAACAGATAAAATTAGCGCTTTTTTTGGAATTTCAGATGTCGTCCCGTAGCAAAACGATCTCCAGCCGATTGTTCCGTTCTGCCATGGTGTTACTCAGCACGGGTTCTCGGTCTGCATGGCCCGTCACACGTTGCATCCGGCTTTTGTTGATGCCTTTTTCTTCAAGAAGTACCCTCATGCGGGATGCGCGTTGCGCGGATAGTTCCCAAACCGGATTGTTGATCAAAATGACCGGCCGGGTGCGGACGTGTCCGCCAACCGCAACGCTGTTGATCACGGTTTTCGATACGTCGGCGATGACCATTGCTATGTCAGACAACAGCGGCGTCGGCATATCTGTTTCACTAACAAAAAGAGGAGCCCCTGCGAGTGCAAAAATCTCAATGATCAGACCTTCATCGGTAACTCGCGTTATGATGTGTTTAAGCGCGTTTTCCATAACGGCGGATTCGCCACCATGGCCCAACAGCATTGCATCAAGGGATTCAAAAACTTCGTCCTGCTCAGCAGTGCTTGCCCCATCAGGGTCATTTCCGGTGTTTCCCTTGGCTTGATTTTCTTCTGTCGGATGTTTGGATGATGCCCCGGTGCCATTCTTGGGGAGGGTCATCTCAGAAAAAATACTCTCGCCCCCGAAAGCACCATTGCCGCCTCCCGAAACCCGGTTGATCGGGATGGTCGGTGAAAAGTAATCTGCAAGCCCTTTGCGCTGTTGTTCTGTTGTCGCGTTCAACAGCCACATCAGCATGAAAAAAGCCATCATTGCGGTTACAAAATCCGCATAGGCCACCTTCCATGCGCCACCATGGTGGCCACCACCGCTGATGACCTTTTTTCGCTTGATAATGATGGGCCGCACATTTGCTGGCTCACTCATGCTGTCACCTCTTCTCACCCGAAGACCAGACTTAACTCCAAGCGGTTACAGCCAGTTTAACAATTCCAATTGCGCCTATTTTTTCAAAGAGAGCAGGCCTTGCACTATGGTTCAATTTGGCACCTGATGCCCGCAGGAGATGAGGGGCATGGCATGGAAATAGCGATCACGGACAGCCGGTATGCTTGGCTGCGCTTGGGGCTGACCTTGCTTGTCGGCGCGATCATCAACGCGGGTATGTGGGCGATTATTGTGATCATGCCTGCTGTTGAGGCCGAATTCGGTCTGAGCCGTGCGGCGTCTTCGATGCCCTATACGCTGACGATGATCGGGTTTGCGATCGGCAATTACGTCATCGGCCGAGCCGTCGACCGTTTTGGAATTACGCTGGCTTTGATCGTCGCGACATTATGTACGGCGGCAGGATACGCTTTGGCGACGTTGTCCGGATCGGTCGCAATGCTGTCTTTGGCGCAGCTACTTGTTGGATTCGCCTCTGCGGTTGGGTTTGGTCCGCTGATCGCGGATATTTCGCATTGGTTCGTACGCCGTCGCGGCATTGCCGTCGCGATTGCGGCCAGTGGAAACTATTTGTCGGGCGCGATCTGGCCAATGTTGCTGGCGGGTGTCTTGCAAGACAGCGGCTGGCGTTCGGTTTATCTAGTGATGGCTGCTGTGACACTGGTGCTCGTCATCCCGTTGGCTTTGACGTTGCGCAGACAACTGCCCGAAGCTGTGAGGGACGCGGCGCAGCAACAATCCAACCTCAATTCCCGGTCCTCCGGCCTTAGCCCACGTGCGTTACAAATCCTTCTGGGAGTGGCCGGATTGGGGTGTTGCGTGGCGATGTCGATGCCGCAGGTACACATCGTGGCGTTGTGCGTCGGATTGGGGTTTGGACCTGCCGTGGGCGCACAAATGCTGTCGCTAATGCTGATGGGCGGGGTTGCTTCACGGTTGGTATCAGGATTGGTCGCAGATCGGTTGGGCGGGGTGCGAACACTGCTGATCGGTTCGGTGCTGCAATGCATCGCCCTCTTCCTCTATCTGCCGTCCGGAGGGATGGTTTCGCTCTATGTGGTCAGCTTGGTCTTTGGAATGAGCCAGGGTGGCATTGTCCCAAGTTACGCGCTGATTGTGCGGGAATATATGCCTGCAAAAGAGGCCGGTGCGCGGGTCGGGTTTGTCATGATGGCAACGATCATGGGCATGGCGCTGGGCGGTTGGGTGTCGGGCTTGATTTATGACTTGAGCGGTTCCTATGAGCTGGCTTTTGTCAACGGCATCGTCTGGAATGGAATGAACATTGCGATCATGCTTTGGCTGCTGGCGCGATCCAAGCCCGTAACCGGCGCACGCGCAACACTTCGCACGGCTTCTGCCGGGTAGGACGGTTAACGCCATATGGACAAGGAAAGTTGGACGGCACAATCCGTACACAACCTGTGCACCATCTGTACACGGCTCGTATGACATTGGCTTGGTAACAAGGCGCGCGGTGGGATGTGTTAGCGAAGTGTTAAGTTTCGTCTGACCTGTAGTGGACCTCGCCACGTTCCTTGGCCAAACGCATCTGTTTCTGGCGTTCGCGGAAACGGTTTTTGTCGAATTCTGAGGTCTCATTTACGCATTGATGACAGCTTACGCCGGCCTCATATTCTTCGCGCGATGTATCTGCGGGCAGGATCGGACGACGGCACCCATGGCACAGCATATGCGGGCCGGGGACCAACCCATGGCCGACGCTGACGCGGTTATCAAAGACGAAACATTCGCCCTGCCATGTGCTGTCTTCTTGAGGCACGTCTTCGAGGTATTTCAGAATACCGCCCTTGAGGTGGAATACATCCTCGACCCCTTGGCCAATCAGATAGTTCGTTGATTTTTCACACCGAATGCCACCGGTACAAAACATCGCGATTTTCTTGTTGTGAAAGCGGCCCTTGTTCGCCTCCCACCACGCAGGAAAATCGCCAAAACTGGTGGTCGATGGATCAACCGCGCCATCAAAACTACCGATGGCGACTTCGTAATCGTTGCGGGTGTCGATCACTGCAACGTCGGGCTGGGTAATCAGCGCGTTCCAGTCTGTGGGCGAGACATAATGACCGGTGCCTGTCAGCGGATCGACGTCTGGCTGACCCATGGTGACAATCTCGCGTTTGATGCGCACTTTCATTTTGCCAAATGGGGCCGTTTTGGCAGTGGATTCTTTCCATTCGAGGGCCGCGCATCCTGGCAAGGCGCGCAGATGACTGATCACGGCGTCGATGCCTTTTCGAGAACCTGCGATCGTGCCATTAACCCCTTCGCCCGCTAACAAAAGCGTGCCTTGCACACCCTCTTGCAGACACAACTCTTCGAGAGGTGGTTTCAATGCTGCGGGGTCGTCAAACCGGGCAAAATGATAAAGGGCGGCAATGGTATACATGGGTCAGCAAATAGGCGCGTCTGGGGCTGTTGTGCAAGGGTCCGGTGGGGTAAAACCAACTCTATAGGGCCATAGAAGTGAGGATTTCCCATGCATGCGCTACTCGTGATCGACGTTCAGAATGATTTTTGCCCCGGGGGCGCGCTGGCTGTGGCAGGCGGAAATGAGATCGTTCAGGGCATCAACGGGATCATGCCAGAGTTTGGCGCAGTGATTTTATCGCAGGATTGGCACCCTGCAGGACATTCATCATTTGCCAGTTCGCATGACGGGGCGTCGCCCTATGATCTGACACAGATGCCTTATGGTCCGCAGGTGCTTTGGCCTGATCATTGTATTCAAGGCAGCGGTGGGGCTGCGTTTCATGACGATCTGTTGGAGGGTCGTGCCGATCTGATTGTGCGCAAAGGGTTTAACCCCGCGATCGACAGCTATTCGGCGTTTTTCGAGAATGATCACAGCACGCCAACGGGTTTGGAGGGGTATTTGCACACCCGCGGTATTACCCAAGTGACGCTTGTTGGATTGGCGCTGGATTTTTGCGTCAACTTTTCTGCTGTGGATGCGGCAAAGCTGGGGTTTGACGTAACGGTCCGTCAGGATTTGTGCCGCGCGATTGATCTGGACGGGTCGCTGGATGGTGCCTTGGCAGGGATGACGGCGGCGGGTGTGACGCTGATCTAAACCCCTTCGACGATCATCAGATCGGTGTCCGCGGCTTGCTGCCGGACCGCGCGGGCTTCACCGTAGCCTTGCGATTCGTAGAACCGACGGGCGGTATCGACATCCGGAAATTCGACTACGATTGTAAGGGACTTCATTTGACCTTCGCGCTGTTCGGCGGTGGGGTTGCCCACCAGCACCTTGCCGCCAAACTCCGATAGAACGCTGGCGGACATTTCGCGAAACTGTCCGAATTTCTCGGCGTTGTGAACATCGATATGGGCAATAATATAGCCTTTGGACATGGATGATCCTCCTTTGATAGCCATATCTTAGCGGGCGATGACTGATCCGTTAAGGTCGCGCTTTAAATCCCGTCGAAGACCGGGCGACCGTTGGCTATGACACCTTTGATGATCCGTAGGCCCTTGCGTTGCTGGGCGCGGTCACCGAAGCGGTCGTTGGATAAGATTGGTTGGCCGGTGCTGCGCGCGTGCTTGAGGATGAACACATCCGCTTCGGTGCCGGCAGGGCAAACCATGACAGCGCGTTGTGACAAGCCAAGGGCATGGGCAAAGCGTTTTTCGTTAAGCGTCGTGTCCTTGAGGTGGTGCCGGGAAGAAGCATCCAGGAAGACGGTTGGTACGAGATCGCGACGTTTCAGGTCAGCGACAACCGCGCGCAAAGTATCAAGTTGTGGGGTCTGATCGTCCCAATAAAGCACGTTGGTGCCGTCGACGATGATGCCATTTTCGGTTTTACGCGGCCTAGGGGCGGGTAGGGTACGGCCCCGGCGTGCCGCGGCGATGCATATGAGAATAAATGTGGTGGCCCCGATCCAATAGGGCGCGTTGGTTTGGTCAAGCGGGGCAACGTAGAAAAAATAACTCGCCAGTGCAGCCGTTGCGATTAGGGTAATCCACAGCTGCAGTCTAAGGCTGGCAATATAGCCTATGATCGCAAAAATAGCAGTCACGGTCATCAGGATATGCAGTGGCGTCATTGCGGGCCTCGGGTTGTTTTGCCCCGAATTAAAGCCGTCGCACGGGGCGCTGCAAGGGGGTTGGCCGCCGGGTTTTGGGTGTTGGACGTTTGGTACTTGCGCGCAGTGCACATCCCTTGGCACAAATGGCCAATCCTAAGAGGAAGTTACCATGGTCGATATTGCAAGCCGTGTCTGGAACCACAAGTGGAAGATCGATCCGATTGTACGGTCGCTTATCGACACGGATTTTTACAAGCTGCTGATGTGCCAGAGCATTTTTCACAACAAACCTGACACCCAGGTTACGTTCAGCCTGATCAACCGCTCCAAGCATATCCCGCTGGCCGAGCTGGTTGATGAGGGGGAGTTGCGCGAGCAGTTAGATCACGTGCGCTCGCTGTCGCTTAGCCGCGGAGAAAGCACATGGCTGCGGGGCAATACGTTTTATGGCAAGCGCCAGATGTTCCGGTCTGATTTCATGGAGTGGTTTGAGGGCCTGCGCCTGCCTCCGTATCATCTTGAGCGTAAGGGCGATCAGTATGAGCTGACCTTTGAGGGCAAATGGCACGAGGTCATGTTGTGGGAAATTCCCGCTCTTGCGATCCTCAT
The DNA here is from genome assembly GCF_003352085.1 of Sulfitobacter sp. SK012. Taxonomy (NCBI): domain Bacteria; kingdom Pseudomonadati; phylum Pseudomonadota; class Alphaproteobacteria; order Rhodobacterales; family Roseobacteraceae; genus Sulfitobacter; species Sulfitobacter sp. SK012. The sequence continues at coordinate 294,320 of NZ_CP025804.1, forward strand.
GGAGCTGCGCGGGCGTGCAGTTCTGGGCAAGATGGGCAAGTTTGAGCTGCAGGTGCTTTATGCCCGAGCCATGACGAGAGTTTGGGAAAAGATCGAAGCCCTGCGCGAAGTGCCGGACCTGTCGATTGCTGATTTTGGCACGCGGCGGCGGCATTCATATCTTTGGCAAGACTGGTGTGTGCAGGCAATGCAGTCGGGCCTAGGCGAGGCATTCACTGGTACGTCCAACTGCAAGATCGCCATGACCCGCGAGCTGGAGGCGATCGGGACAAATGCCCATGAGTTGCCGATGGTCTATGCCGCCTTGGCTGAAAATGACGAAGCATTGTTTAATGCGCCTTATGACGTCCTGTCGGATTGGCATGACGAGCATGAGGGCAATCTGCGCATTATCTTGCCCGACACTTATGGCTCAGCTGGTTTCCTTGATAACGCGCCGGATTGGCTGGCGGGGTGGACGGGGATTCGCATCGACAGCGGTGATCCTGCAACCATGGCGCAGGTCGCCATCGACTGGTGGCGCGCACGAGGTGAGGACCCGACAACAAAGCGGGTTATCTTTAGTGATGGTCTGGATGTCGAGAAAATCAAAGAGCTGCATTTGCAGTTTGCAGGCAAGGTGAACGTGTCGTTCGGGTGGGGCACGCTGTTGACCAATGATTTCCGCAGGCTTGTTCCGGGCGACCAGTTGGCTCCGTTTTCGTTAGTCTGCAAAGCGGTCAGTGCCAATGGCAAACCAACGGTCAAGTTGTCGGATAATCCGAATAAGGCGATGGGGCCTCCGGACGAAATTGAACGTTATAAGCGCGTGTTTGATTTGGGTGTTCAGGTGGCTGATGAGGTCGTGGTCTGAGCATTTTGGCGCAAACGTCGTTCGCGCCAAATGATGAGTAAACCACCGGCGGCAATAAGGAGTGCGCCGGGGAAAAGCTCGGACCAAGGTTGTTCGTCAAAAAACAACCAACCCAGCAAGAACGCCAGCGGGATGCCGAAATAGCTGAACGGAGCGAGGTTGCTTTGTTCGGTCATTCTGTAAGCGAAGATCAAAAACAGCACGGCGGTGCCGCCAATAAGCCCCATACCAAGGATCCAGCCCAGGTCGCTTGTGCTTTGCAATGGGCTGAATCCGGTTGTTGTGACCGCCAGTATAAGTGATCCCACGGCGGCGACACCTGATGAATAGAGATTGATCAGCGCGCCGGGTACTTCTTGGTCGATCATCCGCGCAGTTACGCCTGTGAGCGCATAGCAAGCCGCGGCAGCCAAAGGCAAAAGGGCCGCTGGTGTAAACGTATCTTGGCCCGGTCCGACCACCATAATCACACCAACAAAACCGATCAGCACGGCAGACCAGCGGACCCATCCAACCTGTTCACCCAGAAGCGGCACGGCGAGGGCCGTCATAAAGAGCGCATTGGCATAGGTGATGGTCGAGGCAGTCGCAAAGCTGAGCAGGCCCAAGGAGAGGTAAAAGAAATACTGTGCAAAGGTCAGTATTGCGCCCCGCATCAAGGCAAGTCGCCACTGGCGCACCCGGACTATGCGTCCGCGGTCGTGCCAATCTTGCGAAAACCAAAGAACAAGGCCCGCGGGAATCAGACCACACAGATTTCGGTAGGCTGAAAGCTCAGCAGCCCCGTAATTTGGGGAGAGATGTTTGATAATAAGACCCATGCCGTCAAACAGCCCCAACGCGAGGAGCGAAAAGAGAATCGCTTGGGTGGTGCGGTTGGCCAGCATAGGTGCGGTTATGGGTCACAATCGTGCGGCAAACCATCAAAGATGCGCCCAATGGACATGATATGTCGCAAATAACCTTGCGCAAAGGGCTGCAATTTGAGTACCTAGAGAGGCTTGGTGTTCCGTAAAAGCGCCCCTCTCAACGGGGTGTGGGACCGAAAAGGGAATTCGGAAAAGGGCAACGCCCCCATGCCGAAGCCGCCCCCGCGACTGTAAGCGGTGAGCCTGCGCCACAAATGCCACTTGCCCCTCGGGGTGGGGAAGGCTGGCAAAAGGTCACGACCCGCGAGCCAGGAGACCTGCCAAGCGACTGAAACGTGAATGCTGTCGGGTGTGACGGCGAGGAGAAAAAGATGAAGAATACGACACAGACTGATATCAAACAGCTTTCCGTGATGCGTTTCGCGCCGGTACTGTTTTTGGCCGTTCTTGGTGTGGCCGTGATCACGCTGACGGGCCATGTTCAGGCGGCTGCCTTGCATGACGCTGCACATGATGTGCGCCATGCAACAGGGTTTCCCTGCCACTAACATGCTTCAACGCGTACTGATCAGCGCGTTGTTCGCTGGTGCTGCTGCAGGTCTGATTGCCGGCCTGCTGCAGCTTTGGTTCGTGCAGCCTGTTCTGCTCCATGCGGAGCTTTATGAAACTGGCACGCTTGTTCATTTTGGCACGGGTGATGTGGTGTCGGCTCATCCAGAGCTGCCGGGGTTTGATCCGGTGCGTGATGGGTTGAGCCTCGTTTTCACGATGATGACCTATACAGGCTATGCGATTTTGCTTTTGTGCGCGATGAGCGTTGCGGATGACCGTGGTGCGCATATTGACGGACGCACCGGGCTTATCTGGGGTATTGCGGGCTATGTGGCGTTTCACCTTGCGCCTGGCGCGTCGCTGGCACCTGAGGTGCCGGGCGTTGCTGCTGCGGATGTTGGTGCGCGCCAGATTTGGTGGTTCGCGACGGCGGGCATGGCGATAATCGCGCTTTGGCTGATTGCGTTTGGCAAAAGCTGGCTTGGTTGGGGTGTTGCCGCGATCTTGTTGCTTGCCCCCCATGTCATTGGCGCGCCCGAACCGAGCCAATTCACCGGCACCGTGCCACCCGAAATCGCCGCACTCTTTGCGGCGCGCGCGCTTAGCGTTGGCCTGGCGGCCTGGCTGCTGGTGGGGTGCTTTGCGGGATATTTCTGGCAACGCGAAGGTGCGCGGGTCGCCGCGGCCTAACTGGGCAACTGGCCGATCTTTTTTAGGAAAGGATGATGTGACATGGGCAGGACTTTTGCACTTTTTATCATAGGATTGGTGTTCGGCGGCGGCATTGGCTTTGTCTTGGCAGCAGGAAATGGCATCACCTTTGACGGGCATGACCACGGCGACGCGAGCCAGCATGATGGGATGGATCACGCCAAAACGCACGAAACTCCATTGGAGATACTTGCAGCCAATGCACCTGAGATTACGCTGGCCGTGACGCCCGACCCGATGACGGGATATAACCTGCATCTGACAACTCAGAACTTTACCTTCGCGCCAGAAGCCGCAAGTCTTGCGGATGTGGCGGGCGAAGGTCACGCGCATGTCTATATCAACGGCGAAAAACTGGCGCGGCTTTATGGGCCGTGGATGCATTTGAACGCGTTGCCCGTTGGAGATGTCGAAGTCCAAGTGACCCTGAATAGCAATGATCACCGGGCACTGAGCGTCGCGGGAACGCCAATCACCGCAACCGTGCAGCTGAGCGTCCCGGAGTGACCCGGCTTGCCGCAATAGAACCAATAGGGTAGGCCGCAGCAAGGCTTGCGGACCGATAAAAGGACCAAAACCATGACCACCACATTGCATGTTTGCACCACCTGCCGCGCGGGCGAAGTGCTCGAAGAAGACGCGCCGCGCCCCGGTGCGCAATTGCATGCCGCATTGACCCAGGCGGACGCACCCAAAGGTGTCAAAATCGTTGCCGTTGAATGCCTGTCTGCCTGTTCGCAGGGGGCTGCAGTAGCACTGTCCGAGCCGGGCAAGTGGACGTATGTTTATGGTCGACTGACCGCTGCGGATACGCCTGATATTCTAGCTGGTGCAGCTGCTTATGCGGCAAGTGGCGATGGGCTGGTGCCCTGGCGTGAACGCCCCGTAATTTTCCGCAAGCAAAGCCTTGCCCGTATTCCTCCGATGGAGACAAACTCATGAACGACCTCGCAAAAATCCCCGTTACTGTGATCACCGGCTTTTTGGGGTCTGGCAAAACGACCCTAATCCGGCATTTGCTGACCAATTCGAAAGGCCGCCGTTTGGCCGTGTTGGTGAATGAATTTGGTACCGTTGGTGTGGACGGCGATATCTTGAAATCTTGCGCCGACGAAGACTGCCCGGCAGAGAACATCGTTGAGCTGGCAAATGGCTGCATCTGTTGCACGGTCGCTGACGATTTCATTCCAACGATCGAGGCATTGATGGCGATGCCCGTGCGTCCTGATCACATCCTGATTGAGACGTCTGGACTGGCTTTGCCAAAACCGTTGTTGAAGGCATTCGACTGGCCCGCGATCCGTTCAAAGATAACAGTGGACGGCGTGATCACACTTGCCGACGCCGAAGCGGTTGCCGCTGGACGTTTTGCGGCGGATGTTGCTGCTGTGGATGCCCAGCGTCTGGCCGATGACAGTATTGATCATGAGACGCCGTTGTCCGAAGTGTTCGAAGATCAGATTTCCTGCGCCGATATCGTTCTGATGTCCAAAGCTGATTTAGCTGGTCCTGAGGGTCTTGCTGCTGCGCGCGCAGTGATCGAAGCTGAAAGCCCGCGCAAAATCCCAATTCTTGAAATGAGCGAAGGGGTGATCGACCCCAATGTTGTTTTGGGTCTGAATGCCAAAGCTGAAGATGATCTGGCTGCGCGTCCGTCGCATCACGACGGGCATGACGATCATGAGCACGATGATTTTGAAACGATTGTCGTGCCGATGCCTGAGGTGGACGATGTAGAGACATTGATCGCGGCCATTGAACGGCTGGCGACGGAACAACAAATCCTGCGGGTCAAAGGTTACGTTGCCGTAAAGGGCAAGCCGATGCGCCTGCTTGTGCAGGCTGTGGGCAGTCGGGTCCGGCATCAGTTTGATCGTCCTTGGGGCGCCGATCCACGAAATGGTGCGCTTGTGGTGATTGCTGAGCATGACCACGTTGATCCGGCCAAAATCCACGAAACGCTTGGGGCCTAAGCCATGCATGTCGTCTTCCGCGAAAGTCACGGGCTGGAGGATGCGGAAACCCCCTTTGATCCGGGGCAAAGCCCGGCAGATTTGGTGGTGCTGTCATTCTCTGACAGTGACCTTGGTGCCTTTGCGGCAGGCTGGCATCGGGGCGGCGGTAAGGAGGGTGCGTTGCCCACCCTACGGCTGTGTAATCTTGTGGCGTTGCGGCACCCGGCTTCGGTCGATAACTACGTTGAACAGACCCTAACCGGGGCAAAAGGCATTTTAATCCGCCTAATTGGGGGCGAAAACTACTGGGCCTACGGCCTGATGCAAGTGCAGGATTTTGCGCGCCGTCACGGTATTGCACTGGCTGTGCTGCCGGCCGATGGGCGTGAGGATGCGGCCCTTGATGCGCACTCAACCTTGCCCGTCTCCACTCTGCGCCGATTGCAGCATCTGTGTGATGCGGGAGGGGCAGTTGCGGCCCAAGCAGCACTGGCTCAGATGGCTTTGGCAGCAGGGCTTTATGCCGGGCCGGTTTTGGGGGCGAAGACGGTTCCAGATTGTGGAATTTATGACCCTGATAAAGGGATTTTACCGCTACCTGATACTGACGGGGACGTCGCTGCGGTAACATTTTACCGCAGCTATCTCACGGCTGCAGATACGGCCCCTGTTGATGCTTTAATTGGAGCTTTGCGAAAGCGGGGCTTTAACGCTGTGGGCGTGTTTGTGCCCTCACTCAAAGCGCCCGCTGCGCGCGCTTTTCTGGCCGAGACGCTTGATCTGATGGCACCGGTTGCCATCGTTAACGCGACGGCTTTTTCGGGGCGGGGTGAGGACGGGACGTCGCCTTTGGATGCTCCGGGGTGCCCGGTGCTTCAAGTGGCTTTGTCGACGGCGCGGCAAAAAGAATGGGCCGAGTCCGAGCGCGGTTTGTCGCCTGCTGATCTGGCCATGCACGTAGTCTTGCCGGAAGTAGACGGGCGGATTTTTACGGGGGTTGTAAGTTTTAAAGCACCGCAGAAAAAGGACCCGGACCTGCAGTTTTCCCGCTTTGCCCACCGTGCGGATCAAGCCCGGATTGATGCTGTGGCGGATCGGGTATTGGGATGGCATCGGCTTGGGACTACGCCTGTTGAGGCGCGCAAAGTTGCTATCGTTTTGTCGACATATCCGGGGCGTGATGATCAAATTGCCCACGCCGTTGGGCTAGATGCTTTGGCGAGTGTCGAGGATATGTTGATGACACTTGCAGGTGCGGGCTACAGCGTCGAGCCGGCCTTGGGATTTGGCAAGACGCTTTTGAACAACCGCATATCTTGGCCGTTAGAGGCGTATAAGGCCGCGTTAGAGACACTTCCCCAATCGTTGCGCGATGATTTGTCGACAGCTTGGGGCGATGTCGCGGACGACCCCATGGTCGCAGATGGAGCGTTTCAGTTCCCGGCGCAGTTCTGTGGTGATGCGCTTGTCGCATTGCAGCCCGAGCGCGGTGCGATTGATGCACGCGAGACCGACTACCACGATTTGGCGCGCATTCCGCGTCATTCCTACGTCGCGTTTTATCTATGGCTGCGTCAACAAGGCCATCACGCGCTGGTCCATATCGGTGCACACGGCACGTTAGAATGGTTGCCGGGCAAAGCAGTGGCCCTGTCCGAAGCCTGCTGGCCCGAAGCGCTGACGGGTGATCTGCCGGTGATTTATCCGTTTATCGTGAATGATCCTGGTGAGGCTGCTCAGGCCAAACGTCGCATCGGAGCTGTCACGTTGGGGCATGTGCCGCCGCCAATGGCAGACAGCGCTGTACCGGATGGATTGATACGGCTGGAACAATTGTTGGATGAATACTCGACTGCTGATGGGCTGGATCCTGCGCGGCGTGACCGGCTGATTGAGACAATTCGGGACGAAGCACAAGCGGCAGGCGTAGAGGCTGATCTGGGGTTGGGTGAGGACGCTTCGGCCGCTGAGGCGATCACCCGCATCGACCGATTTGTATGCGACATCAAAGAAAGCCAATTCGGTGACGGCTTGCATGTTTTTGGAGCGGCCGACGGTGAAAACGATGGCTTGCTGACCGCACTTGATGGGCGGCGTGTGGCATCGGGGCCCTCTGGCTCACCTTATCGCGGGCGCTCTGACGTACTGCCAACCGGGCGGAATTTGTATTCGGTTGATCCGCGCGCCGTTCCGTCCCGTGCGGCCTATACCCAAGGTGTGAAGCTTGCCGAGGAGCTGTTGCGCAGACATTTGCAAGACAAGGGCGACTGGCCCAAGGGTTTGGTTGTTGATCTGTGGGGGTCTGCCACAATGCGCACCGCTGGCGAAGAAGTCGCGATGGCACTGCATTTGGCGGGCCTTGCCCCAAAATGGGATGATGGGTCGGAGCGTGTATCTGGATTTGAAATCTTGCCGCTGACCTTGCTTGACCGGCCGCGTATTGACGTAACATTGCGCATTTCAGGCCTGTTTAGAGACGTATTTCCGGGTTTGGCGCAAATATTCGAGGCTGGTACCACTGCACTGGCAGCACGCGAAGAAGCAGCAGATATGAACCCTTACCTCACAAAGACGCCGCGCGTTTTTGGCCCTAAACCGGGGCTTTTTGGCATGAATATGGAAAGCGCACTGCAGGATTATTCCGACGAAGGCCGGGTGGCAGCGGGGCAGGCATGGTTAAAGGCTTCTGAGTGGGCACTGGATGCCAAGGGACAATCTAGCCAAGACCGAGAAGGGCTTGAGGCGAGATTGCGTGATGCTGACGGGTTTGCCCATATTCAAGATCTCGCGGAAAGCGATGTTTTGATGGCGTCGGATTACGCCAGCCACGAAGGTGGGTTTGCGGCGGCGATGGCGCATCTCGGTGCTGAAAAGCCAGCGATGTACCACGTTGATAGCACGCGGGTTGGTGCGCCCAAGGCCCGAACGATGCCCGAAGAGATTGCCCGGGTGGTCCGTGCGCGTGCGGCCAATCCCGATTGGGCGACCGGCATGATGCGCCATGGTTTTCGCGGAGCAGCAGAAGTCGCCGCGACGCTTGATAACTTAGCTGCATTTGCGCATTTGACACGGGATGTCCCGGCGCATTTGATTGATCTGTATTTTGACGCGACACTGGGCCGGGATGATCTGGTGTCATTCATGGAAGCCGAAAACCCGCTTGCGTTGCAAGAAATGCGTGACCGATTTGCAGCCCTACGGGATGCCGGGCTGTGGGTGACGCGCCGCAATTCGATCACCGCTGCAATGGATGCAGCTGAATGACTTGTCAGCCACAGATCAAGGGGTGGTGCCCAGGTGCGCTGCGCCCGATGCTATCTGGTGATGGCTGGGTCGTAAGGGTGCGCCCGTTTTCTGGAAGGTTGGGCCAAGCGCAGGCCGATGGGCTGGCCACATTAGCGACGGCCCATGGCAATGGCGTGATTGACCTATCAAGTCGTGGCAATATCCAGCTGCGCGGGGTGCGTTTAGAAAGCCTTGATCCGCTCAGAGACGGCCTGCGGCATTTGTCGCTTTTGGATCCTGATGCCGAGACTGAATCGCGCCGAAATGTCCTAGTTACCCCCTTCTGGGAAGTCGGCGATCAGACTGAATTGTTTGCTGCAGAGCTGACCAAAGCGCTTGCCCCAAAGGATGCGCCTGAGTTGCCGGGCAAATTTGGGTTTGCCATCGATACGGGCAGATTGCCGGTGTTGCAGGGTGGATCGGCGGATATCAGGCTGGAATGTGACGCTGCTGGTGGTTTCATCTTGGTCGCTGATGGGGCCAAGACCGGCAAATCTGTTACGGTGGCTACGGCGGTACCCGAGGCATTGGCATTGGCAAAATGGTTCGCTGAAATCCGCGGAACGAACAAGCGGATGGCGACATGTATTGATGCAGGTTTGGGCTTACCAGCCGGTCATGTTGTTCCCCGTCAGACGCAGAATTTCGACCCTAAACCGGGACATTCGTTACAAGGTTCGCTTGTTGGGTTGGCATTTGGTCAAATGAAGGCTGAAACCCTTGCGACACTTGCCAAGCATGGTGCATTGCGGATGACACCGTGGCGTTTGATGCTTGTTGAAGGCGCGCAGACCCTGCCTGATATTGATGGTGTGATTACTGACCCCGCTGATCCTCTGTTGCGGGTTGCTGCTTGCATTGGCGCTCCGGGTTGCCCTCAGGCATTAGGGACCACACGAGATCTGGTCCGCGCTCTGGCCGCCCATGTCGAGTTAGGGGAGATTTTGCATATCTCAGGCTGCGCTAAAGGATGCGCGCACCCACGTGCCGCGTCGATCACAGTGATTGCCACCGCCGAGGGCTATGCCCTAACCCGAAATGGAACCGCTGCGGGTGAACCCGACCATAATGATCTCACAATACAGACCCTAATTAAGGCGATTTGATGCCCCATACTTACATTACCGACGGCGCGGAAATTTACCGCCGATCCTTTGCGACCATTCGGAGTGAAGCCGCATTGACCTGTTTCACGCCAGAAGAAGAGATCGTTGCCGTGCGCATGATCCATGCTGCTGGTATGGTTGGCCTAGAAGCGCATATTTCTTTTTCTAAAGGAGCGGCAATTGCCGCCCGCGCCGCATTAGAAGACGGTGCGCCGATCCTGTGTGACGCCTATATGGTCAGTGAGGGGATCACCCGTAAGCGCCTGCCGCGCGAGAACGAAGTGATTTGTACTCTGCGCGATGAACGCGTGCCCGATATGGCAAAGGATATGAGCAACACGCGCTCCGCCGCTGCTCTTGAGCTTTGGAGACCGCATTTAAAGGGTGCTGTTGTCGCAATTGGCAATGCACCGACGGCCCTATTCCATTTACTTAACATGCTTGAAGATCCGAACTGTCCGCGACCTGCCGCCATCATCGGCTGTCCGGTTGGCTTTATTGGGGCGGCGGAAAGCAAAGAAGCGCTGATGGAGGATCTACCAGTGCCTTCGATGGTCGTACGCGGGCGTTTGGGCGGATCAGCAATTACAGTGGCTGCGGTCAACGCGCTGGCCAGCAGGGTGGAGTAAGCATGGTGGGCAAAGTTATTTGCGCCGGGTTGGGGCCGGGCGATCCTGAGCTGATGAGCGTCAAGTCTGACCGTGCCATTCGCGGTGCCAAACACCTTGCGTATTTTCGTAAGAAAGGTCGCGCGGGGCAAGCCCGTACGATCGTCAAAGACATGCTGCGCGACGATGTGATTGAATATCCAATGGAATATCCGGTCACGACCGAGCTGCACTTTGGCTCGGATGAATACCGTGCGTTGATGATCGATTTCTACGCGGAATGGGCGGTCAAACTAGAGGCGATGGCGCAAGATCACGAGGTTGTCGTCCTTTGTGAAGGCGATCCGTTTTTTTACGGCTCGTTTATGCACCTACACACGAGGTTGCAGGGCCGCGCCGAAGTTGAAGTTCTGCCGGCAATCCCCGGAATGGTGGGGTGCTGGAACGCGCTCGACACGCCATTTACCTGGGGCGACGATGTGATGACGGTGCTGATGGGAACGCTGCCCGAAGCGGAACTGACCGAACATATGCGCCGCGCCGATGCGTTGGTGATCATGAAGACCGGGCGTAATTTGCCTGCCGTGCGCCGCGCGCTGTCAACTTCAGGAAGGCTCGACAGTGCGTGGCTGGTTGAAAAAGGCACGATGCCCGGGCAGCGCGTTGCCAAATTGGCGGATGTTGAAGACGCAGATTGCCCCTATTTCGCGATTGTGCTGGTCCACGGCCAAGGCCGCCGTCCGGAGGCCGCGGAATGACGGGCAACATCGCCATCGTTGGTTTGGGGCCGGGTCGAGAGACATTGGTCACGCCAGAGGTGCGCGATATGTTGGCACAGGCGACCGACGTGATTGGCTACATTCCCTACGTCGCCCGGGTCGCTCCGCGCGAAGGGCTAACTCTGCATGCCAGTGACAATCGGGTCGAGATTGACCGTGCGACCCATGCTTTGCAGCTTGCGAAAGATGGCGCGCGGGTGGTGGTTGTTTCTTCTGGTGATCCGGGCGTCTTTGCAATGGCGTCAGCTGTGTTCGAAGCGATGCAGGCGCAACCGCAATTTGCAGGCGCTGAGATTACCGTGATGCCCGGCATCACCGCAATGTTGGCTGCAGCGGCGGCGGCAGGTGCGCCCTTAGGTCATGATTTTTGCGCGATCAACCTGAGCGATAACCTAAAGCCTTGGGAAACCGTGGCCCGACGGTTGCGACTGGCCGCAGAGGCAGATTTTGCGATGGCATTTTATAACCCCCGCTCAAAATCGCGCCCGCATCAGTTTGGCGAAGCGCTGGATATTTTGCGTGGAGCATGCGGCCCCGACCGATTGGTCATCTTTGCGCGCAACGTCAGCCTGCCGGATCAGACCCTGAATACCGTAACATTGGGTGAAGCCACGGCTGAAATGGCAGATATGCGTACGGTCGTTTTGGTGGGAAATTCAGCGACACGGAGGGTTGGAAAGTATGTCTACACCCCGCGTAGTGCGCCATGACCGAGCCAGCACAAAACAGTCTCTATATCGGGCGCAACCGTAGTACCGGGCAACTGGGGACGCCTGATCATGATGACCGGCAAACCAAGAGACCGTGCGGCCTCGAGTTTGGCCACAGTTGCGGTGCCGCCGGCATTCTTGGCGACCGCATGGGTGATGTGATGCGTCTGCATCAAGATGGTATCGTCCTTGGCGGTAAAGGGCCCGCGCGCCTTCAAAACTGTGTGATGAGGCAAGGGCAGCGCGGCATCCGGCGTATCGATCAGACGCAACAGATAGTGATGCTGCGGTTTGGCTGCAAAGATGTCGATATGCTGGCGGCCAATAGCGAGAAACACATGCGCGGGTTGCTCGGGAAGAACATCCAAGACACCTTCAATAGAGTCGGTTTCGATCCAATTGTCGCCAGATTGGCGCACCCATGCCGGGCGCTCCAGGCGCATCAGCGGGATAGACATCGTCTGACAGGCCGTGTGTGCATTCATGCTCATCTGCGCGGCAAATGGGTGCGTGGCGTCGACCACATGCGTGATGCCTTCGGTGCGCAGATAGTCGCGCAAGCCGTCAGTCCCGCCAAAGCCGCCAACGCGGGTCGGCAAAGGTTGCAATATGGGAGCTTTGGTGCGCCCAGCGTAAGAAAAAACAGTATCTACACCGGCAGCTTTCAGCCGCTCAGCAAGCTGGCTCGCCTCGGTGGTGCCACCCAAGAGAAGGACGCGCATGATGGGTGATCCTTGGCTAAGTATCATTGGCTTGAACGAGGATAGCCTTGCTGGCCTGCCCGCCGCAAGCCATCAGGCGCTACAGAACGCTGATGTTGTATTTGGCGCACCGCGTCATCTGGAATTGGCGGGGATCACAGATCGTGCGCGCCCTTGGCCGATTCCGTTCTCTGTGGATCCGGTCCTGGCGTGTCGTGGGCAACGTGTTGCGGTTTTGGCATCGGGCGATCCGTTCTGGTTTGGCGCGGGCGGCAGTCTGGTCAAACATGTTAAGCCCGATGAATGGCGCAGCTATCCATCGCCCTCCACCTTTACGCTCGCGGCGTCTTCGCTTGGATGGCGGATGGAGGAGATTACCTGCCACGGCTTGCATGCTGTTCCGTTGGCCCGGTTGCGCCCTATGCTTGCACCGGGCGCGCGTATGATCTGCCTTCTACGGGATGGAGAAGCGCCCGCAGTGTTGGCGGAGTGGCTAGTCAAACATGACTGCGGCGCCGCAAAAATGCAGGTAATGGAACGTCTAGGTGGGCCAACCGAGCGGATACGAGCAACAACAGCTGACAGGTTTGACTTGACGGATGTTGTTGCCCCTGTGGCGGTAGCACTGCACCTCCCTTCAGGTGTTGGATTGTCGCGTGCGTCAGGGTTGCCGGATGACGTATTTGCTCATGACGGTCAGATTACAAAGCGTCCCGTTCGGGCATTGACGCTCTCGGCGTTGGCCCCCCGTCCGGGTGAATATCTTTGGGATATTGGGGCAGGATCAGGCTCTATTTCTGTTGAATGGTGCCTTGCTGGTGGTCGTGCCACGTCGTTTGAACGTCATGCAAGCCGCGTCCCAAACATTGCTCAGAACGCTGAGGACCTTGGCATTGGACACCGGATGGACGTGGTCGATGGCGATGCTGCAAAACTCCTGGCAGGCCGACCACTTCCCGACGCTGTTTTCATCGGTGGTGGCGCAAATGAGCCATTGTTAGAGACGCTTTTTGATCTGTTGAAGCCCGGCACCCGGTTGGTGGTCAACGCTGTCACTCTCGAAACAGAAAGCTTGCTTGCGAGACAACACGCGAAACGGGGTGGCAGCCTGTTGCGGATAGAACTCGCCACCGCAGCTCCTTTGGGTCGGATGCATGGCTGGTCGCCCGCACGGCCTGTTGTGCAATGGAGTGTCACGCTGTGAGGGTTGCTGGCATCGGATTTCGTGGTGCGGCGGAACTTGGGTCGCTTCAGGATGCGCTCGAAGCGGCCATTGCAGCGGCGGGCGGTGCCCCAGTCGAGGCGTTGGTGACAGAAGCTGCCAAGGCGCGCAGCTATGTGTTTCGGGAACTGGCCTATGAACTGGGGATTCCCGGCCTTGGTGTCTCGACGCAAGAGTTGGCAGGTATGATTACGCCGTCCCAGTCCGAGCGCATCCTTGATAAATTTGGCACTGGATCATTGTGTGAAGCCGCGGCATTGGCCGCAGCGGGACCACAAGCCCGGCTGGTTGCGGCGCGCGTCGTCTCGGGCGATGGTATGGCAACGGCAGCGATTGCCGACATCAAAGGAAACACGACGTGACGGTACATTTCATTGGCGCCGGACCTGGCGCGCCGGATCTTATCACTTTGCGTGGGCGCGATTTGATCGCGGCTTGTCCCGTGTGTCTCTATGCAGGGTCCCTCGTGCCCGAGGCGCTTTTGGAATATTGTCCTGAGGGCGCTCACATCATCAATACCGCACGCTTGTCGCTGGACGAGATCATGGCGGAAATTGAGGCGGCTCACGAAAAAGGGCAGGATGTCGCAAGGCTGCATTCAGGCGACCTGTCAGTGTGGTCCGCGATGGGTGAACAGTTGCGCCGCCTGCGTGCAGCTGGGATCGAATATGATGTGACGCCCGGCGTGCCCAGTTTTGCTGCTGCTGCTGCGACACTCGCGGCGGAGCTGACGTTACCGGGCGTGGCGCAATCGGTGATTCTGACCCGCACCTCGGGCCGGGCCACTGCGATGCCAGAGGGCGAAACACTGGAGAACTTTGCCCGAACAGGTGCGACGTTGGCGATCCATTTGTCGGTGCATGTGCTGGACAAGGTCGTCGCTGAATTGACACCGCATTACGGTCCCGATTGCCCAGTCGCTGTGGTCTGGCGTGCAAGTTGGCCTGATGAACGCGTCGTCCGTGCCACGCTATCCACCCTTCAAACTGCCATCGGCGATGAAATGGCCCGTACAGCCCTGATCCTCGTAGGCCATGCCATTGGAGCAGAAGAGTTCGGCGAAAGCAGACTCTATGCGGGTGACTATGATCGCCGCTTTCGCCCTGTTGGCACTGACCCTCGCTTCCCGGAGACAACATGATACCACCCGGCCTTATGATATCTGCACCAGCGTCTGGAACTGGCAAAACGACCCTAATGCTGGGTCTTTTGGCGGCGCTGCGCGCACAGGGTGTGACCGTTCAACCGTTTAAAAGCGGCCCTGATTACATTGATCCGGCGTTTCACACGGCAGCGTCGGGGCGTGCCTCTTTCAATCTTGATAGCTGGTCGATGAACCGCGCTCGCATCGATGGGTTGATCGGAAATGCGGAAGGCGCAGAGCTGATCTTGGGCGAAGGGTCCATGGGACTGTTCGACGGCGTCGCGATCCCCGGAGCATGCGGCAATGGGGCGAGCGCCGATATCGCCGCAATGATGGGCTGGCCTGTGGTGCTTGTCTTGGACGTCTCGGGGGCTGCGCAATCTGTTGCGGCTACGGCGCTGGGTTTCAAGACCATGCGCCCTGATGTGACCTTGGCTGGCGTTGTATTGAACCGCGTTGCATCCCCGCGTCATGAAACATTGGTGCGCGTTGGTATGGAGCAGGTTGGCGTGAAGGTTCTCGGGGCTTTGCCGCGCCGCAAAGAAGTCGAGATGCCGGAGCGGCACTTGGGTTTGGTCCAAGCAGGTGAACAAGAAAACATGCCGCAGATTTTGGCGGAGGCGGCGGCGTTTGTCGCAGCGCATGTGGACATTGATGCGCTTCGTGCGGCAGCTATGGGCGGCGTTGAAAGCCATGTTGCCCCTGCCATCATAACACCTCCTGGTCAGCGGATCGCGCTTGCGCAGGATCGTGCTTTTGCATTTGTTTATCCGCATTTGCTTGCGGGCTGGCGTGCGGCGGGTGCCGAAGTACTGCCGTTCTCGCCGCTCGCGGATGAGAAACCGGATGACAGTGCCGATGTTTGCTGGCTGGCCGGGGGTTATCCCGAGCTGCATGCGGGAACGCTGGCTGCTGCTACGGTGTTTCGGAAAGGCTTGCGAGATTTCGCCCAAACCCGCCCTGTTCATGGCGAATGCGGAGGGTACATGGCGATGGGCGCGGGGATTGTTGACGCGGATGGCGTTCGGCATGAAATGGCCGGATTACTTCGATTAGAGACTTCTTTTGCTAAACGAAAGATGCATTTGGGGTACCGCAAGGCGGACTTGAACGTCGGCATCCCGGGATATGACGCCAAGGCGCGGTTGCGAGGCCACGAATTCCATTACGCGTCGATATTAGAAGAGCCCGACGCGCCATTGGCCCATATCACCGACAGCAATGATGTGACCGTGGCAGAGACTGGATCTTTGCGCCGGTTTGAGGGCGGTGGGCAGGCCAGCGGTACGTTTTTCCACCTGATTGCCGAAGCCCCATGAGTGGTTTCGTCTCCTTTGTTTCTTCTGGTCCTGGCGATCCTGAGTTGTTGACGGTTAAGGCTGTTAATCGGTTGGAGACAGCCGATGTTGTGCTGTTTGACGACCTGTCTTCTGGCCCGATATTGAGCCACGCCCGCACAGATGCGGATCTAATCGGTGTGGGCAAGAGGGCAGGTCGGGCGTCGCCCAAGCAAGACCACGTTAGCCGGGTTCTGGTGGAATATGCGCAAGCTGATCTGCGGGTTGTGCGGCTAAAGTCCGGCGACTGCGGTATGTTTGGTCGGTTGGAGGAAGAGATCATTGCCCTACGCGCGGCTGGCATCCCATTTGAAATTATTCCCGGCGTTACCAGTGCATCAGCGGCTGCCGCAACGGCCGGTATTCCCCTCACGCGGCGGCTTACTGCGCGGCGGGTGCAGTTCATTACAGGCGCGGATGTCACAGGCGATTTGCCCGAAGACGTGAACATGGCCGCCCTTGCGGATCCGATGGCGACGACAGTCGTTTACATGGGCAAGCGCACGTTTGCTGGGCTTGCCGCCCGTCTGATAGAGCATGGTTTGCCCGGCGATACCCCCGCGATGTTGGCTGAGGCGGTGTCGACGCCTGCTGAACGGGTTGAACGCTATACGATAGAGACACTTGCCCAGCATCTTGGAGCGGCAACCAGCAGCACACCGGCGCTGATTTTCTACGGTCCATTGGCTGAGTTTGAATCGTGAAGATGTTTGTGTGCACAAGCTGCACTTTGGGGCAGGCGGGCTTTCTTGAACGGGTTCGCGTCGCGCTTCCTGATGTTGACGTTGCTGGCATCGATTGCATGTCCGGTTGCGCCGATGACCAAACCGTCGCCTTTCGTGCGCCGGGCAAAGTTGCGTATCTTTTCGGCGACATTACGGATGCTGATTTGCCAGCGTTAGAGACGTTTTCAAGGCATTATGTTGCATCCACTGATGGCACATTTGAAGACGCACGGTTGCTGGGCGATTTGCGTATGAAGGCGCTGGCGAGGATACCGGGATGAAGCTGACGTTGATTGGCATTGGCACTGGCAACCCAGAGCATCTGACGTTGCAAGCCGTCCGTGCTATGAATGCACAAGACCTGATCCTAATCCCGCACAAAGGGGCCACCAAAGACGATCTGGCGCAACTGAGGCGCGACATTTGTGGGCAGGTTATAACCAATCGATCCACACAGTTGGTTGAGATCACCCTGCCGGTGCGCAACGAGAGCACGGCCGATTACCGCAAGCGCGTTGACGATTGGCATGATGCCATTGCGCAGGTCTGGCAGGCGGCAATTGCTCAGCATCCCGGTGCAGAAAATGTTGCCCTGTTGGTTTGGGGTGATCCGTCTCTGTACGACAGCACCTTGCGGATTGCTGCGCGATTGCACCCTGCGCTGAAGATCGAGGTAATCCCAGGTATTACGTCGCTCCAGGGGCTGACGGCGGCGCATGCTACCGTACTTAATGAAATAGGTGCGCCGTTTATCGTAACAACGGGACGGCGGCTGCGGGATGAAGGCTGGCCGTTGGGCGTGGACACTGTCGCAGTGATGTTGGACGGAACTTGCGCATTTCAGACGTTGCCCCCTGACGGGATTGATATCTGGTGGGGTGCCTATGTCGGCATGAAAGAGCAGATTATTGAGAGTGGGCCTCTGGCTGATGTTTGTGAAAAGATCATCGCGCGGCGGGCAGACGCACGCGCAGCTCACGGGTGGATCATGGATATTTACCTTTTGCGCAAATCCTAATCCGGATCAACTTTGCCGCGCAGTGTCTTGACCTCTCCGCGCACTTTCTTGGCTTTCAGACGCCTCTTTTTTGACCCTAACGTGGGGCGCGTTGCGATGCGTCGTTTCGGTGGGGTCAAAGCAGAACGGATAAGATCAGCCAATCTTTCGCGTATGATGTCGCGGTTTCGTGCCTGACTGCGTGTTTCGTCACATTGCAGCACCAGCGCGCCCTCATTGGTCCAGCGCCGCCCGGCGAGCCGTTTGAGGCGTGTTTTGACCGGGGGAGCGAGCGAGGGCGAGGTCGCTGCTTCAAATCGCAGCTCAACCGCAGACGAGACTTTATTCACATTCTGCCCGCCCGGGCCGGAAGAGCGGATAAAGCTCTCGGTCAATTCCCAATCCTGCAGAGCGACATTATCTGTGATGCGTAACATGCCCTGAACATCGCATTGGAGCTCGTTGAGGTGAAGGGGTGTTCTGGTGCCAGAGAGTAGACTGGAAATACCGTACTGCGTGGGCATCAGTTAAGTCCAGAAACCACAGTTTTGCGGGAGCTGGGCGCGCAGGTTCACGCCCCCCAAGATGCGAAATGGGCCGCCCCTTTAAAGGGCGGCCCAATCGAATGGTTTCAGGAGGTAGGATCGGTTAGACCGATAGCCCACCCGGGTTTTCAGCTGTTAGGGGCTGCCCTAACAAGCGATCCTCCGGGCTGTTCCGATACCTCGCTCCAATACCTTTCTTGACACTGGATCACCTCCTTTACATTTGTTGAACTCACCTGAATCGTTGCACAGGTTTGGCAAAACGCAAAGAAGTTTTTCGTTAATTTTGAGATGTGCGCAGCATCCGGGCCGTGATTATGCGGAATGGAACCAGCGCAATCAGTGCAAGGCTGAGCTTAACGGCCCAGTCTGCGACGGCGAGTGAAACCCAAAGCGGGGCGACTGGACCTGTGCCTAACAAGGGTATTGCCTCTGATGCCCAAGAGACATCCGTGGCAGGGTGCAAAAAGCTCAACGCGCCAGAAAACGCGATGGAGAAAAAGAGCACCGTATCAAGCGTGCTGCCCACAAGGGTCGATACCAGCGGTGCGCGCCACCACCTGCCCCCACGCAATGCAGCAAAGATACTGACATCAAGCAGTTGAGCGACCAGAAAGCCAACGCCAGAGCCAACAGCGATGCGGACCGTGACCAATGGGCCAAATTCGCCAATGATCTGCGTGCCGATCAGCGAGCATATCAGCCCGACAGCAAAACCGATCAAAACAACGCGGCGCGCTGGGCCGGTACCGTAGACGCGGTTCATGACGTCGGTGACCAAAAAGGCGAGTGGATAGGTGAAAGCGCCCCAAGTGAGCCAGTCACCATAGAGAAATTGAACAAGGATATTGGAGGCCACAACGATGGCGGCCATGGCAAGGATGCCGGGAAGGTATGTGCGTGTCATTTTATTACCGTTTTTTGCAAGGGTGCGGCGACTTGGCCTGCGAGGATCGCAGACTTGGCCGCTTTAGGGGCAACCGGGCGCGGGCGCAAGACGTTCGTGGTCTTTAATTCGTGACGAAGAACTCGATGATTTCGGTGCGTTGGATCGACAGAAAGTTATCGTCAGACATGAGCGTAAGTCGGGTTTGACCCGCAGTGTCCTGCCATACGCTGATGGATTCGAGGTTATCAAAACGCCCCGGAAAAGTGGTCAGCAGGGTTTCTTCGGCCAGATTGGGAGCGCTAAGGTCGAACCGCCGGATGCGGCTGCGAAATCCTAGGAGTGTAGTTGCACGTTCCAATAGCCAAAACCGCCCCTGGGGGTCGAAATCTGCGCCAACAGGACGAAACCGCCCGCGTTTGGGGATGGTTGCTGCAACCAGCCACTTACCGTTTGCATAGGCATAAAGCGGGTAGGGGCGGCTGGTGCGGCCTAAATGATGTTCTGCCAAGGCGAATATTGTGCCATCTGGCCCAATCGCCAACGCCTCAATTCCGCCGTTGGGTTTTACCTTTAGGTCACGAGGTAGCTTCGTTTTTTGTTTAGTTCGCCCCGTTGCTGGATCGATCTGCATTAATCTGTGGAAATGCTCGAAGCTGACGTGGATGATCCCATCGGAACCAATCGCGAGCCCTTCGGCATCGCTTCGCTTGTGCTTTAGTTGCCGGTTCTTGGGGTCCAGCAATGGCACAGATCGCCTAATTTCGACACCTGCAAGGTGGCCGTCATCGCGCAGCATCCGTGCTTGCAAGAATCGCCCTTTGTCGCTCACGGTGACAAGAGATCGTCCGTTATCGGTGACTTCCAGCCCTGACCACCCGCCAAACCAGGACGCATCCATTGACCACACAAAACTGCGATCAAGTCGCAATACCGGAGCGGATTGCGTCGCGGCAGATGTGCTGGCAAAAACCAGCGCAACCACCAGACGGATCAGTTTGCGTCTAGAACCGATTGGCACTGAGCAGGCAGATCAGCAAGCAACAGCTCGCGGCGGGGCTTGGGGGCAGGTGCGTTTGGATCAGGGGGCGGCGGGTTCAGGATGTTCTGCTGCCATTGGACCGCATCAGCACAGCCATCACCGGCGGGCGGCGGGGTCTGATCGGTACAGCCGCGCGCGCCTGAAGGACATTTAAGCCGAACGTGGAAATGGTAGTGGTGCCCGTACCAAGGCCGGATCTTGCGCAGGTAGCTGCGGTCGCCTTTTTCATCTTGGCACATCTGAACCTTGGCCCCGGGAAAGACAAAAATACGGGCTGTGCGGGGGTCTTTTGCCGCTGCTTTCAGGATCTCATGATGCGCGCGGGTCCAGTCTTTGTTGACATAGGCACCTTTGGCCCGCCGCATTGAGATTGACGAAATCCCTTCGCGTTCCTTGGCGGTCAGGTTGAGGCGGCTGGGGGGCAACATCCAGATGTCAGCATCAAGACCGATCTGATGACTACGGTGCCCCGTCAGCATTGGGCCTCCTCGGGGTTGGCTCATATCTCCAACATAAAGCCCTTCCCAGCCGGGTTGCTTTGCCGCAAAGGCGCTAAGCTTTTGGACCATATCGACGGTTTCAGGATGCGCCCAATTCCGGTTGCGTGACAGACGCATGGCCTGCCATGTTGGTCCGGTTTCTGCCAACTGCGTGCCACCTGCCATGCACCCTTTTGCATAGCTGCCGAAAGCCGCTGAGGATTGACCGGATGGGCGCGGTTTTTCGCCAAAAAGCTGTTTGGCCTGCACATTGCTAAGAGCGCCACCCGAAGACCCAATCGTGGGCAAGGCGACAGGCGCGCCGCTGATATCGCGCTCCTCATTGCCGCCATTACAACTGGCCAGTGCGAGGGCTAGGACTGAGAATAGTGCTGCACGTGTGAGGGTCATCTCGCAAAATCTCCCTTTGGTTTGACCCATGCTAACAGGATCAGCCCGATGATGAACAGCCCCACAACTGGCGTAATGCCCAATCGTTGGCTGCCGGTAATCTCTGACGTTAATGCGATCAGCGCGGGTGCTATGAACGATGTTGCTTTGCCGGATAGTGCATAAAGACCGAAGGCTTCGGTCATGCGTTTGGGATTGGCCTGCCGCGTCAACATGTTGCGCGAGGATGCCTGTAATGCGCCACCCGCCGCGCCGATCAGCGCACCTGCGACGTAGAACAAGATATTGGGCAGGTTAGAGCCTTCAGCCAAGGGGATCCAAAACGCTGATGTCGGCGTGAGAGAGATAATCATGCACGCCGTCAGGATCAAAATCACGCAGCAGGAAACGATGACAGGCATGGGGCCGATGGCACGGTCCACGCGCCCGCCGACCCAGCAGAACACCGCACCGGATATCGCTGCGAGGATTCCGAAAACGCCGATGTCGATTATGCTCCAGTTCAGCACACCAAACGCGTAAATGCCGCCAAACGTGTACATCCCGTTGAGCGCATCACGGTAGAACATCGACGATCCAAGATAGGCCAACATCGACGGGTGTCGGGGTAATCCGCGTAGGGTCTGAGCCAAGTCCTTGAAGCCGGCCCCAAGTTTGTATTGCGGGGCATCCGGTTTCAACGTGTCGCGCGTATAAAGAAAGAAGGGCACCATGAAGACTGCAAACCAGATTGCCGTTAGCGGCCCTACAATGCGAGAATCCGCGCCGGTTTGAATATCGAGACCAAACAGAGGGTTGAGACCCACAATAGTTTTGCCAGTGTCACCAGCTTGGAAGAACGCGATCATGATCGCCAGCGACAGTACGCCGCCGGCATAGCCGAATGCAAAGCCGGACCCTGAAATACGGCCCAACTCTGCCGGGTCGTCATGGAGTTCAGGCAGATAGGAGTTCGTAAATATCGTCGCGAACTCCATTCCGATGAGGCCAATGCCGAAAAAGAACAACGACCAGAGCACCGAAAAATCCTGTGGCGCAGTCCACCAAAGCCCCGCAGAGCCGATCACGTAGAGTGCTGAGAATAACCTAATCCACGGCATTTTGCGCCCAGAGCTGTCTGCGACGGCCCCCAAGATCGGAGCAAGGATGGCAATGCAGATGCCTGTCGTTGCAAGCCCCCAACCCCAATAGGCTTGCGCCTGCGCTTTGGCCGCGAGCTCTGGCATGCCCCCAGCCATAAGAGTGGCGGAGGCAGTTTGGGCGAAATAGGGACCAAAAATGAATGTCAGAATCAGCGTGTTATAAGGCTGACTGGCCCAGTCAAAGAAAAACCAACCCCAGATGCGTTTGCGCTGTGTGATGCTGCTCATTATGGACCCTTTGCCTGTGCTGGTACGGGTAGAGCAGCCCGTTTCACGCCGCGCAAGACAAAGCTTATCCGGCGGCTGGTTCTTAAGGCGCTGAAACGCAGCCGTTGTTTAAGCAGCGCTGTCTTGCATTGGCGGCCAAGGGCGCGTGTCTTCGGCGCTGATCCAGTTGGAAATCCAGTCTGGCACCGCAGGTGAAACTAAGGTCAAATCCATCGCTGTAAGGAGCCGCTCAGGTGCCACGATCCCGGATTTGTCGGTTGCGGCAGCGCGGTAGAGTACATTGCTCGCGCATTCTCCGTTTCGTTTCCACATTGATTGTTCCAAATACATGAACTTGTCGTCCCAGCAGACGAGGCGGCTGCGCATTTTGAAACGTTCAAATCCGCGCACGCGCCGGCGAAACCGGACGCAACTGCCTGCCATGGTCAGCCCCCAGCCTTCACCTCTAAGCGCCGTCACAAGACCGGCGCGCTGTGCCATCGCCATTCGTCCCAAATCATACAACGTCAACGCCCGCCCGTTGTTAAGTTCAAGCCACATATCCAGATCATGCGGCCAGCAGATGTGATGACTGACATGGATATCGGTCAATTCCTTGAGCGGTGGTTGGCGTTTGGCTAGAACCATATCTTTGACCATGCGGACGAACGGGAACATATGAGGTCTCTTTTTGCCCTCAGGTGAAGCATCACAGGCCCACGTCAACCTAGAACCTCGCGGCACCCTTGCTCTTTGTGCGGGGCGAGCTTAACTGACTGTCACCTTAAGGGAGCCCATTGCTATGACGTCACTGTTCCAAATCCTGATGCTTTTGTTGAATATTGTTTGGTTTTTTCTAATTGCCCATGTGGTGATGTCTTGGCTTATCAACTTTCAGGTTCTCAACTTGCGCCAGCCGTTGGTTGCGCAAATTTGGCATGGTTTGAACCGTATTCTCGAACCGATTTACGGACCCATCCGTCGCAGGTTGCCACAGATGGGCGGTATCGATCTGGCCCCGTTGGTGGTGCTGATCCTTGTGGCGGTCTTGCGCATTGTGCTGACCAACAACGCAGCAGCCTTTTACTAGCCCAATTTGAATATCCGGGGCTTGCCCGTCTGAGGTCCATGTGGGAGTCTGCTCAAAAGAGCAGATTTCACCAAAAGGTTCCCTCATGACAGGCGCTGCCCCGCTGTTACGTGACGTATTCGGCTTTGACGCCTTTCGCCCCGGCCAACAAGAGATTGTGGAAGCCGTAACGGCAGGCGAAAACGTGCTTGCGATCATGCCGACGGGGGGTGGCAAATCCCTGTGCTTCCAACTGCCTGCACTGATGCGTGAAGGGGTCACGGTGGTGATTTCACCGCTGATTGCCTTGATGCGGGATCAGGTGCGGTCGTTGCAAGAAGCCGGCGTTGCTGCGGGTGCGCTGACCTCGGGTAACACGCCTGAGGAAACGGACGCGGTTTGGGAGGCGTTAGACGCGGGCACGCTCAAGTTGCTTTATATGGCACCGGAACGGCTCGCTGCAGGGTCTGCCATGGGGATGTTGCGCCGTGTTGGTGTCAGCATGATCGCCGTAGACGAAGCGCATTGCGTGAGCCAGTGGGGGCATGATTTCCGCCCAGATTACTTGCGTATTGGCGAGTTGCGGCGGACCTTGGATGTGCCGCTCGCTGCGTTCACCGCCACGGCGGATGCGGAAACCCGGCTCGAGATTGTTCAAAAGCTGTTTGACGGTACTCCGCCTCGCGCATTTTTGGGTGGGTTTGATCGGCCCAATATTCATCTGGCTTTTGCGGCCAAGAACAGCCCGCGTAGTCAAATATTGAACTTTGCCGCCGCCCGCAAAGGGCAATCTGGCATCGTCTATTGTGGCACCCGCGCCAAGACCGAGGGGTTGGCCCGCGCTTTGAGCGAGGCGGGCCAAAGCGCGCTGCATTACCATGGTGGGATGGACGCCGAGGACCGCCGTATCGCTGAGCGGCGTTTTCAACAAGAAGACGGGCTGATTGTTGTTGCGACCGTTGCCTTTGGTATGGGCATCGACAAGCCTGATATCCGCTGGGTTGCCCATGCCGACCTGCCCAAGAGTATCGAATCTTACTATCAGGAAATTGGCCGCGCGGGGCGCGATGGCGCTCCGGCTGAAACCCTGACCTTGTACGGCCCCGAGGATATCCGTCTGCGCCGCACTCAAATCGACGAAGGGCTTGCTCCACCAGAACGCCGGATGGCCGATCACGCACGGCTGAATGCTCTTTTGGGATTGGCCGAGGCGCTAGAATGTCGGCGCAAGACCCTGTTGGGCTATTTTGACGAAACGGAAATCACCTGTGGGCGCTGTGATTTATGCGACAGTCCGGCAGAAGTGTTTGACGGCACAACGGCGGTGCGCAAGGCACTGTCCGCGATGTTGCGCACGGAAGAATGGTTCGGTGCGGGGCATCTGATCGACATCCTGCTGGGCAACGAGACCGACAAGGTCAAGCAGCGCGGCCATCAGTCCTTGCCGACGTACGGCGTTGGCGGAGAATATAACCGCAACGAATGGCAGGCCGTATTTCGGCAGATGATGGGTCACGACCTGATCCGCCCCGATGCCGAACGCCACGGTGCGCTGCGTATGACAGATGCGGCGCTGCCGATACTCAGGGGTGAGGCCAACATTACCTTGCGCCGTGACAGCATCAAGGCGGCGCAATCGAACCGTCGTCCAGCAGTCAAAGCGATGGTAAGTGACGAAGACGCACCGCTGCTGAGCGCGCTTAAAGCCAAACGTCGGGCACTGGCAGAGGCGGCGAAAGTTCCCGCGTATATTATTTTCACAGATCGAACTTTGATTGAAATGGCGGAAAATCGACCTGCAAACCTGGATGCGATGGCACAGGTTGGGGGTGTTGGGGCCAAAAAGCTTGAAAGCTATGGTTTCGCGTTTCTTGAGGTGATCAATAGCGAGGTCGAGGTCATGCATCCTCAGCGGCGCAAGCTTGCTGGCCGGGACGCGGGATCGGTTTATGATCAACTGCTTGAAGCGCAAGCGGAACTGGCGCGCGGAGCATTAGGCACGGAAAAACCGCTCAGTTGTTCAGCATCGCAATTGGCCAAAGTCGCGCAGATGCCTAATGCTGATGATACTGCGCTGACACGGTTGCTGGGCGATCGGCGTGCGGAAAGATTTGGAGCGGCTTTTCTGGACGTACTGCGGAGTGCGGGCTAAGTAGCGATTTGAGATCAAACAGGGGGTTAGATGCTAGTTGTAATTTCACCGGCCAAACGGCTGGATTGGGCAGACCGTGATGTGGCAACAACCGCGCCCGATTTTCAGGATGACGCGATCCGTTTGGCTCGAACTGCGCGCAACCTAACGCTCGGAAACCTAAAGGGTCTGATGGCGCTGAGCGATGATCTGGCCCGGTTGAACCGCGACCGTTTCCGAGCATTTGAGGACGCGCCTGAGGTGCAAAACACACGCCCGGCTGCCTTTGCATTTGCTGGCGACACCTATCAAGGCCTTGAGGCCGCCAGTCTTGATGCGGAGGAGTTGGCCTTTGCTCAAGATCATTTGCGCATCCTATCAGGGCTTTATGGGTTGCTGCGCCCGATGGATGCGATCCAGCCCTACAGATTAGAAATGGGGAGCCGCTTGAAAACCCGGCGGGGCACCAACCTATATGACTATTGGGGTGGCGATTTGTCGAAGGCGCTGAATGCGCATGCTGATGCGACCGGGAGCAAGGTGTTGATCAACTGCGCCAGCCAGGAGTATTTTGGTGCGGTAGACCGTAAAGCGTTGAAATTGAGGGTCATCACCCCTCAGTTTATGGAAGATAAGGGTGACGGAAACCCACCGAAGATCGTGAGCTTTTTTGCCAAAAAGGCGCGCGGTGCCATGGCGCGCCACATCATTCAGACCCGTGCCGTCACCGAAGAGGCCGTGCTGGATTTTGACATCGGTGGCTACACCCATCGGCCAGAACTCTCTAAACCTGATATGCCTGTTTTTGTCCGACCTTATCTCGCGAGTTGATCGTCCACTGCTGGTGCTATGACGGGCCGCGCGCCCTCGGGCTGTGCCGCAACCATGCGTTCTAGAATGGCAGGCTTGCGTAGGGGCTTGGTCAGGTAATGATCTAACCCCGCCGCCAATATTCCCTGATCATCGCCGTCCATCGCATGGGCCGTTAGCGCGACGATTGACACGCTTGTCCCGCTTTTGCGCTCAATCGCGCGGATCGCGCGTGTCGCTTCTTTGCCGTCCATCTTCGGCATTGAGATATCCATAAAAATAATATCTGGCGCAAAGCTTTGGAAAAGCGCGACCGCCTCATGGCCGTTATTGGCGAACTTAAGTTCAATATCGAGGTCTTTAACCATCTTACGAAAGACCAGCTGATTGGTTTTGTTATCTTCGGCGGCAAGGACACGTACCTGTCGTTGGATTATGGCCGCTGTCGGCACGTGCGACCCCAGCCCCTGCAATGCAGTGATCAGATCTCGACGCGGCAGAGGTTTGCGTAAAATCGCAGAAACGAATGTTCCGGCGGGGTCTTTTTCGGCCTGGTCGGGGTTTGAGCTCAGCAAGATGAAGGGCGCGTCGTGCCCACCCTCATGCAGCCGCGTCGCAAGCGTCAAACCGTCCATGCCGGGCAATATGTGTTCGCATAATACGACATCCACATGCGGACCAATCTGGGCCAAGGCGTCTTCGGCACCTGCGCAGCTGATAACCTTGAGGCCAAGTTGGTCAAGCTGCCGCTCCAACACCTTGCGATTGGCGGCAATAGGATCGATGATCATCGCTTGATGCACTCCAGCTGGCAAAGGCGGCGGTGCCAGCGTGATCGCATTTACAGCCTTCATGCCAAGCTTGAGGCCAAAACATGACCCGACACCTTCCTCAGAAGTGACCCACATTTCACCGCCCATCATGTCAATCAACCGCTGAGAAATGGCCAGTCCCAGACCGGTACCGTCAAACTGCCGATTGCGCTCGTTCTCAACCTGATTAAATTCACCAAAGATGTGCGCGACCATGTCTTCGGGAATGCCAATGCCGGTGTCTTCAATAGCGATATGCACGGACACATCGCCGGTCTCGATATCACTGATCCCGGTGACCCTCACCAGAACGTGCCCCTGAGCAGTGAACTTAACTGCGTTGCCCATTAAATTTGTCAGGACTTGCCGAATACGGCCAGGATCGCCGATCAATTCGTTTGGCAGGAACAGATCATAATCCAAAAGCAGCGCTAGTTCCTTTTCACGTGCTGCAGGTTGCAGCAACATCATCACTTCCTGAATGGCGCGTTCAAGATCGAAGGGTTCGGGATGTATTTCCAGCTTCTTTGCTTCGATTTTGGAATAATCAAGCACGTCATTGATGATCACGAGAAGTGCTTCACCGGAGTTCTTGATCGTATCGACATAGAGAAGTTGTTCTTCAGACAGATCCGTATCCGCAAGCACATCGGCCATGCCCACAACGCCGTTCATCGGTGTGCGGATTTCGTGGCTCATATTTGCGAGGAACGAAGATTTTGCGCGATTCGCACTTTCGGCAATCGCGCGCGCCTCTTTGAGCTGTTCTTCGTAGCGCACAGACGACGTGATATTGATGCCAAGAGAGACCATATCCCCACCTGATCCGCGCTGATCCAGAAGCCTGATGTGGGCACCATCCCAAAGGCGAACGACGACGGGGTCCGGCTGTTGCATGTGCAGGCGCTCTGTCATCATGTTGCGCCAGTCAAGGAGGGTCAGATCGCCGGGATCAACGATCCCCTCATCGGTCATAACCTGCAGGATCGTGACGTAGTTAACGCCCGGTTGGATCACCTCAAGCCCATCAAAAATATCAACATATGCTTTGTTGGCGATGATCATCTCGTTATCGGAGTTGAAAAAGGCGAAACCGTCCTTGATCGTCTCAATTGAGTGCCAAAGCCGCCGTTCCGCGACTGCGATCTTTTCATTCGCCACCGTCAGGTCAGATTTGACGCGTTTATTCTCGCCTCGGATGGTTTCAACCTCAGCGCGGGTCTCAACGATTTCATTGGTCAGCTGCAACGCATGCTTACCTAGCTTGCGATTGGCGGCAAAAAGCTCCGCCTGTTTCAGCTCCAGCATCCGTTCCGCCGCGAGCCGGCTGCGCCGTTCCTCGGTCAGTTTGTTTGCGAGACTCATCTGCCGCTCCGCTGGTCTTTCTGTTGTGCTAATCCTTGGGCCATTGAGGTGAATATCCCCTTAAAGCGCGGGCTTGCCTGAATGGTCCGGGCCATGCCACGGTAAGATTGCCCCAAAAAGGAATCCTCATCATGCCCTACGTTCGTCTGGTTTCTACCTTGTTGGTCTTTCTGGGGATCCTTCCGGGGCTTGTCACAGCTCAGCCGTCGATGCCCGAGAGCCGATTTGTCTATGCGCGGGACGTCGATTTCTACGGATCTGATCTGGGCAACCTTTTTGACACAACCCGAGAGGCCTGCGCGCGCGCTTGCGCGGCGCAAGAGGCCTGTGTTGGATTTACCTTCAACTCCCTCAAGAACGCCTGTTTTCCAAAAAGCGCAGTGAGTCAAAAAGAGCCGTATGTTGGGGCCCTGTCTGCCACCAAAATCTTGACTGCCCCCAGCGCAATAACTCTTGCCGCTACCCGCCAAGCTGAACTGGCGTTCTTGAGCGAGGACGACATTCAAAACGCGCGCCTTTTTGTGCAAACCAATGCGGACCGCTTCCCCGCGAGTGACATTGATTTTTCCAACTTTCTGGATGCGCTTGCGATTGCCGAGGCGCGCAATGCCATTTCTGATGCGGCGCGGGCGGCGGGTTCTGCGATTGCGTTGTCGGACCGAGGTGATCTGTGGGCGCGCTTGGCCGAGGTTTCGCTTAGGTCGGATGACAACTCCCGTTTCATACGTCAGCTGCGCCGCGAGGCCGTGCCAGCGGCGATCAACGCCTACTTGCGAGCACCAGATGGCCCCCAACAGGTTGTCGCGCTGGATATGCTTGCCCGCGCTCTGGAGGAAAATGGCAGAGGCCGTGACATGGTACCGGCGCTACGTCTTGCAACGAACCTGTCCCCGCGCCCCGATTTGGTGAAGGCATTGGACGAGGCGGTCGCGAAACATGGGTTCCGCATCACGGAACACCGTATCGATAATAACAGCAGCAACCCACGCATCTGCGCCGAATTTTCCGAGAACCTAGTGCAGGTCGGGTTGGATTATGCGCCATTTGTGCAATTGCCTGACGCGGGTTTGGTTGTGCAAGCCGAGGGCCGGCAAATCTGCATTGATGGTGTGGATCATGGCACTCGTTATAACGTGACCTTCCGCAAGGGTCTGCCCGCTTCCAGTGGTGAGGCATTGCACAAGGACATCGCGCTGAAACTCTATGTTCAGGATCGCACGCCCTCTGTCCGGTTTTCAGGGCGTGCTTTTGTTTTACCGCGCAGCGCAACAGCAGGTTTGCCGGTCGAGACGGTAAATGCGGATACTGTGGAACTTAAGCTGCGTCGGGTGAGTGACCGAAATCTGGTCCGTACCATCAAAGATAGCTATTTCGGCAAGCCGCTTAACACCTACGAAGACGAGTATTTTGCCGAAAGCCTCGCCGAGGAGATTTGGACCGGTACCGGTACTGTGCAAAATACGCTGAATGCTGACATGACGACACGCTTGCCTCTGGGCGATGCGCTGGCAGACCAGCCGCCGGGAATCTATGCTCTAAGCGCCGCAATTCCCGGTCAAGACCGCTATGAATACCCCGCGGCGACGCAGTGGTTTGTATTGACGGATTTAGGGCTGAGCACATGGTCTGGCGTGGATGGATTGCACGTCGCCGTGCGTTCGCTCAGCGATGCGCAAGCCCGCAGCGACGTGAAACTGGCGCTGATCTCGCGCGCCAATGCGGTGCTCGGGGAGGTGACAACGGACGCGGAAGGTTTCGCTAGTTTTGCCGCAGGACTTAGCCGTGGCACGGGTGCCTCTGCAACGGCTCTCGTGGTGGCCGAGTGGGGCGACGAGGACATCGCGTTTATCCCCCTGACGGACCCGGCGTTCGACCTGTCGGATCGCGGCGTCGAAGGGCATCCGCCCAGCCCACCGATTGATACCTTTCTGACCACCGACCGGGGAGCTTACCGCGCGGGTGATACGATCTTTGCCACGGCACTAACGCGGGATGACAAGGGTCAAGCGTTGAACGGCTTGCCGCTTGTTGCTGTACTAAAGCGCCCGGATGGCGTGGAATACAGCCGCAGCCTCAGCCAGAATAGCAAAGCAGGCGGCCATGTATTTGCGCTGCCCGTCGCAGCTTCGGCCCCGCGTGGCGCATGGCGCGTCGATGTTATTGCAGACCCCTCGCAAGGCCCGCTTGCCAGCCAAACCGTCTTGGTTGAGGATTTTCTGCCGGAACGTATCGACTTTGACCTTAGCTTGCCGAATGCGCCGCTTCGTTTGGGCGAAACGCCACCGCTAAGCGTTTCTGCACGCTATCTTTTTGGCGCACCCGGTGCGGATTTGGCAATCGAAGGCGAAGTACGTTTGCGCGCCAGCCGCGAGCTTGATGGTTGGCAGGGGTACCGTTTTGGTGCCTACGATCAACGGTTCGACACGCGCACAAGCTATCTTGATCCCGCGCTAACGGACGCTGGCGGCAACGCCACCCTCGCGCTCAAATTGCCAGCGCTGGATGAAACCCCCGCTACGCCACTTGAGGCCGAAGTGATCCTACGTGTTGCCGAAGGGTCGGGCCGCCCTGTCGAACGGCGCATGACTAAGCGCCTTACCTCAGAAGGGCCAATGATTGGCATCAAACCGGGTTTTGCAGATACGTTGGCCGAAGGGGTAGAGGCCGCATTTGATGTCATTGCTGTGACAGATGGCGCTACGACTGAGATGCCCGTGCGCTGGACGCTCAATCGGGTGAACCAGCGCTATCAATGGTATCAGCTCTACGGCAATTGGGAGTGGGAGCCCGTGATCCGTCGCACGCGCATCGCGACCGGTGATGCAACTTTGGGGGCCACACCATTGCCGCTGTCGTTGCCGGTGGATTGGGGCCAGTACGAGCTGATCGTCGAGACGGTTGGCGCGGTTTATGCCCAGTCCTCGGTGCAATTCTCGTCTGGTTGGTACGGCGGTGGAGACAGCTCGGCTACGCCTGATTTGGCTGAAGTCTCATTAGACCAAGCCGCATATGATAAAGGCGATATGGCCGAGCTTCGGATCATGGCAAAGGATGCTGGCGTGGCGCTGGTATCGGTCCTGTCCAACCGCGTGATCTCGCGCAAGACAGTTGCTGTCGCTAAAGGCGAAAATCTGATCCCGCTTGAGGTCACGTCTGACTGGGGCAGCAGCGCCTATGTCAGTGCCTCTGTGATCCGCCCAATGAATGCGGCAGAAGGATTAAACCCCGCGCGATCTCTTGGGCTTGCCCATGCCACGGTACGACCCGGTGCCAAACAACTCGCTGTCCGGATCGACACGCCAGCAGAAGTTGACGGTCAGCTCGGCAGCTTTATCGCCAGCGTGCAAGTTGACGGCGTAACGCCAGGGCAAACTGCCTATGTCACACTTGCGGCAGTTGATGTTGGCATCTTGAACCTCACGGCCTTTGATGCACCTGATCCGTCGGACCACTACTTTGGCCAACGCCGTTTAGGCGTCGAATTGCGTGACCTTTATGGGCGGCTGATCGATGGGCTGAACGGTGCGATGGGCAGTGTCCGATCCGGTGGTGACGCGGCATCCGCGGCACAGCTTCAATCGCCGCCGCCTACTGAAAAATTGATGGCATTCTTTGCGGGGCCCATGGTTGTGGGCGCAGATGGTCGTGTTGAGATTGTGATCGAAAAGCCAGGCTTCAACGGCACCATCCGCCTCATGGCTATCGCGTGGAGTGAGGGGAGCGTTGGGAACGCCAGCGCAGACCTCTTGGCGCGCGATCCGGTGGTTGTGACAGCGTCCTTGCCCCGGCATCTGGCCCCCGGTGACACAAGTCGCCTTCTGCTCGAACTGGTCCATGCTACCGGCAGTCCTGGTGATATGCAGCTTGAGGTAACCGCCGGGCGAGGGATTGTGCTTGGCGATGTGCCCATTGCGGTCACTTTGACGGACCAAGGCTCGGCGCGTCTGCCAATTTCCCTGAGAGCGCGTGAAGTTGGCGATCAAGAAATTACGGTTGAGTTGACGACGCCCGACGGCAAAATTTTGCTCAAGACACTGCAAATGCCGGTGCGCGACAATGATCCTGAAACCGCAATCACACGGCAGTTTGCCCTAGGAGCTGGTGACAGCTTTACCTTCGACACCGAAGTGTTCGCGGGTCTGCGTAAAGGCACTGCATCTGCTACTCTCAGCGCCGGACCGCTCGCACGGTATGATGTGCCAGGGCTGCTACGTCAGTTGGACCGCTATCCATATGGCTGTACCGAACAAGTGACCTCCGCGGCGTTGCCGCTGCTATACCTCAGCTCGCTTGCTGAAGAATCGGGGCTTGGGGCACCTGCTGAGTTAGATCGCAAAATTGCAACGGGCATTGACCGGGTGCTGGCGCGACAATCGTCCAACGGCGCTTTTGGGTTGTGGAGCGTGGGCTCTGGTGAGTTTTGGCTGGATGCTTACGTGACCGACTTCCTGTTTCGCGCCGACGCTGAGGGGCACAAGGTGCCACCTCGCGCCCTGTCACAGGCGATGGACAACCTGCGCAATCGGATCAGTTATGCACCTGATTTCGATGATGGTGGTGAAGACATTGCCTACGCGCTGTTGGTTCTTGCCCGCGCAGGTGCGGCGAGCATGAGCGATTTGCGCTATTATGCCGACACGAAGGGCAATGATTTTAGAACGCCGATGGCAGCAGCCCAATTGGGCAGTGCGCTTGCGGCCTATGGCGACCCTTCGCGCGCTGATAGGATGTTTGTGCGTGCAAGTGAGTTGTTGGAACGCACCGCTAAGACCACGGGCTGGCGGAGTGATTTTGGGAGTGAGTTGCGCGATTCTGCGGCGCTCCTAACGCTAGCCTCCGAGGTAGGCAGCACAGCCATCAACACCGCCCAGATTGCCAAGCAGATCAGCACGTCCAGGCGGCGCCTGTCTACGCAAGAAGCGGCGCAAGTCACGATGGCCGCGCATGCGCTGAATGACGGCTCAGTAAGCAGCGGACTGTTGGTGGATGGTGAAATTCCTGATGGCCCTTTTGTAACTCAGATCGATGATGGTGCGACAAAAGATGTGCGTATCCAAAACAACTCAACCGCCGCGATGGACGTCACGATGACCACCTTTGGCGTGCTGGAAATTCCGCCTGAGAAAGGCGGTTATGGCTATAGCATCGACCGACGGTATTACACCTTGGACGGTGCTGAGATAACTGGGCCAGTTGCTTCCGGCACACGGCTGGTGACTGTGCTTAAGGTCACCCCATTTGAGGATCTTGGCGCGCGGCTTATTATCGATGACCCGCTGCCCGGTGGGTTTGAGATCGACAACCCCAACCTGATCCGTGGCGGTGATGTCAAAGCGCTCGACTGGCTTGAACCCAAAAGCGCAGAGAACGCTGAGTTCCGTGCGGACCGGTTTGTGGCGGCGGTGAACCATTCAGGCACAGAGCCTTTTGTGGTGTCGTATGTTGTGCGCGCTGTGACGCCGGGTTCTTACCATCATCCTGCGGCGACGGTGGGTGATATGTACCGCCCAGAGTATCGGGCGAATACCCAGACGGGCGCAGTGACGGTTACGCCGTGATCAGGCGGTATGGCCTCTTTGCTTTAGTGCTGATTTTGGGCGTGGGTGCTGGTCTGCGGGATCAGTTTGACACTTGGGTTGATGCGACCAAGTTGCCATCTGTGTTGATCGAGACATCGGTGGAAGTGCGAGACCGCAATGGATCGTTGCTGCGGAGCTTTACTGTTGAGGATGGGCGCACGCGTTTGGCCCTTAGCCTCGCGCAAACCGATCCCGACTTTATTGCGATGTTGATCGCGTATGAGGACAAGCGGTTTTATTCCCATGCAGGTGTTGATCCAATCGCCCTATTGCGGGCCACGAGGCAGGCACTTTGGCAAGGTCAGGTCCGGTCTGGCGGTTCGACATTGACCATGCAGGCCGCCCGACTTTTGGAAAATTCAGGAACCGGGCACTGGCAAGGAAAGCTGCGCCAGATGCGGCTGGCACTCGCGATGGAACGGCGGCTGACCAAAACGCAAATCCTAGAGGTCTACCTCGCCCATGCGCCCTATGGCGGTCCCGTCGAAGGGTTACGTGCCGCGTCCTTCGCGTGGTTTGGTAAAGAACCCCTGCGGTTATCCCAAGCCGAAGCGGCGCTGTTGGTCGCCTTGCCCCAAGCCCCGGAAGCGCGGCGGCCTGATCGGCATCCACTGGCGGCGCGTGACGCGCGCGCACGCGTGCTCGCCCGGGTTGGTGCCATGGCACACATGTACCAAGCGGATGTGCCACGCATGATGCGCCCGTATCCGCGCCTTGCCCCTCATTTGGCAGATCATCTGCGCGCTGTTGATCCCAGTGCGCTGCGCCATGACGTGACCATTGACGCCCGCTTGCAGGCCCAAATCAGTGCGCTGGCCAAACGGGCAGTTAATGGCCAACCGCGGGGTGTTTCTGCGGCGATTTTGGTGGCCGATCATCGAACAGGTGAAGTGTTGGCGCGCGCCGGGTCGCCAAACTACAGCGCGCAGGGCGGTGCGTTGGGATTTGTGGATATGACGCGGGCGACGCGGTCCCCCGGCTCCACGCTAAAGCCGCTCATCTACGCGTTGGCCTTCGACCAAGGTTTGGTGCATCCCGACACGCTTATCAACGATGCTCCGGTCAGTTTTGGCCGATACGCTCCGCAGAATTTTGATGGCCAATTTCGTGGCGAGTTGACTGTCCGAGAGGCGTTGAAGTTCTCGCTGAACATCCCACCGGTTTTGCTGACCCAAGAGCTTGGTCCCGCGCGACTTATGGCCGGATTGCGGGCTGCGGGCACAGCGCCAAAATTACCGGGAGGCAAACCCGGCCTTGCGATCGCTTTGGGCGGCGTTGGTATGACCCTCGAAGAGCTGGTGCAACTTTACGCAGGTCTTGCGCAAGGTGGCGAAGCCCCTCTGTTGTCAACTGCTTTAGGACGCGAAGGTTTGTCGACTCGTCGCTTTGTCAGCGACGTTGCTGCTTGGCAGGTTGGTCATATCTTGTCAGGGATCACGCCGCCGGCCGGCACTGCGGCCCGAGATGGCGAGGTGGCTTACAAAACCGGTACGTCTTACGGGCACCGGGATGCTTGGGCGATTGGTTATGACGGTGCGCATGTGATCGGTGTTTGGTTGGGGCGGCCCGATGGCACTCCCGTGCCGGGTGCTTTTGGTGGCGAACTGGCTGCGCCAATTCTGTTTGAGGCGTTTGGCCGTGTTGCTTCAAAACGGACGCCATTGCCGAACCCACCGTCTGACGCGCTTATTGTAACAACCGCTGCCTTGCCGCCACCGCTTCAGCGGTTTCGCAGCCGGACAGCTGCATTCACACCTGCACCCGACGCGCCGATTGTGGATTTTCCACCAGAAGGCGCGATTCTGCGTAGCACTGGCGACGGTATTCCTCTGCGCTTAAGGGCAGGCGTGATGCCGATGACCGTGCTGGTAAACGGCGTGCCAGTTCTGACGCAGTTGCGCCAGCGCAACGCAATGTTGGATATCTCCGGACTGGGGTTTAGTCGTATTTCCGTGGTGGACGCGAAAGGCCGCGCTGCGCAGGTTGAGATACGTCTCGATTAACGACGGCGACCCTCAACGAGCCAAGCCGCGGTAATGAGCGCGGCACTAAGCAGCAGCACAAGCCAGCTGGGCAAGATTGGCGTTTGGCGTATATCGCGGGTTTCATATGCTGCGCGCGGTGTCAGACCGATCCAACCGCGCCCGGCAGCGGGCCGTCCTGCGCGGACATTACGCAAGCGCGGCAGGCCTTCCTCAAGCCGCAAAATACCACCGCGTCCCGCTGCCAAAACCGGCTCCATCGCCGTGCCATCAGCAATCGTTTCAACAAATTCGCGCGGTGCCGCAGGGCCAAGACCGATGACACTTAGCTGATCGCCATTCTCCAACCGGTAAAGGCCGATTTCGGGGCCCGTAAACACGGCCTCAAACCGACCCGGGCCGGCGGGTTCAAGTGTGAGGTTCATGACGGTGCCATCTGGTCCAGTGACGCTCAGCGGAGGAACGTTGTCGCCCAGTGTGCGGCGCTGGATGCGCATGGTTTGGCCTTCGGCAGTGGCGGTGAGCGCTTCTTCTTCCAGCTCAGGTTCGCCCATCATCCAATGGGCCAATCGGCGCAGCAATTCCAATTGTGGGCCGCCGCCCTCATAGCCGCGATTCCATAACCACGCATGATCAGACCCAAGCAGAGCAACACGCCCTTCGCCAACGCGGTCCAGCACCAGCAATGGACGGTCATCAATCCCAGACATGACAACGCTGCCTTTCGCATCACTCAGGTCAATCTGGCGCAACCACCGGCCCCAATCCCCGCCGGTGGGCAAGCCTGTTGTCACGGGGTGACGGTCACCTAAATCTGTCACAACGGGCAAGTAAGGCTCTTCGAGGACACGTGCAGTTGGTGTGGCGGGAAGCACTGCACCCAGAGGGGTTCGGTACAGGCTGTCCGCACTTGCGAAATCTGGTCCCGCAGCAACCAGCACCGCTCCGCCGTTGCGCACATAATTGGCAACGTTTTCAAGATAGAGCGATGGCAGGATGCCGCGCCTTTTGTACCGGTCAAAGATGATCAGATCAAAATCGTCAATCTTGTCCATGAAAAGTTCCCGGGTCGGGAAAGCGATCAATGAAAGTTCGGAAA
Organism: Sulfitobacter sp. SK012; assembly: GCF_003352085.1. Taxonomy (NCBI): domain Bacteria; kingdom Pseudomonadati; phylum Pseudomonadota; class Alphaproteobacteria; order Rhodobacterales; family Roseobacteraceae; genus Sulfitobacter; species Sulfitobacter sp. SK012. Next base: position 331,433 of record NZ_CP025804.1, read on the forward strand.
CTGGCACGCCGTCCTGTTTTTCCGGAGGCCGCAGAATGGTGAAATGGACAAGATCAACGGAGCTGTCGGATTTCAAAAGGTTGCGCCAAGTCCGCCCACCAGGGTGCGGCTCTCCACTCACAAGAAGCACGCGCAAACGGTCACGCACGCCATTGATTTGGATCACGGCAGCGTTGTTTCGATCCGTCAGTTCCCCTTCGGCTTGAGGGAGTGCAAAACGGATAACGTTGCGACCGCCATGAGGCAGAGTTACCGGGATTTCCATGTCCTCACCAATGGGCACGCGGAACCGCTGCGGATCGTCGCCATCAACAGAGATATCGAGCTCGGCCAATTTGTCGTCGTTTGGGGTCGCGCCGAGGTCATCAACGCGCAAGGTCAGCGTGACCGGTTCCCCGATGATGGCGAAGGCAGGCGCGTTGCTGATCGACAGCCGGCGGTCCCAATCGGTTTGCTCGCCGGTGAGCAGCAGATGCATGGGTGCGGGCAGGTCAACTGGTCGATTGGCGTCATGCACGCGGCCGTCGCTCAGTGCGATAATACCTGCGATCCGGGCGCGGGGTTCTTCGGCAAGGGCATCGCTGAGCGTGGTCATGAGTTCTGTGCCCGCGTCACTCAGCCCGTCAGGGACAGAAACGCGGCGCAGTTCGGTGTTGGCACGGGCGTCAATCTGCGCGCTCAGCGCGTCAATGGCGCGGCTCATCTGTGCGGGGCGTGTGCCTAGATTTTGGCTGGCGCTGTTGTCTTCGATCAACATCACGATGTCAGTTAGCGGTGCGCGCTCTTCTTGCTGAAACGACGGCCCCGCGAGCGCGCCCAGAATCACAAGTGTGGCCAGCCCACGCAATGCCCAACCCTGCAATCCGCGCAAAACAGCCAACAGCACACCAAGAAAAGCGATCACGGCCACCATGACCAGAAGAGCCCACGGGATCAGGGGATCAAAGACGATTGTTGAGGTCATTGGCCCAACCTGTCCAGCAGTGCAGGCACGTGGACCTGATCAGATTTATAGTTGCCGGTCAGCACGTGCATGACCAGATTAACGCCAAACCGAAAGGCAATTTCGCGCTGGCGCTCGCCCGTATACCCACGCCCAACGGGCAACATCGGCCCGCCGTCTCGGTTCACGGCCCATGCGGATGCCCAATCATTGCCCCCAATCACAACCGGCGTCACACCATCATTTAGATTGCGAAAGGGCATCCCCTCGATTTGTTGTGCATTTGGAGGTGCCGCCTCTACCCAAACATCGCGACTGTTGTGGCGGCCGGGGAAGTCTTGCAGCAGATAGAAGGTTCGGGTCAGGACATGATCAGATGGCAGCGGCTCTAGCGCGGGAATGTCCAGCGGAGCAGCAAGATCGCGCAGCTTGCGGCCATTCGGGCTGGATGCGCCAAATTTCGCGATATCCGCATCGCGCGTATCAAACAAGATTAACCCACCGGAGCGTAAATAGTCGTTCAGCTTTGCGTATGCTTCATCTGACGGGCGCGGTTGGCTGGGTGTGACCGGCCAATAAAGGATTGGGAAAAACGCCAACTCATCCGTCTCCAAATTGACGGCAAGTGGTGTTGCGGGCTCAATAGAGGTGCGGAAAAACAGCGTATCGCTGAGGCCCGTTAACCCAGCCTGAGCGATGCGGTCTAATTCTTCATCCCCGGTCAGAACATGGGCCAGTACCAATTCAGAGGTAGAATTGATGGCGAATTCTTCTTCTTCGGAAACTTGGGCCTCGCCCGTTTGGGGCTGGGTCAGCAGGACAAGGGTGATGGTGGCTACCGCATTGCTGCGTTTCAGGAGGCGACCCGACAAAGATAGTGAGGCCACGACATCTGCCAATAACAACAAGATCGAAAGGCTCAGAAGCCAACCGGCAACGGGTTGTTCTGGTGCGACCGCAAGACCGCGCACGGGGACATCGGATGGCCACCTAACCGGGGCCAGCTGTGTGTCTTCTAATACGACATTGCGTGCCATCCGTCGTTCGCCTGAACTGTAGACGCCGGGCGGGATGGCAGGGCCGGGCGGCGCCGAGAGCAATTCTGCGCCGTCCACGCCCGGCAGCGTCCCCGCGTCAGAAAGAACTCCGTAACCGTCAAGCACCCGCTGGGGCGTCCATGTCGTGCCCTCAAGGCTTTGTGCATCTGCACTTGCCGCGGCTGAAGAAACGGCAAGCCGTTCCATCATTTCAACAAAAAGCCCCGAGAGGGGCAAGGTGGACCATTCCGCCGTGGCGGTAACATGGAAAAGCACGACTTGGCCCTGACCGATGGGTTTGCGGGTAACCAACGGTGTGCCGTCACTGAGTGCCGCAATCACGCGATCGGCCAGCGTTGGGTCCGGTTGGGCAACAACTTGGGCGGTGACCACGACGTCATCGGGGATCGCTAAACCCGAAAAGGGCGAGGCGTTTGAGAAGGGAGCCAGCCCCTTGGGCTCTCCCCAACTCATGGCTCCACCGACGCTCCGGCCTCCGGCGCGCAAACGAACAGGCATCAAGGGGGCCTCATCAATGCGGCTGATGTCACTGGCCGCGACCCTCGGACCCGCGAAACGTATCAACATTCCGCCTTCTTCGATCCACGCGGCAAGTGGTTCTGCTTCGGCGGCTGACAAAGTAGCGACGTCGGCAAGTACGATAACATCTGGATTGGCGGGGAGCACATCACTGAGTGACCCGTCGATCAGGTCGGCCGTAGGTGCAAGAGCCTGCTCAATGTAATGCAGTGGCGACAAAAGTTGCAGCCCTTCGCGGTCCTCGCGCGCGGAAATCAGCGCGACCTCGCGGCGGCGCAGCCCGTCATCGGAAAGAGTTGTGGCCCCGGCAGAGCGTTGTCCGGCAATATCAAACCGGGTGATCCGTGCGCGTAACTCGGAAGGGAGCGCCAGCGCGGTTTCGGCCTCGGTCGCACCTTCGTCAAATGTTGCGGTCGCTGAGGCAAGGATGCGCGCGTTGCCAGCAGGATCGCGGCCTTGCGCCTGAATGACAATCTCTCGAGCTGGGCCTGCTGAAGTGCGTAGTGCGCGCAATTGAACTGCCCCGTCCTCGTAACGTGCAGGCGCAATCGCAAGCACATTGGCCGCCGTCTGGTACGCTTCGACGGATCCGCGGGCTTGAAGGGTTGCGAGCAATTCATCGCGCCCGTCAAAGGCCAGCGTATCACTGAACCAAAGTGTGTCGAAATCGCCACTGTCGGCCAAGGCCTCCTGCGCCCGCTCCAGCATCTTAGGGCGGGGCTGCCACGGTGCGGGTGCAAGACCGGCAAGGCGCGTGCGCCAAACATCTGCAGACTGGAACACTGGTGCCTCAGGCTTGGTCAGCGTCAGGAACCCAACGGTGCGTCCTAGACGGCTGGCGCGGGTGAGTTGGGCATCGATCGTTTCCATCTGTTGGGGCCAACGAGTGGCACCTGCCCATGAACCATCTAAGACAAACAGCAACGGACCAGAGCCATCAGCCTGATCGGCCTCTGGGTTCAGCACCGGGCCCGCAAGCCCCAAAATAATCGCGGCGACTGCCAGCATGCGGAGCAAAAGCAACCACCACGGTGTGCGGTCCGATACGCTTTCGTCGTCCTTGAGACCTAACAGCAACGCCACCCCGGGAAATCGCTGACGGATGGGTGCAGGCGGAACAGCCCGAAGGATCAACCAAAGGATTGGCAGCGCAAACAAGGCGAGTAAAAGCCAGGGTGCGGTAAACCCAATGCCGCCTAGGATCATCATGCTGCCACCCCCGCGCGCGCATCTAGTGCACCATAAAGCCACAACAGACCCGATTGTGCGGAGCTGTCTGTATGATGCAATCCATAGCGCCAACCGGTGAGCGCGCACAGCGCTTGCAATTCTGCCTTGCGCTCAGAAAGGCGTTCCAAATAGCGGTCGCGCAAATCGTTTGCTTTCAGCGTTTCATGGCTGATCGTGCCGCCCACGCTTTCAAAAATTGTGCGGCCCGCGAAGGGAAATGCTTCTTCCGTCGGGTCAAGCACGTGACATAAAATACCACGAACACCGCGGTCTGCGGCCTTGGTCAGCGCCATTTGGACGGCAGAGATATCGCCCATGAAATCTGAGATAAATACTGCGCGGGCATGGGGAATCATCGCGCGGTGTTCCGGCGGGGCATAATCCGTTGGGTCATCGTTGCAAAAAAGATCGGCCAGACGCAGGATCTGCGCGCGACCTGACCGCGGTGGTAAATCGGTGCCAGTCAGCCCAACGCGTTCGCCGCCCTTGTTCAAAAGGATCGCAAGGGCCAAGCCCAAGAGCCGTGCCCGATCTGCTTTTTGTGGCAACGTGGGGTCGGAAGTAAAACGCATGGACGCGCCCTGATCCACCCAAAGCATGACCGATTGCGCGATTTGCCATTCGCGTTCACGTACAAATTCCGTGTCGCCCATGGCAGAGCGACGGTGGTCTATTGACCGGCGGCTGTCGCCTACTTGGGCAGGGCGGTATTGCCAAAAATCGTCGCCCATCCCCGCACGCCGTCTGCCGTGTTCTCCCAAAAGAACGGCACCGGCCAGATGGTCCGCACGTGCCAACAGCGCGGGCAACCGAGCGGCCTGCGCCTCAGAATCAGCGCGAAGGGATTTAGGGTTGATCACGCGGCAGCCTTAGACCCGGACAGATTGGCCGCTGTGCTATCGATCAGGCCTTGCAGGCTGTCGCCCCGTGCACGCGCGGCAAAGTTTAGCGCCATTCGGTGGCTTAGGACTGGCCGCGCCATGTCGATGACATCTTCGGCCGATGGGGCCAAGCGACCATCTAGCAGGGCGCGCGCGCGCACCGCCAGCATCAACGCTTGCGCCGCGCGGGGGCCTGGACCCCAAGCAACTGTCTCGCGGACTTGGGCAGATGCGTCAGGTTCATCGGGGCGGAAGGCGCGCACCAGATCCAGTATCATCTCAACCACGGAATCGCCAACCGGCATACGCCGGAGCAGACGCTGGGCATCCAACAGCTCGCCAGTGGTAAAGACGGCGACAGATTGTGCCTCGGCCTCGCCGGTTGTAGCGATCAAAATGTCACGCTCGGTGTCACGGTCGGGATAGGGCACGTCGATTTGCACCAAGAAGCGGTCCAACTGTGCTTCGGGCAGGGGGTAGGTGCCTTCTTGTTCGATCGGGTTCTGCGTAGCCAATACGTGAAACGGCACACCCAAAGCCCGGTTTTGTCCCGCAACGGTGACGGTCTTTTCCTGCATCGCTTGCAGCAGCGCAGATTGGGTCCGTGGTGAGGCTCGGTTAATCTCATCCGCCATTAACAACTGGCAAAATACCGGCCCTTCGACAAAGCGAAACGCGCGGGTACCATCAGCAGCCGTGTCCAAAACCTCAGAGCCCACAATGTCCGCCGGCATGAGGTCTGGTGTGAATTGAACGCGCTTGCCATCCAGGCCCATGACCGTGCTGAGCGTTTCAACCAGGCGGGTCTTGCCAAGGCCCGGCAAGCCAATGAGCAATCCATGCCCGCCACACAATAGCGCCGTCAAAGTCAGGTCCACGACCCGCTCTTGGCCAATAAAGCGGGCGGTGATCGACTGCTTTGCTTCCGCCAGCTTTTCGCCAAGCGCTTCGATTTGCGCGATCATATCATCGGCTTGGGTCATGGCTTTTATGCTCCTCGGGCTATATTCGTTCAGTGTAAGTGTATCTCGCATCCATGGAATGGCAAAAGCAATGAGCGGACAAAAAACCGTGACACCATCTGCAGCAGGCCTCGCTGAGTCGATAAAAGCGGCAAAGACACGCGGAATGCCGCCGCTGGAGACGTGGAACCCACCGTTTTGCGGTGACATCGACATGCAAATAAAACGTGACGGCACATGGTTCTATGAGGGCACACCGATTGGCAGGCCCGGATTGGTCAAACTTTTTGCATCGATTCTGTGGCGCGAGGGCGACACTTACTTTCTGATTACCCCGGTTGAAAAAGTAGGCATCACGGTTGAGGACGCGCCGTTTGTTGCGGTGGATTTCGACGCAAGCGGGCAGGGGAAGGCGCAAGAGCTGGAGTTTGTGACCAATTTGGAAGATGTGGCTGGGGCCGGGCCCGATCACCCCATTCGTGTGGAGCGTGATCCTAAGACCGGAGAGCCGTCGCCCTATATCCACATCCGGCGCAATCTAGAGGCGCTGATTGATCGCAAGAGCTTTTATCGGTTGGTAGATTTGGGTGTGCATCACGATGGATGGTTTGGTGTTTGGTCAGGTGGAACTTTCTTTGGCATCATCCCTTCAGAGGAATTGCCTCCTGAGAGCTAGAATATCAAAATATGATGAAACAGATTGACCGCGTATTGAGAGCTAGACGGTCGCGCAATCACTTTTGATCCGGCTTTTGTCGCGGTCAGATTTACTACAAGGGCATATTTTGGCTTGATCGTTGCCCGAGATCAAACCGCGCTAGTCGTGGCATCGCAAAGTGGTGATCTTGCTGCACTTCAATACTTAGATAATCTGGAACAACCCTCTGATATGACGCCATCTGCGAACTTGAGCCTGTTGTGGGCAAACCTTCCCTATATCGACCGTTTTGATGCTGCCGCTGCCGCTGGCTTTACCGCGGTTGAAGTGCTGGCCCCTTATTATATGCCCGCAAAAGAGACGCAGAACGCGTTGCGCCGCTGTGGGTTGCGCCTGACGTTGATGAATGCGCCGCCGCCCAGCTATACCGGTGCCCCCGAAGGCTATGCCGCAATCGTAGATGGCAAAGATCGTTTTCAATACGACATGCGCCGATCGTTTCGATACGTCGAGGCGCTGAATGTCTCGTTTCTGCATGTGATGTCTGGAAAGGCCACCGGCGCAAGCGCGCTGGCAGCAATGATCGACAATTTGCGCTGGGCTACAAAAGCTGCGCCAAAGGGCCTGACGCTTACAATTGAACCGCTGTGCACAGAAGCTAAGCCGGGCTATTTCCTCAATGATTACGCACTGGCGGCTGACATCATCGCATCTGTGAATGCGGATAACCTTGGCCTGCAGTTTGACAGCTATCACGCGCAAATGCTGCACGGCGATGCGGTTAAGGTCTTTCAGGATTACGCACCTCTGATCAGGCATATCCAGATTGGCGATACGCCGACACGGAGTGCTCCGGGTACGGGAGATGTGAATTTTTCCGCCCTATTTGAAGAGATACGCGCGAGCGGCTATGACGGGTATATCGCTGGCGAATATCATCCCGGTGGTCCTACTGAAGACACATTGGATTGGATGCAGTTCTCATGATTCCGGCGCGCTATGCCACAGTCCTTTTTGGATTCATCCTGTCAGGGCTAATGTCGCTCATGGTCTCGGGTATTGTCACCTACCGCACGGTTGACACGATGACGGGTTTCGTCGGTCAGTGGCTGGGCGCGTGGTTGCCCAACTGGATGGTCGCCTTCCCTACTGTTCTGATTGTGGCACCACTGGCGCGCAGATTGGTGATGACGCTCGTACGCAAGGAATGATTGCTTATTGAAGGGCGCTCGGCGGCAGACCTTTGCCCGCGTGCCGTGCGACATCGTCGATCCGTTTTGATCGCGCGGTTGTCGTTTTTGCGGTCTCAATCCAGTCAAGCGCGTCCTGTTTCAGCTCTTCTGAATACGCGTCCCACCCGCTGCGTGCGCTGGTCTCGTCGAGGGCTTGTGAGAGGTCTTCAGGTAGTTCAGTCATCAATGTGCCTCCGCCCAATTGGCACCAGTGCCAGCATCCACAGTCAGTTTCACATCCAGCTTTACCACTGGGTCGCAGGCGTTTTCCATCACGTCGCGGGCGGCTGCGATGAGTTTGTCCTGGGCCCCTGCTTCGACTTCGAACAAGAGTTCATCATGTACCTGCAACAGCATCGTTGCCGGCAGGTCGGCGATGGCATCCGGCATCCGGATCATCGCGCGCCGGATTACGTCGGCTGCCGTGCCTTGAATAGGCGCATTGATCGCTGCGCGCTGGGCGAAGCCGGCACGCGGGCCACCTGCTGAAATCTCAGGCGTGTTGATCTTGCGGCCGAACAACGTCTGGACGTAGCCGTGTTCTTTGGCAAAGGCCTTGGTGTCATCCATATACGTCCGAATGCCCGGAAAGCGCTCAAAGTAACGGTCGATGAACCCCTGTGCTTCACTGCGCGGAATGCGCAGGTTGCGGGCCAAGCCAAAGCCGGAAATGCCGTAGATCACGCCAAAGTTAATCGCCTTGGCGCGGCGGCGGATGTCTGGCGTCATCTCGTCCATCGGCACATCGAACATCTCGGAAGCGGTCATGGCATGGATGTCATGACCTTTCTTGAACGCATCCTTGAGCGCGGGAATATCGGCGATATGTGCCAAAATCCGCAGCTCGATCTGGGAGTAATCCAGCGCCACCAGCACCTTGCCTGGTTCTGCGATAAAGGCCTCGCGGATACGGCGGCCTTCCTCGGTGCGGATTGGGATGTTTTGCAAGTTTGGATCGGTGGAGGCCAATCGCCCGGTGCTGGCACCTGCAATTGAATAGGACGTGTGCACGCGGCCCGTGTCCTTGTTGATGTGGTCCTGTAACGCGTCCGTATAGGTTGATTTCAATTTGCTAAGCTGGCGCCAGTCCAGCACACGCGCGGGCAACTCATGCTCGGTAGCCAAATCTTCAAGCACGTCGGCACCGGTGGCATAGGCCCCCGTCTTGCCCTTTTTACCACCCTCAAGCGACATCTCATCAAAGAGGATTTCACCCAGCTGCTTAGGGCTGCCGACGTTGAATTTGCGCCCGGCGAGTCCGTAGATTTCATCCTCAAGCCCGGCCATTTTTTGAGCAAAGGCGTTGGACATCCGGCTGAGCGCATCGCGATCAACCTTGATGCCAGCCCGTTCCATCTTGGCCAAGATAGGCACAAGGGGGCGCTCTAGCGTTTCATAAACACGGGTTGTTTGTGCGCGGTGTAGTAGCGGCTTGAACATCTGCCAAAGGCGCAGCGTAATATCTGCGTCTTCAGCGGCATAGGCGACGGCATCAGACAGTGGCACTTTGTCAAAGGTGATCGCCGATTTGCCGACCCCCAACAGAGGTTTGATCGGGATTGGGGTATGGTTCAGATAGCGATCGGACAGGGTGTCCATCCCGTGGCCATGCAGTCCCGCATGCATCGCATAAGACATTAGCATTGTGTCATCAAATGGCGCAACAGTGATGCCGATTTGGGCAAATATCTTGGCATCATACTTCATGTTTTGCCCGATCTTGAGGATGCTCGGATCCTCCAACATCGGGGTCAGCATTTGCAACACTTCCTCGGTGGGCATCTGCCCCTCGGCCAGATCATCCGAGCCAAAAAGATCATCCGCACGGCTCGCCTTGTGAATCAGCGGGATATAACACGCGGTGCCCGCCTCAACGGCGAGTGAAATGCCCACCAGATCTGCGATCATCTCATCCAGACCTGTGGTTTCTGTATCCACGGCGACATAGCCACGCTCGTAAATCTGGTCGATCCATTTTTGCAGCGCGGCGGCATCGCTCACCTGTTCGTAGTTCGCGGCATCAAATGGCACATCCGCCAAGAGTGCTGCATCCGCAGAGACTGGTGCATCGACAATAACAGGGGCCTCGCGCCCCATCTGATCAGCGACCCGTTTGGTGAGGGTGCGGAATTCCATCTCGGCCAGAAACGCTAGGAGTTTTTCGGGGTCGGGATCGCGGACCTCAAGATCATCCAGCGTGAAATCCAAGGGTGTTTTATCGTCCAAGAGCACCAGCCGACGCGACAGCCGGATTTGCTCAACATTATTGATCAGGGTTTCGCGACGTTTGGGCTGCTTGATCTCGCCGGCGCGTTCCAGAAGCGTTTCCAGATCGCCGTATTCGTTGATCAGCAAGGCGGCCGTCTTAATCCCGATACCTGGTGCGCCCGGCACGTTGTCCACGCTGTCACCCGCAAGTGCCTGCACATCAACCACACGTTCCGGATAGACGCCAAATTTGGCAAATACACCGTCGCGGTCAATATGATTGTTCTTCATCGCATCGAACATTTCGACCCCGCCACCGACCAGCTGCATCAGATCCTTGTCCGAACTAATGATCGTGCAGCGCCCCCCGGCCTCACGCGCTTGAACCGAAAGGGTGGCGATGATGTCGTCCGCCTCATAGCCTTCCTTTTCCTCACAGGCGATGTTGAAGGCGATGGTCGCTGCGCGCGTCAGCGGCATTTGCGGACGCAGGTCTTCGGGCATGGCCTCGCGGTTGGCTTTGTAGAGGTCGTACATTTCGTTTCGAAACGTGTGACTGCCTTTGTCAAAGATCACTGCCACATGGGTGACATCACTGCCAATGTTGCCATCCACATAGCGCTGCAACATGTTACAAAAGCCCGAAACAGCCCCAATCGGAAGCCCGTCAGATTTGCGCGTCAAAGGCGGCAAGGCATGGTAGGCGCGAAAGATAAACGCCGAGCCGTCGATCAGATGCAGATGGTGGCCTTTGCCGAAACTCATGACGCGTTCTCCTTTGGAATGCCCCCTTTTGCCACGGCCCCGGCGGGCTCGCCAGTGCTGTTTCGCTCTTGTGGACCCGTAGGCCTGAAAGAAAGTGAGGGACAATGCGCCGGGATCGGACCGTCATGTCCAGATGCCAAAGCGCAGCACCGTCTTTGATCCAAAGGGTGCAGGTTTGCGTGATGTGGAGCTGGACACGCATGCGATCGAAACACGAGGCGGTCATCCCAATCATGTTGAGCTTTTAGTCTTTTGGCAAAAGCCACACCGCGTCGAAGGTTAGGTTAGAATACAAAGTTATAAACGCAGGCCCCCGTTTAACGGGCAGTCTGCCTCAGACCTTGCCCTCAAATTCCTCAAGGATGAATTTGCAGTCGCAGTAGCCGCATTCAACAAAACCCTTGTCTGCCGGGATTTGAAGCCAGACCCGTGGATGCCCCAATGCGCCTTCGCCGCCATCACAGGCGATGCGGTTGGTGTTCACGATCCGGGTTTCGGGGGCAGGGGCTGTCATGGGCGTTCCTCAGCGGGCATTTACCCGTCCCGTTATGACCAATGCGGAGGTGCGGGGCAAGGGCCAGCGAGGGAGTGCTTAACTGCGGTCAATCCGTGCGGAATAACAATTGTTACGGGCAGATCGCACGTGAATATAGGCCACGCTAGGGTCGTTGAAAACTGTTTCGGCACGGGTTGGGATATCGCCTGCCAAAGTGATCGCCCCGGTTCCATAGACAATGCGGTCCGTGGCATCATACCCCTTAAGCAGATAGTCCGGTGAGCTTTGCAAAACTTGTGGCAGATCCGTCCCGCCGCCGCGCGCACAACTGTCGGCACATAGAAAGATCGGACCGGTTTCGGCGTAAGGATGCACACCGTCGAACGGCTTATGCGCGAGCACCAACATCTTGGCACCAGCGGGAATGTTGCGCAGGCAATGCCGGCACGGGTTGCCGCCCCCATCGGACACATGGTTTTCGGGCGGCTGACCGTGGGCGTCGGGAGCGCCGGACTGGTAAGCGCGCACAGTAGCGGTGGGTAGGGCAGTGAATGTGATCATGTCTTTGGCTCCGTTGGTTTCAAAATCACCATAGGATCGGCCGCCCAATTCACCGACCCGGAACCTGCGCATAGGTCTCGGGCTTTTCTCCGTCACGCAAGGCACATAATGCGCGCACCAGATGACCGGGATGCCGGTAAAATAACAACTGGCCTGTGTTTTCCATGACTTCCAGTGTGACCTTCTCTGCGTGACGTGCTGCGAAATCACGGACCGAGGATGCACTCACAACCGGATCACTTTCACCGTGTAGCAAGTGGATTGGGACGTCATGGCCCGTCACAAGATGCGTCCAGTCTTTCACCACATTCTTACCATCAGCCTCAAAAGCGCGGTGTCCCTGCTGGGTTGCAAAACGGTAACCCGACAGGACCAGATCGCGGGTTTCAGGGTCGCGGGTCATCGCCAGATCATCCGGGGCGCTTTCATAGAGCGAATGAAGGAATTGCGGCCCGCCACCGTTGTCGATTTGGCTGACGCCCGCGCGCAAGACAAAGGGCAAGATCGCCGGTGTGAACCTTGAGGTGTAGGCTACAAGCCGTTGGCGCTTTGACATCGTCGCGAACTGCTGAATGGAGAGAATTGGCACCCCTCCAGATACGTTCAGGATTGCGCGAAATGTTCCCTGCGGCAAGGTGCTGGCTGCGGCATTTGCGTAAATAGAGCCAGCCATGTGGCCCAACAGAATGGGCTGTTCTAGCTGCATATGTGTGATCATTTGGCCAAGGTCTTGGGCATATCGTTCAGGAGCATTCTCAGGTGTATCTGCGCGGCCGGCGGCATTGCCAAAATACGGGCGGATCGGACAAATCAGGTGCAGGTTGTTGCGTTCAATCTCTTCCTGCATGGCTTTGCTGAGCGCCGTGCCATCCAACATCCCATGTAGAAAGATCACAGGATATCCGTCTGGATTGCCAAAATGGTCCACCGGCATCGTGCGTCCGGGCAACACAATGGCGCTGACCCGCTGCGCATTAGAACCTTGGCTCTCCGTCGCATCAGGGTTCTGTTCGGCCACGCGCATGATTGAGTGCATCAGGCGGACTAGTTCTGATTGAGCGTTGCTGTGGGTTTTGGCCATGATGCTCTTGATCTGCGTGCGGACCGTCGAAACGGCGTTGCCACGCAGTTCAGCAATATCCCCAGCACCACGTCCGTCCGCAATCTGTTCACAAATCTCGATTTCGGTCGGGCTGAGCGCATATCCTTCCCGAAGCATCCTCGTCATCGCAGGGGGCCATTCGGGGGCAACCTTTGTAATGATCAACACGGCGTCCCCTGGCGGATCGGTCATAACTTGCGCTACAAGATGCTGACGTTGGCCTTTGCGTCCCTTTGCGTTGGCATGGATCACCAAGGGGCCTATCTGCTTGCCGGTTGCTGGGTCTTCGAGTGCTGCGGCCATCTCATACAGCCGCTCAGCTTGCTCCGACTCCAAGGCCAAATCATCAATACTGGCCTGATGTGGGAGGGCAAAAAGCTCAGTTGCAGCAGCAGTTGTCCAAACAAGTTGGCCTTTGGTGTCGACAAGGATCTGGAAATTGCGCGCTTTGCTTGACGTGGTGCCGCCGGTCCTTGGGTCAGGGCGGCCGATCTGATCGAGAAGTTGCTCTGCGATTTCAAAATGCGCAGTAATTTCGGGACGATTTAGCGCCTCTGCTTGAGTCGTATCAGCTTTCCGCAATGTCGCCAACTCAGCCAACTGCTCAGAAATGTAGGCATCCCACTCTCCCATGAAGCTGTCATAGGTCTGTGGTTGTAGAGCAATTCTATAGATGCTTTCGACCAATCGGTCGTGATGAGGCCCGTCATTCGCGACTAATTTCGATTCGGTTCTAGGCATGCGGGAAATCCGTATTTTAGGGCGGGAATCTCGAAAATTCTCTATACCTCAAATAGGGTATCCAGCCAAATATTCGTGCAATTCCCGCGCGCTTAACGCTTGCGCGTCGGCGGGGGACACACCTGAACCTTGCGACAATCCGCCTATCCTGAGAAAATATTAAGCATATTCAATGAATTTTAATGGTTCGTTTTTGTGCTAAGTTTTTTTCTCCCCAAGGTGGGGAGCGCGCAATGGCAATCCGGTTGATGACTTCGTTATCGACCACGTTCTTTTCCTATTTTGGTTAAGAATGCGGATAGTTGTTACGATGCACTCCTTCGGTTGCGCGTCAGTGCGCCGAAGCCTTGGGGACAATTCTTTACCACTTTTGCAGCATATTTTTGCGCTGTCGGCGAAAGAGGTTCACCCCAACCGCCCCTTTGGCTAAAAGGCCCTTGACCCATCGTCAGGAGCCTGCCCAAAATGCCCATCCCAAAGCCTGTCGTCTTATGCATCCTTGATGGGTGGGGTTTGAGCAATACTTCGGAAGGCAATGCGCCGTTGCTGGCGCGTACCCCGGTTATCGATGCCATTATGGCCGGCTCTCCAAACGCGACGTTGATTACCCACGGCCCGGACGTGGGACTGCCGCGCGGACAGATGGGTAACTCCGAAGTGGGCCATACTAATATTGGTGCCGGTCGTGTGGTCGCAATGGATCTGGGCCAGATTGACCTTGAGATCGAAGAAGACAGATTTGCGGATCATCCGCCCCTGCGCGCATTTATTGATGCGCTCAAATCGAGTGGCGGCACGGCGCATCTAATGGGCGTTGTGTCGGACGGGGGTGTTCATGGCCATATCTCTCATATGATTGCTGCGGCTAAGGCGCTGGATGCAGCCGGCTTGCCTGTTGTGATCCATGCATTGACTGATGGGCGCGATGTTTCCCCGAAATCTGCACAAACTTACCTGAAAACACTGGAAGAGGCGTTGCCAACAAAGGTCCGGGTTGTGTCTGTCACGGGGCGGTATTTTGCATTGGACCGCGACAACCGCTGGGACCGTGTATCAAGCGCTTATGATGCAATCATTCGCGGGAAGGGAAACAACGCAGCAACCGCGCAAGACGCAATTGCTGCGTCCTACGCTGACGGTAAAACCGATGAATTTGTCCCTGCATCCGTGATTGGCGACTACGCTGGAGCACGCGATGGCGACGGATTTTTCTGTCTAAACTTTCGAGCCGACCGCGCCCGCGAAGTTATGGCAGCCATTGGTGCGCCCAAATTCGACAGTTTCGACCGGGGAGCCAAGATAGAATGGGCCGCATTAATGGGCATGGCGGAATACTCCGAGAGCCATGCCGCATATATGACTGTGATGTACCCAAAGCCTGAGATCGTGAACACCTTAGGCGCATGGGTTGCGGCGAAAGGGTTGCGTCAGTTCCGGTTGGCTGAGACTGAGAAGTATCCGCATGTGACCTTCTTTTTGAACGGCGGCGAAGAAGCTCCTGTGCAGGGTGAGGATAGGTTCATGCCCAAATCCCCTGACGTGGCAACGTATGATATGCAGCCAGAAATGTCCTCAGTCCAGGTTACCGAGAAATTCGTTGAAGCGATTGGTGCCGGTTATGATTTGATCGTCGTCAACTACGCCAACCCCGATATGGTCGGCCATACAGGCGATCTGGATGCTGCTATCGCTGCTTGTGAGGCTGTCGATACTGGGTTGGGTGCCGTGGTTGAGGCCCTTAAACAAGCCGGAGGGGCAATGATCGTAACCGCGGATCATGGCAATTGCGAAATGATGATTGATCCTGAAACAGGCGGACCACACACGGCCCATACGCTTAACTTGGTGCCTGTCGCGGTGGTCGGTGGGCCGGACGGGGCCGTGCTGCGAAATGGTCGGCTGGCTGACCTGGCACCAACAGTGCTGGCGCTCATGGGGCTTGATCAACCTGCGGAAATGACCGGAGAGAACCTGCTTTCATGATCCGCCACATTGTTCTGCTATGTAGTTATCTGTTGGCAGCCACGCCGCTGGCAGCGCAATCTGATCCCGCGTCAGAGGCCCGCGCCGCAATGGCGTTGGTGAGCGATGCGGCAATTCAACTTGATGCAGCAGAGGGCGCGCGGAACCGGGTCAAGGCGTTGACCGAAACAATTCAGGCATTCGAAACCGGACTTGGTGCCATGCGAACCGGCCTGCGCGAAGTCGCAATTCGCGAGGCTCAGCTAAGCGCGCGGTTGCAGACCCGTGATACCGAAGTGGCTCAATTACTGGCCGTTCTACAAAGCATTGGAACAACCGGAACACCAACGGCGCTGTTGCATCCCCAAGGTCCGACGGGGACTGCGCGCGCAGGGATGCTGCTGGCTGAATTGACGCCAGCGCTCAATCAGCGTGCTGATCAGCTGCGCCAAGACCTCGAAGATGTGCAAACTTTACAGATGTTGCAGACCGACGCGGCCAACAGGCTCAGCGATGGGTTGCGGCAGTTGCAAGAGGCGCGCGCCGCACTCAATCAAGCGATGGCAAACCGCACTGACCTGCCGAGCCGCTTTACCGCTGACCCTGTCCGGACCGCGATCTTGATTGCATCCACCGAAACGCTCGACGGGTTTGCAAGCGGTCTCTCTGAGATTGTCTCTGAAGAAAACCTATCCGTTGAAACGCCGCTCTCAATCGAGGCCGAAGCGGGCAGCCTGCCGCTGCCAGTCCAAGGGCTGATCCTACGCCGGTCAGGCGAAGCAGATGCCGCGGGCGTAGTTCGCCCTGGGGTTCTGATTGCAACGCGGCCCCGTGCGATTGTCACAACGCCGGTCGCCGCCACGATCCGCTATTCCGGGCCGCTGCTCGACTTTGGAAACGTCATGATCCTTGAGCCACAGTCGGATACACTGTTTGTGCTGGCGGGTATGGATGTGATCTATGGCGAAGCGGGCCAGGTGCTGGCATCGGGGACCCCTGTGGGTCTCATGGGTGGCCCCGAAGGCTCATTGAGCGGTGAATTGTCAACAGATGGTGATGATGCTGGTACAGAGCGGCCAGAAACGCTCTATATGGAAGTTAGAAAGAACAATATTCCTCAGAACCCCGAGGATTGGTTTAAAATCGGCAAGGATGGATAGCAGATGAAGAAATTCGTGATGGCAGCACTGGGCGGCACCGTTGCCGGCGTGTTGGCGACAACGCAGATCGCAGGGCCTCTGCTTGCACAGGAGTCTGCAAAGACCTCCAATGTTTATGAACAACTAGACCTTTTTGGCGATATCTTTGAGCGTATTCGCGCACAATACGTTGAAGAAGTAGAGCCCGGCGAGCTGGTCGAAGCCGCTATTCAGGGCATGCTGACGTCGCTGGATCCACATTCGAGCTATTTGTCGCCCAAAGACGCGTTGAAAATGCGCGAACAGACGCGTGGCGAATTTGGTGGTTTGGGTATCGAAGTTTCGCAAGATGAGGGCTTTGTTAAAGTCATCTCACCCATCGACGGCACGCCCGCCGACGAAGCGGGGATCGAGTCTGGCGATTTTATCACACATGTTGATGGCGAAAGCCTGCTGGGTCTGACGCTTGATGACGCGGTTGAACTGATGCGTGGCCCGGTTGGGTCTGAGATCATTATCACCGTCGTGCGCGAAGGCGAGTCGGAGCCATTTGATGTCTCAATCATCCGTGACACCATTGAGCTGACAGCGGTACGTGCACGTACCGAAGGCGACACGGTCGTGCTGCGCCTGACGACGTTCAACGAACAGACCTATCCGAAAATGAAAGAAAACCTCGAAAAATTGGTCGAGGAAGCCGGCGGGATGGACAAGGTAAACGGTTTTGTCATCGATTTGCGCAACAACCCCGGCGGCTTGCTGAACCAAGCGATTGCTGTGTCGGATGCGTTCCTTGAAGAAGGCGAGATCGTCAGTACGCGGGGACGCGATGTGGCCGATGGCGAGCGTTTCAACGCCAAACCGGGCGACCTGACTGGCGGCAAGCCGATTGTGGTGCTGATTAACGGGGGCTCTGCCTCAGCGTCCGAGATTGTTGCTGGTGCGTTGCAAGATCACCGCCGTGCGGTGGTCGTGGGCACTAAGAGCTTTGGCAAAGGGTCGGTCCAGACGGTCATGCCATTGCGCGGTGAAGGTGCGATGCGCCTGACCACAGCGCGGTATTACACGCCATCGGGTCGGTCGATCCAGGCGCTGGGTGTGTCACCTGACATTGTTGTGGTTCAGCCCCGTCGCCGTGCTGAAGACGAAGAAACTGATGAAGCACCACGTCGCTCACGCTCGGAAGCAGATCTGCGCGGAAGCTTGAACAACGACAGCCTGAGCGAGGACGAGATCAAGCAGATTGAAGCCGACCGTGCCAAGGCCGACACAGCCGCGGCACTGCGCGAAGAGGATTATCAACTGGCCTATGCCATCGATATCCTCACTGGCCTTTCCGCGCTTGGCCCCAACGACTAAGCAGCGTTGTTAATATAGACAGAAAGGCCCGTCAGCGATGGCGGGCCTTTTTCGTTTCGACTCAATTTGATCGAACCGGATGGGCAGCCGAGTTGAAGAAATGATTGGTTTGCTGGGTTAGATACTACAATCGCGGAACAACCCAGGTCTACTGAACAATTCATCACCCTTTTTGAAGCAAATCTACAGAGCAGGTTGGCTTACATTGTCTCCAGACAATGGCGGCGAAAGGCGCGCTTGAGCATGTCCAATTCGTCGCGCAAAAGGTTAATTTCAGCGCGCATGTCGTCGCCCAAAGCCTCGCCGGCCATCAATGTGATGCTGCCGATTTGCTCTTGTCTGGCCTGATCTTGAATCAGCAGGGTCTGAATGCCATCGGCAATCGCTTCTTGTGGGATCGGAATTTGGACTAACCAGTGCGCCTGCTCAGCGCTGTGGTTGAGGCTTACGCTCTCGACGGGTTTGCCCAGATGCGTCACTGCGATCCGAGGACGGTTTTCTGCTGAGGCGGGGACAATGCCTTCCCAGACACCGTTGCGCATTTTTGTTTTGGTCAGTTCAAGCGTACTCATTGCGGTGTCCTAAAGTTGGGCGCGGGGCCGTCGCGAGAATGTCAGGTCGCGTAAGACAACCTGGTTCATCTCGGGGCCTTCAAAGATCAGGTCAATCCACGCACCCTCGACGCGGCGTTCATTCAGGTTGGAATATGCCAAATCAAACTCCACCGTGATCGCATTCTGATCCAGCGGCATTTCGCGGACAACCTGCTCGGTGTTGGGCCCGTTTTTGATGTTAAGTCGGGCAAAAATCTCAAGCGGCTTTTCCAGCTCTACAATGGCATCCATCCGCAAAAGATGATTGCGCTTGAGCCCGGTGACCCCGGCATCCGGCAAATCAATCACCAACGACAGGAACGAACCATCAAAACGAAACACATCCATCCGCAGCCCGTACGGAGCAAGATCGGCTTCGCGTGTATTGCGCAGTTGGCGCAGGGTCAGCTCTGAGACTTCGCAGTCGTGAAATAGCGTGATCTCTTTGCCCAACATAGATTTGGTCTGTACCGACGATATGCCAGGCGTGGCCAAAGGCCCACGCCACAGCTCAGGTCGCCAAGACCAATCTGCGTTATGCGGTTTAGGAAAGCTGGTGGATCCGATCATCGGCAAGGCCAACCGCGCATCAGCAATGTGAATTAACCCGTCTAGATGCGCCTTGAGCTGGCGCGCGCGCAGCCGTTGTTTGCGCAGGCTGGGCAGGTCCGCTGACATCGCAAGACGCGCCGCACGCGCCCATCTGCCGATGGAACGGGCATAGAACGCCTTGTCTAGAAAGTTACCGCCGAGTTTGGCCATCTTGCGCTGCCTTTTTGCCTGTTCGGTTAGTGTATCCAGCGAATTGGTTTCATTCAACTGAACTGCGGCATTTGACGTCGGTTATTGCGCAGGGGTCTTTTGAATGCTGCGCTGCACCAGCGAACGCAGCATGTCACGCCCTTCAACAGTTACGGCGCGCTGGGCCTTGGGACCGTAGAGCACAGCACTCATCACATGCCCCCCAATCAGGGCCACGCTGCGCCAGTGCCGGCTGTCCATGCCATCAATCGGGGAGGGGCTACGGGCTTGAAAAACTGTATAATCTTTGGATGAGCGGATGCTCTGTGGTGCGCTGACTTTTGTTGCCTTGGCGATTTGTTTTGGCGTCGGCAGCACATCAGGGGTCTCAGTTTCTGAGAAACTGACAGTGATAAACCCAAATGGTGCGTTCCTACTGCTGGTATTGGCCCCAAGCACGTCGCAGCGCGCCAGTAACGCAAAGTTCGATTTCAAACTTTTGCGGTCGATGCAGTAGCCTCGGGGCGGCACAAGTGCGACCGCCCCTTCCATCATCAATGCCTGACCCAGGGGTGCCTTGCCTTTGGTTGAGCCTACGAGGCCCGGAAAAGCTGTGTTTCCCGTGGTCTCGCAGCCTGCAAGCAGGATTATGCAAAGGATGAAGGCCCGCAGATTAAAGGTCCATGTAGTCGTGACGCTCCAATTTTGCGCCAGGATGTGTCACCGCACCCAGATAAGTTGGCCCAACCAATTGTGCGTATTTCCACAAAGCACCAGAGGCATAAAGCGTTTCGCGCGCCCCCGTCCAAGCAGCTTTGCGCGTGGCAAGTTCATCATCCGTCAGATCCACGCTAATGGACCCCTCAATCGCGTTGAGAGTGATCTGGTCACCATTTTTCAACAGCGCAATTGGTCCGCCATGCGCGGCTTCTGGCCCCACATGCCCGACACAAAATCCGCGTGTCGCGCCAGAAAAACGTCCGTCAGTAATTAGTGCGACCTTCTTGCCCATGCCCTGACCGGACAAAGCTGCCGTCGTTGCCAGCATCTCGCGCATGCCGGGGCCGCCTGCGGGCCCTTCGTTGCGGATGACAAATACGTCGCCTTCTGAGTAAGTGCGGTTTTGCACTGCCTCAAAGGCATCTTGCTCGCATTCAAACACAAGCGCGGGGCCAGTAAACACGATGTCCTCGTCGGACATGCCCGCGATTTTAACGATGGCACCTTCAGGCGCGAGGTTACCTTTGAGGCCAACAACACCGCCCGTTTTGCTGAGAGGGGCCGCAACAGAGTGGATGACTTTGCCGTCCGCTTGGCGGGTGACTTGGTCCAGCACTTCACCCATGGAATAACCCGTTGCAGTCATGCAATCGAGATGGATGAGGCCTGCTTTGCGCAGCTCATTCATTACAACAGGGACACCGCCAGCCTCATACAGGTCTTTGGCCACATACGCCCCGCCCGGTTTCATATCGACGAAATAGGGCGTGTCGCGGAAAATTTCGCAGACGTCATCAAGGAAGAAATCGATGCCGGCTTCATGAGCCATTGCAGGCAAGTGAAGTCCTGCGTTGGTCGATCCACCAGTACAGGCGACGATACGTGCTGCGTTTTCCAATGATTGGCGCGTGACGATGTCGCGGGCGCGGATGTTTTTCTCGATCAGGTGCATAACAGCGGCACCTGACGCGCGCCCATATTCATCACGGTCCAAATAGGGCGCAGGCATGCCCGACGAATTTGGCAGCGCGAGGCCGATCGCTTCAGATACGCAAGCCATGGTGTTCGCCGTAAACTGGCCGCCACAGGCCCCTGCAGAAGGGCATGCGACGCGCTCTAGGATTTCAAGCTCGGCTTCGGTCATTGTGCCGGATTGGTAGTTGCCAACCGCTTCAAACATATCCTGAACGGTCAAGTCGCGGTCTGCAAAGGACTGGGGAACGGCAGCGCCTTTTGGGGCCTTACCTGGCAGGATTGATCCACCATACAGGAATACCGACGGTACATTCAGACGGATCATTGCCATCATCATGCCGGGCAGGGATTTGTCACACCCTGCAAGCCCAACAATCGCGTCATAGCAGTGGCCGCGCATCGTCAGTTCAACCGTGTCCGCAATCGCCTCGCGGGATGCCAACGAAGACCGCATCCCTTCGTGGCCCATGGCGATGCCGTCCGTGACAGTGATGGTGGTGAATTCACGCGGTGTGCCCTGTTCGGATTTCACACCTTCCTTGACGGCCTGCGCTTGACGGCTCAGCGCGATGTTGCACGGGGCAGCTTCGTTCCAGCAGGTCGCGACGCCAACCAAAGGCTGGTGGATTTCTTCCTCGGTCATGCCCATCGCGTAATAATACGACCGATGCGGCGCGCGTGCGGGCCCTTCGGTCACATGGCGGCTGGGCAGTTTGGATTTGTCAAAGCGGGTGTTGATAGCCATGGGGCATTCTCCGGAACAATTGGATTTGCACCGGAATAGTCCTGTGACGGTCTTGCTGCAAGTCTTGAGCGCGTCGCGTTGTATCACGAGGTCCGAACGCTTAGGTTGGAAAAACCCCGGAACCCTCCAGAAAGCCTACCCTTGGAACCAAGCATCTTCGCCTTCATCTGGAAGTACTCCAGACGCGACCAGCTATTTTTGCTGGCCTTCACGATCTTCACCTTCCCGTTTCTGTACGCCACGCTAGAGCTTCCTAAGCGGATCATTAACGACGCCATCGGTGCGTCGAGTGAGAATGTTGCGTTCTTCGGTTATTATATGACCCAGATGCAGTTGCTGCTTCTTTTGTGTTTGGCATACCTTGCCGCTGTCATTGCGCACGGGTTGATGAAAATGCGCCTCAACACCATGAAGGGCATCTTGGCAGAGCGGCTCTTGCGGCGGTTTCGCTATCAGCTGATCTCGCGGATGATGCGGTTTCCGAGCAGTTATTTCCAGACCACCAGTCAGGGCGAGCTGGTCAGCATGGTCACGTCTGAAGCTGAACCAATGGGCGGTCTGATGGGTGATGCCGTGGCGCAACCGGCGTTTCAAGCCGGGCAGATGCTGATCATCGTTGCGTTTTTGTTTATGCAATCGGTGTGGTTTGGCCTTGCTGGTATTGCACTGATTCCGTTGCAGGCGTGGATCATCCCTATGCTGCAGCGCCAGATTAACCTGCTGAACAAAGAACGCATTGTTGAGGTCCGAAACTTTTCCGCCGAAATCGGCGAGACGGCTGCAGGCATTACCGATCTGCGCACAAACGGCGGTTGGCGATTTAGGTTAGCGGGTTTTACCCAGCGTTTAGGACGGTTGTTTCAAATTCGTTTTGAGATCTACCAAAAGAAATTCTTCATGAAGTTCCTCAACAACTTCATTACGCAGCTGACACCATTTTTCTTCTATTTAGTGGGCGGTTACCTTGCCATTCGTGGCGAAATTACAGTGGGCGCTTTGGTTGCAGCACTTGCCGCCTACAAGGATCTAAGCGGTCCTTGGAAAGAGCTGTTAACCTACTACAACCAGACCCAAGATATGGCCTTGCGCTGGGAAGTTGTGATCGAACGTTTCGCTCCGAAAGGCATGATTGAGGCGGAACTTTTTGAAGGCCAGCCTGATGAGACACCACATTTGAAAGGTGACATCGCGCTGAGCAACGTCACTGTCCGCGATCACGACGGTAACACATTGCTTGACGGTCTGTCGCTGGACATCCCTGCCGGGTCGCAGGTTGCGATAAAGGTTGCCAATCAGGCAACACGCACCGCATTGGCAGAGGTCTTAACGCGCGAGATCAGTCCGCAGCGTGGGTCTGTTCGCATAGGTGAATATGATCTGGCGACGCTGCATCAGGCCGTGATTGCTGCGCGGGTCGGGTACGCCCATGCGCAGCCTTATCTCTTTAAGGGAACTATCGGCGACAACCTCTTGATGCCGCTCCGAACCAGCCCAAAGACCGTCTTGTGGGACCCAAAGCAACTTGATCGTGAAGGGATCGAGGCGCGGCGCGCGGGCAACAGCCTCGACAGCCTTGATGCTGAATGGCTCGATCCGGAGCTTGCCGGACTGCGCAGCCAAGATGATGTCGATCATTGGTGGTTTGAGTTGGCTCAGGCAATGGGGATCGATGAGCTGATGTTCCGCAGCATGTTGCATTCTAGGATGGAACAAGAAGATCACCCACAGCTCGCGCGCCGCTTAGTGGCGCTCCGTGGTGAAATACGTGAGCGCCTCAAGGCCGAGGGTTTGGACCAAGCGGTGTACCGGTTTGATCCAGAGACCTTTAACCCAGCCTTACCCTTGGGCGGCAACTTGATGTTTGCTTCCCCGCGTCGGGAAATCAGCCAATCTGCACTGGCTGGGGAAAAGAGGTTCTTGTCAATGATCATCGAACAAGGCCTCGCCGAACAGGGCATCGCGATCTCCCAGACGCTTGTCGAGACGTTGCACGAAACTTTTGGCAAGGACGGTACCAATCATCCGTTGTTCACCGCGCTTGGAATCGAAGACAGACTTTATGAACAGCTGGTGGATATCGCGCTGCGCCGCGCCAAGTCCGGAGATGGCGCTCTGACCGAAGAAGAGTTTGCGTTACTGCTAACTGTTCCCTTCGCTTTTACTGCAGAACAAATTGGCCCAGCTTTTCCAGAAAGCTTCAAAAAAGAGATCCTTGCCCTTCGCCGGACCGAGGCACCGGCTCTGCGTGAACGTGCAAAGAGTTTGTTTATTCCCATCGACCCTAGGAATTACCTGCCAAGGCTGACCTTGCTAGAAAACATGCTTTATGGCCGGATTTCGATGGTGGCAGGTGTGCAGGCTGATCTGATCGAGGATGTTGTGTCGGAAGTGTTGGAGCGCCACGATCTTAAGCAGTTGGTGTCGACGAACATCTTTGGCTTTCAGGCGACGATCGGCGGCAGCAATCTTCCAGCGGCCTTTCAGGAACGCGCAGCGTTCAGTCGGGCAGGGATCAAGCGTCCTGATCTACTGGTCTTTAACCAACCGCTGGCCAGTCAAGATACCGATGATCACGCAGAAATTCGTAACCGCCTTCACAAGCTTTTGCCTGAAACAACCCAGATCTATTTGGATGATCATTTTGATGATCCCGACAGCTTTGATTTGTTTGTTGAGATCACCAACGGCCGTCTAGAAGGTGTAGAGACACCGAGGGATGCTGACCGTGACGACGGTGTCGCGAGTGATTTGGGTCGCAAGCTATCGATCATCCAAAGTAACCCTTTGTTCATCGATTTGGATGCGCGCAGCCAACGGTTGTTAGCCTTTGCTGCGCAGTGGTTTGAAGCTCCACCGGACACGCGGATATTTACCGAAGGCGAACCCCCAGATGCGGTTTATATCTGTTTGAGCGGTCTGGCTGAACTGTCGTTTATCGATGCAGAAGGTGCGGTGCAGCTTATTTCAACCGTTGAACCGGGACGGTTGATTGGTGATCTGGCGATTATCCTCAATGAGCCACGCCAGTTGAACCTGACGACGGTAGAGGACACCACATTCCTTAGGGTGGGTGCGGATCAGTTCCGATCGGTGCTGGAGGATGACAAGGCGATCCTGCTGAGTTTGCTGCGCACCGTGGGAGGCCATCTGTCTGGTGCGGCAGAATTGTTGCGCCAAACGGGGTTGGATGTTCCGCGAGGACAACGCCCCACATCGCGTTCAATTGAAGCACCGCCCGAAAAAGAATGAGCCTTTTCTTCACATACCCCGCCCACATTCTGTTTTATGAGCCAGCGCGTGAAAAAAGCGAGCTCTGGCGGTTTGCTGTTGGCTTAGTGATGTTTGCTGCGATTTATGCGGCGTTGAGTTTGCTATTTTTTCAAGTGATGTTCTCAATCGCAGGCTCGGTTCCCAACTTGGTCAGAGATATCGAAACCGGCCGGACGGTTCTGTCGATGTACCTAACGCTGTTTAGTTTTGTGATGATGCTGATCAGCCCTGCCATTGTGGTACGCATTTTGCACCGCCGCTCTGCACTTAGCCTCTTTGGCCCCCTCACCGTCGCCATCCCACAGTTTTTCACAGTCACAGTGATGCTGATCGCTTTAGGGTTGGTTGTTGCAATCCTGCCGCCATGGGACATGGGTGGTCCACTGGTCCCCAACATGCCATTCGGCCGCTGGGCGCTGTTTTTACCGCTGTCTTTGCTGGCTGTGCTGGTGCAGGTCAGCGGCGAAGAGGTGTTCTTTCGAGGGTATATTCAACAGCAACTTGCCGCGCGGTACCGTACGCCTTGGATGTGGATGGTGCTGCCATCGCTTCTATTTGGCTTGGGCCACTACATCCCCGCAGCGGCCGGTGAGAACGCCCTGACAATTGCCATTTGGGCTGGGGTTTTCGGGTTGCTTATGGCGGACCTAACGGCCCGCGCAGGATCTATTGGTCCCGCGATTGCGGTTCACTTTTGCAATAATGTCTCAGCGATTTTGATCGTTTCTATGCCAGATCAACTCTCTGGGTTGGCGCTTTATCTTGCGCCGTTTGGTCTTGAAGACGCCGAAATGTTGGGGGCTTGGCTGCCTGTCGACTTTGCGATGATGTTTGTGTCTTGGCTGGCTGCGCGCTTGGCCTTGCGGCGCTGATTGCATTTCCCTTCGGCGCGCCTTATCTCAGTAAGCGATATTGCCCAAATAGGTCTGCCCATGAACTGGATTTCGAACTACGTCCGACCTCGGATCAACTCGATCTTTTCGCGCCGTGAAACGCCTGAGAATCTGTGGACCAAATGTGACGAATGCGGGACGATGCTGTTTCACCGCGAAATCAGCGAAAACCTTAATGTGTGCACCAGCTGTGGGCATCACATGGGGATCACGCCGCGTGACAGATTCACTGCCCTTTTTGATGGTGGGATTTTTGCTGAGATCAAGGTGCCTGCACCGACTGCTGATCCGCTGAACTTTCGCGACCAAAAGAAATACCCCGACCGCCTGAAAACCGCGCAAAAAACCACCGGCGAAGCCGAGGCAATGCTTGTTGCCAGCGGGGAAATGGGCCGCACGCCGATTGTTGCCGCCGCTCAGGACTTTGGTTTTATGGCGGGCTCTATGGGGATGTACGTGGGCAACGCGATCGTTGCTGCCGCTGAAGAGGCGGTAAAGCTTAAGCGTCCGTTGATTTTGTTCTCTGCCGCTGGCGGCGCGCGCATGCAGGAAGGTATCTTGTCTTTGATGCAGATGCCCCGCACGACAGTTGCGATTCAGATGCTCAAAGAGGCAGGGCTGCCCTATATTGTGGTGTTGACCCACCCGACCTCAGGTGGCGTGACCGCGAGCTATGCGATGTTGGGCGATGTGCACATCGCCGAACCAAACGCGTTGATTTGCTTTGCCGGGCCGCGTGTGATCGAACAGACGATCCGTGAAAAGCTGCCTGAGGGTTTCCAGCGCGCGGAATATTTGCTGGATCATGGTATGCTTGATCGCGTGACGACCCGACTGAAGATGAGAGATGAGTTGATCTCGATTGTTCGGATGCTGATGGGATTGCCACCTGCGGTGCGTGGTGATTTGCCTGCGCCGTCCGAAGGTGGTGATGTGCCGCACGGCCTTTCGCCCGATGAAGCAGCGCAAACTGTGCCCGAAAAATGAACGCGGCCACCTCGGATGTCATCCTTGAGCGGATGATGGCGCTGCACCCCAAAGTGATCGATTTCACGCTGGACCGGATGTGGAGTCTGCTCGAAGATTTGGGCAATCCACAGAACGATCTGCCGCCTGTGATTCACATCGCAGGAACCAACGGCAAGGGATCAACCCAGGCCATGATCCGCGCGGGCCTAGAAGCGGCTGGCCACAAGGTGCACGCCTATACCTCGCCGCACTTGGCCCGGTTTCATGAGCGTATTCGTGTCGCAAGTGAGCTTATTTCGGAGAGCACACTGACCGCCGTGCTGGATGAATGTTATGCTGCGAATGGCGGCAAAAACATTACCTATTTTGAGATTACAACCTGTGCCGCGATCCTCGCCTTTGCCCGGACCCCAGCCGATTACACTTTGCTGGAAGTCGGGTTGGGCGGTAGGCTGGATGCGACCAATGTGATCGATACGCCGGCGCTGTGTGTCATCACGCCGATCTCTATCGACCACCAACAGTTTTTGGGAAACACATTGCCCGAAATCGCAGGTGAAAAAGCCGGTATTATCAAGCGGCGCGTGCCTTGCATTGTCGGCCCACAAGAAGAGGTGGCACTGGAAGTTATCGAACAGATCGCTACTCGGCATGGCGCACCCTTGTCGGCTTATGGTCAGCAGTGGCATATCAACCGCGAGGCTGGGCGCATGGTCTACCAAGACGAAACAGGTCTTTTGGATCTGCCTATGCCCAATCTGCCCGGTGCGCATCAGGTGCAGAATGCTGGCGCTGCGTTGACCGCCCTCCGGCACCTTGGTTTGAATGCGGATGCCTGTGAGGCAGCCGTTACAACTGCCTTTTGGCCAGCACGCATGCAGCGATTGCGGAGCGGCCCGCTAATTGATGCGGCAGGCGCAGCGGAAGTTTGGCTGGATGGCGGTCACAATCCAGCGGCAGGCAAGGCTCTTGCCGCCCATCTATCTGAGCTGCCCAAGCGAGCGACCTACATGATTTGTGGAATGCTCAACACAAAGGACATCGGTGGTTACCTGCGTCCTCTTACGCCGCATACGACGACGCTTTTTGCGGTCTCAATTCCAGGTGAGGCAAATACTTTGCCCGCGGCGACCACCGCCGAAGCGGCTAAGTCCGAAGGTATCAATGCAGAAGTGGCACAAGATGTGCAGAGCGCTGTTGCACAAATTGTCCAAGACGATCCCACAGCACGGATTCTTATTTGCGGATCGCTTTATCTGGCTGGCAACATCTTGCGAGAAAACGCTTAAGTTGCAGTTAGCCGGTGATCAAAGACCCCAGCCCTCTGCTTGCATCTCGTGTAGACGCGAAGCTGTGCGCTCAAACTCAAAACTGCCTTCGCCTTCTAGGTACAGCATCTCGGGTTGGGCAGCGGCAGAGCAAATCAGGCGCACACGCGCCTCATAAAGCGCGTCGATCAGGGTCACAAAACGTTTTGCTTCGTTGAAATTGCTGCGCCCCAGCGTCGGAATATCATCAAGCAACAAAACACGCACCGCTTCGGCCAGCGCGAGATAATCACCGGCCCCCAATGCGCGTCCGCACAGATCATGAAACCCCGACCGGGCCACTGCATTGCGAAACGCGGGGATCACCACGTCGCGGCCCTTAACGCGCAAGGTCAAAGGCTCCCCTGCACCGCCTGCCAAATCGTCCCATACGGCATTCATCGCACTGCGGCTGTCAGCGTTTACGGGGCTGAAGTATATTTGGCTACCGGCCAGCCTGTCTTGGCGGTAATCCGTCGGGCTGGTTAACTCCCACACTTCCATCTGGTCTTTGATCAACTCGATAAAGGGCAAAAACAAATCTCGATTCAGCCCGTGTTTATACAGGTCGTCCGGCACGCGGTTGGACGTCGTGATCACCACCACCCCAGCCGCAAAAAGCGCCTGAAACAACCGCCCCACGATCATCGCATCGGTGATGTCGGTGATTTGCATCTCGTCAAAAGCGAGCAGTCTGACGGACGCGGCAACATCTGCAGCCACAGGTGCGATCGCATCATCCACGCCGGTTTTGCGCACCTCGTGCATGGCTCCGTGGATTTCCTGCATGAAGGCGTGAAAATGCACACGACGCGCCGGGATATCACCTATGTTGTCGACAAAAAGGTCCATCAACATTGATTTGCCACGTCCCACGCCGCCCCAAAGATACAGCCCCTTTGGCGGCGCGACAGGCTTGCGAAATAGACCTTTTTTGATCGGCACCAACAGTGCATCGCGGATGCGATCAAACTCCGGCAAAACAGCCTCTTGCGCAGGGTCGGCGCGCAGGCTGCTGTCGGCGATCTTGGCATCATAGATTTCGCGCAAACTGGTCATGAGATAGTCCTAACCTTCCGCCTGAGGTTTGAAAAGCAACCTGTCCTGTGCAATTTCCTAAATTGACCCAGCGGCCAAACAAACGCACTCTGTCGTGACCTTTTCGGAGCCTCAATGATGCTGCCACGTACGCCCCTTTTCTCGCCCGTTCTAATTGTGGGCTGCGTCATCATCATGGTCAGCTTCGCTATCCGCGCGTCCTTTGGCGTATTCCAAATACCGATCGCTGAGGAATTCGGCTGGCTGCGCGCTGAATTTTCTTTGGCCATCGCAATCCAAAACCTCGCATGGGGGATTGGCCAACCCATATTTGGGGCGGTTGCCGAAAAAATCGGCGACCGAAAAGCAATTGTGATTGGCGCGATGGTTTTTGCACTGGGGATGATGTTATCTGCGGGAGCCACCACGCCCTTTGAACATCAAACCTACGCTTGGCTAGTGGGATTTGGCATTGCGGGAACCGGGTTTGGCGTCATCCTCGCTGTGGTTGGACGGGCCGCGTCGGATGACAACCGTTCCATGGCGTTGGCGGTAGTCACGGCAGCAGGCAGCTTTGGGCAAATCTTTGGGCCACCGCTTGCTGAATGGATGCTGGGGTTTATGCCTTGGCAGTCGGTCTTCATGATTTTTGCGGTCCTGATTCTGTCGGTTCTCCTGACCCTGCCCATGATGCGCGCACCTGTGGTTAATACCCGCGTCGAGCTTGAAGAAACCATGGGGCAGATGCTCGTAAAAGCCTTTCGCGACCCAAGTTATACGTTGATCTTTTTGGGGTTCTTTTCCTGCGGCTATCAGCTTGGTTTTATCACCGCGCATTTTCCAGCCTTCGTGACCGAACTGTGTGGGCCAATTATGGTGGGCGGGGTACTTCACAGCATTGGTGTCACCACGACCAGCGCACTGGGGGCCGTTGCGATTTCGCTCATTGGGATGGCCAATATTGGAGGGGCCTTGCTGGCAGGTTGGGCCGGCAACCGGTTTTCAAAGAAGTACTTGTTGGCTGGCATCTATACGGGCCGAACGATTGCAGGGGCACTCTTCATTATGTTTCCGATCACCCCAACCAGCGTCATCTTTTTCTCCATCGTGATGGGCTCACTGTGGCTGGCAACAGTACCTCTGACTTCGGGTTTGGTCGCGTATATCTATGGGGTGCGCTATATGGGCACGCTCTACGGGATCATCTTTTTCAGCCACCAGCTGGGCAGTTTCTTAGGTGTTTGGCTGGGTGGGCGGATGTATGATGCCTATGGCAGCTACACCACGGTGTGGTGGATCGGGGTAGGCGTTGGGGCGCTAAGTGCCGTGTTGCATCTTCCGGTCCGCGAAAAGCCATTGGCCGTGCAGACTGCGTAACTTTTGTTGGTCTAAGGCTAAGTTATTGCGATGCCTTTAGCCGCACATCTGGAATTGGAGAGATCACGCCGGCACAGGCAGCGCGACTATTTCAAGGGTTGGGACGACGATCGGGCTTAATGCGTGTCCTTCCAGCGCTCCAGTATGTAGCGGCTTGTCAGCAGGTCCAAATGTGCGCCACCGCCATTTTTACACAGGGTGATTTCGTCATCATTCTTGCGGGTGAAACGATCTAGGTCGTAGTAATCTGCCACGACATCCTCGCGTTTGAACGTGCCTGCCTCTAAAGGGATTTTCAGTTCACCGATGTGCCCCACGGTGGTGTCTATGCTGTCGACAAAAACCCGCGCTCGCGACAGAGCCATATCATCAACCTCGCGCATGTTGGGGCGATAAGCGCCAATAAGGTCGATGTGCTGACCGGGTTGGAGCCACTCGCCCTTAAGGACCGGTTCCGTCGACATGGTCGCACTGCCGATAATATCAGCTCGCGCGACGGCGTCTTGCAGATCGGTCGCAACCTCAAGGCCCGCGATCTCTGCTGCCATCGCTTCTGCGCGGGCAAGGGTTCGGTTCCAGACCATAAAGCGGGCTTTGGGGAACGCCGCGGAATAAGCGCTGTGCAGCGCACGGGTAACTGCTCCGGCCCCGATCAATAGAATGGACCGGCTGTCGGGGCGGGCAAGCTTACGTGCAGCAAGAAGGCTGTCGCCCGCAGTTTTCCACTTGGTCACAAGATGAAAATCAATGATCGCTTCGAGCGTGCCATCCGCATCATTGTAGAGATTAACGCCCCCATTGATGTTGGGTTTGCTCAAGGCGCTATTTTCGGGAAACACGGTCGCAGATTTCACCGCCATACCCATTCCATCGATCCACGCCGCCCGGCTTAGCAATGTGTCCTTACCGCGGTAAAGAAAAGTATCGCCAATCTCAGCCTTGGGCAGTTGGTGGCCCGCAGCCAGCGCATCCGTGAGTGCAAGCCAGTCCAATAAGGCTTCGCCCTCGGCAAAGGGTATGATCGGTATCTGGGTCATAGCGCTTGTTCGCGGGTCAAAAGCCCGGATTCAACCAACCTGTCAGCCCAGCCTTGCGGTCCCTCGAAATGATGCGTCTGCCAGCCCCGTGTGGCGGCCGCTTCGATATTCTCGACCCGATCATCGGTGAAAATAACGGCGTCGCCATTGAGCCCGGTGCCTTCTTCAAGAAGTGCGTAGATCTGTGCATCTGGTTTGGTGACCTGCATATGCCCGGAGATATAATCGCCGTCGAATGCGCGCAAAAACGGATAGTGGATCGCGGCCAAATCATATGTCTCGATGCCAAAATTGGTGAGCGATACGACAGGTATTTTATTGGCCTGAAGCGCCTTCATCAGGCGGACGGAATGGTCGATCACGGGGCACGCCATTTCGATCCAGCGGTCGTGCCACATCATGATTTCGGGATGCCAGTCGGGATATTGTGCAGCCAACGCGCGGACGGAATCGCCGAAATGTGCGCCACGGTCGACATCGTCATTCATGGCTTGCAGATCAACA
Organism: Sulfitobacter sp. SK012; assembly: GCF_003352085.1. Taxonomy (NCBI): domain Bacteria; kingdom Pseudomonadati; phylum Pseudomonadota; class Alphaproteobacteria; order Rhodobacterales; family Roseobacteraceae; genus Sulfitobacter; species Sulfitobacter sp. SK012. Next base: position 363,418 of record NZ_CP025804.1, read on the forward strand.
GCAGAAAACATCGCACGCCGCCGCTCAGCACCGATAACGTCATCATAGAACCGCTCGGGCAGCCATTCGATCAATACGTTGCCAATGTCAAAAACCACCACCTTGGGCGTCATATGTAATTCCTTCTGCAGTCGCTCATGCGGAGCACGGACCGTGCCTTCAGACCTGCCGCGCAGCCGCGCGCAATTCGCGCTCTAGTGCTTCCAGAAAACGGGAGCGGTCTGCTTTTGTAAAGGCTTTGCCGCTGCCTTGCCGAAACGGATCAGCCGCGCGCAAGTCTGTCATGAGGTCTCGTGTGGCCAGCACATTGCCAATATTGGCTGATGTCAGTGCCTCGCCGTTATGCTTGAGCACCCGCGCGCCCGCTTCGACGCAGCGCGCTGCCAGCGGGATATCCCCTGTGACGACGACATCGCCCTTGCCACAACGCTCTGCGATCCAGATATCCGCAATGTCAGGTCCGTCAGGCACGATTACGGTCTCTACCAATGGGTTCTGCGATGGCCGTAATCCGCCGTTTGAAACAACATACATCCGCACCTTATGGCGCGTAGCGACACGTTCGGCTTCTTGTTTGACGGGGCACGCATCTGCGTCGATATAAAGTGCTGTCATCGCAGTTCACTGCCCATAAAGCGCCTCAGCGTGGAAGGACACGTGGTCTTCCATAAAGGTCGAGATGAAGAAATAGCTGTGATCATATCCGGGCTGCATGCGGAAAATTCCCTGCTGGCGGCGTGTGGTCATTGCATTCGCAAGTGCTTCAGGCTTCAGCAGATCCAAAAACTGATCCTGCGTCCCTTGATCGATCAGCACTGGCCCATCAAAACCTTTGTCCAGCATCAGCACGGTTGCATCATGCGCAGTCCACTCGGTTTCATCTGCGCCAAGATAAGCCGTCAGTTGCTTGCGGCCCCAATCGCTTTGCGTGGGGTTAGCTATAGGCGCAAACGCCGAAACGGAGCGATACCGGCCAGGGAGGGACATCGCCAATGTTAGGGCACCGTGCCCGCCCATCGAATGCCCGGTGATTGCCTGTCGCGTCATATCGATTGGAAAATTCTCGGCCAATAGGGCAGGCAGTTCTTCCGCCAAATAGCGCCACATCTGAAAATGCGGGGCCCATGGATCTTGGGTTGCGTTGACATAAAACCCAGCCCCTTTGCCCAAATCATAGGCCTCGTCATCCGCCACGTTATCGCCGCGCGGTGAGGTATCTGGGAAGATCAATGCGATGCCTTGCTCTGCCGCCCAAGATTGCGCACCGGCTTTCGTCATGGCGTTCTCGTGGTTGCAGGTCAGGCCGGACAGGAACCATAGGATCGGTACGGGGCCATCCTTTGCCTCGGCAGGCAAAAATAGACCAAATGTCATGTCACAGGCGCAGGCATCGGAGGCATGGCTCACGACATGTTGGGTGCCACCAAAGCAGGTGTTCTCAGAAAGGGTTTTCATCGCGGCAGGCTCCTTTTGTGCTGATCTATGGCTACCTGCGCAGCAGGCCTACAGCAAGGGGCCTAGGTAGCGGTGAGCCAAGCGATCACGAGGCTGACCGACACAATACTAAGCGCGGTTGAGAGCAGAATGGCCGCCGACACCCGTTGCGGCGCGACATTGTAATGCTGCGCCAGAATGTAGACATTTCCCGCGACCGGCAGGGCCGCAGCGGAAATGATGACGGTTGCTTTGAACGGATCGACCTTGAAGACCACAAAGGCTGCAAAAGCCACAAACAGAGGGTGCAGCACCAATTTACAAAAACTGAGCCAGCCCGCGATACTTATGCGCTCTGCAGATTTGGACGCAAGCGACGCACCGATGGCAAAGAGGGCGCCGGGGGTTGCTGCGCCGCCAAGGATCGCGAGGAATTCATTTAGCGGCACCGGGATGGGTATCGACAGGCCTGACCAGATCAACCCAAGCGTCATCGCCACGATCATCGGATTTTTAATCAGCCCAAGGCCGACTGTTTTCAAAACCTGAAGACTCATCCTGCCGTCTCGCGATCCGGTGATCAGAATAACAACTAAGGAAGAAAACAAAATTAGGTCCACGGAGAGCGCCAGAAGCACCGGGCCAATCGCCTCTGGTCCCAAAAGCAAAGTCAGCATCGGCACGCCCAAGAAACCCGTGTTTCCAATCACCGCGCATTGCGCTTCAATTGCTGTGGTCGCAACATCGAGTTTGCGCAGAAAGCAAACGACCGTCGCGATGCCGTAGACAAATGCAGTGCCCCATAAATACGCCGCCACCATTCGTCCGTCCCAGACATCCGCGAGAGAGAGGTTCGCAGAAAAACGAAACAACATCGCCGACAGGGCAAAATAAAATACGAATTTGGTGAGATAGGCAGTCGCTTCAGTTGTGAAAAACCGTGTTCGCCCAGCCCAATACCCAATCCCAATGATGGCAAAGAAGGGTAGTGTTTTGAGGAAGATGGCCAGCATAGCGACAGACTTAGCTAGCTAAGTTTTTGGGCGCAAGTCTGTGAGGTGCCTCAACTTCCAACGCTTTGACGCGCTTTAGGATTTTGTCGTCAACAAAGCGGTAACAAAAGCCCTGGCAAAGCGTGAAACGCAGCGGAAAAGGAAAATGGGGCTTGGAACTAAACCGTTCGGTTTATACTGTGGGCGCTGAATATTCCGGGGCTCAACATGGTTGTGACAGACGACATTATCCACAAGGGCCGCAAGTACGATCAGGTGCTTGATGGTGCGCGGGATGTTTTTATGGTTGATGGCTTTGAAGGAGCCAGCGTTGACGATATCGCGCGGGTGGCCAATGTATCCAAGGCGACGCTTTATAAATACTTCCCCGACAAGCGGATCCTCTTCATGGAGGTCGCCAACGTCGAATGTCAGCGTCAGGCCCGTGCAGTGCTGGACAGGGTCGATATGGCCGCGGAACCGCGCGGCGTTCTTGGCCAGACAGGACGGCATTTTCTGGGCTTTATCACCAGTAAATTGGGGCAGCAGATATTCCGCATTTGCGTGGCTGAATCGGATCGTTTTCCTGAACTGGGACAGCAGTTTTATAATTCTGGCCCTGCCACGATGCGCCGCGAAATGGCGTGCTATTTTGAAGCATCTGAGGCCCGTGGCGAACTGAAGATTGAGGATCGAGAGCTTGCCGCTGAACAATTCGCCGAGCTTTGCAAAGCAGAACTGTGGGCAAAACTGGTGTTTGGTGTTACCAAAACTGTAACGCAGGCTGAGATTGACCGGGTGGTTGATAGCGCAGTCGAAACATTTATGGCGAGGTATGGAACATGAAATTTATCCTGATTGGTGCATTATTTTTGGCGGGCTGTGCGAACACGCCAACCGCAAATACGGCAGCGTCGACCGGCGTGGCGCAAGGTGCCTCCGATACCTGTAATGCCGCGGCCTACGCAGGTTTAGTTGGTCAGGACGCCGCATCCGCCCTCGCGGTGCCTGAGCCGAAGCGGAGCTACGGCCCTAATGATGCTGTTACGAGTGATTACTTGGCAAACCGCGTCAACATCGAGCTCGATGATACAGATACCATCGTTGCGATTACCTGCGGCTAGGCTTTGGGCCGATTGTCGATGATGCGCACTGCTTTGCCTTCGGACCGAGGCACCTGACCTGCATCCGCGACATCGACTTGAACGCTGATCCCGACGGCTTGTTTGATTTGTGACGATAGGGCGTGCGCAGCAGCGGTGCGCGCGTCCGGTGACATTGATGCGTGGGCGCATTCGCACAACACGCGCAGCTTATCCATCCGGTCCGGGCGGCTAAGTTCGATCTGGAAATGTGGGGCGAGGGCTGCAACCGTCATCAAGGCTTCTTCGATCTGCGTCGGAAAGACATTCACGCCACGCAAGATGATCATGTCATCGCTTCGCCCGGTGATTTTTTCCATCCGCCGCATGGTGCGCGCTGTACCAGCTAAAAGCCGCGTCAGGTCCCGCGTTCGGTATCGAATAATGGGAAATGCTTCTTTGGTGAGCGAGGTAAATACCAGCTCGCCCTGTTCGCCTTCGGCTACCGGTTGGCCTGTTTCAGGGTTTATCACCTCTGGATAGAAGTGATCTTCCCAGATGTGGAGGCCGTCTTTTGTCTCTACACATTCGCACGCAACGCCGGGCCCCATGACTTCACTCAGACCGTAGATATCGACCGCATGCATGTCAAAAGCCTGTTCAATCTCAAGCCGCATCGCGTTGGTCCAGGGCTCTGCACCAAAAATACCAACCTCAAGTGACGAGGTGCGCGGGTCTAGGCCCTGTGCGTGGAATTCATCCAATATCGACAAAGCATAAGAGGGTGTGACGGTGATGCCCTTAGGTTTGAAATCATCAATCAGACGGACCTGTCGCGATGTCATGCCGCCTGAGATCGGCACCGTCGTCAGACCCAGCGCATCTGCACCGAGATGGATGCCTAAGCCACCCGTAAACAGTCCGTACCCATATGCGTTGTGCAGCATATCGCCTCGCTGCAAACCAGATGCGCGCAGAGATCGTGCAACCACATCGCCCCAATTTTTGAGGTCCTGATCGGTATAGCCCACGACGGTCGGCTGCCCAGTGGTGCCCGATGACGCATGGATGCGCGCCACATCTTCGCGGGGTACGGCGAACATGCCGAAGGGATAATTGTTGCGCAAATCGGCTTTGGTCGTGAATGGGAATTTTGCCAGATCGCTTAGGTCTTGCAGATCGTCAGGATGAAGCCCCGCCGCATCAAAGCTGTCCTTGTAAAACGGCACATTGTCGTAGGCATGGCGCAGCGACCATTTCAGGCGATCAAGCTGAAGCGTCGAAATCTCGTCCCGCGAAGCAATCTCAATTGGATCAAGCGATGAAGGGGCAGGAGTGAGGTCTTTCATTCGGATGTACTTTCCTCAGGGAAATGCTGGCCTTTGATGCGGCGCGACAGGCCGCGAAAAAGTGCGACACTCCGGCCATCTCCGCCCGTTACGGTCACGTCATATGTACCTGATCGCCCTCTGATGGACACCTCAACCGCCGTCGCGGTCAAACGTTCGCCAAGTGCGCCGGGAGTAAGATAAGTAATCTGATTTTGCTGGGCGAGGGCCAGTTGGTTGTAACTGTTGCAGGCAAAGGCAAACGCACTGTCAGCAAGCGTAAAGATGTAGCCGCCGTGGCAAATCTGATGACCATTCAGCATGGTGGCGGTCACTTCCATCGACAAAGTCGCCGCGCCGGGGGCGATAGCGTCGATTTGCATGCCCAACGAGCGCGACGCAGTATCGTTCGCCATCATCGCCTCAGCGCTTTTTTCGGCTCGGGCTTGGGGAGTCATCGTAACACCTCAATGTGTTTCAAGTTCGGAAGAGGATCAACTATTTCGGTAACGCTTTCAAGAGAATTGATCGGTGACACTTGATTTGACCTGCCAAGAGCGCGACTGTCAAAGTTATGACATCTCCGTTCCAGACGCCGCCACAGATTTCTGACCATCCAGTCGAGCAGATCGCCTTTCACCGTACTGAATTGGCGATCATTCTATCGCTCTACGGCCGTATGGTAGCTGCTGGAGAATGGCGCGACTACGGCATTTCCTGTCTACGCGAAGTAGCTGTATTCTCGATCTTTCGGCGGACTGCCGAGGTACCGCTTTACCGCATAGAAAAGCGTCCCAAGCTACGCGGTAGGCAAGGAATGTATGCGGTGATCGGGCCTGGTGGCCAAATACTGCGTCGCGGACACGACCTTAAAGCAGTCATGCGGGTACTAGAACGAAAACTGATTCGGGCGGTCGACTAACTGCTTCTCAATGAAGGGGCGTCAAAGCAGACGCTTGTGCGCTGTGACTGGCCCGTCTGTTTGTGCAATGCGGGTGATGGCCTGCGCAATGGGTTCATAGCTCACCGACATTGTGTGCGCGTTGGCGTGGATCAAAGTCTTCGGGCTGCAGACAATGGCCACGTGACCTTTCCAGAAGAGTAAATCATTGCGTTGAAGGGGCGTACCATTTGGCAGCGCGGTGCCCACTGAGGCCTCCTGCATATCGGCATCGCCGGGGCAGGGGATGTTGCATGCGATGCAGGCCATCTGGACGAGGCCAGAGCAATCAATGCCCTGACGGCTGTTGCCTCCCCAAAGATACGGCGTGCCCACAAGCATTTCAGCCATGACTGTGGGATCATTGGATGGCTCAGAAATTGGCTTGACGTGTCGGCGCGGGATGAACCCTTGGGGCGTTTGGACAAATGATCCTTCTTCTTTCAGAACCGTCACCGTACAGCCAAAGCTGAGCGGCATCTGGTCCGGGCTTTTCATATCTGCGCGGAGGTAAACATGGCTGGCCGGGTTGCTGATCCGATGGCTAGGCGTAGTTTCAGCGCCTAGGCTTTGCGTCTCAACATATCCGCAATACCCATCCAATTTAGCCTGGACATAAGACCACCCGCCCTGTTGTGACAAAACCTTAACGCTGGCCCCTAGCAAAAGTTGACGATCGCGTGGGCCTTTTGGTGTTCGGCAAAGATCGGTGATCGGCCTAACCAATGAGGCAGGCGTGCGGGCCTCCACCAGCGCAGGATCTGGGGTTAAACGCGGATCGGTCATTTGCCCAAGATGTCGTCGAGGCCCGCAAAAAGAGCACGCGTAGCTTGGCCAACGCCGCCTTTGTGCCGGGCGGGTGCGGCGCTTGGTTGCCAGCCATAGATATCAAAATGGGCATAGGCGCTTTGGGTGACAAAGCGGCGCAGGAAAAGCGCTGCGGTGATACAGCCCGCAAATCCGCCCGACGGCGCATTGTCCAAATCGGCGATACCGGGTTCGATCATCGTTTCGTAAGGATTGTGGAAAGGCATGCGCCAAACCGGATCGGCAATCCGGTTTGCAGCGTTTTCAAGCGCTGCGCAAAAGGATGGTGCATCGCTGAAATAGGGTGCGAGGTCAGGACCGACCGCCACCCGTGCTGCCCCCGTCAGGGTCGCCATGGAAATGATCTGATCCGGCTTTTCTTCGTCTGCTAGCGCTAACGCATCCGCTAAGACCAACCGCCCTTCCGCATCGGTGTTGTTAATCTCAACAGTCAAACCTTTGCGCGAGGTCAAGATATCTTGGGGCCGGAACGCGTTGCTTGAGATTGAGTTTTCTACGGCCGGGATCAGCACACGCAACCGGACCTTAGTGCCCGTCGCCATAATCATATGCGCAAGGCCAAGTACGGCGGCAGCACCGCCCATATCTTTTTTCATCAGACCCATCGATGCTCCGGGTTTGATATTCAGCCCGCCGGTGTCGAAACAAACCCCTTTGCCGACGAGCGTCAGCGTGGGCCCGTCCTCCCCCCAGCGCATGTCGATAAGACGGGGCGCACGGTCGGCGGCACGGCCAACCGTGTGGATCATGGGGAGGTTATTTTCCAAGAGCGCGTCGCCGGTGGTGACTTCGATCGTCGCGCTATGGGTTATTGCTAGGTTGCGCGCCGCGTCTTCGAGGTCGGGCGGCCCCATGTCAGATGCGGGCGTGTTGATGAGGGTGCGGGTCAGCGCCTCGCCGTTGGCGATCGCCTCGACTTTGGCCGCGTCAACGCCCGCGGGCGCAACAAGAAGTGCGGCCATCGGAGCGATTTTACGGTAGCGGTCAAATCGGTAGCCCGCCAAGAGCCAGCCGAGCGCTTCGGTTTCGGCGGTGTCATCTGGTAAGCCGCTGGCAATAGCATAGATACCTTTGGGCAGTTTGCTGGCAGCTGCGGCCAAATGAAACCGTGCCCGTGCGCGGGTTGGTGCAGTACCCCACCCAACAAGAGCCATGGCAGGGCTACCATCGGAACCCGCAATAACCAGTGCCTGCCCCAATCCTGCTGTGAATGTATTGGCAGCGACCCAATTTTGAATTTGGACCGACTGATCCTTCAGCCATCCTGCAAGCGCATCTTTTGACAAAATATGCAGGGGAATTGATGCAGCGGATGGATCGGCGAAACACAGGGGCATGGGACGGCAAGCCTTTCAGCGGGGGTACATTTGCCCGCAGCCTAGCTTTTCCTGCACCCGTCGCAAGGGACGGTTTTGTCAGATGCCCAAATCCTCGATATCCCAAATTGCTGTCAGCGACCGTTCCCCAATGCGCAACAGCCGTGACAAGGTCGCTGCAAGGGAAACTGGATCGTCAGCATCGATGCAGCCCGTCACATCACCTGCTACCAGAGCAAGCCGTTGCATTCCAATTTGCTCGGCAATCGCTATCAGCGACCGGACATTTTTGCGTAACTCTGGCATACGACCCTCGCGGTAGAGCGTATCGCACTGCGTCATCCGCAATGAGAGTTCCTCCAGTGCGCGACACACTACGTCTTCTGCGCCTGCTTCACCCAGTTGCGTATAAAGCGCCCCAAGTCTTTCCTGATCAACACTGACAGGTTCCGACGGTCGTATTTGCATGACCTGCATTCTCATTCACCCTTGAACCAAACCCCAACACACGGTGGGACATTACGCGGACATTGGTTCCCAAATGGTTGAGGTCAAAGCCCGTTTTCGCTCGAATTCGCGTTGAATTCGCAGTATCGAGGCAAGGCAATTGCAAGAAGGACCGCAGAGATGGATCGTGCCAAACCGCTGCCAAACTATCTTATTCAGCGCTACCACGGCTGGAAAGCAACGAGTTACGCCGAAAATCAGGCTTGGTATCGCAAGCTGGCGACGGATGGCCAGCATCCTCGGGCCATGGTGATTTCATGTTGTGACAGCCGGGTTCACGTGACCTCGATCTTTGGTGCTGATCAGGGCGAGTTCTTTATTCACAGAAATATTGCGAATCTGGTACCGCCTTACCTGCCCGATGGCGAACAGCACGGCACGTCGGCTGCGGTGGAATATGCGGTTCGTGTGTTGAAGGTCGCGCATCTGATTGTGCTGGGCCATTCGAACTGTGGTGGCGTGCAAGGGTGCATAAACATGTGCCAGGGCGAAGCCCCCGAACTGGAAGCCAAGGATAGTTTTGTTGGACGTTGGATGGATATCCTGCGCCCCAAGTTTGAGCTTGTGCGCGATATCGAAGATCCAGCTGAACAACAGCGCCAACTTGAAAAACACTCGGTGATGATCTCGCTTGAGAACTTGCTTACCTTTCCTTGGATTCAGGACAAGGTCGACAGCGGCGAGATGACACTCCATGGCATGTGGACAGACATCGCTGAGGGCGGACTTGAATACTACAGCCCCACCACGGAGTCGTTCCAACCTGTTTAGGATTATTAGTGTCTGACCTCCTCAGCCTTGCTGCCGACAATTTACTTTCGCCGATCATCTTAAGCTTTGTGCTGGGGCTGCTGGCCGCACTTGCCCGTTCGGATCTAAGCATCCCCGAGGCAGTCGCGAAGGGTATGTCAATATATCTCCTCTTTGCGATTGGCTTTAAGGGGGGCGCGAGCGTGGCTGCCTATGGGTTGGACGCCCGACTAGGGATGTCGCTTTTGGCAGGCGTTTTGTTGTCTGCCGCGTTGCCGTTCATCGCCTTTGGCTTACTGCGTGTCATGACGCAAATGAGCCGTCTTGATGCCGCGGCTGTGGCAGCACATTACGGGTCGATTTCCATCGTGACCTTCGTTGCGGCCACGTCAGTGCTTGAGGGGCGCGGAATTCCTTCGGAGGGCTACATGGTCGCTGTTGCCGCAGCGATGGAGGCCCCCGCGATCCTTTCAGCGCTCTGGTTGGTGTCACGTGGCGGCGAGGGCGCACGTAGGATGGACAATGCTCTGTTGCGGGAGATCATGCTTAACGGCTCTATCGTGTTATTAATCGGGGCGTTTGTGATCGGTTGGGCCACGGGTGAAGACGGGCTTGCGGAAATTTCCAGTTTTATCGTGTCACCGTTCAAAGGTGTGCTCTGCCTTTTCCTCTTGGACATGGGGCTGGTCGCGGGGCGTGGTTTGCGCGGGGGCGGCGCTATCTTGCGGCCTGGCGTGCTGGCATTCGGTATCGCGATGCCGCTTGTAGGCGCGAGCGTTGGTTTGGCCGCGGGCTTGATGCTGGGCCTTTTGCCCGGCGGCGTTGTGTTGATGATGGTGCTGTCTGCATCCGCCTCCTACATTGCCGTGCCTGCCGCGATGCGCGTAGCACTGCCCGAGGCGAACCCATCGCTCTATTTGACGTTGTCACTTGGGGTGACTTTTCCGTTCAACCTGACCGTCGGTATCCCGCTTTATGTGGCGGTCGCCCTTGCAGTCACCGGAGGCTGAAACATGCAGACACACCGCGCCAAACGGGTAGAGATCACAATCGAAACAGTGATGCAGTCGCGCCTAACCGACGCATTGGAAAAGGCTGGGGTTACTGGTTATTCCGTCTTGCCGGTGCTCGGCGGCTCTGGCCGATCTGGCGCTTGGACCAGAGCCGGCCAAGTCAGCCGTGGACAAGGGATGGTACAGATCATCTGCATCATCCAAGAGGACCGGCTAGAGGCGTTACTTGATGCTGCGTTCGCTGTTGTTGAACGCCACATCGGTGTGGTCAGTGTCGTCGATTGCGACGTCCTGCGGGCCGAACGTTTCTAAGCCGCGCCGTTATCGGAGCACTTTGCCGTCGGGCCAGCGGATGTCCTGCTCAACCGTAATTTGTTGCTCTGCTCCGGGTGCAATGTTGAGGTTCCATTGCAAAATACCACGTTGATCGTCCACATCGGACTGATCCGGGGCCGGTGTTGCCTCCCAATCAATCGTAAGGTCTTCTTGCTCAGTGTAGGGTACAGAATCGAGTAACTCGACGGCCCACGCCTCGTCGCTAAGGTTCATCACGTCGATCCGAACGGTCTGCGTTTGGGCGTTGCTGCGACTGATGATGCCCCGGTCGCCTTGGTTCAAATCCAGAACGGTCCGGGTCAGGCGCAGTGCTTCGATTGGGCCAAATGCAAGGGCCATATCTTCGCCAGCGGGGGTTTCGGCAAAGGGTCCGGTGCCAACCAACGCGCCGTCCACATAGAACCGTGCCACGTCTGCTCGCAACAACGGCTCTTGGGTACCGTTCACTCCTTCAGCCATCAAAAATGCGGTGCTATCTCGTGCGGGGACCGCTTGCGCAAAGACCCGTGGTTCAAAATTGAGGGCGTCCAGCGCCACACGAACCTCGTCGGCACCACTCGCAACAGTTACAGGACGCGCAACAGCGTAAGTCACACCGGGACCGTCAAAACGAGCTGTGGCACTCGCTTCCATAAGAACCGGCGACGGCGCAAATGCCATTTTCGCATCGTCGCTTTGCAACCGCGATACCGCCTTTGGCTTCAACGGGTCCTCGTACCGGACCAGGTGAGGAAAGAGTATCGAAGGGGTGATTTGTCCCGTCGGTGCGAGGGTAAAAAGTGTAAGGGTAACGGCGTCCCAATTCTCCGAGCTGTTCTGGCTGATCAAAGCGCTGCGTTTCATCTCAATCGCGGGATCATCGCCACGGGTTAGGAACAGGTCATAGGTTGGTTGCCAATAGGCCTGCACAGGATAGCTAATGGTAGCGGTCAAAGAAGCCGCAGTTTCCGCCTCAACCGAAAGCGCCAAAAGCGCGTGCATGTCAGGCGGTGGGGTCAGCGCGGCAAGTGCGGCGTGGGCATCCTTCAGCGCCTTGGTCAGGAGGGGCCGGTTTATTTCAAGTCCGCGTGCCTTTTGCTGTGCGGACAACATGGCTTGCCTTCCGGTCAGTGTTTCGTCGCGGATCATTGCGGCAATATCGCGCAATCCAGCCGGTTCTGACGGCAATGTTTGGCTCCCGCTCAAACCCATCAGAAACGTCAGCTGCGCCTCCGCAGCTTGCGCTACGACTTGAACAGCGGCGATGTCATCATCCAACCCAGCCAGCGCTTGTTCGGCAGCGGTGATCGCGTCCTTGGCGGTGGTGACGGCGGCGCTGTCTGTGTCAGGCTGCGGTGGAACAAAGTCGTTGCGCAGGCGTGTACCGGCGAGGGTCGCGCCCTTTAGGCTGATGCGCAGGCTGCGTGCGTCGACCCATTGCGGTAGGTCAGGCAGGATCAACTCATGCGTGCCTTGGGGCACATCAACAGTCACCGTACGGCTAACCATCGCGATACCGGGATAGACCGTTACGGCGCTGGGTGCGGAAGTTACGGTAAAGTTATCCGCAAAAACGGCGGTCGGCAGAGCAAGCAAGCAGAGGGCAAAACGCATCTGTAAAGTTCCTTTGAATCGGTCCCTGACAGAGTGCACCGTGCAGCCCCAAAGCAAAAGGGGCACCCGAAGATGCCCCTGATAGGTTGCGGAAAATCGCGTGGGCGATTAGCCCTTTTTGAGGCACTCGCGGCCCAGAAGTTCGGCTATCTGCACGGCGTTCAGCGCTGCACCTTTGCGCAAGTTGTCACTGACGCACCACAGGTTCAGGCCGTTATCGATTGTGCTGTCTTGACGAATGCGGCTGATGAAAGTCGCAAAATCCCCTACACATTCGACTGGCGTGACATAGCCACCGTCTTCGCGCTTATCGATGACCATGATACCGGGTGCTTCGCGCAGAATGTCGCGGGCCTCGTTTTCATCCAAATGATCTTCGAACTCGATGTTGATCGCCTCAGAATGGCCAACGAACACAGGTACGCGCACACAAGTCGCCGTGACCTTGATCTTGGGATCAACGATCTTTTTAGTCTCCGCGACCATTTTCCATTCTTCTTTGGTCTCACCCGAATCCAAAAAGGAATCGATATGCGGGATCACGTTGAAGGCGATCTGCTTGGTGAACTTGCGTGGCGGCTTGTCATCCGTCGGATTATAAATAGCCTTGGTCTGGTCCCAAAGCTCATCAAGGCCTTCTTTGCCGGCACCGGACACTGACTGGTAAGTGCTGACCACGACGCGCTTGATTGTAGCGCGGTCGTGCAGGGGCTTGAGCGCCACAACCATCTGCGCTGTTGAGCAGTTGGGATTGGCGATGATGTTTTTCTTGGAATAGCCGTGGACGGCCTGCGGGTTTACCTCAGGCACGATCAACGGCACGTCCGGATCATAGCGGTAGAGCGACGAGTTATCGATCACAACACAGCCTACTTTGGCGGCGCGCGGTGCATATTTCTTGGTCGCGTCGGAGCCCACGGCAAACAATGCAATGTCCCAACCCGTGAAATCAAACGTATCAAGGTCCTTCGTCTTGAGCGTCTTGTCGCCAAAGCTAACGTCCGATCCGAGTGACTTGCGGCTGGCAAGTGCAACGATCTCGTCCACAGGGAACTGGCGCTCGGCCAGAATGTTCAGCATTTCGCGGCCCACATTGCCTGTGGCACCCACGATTGCGACGCGATAACCCATCTTAATTCTCCAATATATGCATGATGGCTCGGGCGTCTTATACTGCATCGCGGCGCAGGGAAAGAGGGCGACGATCAGTCTTGCGTGTCTTGCGCAAAGAGGTAGGCGACAAGACCCAAAATCAACAAGCCGGCAGAGAACGCAAAGATCATGGTGTAAGGCAGCACCGCAGAGCCAGTACCAAGTGAAGCGGTATAGACACGGCCAGATGCAAATTGCATCAAGCCAACGCCGCCAATGCCGCAAAGGTTCAGCAGCGTCATGCCTCTGCCAACAAGTGCGGGCGGCAAGAAGCTACGGCCGTGGGCCATGATCGGCGCATAGGTAGCCCCAAAGAACCCGATCATGCACATCAGGGCTGCGGAGAGGATAAAGCTGGTTGCGGGTAGGGCAATCAGGGTCGCCGTCGCGATGAGCGTGCCAAGTGAACCGATAAAGATGACCCATTTACGCGTGCCAAATATCCGGTCAAGCGGTCCATAGGTCAGGGTACCTGCAATCATCGCGACCCCCATGGCCAAGGTTGCCCAGCCGATGCTGCGGGCATCTGCGCCAAATATGTCTTCCAGATAAGGGCCGATCCAAAGGCCGCGCAGCGCGCCCACGAGCGCATAGCTGACCAGCATCAGAGGAAAGATGGGCCACAGCGCGCGAATGCGAAGCACGGCAAGAAAGCTTCCGTTTGCCTCACCTTCGGGGGTGGGTGGATCGCGCACCAAAAACCAGATGCCAACGGCCGTCACGGTGGTCATCGCGGCCAACCCCCACAGAGCTGCGCGCCAACCCATCGTTTCGGCCGCTAGAGCCGTTGGATAAGATGCAACCAGATTGCCGGAGGTTCCCACGCCCACCATAATCGAGGCCAACACCACAAACCGTGCTGGCGGGAATTGCCGTGCAAAGATGTAATAGGATGCCATCAATACGGGCGCACAGCCGATGCCAATCAGGATCATCGCGAAGTTGATATGAGCAGGCCCCGTGGCCAAGGCGAATACCGCAGCACCGCCACCGCCACCAAGCGCCAACAGCACAGCGGTGGTTCGGCGCGGCCCTAGCGTATCCAACGCCCAACCGATGGGCAGTTGCATCGCTGCAAATGACAGAAACCAAAGCCCGGAAGCGAGAGCCAGATCATCTGGGCTGGTACCAATATCAGTGCGCAAAAACGGGCTAAGCACAGCCAGAAACGCACGAAAGAACTGGCTCAGCACATAGGCGAGCCCCAAAAGTACCAGACCCGCTTTCATTTTGTTGTGTTTCGCCACTTCGATGCAAGGTCACGCGCGGCTTGCCCCAATAGCAATATATCCGCGCCGACAGCTACAAAACTCGCACCAGCTGATATCGCGTTGCGCACCATATCGTCATTGACGGCCAAAATTCCCGCCGCTTTTCCAGACGCGGCGATCCGCGTGAGTGCATCCATGATAACGCTCTGCACATCTGGGTGCAGCGAATTGCCCATGTGACCCAAATCAGCAGCAAGATCAGCGGGCCCAATAAAGACACCATCAATGCCGTCAATAGCCAGGATGTCGTCCAGTGCGGCCATACCCTTGCGGTTTTCTATCTGAACCAAAAGGCAAATTTGTTCATCCGCGGTTGTGCCGTAATCCTGTGTAAGATTGAATTGTGCCGCACGGGTCAGTGCAAATCCGACGCCACGGTCGCCGTTTGGTGGAAATGTCACGGCGCGGACAAGCTGGCGTGCTTGTTCCACGCTTTCAACCATCGGAACAAGAATGGTCTGGGCACCTGCGTCGAGCGTTTGTTTGATCATCCAGGTTTCGCCAACGGGTACGCGAACGACAGCATGGCTATCTGTGCCCGCAAGCACCTGAAGCTGCGCCAAGATTGACCGCAGATCATTGGGGGCGTGTTCGCCGTCCACCACCAACCAGTCAAACCCTGCTTGGCCCATCATTTCTGCGCTGAATGTATTGGCAAGGCCAAGCCAGCAGCCAAAGAGCGTTTTGCCTTCAGTGAGGGCTTTTTTGAATGGATTGACGGGGGCTGACATAGGCGCGATCCTTGGCTGTGGTACGTGTTTACCCTAGCGCCGTGGCCGGGTTAGGGGCCAGCCCTCATCGATCACAAAGGAGCGAATACCCAAAGGCATCCCTAGTCGAAAATCTTAGATGACTTTGATCACGTCTTTGTCGATGGCCAGCATATAGCCACGGCGGGCGATATTCTTGACCAGAAGCTCGCTGACGATCTGATTACCCAAGGTATCGCGCAAGCGTTTGATGCGTGTGGCTCCTGCGGCCTCATCACAATCGGCTGCATTCCGTCCCGAGATCATGCCTTCGATTTCGGAGCCAGAGAGCACATCGTCGTCCATGCGCGCCTCGGCCAGAATTGACATGGTTTCCATCGCCGCGGCCGTCAGCTTGAAACCGTGGTTATTAAGGTAAACGATGTTTTCCTCTCGACTTATCAAGAGCGTGCTGACTTGAATGCCGACCCGCTCAATCTGGGCCATGCGTCGGTTGAAGCTGATCAGCATGATCAGAAAGACAAGTGCGGCGATCAGCATCGCGCTGGCAAAGACCAAGAGCACAAATATCACGACACGGTAGCTGGCCAACGTATCCGAGAAAGCCGTGCCTGATTGGGCAAGAATTTCCAAAAGCTTGATCTCGGCTTGGCTTGTCAGATCATCATTTTCTACGAAGATCTGTTCTACCTGCGCATTAAAAGCGTTGGCATCGGGCAGCGCCCAAAACAGCATTGCGGCACCGATCAGCAGAACAGCAACGATCCCGGCGATTCCGGCCCAGACAAAACGACCACCTGTGCGGCGCATATTAGAAGCGGAGGAAGTTTGATCCTGCACTGGATTTCCTTTGTTCCAAACCGTCATCTCCGAAGACTGAGACCACATTTAGAAGTGTCCAGCCTTGTCCGGCGAGCCGGCCTTTTAGTTCCGCTTGGGCCGCCGCGCGGTTACAGCTGCCGTTAATTTCGGCAACACCATAGTGGAGCCGTAGGGGATTGTCCTGCTTGGCCTTGTAGTCGGCATAGCAGCCCGCGGACCAAGCGGGACCAGTCAGACCTAGGCCTGCAACAGCGATCAGAGTGAGGAGAATGCGTTTCATGTAATAAGTGATGCGCTTTTGTTTGGCGATATTCAATATCGTTGCCGTCTCTTGGCCTGCGTTATCCGATAACAAACCGCTGTTATTGCCTGTCTTAGCGGGGTGACCCCAATTTGGTTCCACAAGCTGCATTCCTGCCGCTCCCCATTTTAAAGGAACACACAAATGACCCCTCATAGCTTCCGCAAAGCTCTTGCAACGTTCGGTGTTGCCGCATTCATCCTAACGGGACTGGGCAGCGCACCGGCCCAAGCCGACAGCAAAGACCTTGCCCGCGCATTGGCGGCGATTGCCGGGATCGCCATTGTTGGCAAACTCATCCATGACCGCAAGAAGGACAAGAAACGTGACCATGAAGTTGTCACCCGTCGCCGTCCTGTCGATCCTATTCCTATCTACCGGCCGCACCGCCCGCGCCGGGTTGATCCAACGCCTGTGCATCCACGCCCGCTGCCGCGCCGTGTTGATCGCAGACAGCTGCCGCAGCACTGTTTCCGCAGTTTCGATACGCCGCAGGGCCGCTTTCATATGTTTGGGCGACAGTGCCTGAAGAAAAATTATGCCTTCGTGAACCGTCTGCCGCAGCACTGTGTTCAGCGCATTCGCACCTACAATGGCAAGCGCAACGGTTTTGATGCGCGCTGTTTGCGCCGCGAGGGATACAGCTTGGCGCGCGGGTAACCGCAGGCCTTGATCGCGCCGCACTTCCCTGCTGCGCGGTACCATGAGGGAGAGATGTTCGGGCATCTCTCCCTCTTCTTTTGAGCAAGGGCTCTTGTGATTTTGTGGCGTGTGGGTTCTTTGATCCAACCATGGGACCAGATTATTCATTTGAGGATCAGGCACGCGCGCGCGGATTTACGCGTATTGCCGGGGTTGATGAAGTTGGGCGAGGACCGCTTGCAGGCCCTGTCACCGTCGCCGCGGTTGTGCTGGATCCGTCCCAAATTCCCGAAGGTCTCAACGATTCCAAGAAGCTGACGGCCAAAGCGCGCGCGTGCCTGTATGACCAGATCATTCTGGTGGCAGATGTTTGCATTGCGCATGCCTCCGTCGAAGAAATCGAAGAGCACAATATTCTACGCGCCAGCCATCTTGCGATGCAGCGTGCCTTGGACGGGCTGAAGACGCCACCGGACTATGCTCTCATTGACGGCAATATGCTGCCCCGAAATCTAAAGCTGCAAGCCGAGCCGATCATCAAAGGCGACGGCCGTTCGGTGAGCATCGCGGCGGCCTCAATTATGGCTAAAGTGTGTCGAGATTGTGTCATGTTGTCGTTGGCGCAACAGCACCCCGGTTATGGGTGGGAGACAAACATGGGATATGGATCAAAAAGCCACATATTGGCGCTGCAAAAACTTGGGGTAACCCCACACCATAGACGTTTGTTCAAGCCCGTCCACAACATGTTGTATCAAGAAAAATAGTTAAGGCACTGATTCAATAAAGAAATTGACCGCGAATCAGTCACAGGACATCCTGCTTCTCAACCAAAGAGTGCACAACGCACCGGGACAGAGGCAGATATATGACAACGACCAAAAAGGGTGCAGCGGTGCTCCCATTGAATACGATCCTTGAAGGTGACTGTATTGAGGCGATGAATGCGCTGCCAGAGGCGAGCATTGATCTGATTTTTGCAGACCCGCCCTATAACTTGCAATTGCGTGGCGATCTACACCGCCCTGACAATTCCAAAGTCGATGCGGTGGATGATGAATGGGACCAGTTTTCTAGCTTTGCCGCTTATGATGAATTCACCCGTGCGTGGCTCAAGGCCGCCCGACGTTTGCTAAAGCCAAATGGCGCGATTTGGGTGATTGGCAGCTACCACAATATCTTCCGTGTTGGCGCTGCCTTGCAGGATCAGGGTTATTGGATCCTCAATGATGTGGTCTGGCGCAAGTCAAATCCAATGCCGAACTTTCGCGGCAAACGCTTTACCAATGCTCATGAAACAATGATTTGGGCGGGCAAAGATGAGAGCGCGAAATACACCTTTAACTACGAAGCACTAAAGGCGCTGAACGAAGGTATCCAAATGCGCAGCGATTGGGTGCTGCCGATTTGCACGGGCCATGAGCGCCTCAAGGACGATGCCGGTGACAAGGCGCACCCGACGCAAAAACCTGAAAGCTTGCTGCACCGTGTGTTGGTTGGTTCGACCAATCCCGGCGATGTGATACTCGATCCATTCTTTGGGACCGGTACGACAGGGGCTGTGGCCAAGATGCTTGGCCGGGATTTCATCGGGATCGAGCGCGAAGAAGCATACCGCAAGGTGGCGACCAAGCGCATCGCTAAGGTACGCAAATTTGACAACGAAGCCCTGCAGACAACCACATCGAAACGCTCAGAGCCGCGCGTGCCGTTTGGCCAGCTTGTCGAACGCGGGATGTTGCGGCCTGGCGAAGAGTTGTTTTCACTTAATGGCCGCTACAAAGCCAAAGTCCGTGCTGATGGCACGTTGATTGGGGGCGAGGTCAAAGGATCGATCCACCAGGTTGGTGCGGCTTATGAAAAGGCTCCAAGCTGCAATGGTTGGACCTATTGGTGCTACAAAAAGGACGGCAAGCGCGTGCCGATCGACCTTTTGCGCCAGCAAATCAGGGCCGAAATGGCCAACTGATCATCTTCACAGATTTCGAACACCGCCGGTGCCTGCAACCCGATTCTGTCGGGTTGCCTTAGAGGCACTCACCTTGACCTCGCCTTTTCGGCGGGGTCTTTTTTTGCGTAGCGTTCAATTCAAAAGTGTTTTGTGTTTGCGGGCGTGCCTCAAAGCTTCGTGTACATAATGCACCCCAAAATCCGATTTATTGACCACATAAAGAACACCTGCCGTGGCCGCTTTTTACCACATAAAAGGCGATGGCCAGTCGCCGAACATGATCACTGGGATGCGTGACAATTGTCGATCTGATGCAAGTTCCAGCGCAAAATTTGCCCCGAAACCATAGGGTAGGTTATTGTCCAGAAGGATCATGGATATGGTGTCGCTCCGCAAAACCTGACGGGCAGCGTTCAACGTAGCGGCCACCTCAACACGAATGTTCGAATTGGTTCTGGAAATGGCCCGTGCCATCATTTTCTGGTCAACAATGCTGTCTTCGACAATCAGGCAGGTTGCAGTGATATCGTTGTCGCGTCTGCGCATGGTGTTCTGCATCACGTCCCCGCTGGTTATGTCTCGAGGCATAGGTATCGCAGGTAGGTGTTAAAGCCGTTCAGCGGGGAAGGGGTGTAGTACCCTTGTTATAGGGGCGCCAGTTGGTGATGTCGGGGTAATACATCTCACGCCACTTGTTGACGCGCGGATTCATGAACCGCCGCCACAGGGGCGGCACCATCGCGGCCATCGTCATGACCGGATAGCCGTAAGGAAGCTGCGGTGCCTCAGAAGATCCATATGTCTGCAACATGGGAAAACGCCTGTCGGGTTTGTAGTGGTGATCAGAATGGCGCTGAAGATTGATCAACAGCCAGTTCGTCGCACGGTGCGCCGCGTTCCATGAATGCCGAGGTTGGACATGTTCGTATTTACCGTCGGCCAAGTGTTTGCGGGTTAATCCGTAGTGTTCGACATAATTGACCAGTTCCAACTGCCAAACCGCGATCCCAGCTTGCGTCAAGAACAGCAACACACCGAGCCAACCTCCTAAGACTAACGCCAGCAACAAAAATCCGGCTTGCAGGCTCCAATAGCGGAAAAAAGGGTTGCTAAGGTCGGTCCATGCCAAGTCCTTGCGCGCCAGCATGCTTTTTTCCGCACGAAAAGCTGAGCGCCAACACTCGCGAAGAACGCGGGGGTAATAATGGTAAAAACTCTCATCATAAAGCGCCGTCACCGGATCGCGCGGCGTGGCGACATAGCGGTGATGCACCAGCAAATGCTCGGACCTGAAATGTGAATAGAGCACCATGGCCAGCAAGATATCGGCAAGCCACCGTTCGAGTTTGTTCTTTTGATGCATTAATTCGTGGGAATAGTTGATGCCGATCGTTCCGGTGATCACGCCAACGCCGAAGAACACAAAGAACTTTTCCAAGCCATTCAGGTGTTCGGCGCGCGGTACGTACCAAATCAAACTAAACAGCATCACAAACTGCGCGGGCGTCCAGATTAACGTGATCAAACGGTACCACCGCATATCTGTCTCGTCGGCCTCAAGATCTGCGTTCTGCTGGCTCACGCCGGCTACCGTGTCGAGCAAGGAGAATAGGTGCCACGAGACCACGGGCAAGAGCAGCGGTGCCCATCCCCCCAAAACCGCAGAGAGCCAAGCCAGCGGCAGTAGCAGCAGCGAAAGCCAGAACGGCAAGGCGCGACTTATCCGGGCAAGCTCTTGCGGGGGGATGGTGGTGGTCATGGTGTCATTTCTGCTTTGGGTTGGAGATGTGGTTAGCTCAGGATTTCCGCGCTGTCATTTGTGACGTGTCGTCCGTCTGGGTCAGATCAAATGCTTTGCGCATCACGGTCGGCAGATCAGAGGGGCGAAAATCTTTGGGGATCACAAAGGTCCCAGTGTTCGGGTTTGTGCCCATCGCGACCTCAGCCACCATTATGCGCAGGATAAGGTGAAAATGCGTGAAAGTATGCCGCACCTCGCCCTCAAGCGTACGCCAATCGGCGCGCATAGGCGGCGTGGTTTGCGGCTCAGTCAAGCTCACATCAACCCACTCGCTACCCGGCCAGCCAAGCATGCCGCCTAAGAGGCCTTTGTCAGGACGTGTTTCCAGCAGCCAAGCCCCATCTGTGCGGCGGGCTAGATAGACCCTGCCGTGTCGTACTGGTTTGGGTTTCTTAGGTGTCTTTTTGGGCAGTTCGGCGGTAGTACCCGCCGCCCGCGCACTGCAAGGATCGCGCACCGGGCAAATCCCGCAAGCTGGCGATTTTGGTGTGCAAATGGTGGCCCCCAGATCCATCACGGCCTGGGCATAATCACCGGGGCGAACGTCAGAGGTTAGCGCCTTTGCCCGCTCCATCAGCTCTGGCTTGGCTGCTGGCAGGGGCGTGTGGATGTCATACAGCCGTGCCATGACCCGCTCAACATTCCCGTCCAGCACCGCATGAGGCAGATCAAACGCAATCGAAGACACTGCTGCTGCTGTATAGGGCCCGATACCGGGTAAACTACGTAATGCATCATGATCTGCAGGAAATTCACCATCATGCTCGGCTACCACGGCGCGGGCGCATTTCAGCAGGTTCCGTGCTCGCGCATAATATCCCAGACCGGCCCATTCGCCCATCACATCGGCATCCTTGGCCGCTGCAAGATCGGCAACGGTTGGCCAGCGTGCGATGAAGCGTGCAAAGTAGTCCCGAACCGTGGCGACCGTGGTCTGCTGCAACATCACCTCACTCATCCAGATCGCATAGGGATCCGGACGTTGGCCTGCGCGGCGCTCAGCAGGCCCGACGCGCCACGGCATCTTGCGGGCATGAACATCGTACCACTCTAGCAGGCGCTGGGGCACATCGCCGTCGGGGGTGTTATCACGCAATCTTTATGGCCTCCGGCTGCGGGTTTGACTGGCGACAGGCGCGCCAGCCGCTATGCTAGGTCTTGATAAGAGGTAAACATAGTCATGCCACACCGTCGCGCCAGTACAAAAGGGTTCGCCCGCACCGCCAGCCTGCTGACTGGCAGCATTCGCAAGGCGTCCGAGACCCGTGGGTTTGCGCAATCGCGACTATTGACCCATTGGGCAGAGATCGCAGGGAGTGACGCCGCGTCCATTTCACGCCCCGTTGAGGTCAGCTATGGCCGGGGCGGCATGGGGGCGACGCTGACGCTTCTGACCACGGGTGCCAATGCACCTATGCTTGAGATGCAAAAAGAACAGCTGCGCAGCAAGGTTAACGCGGTCTACGGATATAACGCCATCGCGCGTGTTCGCGTGACGCAAACCGCAGCGTCTGGCTTTGCCGACGGCAAGGTCGCGTTTGAGCAGAAACCGAAAAATACGCAGGCCGCACCGCCTGACCTTGAACTTCGCGCCCGTGCAAAAGGCACCGCAGCCCCTGTTGCTGATGGTGGTTTGCGCGATGCCCTAGAACGGCTGGGCGAAAACATCCTGACAAAATCAAAGAACTCACGCCATCACGAATAAGGATTATTCACATGCAACGTAGAAACTTTCTGTATGCAGCATTTGCTGCTGTTGGCCTTGGTGGTTGGTACATGACCAGCCAGCGCGGCGCGACCCTGCCCGAAGACCTGCTTGCCGGACCTGCCAATGCGCAAACCACAGATGCAGATGTAGACACCTCCTCCATTGTCGACATGATCGCTGGCAATCCTGATGCGAAAATCGAAGTGATCGAATACGCTTCCTTTACGTGCCCACATTGCGCAGCGTTTCATGCAGGCCCGTTTAAGAAGCTCAAGGCCGACTTCATCGATACTGGCAAAATCAAGTTCATCTACCGCGAAGTTTATTTCGACCGTTTTGGCCTTTGGGCATCTTTGCTGGCACGTTGTGGCGGGCAAGAAAAATTCTTTGGCATTGCTGATTTGATCTACGTTGGCCAATCCCAATGGACCCGCGCAGGTGATCCTGCGGCCATCGTCGAAGAGCTGCGCAAAATCGGTCGTTTGGCAGGCATGGACAACGATGCGCTAGAAGCTTGCTTGCAGGACGGCGATATGGCGAAAACTCTTGTCGCTTGGTATCAAGAAAACGCCGAAGCGGATGAGATCGACAGCACGCCGAGCTTTATCATCAACGGCAAGAAATACGCGAACATGCGCTATGATGAGATGAAAGAGATCATTGAAACAGCGATTGGCAGCTGATGACCGCTCCACTTGCCGGCCTCAAAGTTATTGAGCTGGCCCGTGTGTTGGCTGGCCCTTGGGCTGGCCAAACCCTATCGGATCTTGGGTGCGATGTGACGAAAGTGGAAAGTCCTGCTGGCGATGATACGCGCCAGTGGGGACCGCCATTCGTAACCCGCGATGACGATACATCTGCGGCGTATTTTCATTCTACCAACCGTGGAAAAGCATCCGTTACGATTGACCTGAAAACTGACGAAGGTCAGGCTCAAATCAAAGACCTCTTGGCGGATGCCGATATCCTGATTGAGAACTTCAAAACGGGTGGCCTCGCAAAGTATGGGCTGGATTATGCCAGCCTTTCAGCGCTGTTCCCTAAGCTCATATATTGTTCGATTACCGGGTTTGGTCAGACCGGGCCTTATGCCCATCGGGCCGGATATGACTTCATCATTCAAGGTATGTCTGGCCTGATGTCCATCACGGGAGAACCAGACGCCCAACCCCAAAAACATGGGATGGCGATCACGGATATTTTCACGGGGATCTACGCGACCACTGCCATTTTGTCCGCTGTGCATCAGCGGCACACAACCGGCCGTGGCCAACATATCGATATGTCGCTTCTGGATTGTGCCGTCGCGATCACGGGTAATCAGATGATGAATTACTTGACCACAGGTACCCCGCCGACGCGCATGGGTAACGCGCATCCCAATCTTACGCCTTACGAAGTATTTCCGTGCAGCGATGGCCATCTGATCATCGCGACCGGCAATGACGGCCAATACCAGCGCCTGTGTGGGCTTCTGGGTCTTGGTGATATGGCGCTGGACACGGCGTTTGCCCACAATGCGGACCGCGTTGCCAACCGGCCCGACATGATTGCCCGGCTTAGTGCCGCCACAGCCCTGCGCAGCCGAGATGATCTGTTGGCCGCGTGCGAGGCAAACAATGTGCCAGCAGGGCCGATCAACAACATGGCGGATGTTGCCGTCGACCCGCAGGTGGTCGCGCGCGGTATGCAGATCGAGCTAGATGGCGTGCCGGGGATCAGATCGCCATTTTCATTCTCAGATGCGACATTGGCGTTGCACCGTCCGGCACCCAAACTGGGCGAGGATAACGGCTAGGCGCTGTCCTGTGCCAAGTGGTCCAACGCAGCAAAGAGCGCATTTTCTTCGGGCAATTCCAAGCGCACGGGCACAGTGATCACCTTGGCCCGGAACGAAGCAGGCAGCCGCACGGCATCTTTCTCCGTCGTGACCAACTGCGCGCCTTGGGCCCAAGCATCTGATTCCAGGCGTGACAATAGGGCGGATGTGAGCGGTTGATGATCCTCTAGCGGTTCGGCATGCACGATCGTCGCGCCGAGACGGCGGAGCGTGGCAAAGAACTTCTCAGGATGGCCGATCCCGGCAAAAGCCAGAACCCGCGTGCCGTTCCAGTCCATCCCGGTTTGAAGAGGGACCAACTCAGCCCGGATATGGCCTACATGCTCAGGTAAGGGCGTTACGTTAAACGTCATCTGGCTGAAGCTATCGCCAATCGATACAACCAGATCAGCGCGCGCCAAACCCACAGCTGCGGGTTCCCGCAGGGGCCCTGCTGGGAGGCACAGCCCATTGCCAAAACCCTTTGCAGCATCCACGACGACGATGCTCAGATCGTAGTTCAATGCAGGGTTTTGAAATCCGTCATCCAGCACGATAGCGGTTGCGCCTGCGGCTTGTGCTGCGTGCGCACCCGCGGCTCGATCAAGCGCCACCCAAACCTCGGCAAACGCAGCAAGCAGCAAGGGTTCATCCCCAACATGCGCCGCAGTGTGCTTTGAGGGATCCACGCGCACTGGGCCTTCAAGTGACCCACCATAACCGCGCGTGACGATATGCGGTTCGCTGAACCGGCGGCGCAAATGTTCAACCACAGCGATGACCGTTGGCGTTTTGCCAGTTCCGCCCGCATTGATGTTGCCGACGCAAATCACCGGCACATTCATCTTTGCCGGTGCGCCCTGGGCTAATCTGCGCGCGGTTGCCGCCGCGTAAATTGCGCCAAGAGGCTGCAAAAGGCGGGCGCGCCAGTCGGGCCGGGGTTGATCCCAGAATGCCGGCGCTCGCCTCATTTAGACGCTGCCCGCTCATCAAGCGCATCCTGCACCAAATCAATGACATGATCCGTTAGTTCTGCTCCTTGGCTGATCACGTCCCAACCTGCGTGTGCCATCGCAGCGGCTTGGTCGGGGGCGGTCAACCGGGATACCGCTGTACCAAGTGCATCGGCATCATTGACGATCCGCGCCGCGCCCGCCTGCGCCAGTCGAGAATATAGCGGTAAGTACCGCCCAACTCTTGGCCCATAGAGCACAGCAGACCCCAATGCCGCCGCTTCAAACGGATCGCAGACCTCCGTTCCGGGTATCAGTGAACTGCCCAAGAAGGACACCGGTGCGACCCGGTAAAATAGACCAACATCAGCAGGGTCATCCGCGATCAACACTTGTGTGGATTCGTCCGGATAGGGGCCGTCCCCCCAGCTTAAGACGCGAAATTCGTTTGCCTTCGCCTCAGCCATTACATCGGCTGCGTTTTGCCCATCCGCCGGGCGCAGCACCAACAAAAGCCTGTGGGATAGGCGCAGCGCTTGACGGTGCGCGTGAAACACGGTCTGCAGTTCGTTAGGTTGAACGGCATTTGCAAACCAAACCGTGCGTCCGACTACGGCTGCAGAAAAATCAGCGACGTCCTGATCTGGACAATTCAAAGCCTGACCGCCTGCCAGCAACGGTGATGTCACTTCAACCTGGTCACGGGTTAGTCCCAACTCTATCAAGCGTCGGGCGCTGGAGCTGGACCGTGCTAGTACAGCGTCAAAGGCTGGCAACATGTTGCGCAGGACATCAGGGAGCCACCGATCACGCCTTCCATCAAATCCACCCGTATCGGCGTCAATCAAAAACATGGGGCAATTCCGACCTGCGGTGGCTAGAACCAGATTGGGCCGCAGCCCCCCCCAAACCCAGATACAGGTATCGGGCTGCCAATGATCCAAAAACGCCGCCACGCTGTCGGGGTGTTCTTCGGGAACTGTTTCACAAAGCTGCCCGTCGAAAAATGCATCTGAACGGGAACGTTCGGGTTGGGTCTGTTCTGGCAAGGTTACCAACACATTGATGCCGGGCCGCGTCATGCGCAATCTTGCAGCAAGGTCTTGTATGGCCAACAAACTTCCCGGCTCAGCCGCGTGTACCCACAACAGCTCACCTAGTGGTCGCACTGGCCCCTCTGCC
Organism: Sulfitobacter sp. SK012; assembly: GCF_003352085.1. Classification (NCBI taxonomy): domain Bacteria; kingdom Pseudomonadati; phylum Pseudomonadota; class Alphaproteobacteria; order Rhodobacterales; family Roseobacteraceae; genus Sulfitobacter; species Sulfitobacter sp. SK012. The sequence goes on from NZ_CP025804.1 coordinate 389,849, forward strand.
CTCGGACGGACCTCTCCGCGGCGCATAAGCGCGCGGTAGGCGGTCAGTCCGAGAGACCCTGCCATGTGTGGTTCAGTCCAATTCTTCGGTGGACGAGGCTGGTTGCTCTTCGTCGCGAAGCCGGTGCAGGTGTGCAATGAAGTAGCGCATATGTGCGTTATCGACCGTGCGCTGCGCTTCATTTTTCCAAGCGTCATAGGCGGTCGCGTAGTCTGGAAAGATACCTACGATGTGCAGATCATCGACATTCTTAAAGACGTTTTCACTGGGGTTGATCAGTTCACCCCCAAAAACCAAGTGCAGACGTTGTGTCATGGTATGTCCCTTTGTTCGGTTGCCTATTTCATTGCCTGCTGGCCTGCCTGCCGTCAAGCGGTGGCGAGTGCTGCAATCAGCGAAGCATGGGTGTCTGGTGCGCCTGCAACCACCCCATCAAGGAGTGGTTCAGCATTGTTAAAACGCAAATCTGATCCGATCCGGTCACTACAAATGCCACCGGCTTCAGTCACGATCAATGCACCGCCCGCGATGTCCCATTCCCAACTGCGCCGCAGGGTAAGCATTGCGTCAAAGCACCCTTCAGCCACCAACCCAAGTCGGTAGGCCAATGACGGTCTGTAGTGACGTTTGAATTCGGGTACGGCGCCTCGCCAATGCTCTGTGTCCAATGCGGGGCGGGCGGCAAGCACTTTGGCGTCAGACAATTCGCCTGTTCCGGCTGCCAAAATAGGTTGCCCATTGAGCGTAGATCCTCGGCCAAGCGCTGCCGCATAGAGCTTGTCGCGCAGAGGTAAATAGATCACGGCCGCCGTCACCACACCATGCTCAGCCACAGCAAGCGAATGCGCCCAGGTGTTAGAGCCTTCGACAAAGCTGCGCGTGCCATCGATCGGATCAACGATAAAGACCCGATCGCAATCAAGCCGTGCAGTGCCGTCTTCGGTTTCCTCTGACAGCCAGCCATAGTTAGGCCGCGCGGTGCAAAGCGTGTTCTGGAGCAGATCGTTGACCGCCAGATCAGCTTCCGTGACGGGACCAGCACCGCCGGGTTTATCCCAACATTTGGCCGTCTTGCCGACAAAGCTGGTGGCGACCCGTCCTGCGCAACGTGCCGTATCAATGAGAAGGGCGAGGTCAGCTTCCTGCAAGGGTCATTCCTGGCACCAATAGTGATGGCACCACGCGGCTTAGATGTGTGCGCGCATCGTTGGCTGGCACGAGGTTGCGTAGCATATCGCGCAAATTTCCCGCGATTGTGCATTCGTTGACAGCGTGCGTGACCTCGCCATTTTCGACCCAAAGTCCCGCTGCACCACGCGAATAGTCGCCGGTGTTGGGGTTGATTGTCGATCCTATCATCGACGTCACCAACAGCCCGGTGCCCATGTCGCGGATAAGGTCTGCGCGGCTGGCAGATCCTTGGGTCAGGGCCACGTTCCAGTTCGTAGGCGATGGACCAGATCCGGTGCCGCGCGCGGCGTTACCGGTAGATGAAAGGCCAAGCTGCCGAGCCGTCGACAGATCTAGCGTCCAGCCTTGCAGGATCCCGTCTTCAACGATCACCCGCTGGTTGGTCGGCAGGCCTTCGCCGTCAAAGGGCCGGCTACCGGCGGTGCGTGGCCGGTGCGGATCCTCAATGAGTGACATCCCGGCGGGCAAGACATCTTCGCCCATCGCACTGCGAAGAAACGATGCGCCGCGGGTAACAGAACTGCCGTTGATCGCGCCCAAGAGGTGACCGATCAATGTGGATGATACCCGTTCGTCAAAAAGCACAGGGTAGCTGCCGGTAGGGGGTTTGCATGCATCAAGACGCGCCAAGGCCCGTTCGCCTGCATTGCGCCCAATTTCTTCGGCTGTGCGCAGATCAGCCTGAAAGATGCGGCTGTCGCCATCGTAATCGCGCTCCATCCCCGTGCCGATTCCTGCAATCGCCACACAACTCAGCGCGCGGCCCGTACGGCGATATCCGCCGGAAAACCCGTTGCTGGCTTCAAGGTGAACGGAACGTTCGTCGTAAACAGCACTGGCAGATTGCACTTGGCTCACGCCTTTTACGGCGAGCCCTGCGGCCTCGGCGCGGGCGGCGTCTTCTTGTAGGACAGCGGGATCGGGCTCGGGTGCAGGATCAAACAATTCAAGCGCATCCAAATCCCACGACGTACTCAGCTGATCAGGATCAGCCAGACCGGCAAAAGCATCCTCTGGGGCCTCGCGGGCCATGGCGACGGCCCGCTCTGCCATTTCCAAAACCGTTGCAGCTGAAGTGTTGGAGGCAGAAACAACCGCCACCCGCTGGCCAACAAAAACGCGCAGCCCGATGTCGGTACTTTCCTCGCGCTCGGCTTGTTCCAACGCACCTGCGCGCACATCAACGGACACGGCCGTGCCGCGTACAGCCATCGCATCAGCGCTGTCTGCACCGGCCTTGCGGGCAGCCTGCAAAAGCGATCCGGTCAGTGTATCAAGGCGTTGGCTCATGGGGGAGTTCCTGTTCGGGGTTGGGTATCAGGTAGCGTTGCGGCCGCCTTACTGCAAGGCACCGTCCTAAAATGACTGAGTGCATCAAAAAGGGCGGCACCAATGGCCGCCCCTTTCGAGCAATTCAATATGCCGCGTTATTTGATCCGCTGGCCGTTTGCGAGCACCTGACCCTCGTTGGTGAACTCGATCGTGGAGTTCAACGTATCAGGTGTATCACCAGGTACCGCAAAAAGGCCCATCATCATGCGCGCGCCCATAGCCTGGTCTTCTGGGACGAAGCCCATCGCAACCAGCTTGTCCAACAACCCGTTACCGCCAAGCAGCGACAGATTAATCGCTCCAATTGGTTTTGGGATGCCAGGGAAGGTCACCTTATCTGTGTTGTCAAAGGTCACATCGCCGGTGCCGGTAAGTTTGGCCCCAACAGCGTCCAACACCAGTGAATTGATCTTGAGCGCATCAATTTCAGCAGGCTGTGCACCAGCTGCTGCCATTTGTTCGGCCGCTTTTTGGTCCAGCAAATCAAACAACAATTTGGCCTTGCCGGACATGTCCAACACAAGCGTTGCCGGGTCCCGTGGCAGTTGGCCTGAAGGATCGAAAAGCCCCCAGAGTATGTCCGACATTTCGAACTCGGTGAGGTTGAACGCCATGGCAAAATCCTGTGGCGTGTCTGACTTTGCCAGCGGCATTTGCATGCGGAACCCGTTCGACGCAATGCTTGCCGTGATCGGGAACGGGAAACTTGCGAATGTTGCGTTCATCTCAATGCTCTGTTTGTCGCCTGCGTAGATGATCCCTGTGTTGTCCATTTTGGCGCTGAAATTGCCGCCGCCAGCTTTAGCATCAATGGTGCCGCCCCCATTGGCGGGGTCTTCGACAACTATTGCTGTGGCTCCTGCGCCAAACTCAAAATTACCGTCAAAGGCAAACCCTGAATCCAGCAGGGCTTTGACGTCTGATGCATCCACGAGGCCGCGCGGGATCGTGCTTTGTCCGGCAAAGCTAACGCCTGCGGTCTGGCCTTTGATCCGTGCGCTGTTTGGCTCTTCTGGCGGTTTGACAAAGAACTCATAGCTAACGGGACCTGTGGTGATGCTTTGTTGATAATCACGCAGATCGCCGCCGGACGTTACTGTTGTTGAGACGATATCGGCGACACTTACCATGATTTTGGCGTTGCCTTCGCCGTAGACTTTGCCGTCGGCCTTCAATTCAACAAGCGCCAAACCAAAGCTGTCGGCGCTATAGTCGTAGGTCAGGTTTTCCAAAGTCCCACTGGCCACCATGTTCTGACCGGATTGGGTGTAGTTAAACGCTAAGGATACAGGGTGCTGCACATCCGGCGAGACGATATCCACCGTCATTGGCATCATATCGGGCATAATAATGTTTACGGACCCATCCCCATTTTCGGTAAAGGTCATGCTGCCCAGTGAAAGCGTCATCGTGCCCGCGTCATCACCCATACCCGCATTGATGCGGATATCATTCACGATCAGCTGTCCGCCACTTGCGGCCTCATCGGCGGTAATTTTGTATCCCATGCCCTGCATGTAGTCGCGCCAATCGCCCCAAACTTCGGCGGCTGTGACGTCCGCATGGGCGGCGGGACCAAACAGAACCAGCGCAAGGGCGGCTGCAGAGGCGAACGAACGAAACGGCTTCATCTAATTATCCTTTGGGCGTAAATTTTCCCGGCCAGAGTCCGCCAAAGGCAACCGGGCGTCAAGGGGTAGGGGTGGCCCCACACAGATGCCTGCGTTACTTAGCTCGAAACGAAATCACGTGGATTTGGAGTGCACCGCATGGATATGACGGTAAAAACAGTTCTTATTACGGGCGCAAGCCGGGGGATTGGGGCAGAAACCGCGCGGATTTTCGCGCAAGCCGGGGCAAATGTTGCTCTTCTGGCCCGTTCGCAGGATGCAATTGCGGAGTTGGCAGGCGAAATTGGACCGAAAGCCATCGCGATCCCCTGCAATGTTGCGCGTATCTCTGAAGTAGCGGCGGCGGTTGAGTTGACCGTGCAAGCCTTCGGAAGCCTCGATGTGCTGATCAACAACGCAGGCGTGCTTGAACCCATCGCGCATATTGCAGACGTAGATCCCGATGCATGGGCTCAGGTGATCGACATAAACGTGAAGGGCGTCTTCAACGGCATCCGCACAGTTTTGCCGGTGATGAAGGCACAAGGCGGTGGAACGGTCCTGACCATAAGTTCTGGCGCTGCACATGGCCCGATCGAAGCATGGAGCCACTACTGCGCCTCAAAGGCTGCTGTGAATATGCTGAACCGTTGTCTGGACAAAGAAGAAGGCGAACACGGTATCCGAGCGATTGGGCTTTCGCCCGGAACAGTCGCCACTCAGATGCAGCGCGACATCAAAGCATCCGGCATCAACCCGATCAGCAAACTGGCGTGGGAAGACCACATTCCCGCAGACTGGCCAGCCCGTTGTCTGCTGTGGATGTGCGGCCCTGAGGCGGACCGGTTCTGTGGCGACGAAATCTCGCTCCGCGATGAGGACATTCGCCGCGCCGTGGGCTTGATATGATCCAGCTGACGAAGGATGGCGGGGTCTGGAAGGTCACACTGGCCCGTCCGGACAAGGCCAATGCGTTAACAGAAGATATGCTGCGCCAACTGGTGGATATCATGTCATCTGCGCATGAGGCCCGCGCCGTTATCCTGACCGGCACTGGTCGTATTTTTAGCGCGGGTGCGGATCTGGATGCGGCGCGTGCTGGTTTGGCCACATCGGGTCTGTGGGAGGCGCTTTCTGGTGCGATCGCCGGGTTGCCGGGTCTTTCGGTTACCGCTCTAAATGGCACGCTAGCCGGCGGGGCGATGGGCATGGCGCTTGCCTGCGACCTGCGCATTGCGGTGCCTGAAGCGCGGTTTTTCTATCCGGTGATGAAACTGGGGTTCTTGCCGCAGCCCAGTGACCCCATGCGCATGTCGGCGCTCATTGGCCCGGCCCGCACCAAGCTGATCCTAATGGGTGGTCAGAAAATCAACGCCGAAGAGGCGTTAAGTTTTGGATTGATTGACCGGATCGTGCCTGCAGACGACTTGTTGGCTCACGCAAATGCGCTCGCAACTGATACCATCGCGGCAAAGCCGGAAATCGCGCATCAAATCAAGACGATGTGCCAATAGTTACCTAGATCAGTGGGATTATCGGCACGTCGCAAGCCGCCAACAACAAAAGGCTTGTGAGGATTGCGATCATGCGCATGAAACTGCTCCATTCTGGTATTTTTCACGAGCATCGGCGCTGAACACCGCAGCGTCAAGGCAGCGCGGGCCTTGATCCTTTTGCAGCGGGCATGCAAGAGAATGGGATCAATCACAACCGGGGCAAGCGCCACATGGAATTTGATCTCTCTACCCAACCAGAAATCGTCCAGCAAATCGCTGGATACGGTGTGCAAGGGTATGAGCTTGCTAAAGTTTGGCTGCTGAGCCCCGAAGCATGGTCACAGTTTGGTCTGCTGGTCGGCGCATATCTGCTGGCAGTTTTTGCGACCCGCCGCTTGCGTCCCGCGCTGGCACGGCTGATCGATCCGGGTGACAAGAACAGTATGTTCTCGCCGGGCCGGTTGTTTGTCCTGCGTTTCCTGCCGCTGCTCCTCCCGATTTTGGCTTATGCGTTTACCGGCATCGGCGAACAGATCGTCCGGTCGATCTTTGACAGTGGCACGGTGATCGCCTTTGGCAAACGCGTGTTCTTGTTCCTCGCTGCCCGTGCGTTGGTGCGCGACATCGTGACCGATCCGTTCTTGCAGTTGCTTGGCCGTTTCATCCTGATCCCAATTGTAGCGCTCTATGCGGTGGGGCTGTTGGATATTGTGACGCTTAAGTTGACGGAAACAACTGTAGGCGTTGGGAATATCAGCTTTTCGGCCATTACCGTTGTCCGTGGGATCATCGCTGGTTCATTGCTGTTCTGGTTGGGGCAATGGTCTAACAGCCAGAGTGCTGCGATGATTAAACAGCAGGAAATGCGCCCGTCCATCCGGCAGCTGCTGATTAAAACGGTTGAATTCGCAATCTTTGCCGTCGCCTTCCTGCTCTTGATGAACATCATGGGCATCAATCTGGGCGCACTTGCGGTCATGGGTGGCGCGATTGGTGTTGGCCTCGGTTTTGGCCTGCAAAAGATCGCGTCGAACTTCATTTCCGGTGTGATCTTGTTGATCGAGGGCCAAGCGACGGTCGGTGATTATGTCGAACTCGACGGGGGTGAAGCAGGCACGATTGTCAAAATGTTGGCCCGTGCAGCGATCCTTGAGACCCCTGATGGCCGTTGGGTTGTGGTCCCGAACGAAGATTTCATCACGACACGTGTGGTCAATTATTCCGATTCAGGTTCTGCCAACCGCTATGAAGCGCCGTTTTCAGTTAGCTACGACACCGACATCAACTTGATTCCACCGCTGATCGAAGCAGCCGTGGCTAAACACCCAGAAGTACTGGACCTGCCTTATCCTCCTGATTGCGAGCTGCGCGGCTTTGGTGACAACGGCATCGATTTCGCAGTGGAATTTTGGGTCAACGGGATCGACGATGGGCCTAATAAATATACCTCTGACGTTCTGTTTCTTGTCTGGAATGCGCTGAAAGAGGCCAATATCGAAATCCCCTATCCGCAGCGCGTGGTCGAAATCAAAGGCGGCCTGCCCGCCGGGATCGCATCATGAAGCGCGCAGTGGTCATAGGTGCTGGCCCCGCTGGGTTGATGGCTGCCCTTCGGATGGCACAAGCCGGACTTGCCGTCACCATCTGTGAGGCGAAACCGTCCGTTGGGCGTAAATTCTTGATGGCTGGCAAATCTGGCTTGAACCTTACCAAAGCCGAATCCCCTGAGATTTTCCATGCGGCCTTTGCCGAAAGCGAAGTGCCTTTGCGCCCGATCTTGGAAGCTTTTGACGCCAAAGCTGTGCAAGAATGGGCCACGGCGTTGGGGCAGACGCTTTTCACAGGTACGACAGGCCGGGTGTTTCCCCAAGCGATGAAAGCCTCGCCGCTTTTGCGCGCTTGGTTGGGGCAATTAGCTGATCTGGGCGTCGAGATACACACCCGCTGGCGTTGGTTGGGCTGGGAAGGCGCGGACCTTGCGTTTGATACGGCCACAGGCCCTCAAACGCTGACTGCTGATGTCGCCGTGCTGGCGCTTGGCGGGTCCAGCTGGGCGCGGCTTGGTTCTGATGGGGCATGGGCAGATATTCTGGGCAGCGCGGGCGTTGGACTGACGTCATTTGCCCCGGCCAATGCGGGCCTAATCGTGCCGTGGACAGACCACATGGTACCTCACGTTGGCACCGCACTTAAGGGTATCGCGCTCAGCAGTGGACAATACACTTCGCGGGGCGAGGCCGTGTTGTCGCGCGCTGGGCTCGAGGGCGGTGGTGTTTATTCTGTGTCGCGCGGCGTACGTGAAGGTGCACCGTTGGTCATTGATCTGTTGCCGGATCAGCCCCTGGATGTCTTGATTGCAAAGCTCTCAAAGCCTCGTAGTAAGGCGACCCTTTCGACTGTGTTGCGCAAAGCGCTCAAACTTGATCCGGCCAAGGCGGCTCTTTTGCGCGAAATGGCGCATCCGCTGCCCGCCGATCCAAACGCGCTGGCACGGCTGATTAAAGGGCTGAACATCCGCCACGGGGGCCTTGCCCCGCTGGATGAAGCGATCTCTACCGCGGGTGGGGTCGCTTGGAATGCTCTGGACGAAACCTTGATGCTGAACGCGCGACCGGGTGTATTTGTTGCCGGTGAAATGCTGGATTGGGAAGCGCCAACCGGCGGCTATCTTATCTCAGCTTGTCTGGCCACTGGCGCATGGTCCGGGCAGCATGCGGCTTTGATGGCTCAGTCCGCGCGGGACTGAGCGGCTTTAAACGCTGGCCGCTCACGCATCTCCTTGGCCCAAAGGTTGAGCTTGTTATCAACCCGTGGAAAGCCCGCGCCGATCGACCAGTTGATACAATGTACGGCCAGGAGATCGGGTACAGTGATCTGGTCACCCATCAGGAATGGTCCATTCAGCCGCGCTGATAGAAGATCCGCAGAGCGCAAGAATTCAGCCTTCAGACTGTCTTTGATCTCCGGAACCCGCTGATCTTTGGGAAAGACGAAACTATGCTTGGCCGCTGCCCACAGGACCGCGTCAAATTCATCAATGAGCCAAAACAGCGAGGCGTCTTGGTGCGCGCGGGCCGGAGTGCCGGCAGGTGCTGTCAGTTGGCCGTGCTTATCAGCAAGGTATTGCATGATTGCGACTGAATCAGTCAGCACGTCATCGCCGTCTTTCATGGCGGGCACCTTGCCTGTGGGGTTGTACTTCATGGCTTCTTCTGACCGGGGTGCCGCAGGGCTATGCTCATAAGAGAGACCCAATTCCTCAAGCATCCACATGACGCGAAATGCGCGTGATTTGACGGCGCCGATAACGGTATACATGAGCGTAAGTCCTTTGTTGATTGGCCACAGCACAACTAGGGGCTGAGCCGCATTTGCGAGAACAAGCGCTGATCACAAGCTCGAATGCAAGGCGTTCTTGTCGGCGGCGGCCCGCCAATATGGCACCGCGATGTATACAATTTGTCGTAAAACACCTAGAGCCTCAAAATATTGTTAGATTTCAACGTAGGATCAGTTGATGCCAGTGACTGCCCCCGGAATTCCTGAGACGCTCCTGATCGACAGCAGGGGCGGTGTCTACCGCCACAATGTTGTGACCAATGAAACAACGTTAATCCGTGACTATTCATTGTCCTGAACGGATATCGCCGTTACGCCCAACGGCGGCGTTTATGCGGTCACAAACAGCGGTCTCTACCAGCTCAACCTTGAACGGGGGACATCAACACTCCTACGTAGCTTGTCGGCTTCACCCAACGGCTTGGCCTCAGATGGGGGCGGAAATCTCTATATTGGGTACGCCTTTAGCAGTCAGATCGACATCGCAAGGACCAACGGCAGTGTATTTGGCGGAAGTGGTAATGACACCATCTTTGGGTCTGCAGGGGATGACTACGTTCGTGGCGGAGCAGGCAACGATTCGATCTTTGGTGGTGCTGGTGCTGATACGTTCGTCTTTGGTTTGGCCGATGGCGATGACCGTGTCTTTTCTTCTGTGACCCAAGATCGTCTCAGACTGGACGACGCGCTGTGGGCTGGAAACCTGACCGAAGCACAGGTTTTGTCCAATTTCGGTTCAGTTTCTGGATCCAACTATGTGCTGGAATTTGACCAAGGCGATAGCATCATTTTGGAAAGAGCGGGTTCTGCGAGCCAGGCCGAACTGTTAGGATTTATCGAAATTTTCTAGAGCTAGCTGGCTCTGTACATGGCGAGGCGGATAAATGTCCGCTCTATAATGGCCATGGCCGGGGCAGTTTGTCCGGCAGAGCGGAGCTGCAGATCGGTATCGGTGAGCATGCCCAAAGCGGCTTCCAGTTTTGCCACGCCCCAATCGCGGGATTGGCGCATCATCCGGTCGCGGTCCCGAAATCCATAGATCGGGGCACCGGGGTTGCATGCCGTGCGGTGCAGAGCGCGAAAGTGCCGCATTGCCTGAATGCTCAAGGTCACGGCGTTGACGCCTTGTGACTGCAACCGGCGCATCACGGGGCCAATCTGGTCCGCTTGCGCTTCGGCTACGACATTTAAGATATCATCGACTGCGGCTTCGGTTGAGGCAGGTGCGCAGGCGGTCACATCCTCAAGGCTGAGCGGTGTTGCGTCGCCGATCTTGTATAGCGACAGCTTTTCGACGGTCTGGCGGAAATCACCTGGATCGAGGGCGCGCGATAGCTCTTCGAGCGCGCCCATGACGGGGCCATCCGCGCGCAACGCCGCAGCAGTTAACATCCGTTCAATCTCAACTCTGTCTGGTGGATCATCGTAAATACCAAGCGCGTAAGCCTCGCGGTGGGCCTCAAATGCCTTGAGGATCTTTGAGGTTTTCTTGAGGTCACCGGCACTGACCACGATCTGTGCGTCGCCGGGTTTCCAATCGGCCAGCGTGTCTACAATGATCGCGGCAACCGTCTCGTTCGCCCCTTCGACAAAAGCGGCGCGAGGACCGGGAAAAAATCCAACGGCCTTGATCGCGTCCATAAGCATAGCGGGTTCGCGGCGCAGGTCAGTGGCGGGAATGCGTGTCAGCCGCATCTCTTCTTCGGCGGCGTCGCCCAGAAGTGCCTTAAGGTAGTCTTGCCGCTTCAGCGCCACGCGCATCGCATCGCCGCCATAAATGAGCAGACCCAGTTTGTCGGTCGGGGGCTTGGCAATTACCGCCCCGGCATCGCGGCGGCTGAGCTTCATTCTGGGAGGCTCACGGCAAAGAGCCGTGCAATAATTTGATCACCCAAGATCACCATCAGGCGTTCGGTCGCATCGCGTTCTGCGGCCAAGGTTGCCACAGTGCTGCCGGTCGTAGAATAGCCGGTAAAGCCGTCCACACGACCCGAACTGACAACGGACCCAGTTTGCGTATCGCGTAGGCTGTAATCGACGGCACCTAGCAGATTGAATCGGGTGGTGTCGCCCAGCTCGTTGATCGCAAGCCCTTCCTCGGTGATTGCGATGTTCAGGCCAAGGGCATAACGCGCATCCCCGCCACGACCCAAACGGGTCTCAATGTGGCGGGTTAAGAAGTAACCTTCTGCAGTGTCAGGCTCGTCGACCAACATCTGATCCTGCAGCTTGGCTCCAGTCCCACCGGGGGCATAAACAGGTTGGAACCCGCAAGCCACAAGAACAAGCGGAAGAGTAAAGAGGCTACGGCGACTATACAACAACATTCACAATCCGTCCGGGCACGACGATGACCTTTTTCGGGGTGGCACCATCAAGGGTTCGAATAACAGCTTCGTGGTTGAGCGCGATTTTTTCAACCTCACCTTTCGGCATGTCAGCGGGCACTTGGATCTCTGCGCGCCTTTTGCCGTTGATCTGAATGGGCAAGGTCACCGTATCATCAACCATCATCGCGTCATCTGCTAGGGGCCAGGGCGTTGTTGCGATCAAACCTTCGCCGCCCTGCGCCGCCCAAATGTCTTCGGCCAAGTGTGGCGTCATCGGGGACATCAATTGTGCCAGCGTCATGATCGCTTCACGCTGAGCGGCATGAGACGCCTTTGATTTCTGCAATGTGGCGGTAAATCCATAGAGCTTGGCGATTGCAGCGTTAAAGCCGAAGGTTTCGACACCCATTGTCACATCATGGATTGTCTTGTGCATAGCGCGCAGCAGATCGTCATCACCTGTGCCGGTTGCGCCGGCATCCATCCCAACGATCCGGTCGGAGATGTTCCAAACGCGGCCAAGGTGCTTGTAGGCTGCCTCTGCGCCACTTGCGGTCCATTCCACGTCCCGTTCGGGTGGCGAGTCGCTTAGAACAAACCATCGTGCCGTGTCTGCGCCAAAGGACGAGATGATGTTGAGCGGATCAACCACGTTGTTCTTGGACTTCGACATTTTGGCAGAAGGAATAATTTCAACCTCCGCACCACCTTCGGTCAGAAAGGCCTTATCGCCCTTCAACTCAACTTCTTCGGGGAAGTGATAGACCGGGCGCGCGTCGCTTGAGGGGCTGGTCTGGTAAATCGCGTGGGTCACCATCCCTTGGGTGAACAGTGCGTCAAACGGCTCAATCGCTGATTTTGGCAAATGCCCGGTGATCTGCATCGCTCGGGCAAAGAAGCGTGAATAAAGCAGGTGCAAAATCGCATGCTCGACCCCGCCAATATATTGATCGACGTTCATCCAGTATTCGGCGTCTTCCATGACTGTGGGGGTGTCGGCATGCGGCGAGGTGAAGCGGGCATAGTACCAAGACGAATCGACGAAGGTGTCCATCGTATCGGTTTCGCGCAGGGCGTCTTTGCCACAGGTCGGGCAGGGCGTGTGACGCCAGGTTGGATGGCGGTCCAATGGGTTGCCGGGGATATCGAACGTTACATCCTCAGGCAGCTTGATCGGCAGGTTCTCTTTCTTTTCAGGTACAACGCCACAATCATCGCAATGCACAACCGGGATCGGGCAACCCCAATAGCGTTGGCGGCTCAGGCCCCAATCGCGCAGGCGGAATTTGGTCACGCCTTGGCCGACACCATTGGATTCGCAGAATGCGATTGCGCTATCGATGCCCTCAAGCCCGGTTTGCCAAGCTTCGCCCGCAAAACCACGGTTGTAGAATACTTTTTCGGTCTTGGGCGGCACGTAAGCCTCAGTCAGCGTATCATCGGCGTCTTCCGCAGGCAGATAGGTGGCGATGATCGGTAGGTCATATTTGGTAGCAAATTCAAAATCGCGCAGATCATGCGCTGGACAGCCAAAAATCGCACCGGTGCCGTAGTCCATCAAAATGAAGTTCGCGATATAGACGGGGAGTTCATGTGCGGTATCGAAAGGATGGCGCACGCGGATGCCGGTGTCATAGCCAAGCTTTGGTGCCGTCTCGATCGCCTCTTCAGTCGTGCCGCCCTTGCGGCACTCGGCTGTAAAGGCTGCGACTTCGGGGTTGTCGCGCTCCAGTAGTTTGGCAAGTGGGTGATCAGGAGAGATACCAACAAAGGACGCGCCCATCAGCGTATCGGGCCGGGTGGTATAGACGTCGATGCGGTCATGGCCTTCGGGCCCATCAATGGTCGAGAACGCAAATTGCAGGCCGCGCGACCGGCCAATCCAGTTTTCTTGCATCAGACGAACTTTGGCTGGCCAGTTTTCAAGCTGATCGAGCGCTTCGAGCAGTTCTTCGGAATAATCCGAGATCTTAAAGAACCACTGGGTCAGTTCGCGCCGTTCTACCAATGCGCCAGAACGCCAGCCACGCCCCTGCTCAACCTGCTCGTTCGCCAGAACAGTCATATCGACTGGATCCCAGTTCACGACGGCGTTCTTGCGGTAGATCAGCCCGGCATCGATCATATCAATGAACATGGCTTGCTGGTGACGATAGTAATCAGGGTGACAGGTCGCAATTTCACGCGACCAGTCCAGCGAAAAGCCCAGCGGCTTTAGCTGGGCCTTCATGTCTTCGATGTTCTGATAGGTCCATGTGCCGGGATGAATGCCTTTTTGCATCGCGGCGTTTTCAGCGGCGAGGCCAAATGAATCCCAGCCCATCGGGTGCAGCACGTTAAAACCTTTGGCGATCTTGTAGCGCGCGATCACGTCGCCCATCGTGTAGTTGCGCACATGGCCCATATGTATGCGGCCTGAGGGGTACGGGAACATCTCAAGCACATAGTATTTGGGCTTGTCGGCTGAACGCACGGCCTTAAAGACCTCGTTCTTTTCCCAAGCAGCTTGCCAGCGGGCTTCAATTTCGGATGGGGTATAACGTGTCATGTCTGGACTTAGCCTTTGATACGGAAAACGCCGAGCGCGTGTAAATCACGAAGGCCCGGCGTTGAAAAAAGTCGAAAAGGTCGGGCTGTTAACGCTTGCTGTCGTCGATCCGCAGTTGGCGTGCACGTGACAGAATGGCATCCTCAACCGCGCGGGTCGTCGCGGCATCGACGGCACGGCCATTGCTGGTCTGCAAAGCCACATTCAGCGAACGCGCATCCAAAGCAGGGTCATTCACCAAAACTGTCGCGCGATAGGAACGTGAACCACCCGGAGGGGTGCCGTACCCCGTTACAATCACACCGGTGAACGGATCAACGGATTGCACAGGCAGGAAGTCTAGAACTTGAAGCGTTGCGGACCAAATATACCGGTTCACAAGGACAGTGGTGTCTTTGTTGTCTCTGCTGAAAACATCAAAAACGGACGAGAGCCCCTCGCGTTCTGTGCGTTCTTTTTCGCTAACGCCATCAAATTTGTCATAGGGAGGTGTTTCAACCGGCGGGGCATTGCATGCCGACAGAAGTACAGCTGCAACGCTTATTGCAGCGAACTGTCTAAGTCGCGTGATATTCATTTTGATCATCCACCCTAACACATCTTGCCAAACTGCTATCCAACTTGGGCTCTCGATTCAAGATGCAGCGAAGGGTATATTATAGAGTAAGACTTCAACCGTTTGCGATAATGGCTGAAAACGGACTGTGGCAAAGCTGCACCAGCATTCGCGAAATGAAGCAACGGCGCGTGGCCGTGCTTGAGCTGAAACGGCAAATGGATGAAACAGCATTATCTCCTTACCGGATTCCCCGGTTCGGGCTGAAATTTACAAACTGAGGGAAAAACGATGAAAAATCTTCTTATCGCTTCTACAGCATTGGTCGCGACAGCCGGCGTAGCAGCTGCAGAAGTAACCATGGATGGTTACGGCCGCTTCGGTATCTTCTACCAAGAAAGTGATATCGACGCGATTGACGAAACACGCATCGAGCAGCGTTTCCGTCTGACAATCACTGGCGTTACGGAATCTGACTCGGGCGTTAAGTTCGAAGGTCGTATTCGTTTCCAGACAGACGAAAATGCAGTTGGCGATGGTGGCATTGCTAACCGTTCCGCAGCTGGTTTCGCCGCATCATACGGTGGCCTGCGTTTGGACGTTGGTAACGTGTCTGACGTTCTGGATTCTGGCGACGTATTCAGCTACTACGGTTCCGGTGTTGGCCTCACGTCCTCCATCGAAATGAACAGCAACTTTGGCCTGCCAGCTTCTGGCTTCGGCACGTCAAGCGATGACAGCACTGTATCTCCTACAATCAAGCTGCGCTGGCAGACTGGTGACCTTACAGTTTCTGCATCTGTAACTGACGACTCAAGCGGCACAAAAGCCGAAGAGTACATGCTTGGTGCTGGTTACGTGTTTGGTAACTGGAATGCTGGTGTTGTGTTCGGTAGAACAGACAACAACATCGACACAAAGCTTGACTATTGGGCTCTTGGTTTCGGTTATGACGGCGGCGCGTTCGGCGTAGACGTTGTTATTGCTGACATCGACGATATCGGTCCGATCGAAAACAGCACAAGCTGGGGCATCTCCGGTACGTATGACATCTCTGCCGCAACTCAGTTGGTTGCTGTTTACTCTGACACCGGCATCGGCGATCTCGATGACACATACGGTATCGGTTTCAAGCATGACCTCGGCGGCGGCGTTTCGCTCCGCGGTGGTATCGGTGAAAACGCCGGTCGTACAACTGGTGACTTGGGTGTAGTATTCAACTTCTAAGTTGAAACCACTTAATTGATTTGGGGCGGTGCTGCGAAGCGCCGCCCCTTTTCTTTTGCGTAGGTTTCATGTTTGAACAAAGCCAAATGGGCTTGAGGTGCTGACATGACATTGCGCGATATCACAGACAGAATTGCGAAGGCCGAAGTGGATGCCGGCCGCGAGCCGGGATCAGTAACGCTGATCGCAGTAAGCAAGGTGCAGCCAAACGAACGCGTTGAGGCCGTCTTGAACGAAGGCCACCGCGTTTACGGCGAAAATCGGGTTCAGGAGGCTGCTGGAAAGTGGCCTGATTTCAAAGCCCGCTTTGACGGGGTTGAATTGCATCTCATCGGGCCTCTGCAAACCAACAAAGCACGGCAAGCGGTTCAACTGTGCGATGCCATTCATTCTGTCGACCGCCTAAAGCTGGCGCAGGCACTTGCGCGTCTTGCACAAGAAGAAGGCCGATGCCCTGATCTGTTCATTCAGGTCAACACCGGAGAAGAGCCACAGAAAGCTGGAGTTTTGCCAAACGAAGCGGATGGTTTCATTGCTGAATGTCGGGCGCTTGACCTGCCCTTACGTGGCTTGATGTGCATCCCACCCTCAGAAGAGGAACCAGCGCTACATTTCGCCCTGTTGGCCAAGATTGCCAAACGCAACGGGTTGGACGGCCTTTCCATGGGGATGAGTGATGATTTTGAACGCGCCATTGCCTTGGGGGCCACACATATCCGCGTCGGCTCCGCAATTTTTGGGGCGCGCGTTCCGAGTTAAACAACGACCAGCCGGGTGTGGTGCTTGATGCCGCGCGCGACACGGAGCAGATCGATCCGCGAAAGTGCAATGCAGCCTTCTGTGGGATACCCAGGCCGGCGGTATTGGTGGATAAAAATCGCCGAACCACGGCCCGGAACCGCGTAGGGCCAGTTCCAGTCTGTCAAAATCACCAGATCATAAAGCGGATCCGCGCGGCGCAGCACCTCGTGGCTAAATTGATAGGGTGCGCTGACCATGGTATTGTAATCATTGGCTTTTGGGTCGTCAGACCACAGATCAGTAGGCCTGATTGGTAAGGCCCAATCGGTCGGGCGTTTTATTCGGTCGGGCCGGTAGAGCATGCCAACGATGCAGTGAACACCGCGCGGTGTGGCCCCGTCGCCTTCGCGCTTGCGCCCCGTTACGCCGCCTCGTCCGATTGTGCAGGGGTAAGTATTGCCCTGAAAACGCAGCCCCAATGGGGTCAGCACCATATCGTCGCGTGTCAAAGCAGGTGCCCCGATTTGGCAGCCTTGGTCGCGAGATAGTCAGTATTGTGCCGGTTTTCACCGACGATAAGTGGCACCCGTTCGGACACCTCGATACCACTTGAGCGCATCATGTCTACCTTGCGGGGGTTGTTGGTCAGCAGGCGCGTTGCCGAAAAGCCCATTGATTTTAGGATATCTGAGCCTGTGCGAAAATCGCGCTCATCATCCTCAAATCCCAAACGGTGATTGGCCTCTACCGTGTCAAACCCTTGATCTTGAAGGGAATAGGCCCGCATCTTATTGGCGAGCCCAATACCGCGCCCTTCTTGGTTGAGGTACAAAAGCACACCGTGGCCTTCTGTACCCATTTGGGCCAAGGCCGCGCGAAGTTGTGGACCACAGTCGCATTTCAAACTGCCCATCAGATCGCCCGTAAAGCAGGCGGAATGAAGCCGACACAAGACAGGCGCGCTCCGATCTGGGCGGCCAATCTCAATTGCGTAATGCTCTTCGCCGCCGTCTTGGGGCCGGAAAACATGCAGCCGTCCGGCTTCCGATACTTCCAATGGAAGCCGCGCTTGGACCACTGGATGGAGCGGGCTGCGGGATGTCAAATGCGGCGTAGCAGCATCAAGATTAAAAGCCGTTAATCCGTGACGTGCGGCGAACTCAGCAGCGCCAGACAACTCAAGCACAAGCGCTGCGGGCAAAAGCCGTGCTGATTTTATGAGGCTGAGAGCTGCTCGATGGGGAGCGGCATCGCCCTCGCGTTGTGCAACAAGCGGGCCTTTCATCGGCACGCGCAAATCATCTGCTGGGTCGGCGACGCCTTGTACCCAAGAAAGAGAAGCACCCGTCGGGAGTGCAATCCGTGCAACATTTCCGTCATAGGCTCGCGCCTTTAACGTTTGCGCCCGGCGTGACGTGATCGCGATCACCGGCTCCCCGCCAAGTGCAAACAAATCAGTGAGCCGCGCCTCACTCAACGTCTCAGCGGCAAGGACAAGGGCAGGTGTCTCACCCAATATCACAACCGGGACACCCATACGCAGATCAGCACGTGCGCGGGCAAGGGTTTCGATTATGTCGGGGGAAAGGCTCATAGAATTGTGTTACAGCTTTTTGAGACGTTTGGAAGTTATCTAGGCGAAGACTGCGCAAAATGAAACATTTCGCCGGTCAAGGCACACGCGGGCGTGAAGCTTGCGCGCCTGCCCTTGTTGTAAACTTCATCATGCGTATCTGTATATCAACAAACGCGAAGGATAGCGCATGGCACAGCTTAAAAAAGTTCTGTTGGTTGATGATGACGATGATCTGCGCGAAGCGCTGAGTGAGCAGTTGATCATGACTGAGGATTTTGACGTCTTCGAGGCCGCCAACGGTGCCGAGGCGATGACGCGTGCCAAGGAAATGCTGTATGACTTGGTCATCCTTGATGTAGGCCTGCCCGATACCGACGGCCGCGAGCTGTGTCGTCTGATGCGCAAGCAGGGCGTGAAAAGCCCTATTATGATGCTGACCGGCCATGATGGCGACGCTGATACAATCCTGGGCCTCGATGCGGGGGCCAACGACTATGTCTCTAAACCTTTCAAATTTCCTGTACTACTGGCTCGCATCCGCGCGCAGCTTCGTCAGCACGAACAATCTGAGGACGCGATTTTTCAACTTGGGCCCTATACCTTCAAGCCGTCCATGAAGATGTTGATCACCGAAGATGACAAGAAAATCCGCCTGACGGAAAAAGAAACCAACATTCTGAAGTTCCTCTACCGCTCCACAGATGGTGTCGTTCCGCGCGATGTGCTTTTGCATGAGGTTTGGGGATATAATGCTGGCGTCACCACCCATACACTGGAGACTCATATTTATCGCCTGCGTCAAAAGATCGAACCTGATCCATCAAACGCACGCCTCTTGGTTACAGAATCAGGTGGATATCGATTGATGGGTTAAATGCGGGGAGCCTAAGGGTACCTGCAGTTTTACGACCCAAAGCGACCAGAGCCATCACTGGCTGTACCTC
Organism: Sulfitobacter sp. SK012; assembly: GCF_003352085.1. Classification (NCBI taxonomy): domain Bacteria; kingdom Pseudomonadati; phylum Pseudomonadota; class Alphaproteobacteria; order Rhodobacterales; family Roseobacteraceae; genus Sulfitobacter; species Sulfitobacter sp. SK012. Next base: position 408,739 of record NZ_CP025804.1, read on the forward strand.
GCTTTGACAAACCGACTGAGTGTCCGGTCTATGACACTCACCTCCCTGTTGGACTTTGCCGGGCCTAAGTGCCCGGCTTTTTTTATCCACGAATCCCCCATGGCGGTGCTGGGCACGAAGAGCTACGGTGCGCCCGACCCAGAAAACGGAGCAGCACTCATGGCCTTTACCCTTGCAACCTGGAACATCAACTCGGTTCGCCTTCGCGCACCACTTGTGCTGCAGATGCTGGCAGAGAATGGGCCCGATGTTTTGTGCCTGCAGGAGTGCAAAAGTCCCGTAGATAAAATCCCGGCTGAGGTGTTCGCGGAGGCGGGGTATGCCCACATGGTTGCGCGCGGGCAAAAGGGCTATAATGGGGTGGCAATCTTGTCGAAACTTCCGCTGGAAGACGCAGGTGGCTTCGACTTTGCTGAATTGGGTCACGCACGTCATGTGGCCGCCCGGTTAGAAAACGGCACTACGATCCATAATTTCTATGTCCCCGCGGGTGGTGATGTGGCTGACCGTGAAGTGAACGAGAAATTCGGGCAAAAAATGGATTACTTGGCTGATATGCGGGATTGGGCGCGCAAAGAAGCACCGCAAAAATCGATCCTTGTGGGTGATCTAAACATCGCCCCTCGCGAGGATGATGTTTGGGGTCACAAACAACTGTTGAAGGTTGTAAGCCACACCCCCGTCGAAGTCGCAGCCTTGGGCGAAACCCAAGAGGCCGGCGGTTGGGTCGACATCACCCGGCAGGACATTCCCGAAGGCAATTTGTACAGCTGGTGGAGCTACCGTGCCCGTGATTGGGATACGGCAGACAAAGGCCGCAGGCTTGATCATATTTGGGCAACTTCCGACATCTCGAGCGCTGCGCATTCCAGTCGCATCTTGCGCGACGTGCGTGGTTGGGAAAAACCAAGCGACCACGCGCCAGTTTTTGCGAGCTTTGACCTTTGAATTAACCCCTGCGGCCCTCATATAGAGACGAAACCGCACGTATTAGGATGAATATCATGGACCTGAACCTTTCCCCCGCACCGGCGGATGATGATCTGATTAAAGATACGACCGAGGCGTCGTTCATGGCCGATGTGGTCGAAGCATCGCAAACTACGCCGATCATCGTTGATTTCTGGGCACCTTGGTGTGGGCCTTGCAAAACTTTGGGCCCGCAGTTGGAAGAGGCTGTGCGCGCCGCCAAGGGCGCAGTCAAAATGGTCAAGATCAACGTCGACGAAGCACAGGGTATTGCTGGACAACTACAGATCCAATCGATCCCAACGGTTTATGCTTTTCACAAAGGTCAGCCGGTTGATGGGTTCCAAGGAGCCGTCCCGCAGTCCGAAATCAAAGAATTCGTGGAACGCGTTGTGAAAACCGCTGGTGGTGAAGCTCCCGCTGATACGCTCAATGATGCGGTTGAGGCGGCCGAAGAGATGTTGGCCGAAGGATCTGCAGCTGATGCAGCTCAGACATTTGCCGCGATACTGGGTGAAGAACCGCTCCACGCTGCGGCCTATGGCGGCATGGTGCGCGCGCATATCGCGACCGGTGATCTGGACCAAGCCGAGGGTTTGCTGAACGGAGCGCCAATCGAGATCTCAACGTCGCTGGAGCTTGAAGCCGCTCATGCGCAACTGAGCCTTGCTCGTCAGGCTGAAAATGCAGGCCCCGTAGCCGAGTTGACTGCTGCAGTTGAGGCGGATGAGAACGATCATCAGGCGCGCTATGACTTGGCGCAGGCCTTGTATGCTGAGGGTGAGACTGAAGCGGCTGTCACGCATTTGCTTGATCTATTTCGGCGCGACCGGGAATGGAACGAAGCCGCTGCCAAGACCCAGCTGTTCACGATTTTTGATGCACTTGGCCCAACTGAAAAGGTGGCCTTGGACGGGCGGCGCAAGCTTAGCTCAATGATATTTGCCTGAGGCGAAATCCGCGCTAGGTTGCTTGGAATGATTAAACTTTCCGAATTACCTGACACGATCCCGATCTTCCCGCTGGGGGGCGCTCTTTTGCTGCCGCGCTCGCGGTTGCCTCTGCACATCTTTGAGCCGAGGTATCTTCAAATGATTGAAGACGCTTTGAAAACCTCCGGCCGCATCATTGGCATGGTGCAACCGAATGTGGTGCCGGGCCGCGAAGGGCCGGGCCTGCAGACGATTGGCTGTGCGGGGCGGATTACCCAATTCTCTGAGACCGAGGATGGCCGTTACATGATCACTCTGGGCGGTGTTTCGCGCTTTCGGGTTCTAGAAGAGGTCGAGGGCTTTTCGCCTTACCGCCGTTGTAAAATCAGCTGGGATGGGTTTGAGCGAGATTTAGGCGAAGAAGAAGGCGACGCGCAGTTTGATCGCGCTTGGTTCCTCAAAACCCTGGGCCGATATTTTGATGCGCGCGGGTTGTCGGCGGACTGGGACACGTTGAAAGAGGCCGATGACGAGTTGTTGATCAATTCTTTGTCGATGATGCTCGATTTTGACCAAGAGGATAAGCAGGCGTTGCTAGAGGCCCCGTCGCTGAGCACGCGGCGCGAGACATTATTGACGTTGATCGAATATGCCATGCGGGGCGGAGACGGAGACTTGATGCAATGACAGACAACAGTGTGGAATTCGACCGACGGATGCTGGAGGCGCTGATTTGCCCGCGCACCCAGACCATTTTACGATATGACGCCGACAAACAAGAGTTGATCTCAAAGGCGGCCGGGCTCGCGTATCCGATCCGTAATGGCATTCCCGTGATGCTGATCGACGAAGCGCGCGTGCTCGACTAAAGCGGCAATCCACGCATCAAGCGCGGCAAGTCACCGTTCAGCCCTGCCGCCTCGCGGATAAATCCACGGCGCAGCCCGGGAAGGGCATTTATGACCCCCATGCCAATATCTCGGGCCATTCGAAGAAACGCACTATCGTTTGAAAACAACCTGTTAAAGCTGTCCGTGGCAAGGGCGAGTGCAGTGTTGTCAAAGCGGCGCCATTCTTGGTAACGCGCAAGGGCCAGCTGGCTACCAATGTCTTCTCCGCGCTGCAGAGCGTCTGCCAGAACCTCTGCCAGTGCTGCAATATCGCGAAATCCAGCGTTCAAACCTTGGCCTGCGATGGGGTGAACCCCATGTGCGGCATCGCCAACCAGCGCGACCCGATCTGCAACCATATCATGCGCCAACGACAGGCTGAGCGGATAGGTATATCGCGCGCCAGCAAGGTGGATCTCACCCAGAAAATCGCCAAATCGAGGGCGGAGCACGTCAATGTAATCAGCATCCGGCAGGGCATGAATGCGCGCGGCATTTGCGGCGCTCTCGCTCCACACAATTGAGCTGCGATTTTGCGTCAGCGGTAAGATCGCCAAAGGACCCGGCGGCATGAAAAACTGATGCGCGATCCCGTTATGTGGCCGCTCATGCCCCACGGCACAAACCAACGCTGTTTGGGCATAATCCCAGCCTGTCCGTTTGATCCCTGCGCGAATGCCGGTACCAGAATTTCGCCCGTCCGCCCCAACACAAAGCAGTGCTCGGATCGTTTTGCCGGTGTCTAAGTGTAATGTAACGCCGCCGGTATCAACATCTTGAGATAGAACAGTTTTCCCGTTCATCACCGTAATTTCAGCGACGTTAGCGACCGCTTCCATCAGCGCAAGGCGTAGGTGGCGATCCTCGATCATATGACCCATCGGACCTTCTTCGATCTCGGCGTGGTCGAAATGCATGAAAAATGGCGACGGTCCGGCACCTGCACGCCCATCCGTGACTTTGATCTCAAGCATCGGTTGGGCATTGGCCTCGATAGGCTCCCAGATACCCAGCCCTTGCAACATGCGCACTGAGGTCAAAGCAAGCGCGTAAGACCGCCCATCAAATCCGGCATTTTTTCGCGTTTGCGCTTTGAGGCTGTCGATCAGCGTGACCCGCATGCCCGTCTGCGCGAGCGCCAAAGCCAATGCGGGACCGTTCAGCCCGCCCCCAACAATTGCAATATCTGTATCATAACCCATGATCTTCAATAGGGGCGGGGCAGGGGGATTGTCCATGCGGTCAGGCGTCGCTACCGTCACAATGAAACCGCAGGAGAATTACATGCAGGAATGGCTGAAAATGACGGCAGCGGCATTGGGCCGAGGTATTGCAGATGGCCGGATCGATGCAGTTGCTCTTTGCCAAACTTATTTGGATGCCATCGACGCTCATCCATTGCGCGATCGCATCTATACAGTTGTCACAGCAGATCGCGCGCTGGCCGAAGCCAAAGCTGCCGCTAGTCGTGCACAGTCAGGGCATCGGCTGTCCCCACTGGACGGCGTCCCGATCAGTTGGAAGGACCTGTATGACAGCGCAAACGTTGCTACGGAGGCTGGGTCAAAATTGCTAACGGGGCGCGTCCCACAGGAGGATGCCGAAGTGCTTGCCACGGCCACTGCTTTGGGACTGGTTTGCCTTGGCAAAGTTCACATGAGCGAGCTTGCTTTTTCAGGCTTGGGTTATAACCCATCAACGGCCACGCCGCCTTGCGTGAACGACGAAGAGGCAGTCCCGGGGGGGTCATCGTCAGGTTCGGCCGCGTCAGTCGCATATGGCCTTGCAGCTGCTAGCATCGGCTCGGACACTGGCGGATCGGTGCGCATTCCGTCCGCGTGGAACAATCTGGTGGGTCTAAAAACAACGTCTGGCCGGGTGTCGCTCAAGGGTGTTGTTCCGCTGGCGGCGAAGTTTGATACTGTTGGACCTCTATGCCGATCGGTCGAAGACGCGGCTTTATTGCTCGCCGCTCTTGAGGGCAGTAAACCCGCTGATCTCGGCCATAGCACGTTGGAGGGTCGCCATTTTGCTGTCCTAAAAACTGTCGCCATGGACGATTTGCGCGACACACCCAAAGCTGCTTTTGAAAGCGCGGTGGATCGGTTGCAAAGTGCAGGTGCGCATATTGACTGGATTGATGTGCCGGCCGTTGCCGAAGCGATGCCGCTCAGCACTTGTCTTTATACGGTTGAGGCGTTGGGTTTTTGGCGCGATACAATTGAGGCAAAGCCGGACGCGATGTTCGCTGAAATCCGCGATAGGTTTTTTCTGGGTAAACAATTCTCTGGCCCTGACTACGTCGCGGCTTGGAATGCACTGGAAAAAACGCGGGAGGCCTATGCTCATGCTGTAGCTGGCTATGATGCGGTTTTGATACCAACCGCTCCGATCTTGCCGCCAAACCTCAAGCGTCTCAACGAAGACCATGACTATTACGTCACTGAAAACCTGCTGGCTTTGCGAAATACGCGCATCGGCAACCTAATGGGTCTGTGCGCATTGAGCTTGCCGACGGGAATCGACAGCTGTGGCTTGATGATGATGTGCTCGCCAAACCAAGAGGCGCAGCTTCTTCGGCTTGGGGTTGCTGCCGAAGAAGCACTCGGGAGACCCTGACTTAAAAGCCACAAGTCCCTGCGAACCGGTCAGTTTTTCTGGACGAATGCACGGCCCTTGGATACCTTGGACGAAACGGGGCGCCTATGATCCCGATCCGAGGCAGTAGTGATGTTGTATCCTGAGCGGTTTTCGAACCTTCCGGCACATGTGTGGCCGCGTCTACGTGGGTTGTTAGATGCCCATGACGGTGGAGGTACGCCTATTCACATGACCATCGGAGAGCCGAAGCACGCGTTTCCTGCGTGGGTGACGGATGTTATTTCCCAGAACGCTTCCGGTTTTAACAGCTACCCGCCCAATGATGGCTCCTCTGAGCTGCGACAGGCGATCACGGCATGGATCAAGCGCCGCTATGACGTCGAGATGGACCCGGGTAGCGAAGTGATGGCGCTTAACGGCACCCGCGAAGGGCTGTATAATGCGGTTGTCGCGCTTTGCCCGGAAACAAAGAATGGTGCCCAGCCAGCTATTTTGATGCCCAACCCGTTCTACCCCGTCTATATGATCGCTGCGATTTCGGGTGCGGCAGAGCCGGTTATGGTGCCCGCGACCGAAGCGACAGGCCATTTGCCTGATTTCGCCAACGTGCCCGAAGACGTCCTGGAGCGCACAGTTGCGGCCTACATCTGCTCACCGGCGAACCCGCAAGGGGCGGTCGCCAGCCGGGACTATTGGGCGCGTCTGATCGTATTGGCCGAGAAATATGATTTCTTTATCTTCGCAGATGAATGTTATTCTGAGATTTACCGCGATGCGGCCCCTGTTGGTGTAATGCAGGTGGCCGACGAAATCGGCACGGACCGCAATCGTATTGTTGCATTTCATTCGCTCAGCAAACGCTCGAACTTGCCGGGGCTGCGTTCTGGCTTTGTGGCGAGCGGACCTGAGACGATCCGCGAGATCAAGCAACTGCGCAACTACGCTGGCGCGCCTCTGCCACTGCCCCTTCAAGCGGCTTCGGCGGCTGTATGGAACGACGAGCTGCATGTCCAAGAGAACCGTGCTCTTTATGTCGAGAAGTACGAGATCGCAGATCGCATTTTTGGCAATGTGCCGGGCTATAACAGCCCGCAGGCCGGATTTTTTCTGTGGCTGCCTGTTGAAGACGGTGAGGCAGCCGCGCTGAAGCTTTGGCGTGAGACAGGTGTTCGGGTCCTGCCCGGCGGTTATCTCGCGGAAGACGTAGACGGGGAAAACCCCGGTAACACATACATTAGGGTCGCCATGGTGGCCCCAAAAGACGAGACAGCACGTGGCCTTCAGGCCATTCGTGACTGTCTTTATCCGGATTGAGGCGAGGGAACAAAGCTATGGCATACCAGACGCGCGGACGTGATCCATTGATCGACAGCACCATGGCCGAGGCCATTGAAAAACGCGGCAAGGAATTGCTGGGAATTGGGCTGATCGTACTTGGTGTTATGGCCGCAATGATGATCGGCAGCTACACGCCGGACGATCCCAACTGGATGTTGTCAACAGACGCACCGGTGCAGAACTGGTTGGGACGTTTGGGGGCCTCAATGGCCGCACCGCTGTTTATGATTGTTGGCTGGGGTGCTTGGGGTATTGCGGCTGTGCTGTTGGCATGGGGTCTCCGTTTTACGGTGCACAAAGGCCAAGACCGTGCTGTTGGGCGTCTGATTTTTGCGCCGATCGCGGTTGCTTTGGGTTCTATTTACGCTGCAACGCTGACGCCGGGTCCGGAATGGCTGCAAACGCACAGCTTTGGTCTGGGCGGTCTTTTTGGTGACACAGTGATGGGTGTTATCCTCACAGTTCTGCCGATTGGGTCTACGTTCACTGTCAAGCTGATGTCCTTTCTGATGGGCATCGGGATTTTGGCACTCGGCAGTTTTGTTCTTGGGTTTACCCGTGTTGAGTTGTCTCGCATCGGGCGCTTCTTGTTGGTTGGATTGATCATGGCCTACGCGGGTTTGATGTCCGTGTTGGGGCGTGGTGCTTCGGGTGCCGTGCACGCCGCCCAAAACCTGCAAGCGCGTCAATCAGAGCGTCGTGCTGAAAAGAAAGCTGCAGCAGAGATCGAATATTATGAGCAAAACCAAGATGTTATCCCTCAGGCGGATGGACCTCTGCCCTCGATGCTCCAACCGGTTTCTGAGCCAAAAACCGGGTTACTGGCCCGTATGCCGGGGCTTGTGAAACGCCCTGACGCTTTGCCAGAACCTGAGTTGGTTGAAGCTGAGAGCATTGCTTATGTCGATGAAGCTCCCAGTGATGACCGTATCAAAAGCAAGATTGCCGATGTTATCAAAAGCCGCGTGCGTAGCACCACAGCTGTGCATACGTCCTCGACGGCTCCGCTGACTAAAGGGCGTGGGCGCGGCCCTGATCCGTTGCTGCTCAACACTGCGCCCCAAGCGTATCTGCGCGCAGAGCCTCCTTTGACCGCGACACCAGCGACTTTGCCGCCAGAACCACCATTGATGTCTGCGCCTGAAATGGCAGCGTATGATGATCAGCACGCTTCGTTTGAGGATCATGCTGAACAGGTTTCTTATGAAGAGGCTGCAGAGGTAGTCGAGCTGCCGCTGATCCCCATGGCCGAACCTCGTAAGGTAGTGCAGCAACCGATCCGCAAGCCGGTGCCACAAAGCCGCAAAGCCCAAGCTGAAGCCCAACCGACGCTGACCTTTGAAGACACACATCCCGGTTTTGAACTTCCGCCGCTCAACTTGCTGGAAAATTCAATCGAGATTCCACGCCAGCACCTGAGTGATGAGGCATTGGAAGAAAACGCACGGATGTTGGAAACCGTGCTGGACGATTATGGCGTTAAGGGTGAGATCGTGGCGGTGCGTCCAGGTCCGGTCGTAACGATGTACGAGCTTGAGCCGGCACCCGGCCTCAAAGCCAGCCGCGTGATTGGTCTAGCGGATGATATTGCACGCTCTATGGCCGCGCTTTCGGCTCGTGTTTCCACGGTGCCAGGTCGGTCGGTGATCGGCATCGAACTGCCCAACGAGGTGCGCGAAAAAGTCGTCCTGCGCGAAATTCTAGCCGCGCGCGATTTTGGCGACAGCAACATGCGTTTGCCGCTTGCCTTGGGCAAAGACATCGGTGGCGATCCTGTCGTGGCCAACCTTGCCAAGATGCCGCATCTGTTGATTGCCGGGACGACGGGTTCAGGTAAATCGGTGGCAATCAACACCATGATCCTCAGCCTTCTCTACAAGCTGACCCCCGAAGAATGCCGCATGATCATGATCGATCCCAAGATGCTGGAACTCAGCGTTTATGACGGCATTCCGCATCTTCTGTCACCGGTTGTGACCGACCCCAAAAAGGCCGTTGTTGCGCTGAAGTGGACGGTAGGCGAGATGGAAGAGCGGTACCGCAAGATGTCCAAAATGGGCGTGCGTAACATTGAGGGCTATAACGGCCGCGTCCGTGAAGCGCTGTCCAAAGGCGAGATGTTCAGCCGTACGGTCCAAACTGGTTTCGACGATGATACCGGCGAGCCAATTTTCGAGAGCGAAGAAGATACACCCGTTGCGCTGCCCTATATCGTCGTCATCGTTGACGAGATGGCCGACCTAATGATGGTTGCTGGCAAAGAGATCGAAGCTTGCATCCAGCGCTTGGCCCAGATGGCGCGTGCCTCAGGCATTCACTTGATTATGGCGACGCAGCGCCCGTCTGTTGATGTTATCACCGGCACGATCAAGGCGAACTTCCCGACGCGGATTTCGTTTCAGGTAACGTCCAAAATCGACAGCCGCACCATCTTGGGTGAGATGGGTGCCGAACAGCTTCTGGGTATGGGTGACATGCTTTATATGGCTGGTGGGGCCAAGATTACCCGCTGCCATGGCCCGTTTGTGTCCGATGAAGAAGTCGAAGAAATCGTGAACCACCTTAAGGCCTACGGTGAGCCGGATTACATCGGCGGCGTGGTTGAAGGCCCCTCCGAGGACAATGAAGCCAGCATCGATGCGGTGCTTGGATTGGGTGGCAATACTGACGGTGAAGACGCGCTCTATGATACGGCCGTTCAAGTGGTCATCAAGGATCGTAAATGCTCGACCTCGTATATCCAACGCAAGCTTGCGATCGGATACAACAAGGCCGCGCGTTTGGTGGAACAAATGGAAGACCAAGGGCTTGTGTCTGCGGCAAACCACGTTGGCAAGCGCGAGATTTTGGTCCCTGAGCAGCAGCAACCTCACTAAATCGATCTAAAAATGGCCTCCAACGCGGGGCCATTTTTTCGCCTACTGAGCGTTTTTCTGCGCCGTGATATCGCATATCAAAGCATCACGCCTTATGTCTTGGTCAAGCAGATGAATAATCACAGGACCAATTTCATGCGCCTTTTGAAGACTATGACCCTGACCGCAGCCCTTGCGTTGGCTGCTTTGCCAGCTTTGGCGCAAAAATTGCCGTTGAGCGATATTTCGACTTACCTGAACGCAATGAAGACGGCGCAGGGTGATTTTACACAGATCAACGACGATGGCTCGATCAGCACGGGCACCATTTACATAAAACGCCCCGGCAAGGTGCGGTTTGAATACAACGCCCCGGAATCTGGATTGGTGGTGGCGGCGAACAACACGGTTGTGATCGCTGATAAGAAGTCCAATCAACCAGCTGAAACCTACCCGCTGAACCGCACGCCGCTTTCGATTATCTTGGCCAACAACGTCAACCTTGGACAGGCGCGTATGGTTACAGGGCATAATTTTGACGGGACTGCCACAACGGTCACAGCCCAAGATCCCGATCATCCCGAGTATGGCAGTATCCAGATGAAGTTCACCGGCAGCCCGGTTGAGCTGCGTCAGTGGATCATCAATGATGGCAACGGATCACAGACCACCGTTGTTCTAGGTGACCTGGAAACGGGCGGAAACCTGTCAAACGCGCTCTTTGACACGAACAAGGTAGGCCGGCGCAGCGACCGCTAAAGTTTAGCGGCGCAAACGGCGACAGCTTGATAGCTGACTTTGATAGAGATCGGATCGCTGATCGACCTTGTTTGCAACGCTCAAAAGCCAGCTCTTGGAGTTATAACTTTTGCGAGCATAGCCTGTGTGCCCTTCGTGGTAGGCAAGGTACTGATTGCGTGCGTCCGTTAACGCGATGCCGTTTCGCTGTTGGCTGATGTTCATATACCAACCCATAAAATCGCTGGCATCGCGGATACGGTCACGTTTGGCCCTGTTGCGGTTTTCCGATTTGCGGTATTCATCCCACGTTGCATCCAACGCTTGACCGTAACCAAACGCACTTGATTGCCGACCCATGGGGATTACGCCAAGTACGTATTTAAATGGCGTGCGTGCATCCGCAACGAATTTGCTCTCTTGATGGATCGTCGCCATCTGGACATGCACTGGCACGCCCCATTTCTTTTCCGTTGCACGGAATGCTTTGTAATAATCAGGGCGCTGTTTGAGAATCGAACAGGCGTTATCAAGCTCCCGAGGAGCCGAGCCTTGTCCGCCGCCGCAAGATGCGACGAGCAGAACGATAATCATAGCGCGAAGGGACTTGTTCATCTGCCTATCGCCTCAATAGTAGTTTTTTATATTTTGACCGATAATAGCGCATAACTTGCGCGAGGTCACATCACAATTTTCACAAAACTGCTGCAAGAAGCAGCGGCAATGCGCCGACGGACAGCACCGTCGATACAACCACCAAACCTGCTACGGCCTGCGCATCCGCGCCGTATTTTTCTGCAAGCAGATAGGAGGTAACCGCGACGGGCGTGGCCAGTTGCAAAACGAGAACGCCAAATCCAATTCTGTCTAGGTCAAACAAATGGGCGGCACCCCACCCAACTGTGACACAAAGCACTAACTTGACGGCTGACAAAAGCAACGCGCGCCCAATGCCGCCCGAGGACAATCGCGCCAAAGCGACTCCCAGCGTGATTAGCATCATGGGGATCGCCATTTGCCCCAAAAGCTTGAGTGTGTTGGTCGCAAACACCGGTGTCTGCCAGCCCTGCCACATAAACAATCCGCCCAGAAGGGTGGCCCAGATCAGTGGTTCACGCAGGGCTTTGCCAAAACTCCCAGTTCCGGCGACCAGCCAAATACCGAAGGTAAAACTCCAGATCACCATGACCGCGAAAACGACGACGGCATAGCTTAGGCCAACTTCGCCAAAGGCAAAGAGCGCCAGTGGCAATCCAAGGTTGCCAGTGTTGCCGAAGATGAGCGGGGCTAAATACGTTCGCCGGTCCAGCCCCACGCAAAAAACGAGCACGGCAGCGAGCACTGATACTGCGCCATAAGCGGCCAAACTTGCCAGCGAAAGAGCGGCCAAAGCGTCGGGGGTGATCTGCGTTTGCATTAATGAAACAAAAATCAAGCAGGGCACCGATAGGGTCATGGCCAGTTTGGTCACGAACTCGATGCGGTATTCGAAGCCAAATTTTACCCAGCAAAAACCAATACCTGCCAATAAAAAGACCGGGGCCACTATTTCTAAGACCAGCAGTGTCAAGTTCACAGACTGTTTCCTTTGGGTTGCTGTCTATCGATGGACAAAATCCCCTTGTTTCGGCTAAGAACGAGGGGTAGGGGCTGCGGAATGATGTTGAGAACACGAGCAAAATATCATCTGGGCCAAGTGGTCCGGCATAAAAAGCACCCTTTCAGAGGGGTGATTTTTGACGTCGACCCCGAATTCGCGAATACCGAAGAATGGTATGAATCGATTCCCGAGGAAAGCCGCCCCATCAAAGGTCAGCCGTTTTACCATTTGTTGGCTGAAAACGATCAAAGCTACTACGTGGCCTATGTGTCTGAGCAAAATTTGATCGCGGATTACTCCGGAGAACCGGTGGATCATCCTGATATCCCCGATCTTTTTGGCCCCTTTACTGACGGGTCCTATCCGCTGCATTTCCAGCTGAATTGACGCGCGCTTAGTAGCCAAGGGCGCACCCGTCTTTTCGCGGATCGCTCGCGCCTTCAAGCACACCGCTGTCATGAATCTTGATCGCCTGCGCGCCACCAATGGGTGAGGCAGGCACTTGCACGTCGTGACCGATGTCAGACAGTTGTTGACGGACCGCGTCGCTATAGCCGCGCTCTACCTTCAGGACACCCTCGTCGGAAAAGGCCCGAGGCGCATCAATTGCCGTCTGTGGGTCCATCCCGAAATCAACAAGATTTGACGCAAAGCGCGCGTGTCCACAGGGCTGATAGGCCCCTCCCATAACGCCAAATGGCATGATCACTTTGCCATTCTGGCGCACCATGCCGGGAATGATTGTATGCATTGGACGCTTGCCGCCCTTAAGCTCGTTGGGGTGGCCTTCTTCAAGCGTAAACCCAGCACCGCGGTTTTGGAGCAAGATTCCAAATTTGTTTGAGGCGATCCCAGACCCAAAACCCTTATAAATCGAATAGATCAACGACACAGACATACCGTCGCGATCTACGACGGTGATATAAATCGTGTCTTTGTGCACCGTCTCTGAGAGTGCGGCTGGCGCATCCATCGCGCGCTTTGGATCGATAAGACCGGCAAGTGCGCGCGCGGTGTCCATACTCAGCATATGCTCGGTACGGGTCATATAATCTGCATCTGTAACGAACCGGTTGCGGGCGTCATAGGCTAGTTTCGACGCCTCCGCCTCAATGTGCACACGTTCACTGCCCAGAGGGTCCATCGCTGCGCAATCGAACTGCGCCAGAATATTCAACATCAGCAACGCAGTGGCACCCTGACCGTTGGGCGGATGCTCGACGACATCAATATCTTTGTAGCTCGCACTGATCGGATCGGCAGCAGTACAGGCCGTATCCGCAAAATCTTGGGCCGTGTGAGTGCCGCCTAGCTGCGCAAGCGTGGCAATCATATCATCGGCCACCTCACCGCTATAGAACGCATCGCGGCCGTGCTTTGCGACGCGGCGCAGTACTTCGGCTTGACCGGGCGCGCGGAAAATAGCCCCGGTCGTCAATGCTTTGCCGCCGTTCGAATAGTACTCGATTGCTTTGCCTTGTAGATTTTCGAGGTCAGAGGTCCAATCGAATGCAACCCGTGGCGCGACCGGCACGCCAGCATCAGCGTAGTGAATCGCAGGTGCGAGCAAAACGTCGAGACCTAGTTTACCGACGCTATCTGCCAAATGACAAAACGCATCCATCGAGCCCGGAATTGTCACTGCATGGGCGCTGAACGCGGGAACCTCGGTTTCACCAGCAGCACGCAATTGCTGCGCGTTTTGCTGTGCGGGGGCACGTCCAGATCCGTTCAACGCGTGCACTGGGCCGTCTGCTTTGGACCAAAGGACAAAACAGTCCCCACCGATTCCTGTCATCTGTGGTTCACATATCCCCAACAGCACAGCGCCCGCTATAGCTGCATCCATGGCGTTACCGCCTTTTTCGAGAATATCGACCGCAGTTTTGGCCGCCAATGGATGCGATGTGGCGCACATGCCGTTGGTGGAAAATACGGCTGATCGGCCAGTTTGGTGAAAGTCACGCATGTCAAAAAACCCAGTTCAAACAAATGTTGAACGGGAACGTAGACCGATTGATCGGGGGTCACAATGTGCGGAAAATAAGTGCCTCGGCGCCACGTACTGGGTGGGGGCTATAAAACATGACGCCGAGGGAAGCTATATGCAGCTACAGATCCCACAATGCCCTCGAAGAGTGGCAAGAATGTGATCTGGATTGGGCGGTTCAAAGGAAATTCCCGGTTATTTTCAGGACAATTCCGTCACCGCTTTCATGTGAAACGACCCCGAGCTTGAGGTTTTTTGGGAATGAAAATCGAGTGGAGTGCTGAAGTTAATGAATGCCGACGGCCAGCCTGAGATTGAGCAGGTTGGCATTTCCAACACGTTGGTATTTCACGTCTTTTGCAAGGTCTTGAATGATGAACCATCCAAACCCACCTTCAGGAAGGTCCATGAAATCACCCGTCAAATCAGCAGCCACACCTAGGGGCGCATGCCCCTCAGGCATGGCAACGCCACGATCTTCGATCCGAAAATGCAATCCGTTCTTTTTGTGCAAACATCGTATCAGAACCGGCCCGACGCCTTGTTGTGGCGCATAGGCATGTTCGACAATATTGTTGAGCGCTTCAGCGAGGACCAATTCTACTGTGCCGGCCTCTTCGATGTCCAAATCCAAAGGACCAAGTCCGTCCAATACTTTTCTTAGTGCTTCGCGTATGGCGATTTCGCTGCTGTGTACGCGCACGGCAAACGGCTCAAGGGCTCGTTTTGCAAACATCGTTTCTCTCCTCGGCACAAAATTTCTCCCTAATATTTCTATCAAGTAACTTATTTTGATATATTTAATTATTTCTTGAGCTGGTAATGCTGAGAAATTGTAACACAATTTGTAGCACATTTTGGGTTTTAGAAGTGTTGCTCAAGCCTCACATGGCAAGCGAAAAGTAGGTTCTAGAAATGCCCCGAACGGCCGTTTTATGGAACGAATCCCGCAAGCTTGTCCTCCTTACGGACTCTAAATATTTCAGAGGTTACTTAGGATTGGCTGGCTAGCAGGCCAAATAGGAAATCGTGAAAATCGATGAGTTCTTCTGTGAAGGAAGAGTCAACGACCATAATTGTCATTAGCTTACGCTGAGTATGCTCTTTTGACATCGAGGCCACGCTAGTGAGAGACGTGATGAAGGGAAACATATTCTGAACATAAGAACCCGTCGAATGATTGTGGAACTGTAACAACGGATGTCCGGAGAGTTTCTCCGATGTGCTGGAGATCCGCTAAGTCCGCTGACCGACGATTGAGCCAACAAAATGCTGCACGATGCGCGAATGACTGGCCTGGCAAAGCTGTGTTGCAGCGCTGGATGGGCCGGCCAAGCTTCGCAAACTGGGCACCAGAAAATGAGGAAACTGACACCTAAAATAGGGGGTTTGGAAATTGGTTACCAAACCCAAGAAATTGTTTTCTTTTGGATGAGGTAATGGTGGTAGCCCCTGAGTTTTAGGTTTCGACTGGTGTCGGTGTGAAGCCCAAATATTTGGCTGGATCGCTGTCAGTTAACCACACGCTATTGTCCGCACAATAGAACTAGTGGCCTTCATCACACATTGGCTGTGTGGCAATGCCAGCCGAGAAGATCGTCAAAGATATCAAACGCGCTATGCGCATGCACTACTCATCCTAAGAGCAGATCAGGCCGCCGCTTGGACGGCGTTAGTGGCGAAACCAACATTGCTTAGCTGTGTCGTCGTGAGTTTCAGGTAGGGTCAATGGCGCGGCGTATGTCATGCTGCGCCACCCGCTTGGGCGGCATTTTGCCAAGCCAAAATCCGCTTATTGAAGCTGCTAAAATGTACCGCTAATTTGATCTATATGAGCATTGACCCAAATCCAAAAAAACCATCCTTTTCATTTTTGGAAGGAGCATTGATGGCATTTGCACTACTGCTGGCCTTCCTATGCTTCATAGCAGCTGGTGCTGTTCTGTTCGACGTTTTTATTGGCTGAACCATCACGCGCCCGGTGTGCTTTCTTTGGTCGTAGGCGCTTTTTGTTATGTGGTTACAATCAAGTTTTCCCGACCCAAGCCCAGTTGTCGTCCAAGTTTGTGCAGGAAACCGCTATGGCGCGCGAATAGCAGTCGCTGGTGTAAGGTGCAGCGATGCTCGTCGCGTTAGGTGGCACCTGTTCCAGAGTAGCTTGCTGCCTTCATCATGATTTGAGCCATGGTGTCCATTTGGCTATTTCGTTCCGAAATTTCTTTTTCTAAACGTTTGTAGATCGGAAGATAGACTGTCCCATCCGGACGAGTACTGATGGCGAATGCCAAGTATTCCATATTTTTTTCAAGCTGCTCAATGGTTATTCCCATTGAATATCTTACCTGTTTTTATGTCCTTTCGTTTTTCCAGGAGCTATGACTGAATCTGGTGTTTGGGGGATTTGAAGGTTGGCGGCGTATCTGGTTGATTTGTTGTTGCGAGACAGCAGCCCAACCGAAGGAGATACACCACCATGGAAACGACTAACATTGTTGATTTTTCGCGTCGAGACGGGATCACGGACGCGCTGACGGATTTATTGAGAACAGGAGCGCAGCAATTGATCGCAACAGCCGTTGAAGCTGAGCTTGAAAGCTATCTGTCTCAGTTTACCACCGCGCGCACTGAGGCCGGTCATGCGACTGTTGTGCGCAATGGGCATCATCCCGAGCGCCCGTTCCAAACGGGCATCGGCCCCGTGAACGTGCGCATTCCCAAGGTTCGCTCAAAAAACGGCCAGCCCGTGACATTCCATTCGGCCCTGGTGCCACCGTACGTGCGCAGAACCAAAACGTTGGAAGCGGCCTTGCCATGGCTGTATCTGAAGGGCATCTCCAGCGGTGAAATGGGCTCGGCTCTCAAGGTTCTTCTGGGCCCTGATGCGGCGGGATTGTCGGCAAATACGGTCTCACGGCTCAAGCGCGATTGGGCCAACGAATACGGCGAGTGGAGAAAGGCAGCGTTGGACGATGAGCCCTTGGTCTACATCTGGGCTGACGGTGTCCACAGCGGCCTTCGGGGCGAGGATGACAAGCTCTGCGCCCTTGTGATTGTGGGGGTAACAGCCCGTGGCAAGAAGCGGTTCTTGGCTATTGAGGACGGGGTGCGCGAGTCCACGCAGAGCTGGCGCGAGGCTCTCCTCAGCCTCAAAAGCCGGGGAATGAACGCCCCGAAACTTGCTATTGGAGATGGTGCCATGGGGTTCTGGGCCGCCATAGATGAAGTCTATCCTGAGACCCGTCATCAACGCTGTTGGCAACACAAAACTATGAATGTGCTCAACTGTTTGCCCAAGCTGTCTCAGCCAAAGGCCAAAGCTGCGATCCACAACATCTGGCAGGCTGAGACCAAAGATGATGCGGGCAAGGCCTTAGATTTGTTCATCAAAACCTACGAACCCAAATACCCCAAGGCGACGCTGTGCCTGCAAAAGGACCGCGAGGAACTCATGGCATTCTTCGACTTTCCAGCACAACACTGGCAAAGCATCCGCACCAGTAATCCAATTGAATCCGCCTTTGCCACGATCCGTCATCGCACCAAACGATCAAAGGGCTGCCTCTCACGCGACGGCATGCTGCACATGATGTTCAAGCTGGGGCAATGCGCCGAGCAAAACTGGAGGAAACTACGCGGCTTTGACTACCTCGCCAAAGTCATCACCGGCGTCGCATTCAAAGACGGAATTGAAGCCACTGAAAACAGCCAGATCGCCGCATGACCAGAAACCCTTAAACACCAGATTTGACAATAACTCTTTCCAGACGCTGGTTAATCTGATGTTAATAAATTTGTGAATCCTAGTGTTGGGTTTCCTGTTTTACCGTGCTGACAGACGGTGTCTGGCTGACCGGCAAGGTTTCCATAGTTTATTTGGGTGTTGGATCGGTTCAGTCAAAAACGAAAAATTAGTGTTTCCCACCATTACGTCATCCAAAAGAAAGAAAATTCTGAAGTTAGGTAAAAAAATTCGCATGCTGTTCTAAGGGGTTTTTGACATTCACTAGGGTCTAGACTCTTTTGAGATTTTAGGAACCTGTCAAAAAGCAGCGCGAGAGGCTGGCGCGAGCGAAGCGGATATTCGTAACTTCATGACGAAAGCCATGGAAGGTAATCAAGAGCATCTGTTGAGTGTTGTTGTGCAAAATTTTGAACTTGAGTGACCAGACTGACCTTCCTAGCGCCCCCAGTTTGCATCTTGATCTAAGCTTTCGGCAACTGCAATTGCCGTAAATTTGCGAGAGTTCTGATCATCTCCTGTGAGCGCCTCAGGCCGCCTCGCTGTTGGAAGTCTTGTGCGATCAGATCATAGTCATCCTCAAAAAGCGGCATGAACCTTGGGCCGACATTTCGCTCGCAAGCATATGGGCAAGTGAATTTGCCCGATTTCTGCACCATGCACATGTTGGCAACAAGGGCGGAGAGCCGCCATTCGCTGCGCCCGCAAACTAAATTGGGCGACTTGGAGAAAGCGGACGCTCGGGGCTGCAACCCGGTTTTTTCGATGTGCAAACGCAGCTAACGGCGGCAGTTAGCCCATTTCACCAAATCTCTGCACTACAGCGAATGACCGCAACCACAGAAGATCAGTATTCCGCACAACCAGTGAATGGACCAAGATCAAAACAATGCACCGATTTCTTCGACAGTTAACACCTTGCCTGCCGAGACAAGCTTTTCGTCGATGATTAGACCCGGTGTGGACATCACACCATAGCCCGCTATCTCAGCGAAATCCGTAACTTTGACGATTTCGAATTCATTTCCCACCGCCTCAGCCGCAGCTTTTGCATTGTTGCCAAGTGCCACGCATTTCTTGCAGCCCGAACCAAGAATTTTGATAATCATTTCGTTTCCCTTTCAGATGAACCAATCTGTAATTGCGTTGAAGAGAAAGCCGATCCCGAGAATTCCACCGGTTACGACTGTCAGGAAAAGTAACAAAAGTGGCAGTTTCACCACGCGTTTGAGCATGATGATTGACGGCAGTGACAGTGCGGTCACGGCCATCATGAATGCCAATACAGTGCCCAATCCGACGCCCTTGCCGATCAAAGCTTCGGCAATTGGCAGCGTTCCAAAGATGTCCGCATACATGGGCACACCAATCAGTGTTGCGACGGGTACGGACCACCACTTATCTTGCCCCAATAGCGTACTAATGATGGCCTCTGGAACCCAGTTGTGGATCGCCGCGCCAATTCCCACACCAATCAAAACATAGAGCCAAACGCGGTGCATTATCTCGGATACCTGATCGCGGGCATAGCGCAGGCGCTCGGCCCGGTTCTGTCGCAAATTTGGATTGGGAACGGATCACTCGTATTGCCGGACATAGTTATCCAGCGAGTGCCTCGAATTGTTGGAATGCAGATTGGCCAGAGAGGTCGAATTGCCGTTTGCGGATCATGTGCGCAACTTCGAGGCCTTCCAGAGTTGCAGAAGCTGATCTGAAGGACTTGAAGCCCTTCATTTGTCGTGTCAGCTTCTTGATGAACCTGTGGTCCTGTTCAATGATGTTGTTGAGATATTTGACCTGAAGGAATTCAATCAGCCAGTACCACCCGTTCAAAATCAGCAGGCAGTTCATGTTCTGTAGCCCGGCGAGATTCGCCCCGCTTTTGTCGATGACCACTCTGTCAGGGAAACCGTTGTTTCCGATTGCGCGCGTGAAGAATGCGGTTGCGGCTGCTTCATCACGATGCTCCGATAGCATGAAATCAAGGGTTTTGCCGAACTTGTCGATGGCTCGGTAATAATACGTCCACTTGCCTTTCACCTTGATGTAAGTCTCGTCCATCCGCCAGGAAACGGCTGTCGGTCGCTTCTTGGCCTGGGCGTTTGTGGCGATCAGCGGCGAATATTTCACGACCCAGCGGTTCAGGGTCGCGTGATCAACGGCCACACCACGCTCCGCTAAAATCTCTTCCAGATCGCGATATGACACGGCATACCGGACGTAGAAAAACACTGCGTGGACGATCACAGCTTTTGGATAATGCGCGCCTTTAAAATCAACCATCGTTTCGCCCGTTTCCTTTGCTTCGTCCGAGGGAAAACCAGTGCTACATTTCCATCTCAGAAAAAAGACCCGAATACTTTGCGACAGAGCCGCCTTTCAGCTTCCAGTTCATCCAAAACTTGATGCTTCACCAGAGCTGCTCTTGTCTCAGCTTGGGCCTTACTATCCGTTTCTAATGAACGACAGATATAGTCCTTGCCCCAAGTTTCGCGGTATCGCTTTGGACACCTCATTCTGAACCAGTAGACGTTGCCACGTAGTAAAATATGTTTCATCGGAACACCTGATAGTCTGTATCACATTTTGTATCACATCGTGCTCCCTAAGCTTGAGGGCCATTGTTCTAGCATCGATGATTTTGTGAATAGCATCAGTGGCTTCTGTAGTGGTTAAGGACTCGTTAACGAATCAAGAGGTCCCTCTCCTCGGCACGGCACATTCAATCATCGCAGCGCGATCAGGGCTTTTTCGATGGTCGGAAATAGGCTGAACACTGAATCCATCCGAGTCAGCTTGAATACTTTGTCTACTGTGGGAGTTAGCCCAGCCAGCACCAGCTTTCGCGCCGGAGCCAAATGTTTCATCGAGGCGACTATCGCACCAAGCCCGCTCGAATCGATAAAGGACACATGGTTGAGGTCCAGCACAACTGTTTCATCCTCACCTTCCGTGATCGCGCGCATTTTGTCTTTGAAATCAAGCGCAACCGCAGCATCAATGCGCTGTTCCTGCACTGTTACAATCTGCAGGCCGGGTTCTTTTGAACTAGTAAGTTCCATGATAGGCAATCTCGCGTTGGGATGGCGTAGTGATATGCTAAAATCCTTACCAAGTGATGAGCATCTGTTAGCGGGGGAATAGGCATGAAAAAGGTAGTAATTGCAGGAGCGGCAAGAACCCCTATGGGCGGGTTCCAAGGTGCATTTGCAGATATGACTGCAGCGGACCTCGGCGGTGCTGCTATTCGCGCAGCACTTGCGGACGCAGGCACGTCAACCGCGCAAGAGGTTCTGATGGGCTGTGTTTTGCCAGCAGGCCAAGGCCAGGCACCCGCACGGCAAGCCGGATTTAAGGCGGGTCTTGGCGAAGATGTGCCTGCAACGACGTTAAACAAGATGTGTGGTTCTGGCATGAAGGCTGCGATGATTGGCTTTGACCAAATTGCACTTGGCCAAACGGATGTGATGATTGCGGGCGGTATGGAAAGCATGACAAACGCGCCTTACGTGCTCCCCAAGATGCGCGGTGGTGCGCGTTTGGGTCATAGTCAGGTTATCGATCATATGTTTCTTGATGGGTTAGAAGATGCCTATGACAAGGGTCGCTTAATGGGGACTTTTGCCGAAGATTGCGCCGAGACCTATCAATTCACCCGCGCCACGCAGGATGACTATGCATTGGCGTCGCTCAGCCGCGCGTTGGAGGCTCAAAAGAGCGGTGCGTTCGACGGCGAAGTTGCCCCCGTCGAAGTTATCTCTCGTAAGGGCACCGCGACCATTAGCACTGACGAACAGCCCGCATCTGCACGCCCCGACAAAATTCCACAGCTCAAACCTGCGTTCCGCGAGGGGGGCACTGTTACGGCGGCCAACTCCTCGTCCATATCAGATGGCGCAGCAGCGCTGGTACTTGCCTCAGAAGATGCAGCGCAGGCCCAGGGCCTTAAGATTCGGGCGCATATCATCGGCCACGCGAGCCACGCGCAGGCACCAGGTCTCTTCACTACGGCCCCAGTTCCTGCGGCGCAAAAACTGCTACAGAACATTGGTTGGCGTAAAGAAGACGTTGATCTTTGGGAGGTTAACGAGGCCTTTGCCGTGGTCCCGCTGGCCTTCATGCACGAGATGGGCCTCAGCCACGACATTGTTAACGTAAACGGCGGTGCCTGTGCGCTTGGTCATCCAATTGGGGCATCTGGCGCGCGAATCATGGTTACCCTGCTGAATGCTTTGGAAAAGCGTGGCTTCAAAAAGGGGATCGCCGCGATTTGCATCGGCGGCGGCGAAGGAACTGCGATTGCGATTGAACGCATCTGATTTCTTTTGACCGTACACTCGTGGGGGCGATGACAACTCCACCCTCCCGCTGGCACAGGCACAGACAAACATGACCGTAGATTACTTAACGCTCGCTAAAACCGTTGCTGCACTGACCGCAGATGAGACAGATCCGATTGCTCTTATGGCTACAATCGCCTGCGAGGTTCATCATTTTGATGACCGCTTTGATTGGACTGGATTTTACCGCGTGACCGGACCTGAGCTGCTTAAAATTGGGCCTTACCAAGGTGGTCATGGCTGTTTGGTGATCCCCTTCTCTCGCGGTGTTTGCGGGGCTGCAGCGCGTACCGGCCAAACCCAGCTGGTGTCGGATGTCGACCTATTTGAAGGCCACATCGCCTGCGCCACCTCCACTCGGTCCGAGCTTGTGTTGCCCGTCTATAATGGCGCGGGTATTTTGCTTGGCGTATTTGACATCGACAGCAATCAGCCCAATGCTTTTTCCCAAGAGGATGCGGGTGCGTTGGAAGATATTCTCAAAGTTAGTTTTGCTGCTGTGAAATAACGCTGGATTTTTTCACCAGCTTGTTGCACCGTGAAATTACACGCTGAAATTTCACGGACCCGCCATGCACCACGACCAGCCAGAAAAACCGCACACCCTTGGGGCGGATCTGCGCGCGCTGCGCAAGGCGCGTGGTTTGACATTGAGCACGATGGCTCAGGCTCTAGATTGCTCGGTCGGCTGGCTTAGCCAAGTGGAGCGGGACAAGTCGGAACCGTCCATCACCACCCTCCGCCAAATCGCGGCTCTGCTTGATATTTCAGTCTCGATGCTATTCCGCCACTCGGCAGCGCCCGCCGAAGAGGCTGGATATGTGGTCCGCAAAGATGCCCGTCGTCCGATAGGATCCTCCACCGCGGGTCTGGTCGAAGAACTGCTTTCGCCTGATCTGACGGATGACTTTGAGATGGTGCACTCCACTTTCTTGCCTCACAGCCGGATAAAGGTGCCAGTGTCGCGCCCCACGCAAGAGGTCGGTTATGTAGTCTCAGGCACGCTCGACATCGAGATTGCTGGCAAAACGCATCACCTGAACCCCGGCGACAGTTTTCGTGTAAGAGGTGAGGCGTTTCTTTGGGCCAATCCTTCGGATCAACCAGCTGTGGCGATCTGGGTGATCGCCCCTCCCGTTTATTGAGGGGCGACGATGAGTTTTGACGCCTGGATCATTTTCGCGCTTTTTTGGCTGATTTTTGTCACCACGCCGGGGCCGAATGCCGTGAACTGCATCACCAATGGAATGACCCTGGGTTTTCGTCGCGCCATGGTGGGTGTATTGGCGATCTTAACTCAGGCGACTCTCTTTCTTGCGCTCTCAGCGCTTGGCGTAACCGCCTTGATCGCGGCCTCTCCAGTCGCGTTCACGGTCGCCAAATTGATCGGTGCTGGTTTCCTCGTCTATCTCGGTGTGCGCGGCTGGTTTAAGGCCAAAACACCTGTCGTCATCGATAGCCGTCCAGCGTCCTCCGTTTACTTTCGCGCATTTGCCATCGCCACGATTAACCCCAAATCCGTCGCTGGCTACCTCGCAGCGTTCTCACAATTTGTGCAGCCGGATGTCCCAATCTGGACGCAGATGATTGTCATCGTGCCCACAGCGCTCACGTTGACGGCGCTCAACTACACTGGGTTTACCGCGCTGGGCGCAGGCATTGGACGCGCTGCACTTGGGGCTGTCTTTAACGTTTGGGTTCGGCGTGTCATGGCGGTTTGTTTTATCATCTACGGCGTGCTTTTGGGTGCGACAACAACACCGGGAAGGGTTTGATATGTTGCAAGGAAGCTGCCTCTGCGGCGCGATCACATTTTCAGCCATGGGCCCTGCGCGCGATCCTGCCGCCTGCCATTGCAGTCAGTGCCGCAAGCAATCGGGCCACCACTGGGCATCGGTACAGGTCATGGACGACACGCTCGCCATTGCTGGCGCTCCAACATGGTACGCGTCGAGCGAAAGCGCAAAGCGCGGCTTTTGCCCGAAATGCGGTTCATTCTTGTTCTGGAAGGGCAAAGGCGATCCGGATACGGGCGTTGCCCTAGGCGCGCTGGACGGGCCCACGGGACTCCGGCTTGAGCGTCATATATTCACCGCCGATAAAGGCGATTACTACGAAATTACCGACAACGTCTCTCAGGAGGAAAAAGAAGATGAGTGAATTCCCAACAACGGCCCGCGTGGTCATCATCGGTGGCGGTGTGGTCGGCACGTCAACACTCTTTCATCTCGCCCGGGCGGGTTGGAAAGACTGTGTCTTGCTCGAAAAGAACGAACTAACCGCCGGCTCGACATGGCATGCAGCCGGCAATTGCCCGAACTTCTCTAGCTCTTGGGCCGTCATGAACATGCAGCGCTACTCGCTGGAGATGTATCGTACATTGGCCGACGATGTAGATTATCCGATGAATTACCACGTCACGGGAGCGCTCCGTCTGGCTCACACAAAGGAGCGGATGCAGGAATTTGAAAAGGTTGCCTCCATGGGCCGATATCAGGGCTTGGAGATGGATATCTGCACGCCTGCGGAACTGAAGGAACACAACCCCTTCATGGAAACTCACGCGCTTGCGGGTGGTCTTTGGGATCCACTTGACGGTGATATCGATCCCGCACAGCTGACCCAAGCTCTCGCCAAAGGCGCTCGCGAAGCTGGTGGCAGAATCGAGCGGTTCTGCCCGGTCAAAGGCATCGAACGTGATGGCGACGAGTGGATCGTAAAGACCGACAAGGGTGATATCCGCTGTGAATTCGTCGCAAATTGTGCGGGCTACTATGCACAGCGCGTAGGTGAGATGTTCAAGCCTTTCGGCGGGCGCACCGTGCCGATGGTTACCATGTCTCACCAGTATTTCCTGACGGAACCAATCGCAGAGCTTGAGGCATGGACCAAGGAACAGGGCCGGAAAATGCCAATGATCCGGGACGTCGATATTTCATATTACCTGCGGCAGGATAAGTACGGACTGAACCTTGGACCCTATGAGCGGAACTGTCAGGCCGCGTGGGTCAAGCCTGACGATCCGATGCCTGAGGATTTCTCATTCCAACTCTACCCTGATGATCTGGAGCGCCTGGAATTCTATATCGAAGACGCAATGGAGCGTGTGCCCGCCCTTGGCACCGCAGGCGTTGGCCGTAACATCAACGGCCCGATCCCTTATGCGCCCGATGGCTTGCCCATGATTGGGCCCATGCCCGGCGTCAAAAACGCGTTTGAAGGCCACTCCTTCACCTTTGGTATCGCGCAAGGCGGCGGCGCCGGCAAAGTGTTGGCTGAATGGATCATGCACGGCGAAACAGAGCTGGATATGTGGGCCGTCGATCCCCGCCGTTATACAAATCACGCCGACCATGATTTCTGCTTGAACAAAGCGCTGGAAACTTACGGCCACGAGTACGCAATGCACTTTCCTTTTCACGCATGGCCAGCGGGACGAGACAAGAAGTTGTCACCCAACCACCAGTCCCTGCTGAATGCGGGCGCACAATTGAACGCCTTCAACGGGTGGGAACGCGCCACTTGGTTTGCCAAGGACGGCGACGACACATCCGAGGAAAGCACGCAGACTTGGGATCGCAACGGCCCATGGATGCAGCGCATCAAAGAAGAGGTCGAAGCGGTGCGCGACCATGTCGGTGTTCTCGATATGCCGGGCTTCTCGCGCTACACGTTGAGTGGTGTAGGAGCCGCCGAATGGCTGCGCGGCCAAGTTGCGGGAGCCTTACCCAAGGTGGGGCGTATGAACCTTGCGTATTTCACCGACACCCGTGGGCGTATCCTGACCGAGATGACAGTCATCCGCTGGGGCGAAGACGATTTTTGGCTGATGACGGCTGCAGTCGCTTTGTGGCACGATTTTGAATTGCTCCAAGGCCGGTTGCCCGCAGATGGATCGCTAACGTTGACGGATATCACCAACGATTGGTCCACACTTATCGTCACCGGCCCCGCATCGCGCGATCTGCTTGCGGGCATATCTGAAGGTGCTGATTTGGATGCCACATGGATGGCCATCCAAGACGCCACAGTAGCAGGGAAACCAGCAAAGCTATTCCGCGTGTCCTTTGCCGGTGAGCTGGGCTGGGAGGTCCACACATCCTTCGCTGACAGCCCCAATGCATATGAGGCGATCAAGACCGCTGGCGCTACGCCGTTTGGCATGTACGCGCTAAACTCCATGCGGATCGAAAAAGGGTACCGCACGTGGAAGGGTGATTTATCCACCGACTATTCCATGCTGGAAGCGGGCCTTGACCGGTGGATCAAGTTCGACAAGCCACAGGACTTCCCCGGCAAAGAGGCCCTGCGGGCAGAAAAGGAAGCGGGCATTAAGAAACGTTTTGTCACGATGATCGTCGAGGCCGGCGATCAGGATGCACCCTATATGTCGACAGTCTGGCACAAAGGTGAAGTAGTGGGCGAGACAACCAGTGGAGACTGGGGGCACCGCATCGGTAAATCCGTGGCATTAGGCACGATCCGCGCGGAACTGGCCACGCCTGGCACAGAGCTTGAGATCAATATCTTTGGTAAGATGTGCAAGGCCACCGTGCAGCTGGATCAGCCGCTTTGGGACGCTGAGAATGATCGGATACGTGCATGAGTAAGATTACGCTTTTGGATGGCGGTATGGGGCAAGAATTGGTGCACCGCGCTGGTAATGAACCCACGCCGCTTTGGTCGACGCAAGTTATGGTGGATCACCCCGGCATGGTCGCGCAAGTGCACCGTGACTTTGCTTCGGCTGGGGCCACTGTGGCCACATCCAACACCTATGCCATCCACCGCGACCGGTTGGTGGGCACCGAATTTGACGGCGCTTTCGAAGATCTGATGGCGCGTGCGCTAAGTGAAGTGCGGGCAAGCGGTGCAGAGCGGGTGGCAGGTGCCATCGGTCCACTCATCGCATCCTACCGGCCGGACTTGCACCCCGATGCCGCCATTGCTGTTCCACTTTACGCCGAAATTGCGAAGCTGTTAGGCCCCGCGAGTGATGTGCTGATCTGCGAGACCGTTGTGTCGATCCTGCATGCCCAAACGGTTTTGGCTGGGGCCGCTGAAGGAGGTAAGCCGATCTGGCTCTCGCTTAGTGTCGATGACAGGGATGGTACCCGTTTGCGGTCAGGTGAACTCTTGGCTGATGTGGTTCCACATGTCGAAGGCAAAGCGGCTGCGGTTTTGGTGAATTGCTCGGCACCCGAGGCAATCCCGGCCGCGTTAGAAGTTCTGGCGAAATGCAATGTTCCTTACGGTGCTTATGCCAATGCTTTTGAGCAAATTACGGATGATTTCTTGAAAGAGAAACCAACGGTCGATGCTTTGAAAACACGCCGAGATCTGACGCCCGAAGCCTACGCCGCCCATGTTCTTGGTTGGGTTGAACAAGGCGCAACAATCGTTGGGGGCTGCTGTGAAGTTGGCCCCGCTCATATCGCAGAAATCACCCGTAGCCTCCGCGCTGCGGGCCACACAATCGTCTAAGGAGCTTTACATGGCCGATGTTCCCTCACATGCGCGCGTCGTCATCATTGGCGGTGGTATCATTGGCTGTTCAGTTGCCTATCATCTGACAAAGCTCGGCTGGAAGGATGTTGTTTTGCTGGAACGCAAGCAACTGACATCTGGCACAACATGGCATGCCGCAGGCCTGATTGCGCAATTGCGGGCCACTGCGAATATGACAAAGCTCGCGAAATATAGCCAAGAGCTCTACGGCAATCTTGAAGCTGAAACTGGCGTTGCAACTGGCTTTAAGCGTTGTGGTTCAATCACCGTGGCTTTGACAGAAGAGCGCCGCGAAGAAATCTACCGTCAGGCGGCCATGGCCCGCGCCTTTGGGGTTGCTGTCGAGGAGATCAGCCCAAAAGAGGTCAAAGCCAAATATGAACACCTCAATATCGACGGCGTGACGGGGGCGGTGTTTCTGGAAAAGGACGGCCAAGGCGATCCCGGCAACATCGCACTAGCGCTGGCCAAAGGCGCGCGGCAAGGCGGCGCAAAAGTAATTGAGCGCACCCGCGTCAGTGCTGTCACCAAAGACGGGCGCAAAGTCACAGGCGTCGATTGGGAGCAGGGCACAGAAAAAGGCCACATCGCTTGCGATATGATTGTGAATTGTGCGGGCATGTGGGGCCATGAAGTGGGCCGTATGGCAGGGGTGAACGTCCCTCTGCACGCGTGCGAGCATTTCTATATCGTGACCGAGGCAATCCCCGGGCTGACCCAACTGCCGGTCCTGCGTGTGCCTGATGAGTGCGCGTATTATAAAGAGGACGCCGGTAAGATGTTGCTGGGGGCCTTTGAGCCGAATGCCAAGCCATGGGCAATGAACGGTATCCCAGCAGACTTCGAATTTGACCAACTGCCCGAGGATTTTGATCATTTTGAGCCGATCCTCGAAAACGCGGTTGAACGGATGCCGATGCTCGCCGAAGCAGGGATTCATACGTTCTTTAACGGTCCCGAATCCTTTACGCCGGATGATGCATATCACCTTGGCTTGGCCCCGGAGATGGACAATGTCTGGGTCGCGGCGGGTTTCAATTCGATCGGTATCCAATCGGCGGGTGGTGCCGGCATGGCGCTTGCCCAGTGGATGCAGGACGGCGCCAAACCGTTTGATTTGGGCGATGTCGACATCAGTCGTATGCAGCCGTTCCAAGGCAATAAAACCTATCTCTATGAGCGCTCCAAAGAGACGCTTGGATTGCTTTATGCTGATCACTTCCCCTTCCGCCAAAAAGAAACCGCGCGCGGTATCCGCCGTACGCCCTTCCACCAGCAACTGCTAGATCAGGGCGCGGTGATGGGAGAGCTTGCCGGTTGGGAACGTGCCAACTGGTTTGCCCGTGAAGGGCAGGAACGGGCGTATGAATACAGCTGGAAGCGACAGAATTTCTTTGAAAACACCGCCGAAGAAGTTGCCGCTGTCCGGACCAACGTTGGCATGTATGACATGTCTTCGTTTGGCAAAATACGGGTCGAAGGGCACGATGCGACTGCCTTTATGAACTACATTGGCGGCGGGCAATATGATGTGCCCGTGGGCAAAATCGTCTATACTCAGTTCCTCAACACAAGCGGCGGGATTGAGGCGGATGTGACTGTCACGCGAGTGTCAGAGACCGCTTACCTCGTCGTCACTCCGGCTGCGACATGCCTTGCTGATCAAACCTGGATGCGCCGACATGTCGGGGAATTCAATGTGGTGATTACGGACGTCACATCAGGCGAAGCCGTACTGGCGGTGATGGGACCAAACGCCCGCAAACTGCTGCAGCGCGTATCGCCAGCGGATTTCGCCAACGAGACCAATCCATTCGGTACCGCCCAAGATATCGAGCTTGGGATGGGCCTCGCGCGGGTGCACCGGGTCACGTATGTCGGAGAACTGGGCTGGGAGATCTATGTGTCTACCGATATGGCGGCTCACGCGTTTGAGACGCTGCATGCCGCGGGCCAAGACATGGGGCTCAAGCTTTGCGGGATGCACATGATGGATTGCGCGCGGATGGAAAAGGGGTTCCGGCACTTTGGGCATGACATCACGTCAGAGGATCATGTGTTGGAAGCGGGGTTAGGCTTTGCCGTCAAAACCGACAAACCGGACTTTATTGGCCGTGATGCCGTGTTGCGTAAAAAGGAGACCGGACTAGAAAACCGTCTGCTACAATTCCGCCTGACGGACCCAGAACCGCTGCTCTATCACAACGAGCCCATTTTGCGAGACGGCGAGCTTGTGGGCTATCTCTCATCGGGTGCGTACGGCCATCACTTGGGCGGTGCGATGGGGTTGGGCTATGTGCCGTGCAAAGGAGAAACTGCGGCGGACCTGCTTGCGTCCTCATTCGAGATCGACGTGGCTGGCACACGGGTGAAAGCAGAGGCGTCATTGAAACCGATGTATGATCCGAAGTCAGAGCGCGTCAAACTTTGAGGCTGGTGGTCTGCTTCTTGGCTCGCTAGGACAAGACGGCACTGCCTAGCCAAGAGACCGCCTGCCTAAGATGATGTACACTGAGTATGAACCGCCGCAAGGCCCGCTGGTCATCTTGCACGAAGATGCGCAAGTTCTGTTGGTTGATAAGCCGGCGGGGTTGCTTTCTGTGCCTGGCAAAGGCCCGGAGTTGGCAGATTGCCTTCTCGTGCGGGTGCAGGCCGCCTTTCCTGATGCACTTCTGGTTCACCGACTGGACCGCGACACGTCAGGCGTGATGATCTTTGCGCTTACCCCCCATGCGCAGCGCCATCTTGGGTTGCAATTTGAAAAACGCATGACCAAGAAAACTTACGTCGCGCGGGTATGGGGCGTTCCGGCTGAAAAGACCGGGCAGATTGACCTCCCGTTGATCGTAGACTGGCCCAACAGGCCCCGTCAGATGGTTTGCCATGAAACCGGAAAATCCGCGCAAACCGATTGGCGCGTTTTGAAGGATGATGGTGAAACCGCGCGTGTGCGCCTGTCACCCCGGACCGGGCGCAGTCACCAATTGCGCGTACATATGCTTAGCCTGGGCCACCCGATTTTGGGCGATCCATTCTACGCCACGGGCAAGGCACTGGAGTATCCAAGACTGATGCTTCATTCCGAAGAATTGCGCTTTAACCACCCTGACGGCGGGCACTCGACCAAGATCCGTGCGAAAGCGCCTTTTTGAAAGGCCTCGCAGGCATCACTATCTAGCGTCCCAATCCCGCGAAATATCGCCGTGGGAGAACGAAAAAGAGGAGCCCTGTTAGAGGCTCCTCCGATTACTTCATTCACGAATTGACGCAAAAATTATTCTGCGGCCCAGCCTGAAACCGCTTTGACTTCGAGGAATTCCTCCAGTCCGAAGTGTCCACCTTCACGTCCGTTTCCGGATTGCTTGTAACCGCCAAAGGGCGACCCTTGGGCAAAGCCTTGGCTGTTTGTCTCAACCATGCCAGAGCGGACACGCCGTGCAACGCGGCGGCGTTTGTTGTCATCTGCGGTCTGGATGTAGTTGGTCAGGCCGTACGGCGTGTCGTTTGTGATGGCGATCGCTTCTTCTTCGCTCTCAAAGGGAATAATCGTCAGAACCGGGCCAAAGACCTCTTCGCGCGCAATGGTCATCTGGTTGTTCACATCAGCAAAAACAGTGGGCTTTACGTAGTATCCACGGTTCAACCCATCGGGCCGGCCTAGACCACCGGCGACAAGGCGGGCTTCGGACATGCCGACTTCGATCAGGCCCTGAATCTTGTTAAACTGCGCCTCAGAAACCACTGGGCCGATATGGTTGCCCTCATCGGATGCCGGACCGACGTGGGTGGTGTTGGCGACATCTGCAGCCATTTCGACGGCTTCGTCATAGCGCGACTTGTGCACCAGCATACGTGTAGGCGCGTTGCACGACTGGCCTGAATTGCGGAAGCAGCGAATTGCGCCCTGTTTGGCGGCCTTTGGGTGCGCGTCTTCAAAGATGATGTTCGCGCCCTTGCCACCCAGCTCAAGCGATACGCGCTTGAGCGTATCAGCCGCCGCTTTTGAGATCGCGATGCCCGCGCGGGTCGATCCGGTAAAGCTGACCATATCGACTTCAGGATGTGCTGACAGTTGGCTACCGACGCCGGGGCCGTCGCCGTTCACCATGTTGAACACACCAGCCGGGAAACCTGCTTCGTGAACGAATTCAGCAAAGAGCAAACCGGAAAGTGGTGCAATTTCAGACGGCTTAAGCACCATGGTGCAGCCAGTTGCCATCGCGGGTATTGCCTTGAGGATGATCTGGTTCATTGGCCAGTTCCAAGGCGTGATCAACGCGCAAACGCCAATCGGTTCCAACAGCGTTTTCTCTGTCGCGGTGAAATCCCGGTCGAAGGAGAAGTTTTCAAAAGCCTTGAGGAAGCCTTCCATGTGCCAGCTGCCCGCGCCAACCTGCTGATTGCGGCTAAGCTCAATCGGGGCACCCATTTCGAGGGACATCGCCTGCGCCATTTCCTCGGCACGGGCTTTGTAGATCTCCAGCAGCTTGCGGATCAACGCTGTGCGTTCCTCCTTGGAGGTTTGCGACCAGCCGTCAAATGCTGCACGGGCAGCGTTTGCGGCGGCGTCAGTATCGGCCTGACCACCCAAAGAGATCACAGCGCACTGCTCTTCGGTTGATGGGTCGATTACCGGGAAATCATTGGCAGTTGCGGGAGCGACCCAAGCACCATTGATATAAAAGTTGCGTTTTTCCAGCATGTCTTTTCCTTGATTTCGAACGCCCAAACGGGCCAAATTCCACACTACAGTGTCATCCTCCAGATGGTCTCGCAAGTAGGGGGATGCAAGAGGCGTGCTAAACCCCTAGATTGATATCAGACATTATAAACTTGGAGGAACCCATGGGCTTGCGCATTAACGACACCATTCCGAATCTGACCGTTGAAACGGATCATGGAACAATCACACTTCACGACTGGATCGGTGATCAGTGGGCGATTCTTTTTTCGCACCCCAAAGATTTTACACCTGTTTGCACGACTGAATTCGGCGCCGTGGCACAACTGGCGGATGAATGGGCAAAACGCGGAACAAAAGTGATCGGCGTCTCCGTTGACGGCGTAGAAGATCACAAGAAATGGAAAGCCGACATTGAGAAAGTCGCAGGTAGCCCGGCAACCTTCCCTATCATTGCCGATGCAGATCTGCAGGTCTCAAAGGCCTTCGACATGTTGCCGGCAGAGGCGTATATGCCTGACGGGCGCACGCCAGCAGACAGCGCCACGGTGCGGTCGGTGTTCATCATCGCGCCCGACAAGCAGCTTAAACTGTCGATGACCTATCCAATGACAGTAGGCCGCAACTTTGCCGAGGTGCTGCGCGCTTTGGATGGCCTGCAAACCAGCATGGGCAAAGGTGTGGCAACGCCAGCGAACTGGAATGTCGGCGATGACGTGATCATCCCGCCGACCGTGTCTGACGCGGATGCCAAAGCAAAGTTTGGTGAATTCACCACGGTGCTGCCGTACCTGCGCACGACCAAAGCACCTAAATAGCTTCGGCTTAACCCTGTGGCTTGAAATGCAACCGCGCGCGATAAACAGCGCGTTTTATTTCCCGCATCAGCTTGCCGCTGGTGCGGGTTTTTTGTTGGATGGTTGAGCCGCCGATTTGGCCTGCGATCTCTGCATTTCCGTTGGGCAGCAGCGTGTGCACCGGTTGACCAGTGGCCCAATGCATCTGGAGCCAAGTATCTACTGGCCGGTCGATCTGAACGGAGGCTGCGAGTAATCGCGCGGCGGCGTCTCTCCCCACGACCTGACAACAGCATTGTAGCGCTATGAGTTTCGGCAAGATCAGCGCCATATCGCCATCTTCCGCTAGGGTGTGGGCAGGGGTCTCACGTTGTTTGACGGGTAACCGGATGTACATCTCAGGCGTGGCATGATCGGCGACCAGTTGCAGGGCGCGGGCAAATTGAGGGGGATCGATTTCAAGGTCATCTTCGACAATCACGGCCATGTCCCAGCCTTCGTCGATGATGCGCTGCCAGCAACGGCGGTGACTTTGGAACACACCGATTTCGGCCGGGATCAGCGCAAAGGGGTAGTGCGGGCGGTAAAGCGTGCCGGGGGCCGTTGCTACTGCAGCGATCTGTGCGGGGTCGCGGCCATTGACCGCTTCAACCAAAGACGCGTTCGGCAAACCCTGCAACAGCTTAGCAGCGTTTTCGGCGCGGGCCGTCGCGCTTGGCATGTGGATGATCAAAGAGTGCATTAGGGGTATGCCCGCGCGTTGAAGGTTAAAAGCTGTTGCCCGTCCAGTTGCTTGAGCAAGTCGTGTTGGGTTTACAGAGATATACGCGTATTGGCCAAAAAGCTCCAGATCGGTCGAAATGAGCTGTACACAGTTACGCGGTCTGGCAAATTAACGACCCTAAGTAATGATACGGCGTTCAGGCTGGCCCACTTACTTGATCCCATGAGCTTGCATCAAACTCTGATAGTAGAGGAGCGGTCTTGTCCCACGAAAAAGGCCGCGCCATTTACTGCGCAGCCCCAGATCTTAGTTTATCAGATTTAGGCAGCGTGACGGCGACGGCGCGTAATAAAACGCACGCCAAAAAGGCCCATCACCATCAGCGGCAGGGACGCAGGGAGTGGGACAGGTGCCAACTGTTCTTGAATGCGGTCTGCGATGACGCTGTGAACGACGCCGTTGGGGTGCACCCCGTCTGCAAATAGCAACGTGTTGGGATCAATTCCAAAATCGAGACAGCTTGGCGGCTGGACAAAGTTGGGCTGCAAAGCAATCTCAAGCCTGGCAGTACACGGGTTTGTCGCATCCAGAATGCCATAGGTCTGCCCACCATTGGCTACATCATCCAGCAGGTCTTGGAACGCGGCACCCGTGTCGAAGATATCAATGTTGAGTCCATCGTCGCGAAGATCAAGGATATTGGCCATAAGCTGTGTGTTGAAGAGGTTTGAGACAAACGTTCCACCGGCAGAATTTGCACCCGCATAGGCTGGTGTCAGGCCCAAGTCGGGAAGGGTCAGCACCAAGAAATCATCAAACTCTGCGCCAAGGGCCGCAATTGCGCGAATGCCGTCCCCGACAGAATTTGCTGCATCAATCGGGTTGAACCCCTGAAAGATGTCATTTGCGCCAAAAAGAACGGACACAAGTGGATTGGTCCCGGGTGTAGGCGGCGTTGCCGATGCCGTTGGCACGGGCAATACACCAGTCGGCAGGCCAACGTTGTTCAATAGTGAATTGGCAAACACACCGACTTGACCTGCGAATGTGGAAAGCGGTCCGGCTGGGTTCAAGTTTACATTGCCTGCCGTGGCACCACCAAGCGCTAAGTTTCCGGTATCCAGTCCGGCACCATCGAACTGTGCCGCGATCCGTTCGGCATAGACCAGATCGTTGCTGAAGCTGCCACCAACGCTTGGGTTGGAAAGAAGCCCAAACTTGCCATCGTCGGTCAGACTGTCGCCGAAGGCGTAATAGCTTGTGTAAGTATCGGTTATTGTGCCGGCGACACTCGCGCCTGCGATCGACGCAGCAAA
Organism: Sulfitobacter sp. SK012; assembly: GCF_003352085.1. NCBI lineage: Bacteria > Pseudomonadati > Pseudomonadota > Alphaproteobacteria > Rhodobacterales > Roseobacteraceae > Sulfitobacter > Sulfitobacter sp. SK012. Next base: position 443,757 of record NZ_CP025804.1, read on the forward strand.
GAGCGCTGCTCCAATATAGTGTTTCATATTTCCCCTCCCAGAGATGTTCCAATAGCGAAAAAGCTACCCTAGGACTTGGTTAACACCCAGACGCTAACGGGCCTGTTAGAGGGTGACGTTACGTCGGGCATAAACGAAAAAAGCCCCGGCGTTTCCACCGGGGCTCTGCTTTGGTCAGACGGGAGGGCTTATTCCTCCGCGCCTTCCTCTTTCTTGATCTCTTCGCCAGTCTCTTGATCAACGATTTTCATCGACAGGCGAACCTTGCCACGTTCATCAAAGCCCAAAAGCTTGACCTTCACTTCCTGGCCTTCCTTCAGAACGTCTGAAGGATGGTTCAGGCGACGATTCTCGATCTGAGACACGTGTACCAGGCCATCGCGCTTGCCAAAGAAGTTCACGAAAGCACCGAAATCGACGATTTTCACGACGGTACCGGTATAGATCGCGCCTTCTTCAGGCTCTGCCACGATCGACCAGATCATGTCATAGGCCTTCTTGATGGCTTCGCCGTTCGGGCTTGCGATCTTGATGATGCCTTCGTCGTTGATGTCGACTTTGGCACCTGAGACTTCGACGATCTCGCGGATGACTTTGCCGCCAGAACCGATGACTTCACGGATTTTATCCGTTGGTACCTGCATCGTCTCGATGCGAGGCGCGTGCTCGGAGAACTCACCAGCACCAGACAACGCTTTGTTCATCTCGCCCAGAATATGGATGCGGCCTTCTTTGGCTTGTGCCAAGGCTTTTTCCATAATCTCAGGTGTGATGCCCGCGATCTTGATGTCCATCTGCAGTGATGTGATCCCGTTTTCGGTCCCCGCCACTTTGAAGTCCATATCGCCAAGGTGGTCTTCGTCGCCCAGAATGTCGGACAAGATCGCGTAAGATCCGTCTTCTTCTAGGATCAGACCCATGGCCACACCGGCTACGGCAGATTTCAACGGAACGCCCGCATCCATCATCGACAAGGAGCCACCACAAACGGACGCCATCGAAGAGGAGCCGTTTGATTCAGTGATCTCGGACACAACGCGAATGGTGTATGGGAAATCGGTGCTTGCTGGCAGGACGGCCTGAAGTGCGCGCCATGCTAGTTTGCCGTGGCCGATTTCACGACGACCGGGAGGGCCCACACGACCAACTTCACCAACCGAATAGGGTGGGAAGTTATAGTGCAGCAGGAAGTTCGACTTGAAGTTACCGTGCAGCGCGTCGATGAATTGCTCATCATCGCCGGTACCCAGCGTGGTCACGACCAGACCCTGCGTTTCACCACGGGTGAACAGCGCGGAACCGTGGGTCCGGGGCAAGATGCCCGTTTGGGACACGATATCGCGGATCTCGTCGGTCTTACGACCGTCGATACGCTTGCCAGTTTTGACCACGTCACCGCGCAGGATGGACGCTTCGAGCTTTTTCATGGCGGAGCCAAGGTTAGCATCCTCCAGCTGGTCTTCTTTCAGCTTGCCCTTGATGGTGTCACGGGCCGCAGAAACAGCAGTCGTACGCTCTTGCTTGTCGGCAATTGCGAAAGCTTTGCGCATCTCTTTTTCGCCAGCTTTTTGAACGGCTTTGTACAAAGCTGAATAATCTACTGGTTGGAAGTCGAACGGCTCTTTCGCTGCATCTTCGGCCAGATCAATGATCAGGTCGATGACAGGCTGGATTTGTTCGTGAGCAAATTTCACCGCACCGAGCATTTCTTCTTCGGTCAGTTCGTAAGCTTCGGATTCGACCATCATCACGGCGTCTTTTGTGCCAGCAACAACTAGATCAAGGCGCTGATCAGGGTTCAGGCGCAGGTTCTGCATGTCGTCGATTTCAGGGTTTAGGATGTAATCGCCACCCTCAAAGCCCACGCGGCATGCCGCGATTGGGCCCATGAATGGTGCCCCGGAAATTGTCAGCGCCGCGGAAGCTGCGATCATCGCAACCATGTCGGGGTCATTGACCAGATCGTGGGAAAGTACGGTACACATGACCAGAACTTCGTTCTTGAAGCCAGGGACAAACAGCGGGCGAATTGGACGGTCAATCAGACGGCTTGTTAGCGTCTCTTTTTCCGACGGGCGCGCCTCGCGCTTGAAAAAGCCGCCAGGGATTTTACCGGCAGCATAGTATTTTTCGTTATAGTGAACGGTCAGCGGGAAAAAGTCCTGTCCGGGCTTTTGGGTCCGCGCATAAGTCACGTTGGCCATGACGGAGGTTTCACCCAGCGTCGCGATGACCGATCCGTCAGCTTGCCGGGCCACTTTGCCAGTTTCCAGTGTCAGCGTTTCTTCGCCCCACTGGATTGATTTTGTCGTTACGTTAAACATCTAAGTTCCTCAGATTGGCCCGGGTTTGGGCCCTTTGCGTAGGGGGCATATTCCCCCTGACTCCGATATCTTCCTTGAAATCTTACCACTTGGGCGCTGGAGTCCGGGCGCCGGCTTTCAGATGGTCGGGCCTTACAGTGTTTTGCGCAGAATGGGAAGAGAGCGATCGAGAGCCGTCACTGCAGGTCTGGACATGCTCTATCTGCGAGGCTGCGCCACGGTTTAGCGCCGGCCACATGACGGCGTCTGGTTTGCTAGGGTTTGCGCCGCTTTGTTGAGGGAAGAACCAGTTGAAATTCCTAATGCTAACCAGTGCAATCCGTTAGTGTTGCAGGGTGAAGCCTGCAAAAGTGATGCGCTCCGCCTGATATCTGTTAGGTTCGGCCAATAGCCCCACTGAACAACAGAACGGAATGCCTTAAAATGCGGTTACTGACCTCCACCTTTCTAGCGGCAATGCTCATTTTGCCGGCAGCACTTCATGCACAAACCCTTGAGCGGATCAAAGAAACCGGCGAGATCAGGCTTGGTTACCGCACGGACGCGGCACCATTGTCCTATGAGATGGACGGGAAGCCTCGGGGGTACTCGCCTGTCGTTTGTTATGCTCTTGCGCCGCTGATCGGCGAGCAATTGGGCATGACCGATATCGAAGTCGTATTCACACCGGTTGATACCAAAAACAGGTTTGAAAAAGTCGCAAATGGCGAGATTGATCTGCTGTGCGGTGCATCTACGATCACGCTGGCTCGGCGGGAAATTGTGGACTTTTCAAATCCGACCTATGTGGATGGCACAGCAGTGGCGATGCTCAATGATGCGCCTGACGACTTGGCCGACATGTCTGGCCAGAGCGTTGGCGTTCGCAGCGGCACAACAACGCTTGAAGCGCTTACCAATACGTTGGAATCAGATAATATTGACGCCAAGATTGTATCATTCGCCAACCATTCCGATGGGATGGCAGCACTCGAAAAGGCCGAAATTCAAGGGTACTTTGCCGATCAGTCCATTCTTATGTACATGCTGCAAAAAAGCGAAAACCAAGCCAAGTTCAAGATTAATGAAGGCATTCTGACGATCGAAAAGCACGGACTTGCCTTGGCACGGGGCGATGCAGATTTCAGGCTGGCGGTTGATCGTGGGCTTTCTACTCTGTTCGCAAATGGGTCTATGGCAAAGGTCTTTAAAAAGGAACTGCCGGGGGCAGAGCCGGGTGCCGCGCTGGAAGCAATGTATCTGATCTCGCCTACCATTCCCTGATCTTCAGGCCGAACATTTGCTGCCCGTGTTTTGTTATGGCGGTCTGATGTGAACGGCTGCCAAGGTCGTGCGGAAAGCGTGCATTGTCGGTTGTTTTGAAGAGCGACATTGCACCACAGACTATGAAAAAACCGCGCCCTCAGGGACGCGGTTTTTTTAGATCAAACTATGTTTCTTTTCGACTAAAGCGTTCTGCTTGGCGCCTTATGCCTTGGGAAACACCCGGCCCATGGCTCCGTCCAACGCTGCGACGATCTGATCGATATCGTCCTTTTTCGCGATCAGCGCAGGGGAGAAGCACAGCGTGTTGTTCTTGCCCGGCACCGAGCGGTTGGTCGCGCCGATGATCACGCCCTGAGCCATGCAATCGCCGACAACGGCTTGGACCAGTTTCTCTGGCACGGGTTCTTTTGTGGCGCGGTCTTCGACCAGTTCGGCGCCTAGGAACAGACCTTTACCGCGGACTTGACCGATGGCGGGGTGCTTGTCCGATAGCTCTTCGAGAGCCTCAAGCATGTAGTCGCCCATCGCGACTGTGTTGTCCAAAAGGCCTTCGCGTTCGATGATCTTCATGTTTTCGACGCCGGCTGTTGGGCCTGCTGTGCAGCCGCCAAAAGTCGAGATGTCACGGAAGTAGCTCATCGGGTCAGCGGCATCGTCCTTGAACATGTTGAACACCTCTTCGGTGGTCACAAGGCAGGCGATGGCGGCGTAGCCAGATGCAACACCTTTGGCCATCGTCACCATATCAGGTTTGATGCCGTAGTGCTGATAGCCAAACCAAGTGCCGGTGCGACCAACGCCACAAACAACTTCATCGATGTGGATCAAGATATCGTATTTGCGGCAGATTTCTTGCACGCGCTCCCAATACCCATCGGGTGGCAGAATAACGCCGCCGCCAGCGGTCACAGGCTCAAGGCAGATGGCACCCACAGTATCGGGACCCTCGGCAAGGATGACTTTTTCGATCTGATCCGCGGCCCAAACGCCGTAGTTGTCATGTGGCGCGCCGTCTTGTTCGTGGTTGCGGTATTCTAGGCAGTGCGGAACGCGGATGAAGCCTTCGGTGAAGGGGCCGTATTGCGCGTTGCGCTCGTCTTGGCCGCCCGCAGACAGAGCCGTAATCGTGGTGCCGTGATAGTCGCGATCTCGGTAGAGAACCTTGTGCTTTTTGCCACCGTAGCGCTTGTGGGCGATCTGGCGGACCATCTTAAAGCCCTTCTCGTTCGCCTCTGAGCCGGAGTTGCAATAGTAAACGCGGGACATGCCTGGCATTTTGTCGATCAACATCTCGGCGAATCGGGAGCCGGGGATCGAGCCTGCGGAGCCTGCGAAATAGTTGAGCTTGATCAGTTGGTCGCGCACAGCGTTGGCGATGCTTTCACGGCCGTAGCCTACGTTGACGGTCCAGACACCACCGGAGACCGCATCAAGGTGCTCTTTACCTTTTTGGTCCCAGACGCGCATGCCTTTGCCTTCGACAATGATGCGAGGATCTGTGGTTTCGTATTGTTTGTGTTGGCTCAGGTGGTGCCAGATATGTGCGCGGTCGGTTTCGACCACACGGGAGATGTCGTTCTCATTGAATGTGCCGTCCATGATCGAGCCCTTTCGAAATTGAATGTTTGTTGGGGTAGGGCGCGCAGATTGCGCCCGCATTGGAGTCCACAACGCTCCTTTTTTAAGCTATTCAGTAGGGCCAGATCAAGGGTAGATATAGGGCCAGAGCATGTTGAAATGGCAGGCAAGCCGGGACGTTTTCGACGTAAGGCGCTGTTTATAAGTTGGAAAGGTATCTGAATGGGGTGGCCAGTAGATTGAGGGACCCAAAGGGTTCAGGGAGATGCGCAAGAAATCCTTGATCTGTGAAGGGAAAGTGGCACTCATTGCGTAGCGTATGGTCTTATGGCCTTATGCACCCCGGATCCAAAAGAGACGCGCAGCGTCCGAGATCAACCTAATCAAGTCCGCCCTAAGGCGGTCACCACAAGGGAGTTACGATATGACACTTACATCCAAACTTATGGGCGCTGTTGCTGGCCTTACGCTGCTGAGCGGCGCGCAGGCGGTTTTGGCCGATGGGCATGAAGAAATCACCGTTGCTTATTTCCTCGAATGGCCAATGCCATTTCAGTTTGCCAAAGTGAACGGCGCTTATGAAGAAGCAATGGGCAAAAAAATCAACTGGGTCAGCTTTGATTCGGGAACTGCAATGTCTGCCGCGATGGCATCGGGTGATGTGCAAATTGCCGTCAGCCAAGGTGTGCCACCGTTCGTTGTTGCAACATCCGGTGGTCAGGATCTGCAGATCGTTGATGTTGCTGTATCCTACTCCGAAAATGACAACTGCGTCGTGAACTCTAGCTTGGAGATCGACAAGAGCTCCGCGGGCGAGTTGGCAGGCAAAAAAGTTGCTGTGCCACTTGGGACCGCTGCTCACTACGGTTTCCTCAAGCAGATGGGCCACTTTGGCGTAGATGTTGGATCCATGTCTGTTGTTGATATGGCCCCTGCCGAAGGTGCAGCTGCGCTGAGCCAAGGTGCCGTTGATATGGCCTGTGGTTGGGGTGGCGCGCTGCGCCGCATGAAAGAAAGCGGCAACGTGCTGCTGACTGGTGCCGAGAAAGAAGAGCTTGGCATTCTGGTGTTTGATGTGACATCCGCCCCTGCTTCCTATGTCTCCGAGAACAGCGACGATCTGGCGAAATTCCTCAAAGTGACGGCAGATGCCAACGCGATGTGGAATTCCGGTGAGAACACAGCAGAGATGCTGCCAGTCATCGCCAAGGATGCCGGCATGGACGAAGCAGCCACCAAAGAGACGCTGGACGGCTTTGTATTCCCATCCTTAGAAGATCAGCTGGGCGACAAGTGGCTCGGTGGCGGTAGCCAAGAATTCATGGGCGGCGTTGCTCAGGTGTTCGTGCAAGCCGGCAGCATCGATGGCGCGCTCGACAGCTATGCAGGCACTGTAAACACAGGCCCGCTTGAATCAGCCAACGGCATGTAAACGCATCTCGGAGGCCCGGTTTCCTGTATACAGGAGGCCGGGCCTTTGTCTTAATAAGACGGCAGGATATTAACTGCCTGCGCCGAAAAAAACGGTAAATGACGGGGAAGGTGGGGACATGACAGGATTGCTAATCGATGATCTTTCGATGCGGTTCGAGCTGCCAAATGGCGGATCGGTACAAGCGTTGGAAGGTGTAAACATCGACCTTAAGGCGGGCGAACTGCTGAGTGTGCTGGGGCCATCGGGCTGCGGCAAGACGACATTACTTAATATCGTGGCAGGATTTCTGGCTCCCACGGGCGGCACCATGACGCTGAACGGTGATATGATCCACGGTCCAAGTGCCGACCGAGGCATGGTGTTCCAGCAAGGCGCGCTGTTCGAGTGGATGTCCGTGCGCGAAAACGTCGGCTTTGGTCCCTCAATGAAAGGGATGCCCGGCGCGGAGAAGAAAGAGATCGTAGACCATCTGCTGGATGTGGTTGGTTTGCAGGATTTCAAAGAAAAGGCGGTTTATGAGCTGTCTGGTGGGATGCAGCAGCGTGTGGCTTTGGCCCGCTGTTTGGCAAATGACCCGGATGTAATTTTGATGGACGAACCTCTCGGTGCGTTGGACGCGCTGACGCGTGAAAAAATGCAGTCGCTGGTTCTGAAGCTCTGGAAAGAGACGGGCAAGACGATCATTTTGATCACCCACTCTGTTGAAGAGGCGCTGCTGTTAGGCGAACGTCTGATCGTGATGGCCCCAAGGCCGGGGCGCATTCACAAAGAATACCGTCTGCCCTTTGCTGAGATGGGCGTTGCTGCGGATCTGCGCGAAGTGAAAAAGCACCCTGATTTCGCGGTCAAACGCGAGGAGATCCTGAGTATGATCTGGGATATGGAAGAAGAAATTATGGGTCGCACGGAGGCAGGGGCATGATTATTCTGCTAATGTATATAGCGATCTTTGCGGCTGCGTTTTTCGTTGTAACAAAGATTGCGCAGGGCAAGGCCAGTGGGGACTATACCTCGCTGAAGACAGTTACGTTTGGTGATGAAAGCGCTGTGCGGCCCAACCGGGCGGCGGGTGTTATTTCGGTTCTGACGATATTTTTGTTGTGGGCGATGTTTACCGGATCATCGTTGATCCCGTCGTTCCTGCATGCGCCGGGCCCGTTCAAGGGTGATGCGTCGTTTGAGTACACGCTCAAAGCGGGCGATCAGACTGACACCGCCACCGTCGATATTTTGGTGCATCCGCGCGGCGAAAGTCCAGAGACACCAGTGGTCGATCCGGGTGACGGCATTGCCAAGAACGATTCCGTCATGGTTGCTCAGTGGCGCAACGTGCTGGTGCAGTTCGACAAGAACGATGAGATCAGTAAGAAAGATGGCGCTCAGATTGCCGCCATCGACGGTCAGTCGGTTGTTCCTGGAGACGAGGTTGCAGTCACGGGCGGGACGGTCACAATTTCGGACAAAGGCACGCCCAACTTCGAGCCGACGCGCGGCTGGCAGATGGAACCATTGTACTTGCCGTCTCCCGAGGCGGTGTTTGAACGCACGATCAAAGTCGCTACCGAAGGGTTCCGAGGCACATCGCTTTTGGGACACCTGGGTTGGTCTTTGTACCGCGTTATCGCCGGTTTCATCTGTGGGGCTATCGTGGGTATTCCGTTGGGATATGCGATGGGTTTGAGCAATTGGTTCCGTGGATGGTTTGATCCAATTGTGGAATTCATGCGCCCTGTACCACCCTTGGCGTTGATTCCATTGGTGATCATCTGGGCCGGGATTGGTGAGGGAGGCAAGATCATCCTGCTGTTCCTTGCGGCCTTGTGGATTATGGCGATCGCGGCACGCTCTGGTGTGTCTGGGGTCAATATTTCCAAGGTGCATGCGGCTTATAGTTTGGGTGCCAGCAAGTGGCAGATCATGCGATACGTCATCATCCCCAACTCGCTACCGGAGATATTTACCGGCGCGCGTGTGGCGATGGGCGTGTGTTGGGGCACTGTTGTTGCGGCTGAACTTGTCGCAGCTGAGAAGGGCGCAGGCATGATGATCATGGTCGCGTCGAAGTTCCAGAACACCGATATCGTACTGTTGGGCATTATCTTGATCGGCATCATCGGCTTTGGCATCGACATGTTGATGCGCTGGGCCGAGCGGATCTTGGTGCCTTGGAAGGGCAAAGGGTAACCGAGCCATTCGCCCAGCCTGCGGGCTGGGCCACAGCAATTGGTTACGGCAAAACGAAAAACGCCGCGCTGAGATGCGCGGCGTTTTTTTGTTGTTCGGGGTTACTTAGGGCGGAAGCTTGATTTTCCGCGCTTTGGCGTCGCTTCACCACCACGGGGTGGCCCGCTGGGTTTGCCCGCTGGTTTTGGGCGCGCGTTAGGTTTGGCACCCTGCTTGCCGATCTTGTTCGGCGGCGTGAAGCGTTTGGACGGATCAGAAGCACGCTTGTATGTGTTCTCTGCTGGCTTTTCCTCGCGTGGAGCGGGGGCCGCATTTTTATCCCAAACGCGCTTTGCCTTGGCGCGGGGTTTGCCTTCGGCATTCTCCGGGCGTGCATCCGGGCGCGGTGTGCTGTCTTTCCACTTAGGCTTGCCCTCTGATTTGGGCTTGGGCGCTGCACCGGGTTTCATCGGGCTGCGGTCCGTCTTGTGGGACTTTGGTGGACGTGCGCCTTTTGGGGCTTTGGCCGGTTCATAGCGCGGTTTGGAGTGCGCCTGCGGGGCCTCTTCGGCGGCTGCGTAGGGTTTGCGCGGCGTGGTTGGGGCGTCCGGATTATAGGCCGGTTTATCCCGCTTGGGGCCACGATCTGGCTTGGGACCACGATCAGGGCGATCGGGACGGGGGCCGCGCGATTTAGGACCAAAGTCGGGTACGCCGTCCATTTTGGTGATCTTCACGCCATCTTCGGCTTCCATGTTTGGGCCAAGCGCGTTGATGAAGCGTTGTGCGGATGTCTCAAGCACTTCGATATAGGAGTGGCGCGGTTGGACGCGAATCGCACCGATATCATCGCGGGTCATATCACCGACGCGGCAGACCATGGGCAGCAAGGTCCGTGGTTCTGCACCATCGTTGCGGCCTGTGCTGACGGTGAACCAGACGGAGGCTCCGAATGCAGGACGTGGTTTTTCTTCGCCTGCGGCACCGGGTTCTGCCAGTTCTTCAGGGGCAGAGGCGCGCGCACGGTAGAGGTTCACGAACGCAGTTGCGAGCTGTTGGGTGCTGAATTTTTCAGCCAGTGTTGTGACGAATTCGGCGGCGTCTTCGGGTGCCGGCGTTGTCCATGCGTCATCAGACAGCAGGCGTGCTTCATCTGCGGCATTAACCTGCGCGGCCGAGGGAGGATCTGCCCATTCGACTTTGAGCTTGGCCCCACCGATAAGACGGTTGGCCTTGCTGCGCAGTTTTGGCGGCACGATCAGGGCCGAGACACCTTTGCGGCCCGCGCGACCTGTGCGGCCAGAACGGTGCAGCAGCGTGTCCGAATTGGAGGGCAAATCTGCGTGGATCACCAGCTCAAGATTGGGCAGGTCGATACCGCGTGCGGCGACATCGGTCGCTACACAGACGCGGGCGCGCCCGTCGCGCAGAGATTGTAGCGCGTTGGTGCGTTCCGACTGCGACAGCTCACCCGACAGTGCCACAACCGAGAAATTGCGGTTCGTCAGGCGTGTGGTCAGACGTGCGACAGCAGCGCGGGTGTTGCAGAAAACGATAGCGTTTTTCGCCTCGTAGAACCGCAAGATGTTCAGAATCGCGTTTTCGATGTCGCGCTGTTGGGTATTAAGCGCGCGGTATTCGATGTCGGCGTGTTGTTTGGTATCTGACGCCACGTTAATGCGCTGTGCGTCGCGCTGGTAGCTTTTGGCCAGCTTGGCGATGGCGGCCGGTACGGTTGCCGAGAACATGAGTGTGCGTCGTTCCGATGGGGATTCGCTGAGGATGAACTCAAGTTCTTCGCGAAATCCAAGGTCGAGCATTTCGTCAGCTTCGTCCATGACAACGGCGCGCAAAGAGCCAAGGTCAATGTTGCCACGTTTGATGTGATCGCACAGACGTCCGGGTGTGGCGACAACCACATGGGCACCACGGTCTAGCGCGCGGCGTTCCGTGCGTTGGTCCATGCCACCAACACAGGTGGTCACGATGGCTCCGGCTTTGCCATAAAGCCATGTCAGCTCGCGGCTGACCTGCATTGCAAGTTCGCGCGTCGGCGCGATTACCAGTGCCAGCGGCGCGGCCGCGCGGCCAAATTTGACTGCGTCCCCGAGGAGCGTGGGCGCGATGGCAATGCCAAAAGCGACCGTCTTGCCAGACCCGGTTTGGGCCGAGACCAGAAGGTCAGCATTGATCAAAGCGTCGTCAGTGACGGCGGTTTGTACGGGGGTCAGGGCGTCATAGCCTTGGGCGGCGAGTGCATCTGCGATAGTTTGGATCACGGGAGTGTCGTCCTATGGGGGGAGGCGGGATATGTCGCCCTAGTCGGTCGCGCGCGGTTTGTACACCGGGCATTTGCACGCTGCATGTGGGGGTTTTTAGGTTATCTGGGCGTGGGAGGCTGAAAAAGGCTCGTCATGAGCTCTCTTTTCAAATAGAACAAAACATGAACTTATGGAGGAATGCATGCACAACGATTCTTCTTTGGGGCAGGTGATTTCCCTGTCTGCCAAGCACCCGCTGCTGGAGGTGCCGGACGCGCCTCCAGACCCCGGTGCGGGGCCTGCGGTGTTGCGCGATGCTGTACTGGCGCAACCTTTCGATGGGGCGGCGACGGGGTTTGTGTTGGCGTGTTTGCCGTACAGCACCGCGCCGGTTTTGTGGGTGCAAGATCGGATGTCGCGCCGCGAAAATGGACGACTTTATGGGGCGGGGTTGCCGGCCATGGGCTTTGTTGGTCGCGTGTTGCGAGTCGAGGTGAGCCATCCGCGCGATGTATTGTGGGCGATGGAAGAAGGTGCGGCCTGTGCCGGGCTGGCCGCTGTCGTGGGCGAAATACATGGCGCGCCGCCCGTGCTGGATTTCACCGCGACCAAACGGTTGGCGCTTCGGTCAGAGGCGGCAGGCGTGCCGGTTTGGTTGATCCGGTCAGGCGATCCGGGCACGTTGAGTGCGGCGCGCGAACGCTGGCGGGTGGGATCGGTTCGGTCCGTGGACAACAGATTCGACGCACAAGCCCCCGGCGCACCCTTATGGGAGGCGGAGCTTTTTCGGGCGCGCAGCCGCAGTCCCGGTACATGGATAGCGGCGCATGACCCGCGGGCCCGAGACAGGGCGGATCGCCTCCGTTTTCTTTCCCGATTTGGCGATGGACCGGTGGCGACGGATCACGGCGCAGCAGCGGACGTTGCCGGATGATGACGTGGCGACGGTGCTGTCGCGTGAAGGGACGCACGGCCCGGTGATCCATGCCACCAGTGCTGCGGCGCGCGCGCGTGGTGTTGCGGTTGGTGACCGGGTGGTGGACGCGCAGGCGATTCATCCTGATTTACATGTGGAGCAGGCGGACCCTGAGGGGGATACTGCGTTGCTCAAGCGATTGGCGATGTGGGCGCGACGTTGGTCGCCTTGGACGGTGTCTGACGGTGATGGGATCGTGCTGGATGTCAGCGGTGTGGCGCATCTTTTTGGCGGTGAAGACGCGCTGTTGCGCGATATGGCCACGCGGTTTGCCATGCAGGGGTTGGTGGCGCGACTTGCGATGGCCCCCACGCGTGGGGCGGCGCAGATGTTAGCGCGCTATGGTGCGCAGGGGGCGATTTGTGACGTTGATACTGTGGCAGTGATGCTGGGCCCTTTGCCTGTTGCGGCGTTGCGACTGTCTGCGGATATGGTGCGACTTTTGGACCGATTGGGGCTCAAGACTATTGGGGCGCTGGACGCTGTGCCACGGGTCGCGCTGATGCGGCGTTTTGCGGGCAGGGAGGAGGCGGACAACCCGTTGATTTTGCTGGATCGTGCGCTTGGGCGCATGGCGGATCCCTTAAGCGCGCCACCCGATGCACAGGTTTGGATCGCGCGTAGTAAGCTGGCGGAACCGGTGATGGACCCCGTGCCACATCTGGACGCGCTGGCAGAAGATTTATGCGCCCAACTTGCGAGCACAGAACAGGGCGCGCGGCGGCTGCGGCTGACGATTTACCGCGTGGACGGCGAATGGCGCAGCCGGGATGTAGCGACCGCGCAGGCAAGCCGGGAGCCAGCGCATTTCGTGCGGTTGGTAGCGGGCAAGTTGGAGGGGGTCGATCCCGGCTTTGGTTTTGATCTGATCACATTGGAGGCGTTGCGGGCCGAACCGCTGTCCTTGCATCAAGACCGTCTGGATGGGGCGCGTGATGCGCAGCGAGATGTGGCAGCATTGCTCGACCGGCTGACGGCCAAGCTGGGGCCGGAAAAGATCACGTGGGATGTCTGGGTTGAGAGCCACCTACCCGAACGGGTGGCTCGGCAGGTGCCGGCGCTGACGGGAGCGGGTGCCGCGCCACCAGTGTTGTCGCGGGATCGTCCGTTGCGATTGATGGAGCCGGCAGAGGAGATTGCGGTGCTTTATGCGGTACCCGAAGGTCCGCCCGCGCGGTTTCGCTGGCGGCGGGTGGCGTTTCTGACTGCGCGCCATGAGGGGCCTGAGCGAATCGCGCCTGAGTGGTGGCGTGATCGCCCGGGCACGCGGTTACGGGATTATTACAAGGTCGAGGTGCAGGATGGACGGCGGTTCTGGATGTACCGTGAGGGCGTATTGGGGGATCATAGGGGCAGTGATCCGCGCTGGTTCTTGCATGGGTTTTTTGCGTGATGGAAAACGGCGCGCGCCTGAGACGACGCCCTGTCCGCCATCCCGCCGCCTATGTCGCGGGGGGACAGGGCCATGCCTCAGCAGGACGGATATAAGCGGCGCACGCTAGAGGTGGATGATCCGTTTCACTGGAACGATCCTGCGCCTTATGTCGAGTTGGGCGTGGCGAGTTGCTTTTCGTTTCTACGTGCGGCGTCGGATGCTGTGGACCTGACAGCGACGGCAAACTTGCAAGGTTATGACGCAATGGGGGTGGCGGATCACAACACGCTGGCGGGTGTGGTGCGGGTGCATGTGGAGGCCAAGAAGGCCAAACTGCGTCCGCTGATTGGCACGCGGTTGGTGCTTTTGTGTGGAACCGAGTTGTTGGCTTATCCACGCGACCGTGCGGGTTATGCCGCGCTGTCGGTGCTGTTGAGCAAGGGCAAGATGGCTGATGTAGAAGGCGGGTGGCAGCAAAAGGGCGAGACGCATCTGACACTGGACATGTTGGGTACGCTGGGCCGTGCCGTGCAGTTGATCGTTATGCCGCCCGAGGCGCTGGATGTGTTTGAGGCTGGGTTGCCTCGCTTGGTACGCGCGCTGCCGGGGCTGGGTCATGTGGGCGCGGCGTACCTGTATCGCGGTGATGATGTTGCGCGGATCAACCGTCTGGACCGGATCGCGCGCGCGCAAGGCTTGAGAATATTGGCGACGAATGATGTGCTTTATCATGCACCCCAAAAACGCCCGCTTCAGGATGTGATGACCTGTATTCGGATTGGGACGACGGTTGATCGTGCGGGATTTGCGCTGGAGGCGAATGCAGAGCGCTATCTTAAGCCGCCCAGTGAGATGTGCCGGCTGTTCACGCGCTGGCCTCATGCGATTGCAGCTACGCGCAAGGTGGCAGACGCCTGTCAATTTTCGCTGGACGATCTGAAGTATGAATACCCGCATGAGATCGTACCTGAGGGGCGTAGCGCGCAGGAAGAACTGGAGCGGTTGACCTGGGAGGGCGCGCAGGGTCGCTACCCGGATGGTGTTTCGGAACGGATCAGGGCAATTATCGAGAAGGAGTTCGCGCTGATCCGGAGCAAAAAGATCGCGCGGTATTTCCTGACCATCAACGATATTGTGCGGTTTGCTCGCGAGGATGCTAGCCCGCCGATCCTGTGTCAGGGGCGCGGATCAGCGGCCAATTCGGCGGTGTGTTTCTGTCTGGGGGTCACGGCAGTGGACCCCGAGGAGCATGATGTTCTGTTCGAGCGGTTTCTGAGCGAAGAACGCGATGAGCCGCCTGACATCGATGTTGATTTTGAACACGAGCGGCGTGAGGAGGTGATCCAGTATATGTATGAAAAATACGGACGGGATCGGGCCGGGCTCTGTGCAACGGTGATCCATTACCGCCCACGGTCGGCCATTCGCGAGGTTGGTCGCGCGATGGGGCTGTCTGAGGACGTGACCAGCAAACTGGCCAGCACGGTCTGGGGCAGCTTTGAGGCGGATGTCCAAGATGCGCGCGTCAAGGAGGCGGGCATGGATCTGTCGGATCCCTACCTGCGCCGGGTGATCGCGCTGGCGCGACAAATGACAGGGATGCCGCGGCATCTGAGCCAGCATGTGGGCGGATTTATCCTGACCGAGCGCCCCCTGACGGAGATGGTTCCCATCGGGAATGGTGCCATGCCTGAGCGCAGTTTCATCGAATGGGACAAAGATGACATCGACGCCTTGGGTATCTTTAAGGTGGATATCTTGGCGCTGGGAATGCTGACGTGCATCGCTAAATGCTTTGATCTTCTGCGCGCGCATTATGTCGTGGATCACGATCTGGCCAGTGTGCCGTCTGATGATCCAGAGACGTATGATATGTTGTGCGCAGGCGACAGTCTGGGTGTCTTTCAGGTCGAGAGTCGGGCGCAGATGGCGATGCTGCCCAAGCTGCGGCCCCGGCGGTTTTATGATCTGGTGATTGAGGTGGCGATTGTGCGGCCCGGACCTATTCAGGGCGACATGGTGCATCCCTATCTACGTAGGCGGCAGGGCATCGAAGGGGTGAGTTATCCAGCGCCTGGGCCGGATCATCCGCAGGACGAATTGCTCAAGATATTGGGGCGAACGTTGGGAGTGCCGATCTTTCAGGAACAGGCGATGAAGATTGCAATTGATGCGGCCAGATTTTCGCCGAAAGAAGCCAATGAGTTGCGCAAGGCGATGGCCACGTTCCGATCGCGAGGCACGATTGAGACATTGCAAAACAAGATGGTCGGAAGGATGACAGAGCGAGGGTACGATCCCGAATTTGCTGAGCGATGTTTCAACCAGATTAAGGGGTTCGGGGATTATGGATTTCCCGAAAGCCACGCGGCGAGCTTTGCCAAGCTGGTTTATGTGTCGAGTTGGATGAAGTGCCATTACCCGGCGGCGTTCGCCTGTGCGCTGCTGAATTCCCAACCGATGGGGTTTTATGCACCTGCCCAAATCGTGCGAGATGCGCGCGATCACGGGGTGGAAGTGCGCGGAGTGGATGTGAATTACTCCGATTGGAACTGTACGCTAGAGCCCTGTGCGAAGGGGTTTGCGCTGCGGCTGGGCCTGCGGCAGGTGGACGGGATGCGCGAGGATGCGGGGCGTCGGATCATGGCCGCGCGCGAAGAACCGTTTGTGGACGTCGCGGATCTCAAGGCGCGGGCTAGACTGGATCGGGGGATCACGGGCAAGTTGGCCGCAGCGGATGCGTTTCGGTCGGTGGGCATCGACCGGCGTCAAGCGTTGTGGCAGATGCAGGGCTTGCGTGACGCACCTGCCTTGCCGATTTTTGACCACGTTGAGGCCGCGGGCGAAGGGGCGGAGCCTGTGGTGGCGCTCCCGGCCATGGCGCAAGCCGAACATGTGGTGGCTGATTACCAGACGCTGCGCCTGTCCTTAAAGGCGCATCCACTGCAATTCTTTCGCACAAGTCTTGCCAAACAAGGGTTTTCGGCGACAGAAAACCTGATCCACATGGGACATGGCCAGCGGGTGTCACTGGCCGGATTGGTGTTGGTGCGCCAGAAGCCGGGTAGCGCCAAGGGCGTGTGTTTCATCACGCTGGAGGATGAGGTCGGCGTGGCCAATCTGGTAATCTGGCCAAAGCTCTTTGATCATTTTCGTGCCATCATTATGTCTGCGCGGCTGCTGGTCGTGCATGGGCGGGTGCAGACGGATGGGCAGGTCATTCACGTGGTTGCGGACCGGCTGGAGAACCGAACAGACCGGTTGGATTGTTTGGGCGACAGTCCTGTGCCGTCGGGTGGGGACAGAGATCACCCAAAGCCTCCCGTTCCGGGGCAGGTCAGCCCACGCAAACATCCGCGTGACGTGCGCGTGATCCCCAAGTCGCGGGATTTCCACTGACATCGAATGCCGCTAAAGTCTGCCAAACATCTCTGAGGAAGCACGATGGATCCGGCAAAGCAGGCATTTCTACATGGGCTATTTGATGCAGCCGTCACAGCCGCAGATGCCGAAGCGGCATTGCGCGCACATTTGCCCGACCGTCCCAAAGGCCGTGTTGTGGTGGTTGGTGCCGGTAAGGGTGCTGCGCAACTGGCCGCTGCGTTTGAACGGCTGTGGGACGGGCCCCTGACAGGGGTGGTTGTGACGAGGTACGGCTACGGCGCGCCGTGCAAGCATATCCGCGTCATGGAGGCGTCGCACCCAGTACCGGATGCCGCCGGCGCAAAAGCAACGGCAGCTTTGTTTGGGGCTGTGGCGGAACTGGGTCCGGACGATCTGGTGGTGGCGCTGATCTGCGGTGGTGGTTCGGCTTTGCTGCCGGCTCCGCTGGAGGGGCTGACATTGGAGGATGAGCAGGCGTTGAACCAGGCGCTGCTCGCGTCAGGCGCACCAATTGGGGTGATGAACGCGATCCGCAAACATTGTAGCGCCATCAAGGGCGGACGGTTGGCGGCAGCAGCGCATCCGGCACGGGTGGTCAGCCTCGTTGTGTCGGACGTGCCCGGTGATGATCCGGCGCAAGTCGCGTCAGGGCCCACGGTACCGGATCATGTGTCCCTATCGGATGCGCGCGCGATGATTGAAGCGCGTGGGATCGTACTGCCAACACAGATCATGGCGCATCTTGCGGGTGATACAGGCACTGCGCCATCCCCCACTGACGCTGTTTTTACGGGCAACGAAGTGCATGTGATCGCCTCGGCTCGATTGTCGCTAGAAGCGGCAGCGCGCGCGGCGCAGGCACAGGGTATCGGCGCGGTGATCTTGTCGGATGCCATTGAGGGCGAGGCGCGGGTGATCGGGCAGATGCACGCAGCCATCGCGCGCGAGGTTGCCACCCAAGGGCATCCCTTTACGCCACCCGTGGTGATCCTGTCGGGGGGCGAGACAACCGTCACGCTGAACGGTGCCGGTGGCCGCGGTGGTCGTAACAGCGAATTCCTGTTGTCCTTTGCCAATGAAATCGACGGAGTGGCGGGCATTACGGCGCTGGCGGCAGATACTGATGGGATCGATGGGTCGGAAGATAACGCAGGTGCCTTTGCCGATGGTCAAACAGCAGCCGCGATGCGCGCAGCCGGTGTCGCGCCGGATGATGCGTTGCGGCGCAATGATGCATGGGGTGCATTTGACGCGGCAGACAGCCTGTTTGTGCCGGGGCCTACAGGGACAAATGTGAATGATCTACGCGCAATCTTGGTGGGCGAATTACCCTAAGCCGGATCGTTCAAACGATAGATCCGTGCGAGCTTGGCGTCGAGCGCTGTGACTTCGGTCTCCGGAGCGCGGACCCCTGTGAAAGCCAGCAGGTAGTGAGGCGTGAAGGGCATGCGCTCATGGATCGGCTCATCGAGTTCGGCGTCGAAATAGCCGATCTGCATGTAATAGAGGACTCGCGCGCGCGTGATTGCGTCTGCTGCCGGGTAGGAAAAGCGTTGAAACATCTCCGTCAGGGCCGCGATGCGCTGAGCGTCTGAGCGGTGCAGAACCTCGCGCACGGCGGGTGCGCGGCGTGACCAATCGCGGATCGCAAAATCGAGGCGGTTGTTAAAAAGCGCGGGGTCCAAAAAACCCACAAAGACGTTACAAACTGCTTTGGTGATCGTGGCGGCAGGTAAAGCGGCATGATCAACGATGGCCTTTGTGTTGGTGCTTAGCCAATGATCCAAAAGCGCGTCCAGCAAGGCATCGCGCGATTTGAAATACCAGTAGAAACTAGAACGCGAGACGTTCAACCGTTCAGCCAGCGTCAGGATTTTGACCTGCTCAATGCCGCCTGCGATCAACGTATCAAGCGCTGCATTGAGCCAGTCATCGCGGGTGGCTTTCACATTGCTGGTTGTGGTGTCCATCAGCTGACCGGGGCCGCGCCACCGGTGGCGCTGCGCTGTGCGATGTCGGTTTGGAGCGCGGACAAGCGGTCTTCGTTCAATGTGATGTCAGGGGGAGTGGCAAGGATATCTTGCCAGATTCCAGTGGCGCGTGTCGTCGCGTCTTGTTCCCCCTTTTCGCGCCATGTACCGAAGTTGCTGTAATCGGCCACCAAGGGGTCGTAGAATTCGGTTTTGTAGCGCGCCATCGTGTGCGGCGTACCAAAGAAATGTCCGCCGGGTTGCACCTCACCGATGGCATCAAGGCCAAGATCAGCACCGGCGTCTTGGCCCGCCATACAAAGTTCAGCGACCATTTGCAGCACTTCGACATCTGTCACCAGCTTTTCGTATGAAATGCTGAGCCCCCCTTCGAGCCATCCTGCGGCGTGGATCACAACGGTGGCCCCGGCCATGAGGCAGCCCCACGTGCCGAACTGCGTCTCGTTGGCGGCCTGCACATCGCTAAGATTGGCTGCTGATCCCGACGCACTGCGCCACGGCAACTCGATGAAGCGTGCAAGCTGCCCGGCGGCTAGGGACGCGCGAAAATGCTCTGGCGTACCAAAGACGGGCGCGCCGGACTTCATATCCACGTTGGAGGTAAACGTGCCGTAGCACACTGGCGCGCCGGGGCGGGTCAGCTGAGTTAACGCAATGGCGGCGAGCGCTTCTGTGTGACTGAGGGTAACGGCTCCGGCGACAGTGATCGGTGCCATGGCACCCATGAGGGTGAAGGGAGTGACGATGCTCAGTTGGCCGTGGCGCGCAAAATCGATCAACCCTTGGGCCATCGGAATATCGAGGGTCCGCGGCGAGTTGGTGTTGATGATCGTGTAGCAATGGGGGTCTAGAGCGAAGGCATCATCGGTCAGCCCGCGAAAATCGCGCAGCAGCTCAAAATTGTCCATCGCCTGTGCTGTGCCACGTGAGTATGCAAAAGGGATTTTATCAGAGCAGCGCATCTGGGTCTCGAGCATGGCATAATGGCGCAGGTGGATGGGGATGTCTTGTGGCTCAACCAGCGGCGGGGTCATGTGCAGCACATCGAAATGCTGGGTCAGACGCACAAGGTCATCGAAATCAGCCAGCGTGCCGGGGCGGCGACCACGGATGCGGTCTGTGGCATGTGGGCAGCCTGCGCCGGGCTGGAACATGAGGCTGCCCAGTTCCACGTTCAGATCTCGCTTTGGGATCGCCCCCTTGGCGGTGATTTGGCGTGGGGCCATGGCAAGGGTGGCCGTAATAACGTCGCGCCCGATATAAACCATTTCACCGCCCACCCGCGCTCCGGCCTTGGCAAATATTTCGCGAGCTTGGGGCAGCAGCACCTTGATGCCGTGGGTTTCTAGGACATCGAGGGCCGCGTTATGCATGGTGGCGATGTGATCATCGCTAAAGGCCTTCATCGGCGGGAAGGGATTGCGCAGGTTCGAATAGTCGGTTTGCCGGGTTTGCGTGGGAGCGCTGCCGCGTCCGCGCCTCACGACCGCATCGCTTTGCCGTCCGGGTCATAGGGTGAGGGCGCAATAACCTTAGTCGCGCGCTCGACCCCAACGATATGGACGGTTAATTCGGTGCCGATGTGCGCCTGATCTGCGTCGATCAACGCCATAGCGAGGGACTTGCCAGTCGTGTGGCCATAGCCACCGGACGTGACAAAGCCGACCCGTTTGTCGCCTTGCCATATTGGCTCGTAACCGCTGGCGTCAGCCCCGTCGGCGTCGATCTCAAGGGTGACTTGGCGCTGGGCAGGGCCATTGCCATCCCGTTCATTAATCGCCGCGACGCGGCCTGTGAAGTCGCCTTTGTCCCAGTCGATCCAGCGGTCCATCGCGGTCATTCCGGGCGTGTAGCCTTGGGTGAACTCAGCGGACCAGATGCCAAAGCTCTTTTCCAGTCTTAGGCTGAGGAGCGCGTTAAAGCCGACCTCTCTAATTTCGCTGCCTGCCCCGGCTTTGAGGAGCGCGTGGCGCAAGGTCGCGTGGTCTCCCATGCGGCAGTGAATTTCAAATCCCAACTCTCCAGTGACGGACATGCGGCCGACCTTGCAGCGCAAAAGGCCGACGTCGAAGCTGCCGCAGCCCATGAACGGTAGGGCGGCGGCGTTTTCCGAAAGCCGCGCGACGACCTCGCGGGAATTTGGACCTGACAGGGAGAAGCCTGCCATTTCTTCGCCCAGATCGCGCAGTGTGACATCTGCGCCCATGTGGCCATTGAACCAGCGCATGTGCCAGGCCCGCAAATAGTAACTGCCCATGATCCACCATGTGCCGTCGCCCCAGTTGAACAGGGTGAGGTCCCCCTTGAGGCGTCCATCCTCGCCTAACATGACGGCAAGGCGGGCGCGGCCCGGTTTGGGGAGCTTTGTGGCGAAGATCGTGTTCAACCATTCCTCTGCGCCGTCGCCCGAAACCTCGAAGCGAGAAAAGCCAGTGATGTCGAGAAGCCCAACGTTTTCGCGGACTGCGTGGCATTCGGCGGCGACGATGTCATGGGCGTTTGAGCGTTTGAGGGACGGAGTTTCTGCAAAGCCGGGTTCAGCGAAATAGAGCGGAACTTCGAGATCCCAGCTTTGGCCCCATTGGCAGCCGGCAGCGGTCATGTCCGCATAGGCGGGTGCTGTTTTCAGAGCGCGGCCCGCGGGGAGTTGTTCATTGGGGTAGGTCATCACGAAACGACGTGAATAGAATTGTCCGGTGGTTTCTTTGATATATTGTTTGTTCTCAGCCCAGATGCCGTAGCGCGCGACGTCCATCCCATAGACATCTGCTTCGGGTTCGCCGTGGATCATCCATTCAGCGAGCGATTTGCCAACGCCACCCCCCTGAAGGAAGCCTGCCATGACAGCGCAGGCGGACCAATAGCCGCGCTTGCCCGGCACCGGCCCGACCAGTGGATTGCCATCGGGAGAAAAGGTGAAGGCCCCGTTCACCCATGTTTTCACGCCGACATCTTGCAGCGCAGGATACCGTTCGAAGCCCATGATAAGCTCTTTCTCGATCCGATCTGGGTCTTCTTGTTGCAGTTCGAACCCGTACTCCCAAGGTGCGCCGTCCATCATCCAGTGCTGGTGATCGACTTCGTAAATCCCCAGCAGAACACTTTTCTGATCTTGGCGCAGGTAAGTAAACCCTTCGAGATCGACGGTCATTGGGACCTCGAAATCGAGCGCTTCCAGCGCGGGGATCGTATCAGAAATCAGGTAATGGTGGTTGAGCGGCGAGACGGGCAATTCAACGCCTGCCATGCGGCCGACCTGCTTTGCCCAAAGACCAGCGGCGTTGACGACATGCTCGCAGGTGATGGTGCCCTTTTCGGTCACGACTTCCCAGCCCTCTAGCGTTTGGTTCAATTCCAGCACGCGGTTGTGCTCGACCACCGTGGCCCCGCGCTTCTTGGCGGCCCCAGCGTAGGCATGCACGACACCCGTGGTATCGACGTAACCTTCGCGGTCGGCCCACATGCCGCCCAACAGGCCTTCACCAGACATGATGGGGTTGAGCTCTACAGCTTCCTCGACGCTGACGAGGCGGCAATCATCAATGCCGATAGATTGGAACGTGCGGTAGGCTGATTGCAGCCATTCCCAGCGGTCGGGCGTGCCCGCCATGGTCAACCCGCCGGTCATGTGCAGCCCGATGTTTTGACCTGATTCCTCTTCGATCTTGGACAGCAGGTCGATGGTATAGGCCTGTAGCTGCGCAATATTGGGGTCCGCATTCAGCGCGTGGATGCCACCAGCGGCATGCCAACTGGATCCAGCAGTGAGGATTGAGCGTTCAATGAGGCACACATCCGTCCAGCCAAGCTTGGCAAGGTGGTACAGAATGGAGGTCCCGACGACGCCTCCGCCGATGACGACAACACGGTAATGCGATTTCATGACTGCCCCTTATGGAATACCTAAAGACAGCAAAGCGTGGTTTGTGAATTTTGTCTAGACACTTCTGTACAGTGGCCGTCAGGATTGGACGCGCTCGGCGATCTGGCGAAGTGCAATCTCACGGCTGCTTAACTCTTAATGAAGTACTTCTCTTAGGGAAAAACAGTCGTGAGGCCAGCAACGCAGATTCCAATAAGCGCAAGATTTGATGGGACAATTTTTGGCGTGACCAAAAAAACGCCACTCATAGCGTAAAGCAAGCCCTGCAAAAAACACGCAGATGCCGTCTCCGAGGCACTTGAGTAGGGCGCAAAGTGTGTGGATTTGCCCGGGATAGCGTTCCCGTTGGCCGACTTCCACAGCCTCAGAGTGACATTGTTAGGCGCGAGATACATGGCCGCAGCGTGGATACACACCGACAGCTAAGATTAAGCGGTTCAACGCGCGCCTTAGTTTTGGTCAGGTGCGGAGGTTGAGCTATGATGCTGCTTAGGTGCAGGGCCTAGGAACTGACTCAAGCGGCCATTCGCAGCAGTAGGTGCCAACTACTGCTATGCGGAACAATCCTGCTGTTAGCTGCACCTGCGCCAATGTCCGCAATCCGCGGCGATCTCAACCGGTCGATGCAACGCACTCTGCGGACATCTCTGCTGGCGTTTGGTCTTGCGAGGTCGTTCGTTGAGTTGCCTTGCAATTGCACTGAGTTTTGCTTGGGAATGAACGGATAGGTCCGTTCCGCGAGGCAAGTGCTGCCTCAAAAGCCGGTTGGTGTTCTCGTTTGACCCGCGCTGCCACGGTGATTGTGGGTCGCAGAAGTAGACATCAACGTCGGTTGCCAACGTGAATCGCGGATGATCTGCCAGCTCTTTGCCACGATCCCACGTCAGCGACTTGTAGAGCTCGCGCGGCAGTTTCTGAGCCGATTTGATCAGCGCCGTGATGACACTCTGTGTGTCTTTGTTCGCGACTTTGACCCGCATCACGTACCGAGAATGCCGTTCCACGAGTGTCGCGATATAACTGTTCTTTGATCCACCGATTAAGTCGCCCTCCCAGTGGCTCCGAACAGCACGATCTTCGACGGACGCAGGCCTTTCGCTGATAGATACAGCGTCCTTGATCTGGCCATTTCCCTTTCGCTTCTGGCTGGCATGCTGTGAGCGCCGGACAGTGCGTTTAGCCCGCAAGTGCTCCAGAAGTTCCTTCTTCAGGACACCGCGGGCCTGTATATAAAGGCTTCTGTAAATCGTTTCGTGTGACACCTGTTTGTGCGCCTCTCCAGGGGATGCGCGTTTGAGCCAACCAGCAACTTGTTCTGGCGACCACTTGCGCCGTAACTTTGCGGATACTGCGTGGGCCAACATCGGGTGACAAGCCAACTTGCACATCTTGGGGCGCAAAGCCCGATCCCATGCAGCTTGGTCTGATGCCGTTGCGCGATAGCCCAACTTGCCCCCATTGCGTCGTACCTCGCGGCTGATCGTTGAAGGCGCACGTCGCAACTGACGCGCAATTGCCCGGAGAGATTGCTTGGTGCTGAGCCCACGAGATATCTCTTCACGCTCAGCAAGGCTCAATGCAGAACGACCGCGTCTGCGATCAGGTGGACGTATTCCGCCCGTTGGTGAAATCACGGAAAATACCGACGATGAGTGGCGATCAAAAACGCGCCCAATCGACCTCATCGACTCGCCACGCTGCCATCGATCCCAGATATCGGCACGCTGTTCGGCTGAATAATAGATCCTGCGACGATACTTCATTCAAAACACTCCATCTCTTCCTAAAGATTAAAGTGTTGCGTCGATCAGTTGAGGCCACCGGGCATTCAGTAATTTAGATTTTTATGGGTCCAGACCCTAAGCGTTATTTAAGCGCCAAAAACCCAAAGGCGTGGTGATAGGCCGCCCGAAAGCGCCGATCGGGGTTTAAGGTCACTCTATTATCAGGTGGTAGGGTGGTGGTGGAGCCTAGCGGGATCGAACCGCTGACCTCCTGCATGCCATGCAGGCGCTCTCCCAGCTGAGCTAAGGCCCCATTGTGGGTCACGGACCCTGCGGGATTGGATCGAAACCCAATGGGCCGCTGAATAGGCGTATGGTTCGGCGGGATCAAGCAGAAAATCCCGGGCCCGCCGAAACTCGTTCAGGTATCGTCGTCAGGTGCTGCAACATCCGCGATCTCTTCGAGCGGGATGGTGTCATCATCGTCTTCGTCATCGTCCAGCAGATCATCGTCCAGATCTACTTCGACATCTTCTTCGTCGACTACAGCTGTTTCTTCTTCGTCCGCTTTTGTCGCTTTTGCCTTGGCCGTTACGGCGTCTTCGGCATCTGCGGCGATCATGCGTGACTTGCTGGTGTCGACCTCAACCACTTCGCCCGAGTAGGGGCTGATGATTGGGCTCTTGTTCAGGTCATAGAAACGCTTGCCCGTGGTGGGGCACAGGCGCTTGGTTCCCCATTCTTCATTGGGCATAGAATCCCTTTCGTAAATTGGATGTTGGTTCTAGATGATTCAGGGCAAGTGCCATATGAAGACAACGCTGTCAAAGACTAATGCCCAAGCCCCAAGCACATGAGCCCGAAGATGAGCGAGCATATCCTGCAAGGAGATCCCCCGATCCCCCTGATCCTGCGCCGTTCTGCGCAGGCGCGGCGCATCTCTTTGCGCATTTCACAGCTTGATGGGCGGGTGACATTAACGTTGCCAAAACGGCTTGCTGAGCGTGAAGCATTGGACTTCGCGCGCAGCAAAGAGGCATGGATTCGCAAGCATCTGGATGCGCGTGGTGAAGATGTTGTTATCGGGCTGGGTGCTGAATTGCCGTTGGGTGGGCGCATGTTGAAGGTGCAGGAGGCACCAGGCCGGCGTGTGGTGATCAGCGAAGAGGGCGTGTTTGTGCCGGGGCCAGCGTCACGGGTGCCAACGCGGCTACAGGCGCATTTGCGCGAAGTGGCGCGTGATCGTTTGGCAGGAGCGTGCGATGATTATGCTGCCATATTGGGGCGGTCCTACAATCGGCTGAGCCTGCGCGATACGCGGTCGCGCTGGGGGTCTTGCACAGCGGACGGCGGGCTGATGTTTTCGTGGCGGTTGATCATGACGCCGCCCGAAGTTCTTGATTATGTCGCCGCCCATGAGGTCGCGCATCTGGCAGAGATGAATCACTCGCAGGCTTTCTGGGACCTTGTGACAAAGATCTACGGGGATTACGCGCCACCCCGTCGCTGGCTGCGGACACATGGCAGCACATTGCACCGCTACCGGTTCTGACGCTTGACGAGGCGTAAGTTTGTGATCACAAACGGCACATGAACCTGACCCAACGCGCAATCGATGCAAAACCTTTGGCCCATGATCGGGTCTACCGCCATTTGCGCACGCGCATCATGCATGGCGATCTGCCGCCGGGACATGCCCTTACGTTGCGCGGAATAGGCCGCGAATACGAGGTATCGATGACCCCCGCACGCGAATCTGTGCGGCGATTGGTAGCTGAGGGCGCACTTTCTATGTCTGTTTCAGGGCGTATTTCGACCCCGGCGCTAAGCAATGAGCGTATTGAGGAGCTTGCTGCACTCAGGGCGTTGATCGAAGTTGAATTAGCGAGCCGTGCGATGCCGCGCGCTCACATGGCCCTGATCGAGCGGTTACAGGCTATTAATGCCAAGGTCTCCGAGGCCGTCGCGCACCGAGATGCTGTCAGCTACATCCGAACGAACCTCGAATTTCACCGGACGCTGTATCTGCGTGCCCAGGCCCCTGCGATGCTTGCCATGGCCGAGACGGTCTGGCTCCAGATGGGTCCGACGATGCGGGCGCTATACGGTCGCCTACGCCAAAAGGAGCCGCCGCAGTTTCACCGGTTGATTATCGCTGCCCTGCGCGCAGGTGATGAACCGGGTCTGCGTCTGGCCGTGCGGTCTGATGTCACACAGGGTTTGCGGATGCTGGCGGGTTGACGAAGCATCGGATTTGGCGAAAGTTCAACGATGATACCGCTTAAGGCCCTTGCAGCACGCTATCCGTTCCGCCGGTAACGCGCGGAAGGTTTATCGATTCTAATGAAAACCAACCGCATTGAGGGCGGTTTTTTTATGCCCGAACGGATTGAAACGGAGCATGATATGACCCCCCAAGTGATCACCCGCCGCAGCGTCGCAGAGGATTTGCCGGATGTCTTGAAACTGGTGCAGGCACTTGCTGCGCATCACGGGGATACCCCGATGGCCACGCTTGAGAGCTTGCGCCGCGATTGCCTTGGACCAGCCCCATGGGTGACCGTGATCGTGGCCGAGGCGGATGGAATCGTCGGCTATGCAGCTCTTTGCCGCTTGGCACAGGTTCAATTTGGAGTGCGCGGGATGGATATCCATCATCTGTTCGTGGCGCGAGCGCAGCGTGCCAAGGGCATTGGCAGACTTTTGATTGAGGCGTCGATTGCAGAGGCGGCAGCGCAGCAGTGTCGTTATTTGACCGTCGGAACGCATCCTGAAAATGATGTGGCACCAAGGGTCTATTTGAATGCAGGTTTTGATGCTTTGCCGCCGCCCGGACCGCGGTTTCGGATCAAGCTGAGCTAGGTTGCTCTAGAATCCGGCGGATGAAGTCCACTTGCTCGTCGGTGTCTGGCACGGGAACGCCTCGCGCGATGCTGACCCGTGCAATGGCGTCGCGGGCCGAGATGCCCTGTTGGCGGCCCAATAGACAACACGCAAGAATTCCCGAGCGGCCAATACTGGCGTGGCAATGCACCGCAATATGAGCACCTTCATCAAGCCGAGCGCTTAAGTTGCTCAGCAGCGCTTCAAACGGCTCAAACAGAGGGAGCTGCATGTCAGGTACGGGATGGGTCAGAAATGTCATGCCCAGTTCAGCACAGATGCCAGCTTGATGCACAAGGCCCACTAGAACCGCCTCAGAGGGCTCCAACAGGGAGAGGACTGTATCGACCCCCTGCTCTTGCACGGCCGTCAAATCCTGACGGACGGCACCAGCTGTTGGGCGGCGCATGATGTAAAGCGCGCCCGCCGTGGCCGATAGGATGGGGTATAAGTGGGTGCTCAGGCTGCTAATCCCCGATCACCCATATCGAGGTATTTCTCGCGGCGATCTTTGACGAGCGCCTTGGGGGATTTGCCATCCAATGAGTGCAACATTTCTTCGATCGTTTCACCCACAGATTTTATGGCAGCGGCTGGGTCACGGTGCGCGCCGCCCCTTGGTTCGGGGATGATCCGGTCGTTTACACCCAATTGTTTGAGATCTTGCGCGGTCAGACGTAGGGCTTCAGCCGCTTCGCGCATCTTTTCGGCGTCTTTCCACAGGATCGACGCGCAGCCTTCAGGGCTGATCACCGAATAAACCGAATGTTCTAGCATCGCGACCCGGTTTGCCGTGGCAAATGCGACTGCCCCGCCTGATCCACCTTCGCCGATAATAACACTGACAAGAGGCACGCCAATCTGCAGGCACTTTTCTGTGGCGCGCGCGATCGCCTCAGATTGGCCCCGCTCTTCGGCACCTTTGCCGGGGTAGGCACCGGGGGTATCGACAAGTGTGATAACCGGCAGCCCAAAACGGCCTGCAAGGTCCATCAAACGTACAGCCTTGCGGTAACCTTCGGGGCGGGCCATGCCGAAATTACGCTCAATCCGGGATTTGGTATCGTGGCCCTTTTCATGGCCAATCACCACGACAGGACGGTCATTCAGACGCGCAAGACCACCCATGACAGAGTGATCGTCGGCAAAGTTCCGGTCCCCGGCGAGGGGCACATAATCACTAAAGAGCGCTTCGATGTAGTCTTTGCAATGCGGCCGTTCGGGATGGCGGGCGATCTGACATTTACGCCATGGGGTCAGCGATTTATAAAGATCGTCCAGCATAGCCGCCGCTTTTTTATCAAGCGCTTTAGCTTCATCGCTAGTGTCCATGCCGCCCTCAGCACGGGCAAGGGCACGTAGCTCTTCGGCCTTTCCCTCGAGTTCGGCCAGCGGCTTTTCGAAATCCATGTATTGCGTCATGTTGTGCTCAACCCCTTGTGTCATAGGATATATGGCGGGCAATTGGTTGGTTTGCAACGCGCTGGCCATGTGGATTTGCTCTGATCGCCCGAAGGGGCCTGTTGGACAAAGCATTTTGCGATTTTGTTGATGTGTCTTGGCCTGCCAAAACACGGCTCTTTGCCGCTACCCCATTTGCAGGACCGGATAAAGCGAAGCAACAAGCAGCGCAGCCATTGTCCAGTTGAACACCTTCAAACGCTTGGGGTTTTTCAAGATGCGCGCCATTTGCTGGCCGAGCGTGGTCCAAAGCAGCATCGAGGGGATGTTCACAATCCCGAAAATGCAGGCGGCGATACCCAAAAAGAACAGTCCTGCGTCACCGATGTAAACCGTGATTGCGGTTATGGCCATCGCCCAAGTTTTTGGATTGACCCACTGAAAAGTGGCAGATTGCAAGAATGTGAGCGGTTTGCCGGCCGCGTCGCGTTTTTCAACGGGAGCGGCATGCGCGATCTTCCAAGCAAGCCAAAGCATGTAGATGACACTGGCCACTTTGAGCACGGTGTAGATCACCGGAAAGCCGTCAAAAACCTGAACGACACCGCTGCCAAGCAAGATCAACATCACCATAAAGCCAAGGCTGATGCCCAACATGTGCGGCAGGGTTCGCAGGAACCCGAAATTCGCGCCCGATGCCATCAACATAAGGTTGTTGGGCCCCGGAGTGGCAGAGCTTACAAAAACAAATAGGGCGAGGGCGGGCAGCACTTCGGTATTCATCTGCTGTAACTCCCTTAGATCAAGTCGTCAGGGTGTTGTGCATAAGCCTGATCCGACTGCCTCGTTTCTCACGGAGGCGGCGGTTTGGCAATTGCTGAGGGGCGTCTCGAAAATGAGCGCCCCTCAGGCGCTTACTCAGAGAATAGTTCGGATTGGCGTACGATGACTTCGGCCTGTTTGATGCTGGCGATATCAACCAATCGACCTTTGTAGACAGTGGCACCTTCCCCGTTGGCCTTTGCTTCTTGCATCGCGGCAAGGATTTCGCGGGCTTCTGTCACGGCTTGTTCTGAAGGGGTAAACACATCGTTGGCGATGGCGATTTGCTTGGGGTGGATGGCCCATTTGCCAACCATGCCCAACGTCGCAGACCGCATGGCCTGTGCGCGAAACCCGTCATCATCCGAGAAATCCCCAAAGGGTCCATCAACGGGCAACACCCCGTGCGTCCGGCATGCAGCAACAATCGCAGCCTGTGCCCAATGCCAAGGGTCAGACCAATGTTTGGCCCCTTCATGGATCATATAGTAATTTTCCTGCGTGCCGCCGATGCCTGTTGTTTGCATCCCCATGGAGGCAGCAAAATCCGCGGCACCCAGGCTCATCGCTTGCAAGCGCGGGCTGGACGCGGCGATTTCTTCGACATGGGCAATGCCCGCTGCACTTTCGATAATGACCTCAAAACTGATCTTTTTAGTGCGGCCCTTTGCGGTCTCGATCGCTGTGACCAGTGCGTCGACTGCATAGACATCGGCAGCACAGCCAACTTTTGGGATCATGATTTGATCAAGGCGATCACCGGCCTGTTCCATCAGGTCGACGACATCGCGGTACCAATACGGTGTATCAAGCCCGTTGATCCGCACCGACAGCAGTTTACTGCCCCAATCCACGTCCGAGATTGCCGCGATGATGTTTGCGCGCGCACTGTCTTTGTCGCTTGGCGCGACGCTGTCTTCTAGATCAAGGTTGATTACGTCCGCCGCACTTGCTGCCATTTTCTCGAACAATGCCGGACGAGAACCGGGGCCAAACAACTGACAGCGGTTCGGGCGGGCCGGGGCGGTGGGCTGAAGACGAAAGCTCATGATCGTAATCCTCGAGGTAATAAAGTTGCGAGTGGGCGTGCTTCTGGGGTATTAAATTGCGCGCCACGCTGCAAGTGCAATTTGCAAGCGCAGCATTTCAAACCGAGTGTCTGGAGGATCTTGCGCCAAACGGGAAATTCACGCGAAAATCTTGTGCAATTTTTGCGATAGCCGTCTGTTATGCGATTGAATTGCGATCTATATCCGGCATGCTTTGCAAAATGCGTCTTTAAGGGGAATCGCTGCCATGATCGAAACACCATATCTCTTGTTCTTGGGCGATGCGCCCGACCAATTGTCCGCAAAGGTCGCGCAGGGCATCAAAGACTGGCGCCCTGAGAATGCCGTTGGACAGTTTCGCATGCCGGGCTGTGCTGCGGATGTGGGCTTGAAAGATATGACTTTGGCTGAGGCAAAAGAAGCTGGGGCCAAAACGCTGGTCATTGGTGTTGCCAATCGGGGCGGCTTGATCTCGCAGGCCTGGAAAGACGTTCTGATCGAAGCCCTGAGCATGGGTTTCGACCTGGCATCTGGGTTGCACAATCTGCTTGCTGGCGAGGGCGACCTTGTCGCGGCGTCACAGGTGGCTGGAACAACATTGCATGATGTTCGGGTGCCGAATGTTCAGTATCCTATCGCGAACGGCAAGAAACGGACAGGCAAGCGTGTGCTGGCCGTGGGTACCGATTGTTCGGTTGGAAAAATGTATACGGCTTTGGCGTTGGACACAGCGATGCGTGAGCGCGGCATGAATAGCACGTTTCGTGCAACGGGCCAGACAGGCATTTTGATCACAGGGTCTGGCGTGCCGCTGGATGCGGTGATCGCAGATTTCATGGCAGGCGCGGTCGAGTATCTGACACCCGACAATGAGCCTGATCACTGGGATATTATTGAGGGGCAGGGGAGCCTGTTTCACGTAAGCTATTCTGGTGTGACGCTGGCGCTTATCCACGGTGGCCAGCCTGACGCATTGATCATTTGCCATGAGCCTACACGCAAACATATGCGCGGCTTGC
The DNA here is from genome assembly GCF_003352085.1 of Sulfitobacter sp. SK012. Lineage (NCBI taxonomy): Bacteria > Pseudomonadati > Pseudomonadota > Alphaproteobacteria > Rhodobacterales > Roseobacteraceae > Sulfitobacter > Sulfitobacter sp. SK012. The sequence goes on from NZ_CP025804.1 coordinate 475,291, forward strand.
CAGAGTATACGCCGCCCAGCATCGAGGCGGTACGTGACATGGCATTGACGCTGGCGCAGGTGGCAAATGCTGACTGCAAGGTCGTAGGTGTAGCTGTGAATACGCAGCATATGTCTGATGAAGAAGCGACGGCCTATCTGTCGGAGGTTGAGGCGCGGACGGGCTTGCCGTCGGTCGACCCGTTCCGCCACGGGGCTGCGCGGTTGGCGGAAGCTCTGGAAAACCTCTGAAGAATGGCGAACCTGCAGGGCTTGGGTGCTTTGCAGGGTGTTGAATGGATAAATGTAGGGGTCGTGATGCGCTTTGACGTAAGCCGGGATGTATTCAAACTGGCGCGGGTGTTTACCATCAGCCGTGGTTCGCGGACCGAGGCGCAGGTGCTGACGGTGCGTGTGACTGACAAGGGAGCAACCGGCTTTGGCGAATGTGTGCCATATGCCCGGTATGGCGAGACGCTTGATAGTGTGACGGCGCAAATCGACGCGCTATCTGGATCAATAACGCGCGCTGACCTTTACGGTTTGTTGCCCGCAGGTGCTGCGCGCAACGCCGTGGATTGTGCGCTGTGGGACCTTGAGGCCAAGCAGACTGGTAAACGGGTTTGGGAGCTTGCAGGGCTTGTGGAGCCGCGACCAGAAGTGACCGCTTACACTCTGTCTTTGGATACGCCTGACGCCATGCGCGCGCAGGCTGCTAAACACGCGTTTCGTCCACTGCTGAAGATCAAACTGGGCACGCCTGACGACATGCCGCGACTTGAGGCGGTGCGGGCTGGGGCACCTGATGCAAAGATCATCGTGGATGCCAACGAGGGATGGTCAGCAGATGTTTACGCCGATTTAGCGCCCCATTTGGTTCGACTTGGCGTGGCTTTGGTTGAGCAACCGCTGCCGGCTGGCGAGGATGAAGCATTGCGCGGGATGGCACGGCCTGTTCCTGTTTGTGCCGATGAGAGTTGTCATGATCGAGAGAGCCTTGCGGGATTGAAGGGCAAATATGATGTTGTAAACATCAAGCTCGACAAAACGGGAGGCCTCACAGAGGCGCTGGCACTTAGAGACGCGGCGCTGGCTGAGGGTTATGGCGTGATGGTGGGCTGCATGGTTGGCTCAAGTCTTGCGATGGCTCCTGCGACTTTGGTGGCACAAGGGGCGGCTGTGGTGGACCTTGACGGGCCATTGCTGTTGGCCGAAGACCGAAACGTGCCTTTGACATTTGACAGCGCCGGCGTGCACCCACCCCGCGCAGAACTTTGGGGATAGATGATGCGGACAGTGTATGTGAACGGGGAATACCTCGCTGAAACAGAAGCCAAAGTCTCGATTTTTGATCGGGGTTTCTTGATGGCAGACGGCGTTTATGAAGTGACGTCGGTGTTGGACGGCAAACTAATTGACTTCGAAGGTCACGCCAAACGCCTAAGCCGGTCGCTTAATGAGCTCGACATGGCGAACCCAATTTCCAAGGCTGATTTGTTGGAAGTGCACCGCGAATTGGTGCGGGTGAATGAAATTGAGGAAGGTTTGATTTATTTGCAGGTCACGCGCGGGTCTGATGGCGACCGGGATTTCGCTTTTCCTGATCCAGAGACGCCGTCGACGATTGTGCTGTTTACACAAAACAAGCCGGGATTGGCGGATAACCCTGCGGCCAAGAAGGGCGCAAAGATCATCAGCATTGAGGATATTCGCTGGGGTCGGCGCGACATCAAAACGGTACAGTTGCTGTATCCGTCGATGGGCAAAATGATGGCCAAAAAAGCGGGCTGTGATGATGCATGGTTGGTTGAGGATGGGTTCGTCACCGAAGGCACCTCTAACAACGCCTATATCGTGAAGGGCAACAAGATCATCACGCGCGCGCTGAGTACCGACATTTTGCATGGTATTACCCGTGCGGCGGTTCTGCGTTTTGCCCGCGAAGCGCAAATGGACGTAGAAGAGCGCAACTTTACCATCGATGAGGCGAAAGAGGCGGATGAGGCGTTTACCACGTCGGCCAGCGCCTTTGTTATGCCAGTCGTTGAGATCGATGGCGTGACGCTGGGCGGCGGTGTTCCAGGCCGCGTGGCCCCGCGATTGCGCGAGATTTACCTCGAAGAGATGCGCAAAGCGGCGGTCTGAGGGCGGTGCTGGTTATCACGCGTGCGCATTTGCTTGAGGCGGTCGGGACCGAGCTTGGGTGCTCGGAATGGTTCGCCGTTGAACAGGCGCGGATTGATGCGTTTGCCGAGGTGACCGAAGATCGGCAATTCATTCATATCGATCCGGAACGTGCGGCGCATACCGTCTTTGGAGGGACAGTGGCGCATGGATTGCTGACGCTGTCGATGATGTCAGGTTTGGCGGAAGGCACCCTTCCTGATATTGAAGGGCAAAGCGCCAGCATCAATTACGGGTTCGACAAGGTTCGCTTTGTCACACCAGTGCATAACGGTGCACGCATTCGGGGGCGGTATGTGCTGCGCAAAGCCGAGATGCGGGCGGGGGGCGACAAGCTGATGACGACATTCGACGCGGTGGTTGAGATCGAAGGCGTTGAGCGACCCGCGTTGACGGCAGTTTGGATGATACTCTACGCGTTCTGATGGGAGGTGGGCCGCATGCCCACCTGTTGAATTTACCCCTTAGTCACGTTTTCCTTGAATGCAGTGTCGAACGCCTCTTTTTGCGTATCGTCCGCTGGAGTCTGATAATCAGCTTTCCATGCATCCATTGTCATGCCGTAATAAAGCTCGCGCGCTTCATCTTTGGTCATCTCGATGCCGCGTTCGGCGCTCGCTTCTTGATACCAGCGGCTCAAGCAATTGCGGCAAAAACCCGCGAGGTTCATCATATCGATGTTATGCACATCGGTTCGGTCTTGCATGAGGTGTTTTTGCAGACGCCGGAACGCGGCGGCCTGAAGTTCTATTTCGGTTTGAGTAGGGCTGGACATTTTTTGGCGGCTCCTTTGGGTTATAGCTGGGTCTGAGTAAGCGCGGTTTCAAGGATGGGGGCGAGGTGGTCGGACCATTCTTGTTGTCTCGCAGGATCAGCGATCAAGTCGTTGCGCAGCTCAATAAGCAAGGTTGCGTCGGTTGGGGTCAATCACCAGCCGCGAGAAATTGCTAAGGAGTGCAGGACTGTCAAGCCGCTGGGCCAATGTGCGGGTCACGTCAGCTGCACCGATGTCCCACGCGATATGGCGGCCCATATCTCTGGCAGGCAAGCCCAGATCACCTCCCCCTACGGCATCCGGAAAGGTGTTGGTGGCATGATCACAGGTGACCAGCCAGCGCTCGGGACGGTCGGCACCGTCGATCTGATAGGGATTGTATGTCATTTGCCTGAAACCTTTGACATGTAGAAATAGGCCAGTTATCCCCGGATGTGAATTAATGATACCGCTAACATTTTGGGTTTTGGGTTGTTATAACCCTGAAAAGCAGTTTGCCTGCGCGCATCCAAGACCAGCGAATAAAAGGAACACCATCAATGAGACGCCTGCGGAATGTAAAGATCGTAGCAACGCTGGGGCCTGCCTCGGACGACATGGAAATGATCGGCGCGCTGCATAAAGCGGGCGCAGATGTCTTTCGGCTGAATATGAGCCACGGGAGCCACGAAGAAATACGTGAAAAGCACCGGATCATTCGCCAGCTAGAAGCGGACATGGGCTCTACAATCGGTATTCTGGCTGATTTGCAGGGACCAAAGCTGCGCGTAGGTGTCTTTGCCGGCGACAGCGAGCAGTTGGATGTTGGCGCGCCGTTTCGCTTGGATCTGAATGAGGCGGAGGGGGATGCGAGCCGCGTTTGTTTGCCGCACCCTGAGATTTTTGCTGCCCTTGAGCCGGGGTCGAGCCTGTTGGTCAATGATGGTAAAATTCGGCTGAAAGTGCGCGATTGCGGTCCTGATTTCGCAAATTGCGAAGTCGTGATTGGGGGCGTTATCTCCAACCGTAAGGGTGTGAATGTCCCCGACGTTGTGCTGCCGCTTGCCGCCCTTAGCGACAAGGACCGTGCCGATCTTGAGTTCGTTTGTGAACTGGGCGTTGATTGGCTGGCGCTGAGCTTTGTTCAGCGCCCTGAGGATGTCTTGGAGGCGCGCGCGCTTGCGGGCGACCGCGCGGCGATCCTAAGCAAGATCGAAAAGCCGTCTGCTGTGGTACGGTTTGATGATATTTTGGCGGTCAGCGACGGGATTATGGTCGCTCGCGGTGATCTGGGGGTCGAATTGCCGGTACAAAACGTGCCGCCTATTCAAAAACGTCTGGTGCGGAAGTGCCGCGCGGCGGCCAAGCCGGTGATCGTGGCCACACAGATGCTGGAATCGATGATCGAGAGCCCGATGCCGACCCGTGCCGAAGTATCCGACGTTGCGACGGCAATCTATGAAGGTGCAGATGCGGTCATGTTGTCGGCGGAATCGGCGGCGGGCGATTTCCCGATCGAAGCGGTCACAACGATGGACAAGGTTGCTACCGAAGTTGAGCAGGACCCGACATATACGCAAATCATCGAATCCAGCCGCAAAGCAGACCGGATGACTGTTGCGGACGGTATCGTTGCCGCGGCCCGTGAAATTGCGGAAACGACCGATATTAAAGCGATCTGTTGCTATACGCAAAGTGGCACAACTGCGCTGCTCACAGCCCGCGAACGGCCCCGCACGCCGATTATCGCACTGACGCCGTTGGTAGGAACCGCACGGCGGCTTGCACTGAGCTGGGGGTGCAATTGCGTGATCACCGGGAGCATGGACCGCTTTAAGATGGCTGTGGTCGGCGCTGCGCAAGCCGCGCGCTCGCAAGGTTTTGCTGGCCCTGACGATCTGATCGTTGTGACCGCAGGTGTGCCTTTTAACGTGCCAGGCAGCACAAACATCCTGCGGGTGGCACCGTGCGACGAGCGTTTGATTTTCTCATCTGATCCGGAGTAGCGTGATCCAAGCATAATTGCAGGAGATCACTATGGACCCCGATCTGTCGCTTGTTCTTGGTGTCGTCATCGGTGCATTGTCTGTGCCGTCGATTCTATCGGCAGTGACCGATGGTCGTGCACCCCGCGCTTCAGCGATTATGATCCTGATTGGGGGTGGATTGATCCTTTATGGCATACAGAATCATCCGGGCGGGTATCAGCTTTCGGACTTGCCGGGTGTTGTTGTCGGCGTAATCGGGAAGTATTTACCTTAAGCGGCAGCAGCAGAACGTGCTTTCGCGGCATCTCCGTTCCTGTCATCAGACATGAAAAAGCCGCCGGAACATGCATCCCGGCGGCTTCGTTCGAGTTTATGTTAGCTCAGGCTGCTTTGCGCTTGCGACGCAGAGTTGCCAAGCCGCCAAGACCCGCCAGCAAAAGTGGCAGACCCGCAGGCAGTGGCACAGGTGCAACGCCGCCAGTGGTCAGGTTGTCGAGCGTGTATGTCTCGACACCGATTGCTTGAGAACCCTCGACGAAAGACAGGGATGAGAACTCCATGTCTGAAATAAAGCCCCAGAAATCGTTTCGAAGGGTGTTGGGAACTTCACTTGAAACAGTATAGGTGGCACCATTCATCGTTTGGATCTCGATACCTGTACCTGGACCGCCCGGCCCTTCCAGATTCCAATCACCGCCGAACGCAAGGACCGGAGCGTCGAACGCAAACAAGGTGTCCGCCGCCGCACCTTGGTTGATGATATCCCGTAGGCGGCCGCCGGGGGTATAGGACACGTCGCTGCCTGTGATCGTTACGCCGGATGCAGGCGCACCTCCGGTGAAGTCATAAATTGCAATGGGGCCTAACAAGGCCGCTTCATAGGCTGTGCGATCTGTATAGATCTGGAAAGTTGCAGCTGACGCAGCTCCGCCGGCTGTCGAAACAATTGCAGCAACAGCTGCCATTTTAAAAATGCTCATCTTTGTCTCCAATGTATTGTGGCCAAAGTTGGCCGATAGGAAGGGCAAATGTGCCTTTCTTAAGGCGTTGGTCATAAAGATGCCTTATTGTGTTAACAACTAAAAAGTAGGTAACTTATTGTAAACAAACTGTTTTGTATATTTTTTGGAAACAGTGCGTTTCCATTTTGATGGTGGCTTGAAGGCTGTGAGCCTAGGTCGCTACGGTCCGAAAACGGTGCGCAAACAGCTCTTGCCAAATAGATGTACCCCGCCTATACGCCAATTTCGTTCCGCGCTTCCGGCCCACGTGGCATGCCGAGTAGCGCATCTACCGAACTCATGATTGGGAGACGGAAATGCCCAAGATGAAGACGAAGTCGAGTGCTAAGAAGCGCTTTAAGATCTCGGCGACCGGTAAGGTCATCGGCAGTCAGGCTGGTAAACAGCACGGCATGATCAAGCGGAGCAACAAGTTTCTGCGCAACGCACGGGGTACAACAGCATTGTGTGCCGCCGACGCAAAGATCATCAAGGGCTTTATGCCCTACGACCGCTGATAAAGGAGAGCCGATATGTCCCGTACAAAAGGTGGTACAGTCACCCACGCCCGTCACCGTAAGGTCGTCAAGGCAGCCAAAGGTTATTATGGCCGCCGCAAGAGTACTTTTAAGGTCGCGCGCCAGGCCGTCGATAAGGCCAACCAATACGCAACACGTGACCGCAAGAATCGCAAGCGCAACTTCCGCGCTTTGTGGATCCAGCGGATCAACGCTGCTGTTCGCATGCATGACGAAGCGCTGACATACAGCCGCTTCATCAACGGCCTGAACTTGGCCGGCATCGAAGTAGACCGTAAGGTTCTGGCCGATCTGGCCGTTAACGAGCCAGAAGCATTTACTGCGATCGTAAAGCAAGCACAGGCGTCGCTGGCCGCCTAAGCCAGTTTATAGATAATGTTGAAAAGCCCTGCCTGAAACGGCGGGGCTTTTTGCATTTTGGGGGCGGCGGGGTACATCGTGTGCAGGCCCCTTTGGGTTGCGTTTGCGCGCGGTTCTGGTAGCAGGTTCGCCAGCACCCAAAGGACCCAACATCATGGATGATCTCAAGCAAAAGTACCTGAGCCAGATTGCGAATGCAGCCGATGAGGCTGGGCTTGAAGATATCCGGATCACGGCAGTAGGCAAAAAGGGCGAAGTCGCGCTCAAGATGCGGGAACTGGGTAAGATGACCCCGGAAGAGCGGCAGGTCGCTGGCCCCGCGCTCAACGCACTCAAGGATGAGATCAACAGTGCGTTGGCAGCAAAGAAGGCCGCACTTGGCGATGCGGCGTTGGATGAGCGTTTGCGCGGAGAATGGTTGGACGTAACGCTGCCCTCGCGTTCACGACCCGCCGGTACGATCCATCCGGTGTCTCAGGTGACCGAAGAGCTCACGGCGATTTTTGCTGAAATGGGCTTTTCCGTTGCTGAAGGTCCGCGCATCGATACTGATTGGTATAACTTTGATGCGCTGAATATTCCCGGCCACCACCCTGCGCGTGCGGAAATGGACACGTTCTATATGGCGCGTGCTGAAGGCGACGACCGCCCGCCGCATGTGCTGCGCACGCATACCAGCCCCGTACAGATCCGCACGATGGAGGCCGAAGGCGCGCCCTTGCGCATCATTTGCCCCGGTGGTGTGTACCGCGCGGATTACGACCAGACCCACACACCGATGTTTCATCAGGTCGAAGGCTTGGCGATCGACAAAGATACCTCAATGGCGAACCTCAAATGGGTGCTTGAGGAGTTCTTTGCCGCGTTCTTTGAGATCGACGGCATCAAGACGCGGTTCCGCGCGTCGCATTTCCCGTTCACGGAGCCCTCTGCTGAGGTGGATATTCAGTGCTCGTGGGTCGATGGCCAATTGCGGATCGGCGAAGGCGATGGCTGGCTTGAGGTTTTGGGCTCCGGCATGGTGCATCCCAAAGTGCTGCAGGCGGGCGGGATCGATCCGGATGTCTGGCAGGGTTTTGCGTTCGGCATGGGCATCGACCGAATTGCGATGCTGAAATACGGTATCCCTGATTTGCGGGCGTTCTTTGACAGCGATTTGCGCTGGCTGCGACATTATGGGTTTGCGAGCTTGGATCAACCGAACCTGCATGGTGGTCTGAGCAGGTGACCTCAAATCGAGATGATTTTGAGGACCTGCAAGACACTTATCCAGGTGCAGGCACCTTTATGTTTGGCGACAGTGCAGAGGTTAGTCAGATCATGATTGCCTCGGTTCGCGCTGGCAAGAAATCTGCAACCTGCTGCGCGTTATCGGATTTTGACGATGCACCTGAAGCAATGCCCGTCGTGGGACGCTGTGACATTGCCGCCAATTGGGATGGCACGCCGGCCCTTGTGATCCGCACCGTTAAGGTGGAGCAAGTCCGGTTTTGTGACGTCACTTGGGCCATGGCGATGGTCGAAAGCGAAGACGACACTATTGCGGAGTGGAAAACCAACCACCAAAGCTATTTCGAGCGGAATGGCGGATTTGATTCTGAGATGATGTTGGTGTTTGAGCATTTCGAACTGGTCGAAGATCTGGATGGGCGCGGGGTTTGACTAGTTAGTTGTATTTCATCGTTATTTATCTGACTGCCTATTTTAATTGGTGGCTGCGAAAGACCGAGAAAAATCCGATTTTATGGTTTTTTGGTCTCAGCTTTTCGATGTTCTGTTCCGTTTTTGTGTTCGCTCTCGTAGATATTTATTTTGACAATGTGATTGTGTCTGAACTTTTGAGGCGCAGTTTTCAGGCCCTGTTTCTGGTGGTTCTGGCCCCATGGGTTTTTGCAACATTTGTGAGTTTCAAGACCTGGAAAGATACTAGAGACCAAGCGTATTTGAACATTAAGACGGATGGTTCGCGCGCCATTCAGGTTAAGAAACTCATTAAACTGGGCAAAAAACGCTAGCGATAAGGCACGCCAGGCTCTGCGGCTGAGCCTTGGTTTCGTCTTGCGTTACGCATCTGCTTCACCACCCTACGCATTCGTGACGTGACACTCCCGCGTGCTTGGCTAACGTCGCTTTATGAAATACTTTCTCTCTCTCTTCGCCCTTCTCATCCTCCCTGCAATGGGCCCGTGGAAAGCCGCTTGTGAGGGCGCGACGGCCTGCGAGCTTGGCGATCGCTCTTATCATGTCCGTGCGCCTGATGAGTGGGACGAGGCCACCCCGATGCCAGTCATGCTGCATTTCCATGGCTGGGGGCGGCAAGGTAATTTGATTGTGAACCATGGACGGATCGCAGGTCATACGCGGCGCAGAGGCGTGCTTTTGCTGGCCCCGAATGGAAACGGGCGGACTTGGGATTTTTGGCAAGCAGGCAGCCAGGATGTCGATTTTGCCGCCGCTGTGATCGAAGATGCGGCCAAGCGCTATCCGATTGATCGCAGCCGCATCTATATCTCAGGCTATTCTTATGGGGCGGCAATGGCGTGGCGCTATGCGTGCGACAATGGCGACGAGGTGGCCGCGCTGCTCGCGATTTCTGGCACGCTGCAACAATCCGAGGAATGCGCGGAGGGGCCGCGCACAATTCGCCATGTGCACGGGCTGGACGATACGGTGATGGGATTTCCGATGGGACCGGGAGGCGATACGACCAATCCGGTTGCCCTTTGGCGGCGTCAGTTTGACTGCGGCACAGGAGCGAAACTGCCCGATTGGAATGCGCGGGAGTTCCTGACGTTTCAGCGCACACAGTGGGATAACTGCGCGGATGGCCATAGTGTTACGCTTGATATTCACTCCGGCGGGCATTTTATCCCGCATGGCTGGATTGGTTGGCAGTTGGACCAGTTGATGGGGCGCGCACCGCAATATCCCTGATTGCCGAACGCTCTTGAGTACCCAAAGCCCTTGAGTGCATTGAATCCATCCTCGATTGCGGATACCGAAAGCGCCAAGCATTCGCACGAGGATTGACCGCATGAAATTCACCCTGTCCTGGCTCAAGGAACATCTCGATACCACCGCTTCGGTGGATGAGATCACCTATGCGTTGACTGATCTTGGCCTTGAAGTTGAAGGGGTTGAAGACCGCGGTGCGCGGTTGCGTGACTTTACGCTTGGGTATGTGAAATCGGCGGAAAAGCATCCTGATGCGGACCGCTTACAGGTTTGTCAGGTTGAGACCGACGAAGGGCTGCAACAGATCATTTGCGGCGCGCCCAATGCACGGCAAGGGATCACAGTTGTTGTGGCCAAGCCGGGCGTTTATGTGCCGGGAATTGATACGACCATCGGTGTTGGTAAAATCCGCGGCGTCGAGAGCTTTGGCATGATGGCCTCTGAGCGCGAGCTGGAACTGTCCGAAGAGCATGACGGTATCATTGAGTTGGCCTCGGGCGAGGTCGGAGAGAGTTTTGTCAGCTGGCTGGAGAAAAACGACCCAGCCAAAGTCGACCCGGTGATCGAGATTGCGATCACGCCCAACCGTCCCGATGCATTGGGGGTCCGTGGCATTGCCCGCGATCTGGCAGCGCGCGGCTTGGGCAAGTTGAAACTGGGTGAGGTCGCTGCCGTTGAGGGGGCGTTTGCCTGCCCGATCACGGTCAACATTGATGAAGATACGCTGGACGGCTGTCCGGTTTTCTTTGGCCGCGTGATCCGCGGCGTCACGAATGGCGCATCACCTGTTTGGTTGCAGGACCGCCTGCGTGCGATTGGTTTGCGGCCGATTTCCTTTCTCGTGGATGTGACGAATTTCTTTACCTATGATCGCAACCGCCCACTGCATGTGTTTGATGCAGATAAAGTTGCAGGCAATCTGCGGGTGCACCGTGCCAAGGGCGGCGAAAGCATCATGGCGCTGGATGACAAAACCTATGCGTTGCAGGCCGGTCAGATGGTGATCTCAGACGACAATGGCCCCGAAAGCATTGCAGGCATTATGGGTGGTGCCGACACGGGTGTGACGGAGCAGACGACAAATGTGTTCATTGAGAGCGCATATTGGGACCGGGTTCAGATCGCCTATGCGGGGCGCGCGCTTAAGATCAATTCGGATGCGCGGTATCGGTTTGAACGCGGCGTGGACCCGGAATGGACCCCATACGGGATTGAACACGCCACCCAGATGATTCTGGGCCACGCAGGTGGTGAGGCCTCCGAGGTTGTTGTCGCGGGCAAGATCCCTGACACATCGCGCGCCTATAAACTGGATGCTGCGCGGGTGCAGTCGCTTGTCGGTATGACCATCCCTGAAGCTGATCAGCGGCAAACGCTGACCTCACTTGGGTTTGTGCTTGAGGGCAACATGGCCCATGTGCCCAGCTGGCGCCCCGATGTGCAAGGCGAGGCTGATCTCGTTGAAGAGGTCGCGCGGATTGCCTCGTTGACCAAACTTGAAGGGCGTCCATTGCCTCGGTTGTCTGCTGGTGTGCCGCGTCCAATTCTGTCAGCTGCGCAACGGCGCGAAGTGTCTGCACGGCGGACCTGTGCCGCATTGGGCTATAATGAATGCGTGACCTACAGCTTTATTGAGCAATCAGTTGCAGCCTTGTTTGGCGGCGGCACCGAAGAGACACGTCTCGAAAACCCGATAAGTGCGGATATGAGCCATATGCGCCCCGCATTGCTGCCCGGTTTGTTGCAAGCAGCAGCGCGCAATCAGGCGCGTGGTTTTGCCGATATGGCGCTGTTTGAGGTTGGCCCCGCGTTTCATGGTGGAGAGCCGGGACAACAACATATGCTGGTCAGCGGACTGCTGATTGGGCGTACCAGCCCACGTGATGTGCACGGCGCTGCGCGCAGCGTTGATGTCTATGACGCCAAGGCGGACGCCGAAGCGGTTCTGGCCGCCATCGGCGCGCCTACGCGGGTGCAGATCATGCGCGGCGCGTCAAAATGGTGGCATCCGGGTCGGCATGGGATGATCTGTCTGGGACCGAAAAAGGTACTTGGCATCTACGGTGAAATTCATCCCAAGGTGCTGGCTGCGATGGATGTGAAGGGGCCCGCCGTGGGCTTTACCCTGTGGCCTGCCGAAGTGCCTTTGCCGCGTAAAGCTGGGTCGACACGCCCTGCCTTGAAAATCAGTGATCTGCAGGCGGTCGAGCGTGACTTTGCCTTTGTTGTGGATGCGGAAGTTGAGGCATTGAGCATCGTGAACGCTGCGATGGGGGCCGATAAGGCGCTGATCGCAGATGTGCGGGTGTTCGATGAATTCATCGGCGGCTCTCTCGGCGAAGGCAAAAAATCACTTGCCATCACAGTGCGGCTACAGCCCAAAGATGCAACGCTGAAGGATGCGGAAATCGAAGCCGTTGGTGCGAAGGTCGTTGAAAAAGTAACCAAGGCCACTGGTGGCGTTTTGCGCGGTTAATGCCGCCGATTGATAGGAGAAACACCATGACATTGAACGTTTATCTTTCGGGGGAAATTCACACCGACTGGCGCGAACAGATCATCGCTGGTGCCGAGGGGCTGGACGTGACGTTTAGTGGTCCAGTCACCGATCACGCTGCGAGTGATGATTGCGGTGTGGCGATCCTTGGAGCCGAAGACGATAAATTCTGGCATGACCGTAAAGGTGCGCAACTAAACGCAATCCGCACGCGTCGCGGGATTGAGCAAGCTGACGTTGTCGTTGTGCGGTTCGGGGATCAGTACAAACAGTGGAATGCAGCGTTTGATGCGGGCTACGCCGCTGCTTTGGGAACGTCGTTGATTGTGTTGCATGGGCCGGATCACGCCCACCCGCTTAAGGAAGTTGATGCGGCGGCTTTGGCGGTTGCACAAGAGCCTGCGCAGGTGGTCGAGATACTGCGCTATGTGCTGGAAGGCACGTTGCCCAAATAAGCATTGGGCGGGATTGCTCCCGCCCAAGCAATCAATCGCGCGCAGGTGTGACTAGGCCTTTTTGGACCGCTGGCCGGTCTTCAAAGCGTGCAAGGTAGTCAACCAAGTTGGTGTGATCATCCCAGCCCACCACGTCTTTAGTGCCATAGTAATCCAATGCCCTCAGCCACGGCGCAATGGCGATATCGGCGATGGAATAGTTGGGACCGGTAATCCAATCCTTGCCTGCCAGCTCAAGGTTGAGCACGTTGAGCAAGCGTTTTGCCTCGTTGATGTAGCGTTCTTGGGGACGTTTGTCCTCCCACTCAGAACCCGCAAATTTAGAGAAGAACCCAAGTTGCCCCAGCATCGGACCCAATCCGCCCATCTGAAACATCAACCATTGTATCGTCTGGGCGCGCTCAGTTGCTGTGTCACCAATTAGTTTGCCAGACTTCTCGGCCAGATAGATCAGGATCGCGCCGCTCTCAAACAGACCAATTGGTGTGCCATCTGGCCCGTTGGGGTCAATAATCGCGGGGATCTTGTTGTTGGGGTTGAGCGACAGAAACTCCGGGCTTTTCACATCGGCATCGTTCAGCGTCACCAGATGCGGTTCATACTCCAAACCCATCTCTTCAAGCGCGATGGAAGCCTTGACCCCATTGGGAGTCGGGAACGAATAGAGCTGAATGACATTCGGATTTTGTGCAGGCCATTTTTGCGCGATGGCAAAAGCTGAAAGCTCTGACATTTAGGTCTCCTTGAGGTTGTTAGGGGTTAAGTTAGGCGCTTTTCCCCCTAATAACAGGCTGAATCCTGTGCGCAATTATGCTAGCAGATGTGCGGCGGCGCAGGGCAGGGGCCCGGAGAACCGTGGGTAAAATTCAAGGGACAGAACAATGATTAACGAATTCAAAGACTTCATCGCTAAGGGCAATGTCATGGACATGGCCGTTGGTATCATCATCGGCGCGGCGTTTACAGCGATCGTGGGCTCGCTTGTTGCGGATATTGTTACTCCGCTGATCGGCCTATTTATGGGCGGTGTTGATTTCGGTGGCTTGTCTGCTTCCGTCGGCGAAGCGACCTTTACATACGGGAACTTCATCATGGCGATCATCAACTTTTTGATCATCGCATTTGTCGTCTTTATGTTGGTGAGAACACTTAACAACGCCAAAAAGGCAGAACCTGAAGCAGCACCAGAAGCTCCAGCCGGCCCAACACAAGAAGAATTGTTGGCCGATATTCTGGCGGCACTTAAGAAAAAGTAAGCCACCTCACAGTGGTAACGAAATGCCCGCCACATTGGCGGGCATTTCTAGTTTCAGCTCTTGAGCGCAAGTTGCGGCGAGATCACGTCGATCCCAAGTGCCTTGCCGACGGCGTAATAAGTCAATTGGCCCGCGTGCACGTTCAACCCTGCGAGCAGGTGCTCATCGTCTTCGCAGGCCTTTTTCCAACCTTTGTCAGCCAGCGCTAACATGAAGGGCATGGTGGCGTTCCCCAGCGCGATGGTTGAGGTCCGCGCAACAGCGCCGGGCATGTTGGCCACGCAGTAATGCATGATCCCGTCGACGTCATAGATTGGATCGTGGTGCGTGGTGGCGCGCGATGTCTCGAAACAGCCACCTTGATCGATAGCAACGTCTACAATGGCGGCACCTGGCTTGAGCTCTGACAGCTGCGCACGGCTGATCAGTTTGGGCGCTGCGGCACCTGGGATCAAAACGGCCCCAATGATCATATCCGCGGCGCGCGCCAGTTCGATCGTGTTGCCGGCGCTGGCATAAGACGTCTTGAACGTGCCGCCATAGATATCATCAAGATAGCGCATGCGCGGCAAAGAACGGTCCAGCACGGTCACATCTGCGCCCATACCGGCAGCGATGCGTGCCGCGTGCGTCCCGACGACGCCGCCGCCGATCACCACAACACGGGCCGGGCCCACGCCGGGCACGCCGCCCATCAACACACCACGCCCGCCATTGGCCTTTTGCAGTGTCCAAGCGCCAACCTGAGGAGCAAGTCGGCCCGCAACTTCGGACATAGGCGCAAGGAGCGGCAGGCCGCCGTTGCGGTCGGTCACGGTCTCATAGGCGATGCAGGTTGCACCGGATGCGATCAGGTCTTTGGTTTGCTCGGGGTCGGGGGCCAAGTGCAGGTAGGTGAACAACAGCTGGCCTTCGCGCAGCATCTTGCGTTCGCCGGGCTGTGGCTCTTTGACCTTTACGATCATATCGGCCTGCGCAAAGATTTCTTGCGCGGTTTCTAAGATGACGGCTCCGACGGCAATGTAATCTTCGTCGGGAAAACCGGCACCGATGCCTGCGCCGGCTTCAATGACGACCTCGTGGCCATGCGCAACTGCTTCGTTTGCCGCATTGGGTGTGACACCGACGCGGAATTCCTGCGGCTTGATTTCTTTGGGGCAACCTATTTTCATCGTGTTTGTCCTATGTGCGAGAGGATGTTTTTCCTGAGGCGGACTGTGCGCCTGAACGCGCGCAAGGTGGCGTCTATTTTGCCTCGCCAAGGGGGGGATGTTTCGAATAGTCTGCGGATAATATTGGATTTGACGCAAGGATTTGGCGCATATGGCATTAGACGCAATTGATCGCAGCATCTTGAAAGCACTCCAACGCAAGGGCCGGATGTCAAATTCAGAGTTGTCAGAGAAGGTGAACCTTTCCCCATCAGCTTGCCACCGCAGGGTGCAGCGACTGGAGCAGGACGGGTATATCCGCGATTATGTAGCTTTGTTGGACGCGCGCAAATTGGGTGTGGCGACGACCGTTTTTGTCGAAATCACGTTGCAGGGTCAGGCGGACGAAGTGTTGGACGCCTTTGAGCGCGCAGTCGGGCGCATTCCCGACGTGTTGGAGTGCCACCTGATGGCCGGGACCGCGGATTACTTGCTTAAGGTCGTGGCCGAAGATACCGAAGATTTCGCCCGCATCCACCGGCAATATTTGGCACGCCTGCCCGGTGTCGGGCAGATGCAATCAAGCTTTGCATTGAGGACGGTCTGCAAGACAACGGCGTTGCCTGTGTGAGATTTGGCGGTAGTTTCGGCTTTGAACGCAGACCGCCAACCCGATTGCAAACAATTCGGTGCGCTGGCAGGATGACGGTCTCACCACCTGTCTCGGGCAACCTCATTAAAGGACACCGCAATGCCTTATCCTAATTTCATAGAGTCTTTTCCTAGTATCGATGTGCCATTTCCAGAAGATGTAGTGACAACCGCAGTTGTAAAATCAGATGCCGGATTGGTCGCATTCTTTACGTTTCACAAGGCGATGGAACTTCCCCCGCATGCACACGGCGCTCAGTGGGGTACGATTATCGAAGGGGAAATCGAGTTTACCATCGGTGGGGAAACTAAGATTTACAGACCCGGTGATAGCTATTCAATTCCGGCAGGGGTCGAACACGGAGCGTCGATCAAGGCTGGTACGCGGGTGATCGACGTATTTGAAGAAGCCAACCGATACCCCATCAAAGACTAATATTATAGTCGATGAGGAAGTATAAGCGCCAATGAATATGGATATTTGATGCAGAAAAAAACACCCCTGATTGGAACATGGTCACTACTTGAATGGTACAATGAAACGGAGGCTGGCGAGCGTATCTACCCTTTAGGGTCAAACGCGACCGGCTACATCAGCTACACCCAAGACGGTTTTGTTTTTGTGCATATGATGTCTCAAAATCGAGCGCTATTTAGTGTGCACGATCCCTTTGGAGGCACGATTGAAGAGGACTCCGCCGCCTTTAAGACGCAGATAACTTACGCTGGGCCATATGAATATTACGGCGATCAGGTGAGGCATCAGGTGACACAAGCATCATGTCCAAATTGGATTGGAACGGAGCAAGTGCGCCAAGTAGAGTTCCTAGATCAAAGGCTGCGATTGAGTGCTGCTGGCGCTAGTTTTCAAGGGCAAACAGTCACCGCTTTTGTCGAATGGCAGCGCGCAATTGCCTGAGCTGCGGACGACCGAAAGACAACCGCCGAAAACCCACATGCCCAAACGAAAAACCCCCGCAGCCATCGAGCTACGGGGGTTTTCCAATTCGAAAAGTGACGTTCGGGATGACTTAGATCACCCTTCGCGTTCCAATTTCTTACGTGCCAGCTTACGGGCACGGCGGATTGCTTCAGCTTTCTGCCGGGCCTTTTTCTCGGAGGGCTTCTCGAAATGTTGCTTGAGCTTCATTTCACGAAACACACCTTCGCGCTGAAGTTTTTTCTTCAGAGCGCGCAGCGCTTGGTCGACGTTGTTGTCGCGAACACTAACCTGCATGTGGTTTTCACCACCTTTCTAGTTTGAATTTGCAAGGATTTGCAGGAAGTGGGCATATAGCAACGGCGTGCTAAATTGTCTACTGTTCGTTCAAATAATGGAGTCTTGCCATGTCTGAAGCCGCCCTGCCGCCCAAAGATCGTTTGCTGGATGCAGCACTGTTGAATGTGCCATTCGATGGATGGTCGCCAATGACGTTCGAATTGGCGGTTCAAGAGACGGGGATTGATGCAACCGTCGCAAAGAGCCTGTGTCCGCGTGGCGCGGTTGATCTGGCCATGCACTATCACGCACGCGGCGATGCGCTCATGCTTGAGCGGTTGACGTCAGCAGACCTGAGCGGTTTGAAATTTCGCGACAAGATCGCTGCTGCGGTGCGGTTCCGGCTGGAGGTGGTCAGTGACAAAGAAGCGGTGCGCCGTGGCACGACACTTTTTGCGTTGCCGCAGTACGCCGCAGATGGGGCCAAGGCGGTTTGGGGAACGACAGATGCGATCTGGGATGCGCTGGGGGATACGTCCGAGGATGTGAATTGGTACACCAAACGCGCGACGCTCAGCGCGGTTTATTCGGCCACTGTGCTGTATTGGTTGGGCGATACCAGCGACGATCACACGGCTACTTGGGAATTTTTGGATCGGCGCATCGAAAACGTCATGCAGATCGAAAAACTCAAGGCGCAGGTCAACGGCTCCCCGCTGCTGAGCCGTTTGATGACGGGGCCGAACTGGGTGATGAGCCATATCAAGGCCCCATCGCGTATCCCAAGGATGGATTTACCTGGCAGCTGGACACGGCCCCGCCAAGACTAGGTGCTAGCGGATTTGCGGGCCTGTCTGTTCTTAGGGCTATGATTGGGGGCGATTGCCGTCGTGGCTTAAGGTGCCTTTGATCTTTCCCTGCACGGGCCGGGCTGATACCTCCGCTGGCGAATGCTTTAGACAAAAGGCCATGACCTGGTGCCGCCTGTTTCCTCTCCCTCATTGATCGACCTGAATGATGTGCTGTTGCAGATCGACGGGCGTGATTTGTTAAGCGGGATCAATTTTGAGTGTGATGCACGGCGGGTCGCCGTGCTGGGGCGCAATGGCTCTGGCAAGACGACGTTGGCGCGGGTGATCGCTGGGTTGATGCCACCAACACGCGGTCAGGTGCGCATTGCAGGGGTGGATGTGGCACGCGACAGGAGGGCGGCCTTGGGGCTTGTCGGCATTTTGTTTCAAAACCCGGATCACCAGATTATTTTTCCCACGGTTGCCGAAGAGTTGGCCTTTGGCCTAACGCAGATGGGCCAAACCAAAGGGGAGGCTGCGGCAGGTGTCGATGCCATCCTCGCTCGTTTTGAGAAAGCGCATTGGCGCGAGGTGGCAATCCACGAGATGTCGCAGGGGCAACGCCAATTGGTGTGCCTGATGGCCGTGTTGGCGATGGGGCCGCGATTAATCATTCTAGATGAGCCGTTTGCCGGGCTCGATATTCCGACCGCCATGCATTTAAGCCGGGTGCTGGATGACGTGGATGCATCGCTTTTGCAGATCACCCATGATCCCGCAACAGTCGAAAATTACGACCGCGCGATCTGGATCGAAGGCGGCCGCATTCAACAAGACGGGTCGGCAGCAGAAGTTGCCACAAAATATACCAACCGGATGCGCCAGATTGGAGGGATCGATGATCTCGCTGACCTCCCCGGTTGAAACCTGGGCCCATCGCTGGCCTGCCGGGCCAAAACTGCTGGGGCTTTGCCTTGCCACGGTAGGCCTGTTCGCGCTGCAGGGTGTCGTGGCGCAAGGCGTGGCGCTTTTGGGGGTGGCTGTCCTTTATGCCGCTGGTGGCGCGGTGTTTTTGCGTAGCGGTATGCGCCGGTTATGGCCGCTGTGGCCGTTTGTGGTGTTGATCGGGTTATGGCATTTGGCGATTGGCGATCCACAAACAGGGGCGGTGATCGCGTGCCGAATGATCGCAGCTGTTGGCCTCGCCAATTTGGTGACCATGACCACAAAGTTGAGCGACATGATGGGCGTCTTACACAAAATGTTGACCCCGCTTCGGCCCCTCGGGCTCAACAGTCGACCGATTGAACTTGCGGTGGCAATGGTCATCCGCTTTACGCCAGTCCTGTCGCAAAAGGCTCAGGCGCTTGTGCAGGCATGGCGTGCGCGGTCACGGCGTAAACCGGGGTGGCGGGTGATCTTGCCATTTCTCGTGCTTGCCTTGGACGACGCTGAACATGTTTCGGATGCGTTAAGGGCCCGTGGTGGGCTCTAAATATTGACTAAAGGAAGACCCATGGAACGAGACCTCACGCTGATCGCACTCTTTACCGCCCTTGTCGCTGCTTTGGGCTTGGTGCCCGCGCTGATGTTGGGGTTTGGCGTGCCTATCACGGCGCAAAGCCTTGGAATCATGCTCTGCGGCACCGTGTTGGGGTCATGGCGCGGTGGGCTTGCGGCGCTTTTATTTGTCGGGCTTGTCGCTCTTGGGTTGCCGCTGCTGTCCGGTGGACGTGGGGGCTTTGGTGTCTTTCAATCGCCAACGGTCGGATTTGTGGTGGGCTTCCCGTTTGCGGCCTTTGTAACAGGTCTAATCACTGAACGGCTGCGGGGAACTTCCACGTCTTTCGCCGCGTGGACTGGGGCCTTGGTTGGTGGCGTTGTCGTGCTCTATGCGTTTGGGGTCACGGGCTTGTCCTTAGTGCTTGGTAAAACGATGACCGAGGCCACAATGCTGGTGATTGCATTTATTCCCGGCGATATGATCAAGGCCGTGTTGGCTGGTCTGATTACAGGGGCCCTGTACCGGGCGCGGCCACGCAGCGTGCTGTCACGCGCGTAACACGAGCGCCGTGGCGATACCGCCTGCTGCGGCAATGGTGGCCATGCCCGTGCCACAGCCGCGCCGTTCCAGTTCGTGATACAACCGAACCCCATTGATCGTCCCAGAAACTCCAATCGGATGACCTCGCGCCAATGATCCACCGCCTAGGTTCACACGGTCGGGCTTAAGCCCTGCGCCTTGGACACAAGCGATGGCCTGAACGGCGTAGGCCTCCATCACCTCCGCGATGTCGATATCGTTGGGGGCTAGGTTGGTCTGTTTCAGCGCGGCCTTTATCGCCGCGATAGGCGCGATGCCGGGGCTCTCGGGCGCGCTTCCACAAGTGGCTCCGCCCAAGATTGTAGGTCCGCTGCGGCCAAGTTGGGTCGCCATGCGGTCTGATACGACAACGCAAAACGCAGCGGCATCAGCGGCGACGGACGTGTTGGCGGCCGTGACACTTCCTGAAATAGCTGCCGCACGGGCACAAAGCGCTGGCGTTAGGTTGCGAGTGAAGCTGTCGGTTTGGACATCACCCAGCGGGATTATCTCACCGTTCCCGAATGCCGCGTTGCGGGCTTTTTGGTGACTATCGATGGCCCAGCTGTCCTGCATTTCGCGGGTAGTGCCCTCGGATTGGGCCAATTGATCGGCGGCCTGCGCCATGTCTGGATCGCGATCTGGCCAAGGGGAGAAGGGGGGGTGATCATAGGCTTCTGGCTGGCGTCCATCGGCAAAAGTCACCAAGCGAAGTGGCCTGCGGGAGTAGCTTTCAACCCCACCGGCAATGACTACATCGGCCGCACCACTCAGAATCATCTGGCGCGCAAGAAGCAGGCTGTCCAATCCACCTGCGCATTGGCGGTCAATGCTGAGCCCGGCAATCCGCTGTGGCAGGCCCGCCGCCAATGCAACAAGCCGGGCAGGATTGCCACCACCACCCAGGGCGTTTGACACGATGACCTCGTCCACCTGCGCCGCGACAAGCCCAGCCTGCGCCATCGCGGCCTGCAGCACGGGGGCCCCGAGATCATGCAGCGAAAGTGCGGCAAATGCACCGCCTCGGGGGACCACCGCAGAACGGCACGCTGAGATAATTTGAACACTCATGTTGTGCCTCCAGCAAGAGCGGTTAGGGCGACTAGATCGGGCTTGCCCGAGGGCAGGCGGGGAAAGGGATCGGCAAAGATCACAGTGCGCGGTGTGGCCAGAGCACCATAGTTGTCGCGGCAAATTTGGCGGACATGCTCGGCAACCGGTTGATTGTCCTGACCTTCAAGAACAGCGATCAAGCTACTCCCTCTGGTGCGGTTTGGAAGGGCCACAACAGCCACTTGTGGCATGTCAGGTTGCGCAGCCAACATGGCTTCAAGGTCATCAAGAAACACGTTCTGATCCGCGATTGTCACCATCCGGCCTGCACGGCCAACGATATAAAGGTTGCCCTTTTCGTCGATCCAACCGTGCTCTCCAACGGTCAACCATTCGGCGTCCGATTGCGTATGTGGGCTTTGGTCACTGGCATATCCGTCGAACAAATAGGGCCCCTTAACCCAGATTGTACCGGTGCCATCGGAATTGGCATCGCGTACTTGTACCTCCACCTGTGGATAGGCGCGCCCGACAGATCCGTTTGGGGTTGATGCATCTGCTATGCTCACAAAACTGGTCTCCGCTGAGCCATAGAACACTCGTAGATCTGCGTTGGGGCAGGCGGCTTCAATTTGACGTCGTGTTGCGGCATCAAGCGCACCGCCACCGCAGAGGATCAACCGAAGTTGCGGTATATTGTTACCTTTGCAAAGCAGGCGCAGCTGTGTGGGTGTTGCGTAAAGAATGCTGATTTTTGCGCTGTTTAGGGCCTTTGATTGTTTGCTGGGGCGCAATTCCGCGAGGACATGTGCGTCCATTCCCAGATGAAGTGCCTCAAGGATGCCGTAGAGGGACAATGAATGACTAATCGGGCCAAGTACGGCGATCTGGTCGCTGGCGGTGTAGCCAAAAAGCGCAGCGTTGGTTTCAAAACTCGCGATCCAAGAGGCATGACTGCGTTGAATAAGCTTTGGGCTGCCGGTGCTTCCACCAGTGCTCGTTACGAAGCTGTTCTTGGGGGGCATTGTCGCTGGGGCGGTTCCGATACAGAAAGCGTTGCCCGTTCCCAAGATCTCGCTGAGGTGGCTGAGAGCTAGTTCTGCTGGGTCGGGGGAGATGATCTGGAGACCGCTAATATTGCTCGGTCGGGTCCGACGCGCCACTTGCTGCGGCCCGACATAGGCGCGCGCGACTGGATGCCAATGAAACGTTGATGTCTGCATGCGCGCGGCCCTCGTTCTTTGTTCGCGACATATCAAACCACGCGGCGCATGACCATCGGTGCAAAATACGGTCGCGCCTCCTCGGCAGCTTGGCTAAAGTGGCGGGATAACGGATCACAGGAGCTTTTATCCCATGGCAGAGACAATGCGCGCGATCGAGATTACCAAGCCGGGCGGCCCGGAGGTATTGCAGCTGTGCACACGTGAGGTGCCGCAGCCGGGACCGGGTGAGGTTGTGATCAAGGTGGCTTGGGCTGGGGTCAACCGGCCCGATGCGCTGCAGCGTGCTGGTGCCTATGCGCCGCCACCGACTGCGAGCGATTTGCCTGGTCTTGAGGCCTCTGGCGAGGTCGTGGCCCTTGGATCAGGAGTTGCTGGGATCGCTATGGGTGACCAAGTTTGTGCGCTGTTGCCCGGTGGCGGTTATGCAGAATACGTCGCAACCCCTGCGGCCCATTGCCTGCCCGTTCCAAAGGGCATGGGGCTTAAGGAAGCGGCGTGTCTGCCTGAGACGTTTTTCACCGTCTGGTCCAACGTTTTCATGCGCGGTGGCCTGCAGGCCGGGGAACGGTTTTTGGTTCATGGCGGATCATCCGGGATCGGAACGACGGCAATTCAGTTGGCCCACGCATTCGGAGCAAGGGTGTTCACGACCGCAGGGTCGGACGCGAAATGTAGCGCGTGTCTAAAGCTGGGCGCAGAGGTTGCGATCAATTACCGCGAGGATGATTTTGTTGAAGTGATGACATCCGAAGGCGGTGCTGATCTGATCCTTGATATGGTGGGGGGCGAGTATATTCCGCGCAACCTCAAGGCATTGGCGACAGACGGACGGTTGGTTCAGATCGCATTTTTGCAAGGGCCAAAGGTCGAGCTTAACTTTGTGCAGGTGATGACGCGTCGGCTGACGATCACGGGATCGACGCTGCGGCCTCAGTCCAATCTCGCCAAGGCGCGGATCGCTGAGGCGCTTCGTGAAAATGTCTGGCCGCTTTTGGAAGCTGGTCGCGTGGCCCCGGTGATGGATAGCTCCTATGACCTCGAGAATGTGAGCGAGGCCCATGCGCGAATGGAGACCAGCGGACATATTGGGAAGATCGTGCTCAAGGTTGGTGGTTGATCCGGCAGGCACGCTTTCGCGCTTTCCGGAGAGTACTTTGGCTACCGCATCGGTTCGAACAGAGCGTCCTTAAGGCGGCAGTCCCGCACGGCGTCTTGACCGCATGGGACGGGTGATAAATCTTGCGAGAAACAGATGCGAACCTCTTGGATGTAGCCTTGATTGCAGGTGACTGTGATGCCGTCAGGTTCCATGGTTGGATTTGCTTTCAGGAACGCTTCTTCGACCACGGATGCCGGTAGTTTGACCGCATTTGGAAGTTTGCGAAAAACCTCGGGGCGTTGTGCCTTTTCGTAGGCTTCACGCGACAGTTCAAAGTATTTTGTAGCGGACAATCCAGTGCAACTGCCGTGCTTTTTCCACTGATGCCACGCCAATCCAGAGGTGCCCATGATATCGGCCATATCGTTCGTCATGCCGCGCGAGGGAGGTTGGTTTGATGTACGGCAATAGGAGGGGTATCCACGGTGAAATTGCGGCCACAACCCGTGCATGATCCAGCCGTGATTTTTGCTTTCGTCGCATTGCGGCGAATTGCGCGCGTCACCCTCCAGCGCACACCAGTTCGCCGACCAGCTGAGGGAGAGCACGTAGTAGTCGAATTCCCCGGCAACCTCGCCCTTAGAGTGGGCGGGCAGGGCTGTAAGCAGCCAGAGCATGAACCAACGCATAGGGACTTTCCTTCTGTCTTTGAGGCCAGTATACAATCCACAAGTTCCCCCACAATGGAAACCGTTCCGGCCCCCGGGACAGCCCTTTCAGGCGACGGGAAAGGTGCGTTTAAAGGAGAAGAAAATGGCACTACCGATCATGGCAAAAGCCACTGCAGTCTGGCTGGTGGACAACACAACCATCAATTTCAAGCAGATCGCGGATTTCGTCGGCATGCATGAGTTGGAAGTGCAGGGCATTGCGGACGGCGATGTGGCTGCAGGCGTGAAGGGATTTGATCCCATTGCAAACAACCAGCTTACGCAAGAAGAGATCGATGCGGCGCAGGCCAGCCCGACCCACAAAATCCAGCTGAAGTATAACGCAGCTGCTCAAGGCGAAGAAAAACGCCGTGGTCCGCGCTATACGCCCCTGTCCAAACGTCAGGATCGCCCGGCGTCTATCTTGTGGCTTGTAAAGTTCCACCCCGAGCTGACCGATGGTCAGGTGAGCAAGCTTGTTGGCACAACCAAGCCTACAATTCAGGCGATTCGTGAGCGGACGCATTGGAACATTTCCAACATTCAGCCGATTGACCCTGTCGCCTTGGGCCTGTGCAAACAGTCCGAATTGGATGCCGCAGTTCAAAAAGCTGCAGCCAAGAAGGCTGCTGCGGGCGAGGTCATGAATGATGACGAGCGCCGCAAGCTTGTAAGCACCGAGCAGAGTCTTGGCATGGACGATGAGCCAAAAATGCCCACAGCGATCGAAGGACTTGAGACCTTCACGTTGTCAGGCAATCCAGCTGATGACGATGATGAGCCACAAGGCGATTTCTCGGATGCGGAGAGCTTTTTCAAGACGCCTGTTGCTGAGGATGACGAAGAGGCCAAAGACGACGAGTCCAAAGCTGATGAAGAAAATAAGAAGGGCTAGAAACCCACGTCGCGGCTTATTCGCCGGGACGATTTTGGGCTTTGGTTGTTAAGTTTAGGGGGATGTCCAACGCGGGCGTCCCCTTTTGCATGTGTCACCCTGCAAAGGCAGCCGTAGGCTAATTTGAGTAGGTGTTCCGCTATATCGGTTTGCGGGCGCGCATCGCCGCAGCGATTGTGCCATCATCGAGATAGTCTAGCTCCCCGCCGATGGGGACGCCTTGCGCCAGCGAGGTCAACTGGACCTGCCCTTCAAGTTGGTCGGCAATATAGTGGGCGGTGGTTTGGCCGTCGATTGTCGCATTAAGGGCGAGGATGACTTCTTTCACATCTTCGGCGGAAATACGGTCGATCAGGCGGGGGATGCGCAGCTCCTGTGGCCCAACAGCGTCAAGCGCCGAGAGGGTCCCACCAAGGACATGATATCGCCCTTTAAAGACGCCCGCGCGTTCCATTGCCCAAAGATCGGCGACATCTTCAACCACACAAAGCTCACCGTTGGCGCGTTTGTTGCTGTCACAAATATCGCAGATATCCGCCGTCCCAACGTTGCCGCAGTTGAGGCACTCGCGCGCGGTGGCGGCCACAGTTTGCATCATGTCGGCAAGGGGCGTCAGCAAAAGAGCACGTTTGCGGATGAGGTGAAGCACTGCACGGCGCGCAGAACGAGGCCCGAGGCCGGGAAGCTTGGCCATCTGCTCGATCAGGGCGTCGATGTCGCGGGTACTGCTCAAACGAAAATGCCTTTTGCTGGGATTTGAAGCCCCCGGCGGGGTGTTGGTGGAGCGCTGAAGCCGGGGTTAGAAGGGCAGTTTCATGCCTTCAGGAAGGCCTAGCCCATCGGTCAGTTTTGACATTTCTTCTTGGGCGCGGTCAGATGCTTTTCCTTGGGCGTCTTTGATGGCGGCAAGGATCAGGTCTTCGACAACTTCTTTGTCATCGCCATTAAAGATCGAAGGATCAATATCGAGGGTCTTAAGCTCGCCCTTGGCCGTGCAGGTGGCTTTGACGAGGCCTGCACCTGCTTCACCGGTGACCATGATGTTGTGCATCTCTTCTTGCATCTCAGTCATTTTGCCCTGCATTTCCTGGGCTTTTTTCATCATGCCGGCCATATCGCCTAGGTTGCCTAGTCCTTTGAACATTGTCGTCTATCCTTTGGTTTGTGCCTTGCTGCGTGGGCGCAGGGCCAGAATGAATGTTGGTATACATATTGCAGCGCGGGGCGCGATGAACAAGTGCGGGGGGCGAAGCAGCTTTGGGCGAGGAGCCTTAGCATCAGTTGTCCTCGAAAGGGTCCCATTCGTCTTCGACTTCGGGCAAGGCATCTTGGATGGCCGTGGCCGCGATATCTTCGGGCGTGCGGATGGCGGTGATTTTTGCCTTTGGAAACTGCGCCAGAACAGCCTGCATCAGAGGATGATCTTCGGCCTTGGCCTTCCGCTCCAGATCGGCGGCATCACGGATCGATGCAATTGTGGGAGCGCCGCCGTCGTTCACCAACGTGACGGCCCAACGGTTACCTGTCCAAAGTTGTAGCTTGGCACCAAGACGTTGAGCAAGATCGCGTGGCGCTGCATCCGTTGGGACGAATTCGATACGCCCGGGTTGGTACGCAGCGAGCTGGAGTGAGGTTTCGACCTCGACTAACAGTTTGACGTCGCGGTTGGCGCGGATCAGGTCAATCACATGTTCGAACGTCGGAAATCGGGCGAGGGCAGCATTTGGGTCCGTGGCAACAGCAGCCTGAGCACCACCAGACGGCGATCTTGCGTCAGTGGATCCGCGATACGCTGTTGGGGTCGCAGTCGTTTGCCCGCCTGACGGGGCAGAGGGCGTCACAGCAGGTAGCGGTTGCGTGCCTTCAAGGCGACGCACGAGTTCTTCGGGTGACGGCAAATCTGCCACGTGGGTCAGTCGGATTATTGCCATTTCAGCGGCCATCATGGCATTGGGGGCACTCGCGACTTCGTCGAGCGCCTTGAGCAACATCTGCCAAAGGCGGGTCAGTACACGAATTGGCAAGGCATCTGCCATCATGCGGCCCCGGTCGCGTTCTTCGGGCGATATGGTCGGATCTTCGGCGGCATCGGGCGTGATCTTGACCACGGAAACCCAATGGGTGATTTCGGCCAGATCGCGCATGACGGCCATCGGGTCGGCACCCTCAGAATATTGCGCGCTCAGTTCAGTCAACGCGCCAGCCGCATCCCCGCGTAGAATCATGTCCAGCAGGTCCAACACGCGGGCGCGATCAGCGAGCCCCAACATGGCACGGACCTGGGTGGCCGAGGTTTCCCCGGCACCATGACTGATCGCTTGATCCAAAAGCGAAGTCGCATCGCGTGCGGATCCTTCTGCCGCGCGCGTGATAAGGGCTAGCGCATCCTCAGCGATCTCAGCCGCCTCAGCGGTCGCAATTTTTTGCAAGAGGGCAATCATTACTTCAGGCTCAATGCGGCGCAGATCAAAACGCTGGCACCGTGAGAGAACAGTCACAGGAACCTTACGGATTTCTGTGGTCGCAAAGATGAATTTTACATGCTCCGGCGGCTCTTCGAGCGTTTTCAGCAGCGCATTGAACGCGCCGGTCGAGAGCATGTGCACTTCATCGATGATGTATACTTTGTAGCGGGCTGACGCCGCACGGTAGTGAACGGAATCAATAATTTCGCGGATGTTAGCGACGCCGGTATTAGATGCGGCGTCCATCTCCATCACATCGACATGGCGGCCTTCCATGATCGCTGTACAGTGTTCGCATACGCCGCAGGGGTCTGTTGTCGGCCCGCTGGTGCCATCGGCACCGATGCAATTCATGCCCTTAGCGATGATGCGCGCGGTGGTGGTTTTACCAGTGCCGCGAATGCCGGTCATGATGAAGGCCTGCGCGATACGGTCGGCTTCAAACGCGTTTTTCAGCGTGCGCACCATCGCCTCTTGGCCGACCAGATCAGCAAAGGTTTCTGGGCGATACTTGCGGGCGAGCACGCGGTAGGCGGGGGTATCTGTCACTGGAAAATCACCAATTCGTTCCGTTTATCGCAGCTGTATCGGCCAAGACGACCAAATGATGCGGGACTGTCTGTTTCGGGGCGAAAATACGGTCCGCTTTTATCCACCCGCACTGCCAAGTGCACCCTAATCAAATTCTTTACAGATTGGGAGATGGGTATGCAGGTATTTTTCAGAACGAACGATGGGCGTCACGGGGACCGCGGCGTTTAGCTCGCAGGCCGTCGCCACTACAAACGACGCATTGGCATGACCGTGGCTATTTCGTTGTGATAGATATTGAACTACCCGGGCATGGCTGTGTTATGATTACAGGGTGAGGTTGACCGATAAGGGGTGTCTGAAATGCGGTTGCGCGGAATTCGTCGAAGTAAAAATGTAGAAGTGCGTAGCGGTGGCCGCCGGGGTGGCCGCGCGGGTGGTATGGGTGTCATCGGGTTGCTGATCGTTCTAGCGATCGGGTATTTTACGGGGATCGATGTCTCATCTTTGGTGCAAAGCGGCGGTGTGCCCCAACAGCAGACCCAAGGTGCTGCGGTATCTGATGCTGATGATCGCGCCACGCAATTTAGCGCGCAGGTGCTCGCCACCACCGAAGATGTCTGGACAAAAGTGTTCCGCGATCAATTGGGAAGAACGTATGAGCCGCCCCGTTTGGTGGTTTTTTCTGGCGTGACACAAAGCCCCTGTGGAGGCGCAAATGGCGCGACGGGGCCGTTTTATTGCCCTGCGGACGGCCAAGCGTATCTCGACACCAGTTTCTTCACCATGTTGAGCCAGCAAATGGGCGCAGCGGGCGACTTTGCGGCTGCTTATGTGATTGCTCATGAGGTGGCACACCATGTGCAGAATCAGCTGGGCATCCTGCCCAAAGTCGATGCAGCGCGGCGTACTGCTGGCAAGGTAGAGGCGAATGTCCTTACCGTGAAACTGGAACTGATGGCAGATTGTTTGTCAGGCGTTTGGGCGAGCAACGTTCAAGGTTTGATGGAAAAAGGCGATCTGCAAGAGGCGCTGAATGCGGCACGTAAAATTGGTGATGACTACCTGCAAAGTCAGGCAGGCCAAGTGCCGCAACCGCATACCTTTACCCATGGCACTTCTGAGCAGCGCTCACGCTGGTTCGCACGTGGGTATGAAACGGGTCAGGTCGGTCAGTGCGATACCTTTGCAGCTGCCCAACTTTAGAGCGAGGCGGCTGAGCAGAAATAAAGGGAAGTTGGCGCTGCGATGATGGAGCTTGTGGGCACTTGAATACACTGCATGCCACAGCTCTTTTGGCTCGCGCGGGCTTCGTTGCGTTGTTTTTTGAGACGTGTAGGGTGGTTTTTTGTCTCTGGCGGCAGGCGATATGGCCTGCGTATCTGTGCAAACCATTGGCGCAGAGATACCCTTTAGGATCCGGTAGGCGTTTGAAATCGCACGCTCTTGTAGCGCAGCCTGGATGCCGGCTCGCTATTCGAAATGTAAAAAGATGTAAAGGTGAGAGGCTGATAACGACCCAAGCGGGGCCCGTTACGGCTGCTTCCTTCCGGATCTGACCGGGTTGGCGAGGTGCTCGCCCGCACCAACCTCTCGATTCCCATATAGGCAAGGCACGTTCGGCGCGCAAGTCATAGCGTAACGCGCAGCTCAACGAATCCAGTGTCGGTATGGCCGATGACCTGGGGTGAAAGATGGGCGATGTCATCGAGATGTTCAGTCGCCAAGTGGCTTGTGTAAAATACGGCCTGAGCACCCCCAAGTGGCGCAAATTGCCACGGCGGCTGTTCGGGTAGAATTTTGATGTCGCGGTCCATGAGCCGCGCGATGAGTGCTTCGGGGAGGGGTATTGTGCTGCGGGCAAGGACATCGTGATCGGGTGTGGGCGCATATGATCCACCGCCTGCAGCGCGAAATTGGTTGGTGACCAGTGCAAAGTGCTGATCGTCGCGGAGGGGCCGTCCATTATGGCTTAGGTCGCGGATGCGGTGGCCAAGGCGGGCGGTAGGGTCAATGAGGTATTCCAAGCCAAAAATTGTATCAAAATGAAAGCCGGGAACGGCCGCATCTATCAGGGCTTGGTTCGGCGCATTTGGCGACAATTGGGCGAAAATGCGGGCGCTGTGTTCCAGCCACGCTCGCAGTTTGGCACCGTTGGCACGAACGGCAACTAATTGGTTTGCGAAAGGGCTGAGCCCGGCAATATGCCTGCGCAACACGGGGCCGGCAGGTAGATGCAAAAAGTGTTCGGGCCCCCCACGCCCGCCGGACGCATGGGCGGCTGCAGAGCACAACAAGGGCAAATCCGAATACTCTGTCCCCGCCAATTCGCGCTGCATCAGGCGCATCTTTGCTGCGGCGATCAGGCCTGAGGTCGGCGCAGGCGTCACCAATGCGAAACAACTGTGCATGGCACGCTCGAGAGTTCCGACTTTTTGGGCCAGTTGCCGCCGCACCCGGTTATGTGCAGGTCGTACGATCTGGCCAATGGTGGAATCCTGAGGGGTTTGCTGTAGGTTGGGGCGCAATGCGCTGGTATGGCTGAGAACAGTCCAGCCCCCAGCGGGTGTAGGTGCAAGTTCCAGATCCATCACCGCGAGATCAGAACCAGAATGCCCAGCCATGATAGCAGGGACACTCTCCAACAATCCCGTTTGTGCATCCACTCCGGTGCGCCCGATGTATTCGGGGCCGGGCAGTCGGCGATGGGTGTGGCCGGTTATCAGCGCATCAACGCCGGGGATTTGCGCCAACCCAACGGCGCTTGCTTCAAGGTCGTCTGGCTGACCCACGCCCATATGAGCCAATACGACAATGATATCCGCACCTTGCTGGCGCAGTTTTGGGATTGCCGTTTCAAGTGTTTTTTGTACTGACGCGATACGATTCTTAGGGCCAAGATTTTGCCGGTTCCAAACGGCCGTGAGTGGTGGCACGACTGACAAAATACCAACCTGCAAAACCTCACCAGATGGTAGTTTGCAAGGTATCACGGTCGACGGAAGGATTGCACAGACGTCGTCGCCGGAAAGGTTGGTGCAGACCACCGGCATCTTTAGCGCATCAGCGACTTGGTTAAGATATTTGACGCCGTGATCAAAGTCGTGGTTGCCCAAACCTACCGCGTCGTAATCAAGGTGATTGAGGCTGGCCACGATCGGGTGATCGGCATTGACCGGGACCTGTGCCAGATAGTCGGCCAATGGCGTACCTTGCAACAAATCGCCGTTGTCGAGCAGGAGCGTAGATATGCCTTCCCGGGCAGCCTCTGCCCGCGCGATGTCGATCAAGGTAGCAATGCCCGCCAGCCCGATGCCAGGCGCTGGGCAGTCTTTGACATAGTCGTGGGGCAGCAGGTGAGCGTGAATGTCTGTCGTCGCCAACAGACGTAAACTGATGTGGGGGGTGGTCAAAACGTCAGTCAGCATAGAAAGCGGCACATTACTTTCCCGTATATGGGGTTACTCAATCAACTTTAGATTGATTTGATACGACCAGATGCTGCAGTGCTTTGCAAGGGGGCAGAGGGGTTGCGAATTTGCTTTGCAACAGGAATAGACAAGTCTGAGCAAGCAAGGGGCCCTACATGAAACGCGCAGAGCAGGTGACATTTGGTGGATCGGCCCTCGACCGGGCAGGGGAACTGCGCGGTGATGCCGAAGGACTGGCCGCCGCCATGGCCGACCCAGCCTCGCGGGCCGTGTTGTTTTGGCGCGGTAAGCCCTTGATTGCAACTGAACGTCCAGCGGCGCTGGTACGGGTCCCGCTCGACCACAGTGCGCTGCGTGACGTGACGGAAGCACCGATCTTGCTTGGACGCGAAGACGGCGCCGCAGTTTTTGCCTATGATATACGCGATTGGGTCCCGGACGATCTTGATGAAAGCTCCTTGGGCGCGTTCTTGGATAATTCGAAACAGCATCACCCGGCTTTTGAACAAACCACAGTCTTTGCTGAGTTGCGCCAAGTGATGAACTGGCTCAACCCGCGCGACGCAGAGCTGGCGGCCACAGGCAAGGCAATTCTTGTTTGGCACGAAGCGCATGGGTTTTGCGCGCGGTGTGGTGAACCAACCGAGATTGCGGAGGCGGGGTGGCAGCGCAGCTGTATGTCTTGTGCAGCCTCGCATTTTCCGCGCACTGATCCAGTGGTCATCATGCTGATTACGCACGGCAATTCGGTTCTTTTGGGGCGATCACCCGGTTGGCCCGACGGGATGTATTCATTGCTAGCCGGCTTTGTCGAGCCGGGCGAAACCCTCGAGGCTGCAGTGCGCCGCGAAGTGTTTGAGGAATCTGGTGTGCATGTCGGTCCGGTTGATTATTTATCCAGCCAGCCTTGGCCATTCCCGGCGTCTTTGATGTTCGGGTGCCGAGGCGTTGCCACCACGCGCGACATCACCATCGACCCAGTGGAAATTGAAGACGCGCTTTGGGTCAACCGCGAAGAGTTGATGACAGCATTTGCTGGGTCGCATCCAAAGATTATGCCCGCCCGGAAGGGTTCGATCGCACACTTTTTACTAGAAAACTGGCTTGCGGATACCTTGGATTAACGCGAGGATAAGGCCAGTCCAGTGTTGCTAGCTACAGGTCCCAAACGCGATGAAATTTTCGACCAAAGAGGATATTGAAGCCCCGATTGATGTGGTTTTCGAGATGCTGTGCGATTTCGAAACTTTTGAACGGTCTGCCATGCGACGTGGCGCCGAAGTCGGGCGGGTAGACAATCTCTCAAAGCCTTCCGTTGGTATGACTTGGGATGCAAAGTTTGATCTGCGCGGTAAGCGAAGAGAGCTACAGTTAGAAATGGTTACCTTTGATCGTCCAACTGAGATGGTGTTGGAAAGCCGCTCGCAAGGGTTGTTGGGTACCATGTCGATGGAACTGATGGCCCTGTCACGTAACCGCACGCGTATCCTTGTCGCGCTAGATCTCAAGCCGTTAAACCTATCGGCAAGATTGCTGGTGCAATCACTGAAGCTGGCCAAGAAATCGCTGACCAAGAAATACAAACTCCGTGTAGCGGAGTTTGTAAAAACCATGGAAGAGCGGTATCAGAAGACGGCTTAACTGCCGCTTGGTCTGTCCGGATGGGCAGGATAGACGCCTAAGACCTCAAGCATATTTGTGAAGTATCCCAACTCATCGAGGGCGCGTTTGACGTGTGCGTCCTCCGGGTGACCTTCGATGTCAGCATAAAACTGTGTCGCCGTGAAAGATCCGCCAACCATATAACTCTCAAGCTTGGTCATGTTAACGCCATTCGTGGCGAAGCCGCCCATTGCTTTGTACAGCGCGGCAGGAATGTTGCGGACTTCGAATACGAAGGTTGTCAGCATCCGTTCTGACCGACGAGATAGATCGATGTCTGGGGCCATTAGCAAAAAGCGGGTGGTGTTGTGGTCTAAGTCCTCGATCCCCTCGGCGAGAACTTCGAGCCCGTGGATCTCGGCGGCAACGCTGCTGGCAAGCACACCTTCGTGGCGGGGCCCGTCTTTGGCAAGCTCGGCCGCGGCACCGGCACTGTCGGCCGCAGGTTCTGAGGTGATACCATTTTGTTCAAGGAATCGGCGCGCCTGCGGTAGCAGCACCAAATGCGCACGCACATGTTTTACGTCATCCAGCGTCACACCGGGGCGAGCCATCAGGCAAATGCGCACCCGCACAAAAGCTTCGGCGATAATATGCATTCCGCTTTCGGGTAACAGGCGGTGAATGTCTGCAACCCGGCCGTAAATAGTGTTTTCGACCGGCAACATCGCTAAATCAGCACGGTCTTCGCGAACCGCACGTAAAACATCTTCAAACGTCTCGCACGGAATTGGCGTGGCGTCCGGACGTGCCTGCAGGCAGGCTTCGTGGCTATAGGCCCCTAAAGCGCCTTGAAATGCGATGCGTCGCGAAGATTTGGTGGTCATTGGGATCTTCCTTTGGTGCTGGCCTTGGATGCTGGCCGATCGGTGGGCGCGCGTGGGGGTGGTCGAATGGTCGCGGTAACTACACCTTGCCCCGCCGGAGGGAAAGCAATAGATACGCGTGCAAAGATGTATCCCCAAGATCAAGATGATGGACCTGAACCATGGACACAATGACCCTTACAAAAGTTGCTGCAGGCCTGTTTGGGGCATGGCTGATATTATTGATGGGAAAATTCGCTGCTGAAGAGATCTACCACTCTGGCCTTCACGGCGAAGCTTCTTACGTAATTGAAGTTGCCGACGCGGGCGGCGCTGAAGTTGAAGACGCAGTGCCTTTCGAAGAAGTGTTGGCTTCGGCTGATGCAGCTTCTGGTGCAAAAGTATTTAAGAAATGCTCCTCGTGCCACAAAGTTGAGCAAGGTGCCAATGCAACTGGCCCGTATCTTTATGCCGTGGTTGGCCGCAACGTTGATGCCGCCGAAGGTTTCAAATACTCTGGCGCACTCGAAAAGGTCGCCGATGTATGGTCTCCAGAGAACCTGAATAGCTTCCTGACCAACCCCAAAGGCTTCGCGCCGGGCACATCAATGGGCTTTAAAGGCCTCAAGAAGGTCGAAGACCGTGCTAATGTGATCGCTTATCTTCAAAGCATTGCTAATTAAATTGCGCTAGAATGATTGAGTTGGGCCGCTTTTCAGCGGCCTTTTTCTTGTCTGATCCCAGATTTCAGCCAGATCACACAGTTGCAACTTGTAACTTGGTATACGGGGCCATTAGCCTAAGTTAAGCAGTCGACCTACTTGCCGTGATCTGAACGAGGAGCCCTATATGCCCAAGTCCCAAGCCCGTATCGCCACCCGGCAATTGAACCCCCTTTTGGGATGGTCCGCATTCGTTTTTTTGACTTTGGGTGTTCTCGTGGCCGGGATGGCACGCGCGCAAGAGGGGCCGATCATCGAAAGCCATGGCTATTCATTTTATGGCGACCTTAAATACCCTGCTGATTTTGCACATTTCGACTACGTGAACCCCGAGGCACCCAAGGGCGGCGAGATTGCCATCTCGGCGCTGGGCACGTTCGATTCAATGAACCCCTACAGCCGTAAAGGTCGTGGTGGCGGGCTGAGCACGGTTATGTACGAGAGCCTATTCGTGGAGGGTGTGAATTCCGAGAGCGCGCCGGCGGATGCATATGGTGAATATTACTGTCTGCTGTGCAAGAGCATCGAATATCCTGATACGCAGGATTGGGTGATTTTCCACATGCGCCCCGGGGCACGGTTTTCAACCGGCGATCCGGTGACCGCCCATGATATCGAATTCTCGCACAACTTGTTGCTGGATCAGGGTTTGAAATCTTATGCAGACGCGGTGCGTCAACGGATCCCCAAGGTCGAGGTGATCGACGACTACACGATTAAATTTCACTTCACGCCAGGTATTTCGCGCCGCAGTCTGATCAGTCAGGTCGGAAATGTGCCTGCATGGTCCAAGAAGTGGTACGAGGAAACCGGCGCGCGCCTTGATGAGAGCCGTCTTGAGACGTCGCCCGGATCCGGTCCTTACATGGTTGAGGACGTCAAAGTGAACCGCCGGATCGTCTATCAACGCAACCCTGACTATTGGGGAAATGACCTGGCCGTTAATCAAGGCCGCAATAATTTTGACCGCATACGCATCGAATATTTTGGCGATGAGAACGCTGCATTTGAAGCCTTTAAGGCCGGGGAATACACGTTCCGGAATGAAGGAAATTCGAAAAACTGGGCGACGGCCTATGAATTTCCAAAGGTGCAGGATGGCTATGTGGTGAAAGACGAGATCGCGGACGGATCGCCGCCCACGCCGTCTGGCATCGTCTTTAACCTTGGTCGCGAGGTTATGAAGGACAAGCGCGTGCGCGAAGCTGTCTCTTTGGCATTCAACTTTGAATGGACCAACGAGTCGCTGCAATATGGTCTGTTTAAACAGCGCACCTCTTTCAGCGAAGGTACACCGGTCATGGCGACTGGCTTGCCAACAGGCGCCGAGCTAGCGTTCTTGGAAAGTCTTGGGGATGTGGTCGTGCCTGAGGTTTTGACCCAAGAGGTTCGATTGCCACATACCTCGGGTGCTGCGCGTCTTCTGGATCGACGCAATGCGCGCAAGGCGATGAAGTTGTTGGATGACGCAGGTTGGGCTGTGGGGACAGACGGTAAACGTCGCAATGCGGATGATGAGCCGCTGCGCTTGACGTTCCTATTGAACAGCTCAACGTCGGCGACGTTGTCTGCGGTGGTCGAGAACTTCATTTCCAACCTTGATGCCATGGGCATTGAAGCAGTCTTGGAGAAAGTCGACAGCTCTCAGTATACGGAGCGCGAACGGGACCGTGACTACGATCTGGTGTATGACCAATATGCTGCCTTCTTAGGAACCGGTACTGGGCTGATGCAGTTTTACGGCTCTGAGGCGGCAAGCTATTCTCTCTTTAACCCTGCTGGATTGGCCAGTCCGATGGTTGATGCGATTGTTCAAGCTTCCTTGCAGGCACAGACCGTTGAAGAGGAAACCACAGCGATGACCGCGCTGGACCGGGCGCTGCGCTATGAGTTCATTATGATCCCCGTCTGGTACAACGATGTCTATTGGACGGCTTACTATGATCAATACGAGCACCCTGAGGAGCAGCCTGCCTACGGTCTTGGCTACCTTGATTGGTGGTGGTTCAACGAAGAGAAGGCCGCCAAGCTAATCGCTGCCGGTGCGTTGCGGTAAGCGCCTCAAATGGGTTCGTATATCCTCAGAAGGCTTTTGCTGATCATTCCGACCTTGTTCGGTATCATGCTGGTCAACTTCGCGCTGGTGCAATTTGTACCGGGCGGCCCTGTTGAGCAGGCGATTGCCCGTATTCAAGGTGGCGGTGACGTTTTTGGTGGGTTCACCGGATCAGGCACGGACGCGGGTAACGAGGTGACGACATCGACGGATAACTATGTCGGTGCTCGAGGTCTCCCGCCGGAATTCATCGAAGAGCTCAGAGAGGAATATGGGCTGGATAAACCGGTTGTGCAGCGGTTTTTCACCATGCTTTGGAACTACATGCAGTTCGATTTCGGCGAGAGTTTCTTTCGCTCAGTCAGTGTGATTGATCTGATCAAAGAAAAGCTGCCCGTGTCGATTACGTTGGGGCTTTGGTCGACGCTGATCGCTTATATCGTGTCGATACCGCTGGGCATTGCCAAGGCGGTGCGTGACGGAACGCGGTTTGACACTTGGACGTCTGGGGCGATCATTGCGGCCTATGCGATCCCCGGTTTCTTGTTTGCGATCCTGTTGCTTGTCCTCTTTGCGGGGGGGTCCTATTGGCAGGTATTCCCGCTTCGCGGTCTGACCAGTGACAATTGGGAAAGCCTTAGTGTCTTTGGCAAGATCACGGATTATTTCTGGCACATCACGTTGCCGGTGCTGGCCTCAACCATTTCGGCTTTTGCAACGCTGACGCTGCTGACCAAGAACAGTTTTCTTGACGAGATCAAGAAGCACTATGTGATCACCGCCCGCGCCAAGGGCCTGTCAGAAAAGCAGGTTCTATATGGCCATGTTTTTCGCAACGCGATGCTGATCGTGATCGCGGGATTTCCGGCCGTGTTCATCGGCGTGTTCTTTGGTGCGTCCCTAATTATTGAGACGATCTTTTCGCTTGATGGGTTGGGCCGTTTGGGATTCGAGGCAGCCGTTGCGCGTGATTATCCAATCGTGTTTGGCACGCTGTTCATTTTTGGCCTCATTGGTCTGG
Source organism: Sulfitobacter sp. SK012 (assembly GCF_003352085.1). Lineage (NCBI taxonomy): Bacteria > Pseudomonadati > Pseudomonadota > Alphaproteobacteria > Rhodobacterales > Roseobacteraceae > Sulfitobacter > Sulfitobacter sp. SK012. Next base: position 512,830 of record NZ_CP025804.1, read on the forward strand.
TGGTCGGGATTATTTCGGACCTGATGTACGTGCTGGTCGATCCGCGCATCGATTTTGAAAAGAGGGAAGGCTAATGGCTCTGTCACCCCTCAACAGCCGCCGCTGGCGTAACTTCACCCGCAATCGCCGGGCCTATTGGTCGCTCTGGATTTTCTTGGTGCTGTTTGTTTTGTCGCTGCTTGCAGAGTTTCTGGCCAACGACAAACCGATCCTCGTGAACTACCGTGGCGAATACTACATGCCGATTTTCAGCTTTTACCCTGAAACGGCCTTTGGCGGAGATTTTCAAACCGAAGCCGTCTACCGCGATCCTGAGGTCAAATGCCTGATCGCTACCGGTGGGCTTGAGCAATGTTTTGATGATCCAGATGCCTATCTGGAAGATGCCAAAGACGGCGAGGTCGACGGCGAGGCAATCGAAAAAGGGTGGGCGATCTGGCCGCCGATCCCCTATTCTTTCAACACTGCCGTCGACCGTGCGGGTGCTTCGCCTCTGCCGCCTGACGTCATTGGATTTTATACTGACGACCAAGGCGAAAGCCGCTTTGGTCTGCTGCCGCCTGACCAGCGTGGTCACAACCTTCTAGGAACGGACTATCCCAAACGCGACGTGATGGCGCGGGTGATCCACGGTTTTCGGTTGTCGATTGTGTTTACCATTCTGGTGACTGGGGCCGCGACGGTCATCGGCATTGTGGCGGGAGCGGTTCAAGGGTTTTTCGGCGGCTGGGTCGATCTGATTTTCCAACGGATCATCGAGATATGGTCGTCTACGCCGTCGCTCTATGTGATTATCATTATGTTCGCCATTTTAGGGCGAAGTTTCTGGCTGTTGGTGTTTCTGCTGGTGTTGTTCTCATGGACGGCGCTGGTGGGTGTGGTGCGCGCTGAATTCCTGCGTGCTCGCAACCTTGAATACGTGCGCGCCGCGCGAGCGCTGGGGGTGGGCAACGTGACGATTATGTTCCGCCACATGCTGCCCAATGCGATGGTCGCGACCCTGACGATGCTGCCGTTCATCATCACCGGCACAATTTCGTCGCTGGCCGTGCTTGATTATCTTGGCTTTGGCCTGCCGTCTTCTGCACCCTCGTTGGGCGAGCTGACCTTGCAGGCAAAACAAAACCTTGAAGCCCCGTGGTTGGCCTTCACCGCGTTCTTTACATTCGCGATTATGCTGTCGCTTTTGGTGTTCATCTTTGAGGGGGTTCGCGATGCCTTTGACCCCAGAAAGACCTTTTCGTGAGCTTGCTTGAAGTCAAGGATCTGTACGTGTCCTTCCGCCAAGATGGCGCGCTTAGCCATGCGGTGAAGGGCGTCAGCTTTGCGGTTGAACGTGGGGAGACAGTCGCGATTGTGGGCGAAAGTGGATCGGGTAAATCGGTTTCGGCGTTGAGCACTGTGTCGTTGTTGGGCGATAGTGCCGAGGTTTCAGGATCGGTCACCTTTGACGGCCAGGAAATGATCGGTGCCTCACCTGAGCTGCTGCGCAAAGTGCGCGGCAATGACATCAGCTTCATTTTCCAAGAGCCGATGACCTCGCTGAACCCGCTGCACACAATCGACAAACAGCTGGCGGAATCGCTAGCGCTTCATCAAGGGCTAACAGGGGACGCGGCGCGCACGCGTATTCTGGAACTGTTGGAAAAGGTCGGGATCAACGACGCCGAAAGCCGTTTGGGTGCGTACCCGCACCAGCTGTCGGGAGGGCAACGCCAGCGTGTCATGATCGCCATGGCCTTGGCCAACAAGCCGGGCATTTTGATCGCAGATGAGCCCACGACCGCGCTGGACGTGACCATTCAAGCGCAAATCCTTGATCTGCTGAAAGACCTCAAGGACAGCGAAGGCATGGGCCTTTTGTTCATCACCCATGACTTGGGCATCGTGCGCCGCATCGCCGACCGGGTTTGCGTTATGCAAAACGGCGAGATCGTGGAGCAGGGAACCGCAGCTGAACTCTTTGCCAACCCGCAGCACCCTTATACGATTAAACTCCTAAGTGCGGAGCCGTCTGGCCGCCCTGATCCCGTGCCTGAGGGCGCGGAACTGATTGCGGAAACGGAGAATCTGAAAGTCTGGTTCCCGATCCAAGCGGGGCTTTTGCGCCGTACCGTTGGCCACGTAAAAGCTGTCAATGATGCGAGCCTGACCGTGCATGCTGGCGAAACCGTCGGCATCGTTGGTGAAAGTGGGTCGGGCAAGACGACACTGGCGCTGGCGATCATGCGCTTGATCGCGTCAGAGGGGCGCGTGGTGGTGCTTGGCCGTGATATCCACGCGCAATCCACGCGCGAGCTGCGGCGTCTGCGCAAAGACATGCAAATCGTGTTTCAGGATCCTTTCGGAAGCTTAAGTCCACGGATGACCTGCATGCAGATCATATCCGAGGGCCTCGCCATCCACAAAGTGGATGAAGGCCGCGATGTACGGGAATTGGTCCAAGAAGTGATGGTCGAAGTGGGCCTCGATCCTGAGACTATGGACCGTTATCCGCATGAATTCTCGGGTGGGCAACGCCAACGTATCGCCATTGCGCGTGCGATGGTCCTGCGTCCGCGCCTGTTGGTGTTGGACGAACCGACGTCTGCGCTTGATATGACAGTGCAAGTCCAGATCGTGGATCTGTTGCGGAATTTACAAGTTAAGTATGGGCTGGCCTATTTGTTTATCAGCCACGATTTGAAGGTCATCCGCGCGATGTCTCACAAAGTTATGGTCATGAAGCGCGGTGATGTCGTGGAATATGGTCCTGCCGACACCCTTTATGAAAACCCTCAATCTGACTATACACGGACGCTGCTTCAAGCTGCCACGTGAGATTACAGAAGCCCTCTGCGCTAGGGCTTCTGCTGGAGGCGTTTTAGCGGTGTGACCAAGGCTGCAGGCCACGAACCAGCCCCAGATGTTATCGTCACAGCTTTTTTAGATCCACGTAACGCGTCTTGCGGCGTGGGAACCAGCGGCGACGTTTTTGGTCGGCTACTGATGGGACTTCTTGCAGCTGCATCAAATCTGTACGCGTGGCAGTCATGAAAGTTTTTGCGTATATGTTCATCATGGTTTCTCTCCTATTCTTGCACTTATACTTGATCAACTTTGAAAAATTTGCGAGTCATTGATAAATTCAATGTGTAAGCTGGGGTAACATATGGATTGGAAGGAACTGCCGCCACTGTCTGCATTGCGCAGCTTTGCAGCATTTGCGGAAAACGGAAGCGTCATAGCTGCAGGAGATGCTTTGGGGGTGAGCCATGCCGCGATCAGCCAGCAATTGCGCGCGCTTGAGGGGCATATGGGCGTGCCACTTTTGGATCGCAGCGGGCGAGCCCTGCGCATAACTCCAGAGGGGGAAGTGTTGGCGCGGGCGCTAAAAACTGGTTTTGGCGGGGTGGCTGATGCGGTTGCTGAACTGACCGGTGCCCGCGATGCCAGACCTTTGCATGTGTCCGTTACGCCGACCTTTGCGGCAAGTTGGTTGATGCCGCGTCTTGCTGGGTTTCGTCACGCACACCCTGAAATCGACCTGATGATTGACCCTACCCCTGAGGTGGTGACGCTTGGTCCAGACGGCATTGACGTGGCTTTGCGCAATGGGGAGGGGCCATGGCCGGGGTTGGAGACTGAGTTGCTACTATCGTCAACGCTTGTTGTGGTGGGTGCTCCGTCCTTGGTGGGAGACGGACCGGTCCCGCCCGTTGAAGCGTTAGCTCAGTTGCCTTGGCTCGACGAATTTGGTCGCTCAGAAAGCAGCATGTGGCTTCAGCAATATGGGTTTGCCCGGAGCGCTCGGGGGTTGGCGCAGGTTCCTGGCAATCTGATGTTGGATGGTGCTCGCGATGGGCAAGGGCTGGCCGTCACGGTGAGGATGTTTGTTGAGCGTGATATCGCAGCAGGACGGTTGCGTGTTCTGCATGAAGCCGCCCAAGGCGGCACGGGATACCACATTGTCACGAGGGCGGGCGTTATGCGCCCACCGCTCAAAGCGTTTGTCAGCTGGTTGCGCTGCGAAGCAGCTGCGTCAATGAAGGCAGTTGACGTCTAGCCAGGGCCAACCATCAAACAGCTCACGTTACGTGCCTGAAGTCTGCGGCACGCAAGGTCAGCGGTTTCACGGGTCATCCCGAGGAAGTTGGCCTCGAAGCCACGAGGGCGCTGCACAACTTTGCGCAGGCTGCCATCCAGTGTCGCCATTTCTGCCAAGGCCGTTTTGATCAGCACGCTCTCAGCCTCGTGGCGGGTGCCGTAATTGCCGATGTTGACCCCCCAATGCCGCCCGCCAGAGGTAGATAGGCGCGTGACAACTTCTTGCTTTGGCGGAGCCTTGGATGCATTTGCCTTGGTGCCGGTTACGACCAAACCTTTCGGGCGCATCGCCGGCCGGCGAGAGGCTGACGCCAATACAACATTTGCCTGCGGTGCTTGGGTTTTGGTGGTTTCCGCAATCGGGGCCCGTTTTGCTTCGGCTTGGGCTTCAATGAGGGCCGCGTTGATGTCTGCGGTCAAGATCGTGCTCGTTGCGTTTGGCTGTTCTGCGGTGGCCACGACGACCTCAACTTGGTTGCCGGGGCGGACCTTTGGCCGTTTGGACGTTTTGACTGCGCCAACCAAACGGATGGTCTTGCCTTTGCCACTAGCCGTCGCTGCGGTGGTGGACTGAGAAGGTGTATCGGCAATGCTTGCAAGGTTTGGCACCCTGGTCTTGCGGATTGGTGCGCGGCTGGGTGAGCGGCGGAAACCCATATCTAGCAGCTCGGCCACGCGGGCATTTCGCTGTGCCGTTGATTTGCCGCCAAAGACAGTAGCGATCACGCGTTCGTCGCCACGCTGCGCCGATGCAACAAGGTTAAACCCAGCGGCACGGGTGTAGCCCGTCTTGATCCCGTCGGCACCCTTGTAAGCGGCCAGTAGGCGGCGGTTGGTGTTGTTGACTTTGCGAACGCCAGCATCCGTCGAGGTGCGCGAGAACAGGTTATAGTACTGCGGATAGTCATAGAGCACGTGCCGGCCTAGCGTGGTCATATCGCGGGCGCTGGACATATGTCCGCTTTCGGTCAGGCCGTGGGCGTTCTTGAACGTGGTGCGGGTCATCCCTAGTGCTTTGGCGGTTCGGTTCATGCGGCGGGCAAATTTTGCCTCTGATCCAGAGAGCGCTTCACCGATGGCTGTGGCCGCGTCATTGGCTGATTTCACCGATGCTGCGCGGATAAGGTAGCGAAAGGAGATCGTTTGACCCGACCTTAGACCCAGCTTTGAGGGAGGCTCGGAGGCGGCGTGGGACGAAATCTTGACCTTGGTGTCGAGTGAAATCTCGCCACGCTCAATCGCTTCAAAGGCGATGTAGAGGGTCATCATTTTGGTAAGGGAGGCCGGATGCAGTCGGGTGTCGGCATTGCGTGAATGCAGCACCTCGCCAGTCCGAGCATCAATGACAAGCGCCGCATAGGGAGCAGCTCTGGCACTCAAAGGAACCAGAACGAGAATCCACAATGCCGCAAGAATAATTAGCCCGAAACGGGCCGGCTGAACGCGCCGCGCCTTCATAATAACTGCCTTTTTTCTGCCTCAGACCGCCGATTATTCGACTGGCCATATTTTTATTACCCAGAATCTAGCACAGGTCGGATTTTCGATAAACCCACTGAATATGAGGAAACAACGAAAGTTTGGCGTTGTTGCATTCCATATTTAGCGCATGTTTGGAGGGAGCCTACCAGCTAGGGTAATGTGTCAGGAATGTGGCAGGACTTGGGCGCTATTGCCCTGTTTGAGAGCGAGGGTGATTCAAGTTAAATTCGCCACCAGCGCAGGTAAGGCGGACAGATCTGCAATCTCGTGAAATCCAGGGTGATCGGGGGCTTCTGCATGTTCAATAGCCCAAGCTAACCCGTGTGGTACGAACACGCCCAAGCCGCCTGCGGCGATCATTGGGAGCACATCGGAAGCCATGGAATTGCCGACCATCAACCCCTGCGCCGCACCGTCGCCGTGTTGGTCATAGATCCGTATGTAGGTTTCTGACGTTTTGGCAGAGACGATTTCGACCGCATCAAACGCATCGCCAAGGCCCGATTGCGCCAGCTTGCGTTCTTGGTCCAGCAGATCGCCCTTGGTGATCAGGACAACTTTGTAGGTGCCGCTTAGGGCCGCAACCGTTTCCGCAGCATGAGGCAGCAAGTCAATCGGGTGACTTAGCATTTCGCGCCCAGCTTCCAACAGCTCGGCGATCACACTACCAGGCAGGCGGCCATCCGTTACCTCGATTGCGGTTTCAATCATCGATAGGGTAAAGCCTTTGATGCCAAAGCCATAATGTGGTAGGTTTCGCTGCTCTGCAGCCAGCAATCGGTCCATTAGGGTGTCGGCATCTGTATGGTCGGCCAATAGGTCGGCAAAACGATCCTGAGTAAGCGCAAAGAAGCGTTCATTGTGCCAAAGCGTGTCGTCGGCATCAAAGCCAATGGTGGTTAACTGGCGGGACATCTGGAACGGGCCTCTTTCAAAAATGCTGGCCCACGTTATATAGACGCTTGCGCGACTCATATAAAACCTCACTTTTCGGAGCAGCAATGCACCACGAACCACATATGATGGCTGACAAGTATGATGACGACGTTGACACGTCGATTCTGACAATGACCAAGCCCAAGACAAAGCGGCCACCTCTTTATAAGGTGATGCTGCTGAATGATGACTTCACGCCAATGGAGTTTGTCGTTCACGTGTTGGAGCGTTTCTTCGGTCTCAACCACGCGCAAGCGTTTGAAATTATGTTGGTTGTGCATAAAAAGGGGTTGGCTGTTGTCGGTGTCTTTAGCCACGAGATTGCCGAGACCAAGGTGACTCAGGTCATGGATTTCGCGCGCCGTCATCAGCACCCGCTGCAATGCACTATGGAAAAAGAAGAATAACGCATGCTGGATGCGCGCCTGCCGCTGGCCCTTGATGGAGGCGGCCTAGAGTGGCCTGAAGAGGGCAAGATCGCGGTATTTCAGCCGCCCCGTGACGCAGACCTTGATGGAATACCGCAAGATCGCGCGCAAATTATCGAAGGTTTCAAACCCGACCATGACGGATGGGTTGCGCGTGGCTATGACGTGGCCACCTCCGCCCAAGGACGGTATGCGGCTGCGTTGGTTAGTCTGCCTCGTGCAAAGGCCGAGGCCCGGGCCCTGATCGCCGAAGCATGTTCTGTCAGTGATGGGCCCGTGGTGATCGACGGTCAGAAAACGGACGGTGCTGACAGTCTGTTGCGAGAAATGCGTACACGGGTCACAGTGTATGGGCCCATTTCTAAGGGACACGGCAAGATGTTCTGGATCTCGGCACCTGCCGCGGATTGCTTTGCCGATTGGGCTCAAGGGCCTTCCCAGACCGAAGGCGGATTTTGGACGGCACCGGGGGTGTTTTCCGCAGACGGTGTTGATCTGGCCTCAGCGCTGCTGATCGAGGCTTTGCCGGAGAAGCTGGGACCAGAAGTTGTCGATTTGGGGGCCGGTTGGGGATACCTTGCCGCTCACATTCTGACCCGGCCGGAAATCAAAGCCGTACATCTGGTTGAGGCGAGCCACATCGCGCTGGAATGTGCACGCCATAATGTGACGGACGACCGCGCGGAATTTCATTGGGCAGATGCTACCGCCTGGAAGCCAGCGCGCAGCGTCAATTGCGTTGTGATGAACCCCCCATTTCACACCGGTCGCGCCGCAGAGCCGCAGATTGGTCAGGCCTTTGTGGCCGCCGCGGCCCAGATTTTGTCATCGCATGGCGATCTGTGGATGGTGGCGAACCGCCATTTGCCCTATGAAACAGAGCTCAAGGCCCGGTTTTTAAAGGTCGAAGAAATTGGTGGCGACGCGCGGTTCAAGCTGTTTCACGCATCCCGCCCAACGGCCAAGCGGCGCTAACGCAAGGAGAGGCGAATGTCATTTTCCATCAGTGGTAAGACAGTGATCGTTACAGGGGCTGCCAACGGTATCGGCCTTTCGATTGCACGACTTTTTGCCGACCAAGGTGCCAATGTTATGTGCGCCGATATGGATGAAAAGAAGCTGATCGCGGAACTCGGAAAACCAACAGACGAAGGTAATATCCGGTTTTTTGCGGGTGACTTGCGGCAGCGTTTGACGATCGCCAACCTTATATCGGCTACGATCGATGCATTTGAACAAGTTGATGTGCTCGTCAATGCCTCAAGGCAGGTGATGCTGACAGATGCGTTGGACGTCGATGACACCTCAGTCGGGGTCCTGTTGGAGCAAAACCTGATGACTGCGCTGCATCTGTCACAGCAGGTTGCGCGGCGCATGATCAAACAGGCCGAAGACCAGCCTGAGGGGCAAGTCGGCTCGATCATCAACTTAAGTTCTGTCGCGTCGCGCCAGACTCGGCCAGAGTTGATGGGATATTCCATTGCGGCCGCTGCGTTGGAGCAGATGACGCGGTCTATGGCGTTGACGCTGGCCCCGCACCGGATCCGGGTGAATGCGGTGGCATTTGGATCGGTCATGAGCGCGTCTTTGATGGCTTCTGTCGCCGAAAACCGTGAATGGCGCGATGACATTCGCAAACATACGCCGCTGGGCCGTATCGCGGCACCGTCCGAATTGGCCGAAGTGGTGCAATTTTTGGCGGCTGACAGTTCCGCTTTCGTGACGGGTGAAGTGATGGTGGTTGATGGCGGTCGGTCGCTGCTGGATCCTGTATCCGCGCCGGCGCATTGATCAAAATTCGCGGGAGACGGAGATGACACAGACGTTTGACACTGAAAAGGCCCGCGCGGCTGAATGGTTCTGCGGCTTGCGCGATGATATCGTCGCCGCCTTTGAAGCCTTTGAAGAGGGCCATGATAAGGGTCCGCTTTGTGACCAAGTGCCCGGTCAATTTGAAATCACTGAAACCACGCGCCGCAGCGATGATGGGTCAGATGCCGGCGGCGGTGTGATGAGCGTCATGCGCGGGGGCCGCGTTTTCGAAAAGGTCGGCGTTAATACCTCGACCGTCTACGGGACTTTGGGGGCGCGCGCGCAACAGGCGATGGCGGCGCGCGGTGTGCCGGGCATGGAAGACGACCCGCGGTTTTGGGCTTCGGGTATTTCGCTGGTCGCGCATATGCAAAACCCGCACGCGCCCGCGGTCCATATGAACACTCGTATGTTTTGGACCCCTGGCGCGTGGTGGTTTGGCGGTGGTTCGGACCTGAACCCGTGTATCGAATATGATGAAGACACTGCGCATTTTCACGCGACGCAAGCGGAGTACTTGAATCCGCATGGTGATGATCTTTACCCCAAGCTCAAAGCTTGGGCGGACGAGTATTTCTATATTCCGCACCGCAATCGGGCGCGAGGTGTCGGCGGCATCTTTATGGATGATCGCAATACAGGTGATTGGGAAGCGGACTTTGCGCTGACGCAGGACATCGGCCGTGCGTTCTTGCCAGCCTACGTCCCGCTTGTTGAGAAACGAAAGCCGCAACCGTGGACCGACGCAGAGAAAGAGACGCAACTGGTCCACCGTGGCCTCTATGCGGAGTATAATCTGGTCTATGATCGGGGCACGAAGTTTGGCCTTGAGACTGGCCATGACGCCAATGCGGTGCTGATGAGCTTGCCGCCCATGGCCAAGTGGATTTGATCCAATTTGGCTTCGATTCTAGCCCAACACCGACATGACTGGTGGTGGCAGCGTTCTGTATTCGCGGGTGCAGTGCCATATGATGGCTATTGTGAGGATTTGGGCCTTGACGCAAGGCTGGTGCTGGCATAGCCATCGCGCCGATGGCGTTATAGCTCAGTTGGTTAGAGCGAACGACTCATAATCGTTAGGTCCCTGGTTCAAATCCAGGTAACGCCACCATCAAACCCCGTGCCTTAAGTGAATAGTTTCAAGCGATCAGCTCTGATTCTTGGGCGCGCGGGACCTCTCCTAGACGCTGTTTGTAACTTGTATTTGGTGCGTTAGTGCGCCTTGCGGCTTGTCTTGGCTTTGTGCGTCGGTCAGGATGCTCTCTAGCGGGAGAGTATTTAGCGCGGCTGCTGTGCGACGCTGTAAGCAGTAAAACGAGATCAAAAAGGGCCTGAGCGACATAATACGCCGCCGATAAGGACCCTAGGGAGAAGATATCATGACGACACGTAGAAAACTATTTGGCCTTGCAGGTGCTGCGGCTTTCGCCCTCGGCCTCGGCGCTGCCCCGGCACTGGCCCAAGACGTCACGCTGCGGATGCACCAATTCCTGCCACCGCAGGCCAATGTGCCCAAGCTGGTGTTGGATGTCTGGGCTGATAAAGTCGAAGCCGCCAGCGAAGGCCGTATTAAGATTGAACGCTACCCCTCCATGCAGCTGGGCGGCACGCCGCCAGAGCTGATGGACCAAGCCATTGACGGCGTTGCCGACATTGTCTGGACTGTGGTGGGCTATACGCCGGGTCGTTATCCGTCGACCGAAGTGTTTGAGCTGCCATTCATGGTGTCTGACGCCCGCGCGGCCAGCTCTGCGTATTGGCAGATGTTTGAGAAAAACATGAAGGATGGCGAGTTCAAGGATGTGCATATTCTTGGTACTTGGGTTCACGGTCCCGGCCTGATCCACACCAACAAAGAAGTCCGCACGCCTGCTGACATGCAAGGCCTTAAAATCCGCGGCGGGTCCCGCCTTGCCAATGCTCTGCTCGAAGAAGTCGGGGCTGCGCCGGTTGGGATGCCTGTTCCGGCAATCCCAGAGGGCCTGAGCAAAGGTGTCATCGACGGCACGACCATTCCGTGGGAAGTCACAGCCGCGCTCAAGGTTCCTGAGCTGGTCAAAAACCACACTGAATTCACAGGTAACGCACTTTATACGCTGACCTTTGTTCTGGCGATGAACAAGGACCGCTATGAGGGCATGCCTGATGATCTGAAAAAGGTGATCGACGACAATTCAGGTCTGGAATTCTCAGTCTTTGCAGGCGGCACGCAAGCTGATTCTGATGCTCCAGCACGCAAGCTGGCCGCGGATGCAGGCAACAACATCGTGACGCTGGATGAAGCTGAAACCAAGGTTTGGATTGACGCATCACAACCAGTTTATGCCAAGTGGCTTGCTGAGATGAGCGATAAAGGTATCGACGGCCAGGCGCTCATCGACGAAGCGCGCAGCCTGATGGATGCTTACCAGCCTTAAGTGCTATTCTCTTAAATCGGGCCTGTGCCGTCATACGCGGCGCAGGCCTATTTTTACGTCCAAGACCGGAGACAGCACATGCATCGCGCGATCCAGACCCTTGCCCGGGTTACTGCTTTGTTGGGAGGGGGCGTTCTGATCATTTTGATCGTGATGACAACGCTGTCCATTTCGGGCCGTGCGATCAACAAGTTGATGCATCAGACTTTTTTCCAAGAACAAATGGCCGGGTTTTCGAATTTCGTGTTGAACCTTGGCGTTTCCGAAATCCGTGGCAATTACGAATTGCTTGAGGCGGGTGTCGCTTTTTCAATCTTCTCTTTCTTGCCGCTGTGCCAGCTGCTTGGCGCGCATGCGAATGTCGATGTCTTTACGTCGTTCCTACCAGCACGCGCGAACCGTTGGATCGCGGCCTTTTGGGAGGTCGTTCTGGCCGCGGTGATTGTGCTGATCATCGTGCAGCTGTTCAGCGGCATGGAGCGCTATATTCGCAATGGCCAGACCACATTCTTTTTGCAGTTTCCGGTGTGGTGGGCCTATGCGCTGAGTTTTGCAGCAGGGGTCGTTGCGGTGATTGTCAGCATCTACTGCGCTATTATGCGTTTCGCGGAAGCGGTCCAAAACCGCAACCTTCTGCCGTCCGAAACCGGAGGGCACTGACATGACAAACCTAGAGCTGGGCTTTTGGTCCTTCCCTGTCCTTTTGTTGATGGTGTTTTTGCGCGCACCCATCGGGCTTGCGATGTTGCTTTGTGGGTTTGGGGGCTGGTTCATGGCGATGGGGGGTAATCCCACACCACTATTGGCCAAGATGAAATCCGAGACCTACACGACCTTCTCAAATTACTCGCTCAGCATCATTCCGATGTTTCTGTTGATGGGGCAATTTGCAACGTTGTCGGGCATGTCGAATGCCTTGTTCAAAGCCGCAGAGTCCTTTCTGGGCCACCGCCGGGGTGGTGTCGCTATGGCCGCTGTTGGGGCCTGTGCTGGATTTGGCGCGATCTGTGGCAGTTCATTGGCAACAGCGGCAACGATGTCCAAAGTCGCCCTGCCAGAGTTGCGCCGCTATGGGTATTCCGGTGGCTTTTCGACCGCGACGTTGGCGGCCGGTGGCACACTGGGCATTCTAATTCCGCCTTCGGTGATCTTGGTTATCTATGCGATCCTGACCGAGCAGAACATCGCCAAGCTGTTCCTCGCCGCCTTTGTGCCGGGGATCCTTGCGGCGATAGGCTACATCATCACCATCTCGATTTATGTGCGCCTGCACCCTGATGCAGCGGGCACGCGGCCGCCAATTCCCATGGCTGAGCGGTTCCGTGCGTTGGCTGATACATGGCCGGTCTTGGTGATCTTTTTCGTTGTTGTCGGCGGCATCTATCTGGGTTGGTTTACCCCGACCGAAGGGTCCGCGATCGGGGCTGCGGGCACGGGGTTGGTGGCGTTGGTGTCCGGCAGCCTAAACTGGGCGGTGCTGCGCGACAGCCTGTTAGGAACTGCCAAGACGACGGCGATGATCTTTTTCATCGTGTTGGGTGCTGGATTCTATAACGGATTTCTTGCCCTGTCGGGCGTGCCGCAATTTCTAGCCGATTGGGTTGTGAACCAAGGCTACAGCCCTTGGCTGGTGCTTTCGATCATCCTTGTCTTCTACCTGATCTTTGGGTGCCTGATGGACAGCCTGTCGATGATCCTGCTGACCGTGCCGATCTTCTTTCCAGTGATCTCAGCGATGGATTTCGGCATGACGCCAGAACATGTTGCGATCTGGTTCGGTATCCTCGTGCTCATTGTGGTTGAGGTGGGGCTAATTACGCCACCTGTGGGAATGAACTTATTTATCATCAACGCGATGGACCGCGAAACTCCGATGACTGAGACCTACAAAGCGGTGATGTATTTCGTAGGCTCTGACATTGTGCGTGTGGTGATACTGGTGATGTTCCCGTCAATAACGCTCTTCATCCTTGGCGGGTGATCTGCACTAAAGTGCAGACCGCGGTGATGTGCATTGCGACCTTCTGCCGCAATGTGCATCATAAAGCCTCTTTTAGGGTGGGGATGCAGATCTATGCTGACGGCTGAGGCAAACGCCGCGCGGTTCTTTGTGGACCGCCATTTGGATGAGGGACGTGGTGAAAAAGCCGCGTATCTGGAAGCCGAAACAGGGCGCAGCCTAAGTTATGCCCAACTCGCTGACGGATCTGGGCAGGTCGCAGGCGCGTTGGCGCGTGCTGGCATCAGGCCCGAAGAGCGGGTGGCGATGCTGGTTCTGGACCAAGTCGAATTTCCGCAAATATTCTGGGGCGCACTCAAGGCCGGGGTGATCCCCGTGCCGCTGAACACGCTGTTGGGCACAGACGTTTATGACATGATATTGCGCGACGCGCGTGCGTCGGCGCTGTTTATCTCCGATGCACTTTGGCTGACGGTCGAGCCCTTGTTGGCTGATAATCCCTATCTGCGACATGTGATCGTCATTGGCGATGCGCCCGAAGGAACAACGACCTACGATAGCTTTATCGACGAAGCGCCCGCGCAATCCGCGATCCCGGTCAATCCGGATGAGGTCGCGTTTTGGCTCTATTCCTCGGGCTCCACCGGACAGCCAAAGGGCGTGGCGCATGTGCACTCAGCCCTGCAGGCGACTGCGGATACTTACGGCGCGCAGGTGCTTGGCATCCGTGAAGACGAAGTCGTGTTGTCGGCGGCCAAATTCTTTTTCGCCTATGGGCTTGGCAATGCGATGACTTTCCCGCTTTCGGTTGGTGCGACGACGGTGTTGTTTGCTGGTCGTCCAACCCCGCAGGATATGCTTGCGACGATGGACGCGCATAAACCTTCGCTTTTTTGCGGTGTGCCGACGCTCTTTGCTGCGATGGTGGCCGAAATGGACAAGGCTGGCGTGCCCGACACGCCGCTTCGACTGTGCATCTCGGCAGGGGAGGCGTTGCCGGAAGATGTCGGTACCCGTTGGGAAAAACACACAGGTGTGGCGATCTTGGATGGTGTTGGCTCAACTGAGATGCTGCATATCTTTCTCAGCAACCGTATCGGTGATGTAGTTTATGGGACGTCGGGAGTGGCGGTGCCGGGATATGATCTGCGACTGGTGGATGAGACGGGTGCTGAGGTCCCTCCCGGTGAAGTTGGTGAGTTGTTGGTCAGTGGAGCATCTGCGGCCAATTGTTATTGGAACCAACGTGACAAGACGCGCCAGACCTTTGAGGGCATTTGGACCCGCACTGGCGACAAATACGAACGCCGCACCGATGGGCGGCTGATCTACTGTGGGCGCACAGATGACATGTTCAAGGTGTCAGGCATTTGGTTGTCTCCCTTTGAGGTCGAGAGCGCGTTGGCCGGGCACGAGGCGGTGCTAGAGGCCGCCGTTGTCGCAAAGCGTGACGCGGATGGCCTGGAGAAGCCAAAAGCGTTTGTTGTGCTGCAGACAGGTCAATCCGACGATGCCCTGATCGAGGCACTCAAAGCGCATGTGAAAGATAAAATCGGCAAATGGAAATATCCGCGTTGGATCGACGTGGTCGACGAATTGCCCAAGACGGCGACGGGTAAAATACAGCGTTTCAAACTTCGAGAGGGCAACTAATGGCGAGCTGGACACAGGCGGCAGGTGCAACACTTAAGGCCGGCGGACACGCCTTGGAATATCGATGCTGGGGCCCAACCCCTGAGCAGGCCCCGACGTTGGTGTTGTTGCATGAAGGATTGGGATCAGTGGCATTGTGGCGCGACCTGCCGCAAAAACTGGTGGATGCTACCGGTTTTGGCGTCTTGGCCTATAGCCGGGCGGGATATGGCCAGTCAGAGCTCGCCACATTGCCGCGTCCGCTAGATTACATGACCCAAGAAGCTCATGTTCTGGGGTCGGTTATGGATGCAGTCGGGGTCAGCCAAGCCGTGCTGTTGGGGCACTCAGACGGGGCCACCATTGCTGCGATCTATGGGGGGTCAGTGTCGGACATGCGGGTGCGGGGGTTGATCCTGATGGCACCGCATTTCTTTGCGGAAACAAGCGGGATCGATGCGATCCGAGTTGTCGGTGATACCTACCGAACCGGCGATCTACGCGAGCGGCTTGCTCCGTATCACGCGGATGTCGACGTGACGTTCAATGGTTGGCATGACGTCTGGACCGATCCTGGGTTTATCGCCAATTGGAACGTCGCGGATAACATTGACCATTGGCGCATTCCGGTACTTGCGATCCAAGGGCTTGGCGATGAATACGGCACGACTGCACAGATTTCAGAAATAGAAGATCGCATCTATTCGCCGCTTGAAATCGTACTGCTTGAGGGCTGCGGGCATAGTCCTCACCTTGATCAACCCGCACAAACGTTGGAAGCGATCACCGCGTTTACAGCACGGCTGGATCGGTTGGAGCGTGAAGAGGCTCGTTTTGGCTGAACAAGGGGGAATTTCCTGGCCACCCTACGCCTATGTGCCGGGCCTGAATGCGCGGCACCCCGAGGGGTACTTTGACGCGCAAAAGGCGGATGTGAAGCCCGGAATGTCCCCGCGAAATCTGGCGGAGAGCCGAGCCTTTGCCATCGGCCGGGCGTATTTTGATGCTGGATTTTTCTGGGAATGTCACGAGGTGCTTGAAGCTGTTTGGTTGGTCACAACGCCTGCCTCGCCCGAGCGTGAAATAGTTCAGGCGTTGATCCAGCTGGCGAATGCCCGGCTCAAGCTGTTGATGGAACGACCAAAGGCGGCGCTCCGGCTTTGTGATATTGTTGAGGCTCACATCGCGCAGCTAGGGGGCACGAATCTGATCATGGGGGTGGAGCAAGGTGCCTTGCTGGATGAGTTGAGACAGACCCGATCCGCAGCAAAGGCTGAGATATAGTGCATTAAACTGAATTATAATGCGTCTTATTGCATAAATGGCTCCGTTTACCACTAAGAATTTAGAACTATAATACAGCAGGGCAGTTACCCGAAAAAGGACACACCCATGACCAAAGTCATCGATTTTCAAACAAACCCCAGCAGCTATCGCCATTGGAAAGTCGCGTATGATGGGCCGGTGGCGAACCTATATATGGATGTGGACGAAAACGGTGGGCTGTTTGAGGGCTATGAACTTAAGCTGAACAGCTACGATTTGGGAGTAGATATTGAACTGGCCGATGTTGTGCAGCGGATGCGTTTCGAGCATCCGCAGGTCAAGGTTGTGGTGATGCAGTCGGCCAAGGAAAAGGTCTTTTGCGCAGGTGCGAATATCCGCATGTTGGGCGGGGCGGAGCATAGTCATAAGGTCAATTTTTGCAAATTCACAAATGAGACCCGCAACACCTTTGAAACAGCGCTGGCTGATAGCGGTCAGAATTATATCTGCGCGGTCAAAGGGGCCTGTGCGGGGGGCGGTTATGAATTGGCGTTGGCGTGTAATCACATCATGCTGACCGACGACAGCACGTCGTCTGTGTCGCTTCCTGAGGTGCCACTGCTTGCCGTTTTGCCCGGTACTGGCGGGCTGACCCGTGTGACGGACAAGCGCAAAGTGCGGCGCGATCTGGCGGATGTATTCTGTGCGACCGAAGAAGGCGTGAAGGGCAAACGGGCCGTTCAATGGCGGTTGGTGGATGAAGTAATCCCAAACTCGAAATTTGACGAAACAGTGGTGGTGCGGGCGCGTGAAATGGCTGCGGCGTCTGACAAACCGGACGTAGCGGAAGGGATCATCTTGACCCCGCTGACACGCAGTTTTTCTGAAGATGGCGTGAGCTATTCGTCGGTGGAAGTGACGCTGGACCGCGGCGGTCGACGCGCGACTGTCACGGTCAAAGGGCCGGATGCGGACGCGCCCCCGAATATGGCTGCCTTTGAGGCGGAAGGGGCCGAGGCGTGGATCTTGCGCTGTGCCCGCGAGTTAGACGACGCGATTTTACACCTTCGCAACAATGAAAAAGAACTAGGTTTGATCGAATTTCAGACCCAAGGCGACCCAAGCCGCGTCATGGCTCATGAGGCGTTGATGTTGGACAACAAAGATCACTGGCTGGCGCGCGAAGTTTTGCAATACTGGAAGCGTGTGCTGAAGCGGGTGGATATGACCTCGCGCAGTCTGGTGGCAATTGTCGAGCATGGCAGCTGTTTTGCCGGGCCTTTGGCCGAACTTCTGTGGGCCGTCGATCGTAGCTATATGATGCTCGAAGATTTTGAAGGCGACAATCGCGAGACTGCGGTGATCACGATGTCCTTGGGCAATTTTGGCAACTACCCAATGGGCAATGATCTGACCCGGTTGGAGACGCGCTTTCTGGGCACACCAGAGCAGGTTGAGAAACTGAAGAGCTCAACCGGGACGCCGCTTGAGGCGGATGATGCCGAAGAGTTGGGTCTGATCACTTACGCCTACGACGATATCGATTGGGAAGACGAAGTGCGGCTGTTCATGGAAGAGCGGGCAAGCTTTTCTCCGGATGCAATGACCGGCATGGAGGCCAATCTCCGTTTTGCCGGCCCAGAGACGATGGAAACGCGGATCTTTGGCCGATTGACCGCGTGGCAGAACTGGATTTTTCAACGCCCCAACGCTGTGGGTGACGACGGTGCATTGCAGCGTTATGGCACCGGCGTGCGCGGTAAATACAACATGGAACGTGTGTGACGGACGGGGCTTTGCGCCCTTCTTCAAACAGGAGAATTAAAATGCTGGATCTGATTAACGTAAGCTATGACACGCAAATCCCTAACAATGTGGGGCTGAGCGAGGACAAGAAAGTGCTCAAGGCGCTGGAGAAATGGCATCCCGGTTATATCAACTGGTGGAACGACCTGATCCCGCAGAATTTCCAAGAGAGCATGGTTTATCTGCGCACCGCCGTCAGCGTGGACCCCAAAGGCTGGGCGAAATTCGACTACGTTAAGATGCCGGAATACCGCTGGGGTGTCTTGTTGGCTCCGAAGGTTGAAGATCGTAAAATTCCTATGGGTGAGCATCTGGGCGAGCCTGCGTGGCAGGAGGTGCCAGGCGAATACCGTAACATGCTCAAGCGTTTGATCGTGATCCAAGGCGACACAGAGCCGGGGTCGGTTGAACAGCAGCGGTTTTTGGGCCTGACCGCCCCGTCGCTTTATGACATGCGCAATCTGTTCCAGGTGAACGTCGAAGAGGGGCGGCACCTTTGGGCGATGGTCTATCTGCTGCAGAAGTACTTTGGCCGTGATGGCCGCGAAGAAGCGGATGATCTGCTGGTCCGGTCTTCGGGATCCGAGGACAGCCCGCGTATGCTGGGTGCCTTCAACGAGGAAACGCCGGACTGGCTTTCTTTCTTCATGTTCACCTATTTCACAGACCGCGATGGTAAGATGCAGCTCGAAAGCCTTGCGCAATCGGGGTTCGATCCGTTGTCACGCACGTGCCGCTTTATGCTGACCGAAGAGGCACACCACATGTTTGTGGGCGAAACCGGTGTGGGACGTACGATTCAAGCGACGCTGGAGGCGATGAACGCGAATGGCATCACGGACCCATACGACATTGATAAAATCCGTGATCTCGGGGTGATTGACCTGCCAACGATCCAGAAAAAGTTGAACCTGCATTATACACTCAGCCTTGATCTGTTTGGTCGGGAGGTTTCGACCAACGCGGCCAATGCGTTCAACTACGGCATCAAAGGGCGCTACATGGAGATGCGGATCGATGATGATCACAAGTTGCAGGGGGATACCTATCCGGTGACTTCGATCAAGGACGGGAAAATCCTGACCGAAGACGTGCCGGCCCTGACAGCGATTAACATGCGTCTGCGTGACGATTATGTGCGCGATGCCGCGGGCGGCGTGGGCCGCTGGAACAAGTTAATCCAAAAATCTGGAATCGAATTTGCACTAAAGCTGCCGCATGAGGGCTTTCACCGTCAGATCGGTGTTTTCTCGGAGGTTGCTGTGGATCCTGATGGCGAGATCATTTCCACTGATGAATGGCAAAAACGCCAACCGGAATGGCTGCCGACCAAAGCGGATGGCGATTACATCCAATCCTTGATGAAGCCTTGCTACGAGCCGGGCAAATACGCATCGTGGATTGCGGCACCAAAAGTGGGTATCGATAATAAGCCGGGTGATTTTGAGTACGTGCAGCTGCACATGGCATAGTCGCGGGGTTCAGCGCGGCACGACCCGCTGGCGCGCTGATACAAGGAGATGACCATGCCAGATATTAAGGCAAACAAAGCTAATGCGGTGGCTTTCTATGAGCAGATGTTCAACGCCTGCGAACCGCGAGAGGCGATCGCGGCTTATGTGGGGGACGACTACATCCAGCACAACCCACATGTGGCGAATGGCAAAGAGGGCTTTATCGCATATTTTGAAAAGATGGCGGCGGAGTATCCGGGCAAGCGGGTTGAGGTGAAGCGCGTGGTTGGTGAGGGTGATTTCGTTGTGTTGCACTGTCATCAGGTCTGGCCAGACGAAGAATATGCGGGCATCGATATTTTCCACTTTGACGCCAACGGCAAGATTGTTGAGCATTGGGATGTTTTGCAGACCTTGCCGGAACATAGCGCCCATGCGAACGGGATGTTTTAAAGGAGCGATATGAATACGCCTGTCAAACAGCACCTCATCGATCCGGAAATCTGTATCCGGTGCTATACTTGTGAAATGACCTGTCCACTTAACGCGATTGAGCATGACGATAACAACGTCGTGGTGAATGCTGATCTGTGCAATTTTTGCATGGATTGCGTCCCAGTTTGCCCTACAGGTTCGATCGATGAATGGCGTGTTGTGGCCACCCCCTATAGCTTGGCAGAGCAATACGAGATGGAAGAGCTGCCGGGTCAACAAGATATTGAGGCAGCACCCACATCTGCGGGTGAAGCCGCTGATGATCCGGTGGCTGCTTTACTTGCCGAAGCGCATAAGGGGGCCGGTGGCAAGGCCCGCGCGCCTGTCAGTGCGGGCAAGCCTGTCGTCAATATGTACACCCTAGGCAAGCCCGCGAAGATGAGTGTTCAAGGCAACTACCGACTGACCGATGATCCTGACCATGACGTGCGCCACATTATCCTTGATCCCGGTGCATTGCCCTTTCCGGTGTTAGAAGGGCAATCGGTGGGCATCATTCCTCCTGGTGAGGATGCCGACGGCAAGCCGCATCTGCCGCGGCTTTATTCCGTCTCGAGCCCCCGCGATGGCGAGCGTCCCGGCTACAAAAACATCTCGTTGACGGTTAAGCGAGAAGACGGCGGCTTGGCCTCGAACTATCTATGCGATTTGGCGCAAGGTGACGCGGTCAATGTCACCGGCCCTTTTGGCGCGACATTCTTGATGCCCAATGCATCGGATGCGCGGATGCTGCTTATATGCACGGGCACCGGATCTGCGCCCATGCGGGCTTTTACCATGCAACGCCAGCGCGCTGCTGCGTCAGGTGGCATGACGATGTTCTTTGGCGCGCGTACCCCCAACAGCTTGCCGTATTTTGGTCCTCTCAAAAAAGTGCCGGAATCTTTGCTGAAGCAGCATTTGGTGTTCAGCCGACTGGAGGATGCGGACAAGGAATACGTCCAAGACCGCATTATCGCTGAGCAGGACGAGGTTGCTGAGATGCTGAGCGACGCCAAGACCCACATCTATATCTGTGGCTTGCGCGGCATGGAAGACGGCGTCGAAAAGGCTATGACTTCAATCGCTGAATCGATGGGCGAACAATGGACCGCCTTGCGCGATGCTATGCGTGAAGATGGCCGCTACCATGTGGAAACCTACTGAATGACTGATACGCCGTTTGTGCACCCGATCAATGTAACTTGGGGTGACTGCGACCCTGCGCGGATCGCTTATACTGCGCGCCTGCCGTGGTTCGCGCTCGACGCAATCAATGCATGGTGGGAACATCATTTTGAGGGCGATGGTTGGTTCCAGCTTGAGGTTGATCGCAATATTGGCACGCCATTTGTCAATCTATCGATGGATTTCCGGAGCCCCGTGACCCCGCGCCACACGCTGTTGTGTGAAACCTATCCGACAAGGCTGGGTGAAAAATCAATCACCTTTGGGATGAAAGGGAGGCAGGATGGCACGCTTTGCTTTGAGGGGAGCTTTACCTGCGTCTTTACCGTGGCAGATGCGTTCAAAAGCCAACCGGCTCCGGCCGAATTGCGCGTGGTGATCGAGCCGTTGATCCGCGCGGGTTAGGTGCCACATCAAAAACGGCCATTAATCCAGCTTTATGCAAAATAATGTGATGTTTGTGGGGTGAGTTTGCAAAATGTTGCACTATCATACTTCTTATGAAAAATCTGACTGATCCCTCTACGGACATCGATGCTGGCGCGCAGATGATCGCGCGGCTGGCCCTGCGGGTCCGCGAAGCCCGCAAATCGCGGGGATTGCCGCGGCGCACTCTTTCGGAGATGTCTGGCGTTTCGACACGCTATCTTGCGCAGCTTGAGGCTGGCGAGGGCAACATATCTGTCATGCTTCTGCAACGTGTCGCCCGGGCGTTGGATGTGCAAATTGAGATGTTGCTGGCCGAAGATGCTCCGTGGGACCGTGATGTTGCGCGTGTCGCAACGCTTTATCGGCAGGCCCCGGCTGATATGCAGCAACAGGTCCGTACTATGCTGTCGCCGCAAAACCCTACACTGCTTCGGGCGGGACGGGTGTGCCTGATCGGGTTACGCGGTGCGGGAAAATCCACGTTGGGTGCAATGGCGGGCGACGTTTTGGGCATGCCCTTTGTCGAGCTCAACAAGGAAATCGAAACAGATACCGGCATGCCGCTTAAAGATGTGATGGCGATGTATGGCACCGACGGATACCGCCGTCTGGAGGCCGATGCGTTGGATCGTGTTGCTTTGCGGCATGACCGGATGATCCTCGCCGTAGCGGGTGGGATCGTTGCAGAGGAGGCAACGTATGGTCGGTTGTTGGAGCGGTTTCATACCGTCTGGATCCGCACCACCCCGGCCGAACATATGCAGAGGGTGCGCGCTCAAGGTGATCTGCGGCCGATGCAGGGAAATCCCTCGGCAATGGCACAGTTGAAAGCGCTGTTAGAAGATCGCACACCGCTTTATCAAAAAGCGGAAGCGCAGATAAATACCTCCAACCGGACGCCGCGCAGCTCGCTCAATGACCTGATGACGATTATCTCAACCAAGCAATTCTTAGGAGCCGGCAACGCGTGCTAGGCGACGATAGGGCGGCTATTAAATCGGTTTTGGTACAGGTGACGAACAGTGAGCTCTCAGGATTTGGGAAGCGTTGTGCGCAGGCTGGGCTAAGCGTCACGTTCACTGCTGAAGATACCTTTGAGGCAGAGCGATTGCGTCACATGTTTCGGGCGCTGCCAGATGTCGACGTCGTTCTAGATCAGACTGTTTTGCAGGCCCCTGATGTTGTGATCTCATTGCAGCGACCGCCTTGGCCAGACGCGCTTTGGTTATGCCCGTCGCCACCATCTCAGGCTCCCACTGGTGCCATTCCGATCCATTTCCATGATGACTTGGCCGAAGCTGCGTTCGATTGTGCGTCTGGCGCGGATGTTGCCTTAGCAAAGGGGTTTTTTGATCAGCTGGGGTTTGCAGTTGTTGTCTGTGCCAATGGTGCCGATCGCTTTGCTGGGCTTGCATTGCTGGACGCTGCTGTGGCGCTGGGAGACCGTCTGTTGCTGATGGGAGCTTTGCCTTGGGAGTTGGATGCAGCGCTTAAAGTTGCGGGATACGCTACGGGTCTATTTGCCGCGCAAGATATTGCCGGGCTAACGGGTGGATACGCGCGCCGTACAGCGGCAGGAGCTTCACCGTTGCTCGTTACTGACCGGATGGTGCGCGAGGGGCGTCATGGCCGTGCTGTCGGTGTCGGCTGGTACCGCTATCCCGGTGGCGGTGGCGCGGTTATTGATCCGCTGATCGAAGACATGATCGTGGAAGAGGCGTATTTTGCAAAGTTGAGGCGGGGCGTATTGTTGGACAAAGATGCGGTGCATTATCTGACGTTGGGGTTGGCCTGTGCCGGTGCTGGTTTGATTGCGGATGGTACCGCAAGCAGTGGCGCTGACGTTGATGCCCTCTGCGCTGCTCTTGCCGGTTTGCCACCGCAAGGCTGCATGGCTGTTATTGCAGGCATCCCGATCAAAGAGGTCGAGCGGACGTTGGACGTGTTTGCCACGGATGATCTGGCGTTGTGGGGGCATGACTCGTTGCTGCGCTATTTACGAGGCTGAATGCGCAAAGAAAAAGGGCCGCGAAGAACGCAGCCCTTTCTATTGTTTATGTAGGTTTTATTAGGTCCAAGCCATCCGCGCAGGATGGTATTCAAACCCGATGTGGTGTCCAGCACCGACAAGGCCAGTCTTGGTGTGGTTATAAAGCGAGCGCCAGTAAGGCTGGATCGTCACGCCTTCTTCTTGGATCATCGCTTGACCTTCGGCCATCATGGCACGACGTTTTTCGACGTCAGGTGTGGCAAGTGCCTTTTCCAGCAGAGCATCGAATTCTGCATTGGACCAGCCAAACTCGTTCCATGCTTCACCACTGCGGTAGGCAAGTGCCCAGATCTGAACGCCCAAAGGACGCGCGTTCCAGTTGGTCGACGAGAACGGATACTTTGCCCAGTCATTCCAGAACGTGGAACCCGGCAAGATCGTCCGCTTGACCTTGATACCAGCGTCGCGCAATTGCGCAGCGACAGCGTCAGTGGTGTCTTTGCGCCATGCATCGTCGATAGACATCAACTCATGCTCGTAGTCAGCCATGCCGGCTTCTTCCATCAGCGCTTTTGCCCCGGCAGGATCAACCTTGCGTGGTGCAATTTCTGCAAACTCCGGGTGCATTGGACCAACATGGTGGTTGTCCGCGACCAGACCGCGCCCGGCATTGCCGAGCTCGAGCAGGATCCCGTTGTCCACGGCCATTGCGATGGCCTGACGTACGCGCTTGTCTTCGTAAGGCTTCTTGCCATCGACTTCGGCCAATTGGTTTGGACGGATAACAATTGTCGCCGCTGTGGCGATCGTGTTTTCCTGCCAACCATCAAGGCTGTTCATGATGTCGATAAATTCGCCTTCCATGGAATAGAAAGCATCCACCTCTTCGGCTTCTGCAGCAGCAATCCAAGCTGATGGATCGGTGCCGTAGTCGACGTATTCCAGACGGTCGATGTAGGGTCCGCCCGAAACTTCAGTGCCCCACCACGTGTGGTCAGCGTTTTTGACCAACACAGCTTTGACACCGACTTCGAGTGTTTCTGGCAGATAAGCGCCTGTACCGATTGGGTTTTCGAGCATCGTTTCAGCATCAAAAGAGCTGTGCACGATGGCGGCAGGATAGTCAGCCATGCCTGGGATCAACGTGATATCTGGACGTGGCAGGTTCAGCTTGATGGTGTGGGTATCCACAACTTCGATGGCACCTTCGATTGCGACGCCTGTGGCCTCATCGATCAGCGTAGCAAAACGGCCCGCCATGGAGTTGCCTTCGAGTGCTTTGTCACACCAGCCAGTAATGTTGCGTGCAACGTCATCGGCAGTAAAGTCGTCGCCATTGTTCCACTTGACGCCTTTGCGAACATTCAAAGTATATTCGGTCGCATCGTCGTTGATTTCCCAGCTTTCGAGCAGCGCTGGTGTGAAGGTACCGTCGTTTTCCCAGATGGCGAGATACTCAAGCCAACCACGTGTGAAGTTGGCGATCTGGCTCCAGTCATATGTGCGTGGGTCTTTGAGTGCGCGCACTTCTTGTTGCATGCGAACGGTGCCACCTTCTTTGTGACCATCTGCATATGCGGGTGCTGCAAGACCCAGCATTGAATATGCAGTCGCAGCTGTCGCGCCGAATGCGCTGGCGATCGCAAGGAATTCGCGGCGATTGACTGGGTCTTTCTTCGCAGCTTCTGCACTGTCGAGTACAGATTGCGGTAGGGGTTTTCCGGTACGGGACGTAAAATTCATGGTCTTCCTCTCTGTTGGCGCGGCGTTGTAAGAGGTGCCGCAACGCGTGCCCTAGTTTTGATCTAGGTTTCATAACGCAGGTGATCTGCTGTATTGCACTCTTATATAGGTAAGTGCTGCGCAACCTTCAAACAGTCACGCCAATTAGGTCAAGTATATCTTGTCAGTGGTCCTTGCAGGGCGGGGCGGCAAGCCGCAGATGTTTGCGTACCGTGTGCGCTAACATTTACGCTGTACGGGTGGTTTTGGGCCGAAAACGACATTGGCACCCCCTATAGTGTCGCGCGTTTGTCCGTCTCGCAATCCGCCCACTTGGAATTCAACGAGAAATTTACATCCTCGTTCCGTAGGGTAACCGAGAGATTGTTGGCATTGCTATTGGGTTAAGCAGTCAAAGTTAACCGACGCGTTCCGATTCTAAACCCAGACGCACTCGAGACAATGGGTCCCGCCAGAAGAGAGCCGAGTGCCTTGGGCAGGACGTTTGGCCCAAGTTGTTTCGTTTGACGGGCTGCATCTCGGACATCCGCGCCGCACTTTCGATTTAAGCAAACTACGCGAGGTGCATTTTGCGCGGGTGCCACCTAGGGTTTGACCATCTGGTAGCTGTGCAATAGTTGTTTTTGTAACAATGAAGCGAGCTTTGTCTGTGACCGACCCCAAGTTTGATCTGACTAAATTCCTCCCTTACCTGCTCAACCAAGCGGCTGAGGCATCAAGCCTTGAATTCCAGCGCCACTATAAAGGTCGCTACGGGATGTTGCGCACTGAATGGCGGGTTTTGTTTCATCTGGGCCTTTATGGGCGGATGACGGCCAGCGACATTGGTGCGCGTGCCAAAATGCACAAGACAAAGATCAGCCGTGCAGTTCAACGGTTGGCCGAACAACGGTTCCTGACACGCACCCGCGACAAAGGGGATCGCCGGGTGGAACATCTGGAGCTGACTGCGCAAGGCCGCAAGGCGTATAGCGATTTGAGTTCGGTTGCGGCGCGGTATGACAATGCACTGGCTTCGCAGTTTACCGAGCAAGAGATGGAAATCCTGCGCCGGGCGTTGTTGAAGCTAGGCGCGGATTAGAAGGCGCTTTACTCGGGTCCTAAAACCCGGCACCGATACCCGATGACTGATCACGCCAAAGGCCTTTTAATCACTATACTTGGCGTGTTGTTCGTTATTCCCGACAGCTTGTTTGTGCGTCTGATCGATGCGGATGCGCTGACGATAGCGTTTTGGCGGATGCTGAACTCTGGTCTGATTATCGGGCTTGGCATGTTGCTCTTGCAAGGCCTTAGCCCGTTCAAAGCAGTGCTTGGGACGGGCTGGAACGGCATCATCTACGGAGTTTGTACCGGGATCAGCGGTGTGCTGTTTGTGCTGGCGATAAGCCTCACGTCGGTTGCAAATGTTGTATTTATTATCGCGTCGATGCCGATATTTGCGAGCCTGTTCAGTCGCATGTTCCTAGGTGAGCCGATCACGCAGCGGATGGTGCTGACTATCCTTGCTGTTGTCGCGGGGCTGGGGATCATTGCCTACGGTTCAGGCGAGACCGCAGGTGCCTCGTGGCAAGGTGATCTGTTGGCGGTAGGTGTCTCCGCCTGCTTTGCGGCTGGCCTGACAGCGGCGCGCGGGGTCAAACATGTGTCGATGGTCGCAGCTTTGCCGATGTCCTACGTGGCCGTCGCAGTAATGATCGCGCCCTTTGCGGCACCATTGAACCTGCCGGTAGATGTGGCACCGCTGCTCGCCGGGCACGCAGGGTTCATTGTGATTGCTTCGATATTTCTCGCACTTGGGCCGCGCTATATTACTAGCGCCGAAGTGTCGTTGCTGGTGCTGGTTGAAAGCGTGTGCGCCCCCGTGTTGGTTTGGGCCGTGTTGGGTGAAGACCCAGGGGGATGGGCGCTGATAGGCGGCGCTGTTGTGCTGGGCGCGCTCTTTATGTCGAACCTGTGGGTGCTGATGCGCCGGCGTCGTTCCTAGAAATCAGCTGTAACGCCGGGCAGGTTCAGGGACTTTACCAAGTCACGCAATTCTTGTCGTGCAGCCACATTCGAGATGTTGAGCTGCTTGACCCCAATGTCTTTGAGATCCAGCAAAGTTAGGCCGCGCGGGAAAAGTTCACGGAAAATAACACGCTCATTAAAACCAGGCGCGATGCGAAAGCCGATGCGCTTTGAAAGCGCGTTGATCACGTGCTCCATCTTTTCTTTGTTGACCATGCGCTGTGCGCCCATGCGATTGCGCACAACGACCCAGTCAATGGGGGGCAGGCCGGCTTGTGCCCGCAGTTGCCGCGCATTCCAAACCATCTCGGAATAAACTGACGGGCCAGTGATTTTTTCGCCCGATGCATCGGTGTGCGCCAACAGGTCAAAATCGATAAAGCTATCGTTCAGCGGCGTCACAAGCGTATCGGCCAGCGAATGGGCAACTTGGCTCAGACGGGTGTGCGAACCCGGGCAATCGATGAGAATGAAATCGTTGTTGGGTTCCAATTCCGCCACGGCAGCGGAAAGGCGATGATCATAGATGTTCTCGCCGGGCTTTAGCGTCGCGGGATCAATCTCAGGAAGCTCATGTGCTTGGGGGCTGGGCAGGTCGAGGCCGGATTCTTTCATGAAGGCTTTGCGGTTGTCCACATAGCGCCCAAATGTGCGTTGCCGCAGGTCCAGATCCAGTGCGCTGACGCTGTGACCCATACGGGCCAGCGCCGTGGCGAGGTGCATGGAAACCGTAGATTTCCCCGCTCCGCCTTTTTCGTTCCCGACGACGATAATATGCGCCATGCTCTTGTCCCTCTGTCGCCAGCCCTTGGTGGGCGGCCTTATTCGCGCCACTATATGTGGGGTTTGAACATTTGGGAAGCGTTCAGGCGTGGGTTTAATGGGGTGTGGCGCATATGCGATGTAAAAAACACGCATCCGAATGGGCAAGGTTCTTGGTTGGGTGAATGGTGCGCCGCTCAAGCTGGTGGTGCTGGGTCGGTCGTTGTCACACTACGACTTGGAGTGTGACAACACGATAGGCCGTCACGTTTCCCCTCAAAACGCAAAAGGCGCAGCCCCTCGGGACCGCGCCTTTTCTTGTTCAGAGGTAGAGACTTTAGAAGCCAAGACCTGCGTACTTGTTCTTGAACTTCGACACGCGTCCGCCAGTGTCCATAAGGCGGCCAGAAGCGCCAGTCCAGGCTGGGTGCACTGTAGGGTCGATATCAAGCGACAGCTGGTCGCCTTCTTTGCCCCATGTCGATTTCATCTGAAGGATCGTACCGTCGGTCATCTTGACGTTGATCGTGTGGTATTCGGGATGTGTATCGGTTTTCATCGGTTCGCTCCTTACGCTTTGTCAGCCGCTTTAGGCTTATAGCCTGTGTTTTCAACGATCCGCGCGGATTTACCACGACGGCTGCGCAAATAATAAAGCTTGGCACGACGCACACGGCCGCGGCGGACCACGGTGATGCTGTCGATGTTGGTCGAATGCAGTGGGAACACACGTTCCACGCCTTCGCCAAAGGAAATCTTGCGAACGCAGAAGGAGCCAGAAATGCCGTGGCCGTTGTTGCGTGCAATGCACACACCTTCGTAGTTCTGCACACGGGTACGTGTGCCTTCGGTGACTCTAAAGCCGACCCGGATGGTGTCTCCGGCGCGGAAGTCAGGGATGTCTTTCCCCAGTTCGGCGATTTGTTCCGCCTCGATCTGTGCAATCAGGTTCATCTGACGCGTCTCCTATGATGCTCGCGGTTTGGCCCACGAAGTTGTTTGCGATCCAAGAGCTTCGGCTTTTTTGAAGGGCCTGCCGCAGCAGCCCACCGGAGATAGCATCAACGTTGCTTTGTTTTGCGCTGTGCAAACAGCACAAAGGTCCGGGGCCACGAATGTGATTCCAGACAAACGGGGGTATAGGGGGGTTATAGCGGCGGATCAAGGGGGAGGTGGGCGGTCTGGTTATTGTCCAAACTGGCCAATAATTGGTGGAACGCGCATAGTGGTTCAAACCGCAGGGAGTAAGACAATGATTGAGCGCATCGATTACGTTTCGATAAATGGCCCCGCCATCGCCAGCATGGCAAAAGCCAAGAACCACATGCCCTCGATCGATGAGAAACTTAGAGCGATTATCGAACTGCGCGTTTCTCAGATCAATGGATGCGTTTACTGCGTGGACCTACACACCACACAGGCAAGAAGCGCAGGCGAAACCCAGCAAAGGCTCGATTGCCTTGCCGTTTGGCAAGAATGTCCATTCTTTGATGAGGTTGAGAAAGCGGCTCTTTCTTGGGCCGAAGCTGTCACTTTGATCTCGGAATATGGTGCGCCAGATGATTTATTTGCGACCCTGTCAGCCCACTTCTCAGAGCAACAAGTCGTAGATTTGACTCTGATCATTTCGCAGATGAACGCTTGGAACCGACTGGCGATCAGCTTTGGCCACTTGCCTGATCAGCGAACTGAATGAGATTGTGAGAACGGTTGGATGGTCTGAATGCCAGTCAGCCAAGCCCCTCACTTAGTCCGCATCCCCACGTTTAACCCATAAATCGGGCCTACGCTCTTTGGTCAGCGTCTCGGACATTTTGCGGCGCCATTTGGCGATTTCGGCGTGGTTGCCAGACATAAGCACCGGGGGAATGGCACGGCCCTGCCATTCGGCGGGTTTAGTGTATTGTGGATGCTCCAGCAGCCCTGCGGAGTGGCTTTCTTCAACCGTGCTCTCTGCATTGCCCAGCACGCCGGGCAGCAGACGGACGGTGGCGTCGATCATCGCTTGTGCTGCCAGCTCGCCTCCCGTCATCACAAAATCGCCTAGGCTGATTTCGGTGATGCCGTAGCGTTCGATCACCCGCTCATCCACCCCTTCAAATCGCCCGCACAGCATGGTGACGCCCGCACAGCCCGACAAATCACGTGCCATCGCCTGATCAAACCGGCGACCGCGCGGCGACATATACAGGATCGGCCAGCGCCCGACGGCATTTGCTTGGGCGGCCTCAATCGCGGGGCCAACCACATCGGCGCGCAACACCATGCCAGCGCCGCCCCCGGCGGGCGTGTCATCGACATTGCGGTGCTTGGTTAACCCATAGGAACGCAGATCATGTGCGTGCAGCTGCCAACGCCCCTCGTTCAGCGCGCGTCCGGTAAGGCTGGCCCCAAGGACACCGGGAAACAGCTCCGGGAACAGGGTGATAACATGGGCCTGCCAAACCCCGGCGTAATCAGGGGTGTCTTGCATCAACTCGCGCGGTTTCAGAGTTGGAACGACGCGCTGGCGGCCGTGTGATTTGGTCGGGCTGGTCATGTTTGTTCAGCCTTTGAAAGGATCGCCTGTTTGGCCACCTTGCGTTTTTCACGGTCTTCGATGGTACGGTTGGCCTCAATTAGGGCAGCCAGGACGTCATCGCCTTGGCGCGCATTCGCACTGTGAACCGGGATCAGATCAGAACGCAGATTGGGTGGGATATCGCACAAATTCAGCAATGGATCTGCGGGACCGAGGGGGCTGTCTTGGCACGCCTCCAAACGGGCGTGATGCACAGGGCAGGGCATACGGCTGGTGATCTGTGAGACCATATCATCCAGATCAGCAGCCCCCGCATATCGCTCGACAAATGCGTCGTAGCTCAGCGTCATCGAAGAGGCTTTGACATGCTCCCAGTAGGCGGATGGAAGCCAAGCATCGGGGTCTCGCGTCGACAGGTACACCAAAAATTCGGTGTCTGGATACGCGGCTTTGGCACTTTGCCAAAAGGTGTAGAGCAAGATGGGGGCCGCTGAATAATCCGCAAGATCGCCGCGACCCGGCAGATGCCCGGCGAGCTCCTCTGCAGAGATCACCAATGTACGGCGCGGCATGCCGTGGAGCCCTGCAAGCAACGCCTCAAAGCGAAGCTGTGCTTTCGTCAACGTGATCGGATCGCGCCAGGTGGAATAGCCGCGCGTGGCGTGGATGAGGTCTTTCATCTGCCCGCGCAGGCGCAAGGCGACGTGCTTTTTCAGCGCTTTGCGGTTCTCGCGCAGAGTTGCCTGAATGGTGCTGGTGCCGGTTTTGTGGAACCCAGCATGCAGGACAATCCGGCGCGGCATCAGGTGCGCCCCCGCAGAAGGGATTGCTTGGCTTCGCGTAGGGCTGCTGCTGGCAAATCGGAGCGGTTTAGCTCCAGTAATTTTGCGCGCATTCTGGCGGCGGTCTTAGGGGATTGCGTTTGTTTGATTTCCAACTCTGCGCGCCGCGAGTCCGGGACGCCCGCAAGATCAAGGATAGCGTCCGCGAGGCCCAAAGGGCGTTTCGCGTGGTCTTCGATCGCGGCAGAGGTCACCCGATAACGCGGGAGCGCCTCGTCTATTTTGGTGATCGCTGCGGGGAAATCAGCAGCTGTTTTGAACCTACGCATGTAGTCGCGTAAATCCAGCGGCAGCCGCGAGTTGCGTAAGTGTTGGTCATAGGACCGGTGTAGCCACGCATCGGGCTGACGGGTGGTAATGAAAAACAGGAGCTCATCGCGGGGCAAAGTTGCCAAGAAGGCCGATGCGATGGCTTGCATCAGCTTGGGTACAGCGCCGTATCCATGCAGGCCGCGCCGCCCGGGCATGTGGCCACTGATATCCCTAGAGGTGATAACGATGGTCTGGGCGGTTTCAGAGGCCAAAGATTCCGCAAGCGCTGTGGCCTCATATTTGACCAAGTCCAGATCAAAATCCTCGCGGGTCTCGGAGTAGTTGCGCGCCATATCACAGAGCGCTTCCATGCCTGGGCGCAGCACGAGCCGAATGTCGGGGCGCAAGATGTGGCGGTTGGCGCGAAGGGTTTCTTGAAGGCCGGTGGTGCCGGTTTTGTGGAACCCTGGATGGATGATGATCCGCCGCATCTTAGCTTTCCGCCGTATCCGGTAGAATCCCGTCTGGTGGGTCGGCGACCAGCCGTCCGCTGGCCAGATCAACCGTGGGCACGCCAGCCTTTGTGAAGGGCAGGAACACGGTTGCGGACCCGCCGACCAGTTGGAGTTCCAGCAAGTCATCGGCCCCGTGGTTTTGCACGGTTTTCACATGGCCAAGAAGCGTGCCACCCGTGTCATGCACCGCGAGTCCAATCAGGTCTGCGTGGTAGAATTCATCGTCGGGCAGTGACGGCAATTGTTCCCGGCGCGCATAAAGTTGGACGCCTTGCAATGCGTCGGCTTCCTCTTTTGTCGCCACATCAGCGATGCGCACGACAAAACCGTTCTTTACTGGGCGCAGCAATGCGAGGGAGAACGATCGTTTGCCGTCTTGGGTCGTTAGGGGGCTATAGGTCTCAATGTCTTCGGGCGTGGCGCAAAAGCTCTTTACCCGCAATTCACCGCGTACGCCGTAGGAACCCGAGATTCCACCGACGCAGACAAGTTCAGATTCGGCACTCATTGCAACAACTCCGAGCCAACACAGATTGAGCCGGTCCAGTCGCCTGCACCTGAGCGACATTCAATGCGCATTTGGCTGCGTTCGTACCAGATGCCGATTGCGATTCCGGCGGAGATGGGCAGGGCCATAAATATTAGGCGGATCATTAGCGTGTCTCAATATGAAGGGCGGGGGCGCGAACCTCCCAGCCTTTGGTTTCCAATTCTGGTGTCACCGATACATCCTTGGGCCAGCCAAGGCAAAGGTAAGCGACAAGTCTCCATTCTTTGGGTGCATCCAGATCACGGCTTAGGCGCACAGGATCAAGCACCGAGACCCAACCGATCCCAACCCCTTGCGCGCGGGCGGCCAGCCACATCAGAGTGATCGCCCCGACAACGGAATAACGCCGCATTTCGGGCATGGATTGCGCCCCGAGGCCGGCACCTTTGGCTGTTGCCTCATCGCAATAGATTGCAAGCTGTTCAGGGGCTTCGCGCATTCCTGCAAGTTTCAGGGACGCATAAAGCGCTGCCTTATCACCGGCGTAGCCTGCCAGCGCTTGCTCATTGGCTTGGGTGAAATTCTCAAGGGCTGCGGCGCGGGCCTCAGGCGAGGTGACGCGCAGGATGCGCCATGGTTCCGACAGGCCCACAGAAGGGGCCAGCGACATGGCATCAAGACAGCTGCTGAGAAGGGTGGGGTCCACTGGGTCGGTGGAGAAGTGGCGCACGTCGCGGCGCCAGCGCATCAAGTCGTGCAGCCCGGCACGGAATTCATCGGAAAACTGATCCATGCCGGGCTTGCTTTTCGCTTACTCTGCAGCCGCTTCTGTTGCGGGGGCTTCCTCAGCAGGAGCCTCTTCTGCAGGGGCAGCAGCGGCTTCGGCAGCTGCTGTGGCTTTGGCGGCTTTCTCTTCTACGCGGTCCGTAGCTTTCTTGCCGGGTGTGCCCTTCTTAGGGTTGCTACGCTCGGTTTTCTCTTTGATGCCAGCAGCTTCGAGCATGCGGGAAATCCGGTCCGTAGGCTGTGCGCCTTGGTCGAGCCAGTACTGAACGCGCTCAACGTTCATTTTCACGCGATCTTCGCTGTCTTTTGCCAGCAGGGGTGAATATGTACCCAGCTTTTCAATGAAGCGACCGTCGCGGGGCATGCGGCTGTCGGCTGCAACGATGCGGTAAAATGGGCGCTTCTTGGAGCCGCCGCGGGCGAGACGAATTTTCATGGCCATGGTGTGTAGTCCTTTTTTCGGTGTTTGGAGGTGGGGTCGAACCCCGCCTTACGATTGGTGTTTTTTGTGGTGCTGAATGACTTCAGCGATGATGAAGTTCAGGAACTTCTTGGCGAATTCGGGATCGAGGTGAGCCTCTTTCGCCAAATCTTCTAGCCGTGCGATCTGATCCGCTTCGCGGTTGGGATCGGACGGGGGAAGGTCGTGTTCGGCTTTGAGTTTCCCCACAGCCTGAGTGTGTTGGAAACGCTCGCCTAAGGTATAGACGAGGATCGCATCGAGCCTGTCGATGGAGGCGCGGTGGCCTTTGAGGACATCCGCCGCGAGGGAAACTGGATCGGTCATAGGACCCTCCGAAAGCTATAATTCGGGGCTGTGGCATCCGTACACAAACCGTGCACAACCTGTGCACCGCAACGGTGCATCATTTGAAATAGACTGTGGATCATGACAGCCGCTCCCGTGGCAGCAAAAAAACATCCCGTGTGACGCCGTCTGGGAATGTTTCGTGCCGGTCCAGGCGACCGCCAAGTCGCAAGGCAAGCTTGCGGGCGGGCAGGTTCTCGTCGCGCATGTGGGTCTCTACGCGGCGCCAGCCCAGATCGTCATAGCCCCACGCGATAACAGCAAGGCTTGCTTCGGTGGCGACGCCCGTGCCGCGGGCCTGAGGCAAAAGCCACCACGTCAATTCATGTGACGGCCAATCGTCGGGGTGACACAGCCCCGCACCGCCAAGTACCGCACCGCTGGCTTTGTCGCAAAGCAGGAACATGCCAAAGCCTTTGTCGTGCCAATGCGCGATGTCCCGGTCCAAAATGGCCGAAACTTCATCTGCGCTACGATTGCCGCGATAGCCGCCAACTTTGAGGTCAGACACATCGTAAAACGAGGTGTAGGCAGGCAAGTCTTCCTGCTGCGGCGCGCGCAAAGTCAGGCGGTCCGTTTCTATGAGAGGTGCAGGTGTCACTTCTTTTTCCCAAAACCGGAAAGGCCGGGGGGCAGACCCATGCCGCTACCCATACCGCCTAGGCTACCGCCCATCTGTTTGGCCGCGGCTTCCAGCGCTTTTGGATCCATTTGCGATGGATCCATGCCGCCGGGCATACCGCCTTTGCCCATCATGCCCTTCATGGCCTGTTTGAGCATGCCACCTTTGCCCATTTTGCCCATCTTCTTCATCATGTCGGACATCTGGCGGTGCATTTTCATCAGCTTGTTCAGATCGCTGACTTCCATGCCGGCACCGCGCGCGATGCGTTTCTTGCGAGAGGCCTGCAGAAGCTGCGGGTTGGCGCGTTCTTTTTTGGTCATCGATTGGATAAGCGCGATTTGCTGTTTGAGGATCTTGTCGTCAAGGCCAGCATCTTCGACCTTTTTGGCCATCTTACCCATGCCGGGCATCATGCCCATCATGCCTTGCATGCCGCCCATCTTGATCATCTGCTCAAGCTGCATCTTGAGGTCGTTCATGTTGAACTGACCTTTGGCCATGCGGCGCATCATCTTTTCGGCTTGCTCGGCCTCGATGGTTTCTTGGGCCTTTTCGACAAGCGCGACGATATCGCCCATGCCAAGGATACGGCCCGCGATACGCTCAGGCTCGAAGGTCTCGAGCGCGTCCATCTTTTCGCCCAAGCCGACGAACTTGATCGGCTTGCCCGTAACCGCACGCATGGAAAGTGCCGCACCACCGCGTCCGTCGCCATCCATCCGGGTCAATACAACACCGGTGATGCCGATGCGGTCGTTGAAGTTTTCGGCTGTCTGCACGGCGTCTTGACCGGTAAGGCCGTCCACCACCAGCAGCGTTTCGCGCGGGGTGGCGACGTCGCGCACGGCTTCGACTTGGGCCATCAGCTCTTCGTCGATTGAAAGGCGACCGGCGGTATCGAGCATATAGACGTCATATCCGCCCATGGCCGCTTGCGTCTTGGCGCGTTTGGCGATGGCAACGGGGTTCTCGCCTTTGACGATCGGCAAGGTGTCGACACCGATTTGCACGCCAAGAATTGCGAGTTGTTCCATCGCCGCCGGGCGGTTCACGTCGAGTGAGGCCATCAGTACGCGCTTGCCGTCACGTTCTTTGAGACGTTTTGCGAGCTTGGCGGTGGTTGTTGTTTTACCGCCGCCCTGCAGGCCAACCATCAAGATCGGCGCGGGCGGGTTGTCAATCTTGAGGTTACCGGGCTCGCCTTCGCCCTTGAGGACATCGATGAGCGTGTCATGCACGATCTTGACGACTTGCTGGCCGGGCGTGATGGATTTGGTGACCGCTTGACCGGTGGCTTTTTCTTGGACGGCTTTAACGAAATCGCGGGCAACGGGCAGTGATACGTCAGCCTCGAGCAGGGCCACGCGAACCTCGCGGAGCGCAGTTTTCACATCCTCTTCGGACAGGGCACCCTGCTTGGTGAGGCGATCAAAGACGCCTGATAGGCGCTCGGATAGATTTTCAAACATGGGCACATGGCCTTTTCTTACGGGGCTACAGGATGATCCCTATGTAGGGGCCTGCGCAGAATACACAAATGCCCCAGTGGGCGCGACGCGCTGACTGGGGGCGATCCTGACGTCGTGCCAGGACCGGAAGGCATTGCTTCCGGGGTTGTGGCTGCGTTTAGGACTGGCATCGCTGCGAGTCAAGTGGGAGCAAGATTGCCCTTGCGTTTACGAACGAAGCCGACACTATCGGGACGCTATGTTCGCTGATGCACAGGAGAGCGCGCTTGGACAACTGGGACGAGATCCGAACTGCCTATCAGGTGGCCCGCTTGGGGACCGTCAGCGGCGCGGCCGAGGTTCTTGGCGTACACCATGCGACGGTGATCCGCCATATCGATGCATTGGAAACGCGGCTGAGCGTGAAGCTGTTTCAGCGCCATGCGCGGGGCTACACAGCCACAGAGGCGGGCGAGGATTTGTTGCGGGTCGCGCAAACAACGGATGATCAATTTGGTCAGCTGGTGGGGCGCATCAAGGGGCGTGGCACGGATGTATCGGGTGAGATCGTCGTGACGTCACTTGTGATGCTTGCTACCAAAGTCGCTCCTTTGTTGGCGGCGTTTCAGGCGGCCCATCCGAATGTTGTTATCCGCTACCTGACCGGGGATCGGTTGTTTCGCCTCGAATATGGAGAGGCACATCTGGCGATCCGCGCAGGGCCTGCGCCGGATCAGCCTGACAATGTAATCCAACCGCTGGCGGATCAGGAAATCGGGCTTTATGCCAGTAAAGACTATGTCGCAGCGCATGGCATACCGGCTAGCCCCGAAGAGTATGCGACCCACAGGTTTGTTGGGCATGATGACGCGAAAAACCGAGCACCACATTTCCAGTGGATGGCGCGCGAAGTGCCTCGTGAGCGCGTAACTTACCGCAGTTTGGATTACCGGGCCATGATGCACGCCATTATTACCGGTGCGGGGATGGGGTTCATGGCCAAGGAGGACGGGCAAGCACATCCTAATTTGGTCGAGATATATGCGCCGAGAGAAGAGTGGTCCGCACCCCTGTGGCTGGTCACGCATGTCGATTTGCACCGGACCAGCAAGGTTCAGGCCCTGGTCAAATTTTTCAAAGAGCAATCAAAAGGCGGATTGCTTTGAGCCCACAACTGCTTGGGCATCTGGCGATGCTGGCGTTCTCTGCCCTTGTGGCGGGGTCCTTTTCGCTGGGATCGCTGGTGGCCAATGACATAGCACCCGCTGCATTGAATGCAGTGCGGTTTGTGTTGGCAGCGGCGGTGATCGGGGCTGTTATTGTTGGGCGTGGCGGGGGTATTCCGCCAGGCTCGTTCAAAGCACCTTGGCGTTATGCAGTGCTGGGAGGGCTCTTCGGATTCTACTTTGTGATGATGTTCGAGGGCCTAAAGACAGCGCCACCTGTGCGCGCGGCTGCTGTGTTTACGCTGGTGCCTATCATGGTCGCGGGCATTGCTTGGCTTTTGCTGCATCAGCGCACGACGCGGCGGATGGCGCTGGCGCTTGGCATTGGTGGGGCTGGCGCACTTTGGGTGATTTTTCGGGCCGATCTGGGCGCATTGTTGGCCTTTGATATCGGACGTGGTGAGGCGATTTATTTCGTCGGGTGTATTAGTCATGCGATTTACACACCCATGGTCCGCAAGCTGAACCGAGGTGAGCCTTTGTTGGTGTTTGTCTTTGGTACGTTAGTCGCCGGGGCGGTGCTGCTCTCGCTGGCAGGTTGGCGTGATATCATTGCGACGGATTGGCAGGGCCTGAGCGCGCTGGTTTGGATTACGATCCTCTATACCGCTCTGGCGGCGACGGCGATCACCACGTTTCTTGTGCAATTCGCCGCGTTGGGTCTGCCGTCAGCCAAGGTGATGGCCTACACGTACCTGACCCCAAGCTGGGTGATTGTCTGGCAAATAATGTTAGGCGGAGCTGTGCCGGGACCTTTGGTGTTCGGCGGTGTTGCGCTGACGGTTCTTGCTTTGTGGCTGTTGTTGCGTGACGAGGCTTAGACTGTCGCCAGATGGATGGATGTCCCGCGATTGCGAACCGATCTGCGGTCTTTGGGATGTTCACTGTCCTATAGTTTGAAAAATGAGGGGACAGCAGATGCGCGGCATTATCTACCTGGTTGGCCTTGTGGTGGTCGTGATGTTGATTGTGAATTTCTCGCTGTAGGGCGGATCGAGAAAAGCCGGTACGAACGGGGGCTGTCGTTATCCCTTCGCGTTTGTTCGCGCCGCGGGTGTGCTTGGATCTGGCAATTCGGCCTTCAGGAAGCGTTCAAAGGCATCAAGGTTCACGGGTTCGAATTGACCAAAGCCCTGCATCCAAGTGCTGGCAGAGCGCATCGCATCTGGTTCAAGCTTACACCATTTGACCCTGCCGCGTTTTTCCTGACTGATCAGGCCTGCATTGCTTAAGACGGTAAGGTGCTTTGAGATCGCGGCGAGAGACATCTCGAATGGATCGGCTACGTCAGTCACGGCCATATCGTCTTCGAGTAGCATCGCAAGGATCGCGCGCCGGGTCGGGTCGCCAAGGGCTGCGAAAACGGTATCCAATGCGTTACTCATGGGGCTGTGTTTTTATCAAGCAGACGGGATCGTCAACCAAAAGGTTGAATATCAACCTTTGGGTTATTAACGCAATTTAGTGGCATTGGTTGCTTGATCACTTCGGGAATATCATTTTATATTAGTTAGTTACGCTGCTTTTTACCACAGTTGACTCTGTTGGGGCGTCCCAGTAGCTACTGACCTCAAGATATCCCAATTGGGGGCGCGGTACTATGGATCCAGAAAGCCAAGAGAAGCTTCGGCAACTCGATGCACGGATCAAGGTTGCCAAGGGTGCGCAAGCTCCTAAGCCTCGAGTGGATGAACATTATTCTCAAGCGCAGCATGCTTGGCGGATGGTGATAGAACTTGTAGCCGGTCTTGGGATCGGTTTCGGAATTGGATACGGTCTGGATCTGCTGTTTGGCACCCTTCCGATATTCATGGTGATATTTGTGATGCTGGGTCTCGCCGCGGGGATCAAGACGATGCTCCGCTCGGCACAAGAGATGCAGCGACAGAAGATGGCTGAAGAGGCCGAAAAATTGGATGAGGGAGCCTGAAATGGCGACAGAGGCAAGCGGCGCAGAGACAGGCGGTCTGGTATTTCACCCGATGGATCAGTTCATCGTAAAGCCGTTCTTTGGCGATGGTCCCGTACATTGGTACACCATCACAAACGCAACGGTTTGGACCGGTCTTGCCGTTCTGGCCGTGTTTGTTCTGTTGGTATTTTTCATGCCCAAAGGTGGCGGTGCTAGCGTTCCGACGCGGATGCAATCAGTTGCTGAATTGGCGTATGGCTTTGTCTATAAGATGGTCGAAGACATCTGCGGCAAAGAAGGCCTCAAGTACTTCCCCTACATCATGACGCTGTTTATGTTCATCGTCTGCGCGAACTTCCTTGGTTTGATCCCAACCGCCTTTACGCCCACGTCCCACTTTGCGGTGACGGTTGTAATGGCGATGGCAGTCTTTTTGACTGTCACGATCCTCGGCTTTGTTAAAAACGGCACGGCATTCTTGGCTCTTTTCTGGGTCGCTTCTGCGCCTCTGGCATTGCGTCCAATCTTGGCCATCATCGAGTTGATCTCGTATTTCGTGCGCCCGGTTAGCCACTCCATTCGTCTGGCGGGCAACGTTATGGCGGGCCACGCGGTGATTAAGGTTTTCGCAGGTTTTGCGGCAATCGCGGTCATCAGCCCAGTTTCGGTCGTCGCTATCACGGCCATGTACGGTCTGGAGGTCCTCGTGTCCTTCATTCAGGCCTACGTCTTTACCATCCTGACATGCGTGTATCTCAAAGACGCTCTGCATCCAGGTCACTAACGAACGAAACAACGGTGGGCGAGGTCGCTCACCAACTCAATAACTTCCAACGTATAGGAGAATTCTCATGGAAGGCGAACTCGCACATATCGGCGCAGGTCTGGCAGCAATCGGTTCCGGCGCAGCCGCAATCGGGGTTGGCAATGTTGCTGGCAACTATCTGGCAGGCGCTCTGCGCAACCCGTCCGCTGCGGCATCGCAGACAGCGACACTTTTCATCGGCATCGCTTTTGCAGAAGCACTTGGGATCTTCGCATTCCTCGTCGCCCTCCTGCTGATGTTCGCCGTCTAAGCGTCACGACGACTATCCTTACGCTTTGGGCGGTGCGCAGTTTGCGCTCCGCCCTTAGGATTGCCCGTTCTGACAGGAGGCCGCTATGGCAACTGAGACCACACAAGGCGATGGCCTAGCCGATGCAATCGGTGTAGCCGAGCATTCAGCTGATGCAGCACCCGGCATGCCGCAGCTGGCTTTCGAGACATGGGGCAACCAGATTTTCTGGCTGGTTGTCGCGCTTGTTGCGATCTATTTCATCCTGTCCCGCGTGGCTTTGCCCCGTATCTCCGCCGTATTGGCAGAGCGTCAGGGCGCAATTTCAAATGACATCGCAGCTGCCGAAGACCTCAAGGTCAAAGCGCATGAGGCAGAAGCGACTTACGACAAGGCGCTGGTTGATGCCCGCGCCGAGGCGCAGCTTATCATGGCCGAAATGAAAAATGACATCCAGGCAGATCTCGACATTGAGATCGCCAAAGCGGATGCCGAAATTGCCGCCAAAGCTGCTGAAGCGGAAAAGGCAATTGCCGACATTCGCGCCAACGCGCTTGAGAATGTGAAAGTTGTCGCCAAGGATACCGCGAAAGAGATTCTGGCGGCTCTAGGTGGCAAAGCAGATGCCAAGACGATTACTGCAGCTGTTACCGCCCGGATGAAAGGACAATGACCATGCGTCTGACCCTGACCGCCACAATGGCCGCCTTTGTGACCAGCCCAGCACTTGCTGCTGGCGACCGCTTCTTCTCGCTGGCCAACACCGATTTTGTTGTGCTGCTGGCGTTCCTTTTGTTCATCGCGGTCCTGTTTTACTTCAAGGTTCCCGGGATGGTCGCTGGCATGCTGGACAAGCGTGCTGAGGGGATCACCACCGAGTTGGAGGAAGCCCGCGCACTGCGTGAAGAAGCACAGAGCATTTTCGTGAGCTACAAGCAAAAGCTCAAGGAAGTTGACGAGAAAGCAGCACGCATTGTTGCCTCCGCCAAGGAAGAAGCGCTTGCCGCTGCAGAACTTGCGCGTGAAGCCGAAGCCAAATCGCGTGTACGCCGTATGGCTGCCGCTGAAGAGCAGATTGCGTCTGCTCAAGCTGCCGCTGTCAAAGAAGTTCGCGACCAAGCGGCGACAATCGCCGTGGCTGTTGCACGCGAAGTGATCGCCAAGCAGATGACGGCCGCTGATGGCAACAAGCTGATCGACGCCGCGATTGCGGATGTGGATGCCAAGCTGCACTAAGCTGATGCGATATTGAAATTCCTAAGGCCCCGGTTTTGCGACCGGGGCTTTTTCTTTGGGCGGGTGACTGGGTTCTTTTGACCCGCAAAGTTGCCGTTGTTAAGGGCCCCTTAGTCTGGTTAACAGAATGCCAGCGACAGGACGGTCCTGCGCCCGCGACTTAGAAAGCCCACATATCTTATGTCTGATCCGTGCATGAAGCTCGTCTTGGTGACACCCGAAATTCCGTATAATACCGGAGCGATCGGGCGGACCTGCGTGGCGCTCAATATGGAGTTGATCCTGATCAAACCCTACGGATTTTCACTCGATGAAAAGGCTGTGCGGCGGGCCGGGACGGATTACTGGAAGCATGTCAATCTGTGCGAGTATGACAACTGGCAAGACTTTATGGATGATCGAAAGCCACCGCGTGACGGCCTGTATTTCTTTGAAGAACACGGTGCGCAGAGCGTTTACGCGCCCGAGTATCAAAAGGACGCGTATTTGGTTTTCGGATGTGAGTCCGCGGGTTTGCCGGCCTCAATACTAAAGGGCAATGATGATAGAATATTCCACCTGCCAATGATCAGCCCACTTGTCCGATCACTGAACTTGGCAAACGTTGCTACAGCCGTCGTTTATCAAGCCATGCGTACACAACTCGGCGGTTGAAGGCTGCTGTTGGGGGGAACGTGGGTAAAGCCTGCAGTTGACCGCAAGGTCCATACCTATCCTCGTGTCACCCTTCCGTTTCGTGATCTAGCCGTTGCAGCGCTATGCCCTCGTGGCGTTGTGCCATTTGTTGGTCGCGCAGGGCAGTTTCCACAAAGCTAAGATGCGCCTCGACTGCGGTGCGTGCACCTGCCGCGTCGCGGGCCTGAAGGGCGTCATTGATGGCACGGTGTTGGTCCAGCAAGGTGCTGCGGGTCGTGCTTTGGCTGAACATGACCTTCCGATTGTAAAACACGCCACCGCGCAGCAGTTCGTACATGGAGCGCATCATATGCAGCATCACGACGTTATGGCTGGCTTCGATTATGGCCATGTGAAACTGCGCATCTAGGGTGGCTTCTTCGTCCGAGGCACGCTTGGCATGTGCGGCCTCCATCTTGGCAAAGACGGCGGCAACAACTTTGAGGTCGGTATCAGAGCCAAGCCGTGCAGCACGATCTGCGGCCAGACCTTCGAGGTCTCGGCGAAAAGACAGGTAGTCAAAGACCGCTTCGTCATGGCGGCCAAACAGATCAAGCAAGGCCGGCGAAAAGGCAGAACCCAATACATCGGCGACATACGCTCCGGCACCCGCCCTACTGCTGAGCAGGCCGGTTTCTTGAAGTTGGCCAATCGCGTCGCGCAGTGAAGGGCGTGAGACGCCTAGCCGCTCTGCCAGCTCACGCTCGGACGGCAACCGCTCTCCGGGGCGCAGGATACCGCGCAGGATCAACTCTTCGATCTGGCGCACAACGGCGGCAGACAGCTTTTCAGGGGTGACAGGCCGGAAGGGCATAAGGTGGCTCCTAGTATTGGTCAAATTATATGACCAGACATGCAATACGGCAACGGGGTTTCTGCGTCTTGCGGTAACAGATCGTTAACCTTGTGTGCGCCATGCTGTGACGATGCGATTATTATTCCCGCTCTTGTTGATGATGCTGGGGGCCTGCAACACAGCTGGCCCGCATTTTCGTGGACTGCCCGCAAATACCGTAGTGGTAGACGGCTCTACCTTTGATGTCCGCGTGCGCGGCGAGCTTGCAGAGGCGATCCGCACCAATGGGCAATATGCGCCACGCTTTGGCCC
The DNA here is from genome assembly GCF_003352085.1 of Sulfitobacter sp. SK012. NCBI lineage: Bacteria > Pseudomonadati > Pseudomonadota > Alphaproteobacteria > Rhodobacterales > Roseobacteraceae > Sulfitobacter > Sulfitobacter sp. SK012. The sequence continues at coordinate 556,207 of NZ_CP025804.1, forward strand.
AATCAGAGAAAGCGCAGGTCGCGCGATGGCGCAAGTCAGTGGGTGCAAGGTCAAGAGCGTGCGCGGTGATCAGGCGCAGGCGACGGGGATCTTGGATTGCGGAACAGGAGGGCCACGGGTGCCGAACTATACCGGTGATGTTGAGTGCGTCCCGGTGCGCGGTACTGCGCTACGCGGTATCGGCGAGGTCTTTGCCGACATCGACTGCTCACCGGCATGAATCCGCAATATCTTGTGGATAACATGGCAAGTGACCCCTTTGGGTTGTGTGTTTGAGTTGACTCCGGCCCCCATGGTCCGTCACGCTAACTCCCACTATGGAATCAGGTGAAGGACAGCGTTTTTGCGCTTTTCGAAACTCAGACTGACCGGCTTTAAGAGCTTTGTGGATCCCACCGATTTGATCATCGCCGATGGTCTGACCGGCGTTGTGGGCCCAAATGGCTGTGGCAAATCCAATTTGCTCGAAGCGTTGCGTTGGGTCATGGGGGAAAACCGACCGACCGCGATGCGCGGTGGCGGTATGGAAGACGTGATCTTTGCCGGGGCCGCAACGCGTCCTGCGCGCAATTTTGCTGAGGTTGCACTCCATATCGACAATAGCGAGCGGTTGGCCCCGGCGGGGTTCAACGACTCTGATGGCCTTGAAATTGTGCGCCGGATTACCCGCGATGTAGGCAGTGCCTACAAGGCGGCTGGCAAAGATGTACGTGCGCGCGATGTGCAAATGCTGTTCGCGGATGCATCGACGGGTGCGCATTCTCCGGCGTTGGTTCGGCAGGGTCAGATTGCAGAGCTGATCAACGCAAAACCCAAGAACCGCCGGCGCATTCTGGAAGAGGCGGCTGGCATTTCTGGGCTTTATGCAAGGCGCCACGAGGCAGAATTGAAGCTGAACGGCGCTGAGGCAAACCTGACGCGCGTTGATGATGTAATCGAGCAATTGGCCGCGCAATTGGCGCAACTGGCACGTCAAGCTCGACAGGCTGCCCGCTACCGCGAAATTGGTGATCAGTTGCGGCGAACCGAGGGGATGCTGCTCTATCGGCGTTGGCGTGAAGCGGATGATGCGCGGGCGCGGACGGAAGAAGAACACCGCGGGCGGGTGACAGCCGCCGCGCAAGCTGAAGCACAGGTGTTGAGCGCAGCCAAAGCGCGTGCGGCGTCTGAGGACACGTTGCCGGGGCTGCGTGAAGAGGACGCGATTGCAGCTGCTGTTGTGCAACGGCTGGCGGTGCAGCGCGATACGCTGAGCGACCAAGAAGCCCGCGCACAGGCATTGATTGAGACCCTGACCGGGCGCATCACCCAGCTGGCCCGAGATATCGAGCGCGAAGGCGGGCTGAACCGCGACGCTGGCGAGACGATCGAGCAGCTGGAATGGGAAGCGCGCGAGCTTGAAAAAGCAGGTGAAGGCCATAGTGAAGTCCTAGCCGCCGCAGCGGAGGCAGCTCGGGAGGCGGCCACGGTTTTGCAAGCCCGCGAGAGCGATCTTGGTCAGCTGACCGAAGATGTCGCACGGTTGGCGGCACGGCATGGTTCAGCAGAGCGGTTGCTGGAAGACAATCGTAAGACGCAAGGAAAGTCTGAGGCTGAAGCTCTGCGTGCGCAAGAGGCTGTTGCCCAAAGTGGTGCGGCTCTTACCAAAGCCCGCGAGGATTTTGGTATTGCTGAGGCGGCAGAGAAACTGGCCGTTGCTGCGGGAGTGGCGGCCGAAGCTGCCTTGATCGCTGCCGAAGAACTGCGGGCTGAAACGCAGTCGCGCGAAGCTGAGGCGCGCGGTGAGCGGTCAGAGGCCGAGGGCGAGATGAACGCACTTCGGGCTGAGGCGGGCGCTTTGGCAAAGCTTGTTGAACGCGACACGGCTGAGGGCGGACAGATCCTTGATCGGTTGCAAGTGGAGCATGGGTTTGAAAAGGCTCTTGGTGCGGCATTGGCAGATGATTTACGCGCCCCAGAGGTGGACGCTGATGGGCCGTCAGGCTGGGCCGTGTTGCCTGATTTTGATACCGAACAAGCGCTGCCTTCTGGTGTGACGCCGTTGACCAACCATGTGTCGGTGCCTGCGGTGCTGTCGCGGCGTATGAGCCAGATCGGCCTTGTGGATGGGGATGATGGGCCGCAGCTTCAGGCGGCTTTGCAACCTGGTCAGCGACTTGTGTCGCCAGAGGGTGATTTGTGGCGGTGGGACGGATTTCGAGCCTGGGCCGAGGATGCGCCGTCGGCGGCCGCATTGCGGTTGCAGCAGCTCAACCGTTTGGAGGTTCTCAAGCAAGGTTTGGAACAAGCAAGCCAACGGGCAGAAGGCGCGCGCGCGGCCCATGACGCGCTGACGCGCAGCCTTTTAGAGCAGACAGAGGCGGATAAAAAAGCGCGAGATGCCCGACGGGATGCGGACCGCGCGATTGCTGATGCGGGCCGTGCGTTAAGCCGGGCAGAAGCAGATCGCAACTTGTCAGAGGGGCGGTTGGAATCGCTGGGTCTGGCCGTCAAGCGCCACGAGGATGAGGCGATGGCCGCGCGTGGTCGGGTGCTGGAAGCCGAGCTTGCCTTGGCAGAGTTAGGCGACCTTGAGACAGCGCGGACAAGTGTTGAAGATATCCGCATGACGGTTGAGGCTTCGCGGATCACCATGATGTCACGCCGTTCTGGTCATGATGAATTGCGCCGTGAGGGCGAAGCACGCTTGTCCCGCGCGCAGACTGTGACGAAAGAACTGAGTGGGTGGCAGCACCGACTGGAAACCGCCGAGAAACGCAGCACAGAACTGGTGGAACGCAAGGATGCGTCTGAGGCAGAGCTAAAGGCCGCCAGCGCTGGACCCGCCGAGATTGCAGCAAAGCGTGATGAGTTGAGCATGGCGATCGCGAAAGCCGAAGCACGGCGTGCAGAGTCCATGGACAAGCTAACGACCGCGGAAAGCGTGTTGCGTGAGGCAACTTTGGCGGAGCGTGAGGCGGAGCGTGTAGCGTCGGAAGCGCGTGAGGGCCGTGCCCGGTCAGAGGCGCGCAGTGATGCAGCCAAGGAAACTGTGGCCGCTGCTGCAGAACGCATTGCTGAGGACCAACAGCTGACGCCGAACCAGCTCCTGACCCAGCTTGATGCCACACCTGATCACATGCCCGGCGCTGATGCGCTTGAGGCGGATGTGAACCGATTGAAACGTCAGCGTGATGCTTTGGGGGCCGTGAACCTGCGCGCCGAAGAAGACGCCAAAGAGGTTCAAGAGGAGCACGATACGCTGGTTAGCGAAAAGGCGGATCTTGAAGAGGCGATCAAAACTTTACGCGCGGGGATCGCCAGCCTGAACCGAGAAGGTCGCGAGCGGTTGTTGACAGCATTCGAGCAGGTCAATTCCAACTTCTCCATGCTCTTTAGGCATCTATTTAATGGCGGCGAAGCCAATTTGGTGATGGTCGAATCCGATGACCCGTTGGAGGCCGGACTTGAGATTATGTGCCAGCCACCGGGCAAGAAGCTTAGCACGCTCAGCCTGCTGTCTGGCGGGGAACAGACGCTCACCGCCATGGCGCTGATTTTTGCCGTATTCCTTGCCAACCCGGCCCCGATTTGTGTGCTCGACGAAGTTGACGCCCCGTTGGACGACGCCAATGTGACACGGTTCTGCGATCTGTTGGATGAGATGTGTCGCCAAACTGATACGCGGTTTTTGATCATTACCCACCACGCAGTTACGATGGCGCGGATGGACCGTTTGTTCGGCGTCACCATGGCCGAACAAGGCGTGAGCCAACTCGTATCGGTCGATCTGAAAAAAGCGGAAACGATGGTCGCGTAAACGTTTATGGTGCGGCGGGCGGCTGCGGCCTAACCTGTGACCATGTTGCGCTTTCTTATCTTCTTTTTGGTGCTGCCCTTTGCGTCTTTGGCGGCAGAGTTTGCAGTTCTCAAGGATGATGTGATTTTATCGCGCGAAGAAGTCACTGCCGTCACACAACGCCACCTGCTTTCGTTCTACGAAGGCGGCCAATCGCGTTATTCTTCAGGTGGGGCCTATAGTTACACCTATGACGGCGGTGCCACAGCATTCGGGACCTATCAAGTCGATGCCGACGGTGTGGTCTGCATCACTTTTCGCAATGGGCGCAGTCGCTGCGATCGGTTTGTCCACAGCCACGGCCGACTTGTGATGGTGACCGAGGCTGGGGACCGTTTTGCAATCCGACCTTGAGTTAATCGTCCTTGCGTTCGACCGGGCCGCCAGCCTTTTCCCAACCTGAGAAACCTTCCTTGAGGTGCGCTGCCTCAAAACCCATGTCTTGTAATGTCGCGACGGAAATGGCGGAACGCCAACCAGAGGCGCAATGGAAGACAAACTTCTTGTCCTCGGCAAAGACATCTTTGAAGTACGGGCTGTCGGGGTCGACCCAGAATTCCAGCATGCCGCGCGGGCAATGAAAACTGCCGGGGATAAAACCGCTGCGTTCGCGTTCGCGAGGATCACGTAGGTCGACGATCTGGACGTTGGGGTCAGCGGCCATTGCGATCGCCTCAACGCTGTCGATTTCCTCAATGCGGGCACGGGCGCGCGCGACCATTTCAGCGGCTGTGATTTTCAGAGACATGAGGTGTCCTTTCAGAGTTGCTGCAAGAGCTTTGGGGTGGGCCAGCCATCGACGGGCAGGCCAAGGCGTGTTTGTTCGGCGCGCACTGCCGCGCGGGTGCCACTGCCAAGGATACCGTCGATTTTGCCGACATCATAGCCACGTGCGGCCAGCTTGCTTTGCAGTGATTTCATCTGGCCACCATTCAAACCTGTCGCAGGATTGCCCGCGTCATAAACCTGTGCGCCCTGTAGGCGGGTGCCAAAATACGCAGCAGTTAAAACGTAGGTAAAGCTTTGGTTCCATTCGAAATAGACTCGAAAATTAGGGTAAGCGACAAATGCTGGACCGGCGCGACCTTGAGGGATCAAGATGGACGCAGTGAGCGGATCGGATAAAGGACCATTGCGCGGGGTCACCCCAAGTGATTGCCAGTCAGCAACGGTTTTTGTGGTTTCGAGCCCGGTAAGAGACCAATCAAAATCCGCAGGCAAAGTGACTTCGGCCAACCAAGGTTCATCAGCGCGCCAGCCAAGGGATTTGAGCATATTCGCGCCTGAGATCAGTGCATCAGGCGGAGAGGTTTTCAGGCTGACTTTGCCATCGCCATCGCCGTCGGTGCCGTTCTCGAGGATGTCACGCGGCAGCATCTGAACCATGCCAATTTCGCCGGCCCAGGCACCTGTGGTGGTCCCAGGGTTAAACTCGCCCTTTGCAAAAAGCTCCATTGCGGCGAAGATTTGCGGACGGAAGAGCTCTGGCCGGCGGCAATCATGGGCTAATGTTGCCAGTGCGTTGGCTGTGTTGAAATCGCCTTGAAAGCTGCCGTAATCCGTTTCGAATGCCCAAAAGGCTAGCAGGACGCCACGATCCACACCGTAGTCGGTTTCAATTCGGTCAAAGACCGCATCGTATTTCTTGCCCATTGCGATGCCACGGTTAAGGCGATCAGCAGAGATCAGGCGGCGCGAGAAATCGATGAAGGGGCGTTGGAACACACCTTGCGCTTGATCAGCACGCAAAACAGCAGGGTCTTGGCGTACGGTTTTGAAGAAAGCATCCGCCGTGGCTGTGGGTATGCCGATGGCGACAGCCTCAGTTTTTAGCCCATCGATGAATGCGGGGAAGGACCCGCCACAGCTGGCGGCAGCGATCATGGGGCATATGGTGAGAGCAGCAGCAAAAATATAGGAACGCATGGTTTTCCTTCGATGGTTACGACAGCAGGCTTAAGATGGCCGTTGTGGCTAAAGTCAGTGCCCAAGCTTGCCACAGGCGGGTGATGGCCGCGTCGATTGCGGGCGGGCCGATGTCGCGCGCACCCAAGCCATTAACCCATGCAAAAGGTTGCATCACGCCATCATAGGCGCGGGGCCCGGCGAGTGCCACATCTATGGCGCGCGCCATTGCGGCCTCGGGCCAACCAGCATTCGGCGAACGGTGTAGCCGGGCATCCGCCGCGATTTCGCGCCACTGGTTCATAGCGTTGCCGGGGATTGCGATCAGCAGGGCAGTCAGGCGGGCGGGTATCCAATTGAGCAGGTCATCCATGCGCGCGGCAGCTTTGCCGAACTGTTCGTGGCGCGGTGTGCGGTAGCCTATCATGCTGTCGGCGGTGTTCACGATTTTGTAAATCAGAAGTCCGGGTAGACCGCCGATCAGGAACCAAAAAGCCGGTGCAATCACCCCATCTCCAAGGTTCTCTGCGCCACTTTCAATGGCAGAGCGGGCGATGGCAGGCGCGTCCATTTGGGCAGTATCGCGGCTGACGATCATGGCGACGGCGCGCCGACCCTCAGGCAACGACATGCGCAAACCACTGGCAACTGCGCGCACGTGATCCACCAAGGAGTGCTGCGCCAAAAGGATGGCGGCGATGAGGATCTCGACAACAGCCCCTAGCAAACTGAGAGCCCAGCCCAAGAGCGCAGCCCCAAGTATGAGCACAACGAGGGTAACGCATCCTTTGAACAGGCGGTTTTCTCCGGCGTTCAGGCGATGTTCCAGCGTATCGACAGCGCGGCCCATTAACACGGCAGGATGTGGCAAACGCGACCACAGCCAGCGCGGTTCTCCAAATATCCCATCAAGCAACATCGCGAAGAAGAGTAGAGTTGGTGTGGTCATGCGAGTGCGGCCTCAAGCCGCTTCCAATGGGCCGGTGCGGGCAAGCCAAGGCGTAGCCATCGGGGGTTGTAAGGGAAGGTGCGGCTCCAGATGTGCGATTGTGCAAGGCGGGTCTGCACGGTGGTGGCGTCGGCGACATCATAAAGCCGAAAGAGGCTGGTACCGCCGACGAGGGTCGCGCCAGTGGACAGCATCAATCCGTCCAGACGGGCAGCATCGGTCGTGAGACGGGCACGTGTCGCATTTGCCCAGTCTTGGTCGCGCAATGCGGCGGTTCCGATGCTGAGCGCCGGTCCGGCCACGGGCCACGGCCCCAGCATTTGCGCCAGCTGGGCCGTAAGTTTTGGGTCTCCGATCACAAAACCCAAGCGCAACCCGGCGAGGCCCCAGAATTTACCAAAGCTCTTTAGAATCAGGGTGCCGGGTGTGCTTGCATTGGCCATCAATGTTGCCTGCGGAGTTACGTCGCAAAAACTCTCATCGATGATCCTGAGATCGCCCGTGAGGTCCTGTACGCACCAGATACGCCCATCGGGGTTGTTGGGATTCACATGGACGCTTGCGCTGCCGCCGCTGCCCCGGATTTCCCAGCCAGCAGCAGCAAAGCTTGCGGCATGTTCGTTATAAGTGGGGCCGGGAATGGCGACGGTCCCTATTTCTGCCAGACGCGGTATCATTGCGATGGGTGCAGAGGCCCCTGGCGTGGCAGTCAGGCCCACGCTGTCGGGCGCTTGCCAAAAACTGCGGGCCGCATCGCACAGCGCGTTTTGTGCGGCGCGATCTGGTAGCGCTGTCCAAGCATCGGTTGGCAGTTGGGGCAGGGGGTATGGCACCGGATTGATCCCAGTCGATAAATCAATCCATCTGGACCGATCCCCACCAAACTGCGCGGCTGCAGCATCAATTCCGCCACCATGATCAAGATTTCTTTTAGTCAATTAATTCTTCCGTGGATCATAGTGTGTCGGCTAGTTTTCGCCATATGCCTAACCTCTAAAAGCTGAAAACCGCCCGAATCTCAACCCAGCATTAACCCGTTAACGAATATCGCTTTTGTTAACCGATTGTTAAGGAATTCGGCGCACGCCTAAGAGGGACGACTTGGGATGTTTGAATTATGCAGCGTTTTCAGAAAGATTTGATGAGAGTGCTTATTGTTGAAAGCCAACCGGAACTCGGTGGGCTTTGGCAGCGCCATCTTGTGCGCCAAGGCATGGTTGTTGCCCGCGTAGATGGCCAGAATGAAGCGACGGATTACCTTGCAAATCATCAGGTTGATATCATTATCCTCGATCTGGTGATCGACGAAGGATCGGCGCTCGCGGTCGCAGATTATGCCAACTATCGCCAGCCAGACGCACGGGTGATCTTTGTGACCAATACGACGTTTTTCTCGGACGGGTCGATTTTTGCGCATTCAGCAAATGCGCGCGCCTATGTACAAAGCAATACTCCGCCCGAAGACCTTGCCGCGATGGTCGAACATTACGGGTCAGAAGCGCGGCCTTAGCGAGCCGCGCCGTTGCAACATATTAGCTCCGTGAATGTGGAGCATACCAATCCAGCACTGGATTGGTCGGAATGATCCGGTGGGGGTTAATCGTTTCGTGGCTGTAGTGGTAATGCCGCACGATATGATCGAAATTCACAGTCTCTGCGACGCCGGGTATCTGATAAAGCTCGCGGGTGTAGGCCCAGATATTCGGATAATCGATGATCCGGCGGCGATTACATTTGAAATGCAAGTGGTACACCAGATCAAAACGCGCCAGCGTGGTGAACAGCCTCCAATCCGCTTCGGTCAGGCGGTCCCCAGCGAGGTAGCGGTTTTCTGAGAGGATGGATTCGACCCAATCGAGGCTGTCGAAAAGGGGCCCAACGGCCGCGTCGTAAGCTTCTTGGGTGGTCGCAAACCCGGCTTTATAGACGCCATTGTTGATCGTGTCATAGATGCGGTCATTAATCGGGGCGATCGTTTCGTGCAGGTCGGTTGGCCAATAATCGTCGGTGTTTCCAGTGATCCCATCAAAGGCACTGTTGAACATCCGAATAATCTCAGAGCTTTCGTTTGAGACGATTGTTTCTTGGACGCGGTCCCACAGGATTGGCACGGTCACCCGGCCTGTGAACGCCGGATTCGCCCGGGTGTAGATGTCGCGCGCAAACGGGAGACCAAACTGAGCGTCGCCTGTTGCGCCGGGGTAATCATCCGCAAACGTCCAGCCCTCATCCAGCATATCGGGATGCACGGCTGAGACGCCAATATGTTCCTGTAATCCTTTGAGCGCGCGAAAAATCAGCGTGCGGTGCGCCCAGGGGCAGGCGAGGCTAACATAGAGATGATACCGGTCTGTCTCGGCCTTGAAACCGGCGTCGCCGGTCGGGCCTGCGCTGCCGTCTACGGTGATCCAGTTGCGGAACTTTGCCTCGTCGCGCTTAAAACTGCCGCCTGATGCGCTGGTATCATACCACTTGTCTTGCCATTTTCCGTCTACCAAAAGGCCCATGTCACTCTCCGTTTAAGTACATCGGTACAGTGGCGCAGAAATCAGTGTTAGAAAACAGACCCAAGTGCGCGGAGGGGTCTGCACCAATGCACAGACCACCCACGGTTCTTTATTGTAGATCTTTGAAAGCTTCGGCGAGGCGGTTGCAGGCATCCTCTACGCGAGCGCGAGGCGTGCCGAGATTAAAGCGCATAAAGCTCTCACCGCCTTTGCCAAAGCTAATTCCATGATTGGCGGCGATGCCTGCGTTCTTTTGGATGCGCGTGGTTATTTCATCGCGGGACATGCCGGTGTCATCAAAATCCACCCACGCAAGATAGGTCGCCTCAAGCGGCATGGATTTAAGTCCCGGAATTGCATTGATTGCCGCGTCGAAAAGCTGCCGGTTGCCATCCAGATAGGCGACCAAATCGTCAACCCAAGCGGCCCCTTCCTGCGAATAGGCGGCAGTGGCCATAAACAAACCAAAGGAGTTTGCCGAAAGGCCAAGTGCGGCCATGCGTGTTGCAAAGCGTGCGCGCAGTTTGTCATCCGCGATAATGACATTGCCAGAATGCGAACCCGCGATGTTAAAGGTCTTGGTGGTTGCGGTCATCATCACCAGCCGGTCTGAGATCCCGTCGAGCAAGGCCATGGCAATATGTCTTTTGCCGGGCATCACCAGATCATGGTGTATCTCATCGGAGACCAACACCAGATCATGACGAATTGCGAAATCGGCGACGGTTTGCAGTTCTGCGCGGCTCCATACGGTGCCGCCGGGGTTGTGCGGCGAGCATAGGATCAGCATTTTTTCGTTGCCCGTCATTTGGGCCTCATATGCATCAAAATCCATAGCATAGCGGCCATCAACATTTTTCAACGGACATTCCACCACTTCGCGCCCTGCAGCTGAAATTACGCGGGCAAACGCGTGGTAGACTGGGGTAAACAGGATCACGCCATCGCCGGGCTGAGTAAAGGCGTCGATACACATGGCTGTGCCGTTCACAAGGCCGTGTGTGGTAAAGATATGATCTGGGTTCACAGCCCAGCCGTGGCGGTTTTCCATCCACCAGCAGATCGCGGCGCGGTATTCGGTCTCATCGCCGAAATACCCGAAGATGCCATGATCGACCATACCCTGCACCGCGTCCTGAACGACACGAGGTGCGGGAAAATCCATATCTGCGACCCACATAGCAATGCCGGTATCGGGGGACACACCGAAGAGCTTTTCCATCGTGTCCCACTTCGAGCAGTGGGTGCCGCGGCGGTCGATGGGGGTGTCAAAGCTTGTGATGGAGGTGTCAAAACTCATGGGGTGTCTCCTGTTTACGCTCTTGTGATCGCGCCGGACACTAACGGCAAACAAGGAACCTGCAAGGGCCAGCTTGCAGGATGGCCTAGGGTGTCCTACATGATCGCCATGATACGCCCTATCCTTTTGCACCCCGATCCCCGGCTTAAGAAAGCCTGCGCGCCCGTTGTCGACCTGACAGATGAGCTGCGCAGCCTTGCCGATGACATGCTGTCGACAATGTATGACGCACCTGGTGTGGGTCTTGCTGCGCCGCAGGTGGGCGTTTTGAGCCGTCTTATCGTGCTCGATTGCGTGAAGGCCGAAGGCGAAACGCCGCGGCCTTTGATCATGTTCAACCCGAAGATTGTCGGGGTGTCTGAAGAGATGAACACCTACGAGGAAGGCTGCCTCAGCATTCCTGAGCAATTCGCGGATGTTACGCGCCCTGCCGAGGTCGAAGTGACGTGGATGGACCGCGATGGCAAAGAGATGCGTGAAGAGATGGATCAGCTGTGGGCCACATGTGTGCAGCACGAGATCGATCATCTGGACGGCAAATTGTTTATCGATCACATCAAGCCGTTGAGACGCCAGATGATTACGCGCAAGATGGTCAAGCTCAAGCGTGAGATTGCGCGCGGATGAGCGTTTTGGAAATTGTGCAATGGCCAGATGCGCGCCTGTGCGAAACCTGCGTTCCCGTGGATGAGATTACACCCGAGATCGAAGCTTTGGCGGCAGATATGCTTGAGACGATGTATGCGGCACCGGGGCGCGGATTGGCGGGCCCCCAGGTCGGCGCGATGCACCGGATATTTGTGATGGACGCAGGCTGGAAAGAGGGCAAACCGGACCCGCTGGTTTGCATCAATCCGATGTTGCAAGAAATTGGCGAAGACCGTGTTGTTAGCACAGAAGGTTGCCTGAGTATTCCGGGCGTGCAAGCAGACGTGTCGCGCCCCGCACAGGTCCAGATGATGTGGACCGGTTTGAATGGTGGACGCTACGTACAGGCGTTTGATGGATTTGCTGCGGCTTGTGTGCAGCATGAGATTGATCATCTGGATGGGATCGTAACGTTTGACCACTTGGATGCCGAGACCCGCGCCATTTTAGAAGCACCCTATCTGGAGGCCCGAATATGACGATACGTCCATTACTGCAGTGGCCTGACAAACGCCTACGCACAGTTGCGGCGGACGTTGCATCTGTGACGGATGCTGAGCGGGCGATATGGGATGATATGATCGACACCATGGACCGTGTTCCCGGTGTGGGGCTTGGGGCAAACCAGATCGGCGTTATGCAACGGTTGGCCGTAGTTGATACGTCAGAGGCGCGGGACAAACGGATCAGGATGGCAAATCCAGTTGTGATCGATGCCTCAGCCGTGATGCGTGAATACGACGAGGCAAGCCCGTGCTTGCCCGGTGTATCGGCCAAAATCAGCCGTCCCCGTGGCGTGAAGGTCCAGTATTTGGATGAGACAGGCGCTGAAGTGACCCGCGATTTTGTGGGTCTTGAAGCGGTAAGCGTGCAGCATCAGATCGACCATCTTGCGGGCAAAATGTATTTCGACAACCTAAGCAAAACCCGGCGTGACATGCTCTTGCGCCGAGCGCGCAAGCTGGGCGGATAGCAGCAAGGGAGACAGCAAATGCGTGTGACCTTTATGGGGACACCTGAGTTTTCGGTGCCTGTGCTGCAAGCGTTGGTCGATGCTGGCCACGACGTGGCGGCGGTCTATTGTCAGCCACCGCGTCCTGCCGGGCGTGGCAAAAAAGACCGCCCTAGCCCGGTGCAAGCCCTCGCAGAAGCGCTGGGCCTTGAGGTGCACCACCCGGTATCCTTGAAGGATGCAGATGTTCAGGCGGAATTCGCAGCCTTGGGTGCTGAAGTTGCCGTGGTCGTCGCCTACGGGTTGATTTTACCGCAAGTGGTGCTGAATGCGCCTTTGCGAGGCTGTTTGAATATCCACGCGAGCCTTTTGCCGCGCTGGCGTGGAGCCGCGCCCATTCACCGAGCGATCATGTCGGGGGATCCGCAAACCGGCGTCTGTATCATGCAGATGGAGGCAGGGTTGGATACTGGCCCTGTATTGTTGCGTGAAGCAACGGATATTGCCGCAGAAGAGACGACGGCGCAGTTGCATGACCGGCTAAGTACGATGGGCGCTGCGCTCATTGTTACGGCGCTTGGGGGGCTGGACGGTCTTTCGCCCGAGGTGCAACTGGCTGACGGCGCGACCTATGCCGCCAAGATCGACAAGGCGGAAGCGCGGATTGATTGGAGCAAACCGGCGACCGACGTAGACCGCCAAATCCGGGGGCTGTCGCCGTTCCCCGGCGCATGGTTCAACCTTGGTGGGGATCGGATCAAAGCGCTGGGCTCTCGACTGGCCGACGGGTCTGGGGGGGCTGGGGATGTGCTGGATACCGATCTGCGCGTTGCCTGTGGAACTGGAGCCGTTCAGCTGACGCGCTTGCAGAAGGCGGGCAAGGCAGCGCAGGATGTCGAAGTGTTCCAACTGGGCGCGCAAATTGCGCCTGGTACGTCACTGGCAGAAGGATAGGCCCATGTTTCCCACCATGATCGGAACGGTCGTTATTGCAGGGATCGTTGGATATGCTTCCGAGCGGACCGGATTTACCCAAAATGGTATTATCCAGTCGATTATCATCTGCGTTGGTGGCGCGTTTTTGTTCTATTTTGTGCGGCTGATGTTCGGGTTTGGTTTTGCCTCGCCGGGGCTTAACGCCATCGCCGCGTCCATCGGGGCACTTGTGATCGTGCCATTTCACTGGCGACGCTAAGGCGGTTCAAATTTTGGGCGGCGTGCTTTTGTAAACGGGCAGGTGCCAGCCGAAATGCAACGACCCCGCGCGCAAGACCCACGTCACACCGGCGCAAGCGACCAAGGCGAAACTTGCATCAGGCAGATAGTGCGTAATCAACACAGCTGTCGTGGCCCCTGCAAAAGCGGCGGTAGCGTAAAGCTCGCCCTGTTTCAGCAAAAGAGGTACTTGGCCGATAACGACGTCGCGCATCACGCCGCCCATACAGCCGGTGATCATTCCCATGAGCACCACGATAACCGGCGATTGATCGAGCGATAGCGCAACACCAGCACCCGCGGGGACGGCCACGGCCAAGGCGAGACTGTCGAGCCAGATCAACGCGCGATAGCGGCTCTCTAGCAAATGTGCGGTGAAAAAGACGATGAGAGCAGCCGCTGAAGCAACTGCAAGATAAGTAGGCGTGGCGATCCAAAAGATCGGATTACGGTCCAACAGCAAGTCACGCAGCGTGCCACCGCCAAGGGCCGTAAGACACGCGATAAAGCCAAAGCCCACCAGATCAAGCTGGGCGCGGCTCGCGACCAATGCACCGGTGATCGCAAAGATCAGGACGGAGGCGTAATCGAGCAGGCTAAGCAGTGTCATTTTGGTTTGAACGGGGCCATGCCCGCACGCGCCAACGCATCGGCGCGTTCGTTCTCGGGGTGGCCTGCGTGGCCTTTAACCCATTCCCACGTGACTTTGTGGCGGGCATTGGCCGTATCGAGGCGCTGCCACAGCTCGACATTTTTGACGGGCTTTTTGGCCGCGTTCTTCCAGCCGTTTTTCTTCCAGCCAAAGATCCAAGCCGTGATGCCATTTTTGACGTAATTGCTGTCGGTCACGATGGTGATTTCGGTGGTGCGGTCCAGCGCTTCGAGCGCGCTGATCGCCGCCAGCAATTCCATCCGGTTGTTGGTGGTCAATGCCTCGCCGCCCTTAAGCTCGCGTTCTTTGACCACGGTGTTACCGTCCATGGCGCGCATCAAGGTTCCCCAGCCGCCGGGGCCCGGATTTCCTGAACATGCGCCGTCTGTGTATGCGTAAAGTTTAGCCATATGCGCGGAGCACTATCCAATCCGCATAGGTGCCGTCCAGCCCCTTATCGCGACCAAGGTGATGTGCGGTTACAGTAAAGTCTGCGTTTGTGAGCAGGTGGGTCAACTCATCTTGGGTCACATAGGTATATCGCCGGCCGATTGCGTCGCGTTTTGTATCAGTGCCAAGCTTCATGCCGATGTGGAAAAGACCCTTGGGCCTGAGTGCTGAATGTAGGGATGACAGGTGACGCGGCAGGGCATCGCGCGTCGCGTGCAGCAAACTAAAGTTGGCCCAAATGCCGTCATAGGCATGCGGCACATGTGTCGTGTCAAAATCACCGTGAAGTGGTGTGATGTTGGCGTGATCGGGGATCAGGGCAACCATCTCAGCAACGGCATCCAGAGCGGTGACGCGATGGCCTGCTTCGGCCATGGTCAGGGACATCTGGCCCGGACCGCAGCCGAGATCAAGTACATGTGCGTTCTGAGGGAGGTCGGCGATAAACGCAGCTAGAATAGGGTCAGCTTGCGCTGATTTTTCGGTCAGATCAGCGTATTCTTGCGCTTTGGCGGCGTAAAGGCGGGTGGTTTCAGCATCGCTCATGTTCAGGCTCCGGCAAAAAGGAAGATGTTAACAACCACAGTAAGCAACATTTGTGGAGGCATCCACTAGCTTCGGTATAGGCTTGGTCCCCGAAACATTGGCTACTGCTGATCCGCAAGGCTGGCTTTGTTGAAAGCGTAAAAGCCCTCTGCGAAGGTGGTTGCTCGAGGATCAATCCGGCACAGATACGAAGGGCAGATCATCCCGGCGTGCGGAGCACACGTGGGATTTTGAACTCAACGTTTTCGACGGCTGTTTCAACCATTTCCGTAGTCACGTCGAAACGCTCTTTGAAGGCGTCGATAACCTCGTTGATGAGGATTTCAGGGGCTGAGGCACCGGCGGTGATGCCGATGCTCTGGATCCCGCTCAAGGCACGCCAATCGATGTCACCTGCGCGTTGGACCAGTTGCGCATAAGCGCAGCCCGCTCGCGCACCGACTTCGACCAACCTGCGGGAATTCGACGAATTGGGCGCGCCCACGACAAGCATCGCGTCACATTTAGGGGCCATCGCCTTGACCGCCTCTTGTCGGTTGGTTGTGGCGTAACAAATATCTTCTTTGTGCGGTCCGACGATCTTTGGAAAGCGGGCCTGAAGGGCTGCGACGATGTCGGCGGTGTCATCGACGCTGAGTGTGGTTTGGGTCACATAGGCCAACTGATTGGGGTCACGGACATCAACCGTAGCCACGTCCTGCGGTGTTTCGACCAGCAGCACATCGCCGTCGGGCAATTGCCCCATTGTGCCCACCGTTTCGGGGTGGCCTTCGTGGCCAATCATGATCATCTGCAAGCCTGCATCGGCATGGCGCTGGGCTTCGATGTGTACTTTGCTGACCAACGGGCAGGTGGCATCGACATAGACCATATTGCGCGCCTGCGCTGCATTCGGCACTGATTTAGGAACGCCATGGGCGGAAAAGATAACGGGCCGGTCGTCAGGGCATTCTGACAGCTCTTCGACAAAGACAGCGCCCTTGTCACGCAGGCCATCAACGACGAATTTATTATGAACAATTTCGTGGCGCACATAGACCGGTGCGCCCCATTTTTGCAACGCCATCTCGACGATCTTGATGGCGCGATCCACGCCTGCGCAAAATCCCCGAGGGGCGGCCAGATAAAGGGTCAGGGGTTGTTTGCTCATTGGGCATCTCCGGTCACTGGCATCACAGGTAGGGTCGCTGCGTGCCGAGGTCCAGCCCTTAGGCTTGGCTTTGCCCAAAGAGCAGTGCCGCCACTTGCGCGCGGTTGCTCACACCGAGTTTCTTGTAACCATGCTTAGCGTAGTCCGAAACTGTGTGCACCGACAGCCCGCAGACATGGGCCGTACGCTTGCGGGTATGACCTTGGGCCAGCAACAAAAGAACCTCGGCTTCGCGTGGCGTGAGCACATCAAAGCCTTGCGGCAACGGTTCGGGGACCAATGCGTGGCGCGGCTTACTGGCATCCGTCGTATTTTCAGGTTCGGCCAGCTCTTCAATGCGGCGGTGGATGATCATGCAAAAGAGCCGGATTTCTTCAGCGCGCGGGGTGATACGCTCCAGAAACGTGACGCGATCGAGCGCATTCCCTAAGAGAAAGCCACCGAAACGCTCAGACCCCTTAAGCCGCATTGGCAGGCCCAAGCCAGCGCGAAAACCCTGTTGGGCGGCGCGCTCAACAAAAGCACGATCGGCGTCAGAGACATAAGGGTGCCCGGCGATGAATTCGGCCCCGAGATTCAGAATCTCGTATCGATCACAAGCATAGATCAAAAAAGGATCATCTTTGGCGGGGGTTTCGTCGTACAAGCCTGTCATCGTGCTGCATACAAACGGGTTTTCAAAATCTGAATCTACGCTCAGATAGATGGCGTGATCAAAGCCCAGACTCGCGAATACTTTTACAGCGCCGGCCCAAAGCTGATCTGTTGTTGTAGCCAGTTCTAGGTCAGCGGCGTGATCAATTAACAAAGACTAAGTACCCTATATCCCCCCTTTTTTGGGGGGGCGCAAAAACGCTTACTATTATATTATGTAATAATATGGGCGGCGCGGGCAACATCTGCGTTCTATTTTCGTCCGCAAGCTTTTCAGCACTCTGCGCGCCAGCAGTCCTTCACAGGCTTGGTGGCGCGCTATTTCCCCAGAATGCTAGTCGGCAGATGGGCCACTAATTGGCTCACGAGGAGGGCGGCCCACGACGTCACGAAGGTCTTCGAGTTCGATGAAGTTATCGGCCTGGCGGCGCAGATCATCAGAGATCATCGGTGGTTGGCTTCGGATGGTGGAGACGACCGAAACACGGACACCCTTACGCTGAAGTGATTCAACAAGTGGGCGGAAATCGCCATCACCAGAGAAAATTACGATGTGGTCAACATGAGGAGCGAGTTCCATTGCGTCTACCGCAAGCTCGATATCCATGTTTCCCTTCACCTTCCGGCGGCCCATGCTGTCGGTATATTCCTTGGCCGGCTTCGTAACCATGGAATAGCCATTATAGTGCAGCCAATCAACGAGCGGACGTATGGGTGAATATTCGTCGTTCTCGAGCAAAGCGGTGTAATAGAAGGCCCGCAGGAGTTTGCCGCGCCGCATAAATTCCTGACGAAGGAGCTTATAGTCGATGTCAAAACCGAGGGTCTTGGCTGCGGCATACAGATTGGAGCCGTCAATGAAGAGGGCAAGACGCTCGTCTTTATAAAACATTTTAGTTCCTTTAAAGCTCGGCCAGCAGAAAAACGGCCGATCCACTTAATTTCGGTGCCCTAATAACAGGCAGTTTACACAAACTATAGTGCGATTTCCGGTCAGCTCGCATCTAGTTTTTTTATCCCTTATAGCAAGCCTTTTTGCATGGGAAACAACCTGAGGACTACTCATACATGATGTTTTCATGCTCTTAGCGCTTGGATCTAACGTAGCGTCATCTTTCGGGAATCCAAGCGAAACTCTTCGCGTTGCGGTTGAATTGCTCAAAAAAAGAGACCTGGTGATTCGCAAGATCAGCAGATTTTACCGCACACCCGCGTTTCCTGCGGGAAATGGGCCCGACTATGTTAATGCCGCAGCCGAGCTGATTTGCGATTGTGATGCCGCAACGGCACTGGCGCATCTGCATGCCGTTGAGGGAGAGATGGAACGGACACGGGAGTTACGCTGGGGGCAACGCACGCTGGATCTGGATTTGTTGGCGATGGGCGATTCGGTGCTCCCGGATGCCGCGATTCACCAATATTGGCGCGATTTGCCGCTGGATATGCAGAAAACCCTGACTCCGGAGCAGCTGATCTTGCCGCACCCTAGGTTGCAAGACCGTGGCTTTGTCTTGGTTCCATTGATGGATGTAGCGCCAGACTGGCGGCATCCGTTGCTTGGTAAGACAGTGCGACAGCTTTGTGCGGCGCTGCCAGAGGCCGCCAAAAACGAGGTAATTGCGCTGGATTAGGTGCTTGTAAATCGCGGCATTCCCCCCTAAATACGCAACTTCTGGCAGACATAAATGTATTGGAGCGCCCAATGGCACGCGTAACCGTTGAAGATTGTGTAGATAAGGTCCCGAACCGGTTTGAACTGGTGATGTTGGCAGCCCATCGTGCACGCGAAATCTCTGCCGGGTCGGCGGTGACTGTCGATCGGGACAACGACAAAAACCCCGTTGTGTCGCTTCGCGAGATTGCGGACGAAACTCAGTCTGCCTCCGATCTGCGTGAGCGTCTGATCGAAAGCAATCAAAACCAGATTGAAGTCGATGAGCCCGAAGAGGACGCAATGGCGCTTCTTATGGGTGCTGAGCAAGACAAGCCAGAAGAGGACAGCATGTCCGAAGAGATGCTGTTGCGGCAACTCATGGCAGCACAAGGCCAAAGCTGAACGGGGCAGGGCAATCCCCCCTTGAACGGGGCATTTGAGGCAGACCATGACAATCACTGCCGACGACCTGATTGCCCTCGTTCGGGCCTATAACCCGAAAACCAATGAATCATTGATCCGTGAGGCATTTGCCTACGGCGCGCGGATGCACGACGGTCAGTTGCGCCACTCCGGGGAAGCGTATTTTACGCATCCCGTCGCAGTCGCAGCCATCCTATCAGAGCAAAAACTTGACGATGCCACCATCATCACGGCGTTGTTGCATGACACCATCGAGGATACCAAGGCGTCCTACTCAGAGGTCGAAAAGATCTTTGGGAATGAGGTTGCTGAGCTTGTTGATGGGGTCACCAAACTTACCAATCTGCAGCTACATTCCAATGAAACCAAGCAAGCCGAGAACTTTCGCAAGCTGTTTATGGCGATGTCCAAGGACATGCGGGTTATTTTGGTCAAGCTGAGTGACCGTCTGCACAACATGCGTACGATCAAATCCATGCGCCCTGACAAACAAAGCCAGAAGGCGCGTGAGACGATGGACATCTATGCGCCACTTGCAGGTCGCATGGGGATGCAATGGATGCGCGAAGAGCTGGAGGATTTGGCGTTTCGTGTGCTGAATCCCGAAGGCCGGGCCAGCATCATTCGGCGTTTCATCACCTTGCAACGCGAAACGGGCGACGTGATCCAGCGTATCACCACGGACATGCGCGGCGAGCTGGAAAAGGGCGTGATCGAGGCGGATGTATTTGGCCGTGCGAAAAAACCCTATTCGATATGGCGAAAGATGCAGGAAAAAGAGCTTTCGTTTTCGCGGCTGTCTGACATTTACGGCTTTCGGATTATCACGGAAACTGAAGAAGACTGTTACCGGACGCTTGGCGCTATTCATCAACGTTGGCGGGCGGTACCGGGTCGCTTCAAAGATTACATCAGCCAACCCAAAACCAACGGGTACCGTTCGATCCACACAACTGTTTCAGGACGCGACGGAAAGCGGGTTGAGGTGCAAATTCGCACGCAACAAATGCATGACGTAGCGGAAACCGGCGTGGCTGCGCATTGGTCGTATCGCGACGGTGTGCGCTCGAAGAACCCTTTTGCTGTGGATCCGGCCAAGTGGATTGCTCAGCTGACCGAACAGTTTGACGCTGAAGAAAACCACGAAGATTTCCTCGAGGCGGTTAAACTTGAGATGTATGCCGACAAGGTGTTCTGCTTTACCCCCAAGGGTGAAGTGGTCAAGTTGCCACGTGGCGCGACGCCTATCGATTTTGCCTATGCGATCCATACGCGTATTGGGTCGGCTTGTGTTGGGGCAAAGATCGACGGAATGCGGGTGCCGTTGTGGACCCGGATCAAAAACGGTCAGTCGGTTGAGATCATCACCGCGCAGGGCCAGACGCCACAGGTCACTTGGCTGGATGTCGCTACGACGGGCAAGGCGAAGTCAGCGATCCGTCGGTCCTTGCGAGAAGTCGATCGCGAACGGTTTATCAAGCTCGGGCGTGAGCTCGCGCGCTCTGCTTTTGAGCATGTGGGAAAGCGCGCCACGGACAAAGCGCTATCCGCAGCTGCGCGCAATATGCGGCTTAAAAACGCGGATGAGCTTTTGGCGTTGTTGGGCAGTGCAGAATTGACCGGACGCGAAGCCGTGCAATCAGTCTATCCTGATTTGTTGCCGGAACGCGGGGATCATGTTGACCATCGGCGCGCAGTTGTGGGGCTTGAGCCGGGCCAGTCTTTTGACCGCGCACCTTGCTGCCAGCCTTTGCCAGGCGAGCGGATTATTGGGATCACGTTCCGGGGCAGGGGCGTGACAGTCCATGCTATCGATTGCGAACGGCTTAGTCTGTACGAAAGTCAACCTGAGCGGTGGCTTGATCTGCGTTGGCATGACGGCAGCCACGCAGCTGTTTATGGGGTAACGCTGGACCTGACGATCGGGAATGATGCTGGGGTATTGGGCCGCATCTGTACGCTCATCGGCGAAGCGGCGGCTAATATATCTGATCTGAGCTTTATGGAGCGTAAATCAGATTTCTTCCGGCTGTTTATTCATGTTGATTTGCGCAATGTTGAACATCTGCATTCCTTGATGCTGACGCTTGAAGCCGAAAGCCACGTCGCGGAAATCGTTCGGTTTCGCGACCCTTCGGCTGGGGGGCCTGTGGGCGACAAACCTGCAAAACAAGACGCTAGGTCCGACGCGTGATTTTCAAGCGCAGAAATCCCAAGCCAATGTTGCGCGCCATGGCGGAGTTCATGTGGCCGCGTGGCGGTTGGGCGCGTGCGTTTCACTATGTCAAACACCGGATGCGCCGTTTGCCTGACAGCCCGGAACGTATTGCGCGCGGCATCTGGGCGGGAGTTTTCACCACCTTTACACCGTTCTATGGATTGCATTTTATCGTTGCAGGCTTGGCGTCAAGGGTCATGCGGGGCAATCTTCTGGCAGCCTTGATGGCGACGTTTTTTGGCAATCCATTGACCTATGTGCCGATTGGGCTGACATCGCTTAAGTCCGGGCACTGGCTTTTGGGAACCCAAATGGACGCGGAAGTTCACCGGTCGTTTGGGGGTAAATTCGCGGATGCGGGCAGCGATTTATGGTTTAATATCCTCGCGATCTTTAGCGACCGAGAGGCCGACTGGCGTGGGCTTATCGTGTTCTGGAACGAGGTTTTTTACCCCTACCTGATTGGCGGAATAATTCCGGGTATTATTTGTGGATCCATTGCTTACTATTTGTCAGTCCCGCTGATCCGCGCCTACCAGAAACGCCGCAAGGGCGCGATCAAGGCGAAATTTGAGGCCCTGAAACAAAAGGCGGCCGCCAAGGCTGACGCCAAGCGAAAAGCCGACTAGATTGTCAGGTAAGATAAAGAGGGACTCAG
This sequence comes from Sulfitobacter sp. SK012, assembly GCF_003352085.1. NCBI lineage: Bacteria > Pseudomonadati > Pseudomonadota > Alphaproteobacteria > Rhodobacterales > Roseobacteraceae > Sulfitobacter > Sulfitobacter sp. SK012. The sequence goes on from NZ_CP025804.1 coordinate 577,926, forward strand.
ATATGGTTGAGCATAAGAAACTTAGGCTTGGCGTTAACATTGACCACGTGGCGACCGTGCGCAACGCGCGAGGCGGGGCCTATCCTGATCCACTGCGGGCAGCACAGATCGCACAAGAGGCCGGGGCCGATGGCATCACGGCCCACCTTCGGGAGGACCGCCGTCACATTTCGGACGCGGATATCGAAGGGTTGATGGAGGTGCTGAACGTGCCTTTGAATTTTGAAATGGCCGCCACAGAAGAGATGCAAAAGATAGCTTTGCGCCACAAGCCTCACGCGGTTTGCCTTGTGCCTGAGAAGCGGGAAGAACGCACCACTGAAGGCGGGCTGGAAGTTGCGCGAGAAGAAAATCGGCTGGCGCATTTCATCGCGCCGCTGCGTGAGGCAGGCAGCAGGGTTAGTATTTTTATTGCTGCAGACCAGCGCCAGATCGAAGCTGCGAACCGGATCGGTGCCGAAATAATTGAGCTGCACACCGGAGCCTACTGCGACGCTTTTGCCGAAGGGAATTGGACTGAGGCGCAAAAGGAGCTGAAGCGACTTGCGGAGATGTCGACATTTGCTGATGAACTGGGTTTGGAGGTGCATGCAGGTCACGGGCTGACGTACGACACGGTGTCGCCTGTCGCGGCATTTCCCGAAGTGCGAGAGCTGAACATCGGGCATTTCCTGATTGGTGAGGCAATTTTCCTTGGGCTTGAGCCGGCGATCAAAGAGATGCGCCAGCTGATGGATTTGGCGCGCGAAGACCTATGATCCTCGGAATCGGCACGGATCTGGCGAATATTGAACGTATTCAGGGTACGCTTGACCGCTTTGGCGACAGGTTTCGGAACCGCGTTTTCACACAAACTGAACAGCGCAAAGCGGAGCGCCGCAAGGATGTCGCCGGCACTTACGCCAAACGCTGGGCCGCCAAGGAAGCGTGCTCCAAAGCGTTGGGAACAGGCTTGCGCATGGGGATCAGTTGGCGGGACATGGCGGTAAGCAATCTGCGCACGGGTCAGCCGGTGATGGAGGTCACAGGTTGGGCCGCAGAACGGTTGGCGCAGATGACCCCTGAAGGGCACGAGGCCGTCATTCATGTGACGTTGACGGATGATCATCCTTGGGCGCAGGCCTTTGTGGTGATCGAAGCACGGCTGTTGCCTGCCGCCCCGCCTTGACAGTAGCGGTCCCCGCCCGCATGTAACCTCAAACCAGACCCAAGGGAGCGCCTGAATGGCCGCCAAGGAACAGACCGGCAATGCCATTGTCGAAACCGTCAAAACCGTTGTCTACGCTCTGCTGATTGCGGGCGTATTTCGCACGTTGTTTTTTCAGCCTTTCTGGATCCCATCGGGGTCGATGAAAGAGACTTTGCTGATCGGTGATTTCCTCTTTGTAAACAAGATGGCGTATGGGTATTCCTACTCCTCTTGTCCCTCCATACCGGCTGTCGGACTTGATGCGCAAAAGCTGTGTGGATTCCTCGATGGGGACAACACGCGCATCTGGGGCGGTGACCCTGAGCGCGGTGATGTTGTGGTGTTTCGCCATCCGATCGCGGGTAGCGATTATATCAAGCGTTTGGTAGGACTGCCGGGCGACACTGTTCAGGTCACGGGCGGCGTGCTGATCCTCAATGGAACACCGGTTGAGTTAGAAGATGACGGTGACTTTTCTGAGCTGATGGAATTGCAGGGACCACAAGGTTTGCGCCCGCGCTGCGAAAACGGCGCAGTGGGGCAAGGCGGCACCTGCATCAAAAGCCGCCAAATTGAGACATTGCCCGGCGGCGTCAGCCACCCGATTTTAAACATTGGGAATCAGCAATCTGACAATACGGGCATCTACACGGTGCCTGCTAGGCATTATTTCTTTATGGGCGACAACCGCGATAACTCTGCTGACAGCCGGCTTGCACAGCAAGCTGGTGGCGTTGGCTTTGTGCCTTATGAGAACCTCATCGGTCGCGCAGACCGGATCATGTTTAGTTCCGCAGGTCGTTCAATGTTGTTCTTTTGGACATGGCGCTCAGATCGCTTTTTCAAAGCGGTCCGGTGAAACTGTCTGCGGAACTTAAAGCCTTTGAGGGCCGATTGGGGTATAAATTCACCTCTCCGGCATTGCTGAACCAAGCGATCACCCACGCGTCGGTTTCATCGCCCAATCGAGATGACAATCAACGGCTTGAGTTTCTTGGTGACCGGGTGCTGGGGTTGGTAATGGCCGAAGCATTGCTGGAACTGGATCCGGGTGCTGCGGAAGGCCTGCTTGCCCCGCGCTTCAACGCGCTGGTACGCAAAGAAACCTGCGCAGATGTGGCACGTGACGTTGATATCGGAGCGGTGTTGCGGCTGGGTCGGTCAGAGATGTTGTCGGGTGGCCGGCGCAAGCTGGCTTTGCTGGGCGACGCAACCGAAGCGGTCATTGCCGCTGTTTACCTAGACGGTGGCTTTGATGCCTCCAAAGCGTTGATCCTGAGGCTTTGGGGAGATCGGATTGCCTCTGTCGAAGAGGACGCGCGCGATCCAAAAACTGCGTTGCAAGAATGGGCGCAGGCACGTGGGTTTGCGCCACCTACCTATGATACAACGGGGCGTGAAGGGCCGGATCACGCGCCGGTTTTCACAATTACGGTAACGATCGATAATGGCGACGCGGCACATGCCACCGCCGGATCGAAACGCGCCGCCGAACAGGCTGCAGCGATGACGCTGTTGACGCAATTGGAGACAGAGACATGAGCAAACGCGCGGGTTTCGTCGCCCTTATCGGAGAGCCGAACGCCGGCAAATCCACCCTGCTTAACCGTGTGGTTGGTGCCAAAGTCAGCATTGTGACCCACAAGGTTCAAACGACGCGCGCACGCATTCGCGGCGTCGCGATGGCCGATCAAAGCCAGATCGTTTTCGTGGACACACCGGGCTTGTTTCAGCCACGCCGTCGTTTGGACCGGGCAATGGTTGCTGCTGCGTGGGGCGGTGCGTCGGACGCTGATGTGGTGGTCCTGTTGATCGAAGCTAACCGTGGCATGACCGAAGGCGTTGAGCGCATCCTTGAAGGGTTGGACGAGATTGGTAAGGGCCGCAAAGTAGCCTTGGCGATCAATAAGATCGACCGTGTGGATGCCCCGGTATTGCTTGGCCTTAGCGAAAAGATGAACGCCCGCTATGAGTTTGAAGAGACCTTTATGATCTCTGCAGAGCGCGGCCACGGTGTGGACGCGTTGCGCGACTGGCTGGCGGGGCAGCTGCCCGAGGGCCCGTGGCTTTATCCCGAAGACCAAATCGCAGACTTGCCGATGCGGATGATTGCGGCGGAAATGACTCGCGAAAAACTGACCCTACGCTTGCATCAGGAATTGCCGTATCAGCTGACCGTTGAGACGGAAGGCTGGGAAGAACGCAAGGACGGAACCGCACGGATTGATCAGTTGATCTATGTCATTCGCGACGGGCACAAAGGGATCGTGCTTGGCCACAAAGGCGAGACGATCAAGGCTGTCAGTAAAGCTGCACGCGAAGAGATTGAAGAGTTTCTAGGTCGTCGGGTTCATCTGTTTTTGCAGGTTAAAGTGCGGCCAAATTGGCTAGATGAAGCGGAACGCTACACCGAAATGGGGCTAGATTTCAAAGATGGTAATAGCTGATAATTTACCAGATCTACCTTGCGGCGCGGGTAGTTTTTCAACCGAATTCTGGGGGTGCATGTGCCTCGTCTGACTGCACGTTTCTGGGTGGACGCCTATTTGGCGCGTTTGCGAATCCAAGACATCCCTGGATTTGTTGTAGCACACGGGGATGATACTGGCGGCGCGGTATTGGTTAAGCTGAACACGCTCGACGGACAGGCGGTCTTGTTTCAACGCTCATTTGATTTGATGACGGGCGATCGAAGGTGGGTCGAACTGGCTGCAGGCGCTGAGGCGGAAATCGATGAGGTTGCTAATCGGCAACGTGGGTTTGACCCTGATCTTTGGATCATCGAAGTGGAGGACCGCGCGGGGCGGCACCTGCTGGACGCCGAAGGGTTAGGCTGATGGAGTGGCGCGATCAGGGGATATTGCTGAACACGCGCTGCCACGCAGAAACTTCTGTGATCATCGAAGTTTTTACACCGTCTCAGGGCAAACACGCAGGCATTGTCCGAGGCGGGACAAGCCGCAAGATCGCGCCCATTCTACAGCCGGGTGCGCAGCTTGATGTGATGTGGCGCGCCCGACTTGAGGACCACATCGGAGCATTCACTGTTGAGCCGGTTCGGAGCCGGGCGGCCATTGTGATGTCGGACCGTCTCGCGCTGGCGGGATTGAATGCGGTGACGGGGATGCTGTCGTTCTGTCTGCCAGAACGGGAACCGCATTTGGCGCTCTACCAGCGATCTGAAGCGTTGCTCGACCTGCTTGGTGAAAATGAACTTTGGCCGCTGGCCTATCTGCGTTGGGAAGTTAGCCTGCTCGAAGGAATGGGCCATGGCCTTGATTTGAGTGCCTGTGCCGTGACGGGTGCACAGGAAGAGTTGATCTATGTTTCCCCAAAATCTGGGCGCGCTGTGTCTGCCGAAGGGGCTGGGGAATGGGCGGATCGGATGTTGCCGTTACCGGATGTTTTGCGCGGCCAAGGCGATGCGAGCGATGCCGAGATTGCCGTGGCGTTTCGGACTACGGGATACTTTCTAGAGACCCATTTGGCGCAAGGTTTGGGATCACGACCGTTGCCGCAAGCGCGCGCTCGGTTCATCGAGGCATTCAGTCGGTTGCTGTAAATACCATCGAAAGGCCGTCAGGATTGGACAATATTAATGTGTCGCCGGCGACTTCGGATAATGATGCCGCTGAAAGGGCTGCCAGAAAGACAGACTCTGTGGCGAGGTCAGGACACGCACGTCTTGTTGCAGCAATAGGGCCAGCTTCGAACCATGGATAAGGCGCAGACATTGTGGCGGTGTAGCTGTTGCACGGCGCGTCGCCCGCAATGCTGCCGGGTTCAGGAAAAAGCAAAGTTGCTTTAGCGTTGAAGGGTTCGCCGTTCAGCTCCGTCAAAGTCCAAATCTGATCATCGGCCCCGTAAGCGCGCACGGTTTCATCGCCTTGGCAGGCACCTAGTACGGCAGCAGAAATCAAGGCGGCAGCGAACTTCAAGACAACGCCAGCACTGTGTCGACAAGCGCGCCAAACGCAGCTTCGGCATCTTCGTCGTTGGAGAGTTGGGGAAGGCCGATCAAGCTGGCCAGCAATGCACGTGCAAAGGCCGGATTTCGCAAACCGAGTTGGCGAAGAAGATGGGTAAGGTACGTCAATCTTTCTGCATCAACCTCGGCCAACGTTGCAGCGACCTGCGGGGTGGTCCGGGACCAAAGGCGCAAAGCCGTTTCCGACGGGTCAGACAGAATCGTCCGGCCAAACTGGCGCAAGCGTTGATCAGCAGAGCCGTCCGAGCGCAAAAGATCGAGCACCTCGGCCAGAGCTTCCGCTTGCCACTGGCGCAATAGCGCGTCGTGATACGCAGGTACGTCCTTGAAATGCCAATAGAATGAGCCTTTTGTCGTCCCGAGTTGGCGTGCCAAAGGCTCGGCTGCCAATGCCGTAGGGCCCCGCATTTGCAGGGCATCAAAGCCAGCGGCGATCCAGCGGTCGGGTGTCAATTTTGATGTGCTCATGTTCCGCTCACTAGGCCTGCACCCAAGAGAGCGCAAGGGCCGTTCAACTTGCATTTGGTCGCGCGCGAATTGTCGCTCAGATCATAGGTTATTGGGGGTGCCAAACGCAGGTTTGCACACGCAAACCGCTCCAAGACTGTTATTAGCGGCTTACGATTGCGTCACCCTAGGATGCGGCGCGCAATCACCTGTGCTTGAATTTCAGCTGCACCTTCAAAGATGTTGAGGATACGTGCATCGCATAACACCCGGCTAATTTTGTATTCCAGCGCAAAGCCGTTGCCGCCATGTATTTGCAGACCGTTGTCCGCAGCGGCCCAGGCAACGCGGGCACCTAGCAGCTTTGCCATGCCTGCTTCTACGTCGCAGCGGCGGCCCTCATCTTTTTCGAAAGCGCTGAAATAGGTGAGCTGGCGCGCAACCATGATCTCAACCGCCATCATCGCAAGCTTTGAGGATACCCGCGGGAAATTGATGAGCGACTTGCCAAATTGCTTGCGGTCGATCGCATACTGCATCGAGAGGTCGAGTGCCGATTGCGCCACACCAATCGCGCGCGCCGCCGTCTGAATGCGGGCGCTTTCAAAGGTTTCCATCAGTTGTTTAAAGCCTTTGCCTTCTTCACCGCCGAGCAGGTTTTCTGATTTCACTTCAAATCCGTCGAATGCCAATTCGTATTCTTTCATGCCGCGGTAACCGAGCACTTCAATCTCGCCGCCGGTCATGCCGGGGGTCGGAAAGGGGTCGGCAACGCCTCCCGGCGCTTTTTCAGCTAGGAACATCGACAAGCCTTTGTAGTTAGTTGTCGTCGGGTCTGTTCGCGCGAGCAGGGTCATGACTTGGGTGCGCGCGGCATGCGTGATCCAGGTCTTATTGCCCGTGACTTTATACATATCGCCATCTTTTACCGCGCGGGTGCGCAACGCGCCCAAGTCGGAACCAGTGTTTGGCTCAGTGAAAACAGCCGTTGGCAGCGTTTCTGCAGAGGCGATGCGGGGCAGCCACTTCGCTTTTTGCGCGTCGGTGCCACCTGCGATTATCAGCTCCGCGGCGATTTCTGAACGGGTGCCCAACGACCCCACGCCGATATATCCGCGTGAAAGTTCTTCGGAAACGACACACATGGACGCTTTGCTAAGGCCAAAACCGCCGTATTCCTCGGGAATTGTCAGGCCGAAGACGCCCATTTCGGCCAATTCCTCGATGACCTCCATTGGAATCAGTTCATCTTTGAGGTGCCATTCATGCGCAAATGGCTCAATCTTTTCGACAGCATAGCGGCGAAACTGCTCGCGAATCATCTCTAACTCATCATCGAGGCCGGACGCTCCAACGGTGATATTGGCCGAATGCTCCTGCATAAGCGCGACCAAACGGGTGCGAGCGGCTTGGGTATTGCCACCTTGCGTCAGGGCCATGATCGCGGGGTCCATCAGCGCACGCTGGTCGTCTTGGCCCAGACCAAGGTCCTGCAGACGGACGATTTCACCCTGATTCATCTGGATGCCGCCGTAGATCTGCCAAAGGTATTCGCCAAATGTGATCTGGTGCAGCAACTGTTCGGTCTCGCCGAATCGGTTCTCGGCCTGCATGCGCGTGGCCCAGGCCTGCATCTGACGTAGCGCTTGGGCATAGGTCGCAAGCCACGCAAGCCCATGTGCAGCGGTTTGGTGTTGTTCAATCAGGCTTGCAGAAACACGCCCACCATCGGACACAAGCGCACGCACACTATCTGTAGCTGTGGCCAACACCGTATCAACCGGGCCAAGCGCCGCCTTGGTCAATACTAACAGATCATCCAAAACAACTGGAGCGTCCACGTTCAACTGTCCATCGTGTGCCATGTCTATCATCCCTATTTACTTGGGTTCCGCTTAATCCTTTCGCAGGTGCAGCGCAACAAAGATACGTTTTACCGCGACAATTTGGTTGAAAATTACGTGTGTTTTTGCGGCGTAGCATGTGGATGAGGTGTAAGGCGGAGGTATGGAAACGCTCTTTCCCCTTTTGACACCTGCAGAATTGGCCATTGCCCTTTTGGTCGGCGTGGTTGGTGGGATTGTAAAAGGGGTGGTTGGCTTTGCGATGCCGCTGGTTCTGATCTCTGGTCTGACGATATTCATCTCGCCTGAGCTCGCACTGGCCGGGCTGATTCTCCCCACTTTGTTTACAAACGGTATTCAAGCTCTGCGGCAGGGACCTGTTGCAGCTTGGCAATCGACCAAACGATTCGGGGTATTTCTAATCTTTGGTGGGGTCATGCTGGTAATAGCGGCCCAGTTTGTTCGGGTTTTCCCTGAGCAGGTGATGCTGCTGGTGATCGGTATTCCTGTGACATTCTTTGCGTTGCTTCAATTGTCTGGGTACCAGTTCAAATTGGATGCAAAGAACAAAGGAATTGAAGCCTGTTTCGGTATGGTTGCTGGGACATTGGGTGGGTTGTCAGGGATATGGGGGCCTCCGACGGTGGCCTATTTGACCGCACTCGATACGCCCAAGCAGGATCAGATGCGCATTCAAGGCGTAGTATATGGCCTTGGTGCACTGGCGCTGGTCGGAGCCCATATGGGGTCAGGTGTGCTGCGTGGCGACACTTGGGGCTTTTCCGCCGCGATGATTCTTCCCGCGACGGTTGGAATGTGGATCGGGTCCAAAATTATGGACAATTTCGACCAAGGAACGTTCCGGCGGGCCACGTTATGCGTGCTTTTGCTGGCCGGAGCCAACCTTATCCGCCGGGGTATATTGGGGTAATCAGCCTTGACGAGCGACTGTCATACCTGAGACGTCTTCAATAAACGTCACAATACGTGATTTAACAGCGTCGTCTTTAATTGCTGCCAGCGCCGTAACGATTTCCATTCCGGGATCGTTTGCGGTCGTCTTTTCATCGTTATCGTTTAACCCATCGAAGAAATACGCAGGCGAAACATCAAAAATTTGAGCCAATTCAAAAAGCCGGCTTGCCGCGACGCGGTTGGAGCCGATTTCATATTTTTGGATTTGCTGGAATGACAGATTAAGCTGCCGCGCGACGTCTGTTTGCGACAAACGGCGCAACGTGCGAATCTGTTTAAGTTTACGTCCAACGTGAACATCTACTGGGTGTGACATAACCGATAACCTCTTTTTCAACTATGAGGTGTTTTCCTAAATTCTCGCTTAATGCGCAATTGTGTAACTTTTTCCATTTTAACGCGAAAAATATACAGATGATGGGTTATTGGTGTTGATTTGATGTATGATTTGTATTCCAGTGCGGGTTGATGAATGAACCAGTAAACATACCCGAATCAACGACCGAGGCTGTAGAAGTGCATGCGCCGCCTCTACTTTATGAAATGATCCGTTCTTTTACGACGCTTGCTCGGACATTAAATTTGAGCCACGCGGTCACCGAATTGAACAGCACCCGGCAGACCGTCCGGAGGCACATCGCGCAGCTCGAAGAAATGATGGGTGAGCCGCTTTTTTCGATCGATGACCGTCGCTACCATCTTACCGAAGCTGGAAACCAAACCTTACCAGAAGCGCAGGATATTCTAGCGCGCTGTAACGTCTGGATGCGGGGCCAAGTTGTGCATCAAAACGGGATGCCACAATACAAGATCGAGTTCCCGACAGGCGGCGATTTTTATCAGCAACAAAAGCCGCTTAACTCCATATGGAAGTCAGACCGGCCGTTGCTTGCTGCTGCGCTAAAGGCGTGGACGATGGCGAATGGTGATCTTGAAAGCCCTTATTTTGAGGCGCTTCGGCCTTATGTGATGGTCTTTAGGAATTCGCCCAATGGGTGGGTTTGTGTCGAGCTTGGCGATGAGTCTTCATATGTTTCATGGTTTGGGCTGGCCACTGCGCGTAGCAGTATTGGGCGTGTCTTAGGTGAGCTACCAGGCGGTGCAGATTTTGCCCGACTCCTAAGCCAACCCTTCCATGATGTTGAGCGCGATCGCAGTGTAAGGGTTGACCACATTTATACCCAAATACCCCGTGGCCCGGACCAGGATCCTGTGCAGATCTGTTACGCGCGTCTCCTTCTTGGATGTAGCTTTCCAGATGGTTCATTTGCGCTCGTTTCTGTGGTCGATCGGCACAATGAAATAGAGATTTCTGACACGCCCGGACGGCAAATGCCCGCCGATCTTGTTATGAATGTGGATACAATCTCACTAAATCAGAAGCATTAGATAAAAAACTGTCCTATAATCAGGTAACTTGGCTGATTAATGGGGATTCGTCATGACCATACATACTGTAAACGACGACGCGCACTTTATTGCTGCGAGTTTAGACATACTACATCGCAATTCGATAACCCTGACGATGGGAACGGATTTCGAAGAGTATAAAACATTGCTCGCTGAAGGGCGACCTGATCATTTGATTGGGGCGCCTTTTGATCCTGAGCAACATAAGCTTGATGAAACGAATGGCGTTTGGGTTGTCGGGCGTGATGCCGATAATACCATCATCCATACGCAAGCGCTTAGGTTGCTAGACCTCAAGCATAAGCCGCTGAGTGAATATCTTCGCAGGGGTTTCCAGCAGTTTCCGCCATCTGGTTTGGACATCGACTACAAGCGGTCACGTTACCGCGCAGGCCCGGGTGCGCAGCGCATCTCTGGGCAAGTTGTCTATCATGGTGAAGTCTGGATGGGAGGCGCACCTGGACGTTTCCGTGGAACAGGCCTTTCAAGTGTCTTGGGTCGGTACGCGTTTCTTCTTGCGATGCAACGCTGGTCTCCAGACCATGTTATTGGCTTTATGCCAAAGCCTGTTGCATTTAAGGGATTCGCTGAGCGGCAGGGCTATATGCATGCGGAGCCAGGGTGCTTGCGATGGTTCATCAAAGGCGAAGACAATCCGCTTGAGGGCTTTATGGTCTATATGAGCAATGAAGACATCCGCTTCATGCTGGATATGCCACTCCGAGATCTGGAAGCGCTTGCTGCTTAAAGCCTCAACGACATCTGAAACGAAAAAGGCCGCCTCAACTGGGCGGCCTTTTTTGTATCTGTGTGGAGTATCTAGCTGATCGCAGCCGCTTTGACTTCATCATCGATGAACGGCAGGTATTTCTGAAAGTTATCGGCGAACATGCCAACAAGTTTTGCAGCTTGGCGATCATATGCTTCGGCATTGTCCCAAGTCCGGCGCGGATCCAGCAAGATGTCAGCGACACCCGAGACACCCACGGGCACGTCAAAGCCGAAGTTCTCATCTTTGCGGAACTTGGCATCTGCTAGTGATCCATCAAGTGCTGATGTGAGCAACGCACGAGTGGCGCGGATCGGCATCCGTGATCCCTTGCCGTAAGCGCCGCCCGTCCAGCCGGTGTTGACCAACCAGCATGTCGCGCCGTGCTCCGCGATCTTTTCACGCAGCAGATTGCCGTAGACTTCTGGGCGGCGTGGCATGAATGGCGCGCCAAAGCAGGTCGAGAATGTGGGTTCTGGCTCAGTTACGCCGCGCTCTGTGCCCGCAACCTTTGAAGTGAAACCCGAAAGGAAGTGGTACATCGCCTGCGCAGGCGTCAAGCGAGCAATGGGCGGCAGGACACCAAATGCGTCGCAGGTCAGCATGATGATATTCTTAGGGTGCCCACCAATGGCCTTGGCCGAGGCATTCGAGATATAGTGAAGTGGATAGGCGCAGCGCATGTTGGCCGTCAGGCTATCATCGTCAAAATCAAGTTCCTTGGTCTCTTCATCGTAGACCATGTTTTCGATCACAGTGCCGAATTTCTCTGTCGTGGCGTAGATCTCTGGTTCTGCTTCGCGCGACAGATTGATTGTCTTGGCATAGCAACCGCCCTCAAAGTTGAAGGTGCCGGTATTGGACCAACCGTGCTCATCATCGCCAATCAGAGTGCGACCTGGGTCTGCGGACAACGTCGTTTTGCCCGTTCCAGACAAGCCAAAGAATACGGCCGCGTCGACAGGATTACCTACCGCGTGGTTGGCCGAGCAGTGCATCGGCATGACGCCCTTTTCCGGCAGCAGGTAGTTAAGCAAGGTAAAGACGGATTTCTTATTCTCGCCGGCATATTCGGTGCCGCCGATCAGGATCATCTTGCGGTCGAAATTCATCGCAATCACGGTTTCGGAATTGCAGTCATGCTTTTTAGGATCAGCTTTGAAGCTGGGGCAGTTGATGACCGTGAAATCCGCGATGAAGTCGTCCAGCGCATCACGATCAGGACGGCGCAACATGTGCCGGATAAAAAGCCCGTGCCACGCAAGCTCAGTCACCATCCGTACATTGATCGCGTGTTTGGGGTCTGCTCCGCCCACGAGGTCCTGCACGAAATAGTCGCGACCCTGCATGTGGGCCAGCATGTCAGTGTACAGCGTATCAAACCCAGCCTCTGTCATGGGCGCGTTGTTTTCCCACCAGATGGTGTCGAGGACGCTTGGTGATTTGACGACGTGTTTGTCTTTGGGTGAGCGGCCTGTGAATTTGCCGGTGGTCACCAAAAAGGTGCCGCCTTTGCCCAAAGTGCCTTCGCCGCGGGCGAGTGCTGTTTGAACCAACGCCGGTTCCATCAAGTTATAGTAGACATCGCCGAGCCCGCTGATCCCTTGATCTGTTAGGCTAAAGTTCGGGTTTACCCGTCCATTTGTCATGCGGTGTCTCCTGTCGCGTCGCTTAAAGGGTCTTAAATCAAGGTGCCGGTGCCCGGTCCCATTCAGTACTATTGGCCTCTTATCACGATGATTTGTGGGATGAACAGGCAGTTCGATTTCGTTAGCGCCACCATTGCGAACTTAGGCAATTCAGTGCGTTCCACGGCACCAATGCGCCTCACTCGGGCGGATTGTTCGAGCCCTACCGAATTGCCAGCCTGACGGGAAACTGCGGCAATTTAGCCATTCCTTACCAAATTATGGCTGAAATAGGGCACAGCATGGAAGTGATTCGCACTTTTAGATTGATTTGGCCGGCGGGAAAGTGATGACTGTTGGAAAAAATAAATCATTATTGAGCAGTACAAGGAAACAGGCAGTGTCAAAAATCGCATTGGTGGACGACGACAGGAACATCCTGACGTCCGTCTCAATGACTCTTGAGGCCGAAGGCTTTGAAGTTGAAACATATAACGATGGTCAGGCGGCATTAGACGCCTTTAACAAGCGTTTGCCCGATATGGCTGTGCTGGACATCAAGATGCCGCGTATGGACGGCATGGACCTTTTGCAGCGTATTCGTCAGAAAACTGCGATGCCAGTGATCTTCCTGACGTCTAAGGACGACGAGATCGACGAAGTACTTGGCCTTCGCATGGGGGCCGATGATTACGTCAAAAAACCATTCTCGCAGCGTCTGTTGGTAGAACGTATTCGCGCGCTTTTGCGTCGCCAAGATGCGGTTGAAAGTGACGTTGTCGGGGATACCGAAGAAACGAAAGTCATGGAGCGCGGGCATCTTCGTATGGATCCGCTGCGGCACGCGGTTGCCTGGAAAGGCAACGATGTATCGCTGACAGTGACAGAATTCCTGCTACTTCAGGCCCTGGCACAACGTCCCGGTTTCGTTAAGTCGCGCGATCAATTGATGGACGTGGCGTATGACGACCAAGTGTATGTAGATGACCGGACTATCGACAGCCACATCAAGCGTTTGCGCAAGAAAATGCGCACAGCGGATGATGAATTCTCAGCGATTGAGACGCTTTACGGCATCGGTTATAGATATAACGAAGAATAAATTGGCGGTGTGGCCGTGGCCGAGAGGAGCTTCGTGCGCGATTTAGCCCCCCCTACGCGGGATGGTGATGTTGTTCTGGGCGACGATTGGGTCTCCCCGGACAATGCCGCTCCGAATGAAATCAGGGTGCGCCGTGAGCGGCGCGGCCTGTTTTCGTTGCGCGCCTCTCCTCTGACTCGCAAGATCATCACCTTCAACCTGATTGCGTTGAATGTGCTGGTGGCAGGTATCCTCTACCTCAACTCATCTCGTGACAGCTTGGCCGTCCAGCGCGCGGCGTCTTTGGTGTCCGAAGCCGAGCTGATTGCGGATGTGATCGAAGCACAATTGCCGATCAGCGGCAGCGTCGACTTGGCAGCTAAGACAGATGTCGATGTTGCAAGTACACTCGACGGCTTGGACCTGCGAAGCGGGATCGAAGTTTTTGTCTACGGGACAGATGGTGGGCTGATCGCGCGCTCCGAGGGGGCGCTTGATACGCAAAACGTTAAGGGTGTTCCTCAGTCTTCGGACAAGACATTGCTGACCGACGGCTTAAGCTGGCTGTGGTTGAAGGTCTCCGCGCCTTTCGGTGGTGGTCGTGAAGAGGTCAAGATCGAAGACCGTCTAAAGCCGCTTATCTCCGAAAGCTTTGAGGGCGGGACGCAAATCAAGAAGGACTTTGATGAGACTGGCGGGACGCTGTTTACTGTTGCGACGCCTATACAACTGGGTGGGCAAGCCGTCGGAGCCATCGCAATAGCCAGTGCCGCGGGTGAGATTGACCGCTTTGTGCGTGGTGAACGAGAGCGGGTCCTCCAGATGTTCGTGATTGCGACGCTTGTCAGCATCGGTCTTAGCCTTGTGTTGGCCTCAACGATTGCCAACCCGCTTGCCGATCTGGCCGCTGCTGCAGAACTTGGGCGAGACAAAGATGCCCGAAAGATGAACCCTGGCCGCATTCGGATCCCTGACCTGACGGCGCGCCCGGATGAGATTGGCCGACTGAGCGGGGCTCTGCGCGGCATGATTTCCGCGCTCTACAACCGCATTGACGGCAATGAACAATTTGCAGCTGATGTGGCGCATGAGATCAAGAATCCGCTGGCGTCGCTACGGTCTGCCGTCGGCACACTTCGGATGATCAAACGCGAAGATCAGCGGATGAAATTGCTAGATGTTATCGATCATGATGTACGCCGGTTGGACCGTCTGGTAAGCGATATTTCCAACGCTTCGCGATTGGACAGCGAGTTGGTCAAAGAAGAAGAAGAGCCCTTTGATTTGCTCGTGATGCTGGGCAATTTGGGCCAATACCTTGGCGAAGACGCCAAGACCAAGGGCATCGATTTCATTGTTGATATGCCGAAAGATCCGATCATCGTTCACGGTCTTGAAGCACGCCTGGCGCAAGTGTTCGTCAATCTGATCACCAACGCAGTTTCATTTTGCGAGGACGGCGACGCAATCCGCGTTTGGGCGCGTAAGCGGGCCAATCGCGTGTTGGTTGTGGTTGAAGATACAGGCCCCGGTATCCCCGACCAGGCGCTGACCAAGGTATTTACGCGCTTTTATTCTCAGCGTCCCGACGAGCATTTTGGCAATAACTCCGGGCTTGGCCTCGCGATTTCCAAGCAGATTGTCGAAGCTCATGGTGGCGTGATTTGGGCTGAGAACATTCGTCCTACCGAAGCGGACATCACCTCCGAGCCGCTGGGTGCCCGGTTCGTTGTCGGCTTGCCGATCTGACGCTGCTGCGCCTTAGATGAATACAAAACAGACAACCCTCCATGCGACAACGGTCGCGGTGGGCGACAAGGCCGTTGTGATCCGTGGTGAATCTGGCGCCGGAAAATCGGCGTTGGCTCTTCAATTGCTGGCACTTGGCGCGCGGCTCATCTCAGATGACCAGACCGACGTAGTGCGCGATGGAGATATCCTGATGGCGTCGGCCCCGAAGCCCATACAAGGGCTGATAGAGGCCAGGGGCGTTGGGATCTTGCGGATGCCTTATGCGGGTCCAACGCGGATTGCCCTCATTGTTGACCTATCCACGTTAGAAAAAGAGCGTCTGCCCTATGCTCATACAGAGCGCATACTGGACATCACGCTTCCCTGTCTTCACAAAGTTGCCAGCGCGCATTTCCCTGCAGCGGTAGCGCTCTATCTTAAGGGCAGTAGAAAAGAGCCCCAATGACAACGCAAGAGCCGACTCCAAGACGCATCGTGCTTGTAACCGGCCCGTCGGGGGCAGGGCGTTCGTCTGCGCTCAATGTGCTGGAAGACGCAGGGTTTGAAACCATCGATAACCTGCCGATGCGCCTACTGCCTGCGTTGCTGGATGGGCCTGATCAATTGCGCCCACTTGCCTTGGGGATCGACCCTCGCAACCGCGATTTTACGGCCAACGGGGTCATCGACCTGTTGGGGCAGATTAACGCAATTGAGGGCCTTTTGGGCGAACTCCTTTATTTGGATTGCTCCACCGATGTCTTGTTGCGCCGGTTCTCAGAAACCCGACGCCGTCACCCCCTCGCCCCCGAAGATCGCCCAGGCGAGGGGATTGCCCGCGAACAGGCGCTGCTCAAGCCGATCCGCGCCCGCGCTGATGTGTTGATCGACACGACCGATCTGAACGTGCACGAGTTGCGCGCTGAGGTGGAACACTGGTTTGCCCCCGGCGGTGCGCGCCATTTGACGGTTTCTGTTCAGTCGTTTTCTTACAAGCGCGGCCTGCCGCGCAGTGTTGATATGGTTTTTGACTGCCGTTTCCTGCGCAACCCATATTGGGAGCCTAGTTTGCGCAAGCTTAACGGCACCGATCCGGCGGTTGCCTCGCATGTGCGCGGCGATCCGCGTTATGAGGCCTTTGCAACACAGGTGCTGGACCTAAGCTTGTTGATCCTGCCTGCATGTCAGGATGAGGGCAAAAGCCACATCTCCATTGCGTTTGGGTGCACGGGTGGGCAACACCGCTCTGTTACGTTGGCGGAACATCACGCATTGCGTCTTGCGGAGGAGGGCTGGCAAGTGTCAATTAGACATCGCGAGCTGGACCGCCGCGAGCGTAAAGAGGCAGAATAACACGTGTTTGGTATTGTGATTGTCGCACATGGTGGATTGGCGCAGGAATACCTTGCGGCGATTGAGCATGTGGTTGGCAAACAGTCTGGCGTTCGTGCCATCGGGATCGAGGCCAACCATGACCGTACCGATAAGCAATCCGAGATTTGTGCAGCTGCGAATGCGGTAGATCTGGGCGACGGCGTTGTCGTGGTGACGGATCTATTTGGCGGCTCGCCCTCCAACCTCAGTTTACTTGCGTGCCGTCCTGCTGGCAGGCGGATCATTTATGGCGCCAATCTGCCGATGTTGATCAAGCTTGCAAAGAGCCGACAAATGGAAGTACCCGATGCGGTGCGCGCCGCACTTGAAGCGGGTAAAAAATACATCGACAGCCAAAATGTCAGCGCAGATTAACAAGGCCAACCATGACCCAACTCAAACTAAAGATTGTGAACGAAAAGGGCCTGCATGCCCGCGCGTCGGCTAAGCTGGTTGAGGTCGTCGAAGCGTTTGATGCCCGCGCGGAGGTTTCTAAGGACGGTTTGGGCGCGTCAGGGGATAGCATCATGGGCCTTTTGATGTTGGCAGCATCCAAGGGAACCTTTATTGACGTTGAGACATCTGGCCCTGACGCAGTTGCGCTTTCAGAAGCGCTGACGGCGCTAGTGGCCGACAAATTTGGCGAAGACGCCTAAGCTTTCACCGAAAGGTTTTCCACCTTGGCGGACGAGACGCACCACAAAGACGGGCAGGATTTGAACGCGCCGTCGACAGAGCAGGTCAACCCTATCATATACGACCGCAGCAGCCTGTCCTATGCCTCCACCTTTAAGGACCCGTTGAAATCAGCCATCATTTCCCTGATGGAGTTGTTTACTGGCAAGCTGACGGTTCTGCGCATGGTCCGCAAATTCGAGCAGCGGGGGGCACCGACCGGTCAGGCATTCTGGCGTGCGGCACTGGATACAATGGGGATCGATCTGACGACCCCGCAGTCGCAACTGGACCTGATCCCGAAAGAAGGCCCTGTGATTGTTGTGGCAAACCATCCGCACGGTATGGTGGATGGCATGATTTTTGCGGATCTCATTGGACGGGTCCGACCGGATTACCGCATTTTGACCCGTTCGTTGCTGACGTCCATCGACGAGGTTGCTGGCAGTTACATGATACCAGTGCCCTTCCCGCATGAACCCGACGCACAGCGCAAAGGGGTCGAAATGCGTGCCAATGCGATGGCTCATCTCAAGGCTGGCGGCGTGGTGGCGCTTTTCCCATCTGGTGTTGTGGCAACTTCTGAGACCTGGTTTGGTCCTGCGGTTGAAGCGGAATGGAGTGTCTTTACAGCAAAGATGATCCGCCGCTCTGGTGCTATCGTTGTTCCGATGAAATTTCCGGGCCAAAATAGCCGAGCCTATCAAATCGCCAACAAGTTGAGCCCAATGCTGCGCCAAGGTCTTTTGCTGCATGAGGTTGTGCACAGCTGCAACAAACCTCAGGGTCCGGTTGTGGGCGCGCCCATAACGCTGTCTGAAATCGATGAACATGCTGATGACCCGCGGGCGTTCATGGCTTGGCTCCGGGCACGTACCTTAGCTCTCAAAGACTAATGCCTGCATCTCTGCTGAGTGGTTCTGGGGACTGTCCCAATCACCATCTCAAAACGCATCAGCGCGTTGGGACTGGGAACTCGCCTCGGTAATCATAAAACCCACGCTGTGTTTTGCGGCCCAGCCAGCCTGCTTCGACATATTTGGTCAAAAGCGGACAAGGGCGGTATTTAGTATCTGCCAGCCCATCATGCAGCACGTTCATGATCGCAAGGCAGGTGTCCAAACCAATGAAATCCGCAAGCTCCAGCGGGCCCATCGGGTGGTTTGCGCCAAGCTTCATGGAACTGTCGATGGATTTAACATTTCCGACCCCTTCATACAGGGTATAGACCGCCTCGTTGATCATCGGCATTAGGATGCGGTTGACGATAAAGGCGGGGAAATCTTCGGCCGACGCAGCCGTCTTTTCAAGTTTATCGACCACTGTTTTACAGGCGGCAAACGTCTCTTCGTCCGTGGCTATTCCGCGGATCAGTTCGACCAGTTGCATGACTGGGACAGGGTTCATGAAGTGAAACCCCATGAACTTTTCAGGCCGATCCGTACGGCTTGCCAGGCGCGTTATGGAAATGGACGAGGTGTTTGATGTCAGGATCGTCGTGGGTTTTAAATGAGGAATAAGGTCCTCAAAGATCGCCTGCTTAACCGTCTCACGCTCTGTCGCGGCTTCGATAATCAGGTCGCTCTTGCCCAGATCGATCAATGTCGGGGTTGTTGTGATCCGTGTAAGGGCATCGTTCATGGCTGCTTCGCTGATCTTACCGCGGCTGACTTGCCGGCTCATGTTGCCGCGCATGATCTCAATTGAGGCCGCTAGCGCATCCTCGCTTACATCAGTCAGCATCACATCAAAGCCCGCAAGGGACATCACATGTGCAATGCCATTGCCCATCTGGCCTGCGCCCACGATACCGATTTTCTGGATTTCCATGGCCTGTCCTTTGCTGCTTTGTGGATACCATAGGGCGCTGATGGGAGGGGCCGCAAGGGCGCCAGATCGCTAAAGCTTTGGTTAAATTCACCCCTTAAGCGAATCGCAACGCCGCTGAGAAATATTGGCCATGGGTGAGTTAAAAGGAGTGGCTGTTATGAGCTATGGTGCATTGGGGCCGGGGGCCCTTGATTATCTTCCGTGTCGATATGGCACGTCAAAATTGCTGTTTAGGGGGCCGCGACGCTCCCTTGATAGCCCTTATGTGGCGTTTTTGGGTGGCACAGAGACGTATGGCAAGTTCATCACGCAACCCTTTGCGGACCGGGTTGAAGAAGGGACAGGCATACCATCAGTCAATTTCGGGTGTTTGAATGCGGGCATTGATGTCTTTGCGCATGACCCGTTTGTGATCGGGGCTGCGTCCAAGGCCCGGGTCAGCGTGGTGCAAGTGCTGGGGGCTGCAAATATGACAAATCGATTCTATTCCGTGCACCCGCGCCGCAATGACCGTTTCATTGGGGCGTCAAAACTGCTGAGCACGATCTATAGTGACGTTGATTTTGCAGAGTTTCATTTTACTAAACACATGCTTAATCGTTTGTTGTTGGTGTCGCCGGCACGATTTGAATCGGTTCAAACTGAGCTTCAACAGGCCTGGGTGGCCCGGATGCGGCTCTTGCTGGGCCAAATTGGGAAAAGAACGATTCTGCTGTGGTTCGCTCAACATGCGCCGGGCAATGATCTTGTCCTGAACGAGGATGGGGAGCTTGGGCAAGATCCACTTTTTGTGACGCGTGAAATGATGGATCAATTGGCAGATTGCGCTGCTGAAGTGGTGGAGGTGCCTGCATCTCCAAGCGCCATTGAAGCCGGCAATGAAGGTATGGTTTACGATGAATTGGAAACATCCGCGGCAAGCGAGATGCTGGGTCCGGTTGCGCATCAAGAAGTCGCAGATCGGCTGATCGAGCCAATCAAACGCATGATGTAAATGATAAAGGCCCGCCAACAATGGCGGGCCTTTATCGAATTGAGCGAAGCGCCCGGGGCTGCTGTTACAGTTTTTCGATCAGATCGGGCACTGCTTCGAAAAGGTCGGCAACCAATCCGTAGTCGGCAACCTGAAAGATAGGAGCTTCTTCGTCTTTGTTGATCGCGACGATGATCTTGCTGTCTTTCATGCCAGCAAGGTGCTGGATAGCACCTGAAATGCCGACGGCGACATAAAGATCAGGGGCCACAACCTTGCCCGTCTGGCCAACCTGCCAGTCGTTCGGGGCATAGCCGCTGTCGACGGCAGCGCGCGACGCACCGACGGCAGCGCCCAGCTTGTCTGCCAGCTTTTCGATCAGGGCAAAATCATCTTCAGACCCGACACCGCGACCACCTGAAACGACGACACCCGCCGAAGTCAGTTCTGGACGGTCGCTTGCGGCAACTTTGTCTTCGACCCATTCAGACAAGCCGGGGTCTGCAACGGCACCAATGGTTTCGACGGGAGCCGAGCCGCCGGTTCCAGCCGCATCAAAAGTCGACACACGGAAAGTGATAACTTTCTTGGCGTCTTTCGACTTCACGGTTTGCACCGCGTTGCCCGCGTAAATGGGACGCTCGAACGTGTCCGCATCCACAACACCAGACGCATCAGAAATGATCTGAACGTCGAGCAATGCCGCAACGCGGGGCATCACATTTTTAGCATCTGTCGTCGCCGGTGCAACGATGTGATCATAATCACCCGCCAGCGACACGATGAGTGCAGCAGTCGATTCTGCCATACGGTGACCCAAAGAGGCGTCCTCAGCGACGAGCACCTTGGCCACGCCGTCGATTGTGGCGGCAGCTTCACCGGCTGCAGCAGCAGAGCCGCCTGCAGCCAATACAACTACATCGCCCAATTGCTTTGCCGCTGTTACGGCCTTGGCCGTCGCGTCCATCGCCAATGCGCCATCGGTCACTTCTGCAAGGAGAAGAACAGCCATTATACAGCCCCCACTTCTTTGAGTTTCGCGACCAGCTCATCGACCGAGCCAACCTTGATGCCGGCCGCACGTGTTTCAGGCTCGACAGTTTTTACGATTTCCAAGCGGTTGGAAACATCCACGCCATAATCCTCAGGCGTCTTCTCATCCATCTGCTTTTTCTTGGCCTTCATGATGTTAGGCAACGAGGCATAGCGCGGCTCGTTCAAGCGCAGATCGACGGTTACGATCGTTGGCATGCTGACTTTGATGGTCTGCATTCCGCCGTCAACTTCGCGCGTTACAACCGCATGTTCGCCTTCAATTGCGACTTCAGAAGCAAAGGTGGCTTGGCTCCAACCCAACAGAGCGGACAGCATTTGACCTGTCGCGTTCATGTCGTTGTCGATGGCTTGCTTGCCTGCCAGAACGAGGCCCGGCTTTTCTTCGTCGACGATCGCCTTGAGGATTTTGGCGACGGCCAGCGGCTCAATGTCGTTGTGCACATCGTCGGTCGCAACCACCAGGATCGCGCGGTCTGCACCCATTGCAAGAGCGGTGCGCAGCGTTTCTTGAGATTGCTTTACACCTACGGAGACGGCGATGATTTCATCCGCCTGACCCGCTTCTTTGAGCCGGATCGCCTGTTCGACAGAAATCTCGTCAAACGGGTTCATCGACATTTTAACATTGGCAAGATCAACCCCGGAACCGTCCGCTTTTACACGCACTTTCACATTGTAGTCGATCACGCGTTTGACAGGTACGAGCACCTTCATGAGCGTTCTTCTCCTTAGTTACGACTCAGCACGCGGCTGGCCTTCGTTCATCTTGATGCAAGGTTTAGCGAAGCCAGAGCAGGCGAAACAGGGTAAAATCGGCATATGTGGCATCATGGACGCCGCGTTTTGTGTTTTTTGTGCTTTGCAAAGGGGTTGTCAGACCTCCCGATTGGCACCTGGCACCCAAAGCACGTCATCCTTGCCGCCGTTGTTGGCCACCCGTGCAGCGACGAAAAACCAATCGCTTAGTCGATTGAGATAGCGGACCGTGACCGGGTTTACCTCAGAAAGACCGGAAAGCTCGACCGCTAGGCGTTCGGCCCGGCGTGCGACAGTACGACACACATGCAAGGACGCGGCCAGCTCAGAGCCGCCGGGCAAAATGAAGCTGAGCAAAGGTTCTAACGCCGCATTCATTACGTCAATTTCTTGCTCCAGGCGGTCGACTTGCGAATCCACCAAGCGCAGCGGTGGATATTCCGCCTCGGCGTCTGCAGACAAATCGGGACGGCACAAATCCGCGCCGAGATCAAAAAGGTCATTCTGAATCAGGCTCAAAGCCTTGTCCGTGTCGCCGGTAGCTTTCAGACGAGCAACGCCGACAAAGCAGTTTAGCTCATCGCTGGTCCCGTAGGCCTCGACCCTTGGATCATGTTTTGGAACACGCGCACCATTTCCCAAGGCGGTATCGCCTTTGTCGCCGGTACGGGTATAAATTTTGTTTAGAACAACCATGTTAGCCTGCCTGTTTTTTGAAATAGACGTATGCGAGGATCAGCAGTACGGCGATGAATTGTGCGACAATCCGCATACGCATTAGCTTGTTCGAGTTGCGTTTGTTGAACCCACCGCCCCCTGCAAATCCACCAAGGCCGAGCATCAAAATGATAACGACCGCTGCGATAGCGACAAGGATGAGGGCGAAAAATGGATCAGACATGGGATTTCCTTCTTGCGAAGATGAGATGTAGCGGGGCTTCGCGCTTCAGCAAGCCAAAATCACCGACTCAGCACCCAATCTAGCGCGCGCGTCGGTAAGATGCGGCGCAAAATGCCCATCAAATATGTTGGTATCGTAACATAATAACGGGCCTTTGGGCGTGGCTTTTCCAGCGCTTTGACCAACTTGCGCACAACCGCTTCGGGCGGCAATTCGAATTTGTTGGGTTTGTTTTCGGAATTATAAAGAAGACCAAGAAGCTCGGTTTCGTACTGGGTGGCGCGTGGTGAGGCCGCCCAGTCGATCCAGTGCTCGAAGTTTTTAATCGCATTGCTGCGAAATTTTGTGCCGATCGGCCCAGGTTCAATCAGCACGATCTTGATCGGGGTGTCGCGCATTTCAATCCGCAATGTGTCAGTGAGCCCCTCAATCGCAAATTTCGTTGCATTATAGGCCCCCTTCCAAGGCATCGTAACCAACCCCAGAACCGATGAACACTGAACAATCCGTCCGTGACCTTGCGCGCGCATGATCGGCAAAACAGCCTGTGTCAGGCTGTGCCAACCAAAGAAGTTAGCTTCGAAAATGTCGCGCAGCGCGGCTGTTGGCAGGTCTTCTACAGCGCCGGGTATCGCGTAAGCCCCGTTGTTGAAGACCGCGTCCAATGTTCCGCCCGTGGCCTCCAGCACTTCAGCAAGCGCCGTGATGATGCTGTCTGGGTCGGAATAATCGAGCCGGGGGCTTTCAAAACCCTCCTGCCGCAAAACTGCGCAGTCAAGTTCTTGACGGCACGAAGCGAAAACTCTCCACCCCCGTGCGCGCAGACCGTGCGCTGCCGCGTAACCGATGCCGCTGGAGCAACCGGTGATCAGAATGGAACGTGTCGACATGAAAAAGGCCCCGCGCGATGTGGGGCCCGTGTTGGAGTGTTTTCAACCGTTTGGCAATGAGCCTAGCCGGACGTAAGCAGAAAATCGGCCATCCAGCCTTCGGGGCTGCCATCGACGGGTCGCATCCGGACCCAGCCTGTGCCTGTGTCTTCGATCACTTCGACCGTGTCACCGCGTTCTAGCTTGTTCACGACGCTGTAGTCCGTGCTGGGACCGCCGCGTACATTGACGCGGTTGCCGGACACTTCGCGGATATCTCCGCCCTGACTTATAGCTGTGACTTGAAAGGGATCGGCACCGGCGCCATTTGGCACGATCAGGCTGGGAATGATCAGGCTTGGGATAATCGCAGGCGTATCGGCGCTTGATGTGACGGTTGCGCTTGTCGCTCCGTTTTCGATCTCAGGGGTATCAACCACAGGAGTTTCAGTCAGCGATGTAAGGTTCAGCGCGACGCGGGTCACGGCATCGATTTGATCAGTGGTCGGAACCTCAGCGACGATTTCAGTCGTATCGGTCGCGGTGTCGAGCGGTGAAGCCGCAACGGCAGGTGCTGCGATCACATTCGCCATGCGCACGCTTGCGGGCTCAAAACCAGCGCCTCCGCTCATTTGATAGAATGCAAATAGGAGAAACCCGAAGGTTAAAATAATAAAAGTCTTCATGAAATCACTCCAAACAAGCCACTCGTAAATCAACGCGCAGCACCCCTTAACACTTCAATAGCAAATTCCGATGATTCTTTTGAGGGAAAAGTTAACCTAACTTTCCCCGTCGCCTGTCGGCAACAAACTGAACGCAAAGTTGCAAAGCGGTGCTTGTCGGTCGACGCAGGCTTGGCTACACCACTCCAGATGTCGCAGATTACCGATCCTACGCCTCCGGGCAGCCAAGATGTTTCAGAGCCCCTTCGCCGGGCTTTGGGCGATAGGTATCTGACGTATGCTCTCAGCACGATTATGCACCGCGCGTTGCCAGATGCGCGCGACGGTCTGAAGCCTGTCCACCGGCGTATCCTTTATGCGATGCACCGGCTGCGGTTGAATTCCACGGGTGGTTTTCTGAAATCTGCAAAGATCAGCGGCGACACGATGGGGGATTTCCACCCCCACGGTGACGCAGCGATCTATGATGCGATGGCGCGCCTCGCGCAGGAATTTAACGTTCGTTATCCGTTGGTTGACGGACAGGGGAACTTTGGCAATATCGACGGGGATAACCCTGCCGCATCGCGCTATACCGAAGCGCGCATGACTGCAGTAGCAGAAGCGCTGCTCGAAGGTTTGGCCGAGAACGCCGTTGATTTTCGCGATAACTATGATGGCCGGCTGACCGAACCCGTCGTACTGCCAGCGCAGTTTCCAAACCTTTTGGCCAATGGATCATCTGGGATTGCTGTGGGTATGGCCACAAACATTCCACCTCACAACATCGCAGAGCTTTGTGACGCTTGCATCCATCTGATCAAAACACCGGATGCGCGCGATGACACGTTGCTGAACTATGTGCCCGGTCCCGATTTTCCGACGGGCGGGATTATTGTTGAACCGCCAGAAAATATTGCCACCGCTTACCGCACCGGTAAGGGTGGGTTTCGGTTGCGGTGCCGGTGGGAAGTAGAAGATTTAGGGCGTGGCCAGTGGCAAATCGTCGTCACTGAGATCCCGTATCAGGTCCAAAAGTCCAAACTGATCGAAAAGATCGCCGAGACCATTCAGACTAAGAAAATCCCCATTCTGGGTGATGTGCGTGATGAAAGCGCCGAAGACATCCGCCTCATTCTTGAGCCGCGCTCCAAAAACGTGGACCCCGAAGTTTTGATGGGGATGCTCTACCGCAACTCTGATCTTGAGGTACGGTTTTCGCTCAACATGAACGTGTTGATTGATGGCGTCACGCCCAAGGTCTGCTCGATGAAGGAAGTGCTGCAGGCCTTTTTGGATCACCGACGTGAGGTGCTGCAGCGGCGCTCGCTTTTCCGGATGGAAAAAATCGACCACCGACTTGAGGTGCTCGAAGGGTTCATTGTCGCGTTCCTTAACCTTGACCGCGTGATCGATATTATCCGCTATGACGACGATCCCAAGGCTGCGCTGATGGCGGAGGATTGGAGCAAGGCGCACGTCCGTGCCCGCGATGAGGCCGATTATGTGCCGCCTGCGCCCGGCGGTAGTGAGCTGTCAGAGGTGCAAGCCGAAGCGATTTTGAACATGCGGCTGCGGTCCTTGCGCCGTCTCGAAGAGATGGAGCTGCTGCGCGAACAATCAGCTTTGATGGAAGAGCGCGCCGGCCTTGAGGACCTTCTGGAATCCGATGAGCTGCAGTGGAACAGCATCACCGATCAGCTGCGCGCAACCAAAAAACAGTTTGGCAAAGACTGGGTGATTGACAGCGTTGATTGCGGCGCGCGCCGCACCACATTTGCCGAAGCGGGCGAAGTCGAAGACGTGCCAATCGAGGCGATGATCGACCGTGAGCCCATTACGGTTGTCTGCTCCGAGATGGGTTGGATCCGAGCGATGACCGGGCATATTGATCTCAACCGCGAGCTCAAGTTCAAAGACGGTGATGGCCCGAGCTTTATTTTCCACGCGGAAACAACGGACCGTCTGTTGGTGTTTGGCTCGAACGGCCGGTTCTATACAATTTCTGCAGTGAATTTGCCCGGTGGTCGCGGAATGGGCGAGCCTTTGCGTTTGATCGTGGATCTGCCCAACGAGGCGCAAATTATCGCTTTGTTTATTCACGATCCGGCGCGCAAGTTACTGGTAGCCTCCAGCGCGGGCGATGGATTTATCGTGCCAGAGGCAGAAGTTGCCGCGCAAACCCGCAGCGGCAAACAGGCATTGAACGTGCGCGGCGATGTGCGTGCGATGATCTGTTCCGCTGTGAAGGGCGATCACGTAGCGGTCGTTGGCGAAAACCGAAAAGTGTTGGTTTTCCCGCTCGATGAATTGCCGCAGATGGGCCGCGGCAAGGGCGTACGTTTGCAAAAATACAAGGACGGCGGGCTGTCGGATGCGACAACCTTTGTGCTCGAAGAGGGGCTGAGTTGGCTCGATCCGGCAGGCCGAACTCGGACCGAAACTGCTTTGCAGGAATGGACCGCCAAACGAGCAACGGCGGGACGTATGGCCCCGCGTGGCTTCCCCCGTGACAACCGGTTTAACTGATCCCACGGGCCAGATGGCTCCGCCGCCTGTCCCTGCGCAGGGCCTTGACGTGTGGTTCGTCGGGACACGTTCTGCGCTCTTTGGACTGGCACTAAAAACTGGTTTTTGGACTGTGTTGACGCTGGGATTCTACCGCTTTTGGATGAAAACACG
Source organism: Sulfitobacter sp. SK012 (assembly GCF_003352085.1). NCBI lineage: Bacteria > Pseudomonadati > Pseudomonadota > Alphaproteobacteria > Rhodobacterales > Roseobacteraceae > Sulfitobacter > Sulfitobacter sp. SK012. The sequence goes on from NZ_CP025804.1 coordinate 604,769, forward strand.
GTTGCGGCGCTGGTATTGGTCGTCGATCCGGCCGGGCGGGCATCCGATGGAGTATGTGGGCGATCCGTTGGAAAAATTGCTCGGCTTTTTTATCGCAGTGGTGATCCTGACCTTCTACATCGGCATCGTAAATCTGGTCCTGATGTTTGTCAGCTTTTCGGTTTTTAACAGTTCGTGGGTTGGATATTTCGCTAGTTTTCTTGGCATTATCCCACTGTGGTTTTACGCCAGCTACCGAGCAAGGCGTTATGTTCTGGGGCGGACACGTTGGCGCGGAGTGCGTTTTGGGCTTGAGCCGGGCGCTTGGGGTTTTGCCCTGCGCGCTCTTATGCACTGGGCGATTACGATCGTCAGTTTGGGCATTTTATGGCCACGTATGACGTTTTCGCTTGAGAAATACCGAACCGACCGGACTTATTTTGGTTCAGCGAAGCTGCATCAGGGTGGGCGTTGGCCGATGCTATACCGTGCAGCGATCCCGTTTGCTGTGGCATTGGCCGGGATCTTGATTTTGGCACTTTGGGTTTTTTGGGTGGACCCATTGTTGCGCGGCGATGCCGACACATTTGGTGATGTGATCAAGAATATCGACAAGGCAATTGGAGGCGAAGAGCTTCTCTTTTCATGGACGGACCCTTGGCGGTTGTTGTTCTTGGTGCCGTTACTCCCGGTATTGCTGTACGGCGCTTTTCACTACCGATTTTCCGCCAAGCGGATCATGGCAAACCACAAGTCCTCTGATGGCATCCGCTTTGCATCAAAGCTGAGCGCGCCCCGAGTGACTTTGATTTATTCGCTGGGCAACTTCATTGCGTATATGATCCTTTTACTGGGGGTCGGTCTGATTATTGGCGTGGCGTTTGCGCTTCTTGGGCCTGAAACGATGGTGCAGGCGCAGTTAGGTCAGGAAAGTCCATTTGGCGATCTGCCGAAATGGATGTCTTTTGCGATCATCGCAGCACTTTACCTCGCTGTTTTCCTGCTGTGGAATGTGCTGTTGAACGCGTTCGTAACCTATCCTTTGATGCGCCATATGGCTCAGACGACATCCTTGTCGGATGTGGCTGGGCTGATCGCGGTAAGCCAACGTGCGCGGGATGAATTTGCAGAGGCTGAGGGCTTTGCGGAGGCCCTTGATCTGGGGGCTGCAATATGACCCTTCCGCCTAATCTGCCACAACCCGTGCCTGCGCGACCTCTGCTTACCCGTGGTGCGTTCTACTTTGATGGAGACAGCCCCATTGCGCGGCCTGTCAGCCTAGAGGTTGATGAAGGGGCGGGTGCTCTGATTATTCGGTTTTTGCAACATGAGGGGCTTGAGGTTCAGTGGCCTTTGGAAGAAGTGCGCCAAGTCGAAGACGTGGCCGGCACCCAAGAAGCCGTCCTGCGCTGGACCGCTGATCCCTTAGCGCGTCTTCAACTTGGCGATCTTGGCCTGCTTGCGGCTTTTCCGAAGCTAAAGAAATCTGCACCACCTAAAGGCCGCCGGCGTTTGGCGCTATGGGCCTGTGCGGCGGTGGCGGCGGTGGCGTTGCAAATTGGTGTTTTGGTGCCATTGCTGGCCGACCGCTTGGCGACATATATCCCGGCCGAAGGTGAGCGTGCGTTGGGTGAAGCCACGTTCGCACAAATCCGCGAAGCGCTTGCGGGCTCTGGATTAGAACAACTGGCGACCTGCGAAAACCCCGAAGGAGTCGCCGCCCTAAATCAGATGGTTGCGCGCCTTTCTGTGGACATCGATTCGGCGCAACCGATTGAGGTGTTCGTCTTGGATCACCCCATGATCAACGCCTTTGCGTTGCCCGGCGGCTATGTGGTGTTCTTTCGCGGGCTGATAGAAGCCGCCGAAGGCCCTGACGAAGTTGCGGCCGTGATGGCCCATGAATTTGGCCATGTGATCAGCCGCGATCCGACGCGTCACGCGATGCGCTCGGCAGGCTCTATTGGGATCCTTGGACTGTTGTTTGGTGATTTTGCGGGCGGGGCAGCGGTGTTGTTCTTAACTGAAAAGTTGATTTCGGCGCAGTATTCGCAAGGCGCTGAGACGGGCGCAGACCGTTTTGCATATGGCATGCTGGAAGACGCGAACGTGTCGCCCGCGTCCCTTGGTGATATGTTTGAGCGGATGCGTGAGAAACATGGTGATAGCGACGGGGTGACCTCGCATTTTGTCAGTCACCCAACCTTGGCGAAACGGATAGATGCATCCCGAAAGGCCGCGCGCGAGGATGCGCAATATGAGCCGATCCTTTCTGAAGAGGAATGGCAGGCATTCAAGGCCATTTGCGCAGATTAACCCTGGGGCTCAGACCGGTTCAGCGGTTAGCCAAACACCACCATTCGGGCGTAAAGTCAGGATCATGACGGGATCTGGCTCTTTGCCGGGGACGGGGGTGAATTTGAACCGCGAAAGCAGCGTGGCAAGAATGATAACGGCTTCTTGCAGGGCAAATGAAGCACCGATGCATATGCGCGGCCCATCGCCAAACGGCAGATAGGCATAGCGGTCGATAGATTTTCGATCTGCAAACCGCTCGGGCAGGAAAGCATCGGGGTCATCCCACAGCATCGCATGCCGTCCCAGCGCGTAGATGGGGATCATCACGGTGTCACCGGGCAGGATTTCGCGCTCGCACAGGGTGTCTTTTTGCTGCGCGGTGCGGGAGATTATACCAGCCGGCGGATACATCCGGAGCGTTTCGTCCACGATCATGCGGATGAACGGCAGGTCTTTGACATCCTCACCGGTGGCGGCCCGGCCTTGTAAAACAGATTGCGCCTCGGCGCGCGCGCGGTCTTGGGCGTCTTGATCAAAGCCCATCAAATACATTGCCCACGCCAGCGTAAGAGCCGTGGTCTCGTGGCCTGCGACAATAAAAGTCAGCAAGTTGTCGCGCAGTTCAGCGGTGTTCATCTGGCGCTTTGTCTTGGGGTCAACACCCGCGAGCAGCAAGTCGAGCAGGTCCGGCACGCCCTCATGCCCCCGCTCTGCCCGTTCAGTGATGGCTTGATCCGCCATGCCTTTCATTTCTTTGAGGGCCTTACCGGACATCAGGCGTCCGGGGCGCGGCATCCAATCTGGAAACCCAAGAATGTCAAAGAGGCTGATCTTGCCTGCTTCGGCGATGTAATCATCGATGGCTTTGTGGACACTGTCCCTGTCAAAGGTATCGCCGCCTGAGAAGGTCACATCGCCAATGACGTCAAAAGTTGTCGTGACCATCTCGTCGAGCATATTTACGGCACGTGGGCCTGCCTGTGTGATACGCCCGGCGGCGCGTTCAGCCGCACCTGTCATGATCGGAGCGAGGTTTGATACATTGCGGTGCGAAAACACTGGAGCGGCCGCACGCCGCTGCCAGCGCCAATGCGCACCTTCAGCGATGAACAACGAATCGCCAATCGCGGGCTTCAGCAGGTTTTTAGTTACCACCGATTTGGGGTAATTTTCCAATTCATCCAGCAACATGTGCCGGATCGCACCGGGGTCCATGACCATGTGCCAGCGCTTGCCTGTTTTGCCCGAAACCATTGGCTGTTTGACCGCGATTTGCGGAATGATGCTCAGCACATTGCGCCGCGCCATTTGCAGGCTTTTTAAGATGCCCCAAGGTTCAGACACCAGTTTAACGTGGACAGGGAGCGGAGCGGTTTGTGGATCGGGCACGGCAGTCATGGGATGCCTCCTTGAGGGGGTTACCTTCAAGATAGGGCCGCGGCGACCTCTCGCCAATGTGGCATTTGATTGCAGCCACCATTCCCATGCGTTACGCAAGACCAGTTCACGCCTTTGGGGGGCTTTTTGTTATGTTTCGGATGATTTCTGCGCTGATGTGTATTGCGTTCCTTTCGGCCTGTAATGGTGCGAGTGATCTGGGCGATGCGCCTGTCGGACTTGGCGATTTCAACCTTGTGCACAATATCGCCGTAGCTCCGAAGGTAGACAGGGGCCCGGTTATTAGCCGCGCTGCGTCCAAGACCGTCTTGACCAAGGCGTTGACGGACGCCGTAGCAGAGCGTTTTGACCGCTATGATGGCGCGCGTGATTATCATTTTGGCATGTCGATTGAAGCCTATGTCCTGGCCCAGCCCGGTGTCCCGCTGCTTTTTGCACCCAAGTCGATTCTTATCGTTAACCTGACAGTTTGGGATGATGCAAAGAACAAGAAGTTAAACAAAGAGCCATTTCAGATCACGGTGTTCGAATCCTTTGACCAAGGACCTGTTATTGGATCTGGGTATACCCAAACCGCCGAGGAACAGCTCAAGAACCTTAGCCAGAATGCGGCGAAGTCGATTGAGAACTATTTGGTAAAGCAGAACAAATCCCAAGGTTGGTTCAACGGAACGCCTGAACCTGTTGAAACGGCTGCCGTCGCCGAGGAAATCGCAGAGTAATTCTGCTTTCTTAGCCACGCGATTGCCAACTCCTGCTTGATTTTGCCGACCATAACCACTACATCGCCCGCCATATGGATATCAGGGCCCACGACGGGTCCCTGCACACTGGAAGGGCGCCACCATGGCAAAGGAAAAGTTTGAACGTAACAAGCCGCACGTGAACATTGGCACGATTGGCCACGTTGACCACGGCAAGACGACGCTGACAGCGGCGATCACCAAGTATTTTGGTGACTTCCAAGCGTATGACCAAATTGACGGCGCGCCCGAAGAAAAAGCCCGTGGGATCACGATTTCCACAGCGCACGTGGAATATGAGACTGAAGCACGTCACTATGCGCACGTCGATTGCCCCGGCCACGCGGACTACGTCAAGAACATGATCACCGGTGCTGCCCAGATGGACGGCGCGATCTTGGTTGTGAACGCGGCCGACGGTCCAATGCCCCAGACGCGCGAGCACATCCTGCTGGGCCGCCAGGTTGGTATCCCAGAGATGGTTGTCTACATGAACAAGGTGGATCAGGTTGATGACGACGAGCTGCTTGAGCTGGTCGAAATGGAAATCCGTGAACTGCTTAGCAAGTATGAGTACAACGGCGACGACATGCCTGTTGTACCGGGCTCTGCACTTGCAGCCTTGGAAGGCCGCGATCCTGAGATTGGCGAAGAGTCGATCAAAAAGCTGATGGCAGCTGTTGACGAATGGATCCCAACGCCCGAGCGCGCGATTGACCAGCCGTTCTTGTTGCCGGTGGAAGATGTGTTCTCGATCTCTGGCCGTGGTACGGTTGTGACCGGTCGTATTGAGCGTGGCGTGATCAACGTGGGCGACAGCATCGAAATCGTTGGCATCCGCGACACGAAGACAACGACGTGTACTGGTGTTGAAATGTTCCGCAAGTTGCTGGATCGTGGTGAAGCTGGCGATAACGTTGGCGTTTTGTTGCGCGGCATCGACCGTGAAGGTGTTGAACGCGGTCAGGTTCTGTGTAAGCCGAAGTCGGTTATGCCACACACAAAGTTCGAGGCCGAGGCGTATATCTTGACCAAAGATGAAGGTGGCCGTCACACGCCATTCTTTGCGAACTATCGTCCACAGTTCTACTTCCGTACGACGGATGTGACCGGTACCGTGAACCTGCCCGAGGGCACAGAAATGGTCATGCCGGGCGACAACCTGAAGTTCGACGTTGAGCTGATTGCGCCGATCGCTATGGAGCAAGGCCTGCGCTTTGCGATCCGCGAAGGTGGCCGTACGGTTGGTGCCGGCGTGGTATCCAAGATCACTGAGTAGGTGTCGCGGCCCTGACAGGCCGATGCACGAACCTTGAACAATCAAAGGCCTCCCAACAGGGGGGCCTTTGTCATGAAAGGGATGCATTGTCGAAGGCAGGGGCGTAGATAGTTGGTCGGCAGTTGCAGCATGTGATTTTTAGATGAGCAGTTATTGTAGTCCACTAACCTGCGTCCAAATGTGTAGGGCGGTACTTGATATAAGGGCGCGAAAATGTCGGATAAATTGAATTTTCCGTCTCCCGAAACTCGGCATCCGATCAGTTTGCCCGACGGCAAGGTGCATGAGGGGACAGTATTTCTGGCCGCTGTAGTCGTTCATCCGAGGATCGAGGTGGGCGAGTATACATACGCCAGCGCATTTGACGCACCGACGGATTGGGCGGCGCGCCTAGCTCCGTATCTTTTCGACTTTTCACCAGAGCGCTTAATTATCGGAAAGTTCTGCCAGATTGCCGACGGGGTGCGATTTATCACATCGTCGGCCAATCATCGTTATGATGGGATTTCCAGTTTTCCATTTGCCATATTCGATGGTGCGCGGGACGGCAGACCCTCAATGCCAGATGCCGGGCCAGACACCGTCATTGGAAATGACGTTTGGATCGGCCAAGCGGCTGTGATTTTACCGGGGACACACATTGGTGATGGCGTGATTGTCGGGGCGGGGGCTGTCGTTTCAGGACAAATTGCCCCCTATACGATCGTTGCAGGCAACCCCACACGCACCATCAGGTCAAGGTTTGCCAACTCGGATGTTCAGAAACTCGTCGAGATCGCTTGGTGGGACTGGTCAATTGAGCAGATCATCGCTTCTGAGGCTGAAATTTCAGGTGGTGATGTCGACGCGCTCGCCGATATCGCCGCAGGGAACTAGGTCGCTCTTTCGTTCAGACCACAGGACGCTGCGATCTTTGTCATGTGGCGCTCGCAGTCATAGATCTGATCGAACTGCTTTCGCGAATTACCGTCTTTCTTCAGACCCTGAAGATCGGCAGACGCAACTGTGGTGCCGTAGCCCGCGAATGCGTAGTGGAACATGCGCTGGCGCCGACGGAATATGACTGCATCGCGCAATTCGTCGCTGTAGTTTTCGAAAATGTTGCAGTCCTCGTGTGATGCCTCTTGATCCGCCGGACGAATGCGACTAGGCCGACACGCGGCATAGGGGTTTAGCTCAGTTGGTAGAGCATCGGTCTCCAAAACCGAGGGTCAAGAGTTCGAGTCTCTTAGCCCCTGCCAGAATTTACTAATATTAACAAATGTTTGAGCGGGGGTTGGGCCTGGACGGCTTCACTTCGCTTGATCGTGGGGGACGTATGGGGGACAATATCAATCGGTATGTGCAATCCTTAACCCCCCGCTTTCTCAAATTGACTGCCGTTTCAATGGATCATGTGGTTCGACACATAGGCCGTTGCAGTCAGAGCAGCTTCGCTGCGTTCTCCGACAATCCGTCACGCTTACCGCGATAGATATAGTCTAAATCTATGCCGTAAATGTCGCACAGCTTCATGGCTTCATCTACGGAGATCCTACGCAAGCCATTTTCCCAATTGCTGCACTGGGTCTGCGCGATGCTGTGCATGGCGCACCATTCTTGCTGGTTCATATTGCCAAAGGCTCTGCGCAGGCCACGCAGGCGATTTCCTATTTCCTTATAGTCTGGTCGTTTTTCATCCATAATTACTTAAACTCCCGCTTTCTCAAATTGACTGCCGTTTCAATGGATCACGTGGTTCGACACATAGGCCGTTGCAGTCAGAGCAGCTTCGCCGCGTTTGCTGACAATCCATCACGCTTACCGCGATAGATATAGTCTAAATCTATGCCGTAAATGTCGCATAGCTTCATTGCTTCATCTATGCTGATCCGGCGGAGCCCACTTTCCCAGTTATTGTATTGGCTGGTCGAGAAATTGTGCATATCGCACCAATCTTTCTGACTCGTACCGCCGAACGCGAGGCGGATAGCGCGGATTCGCGCACCTATATTGGTATACACCGAGTCCTCGATCACCCGACTTTTGGATTGACGGACTAAGCAAATGAGATTCAGATGTTTGTATGATCCGTCCGAACTTCCTCACTGCGTCAGATCGCCTTGAACTTTTGTCGTGCGTGCAACGCCAACGCGAAGATCACGGGGTCGCGCGGCGTGCGAATGCGCTTTTGCTGCTCGATGAGGGGATGTCATGTGCCCAAATCGCAAAAGTTTTATTTCTGGACGACGACACGGTGCGCGGCTGGCACAAGCAATATCTGGCTGAAAACTGGGATGCCGTCGCCTACGATGGTTGGAAAGGTGGGCAGTCACGGATGACGACGGCTCAAGAAGGGAATTTGTGCGCATGGCTTGAGGGACGGTTCTGCCGTTCAACGGTGCAGATCAGAGCCTATGTGAGCTCAAAGTATAACATCCATTATTCTCATTCTGGCTGCATCAAGCTTTTGGCCCGTTTGGGGTTCGAATATCGCAAGCCAAGGGCGCTGCCCCGTGTGGCTGACGTCGAGAAGCAGGCCGCATTCATCGCATTTTATGAAAGCCTACTGAACAACTTGCCTGCCGACGAGGCCGTCTACTTCTCGGATGCCGTTCATCCAGAATATCAAAGTAAGCCCAGCCATGGTTGGGCTCGCAAAGGGTCAAATCCAGCCATTCAAACGACATCTGGGCGCGGCCGCGTGAACATTCACGGTGCTCTGAACCTGGAAACCTTCGACGCACCCTTTGTTGAACCAACCACCGTTGATGGGGTTAGCTCCGTTCAACTTCTCGCCAAGATCGAAGCGAGGAACCCTGACAAACGTATCATTCACGTCATTTGGGACAATGCCCCATACCACAAAGGCCCCGATGTAAGAGCGTTCCTGTCGCGCAAGAAGTGTCGCATTCATCTGATCCAACTTCCGCCCTATTGCCCACATCTCAATCCCATCGAGAGGCTCTGGGCCGTCATGCACAGCCACGTCACCCATAATCGGCACTATCCAACGCAAAAACACTTCGCCAATGCAATCTTGAACTTTATGCGAGAGGTGGTCCCAAAACAGTGGCTCAGCTTTCGAGATCAAGTAACTGACAACTTCCGCATCATCTCACATCAGAACGTTCGGGTTTTGGAGTGAACAGGGTATAAATTCTTTTTTTTCACTCATAATTCCTTAATCCCCCGAAGCATCAAACTGGCAGGCGTATTGCTTGGCAAACGCGGGGCCGCAAGCTAACAACGCGATAGCGGCAATTATTGATTTCATCCGTCACTCTCCCAATCGACTACCTCACCTTGTAGCTGTTCCGCGCTGCCATCAAGGCGGTTTGGGGCGGCTCTGGACCCTTTACGAAATGACACCCCGCATCTGGCCTTCCCAATCTGCGGGTCATAACCTGCGTCGGCATTTCGGAGACAGATCACTTGAAACAAGTTCTTAGGTCAGCGGCCCTTGCAGTAGTTCTTAGCGCAGTCGGCCTTGCAGTAGTTTTAGCGTTTAGCAGACAACCCACTTTGGCGCAGGATTTCCAAAAGGGGCTTGATGCCGCCAGATCAGGAGATTTTGAAACGGCTCTTCAAGAACTGCGACCCTTGGCGGAACAGGGTTACCCACCCGCGCAATACAATATCGGTGTGTTGTACTACGATGGCAATGGCGTTCCGCAGGACTTTGCCGAGGCGGAGAAGTGGCTTCGCCTAGCAGCGGAACAGGGATACGTATCCGCGCAATACAATCTTGGTCTGATGTACGACAAGGGCGATGGTGTTCCGCAGGACATTGCTGAGGCTGTGAAGTGGCTTCGCCTAGCAGCGGAACAGGGTAACGCAGAGTCGCAAATGCATCTCGGTTTGATGTACGTCTGGGGCGATGGCGTAATTCAAGATAATGTTTACGCGCACATGTGGTGGGATATTTCAGCCTCGCTTGGATATGAAGATGCCAAGGGAAATAGAGATATTGTCGCGAAAAGAATGACGGATGATGAAATTGCACAGGCACAGCAACTGGCCCGGGAATGCGTGGCTAAGGACTATAAGGGCTGCTGAGATTTAGGGTCTGGACCCATAAAATTCCAAACCACCGAATGTCGTCATAGCGGACATTGAGGCGTACCGCAGCGAAGGTCCGCAAGGAGCCCACACTGTGAATTCGGGATTCTCGCTGCGTGCGCCCGCAGCACAAAAATTGCGGCGGGAGCGAAAAATTCGATGCTGCCTTGCAGCGGGTGATGCGGCCATTCGTACAGGTCGCGGCATAGATCAGATGCCGGTTACACATCGCGGACTTTTCTGCCGTTCGAGATATTTTGGCAGATGTGCTATTGGGAGCAATGGTTGAGCTAATTGACACGACACCCATTGAAGTGAACGGCACCAGATTGGCCGTGGTGGAAAATGGCAGTGGCCCACCGATCATATTTGTCCACGGTGGTGTGTCCGACTTACGAAGCTGGACCAATCAGATACCCGCGTTCACGAATGGTTACCGCACCATTTGTTACAGCCGCCGCTATCACAAACCCAACACACCAATCCCGAGCGACGCGCCAGATCCGATCCAAACGCATGTGGACGATCTAGCGACTCTCATTGAACAACTTGGAGCGGAACCGGCACATATAGTCGGCCATTCATGGGGAGGGCTAATCGCGCTCATGCTTGCGTCGCAGAAGCCAGCACAGTGTAAGAGCCTGACACTGATCGAAGCACCGAGCGTATCTGTCCACCTCCAAATTCCGCCGAAACCCCTGCCATTGCTGAGACTTATTCTGCCGAAGCCCAGACTTGGCCTGTCGATCGCGAAACTGGGAGCAGGTGCACTCGCACCGGCGGAAAAGGCATTTCGAAAGGGAGATGACAAAGCCGCCATCTCATACTTTGGCCGAGGCGTGTTGGGGGCCAAAGCCTTTGAAGCCCTGTCCGAAGAGCGCTATCAGCAGGTTTGGGACAACCGAGGGACGGACAGAGCGCAGGCTCTGTATCAAGGATTTCCGGATTTACGGGAGGCACCACTTTCGAACGTCAGAATGCCTGTCCTGTTGTTGAGCGGAGGATTAAGCCCAGCAGTCTTCCGGCGGCTAAACGAAGCCTTGGCTGGCATTCTTCCCAATGCGACACACCGGGTGATCCCGAAGGCTTCGCATATTGTTCACGAGGATGCCCCGGAAGCACTCAACTCTGAGCTATTACGGTTCCTCCAAGCGTGATGTTGGGCTCAGAGCCGCCTGATGCCAGTGCGGCGTCATCGAAGATAAAGGCGGTCGCGAACCAGCTGTTTGCCCAGGGGACTACGCAACTGAGATTTAACTGTTTTTGCCGATGAGCCGACATCCCTTTATCGATAGCTTGTCTTGAGGCAACGCGCGGCGAAATCTGACTGCGAGCCCGGAGCAGGCTTTGGTTTTGCGGCCACTGATGTCGGGAAATAGCCCCATAGCATTCGAACGAAAGGCCGCCCAACATGCGCTCAGAAATTAGAACTTTTTCACCGCATGTCCCTTTTCAGTCACGAGTAACACCGAGTGCTTTCAATGCCGCTCGCGGTTCTTGAGCTAGAGGTGAAATTTTCAACGCTTTGCGATAATCAGAAATCGCATCGTCTCGATTGCCCTTTGCCTGGTGAGCAACGCCACGCCAGAAATAGGCCGGTCCGTCGCTCGGGTCTATTCGGATCGCTGAATCGAAGTCCTCAATCGCGGCGTCCAACTTACCAATTTGTGTAAGGAGACGACCGCGATTGAGGTATGCCAATCCATAGTCCGATCGAAGACTTATGGCGACACTGTAACTCGCTATGGCTTTTTCAGTTTGCCCTTTGATATAGTAAGTTATTCCGCGCTCCAAATGGGCTCGTGAATTTTTTCGGTCTAAGCGAATAGCTTCATCGTAGTCGGCGAGGGCGTTGTCGTGTAACCCAAGCAATTCATGGGCAACGCCTCGATTGGTGTGGAGACGACTGAGATCGCTGTCGCTCGTGGAATAGTTCATCAAATTTGTGCAGGATTTGACGGCAGACTGGGGACGGCTCTGATTGCTTCATGCCAACATATCTCGCGTGCCAAAATAGGTGAACCCGCCAATTGCTACCAATACTACTGTGGCAATAAAGTCGATCCGACGCTTTCGCGTTTCTTGGTATCGATCCACAGGCTCAACGGTGGGCTCGATCGTGACGTTACCAGGACACCGCAGGCACCGCACAAGGGCAGCTCCCGTGATGGCTCCAAAACAGAACATTGAAACGAAAACAATCGCCGTGTTTGGGCCCAAAAAAAGATCTAGAAAGACAAAGACTATCATGCTTCCCACGCCGCCGAAGATGTTGGCGAATATCCATAGTTTGGCGCGAACCGCAAATTTCCTTAGCACAATCCATTGTCCGAGACCCAGAGCCAAGCCCATAGACAAGCCACCCACAGCATTGCCAAAAAGATATCCAAAAAACGTACCCGCTTGACTAGGGGAACGAATCCCGGGAGCGCCCATCGGCACCCCATCCAAAAAGTCCTGTATTATCCCACCGCCCACGGCACCGACCATTGTGCCGATAGTCAAGGACAGGTAGGTCACAAGAATCCATTGCCATGGTCGACTAACCCAGCGTCTGAGCAATATCCATTGCAACGCCCCCAACAACGCAGGAACGCCCCAAGCCAAGACTGTGTTGAAAGCGCCGACGTTGCCAATATACATGCAAATGGCGGTTACAAGGGTCCAAGATACCCAAAGACCCATTCGGGTCTCAAGTTGCTTCGTGAAGTTCGGTTGAGCATCCATAGCAATAGCCCTTCTTCGCCTGATACTTTGACATAGGCAATTCAGCACATTACTGGTCTTGCAACTATAATACAGGTCAATCCGTGCATACAGGTCAATCCGTGTAGCGCATCTGTAGACGCTCGACACTTACTTCAAGTCGAAGACTTCGCGACCACCAAGGACGCAATACAACGGTTTCATGGCCTGCCATAGGGTTCCTCGCACAAAGGTCCGCAAAGTCCGCTTCTTACCAGTTCATGTGCCGCGCAGCGAACGGCGGTTCATCCCAGACCAGCCGTTCGTGGTCAGCGCAGCTTATGACCGCTGAGAGCCCAGAGTGAGCGTTCCAAGTTCGCCGCTTTTTACTCGCCGGGCGTGTAAACCATTCCAATAAGCGGGTTGCTAAGTGCAATCGGCCAAATGATCAGATTTATCTCTGAGCATCATGTTGATCCAGAAATTCTAATCCCGACGTCGGGCAGGATGCCAGATCCACATCACTGCCGCGAGGACAATTGTCAGCGGGATGTCGGCCCACAGATGGGCATGTTCGTTCGGATAAATTAAGGCCTGCGGTATCATCACGATGCAGTGCAGCAGATTGGCGAGAATGCCCCAGTCGAACAGTGCGATATTTCGAAGAGGATCGGCCGCCCCACGGACCAGCAAAACGGCCCAGGCCGCATAGAGGGCGACCAGCATGAATACGTAAGGGTGCAGCCCGTCATAGGGTGAGAAGGGGTGCGCTGGGCCGATCTGCAGAGCATCGGGAAGTACCCCCCAGACAAATCCAGGCGAGTATCCGACGAACCCAAGAATCAAGCCGGGTACCAGGGCCCAGCCGACGACCCGCATCGCCATAGACGATTTCCGAAGTTGCTCGTCTTGAGCGCTGCTCATTTTCAGTTTCCTATCCAAACAGGATTAGGGCGTGTACCAGATCGGGCTTGTATAGGCGCGGTCCTGCACCGTCATCGGCACTTCACTAGGCATCGTAATCCCAAACCGCTTCGCGTCGTAGGCCGTCCAGCGCGGCGTGGGGATCTCAATGACGCGCACGTAGTAGAAGGCGCTCTGGCTCGGGTCGAAATCTGGGTCCGTCCAGTGGGCCATAAACATGGCTTCACCGATCGAGTTGGTGTAGCTTGCATCGGCGACGTCAACGGTGCTGCCGACGGCTCTATTGCAACGGCGATTCTCAATGGATCGATTGTCGGAACAGGCGACGTCGTAGATCCGTTCTTCCGTGCTGCCATCGGCATTGAGCCAGCCCTTGATGATCTGGATTCGGTCTAAATTGGCGCCATCGGGATCGCGCAAAGCGCGGATCATTAGAGAAGGTGCTTTGCCTTCAGGTGCGCTTGTCAAGTCCCCTCCCATCGGCACGCCACGAGCGTAGCCTTGCCCGGCAAAATCGGGTCGCTGGACTTCATCGGGCTGGAAATCCCAGCCGCCGAAAATCCGCACCGTCAGGCGGGTACCGGTGCTGGCGTAGACCTCTTTGCGAGCCATAGCATCGAAAATCTCTTCACGCGTGTTTTCTCTCGCCCACACTGCGACCAGTCCCGACGCGACCAGCTGCCAGTCGTAGACAAGCACCTCGCCTGTTGTGGCGTTCTTAACGAACACACCTTTATACCTGTCTGGCGAGGGGTCCTCACTAGGGAGCTTACCAAAGTAATTTTCCTCGCGCGTGGTGGTCATGCTGACATGGTTATCGGTGCTGCCGATCATCCCGAACTTGAAGGGATTGACCCCAAGCTTGTCCTCCAGCCGGATCCCATTCTTCAGTGTCGACCGGGCGTATTCGTACTGCAGCATCCAGTCTTCCTTGGGGTTCCCAAAGGAATCGCCAAAGTCCCAGGTCCCGTAGTCCGCGAACTCGTCGTTGGGCGACAGGAAGGGGTGCGCCTCGCCGTCGCCCTTCTCCTGAGTGGCCTCCATCAGGGGTTCCCAGCGCGCGCGCCGCTCGGCATAGTCCGCAGTCATATCGCTGCCCTTGACGACCTCCGCGTACATCTGGCCGTTGCTGATATTGCCGTTGTGGGGGATTGCCAGGATCTGGCCACCGGTATTCTCTTCGTATGCAGCCATGAACTCCCAAAGCTTCTCGGGATCACCGCTATCGAAGGCGCTGAACGGAACGATCTGCTTTACGCGATCAGGCCCGTCGCGAAAGATCACGACCCGGTGCAGGTTGGCACCCGCCGGGCCAGAGCCGTCTTTCCCATTGCTGACCGTGGACCATTCGTATCCGTTGAGTGCGGTAAAGGTGCCGGGCTGGTTGTATCTTGAGGCAATGTCCACAACGTCTTCCCAGACGGTCCGGGTAACCTTGGGGTCAGCGAAGCGTGGCACGCCGGACGTGAAATCCTTCTGCATGGAAACAACGGCTTGCCAGGCCTCCTGCGGGCTACCGTTCATCTTTGCGTACCACTCCTTACCGACGTCGGTTGCCAGCAGCGTGGGGTCTGCCTCGTTGAGCAACTTGGCAATGCCAAGGTATTCCGCGTGATCGGTGACCACCAGAAAGTCCAGCGGCCGGACCAGCTGCACCCGCAAGCCTGAGTTGGACGTGACCTCCTCGCCCCGGGCCAAGCGGAAGCTCACGTCTGGGCTGTTGTTATTCCCGATCATGCCGCTGTCCACGGACAACGAGGAATGGTGGTGGGCATCGCCCCAGAGCACCCGCTGCGGGAAGTGCTGATCCACATAGGGCGAATAGGGTTCCGGCTTCTCAACCACTCGTCCCTGATCCAGCGTTCCGGTATCTTGCGCCCCAGCCGCGCCACCCAGCAAAGCGATAAGTAGAGTGCCTGCGCACAGGGGCTTAGAAATAAGCTTGATCGACATATTTGCCTCCTGAAAATCCCAAAGTATCATCCCGTTCACAACCAAAACTTGACATATCTCAAAGCTGTCCGCTTAGCATTACAGGCCAAATGCCAACAAAATTTGGGAGAGACCTTTGTCCGATAGTGAATTTTCTGCGTTCTTGCTCGCGGGGGTCCTCAATGTTTGTGACAGCGACGGCGTTTCTGCCGAAGATGTTCTGGCGGCAGGTGGTGTAACCCCACATTCTCTTCAGGCGCCCGGCGCGACTGTTCTGCGCAGCAAGGCCGTTGCCGTTTTCGATGCCCTTTCAGCGGTGTCTCACCGACCAGATGCCGCGTTTCGGGCGGGCCTATATCTGCCTATCGAGCGGTCCTCGGAACTGGTGCAACTGTTCCGTTCATCACCCGACCTTCTGGCATTGGTCGCCCCGCTGAACGCTGCGCTCGGTAGCGTATGCGGTGGCCTGATCGGCGTTTCTGTCAGGAAGGACTATGCGCGCCTTGGATTTGGGTTTCCATCGTGGAACATCAAGCTCGAAGAGCCCTTTCAAGAAGCCGCGGCAGGCGCTGTCGTCTGTGCCCTTCGCACTCGTTTTGGACCAAACTGGAGACCTGTTCGCGTTCTCATGGGGCACCGGAGGCTCAAACCAGAAATTGCAACTTTCGAGGGCATTCAGGTGGTATTTGGAACTCCAGACAATGCGGTAATCCTGAGGGCAGAGGAGGTGAAATCGGAGCCGCGCCTGTCGACGTCCAGTGGACAGGTTAGTGAACAGCCGGAGCCCGGACAGCCGCCTGCAGGCGATGTCGAGTTTGCGAACGAGGTCCGCCGGGTCGTTCATGGCAGGCTCTTGCTCATGCTGGGTACGGAACTGGAGGACGTTTCCAAGGTGTTTGGAATATCGGGACGTACCCTGAAGCGTCGTCTCAGTGAAGAAGAGACATCCCTCAGTTCTATCGTCGAGGGCATCAGGCTGGCGGAAGCCGAGCGCCTGCTAATCGAAACCAGTTTGCCGGTCACCGAAATCTCAAGTGCTTTAGGATATGCGCACTTGCCAAGTTTCACACGAGCTTTCAAGCGCGTGACAGGATGTTCCCCGTCTGATTTTCGAGGCATCTCACGTTCGCCTTAAGGTTGATTTGCGCACGTGGCAAACTCGCCAACGACGGCAACTGTAAATGACCGGTTCGTCCCGCATCTTACCAGTTCAACCGCGGCGCAGCGAAGGTCCGGAACTCCTAGACCTGCCGTTCAGACAGCGCGCGGCGAATGACGGTGGAGAGCCCAGAACTGACATTGGTTTGTTCACTACTTTTGCATCTGCAGCGAATGGCAGCTCCGAGCCCAAAGCACCCGAATTGAAATCGCGTCCTTCGCTAACGCAGCAAACCGTTCGTCCTGACCAGTCTGATAATCTCGCCGCACGGTAGCTAAGAAAGCGGGCGTTTGCCGTCGGCGCAGCGAGATCAGGGAGGCATATGACCGAGTGACGGGCTTTTCCGCCTTATGCGTGTGCCGAGAAGTTCGCCAGCACGGATCAATTGGGTCAGTGGCCCAGGTGCCGCACAGTTCCAGTTCGAACCGGCCGTTCCCTTGTTCGTAGCCGGTGATACATGCTCACCATATTGCAGCGCCAAAAGCTCGGGCACACGGATTTCGCTCACAAATCCGCTTTTCCGCCCAAACGTCCTCCGGACGGATGCGGAAACAAAACTTGAAAAATGACGGCATGTCAGATAAAATAGATGTCATGTCAGAAATTGATCAAAAATTTGTTCCACCACTCATGAGCCCGCAAGCGACGCTTCGGACCAGCAAGTCAGATCGCACACTTGCCGCTATCTTGAACGCTGCGCTGGAGTTCATCTGGGTGCACCCATTTCGTGATCTGACGGTCAACAAACTGATGGCTTCCACAGGTCTTAGCCGCTCGGCCTTCTACCAGTACTTCCGAGACTTACATGACCTTATGGAAAGCTTGTTGGATCAGCTGAAAGGCGAGGTTTACGTCGTTACGGACCCGTGGTTCGAAGGCGTAGGAGACCCAGTCGCGAGACTGAACGAATCCCTCGCCGGGCTGGTTGACGTCTGCTTTCGGCTAGGTCCGATCTTACGGGCGGCCAGTGACGCATCGACCACCGACGCGACATTCGAAAGGGTCTGGATTCAATTCATTGAACAGTTCGATGATGCCATCACGGCCCGCATCGAGGCGGATCAGGCGCAAGGTCTGATTCCCGAGTTAGACGCCCGCTTTATGGCGATTACGCTGAATCGCCTGGATGTCTACACGCTTCTAAGGGCGTTTGGGCAGGAACCCAGGAGCAAGCCAGAAACGGTTCACGAAACTCTGGCGCGGGTCTGGATATCCACTCTGTACGGTAACAATTGGCTGGAGAGCGGATCCTCTGATCTGGTTCGAATATGAGACATCAGAGAAGTTGCGCGCACTCATTTACGAAGAACCAACCGAATTAAATGGAGGAAACGAAAATGAAACAGAAAACGAAGTCGATGATATTTTCCGGTGTTTTCGCGCTGAGTGCCTGCGCAGCAGCATTCAGCTATGCGGCGGAGTCGGTTACGGTCGACAACTTTGTGAGGGCCGAGACCGACAGAACAATGGCGGCTTATGTGGCACAGGGCGGGTTCGGCCAGTTCTTTCACATTCGGGAGGTGGTGGCGATCGACAAGCAGGACGTGATCCGGATGCAGCGCGATACGCTATACTCAATTGGGGTGTTCGATCTGACAAACCCGATTACGATAACGCTTCCGGAAAGCGACGGAAGGTACCTGTCGGCCCTGATCATCAACCAAGACCATTCGATGCTGCCGATGGAGTACGCCGCGGGCGAGTTTACGCTGACCCAAGATCTCATGGGAACCCGCTATGCGGTTGTCATTCTGAGAACGTTCGTCAACGCGAACGATCCGGCGGACGTCGCTGTCGGAGTTGACCTGCAGGATGCCGTGACAATTGCGCAGGACGATCCCGGCGTATTCGAGGTGCCGGATTGGGATCTTGAACAGGTTGAGGCTTTGCGCACTGCGATCAACGTACTGGCCGCGACGAAAGAGGATACATCCGGGTATTTTGGTGACAAGAATGAACTCAATCCGATCGATCACTTGCTCGGGACGGCTTTCGGCTGGGGCGGCAACCCGAAGGAGGCGACGATCTATCTTAACGCGGTGCCCGCAACCAACGACGGTCAGACGCCGCACCGCATGGAGATCCCCAACAAAATCCCAATCAATGACGGCGGATTTGTCTCGATCACGATGTACAACGCGGAAGGATACATGCAGGAAAACGACCTTGGGATGTATTCTGTCAATAACGCGACCGCCGAGCGCAATGAGGACGGATCGGTCACGATCCATGCTGGCGGTTGCGATGATGGCCGGGTGAATTGCCTTCCGATCACCGAAGGCTGGAACTACATCGTGCGGATGTACAAGCCGGGACCGGAAATTATATCAGGTGAATACCAGTTCCCTGTGTTCGAACCCGTGAACTGAGCCAGTTCCAGAGCAATTCCGAGGTGACGTCCCAACCACAGTGGTTCGGACATGACCTCGGAACAGATAAGGAGTGTATTCGCCATGAAGCAACGCAATCGTCTACTCTTGCTCACTGCAAGTGTCGCCGCCGTCGCGCAAATCGCCACAGTATCCCTTGCTCAAGATGCTGAGCCCCTGTGGGCGCACGCGCCGGATACAATCTCGTCTGAATGGAGCGCAGTGCTTTCCGCACTCGGCCAAGGGCGGGACGCGGCGGTGCCTTCCACGGATGATGTGCAAGCGTGGCAAGCACTGCAGGACACCGACATTACCGCAAAGATCAAAGCTGCGGCACCGTTCGTTGAGGCGTTCAACGGCACGCTTCGGGATATCACACTTGGCGGCGTCCCGACGGTCGAAGTCACACCTGACAAACTGGCACGCAACGACAAGATCGCAGTTTACCTACATGGTGGTGCCTATGTCTTCAACTCCGCCAGAGGTGCGATCACCTCGGCGATCCTACTTGCCAATGAAACGGGTCTGACGGTCATGTCCGTCGACTACACGCTTGCGCCACATGCCAAGTGGCAAGAAACAACCGATCAGGTCCTATCCGTCTTCGCCGCTCTTGATGAGCAAAACTTCGCGGCCACCAATATCGTGCTCTACGGCGACTCTGCGGGCGGCGGCCTCTCGGCCGGCAGTATCTTGAAGATGCGTGATCAGGGCATGGAAATGCCGGCAGCATTAATTCTCTGGTCGCCTTGGACCGATATCTCTGAGACCGGGGATAGCTACGTGACGCTCCGGGATGCCGAACCGTTCTTCACATATCAGGACGTACTCGGTCCGTCGGCGCTGGCTTATGCAGATGTGACGGACCACCGGCACCCCTACGTCTCCCCGGTCTACGGGGACTTTAAAATGGGCTTTCCGCCTACCCTCATCCAGGGCGGCACCAAAGAGATATTCCTCAGCAACTTTGTCAGGCTCTATCAAGCATTGGATCAGGCCGGGCAGACCGTGAAGCTCGACCTTTATGAGGGTATGCCGCATGTCTTCATGGCGGCTTTGCCGGAGTCGCCCGAGTCAAGAGTTGCTGTTAGCAAAGCGGGCGATTGGGTGTCCGAGCACTTGCTCGATGATTGAATTGAGCCCTAGGAAGCCAACTGTATCCAGACCTTGTCGGGGGGAAAGGCTGGTTCATTGGGCTGCGTCTTTATGGGCCGTTGGACACTTGGTTTGACCAGTGGCGACCCGGCGAAAAAGAACTGATGTATTAGGAGCACAGGGATCATGAAGAAACTTTCGCGAACTCTACAAGCCGTTCTGGTATCAGGATTTTCAATCTTTACCCTCGCACCGGCTTTTGCAGGGGGTCCCGCTGGGGGCTCTGGAGATCTGGCTCGAAATCCGTGTCTCGCCGAAGCCATCCAGCCAAAAGGTAAGATGAAAATGAGAAGTTTGGAACTTCTGTTAGAAGAGAGAAATTGATTATGAAATCGAAATCCTGCGTTGCAAGATGGATATTCATATTGGTCGCGTCGTTCTCACTGGTATCCTGCTCCGCCCCACCGCAGTTGATAGGCATTGATAATCCCAAAGTCCCCGTCGCGTCGGTTGAAACAGCGGTCAAACAAAAAGTGTTCCTGATGACAACCCGGCAATCAACTGAAACCGTTGGTGCGCTTTTTTCTGATCGACGGGCTCCGGAACTGGGCTTGGCATCTGTTCAGGTTTCTATTCCACCTACGCATGTTGCAGGCGAATTGGAACGCCCCAAAAGGTTACCGCCAGACCCGAGAACTGAGTTTGCGGTCGTCGAGCCAACCATCTACGCGACTGACGCGGCGTTCATCGCATCTGTCAATCAGGAATTGCGCAAAATCCCAAGGGGGCAAAGAGACATTCTCCTCTTTGTGCACGGCTACAATAACACCACCAGTGATGCTGTTTTGAGGCTGGCTCAATTCGTCGAGGATAGTGGATTTCAAGGTGTCCCCATACTTTTTGATTGGGCGTCGGCTGCAAGCCTCACACGCTACGTTTATGACTTAAACAGCGCCTTGATCGCTCGGCAAAGGTTTCCCGAAATCAGCGCGATCATGGCCCGCACCAATGCAGAAGGGTACGACGTATTTGCACATTCCATGGGCGCTTTCCTGACGATGGAAGCGATGAAAGATGCAGCACAGACAGGTCGATTTAATGCTGCAGGACGGCTTCAGACAATCATATTAGCTTCGCCTGACATCGATAAGGATCTATTCCGGTCGCAACTGGAGCAAATAGACACCAAATTCGACCGATTTTTCGTCTTGTTATCTGAAGACGACAGCGCCCTGAACATTTCCCGCCGAATTGCAGGCGGTGTTCCGCGTGTCGGCGCATCCAATATCGATGAACTCGCCGCTCTTGGAGTTATCGCGATCGATTTGTCAAAAATAGGTAATTCCAGTTCTGGAAGTCACTCGAAGTTCGCGGGCTCGCCGGAGGTTGTGCAGTTGATTGGCAATGGTCTAAACGACAACAGTCGATTTGACCGGAGTCAACGGGCCACTCAACTCGATGAGATTATTGGCGGAATTCCAGTTAGCATAGCTTTTCAGTGATGCGCATCGGCTCCTTCCATCTACACGCCGTTTATGCTGCCACTGGAGACAAAATGGTCGATAACTGTTCCTTGATCTTGATACGAGCCTCAGGCCACTTGGTCCGCAACTGAGACAACGGGCGCTGGCGCGGCGAAAGATTGGTTTGGGGGATTTGCGCTGCGCTGCCGCAAAGCATCTGTATGCGGGGCTTGCGTCGACGCGATGAAATTCGCTGCATCAGCATTAGGCGGGTTTGTCCGCATCTCGATTGTTCAAGCCAACCGCAGCGAAAAGGTAGTTTGGATTTCGCCCGTCTGTGCGCGATTGAATGGCTGGTCTGGGGGAAATCGCTGCGCCGCCGAAATTCCTGTGCTACGAGCGCGAGCAAATGCTGCATGAGCAATAGCTGCGCTAGCAAAAGGCGGCATTGTCCCGCATTGCAGTCATTGGAGACGGACACAGCGAACGGCCGCTTCAAGTCAGTTTATAGGTCCTGACCCTAGTGCTGCAAGGCGCGTTCGAATGCTCATTTCCGGCCCTCCAATATGCCTTCAACCCTGGCAATAAAGTCTGATGCGCTTTCATCGGGCAGCCGCGATACACTGTCATTTAACGCGCCACCCATAAGAAGGGCCACACGCGGGTTCGACGGAGCATCCGGCTTGGTTACGTCGCAAAGATAGATGCAATCCACCATTTGCCCCCCACCCCCATCTATCGCCTTTTCCATTTTCACCAATCGGCTTTTAAGGGTCATTTGATTGCCTCCAATGCTGCCAACCGGCGCTCTAGTTCTGTGGTTTCCAAGGTGCGGCGGAATTGCTCGATCACGGCCATCACAGTCGCAGCCTCAAGAGGGGTTACATCACCGTCTGAGATTGCCTTGAGAATGGCGCGGGCTGCGTTGGCCGCATCCGCTGCCGTCTCAATATCGGGAAGATCAAATGACACTGGAGAATCCTTGCGGGCGGGCGCGATCCGATCCAGACACAAGCGCAAAGCAGTCACGTCGCCATCCAGCGCCTTATCTATGGCTGCTTGGGTCAACGCTTCCTGCTGGCCCTCTAGCATCACCTCAATAGCTTGTGTGGTCTTGTGGCGGGCCCCCTTGGGCCTGCCGGGGTTGCCGGTGGCGAACTTTCCTGATTCATCAGTATACGTTGTTGCATCGTTATTACGTGTCATTCGGGTACTCCCAATATTTTGTCTTTCCATTCCAGTGACGCCCATTCGGCCCATGCTTTTCCCACTCGGTAAGCTGCCGCCATTGCTGCAATGATATGATGTTGCCGTTCCATGTTTTGGGGTGGCCGTTGATGGCAAAGCCGTGCCGCATGTCGCTACTTTGGGATGCGCTCCCATCAATTGATTTATCGTCCCGACACACCTCATAAACCATCATTAAGGGGGGCTCGGTTTCGCCCGCTCCCCCACCTTGGCCCTTTTCCGGTCTTTTTGATGGTTCTTGCTGTGTGTCGGGAGCGGAAATGGATGCAGGGTCCGCCTGCGCCGCTATGTCTAGCCAACGGCTCACTTCATGTCCTCCAACTTAGGATTGACTGAGTAAGATACAGACGGACGCCCGCCTGTTGTTGCTCTGATTTCACGCAACCAATCAGCGTCGATTAGAACACCAAGCGCTGCTTTCACATCTGTTGTCTTGAGCAGGCCAGTGCGGCCCTTGTTCTGAATGTCGCGCAGCTTGAACAGGGTAAGATCATCGGTGCGAATAATTGAGCCTATAGTTTTGGCGGCCTGAACCTCTGAGGGCATCTTAGCGGCCCCGTATGCGCGGTAGGCGTGTTTCCTGAGATATTCGCCAACAAAGTGACAAGCGCGTCCTACATGGTTCACGGTGATATGCGTCACAAAGTCATTTCCAGCATCAGCGGCCCAATCGAGGTGGGCCAGAACATTGGCGATCCGAACGACAAGCCCAGGCATTTTCCCAATGTGGCTTTTGTACAGGCCCGTTGAATCCGCTTCCCAAACACGACACCGACCACGGAACTCATGCAACGCGTCTGCAGCGTCCGGGCTGAAGTCGATGAAGAACGGGCGGCGGTTGCCGTTTTCATCTGTGCCATGAGGCAAGCCGTGCAGCATTTCGACTGCCTCAGTGAGTTTAGCCCCATCAAGTGAAACTGTTGGCCGCGACAAAGGCACAGCATCGGGGCAAACCACTATGAAGCGGGCAAGCAACCCGTCGTCATCAGAGTTCACCAGCAGGTCAGACAGTTTGTCGGGCTGCGTGCCTCCGATGATCGAGACGCTTAGATGATCCACCGTGATCGGCTCAGGGCTGTTCTTGCGGTCAATTGTGTAGCTACGCCCACCATATGCTTCTAGCCAGAATGGACGATCCCCGCCCCCGTTGTAACGATCCATACTGCCAAGCCAGCCAGACAATTCATCTCGTGCCAGTAGTAACCCACGCCATGTGGTTGATAGGAGGTCAGCAACCTTTTCTGTCGTGATATCTGTGATGCAGATGCGTTCTCTAACGGGTGGCGATCCTGCGTCCGCTTCACGCGGCTTTGATGGTGGTGTATCACCATCTGCCATTGCGCTTTTGGCGTCCTGCTTCCACTGCGACAAAACAAGCGCTGCAACCTCATTTTCGTCCGCCCACTTGTCGCGTGCCTTTCGATATATGTCCGTCATTTCCCGTTCGATATCTTTCACAGGGTCAAGAACAGCGTCCAAGGCTGGCGACTTGCCCGCCGATGGATCGCCCACCAACATTGCCCAAAGTACGGGCGGCTCTTTCCATCCCTCCCAAGGCACCGCCCAGCGGGAATTGCCAATAGCGGCCCCCGCTGTAGCCAAGAGGGTTAGAGCTACATAATCAGTGGGTGCGTTCTTTGTTTCCGCTGCGTCTGTGATCCACTGCGCCCACGGCCCGAACACCTGTTCAAATTCCGTGTTAGTCATAACAGGGGCAGGCGGTCGGATGGGCTCCCCCATCTTCGCGTCTGGCTCTGGCCAGTCTGAGGCGGTGTTGGCTTGGTCCTTGCCCAGCACGATTGATTGCGCGGGTTGTTGGTGGTCCCGTTCGGCGAACACTTCGCGCCATATCTCTTTGGTGCGCCCTTCGCCTGCGGCGTTTTTTAGCAGGGCGAGCGCTGGCGCAATCGTTGTCACGCTAGATGGGTGGGCGGCGCTATTCCAAACAACCTGTGCGGCCTTGGCATCACATGGGGTTCCGCCCGAATAGCGCTCTGAGAATGACAGGAAAGCATCATGCAGCGCGTCCCCGTAGGCAACCCGCAGCGACAGGGCCAGCTTTACCCAATCCTCACGTGTTAGGGTGTTTGGGGCTTCAGCAAGCAAGCGTCGCGTCGCGTTCAGTGTTTCTGGGTCGGATGCTCGCGTGTCACCGGTGTCGATAAACAAGTTAGTCGCAATTGATGGCGGGGCCTTTTCCTTTTCTTTCCTCGCCAGTATCGCAGCATCGACGGCATGAACTGGATAAGTAGGAAGGTCGCCTGCTTTGATCGCATCGGACAACTTGCGGGCCGCATAGCGGTATGAAGCGCCGTCTGCCATCACAGACCCCGGCGCGATGATATAGCCACCATCGCCCCGCGTATCGACGTTGCTGGCAACCTGGTGGCTGCTTGTTCTCGCCCCTTCGCAATGGGCAAAGAGATACTGAACGCCTCCACTCTGGGTTAAGACCTTCACGGCGGACGGAGGCAAAAGACCAAGTTCCTCAAGTTGCCGTTCACCAACTGGTTCGCCTGTCTTGCGGTCAATATCGCCATCAAGCACGGAGATCCCAGACGCCGCGCCTGTTGGCACGCCAACCACGGCTGACGGATGACTGGACCACCAACGCTCAATCTGGTCCACATCTGTCGTTGCAGATTTGAACCCATCAGACGTTAGGGGTGATTTGGCCCCTTTATCGCCGTTGGCCGCATTGCGGCATGGGAAGACGGGAAGGCCAGCGGATGCCAAAGATTTTGCCACCTCCAAGTTGCGCTGGATGGCAGGGGAAGTTTGTATTGCGGCCATATTCACAGGCAATCCTCCTTAATTTCTTTTGCGTAGAGAATGCGCTCAAGGGCGTTGAGGTCGCGCACGGTGCCATCTTTCGTCATGAGCAACGGTTTGATTTTGATATCTTTGCCCCAGACGCCTTTCGCCTTGCCTTGCACCCAGCGAATGGTGCCAGCAATTGGCCAGATGATTTCCCCGTTCGGGCGGATTTGGGCTTGTTGTTCGTGTGACCAACTCATGCTGAGTCCTCCCCAAAGTGCAGACCGGCAATCAAGCGGGCGTGGGTTTCTGAGATACCGTAGAGGCGTTGGAGGCGGGCGATTTGCAATGTGAAGGCCATCAGCGCGCACCCCCTGTGATCCGATGGACACCTTGACCAATGAAGTAGACGCCGAATGTTGCGCGATCCGTTGCCGCGTCGTTCTCGTACATCTCCTTGGTGATCGGGACACCGTATTCTCGGCGCAGGACGCAATCACGGTCGGAGATGCGAACCGGGCTGGCGCAGTAGACCGGGCTGAGCAGCAGGGCGTCGAGAATGATGCGATTGCCCTTGGCGAGCGTGATTGTGCGCTTTTCACCGTCTTGCCCTGTGATCTCGTAGCGAGCGAGTGCCTTTTCGGTGGGGAGGTCGCGCCACGCCTCTACGCGCAGGGTGTTGACCGGGGGGCGGTTTGTGTAGCCTTTAGATTTGCTATGGTTCGTCATGGTCCGCGTTCCTTTCGGTTGTGCGGACGGTTCAAATGCGCTAACTTCTGTTCACCGCTGAAAAGAAATATCGCCCCTGACCGTCTCGCTAGCGGTTGGGGGTTTTCTTATGCGGCTGCGCACATTTTGGTGTCGATGTAGCGATTGAGTTCATCAAACTCGATCCGGGTGGAACCACCCATTTTTACGAATTTGATATTGCCTGCTTTACGCTCTTTATAGAGCGTAGCGCGGCTCTCGTTCGAGTATGCTACGGCCTGTGGAATGCTCAACAAGCGGGCTTTGATGTCTGAGGGTGTATGCATGGGGGTCGCTCCATCTAAGTGTATGCGACCCCCAATTTAAGCAAATGCCAGAAAAATAAAAAAGGAGTTTTCCCCTAACTTTTGGGGCGATTAATCCTTATTGCTGACCTCGCCCGGGCTTCCGGACTAGCCTTAATTTCTAGTGCGTTGAAAACGTCGGTTACAAACGAAAGAAACGGCCCATAGGCCTTTCCGCCTAATGCCGGAACTGTGGCGGTCTTACCGCTAAGCTTTTCAAACACATCGAAACACTTCTCAGCCGTTCCAGCGGCACCTGTTTTCTTAGGTTTGTTGTTATTTCTTTCAAACCCGGGTCCTTCACCGAACGCTGTATTCACTGAGGGCGCATGTTCCGAAATGTTGGGGATTACATGGGCAACTGAAGCCGCTATTTGATGCAGGTGTTCTACGAAAAATGCGGGTGCCTCAAGCGCGGTCAGCTGTAGGTGTTGCAGCCCGTCATCTTTAGCAAACATCAGTTGTTTGGCTGGACGATCCAAGGCTTTACTGCCATGCCAGCCGACTTCGGAAAATTCAACCGCGGCTCGTTTGAGAAGGGTCACGGCCTTTTCCAATCCCTTGATGTCTTTAGTTGGATGCCTGTCACTGCGTTCTATATCTTCAAGAGCGCTGAATAGTGACCACTCATCATATATTTCCTCAGCTTGGGCTTCGAAACGCTCACTGATCGTTGCCGGAAAGTGAGCATTCAATACCGCGATAATTTTAGGCATAATCAAATACCGGCTCATGCTGAATAGTCTCCCACGTAAACAATCTTTGAGCACTCGCCCGTCACCAATTCCGCCCATCTGTCCAAGGCCTGCGCCCGTTGGGGTAATTGCTGGGCCTGATTATAGACTCTTGCAACCGCGCTCGGCGCAGAGCCGCTAGCAGAGTGGTTCAATATTCGGTCCACCACCGTTTCAGGTTCGCCCGACTCGGCAAGGGCAGTCGCCATCGCAGTTCTAATATCGTGGAGACGCCAGTGCTCAAAATCATTTCCCAACAATCTGTCGAAGCTGCGTTTCATTCTTGAAAAGCCGGAAATTGGAGTTTTCCCGTTGGTGGTAAAAATATACTCGGAGCCGTTTGGTTCCATCATTTGGATTTCCGACATGGCGGGTGGAGACAAGTGAGTAATATGTGGTTTGCCGTTCTTTGTTTCTGACCCAGCCTTAATTAAGCGCCGTTTTTCAAAATCTACCTGTACCCAACGTAGTTTTGCTATCTCGGCGCGACGTTGGCCCGTCAACAGCATCAACCGCAGGAATGGTCCCCAAAGCACACCCATCGAGTAAGTCGCTTGCCAAATCTGTTGCGTTTCCGAAATGCTTAGAACCCGCTCGCGCGCGGTTTCGCTTGTCGCTTTTGGAATACCGGCACCGATAGGGGTTTCGATGTATCCACGTTGCCATGCCCAGTTCGTCAAAGCCAGCAACATGCTACGGATGCGGTTAGCGTAAACCTTGTAGCCCTCCATTGCCTTCGCGTCTATCGCTTCTTGGATATCCTTGCGTGTCAGTTTGGCAATTGACTTGCCTAAATGCCTGGAGAGAGCTTTCTCGATTGCCCTCTTGCGTTCCATGCCTGTACGCAATGCTGACAAGTGCAACCTGTCGTAGGTATCTATAACTTGCTGAACGGTGGACAAACTCGCCAGAGCGGCCTCGGCCTCTAAGCGGTTTTCCTGTGCGACTGAAACCCTGTCGATCCCCTTGGCGGCTTCGACTTCGATTTCCAATGCCTCTGCGCGCGCACTTGCGAGTGATAGCTCCGGCCACGTCCCTAAAGTATGCTTGCGCTTCTTGCCGCCCTTAACCCTCTTCTCGTACATCCAGACGGCTTTGCCCTTCGGAAACAGCAGGCTTGCCGCGTAAAGGCGCAGCCTAAGACCCCGGCGCTTAGCGTCTGAGATTTCGATGCGGCCGATATCAGGCGCTCTTAGTGCCCTGATATATGGGTCTGATAAATCAACTTTCACATCCAAACTCTTTTCAGGGGACACACAGGGGACAAAATACCCCAGATGGTGGCAGATTGCTATGGACACTTATGGACGTGTAGTCCTTGGGGGGACAATACATATCTGTTTATAAAATATAAATAAAAAAACTTTTGTAGAACGGGTGCGGACATTTTTGGACGCTGTTAGACGAAATTTAAAAAAGAATATTCTCGGTCTCCAAAACCGAGGGTCAAGAGTTCGAGTCTCTTAGCCCCTGCCAAGTTTCCAGAAATATTGCCAGAAATTGGTGGGCGTGCAGGTGGGTTGCCACAATGTTGCCACGTTCTTTCCAACGATAGGCCCGAATGGGCCGCTAATTTTCCGACAACGGTTCCTGATCAATAGGGCCCGCGATGGAGATGATGCCATGCAGCCAGACCCCAAAAATGATCTTGATCCGGTCTCACTTGCCGCAATTCGCGCGCTGATGGACGCTGAGCCTGCACCACAAGGAGCTGAGGCTACTCGGAATGCGTCGACCAAAGAGATTTTGGCGCAAGATGCAAAACCGCAAGCACCTGTTGCCCCCATAAAAAAGAAAAAGTGGCGCAAGGCGGATGTTTTGCCTGAAATTGCTCCGCAAATGGACGAAGAGGCGGGGGACGCGCCGCGCAAACGTCATGCGTCAAAGGTTGCTAAGAAACCCGAAAGCGGCCGTTTCGCGTCTAAAATTGAGGCGCTCAAAGCGAAAGTGACGGGCTATCGCCCGACGCCTCGGCATATCTTGCTGGGGTGCCTGCTTGTGTTGATTGTTATGCGCCCATGGTTGGTGGTTGGGTTTGTTCTGCTGATTGTGTTCGTATTCACGGTGATTTTTCTGATCCTAGGGTATGATGGATTCTGGCACCGTAGCATGGCCCTTGGCCGTTGGTACGCAAAACGCAGGCCGAAACGCACAGCCGAGCTGCATGGGCGTATGGACCTCTTTGCGGTGAGGTGGGATGCTTTCCTTGACCGTTTCCCAGAAGGGACGGTGGATGGTCTTTATCTGCCTGACTTTGGTGCATTAGCCCAAGCTGATGCGCGTCACGAAGAGGCGTTGGAGCGCCGCTTGGACGGATTGCGCAACGACGGGGCTTGAACCAACAGCATCGCGCGTCAAACTGCAGCCTTGAAACCCTCAAGCAGAGCCGTTACATCCGGCTAACTTACTTAATCGGGACGTGATCCATGGCCACCACAAATCCACTTCAGTTCATCCAGCAGGTTCGCGCCGAAGTGTCTAAGGTCGTTTGGCCGACACGTCGTGAGGTGATGTTGACCACAGTGATGGTCTTTATCCTTGCCGCGTTGACCGCGGTGTTCTTTGCGCTTGTAGACATTACGATCCGGAGCGGTCTTCAGTACGTTCTGAACATGTTTGGCTGAACGCGATTGCCTTGGGCGAAAATCGCCTGAACCTCTTGAAACATTCGAGTTTGCGAGCTATTGCGCAGGCCTGTTCTACAAGTCGGGTGTGCGGCGATTCGAGTTGCGCGCCGATTCTTTGTTCAGGGTCCGAGGCCCAAACGCCCCAGACCAAATCATTCACGCATGCTCAAAGATGCATGCAACAGTAGAGACCAGATAGGGGCAAGCGATCAAATGGCAACACGGTGGTATTCGGTCAGTGTCCTGTCCAACTTTGAGAAAAAGATCGCCGAGCAGATCCGCACAACTGTCGCGGAGCAGCAGCTTGAGGATCAGATCGACGAAGTGTTGGTTCCGACTGAAGAAGTGATCGAAATTCGTCGCGGTAAAAAAGTCACGACTGAGCGGCGCTTTATGCCGGGCTATGTGCTGGTGCACATGGAGATGTCAGATCGCGGGTATCACCTGATCAACTCGATCAATCGCGTCACAGGGTTTTTGGGGCCGCAAGGTCGCCCAATGCCGATGCGCGATGCCGAAGTGCAGGCCATTCTGGGGCGCGTGCAAGAGGGCGAAGATGCGCCACGCACGCTTATCCACTTTGAAATCGGTGAGAAAGTCAAAGTCGCGGACGGTCCGTTCGAAGACTTCGACGGTATGGTTGAAGAAGTCGACGAAGATAACCAGCGCCTTAAGGTCACAGTTTCGATCTTTGGTCGCGAGACGCCGGTTGAATTGGAATTCACTCAGGTTAACAAACAGATTTGATTTTCGATATTTTCGAGATCTGAGCGGCGGGTTTATCCCCGCCGTTTTGCGTTTCAGCCTCCTGCGTGTTGATGTTGTCGTGAGCTTGGCAGAGGCGAGGTTTGCGGTTCCGGATTTGACGGGGTCGTCGACAACATAGGTACTTGGTGCTCAACATCGCTCGACAGGCTTGCGTTGAGGGGGAAAGCGCACTATTGCCCCATTCTCGTTGACTCGGTTGCTGTTTTTAAGCCGTTTCCGAATCAAAGTCGGGATTATCCCGGTGGGAGGTACGTCAGGCGCGCCTGATACGCCGGACCACCACAACATATTGCCCCCATCGCGATGGATCAGGCAGTTGGAATAGGAGAAGGCCAATGGCCAAGAAACTCGTCGGTACGATGAAGTTGCAAGTTAAAGCGGGTCAAGCGAACCCATCCCCACCTGTCGGCCCAGCATTGGGTCAGCGCGGGATCAACATCATGGAATTCTGTAAAGCGTTCAACGCCAAGACAGCAGACCTGGAGCCCGGTGCGCCGTGCCCAACCGTGATCAGCTATTATCAGGACAAGTCCTTTACGATGGACATCAAGACGCCACCTGCGTCCTATTACCTGAAGAAAGCCGCCAAGGTTAAGTCAGGCGCCAAAACGCCTAGCCGTGAAACCATTGGTACCGTGACCACTAAGCAGCTGCGCGAGATCGCAGAAGCGAAGATGGCCGATCTATCCGCCAACGATATCGATCAGGCGATGAAGATCATTTTGGGTTCAGCCCGTTCTATGGGCATTGAGGTTAAGTAAAATGGCAAAGCTTGGTAAACGTACAAAATCTGCCCGCGAAGCATTCGCAGGCAAAGTGGACATCACAGTCGAAGAGGCTGTGACCCTGATCAAAGCAAACTCTGGCGTGAAATTCGACGAAACTGTCGAGATCGCTATGAACCTCGGGATCGACCCGCGCCACGCAGACCAGATGGTCCGCGGCGTAATCGGTCTGCCAAACGGCACCGGCAAAAACATGCGTGTTGCTGTGTTCGCTCGTGGCCCCAAAGCTGAAGAGGCTGAAAAGGCTGGCGCAGATATCGTGGGTGCAGAGGATCTGATGGAGATCGTGCAAAGCGGCAAGATCGATTTTGATCGCTGCATCGCGACACCAGACATGATGCCAATCGTTGGGCGTCTGGGTAAAGTACTGGGTCCACGTAACCTGATGCCGAACCCAAAGGTTGGAACTGTGACCATGGACGTTGAGGCAGCTGTTAAGGCGGCCAAAGGCGGCGAAGTTCAGTTCAAGGCGGAAAAAGGCGGCGTTGTACACGCCGGTGTTGGCAAGATGTCCTTTGACGAGGGCAAGCTGGTCGAAAACATCCGTGCCTTTATCGGTGCCGTGTCTAAAGCACGCCCAGCGGGTGCCAAAGGTACTTATGTCAAAAAGATCAACCTGACCTCCACAATGGGTCCAGGCGTTAGCGTTTCTATTGAAAACGCTGTCGGCGAGTAATTTCGCGTAAGATAATTCGCTTTGTTGCGAATGAAAGCGGGCCCTCTTGGGCCCGTTTTTTGTGCCGGAAGTCTAGATTTCGCTCAACGCTACCTTTGCAATAGCTGCTCGTGAGCCGTAATCTTGCCGATTTGATAAAAACCCAGCATCTGGGGGTTGGAAAACCCACGACCTTTATGTAGGTCAGCACCTAAGTATCAAAGCGCGATTCGTCGCGCTTTTGTGCTTTTCGTCCGAGACGGCGGGTGAGGGTCAGTGATCTTCATAATTCCTGCCTGAGACGGGAAACGGCAAATTTTCTTCGGACCGCCCGATCTGGGCTTTCCGCGGCGATGCGCAGGACCCCGTAAGGACCCGACCGTCGGGACACCTTTGTTCCGGCAGAACTGAGCCGGAGGGGCAACCCTCCCTTACTGGAGTGAAACTGTGGATAGAGCACAAAAAGAACAGCTGGTCGATGAACTCGGCCAGATCTTTGAAAGCTCTGGCGTCGTTGTGGTTAGCCATTACGTCGGTTTGACAGTTGCTAATATGCAGGACCTTCGGGCGCGCGCACGCGCGGCTGGTGGATCTGTGCGTGTTGCAAAAAACAGGCTCGCCAAGATCGCCCTTGAAGGAAAGCCATGCGCAAGCATTGCGGATCTTCTTACGGGCATGACCGTTCTTACCTTTTCTGAGGATCCCGTGGCTGCTGCCAAGGTTGCTCAGGATTTCGCTAAAGAGAATGATAAATTTATCATTCTCGGCGGTGCAATGGGTGAGAATGCGTTGGACGTCGCCGGTGTCGAAGCCGTGTCTAAAATGCCTTCGCGTGACGAGCTTATCGCCACAATCGCGGGCATGCTGGGCGCACCTGCATCGAACATCGCCGGGGCCATTGGCGCACCTGCAAGCAACATTGCTTCCATCTTGTCCTCAATCGAGGACAAGGCGGCTGCGTAAAGCATATCGTCAAGCTGGCGCAGGGTTGAACCTTCGCGTTGGAACACACATATCGTTAACGGAAAGAGCTAAAACATGGCTGATCTGAAGAAAATGGCAGAAGACATCGTTGGTCTGACACTGCTGGAAGCACAAGAACTGAAGACAATCCTCAAAGACGAGTACGGCATCGAGCCCGCCGCTGGCGGCGCTGTGATGATGGCTGGTCCTGCTGACGGCGGTGCCGCAGAAGAGGAAAAGACTGAATTTGACGTCGTGCTGAAAAATGCCGGTGCCTCCAAGATCAACGTGATCAAGGAAGTCCGTGGCATTACCGGTCTTGGCCTCAAAGAAGCCAAAGACCTGGTTGAAGCCGGTGGCAAGATCAAAGAAGGCGTGGACAAAGCCGAAGCAGAAGAAGTCAAAGCGAAGCTGGAAGCAGCTGGCGCAGAAGTCGAACTGGCTTAAGCCACACGCAACGGGAACAGGTCTTTTTTAGGAAAGATCAGGTTGGGGTTTCTTCGGAAAACTCAATAAATCCCGAAAGAACAAGGCTGGATGGGGAGCAATCTCTGTCCAGCCTGACCTATTTTGACGAGTGGTCCTTCAGATGGACCCTTCTTCAGGAGAGGTCCTAAGGTCGGAAGGGGTGCGGTGGGACGCATTCCAAGCATTGACCGGATTTTCCGCTCTGATAGGCGCACCACGGCCCCGGTGGTGGCGCTTAGGCAAGAGACACGAAAGGTGACACGACACATGGCACAATCCTTCCTTGGCCAGAAGCGTCTACGTAAATATTATGGCAAAATCCGCGAAGTGCTGGAAATGCCGAACCTCATTGAGGTTCAGAAATCTTCATACGATCTATTCCTGAATTCTGGCGATGCCGAAATCCCCACCGATGGTGATGGTATTCAGGGCGTGTTCCAATCGGTTTTCCCGATCAAGGACTTCAACGAGACTTCGGTACTTGAATACGTCAAGTACGAGCTGGAAAAGCCAAAGTACGACGTCGAGGAATGTCAGCAACGTGACATGACCTACAGCGCACCTTTGAAAGTCACGCTGCGTCTGATCGTATTTGATATCGACGAGGACACGGGTGCCAAGTCGGTCAAGGATATCAAGGAACAAGACGTCTTCATGGGCGACATGCCTCTGATGACCCCCAATGGTACGTTCATCGTGAATGGTACTGAGCGTGTGATCGTTTCCCAGATGCACCGTAGCCCCGGCGTGTTCTTTGATCACGACAAGGGCAAGACGCATTCTTCGGGCAAGCTGCTGTTTGCTTGCCGGATTATTCCTTACCGCGGCTCTTGGTTGGATTTTGAATTCGACGCCAAGGACATCGTATTCGCGCGGATCGACCGTCGTCGCAAGCTGCCTGTGACCACCTTGCTTTATGCTTTGGGGTTGGACCAAGAAGCGATCATGGACGCCTATTACGAGACAGTGAACTTTAAGCTGCAAGAGGGCAAAGGCTGGGTTGCGCCTTTCTACCCGGACCGTGTGCGGGGCACGCGGCCAACTTATGATCTTGTAGACGCAAAAACTGGCGAAGTGCTGTTTGAGCAAGGCAAGAAAGTCACGCCACGCGCGGTCAAGCAATTGGTCGACGATGGTAAGGTGACTGAGTTGCTGCTGCCGTTTGATCATATTGCGGGCAAATTCGTCTCCAAAGACATCATCAACGAAGAAACGGGCGCGATTTACGTCGAAGCTGGTGATGAATTAACGCTGGAGCATGACAAGGACGGCACGCTGATCGGCGGGACGGCCAAGGAGCTTGTGGATGCCGGCATCCACGACATTCCGCTCTTGGATATCGATAACATCAATGTTGGCGCGTACATGCGTAACACGATGAGCAACGACAAAAACATGAACCGCGACACGGCGCTCATGGACATTTACCGCGTTATGCGTCCGGGCGAGCCGCCTACCGTTGAGGCCGCGTCAAACCTGTTCAACACGCTGTTCTTTGATGGTGAACGTTATGACTTGTCAGCTGTTGGCCGCGTGAAAATGAACATGCGTTTGGCCCTTGATAAAGAAGACACCCAACGCACGCTGGACCGTGACGACATCGTGCAGTGTATCAAAGCATTGGTCGACCTGCGTGATGGCCGTGGCGACATCGACGATATCGACCACCTCGGCAACCGCCGAGTGCGTTCCGTCGGTGAATTGATGGAAAACCAGTACCGCGTCGGCCTGTTGCGCATGGAACGTGCGATCAAAGAGCGGATGTCTTCCGTCGAGATCGATACCGTGATGCCGCAGGATCTGATCAACGCAAAACCTGCCGCTGCTGCAGTACGTGAATTCTTCGGCTCCTCGCAGCTGTCGCAATTCATGGACCAAACCAACCCGCTTTCCGAGGTCACGCACAAGCGTCGCCTCTCAGCGCTTGGACCAGGTGGCCTGACACGTGAACGTGCTGGTTTTGAAGTACGTGACGTGCACCCGACCCACTATGGTCGGATGTGTCCGATTGAAACGCCGGAAGGCCCGAACATTGGTCTGATCAACTCGCTGGCGACGTTTGCCCGCGTGAACAAATACGGCTTCATCGAAACGCCTTATCGTAAGGTTTCTAACGGTGTGGTTTCCGACGAAGTGCAGTACATGTCTGCAACCGAAGAGATGCGCCATACGGTGGCTCAGGCCAACGCGAACCTTGATGAAAACATGAAGTTCGTGAACGATCTGGTCTCTACCCGTCAGTCCGGCGACTATACGCTGGCCCCGTCGGAAAACGTGGACTTGATCGACGTCAGCCCAAAGCAGCTGGTCTCTGTCGCCGCCTCGTTGATCCCGTTCCTTGAAAATGACGATGCGAACAGAGCCTTGATGGGCTCGAACATGCAACGTCAGGCTGTGCCGCTTCTGCAAGCTGAAGCACCGCTGGTCGGAACTGGTATCGAAGAAGTCGTGGCGCGCGATTCCGGCGCAGCCTATATGGCCAAACGTGCCGGTGTCATCGACCAAGTTGACGCAACGCGTATCGTGATCCGGGCGACCGCAGATCTAGAGCTGGGCGATGCGGGTGTGGACATCTACCGCATGCGTAAGTTCCAGCGGTCTAACCAAAACACCTGTATCAACCAGCGTCCGCTGGTTCAGGTTGGTGAGACGGTTACAAAAGGTCAGGTAATTGCCGATGGTCCATCTACGGACATGGGTGAGCTGGCACTTGGCAAAAACGTGGTCGTCGCGTTCATGCCTTGGAATGGCTACAACTACGAAGACTCGATCCTGATCTCCGAGCGGGTTTCGCGTGATGACGTCTTTACCTCGATTCACATTGAGGAATTTGAAGTCGCCGCACGTGACACAAAGCTTGGGCCAGAAGAGATCACTCGCGACATCCCCAACGTGGGCGAAGAAGCGCTGCGTAACCTTGATGAGGCGGGCATCGTCTATATCGGGGCCGACGTAGAGCCGGGCGATATTCTTGTGGGTAAGATCACGCCAAAAGGCGAAAGCCCGATGACGCCAGAAGAAAAGCTCCTACGCGCCATCTTTGGTGAGAAAGCCTCGGACGTTCGCGATACATCGCTGCGTGTGAAGCCAGGTGATTTTGGTACGGTCGTTGAAGTACGTGTGTTCAACCGCCACGGTGTGGAAAAGGACGAACGTGCGCTGCAGATCGAGCGCGAAGAGGTTGAACGCCTTGCTCGTGACCGCGACGATGAACTTGGGATCCTTGATCGCAACATCTACGCGCGTTTGCGTCAGATGATCACGGGCAAAGTGGCCGTCAAAGGCCCCAAAGGGGTTAAGCCCGGCGCGCAGATCAACGATGAGATGCTGGACGAAATCCTGACACGTGGTCAGTGGTGGCAGCTGGCGCTCGAAGACGAAGACGACGCGAAAATCGTCGAAGCCCTGAACGAGCAATACGAGATCCAAAAGCGGACGCTTGATGCTCGGTTCGAGGACAAAGTCGAGAAAGTACG
Source organism: Sulfitobacter sp. SK012 (assembly GCF_003352085.1). Taxonomy (NCBI): domain Bacteria; kingdom Pseudomonadati; phylum Pseudomonadota; class Alphaproteobacteria; order Rhodobacterales; family Roseobacteraceae; genus Sulfitobacter; species Sulfitobacter sp. SK012. The sequence continues at coordinate 641,667 of NZ_CP025804.1, forward strand.
TCGCGGCGACGATCTGCCTCCGGGCGTGATGAAAATGGTCAAAGTGTTCGTAGCGGTAAAGCGTAAGCTGCAGCCGGGCGACAAAATGGCTGGCCGTCACGGCAACAAAGGTGTGATTTCTAAGGTTGTTCCGATGGAGGACATGCCGTTCCTCGAGGATGGTACACCGGTTGATTTCTGTCTGAACCCGCTGGGTGTGCCATCGCGCATGAACGTCGGTCAGATCCTAGAAACCCACATGGGTTGGGCTGCACGTGGCTTGGGGGTCAACATCGACGAGGCGCTGCAAGAGTATAAGCGTTCCGGCGATCTGACACCTGTACGTGAAGCAATGCATCTGGCTTACGGCGATGACGTGTTCGAAGAAGGCATCACAGGCATGGCCGAAGACGACCTGCTTGAAGCTGCTGGTAACGTAACCAGAGGTGTGCCGATTGCGACGCCAGTCTTTGACGGTGCCAAAGAAGCAGACGTTAACGACAGCCTTGCACGTGCCGGTTTCGACACGTCAGGTCAGTCGGTCTTGTTTGATGGCCGCACAGGCGAAGAGTTCAGCCGTAAAGTGACGGTAGGTGTCAAATACCTGCTGAAACTGCACCACTTGGTGGATGACAAAATCCACGCGCGCTCCACAGGGCCGTACTCGCTTGTTACTCAGCAGCCGCTGGGTGGTAAGGCACAGTTCGGTGGCCAGCGCTTTGGGGAAATGGAGGTCTGGGCTCTGGAAGCTTACGGTGCCGCCTACACCCTCCAAGAGATGCTGACGGTGAAATCGGATGACGTTGCAGGCCGTACGAAGGTCTATGAAAGCATCGTCAAAGGCGAGGACAACTTCGAGGCCGGTATTCCGGAATCGTTCAACGTTCTTGTCAAAGAAGTCCGTGGCCTTGGCCTGAACATGGAACTCCTGGATGCGGAGGAAGATGAGTAACGGGCAAGATCTGAAATCAGATTTTGCGCCCAGACCTTCGATGAAGGTTTGGGCTCCCGCCAAACTTCCCCCGCACCCTCTGAAACTTGAGGAAAAAGTATGAACCAGGAACTGACAAACAACCCGTTTAACCCAGTCGCGCCAACCAAGACGTTCGACGAGATCAAGGTCTCTTTGGCATCGCCAGAGCGGATCTTGTCGTGGTCTTTCGGTGAGATCAAGAAGCCAGAAACCATCAACTATCGGACGTTTAAGCCCGAGCGTGATGGCCTGTTCTGTGCCCGTATCTTTGGCCCGATCAAAGATTATGAATGCCTGTGCGGTAAATATAAGCGCATGAAATATCGCGGCGTTGTCTGCGAAAAATGCGGCGTTGAAGTTACGCTGCAAAAAGTGCGCCGCGAGCGGATGGGCCACATTGAGTTGGCCTCACCGGTTGCGCACATCTGGTTCCTGAAATCGCTGCCTTCGCGCATCGGTTTGATGCTGGACATGACACTGCGTGATCTGGAACGGGTTCTGTACTTTGAGAACTACGTTGTGATCGAGCCGGGCCTCACCGAACTCACCTACGGTCAGATGTTGACCGAAGAAGAGTATATGGAAGCCCAAGACATCTACGGCATGGATGCATTCACCGCCAATATTGGTGCTGAAGCGATCCGCGAAATGCTGGCTGCGATTGATCTGGAAGCAGAAGCAGACCAACTGCGTGCGGACCTCAAAGAGGCCACAGGCGAGCTGAAGCCCAAGAAGATCATCAAGCGTCTGAAGGTCGTCGAGAGCTTCCTTGAATCTGGCAACCGCCCTGAGTGGATGGTTCTGACCGTGATCCCTGTGATCCCGCCAGAACTGCGTCCGCTGGTGCCGCTGGATGGTGGCCGTTTCGCGACGTCTGACCTTAATGATCTGTACCGCCGGGTTATCAACCGTAACAACCGTCTTAAGCGTCTGATCGAACTGCGCGCGCCTGACATCATCGTGCGTAACGAAAAGCGGATGCTGCAGGAATCTGTTGATGCTCTGTTTGACAATGGCCGTCGTGGCCGCGTCATTACGGGTGCTAACAAACGTCCGCTGAAGTCGCTGTCTGACATGCTGAAAGGCAAGCAAGGCCGCTTCCGTCAGAACCTTTTGGGCAAGCGCGTCGACTTCTCTGGTCGTTCCGTGATTGTGACTGGTCCTGAGCTGAAGCTGCACCAGTGTGGTTTGCCGAAAAAGATGGCGCTCGAACTGTTCAAGCCGTTCATCTATTCGCGCCTTGAAGCCAAGGGTCTGTCTTCGACGGTTAAACAAGCCAAGAAGCTGGTTGAGAAAGAGCGTCCCGAAGTTTGGGATATCTTGGATGAAGTCATCCGTGAACACCCTGTCATGCTGAACCGTGCGCCGACGTTGCACCGTTTGGGCATCCAGGCGTTTGAACCCGTATTGATCGAAGGTAAGGCTATCCAGCTGCACCCGCTCGTTTGTTCGGCCTTTAACGCTGACTTTGACGGCGACCAAATGGCCGTGCACGTACCGCTGAGCCTTGAAGCCCAGCTTGAAGCACGCGTCTTGATGATGTCCACGAACAACGTTCTGTCGCCTGCAAACGGTGCACCGATCATCGTGCCATCACAGGATATGATCTTGGGCCTTTACTACGTCACGCTAGACCGTGAAGGCGTAAAAGGTCAGGGCAAAGTCTTTGGTAACGTCGAAGAAGTTCAGCACGCGCTGGACGCTGGCGAAGTGCATATGCACGCCAAGGTCAAAGCACGGATCAAGCAGATCGACGCCGAAGGCAATGAGGTCATGATCCGTTTTGACACCACGCCAGGCCGTATGCTTTTGGGGGCTTTGTTGCCGCTGAACGCAAAGGCACCGTTTGATCTGGTCAACCGTCTGTTGCGCAAGAAAGAAGTGCAGCAAGTCATCGACACCGTTTACCGGTATTGTGGGCAAAAAGAATCCGTCGTCTTCTGTGATCAGATCATGACAATGGGTTTCCGCGAAGCATTCCGGGCCGGTATTTCGTTCGGCAAAGACGACATGCTGATCCCCGAAACCAAGTGGCCACTGGTTGATGAAACCCGCGGTCAGGTTAAGGACTTTGAACAGCAGTACATGGACGGCCTGATTACTCAGGGCGAAAAGTACAACAAAGTTGTTGATGCTTGGTCGAAGTGTAACGACAAGGTCACCGATGCGATGATGGGGGCGATTTCGGCTCACACATATGCTGAGGACGGTTCCGAGAATGAGCCAAACTCTGTCTACATGATGGCCCACTCTGGTGCGCGTGGCTCGGTCACTCAGATGAAACAGCTCGGCGGGATGCGGGGCCTGATGGCCAAGCCGAACGGCGACATCATCGAGACACCGATCATCTCGAACTTTAAAGAAGGCCTGACCGTTCTTGAGTACTTCAACTCAACGCACGGTGCTCGCAAAGGTTTGTCGGACACCGCCCTGAAAACGGCGAACTCCGGTTACCTCACGCGTCGTTTGGTGGACGTGGCTCAGGACTGTATCGTGCGCATGCATGATTGTGGGACTGAAACCGCGATCACCGCTGTTGCGGCTGTGAACGACGGCGAAGTCGTGTCTTCGCTGGCGGATCGCTTGCTGGGCCGTGTGGTTGCGGATGATATCTTGCGCCCTGGTACAGAAGAAGTGTTGGTGACGGCACAGTCCATCATCGACGAACGTCTGGCGGACATCATTGACGAAGCTGGCGTTGCTTCGGCACGGATCCGTAGCCCATTGACCTGTGAGGCCGAAGAAGGCGTTTGTGCGCAATGTTATGGTCGTGACCTTGCACGTGGTACGCTTGTGAACCAAGGCGAAGCGGTGGGTATCATCGCGGCGCAATCAATTGGTGAACCTGGTACACAGCTGACGATGCGGACGTTCCACATCGGTGGCGTTGCACAAGGTGGACAGCAGTCCTTCCTTGAGGCCGCACAGTCAGGCAAAGTACGCTTCGAGAGTGTCCAGACCATTGAAAACGCCGCTGGCGAGACCATGGTTGTGGGCCGCAACATGAAGCTGCTGTTGATCGATGAAAACGGCGAAGAACGTGCCAGCCACAAGGTCGGTTACGGTACCAAACTGTTTGTCAAAGAAGCGCAGAACGTGATCCGTGGCGACAAATTGTTCGAATGGGATCCCTACACCCTGCCGATCATCGCTGAGAGCGCTGGTATGACCAAGTTCGTCGATCTGGTTTCTGGTATCGCAGTCAAGGACGAGACGGATGATGCCACAGGCATGACTCAGAAGATCGTCATTGACTGGCGCGCGGCCCCCAAAGGCAACGAGCTGAAGCCAGAGGTTATCCTGATCGACAAAGATGGCGAGCCGATCCGCAATGATGCGGGCAATCCGGTGACCTATCCGATGTCTGTTGATGCGGTTCTGTCCGTCGAAGACCAGACCGAAATCAAAGCTGGTGACATCATTGCGCGTATCCCTCGTGAAGGTGCCAAGACCAAGGACATCACCGGTGGTCTGCCACGTGTGGCCGAACTCTTTGAGGCACGTCGCCCCAAGGATCACGCTATCATCGCGGAAATCGACGGCTATGTGCGGTTCGGCAAAGACTACAAGAACAAGCGTCGCATCGCGATCGAGTCTTCGGAAGATCCCGAGTACAAGGTCGAGTACATGGTGCCTAAGGGCAAGCACATCCCGGTTGCGGAAGGTGACTTTGTCCAAAAGGGCGACTACATCATGGACGGCAATCCAGCGCCGCATGATATCCTTGCGATTATGGGTGTCGAAGCGCTAGCGGATTACATGATCGACGAAGTGCAGGACGTCTACCGCCTGCAAGGTGTGAAGATTAACGACAAACACATCGAAGTCATCGTGCGTCAGATGCTGCAAAAGTGGGAAATCCAGGAATCTGGCGATACCACGCTGCTGAAAGGCGAACACGTCGACAAACAAGAGTTCGACCAAGCCAACGAAAAGGCGCTGTCCAAGAAAGGCCGTCCTGCCAAGGGCGAACCGATTCTGCTGGGCATCACAAAGGCGTCGCTACAAACCCGTAGCTTCATCTCTGCGGCGTCCTTCCAGGAAACCACGCGCGTGCTGACGGAAGCTTCCGTTCAGGGCAAGCGGGACAAACTGGTTGGCCTCAAAGAGAACGTCATCGTGGGTCGTCTGATCCCAGCAGGCACAGGTGGGGCAACCCAGCAGATGCGCAAAGTTGCCACTGACCGCGACAATGTCGTGATCGAGGCGCGCCGCGAAGAAGCCGAAGCCGCAGCTGCACTTGCAGCGCCTGAGCCGGCCGAGGACATCATCGGTGGTGACGTTTTCAGCACGCCGGTCGACAACTCGGAAAGCCGCGAATAAGCGGTCCTTATTGACGGCTAAATGACATACCCCCGTGCCAGAAATGGCGCGGGGGTTTTTCGTTGAGGACTTGCTCAGCCGCGCGCAATCGCTGATAGCTGGGGAATTCCAAGAAAGGCGCGTTGCGATGTCCCCCAATCTTATCGGTGCGTTCTTGATGGTCGCGGGGATGGCAGCGTTCACGCTCAATGACACGTTTGTTAAGCTGACCGGTGGCGAAGTGCCGCTCTTTCAACTGATCTTTTTGCGCGGCGTTTTATCAAGCGGGATGATCTTGGTTCTTGCCAGAAGCATTGGTCCGTTGCGGTTTCGTTTGCCGCGGCGCGATTGGGCGTTGATCACGCTGCGCGGCATTGCCGAAATTGCAGGGGCATACTTTTTCCTCTCAGCACTGTTCAACATGCCCATCGGCAACCTGACAGCGATCCTGCAGGTATTGCCGCTGACGGTCACGCTCGCGTCGGCTGTGGTGTTGCGCGAGGCGGTTGGATGGCGGCGCGTGCTTGCGATTGCTATTGGATTTGGCGGTGTGCTTTTGATCGTGCGACCGGGCGCCGAAGGGTTCAACGTCTGGTCGCTTTATGCGCTGATCGCGGTGTGCTGCGTCACGGTGCGCGACCTCAGCACGCGTGTGCTGTCCGCGGCGGTCCCTGGCATTACAGTAACCTTAACAACTTCTGTGTTGGTCATGGTTGCTGCGGGTTTGGCGTCCCTGGCGCAGCCATGGGCCGCGGTCACGCCGCAGGTTGGCGGGTTGATCGCGGTGGCGTCGTTCTTCATCGTCGGGGGGTACTATTGCAGCATTCAGGCCATGCGGGTGGGCGAGGTGTCTTTTGTGGCTCCGTTTCGATATGCGGGCCTGATTGCGGCGATGTTGGTCGGCTATCTTGTTTTCGGCGAAGTGCCGCGCGCATTGACGCTTCTGGGGGCGGCAATTGTAGTTGGCACTGGTTTGTTCACGCTATACCGCGAACAGCGCGCCCGACGTCTAGCGCCTTAACCCACTGAAAAGATACGCCTCACCACCGCATTATCGATGTTGAACGTTTTTTTGAAATACGCGGCTTGGCCTGAGTCCAAAGGCTGATAATCAAACACGTTCCGTCGTGCTTTTTGACGCGAGTCGTTGAAGTCATTATGGCCGCGCATCATCATGTCTTCGTCGGTAAAGGTCACAGTCGGCATCGTCTTCCACAGGTTCTGATGGCCGTGGTTCATGATCGTATCGGTATGGCCAGGCTGCACCAACATCCCAAGTGCTATGGCTGAGTACTGATATTTATAGGCCCAAACGCTGATGCCTTCGGGGCCAGCTGTAAAAACGTAACCTTTGTTGAAATCGATGGCGATTGCGGGGTGCCTGTCCCAAAGGCTGCGCAAATCTAACGCGGTTTGCTTGAGGCGGGCGACGAAGGTCACCGCCATTGCATCGTCATCATCCAGCCGAAATTGAAGGCATGGGGTGTCCGCATCCCCGCGCGCTTCGTTGATGGCGCGTTTCATGACCTTGCGGTGGGGCAGGGGCGGATAGCTGCGGATCATGGTTTGCGGAATGCGTTCGGTCAGCGCGCGCAACCGGGTCATATAGGCGTCCGGTAGGCTGTCGCCCGTCACAATCAGAAACGTGAAGTCCGGGTCGGTTTGGCCAGCGACCGACGGCAGGGTGATTGCCTCGAACAGGCGAAAGCGTTCCTCCATTCGGACAGGGTCATAAAGGAAAGCCTCACGGGCGGGGAGGTCAGGGTGCTCGACCTGAAACCCGCCCATGCCGGCATATGAAAACCGGCAGATGCCGATGGTCTTGATGGAGGTCTGCAAGGTGCTATCCGTCGGTAAAAACGCGCTGTACGGTGTCTGCATCGATGGCAAAGCGATCCCGGAACATGGCTTCTTGTTTGACGGTCAGGGGGGTGACAGGCACAGGTTTGACCGGCTTTTGTCGGCTGTCATTAGACGTGTTGTGACTGCGCACAAACATGGCTGGGCCCTCAAAACTCACAGTAGGCATAAAGCGGCTGATTTTTTCATGGGCAAAGTTCATGATCGTCAGCGGGCTGCCCCCTTTGATCTGCATCCCCAGGCCGGCAACATAGAAAGGGCGAAAAATTTCGGTCGCGGCGATACCCTTTGGCCCAAATTCTGCAACGAAACCCTTGTTCCAATCAAACGCGACGGTGCGATGTTTGGCCGTCAGGGCAGCGCAATCCGCAGAGGCGGCGCGCAGTTTATCGATGAAATCTACGGCGACCGCGTCATCATCATCATAGCGAAACTGCAAGCAGGGTTCATTTGGTTTTCGACGCGCGCTATTTAGGATCTCCTTCATCACCTCGCGCTGCGGACGTGGGGGTTCCGCGTGCAGGCGCACCTGTGGCATGTCCTCAACGAGGGCATGCAAGCGATCCAAGTGATGTTTTGGCAATTGATCGCCAATCACGATGATCAGCTCAAAATCATCGTCCGTTTGGTGCTTGAGGCAGGGCAGGGCGACGGTTTCCAACAGGCGAAAACGTTCTTCCAGCCTCGCCTCGCCGTAGAGATAGCGGATGCGGTCGTCGGTTGTGTCGTGTTCCACTTGAAATCCGCCCAAAGCGGGGTAGGAAAAACGGCACAGGCCGATGGTCTGCATTAAGGCGTCTCCGGGTGCTGACGGCGGTTGCGCAGACTATGGGCGGAGGGCAGCCGCGTTGGCAACCCGGATCGACGGGCAGGTAGTGTTGACAGGCTGCGCGACTCCTCTTATACGCCGCTTTATATCGGAGCTAGGGGTCGCCCTATGCACTGAAATCAGAACTTAAGTGGTCACGATCCGGCCCCCTATCGGCCCGGTCCTCTGTTAGCCCACCGCCTCGTTTTCCTCGGTACGGAAACGTTGCGGTCCAAATGCTTTGCGGACGCGCGAAGTGGTCGAATTTTGTCGCATGGAGGATGCTCCTTCATGCACCCATGTGAAGCTAAACGGGGAAATCCTGAATGCCAACGATCCAACAGCTGATCCGCAAACCGCGCCAGCCCAAAGTTAAACGCTCGAAGTCTATGCACCTAGAAGCGTGTCCGCAAAAACGTGGCGTTTGTACGCGCGTTTATACAACGACACCGAAAAAGCCGAACTCGGCCATGCGTAAGGTTGCCAAAGTGCGCCTGACAAACGGTTTCGAAGTCATCAGCTATATTCCGGGTGAGTCGCACAACCTTCAGGAGCACTCTGTGGTTCTGATCCGTGGCGGCCGTGTCAAAGACCTTCCCGGTGTCCGTTACCACATTCTGCGTGGTGTTTTGGATACCCAGGGCGTCAAGGACCGTAAACAGCGTCGTTCGAAGTACGGTGCCAAGCGTCCGAAGTAATTCTCGTGGCGGGGGCGATCCCCGCCAGACCATCCGACACTTGCGCGGGGTTAATCCCTGCCGCCCGCTAAGAGGAAGACACCTAAATGTCACGCCGTCACGCCGCTGAAAAACGCGAAATCCTGCCAGACGCCAAGTATGGTGATCTGGTATTGTCCAAATTCATGAACAACCTAATGATCGACGGTAAGAAATCCGTCGCGGAGCGTATTGTTTATAACGCTCTCGACCGGGTTGAGACCAAGATTAAGCGCGCCCCTGTGGAAGTTTTCCACGAAGCGCTCGATAACATCCAGCCATCCGTCGAAGTGCGTTCGCGCCGCGTTGGTGGTGCCACCTACCAGGTGCCCGTCGAAGTGCGTCCAGAGCGTCGTCAGGCGTTGGCGATCCGTTGGTTGATCAAAGCTGCGCGTTCGCGCAACGAGAACACCATGGAAGAGCGTCTTGCAGGCGAGCTAATGGATGCGGTGCAATCGCGCGGTACAGCCGTCAAAAAGCGTGAAGACACGCACAAGATGGCCGATGCGAACAAAGCATTCAGCCACTACCGCTGGTAAGATATTGAGATCGGGGCCCGGATCCGCTGGGCTCCTGACCTTTTTCAAAGCACACTCCTGAGGAAGCTTTCAAATGGCACGCGACTATCCCCTCGAACTGTACCGTAACTTTGGTATCATCGCGCATATCGACGCCGGTAAAACCACATGTTCCGAACGTATCCTGTATTACACGGGTAAAGAGCATAACATTGGCGAAGTGCACGACGGCGCTGCGACAATGGACTGGATGGAGCAGGAGCAGGAACGGGGTATTACTATTACTTCCGCTGCGACGACGACATTCTGGGAACGCACAGAAGACGGCGTAACGCCGGATTCTGCTAAGCACCGCATGAACATCATCGACACGCCGGGTCACGTTGACTTCACGATTGAAGTTGAGCGTTCTTTGGCTGTTCTCGATGGCGCGGTTACCGTTCTTGACGGTAACGCCGGCGTTGAGCCGCAGACTGAAACTGTTTGGCGTCAGGCCGACCGTTACAAAGTTCCACGCATTGTGTTCGTCAACAAGATGGACAAAATCGGCGCGGACTTCTTCAACTGTGTTGCACAGATCGAAGACCGTACAGGTGCCACAGCCATTCCAGTCGGTGTTCCGATTGGTGCAGAGACAGAGCTTGAAGGTCTTATTGACCTCGTGACCATGGTCGAGTGGGTCTACATCGGTGAAGATCTTGGCGCGACTTGGGAAAAACGCCCGATCCGCGCTGATTTGCTGGACATGGCCACCGAATGGCGTGGCAAGATGATCGAAGCCGCCGTCGAAATGGACGACGACGCGATGGAAAACTACCTGATGGACGGCGCAGAGCCGGACGTTGCGACGCTTCGTGCATTGCTGCGTAAGGGTACGTTGTCTATGGCTTTCGTTCCTGTTCTGGGCGGTTCCGCGTTCAAGAACAAAGGTGTTCAGTTCCTTCTCAACGCTGTAATCGACTATCTGCCCAGCCCGCTGGATGTTGTTGATTACATGGGCTTTAAGCCCGGTGACGAAGAAGAAATACGTGACATCCCGCGCCGTGCGGATGATGATATGGCGTTCTCTGGCCTCGCATTTAAGATCATGAACGACCCTTTTGTTGGCTCTCTCACGTTTACTCGCGTCTATTCGGGTACTCTGAGCAAGGGCGACACTCTTTTGAACTCGACTAAGGGTAAGAAAGAGCGCGTTGGTCGTATGATGATGATGCACGCTATCGACCGTGAAGAAATCACGGAAGCATTTGCGGGTGACATCATCGCGCTTGCAGGTCTGAAAGACACCACAACAGGTGACACGCTTTGTGCGGTCAACGATCCTGTGGTTCTGGAAACCATGACGTTCCCCGATCCGGTTATCGAAATCGCGGTTGAGCCTAAAACAAAGGCCGACCAAGAGAAGATGTCCACCGGTTTGGCCCGTCTGGCTGCCGAGGATCCATCCTTCCGCGTTGAAACGGATATCGAATCCGGTCAGACCATCATGAAGGGCATGGGCGAACTTCACCTCGATATCTTGGTTGATCGTCTGAAGCGTGAATTCAAAGTTGAAGCCAACATCGGTGCGCCACAAGTGGCATATCGTGAGACTGTCAGCCGCGAAGCTGAGATCGTTTACACCCACAAGAAGCAATCGGGTGGTTCAGGTCAGTTCGCTGAAGTGAAGATGATCATCACTCCGACAGAACCCGGCGAAGGTTATTCGTTCGAGTCTCGTGTTGTTGGTGGTTCGGTGCCAAAGGAATACATCCCTGGTGTCGAAAAAGGGATCAAATCAGTCATGGACTCCGGTCCATTGGCGGGCTTCCCGGTCATCGACTTCAAAGTGGCGCTGATCGAAGGCAAATACCACGACGTTGACTCCAGTGTTCTTGCGTTTGAAATCGCAGGTCGCATGGGGATGCGTGAAGGCATGAAGAAAGCCGGCGCGAAATTGCTGGAACCGATCATGAAGGTCGAAGTGGTGACACCTGAAGAATACACAGGCGGCATCATCGGCGATCTGACTTCACGTCGTGGTCAGGTACAGGGTCAAGACACTCGCGGCAACGCGATTGCTATCGAAGCTTTTGTACCGCTCGCCAACATGTTCGGCTACATCAACACGTTGCGGTCAATGTCGTCGGGTCGTGCGAACTTCTCGATGCAGTTCGACCACTACGAAGGTGTGCCACAGAACATCTCCGACGAGATTCAGGCCAAATTTGCATAATCGGGACGGCGGGGACAACCCCGCCCTACCCAAATCGTAGGGTGGGCTATTCGCCCACCACCCAAAGACTGAAAAAGGAGCCACACCATGGCAAAGGAAAAGTTTGAACGTAACAAGCCGCACGTGAACATTGGCACGATTGGCCACGTTGACCACGGCAAGACGACGCTGACAGCGGCGATCACCAAGTATTTTGGTGACTTCCAAGCGTATGACCAAATTGACGGCGCGCCCGAAGAAAAAGCCCGTGGGATCACGATTTCCACAGCGCACGTGGAATATGAGACTGAAGCACGTCACTATGCGCACGTCGATTGCCCCGGCCACGCGGACTACGTCAAGAACATGATCACCGGTGCTGCCCAGATGGACGGCGCGATCTTGGTTGTGAACGCGGCCGACGGTCCAATGCCCCAGACGCGCGAGCACATCCTGCTGGGCCGCCAGGTTGGTATCCCAGAGATGGTTGTCTACATGAACAAGGTGGATCAGGTTGATGACGACGAGCTGCTTGAGCTGGTCGAAATGGAAATCCGTGAACTGCTTAGCAAGTATGAGTACAACGGCGACGACATGCCTGTTGTACCGGGCTCTGCACTTGCAGCCTTGGAAGGCCGCGATCCTGAGATTGGCGAAGAGTCGATCAAAAAGCTGATGGCAGCTGTTGACGAATGGATCCCAACGCCCGAGCGCGCGATTGACCAGCCGTTCTTGTTGCCGGTGGAAGATGTGTTCTCGATCTCTGGCCGTGGTACGGTTGTGACCGGTCGTATTGAGCGTGGCGTGATCAACGTGGGCGACAGCATCGAAATCGTTGGCATCCGCGACACGAAGACAACGACGTGTACTGGTGTTGAAATGTTCCGCAAGTTGCTGGATCGTGGTGAAGCTGGCGATAACGTTGGCGTTTTGTTGCGCGGCATCGACCGTGAAGGTGTTGAACGCGGTCAGGTTCTGTGTAAGCCGAAGTCGGTTATGCCACACACAAAGTTCGAGGCCGAGGCGTATATCTTGACCAAAGATGAAGGTGGCCGTCACACGCCATTCTTTGCGAACTATCGTCCACAGTTCTACTTCCGTACGACGGATGTGACCGGTACCGTGAACCTGCCCGAGGGCACAGAAATGGTCATGCCGGGCGACAACCTGAAGTTCGACGTTGAGCTGATTGCGCCGATCGCTATGGAGCAAGGCCTGCGCTTTGCGATCCGCGAAGGTGGCCGTACGGTTGGTGCCGGCGTGGTATCCAAGATCACTGAGTGATCAATCGAGGTGGGCAGATCGTCCACCTCACAACAAGCTTTGCAAGCGGCCACCCAATTGGGTGGCCGTTTTGCGTTCAAGAGCCGCGCGAATTTTGCGGCGTTAAGGCACTGACATTTTGTTGCTGCTAGGTTAGGATTTGGTATGAAGAATCTCCTACACTCTTTGCGCACGGTTTGTTTGGCCGTATTTATCCTTTCTCCGCTCAGCGTTTGGGCGGCAGATTTCGATCGCTTTGTCGGCAACTACGAAGGCAGTGCGGATGTTGTAATCGGTGACGAAGCAAAGCCGCGAGATATCAAGACCTTGATCGAGGCGGATGGTGACGGCTTCACCCTGCGTTGGACGTCAGTGATTTATCGCAACGATGGCGACGTTGCGGAGAAGGTCTTTATGGTGGATTTCGACCCTAGCCAACGACCCAGCATTTATAGCTCCGCAATGAAATCGAACCTCTTTGGGAAGCAAGTTCCGCTTGACCCTTTAAAGGGGGAACCGTTTGTCTGGGCACGGTTTGAGGGCGACACGTTCACCGTTTATTCGCTCTATATCAACACTGTCGGTGAATATGAGTTGCAGGAGTACCACCGGACTTTGACCGAAGGTGGTTTGAATCTGCTCTTTCGCAGAGTTAGAAATGCAGTGCCGGAAAAAGAAATCACAGCATTTATAAAGCGGCAGGACTGACCCCCCAAATGACGCGGCAGGTTACGTCCGGCGCAGCGGTGAAGGCAGATCATGTCACATACTGAGCCATCTACGCGCGCCGATGATCTCAAATTCCTACAAGTAGCGCTTGAAGAAGCGCAGGCGACCGTCCGGGCGTATGACACCAAAGCGCAGATCGTTGGGATCGGTTACACTTTCGCACTCAATATCGTAGCGGTCGTTGTGGGCGGTTTGCCAGGGGCAAGCGGTGGAGAGCCTCTGTATATTTTGCTGTTCTGGCTGATCGTCATGGCTCCGTTGTTTCTGTTTGGGTATGTCCTTTATCCGTCGCGCCGGCTCGCCCCACAGGTGAAGGCAGGCACAGAGGTAGTGTTGCGGCGCGTACTTTATGTTGAGACCGCCCGTCATAAGACGGTTGAAGACCTTCAGAGCGCCGTCCATGGCAGCGACTGGGTGTCTGAGCTCTCTTTTGAGCTTCTCAAGGTATCGAAACTGCGGGAGCTAAAGCGTGGCCGATTTGTCCGCGCGCTCATTGCGACCTGTGTGTCATTTGGGATGCTTGCGTTGTTGCAGCTTTGGACGGCGCTTTAACAAAAATCCCGCTCTTTGCGATTGATGAGGCGGCCTCGTGACCCTAGTTAAAAAACGCCGAAGCGCGTTGAAAATCTCTTTGGCTGGGAAGACCAAATCTGCCAGTTTAACGGGCCTGTGATTGTCGCGGACGGCAGCCACGCACATAGACCACGAGCGGGCCGGAAAGAAAGTTGCGTGATCGCTTCGCAGGGACTTGCCACCCAAGCCTAACCCCCCTATAGCACCGTCAACCGCTCGGGGTGCGTCAACACGCGCCCTGTTTGGTTTTGACACCAAGACGCGATGAGGCGGGCCGATGAGCGGTTCTCCTCCAATCCGTTGACATCCCAATGTAAGGGATTTGCACATGGCTGCTAGCCAAAACATCCGCATTCGCCTGAAGGCGTTTGACTACCGGGTGCTTGATGCCTCCACTCAGGAAATCGTCAACACTGCTAAGCGCACAGGCGCTTCTGTTCGCGGCCCAATTCCGCTGCCGAACAAAATCGAAAAATTCACCGTTCTACGTGGTCCCCACGTTGACAAGAAATCCCGTGACCAGTTCGAAATCCGCACGCACAAGCGCCTGCTGGATATCGTTGATCCGACCCCCCAGACCGTAGACGCGCTGATGAAGCTCGACTTGGCTGCTGGTGTGGACGTCGAGATCAAGCTGCAGTCTTAATCGTAGGAGGGTAATATTATGTTGCGCTCAGGCGTTATTGCAAAAAAGATGGGCATGACCCGTCTATTCATGGAAGACGGAAAGCAGATCCCTGTAACCGTTCTTCTGCTCGATGGCCTTCAGGTTGTTGCACAGCGTACCAATGAGAAGGACGGCTACACAGCTGTTCAGCTCGGTGCCGGTACAGCCAAGGTCAAACGGACATCTCAGGCGATGCGGGGCCACTTTGCCGCTGCTAAGGTTGAGCCCAAGCGCAAGGTAGCGGAGTTCCGTGTGGACGCCGATGCTATGATCGCTGTCGGTGAGGAAATCATCGCGGATCATTACTTTGCAGGCCAGTATGTCGATGTGGCGGGTACGTCTATCGGTAAAGGCTTTCAGGGTGCGATGAAGCGTCACAACTTCGGCGGTTTGCGCGCGACACACGGTGTTTCGATCAGCCACCGTTCGCATGGCTCTACAGGTCAGTGTCAGGACCCGGGTAAAGTTTTCAAAGGCAAGAAAATGGCCGGTCACATGGGCGCTGCCCGTGTCACCACGCAGAACCTTGAGGTCGTAAAGACCGACACGGCGCGTGGATTGATCATGGTCAAAGGCGCTGTTCCCGGCTCCAAAGGTGGTTGGGTGACAGTTAAGGATGCGGTGAAGAAGCCGTTCCCTGACAGTGCTATCGTTCCCGCTGCTTTGGCATCCGCTGCCAAGGAAGCCGCGAAAGCAGCCGAAGAAGCAGCCGCAGCCGCAGCAGCCGAAGCAGAAGCAGAAGCAGCACGCCTTGCAGAAGAGCAAGCCGCCGCAGAAGCAGAACAGCTGAAAGCCGCAGAAGCTGATATCGCAGCCGATAAAGCAGACGACGCAGGTGCTGCGCCCGAAGCTGAGAAGAAGGAAGGTGACGAATGAAACTTGATGTCATCAAACTCGACGGCGGCAAGGCCGGTTCGGTAGACTTGGACGAGGCCCTGTTTGGTCTTGAGCCACGCGCCGACATCCTGCACCGCGTCGTCCGCTGGCAGCGCAACAATGCGCAAGCCGGTACGCACAAGGTAAAGACACGCTCCGAGGTCAGCTATTCGACCAAGAAGATCTATCGTCAGAAAGGCACCGGCGGCGCACGCCACGGCGCACGTTCTGCACCGATCTTCCGTGGTGGTGGTATCTATAAGGGCCCAACGCCCCGTAGCCACGGCCATGAGTTGACCAAGAAGTTTCGTAAGCTGGGCCTGCGCCACGCACTGTCTGCAAAGGCAAAAGCGGGTACGCTGGTTATCATCGAAGATGCATCCTCGGACGGCAAAACCGCCGCTCTGGCCAAGCAGGTCAAAGCACTCGGTTGGAAGCGCGCGTTGATCATCGACGGTGCAGCCGTAAACGAGAACTTTGCGCAAGCCGCGCGCAACATCGAAGGCCTGGATATCCTGCCAACGATGGGCGCTAACGTCTATGACATCCTCAAGCGTGATACACTTGTGATCACCAAAGCGGGGATCGAAGCACTGGAGGCCCGATTGAAATGACCGCCAAGCATGAACACTACGATGTGATCCGCAAGCCGATCATCACTGAAAAGGCGACCATGGCATCCGAAAACAACGCTGTTGTTTTTGAGGTGGCCATTGGCTCCAACAAGCCACAGATCAAAGAGGCCGTTGAGGCATTGTTTGGTGTGAAGGTGAAGGCCGTGAACACGACCATCACCAAAGGCAAAGTAAAGCGCTTCCGTGGCCAACTCGGCACACGTCGCGACGTCAAGAAGGCTTACGTTACGCTCGAAGAGGGCAATACGATTGACGTTTCCACCGGGCTGTAAAGCTCTAGGTTGAATATGAATTACGAAGGGCCCTCGCATCAGCGGGGGCCTTTTGTGTTGGGGCAGGTGGGTATGCGGAGCGGCTGAATACCGCTGTTGCAGTCACTGCCCGATAATAAATGCTTGCATTTGATGTGGAAATGGCGCATTCGGCACCTGCGACGTTACTATATCTATCGGCATTACTGCTCCTTACGGCTCAGTCATACGATCTATCACTGACTTAGCCGACCTGCCGCATCCTGCGGGCAGACACTATTAAGGAATACAACAATGGCCACTGGTACAGTCAAATGGTTCAACACAACTAAAGGTTTCGGTTTTATCGCCCCCGATGGCGGCAGCAAAGACGTGTTCGTACACATCTCTGCCGTTGAGCAGGCAGGCCTTACAGGTCTGAGCGACGACCAAAAAGTGACTTTCGACATCGAAGCAGGCCGTGACGGCCGCGAAAGCGCAACAAACATCCAACTGGCATAAGCCGGGTTCCCCGCGGGGAGCAATGTTTGAATGAATTGGAGGGGCGTATCGGGAACGATGCGCCCTTTTTCATTTGTGGACCCTGCGCCTTATGTTCTGAGTGCCTGTGCAGCCGGCGGCACTGTCGCGAATGAGCAAGGCTCCCGACGCAGGCCTCGAATGTCTGTTTCGAGTCAAGCCACCAGGCTTGGAATGGCTATCCGGTAGTCAGCGAGCGATCCGGGTATGTGGATAAATCCATTTCCATTAACGCGCAGCCTCGATGTTGGCTGATCCCTTGAAATGGCTTTCGTCCGTGAAATTCGAAAGTACTGTAGCCGATCAAATGAAGTTCGTCGAAGCCGACATTTTTGAAAACCCGTTGTGATATTTGGTTTGTTGCCTCGGTGAAGGCCAAACCGTACCCGAGGTTTTTTGCCTGCTCTAAGCAAGACTGTACCAAGTTTTGCGCAATCCCTTTCCCTGAGAAATCATCACGCACAGCAATCATGAATATGTGCAAAAATTCACCGGGCCCAATTTCATGAGCGTTTGCAAAAATTTCCTCCAGCTCATCCAGGAGCGCAATTACCGGTTCGGAGCTCAGGTCTACGTCCTCAATTTCACTCGGAGGTGCCCGGCCAAAATCATGTGTTAGGACAGCGCCGACAATTTCACCGGAAACCGATTCCACAGCGACTGAAGACAAGCCTTCCCTTGCGGATTTCGTTCCGAATATGGCGGCAATCTTTTCGAGTTTTCTGGGTGAGAACTGAGTCGCCATTGCAGGAGGATCTCGTCTGCTGAAGACGTCTCCAAGAAGCCGCGACATCTCGACATTGTCCGCACAAGACATTCCCCGAATAACGATCCCTTGATCCCCCAACCTGCAAGTCCTCCAAATTATGGCCGCGATCAGTGTCGCATCGCGAGTTCAAATTTTGGATCATTTTCGGGCAAGTGGTCAATGACTGCTTTACCAGCGTACAGTCGTCGCGTTCGTGTATTGGTTGGGCAAAAACGCCAGATGCTTGTTTGGAGCCCAAAGCGAAGTATGTAGGACCGGCAGCTAGAGCTGGGACTCGCTGTCTTTACGAACGTAGGGCGCATCACCTGAATTGCCGAACTGTCATTCCGCCGTCCAGTTTTGGCTTTGGGTTTTCGGCAAGCTATGCGACGCTTCAATTATTGTAAGAAACAAAGGAATAATCAGATGGCATTTTCATCAATATCTCATTGGACAACGACGGAATGGAATGACGAGCTTGAAGCGATTGCACGAGATAAATTCGTGCCGCTCATCCTCGCGGTAGGGGCGTCTGGTGTTCAGATGATCCGCACAGGTGATCTGACCTTTACCGTCGTGACTTCATACTCCGACGAAGCGACTGCAAACGCTGCGCAGGCCAAAGTTGCGGAAATTCGCGCTCAGGCAGCTGATGAATTACCGATGTCTATGAACAGCATGGAAGCTGGAAGTATCTTTGCAAGCGGCTAGACGGTTCGCCTGCCGAAATTGAACACAACAACGCTCCGGTATTCCGGGGCGTTGTTTGCATCTTGGGCTATGCAGCTGTGGGTAAGCCAATGGTCCAACAGCAATCTTGGTTACAGAGCCTAACGGGAGCTGATGTGTCTGGATGTATCGGTCTGCATAGTGCCAAATTTCGTGCAGCAACAGATGGCAAGCCTAAGCCGCGAGGCTAGGGGCCACCTTCTGCACCCGCTTTAAGGGCGGCACCTTATGTTCATGAGGTTTCGGGCGGATTTGCGCAGCTAAGACCTTGACCCGTCCTGCGCCCTAACCTAAACGACACCATCGACATAGCCCCGGATTCGTCCGGGGCTTTGCCTTTGTTCGCAAGAACATCTCTACGGGCACCTACGGGGGCCTACAAACCACAGCGGCCCTCGCGCCGCTCACAAGCAAAACGGAAGACAGACAACATGGCACTAAAGTCGTACAAACCGACGACGCCAGGCCAGCGTGGGCTGGTACTGATCGACCGTTCGGAGCTTTGGAAAGGCCGCCCGGTTAAAGCCCTCACAGAGGGTTTGACCAAAAATGGCGGACGGAACAACACCGGACGGATCACGATGCGTCGCAAGGGTGGTGGTGCAAAGCGCCTCTACCGGATCGTAGATTTCAAACGGAACAAGCTGGATATCGCAGCCACCGTTGAGCGGATCGAATATGACCCGAACCGGACTGCGTTTATCGCACTGGTAAAATATGACGATGGCGAGCAGGCCTATGTGCTTGCCCCTCAGCGTCTTGCTGTTGGCGACAAGATCATCGCCTCTGCCAAGGCCGACATCAAACCCGGTAACGCGATGCCTTTCTCTGGCATGCCTATCGGTACGATTGTCCACAACATCGAGATGAAGGCCGGTAAGGGTGGTCAGATCGCGCGTGCGGCGGGCACCTATGCTCAGTTCGTTGGCCGTGATGGTGGTTATGCTCAGATCCGTCTCAGCTCGGGCGAACTGCGCCTGGTACGTCAGGAATGCATGGCCACCGTTGGTGCCGTGTCCAACCCTGACAACTCCAACCAGAACTACGGTAAAGCGGGCCGCATGCGTCACAAGGGCATCCGTCCTTCTGTACGTGGTGTCGTGATGAACCCGATCGATCACCCGCACGGTGGTGGTGAAGGCCGTACGTCTGGTGGTCGTCACCCGGTGACGCCATGGGGCAAGCCGACAAAGGGTGCAAAAACCCGGAACAAGAACAAAGCGTCAAGCAAGCTGATCATCCGCTCGCGGCACGCCAAGAAGAAGGGGCGTTAATAGATGTCTCGTTCAGTATGGAAAGGTCCTTTTGTCGACAGCTATGTCCTCAAGAAGGCCGAAGCGTCCCGTGAAAGCGGCCGCAACGAAGTGATCAAGATCTGGTCGCGTCGCTCTACGATCCTGCCACAATTTGTTGGCTTGACGTTCGGCGTGTACAACGGTCGTAAGCACATCCCAGTAAACATCAGCGAAGAGATGATCGGTCAAAAGTTTGGTGAATTTTCACCAACGCGGACCTACTATGGTCACTCCGCCGATAAAAAAGCGAAGCGGAAATAAGCCATGAGCAAGGATAAAAATCCCCGCCGCGTGGCAGATAACGAAGCACGTGCAAAACTGCGCATGCTGCGTACCAGCCCGCAAAAACTGAACCTCGTTGCAGCAATGATTCGCGGCAAAAAGGTGGACAAGGCCCTTACGGACCTGACGTTCTCCAAAAAGCGGATCGCGCTGGATGTGAAGAAATGCCTTCAATCCGCGATTGCAAATGGCGAAAACAACCACAACCTCGACGTGGATGAACTGATCGTGGCCGAGGCCTATGTCGGTAAGAACCTGATCATGAAGCGTGGTCGTCCGCGGGCACGTGGCCGTTTCGGCAAGATTATCAAGCCGTTCTCGGAAATCACGATCATCGTGCGTCAAGTTGAGGAGCAAGCCTAATGGGTAACAAAGTAAATCCGATTGGCATGCGCCTTCAGGTTAACCGCACTTGGGACAGCCGCTGGTACGCCGACACGAAAGACTATGGTGACCTTCTGCTTGAAGACCTCGCCATCCGCGCTTTCATCAAGAAAGAGTGTCATCAGGCTGGTATCGCCCGTGTGATCATCGAACGTCCGCATAAGAAGTGCCGCGTTACGATCCACACAGCACGTCCGGGTGTGATCATTGGCAAGAAAGGTGCAGACATCGAAGGTCTGCGTCAGAAAATCGCCAAGATCACCGAGTCCGAGCTGCACCTCAACATTGTTGAGGTTCGTAAGCCCGAACTGGACGCGGCATTGGTTGGCGAAAGCATTGCACAGCAGCTGGAGCGCCGGGTTTCTTTCCGCCGCGCCATGAAACGTGCCGTGCAGAACGCCATGCGTATGGGCGCCTTGGGCATCCGCGTGAACCTTGCGGGTCGTCTTGGTGGTGCTGAAATCGCGCGTACCGAATGGTACCGTGAAGGTCGCGTGCCATTGCACACACTTCGTGCCGATATCGATTATGCCCATGTTGAGGCGATGACTGCTTATGGCATCATCGGCATTAAGACATGGATCTTTAAAGGTGAGATCATGGAACATGATCCATCCGCGCATGATCGTAAGTTACAGGAACTTCAAGACGGTCCAGCACCTCGCGGTGCCGGCGGTCGTCGTTAGGGAGTAGATAGATGCTACAGCCAAAACGGACGAAATTCCGCAAGCAGCACAAAGGCCGTATCAAAGGCTTAGCAAAGGGCGGGTCTGACCTGAACTTTGGCACCTACGGTCTAAAAGCGTTGCAGCCTGAGCGCGTTACCGCGCGTCAAATCGAAGCCGCACGTCGTGCCATGACGCGTCACATGAAGCGTCAGGGCCGTGTCTGGATCCGGATTTTCCCGGACGTGCCGGTAACCTCCAAGCCTACCGAAGTTCGGATGGGTAAGGGTAAAGGTTCCGTCGATTACTGGGCCTGCAAAGTCAAACCTGGCCGCGTTATGTTTGAAATCGATGGCGTCAATGACGACATCGCCCGCGAAGCCCTGCGCCTCGCTGCGATGAAGCTGCCGATCAAAACACGCGTCGTTGTACGCGAAGACTGGTAAACCCATTGCCCCGCTAGCGGGGCGATGTAGCGGATGCAGGATCGTTGCACCGCAAATGCCCGTTCCGCCAACGGTAGAATAAGAAAAGCCCCCGCTGAGAAATCGGCGGGGGCTTTTTTATGCGAAGATTGGAGAAAGTAACTGGCGACCCTTGAGTTCGTGAGTTTGAGTTTAGCCGCCGGGTTTTCGATAGCTCTGCTTGCCTTTGCGGGAACTGCAGCTGCCCAATTATCAAGAATTGCTGCTAATGCCGGTGGAGAATGAATGCGGCAGCTTTTCGACGGGTTGAAATTTGTTGATGGGTTAGTTCAAATTGCTTTGATGTTGCCCGCAGTCTGGCAATTGGGCGTTTCCCCGAGGAAAAAGAACTTAACGTTCGCTTTGGTTCAACTCATCAAGAACTGATCGTGGGCGCAAATGCCGAGCCTCTTGCGGATCAAATGCGCAAAGAGAATGTAGACTATAAGTGGCGTCTGGGTGGGTAGTGCCCTGACCACCCCAACAGGGCGCTCCTATCTCGCCTACCTTTCGGTTTGGGCGCGTTATGATTTAACGAGCTTAGTCAGCTCTTCAGGCACTGGCCAATGTCCGGCCAGACGCCTATCATTGTGCGGAACCTCAACAGCTGCACAAAGGTTACCCCACTATGAAACAAGTTCCCAAACCGACCACAGACGAGGACCTCATCCAGCAGTTTCTCAACAAAGGTGGTGAGATCAAAAAGGGCAAGACAAAGCCGATGCCTGCGGACCTTGGCCTCAGTAACAATCAGTGGGGCAACAAAATGACCAAAGAAGAAAAGGCCGCCGTGAAGGCGATCGATGACGCCAGAAAGCTGGCTACCCCCAAGCGTAGTTAAAGCTAACGCTGATGCGGTCGTCTTCTACCATGTTCATAGGGACTTCGTGACGCAGCCAGCTTTCCCAGAGCAGCACGTCCCCGACATTGGGGGCGACATAGATGAATTGCCGCAGCGCTTCGGGCGCGTCTTTTGCCCGGGCAGGTGAGGCCATCATCATCGCCAGACGGGGGTCTTCGAACTTAATAGCTGAAGCGCCTTCGGGCATTGCCACGTAAGTTGTACCAGAAATCACCGAATGAGGATGGATGTGCGCCGTGTGGATGCCGCCCTCAGGCAAGATGTTGATCCAAAGACTGTCCAGCTTTAGCTTTTTGCCATCCAAATCAAAGGCAAGATCCTTGGCGAAGGCCTTCACATGCTTATCCAAGGCCTTTTTGAGATCTTTGAAGATCGGAAAGCGCCAGGGCAGGTCGGTCAGGGATGCATAAGACGTGTAGCCGGGAAAGTCGTTTTCCTCGCACCAGTTTTGCCCTGCTTCGTCATCCTCGGCGACGGAAAGGCACGACGCTTCCAACTCTTCTGCATCGACGGGTTTGCCGCGCTCTGACAGGGCGGCGTGATAAAGGCGGGTCGCAAAGAGCGATTTGATATCTGACATGTCTTGTTCATAACGCACTGCTTGGTCAGTCGCCAGCATCCTTGATACACATCCCAAACGTCCCACAGCCCAGCGGGATAAGGGGTTGCGCCACGCAGATAACCCTCCTATACGGCGGACTTCACCCCACTCCATCGGGAATCAGGGTCACGCTTTTGCGGCCTGCCGGTGATGTTGAAAAGGACAGCGTCAATGAACGCCAAAGAACTACATGACAAGACGCCGGACCAGCTCCGCGATGAGCTTGTCAATCTCAAGAAAGAAGCATTCAACCTGCGCTTTCAGCAAGCCACTGGCCAGCTGGAAAACCCTGCACGTTTGCGCTCCGTTAAGCGTGACGCAGCCCGTGTTAAAACAGTGTTGAACCAAAAAGCCGCTTCTGCGGCGACAGCGGAATAAGAGGAGCCTGAGAAATGCCCAAGCGTATCCTGACAGGCACCGTGACATCCGATGCCAATGCACAAACAGTAACTGTATCCGTTGAGCGTCGCTTTACGCACCCAGTTCTGAAAAAGACAATCCGTCGGTCCAAGAAGTATCGGGCCCACGACGAACAAAACACATTCAAAGTGGGCGATAGCGTCCGCATCATTGAATGTGCGCCTCGCTCGAAAACCAAACGTTGGGAAGTGCTGACTGCCGCTGAGGCATAAGTCCTACCTGCTTAATCGAAACCCTGGGGGAGAAGGCCACGCATCGGCCCCCCAAAGGTCGGGAGAAACCAAATGATCCAGATGCAGACCAACCTGGATGTTGCTGACAATAGCGGCGCTCGCCGTGTTCAGTGCATCAAGGTACTGGGTGGTTCCAAGCGTAAGTACGCATCCGTCGGCGACATTATTGTCGTGTCGGTAAAGGAAGCCATCCCTCGCGGTCGTGTGAAAAAAGGCGATGTCCGTAAGGCCGTCGTTGTTCGCACCGCCAAGGAAGTACGTCGCGACGATGGCACCGCCATTCGTTTCGACCGCAATGCCGCAGTTATCCTCAACAACAACAACGAGCCAATTGGCACACGTATCTTTGGGCCAGTTGTGCGTGAGTTGCGTGCGAAGAACTTCATGAAAATCATCTCACTTGCACCGGAGGTACTGTAGTCATGGCTGCCAAACTTCGTAAAGGTGACAAGGTTGTCGTGCTGACTGGCAAGGACAAGGGCAAAGAAGGCACAATCGCCTCCGTTGATCCAAAATCCAACAAAGCCATCGTGGACGGGATTAACATCTCTATCCGCGCAACACGCCAAACCCAGACAGACCAGGGCGGTCGCATCCCTAAGGCGATGCCGATTAACCTGAGCAATCTGGCAATCAAAGACGCGAACGGCAAAGCCACCCGCGTTGGTTTCAAGATGGAAGGCGACAAAAAAGTGCGCTTTGCCAAGACAACAGGGGATGTGATCTGATGCTTGACGATGCAAAATACACACCCCGCCTGAAGGCGCAGTACATGGACACAATCCGTCCTGCGATGAAGGAAGAGTTCTCTTACAAGAACGACATGATGATCCCGCGTTTGGACAAGATTGTTCTGAACATTGGTTGTGGTGCCGCGGCTGTACGTGACAGCAAGAAAGCCAAATCTGCTCAGCAAGACCTGAGCACGATTGCTGGCCAAAAAGCGCTGACCACATTGGCCAAGAAATCCATCGCTGGTTTCCGCGTCCGTGAAGATATGCCGTTGGGGGCCAAAGTGACCCTGCGCGGCGAGCGGATGTATGAATTCCTGGACCGTCTAATCACGATCGCAATGCCTCGTATCCGCGACTTCCGCGGCGTACCAGGCAAATCCTTTGACGGCCGTGGCAACTATGCCATGGGCATGAAGGAGCACATCGTGTTCCCCGAAATCGACTTTGATAAAGTTGATGAAACTTGGGGAATGGACATCGTTATCGCCACGACTGCGGATAACGACGCTGAAGCCAAGGCACTGTTGAAGCATTTCAACATGCCCTTCAACTCGTAAGCGCGGGAAGGATTAGACATGGCTAAGAAATCTATGATCGAACGCGAGAAGAAGCGTGAAGCGCTGGTGAAGAAATTCGCCGCGAAGCGTGCTGCTCTCAAGGAAATCGTAAGTGACGAAAGCAAGCCGATGGAAGAGCGTTTTCGCGCTTCGCTGAAGCTGGCAAAACTGCCTCGCAACTCAAGCGCTGTGCGTCTGCACAACCGCTGCCAGTTGACGGGCCGTCCTCACGCCTATTACCGCAAACTTAAAATCTCGCGTATCGCGCTGCGTGATCTTGGCTCAGCAGGCCAGATCCCGGGCATGGTCAAGTCGAGCTGGTAAGGAGAGCATATTATGAACGATCCTATCGCAGATATGCTGACCC
This sequence comes from Sulfitobacter sp. SK012, assembly GCF_003352085.1. Taxonomy (NCBI): domain Bacteria; kingdom Pseudomonadati; phylum Pseudomonadota; class Alphaproteobacteria; order Rhodobacterales; family Roseobacteraceae; genus Sulfitobacter; species Sulfitobacter sp. SK012. The sequence continues at coordinate 666,871 of NZ_CP025804.1, forward strand.
GCATTCGTAACTCTTCGATGCGCGGCAAGTCCACCGTCATGACGCCAGCTTCCAAGCTGCGCGCCTGGGTATTGGATGTGCTGGCTGATGAAGGCTACATTCGCGGCTACGAAAAGATGACGGGCGCCGACGGCCACCCTGCCATCGAGATCAGCCTCAAGTACTACGAAGGTGAACCTGTTATTCGCGAACTTAAGCGGATTTCAAAGCCTGGTCGCCGCGTCTACATGGGCGTCAATGATATTCCGGTGGTCCGTCAGGGCCTTGGCGTGTCGATTGTCTCCACCCCACAGGGTGTGATGTCGGATGCATCTGCACGGTCTGCCAACGTTGGCGGCGAAGTGCTCTGCACCGTATTCTAAGGAGAAAACGATGTCTCGTATTGGTAAAAAACCGGTCGAAATGCCCAGCGGAGTATCCGCAAGCGTTTCCGGCCAGACCATCGAAGTGAAAGGCCCTAAGGGGACCCGTAGCTTTAAGGCGACTGATGATGTGACCTTCACTGTAGAGGACAATATTGTTACTGTGACACCGCGCGGCAAGTCCAAGCGCGCACGTCAACAGTGGGGTATGTCCCGCACGATGGTGGAAAACCTCGTCACTGGCGTTACAAATGGTTTCAAGAAAGAGCTGGAAATTCAGGGTGTGGGTTACCGCGCCGCGATGAACGGCAACACCTTGCGACTGAACCTCGGCTTGAGCCACGATGTTGATTACACGCCGCCTGAGGGCGTCACTGTAACAGCACCAAAGCAAACCGAAATCGTTGTGGAAGGCATTGACGAACAGCTTGTTGGTCAAGTCGCTGCGAACATCCGCGCTTGGCGCAAGCCCGAGCCCTATAAGGGCAAAGGCATCCGCTACAAGGGTGAGTTCGTCTTCCGCAAAGAAGGCAAGAAGAAGTAAGGATAGCTCAGATGGCAAACAGCAAAAGACAACTGTTTCTGAAACGCCGCCTGCGCGTTCGGAACAAGCTTCGCAAGGTCAACGCGGGGCGCATGCGCCTTTCGGTGCACCGCTCCAACAAGAACATCAGCGTCCAGCTGATCGACGATGTGAACGGCAAGACTCTCGCCGCCGCATCTTCGCTCGAAAAAGATCTGGGCGTTGTGGGCAAGAACAACATCGATGCCGCAACCAAGGTGGGTACCGCAATCGCGGAACGTGCCAAGAAGGCTGGTGTTGCTGAGGCCTATTTCGACCGGGGTGGTTTCCTTTTTCACGGTAAGGTGAAGGCTTTGGCCGAAGCTGCACGTGAAGGTGGCCTTAAGATCTAAGACTTGAAGGCGGCACGTGATGTGCCGCCTCGATGATCCGGGGGCTTTGGCCCACTAGGATTGATATAAAGAGGGTGCCATGTTGCGCCCGCATTGACAGGAGGCCAGCATGGCCAGAGATCCAAACCAGCGGGGCGGTCGTCGCGACCGCGATGAGAACCCCGAATTCACAGACCGCCTTGTCGCGATCAACCGCGTTTCCAAGACCGTTAAGGGTGGTAAGCGCTTTGGCTTTGCAGCTCTTGTGGTTGTAGGCGATCAAAAAGGCCGCGTCGGTTTCGGCAAAGGTAAAGCGAAAGAGGTCCCTGAGGCCATTCGCAAAGCCACCGAGCAGGCAAAGCGACAGATGATCCGCGTTCAATTGCGCGAAGGCCGTACACTGCACCACGACATGCACGGTCGCCACGGTGCCGGCAAAGTTATCATGCGTTCAGCTCCTGAAGGTACTGGTATCATCGCTGGTGGTCCAATGCGTGCTGTCTTCGAAATGCTCGGCATTAAGGACGTTGTGTCCAAGTCGATCGGTTCGCAGAACCCTTACAACATGATCCGCGCCACGATGGACGGTCTGCGTAAAGAATCCTCACCTCGCTCTGTCGCTCAGCGTCGCGGCAAGAAGGTTGCGGACATTCTGCGTACGCAGGATGCGCCTGTTGTTGATCAAGCACCCGCGACTGAGGAGGCATAAGCATGGCCAAGACGATCGTCATCAAGCAGGTGGGTTCACCCATCCGCCGCCCTGCAGACCAGAAAGCAACATTGGTTGGTTTGGGTCTGAACAAAATGCACCGTGTGCGCGAGCTGGAAGATACACCGTCTGTTCGCGGTATGATCCGGAAGATTTCGCATATGGTCGAGATCATCGAAGAAAAAGGCTAACTGCATCTGCAGACGGCCCAAGCTCTTCGCTTTGAATTATTAGACGCCCTGCATCATGTGTAGGGCGTTTTTTATTGGAGCGTAGGGTATCCTACCTGGAGCTGACGTTCCCGACCGCGGATCATGGCAACGACGATCGCCCCGCTGAGGGCAAAGAGGTAGAATGGGTAGGCCAACAGCACCCAATCAACGCGACCGACTGACAGCATGGCGAGGACCGCTGCCAGCAACGAGCACACCCAAGTCGCCATCGTCTCTGAGCTTGGGTCGCGGAGGGCCTTTGTGACGGTCACCGACCCGCCAATCAGTGAAATCGCAATCGTAATCGCCAATGCGTAGCCTGCATTTTCCGTAATTGACCACAGTGCCAATCCGATGCCAGCGAGCACCAGCACCCAGCAGTCACCGCCTTGCAAGCAACGCCCGGTACCGCGAGTGATCGACAGCAGGAAGATCAAAACTGTGCCACCAACCTGCGTTGCAGCGAACCAAAGAGATTGCACCGCTCCTTCGTAGATCTGTGAGCATAGTGCGACGCTGCCCAGAGTTGACCAGATGAGCCAAGACGCCCTTTGAGGCCTGGTGCGCTCTGCCAGAGTGTCTCTTATGTAAGGAAAAAAGGCGTAGCAGCTTAAAAGTGCCGATGCCATACCAAGCAATTGCCATGGCGAAATGCCATGAGTTACGGGTTCAAACACACCGCGTCTCCGAAAAATGTAGCCCAACAAAAGGGCGCTAAAATTAGTTGTGCGCAGCTGAAAATATAGTGCCGCTGGGATTACCGTAACTTTTTGGACAGGTGTGTCAAATGATCCATGCTCAGGGTAAGGAATACCGTACCCCAACGGGCCCGATTTAGGGGCCACAGACATCCGGCGGCCAAAAACGCAATGGATTTGAAATGTTGCAGTATAGGTGGGGGTTGAACGGGCGTTCGGCTAGGTCTATACGCCCCCGGTGGACCTGTGTGTCCGCCTTAGAATCGTAACGCCGCGTTTGCTCACTCCCGTCGCTGGGGAGCACTTCCGGCAAAAGGAGAAGCGACAATGAAACTGCATGAACTTTCAGACAATGATGGCGCAACCAAACGACGCAAGCGCGTTGGTCGTGGCCCAGGCTCCGGCACCGGTAAGATGGGTGGCCGTGGTATCAAAGGTCAAAAATCCCGTTCGGGTGTTGCGATCAATGGTTACGAAGGCGGCCAGATGCCCTTGTACCAACGTTTGCCAAAGCGTGGCTTTAACAAGCCGAACCGCAAAGAATTTTCCGTTATCAACCTTGGCCTGATCCAGAAATTCGTGGACGCAGGCAAGATTGATGGCAAAAAAGCCATCGACGAAGATGTGTTGATTGCGTCCGGCCTGGTACGTCGCAAGCTGGACGGTATCCGCGTTCTGGCAAAGGGCGATGTGACCGGCAAGCTTGACCTAAGCGTGACTGGTGCGTCCAAATCCGCCATCGCGGCAGTGGAAAAAGCGGGCGGTAGCTTGACAGTGACGGCGCCAGTAGCGACGGCTTCAGCTGAGTAACCCAACCTTGTGACTTGTGAGCGGCTAGCAAGCCGCTTACATAATAGTTCGAGTTTTCCTTAACGCCGCCCGCCGGAAAACGGCACGGGCGGCGTTGTGCCAACAGAAAAGAGCCTTAACATGGTATCAGCCGTCGAAAACATGGCCGCAAACTCCAGCTGGTCTGCCTTTGGCAAGGCCACGGACCTGCGCCACCGCATCCTGTTTACGCTGGGATTACTGATTATTTACCGGTTGGGGACGTTCATCCCTGTTCCGGGCATCGACGGCGCGGCACTGCGTCAGTTCATGGAAAGCGCTGGCCAAGGTATTGGCGGCATGGTTTCGATGTTTACTGGCGGCGCGCTAGGACGCATGGGTATCTTTGCGCTTGGTATCATGCCTTATATTTCGGCTTCGATCATCGTTCAGCTTTTGACGTCGATGGTTCCCTCGCTTGAGCAACTCAAGAAAGAGGGCGAGCAGGGCCGCAAGAAAATCAACCAATACACCCGTTTTGGCACCGTGGCGCTTGCGACATTGCAGGCTTACGGCTTGGCCGTTTCGCTTGAAGCGGGCGACATTGCCGCTGATCCAGGTCTCTATTTCCGCATTGTGTGTATGATCACACTTGTTGGCGGCACGATGTTCCTGATGTGGCTTGGTGAGCAAATCACGGCACGTGGCATCGGTAATGGCATCTCGCTGATCATCTTTGTGGGCATTATCGCCGAAGTTCCTGCTGCACTGGCGCAGTTCTTTGCTTCTGGCCGGTCTGGCGCGATCAGCCCTGCGATTATTGTGGCCGTGTTGGTCATGGTGATTGCGACAATCATGTTCGTGGTCTTTATGGAACGCGCTCTGCGCAAGATCCATATCCAGTACCCGCGCCGTCAGGTCGGGATGAAGGTCTATGACGGGGGCTCCAGCCACCTGCCGGTCAAAGTTAACCCTGCTGGCGTGATCCCTGCGATCTTTGCCTCGTCCTTGCTGCTTTTGCCGGTGACGATCAGCACGTTCTCGGGCAATTCGACCAACCCGATTATGTCTTGGCTGCTGGCAAACTTTGGCCCCGGTCAGCCGCTGTACCTGTTGTTCTTTGTGGCGATGATCGTGTTCTTTGCGTATTTCTACACATTCAACGTCAGCTTCAAGCCTGATGATGTGGCTGATAACCTTAAAAACCAGAACGGTTTTGTTCCGGGTATTCGCCCAGGTAAGCGCACTGCAGAGTATCTAGAATATGTGGTGAACCGCCTGCTTGTCCTTGGCTCTGCCTATCTCGCTGCGGTTTGTTTGCTCCCTGAGATCTTGCGGGGTCAGTTCGCGATCCCGTTCTATTTCGGCGGTACATCTGTGCTGATTGTGGTTTCCGTTACAATGGATACAATCCAGCAAGTGCAAAGCCATCTGCTTGCGCATCAATACGAAGGTCTGCTTGAAAAGTCGCAGTTGCGCGGCAAATCCAGCAAGTCGGGCAAGCCCCGCAAAAAACGGAGCCCAGTACGCCGATGAACATAATTCTGCTTGGACCACCCGGTGCCGGTAAAGGCACACAAGCGCGGCATCTGGTTGATGGGCGCGGCATGATCCAGCTTTCGACTGGCGATATGCTGCGAGAGGCCAAGGACAGCGGGACCGAGATGGGCAATATGGTTGCCGGCGTCATGGCCCGTGGAGAATTGGTGACGGATGAGATCGTGATCGGGCTGATCAAAGAGAAGCTGCAAGGCGACACTGGCGGTGGATTTATCTTTGACGGCTTTCCGCGCACGTTGGAGCAGGCAGATGCGCTGACGCGTTTGATGGATGCAGAAGGCCAAGCACTGGATCATGTGATCGAGATGAGGGTTGATGACACTGCTTTGGTAGAACGCATTACAGCTCGGTCGACCTGTGGTGACTGCGGCGAAGTTTATAACGACAAGACTGCACCGATCCCAGCGGATGGCAAATGCAGCCATTGTGGTCACACTGAATTCAAACGCCGTGCTGATGATAATGAGGAAAGCCTCAAGACTCGTCTGATGGCTTATTACAAACAGACATCACCGCTGATCGGGTATTACTACGCCAAAGATAAGTTAGGCGTAGTTGACGGTCTGGGTGACATTGCAGTTGTGCAAACGAGCATCGCAAAGGTTCTTGACGCCTAGCTGGCCTGCTTGCTGAGCGCGTCTCGTCCAAAGCGGAGCAGGGGTGCGATTGCTTCAGCCATTGCCACGATATGCTCAACGATATCGCCGTTCAGCCAGACCTCCTTTGGCTGCGGCGTGGAAACAACGTACCTTTTAAGTCGAAGCGCATCTGCCAGCTCGTGATCTGCGTGCTGAGTATAGCCGCGCGGCATCGTCTTGAGGCTCCCCTCGCTGGAACGTACCAGCCCCTTGACCGCAAGAGCATCGGTGATCTCTGTAAACCGGGCCGGGTTGGCAAGGATTTGATCGCGCACCAAGTTCAGCTGCGGCGTTGACAGTTGGTAATATCCCGCAGCCAGAAAGCCGCCCTCCGGCCCCAGCTGTGCATAAACCAACCCGGCCAGCCCACCTTTGACCCCGGAGGGCGTTAACATGCCCGAGACGTTGGTTTTATACAGCGTCTTATCTTTGGAAAATCGAACATCACGGTTTTGGCGGAACATCGTCTTGTCGCTGCCGATCATAGGAAGGCTGCTGCCTTCGAGGAGAGCAGTTGTTATTCCAAGCATCGCAGCAAAGGGTGCGCGGACATGGGTTACAAGGCGGTCTTTGTTAGCGTCGTACCACTCTTTGGTGTTGTTTGCCTGTAACTCGGCCAGAACTGAAAAGCTCTGATTGGAAAACCCTGACATTATCCGACGTCCCCTTGAATTTGCATCCTATCTAGATCATCTAAACAAGCGTAGGCAAAGCCCATCTTCGATTGAGGTTATGTCTGACTTGACGCCCCCTGAGAAAAGCCCTACCCAGCGCTATCTCTGACGAGAATCGTATTGCAACGGGCACCGATCACGCCCTGCGCAAGAACACCTGATCAGCCGGGCCCGATGCGCCATAAACGCTTCGGGCTTATGTTGTGAAAAAAGGGTCTGGTATGACGGACCCGCGACAAAAAGGAATATGACACGTGGCACGTATTGCCGGCGTAAACATCCCGACTGCAAAGCGGGTTCCAATCGCCCTCACATATATCACCGGTATCGGTACAACCTCCGCGCAAGCGATCTGCGAAGCAGTGGGCATTGACCCAGCGCGTCGCGTAAATGAGTTGTCCGATGCTGAAGTCCTGAAAGTACGCGAGCACATCGACGAGAACTACTCTGTCGAAGGTGACCTGCGTCGGGACACACAGATGAACATCAAGCGTCTGATGGACCTTGGCTGCTACCGTGGCCTGCGCCATCGTCGCAACCTTCCGGTTCGCGGTCAGCGTACTCACACAAATGCTCGCACTCGCAAAGGCCCCGCAAAGGCCATTGCTGGTAAGAAGAAATAAGGGAGGATCTGACCGATGGCACGCGAAAAGACACGCGCTAAGAAGAAGGTTTCCAAGAACATCGCCGCAGGTGTGGCGCATGTGAATTCTTCCTTCAACAACACAAAAATCCTGATCTCTGACGTTCAGGGCAACGCAATTGCATGGTCTTCCGCTGGCACCATGGGCTTTAAAGGGTCTCGTAAATCGACACCTTATGCAGCTCAGATGGCCGCAGAGGACGTGGGCCGCAAAGCACAAGACCACGGCGTGAAAACGCTTGAAGTTGAAGTGCAAGGTGCTGGTTCTGGCCGCGAAAGCGCGCTGCGTGCGCTGGCGGCTGCAGGCTTTAACATCACGTCCATCCGCGACGTGACGCCTATGGCACACAACGGCTGCCGCCCTCCAAAGCGCCGCCGCGTCTAAGCTTTTACGATACTGGGGCTGGTGAGTTTTCACTGGCCCCATTCCGCTTTTTTGAAACCTCGAGAGTTCGCGCCTTTTGGACATGAGGCATGAACAAGGATGGAGGGACATATGATCCATAAAAATTGGGCCGAATTGATCAAGCCACAGCAGCTTGAAGTCAAACCGGGTAACGATCCTGCGCGTCAGGCGACTGTGATTGCCGAACCGCTTGAGCGTGGTTTTGGTTTGACCATGGGTAACGCGCTGCGTCGCGTGCTGATGAGCTCGTTGCAGGGTGCTGCGATCACGTCTGTTCAGATCGACAACGTGCTGCATGAATTCTCAAGCGTTGCTGGTGTGCGTGAAGACGTCACTGACATCATCTTGAACCTCAAGGGTGTTAGCATCCGGATGGAAGTCGAAGGACCAAAGCGTCTGTCGATCTCTGCAAAGGGTCCAGGCGTTGTGACAGCAGGCGATATCTCTGAATCAGCCGGCATCGAAATTCTGAACCGCGACCATGTGATCTGTCACCTCGATGATGGTGCCGACATCTACATGGAGCTGATGGTCAACACTGGCAAAGGTTACGTGTCTGCGGACAAGAACAAGCCAGAGGATGCACCCATTGGTTTGATCCCGATCGACGCAATCTATTCGCCGGTCAAGAAGGTTAGCTATGATGTACAGCCCACCCGCGAAGGTCAGGTGCTGGATTATGATAAGCTGACGATGAAGGTTGAAACTGATGGTTCTATCACGCCGGACGACGCTGTAGCTTTCGCTGCACGCATCCTGCAGGACCAGCTGGGCATCTTTGTTAACTTCGATGAGCCTGAATCAGCTTCGCGTCAGGACGATGACGATGGTCTTGAGTTCAACCCGCTTCTGCTCAAGAAAGTGGACGAGTTGGAGCTGTCTGTTCGTTCGGCAAACTGCCTGAAGAACGACAACATCGTGTACATCGGGGACCTCATTCAAAAGACCGAGGCCGAGATGCTGCGCACGCCAAACTTTGGCCGCAAGTCCTTGAACGAAATCAAGGAAGTGTTGTCTGGTATGGGTCTGCACCTTGGTATGGACGTCGAGGATTGGCCACCTGACAACATCGAAGACCTTGCCAAGAAGTTCGAGGATTCGTTCTAAGATTACGCATTCCCCCGGTATACGGGGGGTGTCGAGGGGGTGGCCGCAAGTCACCCCCTTAAAGACCCGGGCATTCCGCCCCAACAAGGCCGCTGACACGCATCACGGCTCGTACAAAGCATAACCGCCCGTAGAGGGCATCATTTTGGAGATAAGAAATGCGTCACGCACGTGGATACCGCCGCCTGAACCGCACACATGAGCACCGCAAGGCGCTCTGGGCTAACATGGCAGGCTCGCTCATTGAACATGAGCAAATCAAAACAACATTGCCTAAGGCAAAAGAACTTAAGCCAATCATCGAAAAGATGATCACGCTGGCCAAACGTGGCGATTTGCATGCCCGTCGTCAGGCGGCATCAAAGCTTAAGCAAGACCAGTTTGTTACAAAGCTTTTTGATATCTTGGGCCCACGTTACAAAGACCGCCAAGGTGGTTATGTGCGCGTCCTTAAGGCCGGTTTCCGCTATGGTGACATGGCGCCAATGGCAATCATCGAATTTGTTGACCGTGACCGTGATGCAAAAGGCGCAGGCGACAAAGCCCGTGTTGCAGCCGAAGAAGTTGCTGAGCAAGAATAAGCGTTACCTGCATAGGTTAATGCCCTTGAGCCCCGCCTTTGGCGGGGTTCTTTGTTTTTGAGGGTATGGGTGCGAACATTCGGCCTAAGGAGAGTTGCGCAGAACCATCCCCCCGCGCATATCATATGTCATGAGAGTTTTTGCCCTGATCCATAGAACTGTCGACTTATCCCTGCGGGGGTATCTGTAGGATGGTTGATTTGTTCGGCAGCGGCCCCGCGCGTGTAGAGAGTACCCATCGACCTCTCGCGGATCGGTTGCGGCCGCGTGCCCTGGCCGAGGTGATTGGTCAGGACCAGGTACTTGGACCAGATGCCCCACTTACCGTGATGCTGGCCTCTGGTGTTCTGAGTTCCTTGGTTTTCTGGGGTCCACCGGGTGTTGGAAAAACCACCATCGCGCGGCTTTTGGCAGATGAGACGGATCTGCATTTTGTCCAGATATCTGCTATCTTTAGCGGTGTGCCAGAGTTGCGCAAAGTCTTTGAGGCGGCAAAAATTCGGCGACAAAACGGGCAGGGAACGCTGCTATTTGTCGACGAAATACATCGCTTTAACAAAGCGCAGCAAGACGGGTTTCTGCCGCATATGGAGGATGGGACCATCCTGCTTGTGGGCGCAACCACTGAAAACCCCAGCTTTGAGTTGAATGCAGCTGTGCTAAGCCGGGCGCAGGTGCTCGTGCTTGAGCGATTGGCCTTGGATGATCTAGAAAAACTGGCACTGCGCGCTGAGCAGGAGCTGGATCAAATCCTGCCGCTGGACGATCACGCGCGTAATGCTTTGATGAATATGGCGGACGGCGACGGGCGTGCGCTGTTGAACCTGATTGAGCAGGTCGCGGCGTGGAAGGTCGACGGCACGTTGGGCACGGATGCTTTGTCCAAGCGTCTGATGAAACGCGCGGCACAATACGACAAATCTGGTGACGCGCATTACAACCTGATCTCAGCCTTGCATAAATCGGTACGCGGCAGTGATCCGGACGCCGCGCTTTATTGGTTTGCGCGTATGCTCGAGGGCGGCGAAGACCCCCGCTATCTGGCGCGCCGGATCACGCGGATGGCAGTCGAGGATATCGGTTTGGCCGATCCTCAGGCGCAGGCCGTGTGCTTGCAATGTTGGGAAACCTACGAGCGCCTTGGTAGTCCCGAAGGGGAGTTGGCATTGGCGCAAGCGGTGACGTATCTGGCGCTCGCCCCGAAATCCAACGCTGCTTATGTGGCCTACAAAGGCGCGCGGGCTGCGGCCAAAAAGACTGGCTCAGAGCCACCTCCCAAACATATCCTGAATGCTGCGACGTCTATGATGAAGGATCAAGGATATGGCGCTGGCTATGCCTATGACCATGATGCAGAGGATGGATTTTCGGGGCAAAACTACTTTCCTGACAGTATGGCGCGCCCAGATCTTTACCAACCGGTCGAACGCGGCTTTGAGCGCGAGCTAAAAAAGCGACTGGATTACTTTGCAGGGCTGCGCGCAAAGCGGAAAACTTGACATCCCGGCCTCGAAGGACGACAGCACGGGCATGATTTCAACGCTTTCTCTTGTCGCCCTTGGAGGCGCTGTCGGTGCAGGGCTGCGGTTCCTGTCTGGTGTTGCGGTCTTGCGCCTGTTGGGTCCATCAGATTTTCCGGTGGCGATTATTTTTGTCAACGTCGTCGGGTCGTTTCTAATGGGCGTCTTTGTCGTCTTTGCCGCCGAGCGGGGCCTGACGCATCTCAGTCCATTGGTGATGACGGGGCTTTTGGGCGGTTTTACAACATTCTCCGCCTTTTCGCTTGAGACGGTGCTGTTGATTGAGCGTGGCAATATCACGGCCGCGGCGTTTTACGTCTTGGTATCGGTGGTGGTGTCGATAGGGGCCCTTATGTTGGGGGTTTGGATGACCAGAGGGGTCCTTTCATGAGCCGAGTACAAACATTAGTGATTGAAGAGGGCGACGGTGATCAGCGGTTGGACCGTTGGTTCAAACGCGTTTTCCCGCTGATATCTCAAGGGCGCATCGAAAAGATGTGCCGCAAGGGCGACATCCGCGTCGATGGCGGGCGGGTCAAAGCATCAACGCGGCTTGAGGTCGGACAGCAAATACGCGTGCCGCCGTTGCCTGACACCGAAGCTCCGCCACCACCAAAGCGGACTCGCGTCACGGATGCAGACGCGAAATTCATTCGGTCTTGTGTGATTTACCGCGACGATCATGTCATTGTGCTCAACAAGCCTCCGGGCCTGCCGGTGCAGGGCGGTTCCGGCCAATCTGACCGTCATGTGGACGCGTTGGCCGATGCGCTGATGTTTGATCTGGACGAAAAGCCACGGCTGGTGCACCGGCTCGATAAGGACACGTCGGGCGTGCTGATCATGGCGCGGTCTCGGTCGGTCGCAGCTGCGCTGACGGCTTCGTTTCGGCACCGCGAGACGCGCAAGATTTACTGGGCAGCAATTGCGGGTGTGCCCCATCCGCGCAATGGCCAAATCAAGTTTGGATTGGTCAAAGCGGGCGGGCACGGTGTGCGCGGCGAAGGTGAAAAGATGGTAGCCGTGCATCCGCGCGACATCGACACCACCGAGGGTGCCAAGCGGGCCACTACCGACTACACGGTTCTGGCGCAGGCCGGCAGCCGCACCTGTTGGGCAGCACTTATTCCTGTGACCGGTCGGACTCACCAGCTGCGTGCGCATATGGCTGAAATCGGGCATCCGATTGTGGGCGACGGCAAATACGGCGGGTCTAGCCAAGAAAACATGGGCGATGGCTGGGGTGCGCAATTGGGTGGCGACATCTCAAAGAAGCTGCATCTGCATGCGCGGTCTCTGACGATTGAGCATCCTGTGACAAAAGCGCGGCTGAATCTTGTGGCCCCAATGCCCGATCATATGCTGCGTACTTGGGACACATTCCAGTGGTTCCCGGCGGATGTGCCTACGGATCCTTTCGAGGAAGACTGGTCATGACGGGCCGCTTGCGGCTGGTGATCTTTGACGTAGACGGCACTTTGGTCGACAGCCAAGGCGACATCTCGGCTGCGATGACGGCGGCGTTTCAGGCCGAAGGATTGGTGCCGCCGATCCTGAACTCGGTGCTTGGGATCGTCGGTCTGTCGCTTGATGTGGCGATGCCGATTTTGGCCCCAGAAGAAGATACCGTGATGCATGGCCGCTTGGTTCAGGGGTACAAAGACGCTTACATGACCTTGCGTGCGCAGACAGGCACGGCGGCGTCATCCCCTCTTTATCCTGGCGCACGAGAGGCGTTGGAAGAGCTGCACATGATGCCCGATGTTCTGCTCGGTGTGGCGACAGGCAAAAGCAAGCGTGGCCTCGATAAGCTGATCGAGGGGCATGGATTAGAAAAGTTCTTTGTCACGCGTCAGGTTGCCGATTTTCACCCCTCCAAACCGCATCCGTCGATGATCTTTGAGGCGCTGCGCGATGCGGGCGTCGAAAAGTCAGATGCTGTTATGGTTGGTGATACAAGCTTTGACATGGATATGGCGGCAGCGGCAGGTGTGACCGGGATCGGCGTTTCTTGGGGCTATCATGGTCCAGAACGTTTGGGTGCTGCGCAGTACAATATCGAAGGGTTCGACGCGCTTGGCCCGCTTGTGCAGCGCATCTGGGAGACTGTGTCATGAGCGATTGGAAGGCCAAACGTTTCTGGGCAGAGGCAACAGTTGAAGAGGCCGAAGGCGGATTTACTGTCACCTTAGATGGTCGTCCGGTCAAAACACCGGCAAAGCGCGCGCTGATCTTGCCGACACGCAAGATGGCGCAAGCCGCTGCGGCTGAATGGGACGCGCAAGAAGGCACAATCAATCCGGCCCTGATGCCAGTCACGAAGACCGCAAATGCCGCGATTGATAAGGTCGCGATACAGCACGCCGAAGTGGCAGATATGTTGGCGGCGTATGCTGATAGTGATCTCTTGTGCTACCGCGCAGACCAACCAGAATCGCTGGTCGCGCGGCAAAACGAGATTTGGGACCCGATGCTGGATTGGGTACGCCAAGAACATGGAATAATTTTTCACACCCGAATCGGTGTGGTTCACGTGCCGCAATCTGAGCAGACACGCGCACGGGCCACTGAGCTTACCCACCAAATGGGAGCGTTCGACCTGGCAGCATTTCATGACTTAGTTAGTCTGTCAGGATCTTGGGTTCTAGGGCTTGCCGCGTCACAAAATGCACGTTTTGCGGGTGATATTTGGGATATTTCTCGTTTGGACGAGCGCTGGCAAGCTGAGCAGTGGGGGGCTGACGAAGACGCCGAATCCATGGCGGCCCTTAAACAGAGGGCATTTGAGCATGCAAAGCGCATGTTTGACCTATCTGATACCTAGATTCCCGCTATTGAAAGTTTACGCTTGGTCAAGCTGAGTTTTTACTGCGATTTGTTGGGGCTGCCCTTGACGCTTAGGCGTCATTTCGAGCAGACTGTGCGCCACTATGCGAGAACTATAATGCATAGTGGGAGTTACGGCGTGAAAACCCGTCGGATCTAACCGTCAAACAACATGGCGGAAAATCAGGAAGAGGTAAAAATGAAAAAATCTGTACTTATTGGTACGCTGACCGTTGCCGGTCTGGCGGCCGGCATTGCAGCAGCTGGTACGCTTGACGATGTCAAAGCGCGTGGCAAGCTGAACTGCGGTGTTACTACTGGTCTGGTGGGCTTTGCTGCACCGGATGCGAACGGCGAATGGTCCGGCTTTGACGTGGCTGTATGCCGCGCGGTTGCCGCTGCTGTTCTGAACGACCCAACAGCTGTTGAATTCATCCCGACAACAGGCAAGACACGCTTTACCGCACTTGCTTCGGGCGAGATCGACATGCTGGCGCGTAACACCACGTGGACGTTCTCCCGTGATGTTGACCTAAAGTTCGACTTCATCGGTATCAACTACTATGACGGCCAAGGCTTCATGGTGCCCAAAGCATTGGGTGTTTCGTCCGCCAAAGAATTGGACGGCGCAACTGTTTGTATCCAAACGGGTACAACAACAGAGCTGAACCTCGCGGATTTCTTCCGTGCCAACAACATCAGCTATGAGCCCGTGCCTATCGAAACAAACGCCGAAGGTCAGCAGCAGTATCTTGCTGGTGCTTGCGACACGTACACCACAGATGCTTCTGGTCTGGCGGCGACACGTGCAACGTTCGAAAGCCCAGGCGACCACGTCCTGCTGCCTGAGATCATTTCCAAAGAGCCACTTGGCCCACTCGTTCGCCACGGCGACAACGAATGGGGCGATGTTGTCCGTTGGACAGTGAATGCATTGGTTGCAGCTGAAGAACTGGGTGTCACATCTGCCAACATCGAAGAGATGTCCGGCAACACCAATAACCCTGAAGTTGCCCGCCTGTTGGGTACCGAAGGTACATTGGGTGAGATGATGGGTCTTGACGCTGGTTGGGCCAAAGCGGCCATTTCTGCCGGTGGTAACTACGGTGAAATCTTCTCCAAGAACATCGGCGAAGACACACCAATCGGTCTGGCACGTGGCTTGAACGCTCTGTGGACAGATGGCGGCCTGCTTTACACGCCTCCTTTCCGCTAAGAACGACAAAAACGAAGGGCGCAGATAATTCTGCGCCCTTCGCGCTTTAGGCTTTAAGATATATAAAAATTCCGACCTTCCCGCACGCAGCGACGTGCCATCGAGATGGAAGGCGGGCAACACAGGGACGTCCCAGATGACGATATTGACCGACCCTCCAAGGGAGTCGTTTCGGCTCTCCATGCTTTTGTACGATACGCGCTATCGATCCGTTACGATGCAAGTTATCGCCCTAGCCGTTCTGGTTTTCGCGTTCTGGTATCTGGGTTCAAACGTTGGCACCAACTTGCGCGAGCAAGGGCTGGACATCAGTTTTGATTTCTTGGGCAATCCGGCAGGTTATGACATTAACCAAACGCTGATCCCCTATACCAGTCAGTCCACGAACCTTCAGGCCGCTTGGGTCGGGATCATCAACACGCTGTTGGTTGCGTTTCTGGCCTGTATCACAGCTACCGTGCTTGGTGTGTTGGCTGGTGTTCTGCGCCTCTCCAAGAACTGGTTGGTACGCAAGTTGATGTCCGTCTACGTCGAAATCTTTCGCAACATTCCGTTGCTGATCTGGATTTTGATCATCTTTACAATCATGACGGTTTCCATGCCCGCGCCCAATGCGTTTCGCGGTGAAACCCCGTCATCTACGATGTTTATGGATGCGTTCGCATTTACCAACCGTGGCGTTTATATCCCTGCGCCTATCTGGGGACCGGGATCAATGGTCGTGGTTGCGACCTTTATCGCGTCGATCATCGGTGTGTTTGCTTATCGCCGCTATGCGACAAAGTTACTTTTCGATACGGGCCGGTTGCTTCCAATGCTATGGCCGTCGTTTGCAATCTTTTTTGTCCCAACGATCCTGATGTTCTTTGTCATGGGATCGCCAATTGGTCTCGATTACCCCGAGCTTAAGGGCTTTAACTTTAAGGGTGGCATTCAGATTGGTGCACCTCTGATTGCGCTTTGGTTCGCGTTGTCGGTTTATACCGGTGCCTTTATCGCCGAAAACGTTCGTGCTGGTATCCAAGCCGTGTCACGTGGCCAGAGCGAAGCAGCCGCTGCGCTGGGTCTGCGGTCTGGCCGAGTGATGAGCCTTGTGGTGCTTCCGCAAGCCTTGCGGGTAATCATTCCACCGCTAATTTCGCAGTATTTGAACATCACCAAGAACTCGTCGCTGGCGATTTTGGTTGGATATGCCGACATCACAGGGACCCTTGGCGGGATTACCCTCAATCAAACGGGCCGCGCGATCGAATGTGTGGTGCTGTTGATGGCGTTCTATCTGACCATTTCGTTGACGATCTCGATGGTGATGAACGTCTACAACAATGCCACCAAGCTGAAGGAGCGCTAAGCCATGTCAGATAAACATGCACAATCCGTCGCCTTCGTCCGGGAAACAGCGTTGCCGCCGTTGGATCCACCTATGGCAGCAAGCGGCCCGGTCCTTTGGATGCGTACTAACCTTTTCGCCACATGGGCTAATGCCTTGCTGACGATCGCGGCTGTCTATGTGATCTTTTTGATCGTTTCCGCCACATTCCCCTGGATGATTAATGGCGTTTGGAACACGGATAGCCTCAAGGAATGCCGCGACGTACTTGAAGGGGCGACAGGCGGTTGCTTTTCAGTCCTGACAGAACGTTGGAACCAGCTGCTGTTTGGGTTTACCTATCCAAGCGAAAGTTACTGGCGTCCTTCGCTGGCAACCTTGCTGTTGTTTGTCGCAGCGGCACCGGTGTTGTTCTTTGACCTGCCGCGCAAACTTTTGCTCTTTACGGCTGTTTACCCCTTCCTTGCCTATTGGCTGATTTGGGGTGGGACAATCCTTGTTCCCATCTTAGCGATGATTGGTTTTGTGGCCGGGTATTATGTCTACAGCCATTTCCTCAAGAAGAGCTTTGCAGCAGGTTTCTTTGGCGGCATCGCTGCGGCCATTGTTGTTTGGTACATCGGGGGACTTTTCATTCCCGAGGGTGCGTCAGATAACGCGATGCTTAGCGCTGTGCCTAGCCGTGATCTGGGTGGCTTCATGCTCAATATGATGCTGGGTGTGACCTGTGTGTCTCTGTCGGTGCCGATCGGAATTGCATTGGCACTGGGGCGGCAATCGAGCCTTCCTGTCGTCAAGTGGATCTGCGTGGTATTCATCGAATTTATTCGTGGCGTTCCGCTGATCACCTTGTTGTTTGTGGCGAACGTTATGTTGGGATATTTGTTTCCACCGGAATCGAGCGTCGACTTGTTCTTGCGTGTTGTGATCATGATCACCATGTTCTCCTCGGCCTATATCGCCGAAGTGATCCGTGGTGGTTTGGCCGCCTTGCCCAAAGGGCAATATGAGGCGGGCGATTCACTGGGGTTGGATTATGCGCAATCCATGCGGTTGATTGTTCTGCCGCAGGCGCTGAAAATCTCGATCCCCGGTATCGTTAATATCGCGGTTGGATTGTTCAAGGATACAACGTTGGTTTCGGTGATCTCGCTCTTTGACATCATTGGTATGATCCGCGGGCCGATCCTTGCCTCGACTGATTGGGGCGGCATTTACTGGGAACTGTTTATGTTCGCGGGCGTCCTATTCTTTGTCGTGTGTTACGGCATTTCACAATATTCGCAGTGGCTTGAACGCCGTCTCGCAACAGATCATCGTTAAGAAAGGGCTGAAACAATGGCCGAAGCAAAACAAATGCAAGTATCCGATGAAGTCGCGATTAGCATTAACAACATGAACAAATGGTACGGCACTTTCCACGTGCTGCGTGATATCGACCTTACGGTGTATCGCGGCGAGCGGATCGTGATTTGCGGGCCGTCTGGCTCTGGTAAATCTACGTTGATCCGCTGTGTGAACGCGCTGGAGGAACATCAGAAAGGATCGATCGAAGTTGACGGCACGTTGCTGTCTTCTGACCTCAAGAACATCGACAAAATCCGCTCTGAAGTTGGTATGTGTTTTCAGCACTTCAATCTGTTCCCGCACTTGACGATCCTTGAGAACTGCACGTTGGCTCCGATCTGGGTGCGTAAAACGCCTAAGAAAGAAGCCGAAGAAACGGCGATGCATTTCCTTGAGAAGGTTAAGATTCCGGATCAGGCGCTCAAGTATCCGGGCCAGTTGTCAGGTGGTCAGCAGCAGCGTGTGGCGATTGCGCGTAGCTTGTGCATGCGTCCGCGCATCATGTTGTTTGATGAACCGACGTCGGCGCTTGACCCTGAGATGATCAAGGAAGTTCTCGACACGATGATCGAGCTTGCCGAAGAAGGCATGACCATGCTTTGCGTGACCCACGAGATGGGCTTTGCCCGTCAGGTCGCAAACCGCGTGATCTTTATGGACGAAGGGCAGATCGTTGAGCAAAACGAGCCCGAAGAGTTCTTCAACAACCCTCAGTCGCCACGGACACAGCTGTTCCTCAGCCAGATCCTAGGCCACTAAGTACGACCAGAAAACTCACGCGGCACGACGAAATCTACCGTCGTGCCGCTGTGCATTTTAAGCTCATTCCATTCCTTGATATCGAAATCCGCAATGAGCGTTGCCCCGGTCGGGTAACGGGAAAATTGTTCGTGGTCAGGTTGCTCCGTCAGCAAAGCGGCCGCAAAGTCGGCGATGCCGGGATTGTGCCCCACCATCAAGATGCGGTCAGCGGTGGCTTCGCGCAGGACCTGCGCCATCGTTGCGGCCTCAGCGAGGTAAAGCAGGCGTGTGACCTCCACAGGTATGTCGGCCGGCAATGTGAGCCGCGCGAGGGTCTCTTGGGTCCTTGAGGCCGCTGAACACAAGACAGCACCCGGCATATGGCCTTGCGTGCGCAACCAATCCCCCAGAGCCTTTGCAGAAGTTTGGCCGCGAGGGTTTAACGACCGTTCGATATCGGGCAACCCAGCAGACCAATCGGATTTGGCGTGACGCATCAAGATTAGGCGTTTCATTTCAGACTCCTGTAAATGCGCGCATGTGAAATGCTGATTGCGCGGGGTTGCGGTTGAAGCTCTGACTGACGGGGCAGGCGGTGCGGGTTTTGCATCCGTGGTTCATGCAGTCGGCCCCAGCTGTGCTGCGCAGATAGGCCTTGCAGGTCGCGACATCGTAGAAGTGTTGATTAGAGAGCGCATCAACAGGGCAGGCGGTGACACAAGGCTTGGTAGCGCAACTGTCACAGGGGTTTGCTGCCGGTTTGTCCGGATCAATGGCTTGGTCGAGGATAAGCGCCGCCCTGATTGAGATCATCAGCCCGGCTTTGACATGCACCATCATCCCTGTCGGGCTTTGAAAAAACTGCCCGGAGGCGAGCGCCCATGAGATGAAGGGTGCATAGGGAGGTCCATCCGATGGATAGACGGCTTCGGCCTTCAGCGTGGTTGCAAGGGCACCGATAATGCGCTTGGACCAACGATCAAGCGGGTTGCGCGCAGTGTCAGTGTATTCTGGCGAAAGGGTAAAGACCGGCCACATTGAATGATCCGCACCAATCAGGACAATCGTTTGTTCCGGCGATGTAGGGTGGGCCAGTGTGCCCATAACAAACAAACAGCTGGGTCCGATAGAACGGGAAATGTCATCCAGCGTCGGGTTAGGCCCCCGTGCAGGGATATCTTTAGGTGTCATCAGGTGAGACTATCGCACAAATGTTCTGGCGCAATGATACAGGCTTAGCTCAGGCGGATGATACTGCCGGCACCGTGCTCGGTAAACAGCTCCAAAAGACAAGCATTTGGCGCGCGGCCATCAAGGATAACAGCAGCACGGACGCCAGCCTTTATCGCCTGCAACGCAGTTTCAGTCTTGGGGATCATACCGCCTGCAATGGTGCCCTCGGCTGTCATCTCGCGGATTTGGTCAGGTGTAAGCTCAGTTAGGACCTCTCCGGCGGCGTTCTTGACCCCGGCGACATCCGTCAGCAGCAGTAAACGGTCGGCTGCAAGTGATGCAGCTATGGCACCTGCGGCGGTATCACCGTTGATGTTGAAGGTTTCGCCGCCCTTGCCCATGCCAAGAGGGGCAATGACAGGGATTATTTCCTTGTCGGCTAGATCTTTCAGTAAACGTGGGTTGATCTGGCTGGGCTTGCCCACAAGACCCAAAGCAGGGTCTTCTGGCTCACAGATGATCAGGCCGCTGTCTTTGCCAGACACGCCAACCGCGCGGCCGCCTTGTTGCGAGATGGCTTGCACGATCTTGGCGTTAACGAGGCCGGATAGGACCATTTCGACCACATCCATGGTGGCCGCATCCGTCACACGTTTGCCATCGATGAATTCAGATTTGATATTGAGACGCTTGAGCATGTCGTTGATCATCGGCCCGCCGCCATGCACGATCACGGGATTAACGCCGACCTGGCGCATAAGCACGACGTCACGGGCGAATTCTTCCATCGCCTCATCGCTGCCCATTGCGTGCCCGCCTAGTTTGATCACGACGGTCGCATTGTTGTAGCGCTGCATATAGGGCAGGGCCTGTGATAGTGTGGCGGCGGTGGCGGCCCAATCGCGGTTCATGCTCTGCGTTCTCATCTTCTTTGTGATCCCCTGTTATGCGGCGATCATAAGCAGGCGTTCGCTGTTATTCCAGCGTCGCAATCACTGCACGCAGGGTGGGAATGCCCCAACCCTTTTCCGAGCTGCTTACGATCAGTTCTGGATAGGCAGCAGGGTGTTTGGCGAGCGCGCCGCGCACTTGATCCAATATCTTTTCGCGGTCAACTTCCTTGACCTTATCTGACTTGGTCAGCACGACCTGGAACGTAACCGCCGCACTGTCGAGCAAGCTCATTATTTCGTCATCGACCTTTTTCACGCCGTGGCGTGCGTCGATCAGCACAAAGGCGCGGCGCAGGGTTTGGCGACCTTGCAGGTACTGCTTGAGCAGGCGCTGCCATTTTTCGACCACAGGCAGTGGCGCGTTAGCATAACCGTAGCCGGGCAAATCGACGAGATAGAGTTCTTCTCCGGCGGTGAAATAGTTGATCTCTTGGGTGCGACCGGGGGTGTTGGATGCCCGTGCCAGCGCTTTCATGCCTGTCAGCGCATTGATCAACGTGGACTTCCCGACATTGGATCGCCCCGCAAAGCAGACTTCCATCCGGTCCGGTTCTGGCAAACCGTCCATCGCGACCACGCCTTTTACAAATGTGGTCTCTCCGGCGAAGAGCAGGCGGCCCTGTTCTTCGACTTGCGGATCAGGGGCGTCGACGACGGGGAAGGGTAGTTGCATCAGATTAGCTCCAGTTTATCGCCCACCGCGATATCGCCGGTTTGGATGACGCGGGCATAGATGCCAAAATGCTGATGGTCCATGGTTTTCAACGCAGCAAGCGTATCAACGTCACGTAGGCCCGTTTCGGGATTGGCGGTAGTGGCAAGGCAACGCACGATAGGTTCTTGGATCTGCAGGACAGCTCCACCAATTGCGATGTCTCTTCCGACCCAGTCAAATTCAGCCCAAGGGGCAGTGCCATCAAACCAGATATTTCCGCGCCACCGCAACGGCGACAACGGGGTTTGCGCAATATCTTCGACCTCCGCGTGGGATGCCACGGAGCACAGCGATACAGACGCAAAATCGCTGTCGGTAAAGCCGCGCCCGTCCAGTCGCAGGATGCGGTCCGGTAATGCGCGGTCTGAAGGAACCAGCGGCATAACCCAGTCAATGAAGGCCGCACTATCGTCGTCGGGGCGGAAAGTCAGATCGGGACGTTCAGGATGCGTGAGGGTCAGCGTTTGCGTCGCCTCGTTGAGGGACGCGTTAATCGCCATAAGTTTGGGGGCTTTTGATCCGCGGCTAAAGTTCTGGCAGGCGGCCCACTCTGACCCGTCTGCCTTTGCCGCCTCATGCGCGACGGCCCAAAGCCGGTCGAAGGGCATCGACTGATCTTGGTTCAGGCGCACATGATCAAGCGCTTCGCGCCCATGGCTTTTCAGGGGATGCCGGAAAAGCCCAGAGACCCCCATCACTTTTCGGCGTCAGACTTGGCTTTGCGGCCAAATCCACCTTTGATGTTGCCCAGCAAGTCAGGCTTGTAGCCTTGGCTGCGCATGATCAGGTACTGCTGCGTAAAGGTGATTGTGTTGTTCGCGATCCAATATACCACGAGGCCAGAGGCGAAGCTGCCCAGCATGAACATGAACACCCAAGGCATCCACGCAAAGATCATTTGCTGAGTGGGATCGGTGGGGGCCGGATTTAGTTTTTGCTGTAGCCACATCGAAATACCCAACAAAAGTGGCAGGATGCCAATAAAGGCCAGCGCCATGATCGATCCAGCTTCTGGTCCAGCCCAGGGTGCAAGCCCATAGAAGTTTAAGAGCGACGTTGGGTCAGGCAAGCTGAGGTCTTGGAACGGGCCAAAGAAAGGTGCTTGGCGCAGTTCGATCGTGACAAAGATCACCTTGTAGAGAGAGAAGAAGATCGGAATCTGCAGCAAGATCGGCAGGCAGCCCGCGGCGGGGTTTACCTTCTCCTTCTTATAGAGCGCCATCATGCCCTGCTGCATCTTCTGGCGATCTTCACCAGAATCTTTCTTGAGCGCCTCCATCTGAGGTTGAAGCTCTTTCATCTTGGCCATCGAGACATAAGATTTATATGCCAATGGGAAGAGCATCGCCTTGATCAGCAAGGTCAGAGCGATGATTGCGATGCCCATGTTGCCGATCAGCTCGTGCAGGTGGTGCAGGAGCCAAAAGATGGGTTTGGTCAGGAATGAGAACCAGCCCCAGTCAATCGAATCGATGAAATTATATACGCCCTGCTCTTCATACTTGCGTAGGGTTTCCCATTCCTTTGCCCCGGCAAAGAACTGACTGACGGCAGTGATGGTCGCCTGAGGTGCGACCGTTTGGGTCGGCATGACTGTTTCGGCTTGGTATATGTCGCGACGTTCATCGTATTTGGCCACTGACTTGAAAGCGCTGCCTTGTGCGGGGATCAATGCGCCCATCCAATAGTGGTCGGTGAACCCGATCCAGCCATTTTCTGTGATCTGTTTGACCTGCGCGCGCGCACCTTCACGTTCGGCGAATTCGAAGTCTGGCATATCGTCCCAGTTGATTTCCGAATACTCGCCATCACCCATTGCAACGACGCCTTCGTGCAGAATGAAGAAGTTTTTCAGGTCTGTCGGCTCACCATGACGGGCAAGAATACCGTAAGGGGCCATACTCGCTGGGCTATCGCTCGTGTTGGTCACGCTCTGGGTGATCGTGAACATAAAGTCCTCGTCCACCGCGATTTCTTTGGAAAAGAGCAGGCCTGCGCCGTTGTCCCAAGTCATTGTAACAGGGTTGCCGACACTTACCACATCGCTGTCCGGTGCGCTCCACTCAGTGTTGGGTCCGGGAACTGCAGCGGGGTCAAGACCGGTGCTCGCGGCCCAACCGTGCAAGGCATAATATGCATCTTCCCCGCCCACGGGGATTAGCAATTTTACGACTTCTGCGTCCTCATCCCTTGAGGTGCGGTAATCGTTCAAAGAAAGATCATCAATCCGGCCGCCCAAGAGAGAGATCGACCCGCTCAATCGGTCCGTGCTGATTTGTACGCGAGGTGCGGTATCGACGGCCTCGGCCAACAGCTCTATTGTGGCAGTTGCTTCTGTAGAAACACTGCTATTTACGGGGGCTGCGGGCGTTGTAAGGCTGTCGCCTTCAGCTGTGGATTGCGCTGTTTCCGACGGTGCTAGCGGAGCTGGGCCCTCTGGGGGCGGGAACAACACGAACCAAACGAGGATCACAATAAAGCTGAGCCCTGTTGCGATTATTAGATTCTTGTTCTGATCGTCCATTGGGACCGCCACCTGATGTCTTTGAGTTCAGCGTGGGTTCAACAGAGAACAGCCCCAAAGGTCAAGCGGATTCGGGCTTTATCCGGGGTTTGGCGGAGTTGCGCGTGACCTATTTGGGGACATTGAGGGTTCCAGTTTCATTTCTGTTTTCCCTGCATGATCCGAGGCACATCGGCTAGCTTGGAATTGTGACCCGCAATCCAGTCAAGCGTCTGCTCAAATGGCATAGGCTTGCCAATCCCAAAACCTTGGACATGGTCGCATCCCAGCTGCGCCAAAAGTACATGTTCACCAACGCTTTCGACACCTTCGGCAAGGGTTTCAACCTCGAGCCGTTCTGCCATGGTCAAAATGGCGGAGATCATGCGTTGCTGTTCGGAATCGCGATCTGCCTTAATGATAAAACTGCGGTCAATTTTGATGCGACTGACGGCAAACCGCCGGATCGACGCGATTGATGCATGGCCGGTCCCGAAATCATCCAGATCAATCCGGCACCCAAGTTCCCCCAACGCATTGATGTTTCGCGTGATGACATCGTCAGGGGAACTTGCAACGACGGTTTCTAGCACTTCGACGGCCAGACGGTCCGGGGTCAGATCAAAGCGATCGAGTTCCCATTTGATTTTTTCTAGAAGACGCGGATTGCTCAGCTCAGAGCCCGAAAAATTGACGCCAACCTGGTGTATCTCCAAGCCAGCAACATCCCAAGCTTTGAGGGCTGCAAAGGAGTGGTACATCATTTTTTCCGCGAGACGCTCAAGCATGCCGGCGGATTCGATGGCCGGCAAAAACTCCTGGGGGGCGATCATGCCACGGTTTGGATGGCTCCAGCGGGCCAGCGCCTCAAAGCCGGTGATTTGGCCTGTGTCCGTTGAAATTTGGGGTTGAAACCAAGGCTGGATATGTCCAGCGTCGAGCGCCAAGCCCACTTCGTCACGCAGTTCTGCGCGGCACTGTGTCTCGCGGCGCATTTGGTCTGAAAAGGCGCGAATTGCCGCTGGGCCATGGCGTTGTGCCTCTCGCAACGCTGTTGCTGCGGCTTGAAGCCACGCGGCACCGTTTTTCTTTGGAGAACGGCTGTGTTGGCAAAATCCGACCGAGCCCGAGACATAAATAGTTGTGCCGTCAATCGACAGCGGTTCTTCGAGTGCGGTCTGTAAGCGACCCGCCATCTGGATGCACAGCTCAAGATCCATGTGCCGAACTGGCGCGACGCAGATCGCAAACCGGGCGTCTCCCATCTTGCCGACGCTGTCTTCATCGCGCAGCATGGTTATGAGCCGCTCGGCCGTGCGTTTTATCACTGTATCCGCCGCGAGTTGACCGTAACGATCGACGATCTGAACATCGTCGTCGATTTCTAGGAAATAGGTCGCTGATTGCCACGCTTTCTCGCTGGTGATCTCGTATTTTTGGTCACAAACATCTTCGAACGCGCTCCGGCTGAATAATCCGTCGATTGCATCTTTGGATATGTGGACACCGCCAATCGCGCCGCCGAACCCGCCAGCAAGCACATACGTCAAAGGCAAGATCGCGGATACAGCCAAGAGTGCGGCTTCTCCTCCGAGCCAGAAGGCGGCAAGTGAAATGGCAGGCAGGAAAGCCAATGCCGGAGGTCCGGCCAAAACCGCGGCCAGTTTGGCGCGCAGTCGTTTCAAATTCAGTGTGTCTGCCCAGTGCATTAGTGCCTCCCATCTCAGCGCAGAGCGCGCTTGAGGTTAGAGATATCTAGCGGTCCTCTGGTCATCTGCAGGTTAACGCGGGCAGGGTAAGTTGCGTTACTTTACTTAAATTTGGTCAGATTTTCTGGCGAGGCCCGTGAAATCAAACAACGCTGGATCAAGAAGATGCGAAGGGCGCGCATTTGTAAGAGCGCGGAATATCACTTGCCGACGGCCGGGGCTGTTGCGTTCCCACCCGTCCAAAATCGCTTTGACTTGCTGGCGTTGCAGACCATCTTGAGACCCGCATAGATCGCAAGGAATTATGGGATAATTCATCGCGGTGCTGAATTTCTCGCAATCGACCTCGGCGACATGGGCGAGGGGGCGGTAAACAAACAAATCACCCTCTTCATTCAAAAGCTTAGGTGGCATTGTTGCCAAACGCCCACCATGAAAGAGGTTCATAAAAAACGTCTCAAGAATGTCGTCACGGTGATGGCCCAGAACAACGGCACTGCACCCTTCTTCACGAGCGACCCGGTACAGATTGCCGCGCCGCAACCGCGAACACATTGCGCAGAACGTTCGACCTTCGGGCGTTTTATCCATCACGATCGAATAGGTGTCTTGGTACTCAATCCTGTGCGGCACGCCCATCTTTTCGAGGAATTCTGGCAGCACAGTCGCGGGAAAGCCCGGCTGACCCTGATCCAAGTTACAGGCCAGAATATCAACGGGCAACAGTCCGCGCCACTGCAGCTCATGCAGAATCGCCAGCAGCGTATAGCTGTCCTTGCCGCCCGACATGCACACCAACCAGCGCGGTTTCTTGCCGTTCTTTTCGGGCTCGATCATGCCGTATTGTTCAATTGCCTCGCGGGTATGGCGCACAAGACGTTTGCGGAGTTTCTTGAATTCCGTTGATTGAGGCGCGCCATTGAAGAGCGGGTGAATATCCTGAGGTTGATCGAGCATGTTTGGTCCTTGATGGGGTTGGCTATCCCTATATCACGCGCGCGCTTTGTCGAAAGAACGAATGCGTAAAAGGATGTCGGTGCTCTATTTTTTTTGCTCTGGTACGGGATCGTAGCCATCACCGCCCCAAGGGTGGCACCGCGCGATACGCCGCGCCGCAAGCCAGCCGCCTTTAACCGCGCCGTGTTCTTGAAGCGCTTCTAGGGCATATGCCGAACACGTCGGTTGGTAGCGGCAGTTGTGGCCAACCCATGGGCTGAACACCAATCGGTATGCCCGAACGGGTAAGGACAGAATAAAGGCCAGCGGGGTCACTTTGACGCCCCATGCAAGATACCAAGCGCATGGGCCAGATCGCTTTGCAGATCGTCAAAGGCTTGAGTGGCTGTTGTTTCGCGGCGCCCGATCAAAACATAATCATGACCCGGCTGCCCACCTTGCAGCAGGATAAGGCGTGCCGCTTCGCGCAGCCGCCGCTTTGCCCGGTTGCGCGCCACGGCATTGCCGACTTTCTTAGAACAGGTGTAGCCAATGCGGATGCCCGGTGCCTCACCTTCAGGGCGGGCGATCATCTGTAGGACAAACCCAGCTTTCGCTACTCGCTTGCCTCGCGCGGCGCGCAGAAAATCGCTGCGATTCTTGAGAACCTGCAAACGCAACGACACCGCCGGAGAGTTTTCCTCTTGGGGGGCGGGTAAGCCTTCCAAAGGGAGATCCGGCGGTGTCATGTTGGTTCCGTCAATCTAAGTCGCAATTAAGCGCTCAGCTTGCTCCGGCCTTGGGCGCGGCGCGCATTGATGATCTTGCGACCAGCTTTAGTTGCCATCCGCGAACGGAAGCCATGCCGGCGCTTGCGCACGAGGTTAGAAGGTTGAAAGGTGCGTTTCATCGCGCCATCTCCACAAATACGTCACAGCGCGGAATCGGTTCCACGCCTCAATTCAGAACCGTGCTCTAAAGCGGGCTGGGGCCCAAGTCAAACCCCATGTGCGTGAAAAATTGCATCCTTTGCAACAATTTCCCCAAAATGACCTCCCATATGTTTCAATCAGCTTAGCGGGGCCTTCAAACCAGCTTTTAGCCTACACAAGGGATCAACCACCCGTGAAGTCCCTGTCCTAATGACCGAAAAAAGAGCATCTCTTGTTTTTTGCCCAGACGCAGGGACCAAAGCTAGAAAATGAGTGACATGACACAGCCGACCGAACAGAAATCCGCCTTGGCGCGTTATGCGCCGATAGCGATCATTACAGTGGTGGCGATTATCGGGGCGTTCGTCCTTGGCGATTATATCAGCTTTGAGGCACTGCGCGACAACCGCGAAGCGTTGATTGCCTTTCGGGACAACAACTATGTCCTAACGGCACTCGCCTTTATCGGGATCTATATCCTGATCGTGGGGTTTTCATTACCCGGTGCGGCGATCGCAACGCTGACGGGCGGTTTTCTGTTTGGTTGGGGTTTTGGCACCGTGTTCAATATCGCGGGCGCGTCGCTCGGGGCGACGGTGATATTCCTCGCGGCGCGTTACGGTCTTGGCGAAAAACTGAAGGCGCGTATGGACGCATCTGAGGGCATGGTGCGCAAGATCAAGGATGGAATCGACGAAAACCAATGGTCGATGTTGTTTTTCATTCGGTTGGTGCCGGTGGTTCCTTTCTTTGTGGCAAACCTGATTCCGGCATTTCTGGGCGTGCCGCTGTCGCGATTCGTGATTTCGACGGTGATTGGGATCATTCCGGGTTCGCTGGTGTTAACCTCGGTTGGGGCAGGGTTGGGCGAGGTGTTTGCCAAGGGTGAAACGCCCAACTTAGGCCTTATCTTTGAACCGCATATTCTGCTGCCGATCTTGGGCCTTTGCGCGTTGTCGCTGCTGCCCGTTGCTCTAAAGGCCGTGACTGGCAAGAAAGACCTGCTGAAATGAAATGTATCAAGACAGATGTCCTTATCATCGGTGCTGGTTCTGGCGGACTTTCTGTGGCGGCAGGGGCTGTGCAGATGGGGGCTGATGTGGTTTTGCTGGAAGGCCACAAGATGGGTGGCGATTGCCTCAACTATGGCTGTGTCCCGTCCAAAGCACTGATTGCTTCGGGTAAGGCGGCGTATGGCCAGCAACATTCTGCGCAGTACGGCGTCGCGGATGGGCCGGGCGATGTGGATTATGCAGCGGCAAAAGACCATGTGGCCGATGTCATTGCGCAGATCGCTCCGCTCGATAGTGTGGAACGCTTTGAAGGCCTTGGCGTGACAGTGATCCAAGAATTCGGCCGTTTTATCTCAGAAACCGAAGTGCAAGCGGGCGACACTGTAATCACGGCGCGACGTATTGTGATTGCGACTGGATCATCGCCGTTGGTGCCGCCCATTCCGGGGCTTGAGAATGTGCCCTTCGAGACGAATGAGACCCTGTTCGAGTTGCGCGAAAAGCCAAAACACTTGTTGATCATCGGCGGTGGACCAATCGGGCTGGAAATGGCGCAGGCGCATATCCGCATAGGCTGCAAAGTGACCGTGATCGAAGGTGCCAAAGCGTTGGGCAAGGATGATCCAGAGCTCGCAGCGATTGTGCTTGATACGCTGCGTGATGAAGGTGTTGAGATTGCGGAGGACGCGATGGCTGCAGAAATTCGCGGCAAAGCAGGCGCAATTGAAGTGGAGGCCAAAGATGGCCGCGTCTTTAAGGGCTCGCACTTGTTGATGGCCGTTGGGCGTAAAACCAACACAGACAAGCTGGACCTCGAGAAGGCAGGCATTGAACGGACTAAAACGGGCATCAAAGTGGACGCATCCCTGCGCACGACCCACCGCAAGGTTTATGCGATTGGTGATGTGGCAGGTGGGCTGCAATTTACCCATGTGGCGGGCTATCATGCCGGTGTCATTATCCGCTCGATGCTCTTTGCATTGCCTTCTAAAGCAAAGATCAGCCACATACCTTGGGCGACCTACACGGACCCCGAGCTGGCGCAGGTCGGGTTGACCGAAGCGCAGGCGAAAGAGGTTCATGGCGCGTCGCTAGAAGTGGTTCGTTTTCACTACGCGCATAACGATCGCGCGATTGCGGAACGCAAAACTAAGGGCTTTATCAAGGTGATGGTGGTCAAGGGACGGCCAGTTGGAGCTTCGATTGTTGGGTATCAGGCAGGAGAGTTGATCAGTCTTTGGGCGCTGGCACTGGCAAACCGCATGAAGATGAGCCAGATTGCCGCAATGGTTGCCCCTTATCCCACCATCGGCGAAGTTAATAAGCGTGCAGCAGGTGCCTATTTCAGCCCGCGACTGTTTGAAAACGATATCGTCAAACGGGTTGTGGGGCTGGTGCAGCGTTTTATTCCGTAGGGTCAGATGTTTAATTCCCTCTCAGGCAGACTGCTAATCTTAACCACCATCTTTGTGATGTTGGCTGAAGTCATGATATTTGTGCCGTCGATCGCGCGGTTCCGCGAGGACTATATGCTTGGTCGGCTTGAATTGGCGCAGGTGGCCTCGCTCGCGCTTTTGGCCGATGACATGCTGGATGAGGAACTCGAGGCCGAATTGCTGAGCAACGCGGGTGTGTTCAACGTGGTGCTGCGCCGCAATGAGGTGCGCCAGTTGATGTTGAGCTCCCCAATGCCACAAGCCATAGCAGCCACGTTTGACCTGCGCGACGCCACTGCGATGGTGTTGATCCGGGATGCAATGATGCGGTTACTGAATGTCGAGGATGAAGTGATCAGGGTCATTGGCGCACCTACCCAAGATGCGGGTCTGCTGATCGAAATCACGGTAGAAAGCCAGCCAATGCGCGCGGCCATGCTTGATTACGGCATACGCATCCTGATCCTTTCGGCGGTGATCTCGATCGTAACCGCCTTTTTGCTGTTCATCGCGATGCGTGTGTTTTTGGTTAAGCCGATCAAGGGCGTTGTAGGCCACATGCAGCGCTATGCTGCGGCTCCTGAGGACGCACGGCGCATTATCACCCCAACTGCTGGTGTGCGCGAGTTGCGCGAGGCCGAAGAAGCGTTGAAGTCCCTACAGACCGAGTTGACGCAGGCCCTGCGCCAAAAGGAACGCCTTGCGCAGCTTGGCTCTGCCGTGAGTAAAATCAGCCATGACCTGCGCAATATCCTAACCTCCGCACAGTTGTTTACCGACCGGATTGAGATGTCCGAGGACCCAACGGTCAAACGGATGGCTCCCAAGCTTGTTGGCTCGATTACGCGGGCTGTGCATTTGTGCGAATCAACGTTGGCCTTTGGGAAGGCCGAAGAGCCAAGCCCGACGCTGACAATGGTGCGGTTGGCAGAGTTGGCGGAGGATGTCATCGACAGCGAGCGTTTGGCGGCGGCGGATCATGATTTGAGCTTTGCCGTTGATATATCACCCCAGATGATGGTGCGTGCTGA
Source organism: Sulfitobacter sp. SK012 (assembly GCF_003352085.1). Lineage (NCBI taxonomy): Bacteria > Pseudomonadati > Pseudomonadota > Alphaproteobacteria > Rhodobacterales > Roseobacteraceae > Sulfitobacter > Sulfitobacter sp. SK012. Next base: position 697,504 of record NZ_CP025804.1, read on the forward strand.
TCCGGAACAGTTGCACCGTGTGCTTGCCAACCTGATCCGCAACGCCCGCCAAGCGATCATGGTCCATGGTGCATCCGGTGAGATTGCGCTGTCTGCCGAAGAGACAGACCTGCATTGGGCGATTGAGATTAGAGATACAGGGCCCGGCCTGCCTGCCAAGGCGCAAGAGCATCTGTTTACCCCTTTTCAAGGGGGCGCGCGCAAAGGCGGCAGTGGTTTGGGGCTGGTCATCTCAGCCGAGCTGGTGCGCGGTCACGGTGGCACGCTTCATCTGGCTGAAACGGGCGAGGCTGGTACATGCTTCCGAATTGTCCTGCCCAAAGGCAATGGCACCGTCTAGCGGGGCGACCTCTTTTGTGCGTCTTGGTAATTCTCCCAAAGAGGGACTTGCAAACCCCGCCGCTGGCTACTAAACCGCCGCTTAGTGGACCGATAGCTCAGCTGGATAGAGTACCTGACTACGAATCAGGGGGTCGCAGGTTCGAATCCTGCTCGGTTCACCATTAAATCAATAACTTAGCGAGCGCCTCCCGCGAGGCGCGAAATATTCAGCGAGACATCCAGCGAGACAACCGATCAATTCGAGGGTCTGCTGGTCGACGCAAAACAGACCCGCCATTGCTGACGGGCCTGCTTCAAACTCTGCTTATCTTCGTAGCATCGCCTAATGTGCTATTTCGGCTGTTCACTGTCTGAGATCAGCTGCGCGGTCACCGGCTTTCTCCTGACGTGTTTACCAAAGCGATGACGGTATCACGTGTGTTTTCAGTAAGTTCGAACTGAACTGGTTTCTTGGTCTTGCTCTGGATCACCGAAACCCGTTCACGAACGCGATCATCTTTGACCAAATCGATCACGGTGAGTTTGACCAGATCGCAGCCACGCAGCTTGCTATCAATCGCAACGTTAAACAGCGCCAGATCACGAAGAAAACCTGCAAATTCGAGCCTTGCGCGGATGGCCCATACTTGTTTGGGAAGCAACGGTCGTTTCTGACCGATGATCCGACCTTTGTTCCATGCTTTGCGCTTCGGGGTCACTGCTGGAAGTTGTACTCTTGGCATAATATGCCCTCCAATCCTCCCTCCATGCCCAGACGTCAGCACGGCGCTGACGACCAGATCATAGCATCGAGTTGAATGGCCGTTCTCAGACGCGCTTTGAATGCGGTATTTCTGCCGGTGCGTAAGGCCGCTACGAGCCCATTCTGTTGAAAAACAACGTGTTGCGAGCGCAGAAAGTCAGCTCTGAAACACAGTGCAAGCGCCTTTCTGGTTAGGTTTTTCGCGCTTGCTGCGGTGCAGGAAAGATCTTGGCCAGTTTGCGGAGGTTTTGGGCGGTGGCGGCGAGTAGAAATTCGTCATTTACACCGCATGGGCCACGTAATCGGAGTCGACCGAGGCCGAGAATACGTTTGAGGTGTGCGAAGAGCATTTCGACCTTCTTCCTGAGCCTCATCGCAATCGCGTATTCATCAGTTTTGGCCAAATCCCTAGCAACTTGGCGGGCTTCTTCGTGTTCTTCACGGGTGATCGCTCTGGCGTCTGCGTTGGGGCAGCACTTCGATTTTGAGGGACAGACCTGACACGTCAGTTTCAGCGCACGATACTTCGCCGTGCCTTTGCCCGTCGGGCCCTGGTTCGGATCAGAATAGTTGCGGTGAAACTGCTTGAGCGCGTGACCCTCGGGGCAGATGTATTGATCGTTCTCGGCATCCCAGTCGAAATCTGTACGTATCCACGTGCCATCGGGGCGTCCAGCCTTGTCGTTCACCGGGATGTAAGGGTCGATCTTACGATCAACGAGCCAGCCGAGCATTGGGCCTGAGCCATAGGCGGTGTCGGCGATCATCCAATCCGGGACCAGATCGAATTTGTCTTTCACCCGCGTCAGCATGATTTTTGTTGATCCAACCTCGGCTTGCCGGATGGATCGGGTGGGCTCTACGTCCAAGATAACACCGTGATCCGTGTCGATCAGGTAATTGCCGGAATAGCTAAAGAAAGCAGGACCTTTCCGCGCCGCCGTCCACTGACTGGCCGGGTCCGAATGCGAGGTGAACTTCGGCCGGACCCTGCTGGCAGCGCCAAATGCGGCCTCGTCGAGCGTGTCGAGATACTCGCGCACGGCGCGCGACGCATCAGCCGGATCGATGTGCGTTGCGTCCCATTCTTCCTTCGGCGTGGAGTTCTGCTTGTTCGCATCGGCTTCGATCAGGCTGGCATCAATCGCCATCCGCTGACCGCTGACTAGGCCTTCAGAGATGCACCGCGCGACGGTTGTTTCGAACAGATGCCGCAGCAGTTCGCTATCGCGAAAACGCCCATGTAGGTTCTTGGAAAAAATCGAGTGATCGGGAACGCGATCGCTCAGATCGAGGCGGCAGAACCAACGGTAAGCAAGGTTCAGATGCACTTCATCACATAGACGCCGTTCAGACCGGATGCCAAAGCAATATCCGACCAGCAGCATACGGATCAGTAATTCAGGATCGACCGACGGACGGCCAGTGTGGCTGTAAAAATCTGCAAGATGGGCACGGATGCTGCTCAGGTCGACGAACCGGTCGATGGATCGAAGCAGGTGGTCTTGCGGGACGTGACCCTCAAGCGAGAACTCGTAGAACAACGCGCCTTGCGCCTCTTGCTTCGGTCCCAACATCGCAGTTCCCCCCACAGAATAGGAGAATTGAATCAGCGAACGGACCTCAAATCAACAATAGTTTTTCAACAAAATAAGCCCATAACGACGAATGCTGCGTCTCGCTCGAACTGGCGCTATGCGCGGTAAGCGGAATATCTCCGTTCAAACGCATGACCCAAACGAAGCGCTCATTTCCAGCCTTAATTGCTGTTGGCTTTCAACCAGTTCGCTTCCTACGGTTCAATTCAATCATTGAGCAAGTGCTCAGACACCCAATCGGCCGCTTTGCTAACAGCAACTCTTGACTCGGGTGATTTCGGCAAAGCCGCCATAAAGACGTGCGGCATCCCCTCATAAAGATCGAGTTTCACTACCTGCCCGGCCTGATCCAATGCTTGGTAGAGCCTTACAAAATTGCTGAGGAAAATCTCCTTGATGCCACCTTGGATAAGCGTTGGCGGGAAGCCCTTTGTAAAGTCGCCGTAAACCGGAGAGACGTAAGGGTGCCGGTGGTCCGTTTTATCGGCATAAGCCAGAGCCGAAGGACCGAGGACGTCCTGGTATGTGAAGAACGGCTCGGCATCCCGGAGCGTCACATAGCTATCCCCAGTCTCAGAGATATCGGCCCAAGGCGACCAGAGAACCAATGCTGCGGGCATTTCCATGCCCTGATCACGCATCTTCAAGACACTGCCGGCCGAGAGGCCACCGCCTGCAGAGTCACCGTAGAGCACGATATCGGAAGCCGCAAATTCTTGCTCATCAAGAGCGGTGAAAACGGATAGGACCTGATCTGTGGTCTCTTGCCACCTGGAATGTGGCGCCAGAGTGTAGTCTACGGCCATGACTGTCAGACCCGTTTCATCAGCAAGTAAGATCGCCGAGGTGATCGCACCTCTGGCGGAGTTGAAGACATAGGCACCACCATGTAGGTAAACTGCGATCTTGTCGTTGCGTGCCAGTTTGTCAGGTGTGACTTCGACCGTTGGGACGCCGCCAAGTGTGATATCCCAAAGCGTGCCGTTGAACGCCTCAACGAACGGTGCCGCAGCTTTGATCTTTGCGGTAATGTCGGTGTCCTGCAGTGCTTGCCACGCTTGCACATCATCCGGGGAAGGCACCGCCGCGTCCCGCCCTTGGCCGAGTGCGGAAAGCACTGCGCTCCATTCAGACGAGATTGTATCCGGCGCGTGCGCCCACAGGGGCTCAGCATCTTGAGCAAGGGATACTGTTGCGACATGTGCGACGGCGGCGGCACTTACAGTGAGTAAAAGTGGGCGTTTGAGCTGCTTCAAGGTGAATACACTCCCAATCTGTTCTCAGGTCACGTCCTAACCAATGTGGTTCGGTCGTGACCTTTATCAGCATTAGGCAGAAAAGTCTGCAACGCGGTAATAGGCCTCCCTTACATCGCTGCACTTTTGGCAAACGTCCACATTCATTGCTGTGGTGCGTCGAAATTATCGGAATGGTCAGGACAACCGGTTTGCTGCGTGAGCGAAGGATGCGAATTCAATCCGGCTGCCAAGGGCTCGACTCAGTCATCTGAGGGGTTCTGTCAGGCATCAGTGTGGTCGGCAGGTCGAACGACCGAGACGTGGGACGAAGCCGTCATTCTTTATTCCTCCAAAATTTCAACGAGTTGAATGCGCTCCCCGTCAGGACCAAAAACGAACCCGCTCCTCACGTTTAGGCTGCCAATGCGTATATGAGAGACTGGGATTGCCAATTTAGCTCCGGCTTCAATCGCGCGATCAATGGTTTGCTCAACGTCATCTACACGGATCGCGAAGTGATTAATCGGTTCTTGAACCTCTCGGTAATTTTCTGGGTTTCCGCTTTCTATGAATTCAAGATGCGTCCCGTTATCATCTCTCATGTATACGCCTTTGTGCGGAATAGTTTTATAATCAACACCATCTTCGCTGACCTCCATTTCGTCCCAGCGCATAACCACTTCAAACCCGAAGACGCTTGTGTAGAAATTCTGGGATACCTCGATATCCCTGACATAGTTGCCAATGTCGTACACGGCGTTTTGCGAGAAAGCGGCTGAACCAATCAAGAAAAGGATGACAGTGACAAAGTTCCTAGCGAAACCGGAGATGCGAGAAGTGGACATAACGTTGCCTGCCTGTGATTGAGCTTGGCCTAGGCTGTCGCACGTTGCTCAAATTGTAAATAATTGATTGCCGCTTTGGGGCTCGGCTCGGTCACCTGAGTAATTCAGTCGGTTATCTCGGGCCTGGATGTCAGCTTTTTCCCGTGCTCCCGTTCGCGCCCGCAGCAAACTATCAACCACCGCTTCAATCGATGTGCGTCTTGGTCGCGAACCGCGGATACCAGCCGTTCACAAAAGGAAGCCGACCGGCTGTTCTGTCCACAGAGCAGTCGTTGGTGCGCGTTGCGGCGAACGGCAGCTTTGAGCCCAAACTGACCGATGCTGCGGTATGCACATTTCGACACTAAGGGCGGTTACAGCACTGCGGTCATTGACATCGCGTAGGAGCAACCTTGACATTGCCGGGCGTGGGCGACCGCTACCAGCCGGAGCCACAGATCCTCGATGGGTCGTGGACAGTCCCTGCAATCCAGACGGTAAGCCGAGAGAATTGGAGACGAAAATGAGACTGGATAACGAATAGGATAACGAATAAATAGTATCGACGCCCCAAGGCGTAATTTCAAAACAGGAGTTTTATACCATGCTCAAAATGAAATCGATTGCCGCAGCTGCAATCATCACTGCGGCACTTGCGACAGCCGCTGGTGCCGATACTTTTGAAAAATACGGTGAAGTCGAAGGTTGGAAAATCTTTGCGGACAAAGACAAGATGTCCTGCCTTATCGAAGCCGTGGACAGCGCTGAAAACGTCGTTCAGATGGGCCTCACCGAGGACCGCAGCCTCGGCTATCTGGGTGTTTTCACCAAAGGTGAAACCAATCTCAAGAAGGACGACAGAGAGGCTGTTGTTATCGTGATTGGAGAAAACACTTACTATGGGGAAGCGACTGGGATGCGTGGCAACATCACCAAAGGCTACTCGGGTGGCTATATCACCAACAACCTTCCACAGTTCGTCAAGGACATTGAGCAGCAATACGAGATGGTCGTTTTCCCGGAAACCGACTACGTTTTCGTCATTGATCTGACTGGGACAAAAAAGGCTATCGCCATGGCCCGCGAATGCAACGCAAAGCTGGTGAACTAAGACCAAATCTCGGGACCTCCCGGCAACGGTAGGAGAAAAGGCCCCGCAATTCGTGGGGCCTTTTCATTTGGTCCCAAATTAAATAGCGAACTTTGGCGCAGGCGCAGCGAATTGGCGTTTTGTCTCGCATAGCAGTCGTTGGTGCAAAGCGCAGCGAATGGCCGCTGTAAGTAGTTTATAGGTCCAGACCTAAGCCAATCTCGGCACTCAGCCTTGCTGGCGTTTATTTGGATCTAACTGACGGGCTAAATCATGCGGAATTGTTGACGGCCACAGCACGACAGCAATATAAAACATACAGTGAACATACGTAACGGCTGCTAGTGACGCCTGATTGGGCTGCGGCGTTGAGGTGGGGAAACCGCGTACACACACCAACTTCGCGCGCATGTGGGGTTGTTTGAGATCCGGCTAGGTAACAGGGCTGAAACAGGAGAACGCAATGACGTTTGTAAAAGGCCAAAGTGGCAATTACTCCGGACGCCCACCGATGCCGAAAGAGGTCCGCGAAGCGATCCGGTCCAACGGTGAATTGGCCGTCCGGCGTATGCAGCAACTACTCTGCGAGAGTGTTGTTCCGCAAGGCGATCTATCAGCCAATTTCAAGTTGTTTCAATCTTCCAACCGAAGTTCGCCAGGCTGCAGCATACTTGATAAGCTCGGTTGTGTTGCCCGGTCTTTGAGTGATTTCACCAGCGATGCCAGTTACTGAATTCCCAAAAAGCTGTGCTGCACCAACACTCGTACCAGTTGCTGACTTAACACCAAAGACAGGGCGGCCAGTTGCTGTGTACAGCATGGCGAGGAAATGGGTGTTTTGGGCAAACGGGCCTTCGATAATGGATGGGCCACTTGCGCCAGTTAGCTTCAGGCATGTGCTTGTCATGAGTGCGAGGTAATAGGAAAGCGCGATTGCACGTGAGCCTGATCCTTCGGGCGGTTCCGTGCCTATCCATCGCATGTGTTGGCCTTGAAAAGGCCCGGTTAGATTTTCGACTGCGGGCATGAGCATAATACCTTCGGATAGAACCGTATCAACATCTTGTTCGGATGCCTCAAAAGGGTGTTCCCCTTGGATAAGGTCAAATTCGCGCCCGCCCATGAAGCGAGCCGAGGGCACGGGATCACCAAACGCGTTGACGTTGATGAGCGTGTCTCTGTTTGGGTCGAGCACGACCTCGTCACCACCGACTGTCAGAACGACGACCCAGGTGCCAGTGGACACAACTGAGAACTGCCCATCCTGCGTCAGGAGATGAGGGAGGAGGGAGGCGTTTGAATCGTGAATTCCGCAGACGACTGGTGTATCTTTCGCAAGACCAGTTGCGGTTGCGATCTCGGGCAAGATTGTTCCTAGAACGTCACCCGATTTCCGGACCGGTGCAATCTTCTCGGCAATGCCAAGGGTCGCCGCAAGTTCTGATAGCTTTCCTTGGTGGGGTAACCATAAATCCGTGTGACAGCCGATAGACGTGACATCGTTGGCCACTTCTCCAGTAAGACGATAGGCCCAATATTGAGGATACCCGATGACATGCGCCGTGCGCTCCAACAACTTGGGGTCAGTCAAAAATTGCCAATGCAACTGTGCGCCGACATTCAGACCGCCTGCGAGCCGTGGTGAACCCGTCGATGCAAACGATGGCCGAATGGCATCGTATTGTGCTTCGACTTCTGCTGGAATGGGGTGCTCATAATCAAGGATTGGCGTAGCAAGGTTGCCGCTCTGGTCAAGCAGAACGATACTTGCGCCATGTGTCGTGACCGAGATCGCGTCAACACGGTGCTCACGATGAAATTCGCGCAAGTTATCAAGGATGAAAGACCAATTCCCGTCGGTATCGAAATGAGGCCATGGGAATGCGTTGATGACAACATTCGGGCGGGTAACGACAGAGATCTCGGTAAGGGTTTCGAGATCAACCAAAGCGAGTTTGGCGTTGGTCTTGCCGATATCAATGACTGCGATGTGGCGTGGGTGTGTCATGGCATATGAAAAACGCGAGGTATCGCAGTCGCGACAGGGGCGTTATCGGGGTCAGTTTCCATGATGTCTGCCATATGCGCCCACCATTTTTGCATGATGGGATTAGATGGTAGATCGTCCATTGTGTGGCGGTCGGTTCGGATCAAGACACCGATCAACAGGCCTGTCGGTTCATCAAGGTGGATGCTGTAATCACTCACTCCGGCGTCATGCAGCAGTGTGACAAGCTCTGGCCATATTCCATCATGACGCCGTTTATATTCATCGGTTTGCCCGGGGTTGAGCTGCATTTTGAAAACGTGCCGTTCATTCATGACGTACCCTTCCGTGATGCCAACATGGCCCATAGCCTTGGTAAAGCAATCACCCCGATCAGCAGCAAGCCGATGAAGATCGACATGACGATACCGGGGACGTTGAGTAGGCCCAAGCCAAATGTCACGAGCCCCATGACAAACGCAGCAATCACGACGCCAGGGATCGATCCGGAACCACCAAGGATATTCACGCCGCCGAGGACGACCATCGTGACGACCTCAAGTTCCATACCGGTAGCGATGCTGGGGCGGGTCGAGCCGAGGCGTGAGGTCAGGCAAATGGCTGCGACGCCGGACATCAAGCCGGTCAGAAGAAACAAGATGAATTTGACGCGTTGGACGCGAATGCCACTAAACAATGCGCCAGTTGGGTTGTTCCCTATGGCGTAGACCGCTCGACCAAAGTTCGTTTTGTGCAGAAGGATCCCATAGATAATCGCGATCCCAACGAAGAGAGCCATTTCCACTGTGAAAACCCAATAGATGTAGCCTTGTCCGAACCAAGCGAAGCTATCTGGATACCCTCGGTATGCCTCGTCTCCGAGGATGATATAGCTGATGCCGCGAAACAGGCTCATGGTGCCGATTGTGACAACAATCGAGGGCAGCCCGAGGATGGTCACGAAGACCGCATTAAAGGCCCCGCACAAAAGCCCAACGGTTAGCCCGACGACCACAAGTTCTGGCGTGCCTGCACCGTATTGAACAGCCATGCCCATCGCTGTGCTGGCGAGCGCTATGATGGCAGCAACCGATAGATCGATTTCGCCAGATATGATGAGAAGCGCCATCGCAAAGGCGATCATCGCTTTTTCAGTAAAGTTGAACGTCGCGTCGCTTAGGTTCCAGACGTTCAGAAAGTAGGGTGAAGCAAAGCTGTCGAGGACGAAAATGGCGATTGCTACAGCGAGCAACAACGCCTCCCAGCTGCGCAGGATACGTGCCGCGCGGGTGTGAAGGCGGTCGGGAATTTGTCGGGCGGTCACGTTTGTATCGGTCATTTCGTAGCCTCCGCCGATTTCAAGATGATCCGGCCTTTGTTCTGTCCAGAGCGGGCATTGAAGGCCACAGCGATCAGGATTGCGCTGCCGGAAATGGCCAGCTGCCAGAACGGTGAAATATTGACCACAGGAAGGGCGTTTTTAATCACGCCAAGGAACACTGCACCCAGCACCGCACCGCCAACGGAACCGATACCACCTGCAATCGAGATGCCTCCGATGACACATGCAGCAACGACTTCGAGTTCAAATCCGCCCGCGATGTCCACGTAGGCCACGGCAAATCGAGATACCCAGAGATAACCGGTTAGGCCTGCCAGCGCGCCGGACAAAACGAATGCAAGGAACTGGGTCTTGCCAACATTGATACCAGTATAAACGGCGGCGTTCGGATTGCCGCCGACTGCAAAGATCGACCGACCGAATGCAGTACGTGACATCATGATGCCAAAGAAGATGACCGTAATGATGGCAGCCCAAGATAGGATGGGCAGCCCAATGAACGCGGCCCTTGGGAAGGCTGTGAATGCGGGGCTCATTTCGTGCGAGTTCACCCATTTACCGTCCGAAATCAGAAAGATGATCCCGCGAAAGATCGTCATTGTTCCAAGTGTCACGACGATTGGCGGTATTTCCAGCTTCCAAACAAGGATGCCGTTGACCGCGCCCATGATTGCGCCAAGCCCCATTGCAACAACGATAATCACAGGAATTGGGAGGCCCGGCATCGCAACGTTTAACATCGCCACAACCATGCCGGTCAGGGCTAGGTTGGCGGCAACCGAAAGGTCGATGCAGCGGGTTAGAATAACGACCATCTGGCCGAGGGTTAGGATGATCAATGGGGCCGTATCATTGAACACGTTCGCCATATTGCCGGGAGCCACAAATCCGGGAAACCGAGTAGCCACCAAAATAAGCAAAGCGACAATCGCAGAGGCAAGGATTAGTTCGCGGACGGGAAGAAGTTTTTGCACGATCTCAGGCCTCCTGTTTCATTTGAGAGGTTTCGATCCCGGCCGCGTGGCGCACGAGCGTTTCGGGCGAGAGTTCATCGCCTTCCAGTTCGGCCGCGATACGGCCATCGCGCATTACAATGACCCTGTCAGACAGCCCGATGATTTCGGGTATTTCTGAGCTAACCATGATGACCGAAAGTCCCTGAGCAGCAAGTTCAGTCATAAAGGAATGCACGGCGGCTTTTGATCCAATATCAATGCCCTTCGTTGGCTCATCAAGGATAATGACCTGCGGCTGCGTGGCGAGCCATTTAGCAATGACAACTTTTTGTTGGTTGCCACCAGATAGGTTGCCGACGTCCTGGTCCAAAGACGCGGCACGTAGATCCAAACGTTCGGCATATTCGCGCGATAGTTTGAATTCCTCCGCCAGTCTGATGAAGCCAGACCGCGAGGTGCGACGGATTGAGGGCAGGGTGATGTTCTGGAAAATCGGCAAGCCAATAATTGTACCCTGTTTGCCTCGATCTTCGGGAACGTAGACAATGCCATTGGCCACGGCGTCCGCAGGCGAGCGGATAATGCAGATTTCGCCGTTGATTTGGCAAACGCCCTTTGATGGTTTGGTTATGCCAAACAACGCTTGCATGAGTTCGGATCTACCTGCGCCGACAAGGCCATAGAACCCTAATATCTCGCCGCGTTTGAGACCAAAGCCAATATCGGCAAACTCTGTTGGGTGTGCGTAGCCGGCAACCCGAAACACTTCTTCCGCCGCTGTCGCTGTACGTGGAGGAAAGATTTGATCGATCGACCGACCGACCATGAGTTTGACGAGTTCATCCTGATCAATGTCTTCGATCAACCCTTCACTGACGAATGCGCCATCCCGAAAAACGGTAAAACGATCAGCAATGCGGAAGATTTCATCAAACTTGTGACTGATGAAAAGGATTGCTTTGCCCTGTGACTTCAGCGTCTCAACAAGTTCATACAGCTCTTCGATTTCTTTGTGTGAAAGGGCGGCAGTGGGCTCATCCATAATCACAACACGGGCGTCGACGGACAACGCGCGGGCGATCGCAACAAGGTGCTTATTTGCAATGCCCAAATCGCGAAGTCGGGTGCGCGCATCAAACGGCGCACCAATTTCTTCAAGCAGTTTAGAAGCGGAACGCAGCATCTCTGCGTTGTCGATCAGGCCATAGCGCGTTCTGGGCGCGTGCCCGATGTAGATGTTCTCAGCCACGGACAGCTCGTCAAACAGAACTGTCTCTTGGTGAATGGCGGTGATGCCTGCTTTTGAGGCCGCGCTCGCGTTCGAAAACACAACGGGTGAGCCATCAATGCGGATCGTTCCGCCATCTGGTTGGTAAATTCCGGTGAGTACTTTGACCGTCGTGGATTTGCCGGCACCATTCTCACCAACCAAAGCCGTGACTTGGCCCGGGTAAAGGTTGAGGTGAACAGCATCCAACGCCTTCACGCCTGGAAAAGTCTTTGTGATTGCGTCCATTGAGACGACAGGCGTATCTGGCTTGGTCATTTCAACTTTCGGCTCGTTTAGGTCGTGGAAGTGGAATGGTCCGGCACTGTTCTTGTGCCGGACCAACTTTGACGAGAGGTTTTAGAAGATCGACTTGAATTCATCGATGTTGCTTGCATCATAGACGAAGGGGTCAGCCATTGCGCCTTCGGTGTTTTCGTCCAACGTCAAAGAACCCATACGGCCCATTGGGATGGTTGCACCGGGTGCCGCTTCAACGCCGTTTTGTGACAGCTCATAGGCCAACATTGTTGCTGAGTAACCCAGATCAATTGGGTTCCAGATTGCGAATGACTGCGATGCACCAGATTCGATGGCCCCAGCCATTTCAGATGGAAGACCAAGGCCCGTGACGTTCACTTTGCCAACTTTGCCCGCATCGACAACAGCCTGAGCCGCAGCAACGATACCAACAGATGTTGGTGCGATGATTGCGTCAAGATCAGGGAAGGACTGCATCAGGCCAGTCGCTTCGCGGTACGATTTGTCGGCCAAATCATCACCATAAACAGTCGCAACAACATTGATGCCGTTATAGTCGCCGACAACCTTGCTCATTTCTTCGATCCAGATGTTCTGGTTCGTTGATGTTGATGTCGCTGAAAGAACTGCAACGTCACCGCCATCCGGAAGATGATCGGCAGCCATCTTGATGATCATGTTGCCGATCAAAGCGTTTGAAGAGGGGTTCAGGTGCATTTGACGGCCGTCTGCCGCAACGCCTGAGTCCCAGCTGATAACTGTGATGCCGCGGCTCATGGCTTTCTTAAGTGCAGGAACCAAAGCGTCTGTATCGTTTGCGGAGATTGCGATCGCGTCAACGTTCTGTGCGATCAGGGCGTTGATCACTTCGATCTGGCCCTCAGCGGTTGTATCGGTTGGTCCTGTATAGATGATCTCAACATTGCCAAGTTCAGCTGCCGCTTCTTCAGCGCCTTTTGCCGCAGCTTCGAAAAATCCGATGCCTAGTGCTTTTACGACGATCGCAATACGCACATCGTCTTGGGCCATTACAGGCGTCGCGAACATCGCAGCAACGAGCGCTGCAGATGTCATTACTTTCTTAAGTACACTCATGGTTTCCTCCCTGGAGTGGTGATGATTGGGCGGTTTAAGATACCGCCCCTTCTTTTTGAGCCGCGCCAACTGGCACGACGACAAGGGTAATGTCGGCCGCTTCAAGCATCGCCGCGGTGCGGTCATCGATGCCTTCATCGGTAATGATTGTGTCGATCCGAGCGAGTGGGCAAAGGATCAGGCTGGAGCGATTGGCGAATTTTGAACTGTCGACCAAAACGATAAGTTCTTCAGCTTGGCCAATGAGTTTCTCTTCTGCCTGAATCAGCAACGGGTCTTGCTCCATTAGTCCCAAAGGACCGATGCCTTGGGCACCCATGAACATCCGCTTCGCATAAAAATTGCGGGTTACGTCGTTGTCGAAGGGTGAAAGGATAATGTTCTGCTCGCGGTAGATCACGCCACCAGAAAGAAGGACGGTGTTGTTGGTGTTTTTCAACAAACGTTCAGCGATAGGGAAGGAGTTGGTAAAGACCTGCATCTGACGCGAAGCTAGAGGATGCACCATTTGGAACGTTGTTGTGCCGCCATTGATAATAATCGGTTCACCATCCTTACATAGATCAACCGCAGCGGCTGCGATTGCCTGCTTCTCAGCGATGTTCTGTGTCTCATTGTATGAAAACGGCCGGCCAGCTAAACCGACAAAAGGCTGCGTGGTCAGCGCTTCGGCCCCACCGCGCACACGGCGAAGCTGGTTTTGATCGTCAAGCGTGTTGATATCGCGGCGCACAGTCGCCTCGGACGCGCCCGTCAGCGAACATAAGTCCGTAACCGTGACCAATGAACGGTCCTGAACGGCAGATAGAATTACGCGGTGACGGTCTTTTTCATGCATCCGGACGCTCCCTATTGTTGATCAACGTGGCGTGAGTCGTCAATCAAAGTCAATCATTAATTGTCATAAGGCGTCATTCTGCGGCGCAGCATGATCGTTAATGATTGAAGTTGATTGACTTACGCGCATCCTGGCGTCAGCTTAAAGCGAACTCGACCCCATGCACTTTCTCTCAATGGAGACACCAATGAGCCCCACGACTTCTGCGCAACGCCTTGAAAACAAATGGAACGCGTCTAGCACCAATGGAATGAGTGAGCCTGAGCTTTTGCTATACCGATCCAATCTTCTGGGGGCAGATAAGAGAATCACCAATTATGGCGGCGGCAATACATCTGCAAAAGTTGCGCAGAAAGATTTGCTCACCGGCGACACTGTTGAGATCCTTTGGGTCAAGGGTTCTGGCGGTGATCTGGGTTCGATCAAGATGGATGGGTTCTCATCGCTTTATATGGAAAAGCTGAACGCGCTGCGCGGTCTCTATCGTGGTTTGGAGTTCGAAGATGAGATGGTCGGCTATCTGCCGCATTGTACTTTTAATCTAAACCCGCGCGCTGCTTCTATCGACACACCATTGCATGCATATGTCCCACGCAAACACGTTGACCATATGCACCCGGACGCGATCATTGCGATTGCAGCGGCTAAGGATAGCAAGTCGCTCACCCAGCAAATCTTTGGGGATAGCATCGGATGGCTGCCGTGGAAAAAACCGGGGTTTGAACTTGGTCTTTGGTTGTCAGACTTCTGCGAAAAGAACCCAGACGCCAAAGGTGTTGTTCTTGAAAGCCACGGGTTGTTTACATGGGATGACGACGCAAAGACTTGCTATGAATTAACCCTCGAGGTCATCCAAACAGCCATTGATTGGTTCGCGGAACAAACGACTAGCCAAGACACCTTCGGTGGTCAGATACATACAAGCCTGCCTGAAAAAGACCGCCGCGCAATCGCCGCGGAGTTTATGCCCGCGATCCGCGGTATGGTGTCAGAGCATCACCATATGGTCGGCCACTTCACTGACAGCGACACCGTGTTAGAATTCGTCAACGCTAGAGACATGCAGCGTCTCGCCGCCCTTGGCACATCATGTCCAGACCACTTCCTTCGCACCAAGATTTGCCCACTTGTCGTAGATTTTGATCCCGCGAAACCGAACGTAGAAGCAACCTTGGCCGGACTAAAGGCCGCAGTCGCTGAATACCGGATTGGCTACCAGGCCTATTACGACCGCTGCAAGAAGCCAGACAGTCCTGCAATCCGGGATCAAAACGCGGTAGTCTATCTTGTACCGGGCGTTGGCATGATCACTTTTGCAAAAGACAAAGCCACTGCTCGTATATCCGGAGAGTTCTACGTCAACGCCATTAACGTGATGCGCGGCGCGGACGGTGTTTCCCAATACCAAGGCTTGCCAGAGCAAGAAGCATTCGACATTGAATATTGGTTGCTGGAAGAAGCAAAACTCCAACGCATGCCTGCGCCAAAATCAATGGCTGGTCGCGTCGCGCTTATCACTGGCGGGGCAGGGGGCATCGGTTCAGCAACCGCTGAACGCTATTTGAAAGAAGGTGCCTGCGTCATCCTCGCTGACATCGATGACGCTTCGCTTATCAAGACTGTCGACAACCTTACTGATCGCTACTCGGCTGATGTCGTTAGGTACCTCAATATGGATGTTACTGATGAGGCTGCAGTTCAAGCGGCCTACAAGAACGCCTCTGTTGAATTTGGTGGCGTTGACATCCTTGTGTCAAATGCTGGCATTGCCAGTTCGGCACCGGTTGAGGAAACGAGCCTCGCCATGTGGAACAACAACATGGAAATTTTGTCTACCGGATATTTCCTTGTAAGCCGTGAAGCGTTCAAAGTGATGAAGGTGCAGGACATGGGGGGTGCTCTTGTCTTTGTTGCCTCCAAGAATGGTCTTGCCGCATCACCCAATGCCGCTGCGTATTGCACGGCCAAGGCTTCGGAAATTCATCTTGCGCGCTGTTTGGCTCTCGAAGGTGCGCCGCATGGCATTCGCGTGAACGTGGTAAACCCTGATGCCGTCTTGAGGGGGTCGAAAATCTGGGAAGGTGATTGGCTTGATCAACGCGCAGGGACATATGGCACTGACAAGGATGGCCTTGAAGAAATGTACCGCGACCGGTCTTTGCTAAAACGCTCAGTCTTGCCTGAGGATATTGCCGAAGCTGCCTATTTCCTTGCTTCAGAGCTCTCATCAAAGTCGACTGGGAACATCATCAATGTAGACTCTGGCAACGTCCAAGCCTTCACGCGTTAAGGGAAAATTTCGATGATCAAACAAGACTCCATCACCCAGTCCAACGACAAAGCACGCGCGGATTTGCAAGCAGACTATGAAACTCTCGGGGAGCATTTGGATCGCCGAGGCATCCAGATCGCCGACATCAAAGCAAAGGTGGCTGCATATGGCGTCGCTGTACCAAGTTGGGGCGTCGGGACAGGCGGGACACGTTTTGCGCGTTTCCCAGGAGAAGGCGAGCCACGCGATATTTTTGACAAACTCGATGATTGCGGTGTGATCCACCAACTGACAAGCGCAACACCATCCGTTTCATTGCATATTCCGTGGGACAACGCACCCGCGTCAGACCTCAATGCAAAGGCTGAAGAGGTCGGACTTACGTTCGATGCAATGAATTCGAACACATTTCAGGATCAAGCCGATCAGGAATATAGTTACAAATTCGGGTCGTTATCTCACACCGACGCAGCTACTCGCCAGCAAGCCATCGATCACAACATCGCATGCATAGAGCTTGGCGATCAGCTCGGCTCAAAAGCGCTGACAATCTGGGTCGGGGACGGTTCCAACTTTCCGGGGCAAGCCAACTTCACGCGTCAGTTTGAGCGCTATCTTGATGCGGCCAAGCAGGTCTATGACGCACTGCCCGCCGACTGGACGCTTCTTACAGAACACAAAATGTTCGAACCTGCATTCTATTCAACGGTTGTGCAGGATTGGGGAACGAATTTACTGATTGCCCAACAACTCGGAGCGCAAGCCAAATGCCTTGTCGACCTCGGCCACCACGCACCAAATGTGAACATCGAAATGATCGTGGCGCGTCTGAACCAATTTGGAAAACTCGGCGGCTTCCACTTCAATGACAGTAAATACGGTGATGATGACCTCGATACCGGTAGCATCGATCCGTACCGGCTGTTCTTGGTCTTCAACGAACTTGTCGAAGCTGAGGCTGATCCCGAATTCAATCCTATGCACATGCTCGACCAAAGCCACAACGTGACCGATCCCATCGAAAGCTTGATGAGCTCCGCCACCGAAGTGCAACGCGCATATGCCCAAGCGCTGTTGGTCGACCGCAACGCTCTTTCAGGATTTCAAGATGATAACGATGCTCTTATGGCATCGAACACCCTTAAACAGGGTTTCCGCACTGACGTGGAACCAATCCTCGCCATGGCACGTTTGGAGGCGGGCGGCGCAATTGACCCGGTTAGGGCATATCGGGCGGCTGGCTACCGAGAAAAAGTTGCCCAGAAGCGACCAAGGCAGAGCAGCGCAAGCAGTGGGATTGTTTAGCCGAACGGATAAATCGATGGGATTCCGTTTTGTCATGGTGGCCTTCATGAGGATGGTCTCGTTAGGGTTGGAAATAGGAGGCGGGCCTTGCTTTCGCTAACTGGGGCAGTGTCATAGGGAACTGGCTTGTGCAGGGCAGGGTGGTTTCGTAGCGTCCAGTGATGACCAAACCCGACCTATTCAAGTACTTCAAGACGAGCCCGCAGATCATCCTCCTGACGGTTATGATGTATGTGCGTTATCCACTTTCACTACGAAATGTGGAGGATCTGCTGCACGAACGCGGCATCGAGATCAGCCATGAGACGGTGCGGTTCTGGTGGAACAGGTTTGGCCCGTTGTTTGCTGCGGAGATCCGAAGAAAACGGGTTCAGCACCCTCGCGCTCATTCGAATTGGCAATGGCACTTGGACGAAGTGTTCGTAAAAATCAACGGAGAAACCCACTATCTCTGGCGGGCTGTGGATCACGAAGGCGAAGTGTTGGAAAGCTACGTTACGAAGCGCCGAGATCGAAAAGCAGCATTGAAATTCCTCAGAAAAACAATGAAACGATATGGTCAACCATATGTCATCGTGACCGATCTACTGCGGTCATACGGTGCCGCGATGAAGGTTATCGGCAATGTGGGCAAACAGGAAACCGGCCGCTGGCTGAACAACAGGGCCGAGAATTCACATCAGCCTTTTCGACGAAGAGAGCGGGCGATGCTGCGCTTCAGACTCTCCGAACATTGCAAAAATTCGTCTCCGTCCACTCCTCGGTCCACAACCATTTCAACCAGGAACGCCACCTTTACTCACGCGCCAATTTCAAGCTGAACCGAACCGCCGCTCTCACCGAGTGGCGTCAACTCGGTGCGGCATAAAGGGCAGCTTCATTGTCCTTGCAGAGACTGGTTCGCATTCGTCTGACAGCACCAAGCGCACTTCTGGTCAATGTTGATAACGAGACCCTTCGCCGTATCATGGGCAATGAAGAGGCGATGAAAGCCGTCGAAAGGATTGAAGGATGGCGCGCGCTCGGTGACAACATCATCGAGACGATCAGACAGCGATGTTACAGATTGCATTCTCCCAGTGGCCTGCCGCAACGGAGTCGGAACTGTCTATGGTGAACCAGACGAATAGACCCGTCATCAACGACTTTTCCAATGGTTATGCAGCTATCAAATTTCGGACGACATTTCTGCCTCAACGAGTGCTGTGAATGCAGCAACTTTTGCTGGCAGTATCTCGTAATTTGGATAGGTCACAGTCAACCAAATTTCGGGCGCATTCCAGTCGGGCAGGATTTGCTGCAATGCGCCAGCGTCCAACGCGTCCTGCATCAGGAACGCTGGCAGAAGAACAATGCCCTCATCGTTACAGACCAGACGGACCAAAGTGTCGCCATTGTTGCAGGTCAGGCAAGGCTTCAGTGCGACCTGCACTGTGTCTTCCCCACGCGCTAACGTCAAAACGGCGTTACCCCCGCGTTCGGCGTAGTGCAGGCAGTCATGGTCTTGCAGTACCTTCGGGGCCGCGGGAGTGCCACGACGCGCAAGGTAATCGGGCGATGCAGCAATTATACGCGGAACCACACAGATCTTGCGCCAGATGGTCGATTGATCCGTCGGAGGGCCAGAAATGCGCAACGCCATGTCATACCCGTCCCGCGCTATATCAACAAAACGGTCCGTCAGTTGCAGGTTTACGGAGACATTCGGATGCATGATGCGAAATTGCGACATGATCTGCGGCAGCACGCGCATCCCAAAGGACAAGGGTGCCGTAATCGTCAGCGGCCCAGACAGCCCGATCTGACGTTCGACTACAGCGGTGTTCGCCTCTTTCAGAGCCGACAATATCGGCAAGGTTCGTTCCAGGTAAAGCCGCCCTGCGTCCGTTAATGCAACATGACGGGTCGTGCGGGTAAAAAGCTGAACACCCAAATTTGCCTCAAGTTCGGCAATCTGACGTGTGACGATACTGGGCGACAGGCCAAGCATACGACCCGCTGCGGCAAAACCGCCCTGTTCGGCGACGCTGATAAAACTGATGATCTGTTCAAGTTGTCCAGCCATTCCTTCATCCTGCGCAATAATATCATCCTATTATTGCGTATTATCATATATGTCGCCATCGCTATCTTATCCTTAAGAACATTAAACCGAGGACACATCTTATGTTGAACCAAATCAAAGGCCTGCACCACGTCACCTCGATGGCTGGTGACGCATCCATCAATAACCGCTTTTTTACGGACACGCTTGGCCTGCGTCGGGTGAAGAAAACCGTGAACTTCGACGCGCCAGACGTCTATCACCTCTATTACGGGGACGAAGTCGGCACGCCAGGGTCGGTTATGACCTACTTCCCCTTTCCCGGCATGCCAAAGGCAAAGCACGGCACCGGAGAGGTCGGCACAACCGCGTTTTCTATCCCCGAAGGCAGTGCTGCGTTTTGGACAGATCGCCTTGCCGCCAAATCCGTGGCCAATATCCACTCGGACGAGAGTTTTGGCGAGACACGTGTGTTGTTCGACGCACCAGACGGCGATCAGTTTGCTCTGGTTGAAGCAAAGAACGACACCCGTGCGCCCTGGACAGGTGGCAGCGTTGCTGGAGACGAAGCCATTCGGGGCTTTTACGGAGCCTCCATGCGGTTGCGCGATGAGGGCGCGACGGCGGACCTGCTTGGCTTCATGGGCTATCAACCCGTGGACACGTCCGGTGGCATTAAGCGCTTTGCCATCCCAAACGGGAATGGCGCGGATGTGATCGATCTGGAAACCTTACCGGGCGTTGACTACGCCAGCCAAGGGGCGGGGTCAGTTCACCACATCGCATTCGCCGTTGAGGATCGTGCGGCCCAGCTGGAGGTCCGGCGCGCATTGTTGGACACCGGCTATCAGGTCACGCCCGTGATCGACCGCGATTACTTCTGGGCGATCTATTTCCGCACACCGGGCGGTGTGCTGTTCGAAATCGCTACCAATGAACCCGGCTTCGACCGCGACGAAGACACGGCCCATCTGGGTGAGGCGCTTAAATTGCCTTCACAGCATGAGCAACTGCGTGATCGCATTGAAGCTATCCTGCCCCCGCTTGCTGCTTAAGCAGGCAATGAAAGGAGAAACAAGATGACTTACATCCATACAGAGAAGCGCGCCGTCCCCGGCGCGCCTCTAATCTTTACCTTCCACGGCACAGGCGGGGACGAACATCAGTTCTCTGGCCTTGCGGCACAACTGATCCCCGAGGCAGGCGTTGTCTCACCTCGGGGGGACGTGTCGGAGATGGGTGCCGCTCGGTTCTTCAAACGCACCGGCGAAGGCGTCTATGACATGGATGATCTGGCCGAGCGTGTCGCCAAGATGGGCGCGTTCGTGCAGGAAATGATCACGGATGGCAAACCCTCGCGCGTGATTGGGATAGGTTATTCGAATGGCGCGAACATCCTTGCAGCACTTAGTTTTAAGAAGCCGGACCTGTTCGACGACCTGATCCTGATGCACCCGCTGATACCGTGGGCCCCCAAGCCTCAGCCGAGCTTGGCAGGCAAACGCGTGCTGATCACCGCCGGGCAGCGCGACCCGATTGGCCCCGCTGCAACGACACAAAAGCTGGCGGACTACTACGCAGCACAGGGCAGCGCGACACAGCTGGTCTGGCACGAGGGTGGTCATGATTTGCGCCAATCTGAGATTGAGGCGGTAGCCTCGTTTCTACATCCGCAGTCAGTGTCGGCCTAATACCAGACGAAAGGGTTGGATCGAGACAATCTGACCCATTCACAGGCCCCACGCTCAAATGCGCTAATTACGTTAATCCAATATGTTCGATCACTCACATGCCAAGGGTAAAGGATCAAAATGCCTGAGTTCAGCGGTCTTGAAATGCGGTTCCTTGAAGCATTTGCCATCATCGCACTGGCCTGCTTCTTCGTGCTCATTGCCAAATGGCTAAAATTGGGCACGATCATTGGCTACCTGCTGGCGGGTGTCGCTGCTGGCGCATTTCTGTCCTTCAGCTTTTCCGATCACCCCGAAGAGCTTTTGCATTTCGCAGAGTTTGGCATTGTTCTTTTTCTCTTCGTGATCGGACTTGAGTTTCGCCCTGCACGTCTTTGGGAGATGCGCGGCGACATTTTTGGGCGCAGATTGATACAAGTGCTGGTGCGTGGCGGTTTGGTGCAACCCATGTCATAGGGGAAACTGCCGAGTGTGCGCTGAGCGGTGGTGGTCTTGTCCTATCGCAGATAGGCCTGTCCAAGAGCGAGATTTCTAGTATTTTGGATCAGGTCCGAGCTGACGACATCCGCGGGCTGAAAGAGAAAACCACGTTGTTCACCGCGTCCGAGGATCGTGCCGACATTGTTGAAAAAATCAAACCCACCCCATTGTCACAAAATCAGAGAGGTCCGTCATGAGCTGGAACCCCACAATTGAACCCCATTGCCCTGAAGCAGGCGATATCGATGCGATCGAGACGCTGATCATCCCGCGCGCCCGCGATCTGGGCGGGTTTGAGGTACGCCGCGCCTTACCCGCACCCAAGCGACAGATGGTTGGTCCGTTCATCTTCTTTGACCAGATGGGTCCCGTGGAGTTCCTGACGGATCAGGGCATCGACGTGCGCCCGCATCCGCATATCGGGCTGGCCACGGTGACGTACCTTTACAAAGGCGAATTCCAGCACCGTGATAGTCTGGGCAACAACCAGATGATCTATCCTGGCGAGGTGAACTGGATGATTGCGGGCAATGGCGTCACCCATTCTGAGCGCACCAGCGCCGAGACGCGCAAGGGCGCAAGCAGCCTGTTTGGTATCCAGACATGGGTGGCTCTGCCGGAAAAGGACGAAGAAACTGACGCCGGGTTTGAACATCACGCAGAAGAGGCGCTGCCCTTCATTGAGGGTGAAGGTAAGGAGGTCCGGCTGATCATTGGCAACGCATGGGGCGAAGCAGCACCCACCAAGACATTCTCGGAGATGTTCTATGCCGACGCGATCCTGCAACCCGGCGCACTGATCCCGATGCCTGACAATCACGAAGATCGTGGCGTCTATGTCGTTGCGGGCAGCGTAACGATTGCGGGTGATGTGTTTGAAGCAGGCCGTATGATGGTGTTCCGCCCAGGCGACGCGATCACGCTGAAAGCGGGCGATCAGGGCGCGCGACTGATGTTGCTGGGCGGTGAGACGATGAATTCCTCGCGCTATGTCTGGTGGAACTTTGTGGCCTCCTCGCAAGACAAGATTGACGCTGCGAAAGAGGCGTGGCGCGCGGGTGATTGGGCACATGGACGGTTCCAACTGCCACCAGATGACAACGCAGAGTTCACGCCGCTGCCGGAGAACCGCTGATGGCCCTGATCCATGAACGCATGAACCGGGGCCGCACCCAGATGGGCTGGCTCGACAGTTTCCATACGTTTTCTTTCGGTGGGTTCAGCGATCCGACCCGCATGGGCTTTCGCAATCTGCGCGTCATCAATGAAGACCGCGTGATCCCCGGCGGTGGCTTTGGCACGCATGAACATGCCGATATGGACATCCTGACCTATGTGATTTCGGGCGCGCTGCGTCATGAGGATTCCATCGGCAACGGGTCGGTGATCAACGCGGGCGAGATGCAGCTGATGTCGGCAGGCACTGGTGTGACCCACTCCGAGATGAACGCCTCTGATGCAAAGCCTGTGCATTTTCTTCAAATATGGCTCATCCCAAAAGAATCTGGGGTCGCGCCAAGATATGCCGAAACCAAGCTGGATCATAACATATCAGCGAGTGACTTCGAGCTTGTTGCTGGGGGTGCCAGCGCCTTGCCACTTCATTCCGACGCGCGGCTTTATCGTGCCTACCTTGATGAGGGCGCAACCGTTTCACACATGCTGGCACCTGGTCGGGGCGGCTTTCTGCATGTCGTCTCCGGCAAGGTGAGGATCGAGGACGAACCGCTATCGGGTGGTGACGCCTTGCAATTTGAAGGCGTCCACGCCTGTATGATTAGGTCTGAGACCGATGCCGAACTCTTGGTCTTTGATTTGCCCTAAGGAGAAACCGATGCTACCAGCCCTTGATTACGACAAATGGTCCGAAACCAAAGACACTCTGCATCTGTTCCTGCAGATCATCGGGAAGATCCGGTTGAAGGCCCATCCCAAGCAGAACCATTGGTGGCATGTCACGCTTTATCCTTCCGTGCGTGGCCTGACGACTGGTCGCATTCCCCATGGCGCTGACAGTTTTGAAATCCTCTACGACATGCTGGACCACCAGATTATCGTTAGCTGCAATGATGGCACGTCAGAGCAGTTCGATGTTGCTGGTTTAGCCGTGGCCGCGTTTTACAACACGCTCTTCCAAGTTCTTAAGGGCCTTGGCATCGAGGTCAAGATTGTCGTGAAGCCCTATGAAAATAAATCCACCGTCCCTTTTCCCCAAGACACCGCGCTGCGTGCCTATGACAAACAGGCGGTCACGGACTTCTGGAAAGCTATTTGCGCCATCGCCAACATATTTGAGCGGTTCCGCGGGCGCTTTACGGGCAAGCAAACGCCGGTGCATCTGTACTGGCATTCCTTCGATCTCGTCTCAACACGCTTCTCGGGCCGTGCGCATCGGCTAGAGGGCGGCACGAACTCGGATCGAGAGGCCTATTCGCACGAGGTCATTTCGGTTGGGTTTTGGCCGGGCGACGACACGTTTTCAAAGGCGGCCTTCTATGGCTACGCCTATCCAGAACCCGCTGGCATGAATGGTATACCGTTGCAGCCTGTCGAGGCCGAATGGATCGAAAAGAACGGCGGCGCGCTGGCTATTCTGACCTATGACGACATGCGTCTGTCCGATGATCCATCTGCAGCCTTGCTGAAATTTCTGGAAAGCGTCTATCAGGGCGCGGCAGCAAAAGCGGGCTGGCCCATGCAAGACCTCACCCACGCCTACGCAGAATAGAAAGGAGAAATGATGGCACTGTCAGAATAAAACTGGTTGAGGCGGGCAGGGGGGACGCCTAGCGTCGCCGGATGATAAAACGGTCCCCTTTTCGCTACTTTAAGACGTCCCCCGAAATCATCCGCCTGACGGTTATGATGTATGTGCGTTATCCACTTTCACTACGAAATGTGGAGGATTTGCTGCACGAACGCGGTATTGATATTTGCCATGAAACGATCCGGTTTTGGTGGAATCGGTTCGGCCCATTGTTTACCGCTGAGATCCGAAAGAAACGGAATTAGCAACTTCGTGCTCATTCGAACTGGCAATGGCATCTGGACGAGGTTTTTGTGAAGATCAACGGTGAAACGCATTACTTATGGCGGGCCGTAGATCACGAAGGCGAGGTGCTGGAGAGCTATGTTACCAAGCGCCGGGGTCGTAAGGCCGCCTTGAAATTTCTCAGAAAAACCATGAAACGATATGGTCCACCATATGTCATCGTGACCGATCTACTGCGGTCTTACGGTGCCGCGATGAAGGCCATCGGCAACGCAGACAAACAGGAAACGGGACGCTGGCTGAACAACAGGGCCGAGAATTCACATCAGCCTTTTCGACGAAGAGAGCGAGCGATGCTGCGCTTCAGACGAACGCGAACATTGCAGAAATTCTCCTCTGTGCATTCATCCGTCCACAATCATTTCAACCAGGAACGCCACCTCTACTCACGCGCCAATTTCAAGCTGAACCGCGCTGCCGCTCTCGCTGAGTGGCGTCAGTTGGGCATGGCATAAAGGGCAGCTTCATTGTCCTTGCCTAGACTGGTTTGCATTGGTTGACAGCACCGCCACCAAGGCTTTTAAGTATTTGAATTTAATTCATAATATAGACATCACAACTTATAACCCCCCAAACTATCCTCCATCCCAGATTCGCCTGAAGTTTTAGGCTAAAACTTGGTTAACCCAGTCGAAGTAAAGGTCCGGAAGTGGCGTTTACCGCCACCAATCCCGCTTTTGTGTTCCCACATCGCCGCTGACGGCCCCGGCAGAGTGGCATGTGCATCGCCGTCCAACAGAAACCACCGTTCACGGCCTAACGGGTCTGCAACGCTGTTATTCTTGGTGTCAAAAAATGCCGGGGTTGCAGTGTAGACATGCTGAACCGTGCGTGCCGGTGCTGGGTCGGTGCCGATTTCTTTTGCAAGCAAATCGCCTTGGTCGGCCGTCAACGCGCGATCGGTTAAATAAAATAAGTGCAGTTTCGGCTTCGCTGTTTTTAGTTCTGGTTCGCCGACATTCCCGTCGGGGTCCGTCGGCACAACGTAGTGCTCGACTCCGTGACTGCTGGACAGTTGAACAATCATTGCCGTTCCGCGGAGCCATTCCGGCAATCCGGCCCTGAACCGTCGCGCGATCCTTTCGGCGTCTTGGATCAAGTCCAGGCCCTGCCAAAATTCGCTGCCAATGTTATCTGCGTCAATCACATGCCAGCGCCGCGGCGCGTCTTTGTAGGTCGGCGGCTCGGTGACCAAATTCCGGTCAGCGTTTAAAGCCGGTATACCCTTCACTCTGACCGGTTGCGGATTTTTTGTTTTTGGCCGGTACCCGGTTTCCCGAATATCGAATGTCGGTTCGCCGCGAATGATTGCTTTTCTGTCGCAAGCCGAAACCGTTTTTAGAATTTGGAAAAGATCCGAAATGTCGGCGAAGGCGGCCTGCGTTGTTCGGTAGTTTTTCGTTAAATCGTAATTCTGGATCAGAACAATTCCGGCGGGTCCGGTTTCGAAACTTTTGCATTGTTTCATGTGTTCGTGACATTCCAAAATCGTCACGACGTCGCCGGTGGCTTTTAAGCCTGTTTGATCGCGTCCTACCAAATCAGCGACGGAGGTCTTGTGGTCTTTCATAGCAACAGAGCCCTTGTTTAAAGCCGTCGCTCTGTCAATTATTCTTCTCGTCTCAGAGATTGAATTTGACCCTGCAGCGGCATCTTCATTTAGAGCCCTCGCTGATGAACTTCGGCGGGGGTTCTTTTATTTGGTGTTGCTGTTTTCGGAAATATTGGGCCCTGCGATGCGGCAACTGACGGCGGTTGCTGTTCGGCAGGTTTCTAGGCGAGTGCTTTATCGAACTCGTACTTCGCGGTTGGTCACTGCAAGTAACCCGGTTCGTCACCCTCATAGGCCAAAACCTCGACTTTATCCCACCGTTTTGCTTGAACCCCAAAACGCCGGGGTTGCGGGAAACCCGGAACATCTTTCGTCCAGTTCCAAACAGTCGGCCTGCTGACCGCAAAGTGGTCAGCGACTTGCGTGTCACGCCACCAGCGTCCGTTACTTTGGTGTGGTTTGTTTTTCATAGTCGCTCTCCTGTATTTTGCTGCCTAAAGCGTGGCTTCAACATTAAGGAGAGTCAACAGTATTACTATTTAATTTCAAATACATAGGGGGCCCATGTGAGGTTTTTGTTTAGGATCAAATAGCTACATGCCACACTGCCAGAGAAACGAAATACCCCTACAGTTGGCGGGCCTAAAACGTTAATGGTGGAAGATGTTTGGATCAACGCAGTTCGGCGACTTTTGCGCTTGATTCGGTTTCCTTGGAACCGAGCCCAGCTTCGCAAACCCGGAATGTAGGTCGCGGTACTTGCGGACGACACTTGCTTTGAGGCGTTTCTAGGCCACAAGAATTGTTCGCTTTACACGAGCCAGAGTAAAGCTGACGTCCACCTTGCCGTAGAAGATTGTAACTATTGGCTCACTGCCGACTGTCGCTGCGGTTGCACGACAGAAAAAACTGGTCGATGCTCTGAGCGTCCGCTTTCTTCGAACTGCTCTTTCGATTTCGCACTTGCGGCGAAAGTCTGCAATCCGCCCTTATTGTCGAAATGTGCATACCGCAGCATCGGTCACCATGGGCTGAAGTCGCGACACTACATGAACAAGATATTGACGATCCTCAGCGGATCAATAGCGCACGCATCGCCGAGGTACTTTCCAGTTCAAGCTCGTCAATTCTGGCATCTTTCCGCAATCTCGGATCCAAGCGATCAAAGTCGTAATTTGGTTGAAAAACCCTTTTACAGAATATCAGAGTCGACTTCCCAATACGTGCCGGAAGGGTAGAATAAGCCGCATTTCACTCAGGCCTCTTTGAGGTCTGCCTCTGTGCATTCGCATAAATTCCAGCGAAACCTTTTTGTTATATTCATACGGCACACCAACAGGAGGCAGTATTATGAAAACCAGATTTGTCGATGCCAGATGCCGTTGCATCGGAGAAGTTACGCCGCATGAAGTAATTGTGCCCAGTTCGGGAGGATCAGATGACCCCGTGGAACTTGAATGCTCAATTTGCGGATGCATCGAAGAAGCGTTGGTTGTTTCCGAAAGTCACCGCAGTTGGCTACTTTCACATTCTTGAAGTCGGACGACGAAGAGTCAGTCCTATGGCTTCGGCATAATATGGAATTAGCAGCTGCGTACATGACGATCACGATTGCCAAACCTTGCACTCTCAGGCGTCACTTTTCCCGTAACGAGCGAAAACCGCGCAGCAATTGCACACACACTCATTATGCATAAATGCTCTGGCGCGCTCACCAACATGGCCGCATCGACAGCACGTCAACAGGGAGTCATTGTGTAGCTGTTGATCGATGGGATCGATGCTGTCGTGAAAACCGTGAAAGCCGGTTCGCATGCTCCACGCATGGCGCAGCGAAGGTCCGCAATCCGCCCTTACTTACCTAAACCATCGAAGATGCAGACGGCAGCTTCCGGCCAAAACCGGACCTTGGTGCGCTCCGCAGCGAATGACTGCAAAGAGCGGCGACCTCAACCGGTCGATGCAACACACTCAGCGAACTTCTCTGCTGGGGTTTGATATTGCAAGGTCTTGCGAGGACGTTCGTTAAGTTGCCTTGCAATTGCGCTGAGCTTTGCCTGAGAATGAACGGATAAGTCGGTTCCTCTTGGCAAATACTGCCTCAAAAGCCGGTTGGTGTTCTCGTTTGATCCACGTTGCCAAGGTGACTGCGGGTCGCAGAAGTAGACATCGACATCCGTGGCCAGTGTGAAGCGCGGATGATCTGCTAGCTCTTTGCCACGATCCCACGTCAAGGATTTGTAAAGTTCTCGCGGCAGCTTCTGAGCCGACTTGATCAGCGCAGTGACGACGCTTTCAGTGTCCTTGTTCGCGACTTTCACCAACATCACGTATCGTGAATGCCGCTCGACCAGGGTCGCGATATAGCTGTTCTTCGATCCGCCAATCAGGTCGCCTTCCCAGTGACCCGGAACAGCGCGATCCTCGACGGATGCAGGCCTTTCGCTGATGGACACAGCATCTTTAATCTGGCCATTACCGTTGCGCTTTAGGCTGGCATGCTGGGAACGCCTGACTGTGCGTTTTGCGCGCAAGTGCGCCAGCAGCTCCTTTTTGAGAACGCCACGTGCCTGTATATAAAGGCTTCGATAGATAGTCTCGTGTGACACCTGTTTGTGCGCCTCCTCCGGGAACGCCCGTTTGAGCCAACCCGCAACCTGCTCGGGAGACCACTTGCGCCGTAGCTTTGCTGATACTGCGCGGGCCAATGTCGGGTGACAAGCCAGCTTGCATATCTTTGGACGCAGAGCCCGGTTCCAAGCAGCCTGATCTGAACTAGACGCACGATAGCCGACTGATCCGCCATTGCGCCGCACCTCCCGGCTGATCGTTGAGGGCGCACGTCGCAACTGGCGTGCAATCGCACGCAAGGATTGCTTGGTACTCAGCCCGCGGGATATCTCTTCGCGCTCAGAGAGGCTCAATGCAGAACTGCCACGCCTGCGATCCGGCGGCCGTATCCCGCCCGTAGGTGAGATGACCGAAAATACCGACGACGATTGGCGATCAAAGACCCGCCCAATCGAACTCATCGACTCCCCACGTTGCCATCGATCCCAGATCTCGGCACGCTGCTCAGCTGAATAGTAAATCCTGCGACGATACTTCATTCAAAACACTCCATCTCTTTCTAAAGATTAAAGTGTTGCGTCGACCAGTTGAGGCCACCGCCCAATGCGGCCGGATTGAAATCGGCTCTTTCGCTCGTGCAGAAAAAAAAGTCGCCGCAGTTCAGCAGAAAGGCGCTCTGAGCCGCAGCCAAGAAAGCGGTCATTGGTTTCGACCGCAGCGAGTTTCATGACCCCTATGTCCTTACAATACCGGCGCGTTTCCCGGGGCCGTCGTATCCGCAGTTTCAATCACCGGATTTCTCGTCCGGATTACTTTCCGAAACCGGGTCTTGCGGCTCATCCGCCGAAAGCGTCTCGCCGCCCTCGGCGAGTTCCTCATCGGTCGCGAAATAATCCGGTGAACCTGGTGGCGGGTATTTCAATTTGCCCGAAAGGCTTTCAAGCGCTGTGCTGGAAAAGCGTGGAAACGGAAGTTCCCTCCGCCTGCGCCAGGTCGCGACTTCCTGATGCGCTTGTTCCGTGCGTTCGCTATCCAGGCCGGGATCAGGGCTCCAGTAGAGCGTCTGGGACGGGAACGCGAAGCCTGTGCCAGACGCTTCCACGATATCATCAATCCGCAAGAGAACGTCCTCTCTGATAGAGTAGAAATCGTTCCACTCCCTTGTCTTGGCATAGATGCGTAAATTAACGTTTTTGGACGATTCACCAAACCCAATGAACCGAACGCGGATCGTTTCGGCCTCTATCCGTGGATGTGAGTGCAGCATCTCGCGGATTTTTGCGAGAACATACCGCATTTGCTCTGCATCCGTCTCGAAGCGCAGGCCCAGAGTTTCGTTGATCAACATCGTGTCGCATTTGGCCCAGTTGACGATCTGCATGTCGGCAAATTGCGCATTTGGAATGGAAATCTGTGTGCGATCGATCGCACGGAGCTGGGTCGAGCGCACGCCAATGTTTTCGACGGTTCCGCTCTGATCGCCGAAGGTGCAGTAGTCGCCAACCCGGACCGGTTTATCAATGAACAGGATGAACCCACCGATCAGGTTCTCCAGCGTCGGCCTGACTGCGAGTGCCACGGCAATGCCGCCGATCCCGAAACCTGCAATCATGCTGAGAACGGGCACGCCCAATTCATGAGCCCCGTACCCCAGGATCAGGACGCCGCCGATAAAGCCGATGATCTGCCCCACCAACCGGATAAAACTGTCATCGAGGCTTCGATTGGTGCGCCTCGGGTCCACTATGACGGTTTCGAAGAAGGCTCTGGACATGGTCCAGAAGCCCCCTGTGGCAGCGATGTAGAACACCACAAGAAGGCAGGTTTCAGTCAGATCGAAGAAGCGTCCGGTGGTGTTGACCTGAAACGAAAACACGTGTTGAAGCCAGAGCAGTCCAATCATTATGCCAATAGGGCTCAGGATCCTGAGACGGACAATTTTGACCGGGTCGTCTGTCAGCCATTCAACCAACAATCGATGCCAGACGCGCAGGACAACGCCTGACGCAAAAGACAACAAGATGACTAAAAGGATCTTCCAGATCGGAGTGTCGAGAATAGAGCGCTTCATGAAATTTGGCAGTTTCGCGATTCCGGCGGTCGGGATCCATGGACCGGAAAGCTGGCGGCTCGTATCATCCCATGATGTTATGGGCAGAGATGATCGAAGCGGAAGCGTTTTCAAGCCAGCAAAAAACCGAGGCGCGCTGTGGACCGTGTCCGCAGAAAACAGGTACTCCCCGGCGCGGTTACCTTCGACTATTTCAATGATGCGCAGGGGTGTGCCGGGCAGACGAAATGCGGTGGTGGATTGCGCATCAAGGTCGTCAGGCCCGGGAAGGGCCGAGGCGTCAATGGGTTTGACCCGCCCAAGGATTTCCAGAAGATACAAACCCGTTTGTGTTCCGGTCTCGCGGCGAGTGGCCGGTGGCACTTGAGACAGATCAATCAGGGCCCTGATTTGCCCGATCACAAATACAATCTGTATCTCGTTCGAGGTGTTCTGTTGCTGCCAATATGCGCCCAACGAGTTTTCGAGGTTGTCGCGCAAGTTGTATAGTGACTGCAAAGTACTGCGCGGGCTTTCTGTGCGTATTGGCGTGATTTTGGGGGTGTCGATCTTCTCCAGCATCGACTCAAGCTCGTTGGCTATGGTTCCCTGGTTCGCCTCCTGTGCTGTGACCTGAGATGTGCAGGACAGCGCGACAAAAACCACCAGCAGAAATCTTGAAATTGCCATGTCTTATCCCTCAGGCCATCTGGCTCATTGCTTGGTCCATCGATCGCTTTGAAGGTGATTGGTGTCCAAGTCCCCAAGCGGCGGAGTCGACCGCTCAGATTATGATAGGAAGGAAGTCCTTCTCTGGTTTTGGTCATGTCGCGCCAAAATTCGTGATTTTTGTGCAAACCTTTTCAGCGCGCTACTTCGTTCAGTGGAGTCTTCGCAATTGGCAGACCAGCGGATTGTGTACCGTTATGCGGCCAGACGCCGATCGCTCTGCTAAAGCAGGGTCAGCTTTTGGGTCTCTCAGGCATGGCCTGCTCCAGCAACTTGCTCTGACACCGTTTGGGCGATTGGCCTGTCCATTTATGGAATGCGCGACAGAAATTGCTTGGGTCTGTGTATCCGAGGGCCTGTGCGATCTCTGAAATGTTCAGGTCGTCTTGGACCAGCAGTTCCAGCGCATGCTGGCGTCGGGTACGTTCGATTAGTTTGGAAAACGACGTCCCCTGTTGGGCAAGGTGACGCTGGAGAGACCGAGCGCTCAAGCCCACAGCACCTGCAACCTCTGCAATGCGTGGATCCGCATTTTTTGGCGCATGTCGTACGGCCTGTTCGACCATCTCGACGACTTTGGCTGGATTGCGCTGGATCAAAGCGGTAGCCTCTCCACAGTGTTAGATTACCACTCCAACATAGAGCGTCCTGTGGGCTTGTTTTGGTCTGCGTGCGCCACATCAACCAAAATTGAGTTTGGCGCGAAATGACCAAAACGGCCCTCGTTCGGTCGCTAACGGTTTCTGAGGAATAACCCGGCTCACTCCGCAATGGAGTAGCCGGTGGGGGGAAAGATGGACAAGATTGCAACATGCCGAGCGGCGTATCTCATACCGTTTCTTGACGTCCTGCGCGACATTGGCGCCCCGGTCACCCGGGAGTTGGAAAAGGCGCACTTGCCGGCAATGGTCGAGGAAACGCCAGACGATCTGATCTGTAGTACCCTTGCCATGGATTTCCTCGACACAAGCGCGTTCCGTGAAGGTATCGACGATCTGGGTTGGCTTTGGGTTCAGAAGTTTTCGGCGTCGGACTTCAGTGCGGAACTGCTGGCGGCATTGCGACCCTTGCCCACCGTCAAGGCACGTCTCGACTGCCTGAGTAACCTGATCAGGCTCGAAGATTCCAATGTCCGTGTTGGCGTTGCCGGATTCAATGGCAGTGCCGAAATTTATTGTGACTCCATGTCGCTTGATAGGCCGGACGATCCTATCTCGGAATGGACGCAAGTCACTGTTTTAATTGATGCGATTCGCAGTGTCACTGGCGACATGTGGTCTCCTGACGAGATAAGGTTCAAGTCTGATTTCAGCGTCTGCGATGACGCGCGCGAAGCGAATCCGAATACACGTTTCCTCTCGCGTTCGGCCCACACGTCGATCGTCGTGCCAACTGCGGTTCTTGCGGCCAGCCAACTGACCTGCGGGGCGGCACACGTGCCAGAGCCAAACATCCCCGAGAAACCGGACGGGATAGAAAATATGAAACGTCTGATCCGCCCTTACCTTCGTGGCGGCCTCCACCCAATATCCACGTTCGCCGAAATGCTGGACGTGAGTCCAAGATCGCTGCAACGCAAACTCCAGCTAGCGGGAACCAGCTTTTCGGACCTGATCGAAACCACACGTTTCGAAATGGCGGCCGAGATGTTGGCGGAATCAGATGCTCCGTTGATCGACGTGGCGATGACGCTTGGCTATGAAAACCAGTCCAATTTCGGACGCAGTTTTCGTCGCATCGCCGGGATCAGCCCCGGCAAATATCGCCGTGAGCTGATCGGGCGGGAACAAGTCGCCTGATTTGGCGCGATCGGACCAAAACCGCGGTCGAATCGCATGTAATCTTATCAGCAGTTAGCAATCTAACGCGGAGCATTTTTGAAGATGCTGCTGCCAAAACGAATTTGTGCGCCGGTTTTTAATTGGTGTGTGACAAGAGTTCCCGGCTCAGAAGCCTCGTATGGGTCGGGAAACTTTCTCATTTTTATCATCTCAAGGGAGACACGATATGCGACTAATTCTGACAACGGCAATGGGGGTTTGCCTAGCGGCCACAACTGCGATGGCCGAAGCACCCAAAATGAAAATGACCACGGATATTCCGCCGGAGATCACGACACCGGATGTCGTGGACACCTCGATCGGGACTCTCAACTTTTTCGACGGCGTGCCGACCGAAGAAACGATCGACACGGTCTATGACTACATGGATCGTGCGCGCGCCGTGCAGGCCTATGTCTCGACCGTTCCCGGGGTGTCGCAGTTCGCCATGCGACAGGGCCAGCGCGACATTGGTGCCACCAAGGTCAATCAGATCCTGATCTGGGACAAGCTGGCGGACTCAAAGTCGCTGTTCCTGACCGGCAACAGCTCGACGATTTACACCTGGACCTACACTGATCTCGCCAATGACGGGCCGACAGTGATCGAACTGCCGCCGGGCATGCTGGGCGTCGTCGATGACATGTGGTTCCGCTATGTCACCGACCTTGGCATCGCCGGCCCCGATCAGGGTAAGGGTGGGAAATACCTTATCCTGCCGCCCGGGTATGACGGCGAGGTGCCCGACGGCTATTTCGTGGTCCGCCCCGCAACCTATGGCAACTGGATCTTCATGCGCGCCTATATCAGCGACGGTGTCGACAAGGCGGCCCAGGGCGTGAGGGACAATCTGAAAACCTATCCACTGTCGATGGCGGATAACCCGCCGGAGCCGGAGTTTATCGGCATGTCGGGGCGCGGAGACTACAATGCCGTTCTACCAAACGACTACAGCTACTGGGAGATGTTGAACCAGCTTGTTCAGGAAGAACCCATCGGGGCACATGATCCGGAAACGCGTGGGCTGCTGGCGGCACTTGGGATCGCCAAGGGCGAGCCCTTTGCACCCGACGCGCGCATGAAGGCGATCCTGACCGACGCGATTGCTATCGGCAACGCTTATGCCCGTGCCAACACGGTCGTCCCGAAAGACAGCGACCAACGGATCTATGGGCCAGACAGCGAATGGGTTATGGCCTTTGCCAACAAGGACTCGACCTTCCTGGTCGATGGCGCACGCCGGTACGATTCCCGGCTGTGGATGCACTACAACGCTGTGGTCGTGACACCCGCGATGGCCGTCACCGCACCCGGAAAGGGGTCGGACTACGGCATCGCCGGAATGGCGAAAGGGGGAGAGATCCTCGACGGTGGCAAGACCTACAAACTGACCCTGCCGCCGAATGTTCCGGTCAAGGATTTCTGGTCAGTGACAGTCTATGATCCGCAGACTCGGTCCATGCTGCAAACCGATCAGACGTTCCCGGCGCTCGACAGCTACAACGAGAACATGCAGCAGAACGCTGACGGATCCTGGGACATCTACTTTGCTCCCGAGGCCCCCGAGGGTCAGGAGAACAACTGGATCCAGACCATTCCTGAAAAGAGCTGGTTCATCATCCTGCGCATGTACGGCCCGCTTGAGCCTTGGCTGAACAAGACCTGGGTGCCGGGCGAGATCGAACTGGTCGAGTGACCGAATGAACCGGGGCCGGAGCACATGTTCCGGCCCTTTCTTTTGGCGCGATCGGACCAAAACGCGCCCCGGCAACGACATACCATGTTTGCAGAATACGACGAGATCACGCGTCGTCCTGCATCAACCTTCAAGGAGAAGACAATGAGAAAACCTCTGTTACTCAACTCAACCGTCGCGGGCGCATTCGCGCTGATGTCTCTGGCCGGCACCCAACCGGTGTTGGCGCAGGACGGCATGTCCACCGCTATGACCTACGCGGGCGAACTCCAGTTCCAGGGACAGACGATCACCAAGGACACCGCCGCTTTCCTGCATCGCCGGATTCTGGAACAGCGCGCCACCCAGCTTGTCACCTGGGCGATGCCGATGATGAATTTCGAGCAGCTCTACCCGGCGCTTCATGCCAACCTGAAAACCTCTCAAGGCATGGATATCTCTGACGAGGATATCTTCTTTGGCCTCTATGACGGATATGACGGCGTTTATCCTTTCATGACAGCCAACGTTACAACACCTTACACCATCGGGTTCTCGGATTTGTCGCAAACCGGACCAATTGTGGTCGATCTGCCCCCCGGCGCGATCTTCGGCGTGGTGGACAACGCGTGGATGCAGCCCATTCACGAGATCGACGGAACACCCGGAAAACTGTTGCTCGTCGGGCCGGGACAGAATGCTCAGATTGACTTCGATGGCACGATTATTCAGTCCGATACGTTCCGGGTGGTCTACTTCTACCGTGCTCTGGGGACTGGTGACGAAGCCAAGGCCCTCAGGACCTCAGTGAAGGCCTATAAATTGTCGGACGCCGACAATCCGCCGGATACGAAGTTTGTCAAATACGAACCCAAACCGGACGACGCGATCGCGCTTAATACCCAGCCGCGCGATATACAGTTCTGGGAGTTGGTGAACACCTATGTTCAGCGTGAACCGATGGCTGACCGTGATCGGTTCTTTTATGCGTGGCTAAAAGACCTTGGCATCGAAAAAGGCAAGCCGTTCAACCCGACGGATGCGCAGAAGGAGATCCTTCAGGCCGGTCTCGACGTTGGCATGGCGATGTCCCAGGCGATCTCGTTCAACAAGACGCGCGAGATGTTCCCGACGTCGCTCTACGGCGACAA
The DNA here is from genome assembly GCF_003352085.1 of Sulfitobacter sp. SK012. Taxonomy (NCBI): domain Bacteria; kingdom Pseudomonadati; phylum Pseudomonadota; class Alphaproteobacteria; order Rhodobacterales; family Roseobacteraceae; genus Sulfitobacter; species Sulfitobacter sp. SK012. The sequence goes on from NZ_CP025804.1 coordinate 733,476, forward strand.
CTCCGGGTTCGAGGACGCCATGGCCGGCATGAACCCCGCCATCGATCTGCCGACCTATTCGATGTTCAACGAGCGGGCCTCCTACGGGTTTGAGGCGACGACAACGTCGGCAGGCATGGTGTCACGCACACCCGGCGTGGGCTCGGCCTATCTGGGAGGCTACTACGATGCGGACGGCAACGCGCTGATGGGTGGCGAGAACTACATGCTGACGGTCGGGCCGAATCCGCCGGCGGCCAATTTCTGGTCGGTCACGGTCTATGACATGGAGAACCGTCTGATTATCCGCAACGAACAGAAACGATCGGACCGGTCTTCGCGTTCAGAGGGGCTTATCACAAACGACGATGGGTCGGTTGATCTGTATTTCGGCCCCCAAGCGCCGGACGGTAAGGAAATCAACTGGGTACAGACCAATGAGGGTCAGTCTTTCTTTGTCTATCTGCGGCTCTATGGCCCCGAACAGGAATATTTCGACCAGACCTTCCCGATGACGCCGATCAAGAAGGTCGAATGACGTTGGTTTCGCCGCGCTTCTACGGTCCCCTCAAGGTCTTCAGCGATAAGATCCGGGTGCCCAATGACGTGGTGTTGGTCGAATAGGATTAACCACGAGATCAGTGTCAGCGGGCCGGGGTCTTCCCGGCCCGTTTTCTCTTGTGCGGCATCCTTTTCGCAACACGGCCCACCGTCGATTTTCAACCTGCGACCATCGCCTGAAACTGCGCCGCTTCATTATCACGCATGATCAGTCTGGTGGCGCGATCGGACCAAACAAACCGAACAGAATCGGCAATTCTACGGTCACATCCAACGGTCGCTTGATTCGTTCGGACCCAAAAATAAATCGGAGATTGTAATGCGAACATTCAGACGGACATCCATGTTGCTGAGCGCAAGTCTGCTTGCGCTGAGTAGCGTTTCGGCACTTGCCGACGCCCCGCAAATGAAGATGACTACCAATATCCCATCGTCGATCACGACGCCGGACAGTGTTGATACGTCAATCGGAACGATGAAGTTCTTTGATGGTGTGCCAGACGGTGCCAGTGTTGCGGCGAGTTATGACTTTCTGGACCGGTCCCGTGCCGTCAACGTCTTCATCAACTCAATCCCGATGATGTCTGCTTACATGCTGCGCGAAGGTCAGGCGAGCATGGGCCTTGATGCGAGCCACAAGATCGGTATCTGGGATAACCTGATGGATTCCAAGACGATCCTGCTGACGGGCAATACCTCTACCATGTACGCGGTCGGGTTCCTCGCGCTCGACAAGGATGGGCCGACCGTGATCGAATTGCCAAAGGGAATGCTGGGCGTTCTTGATGACATGGCCTTCCGCTATATGACCGATCTCGGCGTTGCTGGTCCGGACAAAGGTGAAGGTGGCAAGTACCTGGTATTGCCGCCGGGCTACACAGGTGACGTACCGGACGGATATTTTGTGGTGCAGACCGAGACCAACGGCGTCTGGGTCTTTAGCCGTGGGTATCTGGACAAGAAAATGCCGTTGGATAAAGCAATTGCCGCAGCTTCAAAGAACATCCGCGACGCTTTGAAAGTCTATCCGCTTTCGGCCAAGGACAGTCCGCCGAAGACAGAATTCATCAATCTTTCGGGCAAGGTCATGAATGTGATCGTGCCCAACGATTACAGCTTTTTCGAGAAACTTCATGATCTGATTCAGGGGGAGCCTGATGAGTTTCTTGGGCCGGAAGCCAAAGGTATGATGGCGGCGATTGGGATCGTCAAAGGCCAGCCCTTTGCGCCGGACGATCGGATGAAGAAAATCCTGACCGACGCGGCTGCCATCGGCAATACCGCCGCCCGTGCAATCAGCTATTTCCCGCGCGATCCCGGCAATATGACCTACGGCGAGGACAGCGCTTGGATCACGGCTTTTGCAAACAAGGACACGGCCTTCCTGAAGGATGGGGCATACAACCTTGAGGCGCGTGCGTTGTTCCACTTTGGCTATATCGTTGTCTCGCCTGCCATGGCTGTCACAGTTGCGGGCCAGGGATCAGACTACGCCATGATCGCGGTGGATGCGAAAAAGCAGGTATTGGACGGAGCCAAAACTTACAAGCTGACGATGCCCAAGGACGTTCCGGCCAAGGATTTCTGGGCGCTGACGATGTACGACACGCAGACCCGGTCGCAGCTTCAGACTGATCAGCAATTCCCGACACTGGGCAGCCAGACCGACGGCATCAAGACCAACGCCGACGGATCCTACGACATCTACTTCGCGCCCGAAGCCCCCAAGGGGCAGGAAGGCAACTGGTTGCAGACCATTCCGGGCAAAAGCTGGTGGGCCGCTCTGCGCATCTACGGGCCGGAACAGGCCTGGATCGATCAAAGCTGGAGACCCGGTGAGATTGAACTGGTGGAATGAGGTGTGACTTTGGGGCCGGTCGCAGGACCGGCCCCAAAGCAAACTGGTGAATAGACGTCATGACTGAAATTGAATTCGGCAAAACCGCGCAGCCTGCGAGCGTGGATGGATATTGCCTGATTGATCTGGTCCGCCGGGCAACCGCCAGCGGCGAGATCCGCAACATTGGGCTCTTCTTGCGATGTTCCACCGTAATCACGGCCCGGCTTTGAGGAGGAAAAAATATTTCATATGAACCCTGACATTCGCTTTCCACGATGGACCATCCTGGCAGCTGCCTTGCTTCTTTATGCAACAAGCGGATCATCCACGAAGGCCGACGAGGGCGGCACCAGTTTCTGGCTGCCCGGACAATACGGCAGCTTTGCCGCCGTTGCTCCGGAGCCGGGTGCGTCTCTGGCGATGGTCTCTTATTGGTATTCGGCAAATGCGAGTGCCAGTGAACCTCTGAGCTTTGGCAACGACCTGAAACTCGGCGTCGATGCTGACTATTTCGGTCAGTTTATCGTTCCGGCTTATACACCAGACGCCACAATTCTTGGCGGGCGTCCCAGTTTTTCGCTGGCGTTCATTCCTGCCCGCAGCAAGGTATCAGCGGATATTTCAGTTGGCGGAGTCAGTGCGGCCGCGTCGGATGAAGTGACAGGCATGAGCGATCTGTATCCCACTGCTCAACTGTTCTGGAACCGTGGCGTGCATAACTATATGGCCTATGTCGCCGGCAGCATTCCGGTAGGCAGTTATGATCCGAACCGTCTATCGAATCTTGGACTGGGGCACGCGGCAATCGATATCGGCGGTGCATATACCTTTCTCAACCCCGAAACCGGGTGGGAGTTCTCGGCCACGGCTGGTCTGACATACAACTTCAAGAACAGCGACACGGACTACCAGAACGGTATCGATTTTCACATCGATCTGGGCGCGTCCAAGTTTATCACCGAGCAGATGTATGTGGGGCTTGTCGGATTTGCCTATCAGCAGCTTACGGCTGATAGCGGACAGCCTGCCATCCTTGGTGATTTCAAGGGCCGCACCTTTGGGATCGGCCCGCAAATCGGCGGGATCTTTGAAGCAGGCGGCAAGGAGATATTTGCCAACCTGCGGGGCTACAAGGAATTCAATGTCAAGAACCGGGTCGAGGGCGGCGGCGTGATGTTCACGCTCAGCTTTCCGCTTTGAAAGGCACGATTAAGTGTTCAGGTGGCGTGATCGGACCAAAACGGCTTGGAGGGAAAACCTAGTCTGAAGAAAGAATCGATCCCTGCCTGATCGCAGGGGTGTCGGCTTTCACAACTGAGGAGATCACCATGAGACATCAATCCATCAAGACCCTGATGTGCGGCGCAAGCGCTCTTGCTTTCGCATTCACCCCGGCACTGGCCGAGAGCCCCACGTACCAGAACACAACCGATATCCCCGCAAACGTCGTTACACCGGATCGCACGGAAACGCGGATCGGGACGCTGGAATTTGTGGACGGTGTTCCAACCCCGGCCACGTCACAAGCGCTATGGGATCACCTGGACTTCAGCCGCGCGGTCGAGACGATGATCATGACCACACCAGCGGCGTCGTTGGCCGGATTCCGTAAGGGCCTTCGCCAATTTGGTCCTGACAATGAAACCATGATGTATTGGCATGGTCGCCTTGATTCAAAGGGTCTCTTGCTGACCGGCAACACGACCGTGATTTACACCTTCATGTGGATCGACCTGAAAGACGGGCCGATGATCATGGAAACGCCGCCGGATGTTCTGGGCATCATCGACAACGCCTGGTTCCATTACCTGACCGATTTTGGCAACGCCGGACCCGACAAAGGCAAGGGCGGCAAATACCTTCTGGTGCCACCGGGATATGAGGGCGAGCTGCCCGAAGGCTATATCGTGCGCCATTCCGAGACCTACGGTCATTGGCTCGCAATGCGCGGCTTTATGACCGATTTCGAGGCTGATCCGGTTGTCGACAACATGAAATCCCATTTTCGCCTATACCCGATGGGAGAAGACCCCGAGGAAGTGAACTGGGTCGATATGGCGATGACAGAAGTCAACACACTGCACGCGCAGGACGCAACGTTCTTTGAGGAAGTGAACGAAATTGTTCAGGAGGAGCCGAATTCTGCGTGGAGCGAAGAAGTCCTCGGCTTGATGCGGTCCATCGGCATCGAAAAGGGCAAGCCTTTTGCACCGGATGAGCGGATGCAGGAAATTCTGGCTGAGGCGGCGGCGGTCGGCACCGCCGCGCAGCGCTCGATCATCTGGGCCAATCGCGATGAAAACCGCATCATCTGGCCGGACAGCAAAAGCTGGGAAAGGGGCTTTGCCGGCGGCAGCCACGAGTTTCTTGATGACGGCATCCGCCTGATCAACTCGCGCGTGCGGTTCCACTTTTACGCGACAGGCATCACGCCAGCAATGGTGAAACCTCCGATCGGCGCTGGGTCGCAATATGTGATCGGTCTGCGCGATGCCGAAGGCGCGCCACTTGACGGCGCAAAAACGTATCGCGTGCATGTGCCGCCAAATGTTCCGGCCCGCCGGTTCTGGGACATCACAGTCTACGACAACATGACCCGGTCCATGCTTCAGGTCGACAGCCCTTACCCAGCTGTCACCAGCATCGATAAGGCTGTCGTGCAGAACGACGATGGATCTTGGGATGTCTACTTCGGACCAGAACGCCCGGACGGTGCGGACAACTGGATTCAGACTATTCCCGGCAAAGGTTGGAACATGCTGTGGCGCATCTATGGCCCCGAACAGGCTTGGTACGATGGCGAATGGCAGCCTAGCGATGTCGAAGTGGTCAGCGAATAAGGCCACAGGGTTGAGACCGCCAGCGCTGTGCTGGCGGTCCAGTCCCGCGGACCTAAAACCTGTGCGTTTGGCGCAGTCGGACCAAAACCAACCCCCGGCGAATGGGATGATTCGACCATCATTCAATTTCTAAAAGGAGAAAAGAAATGAAACTCTCTGAAGGGCTTGCCGCACTCGCCGAGAAGGCGAAAAATGTTGAAACACGCGTTGATGAATATACGCGGGAGGAACAGGCCAAACGCGACGCGCTCAAAGAAAAGTGGAGCGCGGAATACGCAAAGGCCGAGCAGGACTGGAACACCGCCTTTGCCGAGGTCGACAGCAGCATGAATGCGTGGTGGTCCGGCATCCAGTCGAACTACGAAAACCACAAGGCCGAGCAGAAAGCGAAATGGGACGCTTGGAAAGCGGAACACGATCTGGCGAAGGCCGAGAGGAACGCAGAAAACGCAGAGGCGGATGCCGCTGCCGCGGTCGCCTATGCCCAGTTGGTCGCCAATGAGGCGCAGGCCATTGCGATCGAAGCCGTCGGAGCCCGTGCGCATGCGGAAGATCTGAAGGGCGGATAAGGGGTTGCCGATTGCTGGGGCCCCAGTCCCGGCACTTTTTTCCTCTCGATGTGAACAAGGAGAACTCACATGACAGACACCACAAGTGACGCGATTGGACGTTTTGGCTTGCGAACGGGACTGAGGCTGATGGCCTCGGCTTGCGTCATCGCCGCAGCCTCGAGTGCGTTTGCACAGCAGGAAAAACCCAACATCGTTCTGATCAATATGGATAACTTCGGCTACGGCGAGCTTGGCGTCTACGGCGGGGGTATTGTCCGGGGCGGCGCCACGCCGCGCATTGACGAGCTGGCCACTGAAGGGATGCGGCTTCTGAATTTCAATGTCGAGGCGCAATGCACGCCCAGCCGTGCAGCGCTACTGACAGGCCGTTATGCCGTACGTACGGGGAACGGTACGGTACCGCTCCAAACCGTGAATTATGGTTTGACCCAGTGGGAATACACCATGGCTGAGATGCTGAGCGATGTGGGCTATGCCACCGCCCATTTCGGCAAGTGGAACCTCGGCCAAGCAGAGGGTCGCTATCCCACCAATCAGGGTTTCGATGAGTGGTATGGCATCCCCAATTCGACCGACGAGAGCAATTGGCCGACGAATGAGATGTTCCTGAAGTGGGCGAAAATAGCGAGAGAGACCGGCAAAACTCCGATGATCAAGGAAACGCATGTTTTATCGGGCATAAAAGGCTCACCGACAGAAGAGGTGAAGGTCTTCGACTCGTCGGTAAGGCCAGAGATCGACCGCGAAGTCACCGACCTTGCCAAAGATTACATGACACGCCAGGCCGAAGCCGGCAAACCGTTCTTCCTGTATCTGCCCTACACCCAGACGCATGCGCCGGTTACACCGAGTGCTGAGTTTAAAGGCAAGAGTGGCAATGGCCACTGGGGTGATATTTTAATGCAGATCGATGCCTATACCGGTGAATTGCTGGATAAGGTGGATGAGTTGGGTATTGCCGATAACACCGTCTTTATTTTTAGCTCGGATAACGGCGGCGAAATGACCCCCACTTTCCAGGGATGGAACGGCCCATGGAGTGGTTCCTATTTCACGGCTAAGGAAGGGTCCTTACGGGTGCCGTTTATTGTGCGCTGGCCTGGCAAAGTTCCGGCAGGCAAGGTCTCCAACGAGATCGTGCACCAGTTTGATCTGTACGCTACATTGGCAAATATTGCCGGTGGTGAGGTGCCGACAGATCGTGTCATCGACAGTATGGATATGACGGATTTCTTCCTCGGAGAAAAAGAAGAGTCCGGTCGAGACGGCTTTGTGATCTATGTCGGTGACGATATTTTCGGCGTGAAGTGGCAAAACTATAAGATGATGTTCAAGGAGCTTGAAGGAGGGCTGGGTAATGGGATACTGAACGAGTTTCCGTTTGTTCGCTTTTTCAACCTTTATGATGACCCCAAAGAAGAATATCCAATGAACTTGGACCCATCATTATTAGATAATTTATGGGTACGTTGGGGGCCTGGGCCGATTCTGGTAGAGCATCAGGAGTCGTTGGCCAAAGAACCAGTAATCCAGCCGGGCACGCCTGATCCGTATGTGCCGCCGGCGAACTAAGCATCCTATCGCATGTTGCGATCGATTGCATTCACCCGCGAAGCAGGACGCGTTCAGCTTTGCAAACGCTGCCTCAGCCTCGCGGGTGGGCACCGGATTCTTCTTGAATGGCGTGATCGGACCAAACGGATGCTTCAGAATCGTTCAGATGTCAGGGATAGATCCCGGGCACTGTCTTGAGCCCTTAACAGTGATTGAGCGAAGGAGACGAAAATGACGTTCTTGAAGCAAATATCCGCGGCCATCATTCTTGGTGCCACGACTGCGGCATTCATTCCACTTGTCAGCGCGGCGCAGGGGACAGACGCTGCATCTCTGGCGCAGGCCAACAATCCTCTCGCGGCGTTCAAGACGTTCAATTTGCAAAACCAGTACAACGGCTCTCTGACTGGAACAGATTCAACTGCCAATTCGTTCTTTCTGCGAGGCGCTCTACCTGTTTCTGCCTTTGGAGGAGATTGGCTGGTACGTGCTACTTTGCCCATCAACGATTTTCCCGATCCTTTCAATGGTGGAAAAACCAACGGACTTGGAGACTTCAACGTCTTCGCGGCTTATCTGATGGATACCGGTAACCCCAACCTTAGCTTTGGTATCGGGCCACAAATCACGGCTCCGACCGCAACCGAGGATGCGACGGGGTCCGGGAAATGGTCGGCAGGTCTGGCCAACGTGTTGTTCAATACGGCCACACCTGGATTTCAGTGGGGGTATCTGTTGACGTGGCAGGCCAGTTTCGCGGGCGACAGCGACCGCGCTGATGTTAATTCAGGCGCATTTCAACCTTTGTTAATCAAGCAAGTGGGCAATGGCTGGTACCTGAGATCAACAGCGATCTGGACCTACGACTTTGAGACTGACAACTACAACATCCCTATCGGATTTGGTGCAGGGCGTGTGGTCACGAAACCAAATGTCGTCATCAACTACTTTGTCGAGCCGCAATATTCAGTGGCGTCCGATGGAGATGGACAGATGGAATGGGGCGTATTTGCTGGCGTCAACTTTCAGTTTGCCAAATAGTATAAATGGAGAAAATGATGCATGGAACTTTGACAGCCGCCCTTCTTGTTTCGACTTGCATGGCCACCAGCGCCTTGGCTCAGGAGGCCCAGCCTGTTGGCGATTTGTTCACCAACCCCGGTGCGCCACAAACCAGCAGCGATTTCCGATCCGCGCCGATGAGCATAGATACCGACTTCGGTAAAATGGAATTCGTTGGCGGTGGATTCCCGACCGAAGAGTCCGCGCAGGCGTTGTATGATGAGCTGGATCTGCAACGCGCCACGCAAGCTTATATGGACTTTTTGCCAGCGCTGTCGCTTTACAGCATTGTGAAATCCCAGGCCCGTGATCTTCAGTTCGAAACTTCGTCAGACATTGGTGTGATGGCGAATTACATGAACTCCAATCAGCCATATCTGACCGGGAACAACTCGACCATCTACGCCTTCGCCTCGCTGGACCTGGGCGTCGACGGGCCCACCGTTGTCGAGATACCGGCGGGGATGTACGGAACCGCCAATGACGCGGTGTTCAAGTACCTGACCGATTTTGGCGCCACTGGCCCGGACAAGGGGGAAGGCGGGAAATACCTTTTCCTGCCCCCTGGTTATGACGGCGCCGTTCCCGACGGATATTTTGTGCTGCGCTCGCCCGGCCACCGGATCTGGACCATGATGCGCGCTTTCGTCGATGTTGGAACCGGCGACAAGGCGGTGGAGTGGTTCGAGCAGAATTTCAAGGTCTACCCGCTTGAGACCGGCCCGCGCGAGGCGCTTTACGTCAACACAAGCGAGGTGGGCATGAACCCGCTTCCTCCAGAGGACGGAACGGTCTTCGAGATGCTGAACGAGATCATTCAGCACGAGCCGTCCGAACTGTTTGACCCCGAGCAACTCGGTCGTCTGGCCACTCTGGGCATCGAAAAGGGAAAACCCTTCGCCCCGGATGCGCGCATGGCCGCAATTCTCGATCAGGGGGCCAAGCAGGGCACGGCTATGTCGCGAGCCATCGTCTACGCATCGCGCGAGACTGATATCCGCTATTGGCCGGAGCGGCAGTGGGAAAAGATGTTCGTTCGCAATACCGAGTTCACCCGGGACAGCGGCGCCAATGACATCGATGCCCGCACGCTGTGGCACTACCAGGCGATTGTGGTGTCGCCCAACCTGCTGTCGACCACCCCGGGTGTGGGGACGGCCTATCTCACGTCCTTCAGGGATGCGAATGGGGGGTTTCTTGATGGGAGCAAGTCCTACCGGCTGAACGTCCCGGCAAATACGCCGGTCAAACGGTTCTGGGCCGTAACGGCCTATGATCCGGCCACCCGCGGACTGTTGGCATCGGACGGCCAAATCACGGTTGGCAGCCCGACAGACCCGGTGGTCAACGCGGACGGCTCGGTGGATCTGTATTTCGGTCAATCGGCACCTGAGGGATTCGAGGCGAACTGGATCAAGACCGACCCATCCAAGGGGTTCTTCACAGTTTTCCGCTTCTACGGCCCGCTTGAAGGCTACATTGAAAAAACGTGGGTTCTGAACGACTTCGAGTTAATTGAGTGATCTCCGCTCCATTGGTTGTAGCTAAAGACACGCGAGGTGCGTGCAGCGTTGCGCACCAGCCTGCTACCGTATTAAGGCACAAGCACTCATCATCAAAACGATAGGCGGTCCGTCTGGCGACAGTACCAATTCCTTGGCTGCCCGTATCTGGAACTACTGCCTGTATGCCACCACAGGCGGACATTCTGGCGCATCGCCTGTCTCAAAGCCCGCCGTCTCGTATGGGCACGGCGACCAGTCGGATTGGATTTTGGAGATTTGGCATGCTTTGAATGGCTGGTATGGGGAATTCGCGCTGCGCTGCCGCAGAACCTGTGTGTCTGTATCGTGTGTCGACGCCACGATCTGCGCTGCAGTCGCATCAGGCTGGTTTATCCTGTGTGGATGGCGTCTGCATTGCAAGGATAAAATGTGTTGATTACGCGGTTGGTCAGTACGGTCCTGTGTCCGGCCTTTGATCGCGGCGTCGATGTTTGCCGCTGGCCTTGATGGGTTCCGCAAACCTGCTCCCAATCGGCAACGCGAACCTGTGAGTTCAGGACAAAGCACGGGATTTCAGGTTTTCGGATGACCACACGTGCCATCATGACATTCGTCTTGCAATTCGGGTTTAGTTAACTCCTTCTATGCCGCTGTTTGGCGGTGGTAGTACGTTTCTTTGGTGAGTATCGCCCAGATGATCCGCGCCGCTTTATTTGCCATCGCAATAGTTGCGAGGCGAACAGGTTTGCGCTCAAGAAGTTGCATGATCCATGGATGCACCCGCTCCGGATACCCACGGGCACGCTGCACCTGAGAGGTCATGCCAATCACAAGTAATCGTCGGAGGTATCGATCACCCTTCTTGCTGATCCTGCCTAACCGCTCTTTTCCGCCACTCGACCTGTTCAACGGCGTAAGCCCCAACCAGGCAGCAAACTCGCGTCCGTTCTTGAACTGCTTGCCATCACCGATAGTGGCCACAATGGCTGAGGCCGTGATGGGCCGACGCCTGGCACTGTCCTGATCCGTTTGGCGCGCTCGTCGATCCGAGCGTGATACTCAATCAGCTTGTCATAGAAAGTCACCCGCTCATCGAGAGCAATAACCTGTTCACAGAGTGTTTTGAGCATGCTCTTCGCCACATCAGGCATGTCCAAACTATCATCCGTCTGGAACGTCTTGATGAAACGCATTGCGGCGACTGGTCCGTTTCCAACCACATGGCCAAATTCACGAAGAAGACCGCGGATCACGTTCAACATCTGGGTCTTTTGGCGGACGATAAGCTGACGCACCCGATGGATGGTCAACAGTGCTTGTTGTTCCTTCGATTTTACAGCGACAAATCGCATCGTGGGTCGCGTGACGGCCTCGCAAATCGCCTCTGCATCAACAGCATCGGTCTTGGCGCGTTTGACATACGGCTTGACGTAGGCCGCAGGCATGAGCCGTACATCATGACCAATTGCGGTCAGCTCACGCGCCCAGTGATGAGCCGACCCGCAGGCTTCGATCCCGACAAGGCAACACGGCAACTTCTCGAAGAACTTGAGCAACTGTCTACGCCGAATTGTTCGATTGAAGACGACTGTACCGTCCGAGGTGATACCGTGAGCTTGGAAAACGTCCTTACCAAGATCCAGTCCTACTGTTGTAACTTCCATGGTGGGGTTCCTTTCCTGACAGAAGATGACTTCTACAGTATGCCGCAAAGCGCGACCGTTGGCTGCAGACGCCATCCACATGGTGTAATCGCGGGATGAGTCGCCATGAAACTTCAAAAGAAGTTGATGGTGGTTGTTCCCCGATAAGATGAAAATACGGGCTCATGACGAGGTGTCTGGCCCAAGCATCATTGGAGAACAGCCATGGCCGATTATATCGGACTCGACGTATCAATGAAAGAGACTGCGATTTCCATTCGGCGCGCAGGTGCGCGCGTTTGGCGAGGGAAATGCAATTCAGATCCAGCGCGAATTGCGCAAATTGTTAGAAAGCGCGCACCCGGCGTCGTGCGGGTGATTTTCGAAACTGGTCCGCTGTCAGTGTGGTTTTATCATGCTTTGAAGGAAGAGGGACTGCCTGCTATTTGTATCGATGCACGCCACGCTAAGGCGGCGCTCGACATGGCGGCGAACAAAACGGATGCAAATGATGCAGATGGTCTGGCTCAGTTAGCTGAGGTCGGTTTTTATCGAGAGGTTCGCGTGAAAGGTTATGACAGTATGCTTGCTCGTTCACTGATAGCTGCGCGAACTCGACTGGTCAGGATCACAGTCGAATTGTCAAACCAAATCCGTGGGCTCATGAAGACGTTCGGATTGATTGTGCCTTCGGGCAAAGGACGCAGCTTTGACGCAAATGTTCGTAGACTTCTGGTGGATCAGACCGAGCTCTCCAACATTCTATTGCCACTGTTGAATGCTTGGCACGACATGCGGATGCGCGCAGCGGATCTTACAAAACTGCTGCTCGCGGTGGCGCGCAAAAGCCACGCCTGTCGACTTCTCATGACCATCCCTGGAGTGGGTGCAATTACAGCCACGTCCTATGCGACAGCTATTGAAGATCCGGGTAACTTCAAAAACTCACGCGCTGTCGGGGCCTGGCTCGGACTGACCAGCCGACGATACCAATCTGGGGAGGTTGATTACAGCGGCAGGGTATCTCGCCGCGGAGATCGACATCTCAGAGGGCTCCTTTACGAGGCCGCACTCGTCATCCTAACCCGGTCAAAGATGCAAAGTGATCTGCGAACATGGGCGCTCAAGCTTAAGGAACGTGTTGGCACGAAACGCGCAGCAGTCGCATTGGCACGCAAATTGGCAGTCACAATGCATGCGATGCTGAAAACCGGATCAGCGTTCAATCCGATTGCTCAACCATTAAGCCTCTAAACACCCTCTTGCGCTCGACATCCTGAGCGCGGCGAGACGTCCCTGCCGGGACGTGGGTTGAGTAATTCCGTTTGATGGGCTGCACCGGCATTCACTGTTGAGTGCGTCATCCACATTGAAAGCTCCACCTGCTAAACCCATCATGCGGCGGCTATATGTCGACCGCGAAGACGACCCTGCACCCGGCATACGAGATCTCGACCCTCAGGAGCAAAGTGCAAGACCAGCTTTGCCAATCTACGTAGGAGCCCGAAAAGGTACCGCGATTGCTGGGTTATGGGAAAAAGTGCTTGCAAAACACTATGCGATTAGACGACCCCATCCGCTCACTTCCAGTTCCGGCAAGTCGCAGCGAAAGGTCAGTTTGGAGTCCACCCGTTTTTGCCCGATCCAATGGCTGGTTTGGTGAAAATCGCTGCGCCGCCAAAATTTTGATGCTGCGCCGCCAAAATTTTGATGCTGCGCGTGCGAGAGAATTTTGATGCTGCGCGCGCGAGAGAATGCTGCGTGAGCGAAGTGGGAAAAACGAATGTCGGGAAAGTCCGGCGACCTCAACCGGTCGATGCAACACACTCAGCGAACTTCTCTGCTGGGGTTTGATATTGCAAGGTCTTGCGAGGACGTTCGTTAAGTTGCCTTGCAATTGCGCTGAGCTTTGCCTGAGAATGAACGGATAAGTCGGTTCCTCTTGGCAAATACTGCCTCAAAAGCCGGTTGGTGTTCTCGTTTGATCCACGTTGCCAAGGTGACTGCGGGTCGCAGAAGTAGACATCGACATCCGTGGCCAGTGTGAAGCGCGGATGATCTGCTAGCTCTTTGCCACGATCCCACGTCAAGGATTTGTAAAGTTCTCGCGGCAGCTTCTGAGCCGACTTGATCAGCGCAGTGACGACGCTTTCAGTGTCCTTGTTCGCGACTTTCACCAACATCACGTATCGTGAATGCCGCTCGACCAGGGTCGCGATATAGCTGTTCTTCGATCCGCCAATCAGGTCGCCTTCCCAGTGACCCGGAACAGCGCGATCCTCGACGGATGCAGGCCTTTCGCTGATGGACACAGCATCTTTAATCTGGCCATTACCGTTGCGCTTTAGGCTGGCATGCTGGGAACGCCTGACTGTGCGTTTTGCGCGCAAGTGCGCCAGCAGCTCCTTTTTGAGAACGCCACGTGCCTGTATATAAAGGCTTCGATAGATAGTCTCGTGTGACACCTGTTTGTGCGCCTCCTCCGGGAACGCCCGTTTGAGCCAACCCGCAACCTGCTCGGGAGACCACTTGCGCCGTAGCTTTGCTGATACTGCGCGGGCCAATGTCGGGTGACAAGCCAGCTTGCATATCTTTGGACGCAGAGCCCGGTTCCAAGCAGCCTGATCTGAACTAGACGCACGATAGCCGACTGATCCGCCATTGCGCCGCACCTCCCGGCTGATCGTTGAGGGCGCACGTCGCAACTGGCGTGCAATCGCACGCAAGGATTGCTTGGTACTCAGCCCGCGGGATATCTCTTCGCGCTCAGAGAGGCTCAATGCAGAACTGCCACGCCTGCGATCCGGCGGCCGTATCCCGCCCGTAGGTGAGATGACCGAAAATACCGACGACGATTGGCGATCAAAGACCCGCCCAATCGAACTCATCGACTCCCCACGTTGCCATCGATCCCAGATCTCGGCACGCTGCTCAGCTGAATAGTAAATCCTGCGACGATACTTCATTCAAAACACTCCATCTCTTTCTAAAGATTAAAGTGTTGCGTCGACCAGTTGAGGCCACCCCGCATTGCAGACCTCCGTGCGAAGCGCAGCGAAAGTCCGCAATCCGCCCTTAGTACCAAATCTACATGCCGCAGCATCGGTCACTAAAGACTCAAAGCTGTCGTTAGATGCACCGTGCACCGATGTCTGCTATGCGGGGCAAAGCGGACCTCCGCGGCTCGTAGGTAAATGCCTGCAATTTCACCCCGACAATGATCGCGGAATACACCCGATATTTGTTCCTGCCTAATTCCGGTGATAGCCGTAAGTGACTTAGGATTGTTTAGGAAACCAAAATGAATAGCATAACTCCAAAAATTGACTTTCAAAAAGAGCTTTCGGGCCAGTTTGATTTAGAAGGCAAAGTAGCGTTTGTACCTGGGGGTTATGGTGGCATAGGCGAGGCTATCGCCTGGGGGCTTGCGTTGTCTGGTGCCAAAATCATGATCGCCGGGCGTGATCTTGAAAAGTCTAAAAAATTGGCTGCTCAGCTTTCAAACGCGGGGCAAGATGCCACGGGGATTGCTGTTGATGCAACATCCGTAGCTGATATCGACCGAGCGGTTCAAGATACGATGGATGCCTATGGTCAAATTGACATCTTGATGAATTGCGTAGGTACCCAAAAGGAACAGCTTCTGCTTGAAGTAACCGAAGAGGCCTTTGACGAAGTTTATCAGGTGAACTTGAAGTCGGCGATGTTTCTGGCGCAAGCCGTCGCCAAACGACAAATTGCTGGCAGCAATGGTGGAAAACAAGTCCACTTACTATCAGTTCGTTCTCAGTTTGGGCTGCGTGACAGGGGTTATTCCGCTTATTGTAGTACCAAAGGCGGGATGGTCATGTTGATCAAACAGCATGCGATGGAGCTGGCACCAAAGGGTATAACGGTTAACGGCGTTGCACCTACTTTTGTCTATACGGAAATGATCAAACACGTCATGGAAAACGATGAATTTCGTCAAAGTCTGCTTGACCGTATTCCACTTGGAAGGATCGCCGATCCCAAAGATGTCGTCGGGCCCGCGCTATTTTTCTGCGCGCCTGCATCTGGCTTTGTCACGGGGCAAACAATGTACGTCGATGGTGGCATAACTTCCAGTCAGTAGGTTCTCTTACCGCTTTGATTATGAGGTGATGCGTGCGAAACTGACATCCCTGCACCGTGCAGTATTTGTCATTCAGGGCTCCAAGCCATCATTCGCTGCGGGTAGCACTAAGGTCTACTTTGCGGGCGAAACCTACCTTCGCAATTTTATCACCTATGATCGCTTTCTCCATGCTGCACACGCAACGAAATGCAGCATGGGTGGGAAGCGGCTTTCGCTGCAGATGTGACGAGGGTTTGTAGTTTGTTTGAAAGCGGACATAGAAAAGAAATGCCACAATTCTACAGACGAGCAAGTGAGGCCTTAGGAAATTTCTTATATGAATTTTCTAAATCCGCTCTTATCGGCGCGAATGTGTCATGCAAGTCGTTCTGGAAAATATCTTATTGGCTGCGATGAAGAAAACTAGGTGCTTTTTAAGCACCATCACCCAACAGTGTTTGATAAAGGTGCCAAGTCGCATGGCCAAGGATTGGCATTGAAATGAAGAGGCCTAGGAACAAAGGCAACATCGAAATCAATGTCATAAGTCCGATAAATATTCCCCAAGCTAGATAGCGTGGAAGGCTATTTGCAACGGCTGAGATTGATGTGAGTGCCGCCGTCATAAAATCTATGTCACGGTCAACCAGCATAGGAATGCCGTGGATGCTAAGCGCAAAGACCAAAGTGGCAAAAACAGCACCAACTACGGATCCGAGACCAAGCATCATAGCACCTTGGAGAGACACGAAGACTTCTAGAGATGTTGTGATATTGGTCATGGGCGATAAACCTAAGAACAACGCGAAGATCATGTGGCCTAGAAAAAACCAGAATAAGAAAATAACTACAATGATTGTTGCGAGCCAAGGCAGTTGACCCTTCCGCAAGGACCAAACAAACTGCATGACATCACGCAGTTTTATTGATCTGCTTTCGTTCAGGCGTCGACTGATGTCGTAGAACCCAACAGCGCTTAATGTTCCGATTAGTGGGAACCCCAAGACAGCCAATACCAACCAAAAGGTTTGTCCGGTCCAATAGGTGATGAGGGCCATCATGATACCTGCCCCTACAAAAAAGCTTGCAAAGAAGGCCGCAGCACGTGGTGCTGCCAAGAAATCCTGAACCCCCAAAGCCATGCTGGACCTAAAGTCGTTTAGCGTAGGTTTGCGAAGTTTAGGAATGTTTGTTGATTGGAGTGTCATGTCTCCTCACGCTAGATTGCCGTCGAATGGGATAATTCAGTTGCTGTAAATTCGTCCACCACATTGGCGATGATCCTGACTAACGGTTGCGCCCAATCATGCATTTTCAATCCCGCTTGATTGATGAAAAACACATCGGGGAATTGGCGCACCAACAAGACGCATATTTCGCGAACGGCACTTTGGCCTTGGGGGAAGTCCAGTGCCAGTTTAGCCGTGTTCAGTTCGAATCGGCAAAGCAGGTCCTCTACGATACAGCCCACCAACTTATCAGTACCGTTCATCGCATAGCCTTTGTGCGCGGCAAGACCGGTCTGTGTAATTCTGTTTTGGTAGGCGGATGTTGCAACCGCGTTTTGCAAATACCCTTGAGGAAACTTAGAAATGGCAGAGGCCCCAATGCCGATCAACGTTTGGGATTGATCGTCGGTATAACCCTGGAAATTCCGGCGGACCTGTCCGCTCGCTTGCACTTTGGACAAGCCATCTCGCGGGGTCGCAAAGTGGTCAATACCGATGGTTTCAAACCCTGTGTCTTGCAGACGCGCACGTGCCATCGAAGCCAGCGCAAACCGTGTTTCGCTGCCGGGTAAATCAGCTTCTTTGATCATCACTTGCCGCTTGGACATCCAAGGGACATGCGCATAGCCATAGATGGCGAGTCGGTTGGGTTTCAGGCCAATGACATGATCCAAGGTCTGACCAAAACTTTCAACAGTCTGATGGGGAAGTCCGTATAAAACGTCTAGGTTCAGGGCCGTGATCCCTTTGTCACGCAAGAACGCAATGACATCACGGGTTTGTTCAAGCGATTGTGGCCGCCCAATGGCGTCTTGCACGCGCGGTGCGAAGTCTTGAACGCCTAGACTTGCGCGGTTTAGGCCGTGATCAATCAAGGTGCTCAATAGATCTCGAGATGCTTCAGTAGGGTCAATTTCGACCGAAAATTCAAACTGCGCGCTCCTGGGAAAGGCCTTGAATACCTCGTTCAGTAGTAAAGTCATCGTCCCAGGCGATAAGATGGTTGGTGTGCCCCCGCCCAAATGCAACCGCGCCACCTTAACATCAGGAGCCAGTTGCTTTTTGACACCCCATAATTCTTTGATCAGAAATTCAACGTATGCATCGACTGGCCGCAAGGTTCTTGTACCTTGGGTGCGACATGCGCAAAACCAACATAAGCGTTTGCAAAACGGGATATGAATATAGACCGAAACATCCGACCCGCTTGGCACCATCCCCAGCCAGTTTTCCTGGTTTTGCTGGCCCACGCGGTCCACAAAGTGATTTGCAGGTGGGTAGCTTCTGTAACGGGGGACCAATGCGTCAAAAAGTCCATAGTCGCGCAAGGTATCGATCTTTTCCATGTGGCTCTTTAAACAATGAACTAGTCAACGTTTCTTTGATACAGATCAACAATATGAATGTTCCCGCTCTTATAGAAAACCAATGCTCTGATTGTCCGATCCGTCACCGCGCTGTGTGCGCGAGGTGCGATGAAGATGAGTTAGCCCTGTTGGAAAAAATGAAAGATTATCGTTCGTTCCAAGCCGGAGAAACCATATTCTGGCGTGGCGAACCGCTAGAATATGTGGCGAGTATTGTAACAGGTGTCGCGACGCTTGCTAAGACAATGGAAGATGGTCGTACTCAGATGGTCGGACTGTTGTTACCATCAGATTTCATTGGCAGGCCAGGCCGCAACACCATCGACTTTGATGTTGTGGCAACGGACGATGTGACGCTGTGTTGTTTCCACCGCGAAAAGTTTGAAAAACTGGTGCAGGACACGCCCCAAATTGCCCAACGGCTAATGGAACTTGCCTTGGACGAACTGGACGCTGCGCGTGATTGGATGGTTCTGCTGGGCCGTAAAACCGCGCGCGAGAAGATCTGTACGTTTATTGAGATGTTAATTAGGCGGTCTGCTCCAACTGGGGCTAGCGCCGATCAACTGGTGAACCTGCATATGACGCGGGACCAAATTGCCGACTTCCTTGGGCTGACGCTTGAAACGGTCAGTCGCCAGTTCAATGCGCTCAAGAAGGATGGCGTAATTGATTTCTCGGACCGTCGTCAGTTCGTTGTAAAAGACCATGCCGCACTCCACGACGAAACGGGTGATGACGCTGATGGTGGCGTTTTTTACTGATCTTCGCGCTAGCTTGTTGCCAAATTTGATCCAGATCAAAGTGCAGCTTTTTTCCACATTCTAAGAAGCCCCTATTGTAACGCGTTTTACGCGCTGTTTTGACTTAAGGGAATTTTCATGGACTATGTGAAGCTAATCGCGCTCGGTCTTGTTACCTTCTTTTCTGCGTTGGCAACAAGTTGGGCGCATGACCTTGCCTATCAAATCCATGCGTTCTTGATTATGGTCATCGCGTTTGTAATGTTCATTTGGGTCTTGCGCCGCACAGACGAGCCAGTGCGAGCCGTTAACCAAGATGCCTACTTTGATGGTGTTATACGTGCAGGCGTGATTGCCACAGCTTTTTGGGGCATCGCCGGTTTTCTAGTCGGGACGTTTATCGCGTTCCAACTGGCGTTTCCGGTATTGAACTTTGACTGGGCGCAACCCTATGCGAACTTTGGTCGCCTGCGCCCTTTGCACACCAGTGCGGTGATTTTTGCTTTTGGTGGCAACGCGCTGATTGCGACATCGTTCTATGTTGTACAACGCACCAGTGCTGTGCGCCTCTGGGGCGGTAACACGGGGTGGTTTGTTTTTTGGGGATACCAGCTCTTTATCGTGCTGGCCGCAACCGGCTACCTACTGGGGGCAACTCAGTCCAAAGAATACGCAGAACCCGAATGGTACGTCGACATCTGGCTGACAATCGTTTGGTTGGCTTATCTGGCGGTTTTCTTGGGAACGATCATCAAACGCCGTGAAAAGCATATCTACGTCGCCAACTGGTTCTATCTCTCCTTTATCATCACTGTGGCGATGCTACATTTGGTCAACAACTTGTCCGTGCCCGTGTCGATCTGGGGCTCCAAATCTGTGCAGGTCTTTTCGGGCGTCCAAGACGCTATGACCCAGTGGTGGTATGGCCACAACGCTGTGGGCTTTTTCCTGACGGCGGGTTTCCTCGGGATGATGTACTACTTCGTGCCAAAGCAGGCAGAGCGTCCGGTTTATAGCTACAAACTGTCGATCATTCACTTCTGGTCACTGATCTTTCTTTATATTTGGGCGGGTCCGCACCACTTGCACTACACCGCTCTCCCTGACTGGGCCTCTACACTTGGCATGGTATTTTCGATCGTGCTTTGGATGCCCAGTTGGGGCGGTATGATCAACGGCTTGATGACGCTGCAAGGCGCGTGGGACAAGTTGCGCACCGATCCGATCATGCGGATGTTTGTTCTGGCACTTGGGTTCTACGGCATGTCCACATTCGAGGGTCCGATGATGTCGATCCGTGCGGTCAACAGCCTGTCGCATTATACAGACTGGACCATCGGCCACGTACATTCCGGTGCCTTGGGTTGGAACGGCATGATTACCTTTGCTTGCTTATACTTCCTGACGCCAAAGCTGTGGGGCCGAAAGCAAATGTACTCCATGCCTGCGATCAGCTGGCACTTTTGGCTCGCCACGCTTGGCATCGTTTTGTACGCGGCATCCATGTGGGTCACCGGTATTATGGAAGGCCTGATGTGGCGCGAGGTTGACGACCAAGGTTTCCTTGTGAACAGCTTTGCTGACACCGTTTCCGCCAAGTTCCCGATGTATGTCGTGCGTGGACTGGGTGGCGTGATGTTCCTATCAGGTGCGCTGATCATGTGCTGGAACATGTGGATGACCATTCGCGGGGCAACACCCGTGACCACGACCGTTCCCAACCGAAACCCAACCGCCGTTCCGGCAGAATAAGGAGCCAGGATCATGGGTATCTTAAACAAACATAAAATTCTTGAGAAAAGTCCGACCTTGCTTTTGACCTTCTCACTGTTGGTCGTGACAATCGGGGGGGTTGTGGAAATTGCACCGTTGTTCTGGTTGGAAAATACGATCGAGGAGGTAGAAGGCGTTCGCCCGTACAGCCCGCTGGAATTGACCGGTCGCGATATCTACATTCGCGAAGGGTGCTACACCTGCCACAGCCAGATGATCCGCCCGATGCGCGATGAAGTCGAACGGTATGGGCATTACTCACTGGCTGCGGAGTCGATGTATGATCACCCGCACCAATGGGGGTCCAAACGTACGGGGCCAGATTTGGCACGAGTTGGTTTGCGCTATTCGGATGCCTGGCATGTCGATCACCTTATGGATCCACAGTCGGTCGTGCCCGAGAGCATCATGCCAAGCTATGCGTTCTTAGCGGACGTCGAGATTGAAGCGAAACATATTGAAGCGCTGCTTAAGACCCATCGTTTTGTGGGCGTGCCATATAGTGACGAACAGATCGAACAGGCGGCAGCTGATTTCGAGGTGCAAGCCGAGCCGGATGAAGATTGGGATGGGCTCGTTGAACGCTACCCTGGTGCCGCAGTATCCAATTTTGACGGGCAGCCGGAACTTACGGAAATGGATGCCTTGATCGCTTATCTTCAGATCTTGGGCACTATGGTCGACTTTTCAACATTCACCCCAGATGCAAGCCGATAGGAGGCACCGATGGAAACCTATACCTTCTTACGTGAACTTGCCGACAGCTGGGTGTTGGTCGCCATGTTTGGCTTTCTGATAGCAGCCTATATTTGGGCCTTCTTGCCGAGTCAGAAACAAGCACGCGAGGACGCAAGTTTGATCCCGTTTCGCAATGAAGAGGCAGCTAAATCTCCCTGCAATGGGGCGTGCAACGACTGCGCAGCCAAACGCCTAAGTGAACAGTTGAAAGGACAACCCAATGTCTGATCTTAAGGTTGACGAAGAAACAGGTGTTGAAACCACTGGTCACGTCTGGGACGGTATCGAAGAGCTGAACAACCCGCTGCCGCGCTGGTGGCTTTGGACGCTGTATGCCTGCATTGTTTGGGCAATAGCCTATTCGATTGCCTATCCTGCGTGGCCGATGCTGTCAGGGGCCACGTCTGGCGTTCTTGGCTATTCGTCACGCGGCGAAGTCGCCGAAGACATCGCCGCACATGAGGCCAAAAACCAAGGCCTTGTCGTTGAATTTGCCGCCGTTGAACTGGCTGCCTTGGACCCAGCCAGCGATCTGAATCGGTATGCTGTTGCGCGTGGCGGGTCTGTGTTTCGCGCCCAATGCAGCCAATGTCACGGCTCGGGTGCTGCGGGTGGTGTCGGCTATCCGAATTTACTTGATAACGACTGGCTATGGGGCGGTGATATGGACAATATCACCCATTCCATCCGCCACGGTATCCGCAACGACACCGACGACGACGCGCGCTATTCCGAAATGCCCGCCTTTAGCGAGATTTTGGAAACCGAAGAAATAGACGCAATTGTCGAATATGTCACAAGCCTGTCCATGCCGGAATTTGATGCAGGCATGGCTGAAATGGGTACTGTGTTATTTCAGGACAATTGCGCATCGTGTCATGGCGAGAAGGCAACGGGGGACCGTGATTTGGGCGCACCCAACCTTGCCGATGCAATCTGGCTTTATGGTGGGGATAGGGAGGCTTTGAAATACACAGTTGAGAACGCCCGCTTTGGGGTCATGCCCGCGTGGGGGCAACGTCTTACCGATGCCGACGTTCGCGCTGTTTCTGTCTACGTGCATTCCTTGGGAGGAGGCGAGTAGGCAGCAAAGGCCCCTAATCTTAATTGATTTTGCGGCCTCATCCCCGAAACGAACCTGTTCGCAACACTTTCGTTTCGGGGCTTTTCTTTGACTCAGATCAAGGCACCAGGATGTTGGCTTGACTAAGGTGAAAATGCGAACAGGAACCTAGATCATGTCAAGCCAGTCACTTTATGCTGCTCAAGAGCCAGTTTTCCCGCGTCGGGTGAAGGGCAAATTTCGCAATCTGAAGTGGTGGATCATGGCCGTGACGCTCGGTATCTATTATTTGACGCCATGGATTCGATGGGACCGCGGACCTAATTTGCCGGATCAGGCGGTTTTGGTAGACATGGCAAGCCGACGGTTTTACTTTTTCTGGATCGAAATATGGCCGCACGAATTCTATTTCGTCGCTGGTCTATTGATCATGGCAGGGCTTGGGCTATTCTTGTTCACTTCCGCCTTGGGGCGCGTCTGGTGTGGCTATACGTGCCCGCAGACAGTGTGGACGGACCTGTTTATTCTAGTTGAGCGTTGGATCGAGGGAGACCGCAATGCGCGTGTGCGTCTGTACCACGGAGAATGGAATATTCGGAAGTGGCGCTTGCGTCTTACTAAATGGGTCGTCTGGCTCGCGATTGCAGTTGCAACCGGCGGCGCATGGGTTTTCTATTTTACGGATGCACCAACACTTTTGCGCGACTTAGGTAATTACTCGGCCCATCCCGTCGCCTATGGAACCATCGCAATTTTAACAGCAACAACATTTCTGTTCGGTGGTTTTGCACGCGAACAAATCTGCATTTACGCCTGCCCGTGGCCACGCATTCAGGCCGCAATGATGGATCCCGACACGATTACAGTCGCATACCGTGACTGGCGCGGTGAAGAGCGCGGAAAGAAACATGAGAACAAGACCGGGGACTGCATCGATTGCATGGCTTGCGTTAACGTTTGCCCTATGGGGATCGACATTCGCGACGGGCAACAGATGGAATGCATTACCTGTGCATTGTGCATCGATGCCTGTGATGATGTGATGGGCAAGATCGGTAAGCCGCGCGGCTTGATCGATTATTTGGCACTGTCCGACGAACCTGCCGAACGTGCGGGCACGCCAGCCACGCCGATTTGGAAACACGTCCTTCGGCCTCGAACGCTGCTTTATACGGCAATGTGGGTGTCGATTGGAGTGGGCCTTCTCTATGCGCTGTTCATTCGCACGGACTTGGAACTGGCGGTCAGTCCGGTGCGTAATCCAACCTATGTGTTGCAATCGGACGGCGCTGTGCGCAACATTTATGACATCCGACTACGCAACAAGACGGGTGATGCTCGTATCCTACATCTGAGCCTGACCAGTGACGAGATATTGCGGATTGATCTAGAGGGCCGCGATGGTCTGCGACAGCTCGAAATTCCTGCAGATACAACCATCCTGCAACGGGTTTATGTCACCGCGCGCCCCAATGATGCAGCCGCGTCACTTCATATAACTGATTTGACCTTTTGGGTTGAAGATCTCGATGCAAACGTGCGCGCAAACCAAGCCACCACATTCAACGGGAGAGAATAATGATCAAGGAAATCAAAGGGTGGCATGTTTTGACCTGTTTCTGTTTGGCCTTTGGGGTGATTGTCTCAGTGAACCTTACGCTGGCCTATAATGCGGTGCGCACGTTTCCGGGGTTAGAAGTCAAAAATTCCTACGTTGCCAGCCAGTTTTTTGATGAAAATCGCGTAGCGCAAATGGCGCTCGGCTGGGACGTATCAGCAAAGCTGAATGGCCAGGTTCTGTCCCTTTTCATCCTTGAAAACGGCGTGGCCATCGCACCAGTGATTGAGACGGCAACGTTTGGGCGGGCAACACATGTAGGCCAAGATGAAGCCCTTGCGTTTGAATTTGATGGGCAGGCACTACGTGCGGTCATTCAGGGTGAGGATGGAAATTGGAACCTGCGATTGCGGGCGCGCTCGGATGATGGAACCCTATTTGAACAGCGCATCATCGTTGAGGTCGCATCATGATGTCTGCCTGCCCTGCCTGTGCTGCGGCTCCTTTGGCTGAAGACATCGCGTTAGCATGCCCCACTTTGCAGTTCTCACTGCCGACAATTCATTGTGCCGCATGCATCGGCAAAATCGAGCGCGGATTGAACATTTTGGCTGGTGTGCGATCTGTGCGCGTGAACTTATCCATGAAACGCTTGTCGATTGAGGGGGCCGTTGACCCCAAACAGATCGAAGCTGCTTTATCTGATTTGGGCTTTGAGGCTTATCCCCTCGACCTGGATGCGCTGAATGCTGCGCGCGACGATCAAGGCAAGACCCTTTTACTTCGTATGGCAGTGGCAGGCTTTGCAATGATGAACGTTATGCTTTTGTCAGTCGCTGTATGGTCTGGCGCAGCCGATGCCACCCGCGACCTATTTCATCTCATTTCTGCGATGATTGCTTTGCCAGTTGTCGCTTTTTCAGGTCAGCCGTTTTTCCAAAACGCATGGAGTGCACTGCGCGTCCGTCGTTTAAACATGGATGTTCCCATATCACTGGCCATTTTTCTTGCCGCTGGCATGTCATTGTTCGAGACTCTCAATGGGGGGGCGCATGCCTATTTTGACGCGGCCCTCTCGCTTACGTTCTTTTTGTTGATTGGCCGCTATATGGACCATCAAACCCGTAGTGCTGCGCGCTCTGCAGCCAAGGAGTTAACGGCGCTCGAGGTGCAAACCGCCGAGCGTTTGACAGGGGACAGCACGCAAACCATCAGCGTTCAAAATCTGTCGATTGGGGACGTGGTCTTGGTTGCGGCAGGGTCTCGGGTTCCTGTGGATGGCGAGCTTATGTCTGAGGCAGCATTGATGGATCGTTCTTTGCTGACGGGTGAAAGCGCCGCGATCACCGCAAAGGCAGGGGACGCCTTACAATCAGGCGAGATCAACCTTGGCGCACCTCTGCATTTGCGCGCGACGGCAGTCGGTGAAGATACGTCGTTGCGACGCATGGCTGCTCTTATCGAAACGGCTGAAAACGGTCGCAACAGCTATACCGCATTAGCGGATCGCGCTGCGCAAATTTATGCACCGGCGGTGCATTTATTGGCTTTGGCAGCGTTCATTGGCTGGGTTGCCGTTACAGGCGATATGCGCGTGGCGCTTAATGTCGCCATAGCGGTTCTCATCATTACCTGCCCTTGCGCGTTGGGCCTTGCCGTCCCTGCTGTGTCAACAGCAGCCATCAGCAGGCTATTTTCCGAAGGTTTTCTTGTCAAACATGCGACCGCCTTAGAACGCTTGGCCGAGGTCGATCATATCGTGTTTGACAAGACCGGCACATTGACCACTGCCTCAGTGGATCTGTCTGGCGTTCTGTCCAATCTAGACAAAGCGATAGCAAAGTCACTTGCACAAGCCTCCCAGCATCCTTTGTCCAAAGCACTGGTCGCAGTGAGCCGCGATGTGACCGCTGCCAAGGTCACGGATATAGTGGAAACGACAGGACAAGGCATTCAGGGGATACATGGGGATACACCTGTAAGGCTAGGCCGTGGCAGCTGGTTGGGCGCTGAGTTCACAGGGTTTGGTCTGAAGATAGGTGACACCCCCGCCCAACAGATCGAAGTGTCCGAAAGCCTGCGCGAAGGCGTGTTTGAAGCCTTAAACGCAGTGACACTGGGCTGTGAAATCGTGACAGGGGACAGTGAAGGACCCGCGATGAATGTTGCAAATCGACTTTCGTTACCGGTTACATTCAAAGCACTGCCCAAAAATAAGCTGGATCGTTTGAAGACACTGACCCAACAGGGACACCGAGTTCTTATGGTTGGTGACGGGCTGAACGATACCGCTGCACTTGTGGCGGCACATGCCTCAATTGCGCCGTCAACTGCGCTTGAAGCGTCGCGCAATGCGGCCGACGTTGTTGCTCTTAAGTCAAGCTTTGCAGCAATTCCATTGGTCTTAAGCGTTGCACGGGCAAGCCGTAGCCTGTCGAAACAAAACTTCACTATCGCAGCACTTTATAACTGCATTGCCGTACCCATCGCTTTGGCTGGTTTCGCGACACCTTTGGCAGCCGCACTCGCGATGTCTGCCTCGTCAATAACTGTTCTTTTAAATTCTCAAAGAATAAGGTTCGTATGATGAATGTGCTTGTTGTCCTGATCCCCGTCTCGCTTGTTCTTGGGGCTGTCGGTCTTATTGCCTTTTTGTGGACCGTGCGGTCTGATCAGTACGATGACGCGCTCGGCAACGCAGCCCGCATTCTTCTGGATGATGACAATAACAAACCGGCCGATTCAGAAAATTAGCTCGGTCTACAATTCGTCTGGCAATGTCTGGTTTTGGGTAGCAGCACCGGAGCGTTGATTGTCGAGACTGTTGGATGGTCAGGGCCGGGGTTTCAGGAGGCGTTTTGTTTGCATCCCCAGATCGGTCATTCGTGCATTACGCAGCAACTGTCAGTATGGACTCAAATCCGCCATTCCTTGCTCAAAACATTGATGACTTCTTAGCGCGCAAGGCCTGCGCTACAACCATCATCGTCGTCGGCGCGCAAGGATATGAGCTGTGGAAACTAAAGCAGTCCAAATTGGCAATAGTACTGGCCAGCCGATCAGAGCAAGCGGAAAGACCAATGCCCCTGCTCCAATCGCGACGAAATCACGTGTCTGAAAACCATCCAAGAACAGGTCTGGAGCAAGCCCGATGGCGCTTCCAACCATTCCGGCAAACGTTGCGGTTACAACACCACCGAATATAGCAAGAAGCCAACCGAGGAAGCCGGTTCTGCCAAATAAGCCGGACAGAATGTGTCCGGCAAGCGCACCACCCAAACCCATCGCTATCAAATAACGAACTATCAGACCAATCGGCAGGTTTGACCAATCTGCATCTGCGATCTCACCCAAATCTTCAAACACCAGCGCCAAGAACAACAACATACTGGATAAAGCCAGCACTATTGTAACCGCCGACATCCGCCCGTTGGTCCTACTATTTCCAGTCTCTTTGTTTTCCGTGTCCATTAAAGTGCTCGCGAATGAGGCCAGTTCTAGCAATGTTTGCCGAACTTGATGTTTGACGCAGCTAACACCAGCAAACACTCGTAGCTGCACCAAACTTGAGTGTTGGCTGGAGTTCATCAGCGGCATGCTAACAGTCAGCTTTTATGAACGTCTTAGTTCCGTCGGTTGTTCCGCCGAGCTACGCCGGCCACGCTTACCGGTGTCAGGGGGCGTCCGACTTCAGCTTCAGCGCTCGAAACAGGGCCTTGGATGCCCGGAACACCTACCCGTTCTCCGATCTCCAATCCGCCAGCTCCCAAGATGAGCGTGAGCACGATCAGCCCAAGTCTTTTTGATACTCTCATTGTCATTCTCCCGTCTTAAAGTGGCCTGGCAGTTCGCTCATCTTAGTAGCGAGGTCAGCCGCGTCGATTTGTGTGGCATTTGTCGTATTTTCGAATGCAAACCCATCTTTTTTTGCGTCGCCTCCGGTCATCCAGTTGTTGAATTGGATGCTATATTGCGGCCCACCGGCGATATCCTTGGACGTTACAACATACTTGCATGGATAGGGCCTGTCGCCATGAGCGACCCAAATCTGCCAGTCAATCTCGGCGGTTCTGAAGGCAAAGAAATCACATTCAACGCCCCCGATTACACCGCTGCCCAAATCCTTCAAATCGGTTACGCCCTCCATCAACCGATCATAGGGGTTGGAGAGCAAAAACTGTGCTGCCGGTGGCGATCGGTCAAGTTTAGTCTCCATCATATCGATCAGATCATCAATCGAGCCAGGGGCATTAATCTGCAGGTAAACATTTGCCGATTTGCCGAGCAACGTTAGAGATTTTCCATCAAAGAATGTCTCTGTATCCACAAACCCGCTTGAGCGGGTCGTATGGATATTCCCGGGTCGGTCCAGTGAAACTGTTCCCGAACTGTTCAGAGCGAGACGTTGGTCTTCCTTCGTAATGACTTCCAAACTGGCATCATACTCAAATGAAATGGCATCCTGAGACGCGATATAGTCCGACATGGCTTTCAAAAGGGACTTGGCATCTGCTTCGTCCGCAGCAACCGCAGTGGGACCAATTGCCCCCAACACCAAAACCAGTGCGGGACCAGACCAAGCGCCTCTTACAGCCGAAAGAAAGTTCCTAGGTATCCATTTCATTTGCGATTACCTTTCTATGCTAAAATTTGCCCAGTTAGGGCATTGCGTTCAAGCCAGAGCTCTGGGTTCACTAAGGTGCCTTTGTCGTGCGCACGCACCAGCTCGAAGCCAACGTTTCTTGAAGAGTATACAACTGCGACGGTAGCGCTCTGTCAATGCGTTGAGGTTTTGAGTGCTGCGCGGTTGGTCGCCAAATGCTCACTGCGGTCTATCTTTCCGGCCAAAGCGACCTCTTTGCTGCACCCGCAAAAACCGTGATTTTGATCCGACCGCATTGGGCTCAAACCTGCAGTTCGCTGCGGCCGGCGTCAATGTCCGCAGAGTGTGTTGCATCGACCGGTTGAGATCGCCGCCGGAAGCAGCGGTCGTGTCTCCTGCGCTCAACGGCAGTTTTGTCCCGCAACTGAGACATTGAGTACGGGCGCAGCGAACAACCGGTTTGGGTTTCTTCTCTTCTGACTATTGCGAACGACCTGTGTGGATAAATGCTGCAAAGCAAGACATATCTGAAGCTGATTTAGCACTGGTCAGAGGCAGACATGTGTCCGACCTGTTTGCGCGGCACACGCGGCCGCTGGCCCTGATGGTTTCCGCAAATCAAGTCCCAAACGGCTTCTCGGACAATAAGATATCCCGGACATTCGACTGGGTGTCTTGGCTAACAGGCCGACTGTGGTCCATAATTCATTAGCCCGATGATTCCGTGCCCATGGTCGCCGGCGTAACGCTCAGAAATATTGGCGGCTTTGTGATCGTCGCAACCAAGGCTTCTGAAGGGCTAATCGATGTTTCCCCGGACTTCCCTTCTGCCAACAGTCTCCAATACTTAGCCGCCGTTCGGAAGAGGTGGTAACTGACGCAAATACAAAACAACGGCGTCCAGATCTTGTTCTGTCATCGCCGCATAATGATGGTACCCCATAGGTGGAAGCATCCTGGAACCGTCGGGCCGTATACCCTTGGTAATCATAGTCTTTAGTTCTTCATCGCTGTAGCCAGCGAGTCCATCTTTATGTGTGGTTAAATTGGCTGACACAGACGTTCCCCAAGGCCCGTGGAACTCAAATCCACCTGCGCCAAGGTGCGTATCAAAAATTGGTCCTCGCTCACCCATCGGCGTATGACATTCAATGCAATGTGCGACCGGTCCAGCAAGGTATTCGCCATATTCGACGCTTACCGACCGAAGTGGAGCAGAAACGCTTTGAACCGGCGGGCCATACGCGGGCGGTAGCGGAATATTATATGTTGAGAACGGCGTTTCATTTTGGCTTGCAGGAACCGTTCGTAGGAAAGCTACGATGGAATAAAGATCATCGTCAGACAAGTTGCGGTAAAGGGTCATCGGCATTGGCGGTCCGATAATTGTGCCATCCGGGCGAATACCTTCTCGGATCGCTCTTGCAAGTTCATCATCGGTCCAACTAGCGACGCGCCCACCCGGTGTAATATTCACCGCCCAAGCTTCGAACGCAGGGTTCTTGTCGACCATAAACCCACCCAGTTCGTTAGACATGTCAGGGCCTTCAGGCGTTTGTGGCGTATGGCAGTTCCCGCAGCCCGCTGGACCTCGAACCAGATACTCACCTCGCTCAACGGATGGTTGGGCGTTGGCCAGGAATGCAGTTGATGACAGTGCGAAAGCCGTGACGAAGAGGCGCATATCATTTCCCCCTGAGTTCAAGAACCCGACGCGCCTGCATCAGGTTCGCTCTCAATATTAAGGCAAAACAGCGAAAATCTCTAAGAAAAAGTTTCTCGTCGCGTCTGGAATGGGCTCAAAGCCATCGTCCAGCGCCTCATAGTCTCAAAGCGCCAAACGTCCGGTCACCGCTTCATCTGATTGAAAAGAATGAAGTTCTGAGCCTTGGGAACGGCGGCTTTTGGGGCGTGGTTCAAACATGATCCGCTGCGCTGCCGCAAGACCGCTTCGAGCCCACAGTGGCCGGCTATTCACTGGCTTTTCCGTCCAAATACATGCGCCAGCTGTGTTCGGGCTTAAAGTTTAAAACCGTCTTAGCCTTTTTGTTGGAGAAGAACGTTTCACTAGATCCAATGTCCCCGACCGGGACGCCCTGATAATAGCGTTCGATGAGCGCCGAGGAGCTTTCGGCAACCGAGTGATCGTCGTTGGATGCGTTGAAAATCTGGAATCCAAGCCCGTCGGTTTCAAGACATCGATCAACCATTTGCCCAAGATCACGGGCGTCAATGTAGGCAAAGATGTTTCGGCGGCGCAAACTGGGATCGGCAATATATGCTGGAAAGTCTTGCTCGTATTCGTGGGGCTCAATCACATTATTGATGCGCAATCCGTAGATGTCATATCCGGAGCGCTTTTGAAAACTTCGGGCTGTGACTTCATTTACAACTTTTGACATGGCGTAGCTGTCTTCGGGTATAACAGGGTGCTCTTCATCAATGGGCAAATACTCGGGCTTGCGTTCTCCGTCAGCAAAGCAGATGCCGTAGGTCGTTTCCGAAGATGCAAATATGATCTTCCTGACGCCAAATTTGATCGCTGCATCAATTACATTGTAGGTTCCCAGAGTATTCACGCGGTAGCATTCATTGTCAGAGGTCATAAGCAGGCGTGGGATTGCAGCGAAATGAACGACCGCATCAAAGCGCGGAACGCCAGTGCCACTTTCAAGTTCATCATAACCTGAGTAGCTTGCCATGATGTCGAACATCTGACCTGCATCGGTGACATCCGCGATGCGATTTTCTACTCCCGGATGATCCAGGACGGTCTGATCGACATTGAGGATACGGTGTCCCTTTTCAATAAGATAGGAAATCGCATGCTTTCCCGCCTTGCCCGATCCGCCTGTAAAGAGAATGCGCATATAAGCCCTCCATGTTCGCTGTTCTGAGTACCGCCTTTTGACTTTAAGCGAAAGCCAGTGGCTCTCTTTGGGCGCATCTTACAGCATCTCTGGCATTGAATTTCGTTGATCCATAGACACTGTGTCGGCATTGTCCCGCATAGCGGAACTCTAAGCACACCGCAGCGAATGTTCGCTTCCCGCACAAACTACCTGAATGCTGCAACGTGACCAAAGTCCGCCTTTGGGTCGCGTCAACAGCTCAAGCGGCGGTCTCCCGATAGTTAACAATACGAGCGTCAAAACCTGACATAGCCCCCTGCAGGTGGAAATTGAATTTTGAGTCTGCATCAATCTGGTGTGTCACGTCTTTAGTGAGGATGCTCGGAACTTCCGAGGCGGTTGACCCGTCGTTGTCTCAAACGCGCGACTGAATGCACTGCGGGATGTAAAACCAACCATTTCGGCAACTCGTTTTACGGGTATATCTGTGTCACGTAACAATGTACCTGCGCGCCGCATCCGCAGGTCGCGCAACAACTCTATCGGACCAGATCCATACGCGCTGGCAAACCGCTTGGCAAACGCCGCCCTGCTCATGCTGACACTGTCTGCTAGGCTTTCGACAGTATGATTGTCTCCGGGTTTATCGAGCATGGCGCGCAACGCATTCCATACCGTCGGATCCGCCAAGGCAGCCATCCAATGCAATGCGTTATCGGACACGGCCAACCGTTTGCGGAGCATTTCGATCATACATTGCGTCAGTAGGGCACGGATCATGGCCCGGCTGCCAAGACCGGGATTGGCTATTTCATACAGCAAGGCTTGTAAGGTCGTGTGCATCCGGTTGGGCGACGAAACATTCTCGATCAGTGGCTCACGTATCAGATCAATGATGTCTGCGACCC
This sequence comes from Sulfitobacter sp. SK012, assembly GCF_003352085.1. Classification (NCBI taxonomy): domain Bacteria; kingdom Pseudomonadati; phylum Pseudomonadota; class Alphaproteobacteria; order Rhodobacterales; family Roseobacteraceae; genus Sulfitobacter; species Sulfitobacter sp. SK012. The sequence goes on from NZ_CP025804.1 coordinate 765,962, forward strand.
CGCGCAAGCCAACATCAACATGGGCACAAAGGGCAATCAATTGCCCCTCTCCACCACAATCGGATGTAGCCATGAGATGTCCAAGGCTCAGAGCGGCAGGTTTACATTTTGGCACCGGGTCGCTGGTCACGCCAAAACTGTGGAGTGCATGACTTTGCAGCGCAGGGATAAGCACAAGCGATCCACGGGAAACCTTTAAGGGTGCGCGAGACCGCACAATGATTTCACCTTCACCAGATAGAATGTAGTGCAACGTTGCAGAAGCATCGCGCTCAAGACCAAGATTACAGGTCCCTTGCAATTGGCAAATGGCGAAAGGGTTTGTCGTGATTTCCAGTTCGTCAAAGATATGGTCAAATTTCATGAGCCCATTTTGATCCCGTTTTTGGACGAAAAGACACCTATTTTATTTCTATGCGACCATATCAAGACGAAAAGGCACATACAGCATCGTATCAAATGGATACATCCGACCAACAAAAGGAATGCTAAGATGTGTAATTGCGATGATCCAAACCACAAGCACGGTAAAATCTCTCGCCGCGCAGCTCTGCGCGGAGGTTTAGCGGCAACCGCGGCAGCTGCAACAACTGCAACAACGGCATCTGCCCAGACGGCAAGCCCTTATGCAGATCCAGAAAATTCCGTTCTGCCACCTTCTAACATGAAACTGGACCTCAGCCGTGCTGCATTGGTTGTTACTGATCCTCAGGTCGATTTCCTAAGCCCCGATGGCGTGACGTGGGGCGTGGTAGGTGCATCTGTGACAGAGAACAACACTGTCGAAAACATCGAAACCTTGTTTAAAGCTGCAAAAGCTGCGGACATTACAGTTGCCGTGTCGCCGCACTATTACTACCCGACCGACCATGGTTGGAAATTCGAGGGCGCGCTGGAAAAGCTGATGCACAAAATTGGTATGTTTGACCGGCCAGGCCCATTGAATCTCGAGGGTTTTGACGGGTCTGGCGCCGACTGGATGCCGCAGTACAAAAAATACATCAACGATGGCAAAACAATCGTGACATCGCCGCACAAAGTTTACGGTAACGACACGAATGATCTGTCCCTGCAATTGCGTAAGCAAGGTGTTGATCAGGTCATCCTGTCAGGTATGTCAGCAAACTTGTGCACTGAATCTCACATGCGTGAACTGATAGAGCAAGGTTTTGAAGTTGCTGTTGTTAAGGACGCGACTGCAGCTGCGATCATCCCAGACGGCGATGGCTACTTGGCCGCTTTGACCAACTTCCGCTTCATCGCGAACGCTGTGTGGAGCACGCAAGAAGCGGTTGCAATGATCGAAGCAGCCAGCTGATAAAGTTGGGAAGCCCGCACGAGTTTTTAGTGTGGGCTTTTTCGTTTGGGTTAGCCATTTTGAACGTTGCGCTATTGGTGCAAAAAGCGAGAAAGACATCTAACCGGCAACAACCAGAATGTGGAAGCTGACATTGATGCAAGCGCCGCGAAAGCTCGTTTTGCCCACGTTGCCGACCTAGGCACCAGCAGCGGTGAAAGTCCGCTCTGGGTTAGGAATGCTTGACGTATGGGTCAACGTTGCGTGACGCGCCCATTGATGGGATTCAGAAAACCCGCTTGATCGAGTCGAAGATGCGCGACGTTCCACACTTTTTAGATGACATTTCGGTTTTTGTTCTTGCGACGGAGCCTTTCGTTTTTGCTAGGGTGTTCTATTGAAAAGCGGTCCTTTGGACAACGTGCGGCTGACGTCGGATTGGGCCTAACCCTTTCACTCACCACCGCACACAGAGTGTCCGATCTACGTAAATGCTCCAAATAATCCCTCTTAGGCTACAAACTGCTGACGGTGCGTTTTACAGTAACCCACTAGAACATCGCGGAATGCGCGTAGCTTTTGAGAGGGCCAAACGTCCGGATGTCCCACCACCCAAATATCGGCATAAGGTTGCGGTTGTAGAACAGGAACCTGCACCAACCCCGCTGTGGCACGTCCAAGGAACACCGGCATTCGGACAACTCCTAGCCCTGCCTGAGCAGCACCGACCATTGCGACCATATCGTCGAAACGAAACCTTACGTTGTTGTTGGGAAACTCTGGCCCAATCCCTTTGGGGACGTTTGGATAGGCGTCATAGACGATCCAATCGATCATCTCCTTAGGCTTAGAGGCGATACGGTCCGCTACATCTTGACTGGAAAAGCTTGCATTTTCTTGTCTCAAAAGTCTCAGACCCGTCAAGGTATCGCCCGGATTTTTACTAATTCGAATGGCGAGGTCGGCTTCGCGGCGCGTTAGGTCCAGTAGGTCATTTGTCGCAAGGATGCGCAGTTCGATGCGTGGATGCGCCTTCGTGAATTGGTCAATGACGGGTGCCAAAAAGCTGGCAATGAGCAGCTGCGGGGCAGTTATCGTCAGCACGCCCGAAAGTTCGGTTTCAGCGCCCTGTAGTTGGCGCATCATGCTGTTTTCGGTTATTTCCATCTGATCCGCATGCACTGCGAGAATATGTGCGGCTTCCGTGGGCCTGTAGCCATCTGACAGTCGCTCAAACAACAATTGGTTCAACGCGTCTTCGGCACGGCGCACTCTGCGTGCAACGGTTGTGTAATTCACACCCAAAGCCTCAGCAGCACCAGCCAAAGAGCGATGGCGAACCAACATCATGACTGTGCGCAAATCATCCCATGCAACACTCATGCATGCGTTATTGCATGCCTTACATGCAAATACACGCGTTTTTACATGTGGGGCATTCGGTATGTTGTCTTCATCATCAATCAACGGAGACAATCATGATCTACGCCTATGCAAAAATTACCGTAACCAACCCTGAAGCCCTGGTCGAATATCGTGATGTCGCCAGTGCGGCACTTGCCAAACATGGCGGCAAAGTCGAAAGCGCCTCGCGCGAATTCACTGTCTTAGACGGTGCGCCTGACCTACCCAATGTATGTGCGTTGCTCAGCTTTCCCGACAAGAGTGCGGCCATTGCTTGGTCTAAAGATCCTGAGCTTGCGGATGTACATGCGCTGCGTCGCAGTGCCGGTGCATCTGACATTCTTCTACTGGGTTAAGTGGAAAGACCGCCGGAAATGGAAAGACCTGCCATTCGCAAATGTGCGCGAGTGGCAGCTCAATCCGCGTAGCGTTCACTTAATTTCACAATGCCGAAGGCCTGCGTTTGAGGAAGCCGGACGTTGTTGGTTGAAGGGGCCAAGCGGTCGTCGACGTAACGAAAATCGACGACAGGTTTCGGGTTCTAGAATGCAAACCCAGCGCACTCAGTTTTGTGACTTTTTGTACGCTACAATGATCTTCGGAACGTAAGGTCGTCCTGAAACCTAATGCAGAATATGTCTAGCCAACTGTATTTGGCCAAAGTCTCAATGAAATGTTGTTTGTCCCCCTTTCACTATTCGTCAAATTGATCCTGAGTTTTCTTCTTGGTCGGTTTGTTTTGTCGCGTGACATGAGCATTCGTTCATATCAACTATTTGCCTGGCACTAACGGGGTAATCCCCCCATTTATGGGGCTGTTTGAAACTAGAATTAAGCGACCATTTGGTACTGGTTCAGTTTCATAGCGGGTGTGATGCCGCCGATGCCCATGTTGGGTCTGTCGTTGTTATAAGTCCATAGCCATTTCGTGGCGTGATCTTGCACCTCCTGAATGTTGTGAAAGATGTGGGATCCAAGCCATTCGTTGCGCACAGTTCGATTGTATCGCTCGATATATGCGTTCTGTTGCGGCTTCCCCGGTTGGATGTAGCTGAGCGTTATGTGGTGCTTGCGGCCCAGTCGATAAGCTTGCCGCTTAGATATTCTGGGCCGTTATCCACGCGCATCATCGCAGGCTTTCCACGCCAGGCGATAATCTGGTTCAGGCTGCGCACGACCCGCGCCGCTGGCAGTGAGAAGTCCACATCTATGGCCAAGCCTTCGCGGTTAAAGTCATCGATGATATTCAGCGTGCGGAACGTTTTCCCGTTCAGTGTTGACCATTTTGGTCAACTGAGGGTGCGTCTCTTTTGATCCTTGATCGAAATGTGCGCCTATCTAAGCCACATGCCAAAAACCCTCAATTAACTGCTCTTGTATTGATCTGGGTTCTTGGCCCGAGCTTGTTATGTGGGTCCAAGCAATGCGCCACCCGTCAGCGAACGCCAGAAGACACTAAGCTATTCGGTCGTCCGCACGATAAAAACTGCTACTGCTGAATGCTCTCCAAATAGGTGGCCAGCGCCAATAGATCGGCTGGGATCGGGGTCGCGTTGGCATCGTCGCCTACGATCACGGTCGGTCCTAAGTCGCCGGCTCCGAACTCTGGCATCACGCTTTGCGGATGGTTTTTCCGGTTGAAGCCATCGATGGTGTCTAAAACCCGGTCTCGGGGAAAGACCCCGCCAGAACTACGAGATAAGCCGGTGAGATCAGGCGGGGTTTTTCCAATCCTAAGTGTTTCCGGCCCGGCACCGCGCGCATCTTGCCCATGACAGGCTGCGCAATTTTGCGCGAAAAGGTTCGCGCCCTGCGCGGCATCGACTGAAGGAGAGGATGTTTCGCATCCTGCAAGGACTATCAGTGCCACTGCACCAAGGAATGGACCTGTTTTGAAGTTCATAATGCACTCGATCATCTATTTGGACGCTGTCATTCTTGGACGGCCTGAAGGAAGGCAACCATATCAAGGATCGGTTGGCTAGTCATAATCAAGACGCCGGTCTCATCACGCATCGTCTTGCCCCGCCCTTCAAAGAAATTGCCAAAAACGGGCATTGGGCTGCCGTGCGCAACCAAGGGATCCCGCCCATCTATGCGGGCGATGACCCTAGATATAGGGAAGTCGCCGCCGTTCACGGTGGTGAGTTTCGTTAAATCGGTCGGTGCAAGCATGAGGATGGCGGACATCGGACCTTTGCCGCGCGCAGCGGCCCCGTGGCAGGAGGCACAATACGTCATGTACAAATCTTCGCCTTCGTCCCGATCTTGAGCGAAGGCAATATTGGCGGGCAACAACACCGCCGCAATCAAGAGTGTAAGTCGTCTCATAGTGGATACCCCTTCGGCGACTATGGCGTTAGCTGCCTTTCGAGTTAGAATTTCCCTCTAAAACACTGCTCAAGAGCGCCTTGCTACGTGCACCCGTGTCGCAATATGCCAGTATCGGTTTTGGGCAGGTCGCAACGATATCTGCGATTTTCTTGAAGTCGCCGTGCGAGGGGCCGGTGGCCGATATTGGGAAGTAGATTGTGTGCAACCCTGCCAGATGGGCCGTGGTTTGTACCGTCTCAAACAGCGGTTGGGCGAGATCCTCCCCATCAGGGCGATTGCAAATGAGGGTTTTCACCCCAGTCGCATGGATGAGCGCGATATCATCTGTCGTGACCTGTCCGCATGTCGCGAGCTGCGGGCTGAGGTGATCAACATTCATGACCGTTTACAGGTTGATAGACCCAGCACTCGGTAGATTGGGCAAAACTTCAGGAGGGAGGTTGCCGTTAGTATCACGCCCACAATCAGCGCTGCATACGTCCAAACAGAGCTTGCCCATGTCACTGGAAAGTTGAGAAAGGGGGCTGCGATTAGGAACAGGCCAACGAGTAGGCGCAAGCCGCGATCCAGTCTTCCTAGGTTCTGTGTCACTTCAAGGTCTCCTATTTTGTGGCTATTTCAGGCCCAATTTAGCCTGCGCATGCCTCTGTGGCATTGATCGAGGTCAAGACAGAGGGATCTTAGTGGGCCATTAGCACCTGCAGATCAGTCTGTTCGATCATCGTCTGTGTGGTGCCACCAAAAACAATCTGGAATAGGCGCGAACGATCAAAAGCACCCATTACGATCAGGTCGGCACCCAACTCCTTTGCGCGAAGAGAGATACATTGACCTATTTCAAGTCCGCCGCTGGGGTACTGGGTCACTGTCACTTGGCAACCGTGATGGCTTAGCCAGGCGGCAACGTCAGTTCCGGTATCACCGCCGCCATGCTCTGGCGTCATGATCGGATCAAAGCACCCAACGACCACCTCTTGCGCGGCTTTTAAATACGGCAATGCGATATGAACGGCGCGTGCTGCAGGAGCGCTGTTGTCCCAAGCAACAAACACACGCTTGGGGGTCACTGGTGTGGTCGCATTCAACAACAAGCCGACGGGTGAACGGAAGAGCACGCCATAGGCGGTTTCGCGCATGAGATCCGATGACTGTCGCAGGTTTGGCGCGATGCAAGCGATATCGGAGACTTGGGCGCACTGGGTAACGACATGCTTTATGTCAGCGGCCGCACAGAGGGACGATTGAACGTCTCCTGATACGCCGCTCTTGCTCAAAATGATTTCCAGGTCTTGAACCCGCGAGTTGAGTGCTCGGCGTGCCGTATCTATCGGCTCTGCCCAGTTATCAGGCACCGCCATGCTTCCATATGCTGACATGCCGTAGGCATAGGCGGGCAGCGCGGGTAAAAGGCCTAACATCAGGCATTTCAGGTGCGTATTGTCGTGCCCGGCCGCCTCGGCCATGTCTCGGACGATGGCGTCAGGTGTGTCTTGGTCAAGCACAAATAAGGTTGTAGTGTTCTTCATGTCCAGTCTCCGTTTAGGGGTTGTAGGCAGTATGGCAGAGCAGATGTTTGGCCAACTGATCTGGATCAAATGCTGGCTTCTAGGACATGTCAAATGTTCGGAGCAGATTACGGATGGGTGCCTGAGTACATGGACTTCAAATATTATTATAAAACACTCGGTGTCCTGCCGGATGCCAGCGCTGATGAGATCAAGCGGGCGTTTCGTAAAGCCGCTCGAAAGTACCATCCGGATATCAATCCTGACGCAGATGCCGCATCCAAATTCAAGGAAGTGAATGAGGCCTATGAAGTGCTGAAGGACGCCGAAAAGCGCGCGGCCTATGATCAGTTGGGACAGCCTCCGCCGTCGGGTGGTGGTGGGTTTCAGCCACCTCCCGATTGGGGCAGAGGTTCGGATTTCTCGCAAGGCGCGCCAGACAACCAAGAGGCATATAGTGATTTCTTTGAGACGTTGTTCCGGCGCGGAGCACAGCCTCACGCCGGCATGCACGGGCAGGGCGGATCAGACAGTCACGCAAAGATCGAGATCGACATCGCTGATGCGTACACAGGTGCGGCGCGCGTTTTGAGCATGCGGTCTCCGGTGGTTGGACCGAATGGGAAGGTCTCGCTAAAGGACCGAAATATATCGGTTCGTATTCCCAAAGGTATTTACGAAGGCCAGCATATTCGGCTGGCAGGACAAGGCGCACCATCGTTGGGCGCGGGGCCGAGCGGCGATTTGTTTCTTGAGGTCACGTTTTCGCCCCATCCGATTTACCATGCGGTCGTCAAAGACTTGTTCCTTGATTTGCCAATCACCCCTTGGGAGGCCGCGCTGGGCGGGCATGTGGTGATGCCAACTCCCGACGGCAAAGTTGACCTGCAAATTCCCCCAAACGCGCGCAGCGGGCAAAAGCTACGCCTTAAAGGTAAAGGTTTGCCGGGAACGCCCGCAGGCGACATCTTCGCCACCCTCAAAATCGTCAACCCGAATGTCTCAACAGACAAGGAACGTGCGGTTTTTGAAAAGATGGCCACGGAAATGGACTTTGATCCGCGCGCGCAACTTGAAAGGGCTGCATCATGAGAAAGACAGAGCCAGACGTCGATGTCGTCGATATCGTGTCATTGCAGGACCTGTGCCGCTTTTGCCAAGCGGATGAGGCTTGGGTGGTTGAATTGGTGGAGCACGGTGTTCTCAATCCCAGCGGGACAACAATCCAAAGTTGGCGTTTTCGGGGCCTCAGCATTGTGCGGGCCAAGAAGGCGCGCCGATTGAACCAAGATCTCGGCATCAATGCTGCAGGTATCGCGATGGTGCTTGATTTGTTGGACCAGCGCGATGCTATCCTGCGCAAATTGCCCTGATGTGAGCTGTTCTAAAGGTTGGCTGAGAGGCTATTTCTTTAAGCGGCTTATGGATTTTTGATACAGATCTTTGTTTAGTTCAATAAATTGCGCCAAGCTGCTTCCTAGCAAACCCGCGGAATTATGGATGAGATAGTAGTACCCGGTCGCGCTCGCGATGAGACCGCCGACAGCGTCCACAATCAGGTCCCCCATCGTGTCGTCCAAGCCAGATTTTTGCATGTTCAACCCGAAGATCATATCCATCGAGAACTCGAATATCTCCCAAGTGGCCCCGATCGTCATGGTGACACAGAAGGTAATGAAGGCGATGGCCGATGGCGGAGCTGCGAGCCTGTCGCCATCAAAAAGCATAAAGACAAATAGAAACCCGGTCAGCCCAAAACCGATGGCGGATAGCCCATGCAGCGCCAAATCCCACCACCATAGCCGCTCGTAAAAATCGAAGGCTTCGCCTAGGAAAATTGACCCGAAGAAGAACAGTGTCGTAGCCATAAGGAAGGGCACCGGCAGGGTAAATGACCAGCGCGCTGCAAGAATAGGTGGGACAAGTGAGAGGCCCAAAGTGGCCAAGCTGACAAAGGCGAGAGACCAGCGGGACAGACCCAAAGCAACCAATCCAGCCAACAAGAGAAGGGCCCAAATCACAAGCATCAGTGGGCTGGTGTTTTTGATCAATTGCATCGGCCGCATCCCCTCAGGGGTTAAACTATACCATTCCGGTACTTATATCGAAACTATGACGAACAACGCGATACGAATTGCCAGCTATAATATTCGCAAGGCCCGCGGCCTTGACCAAAGGCGTATGCCAAATCGGATATTGAGCGTTATTAACACCCTGAGTGCCGATGTTGTAGTGTTGCAAGAGGCCGACAGACGGCTTGGAGTTCGCGAACCGGCATTGCCTCGAATGATGATCGAGAGCGAAACTGATTTTCAACTTGTTGAGTTGTCGGAGAACGGGATCAGTCTTGGCTGGCACGGAAATGCTGTTTTGGTCCGCAAAGGGTTTGCAGTGTCTCATGTCGAGCGATTGAAATTGCCGGGCCTGGAGCCGCGCGGAGCTGTGCGTTTTGATCTCGATATTGGCGCGGGAGTGAGCGTAATTGCGGCCCACTTTGGCTTGATGCGTCGTGACCGACGGGCTCAGCTGAATGCGCTGTGTGATGCGACGGCCTCCTGTGCGCACACTGTCATTGCCGGGGATTTCAACGAATGGTCGCAGCACAAAGGGCTTGAGCCCCTAGAGCACGGTTTCGATGTTCATGCGCCGGGTCGAACGTTCCATGCTAGACGCCCAATGGCGGCCCTTGATCGCTTCGCGCTTAGCGAAGGCATTCAGTTACGTGATGCAGGTGTTGAGCAGGGTGCGCTTGCCAAAGTATCCTCGGACCATTTGCCGATATGGGCTGATATCGATGTCCCGATGGCCGCGCCTACTTGCTGAACATCACAGGACGTTTTGCGTCGCGTAACAAGGCATATGTCGTGGCACCAATAACGAAGTCATAGACCTTTGAGTGCCCAAAAGCACCAGTGACGATCAAATCGGCACCTCTCTCAAATGCGACCTGCTCCAGCACATCTGATATGGCGGTTTTGCCGTGCTTACGATGCTCCAAAGAGGGCCGTAATCCGTGCCTTGAGAACATCTCTGCCTGCTCAATCCCGTCGGCGTCTTCCAAGACATCCTGCGCCGCGTCGTTGACCCGCAAAATGGTCAGCGACGCGTTTTTGTCGGCGACAATCAGAACATCATGGGCGGCGCGCGCGGCTTCTCTGGTATCGCTCCAACCCAGCAGGATATTTTCGCCAATTGGCGGGCCATCATATCCAAGGGGGACAACAATTACCGGACGGCCACTTTCGCGAATAACCTGAATCTGCGTGTTGCGCTGATCATGACGGTCTAAGTCCTTATTCTCATGGGCCATGAGGACCAAATCGGCGGCGCGGGCGCTCTCGACAATGCTCTCATAGGCGGACACTGCTTCGGCGCGCACAAGTCGGAACTCGCTTTGGAAGTCTTCATTGTCGGTATGCTTGGCGAAAACCGCTTTGATCTGTTCGGCTTCAACTCTTTGGCTGTCTTGGAAGGTCGCGAAAACCGGTTCTGGAATATGTATCGCAATGCCCGGGTAGACCAGCAATGCTTCAACCGTATGGAGCCCGATAAGATGTGCATTGTGTTTACGGGCCAATGGTACGGCGACCTTCAAGAGCGTTTCGGCATGTTCAGGCGTCGTCAGACAGACGAGGAGTGTTTTCAGTCCCATCGGATTTCCTTCTCAAAATCGGTGCGGCAGAGCACGCCTGTACTCATAATGCGCCGCTAGGAGACGAGATTGATCGGGATCAATTCTGGCACAATGATCGTAAGAACAATCGACCAAGAAGGGGTTAAGCGTGCCCTCCCGATGAAAGACCCAACAATGCTGTGGGGCGTAAAACAACGATCGTGTGAATGGCATCGATTGCAATGATCCGGCTTTTACGCAGCTGGGTTAGGGTCCTGCTTACGGTCTCTGTGGTGAGGCCCAAGAAATCGGCGATGTCTGTACGGCCCATTGGCAAGGTAACCTGTCTGTACCCCCCAATATCTTCACCTACGCGGTTGGACAGAACAGACAAAAACGAAGACACTTTTTCGACGGCTGATTTACGCCCCAGCATCATAAAGTGATCCTGCATGGCGCTGATCTCACGCAATGCGGCCTGAAGGAGCTGGTCGTGCAGTTCGGGATCGCCTTCGCCAGTTTCGAGGACAGAGATGCGGTAGGGTTGCAAGCATGCCTCGACTAGGACATCGCAATCTGTGTGATACAAACCCTCAGATGGGAACCCAACGATGTCGCCGGGGTATCCGAATGCGATGACCTGCCTGCGCCCGTCTTCCAAGAGGCGGCTCTGCCGCACAACACCGCTTGTGACCTGATAGAGCCAGCCCGCTTGGTCACCCTCAAAGAAGATGTACGATCCAGCTTTCTTCAGGCTCTGGTGGGTATTTTTGGCGTTTGAACAAGCGAACGGTAAGTTGGGTGTTGGGTCAATGTGATCGGTTGGGATCGTGACATACATATCAAGTGCCTCCATCGGGTGTGAGGCTAATTTGGACAGTCCGTGTAATCTGGACTACCTTTGCTTTATGAGAAAATGTATCGTTTTGTATCACTAAGTAACTGCCAAAATGAACCGGGGTAATTTCCTGCAATCATTGGGCGTCTCGCGAGGAAACAAGGGCACCATGCATGACTGATCAAACGATTTTGGTCGTTGATGACGATCCCAAGATCAGAACCTTGCTGCGTAATGTCATGGAGGATGAGGGGTTCCTTGTCTTAGAGGCGGAAGGCGCGCATGACGCCATGGCACATATGTCTACCCGAGCGATCAGTCTTGTGACGCTGGATATTCATCTGGGCACTGATAACGGCATAGAGTTGGCGCGCGACATTCGCCGTACCTCCAATGTGCCTATCATCATGGTAACCGGCAAAGATGACGTTATTGACCGGGTGGTTGGTCTTGAAGTGGGTGCGGACGACTACATCACAAAACCATTCCACGTGCGTGAAGTTATCGCGCGGGTCCGCAGCGTTTTGCGCCGGACTGGTGACGTCGCACCGCCTGTGGAAACAATCGCCTCATCTGCGCCCCGGCAAAACGCCCATTTAAGCTTTGATGGGATGGTCGCAATTCCCGACCAGTTTGAGCTGATAGATCGTTCTGGTTCGGATTGTGGGCTAACTAGCGGTGATTTCAAACTGTTGGTGATTTTCTTGGAGCGTCCCAAGCGGGTGCTGTCGCGAGATCAGTTAATGAATCTAATCGGGGGCCCTGAGTGGAGCCCGCTTGACCGAGTAATAGACAATCAAATCGCGCGTCTGCGCAAAAAGGTCGAGCGTGACCCATCCGATCCAAAGCTGATCAAAACGGTACGCGGAGTAGGCTACACGTTCGCCTGTGACGTGCGTCGCACCCAACCGCCTGAGGCCTAGCTAAACAGGGCTTGAAGTCTGAATGCTAGATCAGACTGCCGGTACGGTTTGTGCAGAATATCATAGACCCGCTCGTGAGACATGGCGGTTGTGACGACGTCGCTAGCGTACCCAGAGGTTAGCAATACCTTCACGTCGGGGAATTCCGCGACCACCTTTGCGGCCAAATCATATCCGTTCAACGCGCCAGGCATGACCAAGTCAGAGAATACCAGATCCACCTGCATACCGTCTTTCAGCAAGGCATAAGCATCATCGCCACTAATAGCCTCTTGGGTGACATACCCTAGGTCTCGAATGCGTTCCAAAGACAACCTTCGCACCTTTGGATTGTCCTCAACCACCAGAATTGTCTGGCCCTTTCCGCGTGGCAAGCCGTTATTTTCGCCGGATGGTACCTTGGTAGCACCTGCTTCATGTACGACCGGCAGCGCCGGAAAATACAACCTAAAACTCGTTCCGTGATTTAGTTCGCTATACAAGGTTATATGCCCTCCGGATTGGCGCACAAACCCGTAGACCATCGCAAGGCCCAGCCCAGTGCCACCGTGCTCGGATTTGGTTGTGAAGAAGGGCTCGAACGCCCGCTGCTGGGCTTCGACGCTCATCCCCGCGCCGTCGTCGTTGACAGACAAGCGGACGTAATCGCCAGGAGCAATATCGGTTTCCTGCGCCATATAAGTGTCGTCGATTGTGACGTTGGCGATGGAGACAAGCAGCTCGCCGCGACCATCCATTGCGTCGCGCGCATTCAGAGCGAGGTTCATCAGCGCCGACTGAAGCTGCACCGGGTCGACCATGACCGGGTCTACCTGCTGCGCAAAGTCGGTCCGAATGTGGTAGGTGGCCCCAAGGGTTCGTTTTAGGAGCGTCAGGGTATCGCCACAAAGGTCGCGCAGGTCCGTCTTGGCGGGTTTGAGGTTGCTTTGGCGGGCAAAGATCATCAGTCGTGAGGTGAGGTCGGCACCCATTTCCGCCGATTCCAGCGCTTCTTTGACAAGTGGTGACTGGCGGTCCGTAACACCGCGCATCTGCAGTAGTTCCAAATTGCCAATGACAACCGTCAGCAGGTTGTTGAAATCATGCGCAATACCGCCCGTCATTTGACCGATCGCATCCAAGCGTTGCGATCGGGAAAGCGCATCTTGAGTAGCTCTGCGGCGGGTCAGGTCGTGTAGAATGCCGATGAAAAGACGTTGGTCACCCACCTGCGAATGCCCGACCGAAAGATGCAACGGGAAGACGGTTTTATCTTTGCGTTGCCCTTCAACATCTCGCCCAATCCCGATGATCTTTTTCTCACCGGTTTCAATGTGGTGGCGCATAAATCCATCGTGCTGCTTTGCCAATGATTTTGGCATCAGCATTTTCACGTTTTGCCCGATCATCTCAGACGCGTCGTATTGAAAAAGGCTGCAAGCCGCGGGATTGGCTTGCAGGATTATCCCCGCATCATCCGATACGATCATAGCATCAACGGCCGCCTCTAGAATGGCGTGCAGCAGGGCACTTTCTTGCGTCGTCTGTTTCATTCTTACCCATCGCATTTTTTGGTGAGCCTGCCAAATGCTCGCCGATTTGCGCAAGGGGCAATTGATATTGCTCAATGCTTGCCCAAACAGACCTGCCAAACAGAAAGAAATTCACAGGAGAAACGTATGTGGATCAAAGGCCTCGAACCAAATCAAGAAAAGGATGAACGTGATGTTTAAGGAAATTATTGTCGGCGTGGATGGGTCGGATACTTCGAAAACGGCAATCGGCATCGCGTGTGATCTGGCAAAGCACTATGACGGGACCGTGACGCTTGTGCACGTCCCTCATGCCGAAAGTGCTGCGTTTGTCGTCGGCGCAATGGCTGGCTATCACGCAGCAACACTCAAGCCGACACTGTCAGAGATTGAACAGGCCGGGCGCCAAATACTCGACAACGCGTCCGAGATTGCCGCGGGCACCGGATGTAAGGCTGTGAAAACACACCTGGCCCACGGCGATGCGGTGACCGAGATCTTAGCTTGCGCGGACAAAACTGGCGCGGATCTGATCGTGACAGGACGACGCGGGTTGAACGCTGTCTCAAGCCTGCTGCTCGGGAGCACGACGCAACGCATCAATCATTCTGCTAAGTGCGCATGCCTGTCTGTGGCATGACGGATCCCCAAAGCATCTGAGGGTTCGCCGATCCCAGATGCCGTTCTTGTAACGAGTTGAATAATTTTTGAGGCCCGCCCCGCTGTTACTCGGCTGTCGGGGTGGACGCGATGGCTATCTCAAACATCATTGGCTGTGCCTTGATCATGTTGGTGCTCTCGCGAGAGTTTTTCCCTGAAAGAGTCAATCTTTCAAGATACATCCTCAATCATGCGTCTAGCGTACTTCCCGCCACGGCCTTTGAAATAGGCTGGCATAATTTTATTAGCGCAAGACTTCCAATTCATCGTACGCCTTGTGAAAAACCAGTTCAAAAGGTGCAGTTTATGTTTCGCTGACATGGCAATTGGAGTGCTGCCATGCCTATAAATATTCAACAGAGCGACGCGTCCGATCGTGGTTTTATGGCAGTAAAATAGGAAAGCAGAATATGACCCGCGATGATGCTGTTAGCCGTGCCACGACATATTTTGACAGCGGGCACCTGCAATCAGATCTTGCAAAGCTCGTGGCCTACCGGAGCGAAAGCCAAGCACCCGTTCAAGCAGCCGTGCTTGGACAGTATCTGACCCAAGCCATTCAACCGCGTTTGGATGCGATGGGGTTTGATTGCACGTTGCACGACAACCCGAGCACCCAAACCAAAGGCGGGCCTTTTTTGTTAGGTTCCCGGATTGAAGATGCGTCGCTGCCGACGGTTCTGACCTATGGGCACGGTGATGTGGTCTGGGGACAAGACGGTGCTTGGCGCGAAGGGCTGACACCGTTCGAGCTTATTGAGGAAGGCGACCGACTTTTTGGTCGGGGATCGGCCGATAACAAGGTGCAGCATTTGATCAACATTGCTGCTCTTGAAGCGGTGATCGCCACGCGCGGCAAGCTTGGGTTTAACGTCAAGATTGTACTGGAAATGAGCGAAGAAATCGGGTCGCCCGGTCTGGCCGAGATGATGGCCATGCACTGCGAGGCATTGAGTGCGGATGTCTTTATCGCGTCCGACGGCCCGCGATTGAGTGCGCAGCGACCTACGATGTTTATGGGATCGCGCGGGGGGCTTGGATTTGATCTCGTGGTGGACCTGCGCGAAGGGGCACATCATTCGGGCAATTGGGGTGGCTTGCTGGCAGATCCCGCCATCATTCTGGCGCATGCGCTCGCGTGTATAACGGATGCGCGCGGCCAGCTTCGCATTCCCGAATGGCACCCAACGAGCCTGACACCGGATGTACGTGAAGCCTTGCGCGGTCTGCCCGTAGGCGCAGAGGATGCTGCTAAGGTGGACAGCGATTGGGGCGAGGAAAGCCTGACGCCAGCAGAGCGCGCTTACGGGTGGAACAGTTTTGCCATTCTTGCGATGACGGCCGGCATTCCGGATGCACCCGTGAATGCAATTGCGCCCTCGGCGCGCGCGTGCTGCCAGTTGCGGTTTGTGGTGGGCACGGACCCAGAGATGATCATTCCGTCCTTGCGCCGCCATCTTGATGCGCATGGTTTTGAGAAGGTCATGATCGTGCCGCATGAGAAAGGGGTGTTTGGCGCGACTCGCCTGAACCCAGATCATCCGTGGGTTAACTACGTCAAAGCCTCTCTCAAGAAGACCACAGGCAAAGACCCGCATGTCTTGCCCAACCTTGCCGGCTCATTGCCCAACGATTGTTTCGCAGACGTGCTCGGACTGCCGACCATCTGGATTCCGCATAGCTATTTGGGCTGCAATCAACATGCCCCGAACGAGCACGTCTTGAAATCGGTTTGCCGAGAAGGGATGCAAGTGATGGCGGGTCTTTTCTGGGACATTGGAACCCACACGCCAATCGCTAAGGCCGAATAGGGGCGCGAGGATCGTCTTGGTCAGCGACGGCTACCCATTATGGAGCCCCTCGTTGCACCGCTGAAACAGTCCAGTAAAATGGCAAGGGTTCAGAAATTCAGAGGGAAGCCGCGTTAGAGCGCTCGGTGCGCAGTATTTTCCAAAACGCCGTCAGATTGTCGGGTCAGTAAAGCCCGAAATATTCGGCTTGTTCCCATTCCGAAATTGTCAGGTGATACCGATCCCATTCGGCGCGGCGAATTTTTGTGAGGTAGTCGACAAATGCATCGCCAAGCTCCGCGCGGAAAAAATCGGACTGTTCAAAACGCCGGATTGCACTGAGCAAGCTCTCTGGCAGGCGAGGGGCATCTGACGTGTAGGGCGTCTCCACCGGGTCGGGGAGCGGCAAGTTAGACCGGATGCCGTCGAGGCCTGACAAGATCTGGCTCGCAAAGAAGTAATATGGGTTTGCGGTGGTCTCTGCGACGCGGTTTTCGATCCGCGAAGCAGGGTCGTTCGGTGCCATCAGGCCGCGGATCATTGTGCCTCGGTTGTCGCGCCCCCATTGGATGCGATCAGGGGCCAGTTGGTGCGGGCGGTATCGCTTGTAGCCGTTCACGGTAGGCGTCGTCAGCAAGCAGCTTTCTTCGGCATGGGACAGCAATCCTGCGATCCATCCGCGCGCAACATCGCTTAGCTGGCCGTCTTCGCTAGGGACCATAAGGTTGCGACCTGTTTCACGGTCCACTACAGATTGATGCAGGTGCCAGCCACTTGCCGCCGCATTTTCAAGGTTGGGTTTGCACATGAAGGTTGCGTGTAACCCTTTGCGTGCACAAGATTCTTTGACCATTGCGCGAAACATCATCATGTTATCGGCATGTGTCAGCGGATCAGCTGGATCAAAGGTAAACTCAAACTGGCTGGGGCCCATTTCGACTTCCATGGAGCGCACAGGCAGGCCAAGCGCCTGACAATGCCGGCGCAGATCATCCATCACCGGCTCCAGCGCGCCGTAATGTGTTTCAGTTAAAAACTGATAGCCCGGAGCCAGATTGCGCGTCTTGGCCGGTTGGCCGGGCATGGTCGCATCGCTGTGTTCCAGCATGGGGTCGACACAGTCAAATACGTGAAATTCGACCTCCAGCCCAACCACAAGTGCCATGTTGTGATCTGCCAACTTTGCAATCGCGCGCTTGAGGACATCGCGCGGCGAAAAAGGGATGACCTCACCAGATTTGAAACGCGGGTCGCAGAAAACCCACGCGGAATGCGGCGACCAGGGCAGAATGCGAAAGGTATCGGGATCTGGCAGCATCAAGATGTCACCCGCACCAGCCATGCCACCTTCAACGCCGGGGTCAGCCGACCAGACGTGGAAAACGGTTTTATGCGCGGTGTCTTTCAACAAAAGAGTCGAAGGTGCCGCGAGGCCATTGGTAAAGATCGATGCAAGTGCCTCTGCCACGATGGTCTTGCCGCGCAGGATGCCGTGCTGATCAGCAAAAAGCACCCGTACCGTTTCCAAATCACTTTGGGCCACACGCCCCACGAGGGCTGCGGCTTTGTCGATTGTATCGGTGTCGAGTAATCCTGCGCGCGCGAGCGCCCCGTCGGCGATCTGTTTTTTCAGGTCCGTCATAGGTTGGGCATTCCATTTCTGTGGCCCGCAAGGACCCGCATATTCTGCACTTAAACCTTTGCGTCCCATCCGGTGCAAGCGGCCCGTCGTTCGCGGTCGCTGGCCTCGATTGCGTCTTTCCAGTTTTCCGCGTCGCCAATCGTATCATTGGATATGGGACCATAAATCGTGCTGACGTCAACGCCGCCTAGCATTGGCAAGCTATCGGCTTGGTTGTTTTTCAGGCTGGCAATCGCTGCGCGCATCATGCGGCGGTACTTGATGATAGCGACATCAGTCTTGCCCAGATGCTCTTTGGTGCGGTCAAATATCGGCCCGGGACTTTCTACTGCCCATTGGTCGTGAACATTAATATCGAGCCCCATGCCGGTATACGTTTCGCGCTGCTGCTCTTGTGGGTCAAAGCCATAGTTGTTGGCTTTGTTCTTGATCGGCGCGTAATCAGGCAGACGGTGTTCCTTAAGCCGCTGGGCACGCATCAGATCTTTGTCGACAGGTTTGTCAAAGCTGGTGAACATCGAATACCAATAACACGACGTGTCATCGACGGGCACATGCCACTGGGTGATGATCATTTCGCGGCTCATCGGAATCGAAATTGCTTCGGGGAATATTTGGTTGGTGATGCGCACATGGGTTTTGCCATTGCCCAGATCACGCAGGGCAATAAGGCGCATACCGTAGTCAGTTTCCTCGACCGAAATGTCTGGTCGCGGGAAGTCGCGCAACAGTTTGGTCATAGGAATATCGGTATCTGCGGCCTTGTCGCGGAACTGTTTTCCATAGCCGTCATCGGGGTCTTCATCTTGCAAAAAACGGTGCAAGAAAGATGCATGTGCTGGGTCAATGCCGACTTCCATAGCTTGCAGCCAATTGCACTGCCAAAGGCCTTTGAAGGCAAAAACATGGGTTTCAGGCGCACGAAAGCAGTCAAAATTAGGAAATTCTGGCGGGGTGCCCGGACCCATATAGGCAAAGATGATGCCGTTTTTTTCAACAACGGGGTAGGATGTATTCTGGATCTGTTCGTGCATCGCTGAGCCTTCGGGCTCTCCGGGTTGCTCGACGCATTGACCGTCGCGGTTGAAATGCCAGCCATGAAAAGGACAACGCAACCCGTTGTCCTCAAGCCGCCCATAACAAAGATCCGCGCCGCGGTGCGGGCAGGCGCGCCCGATCAAGCCCAACTTGCCGTCACTGTCCCGAAACAGCACCAAACCCTCGCCCAGCAGCTTGACGGGAACGACGGGACGATTGCCCGCCAACTCGTCGCTGAGGGCTGCGGGTTGCCAATAGCGGCGCATAACAGCGCCGGCATCTGTACCGGGGCCTGTGAGGGTAAGCGTGTCGTTCAACTCCTGGCTGATCATGGCTGGGGTCCTTTTGCGTCAAATTAGATATGTTCATATATCGCACGTTTGTATATATATTAGGCGAATGCTGCGCCCACATGTCAAGCGCTATACCGAGGGGATTGAGATGAACTCAGGTCAGGATGAGGGGTGGTACGCTGAGCGCGATATTTCCACGACCTTTGTGAAGGGACTAAAAGTGCTCGCCGCCTTTGATGATGGTTATGCGCGACTTACTCTGCCTGAGATCGGTAAGGCCACGCAGCTTGACCGAGCCGCCGTGCGCCGGTTGGTGATCACCTTGGTTGACCTTGGCTATGTCGAAAAGGCGGATAAGTATTTCTCGTTGACGCCAAAGGTTCTGACGCTGGCGGGCAGCTATTTGCGGGGCAATAGCGTAGGTGCGACGGTCCAGCCAACCCTGAACCGACACTCCCAAACGCTGGGGCGTGAAATCTCTGTTGCGGCGATTGCGGACACTTCCGCTGTCTATATTGCGCAGTCGATTGTTGCCGGCTCGAATGTCTCCTTTGGCTTTACCGTGGGCAGTCGCCTGCCGCTGTTGCATTCGGCAATTGGGCGCATGCTGCTGGCTTATGCGCCGCCGGATCATGCCAATTCCCTTATCGAGCATGCTGATCTATCGCTCTACACCTCAGAAAGTTTGCAAGACCGAGATGCCATTCGCGATCAGATCACAGCCGCGCGGGCGCATGGGTTTGCCGTTGTGAGCAACGAATTCGAAGGGGGAATAGCAGGTCTGGCTGTTCCGGTTGGACGCCCCGACGCCGCGCGAATGGCGCTTGGTATATCTGCCCCCGTGTCCTTCATGAAAGACCCCGCCACACATGAAACCTGCCTGAGCATTCTTCAGCTATGTGCCAAGGAAATCTACCGCTCCTTGCCCGGTGGTCGCTAAACTCATCGTGGCTCCAAATCGGTGTCGTGCCAGAATACGGCTGCGCGCCAGCATTGCCAAAGCGCACAGATTGCAACAAAGTCAGACGCAGAATTGACCTCAGGTCAATCTATTGGGAACGCAGGGATTGAAGGGGCAGAGTTAAAGTGGTCACCCTCCTGCGAAACGCGTTCGGCGCGGTTTTCATTGCGGCTGTTTCAGCGGTTTTTGCTATTTCCTTCGCCGCTATCATCTATTCTGGCGATCTGACGCCCTATCTGGATCGCGGAATTGGTCTGACGCTGATGGGGTGCGTTGTTTTGGGTGTGTGCGGTGCATTTACGCTGTCCTACCGGGGTTCGATTTTACAGGCACAGGACGTGCCGGCTATATTGCTTGCGGGGGCCGCCGGGTCACTGGTCGCCAAGAACGAGTTGTCGGGCGAGGTGCTCTTTGCCAGCACCGCCAGCCTGACCGCGCTTGCTTCCTTGTCGATGGGGCTTGCAGCGATGCTCTTTGGGCATTTCAAATTCGCCAATTTGGCCCGGTTTATTCCATATCCCGTGCTTGCCGGATTTCTCGCTGCCACGGGCTTGCTTCTGTTTCTGGGTGCGATTGGTGTGGCAACTGGGCTGTCTCCGGAGATTAAACATTTATCCGCGCTGGCATCCCCTGATGCGTTGCAAAAATGGGTACCTGTCAGCATTGCTGCAATCGGCATCGTATTAGCGACGCGGCTGTTTCCCGGCAGCTTAACACTACCCTTGGCACTCTTAGTCACCGCCTTAGGGTTTTATGCATATATTGGCGTTTTGGGTCTGTCGATGGATGCCGCGCGCAGCGCTGGGTTCTTGCTGGGTCCGTTTCAGGATGGTGGTCTGCTGGGTGGGTTGGCCCCGAAAACCCTTCAAGGCGCAGATTGGGGTGCTGTTTTTGCGCAGGCGCCTGTCATCGTCACAATCGTTGCAGTGTCAATGATAGGAACGACCCTGAACGCTACTGGGCTGGAGCTGAGCTTGGGTCAGGATATGGACATTAACCGCGAGACTAAGGGCGTTGGTATTGCCAATGCACTTGGCGCTTTTGTTGGCGGGATACCTGGATATCACTTGCTGGGCGAGACGATCCTCGCGCGCCGCCTTGGCCTCATTGGGCCGTTGGCGGGAATTAGCGCTGCAATGGGATGTGCCGCTGTGCTGGTTTTGGGCGTGCATATTCTAGAGGTGCTACCTGTTGGCCTGTTTGCCAGTGTGATCGCGTTTCTCGGTGTGGACTTGCTCTATACTTGGCTTTGGGAAGAGCGCCGCAAATTGACGCTTCGCGATTACGGGATTGTGGCGATAATCCCCGTCATCGCGATCACGTTCAGCTTCTTGGCGGCGATTGCTGCCGGGTTGATTATGGCCTTTGGGTTCTTTGTGATCGCTTATGCGAAGCTTGATGTCATCCGATCGCAGAGCAGTGGTGCGGTGCGCAGATCCTTTGTGGAGCGGCCAGACGACCAATTGGCAGTTCTGTCCAAAGTGGGCGGGCAGGCACAGATTATTGAGCTTTCGGGGTATCTGTTCTTTGGGTCTGCAAATGTGCTGCGTAAGGGGGTGCAGGCGTTGCTGCTAAATGGCACCCAATCTCCGCGCTGGCTGGTCGTAGATTTCAAGCACGTCAGTGGCATCGATATTTCGACGTGGCATACGCTGCAGCGCGTGGCGAGGGATTGCGCTGAAGGTGACGTTACTTTGGTGCTCAGCGGGATTAACGACACGGGCAGGACCGATATGGACCTCGTGCAGCGCACCATGCAATGCGAACGCTTTGGCACGCTTGATCAGGCGCTTGAGCATATTGAAGACATTTTGCTATCCACAAATCCGAGCGATGAGGGAGAAGTCTCTGGCCTAGTGGCAGAGATGTTTTTGCAAGGCAGCATGAACGCCTATGTCGAAACCATAAAGTTGCGCGCAGGTGAGACGGTGATCGAGCGGGGGTCTGCATCAGACGACATCTTTATTTTGCAATCCGGACAGCTTGTCGTCTCGGTTCCCCAGGAAAACGGAGCCCCGGCAATTGTTGCTTTGATCCGGCCCGGTTCTGTGATCGGCGAAATGGCATATTATACAGGCCGCGCTCGGTCAGCGGATATTATCGCAGATCGGACGTCAGAACTGACACGCATTGATGCCCGCCGGCTCGAGGGGTTAGAGCGCCAAAACCCCGCAGTTGCGGCGGCGTTTCACAAGCTGATCGCGCGGCACATGGCGCGACGACTTAACCACACAACGTTGCTGCTGCGAGACTTAGGTTTCTAGACTCGCGTTTTGTACAGGGTCCTACACCCGGAGCCAGATATCGACTTCTTTTGCTTGGCCACGCAATAGGGTGGGTCCTGCATACGTCAGCCCGGCCACCTTTGGCTGCCCCGCGGCGAGGTAAAGCGCATTTGAAATGGCCAGCACAGCATGATGGGTCTTGGCCTCTTCTTGAAGACGGCTTGCCGCGTTTACGATGTCGCCCGTGACGGTCGGGGTGGAGCGACCCTCTTCGCCTAAGATCACCGCGTAAACCTCTCCGAAATGCCCGCCAATGCGAACCGGTATCGATTGATTTTGCGGGGCCGTCGCATCGGTTCCGGCAAATTTTCCTAGCAGATCATCCGCACAGGCCAATGCCCGCGCCGCGTCATCGCGTTCCGCGTTGGGCAGACCGAAGACGATCATGGCACCGTCGCCTGCCGTTGATGGGATCATCCCGCCCCATTGGGCCGAAACTGCGTTGATAATTGTGTGAAATCTGTTGAGGAATCGCCCAGTTTCCGCGGGCGTCATCTGGGTGCTTTGGTGAGTGAAATTCGCGATGTCGACAAATAGAACAGCGGCATTTTGCATGCGACCGTCGAACTCGGGGTTGGCCTGCGCGGCGAGGGCTTCGATCATTTGTGGCGACTGATAGCGCGACAGGTTTGCGGCGCGCTGCTTGTTTTCCACCCAACGGCCCGCGAAACCCAATATTGCGCCGATGCTTAGCGCACCGATCAACGTCGCCCCATCCAGCCACATGTTCCATGACAGCGCAGTCTGCAGACCGGCCAGACCAACGGACCACAAGGCAAGGGTACCGATGCCCGCCACCCACGCATTGCTCCGCGAAGCGAGCCAAGCAGCCAACAGGCCAGCGATCATCGCGAGAAGGGTATCTATGACCCACGTGGTTTCATCACGCCGCAAGGTCGTTTGTGACAAAACGTTTGCGGCCATCGTTGCCAAAGCTTCAACACCCGGCAGTGCGGGATCAAATGGCGTGAGAAATGCGTCTTTGTAGCCTTCCGAGGTGGCCCCGATAAAGATCAGTTTGCCGGCAAGGTCAGCCTCTGCAGCGCGTGTAATGGACCACGTCTCGATTGTGCCCGCAGGTCCAAAGAAATTCAGGGCTGCGCGGTTTTGCCGGTCTAAGGGAATACGTTGATTGCCCAGAATAAGCATCTCGCCGGAAATGAGCGTCATGTCCGATGGGTCTGCGCCGGACTGAAGCCGCGCTGCGACGACGGCAAGTGAAGGTAAAACCGGCCCTTGATCGCCCAGTCTGAGCGCCACAGGGATACGCCGCAATGCCCCGTCATCCTCAAGCATCAGATTAACGTGGCCGAGCTGCGCGTGTTGCGCAAAACTAAATTCCGGACCAAGGGTACCTTTTGGACCTGCCGGCACCGGATTGCGGGCCAAGGCAAAACTACTGTCGGCGATTTTATCTGCAATGGGGCCTAACGGCGGCGTGCCCTCGTCCATCAGCGATAGCGCGATCGAAGGGTTCACAGCCGCCGCTAGTGCTGACGCCAGTGCTGCATCATCTGCGGTTTCACCAACGAGCAAGAGATCCAACACAACTGCCTTGGCACCTTTTTGAGTGGCAATTTCAATGGCTTTACCGATATCCGTGCGGGGCAAGGGGAAAGTTTGGGCTTTCTCAAACGCGGCGTCATCAATCGCTAAGATTATGACATCTGCAGGGGAGGGGCGCTCGCCGCGCAGGGTAAACCGGATGTCCAGCAGCCGTCCTTCAAACCGTGAGAGCGCACCGCCCTGATTGCCAGGTTGGAGCCACGCAAACACTATCGCAAAGTAAAATGAGGCAACAATAGCCCGCCGGATCGGCGTCAACGCCAGCGCCCACCCAGCCGTCCGTTCATTGCGGTGATGCGCGACTGCCCCCAAGATTCGACCGGGCCCATCGTGCCATCAGCCATCACCGTGACGCCTTCGCCTGTCGACAAAGCAGCGGTTTGACCGTTCTTGGCACTCACATCAACCAAGCCTTTGCGCACAAAGACGTGGGTCATCTTGCCTTCCACCTCCACCGTCCATTCGGTGGATCGAACGGATGCCACGGCATTGAGGGTTTTGACCTGAACAGGTGCCGCACGACCAGGCATCACAAAGCCAGAAATACCGCGTAAAATGCGAAACACGCGTGGTTCGCCGATGGGAGCTTTAACAAGGTCGTCCAAGTCGATTTCTGTGTCTTGGCCAATCGTAATCTCGCCCTCATCGCTGCAAGAGATCGAGATTTGCGATTTACGATTTTTGCGCAGCCGATCACCTTGCTGGATTGCTTGGCCCTGCGGGTCGACTATCGTATCTCCGCCCCGCAGAATTTCTGCCCACCCGTTTGAGACCTTATCGATGATGCAAACACGGTCCTCCGCTGTGGCTTGGGTCGAAGACAAGCTGCACAGCATGAACGCGCTCAAAACGGCCGCCAGAATGTGTGGGGGCAAAAGGGAGCGTTGCTTAAAGCCGGCTTGAGACGCGTCTGTCGACACAGGTTTCATCGCTTCAAATATCCTTGCAGAGAACAATGGGCCAATCCTGACCTAAAAAACGGCAAAAGCCCAAAACTTTTCCGGACCCTCGGCGCTAGTCCGCGATGTATCCGGCAAAAACCTGAAGCAGTTTGAGCATTGTAGCGGCATCATTTTCCACAACCGCCAGAAACTCTTCGCGCCCGATGTTGAGGCAAACAAGGTCTTGGGTTGCGCGCATACCCAAAAAGCGTGGCTCATGACGGATGAGGCCAAGTTCGCCCACAAGCGTGCCCTCAGAGACAGTTGTCACGCGGGTTTCTTTGCCGTTGTCGTCAGGCATCAGCAAATCTGCCGACCCGCTGACCACCAAAAACGCTCCGCTGTCGGAGGGATCATTCTTGCGAAATACATATTCGCCTGCCTGCACTTCATACCAGCGCGCGCCAAACCCAAGCAGGCGAAGTTGTTTGCGTGGGAGGCCTGAGAAAAGATCGGATTGTTGGAGGACCTGCATTTTGCGGCTCAACTCGGCTGGGACCACGCCGCCGTCCTCACCAGCCCCCGCGTCGGTTGCGGGAATTATGCGCCCGTGCTGCAAGCGCCAATGGCTGTCAAAACCTTCTGACTGCGGGTTTTGAAGGTCGAAAAAAATCACCGTCGCGTCGGGCAAAAGGGTGCGCAGTTTGGCTGGTAGGCTCTCGCGGACCTCAGTGTCAAAACTGGCAAGTGCATTGTCCAGCAACATCAAACTAGGTTCTTTGACCGTAGCCCTGCTTAGCGACAACACTTCTCCGAGGAACGCGGGCAGCCCGGCGGCGCGTGTCACGGGCATATCGAGAACCAGATCTAACACGGGGCGTGCACATCCCGCTTTGTGCAAGACCTCGCCGACAAGATTTCGCAATGCCTGCTCGTCGCGCCGGGTGCGGGCGTGGGTCTTACCAAATAGCGCATTTTCGAACACCGACAGGCCCGGGATGGCAGTGTCGTGCTCAATGGGGGTAACCACACCCAAAAGGGCTTTTCGCAACTGCGCGCCATAGCGTGTTCTGCTGTTCAAAATACGGTCAATGGTTTCGGGCTCAAACGCGCTGCCTAATTTGTCCGACGAGATCGCAAAGAGCACTGCAATCAAATGCGCCTTGTCTGTCTTGCTCGCGCTAGATACCGGGCTTTCCTGCTCTACCAAGCGGACCACGTGGTAATAGGTTTCAACGTCCAATTCCAACTTTTGAAAGAGGGGATGATCATCTCCATCTTTACCAAATACCTGTAGCAGTGACCCTACGATGACCTTCGAAAGCTCTAGCAATTCGCTTTCGGCATCGACCGCGGCGAGGGCAGCAAGAAAACCACGTTGCTCGGCAATGACCTGCCAGCTCAACCGGGTGTTGGAGAGTGCGAACAGTAGGTTTTCCGCAACTGGCAAGGCAGTGTTGTAGATATCTGGTGTAAAATACCCAACGCTGTCTTGTAGGTCAGCCTTTGCAATGGCCGCCGCCACATCTGATCGCAGCCCGGGAACCATTTGGGCAAGCGGGTTGGCTGGGTCGTCGGGCATACTCAGGATCAGGCCGCGTTCATACAAGGGGCGGTCGATGCCCAACACCGTCAGCAGGTTGAACCACCAATCGCGCAGCGCCTCCGGGGGCGCAAGTGGATGGTCTTGGGGCACCAGTGCCGTGGTGTTTGGCATGCCTTCTGCTACGAGCGCGGTGACTTTCGGTACGCTGGACGCCGTGAGCGGCATCAGTACGTTATCCCGAAAGGTGCCATCAAAGATCATCGGTTGTGCATTCGCTCGTCCGATGCGCCGCGCAATCGTCAGCTGGTGCAGGTCAGCCAGATTGCGCCCTTCCAACGTGACTGTGCCAGAGCTGGGGGCGAGTTCACGCTGTAGCAGGCTGCACAGAGCCTGCCGGTCCTCAGCTGTGGGGGCCACGATTGAGGCCGTCTGACCTTGGGGGATAATCACGCCCGCCCCATCAAGTACGACGCTGCCGTCGGCGGTGCGCAAGCTCACATCTGCAAGTTCAAGATCACCCGATAGCGTTGGGTTCTCGGTCGGCTGACCGTCAATCAAATGCGCCTTTATCAAACCCGACGGGGTAAATTTATCTCGGATCATGTCCCAGCGCAGCGACATCTCCTGCGACTGGTTGTAATATGTCAAAAGCTCTTTCCAGGGCCCCGAGAGATCCTTGAAAGCGGCAAGCGCGGCAACCAGTGCACCGATGCTGATCTCACCCGTAATGGCCAGATAACCACCCACGGCATAAAAGAAAAATGGCGTGAGTTGCGAGATGAAGTTGTTAACGAACTTCATAAAGAACTTCTTGCGGAAGATCTCAAACCGGATCGCCAATAGCCGCGCCAAACGCGCCGACACCAATTCTGTGCGGTGATGCCAGCCGCCATTGGTCCGCAGCGCACTGGCCGCAACGGCGTTTACACCAATTTCGCCAGCGAGCGCGCGCACTTCGATCACGCGCTCTTTGTTCAATAGGTTCACCCGGCGCTGCAATTTGGGGATGAGCCAGGCCTGCAGCGGTATAAAGGCGATCGCCGCGAAGCCGAAAGTTGCAGATTGTGCAAAGAGAAAAGTCAGGATCGTCAACATCTGACCGCCTTGCAGGACGGGTTGTGCAATCGCGTCGCCCATCAAGCCACCCATTGGCTCGGTTTCAGACATGACCATCGACACTAATTCGCCTTCGCTGGTGCGGGCCATGACCGGCGGCGGGAAGCGCAAAATACGGGCGATCAACGAATGCCGCAACCTGCGCAGCAGGCGTTCGGCCATCATGCCCTTCATCGTATTTACGCGCATTTTCATCAGGCCGTGCACAAGGACTGCCGTCAAAAACAAAACGCAGAGCACAATTAAGAAGGTGATCTGACCCAAGTTGATGCCCAAGACAGTGACGGTTGAATCTGTTGCACCGATGGCGTCGTTGATGATCCGCTTGGGCAGTTCCAGCGTCAAATAAAGCAGTGGAAATAGCGTCAGTGTCACCAGCAATAGGACCATCTGCTCGCGTTTTGAGTATTTCCAAATAAAGGAGAAGAGCGTCTTTTCGATGGGCCTGCTCCAGAAGTCGAACTTGCGTATCCATACTGGTTAATGCCCGTGAGTTAGTAAAGCCATACTGATGTGCCTCTGTGGTGTCGGTTGGGGTGGCGTGATCCGCAGGGAGGCATTTCGCACCTAAAACAAATTCCTAAACTTCATGCGGGGCCGTTCGTGCCAATCGGCGGTCAGTGTGGGCTCGCACGCAGGTACTTTTGAGGTCATACTTCTAATTTTTGATTGACGTACCTCAAAGTTTGACTGAAACCTAAGCTAGGGGGAATCATGTCAGCGCCAACCGTTCGAGATGTTGCACAGACTGCGCAGGTAAGCGTGGCCACCGTAGACCGGGTTTTGAACAACCGTGGCGGGGTGTCGACCAAAGTTGCGGAGCGTGTGAAAGCCGCCGTGGCCCAAACTGGGTATGTTCGTAATTTGGCGGCTGCCAATCTTGCGCGCCGTCGAGTATACCGGTTTTGTTTTGTCGTGCCGGGGGGAGAGACGGGATTTTCTGCTCTGTTGCGTGCGGCGCTTGAGCGAGAACAGCTCAGGTTGATGGAAGAACAAATCCTGATCGAGATACGGCTAACACGTGCCTTTGATATCAACAGTCAGGTTGCTGCGTTGCGCGATCTGGACTGCGATGCGGTGGCTTTGATGGCCAGCGAAGCGCCTGCTTTGCAAGAAGAAGTGCGCCGCTTGAGGACGGAAGGCGTTCGTGTGCTGACCCTTGTGGCTGATCTGCCTAGGTCTGATCGGGAGGCCTATGTAGGCCTTGATAATGTTGGTGCGGGCCGGACGGCGGCGGATTTCATGGGGCGTTTCATTCGGGAACCTGGCCCCGTTTTGATGATCGCAGGATCGCTGAGCGCGCGCGATCACAGCGAACGCCTGATGGGATTTCGCAATGTCATGGAAGAACGCTTTCCTGCCCTTACTCTGCTGCCCGCTGTTGAAGGGCAAGACGATCCGGAGGCCGTAGAAAAGTTAGTTCGGGATGCTGAACTGGCAGGTCCCTTGGCAGGAATTTACGCCATTGGCGCAGGCAACCGAGGCCTTGTGAACGCGACGAAAGACATACAATCGCCGCTTGTCAAAATCGTGCACGAGTTGACGCCAACCTCGCGCGCGGGACTGCGCAACGGGAGCATCGATCTGGTTCTTGATCAGGATCCAACGGCCGAAATCGTGGCGGCCATCACTATCATGCGCAACCTGACAGAAGGACGCGCCGTCCCGGCAGAGGTCGGAAAAATCAGACTGAATATTTATAATCGGGAGAACATCTAATGGGTCGTTATTTTGAGGGCATTGAGCCAATTACATTTGCAGGATCAGACAGCAACGATCCGATGGCGTTTCGCCACTATGATCCGTCCCAAAAGCTGGGCGATAAAACGATGTCGGACCACCTGCGGTTTGCAGTCTGCTATTGGCATAATTTTGTCTGGGAGGGGAACGATCCCTTTGGCGGGCAAACCTTTGAAAGACCTTGGTTTCCTGCTGACACAATGGCGCTGGCCAAGCAAAAAGCAGATGATGCGTTCGATATGTTTCGCATCCTTGGCGTGCCCTATTTTTGCTTTCACGACCACGACGTCCGTCCTGAAGGTGACACGCTTAAAGAAAGCCATAAACGCCTGAATGAGATGGCTGATTACTTTGCTGAGAAGATGGCGAATGGCGGCCCGAAACTGCTTTGGGGAACGGCAAATATGTTCTCCAACCGGCGCTATATGTCCGGCGCGTCGACGAACCCTGACCCGGATGTTTTTGCCTATTGTGCCTCGACTGTGCGGGCCTGCATGGATGTAACGCACCGGCTTGAAGGCGAAAACTATGTGCTTTGGGGCGGTCGCGAAGGGTATGAGACGTTGCTCAACACCAATCTGGGGCGTGAGTTGCAGCAGATGGGCCGTTTCCTGAATATGGTGGTCGAGTATAAGCACAAAATTGGCTACAAAGGCGCGATCCTGATCGAGCCGAAACCACAAGAGCCGACCAAGCATCAATATGATTTTGATGTGGCGACGGTCTACGGTTTCCTCAAGCGCTTTGGACTTGAGAATGAGGTGCAGGTCAATGTCGAACAGGGCCATGCGATACTGGCGGGCCATTCGTTTGAGCACGAGTTGGCAACAGCGCATGCTTTGGGGATTTTCGGTTCAATCGACATGAACCGTAATGATTATCAATCCGGCTGGGACACAGATCAGTTCCCGAACTCTCCGTCTGAGGCGGCATTGGCCTATTACGAGGTCCTGATGGCGGGCGGGTTTACCACGGGGGGCACGAACTTTGACGCCAAGCTCCGGCGTCAATCGCTGGATGGGAGCGATCTAATTGCGGCCCATGTGGGCGGCATGGATATCTGTGCACGTGGTTTGAAATCTGCCCATGCGATGATTGCAGACCGTGCTCTCGAAGGGCCGCGGGATCTGCGCTATGCTGGTTGGGAAACGCCAGCCGCTCAGGCAATGCTAGCCGAAGGGGCGACGCTTGATGGAATCGCCGATGACGCTGAAGCACGTGGGGTCAACCCGCAGCCAGTTTCAGGCCAGCAAGAAAAACTGGAGAATGTCGTCAATCGCTACGTTTGATTGTGCGGGTCGGCCTTAGGGCAAAAAGCCGTAGGCCATCAGAACATTTAAGGCGGGCACTTACGTTGGGTGCCCGCCGATAACCGGTCTCAGCTGAGCCAACTGCGATAGTCGCTGACCAACAGATGCGTCGGGTCTTCGTCTTCGTCGATATTGCTAAACCGGCCGATGGGTTCGCGGAAAATATTGTCGGTCTCGTCGTCGTTGACGGTCGACACTTCGCCGATCAATACATCGCCGTCTTCACCCCAGAATGCATGCCAGTCACCGGGTTGTAATGTGACGCTTTCACCGGGCGCAAAGCGTAGCTTTTCACCGGGCTTGAAGGGCTGCCTGATCCCGTCACACCACACAATGCCGCCACGATCTTCGGCGAAATTACCGTTATCGTCGGAACCGAAGAGTTCAATCACCAGGGTGGCTCCGCCGCGGTTGATAATGTCTTCGGCTTTGATGACATGGGTGTGCATCGGCGAGATTTGATCGCGCTTTGAGATGAGCAATTTTTCAGCGTAGCACATGCCACCCCCGCGCTGCAGATCGGCCAGGCGACCATTGCGCAAGGTGAACAGAAACAGCCCAAATTCGTCGTATTTTCCAGCACCATAATCGGTGATGTCCCAGCCACAACGCGCGTCGATGACGTGGCGCGCTGCATCCGCCTTCTCCTTGAACTCTTCTGGTGTCCAGTTGGCAAAAGGAGGCAAGACGAAACCGTAAGAGCGGATCATCTCATCCGCTTCGGCCATGATTTGATTTATCCGAGACCGCTTCATTTTTAATCCTCTAGGCTTCAATTAGACCGTCGTTGGCGATGTTTGCCATGTGCCGGCCCATACTGTGTCGCAAAACTCTTTTTTGACCCGTCGCGTGCAATCGGTGCGGACGCAAGCTGCGCCTTGGGTTCTGCTATGTCAGAGATATTGGCTGAGGATAAGGTCGTTGGACACCTGCCGCATTGTAAATATTGCAAATGATGCCGCTGTCACACATGCCCCGGCAGCCAGAAATTGGTGCCGGGGCATATGGCGCCACGCCAAGTTTGGGTGGCAAGTGCCCTGGCGATAGGGGGGATCCGAGCGCCGGGGTATTCGGTGTGTTAGGCCCCTTTGGGAGCCAAGGTGCCAATGGTCACATCCAAGGTCACATCCGCACCTTTGCGCAGCAACGTAACTTCGGCGGATTGCTCTGGTGTGGTCTGGGCCACTGCGCGGGTGAGGTCGCGCAACTCGTCGATCGGTGTGCTGCCGAAGGACAGGATGATGTCGCCTTTTTGCAAGCCGGCCTTGGCGGCGGGGCTGTCGGTGCTCACGGCCTCAACAACGGCACCTTTGGGTGCGTCGTAGCCCAACACCTGAGCGACTTCCGCCGACATCGGGCGGATACTCACACCCAACCAGCCGCGTGTCACACTGCCATCATCCGACAGATCCGCTACGATGTTCTTAACCAAATCGGATGGCACGGCAAAGCCGATCCCCACGGATCCACCACCCGGTGAGATGATTGCTGTATTTACGCCAATGACCTCGCCCGCATTGTTAAAAAGTGGCCCACCGGAGTTGCCCCGATTGATCGCTGCATCGGTCTGGATGAAATCATCGAATGGTCCGGAATTGATGTTGCGCGACGTGGCAGAGATGATGCCGCTGGTCACGGTGCCGCCTAAACCAAAGGGATTGCCAACGGCCATCACTTCATCGCCGGCGCGCATGGCTTGGGACGCACCAAAATTGATGGCTGGCAGATCCACACCCGCATCGATTTTCAGCACGGCAATGTCTGTAGAGGGGTCACTGCCGACGACGACCGCATCAAAGCTGCGCCCATCTGAGAGTTTAACCTTTACGGATTCGGCCCCATCCACGACATGGGCGTTGGTGACGATTTTGCCATCCGCCGAAATGATGAAACCTGAGCCTAGCCCGGTTGGCGCGGGCCCGTTTCCTTTTGGCATCTGCTCTCCAAACCGTTTGCGCAGCGCGTCTGGCATTCCTTCTGGCAGAGCACCCTGAGCACCGGCGGGGCGGGCTTTTGCGATGACTTCGATGTACACAACCGACGGCGAAACGGCCTCCACGAGATCGCCGTAGCCACCTGCAGGCACAGCCAATGCGACGGAAGGTGCCAGCATGGCCATTGGCCCTGCGGCAAGTACGGCAACCAACGCCAGTGGTGCAGTTTTTTGAATTAGGTTCGTCATGGGAGATATCCTTGGTTATCGTTGATGAGGGATATCTGGTGTGCGCGCCTTACAGAGACGCGCATCAGGGATTACAAATTTGTAACCACACAAACAGGTGTAAGGCACAGCGTTCGGAGTTATATCGAGCCCATGAGAATTCTTGTGATAGAAGATGACGCCACCACGGGCAGTTATATTGCGCGCGGTCTGCGCGAAGAGGGCCACGGCGTAGACTTGGTCGATGATGGGCGCGCGGGTCTCATTCAGGCGACCTCCAGTACCTATGATGTGTTGGTCGTGGACCGAATGCTGCCCGAAGTTGATGGAATGACCGTGGTCAAGACTTTGCGCGGTGCTGGCAACACGACGCCGGTGCTGTTCCTCACGGCGATGGGGTCGGTCGAGGACCGCATCAGTGGGCTGAACGCCGGTGGCGATGATTACCTTGTGAAGCCCTTCGCATTTGGTGAGTTGTCGGCGCGCGTTGCGGCGCTTGCCCGGCGGCCGCAGGCCATGGACCAAGAGACAGTGCTGCGGATCGGCGATCTGGAACTGGATTTGCTGACCCGCAAAGTGACCCGTGCCGGGACGGAGATTAATCTGCTGCCCCGTGAATTCTCCCTTTTGGAATTTCTCCTGCGCCGGAAAGGTCGAGTGCAGACACGGACGATGTTGCTCGAAGGGGTGTGGGACATCTCGTTTGATCCAATGACCAATGTGGTTGAAACTCATGTCAGTCGTTTGCGCGCCAAGGTCGATAAACCGTTTGATACTGAACTTATCCAAACCGTGCGTGGCGCGGGCTACAAGATCGCCGAATGATAAGACTGCGCAAGATATGGCGTTCAATGCCGCTACGGCTGGCGCTTATGTTGGTGTTGCTCTTTGCTACTGTGAGCCTTCTGAGCCTCGCGGCGAGTTATGCGGTCACGCAACGCTCGTTTCATCAGGCGATCCGGGCCGATCTTGCACAGGACATGGCAGGGTTTCGTGCGGCCCCCTCAGCGCGCGCCGTGGCTTTGCTGGTGGAAGCGGAATCGCGCGACACTGATCCGCGTCGGTTGATCCTGAGCTATGTTTCCTCATCTGGGGCGATTTTTGGAAATGGCGCCATTGCGCGTGATCACGAAGGTTTCCACATCATGTCGTTGCGCGAAGATCAGGCGCAGTTTGATGGCGAATACCTGCTGCACACGGCATCACTTTATGGCGGCCAGTTGACCATTGCGCGCAGTCGAGCCGAGATAGTCGCCCTGCGGGCCGTGTTCGTTAACATTCTGTGGATCAGCCTTGCGCCGACCGTGCTTATTGCGTTGGGTGGCGGCTTGGTGCTGGCGCGTCGTTCCAAGCGGCACGTGGAGGTGATCAGCGGAACGCTGGATGATCTCACCACGGGCGAGCTGGACGCGCGGGTTTTGATTGGGCCGCGGTGGTCGGACGATCTTGTTCAGATAGGCGACAAAGTAAATCAGATGGCGCAGGCCCAAGGCATGTCAGTGGCGGCCCTGCGTCAGGTATCGTCGGACATCGCCCATGACCTCAAGACACCGGTGCAGCGCGTCTCTTTGCAACTCGATGAGCTTGCCGGTGTGATCCCGGACGGCGAGGCCGCGGAGCTGGTCGGCAAAGCGCAGCACGAAGTCGCGGGTATTGCGCAGGTTTTTGAGGCGCTCTTGCAGCTTGCACAGCTAGACAGCGGGGCCCTGCGGGATCGGTTTGAGCTGGTTGATTTGTCCAAACTGTGCCGTACCATGGTTGAGATCTATGAACCCACCGCGACGGAACAGGGGCAAGTCCTGCAGTGCCAAGTGGTCGATGCGATCACAGTGATGGGGGACCGGGCTTTGCTAGGGCAGATGCTTGCCAACCTGATTGAAAACGCCCTGCGCCATGCACCAATGAGCAGCGCTGTGAAAGTTTCCCTGACTGCTGCAGACACTGGTTCTAAGCTGAGCGTCACGGATGCCGGACCCGGTATTCCCGAGCAGGAAAGAACGGCGGTCCTGCGCAGGCTATACCGACTGGATCGCAGCCGTCATACACTGGGCAATGGTCTGGGCCTTAGCCTTGTAGACGCTGTAGCGCGCCTGCATGGGGCGACGCTTGTTTTGGCCGATGCAGCGCCCGGCCTTAGGGTTGAAGTGCAGTTTCCTGACCATTCACTGGTTTGAGCCGTAAAATGAAGTAAGCTGCGGCAATACGCGCGTGTCGCTCCATCACCGCAGCGATCTAATGTGCACGCAACTGCAAACAAGAGGTCAGTCCGATGCTTGATGGATTCTCAGCAGAAATGCTCGCGCGTGTTCAGTTCGCGTTTACCATATCGTTCCATATTATTTTCCCAGCGTTTTCGATTGGTCTGGCAAGTTTCCTTGCTGTTCTGAATGCCCGCTGGATTTGGACGCGTGACGAGACATTTCTGGTTCTATTCAACTACTGGAAAAAGATATTCGCCGTGGCGTTTGGCATGGGTGTCGTTTCAGGAATTGTGATGTCCTATCAGTTTGGGACCAACTGGGCGGTGTTTTCGGACAAGGCGGGCCCTGTCGTCGGGCCGCTGATGGCGTACGAAGTGCTTTCGGCGTTCTTCCTTGAGGCAGGATTTTTAGGGATCATGCTGTTTGGACGCGAGCGCGTGGGCGAGGGCCTGCACATGTTTGCAACCGGTATGGTTGCGTTTGGCACCTTGCTGTCGGCGACGTGGATATTGTCGGTAAACAGCTGGATGCAGACACCGCAGGGCCACGGCATGAATGATGTGGGCCAATTCATCCCGCTTGATTGGTGGCTGATTGTATTCAGCCCCTCT
Organism: Sulfitobacter sp. SK012; assembly: GCF_003352085.1. Classification (NCBI taxonomy): domain Bacteria; kingdom Pseudomonadati; phylum Pseudomonadota; class Alphaproteobacteria; order Rhodobacterales; family Roseobacteraceae; genus Sulfitobacter; species Sulfitobacter sp. SK012. Next base: position 801,188 of record NZ_CP025804.1, read on the forward strand.
TTCCCGTTCCGCTTGGTGCATATGGTGCTGGCTGCGTTTCTGACCACGGCGTTGGTGGTGGGGGCCGTTGGCGCGTTGCACCTTTTGCGCGACCGTCTGGACATGGCAAGCCGGCGGATGTTTTCGATGGCGATGTGGATGCTGATACTCGTTACCCCGCTGCAGATCGTTGCGGGTGATTTCCACGGCATCAATACGCTTGAGCATCAACCAGTTAAGGTCATGGCGATGGAAGGCCATTACGACAGCCACGAGAATGGCGCGCCGCTGATCTTGTTTGGTATCCCCAATGCAAAAGAAAAGCGGATCGACTATTCCCTTGAAATCCCCAAGCTAAGCTCGCTGATCCTTAAGCATGATCTGAACGCACCGCTTGCCGGGCTTGATACGGTTCCCGATGACGAAGAGCCGCCCGTTGCGGTCGTGTTCTTTTCGTTCCGGGTGATGGTGGGGCTAGGTTTTGCGATGCTAGGCCTTGGGCTTTGGGGGATCATCGCGCGCTTCCGGGGGCGGCTCTTTGCGGCTCCAATGCTTTGGCGCGCCTCTGTGGTGATGGGGCCGATGGGCTTTGTCGCCGTTTTGGCAGGCTGGATCACGACGGAGGTGGGGCGACAACCCTATACGGTTTACGGTTTGCTACGGACTTCGGATAGTTTGTCGCCGATCGAAGCACCTGCGGTCGCGGCCTCATTGATAGCCTTCATCATTGTCTATTTCTTCGTCTTCGGCGCAGGGACGTTCTACATCCTGCGGATGATGGGCAAATCGGTGCAGACGGTCAGCGCAGAAAAGATGCGCCAAGAAGGGCCATTGCGAACAGCAAGTGCAACACCTGCGACCCAACACGCAGCACCCAAGGGAGGGCGGTAAAGATGCTTGGGCTTGAACTCTCCTTTATCTGGGCTGGCATCATTGCTCTGTCAGTTTTGATCTATGTAATTCTCGACGGCTTTGATCTGGGCGTGGGGATTTTGTTCCCGCTGACCAAGGATGAAAACGAACGCAATGTGATGATGAATTCCATCGCCCCAATCTGGGACGGGAATGAGACCTGGCTGGTGCTGGGCGGCGGGGGCCTGTTTGCTGTGTTCCCGCTGGCATATGCCGTTGTCATGCCCGCGCTATATATGCCGATCACGCTGATGCTGTTGGGGCTGGTGTTTCGCGGCGTTGCGTTCGAATACCGCTGGCGCACGACCCGCTGGAAGAGGCTTTGGGACATGTCGTTCTTTGGAGGGTCTTTGGTTGCGGCTCTATGTCAGGGCATCGCATTGGGCGCGTTGGTGCAGGGCATCGAGGTGGAAAACCGCGCCTATGCTGGCGGCTGGTGGGATTGGCTAACGCCATTTTCCGTCCTGACCGGCATTGCTGTGACGGTTGGATATGCGATGCTGGGGGCCACATGGCTCAATATGAAACTTGAGGGGCGCATTCAGCGACATATGCGCCGGTTGGCATGGCCCTTTGGTCTGGCGACTTTGGTTTTTATGGGACTCGTTAGCTTGATGACGCCGTTCTTGGACGATGTGTATTTCGAGCGGTGGTTCACATTCCCCTTTGCGCTTTTTAGCGCCATAGTCCCGCTGCTTGTGGCGGCTTGTGCGTTTGGTCTTTTGCGGGGCCTGCAGCGCCAACGCGACATACAGCCGTTTCTATGTGCGCTGTCGCTGTTTGTCTTAGGATTCATTGGGATCGGGATTAGCTTTTATCCGCATATCGTCCCACCGAGCTTGACCATTGCCGAGGCGGCGGCCCCGGATTCCAGTCTTGCATTTACGTTGGTTGGCACGCTGATTTTGTTGCCGATGATTTTGGCCTATACAGGCTACGCCTACTGGGTGTTTCGCGGCAAGATTAACCCAGACGAGGGATACCACTGATGCGGCGGCTGTGGACTAGCCGCATTGGCTGGTTCGTGGCAATCTGGGTCCTTAGCGTCGCAGCCCTCGGTGTTGTGGCCTACGCTATCAGACTGGTGATCTAGCCCCCCAAAAGGACATGCTTGCCATTGCGCGCGCTGCCCGTCAGGTTGCCGTAAATTCAGCCTAAGGAGCATTCTCATGCGCGCCATGCAAGTCACCGCTTACGACCAACCGCTTGAGATGTTTGAGCTGCCAATGCCCATTCCCTCCGCTGGTGAGGTCGTGGTCAAGATCGCGACGTGTGGTCTAAATTTTGGCGACTTGCTGATCATCAAAGGCACCTATCAAGAAAAACCTCCCTTGCCCTTTACCCTTGGGATGGAGTTGGCGGGCACGATCACTGCCGTTGGCGAAGGCGTCAGCCATCTGCAGGTGGGGCAGCGTATTGCGGCCTATACCGGCTTTGACGGGTTGGCTGAATATGCAGCGATCCGGGCCGATGTTTGTGTGCCGATCCCTGACATGATGAATTTCACAGACGCTGCGGCGTTTTTGATTGCGTATGGCACCAGCCACGTTGCGCTTGATTACAAAGCGCGGCTGCAAAAAGGCGAGCGGTTGTTGGTTTTGGGCGCGTCGGGGGGGGTCGGGCTTACGGCCGTGGAGCTAGGTAAGCTGATGGGTGCAGAGGTTATTGCCTGCGCGCGCGGCGCGGACAAATTGGCCGTGTGTAAGGGGGCAGGGGCCGACCATCTGATCAACTCAGAAACCGATGATATTCGCGAAGTGGTCAAGGCGCTGGGGGGCGCGGATGTGGTCTATGACCCCGTTGGTGGTGACCAGTTCAAAGCGGCGATGCGGGCGTGCAACGGCGAAGCGCGGCTGATTCCGCTGGGCTTTGCATCTGGTGAAGTGCCGCAGATCCCCGCAAATATTTTGTTGGTTAAGAACTTGACCGTGCTGGGGTTTTACTGGGGCGGCTATGCCCGCCTGAAACCTTCGGTCCTGACCGACAGCTTTGCCACGCTGCTGGAGTGGTACGCCCAAGGGAAAATCACGCCACATGTCAGCCATGTACTGCCTTTGGCTGAGGCCAATGAGGCGCTAGAATTGCTGCGTACCCGAAAGGCAACGGGCAAAGTGGTGGTCGAGGTTTCCTGAAAGGTCACGCCGCCCGTTGCACCGTTGGGGACGAATGCGATAGCGTCAATCAATACCCATGAGGAGACCGCGCCATGCAGATGACCGACACGCGACAAATTGCAGCCACCCCATCCGAAGTTTATGCCGCATTGCTAGATCCCGGTATGCTCAAGGCCTGCGTGCCCGGTGCGCAAGACGTTATCGGATCGCCCGAAGAGGGCTATGAAGCGACTGTTGTGCAGAAGGTTGGGCCGGTTAAAGCCACGTTCAAAGGCCAGGTAACGATGAGCGATCTGGTGCCCGATCAGTTCTTGAACATCACCGGCGAAGGAAAAGGCGGCGCTGCGGGTTTTGCAAAAGGCGGCGCCAAGGTTACGCTTGTTGCCAAAGATGGCGGCACTGAGCTGAGCTATGACGTTGAAGCCAAAGTCGGTGGCAAACTGGCGCAATTGGGGAGCCGCATCATTGATGGTTTCGCAAAAAAGATGGCGGATCAGTTCTTTAACAACCTGCAGGAAACCCTTGAAGGCCCTGCAGATGGCGAAGGTGATGCGGGCGAAAATGCAGGCGGTGACGCGCCAGAAAAGAAAAAAGGCTGGTTCGGGCGTAGTAAGAAATAGGCAATACTGCCGTCGCGACCCCCCTTGTTGCTCATTGCCATTCTGGTCTACGTTCGCCTCCCAACAGACCGGAGACTGCCATGCCCCCCATCCTTGAAGTGATCGACCTTCGCAAATCCTATGCGTCGGGTTTCGAGGCACTCAAAGGGGTGTCGCTGCAGATCGAACAAGGCGAGATTATTGCGCTTCTTGGTCCTAACGGGGCAGGCAAGACGACGTTGATCTCTACCATCTGCGGGATCACATTGCCTAGCTCAGGGCGTGTTGTTGTGGACGGGCATGACATCATGACGGATTACCGTGCGGCCCGCGCCATGATCGGGCTTGTCCCACAGGAAATAAGCCTTGAGCCCTTTGAACGGGTCATCAACACAGTACGATTTTCGCGCGGTTTGTTTGGCAAACCTGATGATCCGGCTTTGCTAGAGAAGATTTTGCGCCAACTGTCCCTTTGGGACAAAAAGGACAGCCAAATCAGAGAGCTTTCGGGCGGCATGAAGCGCCGCGTGTTGATCGCCAAGGCGCTGGCCCATGATCCGCGTGTGCTTTTCTTGGATGAGCCCACGGCAGGGGTGGACGTCGAATTGCGCCGCGATATGTGGGAAATTGTCGCCAATCTTAAGAAGGATGGCGTGACCATCATTTTGACGACCCATTACATTGAAGAGGCCGAAGCGATTGCGGACCGCGTGGGCGTCATTGCCCAAGGCGAGTTGTTGTTGGTCGAGGAAAAAGACAAGCTGATGGCGCGCATGGGGGCCAAGGAGCTAGAAATCCAACTGTCCAAGCCGATCAAGGCCATTCCCAAAGCGTTGCAATCTGATGCTTTGCGGTTGAGCGAAGGCGGCAATGGTTTGATTTATACCTACGACACCCGCAAAGAACGCACCGGGATCACCACGCTTTTGTCTGACATTGCCGCCGAAGGGTTGGTGCTGCGCGACGTGGTTACGCGGCAGTCGAGCCTTGAGGATATTTTTGTGGATCTGGTCAAAAGCGACGACACCAACCCGGGAGAAACCGCATGAACTGGACAGCAGTAAAATCCATCTACCGCTTTGAGATGGCGCGATTTTTCCGCACACTTGCGCAGAGCTTTATCTCACCGGTTTTGTCGACATCGCTCTATTTCGTGGTATTTGGCACGGCCATCGGAAGCCGCATCCAAGAGGTCGAGGGCATCAGCTATGGCGCGTTTATCGTGCCTGGTCTCATCATGCTTAGCGTCATCACTCAGGCGATTTCCAACGCGAGCTTTGGTATCTATTTTCCGAAATTCATTGGGACGTTTTCTGAATTGCTCTCGGCGCCCATCAACTTTCTCGAAATCGTTATGGGTTATGTCGGAGCGGCAGCGACCAAGGCTTTGTTTATTGGAGTCATCATCCTGATCACGGCGTTCTTCTTTGTTGATATCTCTATCCAACACCCGCTGGCGATGGTGATGTTTCTCCTTCTGACCTGCATCAGCTTTTCATTGATGGGCTTTATCATCGGGATTTGGGCCACCAATTTTGAACAGCTGCAGTTGGTGCCGTTGTTGGTCGTGACACCATTGGTGTTTCTTGGAGGATCGTTTTATTCGATCTCCATGTTGCCGCCGGTGTGGCAGGTTATCTCGCATTTCAATCCGGTGGTGTACCTTATCTCGGGCTTTCGGTGGTCGTTCTTTGGCTCCGCGGATGTGCCCATCGCGATAAGTCTTGTGGCCATTGCTGGGTTCACGGCGCTATGCCTTGGCGTCATCTGGTGGATTTTCCGCACAGGCTGGCGTATCCGCCAGTAATTCCTCGTCCTCTGCGCCTTGTTACCGATGCGCCGCACCTCTACATGGGTTTGTATGAAACGTTGGCTTCCCTTTGTAAAATCCGAGCCCACAGTCGCGGTTATCCGACTGTCTGGCATGATCAGCAGCTCAGGGCGCGGTGCGCTCAATGACGCGGCTCTAGCACCTGCAATCGAGAAGGCCTTTTCCAAAGGCAAACCCGCAGCCGTCGCGCTTGAGATAAACTCTCCTGGCGGTAGCCCTGTGCAGTCCTCGTTGATTGGCGCGCGCATCCGTCGCTTGGCAGAAGAAAAAGACATTCCGGTTCTCGCCTTTGTCGAAGATGTGGCTGCGTCTGGTGGCTATTGGCTCGCAGTGGCCGCGGATGAGATTTACGCTGACCCCAGTTCGGTCGTTGGCTCTGTTGGAGTTATTTCGGCAGGGTTTGGTTTGCACGAATTCATCAACCGCTACGGGGTTGAGCGGCGCGTTTATACTGCGGGACAATCGAAATCGATGCTGGATCCGTTTAGGCCCGAACAGCCCGAAGATGTTGCCCGGCTCAAAACGCTACTCGAAGATATCCACGTCAATTTCAAGGATCACATCAGTGCCCGACGCGCGGGCAAGATTACGACCGATCAGGATTTGTTCACCGGCGAGATCTGGTTGGCAAAGCGTGCGGTTGAGCTGGGGCTGATTGACGGAATTGATCATATCAAACCGCATCTCCAGAAACGCTTTGGGATGAAAGTCCAAATCAAGCAGTACGGCACCAAAAAGGGCCTTTTGTCCCGCTTTGGCGCACATGCGGTGAGTGATGCGGTGCAGGGCATTGAGGAACGCGCGGCCTTTGCGCGGTTTGGCCTCTGATATGGTATTCAAGATCGTCATTCTGTTTTTGGTGTTCATGGGCGTGCTGGGTTGGTTCGGTAAAATGCACTGGATCGGTGGCAAAACTCTTTCGCAAAAGAAATGCCGCGGTTGCGGTCGATACCGCATCGGTAAAGGCACATGCAGCTGTGGGGAGCGTCGCGGATGATCCTGCCGTGGTTGCTCTCGGGGCTTGGCCTTGTGATTTTGCTATTGGCAGGAGACGCGTTGGTAAAAGGGGCGGTGAACCTTAGTCTTCGACTGGGTATTCCGGCGCTGATCGTCAGCCTAACCATCGTCGCGTTTGGGACGTCCGCACCAGAGTTGCTGATCTCGATCAAGGCTATACTGGACGATGTTCCGGGCTTGGCATTGGGGAATGTGGTTGGCTCCAATACGGCGAATATACTGCTGGTTTTAGGTGTGCCTGCGCTACTGGCGACGATGCATACGTCGGAATGTAATACGCGAAAAACCTATAATTTTATGATCACGGCCAGTTTGCTGTTCATCGCGCTGGCGTTCCGTGGGGTCTTTGATTGGATCGCGGGGCTGATCTTGCTTTCTGCACTTGGCTACGTTTTGTTTGATGCTTTCCGGGATGCACATAGCCACCGCCGGGCCTGCCGAAATGACGATCCCGATGAAGAGGTTGAGGGCGCTGACCCTGAAATGCCGGGCTGGCGGATTGCTGTCTTTTTGGTGTTGGGCATGATTGGTCTGCCGTTAGGGGCATCGTTGCTGGTTGATAATGCCACGATCATCGCACGGGCCTATGGGATCAGCGATACGGTGATCGGTTTGACATTGGTTGCCATCGGTACCTCGTTGCCAGAACTTGCGACAACCGTGATGGCCGCCCTGCGTCGGCAGGCGGATGTGGCCTTGGGCAACGTTATCGGTTCCAACATGTTCAACCTGCTTGCGATCATCGGTATCGCGAGCCTTGTCGGGCCGATTAATGTCGATCCTGAATTCCTGCGCTTTGATCTGTGGGTTATGCTTGCGGCGTCGCTCTTGCTGATCCCGTTTGTCTATTTTCGCCGTGATATTACGAGGGTTTGGGGCATCGTATTGGTGGTGCTTTATGTGGTCTATCTGATAGTGGTGTTGACCGTATGAGCCGGGCGTTGGTCACAGGAGCAGGCCACAGGCTGGGCCGTGCCACTGCGCTTTATCTAGGCGCGCGCGGCTATGATGTGGCCGTCCACTACGCAAGTTCTGCGGAGGGGGCTGAGGCAACGGTTGCTGAGTTGCGGGCAATGGGCCGCAACGCGGTGGCACTTCAGGCGGATTTGCTCAGCGAGGACGCAACTCAAGAATTGTTGCCGCGGGCGGTTGAAGCTTTGGGAGGGCCAATCACTTGCCTGATCAACAATGCTTCGATCTTTGAACACGACACGATCGAAACAGCGACCCGTGAAAGTTGGGACCGGCATATCGGGTCAAACCTGCGTGCGCCTTTTGTCTTGATACAGGCAATGGCTGCGCAAAACCTTAAGGCCAAAAACGACATAAACGGCGAAGCTCAAGCGACAGGTTTGATCGTGAATATGGTCGACCAGCGCGTGCGCAAGCTAACGCCAGAGTTCATGACTTATACCGTAGCCAAGATGGGGCTGTGGGCGCTGACACAGACCACCGCTCAGGCACTGGCCCCGGCGATCCGGGTCAATGCGATTGGGCCAGGTCCCACGCTCCGAGGGGGTCGTCAAAGTCACGAACATTTTGCAGAGCAACGCGCCAATACGGTGTTGGAACGCGGATCAAATCCGAGCGACATAACTGCGGCGATCGGCTTCTTTTTGGATGCGCCTGCGGTCACAGGACAGCTTATGTGTGTAGATGGTGGGCAGCACCTTGGGTGGCAAACACCGGATGTAATTGGCGTCGAATAGCACGGCAGACGCTTTGGAGTTTTCCACGCCCTTAATATTGGTTACAGTTTCGTTACAGATATATGAACGTTTTCAGAGGGTTGTTACGCGGAAAAAAAATTTTCGTTTAAAATCAGGGCGTTGAAAATCTGCCAATTTTTTAGGCAACCCGATGAAGCACCTTATCTTTAACGAAATTCTGTAGATCACGGAAAGTTATCGGCAGAGTTATCCACAGGTTTGGTGGACATGTTTTGTCTTGAACCCGTCCAATAGCCAGTGCAGCCAAACGGAGAATCACGCGCTCTTATGACATCCCCCGACGTTCCGATAAAAACAGGCCACGAGGTTATTCAGGCCTACCTCAAGACGATCGACGGATCGCCGGGCGTTTACCGAATGCTCGATAGTGAAAGCCGCGTGCTTTATGTCGGTAAGGCGCGCAATTTGCGGGCACGGGTCAGCAGTTATGCACGGCCAACGGGGCACACTGGGCGTATCATGCGGATGATCGCGAACACGGCCTCGATGATGTTCCTGACCACTCGGACAGAGACCGAAGCACTGCTCTTGGAGCAAAACCTGATCAAGCAGCTCAAGCCCAAATTCAACGTGCTGCTGCGCGATGACAAGAGTTTCCCAAATATACTTGTGACAGCTGATCATGATTATCCACAGATCAAAAAGCACAGAGGTGCCAAAAAGGAAAAGGGTGCGTATTACGGTCCTTTCGCCAGTGCGGGGGCGGTGAACAGGACGCTCAATCAGCTACAACGGGTCTTCTTGTTGCGCGACTGTTCCAATGCGATGTTTGAGAGCCGCACCCGCCCCTGTTTGCAGCATCAGATAAAGCGGTGCTCGGCCCCATGTGTCGGTAAGATTTCTGCCAGCGATTATACCCAGACCGTCCGCGACGCCGAAAAGTTCCTGGCAGGAAAGAACGCTGATATTCAGAATCGTCTAGCGACCGAAATGAATACCGCATCCGAGGCGATGGAATTTGAACGGGCCGCAGCACTACGTGATCGGATCAAGGCGCTGACACAAGTGCAGACAGCACAAGGTATCAACCCCAAAGGCGTATCTGAGGCTGACATTATTGCGCTGCATTTGCAGGACGGGCAGGCCTGTGTTCAGGTGTTTTTCATCCGGTCGGGCCAGAACTGGGGAAACCACGATTATTATCCACGCGTGGGCGCGGATGTGGATGCAGCAGAGGTGCTGGAGGCGTTCATCGGGCAGTTTTATGATACCCGCGAACCGCCACGCCAGTTGATTTTGTCCAACGAGATCGAAAGCCCTGATCTGATGGCTGACGCGCTGAGTATCAAGCTAGGCCGCAAGGTCGAACTGTTGGTGCCACAGCGCGGCGAAAAGGCCGAACTAGTTGACGGTGCGCTGCGCAATGCTCGCGAAAGTCTGGCGCGCAAAATGGCCGAAACCGCGACACAGACGAAGTTGCTGGCGGGGCTCGCTGAGGCGTTTGATTTGGAAACCCCGCCAGATCGGATCGAAGTCTATGACAACTCGCACATCCAAGGGGCCTTTGCGGTTGGCGCGATGGTCGTGGCCGGGCCAGAGGGAATGATCAAAAATCAGTACCGCAAATTCAACATCCGTGGTGAAAACCTGACACCGGGTGATGATTTCGGCATGATGAAAGAAGTGCTCACCCGCCGCTTTAAACGCCTGCTCAAAGAGGATCCGGAACGAACAAGTGGGACTTGGCCGGACCTGTTGTTGATCGATGGTGGTGCAGGGCAGGTGAGTGCTGTGGCTTCGATCATGCGTGAATATGGTGTCGAAGATATTCCTATGGTTGGCGTGGCCAAAGGTGTGGACCGAGATGCAGGTAAGGAAGAATTCCACCGCGTTGGCAAAACCGTAAAGGCGCTGCGGCACAATGATCCAGTGCTCTATTTCGTGCAGCGGATGCGGGATGAAGCGCACCGATTTGCCATTGGGACGCACCGGGCCAAGCGGGCAAAGACTGTGGGGGCCACACCGCTTGATGATGTGCCGGGCGTCGGGGCGGGGCGCAAACGCGCGCTGTTGGCGCATTTCGGATCAGCAAAAGCTGTGGGGCGGGCGAACCTTGGGGATCTCAAGGCCGTTGATGGGATATCTGATGCGCTGGCTGAAACGATCTATGCCTATTTCCATGAAGGCAGCTGAGCGCAAGCGGATGCGCCCGATGACCCTAAAGAGCTGCCACATTGCGCATGCCCTTCAGGAATACTATGGCGAAAGAAAGCTGGTAAGCTGCTTGGTGCTTTTACACCGGCGGGACGCGATGTAGGGTAACGATATGACGTGGAATCTGCCAAATATACTAACGCTGATACGGTTGCTTGCTGCGCCGGGTGTCGCTGTGATGTTTCTATATTTCACAAGACCTTATGCCGATTGGTTCGCATTGGTTTTATTCGTGTCTGCGGCAATAACGGATTGGTTCGATGGCTATCTGGCGCGGACCTGGAAGCAAGAAACCAAACTTGGTGCCATGCTGGATCCGATTGCTGATAAGGCGATGGTGGTGATCGCGCTGATGGTGATTATTGGCTTTTCGAGCTGGTCACCTTGGTTGGTATTGCCCAGTACGGTGATCTTGTTTCGCGAAGTATTTGTGTCAGGGCTACGAGAATTTCTAGGCGATGTCGCAGGCACGCTGAAGGTCACGAAACTGGCGAAATGGAAGACCACATTTCAGATGATCGCGATCGCAGTTTTGTTCAGCCAGGGTGTGTTTGAACACTATCTGGGCATGTCGGTTTTCGGGATGGACCAAACGATGGTGGACGACATTATGGCTGGGCGTGAAGAGGACGTTCTGGGGCTGGGTTGGAAGCTGATGGGGATGGAATGGGCCGGACGTATCGGCTTGATGTTGCTGTGGATTGCGGCTGCGCTTACGGCAATCACGGGTATTGATTACTTTATCAAGGCGATGCCGCATTTGCGGGAGGGTCGGTGATGGATGTGCTCTATTTTGCTTGGGTTCGCGAGCGGATTGGTCTGCCGCGCGAACAGGTTCAGACACAGGCCGCGACGGTCGCAGACTTGGTAGCAGAACTGTCGGCGCGCGAAGAAAGATATGCTTTGGCGTTCAGTGACTTGAGCGCGTTGCGTGTTGCCGTGGATCAAGAACTTAGCGATTTCTCAGCGCCGCTTGATGGTGTGCGCGAGGTCGCGTTTTTTCCACCCATGACGGGGGGGTAGCCATGCGCGTTTCCGTGCAAGAAGCCCCTTTTGATTTGGGTCAGGAAACATCTGATTTTGCCAGCGGGCACAAAGATTTAGGGGCCATTGTTACCTTTACAGGCGTGGTTCGCGACCTGCCCGACGACCCGCTTGAGGCGATGGAAATCGAGCATTATCCCGGCATGACCGAAGCGGCGCTGCGCGAGATGGCGCAAACCGCCATGGAGCGGTTTTCACTGGGTGATGCGTTGGTTATTCATCGCCATGGCCGGCTGTTGCCGGGGGAGCAGATCATGATGGTTGCGACGGCGGCGCGGCACCGCAAGGACGCTTTTGAAGCCGCTGAATTCCTGATGGATTACCTTAAATCTCGGGCACCCTTCTGGAAGCGAGAGATTTCTGGAAAAGGGGCCTCTTGGGTCGTGTCGAAAGACGAGGATGAGGCGGCGCTGAAACGGTGGTGAGGCAACCTGCGGAAAGTGTGTGGCCCGTGGCCGCGAAAACCGTTGGTAAACGCCCGTAAAACAAGGCCAAGCCGGGATGCACGATGCGTACACACGATGTGCACAACATGTGCACCGGGACGTGCACGCTGATTCTGGTAACACGCCGCTCGGTAGACTTCTTTATGAAACAATAATGTCTGGGGAACGCCGGTAGGAAACCTTAGCTGGCCTGCTGCTGTTGCTCGATAAAGGCGCGCATTTCTTCGGCCTCGTGACGGGCATCGCGTAGGCCGTCCATGGCAGCGCGCAGCTCGGCTTCGGTTTGGGCCAGCTGATTGGTTAATTCTGCCTCGCGCTGCTGCAAATAGGTGATTGCCTGATCGCGGGTTTCTTCGGCTTCGTGGAGCTCTTGGCTCATTTTATCAAGCTGGGCCACGTCACCCGCAGCGACGCGCGTAAAGCGGTGCAAAAGCCAATTGGCGAACCATCCCAAACAGAAGGCCACAAACAGAATGATCGCTGTTGCCAGAACGAATTCAGTTCTGCTCATCTGGAGTGTCCTCTTCGGTGGTTGCCGTTTCTGTATCGCTGTTTTCTGTCACGCTTTCCAGCGTTGTTTGCTCAGGATCGGCAACTGTATCGGGACGGATGAGGCGGAATTCGATGCGGCGGTTGGCTTCGCGGCCGGCTTCGGTCTTGTTGTCGGCAATTGGGGTTTCTTCGCCGAAGCCCGTGGCGGTGAAAGACCGTGTCGGGACCCGGCGCGCGCGCAGCTCGTTTAGAACAGATTCGGCACGGCTTTGGCTGAGGGCAAGGTTCATTTCTTCGCGGCCTTGGCTGTCGGTATAGCCCTGGATTTCGAGTTGTAACTCGCCGCAGCGCTTAATGACTGCGGCGATGTCATCCATGGTCCCTAGTGCGGAAGCGTCGATGGTGGCGCTGCCGGGTTCAAAGTTGATCTTGCCGGTGCTCAGAATCGCGCCGATTTCTGCTTCGCATTCGTCCGGTGTTGGAAGGCCCAGCACGGGATCTAATTTTTTCTGATAAACGACGTCGACGTCAAGTTCGGTTCCACCGCCCAGCTTGCCCAGAAGGAGCGTGGAAATTTCGCTGCTGGCGTCTGGGTTTCCGGTGTTGCCGCTGATCGACAGTTTGGTGGGCGTGACGACCAAAACACCGTTGCTGAGACCAGACAGCGCTTCAATCCCAGCGAGGACACGGGTGGCCCAATCACCTGGCAAGTCGTCGACGATGCGGGCGGCGGTGTAGACTTTGTCAGACCCAAACCGAGCCTTTGCGTAGCTGTCAGCAAGTTCGCGCAGGGGTGCGCCCGACACGCGGCCGCGCAGTTGCACCTGACCTTCGGGGCTGAGCGTTGCGGTGAATTCTGGCGGGCCTGCGTCGGGGTCTTTTATGGCGGGCAGTTTGGGGTCGAGCGCAAAGACATCTGGGAGGGCGGTTTCAAGTTCTCCCACGACTTTGTCGAAGAGCCGTTGATCGGTGCCTTCGAGGGCGATGAGGGTGATGTCAGCGTCTGCAAAGGTGATTGAACCGCCGCCGATATCGGTAAGTGCGGACATGGAGACGGCTACGGCCTCGGCCCATCTGGGACTTGGCACGCCAAGGCCGACAATGCAGCGCTGAGCACCAGTTGCCCCTGCTTTGATAGCCGCGGCGAGAATTTTGTCGCGGGCACGGTCGGTGTCTGCGGAACAGGCGTCGAATTTTGCGCCCTCGGGGGTGGCTTCGAATCGCAAGGTAAAGGGGGTGATCACAGGGCGCGGGGCAGAGATATCAAGGATCAGCGTGAGGCCGGGGTAGGTGGCCTTTTTCAAATCCGCCTCCAGCTTTTGCTTTGCGGCGGGGCTGTCGGTGATGGCAGTGATTGAGACGCGATTTGCTTCGATGGAGATTTTGGCGCGGGGAAGTTTTTCCATTTTGCTAAGAGCAAAGGCCAATGCACCTTCCCAGCCATCGGGGGCCGGATAATCAGCGGTTTGGAGCAGGTCGGCCACGCCGTGATCGCCCGCAATGTCATTAAAACGGTCCATCACAGCGTCGCGGTCCGTGGTGCCCGGGATCAGCCCAATGACCGAGAGGCCAGAATCGTTGCGCAGGATTTCTGCGGAAAAGCGGGGGGCTGCGATGGCGGCCTGCACTTCGACTTCCATCTCATCGATGACGCGGGCGGCGTCGACGATGCCGCCTGCGGTTGTCAGGGCCCGAAAACGGACGGCCTCGGTTGGGGCAACCCCTGCGAGGGTGACCTGCAGCCCATCGGCTTGGACTTCGGCCCACGTCATGTCGTCATCATCAAGTGCATTGCGGACGCCGATCTCGGAGTTCTCCTCGATCAGGGTGACAGAGTAGCTGGCCGTGATCAGGGACAGGCCCGCCGCGGTGATGAACGTGAAGAAAATGATCAGAAACGAAGACAGGCGCATGCGAACTTTCAGTGAGTTTTGCAGGTGGGGCGTTAATACGCCCGACGGGCCGGGGGTGCAATCACACCAACAGCGCAGCCGCGAAAAACAGCAGCGGGATTACGCCGGTATCACGGTTCGCGCGAAAGAGCTGCAGCATCTTGGCAGGATCATTGATGTCGAGGCCACGCTGTTGCCACGTCATGTGCCAGCCCATCGCCCAAGGCCCACCCAGTGCGATCACCATGGCAAGGACTGAAGCATTTGGCAGGCCAGCAAAGATCACCGCGATTCCCATGAGGCCAACCGCCGCCATCAAGAAACGGCGCAACCAAAAACCAGTGTTTTCGCCAAATAGCCTAGCGGTCGATTTCACCCCAATCAGCGCGTCGTCTTCGGTGTCCTGGTGGGCATAGATCGTATCATAAAAAAGAGTCCAGGCGATGCCTGCGAGGTAGAGAACAACGGCAGGGGCCTCAAGGCGACCAGTGTGTGCGGTCCAAGCCAGCAGGGCCCCCCAGTTAAAGGCGAGGCCGAGGAATACCTGGGGCCACCAAGTAAAACGCTTGGCAAAAGGATAGATCGCAACAGGCAGCAGGGCGAGCACCCCGAGGCCAATCGCGGCCTTGTTGAAGGTGAGCAGGATGCAAAAGGCAATCAGCGCTTGGGCGATCATCCAAATGGTGGCACCGCGCACGGTGACTTGACCTGCGGGGATCGGTCGTGAGCGGGTGCGCGCGACCTGCGCGTCATAATCCCGGTCGGTGATGTCGTTCCATGTGCAACCCGCGCCGCGCATCAGCCAAGCACCGATGCCACAGCCCAACGCTATCCAAAGATCACTCCACCCCATTTGTTGATCAAAAAGCATGGCGAGCGTCAGGCCCCACCAGCAGGGGAGCAGCAAAAGCCATGTTCCTATAGGCCGATCTGCTCGGCTGAGCCGAAGGTAGGGACGTGTGGCGGCAGGCGCATAACGGTCAACCCAATTGCCGGAAGCAGCATCAGCGACGGTCACATCTGGCGAAGGAGGCATGTCTTGCATATATCAGGTCCATGGACGCGAAAATTAGACTTTATGTAGAGCACCCATTGGGGGTGGGGCAATCGGTTCCTTTGGATCGTGCGCAGGCGCATTACCTTTTTGGGGTGATGCGGCAGGTCGTGGGCCGGCAGGTATTGCTGTTCAATGGTATTGACGGTGAATGGCAAGCTGAGGTCGTGGAGGCAGGTAAGCGTGGCGGGGTGCTGCGGTGTGACACGCAGCGCAATGTGTTGCAGATGCCGCCAGATCTGTGGCTGATGTTTGCCCCGATCAAAAAAGCGCGTACTGATTTTATTGTGGAAAAGGCCGCCGAGATGGGCGCACGGCGCATTGTGCCGGTGATGACGGCATACACCAATTCGGGCCGGGTGCAGCGAGACCGGCTGCAGGCCCATGCGGTTGAGGCAGCTGAGCAATGTGGCGCGACTTTTGTTCCTGAGGTGGCCGATGCGGTGAAGCTCGACCGTTTGCTGCATGATTGGGACAAAGACCGGCAGATTATGTTTTGCGATGAAGCGCTTGCGGGGGCTTCTTCTCCGGATACGTTGAAGGATAAAAGGGGTGCGCCTTGGGCCATTCTGATCGGGCCCGAGGGCGGATTTTCAGGAGACGAGCGCGCGCGACTTCAGGAATTTGAGCAGGCCCATGCAGTGGCTTTGGGGCCGCGAATTTTGCGCGCAGATACGGCCGCTGTGGCAGCAATGACCGTTTGGCAACAAGTCTTGGGGGATTGGGAATGATCCGCCAAGCTGTCCCCGAAGACGTCGATGCGCTTGATGCGTTTCTGTCCCAATATGCAGCAACTTCGATGTTTTTGCGCGGCAATCTGACAGCACATGGGGTCGGGGAGACGGCCCATACCCATGGAACAACCTATTTTATCCATGCGGATGCTGAAGGGTTTCGAGGGGTCGCAGGTGTGACAAATGGCGGCTATCTGATGTGTCAGGCCCCAAATGCGCCCCAAGGGTTTTGGCACAGTGTTGCCAATGCTGTTACGGGCCGGAAAATCGCTGGGATGACCGGCGAACCTGCGCAGATCGAACAGTTGTCGGCGGCGCTGGGCCTGAGGGCGGATGATTTTGCCATCAAGGACACACAGCCGCTTTATCAGGTGATGATCGAGATAGTAGCCGCCCCGCGTGACGGGCTGACACTGTGTAAACCTGAGCCTCTAGATGTGCCGATGCTGGTGGAATGGTTTGCCGATCACCACGCGGATACCGGCATGCCGGTGCCGGAGGCTTTGGGGATCAAAGGGCTGGCGCAAGGGTTTGTCGAAAAACCGGATGCGTGGATTCTGAGGGACGCGGATCAGCCCGTAGCAATGACAGCATTAAACGCGCGGGTTCACGATGTTGTGCAAGTTGGCGGCGTTTACGTGCCCCCGATGCTGCGTGGACATGGGTATGGCGGCGCTGCGGTCGCACTGCATTTGCGCAGTCTATACAAACGCGGCATCAAGTGCGCGATCTTGTTTGCCGCCAGTATTTTTGCGGCGCGAGCCTATGAAGCCATCGGGTTTATCCGGATTGGCAGTTATGAAATCGCGCTTTTGCCAGCACCCCGCTTGATCGGAGCCACCATATGAGT
This sequence comes from Sulfitobacter sp. SK012, assembly GCF_003352085.1. Classification (NCBI taxonomy): domain Bacteria; kingdom Pseudomonadati; phylum Pseudomonadota; class Alphaproteobacteria; order Rhodobacterales; family Roseobacteraceae; genus Sulfitobacter; species Sulfitobacter sp. SK012. Next base: position 818,036 of record NZ_CP025804.1, read on the forward strand.
TTTTTCCGACCCGAAGCTAATGCCGCGCTGTGGCGCTGGCGCGAAGTGATTGTAGGCGGCGCTGTTGCCCTGTGGGGGCTGTGGTGGATTGCGGGGCCCGGCCAATTATTGGCGATACCGGGTTGGGCATTTGTGATCGGCGGCAGCGCTTTGATCTGGCTGGGCGTGCAGCGCGCGCGGTTTCGCGGCGATGGTGGCGGCGTGGGCGCAGTGCAGGTCGACGAAGGGCAGATCAGCTATTTTGGCCCTTTGACCGGCGGTGTGGTTGCCCTGCGTGAACTGGAACGGTTGAGCCTTGATACGACGGCCAAGCCTGCGCATTGGCGGCTTGATCAACCGGGGTCAGCACCCTTGCTTATTCCGGTGAATGCGGCCGGCTCGGAGGCGCTTTTTGATGCGTTTGCAACTCTGCCAGGCCTCAAAACGGAGCGGATGCTGAGCGAATTGCGCAGCCCACGTCCTCAACCAGTTGTGATCTGGGAACGCCGCCCCTTGCGTCCCCCGTCGGCGCTGTTGCATTGACACCCTGACCTAATGGCCGCAACCCTGCGGTGACCTGTTGAACACGCCGCTGGCGTACCCCTAATTATCGGAGCCTCCATCATGTCCATTCCTCAGTCCGGCGGCGGTCCCATCGAGCATTACAGCCAATTGGCCGAATTCCTTGCGGCGGGTTGTAAGCCTAAGGAAGACTGGCGCATCGGGACTGAGCACGAGAAATTCGGGTATTGCAAAGACACGCATTTGCCGCTGCCCTATGAAGGTGACCGTTCTATCCGCGCGATGCTGGAAGGCTTACGTGACCGTCATGGTTGGGCCCCGGTCGCAGAAGGCGGCAAGCTGATCGGGCTTGAAAAGGATGGAGCGAACATATCGCTTGAGCCGGGTGGGCAGCTGGAACTGTCAGGCGCACCTGTCGAAACCATCCATGAGACCTGCGATGAAGTGAACGTGCATCTGCGCGAAGTAAAAGACGTGGCCGATGATATTGGCGCGGGATTTATTGGCCTGGGTGCTGCCCCTGAGTGGACCCATGAGCAGATGGATCTGATGCCTAAGGGTCGCTACAAGCTTATGAATGCCTATATGGGTAAGGTCGGAACGATGGGTCGGGTGATGATGCGCCGGACGTGCACGGTGCAGGTGAACCTCGATTTCGGATCCGAGGCAGATATGATCCAAAAGATGCGCGTGTCGCTGGCTTTGCAACCAATTGCCACAGCGCTTTTTGCCAACTCGCCGTTTTTTGAGGGCAAAGTGAACGGTTATAAATCCTTGCGCAGCCGGGTCTGGCGCGATCTGGATTCGTCGCGCACAGGCATGTTGCCGTTTGTGTTTGACGAGGGTTTTGGGTTTGAGCGTTGGGTTGAGTACGCATTGGATGTGCCGATGTATTTTGTCTACCGCGATGGCAAATACATTGATGCGCTGGGCCAGTCGTTCCGCGATTTCATGGCAGGTAAACTGCCCGCTTTGCCCGGGGAGACACCAACGCTGAGCGATTGGGCGGACCATTTGACGACAGCCTTCCCTGAGGCACGGATGAAGAAATACATCGAAATGCGCGGGGCCGATGGCGGGCCATGGCGCAGGCTATGTGCACTGCCCGCGTTTTGGGTCGGGTTGATGTATGACCAGACCGCCCTTGATGGGGCGTGGGACTTGGTCAAAGACTGGACGGCAGCACAGCGCGATGCGCTTAGGACTGCAGCGTCCGTTGACGGTTTGCAGGCCGAGGTTACAGGCATCAACCTACATGAGATTGCCCGCGAAGCGCTAGCGCTGTCTGAGGCCGGTCTGAAGGCGCGTGCGCGTGCAGGCGCGGGTGGTTTGGTCCCTGACGAGACACATTTCCTGAATGCGCTGAAAGAAAGCGTTGAGACTGGCAAGGTGCCTGCGGATGAGCTGCTAGAGCAGTATCACGGCGAGTGGAACGGTGACTTGAGCCGAGTCTACGACGCGTTTTCCTACTGAGTTTAGCGGTTTAACCAGTCTTAAGCACGTGGGTGCGGTAGTAATCGCTGACCTCTGCTTTGCGCGCGGCAACCGTTTCAGGGTTGGCGACCTGATCGGTTTCGAACAGGCAGGCATAGCCTTGCATGGCACGTTTATGCGCATCCTGAGTGATTGGTTTGCCCGTCACATCTGTGCCGCCAAATGGTGGGGGGCCGTAGGCGTTGTGGTCGTTCTTGGACGGCAGGCAGTAAAAGATCATCAGGACAATCCCACCCAATGGCACAAAGGCGATAAGAAACCAGAAGCCCGAAAAGCCCGCGTCATGCAGTCGGCGGATTTGTAGGCTGAGGTAGGGGATGCCGGTGATGAGGGTCACGTAAAAGGTCGAGAACTCAAACGGTGAAACGTTCAGAAACCACATATCGCCGTGGGTGTTATAAAGCCCGGCGATCTTGAAGCCGTCAAAGACCATAGCGATGACGCCGACGATTGTGCAAATCAGGAAAAACCACCAGAATTCGGCCCGTGTTGCGCGACCAGAAAAGGTGAAAACCTTGACGAATGCGGTGTTGAGTGCCGTGAGTGGTCTGACCATTGCGAAGTGCCTCTTGATTACATGCAAGACCGTTTTCGATGCTCCTTGTGGCAGGATCATGGGCGAATTGGGGTAAAAAGAAGCCCCAAAGGTCTGGGCAACGTTTCAGCGATGACAAGAGAGGTTTTTGTGCGGCAGGGCCTCTTGGAAGGTTAGTCAGCTCTGTCGAGGGTCAGGCCGAAGATGCCGGACTTAAGTGCGATCTGGCGAAGGTCTTGCACGGTGCTGTAGCCCGCATAGGTCAGGCGCATCGTTGCGTTGGAAATCCGCAAAGGCGACAGGTGTCCGGGGCCGTCTGTGACGGTGTATTTAATGGTGCAAGTGAGGGTTTCGTCTTGGATTTTGGAGCGTGTGGGGGTGAGAGTGATGACCCGGCGACCGTCATAAATACGGATGGTTTCGGGACAACCTTGGGCCGTCAGCAAACGGCCGATTGCCGAGACGGGGTCGATGATGCCCACGGGCACGACGGCAGGGTCAGAGAGCTCGGTTTGTTCGGATGAGGGCTCAATCAGCGTGCTCGACGCGCGGCCCTCGGCGATTTGAACAGTCACAGTGCGCGATTTGCGGGTGGATTTGCTGATCCCGATGAAGGTCCGCGATGCATCCGTAGGGCGCGAGGAACCGGTGAACTTGCCGTTGAAGACATTCAAGGGGGTATTGTCGAGCGTGGTATCGAGCCGTCGCGTGGGGCCATCGGTGTAGGTCAGCGTGCCCAATTGCCTGTCTCCCAGCAGCACACGAAAGGTTTCGGCGCTGGCTGGCCCGGCGAGGCCTAGCACCAGAAGAATGGAAAGGAGGCATTTCATGAAGCAGCATCCGGGCGGTAGGCCTGCACAAAGGCGGCGACTTTGGCGGCTGGCATTTCGCAAGGGGCAAGGCGCGCGCCGCTGCCCAAATCGTAGAAATTGAGGCTGATATAATCGCTGCCATCCAGCGCTTCGGCGACCAACTTCATCGAGCGGCCTGCGTTAAAAAGGCTGCGTGTGGCGATGTAGCGGAGCCCATGGGCGGTGCCCGTGCTGGTGCCCTGAGGGATCGCAGCAAGTGCCGTCGCAAAGCCGTCAGGTGCTGACGTGCTCACCCCTTTTGGCCAATCTTAGGTTCCGTCCCCGCCTTGATCCGGCGGATATTGGCGCGGTGACGCCAGAAAATCAGCAACGTGAGCAGAATGCCCAGAAACAGCGCTGAGCCATAGCCGAGAAACACCAGCAGAAACGTTGAAGCCGCGGCGGCGACCAATGCGGCCATCGAGGATATGCGGGTGACAGCAGCCCCTATTAGCCAGGCAAGGCAGGCACCGATGCCCGCGGGCCATGCCAAAGCCAAAAGGATACCGAGAAACGTCGCGACGCCTTTGCCCCCCTTAAAGCCAAGCCAAACAGGATAGCAGTGGCCCAGCATCGCAGTCAGGGCAGCCAGTTGTGCGGCGTCTTCGCCAGCAAAGGCGCGCGCCAGCAACACGGCGACGGCCCCTTTGCCGCCATCCAGTAAAAGCGTCAGCGCGGCGGCGGGCTTGCTGCCAGTGCGCAAGACATTCGTGGCCCCGATGTTGCCAGATCCGATGTCACGTAGATTGCCCAGCCCCATGACCCGCGCGAGAACCATGCCAAAGGGGATGGAGCCCAGCAGGTATCCGATGACCGCCCAAAGCAGGAGGAGCGCGGCAGATGTTTCAATCAATGGCATGTCTTAGCCCTTATATACTTCGCGACCCGCAACGTAGGTCGCGCGCACTTTACCTTGCATGCGCATGCCGTCAAACGGCGTGTTGCGCGATTTTGACAGCAATGTGGCCCGGTCGAGGACAAAGGGCGCGTTTGCGTCAAACAAAACCAGATCAGCGGGAGCACCAACACTCATGCGACCGCTTGGCAGGCCAAGCCGGCGCGCGGGGTTCAAAGACAATGCGCGCCACAACACGGCAAGATCGATCATATCCGCATGGACCAAGCGCAAGGCGGCAGGCAGCAGAGTTTGCAGGCCAACTGCCCCGGAGGCGGCTTCTTCATACGGCAGGCGTTTGGATTCCTCGTCCTGCGGTGTGTGCATGGAACAGATGATGTCGATCAAGCCAGACGCGACAGCCTCAACCACAGCGATGCGGTCGTCTTCGTCGCGCAGGGGCGGCTTGAGTTTGAAAAAGGTGCGGTAGTCGGCCACGTCCAGCGCATTCAGCGTCAGATGGTGGATGCCAATACCCGCCGTAATATCGAGGCCATTGCGTTTGGCGCGTTCCAACGCAGGCAGGGCGCGGGCGGTGGTAATCTGATCGGCGTGGTATTTCGCACCGGTCATTTCGATCAGCGCGATGTCGCGGTCCAGCCCCATGCGCTCAGCCATGGACGACACAGCGGGCAAGCCCCGGAGCGAGGCGAATTTGCCCGAAGTAACTGCTGCCCCAGCGCTGAGAATCGGCTCTTGGGGGTGGGCGATGACCAGCGCGCCAAGTGAGCGTGCATAGGTGAGGGCGCGCGAGAACACTTTGGTGTCGGTGACCACGCGGTCGCAATCGGTAAAGGCGGCGGCCCCAGCATCCATCAAGAAACCGATTTCGGTCATCTCGCGGCCCTGCCGACCTTTGGTCAGAGCGGCCATGGGGATGACATTAACCGGTGAAGCCTCGTTCGCGCGGCGGGTGACAAATTCGAGGGTTTCGGGATTGTCGATGGCGGGCAAGGTGTCGGGGCGGGTGATCATGGTTGTCACGCCGCCTGCCGCTGCGGCGCGGCCCGCGGAGCGGTAGCTTTCCTTGTGACGCTCGCCCGGCTCACAAACTTTGACACCCAGATCGACGATGCCGGGCGCAAGGTAGCGACCTTCGCAGTCGATCATGGTTCCTTTGGCGGGATCATTGGCGCTGATCGCGGTGATTGTGCCGTCCTCAACCGTCAGGCTGCCGGGCGTGATCGTGCCTGCTTCGGGATCGATGATCTGCGCGTTGGTAAAATGCAGGAGGGTCATAGCGCGTCGCCTTTTTGTATGCGGCTCATCATCTGGAACACCTTTTGGCCGGGGTCAATGTCCTGAAAGCTGATGGGGGTTTGAACGGTCCCGTTTTTGCCCCGTCTTTTCCGAGCGGCAAAGGTGATCGTATCGAAAGTGCCGGTTTGTAAGGAGAGGGGGGAATCTGCGGTGATTGGATAGCTGTCCAGCTTTCGGGCTTTGAACGGCATATCGGTGGCAATGAACGCGCGGTGGCTGGTGAGGGTGTAAAAGCTGTGGCGGCGCCGGAGCGTGTCGCCCAGTACTGCTTTATAGATCAATCGAAGGCCCGCAGCAAAAAACAGCAGGCCGAACATCCAAATAAATCCTGCGGCTTTCACGGCTTGGGACATCCAAAAAATGGAGAAGGCAGTAAAAACAACACCAAAGATCCCGCTGGAGAGATCACCGGACCGCATCCGAAATCCCCCATCAGGGCGCCCTTGCCAAAGAATCTTTTCGTCCCTTTGCAGAATATCGCCCCACGGGTCGGATGTGATCTGGGCGGTGGTGTTCATGCCGCCACCCTGTTGCAGGGGGCGATAATGTTAGGCAGTGCAACCACGGTTTTGCCTTTGGGGCTCTTGAAGACACCCCAGAAGGCTCGCCAATGGGGCAAACCCAACGTCATTCGGCCAAAAAGACCATAAGGCCTGCGAGAGCAAACGCGACCAGCAGGGCAATCATGGCGATGCGGCCGGACATTTTGGGGTCTTTTGGTTCATTCATCGAAGGGCCCACCAGAAAATTAGGACTGCCAGCACAAATAGGGCTGCAGCGATTGCGGCACCACCTGCGCGGCCCTTGGGGGGCTCCGCTGGGGTAAGGTTCGGGGTGCCGGTGTAGGGTTGCGCGGCTTGAGCCGTAACAGGCGGGCCGGGAATTTCGAGAGCAGGTTCGCTGTAGCTGCCGATGAGTGTGAGGTCGCGGTGCGGTGACAGGGTGGTGGCCTCGTCGAAGGCTGCAGAAAAGAGCAGCAGCACATAGCCGTCCAGCGCGTCGAGCTTGGCACGATCGCGGGCAATATCACCGGGAGGAATGGCATAACCGTCCATAAGATACGCGGGCAGGCCAACGCCGGTAAGGTCGCTGATTGGGAAAAGCTCGACGGTGTCTTCGGGGGTCTGGGTGCCGAGCAGTTCTGCGATGACCTCAGATTTGGGCTGTCTTTTCAAAGCAACCGACATGGCCGGAATAGGCCGTGAAACGGCAAAAAGTCGGACAACGCCGAACTCGCCCGCTGGAATGTTGAGGGTCGTCATGCGGCCCCCTTGCGGGATTCAGTTAGGTTGCGTGCCAGCAGATCCATTGCAGCCATGCGGACTGCGACGCCCATTTCGACCTGGTCCTGAATGACGCTGCGGTTGATGTCGTCAGCAAGGGTTCCATCGATTTCGACGCCGCGGTTCATTGGGCCGGGATGCATCACAATCGCATCGGACTTGGCGTGAGAAAGCTTTGCCGCATCCAGCCCATATCTGTGGTAATATTCCCGTTCGCTGGGGATAAAACCGCCATCCATACGTTCTTTTTGCAGGCGAAGCATCATAACGACGTCTACGTCAGCGAGGCCTTCGGCCATGTCGTCAAAGACCTCTACGCCGAATTGATCGATCTGTGAGGGCATCAGCGTGGGCGGGCCAATCAGGCGAATGCGGTTTTCCATTTTACCCAAAAGCATGATGTTGGAACGGGCCACACGGGAGTGCGCAATATCGCCGCAGATCGCGATGGAAAGGCGGTGCAGACGCCCCTTGGCCCGGCGAATGGTCAGCGCATCCAGCAGCGCCTGCGTGGGGTGTTCATGACGTCCGTCACCGGCATTTAATACGGCGCAATTGACCTTTTGCGCCAGCAGATCCACCGCTCCTGATTGGGGGTGGCGCACAATCAACAGGTCGGGGTGCATGGCGTTGAGCGTCATGGCGGTGTCGATCAGCGTCTCGCCTTTTTTTATGGATGAGGCCTGCATCGCCATGTTCATCACATCAGCCCCAAGGCGCTTGCCTGCGATCTCGAAGCTGGCTTGCGTACGGGTCGAGTTTTCAAAGAACATGTTGATCTGGGTCAGCCCTGCCAACGCGTCGCCATGCTTGTTGGGTTGGCGGTTGAGATCCACATAGCTGTCGGCAAGGTCCAGTAAGGTGGTGATGTCGTCCTGGCTGAGGGGTTCAATGCCAAGCAGGTGGCGGTGGGCGAAACTCATATGTGCAAACCTTGGATAAGTTGGCCCGTTATAGGCGGGGACGCAGGTGGTCAGCAAGCGGGGGAAAGAAACATCAAGATGCCTACCCCAAGCGCATTTCAATCGTACCTGAAGGGGGATACCGGAGCGCGGGGCGACGGCGTATGTTGGGCGCATGGAATCAGTGGAATGGCATAGCGCGCGAGCGGCCCTTGAGTGGCAGATTGAGCTGGGGGCAGACGAGAGCATCGCGGATGCGCCTGTGGATCGCTATGCGTTGCCACAAAAGACCGCGAAAAAGGCCGAAGCCGCTGCGAAAAAGAGCGGGCCGGTTGATCTGGTCAAGCGCGACGCTGTGGCGGAGGCCAAAGTGGCGGCGCGCGGTGCCGGCACGCTAGAGGAACTTCACGCGGCGATGGCGGCGTTTGATTTGTGTGAATTGAAGCTCGGCGCGCGCAATCTGGTGTTCTGTGACGGGGTTGCAGGGTCACGGGTAATGGTTATCGGTGAATCGCCGGGGCGCGAAGAAGACCGCGTGGGGCGGCCCTTTGTTGGGCAGGCAGGGCAAATGCTGGATCGCATGTTTGCGGCGATTGGCATTGGGCGCTCAGTGGCAGAGGCCCCGATATATATCACCAACACCTTGCCGTGGCGTCCGCCACAGAACCGCGATCCTAAGCCTGAAGAAATCGCCATGATGAAGCCGTTCTTGGAGCGCCATATTGAATTGGCAGCCCCTGAGGTGCTTGTCATCATGGGTAATTGGGCCTGTCAGGCCTTGATGGGGCAACGCGGGATCACGCGGCTGCGCGGCACTTGGGTTGAGGTCTTGGGCCGCCCTGCGCTGCCGATGTGCCATCCTGCTTATCTGTTGCGGATGCCAGCCGCTAAGCGTGAAACTTGGGCTGATTTGCTGAGCGTGAAGGCGCGACTAGAGCGTGGCGCGTGATTGATCCTGTAACATTGCTGGCGTTTATCCCGGCTGCACTGGCGCTGAATGCGACGCCGGGTGCCGATATGATGTTTTGTTTGGGGCAAGGCATGCGGTCCGGTCCTGCGGCGGCTTGGGCCGCAAGTGCGGGCGTCGCTTTGGGCGGCATGATCCATGTGACGCTGGCGGGCTTGGGTCTGGGCGCATTGATCGCGGCGGTCCCTTGGGCGTTTAACGCGGTCCGTTGGATTGGGGTTGCCTATCTATTGGTGCTGGCGGTTCAGGCCGTGCGCGGTCATTCGAGCGCAGAAATCAAGGCGGTTTTGCCTGCACTGGCGTTTCGGAGTGGCCTATTGGTCAATTTGACCAATCCCAAGGTGATCTTGTTCGTACTGGCGTTTGTGCCGCAGTTTGTGGTGCCCGAAGCGGGGTCGGTTCTGGGGCAATTTATGATTTTGGGTCTGGTGCAGGCCATTGGCGGGTTTGTCATCAATGGGCTAGTGGGTGTGTATGCGGGATCACTGGGGCGGCGCATGGCGCGCGGGCATCGCACCTTGGGCTGGATCACTGGTGGGATATTTGCAGCGCTGGCTGTTCGGTTGGCGATTTGGGAGCGGGCATGAGCAAGATTGATGAGACGGCGGAGTTTATCCCGGTGCGGATTGCCGTGCTGACGGTGTCAGACACGCGCGCACTGGCCGAAGATCGATCCGGCGATGTTTTGGTGGGGCGGATATTGGCCGCAGGCCATCTGGTGGCGGACCGCCAGATTGTGCGCGATGAGCGTGGCGATATCGCAGCGCAACTGCGGACCTGGTGCGCGGATGCGGACATTGATGTGGTTATCAGCACCGGCGGCACTGGGCTGACGGGGCGCGATGTGACGGTTGAGGCGCACCGAGACGTCTATGAAAAAGAAATCGACGCGTTTGGGACGGTTTTTACAATCGTGTCGATGAACAAAATTGGGACTAGCGCAGTGCAATCCCGGGCCACAGGTGGGGTGGCACAAGGCACCTATCTTTTTGCGCTGCCGGGATCACCGGGGGCGTGCAAAGACGCATGGGATGAGATTTTGGTGCGTCAGCTCGACTACCGGCACCGGCCCTGCAACTTTGTAGAAATCATGCCAAGGCTTGCTGAACATCAGCAGCGGAAGTGATCTTTTGGGCGCGAAGGACCCCGTTTTTACGGTGGATGCCAAACATTTTTTCGCCCAAATGTGTTAAACTTCAACGGAAGTTGCTGTGTGGGCCGTAGGACAGAACATGCAGAAGTGACTTGGTATTTCACCATCGGCCACTAGATTGTTGATTAAGGTTTATTAGGATTGGATGCCGATGCGATTTTTGCGGCAAAGCATGATCGGGTTGTTTCTGGCGGCAGTGACGCTGGGGCTATTCGTCTGGGCGGTGATGCTTGTTATGGGAGCTGTGGGGGAGCGGCTGGCCGAAAAGCCGTTTGCACCGCCTGCGCGGGAGCGGGTCTTTACAGTAAATGTGATCTTGGCCGAGCCGGGACGCCATGTACCTGAGCTGGAGAGTTTTGGTGAAGTGGCAAGCCGGCGCACGCTCGAGCTGCGTGCCGCGGGCGGTGGCCGCGTTGTTGCACTTGCCGACGCGTTTGAGGATGGCGGAGAGGTCACGGCAGGTCAGATCTTGGTCGAAATTGATCCGGCTGAAACGCAAGCAGCGGTGGACCGCGCGCAGAGTGATTTATTGGACGCGGAAGCAGAGGTGCGCGACGCCGCGCGTGGTCTTGTTTTAGCGCGTGATGAGTTAACTGCAGCGCAAGATCAAGCCGCGCTGCGCAAGCGGGCGTTTGAACGGCAGGTTGATCTGGCAGAGCGCGGCGTGGGCACCGTGGCTACGTCGGAGACGACTGAGTTGGCCGCCGCAGCGGCGCGCGCTGTGGTGTTGGCGCGACGGCAAGCAGAAGCGCAGGCCGAAGCGCGGGTCGATCAGGCTGCAACGCGACAAGCGCGCGCTCGGATTGCATTGGCTGAAACACAGCGGCGGCTGGCAGACACAGTGCTGCGCGCGCCGTTTGATGGAATGCTGAATGAGACAAGCGTCGTTGAAGGCCGGCTGGTAAGCGCCAATGAGCGGCTGGCTGATTTGATTGATCCCGACGCTCTGGAAGTGTCGTTTCGGGTGTCGACCGCACAATACGTTCGGCTTTTGGACGAAGCAGGTCGGGTGAACAAAGCGCCAGTCACGGTCGTATTGGATGTGGCCGGCGTTGATCTTACCGCCAGTGGCGTCATCACAAGGGCGCGGGCGGCGACGGGCGAAGGGCTGACGGGGCGTGTTGTTTTTGCTGCGCTGGATACAGCGGCAGGGTTCAAACCGGGTGATTTTGTAACCGTTCGGGTGCAGGAACCTGCGTTGGATGGGGTTGTGCGGCTGCCGTCCTCTGCTGTGGATGCCCAAGGCGAAGTTCTGGTGCTGGAAGGTGGCGATCGGCTGGCCGCGCTGAACGTCGAGGTTTTGCGCAGGCAGGGCGATGATGTGTTGGTACGGGGGCCTTTAGCAGGTCGCGAAGTTGTCGAGGCGCGCTCGCCTCTGTTGGGGGCGGGGATCGCTGTGAAACCTTTGCGCGATACAGGTGCCGCCCCTGAGGTGCCCACAGCACCGGCGATGATAACATTGAGCGATGCGCGGCGGGCCAAGCTGGTTGCGTTTGTCACTGACAATAAACGTATGCCCGAAGCTGCCAAGGCGCGTGTCTTGGCGCAACTGGCAGAACCCGAAGTCTCAGCCGCCACGATTGAGCGGATCGAAAGCCGGATGGGGGGCTAGGGCATGGCGCGCGATATCCCCCAGGCCGCTGGTGGGCTTTTGTCCTATTTCACACGGCACCGAACGGCCGCGAACCTGCTTTTGGTCTTGTTGCTGGTGGCAGGTGTTTCTGCAGCACCCATTATGCGGACGCAGTTTTTTCCTGATGTGATCGTCGACAATGTGACGGTTTCAACCGTCTGGGAAGGCGCGGGTGCCGAAGATGTGGACGCTGCGATTGCGCAGGTACTTGGAACGGCCCTTTTGGGATTGGAGGGCGTGGAATCCTCGACCAGCTCGGCGCGCGAAGGGCGCGGGAGCATCACGCTTGAGTTTGAGCCCGGCTGGGACATGGCGCGCGCGGCCGCGGATGTGCAGACGGCTGTGGACGGAATTACCAGCCTGCCCGAGGAAGCTGAGGATCCTGTTGTTCGCCGAGGGGCTTGGCGTGACCGGGTGACAGATGTTGTGATTACGGGGCCGATTGATCCCGCGCAACTGGGGCGCTTTGCTGATGAGCTGGTGACGCGGCTGTTTGCTCAGGGCGTGACGCGCACCACGATCCAAGGGGTTGCTGCCCCGCAGACGATTGTCGAAGTGCCGTCGGCCAAATTGATTGGCTATGACATCAGCATGGCACAGATCGCAGCGGTCATTGCCGAAGAGGTTGATGCGGATCCTGCGGGGGATGTGGCAGGGGCCAATGCGCGTGTGCGCACAGGCACGGCCAAGCGCAGCGCGCAAGAAATCGAAGGGATTGTGCTTCGGTCAAACCCGGACGGATCGGCTTTGACTGTGGGCGATGTGGCGTCCGTGACCGTCGGAGAAGTGGACCGCGACAAAAGATATTTCGTAGGCGATGATCCGGCGATGTCGGTGCGGGTTGACCGCTCCAACGGGGGCGACGCGATTGCCATTCAGCAAAAGGTCGAAGAGGTCGCGGCAGAACTCGAAGCCAGCCTGCCAGCGGCTGTTTCAGTTGAGCTGATCCGGACACGATCAGCGGCGATCAGTGGGCGTCTCGATCTGTTGATCGGCAACGGTTTGATGGGGCTGGGTCTGGTCTTAGCGCTGCTGTTTTTGTTTCTCAACTTTTGGACTGCGTTCTGGGTGGCTGCGGGGATACCTGTCGCCATGGGGGCCGCGATTGCGTTGATGTACGCGGGTGGCCTCACGATCAATATGATCTCGCTGTTTGGCCTAATCATCACGCTGGGCATTGTGGTGGATGACGCGATTGTGGTGGGCGAACACGCTGATCACCGCTTTCGCACGCTTGGGGTCAACGCGATGGAGGCTGCTGAGGGTGCAGCACAGCGCATGGCCATGCCGGTTTTTGCCGCGACACTGACCACAATTATTGCCTTCTTTGGGCTTGTGATTGTGGGCGGGCGATTTGGCGATCTGATCAAGGATATACCCTTTACGGTGATCGCAGTTTTGGTCGCGTCGCTGGTCGAGTGTTTCTTGATTCTGCCGCATCATATGGCCCACGCCATGCGGTCGGCGCGCAAAGAACATTGGTATGATTTGCCAAGCCGCGTGGTCAATCGCGGCTTTGACTGGGTGCGCGAACGCTTGTTCCGCCCGTTTATGGCAGGGGTGGTCATGGCGCGCTACGCTGTGTTGGCCGGGGTGACTGTCGTCTTGGCTAGCCAAGTGGCCCTTTTCATCAACGGCGATGTGCAATGGCGGTTCTTTAACGCACCCGAGCGCGGCTCGGTTACTGGTAATTTCGCGATGGTCGAAGGGGCAAGCCGCGCCGATACGCTGGAGATGATGCGCGAAATGCAACGCGCGACCGAGGCGCTGGGCGCAGAATATGCCGAGCGCTATGGGCTGAACCCTCTGGATTATGTGATGGCTCAAATCGGAGGTACCACGGGACGTGGCCTTGCAGGAGCGGAGAACAAGGATCGCGACCTGCTGGGCGGCATTTCAATTGAATTGATCGATGCGGATTTGCGACCTGAATACTCCAGCTTTGCTTTTGTAGGCGAGTTGCAAGACCGTGTTGTGAGCCACCCATTGGCCGAAACAGTAAGCTTTCGAGGATGGCGGTCTGGCCCCGGAGGGGATTCGCTATCAGTTCAATTTTTTGGCGCCGATACGCCGATACTCAAAGCGGCATCTGAGGATTTACAGACGGCCCTAAGGAACTACCCCGAAGTGAGCGCGGTGGAAGATAACCTTGCTTATGACAAGGAAGAACTGATCCTTGATCTTACGCCGCAGGGTCAGGCGCTGGGCTTTACCATCGATACGTTAGGGCGGGCTTTGCGCAACCGGTTGAGCGGTATCGAAGCGGCAACTTATCCAGATGGACCGCGATCAGCAGAAATCCGGGTGGAATTGCCTGAGGGCGAATTGACAGCAGATTTTCTGGACCGCACCCAGATGCGCACTCCAAACGGGGCCTATGTGGCGCTGGCGGATATTGTGAGCGTGGAACGGCGCACCGGCTTTAGCACGGTGGGGCGCGAAAACGGCATTCGTTTGATTTCAGTCACGGGTGACATCTCAGAAGACGACCCCGCGCGGGCGGCCCTAATCACCGCAGAGCTGCAAGAAGAAATCCTGCCGCGTATCGCATCGGAACGTCAGGTTGAGTTTCGTTTGGCCGGGTTGAGTGAGCAAGAAGATACATTCCTAAGCGATGCGCTGACGGGCCTAATCTTGTGCCTGACGGGGATTTATCTGGTGTTGGCGTGGGTCTTTGGCAGTTGGACACGGCCTATGGTGGTCTTGGCCATTGTGCCCTTTGGTCTGGTGGGGACGATCTATGGCCATGCGTATCATGATGTTCCGCTTAGCATGTTTACGGTAGTGGGTCTGCTGGGGATGACTGGCATTATCATCAACGATTCAATCGTGCTGGTGACCACGATTGATGAGTATGGGGCTGAACGGGGACTGATCCCGTCGATTATTGATGGCGCAGCGGATCGATTGCGGCCTGTGATGTTGACGACGATGACGACCGTTCTGGGGCTGGCTCCGCTGCTTAACGAACAAAGCCAGCAGGCGCAGTTCTTGAAGCCGACAGTGATCACACTGGTCTACGGGCTTGGCTTTGGCTTGGTGTTGGTGCTGTTGGTGGTGCCGGCGCTGATTGCCGTGCAGCATGATGTGTCGCGCCAGATCACGGCAATGCGCCGAGCGATACGGGGGCCCATTGCCGGTCTTCGGGTTGGTCTGGCCGCACTTTGGGTTTTGATCCTGGGGTGGGGGGGCGTGACCCTGGCTTTTGCAGGCTGGAACGGCGCGATCTACCCGCCACTTACCGCCGCGGTGCCGATGCTGGCGGGGATGTCTGCGATGGGCGGCGCAATGTTGGCGTTTGTGACAGGTGCGGCGGTGATTGCCTTGGCTGGCTATATAATCGGGGCACTCAGCTACGTGATGTCGGCGCGGCGGGCTGCTTAACCGGCGCTGCACCCGATGATATCAACGGCCCGGTTCTGACCTAAAACGGTAAAGCGGATGGCCGAGCGATCAAGCGATGCGCTCCCGGTTGAGGGCACCATATCCGCCACGGCGCGCAGGGTGTTGCCTTGACGGCTCGTATCCGCTTCGCTGACCCAGAAGCCCGGGCGTCCAGCCTCGATTACGACAACTTCGTCGGACCCGGTGGAAGGGAGGCTGATGTCGGCCGTGATTTCTAACCCACCGTCTTTGGGACGCAGGCTGCATGTAACGCCGCGCGCACCAGCTTCTGATCCTGAATAGGGGCGCTGTGCGAGGGCGGCGGCAATGGCCGGTATTGGCTTTGCATCGGTAGCGTCCAGAATTGCGGTGATTTTGAGTGTCTCTGGTATGCAAATGTCGCTGCACACACCGATATCCATGCTCAGCTTGATATCGACGGGTTTACCGTCCACCTTTGGCTTCACATGCAAGGGCAAGATCAGTTGGTCGTGATACCCAATTGAGCGCATGCCGTTTTGGTTAAATACCTCAGGTGTGGGCCAAGTGATACCAACCCCGGCCAGATTGCGCGAACCGGACCAGTCAAACTCTGGCGGGATGCCCGCGTCGCCGGGCGCGCGCCAATAGGTTTTCCAACCCGGCGCAAGCGTCAGGCGCAAAGCGGTGATCTGGGTGCCGTCAGCTTGACGCCAACCTTGGATCACATCGGCAGAAATCGGGGCACCTTTGGACCCGTCAGATTGCGCAAGCGCAGGGGGTGCCACCATAAGGGCCAGTGAGATGAGCATTTTCAACATACCACTTTCATGGGCTTAGATGGAGCACTTGCCAAGTCACAATCGGGTCAGCCATGTTTCGCTGATCCCTGTTGCGAAGTCGCCTTGAGGTCGCCAATGTAGCGGCATGAGCAAGGGTGATTTGCAAACAGACATGGACCTCACCGGGCAGTTGCTGGTGGCAATGCCGGGTATGGGCGATCCCCGGTTTGAGCGATCCGTGATCTATATCTGCTCTTATTCTGACGAAGGGGCGATGGGGCTTATTGTTAATAAGTCGATGCCTGATCTGCGCCTGTCTGATGTGCTTGACCGGTTGGAGATCAACCTACCAAAAGGGCCACGCGATATGGTTGTGCGTATTGGTGGGCCTGTGGAATCGGGGCGCGGGTTTGTGCTGCATTCAGACGAATACCGATCCAAGCTAAAGTCGCTGCATATCGCCGATGGCTTTGCAATGACGGCAACTCAGGACATTCTGGAAGACATGGCCGAGGGTGCGGGCCCCGCGCAGGCGTTGTTTTTGTTGGGCTATGCAGGATGGGGGCCCGGTCAATTGGAGCGTGAGATTGGTCAGAACGGTTGGCTGACCTGTCCCGCAGATACCGATCTGGTGTTTGCGACCAAGGATCGGCTGAAATGGCAATCGGCGTTGACTTCAATCGGCATTGACCCTTTGGGGCTATCGTCCGCCGCAGGTCGGGCTTAGCGCGGAGCCGCCGCGCGGCGTAGGCGGTCGTTGATCGCAGCACCCAACCCGTGACCTGGTATTCTTGCGACCGCGATAGGGCGGTTATGTGCATCAAGCTGGTGCAAATGATCAAACAGATTGGCTGCCGCTTGTACAAGATCGCCAGAGGGCGACAGCGTCAGATCGCCGTGTATGGCGCCAAAACCCAGCATCATTTCGTCGCCCGTGGGCGCTTCGGCGTTCAGCCGAACAGTGCCGCGTGGTGCGTAATGCGATGCTAGCTGTCCCGGTGCGGTGATGGCTGCGGTGTCAGGAAGGGCAAGCGGCGCGCCAAGGGCTGCCTCAATCGCCTCGCGTGGCAAGCCGCCGGCGCGTAGCAGTGTTGGCGTCGAGGTCGTAAGGCCAATGATGGTGCTTTCCAGCCCTACGGAACAGGGACCATCATCGACGATTGCTGCTATTCTGCCATCTAGGCCTGCGTGAACATGGGTGGCTGATGTGGGGCTGATCCGACCTGAGGGATTGGCCGAGGGAGCCGCAAGCGGACCACCAAAACTTTGCAGCAAACGCTGTGCAGTCGAGTGTGCAGGCACCCGCAGGGCAACGGATTGAAGGCCAGCGGTGACCAGCGAAGACAGTCCGTGATCTGCGGCAAGCGGCAGCACCAAGGTTAAGGGGCCGGGCCAGAAGGCGCTGGCCAGAATGTCTGCGGCGTCTGACCATTGGCCGTAGGTTTGCGCGACATCTGCACTTGGGACATGCACGATCAAAGGATTGAAGCTGGGACGGCCTTTGGCTGCGTAAATCCCTGCAACTGCTTCACCGTTGCGCGCGTCACCACCAAGCCCGTATACCGTCTCAGTTGGGAAGGCGACATGGTGACCCGCGCGCAGCAATGCGGCCGCTTGGGCAATCCCGGCGTCATCCGAGGGTAGCATTTGGGTTGTTTGATCCATCGCTTAATCCTTAGGCGGCCTAATATTACCCGGCCAATTGACGCCGCGTTTCGTATTGCAGTGCGGTGCGCGCCACTTCATCTTAACAAACAGGAGCGCCTGCCCATATCAGGGACTTTGCCATGTTGCCAAGCGCTGCCCGGCCTATTGTGGCCAACTAATTAAGGAGAGACCCGATGCCGTACCGCGCCGCTGTGGATGATTTCAACTTTCTGTTCGACCATGTGGTTGGGCTGGAGCAGGTGCGCCAGACAGAGCGTTTTGCCGAGGCGAGCGATGATGTGACCCGTGCCATCATAACCGAAGCAGGCAAACTTTGCGATGAAGTGCTGGCACCGTTGCAGCGCAATGGCGATCTGGAGCCTGCTCGGTTGGAGAATGGCGTTGTGCGTACCTCGCCGGGATTCAGTGGTGGTCACGCGGCGATTGCGGATGGGGGCTGGATCGGGATGGCGGCAGATCCTGAGTTTGGCGGAATGGGCCTGCCGATGACGCTGACAAGTGCCGTCAACGAGATGATGTCGGGCGCGTGCCTGTCGCTGCAACTGGCCCCGCTGATGAGCCAAGGTCAGATTGAGGCGTTGGAGCATCATGCGTCGGATGCGATCAAAGAGCTGTATCTTCCCAAGCTGATTTCTGGCGAGTGGACTGGCACGATGAACCTGACCGAACCGCAGGCCGGATCGGACGTTGGTGCCTTGTCGTCCAAGGCGTCGGACAATGGCGATGGCACCTACGCGGTGTCTGGCCAGAAAATCTATATCAGCTGGGGGGACAATGATTTCTCTGGCAATGTTTGCCATTTGGTGTTGGCACGGTTGCCGGGCGCACCTGAGGGAACCAAAGGGATCAGCCTGTTCTTGGTGCCCAAGCTCATCCCTGATTCAGATGGCAATCCCGGTAAGCGTAACAGCCTGAGCGTGGTAAGCCTTGAGCATAAGATGGGCCTGCACGGATCGCCCACCGCAATCATGCAATATGATAATGCCACCGGTTGGATGGTCGGCCCCGAGCAAGGCGGCATGGCAGCGATGTTCACGATGATGAACAACGCGCGGCTGGGCGTTGGCGGCCAAGGGATCGGCGTGGCGGAGGCGGCGTACCAACATGCGCTGGCCTATGCGCAGGACCGCAAGCAGGGGCGTACGGCGCTGGAAGGCGGGACCGGGACGATCTTGGATCATGCGGATGTGCGGCGGATGCTGACCACCATGAAGGCCGAGATTTTTGGCGCGCGCGCGATTGCGCTGAGCTGTGCTGTGGCGATTGATATGGGCAACGCGACAGGAGATGCCGCGTGGAAAGCCCGCGCGGCATTGCTGACGCCAATTTCTAAGGCGTTCGGTACTGATATGGGCATCGCGATGTCTGAGGTAGGTGTGCAAATCCATGGTGGCATGGGATTTATTGAAGAAACCGGTGCTGCGCAATTTTGCCGCGATGTGCGGGTCACTGCGATTTATGAGGGCACCAATGGCATTCAGGCGATGGACCTTGTTGCGCGCAAGATGATGGACGGTGGCGAAGCCGCGATGCGCCTGTTGGATGAAATTCAAGCTGATGCCGAAGACGCCCGCGAGACGTTTCCCAAAATGACCGATGCGGTCTGGCAGGCAAGCGAGTCTCTGCGCGAGGCAACCGAATGGATGGTCGCGCAAAGCGATTTGCAGGTCCGGTTTGCAGGTGCTGTGCCCTATCTGAAAGCATTTGCGCGGGTGTTGGGCGGCCATCTGCATCTGACAGCTGCGATGGCGGCTAAGGGCAGCGCGCGCGAAAAATTGGCGCGGTTCTACATTGAACGGTTGTTGCCCGAGCATGTGGGTCTTTTGGCCCATGCGCAGGCGGGGGCGGATGGCCTGTTTGCACTTTCAGCAGAAGAGCTGGCCGCCTGATGGCTGACATCGCGCCTGCAGGCCTGCGTTATCCTTTTGACACGCCGCCTGTCGGGGCCGAAGCCGTTGAGGTCGCCCCAGGTGTCCTTTGGCTCCGATTGCCGCTGCCGATGAAGTTGGATCACGTCAATGTTTACGCGCTCGATGAAGGGGATCATTGGACGATCATCGATACGGGCTTTGCGTCAAAGAAATCCAAGGCCATCTGGTCCGAGATCATGGCCGGGCCACTGGCGGGAAAACCGGTGGGCCGGGTTGTCGTCACGCATCATCATCCTGATCATATTGGCCTTGCGGGCTGGTTTCAGACTGAACATGGCGCAGAGCTGATTACGACGCGCACCGCATGGCTGACTGCGCGGATGCTGACGCTTGATGAGCAGCCCGTTCCAAATGCCGAATCGTTAGCGTTTTACCGGTCCGCGGGCATGGAAGCCGCGATTTACGACAAGCGCGCGACGGAGCGGCCGTTTAACTTTGCCGATGTCGTCACCCGCATGCCGTTGGGCTATACCCGGATCAAGCAAGGCGACCAGATCACTATGGGCGGGCGCAATTGGGATGTTCATATCGGCAATGGTCATGCGCCAGAGCACGCGACGTTCTGGAGCCGAGATGACAATCTAGTGATTGCAGGTGACCAGATTTTATCCTCGATCAGCCCTAACATTGGCGTCTATGCGACCGAACCGATGGCCGATCCCATTGGCGAATGGCTGGAGGCGTGCGAGCGGCTATCAATGCTGGCGCGGGCCGATCATCTGGTGCTGGGCGGGCATAAATTGCCCTTTACAGGCTTGCCCACACGCATGCGGCAGTTGATCGATAATCACCACAGCGCCCTCAAGCGTTTGTTGGCCTATCTCGATGAACCCAAAACAGCGGGGGAGTGTTTTTCCCCACTTTTCAAACGCGCCATTGGCGAAGGCGAATACGGCTTGGCGCTGGTGGAAGCTTTTGCGCACCTGAGCCATCTCCACCAAACGGGCCTTGCCACCCGGCAGTTGCGGGCGGATGGTGGTTGGGAATTCCAACGGAGCACCACATGACAGACCAGATTAAGACCGCCGCTGAAGCGTTTGAGGCAGATGCGCTGCCACGTGTGCATGAAGTCCATACGGACCCGGACAAGGCCAATGCCAGCAACGTTAAGGTGCCAAACGCCGTTGCTAACACGCCGGTCAAAAGTAAATCTCCGGCACAGTGGGCGTATGAGCGGGTGGTTCTCTATCTCAAGAAATTCGAAGAAGAGTTGGACGAAGACCACGAGGTTGCCATGGGGTTCACTGGCGCTGATGCGGGCGTGCTTCGGATCGAGGGTATGGGGTATTTTGATCCTGATGTACTGACATTTTACGGCACTGACCCGGCAGGTGGACGGATGCAACTGGTGCAACATGTCAGCCAGCTTAACGTTGTGCTGCGCGCGTTGCCCAAGGCCGTGCAAGAGGATGCACCGCGCCGGATCGGATTTCAGCTGGTTGAGGACCTGGAACAGGATGCCAAGACCAGCTAGGCGCGAATTGTCGCGCCAAGTTCGGCGTGACAAGGGCTAGCAAATGCCTTATCCAGCGAACATCAACAAACCTATGCGACCCAGATCAAAGGACGACTTTTAATGGCTGAGCACGAACACGGTTCTATGGATAGCACGACCCAGCAAAAAGTGTTTGATGGCTTTATGTCCTTTGTGACGAAGTCGGTGATCGTGATCCTGGTGATTCTTGTCGGTATGGCGATCTTTATTACCTAAAATATTTGCATTGTCGGAGGACCTGTCATGAAGCTTCTGACAAGCATGCTGTTTTGCTGCGCCCTGTTGGTGGGATGTGCCGAAAAGGGCAAAGAATCATCTCAAGAACAGATCGCGAGTAGCATTTATCGCTCTGGCACACAGCCGACGCTGACTGTCTTTACCATGATCAACAACCGCAGCGGCCAAGGTGCGCACACGGCGCTGTTGGTCAATGCTTCGCAGACGGTTCTGTTTGATCCAGCGGGCTCTTTTAACCACCCGGACGTGCCAGCAAGCGGTGATGTGCTTTATGGAATGTCGCCGAGTTGGGTGCAGATCTATAAGTCCGCCCATGCACGCAGCCTATTTCATGTGGTCAGCCAAGAAATCGCCGTGACGCCTGCGCAAGCTGAACGTGCGTTGCAGTTGGTTCAGGCAAAAGGCTCGGTTCCTTCAGCCATGTGCGCGAGTGCCACCACGGGCATCCTTCGCGAGATACCTGGATTTGAGGATATTAGATCAGGGTTTTATCCAACCGCTCTGATGAAGCAGATGCAGGTGCGCCCCGGTGTTAGCACAACGCGCTATTATGAAAACGACGACGGCAATGTTGTCGACGGTGTGCAGGGACAACTGCAGTAAGCCCTAGCCGATCAGGTAGAGCAGCCCATAAAGCGTGACGGCACCGCTAAAGATCGCCAGCAGTACATTTTTTGTGATGACCCCAACTGTCAGCGTTACTGTGGCGGCGGCCAATCTGGGCATATCCAACGCGCCATCAGTCGCGGCGGGCCACAAAACTTGCGGGGCCACCAGCGCAGGCAGAATTGCCACCGCAGTGTAGCGCAGGTGACGCAGCAACCAAGCCGGCATCGCGCGGTCGCCCACCAGCCCGATAAAGACAAAGCGCAAGCCAAAGCTGCCGATCCCTAGGCCAATGATGATGAACCACAAGGTTGATGTTTCAATCATGGATGCGCCCCCGCCGTTCTAACCAAAGTTCAGTTTGAGCGCCTGCCATCATGCCTGCCAGACCGGCCACAATGAGGCCTAGTGAGTATGGAATTTGGGTGGCCAGCAGGCTGACCAGTACCGCCACGAAGGCGGCGACAACATGTGCGACGGTCCGAAACATTGGCGCGATCATAGCAAGGAAAGCGATGGGGATCGCGAAATCCAGTGCCAGCGCTTCCGGGATCTGTGCGCCGACCAACGCGCCAACAAGCGAAAAAACATACCACAAGGGGACACAGGAGGTTACTGCACCAAGAAAATAGGCGACGCGCTGGGGTACGCCCATGCCGGGGTCTGATTCAAAGCGGGTCATGGCGACGACATAGGATTGATCGACCATGAGGTAGGCACACAGCGCGCGTTGCCACAAAGGAGCAGCCCCAAGATAGGGCGTGAGAGATGCCGAATACATCGCCATTCGCAGGTTAACGGCAAGCGCTGACACCAGCACAATCGCGGTCGGCGCATTTTCTTGGAGCAACTGCAGGGCGGTGAGTTGCGCAGCCCCTGCAATCACAACGACGGAAAAGGCGAGAGTTTCAAAAACGTTCAGGCCTGCTTCGGTCGCAATGACGCCAAAAAGCGTGGCAAAAGGGATGATCACAAACACAAACGGCAGACCTGCCAGGACGCCCTGTCGGTAAGCCGATTTCGTGGTGGTGATGGTCATGCAAAGCCCCTAGATTGTATGCAATCGGTAGCGCTTGTCCGGAGGGGATGCAATTGGCTCGATACGACGATCTTGACGGATACATCATTGCGCCTGATCCCGCAGCGACGCGGTTGACGCGTTTGGTGCAGGGTGTTGATCATTTAGGGGCCAAGACAGACATCCGTGTTGTCGAAGAGCGCCCCCTGACGATTTTTCTGAACGCGCAGGAAATCGTGACCGCGATGACTATTGGCGACTATCCCGACTATCTTGCGCTTGGGTTTCTGCGCAATCAGGGGATGTTGCAGGACAGCGACGTGATCAAGGGCGTCGATTATGACGAAGAGTTAGAAACCGTGGTTGTCCGCACCGAGCGCGCCACGGACTACGAGGACAAGATGCGCCGTAAAACGCGGACCAGCGGATGTGCTGTTGGCACCGTATTCGGCGATATGATGGAGGGACTAGAAGGTGTGCAGCTGGCCGCAAGTCCGGTCCGGACATCATGCCTTTATGCCTTGTCAGCGCGGATCAATCGGACGCCGAGCCTTTATCTGGAGGCGGGGGCGATCCATGGCACGGTGCTGTGTCAGGGGGATCAGCCGCTGGTTTATATGGAAGACGTGGGCCGCCATAATGCCGTCGACAAGATCGCCGGTTGGATGCTGGCGACGGGCACTAGAGCTGATGACAAAATCCTTTACACGACCGGGCGGCTTACCTCCGAGATGGTGATCAAGACGGCGATGATGGGCATTCCGGTGTTGGCGTCGCGGTCTGGTTTCACCGCGTGGGGCGTAGAAATCGCGCAATCTGTGGGGTTGACGTTGATTGGTCGGATGCGGGGACAGCGGTTTGTTTGCCTTGCGGGCGAAGACCGTCTGATCCGGGACGCGGACCCGACCGCAATCAAAGATGAACCAAGCAAGAGCGGGCGCAAGGGTGCTGCATGAGTGACGTCGTTCAAATGCGCGGCACCGTCCGAACCGAGATGTTGCAACGCGTGATGCTGAGTTGGGCGTGTCCACATCGTGGTCTCCGCCAAAAGCCGATCCGCGCTGCTTTGTTTATGCTTGTCTGGACCGCTTTCGGTGTGATGGTTGATCTCGACATGGCGGGGCTTAAATTCTGGATAGGCCCGGTAACTGCGCTGTTTTTATGCGTCGCTTCTTGTCTGATCTCGTGGTTTTCGGCCATTGAGGTTTTCGACGAATTGATGGGACAGCAGGGCGAAGGTGAGGCCACATGAAACAACCTCTCGGTGTGATCCTCGCTGGCGGCCAGGCCACGCGTATGGGGGGGGGCGATAAGGGCCTGCTGCGATTGGGCGGTCAGACTTTATTGGCCCGTGTGATCGATCGGCTGGAGCCGCAAGTGGCGGGTCTTGCCTTGAATGCGAATGGTGACGCGGACCGTTTTGCGGAATTTGGACTGCCTGTGATTGGCGACAGCATTGAAGGCTTTGCTGGACCGTTGGCCGGGGTTTTAGCGGGGCTTGATTGGGCCGCGACACAAGGGGCAGATGCGATTGTGACTGCCGCTGCGGATACGCCTTTTTTCCCCTGTGATCTTGTCCCGCAGTTGCTGGCTGCTTCAGAGGGGCGATTGCATCCCTTAGCGCTCGCCGCGACTCCTCATCCTACACGGGGAACCGCGCGACATCCGACCTTTGGTCTTTGGCCTGTTGCTTTGCGCAATGATCTGCGCGCGGCGCTGCAGTGCGGTTTGCGCAAAGTTGTCCTGTGGAGCGATACCCATAACGGCGCAGAGGCGGTATTCCCTGAGGAAGCCGCATTTTTCAATGTGAATACCCCCGACGATCTGGCCCATGCAGAGGCGATGTTATGAGAATTTATGGTGTCGTTGGTTGGAAGAACGCTGGCAAAACCGGGCTGATGGAACGCCTTGTTACCGAAATTACCGGGCGTGGTTTGAGCGTATCCACAGTCAAACACGCACATCACAGCTTTGACGTCGACCACCCCGGCAAGGACAGCTTTCGCCACCGCACTGCTGGGGCGACCGAAGTGTTGCTGGCTTCGCGGAACCGATTTGCGCTGATGCATGAGATGAAGGGCGAAGATGAGCCAACTTTGGACGTGCTTCTGGGCAAGCTCGCACCCGTCGATCTGGTATTGATCGAAGGCTACAAGCGCGATGCTCACCCCAAGATCGAGGCGTATCGTGCTGAAACGGGCAATCCGTTAATTGGGACGGATGATCCCACGGTGCGCGCAATGGCAAGTGATACGGAAATCACGTTTGATCGGCCCGTATTTGAGTTGGATGATACTGTGGCGATTGCGGATTTCATTCTGGCTGAGGTTGGATTGTGAAACCGTTTGATACGGTTTTGATTGTCGATTGGTCGGGTGGCAACGACACGGGGCCCAAGCCACGCAAGGACGCGATATGGGCCGGCGTGGTGCGCAACGGTGTCGCAGATGCGCCCGTTTACCTTCGCAATAGGGTCGCGGCAGAAATCTGGATCGCAGCGTTTCTTGAAGTGGAGATCGCTGCTGGGCGGCGGGTGTTTGCTGGATTCGATTTCTCCTTTGGATATCCTGTTGGCTTTGCGAAGGCTTTGACCGGGCAGGATGATCCGTTGGTGGTTTGGGATTGGTTCGAAGCGCGGATTGAGGATGCGCCTGAGACCAACAACCGCTTTGATCTGGCCGGAGAGATTAACAGCACGATGGGAGGCAAAGGGCCGTTCTGGGCGAACGGGCTTGGCCGGGATATCGACGGCTTGCCGCGACGCAAAGATCATTATTACAACCCGTTTCCAGATCGCCGCGAGGCTGAGCAGCAGGCCAAAGGTACGTTCACTTGCTGGCAAATGGCGGGTGCCGGAGCGGTGGGCAGTCAGACGTTTATGGGCCTGCCGGTGTTGGCGCGTCTGCGCCGCCAGTTTGCAAAACAGGTGCGCGTTTGGCCATTTGAACCGCTTCATCGTGACGTCGCTTTTGTTGAAATCTGGCCATCGTTGACCGTCGGGCCAGCTCCTGAGGGGCAGATCAAAGATAGTTGGCAGGTGTCAGAACTTGCATCACAAATCGCTGCTCTCGACGCAGATGACCTGGGCGGGATGTTGGATGTCGAAGCGCCGCGAGAAGGGGCCATTTTCGGAGTCGGGTTTGAGGATGCGCTTCGGGGTGGGCTGCGCCTGAGAAATGATTGTTTTGCCCTGCCGCGTGGTGTGCATTGGACACCCGTCGATGACGCGCTGGATCTTTTGCAAGGCCGGCTGCGTGTTGTCGTTCGAGAAGAAAAAATCACGCTGAGCGCGGCGCTTGGACGGGTTAGTTCCCATGCGGTTGAAGCGAAGCGCGCAAACCCGCCTTTGGCGAACACGGCGGTGGATGGCTACGGTTTTGCTGGCGGGCGTGGACCCAGCGCGCATCAAATTCCATTGGTATCTGGTCGTGCTGCTGCGGGCGATGCGCCGGGCGCAGTGCCGGACGGCCAGGCGATCCGAGTGCTGACCGGTGCTGCGTTGCCTGAAGGCGTTGATACGGTGATTTTGCAAGAAGATGTCACGGTGAGCGACGGAGCAATTTGTTTTACTGGCCCACTAAAACAGGGCGCGAATACTCGACGTGCGGGCGAGGATGTCGGCGCTGGTGATCAGGTTCTGGCGGCAGGGCGGCGAATCACAGCGTCAGACCTTGCCCTGCTCGCGGCGACGGATGTGTCTGAGATCGTCGTGCGTGTTCCCTTGCGGGTGGGAGTATTGTCCACAGGCGATGAGTTGGTCGAGCCCGGAGAGATCGCGCACCCCGGTCAGATATATGACGCAAACCGACCAATGCTGTTAGGGCTTTTGGCGCAGATGGGCCATGACCCTGTCGATCTTGGGCGCGCGCCTGATAACCGAGATACCCTGCGGCACATGCTGGATGATGCCGCGGGAAAAGTGGATGCGATCTTGACCAGTGGTGGTGCGTCTGCCGGGGATGAAGACCACGTGTCGGCACTGCTGAGCGAGGCTGGTGCGATGACATTATGGCGCATCGCGATCAAGCCAGGGCGGCCGCTTGCGCTTGGGGTGTGGGACGGTATTCCGGTGTTTGGATTGCCGGGAAACCCTGTTGCAGCGATGGTTTGTACGCTCCTCTTTACGCGACCAGCGCTGGCTGTAATGGCAGGCGAGGACTGGCCCAGCCCACAAGGGTTCGATGTGCCAGCCGCATTTGAAAAACGAAAAAAACCGGGGCGCCGCGAGTATCTGCGTGCACGGATGCGCGACGGCAAGATTGAGGCTTTTCCATCTGAAGGGTCAGGACGTATTAGCGGCCTTAGTTGGGCCGAAGGGTTGGTCGAGCTATCGGAAGAAGCTCGGGACATTGCTCCCGGCGACATGGTTCGTTTCATCCCATACGCGTCGTTTGGAATTTGAATCCAAAGCACGCCAAATGCATGGTCTTAGGTGCAAAGCGACGGGGCTTTGGTGTCTTGGCGCGTTTTGCCGCCGCCGGACGTTTCAACGCCACCTTTGTTGAGGGGGCACCGCGCGATCGTATTGCGTGTCGCGTTAGAATCGGCCGAGGCTGTGTTTTCCATTGATTCCGATGATCGCCTGACCACGTCCGATCTGGGTCAGATCAGGGTGACAGGCGGCGAAATGGCAGGGGCAGCGGCAATGTTTGAATTGGCAGATGGGACGACGCAAAAAACAGTTTTTGATGCGCAGAACGCGGCGCAAACTTGCGGTTAGTGCATTAGTCGAACGTTCCTGCTATCCGGCCCAGTAACATAAAGGCGCGTGCCGTACGGGTATCGGCCAAAGCAGAAATTTCCCCGTCAGACGCGTCTTTTTCGAAATCGGCAAACAGGCGGTCAAAGCGGCGCAAAAAGTGATGTGCAGCGTCGCGAAAAATTGGATCTTCCTTCATGCGGCCCGCGGTCAGGGCCAGCGAAGAACGATCTCGTATCCCGCCTAATGCAGCGATTGTGCGGCCACGGGCCCCTTGGCCGAACTGGCGCCATACTTCGGGGCGGGCGCGGTCGGGGCGCAGGTCATCCATATAGATGCCTTCTTGGCTCAGTAGGGTCAGCACGTCTTGCGCGGCTTGGATAAGTTGAGCGGCGCTTCGGTCTTTGAGGGCGCGACGTAGGGCGGCAAACCCAACTTCATCTTCGGCAGTTTCAGGGAAATTGAGTGCGCGGATCAAGTCATCGGTCGCCAAAGGCAGCGCAATGTCGGCGCTTTGCGTGCCAAGTGCTAGTGCAGGTTGATCATCACGTGGAGGTGCATCGGCCGCGGGGGCCGGGGACGGGCGCACAGGCTCCTCTCGCCGACTTTGGAACGTTGCAAGTGCCGTCTCTGTTTTACGAGTGGCGGCAGCGATCTCATCAAGCTTGCGGCTCACGGATGGTTCGGTGCGGAGGTTTTGCCCCTGTTGCTGGGAAATATATGCGTGGCGGATGGCGTCGATTGCTGCCTGTAAACGTTGGCTTTCTTCGCGCATCACACGGCTGGCGCGGGCGGCCGTTGCCGCAACCCAGATCATCGCGACAGGCATAAAGATTGCCAACATCGTCATCAAGAACCGCAAGGGGCCCTGACCAACAGGAGCAGGTTCTTGGGGGATGAAGATAAAAAAGATCGCCGTACCAAGAAGCCAAATGGCGGATAGGGCAAGGGCCACCACCTCGATTGCGGAGATGCCGTCGGATCTTGCCTTGTCGTAGATGCCCAAAGGCGTCGGCCGCGAGGCAGCATTTGATTGCTGCGCCGCGTCAGCGCCGCTGGCTTGGTTTTGGTCGATGTCAGTCATGTCGTTTGCTCCGCGCCGGTAATATCAGGCGTAAACGATTTTCAGGACCTCGTAGGATTTAATGCCGCCGGGGGTGCGGACTTCGACGCTGTCGCCTTCGTCCTTGCCAATAAGAGCGCGGGCGATCGGCGATTTGATGTTCAAAAGCCCGTCTTCGATTTTGGCTTCATACTCGCCAACGATTTGATAGGTTTTTTCCTCGTCAGTGTCTTCGTCCACTACTGTCACGAGCGCGCCGAACTTGATGGTGCCCGAAAGTTTGGCCGGATCGATAACGTCTGCGAGGGAAATTGCACCCTCAAGCTCTTTGACGCGCCCCTCAATAAAGGACTGCTTTTCTTTCGCTGAGTGGTATTCCGCGTTCTCTGACAGGTCGCCATGTTCGCGCGCCTCTGCAATCGCCTTAATAATCGAAGGACGTTCGACAGTTTTCAGATGCTTCAATTCGGTTTCAAGCGCTGTAGCGCCTGAGCGGGTCATCGGGATCTTTTCCATGTCAGCCTGTTCGCGGTATGCAAGGCGCGCCCCGGTGGGGACCGGGACGCGCGATTTCGGTTGATAGATACCTGACCCAATTGGGCCGCCAATTGCAAGGGGGGATGGGCGAAGGTCTGCGCATCAACCTGTGTCAGATGTATTGAACGACCTCGTATTCGATCCCATCTGCGTCGTGGAAATAGAACCGTTTGCCGGGCTCATAATCTGCATGATTGCCGGTTTTGAAGCCTTTGGCGATCACCGCACGTTCAGTCGCATCAAGGTCTTCGACCACCACAGCGATGTGATTTAGCCCACCCGTGGTGAGATAAGTGTTGGCTTCCTTGGCGGTTTGCGCACCCGGAGAGTAGAGGGCGACATAGTGGCTGTCAGTACCGACGTGTTTTGTGTGGCCGCCAGCCATGGCGTCACCTTCCCAGCGTAGGTGCCATCCAAAAATATCTGCCATCCATGCGGCCGTCGCGGCGGGGTCTGAAACGGTGTAGTTGGCGTGTTCAAGCATTGCGGGCATTGGTGTTCCTTTCACATTCAATCTGTTGACCACATCAGTTCTAATTTCTAAACCTAACTTGAGGTCAAGGTATTTCTTTGGGGAAATTTATGGCGGTAAATGATGGGCTTTCAATCGGCGCGCTGGCACGGCGCACGGGTCTTGCGGTGTCTGCAATCCGGTATTATGAGGCGCAGGGATTGATCAAACCTTGGCGCAATGGTGGGGGACAGCGGAGATTTGAGCGCGCGGATTTGCGGCGGCTCAGCTTTGTGATGATCGCCCAGCAGTTTGGATTTACCCTGCCGCAGATCAAGGCCGAACTGGACCTTCTGCCGGGCGGGCGCACACCAACCAAGGCGGATTGGGCGCGGATCAGCGAAGGGTTTCGCGCAGCCCTTGATAGCCGCATCGCCACGCTCACAAAGCTGCGCGACAATCTGGACGGCTGCATCGGTTGCGGTTGCTTAAGCCTTGAAGCCTGTGCGCTTTATAACCCAGTGGACAAGGCAGCGACCAAGGGGCCGGGGCCGCGATATTTGATGGGCGACAGCCCGGAATGACGCAGAGCGTTAAGTCACGAAACATGTCGAATTGTGGCGAAGCGTGATTTGACTTGAGCCACCAGGATCGGTTCAGTGGATAAAAGTGCCTTTGGAGGGCTTCATGCGAAAATCGATGCTGGCATTGTCGGCAGCTTTGACCTTGGGCTTAGGGTTAAGCCTCGGGGGCGCACGCGCGGCTGATGAAATCTCAGACGCGACGATGATCCTTAATGCCAAGTCGAATACCATCAAGAAATGGCACTACAGCCCGCGATTTGTTGTTGTGCACGACCGGCCTGTGGACCGCGAAGCATTTGCAGATGTGGCGGAATTTATCCGCGACACCACCGGGCTTGCGATGGACCCCCCGGATTTTGTGCACCTTGCGAGCGATACTTTGGCGGACCGGTTCTACACCGAGTCGCATTACGCGCCGCGCCGAACGGATGCTGGGCGTATGACGTCGGATCTGTTGATCGCAGGGCACGAAGATCTCAACCTAACGGCCAACGTCTTTGTGTTCATGGTTTCGCCGCCGCTCGCGTCCCATTTGATGTTGCTGACGGCGTGGGGGCGGTCGTCTTCGAACTTGCCACGTGCTTATGCGCAGGGCAGTGGGCCGTGTTATTTCAACGTCTTATCGAACGCGGACAGCATCCATTTTGGCACCATTGTGATTTCACCCGACATTGCGCCCACCATGCAGGCGTCCTGCATCTATGAGGAAATGACACAGGCCATGGGTCTGATGAATGACGCACAAAATTCGCCGTTCTTTACCTATGACAACTTGGATGAAGATAAACCGCGCACCTATGACCGCCGGTTGTTGGCGGCGCTTTACAACGCGGATGTGACAAATGGTGATGCGGTGGAAAAAGTTCTGGGGATTTACGCCAAGCAGCATTAACAGCTTTGCACGGCCGTTACAGATCCTCTTGTTTTGCGTGGCCATATTCCCCTATTTTCACCCAACGTCCCGATTGCAATGCGGGGTTCTGTGGTTTAGCCACATTTAACTGTTTTTTCCCCGAAAAGGATCGCTTACATGGCCGAGATTGAACGCGAAGCAATGGAATATGACGTTGTAATCGTTGGGGCCGGGCCTGCCGGCCTTTCGGCTGCGATCCGGCTCAAGCAATTGGATGGAGATTGCAATGTGGTCGTGCTGGAAAAAGGTTCTGAGGTTGGCGCACATATCCTCTCGGGCGCGGTGCTGGACACCTGCGGCCTTGATGCGTTGATGCCCGACTGGAAAGAAAAAGGCGCGCCGATCACGGTGCCTGTCAAAAAAGACAACTTTTACATGTTGGGCGAAGCGGGACAGATACGCATTCCCAATTTCCCAATGCCGCCGTTGATGAACAACCACGGCAACTACATTGTCTCGATGGGCAATGTGTGTCGCTGGATGGCAGAACAAGCCGAAGAAATGGGCGTCGAGATATTCCCCGGCATGTCGTGTTCTGAAATCGTTTATGGCGACAAAGGCGAAGTCAAAGGCGTCGTTGCTGGTGAGATGGGCTTGGGGGCGGATGGCAAGCCCGGACCAAACTATGAGCCCGGCATGGAATTGCACGGGAAGTATGTGTTCTTGGGCGAGGGCGTGCGGGGCAGCCTTTCAAAGCAGGTGATCGAAAAATTCGATCTGGCGAAAGGCAAAGAGGTCCAGAAATACGGTCTGGGCATGAAAGAAATTTGGGAAATCGACCCTGCAAAGCACAAAGAAGGCACCGTGACCCACACGATGGGTTGGCCTTTGGGCAAGAACGCCGGGGGCGGATCCTTTATCTATCACCTTGATAACAATCAAGTATACGTGGGTTTCGTGGTGCATTTGGGCTATAAGAACCCTCATCTGTTTCCTTACATGGAATTCCAACGCTTTAAGCATCACCCGATGATTGCTGACTTGCTGGAGGGTGGCAAACGCGTGGCGTATGGCGCGCGTGCAATCACAGAAGGTGGCTATCAGTCGATGCCCAAAATGGTGGCACCCGGTGTGGCGCTGTTGGGTTGTTCGGTTGGGATGGTCAACGTCCCGCGCATCAAGGGTAACCACAACGCGATGCTGTCTGGCAAAGCGGCGGCAGAGGCTGCAATGGCTGCGATCAAGGCCGATCGTGCGGGCGATGAGCTAAATGATTATGAGGTCGACGTTCGCACAGGGTCCATTGGCGATGACCTCAAGAAAGTCCGCAATGTTAAACCGCTTTGGTCCAAATACGGGATGACGGCTTCGCTCGCTTTGGGTGGTATGGACATGTGGACCAACACTCTGGGCTTTTCATTGTTGGGCACGTTGCCGCATGGCAAATCAGATGCTGAAGTGACTGAAAAAGCCAGCATGCACAAAAAGATAGACTACCCCAAGCCCGACGGAAAACTGTCATTCGATCGGCTGACCAATGTCGCTTTCAGTTTTACCAATCACGAAGAAAGCCAGCCTGCGCATCTGACGCTCAAGGACCCGAAGGTTCCTGTGGATGTCAATCTGGCGGAGTATGCAGGGCCGTCCGCGCGGTACTGTCCGGCTGGGGTTTATGAGTTTGTAGAGGAGGCTGGCAAAGAACCGCGTTTTGTCATCAACTTCCAAAACTGTGTGCATTGTAAGACCTGTGATATCAAAGACCCAAGCCAGAACATCGTCTGGACCACGCCGCAGGGCGGAGATGGGCCAAACTACCCGAATATGTGATCGCAGACGGCGCTCCTTTGCTGATGCAAAAGGAGCGCCAGCATTGCGTCACGGGGGATACATCAGTAGCGTGTTCTCAAAAGAGTAGAGGCAGGCAAACATGCATTTTCTGAAGAAATCGACCCGTATCGCCCTCGTGGCATTGGGCATATCATTTGCAGTTCCGGCAGCGGCGCAATCGCTTGCTGGTGATTACCTTGCAGCGCGCCATGCGGCGGCCCGCAATGACTACGGCGCGGCGGCGCGGTATTTCTCTGAGGCGCTAGCGCAAGACCCGGCCAACGCAGAGCTGATGGAAAACGCGGCCCTGTCTTACTTGTCACTTGGCCTTGTTGATCAAGCGATCCCTCTGGCGCAGGCTTTGGAAGAAACCGGCCAGCGCAGTCAGGGCGGACGTCTTATCCTGACAGCAGGCCTGATCAATGCGGGCGACTATGCGGCCCTTCAAAATCGCGAAATGGACACCCAAGGGATTGGTCCTTGGGTTGATGGTTTGGTCAAAGCGTGGAGCTTTATTGGTTCGGGTGACGTGCCTGCAGCACTTGCGGTGTTTGACGGATTGTCAGCCGAAGCGGGGATGCAAGGATTTGTGCAGTATCACAAGGCTTTGGCACTCGCGAGTGTCGGGCAATATGCCGAAGCAGAAGCTTTGTTTGCAGCTGGTGCTCCAGGTCGGGCAGCCAACACGCGGCGCGGCGTAATGGCGCGCACCGAGATACTGTCTCAGCTAGGGCGCAACGAGGACGCCTTGATAGCGATCCGTCAGAATTTTGGGGATGCGACGGATCCAGAGCTGGATACGATGATCGCCAAGCTTGAGGCAGATGAAACCGTGCCATTTACCCATATCACTTCAGCCAGAGACGGTCTGGCAGAGGTGTTCTTTACGTTCGGCGCTGTGCTGCGTTCTGAGCAGGCGGGCGACTATTACACCATGCTATACGCGCGGACTGCACGGTACTTGCGCCCTGATCACGTTGATGCGCTTTTGTTGACGGCGGACTTACTGGAGTCGCTCGGACAGTATGAGTTGGCGATTGAAGAATACAAAGCCGTTCCCGCAGGCAGTCCAGCTTACCACGCAGCAGAGCTGGGGCGTGCTGACGGGTTGCGCCGTCTTGATAAACCTACGCAGGCCATTGAGGTGCTGGAGCAGCTGACGCGCAGCCACGGTAATCTGGCGGTAGTGCATTCCACGCTTGGCGACTTACTGCGTGGCCAAGATGATTTCGACGCAGCGATCCTGTCTTACAACCGCGCGCTTGAGCTTACACCCGAAGGGGCACGCGCCCGCTGGCGGTTGTTTTATTCGCGTGGCATTGCCGAGGAACGTTCAGGAAATTGGACAAACTCGGAGGCGGATTTCCGAGCGTCGTTGGCGTTAAATCCAAATCAACCTCAGGTGCTCAACTATCTGGGCTATTCACTGGTGGAGCAGAACGTAAAACTCGATGAAGCGCTTGAGATGATCGAGCGTGCGGTCGCGGCTGCTCCTGACAGTGGCTATATTGTGGATTCGCTTGGTTGGGCGTATTACCGTCTGGGTCGCTATGAAGAAGCCGTTGTGCAGATGGAGCGCGCGGTCGAACTGATCGCTGTCGATCCGGTGGTCAATGACCATCTGGGGGATGTCTATTGGGCCGTGGACCGCAAGCGTGAGGCGCAGTTCCAGTGGAGCCGTGCCTTGTCGCTTGCCAAAACACCAGACACCGATAGTGAGGTTGATCCCGACCGTATCCGTGCAAAGCTGGCGGATGGATTGGACAAAGTTCTGGCTGATGAAGGTGCGCCGCCCCTCAAGGTTGCAGATGACAAATGAGGCGTTTGCGCCGGCTAAGATCAACCTAACCCTGCACGTCACGGGCCAACGACCCGATGGCTACCATCTGCTTGATTCTTTGGTTGTTTTTGCAGATATCGGCGATCGACTATGGTTCGAACAAGGACCGGAATTGTCGCTGGAAGTGACAGGCCCTTTTGCCAAGGGGGTCCCCTGCGACGCCCGTAATCTCGTTTGGCAGGCCGCATTTCAAGCGGGGTGGTCAGGTCAAATCACGCTCGAAAAAAACCTACCACATGGGGCTGGTATTGGCGGTGGATCAGCAGATGCTGCTGCGGTGCTGCGAAGCTTGGACGCGCCACAACACGCACTTTGTCTTGGGGCAGATGTGCCGGTATGCCTGTCGACGTTTCCGCAGCGGATGTCAGGCATCGGTGAGCAACTTTGCCCTGTTCCAGACCTTCCAGAAATGTGGGTTGTTCTGGTTAATCCAGGTGTCCATGTCCCAACACCGCAGGTCTTCGCAGGGCTTGCGTCAAAACAAAACCCGGCAATGCCCGATTCGCTTGAGGGCTGGCAATCTGTTCAAACATTTGCCACTTGGCTCGCGCATCAGCGCAATGATTTGCAAGCGGTGGCCCAAACCCAAACACCGGAAATATCAGAGGTGTTATCAGCACTGGGGGACGCGCTGATTGCGCGGATGTCAGGTTCGGGTGCCACATGCTTTGGGGTCTATTCAAGCGCTGCCATGGCCCGCCTGGCGGCTGAAAAGATACGCAAGCAACACAGCGATTGGTGGGTCGCTGACGGCAAAGTCCTTAGTTAATCCGACTAACCACGTAGTCTGCCAAATCATGCAGCATGTTTTTCAGCTCATGATCCGGGAGGCCAGACAAAGCGTCTTTTGCTTTTTCGGCCCATGCAACGGCATCATTTTTCGTTTCAGCCATTGTGCCGTGCTTATTCAAAAGCGCCATCGCGTGATCCAGATCACCATCGCCTTGGCGGCCTTTCTCGATCGTGCGGCTCCAGAACGCGCGCTCTTCGGCGTCTGCTTTTGCGACGGCTTTGATGACAGGCAAGGTCAGCTTGCGCTCGCGGAAATCATCGCCAATATTTTTGCCGGTCGCGCTGGCATCACCTTGATAATCCAGCAAATCATCCACAATCTGGAATGCGATGCCAAGCGCATCACCATAGTCAAAAAGCGCACGCACATGGGCTTCGGGCGCGTCTGCGATCACACCGCCCACTTCGGTCGCCGCTGAAAACAGCGCTGCGGTTTTGCCGCGGACAACCTGTAGATAGATATCTTCATCGGTCGCCAAGTTCTGCGCTGCGGTCAGCTGCAAGACTTCGCCTTCGGCAATGGTGGCCGATGCATTGGCCAAGATCGACAGGACTGCCATCGACCCGGTTTCGGTCATCAATTGAAAGCTACGAGAGAATAGGTAATCGCCGACCAGAACGGAGGATTTGTTGTCCCACAATAGGTTTGCCGTCGGCCGCCCGCGCCGCTGCGCGCTCTCATCGACCACGTCGTCATGCAGAAGGGTCGCGGTGTGAATAAACTCGACCGTGGCGGCCAAATGGATGTGGTAGGGCCCGCTGTAGCCACACAGATGGGCCGCCGCGAGTGTCAGCATCGGACGCAATCGCTTGCCGCCCGCCTCGACCAGATGCGCCGTCACTTCTGGGATGCGTGGGGCATGTCGGGAGGCCATTTTTTCACGGATAAGTTCGTTAACCGCGTCAAGGTCGGTGGCCAGCCACTCTGCCAATTGGTCATGTGGTTTTTGCGTCGCGTCGGCTTTCATTGCTTTGTCTTTGCCCCCAAGCCTCGACATTTCGGGCGATCTGCCCTTACACACTGATATGAAGGAACTTTTGCGCAGCACCGATCCAACGATCATTGCCTTTGCTACCGCCCTCTTACAGGGCGAGGATATAGCCTGCTTCGATCTCGACGTAAACATGAGCGTGCTTGAAGGAGGCATCGGGATTTTCCCACGCCGACTGATGGTTCGGGAGGATGATCTGACCGCTGCCCAGCGCGTCATGCGGGACAATGAGATTCCGCACGGGCGTTGAGCGATTTAACCCATGACGCGTTTCTGGGCGGGTTGTTGCATTTGTGGCAACCGCGCACTGGCTACCGTGCTGGGGTTGATCCGGTCCTGCTTTCCGCGAGTGTCAAAGCACATGCCGGCCAACGCGTGCTTGAGCTGGGCTGTGGCGTGGGCGCTGCAATTTTGTGTCTTGGCGCACGTGTGCCCGGTCTTTTGCTGACGGGGGTTGAGCGAGATGCGAGTTATGCCGCCCTTGCCGTACGCAATTCGGATGCTCTTGAGGTGTTCACCTGCGACATCACGGGGATGCCGGCAGATCTGCGGCAGCGACAATTCGATCACGTGTTGGCCAACCCACCTTATTATGATCGTGCCGCGTCTGTCGCCGCACGTAACCCTGCGCGGGAAGGGGCCTTGGGCGAGGACACACCGTTGGCAGAATGGGTGCAAATCGCAGCCAAAAGACTTGCCCCAAAAGGATACGCGCATTTTATTCACCGCGCCGAGCGCTTGCCCGACATTTTTGCGGCCCTGCCCAGTGGGATGGGGTCAGTCGAAGTTTTACCAATCAGCCCCCGTGCAGGACGCGCGGCAGAACTGGTTCTGGTGCGGGCGCGCAAGAACGGGCGCGCGGCATTTCGACTGCATCCACAATTGGTTATGCATCGAGACGACGTTCACCAGGACGGCGACCGCTATGTCGACAGCGTACGTGCGGTGCTGCGCGGCGGAAAAGCCCTTGAGTTCTGAGTAAGTATTAACCGTTTGGTAACTGTTCACGCCATTATGCTGCGGTGCTGCGTGACTTCGGACAGCGAGTGTGATTCACTAAGCAGGCAACTTAACCAGCAGGAGGAATGTATGGCTCTTACCGCACATCTTGAGACGTTGAAGAAGAAGCACAGGGATATGAGTGAGGCTGTCGAGGCAGCTCAACGCGCTCCCGGGGTGGACGATCTAAGCGTCGCCACGATGAAAAAAGAAAAACTCCGATTGAAAGAAGAAATCACGCGATTATCGCAATAGCGATCAAGGCTTAAAGCTGGCGCGCGCAGCGATCAACGCGCCGCCGGTAACCAAAAGCGCCGCCCAAAGCAGGGTCATGCTGGGGGCGGCCACTCCGAAAACCACCAAAACAAGCGTAGATAACAGAGGTGCCGCGTAAGAGCTGGTGCCCAGCAACTGAATGTCGCCCTGCTTGACGCCAATATCCCAAACATAAAATGCAAGCCCAACTGGCCCAAGCCCGAGCCCTGTAATAGCGGCCCAGCCTAGTGTCGTGGTGGGCAGTATCGTCTGCTCAAACAGCAGATGCAGCGGTAGGGACAGCAGCGCTGACCCGAGGCAAAACACTGCTACGCTGGCTGTTGGCGCATCGCCGACCCTGCGAGACAGCACGGAATAGGTGGCCCATGTGACGGCCGCGACAAGCGCGAGGCCGTAGCCCGGCAGGTTATCCGCAGACAGGCCAGCGCCGCCGCCCGATATAATGAGAGCCGCCCCGCAAAACCCGACTATGGCCCCAATTACATGGCCTGCCCGAAGCCGTTCGCCTGGCAACAAGCCGGAAAAGACGACGATAAGCAATGGCCAAAGATACGCAATCAGCCCGGCCTCCGCGGCAGGCGCCAACCGTAGAGCGGAGAAATACAGTAGGTGGTAACCAAAAAGCCCAAGAGTACCAAAGAGATAGACACGCGGATTTACGTTGCGCAGCTGGCTCAGTGTGCCGGTTGAAATGGCCCAGATCAGCCCGACGGTTCCGCCGATGCCAAAGCAAATCGTATTGAGTAAGAGGGGCGGAGTGGGCTGAGAGCCCACGGTGAAGAGAGCGAGCAACGACCACAGCAACACTGCTATAAATCCGATTGCGGTGGCGCGGATGCGGGTCATGATGTCTCGGATCTGATGATGGTAAACTGGTCGCTCAAATGCACTGTCTTTTCGATCTCGGCAAGCATCCAGTCACGAAAAGCAGCAATCTGGGGGCGTTTTTCTGCGCCTTCGCGACATAGAAACCGAAAACGTGCGCCTGTTGCGATGGCAATGCCGTAAGGGGCCACGAGCCGGCCATCTGCAAGGTCTTTGATGACCAACGCGCGGCGGCCCAAAACCACACCAACGCCGGCGAGGGCCGCGTCGATTGCATGGTCGGCCTGAGAAAACCTTGGCCCGTGCAACGGCTCAAATGGGGTGCCGACCTGATCAAACCACACACTCCAATTTACGGGTGGTGACAGAAAATTGATCGAATCGTCAAAGATAAAGGGTGCGGCCTTGAGGCTTTCAATTGTGGGAAACTGCGACGCCAAATTAGGCGTCATGACGGGCGTCACCCATTCTTCGGCCAGGGGCAGTGTGTAATGGCCTGGATCGGTTTTTGCGGCAAATCTAATTGCGACATCGATATTGTCGCGGTCGAAATCCATCCGGCGCAGGGACGCCGAAAACCGCAGCTCAATTTCGGGGTGTTGTTGGGCAAATTCATAAAGCCGGGGGGCCAGCCATTTGGCGGTAAAGGCTGGCCCTGCCGTTACGGTCAGCGTTTGAGTGTCTTGCGTGCGTTGGGCTGCGCGCCAACCGCGGGCGAGGGTTTGGAACCCTTCGGCGGCCGAGGGCGCGAGCGCCTCTCCGGCTTCGGTTAACTCGACCGCACGATTGAGGCGGCGAAAGAGGGCTGTGCCCAGATGCTCTTCTAGGGATTTAATCTGAAAGCTGAGCGCGGCGGGTGTCACATTCAGCTCATCCGCAGCCTTGGCGAAAGACATATGGCGCGCCGCAGCGTCAAAGGCCCGCAGCGCGGTGAGGGGAGGGAGGCGATCAGACATGTCAGTTAAGTATATCTTATGTGAAGGGGTGAAAAGTCTCGTTTGTAGCTATGAGACAAAAGAACCATATTGGTGTCAGATAAGAAACACCAAACAATGATTGCCAAAAAGGACTGTGTAGATGTTTGAAGCAACCACAAACCCCGCCGCCCGTGCTGCCATGAACGCCGCCCACGCTGAACGCGGACGTGCTGTGTCTGGTTTCTGGAACTGGCTTTTTGGCACGGTTTCCCGCTGAGCGTCTGCAGCGCCTCTTACGGGATAAAAAAGGGCCGGTTGTGATCAACCGGCCCTTTTGCTTTTAGAATGTAGCGTAAATCAGACGAAGAATTGTGCTCCGTTGGCAGAGATCGTCGAGCCATTGATAAAGCCGCTATCGTCAGAGGCGAGGAATGCAACGCAGCGTGCGATTTCTTCGGGGTTGCCCAAACGGCCCGTTGGGATCTGAGCGATGATACTCTCGCGTACTTTCTCTGGCACGGCCATTACCATGTCGGTGCCAATATAGCCGGGGCAGATCGCGTTGGCTGTGATGCCGGCGCGCGCGCCTTCTTGAGCCAGTGATTTCACGATACCCAAATCGCCGGCCTTGGTTGCCGCGTAGTTCACTTGTGCGAACTGGCCTTTCTGGCCGTTGATCGATGAAATCACGATGACGCGGCCAAATTTGCGTTCCCGCATGCCGGGCCAGATTGGGTGGACCGTGTTAAAGACGCCGGTCAAATTCGTGTCGATGACTTCTTTCCACTGTTCGGGCGTCATTTTGTGGAACGGCGCATCGCGGGTGATCCCGGCATTGGCGACGACGATTTCGATAGGGCCAAGCTCTGCTTCGACCATTTCAATGCCGGCCTTGCTTTCTTCGTAGCTGGCAACGTTCCATTTGAACGTTTTGATACCAGTTTCCTTAGTGAAAGCTGCAGCGGCTTCATCGTTGCCTGCATAGGTTGCGGCAACTGTGCAGCCTTCAGCCTTCAGTTTGGATGAAATTGCAGCACCGATTCCTCGACTGCCTCCGGTAACAAGTGCGACACGCGACATAATTTTCTCCTGCGGGTAATGTTATTGCTTCATTTTGTTCGAGTGCGCAATTAAATTGCGCGCCCGATTTGGTTTACGGCCGCTCGAGGCACATAGCAACACCCATGCCGCCACCAATGCACAAAGTAGCGAGACCTTTTTTCGCGCCGCGACGCTGCATTTCGAACAAGAGGGTGTTGAGGATGCGCGCGCCGGAGGCACCGATGGGGTGACCAATCGCAATGGCACCGCCATTGACGTTTACGACCGCAGGGTCCCAACCCATGTCTTTGTTGACTGCACAGGCTTGCGCAGCAAACGCTTCGTTGGCTTCAACAAGGTCGAGATCTTCGGCCTTCCAGCCGGCCTTTTCCAACGCCTTGCGGCTGGCATAGATCGGGCCCACGCCCATGATGGCTGGGTCCAGACCGGCGGTTGCATAGGATGCGATGCGGGCCAATGGCGTGATGCCACGCTTTTCGGCTTCGTCCGCACTCATCATCAGTGCACCCGCCGCGCCATCATTTAGGCCAGACGCATTGGCGGCCGTTACAGAGCCGTCCTTTGCGAACGCGGGGCGCAGTTTTTGCATGGCTTCCATCGTTGCGCCGTGGCGGATGTATTCATCTGCGTCGACAACAATATCGCCTTTGCGGTTCTTCACGGTGTACGGCATGATTTCATCCGCAAATTTCCCGGCTTTTTGCGCGGCTTCGGCTTTGTTTTGCGAAGCGACAGCGAACTCGTCCTGCTGTTCGCGACTAATCTGCCATTTCTGAGCAACGTTTTCGGCAGTCTGGCCCATATGATAGCCGTTGAACGCATCCCACAAGCCGTCTTTGATCATGGTGTCGATGAATTGCAGATCACCCATCTTTTGACCTGCGCGCAGGGCTTGGGCATGCGGGCTCATGGTCATGTTTTCTTGACCACCGGCAGCAACGATGCTGGCATCGCCAAGCTGAATATGTTGGGCGGCAAGTGCGACCGCGCGCAACCCAGAGCCGCAAACTTGGTTGATCGACCAAGCGGCAGCTTCTTGCGGCAGGCCTGCATTGATATGGGCTTGACGGGCAGGGTTCTGTCCTTGTGCTGCGGTCAGCACTTGTCCCAAAATTGTTTCTGACACTTCAGAGGGGTCGATGCCCGCACGCGCAACAATCTCTTTGAGAACGGCAGCACCCAAATCATGCGCTGGGATGTTGGAAAAAGAGCCGCCGAAACTGCCGACGGCAGTCCGCGCAGCGGAGGCGATCACGACATTGGTCATGGGGGTATTCCTCTAGCGTTGTATGGCCGGGGAACATGCTGTGACGCGCAGCAGTTGGTTAACGCCAGTGTTCCCCAGACTCAACTTTGGCCATATCGCATTTGATTTGGCGCAGCAACTCACAGGCTGATTGGGGCCAAGTGCCGGTGGCAAGTTAGTGCTGACAGGTCTTACTGACCTGCCGCTCGCATGGAGGTATCGCGCATCCAGCTCGGGCGCGTCGTGGGTGCCGCAAAGAAATAGCCCTGCAGGCAATCTACGCCAAGTTCGGTCAGCATCACGGCATCCTCGTGACACTCTACGCACTCCGCAACTGTCAGCATGTCAAAGTGTTGCGCAATCGAAATGAGCGCCTTGGTGAGCGCCTGATTGTCGGGGTTGCCCGCAATACCTTGAATGAACTGACCATCAATCTTGAGCATGTCGAACAGAAAATCCTTAAAGTAGCGAATTGCTGTTTGGCCGGACCCGAAGTCATCCATGGCAAAGCAGATACCTTTTGGCTGCAACCGGTCCATGAAATCTACGACCAGCTCCGGCACATGCATGGCCGAGCTTTCGGTGATTTCCAGGATTAGGCGCTCCCCGATAGCAGTATTGCGATTGAGTGCGCGATTGAGCGTGTTGTTCCAAGGCTGATATCCAATCGAGCGCGCCGACATGTTAATCGACAAGCGCAGATTGGGATTGTTGTTGAGGGCCCTTAATCCCATGCGCAAGGCCAGCACGTCGATCTCGCGGCCGGCTTCGGTGTTTTCCACTTCAGGCATGAAATCTTTGGCGGGAATGACGCGGCCAGATGGGTCTAGCACACGGATCAACCCTTCATAAAAAGCGACTACTTTTTGGTTATCGGTGCGCATGACCGGCTGGTATGCCAGCAATGTCTGCTTGTGCTTGATAGCGTCTGCGACACATTCCAACGTGGTCTTTTCAATCTGCCCGACCGCATAATTTAGCGGATTGTCCGACCCCGAAATGACGGGAACGCGTTTGTAGTGAAATGGGCGGGCCACGGCAGAATCCTTATCAGCTAAACACCTAGCCATTCTTCTACCTTGGAGCCTAAGGGGAGGTTAATCTTCTCTTTTTGTTCTAATTTGACTAAACCGGAAAATATGAGCAATTGAGAAAGGTCTGGGATGGAGCGTTGCAACTGGGCGGGGATTGAACCGATCTATACGACCTATCACGACACGGAGTGGGGCGTGCCCGAATGGGACAGCCGGGCTTTGTGGGAAAAGCTCATTCTTGATGGCTTTCAGGCGGGGCTAAGTTGGATCACGATCTTAAAGAAGCGAGACAATTTCCGCGATGCATTTCAGGGATTTGATCCGCATGTCATCGCAGGTTGGGGCGAAGAAGATGTCCTGCGTCTGCTTGGCAATTCTGGCATTGTTCGTCACCGCGGCAAGATTGAGGCCGCCATTCACAACGCACGCGCTTGGCAAGAGATCGAGGCGCGCGAGGGTTTTGACAACTTCATGTGGCGATATGTGGATGGCGCGCCGTTGCAAAACCGGTTCGCGACGCAAACCGACGTGCCCCCACAAACGCCGCTATCTGTTCAAGTTTCGAAGGATTTAAAGAAAAATGGATTTAAGTTCTGCGGCCCCACAATTGTCTACGCGTGGATGGAGGCCTGCGGGCTGGTTAATGACCACATCCTAACGTGCCACCGCCATGCTGAATGTGCATCGATGGCGAAAAAGGGCTGAGACTAGAGCGTTTAGACGGAAAAAACCGCTGCCTATATGCGCCCAACCCTAGATTGTGGGCGAATGCGACGAAAACCGTTGTCAGAAGCAGATGCCAGCTTGCATAGTGTGGATAACTGGCTTGAGGAGCTCAGAAATGTCCACGATAAATCGACGCAAATTTTTGAGAACAAGTGTTGCTGGTGCGACTGCCTTAACGCCGCTTAGCGCGGCCTTTGGGCAGACCGGTTCGCTCTCTGAGCTGGGGACGGCAATTGTACCACTTCCTACGGTCACGGTTTATACTGCCAGGGAGATCGTGACGCTTGATCCGGCAAAGCCCTCGGCCGAAGCCGTCGCAGTCGTAAATGGCCGCATCCTTTTGGTTGGCAGTCTTGAGGACATTCAAGGCATCCTGAAAGGGCAGCGCCACCAGGTTGATACAACGTTTTCTGACCAAGTCATTGTGCCCGGATTTATTGCCCAACACGACCACCCGCTTTTGGCCGCGCTCACAATGTCTTCGGAAATCCTATCGATCGAAGATTGGGTTTTGCCCTCTGGTACAGTTCCTGCGGTAAAGGACAAAGCGGACTTCGTTGACCGGCTCACAACAGCGGTTGAGCAACGTACTGATCCTGCTGAACCCGTTGTTTCTTGGGGGTATCACCCTGCATTTTATGGCCCGCTCACCCGTGAAGATCTTGATGCGATAAGTTCAACCCAACCGATACTGGTCTGGGCACGGTCGTGCCATGAGATGATACTCAACAGTGCCGCATTGGCAGCTGGCGGTGTCACGTCGGAAGTCGTCGATGGATTTTCAGCTACTGCACAGCAACAATCCGAATTTTTGGAGGGGCGGTTCTGGGAGCAAGGGTTGTTCGCGGTTCTACCGATGATCGCATCGCTTGTTGCGACACCAGAACGGTTGCAATCAGGTCTGGAACTGACCCGCGATTACATGCACGCCAAAGGCATCACGATCGGAAACGAACCGGGCGGCATTCTGGCTAAGCCGGTTCAGGACGGCATCAATGCGGTTATGTCCAGCCCGGACATGCCTTTCCGCTGGTCCTTCATGCCGGACGCCAAAACCTTGGTCGATACCTACCCCGACGATGCGCAGGTGATTGCAGAGACCGAAAAGCTGGAAAGCTGGTATGGGGGCATGACCAGCCTTGCACCAAAGCAAGCGAAGCTGTTTGCCGATGGAGCCATCTATTCGTTGCTCATGCAGGTTCGCGATCCATATCTGGATGGCCACACAGGCGAATGGATGATGGACAAGGATCTGTTTGAAAGAGCATTCCGAATTTATTGGGACGCAGGTTACCAAATTCATGTGCACGTCAACGGAGACGCTGGAGTTGATCGGGTTCTGGACTCGCTTGAATTCAATCTGAGACGTAATCCACGCTATGACCATCGCACCGTGTTGGTTCATTTTGCTGTGAGTGCAGAGGAACAAGTGCAGCGGATTTCTGACCTAGGTGCCATCGTCAGCGGTAATCCTTACTACGTTACCGCCCTTGCAGACCAGTATTCTGATGTTGGTCTTGGGCCCGAAAGAGCGGATGCGATGGTCAGGTTGGGTGATATTTCGAGGGCTGGAATTCCCTGGTCACTGCATTCCGATATGCCGATGGCACCAGCTGATCCTCTTTTCCTGATGTGGTGTGCGGTAAACCGGGTGACAGCTTCAGGGCGTGTTGCGGGGCCGGATCAA
This sequence comes from Sulfitobacter sp. SK012, assembly GCF_003352085.1. Classification (NCBI taxonomy): domain Bacteria; kingdom Pseudomonadati; phylum Pseudomonadota; class Alphaproteobacteria; order Rhodobacterales; family Roseobacteraceae; genus Sulfitobacter; species Sulfitobacter sp. SK012. The sequence continues at coordinate 863,020 of NZ_CP025804.1, forward strand.
AGGGTGGGCGTAGAAGATGCCTTGCGCGGCGTCACAATCGAGGCCGCGTTTTCATTGAAACTTGAAGATGAGATCGGCAGCATTGAACCCGGAAAGCGCGCTAACTTTACCATTCTAGACGACAACCCTCTTGCTGTGGACCCAATGAAAATCAGAGATGTTAAAGTTTGGGGCACCGTGATGGAGGGTCGGGTATTTCCGGTTGTAAAGAGCGAGCGAAAGGCCTCGGTCGTGCCACCCAGCAATGGTTTCGATGGTAAAGACGTCGACTTTGCACGTGCAACATTCGAGCATGCGCTCAAAGTTGCTCACTCACATCTTTAACTTTGGGTTTGGTGTTATGTGTTGAAGGACCACTCCTTTCATGGTGTCCGCGTTGGAGCGCAAATCAGACATTCTTCCGATCTTATAATCGCCCCGTTGACTCCATCTGCATAGCGCCTATAAGCGCGACTTCTATTGGTGTTGGTGGCCCCCGTGAGGGGATGCCTGTCGGGGGAGACCCAGAGGACAACGCCCTTTATAATTTAAAGGAGTACAGCCGTGACTAAACGCACCGCTGCCAAGCATAAACTAGACCGTCGTATGGGCGAAAACATCTGGGGCCGTCCTAAATCCCCAGTGAACCGCCGCGAATATGGCCCCGGCCAGCACGGCCAACGCCGTAAGGGCAAGATTTCCGATTTCGGCATCCAGTTGCGCGCCAAGCAGAAGCTCAAGGGCTACTACGGCGACCTGACCGAAAAGCAATTCCGCCGCATCTATGGCGAAGCTGAGCGTGTAAAAGGCGATACAGGTGAAAACTTGATTGGTCTGCTGGAGCGTCGTCTGGACGCTGTTGTTTACCGCGCCAAGTTCGTTGCCACTGTATTTGCAGCACGTCAGTTCGTGAACCACCGCCACGTCCGCGTGAACGGCAAGCTCGTGAACATTCCTTCTTACCGTGTAAAAGAAGGTGACGTGATCGAAGTACGTGACCGTTCCAAGCAGATGGTTGCTCTTATTGAAGCCACTCAGCTGCCAGAGCGCGATGTGCCTGATTACCTCGAAGTTGATCATTCCAAAATGTCCGCGAAATTCGTACGCACACCTACCTTGGGCGATGTGCCTTATCCGGTAATGATGGAGCCAAACCTCGTTGTGGAATTCTACGCGAAGAACTAATCTTCGCATAATGAATGTAGAAAGCCGCACGAGGGAGACCTCGGGCGGCTTTTTCATGACCGACGACTGAATAGCCGCCTATCTCATAATCAAAGACAGGAGACCCCAATGGACATGCCTTTTACCACCACGCGGATGCTGAACTTTGGTGATTGCGATATCTCGGGGACGGCCTATTTCCCGTCCTACCTCAACATCCTGAATGGCGTGAACGAAGAGTTCTGGCTGAACCTCGGCTTTCCTTGGGCAAAGATGATCTGGGAAGAACGCTGGGGCACGCCAACAGTGCATTTGGCCTCTAACTTTTCCAGCCCGTCCTTTTTTGGTGAAGAGCTGACATTTGCCGTCACGGTCATGAAGGTCGGCAAATCTTCGGTTACATTGCAGCATGACATCAGTTGCAAAGGCGAGAAACGCTGGGACAGCAAGCAGGTGTTGGCGGCGTCTGATTTGGACAAGCACATTTCGATTCCCTGGCCGGAGCCTGTAAGAATAGCGCTGATGGCTTGCCTAGAGGCGCAAAGCCAAGGCTAATCCCGCGCTCATATGCCACTGGCATCGCCCCTATGGGGGCGATAGAACGGCGCGAGCCAAACCGCGAGTATGCTGAGATGACAATTATGATTGAGCCACAGCCCGGTATTCTGGATATTGCCCTGTATCAGGGCGGTGCGAGCCATGTGGCCGGTGTGGATAATGCACTCAAGCTTAGCTCGAATGAAAACCCGTTTGGTCCGTCAGAGGCCGCTTTAGAAGCATACCGCCGCGCGGGTCAGCAGTTGCACCGCTATCCATCATCGGATCACTCAGGCCTGCGCACGGCGATTGCCGAAGTGCATGGGCTGGACGCAGATCGCGTGATTTGCGGGGCTGGATCAGATGAGATCATTGCGTTCTTGTGCCAAGCATATGCGGGGCCGGGCACAGAGGTCCTGCACACGGAACACGGCTTTGCGATGTACCGCATATCTGCGCTAGCTGCCGGAGCGACCCCTGTTGAAGTGCCGGAACGAGAACGTGTCACAGACGTCGACGCACTTCTTGAGGCCTGCACTGAAAGCACGCGCTTGGTGTTCCTGGCCAACCCTAATAACCCGACCGGCACAATGATCGGCCCAGCCGAGATCGCGCGCCTTGCAGATGGCTTGCCTGCCCAAGCGATCCTTGTGCTTGATGGGGCCTATGCCGAGTATGTCGACGGGTATGATGGCGGAGCAGCCTTGGTTGATGCCCGCCAAAACGTCGTGATGACGCGGACCTTCTCTAAGATTTATGGGCTGGGTGGCCTGCGTGTCGGATGGGGTTATGGACCTGCGTCAATCATAGACGTGCTCAACCGTGTGCGGGGCCCGTTTAATCTGTCCAATGCAGGGATCGCCGCTGCCGAAGCTGCGGTGCGCGATACAGCCTACGTTACCCATTGCCGGACCGAAAACAGCCGTCAACGCGGTTGGCTCGCCGAGGCATTGGCTGAAATTGGTGTTCCGTCTGATGTGTCTTGCGCGAATTTTGTGCTGGCCCGGTTCGCGTCCCCGAAGGAAGCAGCAGCGTGTAATGACTACCTTGCCGCGCAAGGTTTGATCGTGCGGATGGTGGCGGGGTATAATCTGCCAAACTGTTTGCGGATAACTGTTGGCGACGAAAGCGGGTGCCGCCGGGTGGCCCACGCCATCCGAACATTCAAGGAGGGCTGAGCCATGGCGCAGATTTATGACCGCGTGGCCCTTATTGGCCTTGGGCTAATTGCCTCATCGATGTTTTGGGCAATGAAACGTGCAGGCTCGGCAAACCATGTTAGTGGCTATGCACGCAGCGCAGAAACCCGCGAAACTGCCCGGAAAATCGGCCTGTGTGACAGTGTGCATGATGATATCTTGGATGCGGTTGCTGGTGCTGATCTTGTTGTGTTGTGTGTGCCGATTGGTGTGATGGGGTCTGTCATGGAACAGATCGCTGGCGTGCTGAAACCCGGGGCGACAGTGACCGACGTTGGGTCTGTCAAACGTGACGTTATCGAAAACGTCGCGCCACATGTACCTGAGGGTGTTCATTTTATCGCGGGCCACCCCCTAGCTGGGACTGAACATTCCGGACCTCGATCCGGCTTTGCCGAGCTGTTTGACAGCCGCTGGTGCTTACTGGTCCCACCAGAGGGGGCTGACCCGGTTGCTGTTCAAAGGCTACAACAATTTTGGGAATCTTTGGGCTCCAATGTCGAACAAATGGATGCCGATCACCACGATCTGGTGGTGGCCGTCACCAGCCATGCACCGCATCTGATCGCTTATACGATGGTTGGCGTGGCCGATGATTTGCGCCGGGTCACCGATAGTGAAGTGATCAAATATTCAGCAGGAGGCTTTCGCGATTTCACCCGCATCGCGGCCTCTGATCCCACGATGTGGCGCGATGTGTTTTTGACCAACAAAGACGCCACGCTGGAGATTCTTGGCCGCTTTACCGAAGAGTTATTTGCCTTGCAGCGCGCAATCCGCCAGGGCGATGGCGACTTTTTGCACGACTATTTCACCCGCACGCGTGCAATCCGTCGTGGAATCATCGAAGCGGGGCAGGATACCGACGCACCTGATTTTGGAAGAAAGAAATCATGAGAACGCTGTCTTTTGGCCTTTGTTTGATGGCGACTGTGTCTTGTGCGGGACCAGACGCTTCTAAACGTCCGGTACCACGCCCTGATCCCGCGCCAGTTGCAACGGAAGGCTCTGGGTTGGGATGGTCCCTGCGCCCCTTCTTGAGATCTAACGAAGCTGCAAAGACCGCGCGCACTCAGCGAAAGTTGTTGGAGCGCGGTGCCGTTTGCGGCGATTTGGCGATCCAGGGCGAAGCGATCGGCCGGGTCTCTGGCCGAATCTCAGCGTGCGGAATTGAGGATGCCGTCCGTGTAAGCGCGGTATCTGGTGTGGGGCTCAGTACACAGGCTGTGATGGATTGCACTACAGCTCGCGCTCTTAAGACATGGTTGGACGATTCCGCCAAACCCGCTTTGGCGAAAAAAGGTGGCGGGCTATCGCAGATAAAAGTTGCGGCGCATTATATCTGCCGAACCCGCAACAACAAAAAAGGCGGGAAAATCTCAGAGCATGGCAAAGGCCGCGCGATTGATATCTCTGCTTTCCGCCTCAAAGATGGCTCGGCCTTTAGTGTGCTCAATGGCTGGAACGCTAAGTCATCCAGCAAAGCGCTGCGACAGATGCACAAAGGTGCCTGCGGACCTTTCGGGACCGTACTTGGCCCTAACGCGGACCGCCATCACCGCGATCATTTCCATTTCGACACCGCGCGCTACCGCAGTGGAAGTTACTGCCGCTGATCAGCGCAGAATAATTTTGGGTGCAGGCCCAAGTGGGAAAAAACCGATCGACATGCGCCCGTCTGCAAAAGTGATTTCGATGTCCAGCGTATCACTTGACCCGCTCAACCCAGCGACAAGCCCTAGCGTGTTTTCAATCTGATCCCGCAGCCGGGGATCAAATATGCGCGTCGCCTGCAGCATGTCCAATATTGCTTTCCAATTGTCCGCCCGCAGCGACAGCGTGCCTTCCGGCGTGCCAGACGTGTCGACCGTTAGATCCGCGCTGGCCAAAAGGTCAATCGCCCCCCATGTCGCCGCCGCCCGCTCGAGTTCGATCCGGCGCGGTTGTGGGCGGTCGCCGGGTTGCGATCGGCGATCAAAGGGGCGGTCAAATGCGACGGTCATCTGCAGTTCAAGGGTCTCGAAAGTCTCGGGCCATGCCGGCGGTAGCCTCAGGTTTTGGCGCATAAGTTCGGCCAAGGTTAGACCGTCGACGTCAACGTTAAAGGCATAAATCCGATCGTTGTCTGGGTTTTGTACCATCGCGGCGACGGTCCCTTGGGATGACAGGAGAGGCCTGCCAGAACGGGCAATCTGCCACGGTGCCATATTCAGCGTGATCTGTTGCACCTCTGCCAATCGGCTGGGCTTTAGTGCCATCTTGACCTGCGCACCCTCAATATCCAACCGTGCGCTGACATTTGGTGACGTAATGGTGACGCTCTGCGCCGGCAGCAACATAGTCGGTGATAGAGGGGCTGACAGCGGCACGTTTAACGCGATTTCAGGGATCGCAAGAGCCGTGCGCCCGTCGATACGGGCCAATGACATCGTTGAAATCTGTGTTTTTACAGCAGCCGGATAACCACTTTGCTGAGGATCCGACATGGCAACGGACCAACCTTCGGACCTGCGCATATCGGCCCAATTGCCAAGCGCGGCATTCACGGCGGCGGCCACGCCCCACCAATATCCGCCCCACAAAAGGGCCAGGGCGACGATAACCACAATTAGCTTGCGCAGCATTTCCGCTTCCTCTTCCCATCGGGGCTACAATGAGGTTTATCCAAAGCCAAACAGAAGGACCAGCAAACATGAGCATGTGGGTATTTGGCTATGGCAGCTTATTGTGGAATCCGGGTTTTGATGTCGCCGAAAGCGTCGTTGGAACCATGCCCGGATACGCACGATCTTTTTGCATGCGCTCAATTCACCACCGCGGCACCGTTGAGGACCCCGGATTGGTGCTTGCCCTTGATCCACAACCTGATGACGTTTGTGAGGGGATCGCCCTGCGCGTAGCGCAAGGCCAAGAGGACACAACGCTTGCTTATTTGCGCGAACGCGAGCTCATTTCGTCGGCCTATGTGGAAAAGAACTGCACCGTCACATTGACGGATGGGCGAGAGGTTAACGCCTTGGTCTATGTGATTGATGAGACCCACGTTCAATATTGCGGCGGGCTCCCGTTAGAAGAGCAAGCACAGATCATCTCAAGGGCGGTTGGCGGGCGCGGACCTAACACCGAATACCTCTATAACACCGCGGATCATCTTGAAAAAATCGGTTTACATGATCCGGGGTTGGAATGGCTGGCCACGAGGGTGCGCGCTTTGACGTCATAAAGCCTTGGGAGCAGCGATTTTTACGTGTAGGCTTTCCCCGGAGCAGACAAAATAGATCAGGAGCAGGAGCGCATGGCGCAGCCAGCCCGCGAGGCAACACCGCAGTTTTCGCAACCGGTACGACAGATTTCGTTAATGCTGATTGTCTTGGCGCTATCGTGCCTTGGCGCCTTCATCGCATTGCCGCGTGTTTTGCCGATCTTTGAGGCCAACCCGTATCTTAATGGGTTCATCATCTTTGTCTTTTTCATCGGTGTTTTGGCGTGTTTCTATCAGGTGTTTCAGCTGATCGGATCGGTTAAATGGATCGAACGCTTTGCTGCAGATCATGGCAATTCGGGTGCCGTACCGCCGCCGTTGCTGGCCCCGTTAGCATCGCTTTTGCGCACGCGCGGCGCAAGAATGCAGGTCGGTGCCAGCTCTACTCGATCGATTTTGGAATCCGTTGCGACCCGCATTGATGAGGCACGTGAAATCACGCGATACATTGTCAATCTATTGATTTTCCTTGGACTTTTAGGGACGTTCTATGGACTTGCGACCACGGTTCCCGCTGTTGTCGATACCATCCGCAGTCTTGCGCCGCAGGACGGTGAAGAAAGTGTCGATGTTTTCAACCGCCTTATGACGGGGCTTGAGGCGCAGTTGGGCGGCATGGGCGTGGCGTTTGCATCCTCATTGCTTGGTCTTGCGGGATCATTGGTTGTCGGACTTTTGGAACTCTTTGCAGGGCACGGACAGAATAGGTTTTATCAAGAACTCGAAGACTGGCTCAGCTCAATCACGCGGGTTGGTTTTTCCAGCGGCGAAGAAGCGGGCGGCGAACAGGGCGGCGCGCTGGCCGCGGTCGTTGATCACATGGCAGAGCAGATGGAAGCGTTGCAGGTGATGTTCGCGCGCTCTGACGACAGCCGTGCGGGCGTCGACGGACGCATTGGTGCGTTGGCCGAAGCGGTGGAGCGGATGACCGCAAAGCTGGGCCGCAAGGACGGCTCTCAAGCAGCGCTTGAAAAGATAGCCGATGGGCAAGAACGAGTGATCGCCGCTCTTGAAAGCCAAGGCGGCGATGATGTGGATGGCCGCATAGGTGCGTTAGCCGAAGCGGTGGAGCGGATGACGTCAACGTTGGGCCGCAAGGACGACTCACGAGCGGCACTTGAGAAGATAGCCGAAGGTCAAGAACGGGTGGTCGCCGCTCTTGAAGGGCATGATGGCGGTGAGGGTATGGACGCCGAAAGCCGGATGCGTTTGCGGTCGATTGATGTGCAGATGCTTCGGATACTTGAGGAGATCTCCGCCGGACGTCAAGAAAGCATGGCGGAGCTGCGCAAGGACATGTCCAAGCTGACCCGTGCGCTAACGCCCCCCCGCAGGCCTGACGAAGAGGAGCGCTGAACATGGCCCTGTCGCGACGCACAGGCGCGCGGTTTCAGGCCTCTATTTGGCCGGGGTTTGTGGATGCGATGACTGGGCTGTTGCTGGTGCTGATGTTCGTCCTGACGATTTTTATGATTGTGCAATTCGTTCTGACAGAACGGATTTCTGGCCAAGAAACTGAGCTTGATGTTTTATCAAACGAGGTTGCGGCGCTTGCCCAAGCGTTGGGTCTTGAGCAATCTGAGCGCAGCAATCTTGAGGCTCGGGTGGGGGCTCTTTCCACCGAGCTTGGCACCGTTGAGGACCGCGCCGCACAGCAAATACTACAAATCGCAGCGCTCACTGCGCAGCGTGACACCGGTTTGGCAAACCTTGCACAGGCGCAGACGCAAATAACTGGGTTTGAGGCTCAGGTGGCCGCGTTGTTGGCCGACCGTCAAGATGCGCAAACCCGAGCAGTAACGTTGTTGGCCGAGAGAGAGGATGCACGAACCCGCGCAGCAGCGCTACTGCAAGAACGCGATGGTGCATTGGCCGATGTGGCCAATCTGCAAACCGCACAAACTGAATTACTGAGCGAACAAGAAGCATTGAACGCGGCCCTTGCCTCCAGTCGAAGCGAGACCGATGCTGCCACAGAGGTTGCCCGCCTTGCCGCTGCCCGCCGTGAGGCGTTGTCAGCTTTGGTCGAAGATTTACGGGCGCGCAATGCGGATGCAAACGACGAAGCTGCGCGGTTGAGTGCCCAAGCACAGGCGGCACAAGAAGCGTTGAGTGAGTTGGAAATCGCGCGGTTGGCTGATGCCGCGGCAGCGCAAGCCCTGCGGGACCGGCTTGAAGGTGCGGGCACTGAGTTGACTGCGATGACCTTGGCGCTTGAGGCACAGCGCAAGGATGCCGAAGACACGCTGACGCTTTTGGCGGCGGCGCGCGCGGCCGAAGGTGAGCTGGATGCGCGTTTGGCCGCTGCATTGGCCGAAGCAGGCACATTGCAAACGCGCATTGATGAAACTGAGGCTGAAAAAACGACCCGATTGAAAGCGTTGCGCGCAGAGTTAGCTAAGGCGGTGGCTGCACAACAGGCTGCCGAAGCGGCGGCTGGCGAAACCTTGACGACCGCAGACCAGCGCGCGGCATTGCTGGCGCAAGCACAAACCGAATTGGCAAAAGAACAAGAGACGTCGTTGGCGGCACAGCGCCAGACGGAGCTGTTGAACCAGCAAGTTGCCGCACTGCGCATACAGCTTGGCGATTTGCAGGGTCTGTTGGATGGGGCCGTTGCCGAGGACGCGTCCAAGCAGGTGGAACTGCAATCGTTGGGATCGCAGTTGAATACTGCCCTCGCGCGGGTCGCAGCAGAGCAAAGCCGGCGGGCGGAACTTGAAGCCGCAGAGCGCAAACGTTTGGAAGCGCAAGCAATAGATCTTCAAGCGCAGACGAAAGATCTGGAACAATATAGGTCGGAATTCTTTGGTCAGCTGCGCGATGTTCTGGGCAATCAGGAAGGCGTGCGGATCGAAGGGGACCGTTTTGTATTCTCATCCGAAGTGTTATTCCCGCCCGGCGGCGCGATCCTGTCGACGGAAGGCCAAGGCGAGATTGCCAAGGTTGCAAGCATCTTGAGCGCAGTTGCCGCAGATATCCCCAATGAGATCGACTGGGTCATCCGGGTCGATGGGCACACCGATGATCAGCCTCTGTCTGGCTTTGGCGAGTTTGCGGATAACTGGGAACTAAGCCAGGCGCGCGCATTATCGGTCGTGAAATATATGTCAAACTTCCTCGGAATACCGCCGGACCGCATGTCCGCAAATGGCTTTGGTCAGTATCAACCGGTCGCGCGCGGTGACAGTGATGAGGCCCGCGCCCGAAACCGGCGCATTGAATTGAAGTTCACTGAGAAATAACCGCGGATCCAAATGACGCCCTGACGGGCGACGCTGATTTCTGAGCGGGGCTTGTGGAGTTTGGCACCTCGCTTCATGGCCATCTGATGAGGAAGAGGTGATCCGTTGGCAGCGGTTTTCGCCCAGAGTAAATCCGGTGTCAGGGCATGGTGATCGAGATGGTTCTGGTGTCAAGCGGCGTGCCATTCCGTATCAGCGATGCTATTCCTGAATAGGTGCCATCGGGCCAACTCGAACCTCCGCGTTTTTTACCAATGGCACGAAAGGACTGCGCCTGGTCTTTTTTGAGCGCCACATCTTTTTCGATCACAACCCCCTCAGGGCCACTGAATGACAGCCGTAAGGTATCCCCGGAGCGGGGGCCAAAGGCATAAGCGTAGACAACAAGTGCTGAGGAACTGGATTTGGCCGGTGTTGTTGTCCCGTCTTTGACGTCTTGATATTCAGGGACCGCGCCAGAAATGCCGAGCGAGATGAGGCCGGCGGGACGGTAGGGGGGTGGGCTTGCCCACAATGTGCTGTCCGCTGGTGTGTCGCAAGAGATGCGGCCGTCGGGATCGAACGGATCAATGACCTCACCGTCTTTGCGCACCGAGAGGTGAACATGCGGAAACTCCGCGAAGCCTGACATGCCAACCTCGCCCAGCACGGCGCCCGCCGCGACTTTTTGACCTTTGGTGACCTGAATGGAGCCTTGCTTGAGATGGCAATACTGAGTTTCCCAGCCGTCTGGATGGCTCAGGACGACGCCATTTCCGCATTCGCTATTCTTGACGGCCTCTGCCGTTTGCGGCGTGAGGCCTGTATCGGGCATGCCGTCGCGCAGGGCGAGCACGGTGCCTTGTGCGGAGGCGATCACCGAGACGCCCTCATCTATACGGGCGCGAGATGGGAGCGCGAAATCGGTGCCTTTGTGGCCGTTGTAGGTGAGCGTTGCGCAGGTGAAATCCGACGCGGCATCTGACCGGTCGTGATCCACATATTGCTGAATGTAGCAATCACTGACCAGATTGCAGTCAATCGGGGAGATCAGCGAAAGATCCCCCGCCACAGCAGGTGCGGCGAGGGAGAGCGCGGCGATGAGGCCGCGGCGCATTATTCCGCGGTCAGCAGTGGCGGCTTGTTACCCGACAAGCGGGGCTTGTCAGGACCATCAATCACCAGATCAATTTCGCCCTTTTTAACGCCAACCTTGACCACACCACCTTTGGCGAGCTTGCCGAACAGCAACTCCTCGGCCAGAGGCTTTTTGATGTACTCTTGGATCACGCGACCCAAAGGACGGGCACCCATCTTGCTGTCGTACCCCTTTTCCCCCAGCCACTCGGCCGCTTTTGTGCTTAGTTCAATGGTCACGTTGCGGTCCATCAGCTGCGCCTCAAGTTGCAGCACGAATTTCTCGACCACACGCATGATGACTTCCTTGGGCAGTGCATCAAAGCTGATGACGGCATCCAGACGGTTGCGGAATTCCGGCGTGAACGTCCGCTCAATTGCAGCTGTGTCTTCGCCCGTGCGACGCTCGCGGCCAAAACCGATGGCTTCTTTCGCTTGTTCAGCAGCGCCCGCATTTGACGTCATGATCAGCACAACATTGCGGAAATCGACGGACCGACCGTTGTGATCTGTGAGCTTGCCATGGTCCATGACCTGCAACAGGATATTGTAGACATCCGGGTGCGCCTTTTCCATCTCGTCCAGCAAAAGCACGCAATGCGGGTCTTGATCGACCCCGTCTGTCAACATCCCACCCTGGTCGAACCCGACATAGCCGGGAGGGGCCCCGATCAGACGGCTTACCGCGTGTTTCTCCATATATTCGGACATGTCAAAGCGCAGAAGTTTTACACCCAACGTATCAGCAAGCTGTTTGGCGACCTCGGTTTTGCCGACGCCGGTGGGGCCTGTGAACAGGTAGTTCCCGATTGGCTTTTCGGGTTCGCGCAAGCCAGCCCGGGAAAGCTTGATCGCAGAGGCCAGCGCGTCAATCGCGTTGTCTTGACCAAACACCACGCGCTTGAGCGAAGTTTCCAGATCTTTCAGCACGACCACATCATCCTTGGAGACATTTTTCGGAGGGATGCGCGCAATTTTTGCCACAACATCTTCGATCTCTTTGGTGCCAATGGTTTTGCGGCGCTTAGACGCAATGACCAAATGCTGTGCTGCACCTGCTTCATCGATCACGTCGATCGCTGAATCGGGCAGCTTGCGATCGTTGATATAGCGGTGCGCCAACTCAACGGAGGTTTTGATCGCATCGGCGGTGTATTTGATGCCGTGGTGATCCTCGAAATAGGGCTTAATTCCCTTGAGAATCTTAGTCGCATCCTCAACCGACGGCTCTTTGACGTCAATTTTCTGGAAACGACGGCTCAGCGCGCGGTCTTTCTCAAAATGCTGGCGGAATTCCTTGTAGGTCGTAGAACCCATGGTGCGCAGTTTGCCGCCCGCAAGCGCGGGTTTCAGCAGGTTGGACGCATCCATCGCGCCTCCTGACGTGGCCCCTGCACCAATAACGGTATGGATTTCGTCGATAAACAACACCGCATCGTCGTGCGCTTCAAGCTCGGTCACGACCGCCTTCAGCCGCTCCTCGAAATCGCCGCGGTAGCGCGTGCCAGCAAGCAACGCGCCCATATCGAGCGAATAGATCGTCGTTTCGGACAGCACATGCGGGATTTCGCCCGCTACGATTTTGCGAGCGAGCCCTTCTGCGATGGCAGTTTTGCCTACGCCCGGATCCCCCACCAAAAGCGGGTTATTCTTGCGGCGGCGGCAGAGTACTTGAATGCAACGCTCAACCTCGGAATCGCGTCCGATCAACGGGTCAATTTCACCCTGGCGAGATTTCTCGTTTAAATCCACGCAGTATTTTGCCAGTGCGGATTCCTTTTTCTCACCTTCGGTAACGCCTTGCGCCTCTTCTTCATGCTCAGGCGCGCCAGAAAGAGGACGCGATTCACCATAGGCGGGGTCTTTGGCGACGCCGTGGGCGATATAATTGACCGCATCATACCGAGTCATGTCCTGCTCTTGCAGGAAGTAAGCCGCACTGCTTTCGCGTTCGGCAAAGATTGCGACCAGCACATTGGCCCCGGTCACTTCGGTTCTGCCAGAACTTTGCACGTGGATCGCAGCGCGTTGGATCACGCGCTGAAACGCCGCCGTTGGCACCGCTTCTGAGCCATCGACGTCGGTGACCAGATTGCTCAGGTCCTCGTCAATGAACTCCACCAGCGTGTCGCGCAGTTCGGATACATCGACGGAACAGGCTTTCATCACCTGCAATGCGTCGGGCTCATCGACCAACGACAAAAGCAGGTGCTCTAGCGTGGCAAATTCGTGACGGCGTGCATTGGCAAGGGCCAAGGCCGCGTGAATGGCCTGCTCAAGAGTAGTAGAGAATGAAGGCACGTGCGTGCTCCTTGTCATTCGGGGTCTGGGGACCGCTGCACTGGTGCGGCGAGAGGTCTCCTGACCATGGCCTCATTGTATTAGAGTTTGGTTGATCGCAGCCCGTCTTCAAGTATTTTCTCATTTATTTGTACATTAATCGCAGAATCGTGCGAGTTTGGCCATGATTTGAGCTGTTAGAAATTATCTTTTCTGGCGCGGATTTCGGCGAAAACTTCCGCGTCGGTGGCGTTTTGCAACCCTAGGTGTGCACGTATGCCTGTATCGGCGGGGCGCAAAAACGGGTTGGTTTGCAGTTCCAGTGACAAAAGCGACGGCACCGTGGGCACGCCGTTTTTGCGTGCATCGGCGATCGCCCTACACCGAGACATAAGCTCAGGATTGTCGGGATCAACCGTTAGGGCGAAATTTGCATTAGATGCAGTGTATTCATGGCCCGAACAAATCTGCGTATTGGCGGGCAGGGCCATCAGCTTTTGCAGGCTTTCCCACATTTGAGCGGGCTTGCCCTCAAAGAGGCGACCACATCCCAATGCCATTAGACTATCCGCGGTAAACGCGGCATGAGCACCCGGCACGTGAAACGCGATATGCCCGATGGTGTGCCCCGAAACATCCAGCACATCAACTTCCAACGCACCCAGCTCAAACTTGTCCCCATCTGCGAGTTGATGATCCAGCTTGGGCAGGCGGTGGGCATCTGCGCGCGCGCCGTATACAGGTGCTGGGAAATCAGCAAGCAGCGCATCTAATCCCATCACGTGATCATCGTGATGATGCGTGAGCCAAATTTGACTGACGGTCCAGCCGCGCGCCGCCAATTCGGCCTTGATTGGGGCCGCTTGGGGCACATCAATGACTGCAACAGCGCCACTTTCACCGTCGCGCAGCAAAAAGGCATAATTGTCTGACAGACAGGGGATGGTGATCAGTTCGAAGGGCATGGGCTTGCTCCGTTTGCTGGGCTAGGGTGCCTCCAACGTGACGCAACATAGGGCGGGCCGCAATGCATCTCGACGTTCAGGACCTGCGCAATTTTTATTACCGCAGCGCCTTGGGCCGAGCAGCGCAGAAATCTCTGCGTGGCCGGATGCTTGAGTTGTGGCCAGAAGCGCAGGGCCAAACAGTCGTTGGCTTTGGTTTTGCCGCCCCATTGTTGCGCCCATATTTGAAGAACGCGCGCCGGGTGATGACGTTGATGCCCGGACCACAAGGGGTGATGCCGTGGCCTGCGGGTATGGCCAATACGTCCGTTCTGACCGAAGAAACCTTGTGGCCCATCGAAACTGGTCATGTCGACAAACTGGTGGTTTTGCACGGGCTTGAGACATCCGAGCGGCCCTCGGATTTACTTGAGGAATGCTGGCGGGTGTTGGGGCCGGGGGGGCGTGCGCTCTTTATTGTGCCCAACCGTGCAGGGGTTTGGGCACGGCGCGACCGCACGCCATTTGGCTATGGTCGCCCCTATTCAATCGGCCAGCTCGACACCCAATTGCGCAAACACCAGTTCCTGCCTGAGCGGCATTTGGGTGCGCTCTATCAATTTCCCTCCGCCAAGAGGGTTTGGATGAAATCTGGCCCATTGTTCGAACAAATCGGCAGTAAAATACCTAGCATCGTCGCAGGGGGCGCGTTCATGGTTGAGGCCACCAAGTTGGTCTACCCCCCCAAGGGCCGCGTTCAACGCAAACCCGTGCGCCGCGTCATTGGCGTATTGGAAGGTGTGCCCAAGGCAATTTAGTCCTGTCAGGTGACGAAGGGGCAATCAGGCTGAAATGGGACATGAGAATGCCAGAACTTAGGGTCGAGCCCATAAGTCAATGAAAGCTCAAGGTCGGCTGCGCTGACATGCTGGTCGTTCAAACATTGAATTTTCGAGGACACGACCTGCTCCTAGGTCTCGGTATGGGGCAGTATGAAGTTTCAGTCTTTCCAAGATCATTCTCTCGATAGCAGCTTCATTCTTGGCTTGGAAAAAAGGCGCTAGTCGCGTTGGCGGGACCTAAAGCGTGTCGGACTCATTTTTTCTTCTTTGGCAAAAGCACGTGCGAAATTCGAGGGGTGAGTATACCCAAGATTCAGCGCTATCTGGTCTATGGATAGGTCGGAGCCATCCAGCGCATCTTTGGCATAATCGAACTTTGCCCGCGCGAGCTCTTTGGAAATGCTTGTATCCCAAACAGACAATCGACGCGCAAGGGAGCGGGGGGTCATGTGAATGAGTTCAGCAGCTTTGCTGGCATTAAGATTTCTGCTGCAAATGTTCTGACGCAGCAGCTCACGGAACCCGGCGAGAAAGTGGCCGAGTTGTTTTTCTTTGTTGCCCGACATGGCTGCGACTTCGCCAGCGCCAAAGGCAATGGAATATGACAACCATTCTGATGGAAACCGAATTCGAGGGCCCATGTTATCGCCCCGCAACGCCTGATATCGGTCAAAAGACTTTGGCAGCACCGACGGGTCGCAAAGCGACAAAATAACCCGCTCCGGCTCTTTGACATCACCCAGCACTCTTTCCAGCATGGCCATTTTTAAGCCAATCATAAAGCCGTCGTTTTGCGCCGGTTTGATAAGGGGTTCGAATTTGCGTGTTTCTCCGAACGAGGCCATCTCTCCTCGAACTTCTACGTAAGGCGTTGAAGATGAGGCGTATTTGTTTGCCTGCGCCACGTAGATGTTCAAGAAATCGCCAAGTGTTGTTGCCTGTTGAAAGGCCTTTTGCACCATCGGCCAACCGGTAGGATCCAGCTGGGAGCCGATAGTCGCGCAGAACGTTCGGTCTTTGGCAGCCGTCGCACAGTTTTCGGTGAAATGGTGCATGACCATGACATGAACCGACGAGCCTTCTTGATCAACGGCGCTTTGTGTCAATCCGACACTCTCCAAAACAGGTGCTGGGTCGATGCCGCATGCCTTAAGCCCCCCCAGGAGTGGACGGAGGAGTTGAAGATGAACTAGAGGCAATGAATTCGACATAAAGAACCACACACAACCGAAGAGAAGTGTCATTCAGACGGAATATATGCGGTGGGTCAATGTGATCTGTCATTTTTTACCAAAAATCGTGCTAGCTTGTCCAAGAGTGACAGGCACCGCTCATTTTAGCTCTATATCTAAGCGACAAAGGCCCTTCAGCGGGCATTATTTTCTATGGAGGATCCGCAGTGATTTCAGCAAACCTACTCTCAACAACACTGGCCGTTGGGCTTCTTGCGTTTGGGGCATCTGCTGCTTCAGCACAGGACGAAGCACCGCGTCAGGTGTTGTTCACCAACGTCAACATTTTCAACGGTGTCGATGGCGAACTGATGGAGAACGGTTCGGTTCTGGTCGAGGGCAACCTAATCAAGACCGTATCCGCCGAAACAATCGATGCACCCGAAGCCTTCATGGTTGACGGAGAGGGCCGGACTTTGATGCCGGGCCTGATCGACATGCACTCGCACATGTGTATCCGGAACGGAATGCTCGAGTTTCGCGACAACTACGACCAGATGGCCAATGGCGCCTACGTGGCACTTGTCCTGCAAGACTACCTCGATCAAGGCTTCACAACGGCGCGCGACGCTGGCTGCAACATCCTTGGTATCGCGAAAGCCGTTAACAACGACATCATTCCCGGACCGCGCCTCTATCCCAGCGGTGCGTTCCTGAGCCAGACCGGTGGTCACGCTGATACCGGATCCTTTAACGATGTTCCGGGCGACGTAGATGACCTCGAAGCTCACATGTTTGGCTTTATTGCTGATGGTGTTCCTGAGGTCATTCGCGCAGCACGTCACAACCTTCGTGCTGGTGCCACACAGATCAAGGTTATGGCTGGCGGCGGTGTTGCCAGTGAATTTGATCCTTTGCACACAACCCAATACTCACTCGACGAGCTAAAGGCGATTGTTGGCGTTGCCGAGGACTACGGCACCTATGTGTTGGTCCATGCGTATCACGACCGTTCGGTTAACCGGGCGATTGATGCTGGGGTTCGTGTGATCGATCACAACTTTCTTGTTTCTGAGGAAACCATCATCCGTATGAAAGAAGAGGGCGTCGCGCTGTCCGTTCAGGCGGTTATGTCGCTGGAAGCCTTTGGCGATCCAGACAGCATTACGTTCTTCAGTGCGGATCAAAAAGCCAAGGCCAAACAGGTCAATGCTGGTGCGAAGCAGATGATGGAATGGGCGGTCAAGCACGAGCTCTTGATGGTCACAGGCGGTGATATGTTCGGGCCCGATGTGGTGCGTCAGGCCGACAATATCATCTGGTTTAACGACGAGATCACCAAAGACCCGCATCTGTCGCTGAAAACCGCGACGAGTAATGCAGCCGAAGTGCTGAACTGGACCGGTGGGATGAACCCATACAAAGAGGGTACTTTGGGCACGATTGCCGAAGGTGGTTACGCCGATATTATTTTGGTGGATGGCAATCCACTCGAAGACATCAATGTGATCAAACGCGACACTGTAGACTTCGTGATGAAGGACGGGGACGTTTACAAAAACTGGCTTCCCGGTGAAAATGCCCCTGCGTTCACACCTGCAAAGCCGAGCCGCGCAGACTACTTCGGTAATCTGTAATCAGATCTCAGATTGCCCTCACCGTGATAAAAGGTGAGGGCAGTCTATCTGAAAACCGAGATTAAGCAGTTTCCTGCATCACGAAGGTCGGTGCCAATTACAACAGCACACTGGACTGATGATAAGCGGGGCGGTTCGTTCCCTCGACCGCCCCGCTAAATTGAC
Source organism: Sulfitobacter sp. SK012 (assembly GCF_003352085.1). Taxonomy (NCBI): domain Bacteria; kingdom Pseudomonadati; phylum Pseudomonadota; class Alphaproteobacteria; order Rhodobacterales; family Roseobacteraceae; genus Sulfitobacter; species Sulfitobacter sp. SK012. The sequence goes on from NZ_CP025804.1 coordinate 880,562, forward strand.
AAAGCCCCTTAGAAGCCTGGGTCCTATGAACAAAATTTCGATGGATGCCATCACAGGCATGAACCTGATTTCTGCAACGAGTTCGGCCACTAGCGCGCCGTTTCAAAAAAGTAGATTCTCCCAGACACTCAACTTTTCCCGCAACGCGAACAGCCCTTATGGCCCTAATTAGATGAGAATAGTGATGATGAAGCACTGCGTAACATGTCTTGCCACTTGCTGTTTGTTGGGCACGGGCGCGTTGGCCCAGGGATTGGGTGGGCCCTCTTCTGTGCAGGCGGACCTTGAACCGGGAGACGGTCTAACCGATCCACAATATCGATCTGATTTCCCCAATAACATCGCACCGGGCTATTTCGCATGGAAAGAAAGATTGGCCAAGGACCACGGCTTTCGCTTTAATCTGGACTATCTCGCGTTGGGTCAGTCTTCGAACGCCGATATCGGAACGGGAAATGCGAGCGGTGGAATTGCGCGTCTATACGGCAATTGGCAGGCGACGGAGAATGGGTCACTCACATTCAAAATCGAAAACCGGCATGCCTATGGCTCCGTAGCGCCACAGAACTTTGGTTTTGACGGGGGGGCATTGTCGATCACTGGCACGGCCTTTAACGACAACGGCACGATGCTGACAAACCTGTTCTGGACGCAACGCGCTGCAGATGCGTCATGGACGTTTCAAATTGGTCAGATCGACGTAACTGACTTTGTCGATGTGTACGGTCTGGTCAGTCCCTACACCGCGTTTCAGAACCTCGCGTTCAATACCAACCCGACCATAAATGCCCCTAACCCCGGCCTTGCGATTGCTGGCGGGTTTCAGTTGGGACCGAACTTTTATGCTACCGCCAGCCTCGCGGACGCAAATGCCGATCCTGCCAGTCCAGATCTTGACGTGTTCTCGGACGGAGACCTCTTCAAGAGCGTCGAGATTGGCTACACAAGTGGCTTTGATCGCGTTTATTTCGACAACATCCACATGACGTTCTGGCACAGCGACGAAGCATCTGACGGGAGTCGCGCTGAAGACTACGGCGCAGCGTTTTCCGGTGCTTGGTTCATCAACAACACGTGGATGCCGTTTCTTCGAGCTGGCACATCAAAAGGGACGGCGGCGTTGTATGAGAAATCTGTGTCTGCTGGCGTAGGTTATTTTGCCAGAAATACTGATCTGGCCGGCATTGGCCTTAACTGGGCAGAAGCGAACGGAATTTCTGGAAGTCAGAAAACAATCGAAGCTTTCTATCGCTTTTCTATTTCGCCCGGCCTTCAGATCACCCCGTCGATCCAATACATTGACGATCCTCTGCTCGATTCATCGCAATCAAGTATCACATTATTTGGACTCAGAGCACGGGTCGTTTTCTGACCGTCTTGATGGATCGGTGCTGCAGGATCATCGGCTAAACACGCAGCCCGCTGAATCGGGCCGGCTGAGGTGGGCCCGGTCGCCACTTGGTACCTTCGCAGCAAGCATAAATTGGTCCACTCCGTTTAGGCGCTGTGATTGCTGCGCTTGGAGAGCTTAGCACCCCTGTAAGCCACACCAGAGGAAATAGAATCATTTGGGGCCACACCTAAAAACGGCCATCTGTGTAGAGCAGAGGTGCCTCATTCGTAGAAAACTGTTATATGCCCGTCAGACGGGTGCGGGGCGAAAAGAATCGTCAATGCACCTCTGGAAACGCGCTGCCATGGGGGGACAAAGGGTCGCAGCGACGATATCGCTATACCAATAAGCTCAGATGTTCGAAGTTTAAGGTCACTAAACCGTGTTGCGGGGCGGTAACCTGTCTGCTACATCGCCCCTGATTTAGCCGTCTTGAGACTGTTCAAGCCGCGCCTACACCCTCGGTGACGCGACACGACGTGTTCCCGGGCAAAAGACGTATGAGAGGATGGACGTGTCCGAACCAGCTTCGATATCCACCAGCATCGCGCAGCGCTATGCTACGGCCGTTTATGACTTGGCCAGTGAATCCAAAAAGATCAAAGCCGTTGAGGCTGATCTTGATGCGCTTAGTGGCGCGATTGAGGGCAGCGATGATTTTCGCGCCTTGATCCATTCGCCAATCTATACCCGCGACGAACAGGCGGGTGCGATTGAAGCGCTTGCCAAAAAGATGAAACTGTCTGCTGTGATGAGCAACACGCTGGCGCTGATGGCGCAAAAGCGGCGCTTGTTCGTCCTGCCACAGTTGATCCAGACGTTGCGCGAAAAGATCGCCGCAGAAAAAGGCGAAGTTACCGCAGATGTGGTCTCCGCCAAGGCTCTGACAAAAGCTCAGGCCGACAAGCTGGCAAAGTCGCTTAAGGCGACGACCGGCAAAACCGTCACACTTAATCAGACCGTTGATGAAAGCCTCATCGGCGGTCTTGTTGTCAAAGTGGGCTCCAAGATGATCGATACGTCGATCCGCTCGAAGCTCAATTCCCTCCAGAATGTAATGAAAGAGGTCGGATAAATGGGTATCCAAGCAGCAGAGATTTCCAAGATCCTGAAGGACCAGATCAAAAATTTCGGTCAAGAAGCAGAAGTGGCCGAAGTGGGCCGGGTTCTGAGCGTTGGCGATGGTATCGCGCGCGTCTACGGTCTGGACAATGTTCAGGCCGGTGAAATGGTCGAGTTCCCCGGTGGTATTCAGGGTATGGCCCTGAACCTCGAAGCCGATAACGTCGGTGTGGTGATCTTCGGTTCCGACCGCGACATCAAAGAAGGTGACACCGTAAAGCGCACCAACTCCATCGTGGACGTGCCAATCGGTGACGAACTGCTGGGACGCGTTGTCGACGGTCTGGGTAACCCGATTGACGGCAAAGGCCCGATCAAAGCCAAAAAGCGCGGCGTTGCTGACGTCAAAGCGCCTGGCATCATCCCGCGTAAATCGGTGCATGAGCCAATGTCGACGGGCCTCAAATCCGTTGATGCGATGATCCCGATTGGCCGTGGTCAGCGCGAATTGATCATTGGTGACCGTCAAACTGGTAAAACAGCCGTCGCACTTGATGCGATGCTGAACCAAGCACAGGTCAACGCAGCCGCCGGCGACGACGAGAGCAAAAAGATGTACTGTGTGTACGTCGCGATCGGTCAGAAGCGCTCGACTGTTGCGCAGCTTGTCAAAAAGCTCGAAGAATCCGGTGCTATCGACTATTCGATCATCGTTGCCGCGACCGCGTCCGAGCCTGCTCCGATGCAGTTTCTCGCGCCTTACTCCGCGACAGCAATGGCTGAGCATTTCCGCGACAATGGCCGCCACGCTTTGATCATCTATGATGACTTGTCCAAGCAGGCCGTGTCTTATCGTCAGATGTCGCTCTTGCTGCGCCGCCCACCCGGGCGTGAAGCTTATCCTGGCGACGTTTTCTATCTCCACTCTCGTTTGCTTGAGCGTTCTGCCAAGCTGGGTGATGCGGCTGGTAACGGCTCTCTTACAGCTTTGCCGATCATTGAAACCCAAGGTGGCGACGTATCCGCGTTTATTCCGACAAACGTGATTTCGATCACCGATGGTCAGATCTTCTTGGAAACGGAATTGTTCTACCAAGGTATCCGTCCTGCCGTGAACACCGGTCTTTCGGTGTCGCGTGTTGGGTCCTCTGCTCAGACAAAAGCAATGTCGTCTGTTGCTGGGCCTGTGAAACTGTCGCTCGCGCAATACCGCGAAATGGCTGCTTTTGCTCAGTTCGGTTCCGATTTGGACGCCTCCACTCAGCAGCTGCTGGCCCGTGGTGCTCGTTTAACAGAGCTGATGAAGCAAGCGCAGTACAAGCCACTGACCAACGCTGAAATCGTCTGCGTCATCTATGCCGGCACCAAAGGTTTCCTGGACAAGGTCGACGTGAAAGAAGTCGGCCGCTGGGAAGCAGGCCTGCTGGCGCATTTGCGTGCCAAGCATGACGATCTGCTCAAAGATATCACCAACAACGACCGTAAGGTCAAAGATGAGTTGGAAGATAAAATCAAGGCTGCCATCGACGGTTTTGCCGCTGACTTCGCTTAAGGGGAGATAGCCAATGGCCAATCTCAAAGACCTTAAAAATCGGATCACGTCGGTCAAGTCGACCCGCAAGATCACGAAGGCTATGCAAATGGTTGCCGCGGCGAAACTTCGCCGCGCCCAAGAAGCTGCCGAAGCGTCGCGTCCTTATACAGAACGGTTTAACGCCGTGATGTCTGGGCTTGCCGCTTCTGTTGGTGGATCAGACAGCGCACCCAAGCTGCTCAGCGGTACAGGGTCGGACAAAGTGCAACTCTTGGTCGTCATGACGTCCGAGCGTGGCCTGTGTGGTGGCTTTAACACCAACATCGTTAAGCTTGCCAAGGTTCACGCCCGCAAGCTGATCGCTGAAGGCAAAGAGCTGAAAATCCTGACGGTCGGCAAAAAAGGCCGTGATCAGGTGCGTCGCGACTTCGGCGACTATCTGATCGGCCACGTTGATTTGTCCGAAGTCAAACGTCTGGGTTATGCAGATGCACAAGGCGTGGCAAAGGACGTTTTGGGTCGCTTTGACACTGGCGAATTTGACGTCGCAACGATTTTCTACGCGAAATTTGTGAACGTGGTCAGCCAGATCCCAACCGCACATCAGATCATCCCTGCCAGCTTCGAAGAAGCCGAAGGCGACGACAGTGCGGCGCTCTTTGACTACGAGCCTAGCGAAGAAGCTATCCTTGCTGATCTGTTGCCTCGTGGTGTTGCCACGGCGATCTTCAGCGCGCTCTTGGAAAACGCTGCATCTGAGCAAGGTGCGCGGATGTCTGCGATGGACAACGCCACACGCAACGCGGGTGAGATGATCGATGACCTTACGATCGAATACAACCGTTCACGTCAGGCCGTCATCACCAACGAGCTGATCGAAATCATTTCCGGCGCGGAAGCGCTGTAAGACACATTGGAGTAACGACATGGCAAAAGCAGTCGGCAAAATCACCCAAATCATCGGCGCGGTCGTTGACGTTCAGTTCGAGGATAACCTACCTCAGATCCTCAACGCGCTGGTCACTCAGAACAACGGCAAAGACCTGGTCCTCGAAGTGGCCCAGCACCTTGGCGAAAACACTGTGCGCGCCATTGCGATGGACGCCACTGAAGGCCTTGTGCGCGGAGCGCCCGTTTCAGATACGGACGCCCCCATTCAGGTGCCCGTCGGCAGCGGCACTTTGGGCCGCATCTTGAACGTTACGGGCGATCCCGTTGACGAACAGGGCCCGGTTACCGCCTCAGAGACACGTTCCATTCACGGCGAAGCACCTGCATTCGATCAGCAGTCCACCGCGACTGAAATTCTGACCACAGGCATCAAGGTTATCGACCTGCTGGCCCCGTACACCAAAGGCGGCAAAATTGGCCTCTTCGGCGGTGCTGGTGTTGGCAAGACAGTTTTGATCATGGAATTGATCAACAACATCGCCAAAGTGCACGCGGGTGTTTCCGTGTTCGCTGGTGTGGGCGAGCGGACCCGTGAAGGGAACGACTTGTACCACGAGATGATCGAATCTGGTGTTATCGTTCCGGACAACCTGCCTGCGTCCAAAATTGCACTGGTCTACGGCCAGATGAACGAACCTCCCGGTGCGCGTATGCGTGTGGCCCTGACGGGTCTGTCGCTGGCGGAACAGTTCCGCGATGACACAGGTTCCGACGTTTTGTTCTTTGTGGATAACATCTTCCGCTTCACACAAGCCGGTTCCGAAGTGTCCGCCCTTCTGGGCCGTATCCCGTCCGCTGTGGGCTATCAGCCGACACTGGCGACCGACATGGGCCAGATGCAGGAACGTATCTCTTCGACCAAGAACGGTTCGATTACGTCCGTTCAGGCCGTATATGTCCCTGCGGATGACTTGACTGACCCGGCACCAGCGACATCGTTTGCACACCTTGATGCGACAACCGTTCTGGACCGTTCAATCTCGGAAAAAGGCATCTATCCAGCGGTTGACCCGCTTGGTTCGACGTCGCGTTTGCTTGACCCGTTGATCATTGGCGATGAGCACTACACCGTTGCCACAGACGTGCAGCAGATCCTCCAGCGCTACAAATCGCTTCAGGATATCATCGCGATCCTCGGGATGGACGAACTCAGCGAAGAAGACAAACTTGCCGTGTCTCGTGCACGAAAGATTGAACGCTTCCTGAGCCAGCCTTTCGACGTGGCCAAGGTCTTTACTGGTTCTGATGGTATTCAGGTGCCACTCGAAGAAACAATCTCGTCCTTCAAAGCGGTTGTTGCCGGTGAATACGACCACCTCCCCGAAGGGGCGTTCTACATGGTCGGCGGCATCGAAGACGTGAAGGCTAAGGCCGAGAAAATGGCAGCAGACGCCGCCTAAGGGAGCTGACAGATGGCTGATACGATGCAATTCGATCTGGTTTCGCCTGAGCGTCAGCTGGCGTCCCTGCAGGTTACGGCCGTGCAGATCCCCGGTGCTGATGGTGACATGACGGCGATGGCGGGCCACGCGCCTACCATCACCACCCTGCGCCCCGGTGTGCTCAAGGTCGAAGGACCTGATGGCGCGGCGGAATATGTGGTAACGGGCGGTTTTGCCGAAATCTCAGGCACGGGCGTAACCGTACTTGCCGAACGCGCGGTCCCACGGGCTGACATGACGCAAGATGCCTTGTCCGAGATGATGGAAGAAGCGACGCACACCTATACACGTGCCAAGGAAGCCGCAGTAAATGAGCCGGGCCCCGTTGATGAAGCGGCCAAGCTGCTTTCCGACATGGTCGCCATGGGAGACCACATCGGTCTTACGCCTAAATAACTGGCGCTCTGACATGCCGATCGGCACTCAAAATAACAAAGGGCTCTGCATCACGCAGGGCCCTTTTTTCTTGAGCATTTCCCAATTTTCCCGCATCACCCTCTGGGTTGTGCCAACTGGAGCGTGTAGACCATCAAGATGAAGAAGTTGCGGAGCAGTTTCGTCGGAGTAGATAGCGGTGATGTCGTGCTTTTCACCGATTTCGAAGACGGCGGTGAAATGTGGACTGGCCGTGGCCAGCGCGAGCGCCGTCGCCGTATCAAGTTCTCAGAACCCTACCGCAAAATTCCAACCGTTCAATTGTCGCCTTCGCTTTGGGATATGGACGCAGCAACCGTATTGCGCGCAGATATCGTCGCCGAGGCTGTGACCGAGAATGGCTTTGATATGGTGTTTCGCACATGGGGCGATACCCGCGTCGCGCGGATCCGGATCAGCTGGACCGCCATCGGCGAAATCCTCGACGATGGCGATTGGGATCTCTACTAACCGCCTATTCTGCGGCGTACATTCCATCATAGATCGGCCCCAGCGTCTCTGCCTCAAACAGCGAAGATACAGATGTGCCGTTCCAAATATTCAGGATCGCTTGAGCAAAGATCGGCGCTGTTGGCACCACACGGATGTTTGGCGCGTTGATGATTGCGGCCGTCGGCTCAATCGAGTCGGTGATAACCAGTGATTTCATCACAGATTTGGTCACACGCTCAACGGCAGGGCCCGACATCACGCCGTGACTGATATAGGCGTGGACCTCGTTGGCCCCGTTTTCAATCAGCACTTCGGCGGCTTTGCACAGGGTGCCGGCAGTGTCGCAAATGTCATCCACAATCAGACAGGTTTTGCCAGTCACGTCGCCAATTACAGTCATTTCTGCAATCTCACCGGGCTTTTCGCGGCGTTTATCCACGATGGCCAGCGGCGCATTCAGGCGCTTCGCCAACTCGCGCGCACGCGCCACGCCGCCTACGTCTGGCGACACGATCATCAGCTCGCTCCGGCGATCTTTGAACGCTGTTTTGATATCCAGTGCAAAAACAGGCGACGCGTAAAGGTTGTCGACTGGAATATCGAAAAACCCCTGAATCTGTGCGGCGTGCAAATCCATCGTCAAAACCCGCTCGATCCCTGTACCGACCAGCATGTTTGCGACCAATTTGGCCGTGATCGGCGTGCGTGCCTTGGTGCGTCGATCCTGACGGGCGTACCCAAAATAGGGCAAAACCGCCGTAACCCGCGCGGCTGAAGACCGGCGCAGCGCATCTGCCATAATTAGCAATTCCATCAAGTTGTCATTGGCAGGGTTCGATGTGGGCTGGATGATGAACATATCTTCACCGCGCACATTCTCGAACACCTCGACAAAAATCTCACCGTCGTTGAACCGCTCCACCCGTGCGTCCACCAACCCTACGTTAACCCCCCGGTGCAGCGACATTCGCCGTGCAATGGCTGTTGCCAGTGGCATGTTGGCGTTACCGGAAATTAGCTTGGGCTCAGAGGTTCTAGGCATGAGGGAGGCTCCGTTGGCAGCGGTAAGATGACAGAATCGTGACGTTGAACACCGCTTAACATGGCCGTACCTTGGGGCAAAGCAACACACCCAAATCTGGAGTGCCAAATGGCCCATATTGACTATTATTTTGCAACGTTGTCCCCTTATTGCTATCTCGCGGGCGACCGGCTCGAAGCTGTGGCGGCAAAGCATGGCGCAAGCATCACATATAAGCCCTTTGATATTATCGCTGCCTTTGGCCGTACGGGCGGCACATCGCCCAAAGACCGCCACATCAGCCGGATCGAACACCGCGCACAAGAACTAGTGCGGCAGGCGAAAAAACTGGGCATGCCTTTCAATCTCAAGCCTGCGCATTGGCCCACCAATGGTGCCCCCTCTGCTTACGCTTTTATTGCGGCGCAAAGTGCGGGCGGCGGTGACCTGGGCAAACTGGCCCAGGTGATCACCCGCAATGTTTGGGTGGATGACAAAGACATTGCCGAAAACGATGTGATCCGCGCTTGCCTTACGGAAGCTGGGTTTGACCCTGATCTTGCCGACAGTGGCTTGTTGGAAGGGGCTGAAACCTATGCCCGAAACCTTGAGCAGGCAGTTGAAGTCGGTGTTTTTGGCGCACCGTTCTATGTTTTCGGGGATCAACGGTTCTGGGGACAAGACCGGATTGAGGATCTTGATCTGCACCTCGCCGGCAAACTTTGAGCCCTCAACCCGGCTTCGAGGCACATGTAACGACGTTAGGGCAGGGGCCGCGCCCTGCCTTGGCGCTGCATTGCACGATGGCGTTCGGCGGGGCATGGGCCGGCATTGCCAAGCACCTACGCGATGAGGTGACGATCACGGCCCCTGACATGCCCAGCCACGGCCAAAGCCCGGATTGGGACGAGACCAGCATATTCAGCGATACGGTCTATGCCGCCGCATTGGCTGTACTGCCACCCGAGCCTTGCGATGTGATTGGCCATTCCTTTGGTGCTGTCGTTGCGACCCGTCTGGCGGCTGAACATCCCGAACGCCTGCGCAGCCTGACACTGTTTGAACCGGTGTTCTTTGCAGTTGCATTGGAAGACGACCCAACTGTGCTTGTGGAAACTGGAAACGCTGCGCAATTGATGTCTGACGCGCTGGATCGCGGCGACCGCGTTGGTGCCGCCCGCGCCTTTAACCGCACATGGAGCGATGGGCCGAAATGGGACAGCCTACCGGCCCGCACCCAAGCTGCGCTGATCCGTGCTGTCCATGTTGTCCCCGGTACGCGGCATTTCCTTCATGACGACCCGCATAACCTGCTGATGCCTGGTCGACTTGAGGCGTTGCAAATCCCCACCCTGATCCTGCGCGGCAGCGACACCACGCCCGACATCTCCATCATCACTGCAGGCCTCGCTCGGCGCTTTGGCTCGGCAACCGAGCGGGTGATCGACGGTGCAGGCCATATGGTTCCGATCACCCACCCGGACCGCGTAGCCGGTGCAATCTCAGCGCTGCTTGCCCGCAGTTAATCTTGGCTTAGTCTTTGCGCCGTCCTCAGGGTTAAGTGGGGCAGCGGTGTACGTGCTGTGTACAGGGTGTGCACGGATTGTGCGCACTGGATTTGCGTTCTTAACAAGGCTGCACAGCCCGATTTGCCGATTGGTCAAAAATCACTTCGTGCCGCCGTTGCGCGTTCGCTCAGAAATATCCGAGGAATGCGTCGATTTGCGTACGGCTGATGGACCAGTCACAGACCAAACGCGCCGCAATGTCTTCGTCTTGCGGACCTTCAAGTGGGGCGTCCCACAACGCGTATTGCGCCCCGGCATCATGCAGCCGTTGGTGCACGGCACGTGGAAAGCTGACAAAGATCATGTTGGCCTGTGGTTCGGTCATGAAGTGGGCCCCGCGCGCCTTCAGGCCTGCTGCCAGATAGGCGGCATTCTCATTGGCCAGTTTCGCTGTGGTCTTCCACAAATCATCCTGCAGATACCCCGCCATCTGGGCTGACAGATACCGATGTTTGGAAAACAGATGCGCCCCGCGTTTGCGCCGCAACTCGAACTCCCAAGCCTTTGAAGGGTCAAAGAAAATGACGGCTTCGACGCCCATGCAACCGTTCTTGGTTCCGCCGAAGCTCAGCACATCAACGCCCAGTTTCCAGGTCATTTCGGCGGCACTGCACCCCAAGGCAACCAGCGCATTGGCAAACCGCGCCCCGTCCATATGCACGGGCAATTCAAACTCTTGCGCCACCGCCGTCAGGGCGCGCAATTCGTCCAGCGAATGCACGCTGCCCCGCTCTGTGACTTGGGTGATTGAGACAGGTCCCCGCTGCGCCATGTGGACATCTTCAGGGTCACGCCGCGCCACCGCGTCACGCAGGGCTTGGGGGGTCATTTTGTCCTTTGTGGGGATCAGTTTGATCTTGGCACCACCGGAATAAAACTCTGGCGCGTTACACTCGTCTTCTTCTATGTGGCTAATTTCACTCGCAAAAATAACCTGCCAAGGTTGCGTATAGCATCCAAGCGCCAGCACATTTGCCGCCGTGCCTGTCGCCACAAGATAAACCGCGGCGTCAGGGGCTTCAAAGGTCTTACGAATACTCGCGCGTACCTCATCCATGACCGGATCTTTGCCGTATGGCAGGGCAAACCCTGCATTATCTGCCACGATGCGGTTCATGATCTGGGGGTGAACCGGGCCTGCATTGTCAGAGGCAAAAAACATCAGGTCGGCTCCTCGATGATGTGGTCTTCCCATTCTTCAAACGGGGTGTCGAATTCGCTAACCGTACGGTGCTGTATGGAAACATTCGCGGCATGCACGCTGTCCGGCGTACCCGAGATCAGCGGGTGCCAGTCATAGAGCGGCTTGCCTTCCCACAGCAGTCTGTACGCACAGGTCTGTGGCATCCAGTACGCGTGGGTGTCGATGTTCTCAGGCTTCATGACGATGCAGTCGGGGACGAACTGGTGGCGGATGTTATATTGCGCGCAGCGACACGTAGCATCATCCAACAATCGGCAGGCAACATTTGTCAGGGCGACCTCGCCGCTGTCTTCGTCTTCAAGCTTGTTCAGGCAGCATTTCCCACAGCCATCACACAGCGCTTCCCATTCTTTTTCATTCATTTTCTTCAAGGGCTTACGTTCCCAAAAGCGTTTACCCAAACCGCTACGGTCAATTGGATCGTTCATAAGGCACCTAGGATTTTACGGGCACGAACACAGTCGCTGTCCATCTGAGTAATCAGCGCCTCAAGGCCGTCAAATGTCTCTTCGCCGCGTAGATATTCGACCAGTGCAACAGACAGTTGGGTGCCATAGAGATCGCCTTTGAAATCAAAAATGAAGGTTTCAAGATTGGCTTTATTTTCGCCAAACATCGGCCGAACACCCAAGGACGCGGCTCCGTGATAGCTGCCCTTATGAGGACCTTCCAACACGTCAATCAGGACCGCATAAACGCCAAAAGCGGGCGGATGAAGCCGGTCGATGGACATGTTTGCAGTAGGGTAGCCCAATTCACGCCCGCGTTGTTCGCCGCCGATCACGGGACCTTCAATGCGGTGCCAGTGGCCCAGCATTGCGGCCGCGGTGCCGGGCTGTCCGTCACTAAGTGCTGTGCGGATTGCGGTCGAGGACACGGTTTGGGCGTCTTGTTGCATCAGTGGCGCGACTGTCACACCAAAACCAAGTTCAGCTCCGGCCCGTTGGAGGTCTGCGGCCGTGCCCAGGCGTCCTTTGCCGAAACAAAAATCAGCACCCACAACCACATGGCTCAGGCCAAGCCCCTCATGCAGTACGTCCTGTGCGAAGGCATGCGGCGTGAGGGATGCGAGGTTGCCGTTGAAGGGCAACTCAAACAGGGCATCAACCCCTAGCTTTTCCAGCCTGCTCGCCCGTGCCTCAGATCCCATCAATCGAAAGGGTGGGCTTTGCGGAGCGAAATACTCGCGGGGATGCGGCTCAAAGGTAAGGACGCCCAATGGGGCGTCTGGGGCGGCGCTTCTTGCAAGCTCAATGACAGAAAGATGCCCGCGGTGCACGCCATCGAAATTGCCAATAGCCGCAGTCGCACCGCGGTCTTTGTCGTCTACAAACTGATAATCTCGGATGATACGCATGGCCCTTGCCTAGCTGCGGTGCAGCCTGCGTGCAAGCCAGACAAAGCGCTATGTCTGGCAAAAATATCTAGGGTTTGGGCGGTTCAGTCGAACTTGCGGGACGGGGCCAGAACGGTTGCTTCGCCGACAAGTACTTTCTTGCCGTCCACAGCGCAGTGGCAATCCATGCGCACCCGGCGTTTTCCGATATCGATATCGGTCACTTTAACCTCGGCATAAACCAGATCGCCGGGGCGCACGGGGGCAAGAAACTTGAGCGATTGGCCCAGATAAACGGTGCCATGGCCCGGCAGTTGCTCACCGATCACTGCAGATACCAACCCGGCGGTCAGCATGCCGTGGGCGATGCGCCCTTCAAAGATAGTGTCGCGGGCATAGTCGTCATCCAAATGCACAGGATTGCGGTCCGTCGAAATGGTTGCGAACATCTCGATGTCCTCATCGGTGACCACCTTGCTTAGGTGGCGGGACATGCCGATTTCGATGTCTTCAATGCAGATTGTGCCGCGCGGGAGGTTGTCCAACATTTTACACCCTTAAGTAACTTTATGACCAACGGCATCTCCGTTTGGTAACTTTATTACTTTGCAAGTGCAGAAAATCAAGCAAAAAGACTCTTAGCGCAATTGGCCTATTGTGAAGGCTGGGGCCGAATTTTCTCTTTTAAGATAGTCGGTTAGGGCCTCTGGATCGGGGTGTGAACCAGTTTTGGTTTCCGATGCAGCCAACCCGCCAGAGATGAATAATGCATCGATGCCTTCACCGAATGCTCCGGCGATGTCGGTCAAAACGCCGTCCCCGATGGCGAGGATTCGCGTGTCCGGGACCGCAGTGCCCAGTGCTGACAGGCGTTTTCGGGCCAATTCATAGATCGGTGCATAGGGCTTACCGAAGTAAAGACTGTCGCCGCCCATCTCGGAATAAAGTTTGGCCACAGCGCCCGCGCACCATTCGCGGACCTCGCCTCGGTCAACCACAATATCAGGGTTTGCGCAAAGCAGTTTCAAACCGCGCGCGACAGCGGGCTCCAGCTGTGGGCGCATCAATTCAGGGTCCGCCCCCGGATCGAAGGGGCCCGTGCAGACGATGCCCTGTGCCTCCGCCAGATCAACGCGGATGATCTCTAGGGGGCTGTCCAGCAGCCGCAGCGGCTCAAAGAATTTGAGGTCAGTGGGGGGGCCAAGATGCCAGACGTTTGTGCCGACAACACCTTGATACATAGCAGAACGCGCAGAATCGCCAGAGGTGGCGATGCTGTCCCAAGCGTCTTGAGGCACCCCAAAATGCACCAACTGCTTTTCGACACCGGCATGGGGGCGCGGCGAATTGGTGACCAACACGACCTTGCCGCCGGTTTTACGGTAGGATTGCAGCGCCTCGACCGCCTCGGGGAGGGCATGCACACCGTTATGCACGCACCCCCATAGATCGACGAAGAGGGCGTCATAATCGGCGGAAATCTCGGACAGGGTGGTCACGATCCGGGTCATATGGCGTTCCTATCTATGGGTCAGGATAAGGTGGGGGCCGGGAGCCCCCATTGATCAAACCTTGAGGTTTGGAATGATCTGCTTTTTGCGGCTCATGATGCCGGGCAGCACCACGGTGTCGCCTGTGACAGTCGCGCCAAAGCTCTTTTCCGCCACTGATTTGCTGAGTGCGTTGGGGATCAGCATCGTTGCTTCTTCGTTCAGGATATCGACGACGAAAAGCAGCACCTGATCCGCGCCATCCTGGGTCGCTACGCCTGGCATTGCGGCCATCAGCGCATCTTTGCGGTCGAGCACAGAACCAGGCGACGTGGTTTCCAGAACGGAGACGCGGAATTGCTTGCCGTCGACTGCGTATTCCTTGCTGTCCATGCGGAGCAGTTCGGCTTCGGAAAAGGACGAAACGTCGGATTTCGCGGCAAACATGGCTGCGGCATATGCAGGGATCTCGATGCCGAGATCTTTAGCCAACGTCTGGGCGATCGCTGTGTCTTCTGGTGTGGTCGTCGGGCTGCGAAATTCCAGCGTGTCCGACAAGATGCAAGTCAGCATCGCGCCTTTGATTTCGGCGGGCATCTGCGCCATGTCGTCGCCAATCATCTTGTACATGATGGTCGCGGTGCAGGCCAAAGGCTCAATACGGATATCGATGGGGCCTTTTGTCTCTAGCCCGCCGACCAGTTTGTGGTGGTCGATGATGGCGGTAATGTCTGCGTCGTTGATGCCTGCGGGCAACTCAGCGGGGTTATTGGTGTCCACGATCACAACAGGCTGATCTGCGGCAACACCGTCGATGATCTGCGGTTTGTCGAGTTTCCAGTGGTCCAACATGAACAAAGCTTCGGTGTTTGGCTCGCCCAGCAGGGCGGGGGCGGCTTCTACCCCTTTGATGTTGTTCAAGTACCAAGCCCAAATGATGGGGCTGCCGGTGCTGTCGGTGTCGGGGGATTTGTGGCCAAAGACGAGCGTGCTCATAAGGGGCGTCCTATATGCAGGGATGATTTTCGCGCCTTATAGCAGGCTGCGCGGCGTTGTCACGTGTCTATGCTGCGCTGCGGCGTCAGAGCCCCAGCTCGGCGCGTTTCTTGCGGGTAAGCTTTGCTACGACCATATCGTAGGACGCGCACACATGATCGCGCAGGCTGTCATCTGATAGGCCGGGTTCGCCGAAACAGCACAGCCACTTAAGGCCTCGCGAGGCGAGATAGGGGGCAGGCATGATTCCCGGAGCATCTGAGAGGATTTCAAACGCCATCTCTGACGCTTTGAACGTGTAGGTATCTGCACCGCCCCGCACAGATGTGATGGCAAAAACCTTGCCGCCAACTTTCCAGACGTCAGAATTACCCCACTGCACCACATGGGTCGTTGTGGGCAGGGATGCGCAGAAACTGTTGAATTCATCACGTGTCATAGGCGCTAGGCTAGGCCCTTTGCTGCGGTTTGGGAATGCTGCTAGCAAGGCGTTATGTCAAAGCCTCGCGAAACAGATCTATATCCGCCCATCAAAGGTTATCTTGAGGCCCAAGGTTATGTGGTCAAAGCAGAGGTTGGGGCCGCCGATGTTGTCGCGGTGCGCGGCGCGGAGCCACCAGTTTTGGTTGAGCTGAAGTTAGGATTTTCGCTAACGCTGTTCCACCAATGTCTCGAACGGCTAAAGATCAGTGATGATGTTTACATGGCCGTTGCGCGCCAACCCGGTAAGCGGTTTGCCAAAACGCTGAAGGGCAATGTTGCGCTGGCGCGTCGGCTGGGGATGGGGCTGATTACCGTGCGGCTGTCCGATGGGTTGGTCGAGGTGCATTGTGATCCGGGGCCTTATGCCCCCCGGAAGTCGGCCAAGCGTCAGGCGCGGTTGCTGCGCGAATTTGCGCGCCGGCAGGGAGATCCCAACGAAGGGGGGCAAACGCGGGCAGGGCTGGTGACGGCCTACCGCCAAGATGCGTTGAAATGCGCGCTCTATCTCTTTGAGGTGGGTGCAAGCAAAGGCGCGGACGTGGCGCGTGCGGCTGCGGTCCCTCGTGCCACGACAATGATGCGCGACGATCATTACGGTTGGTTCGAGAAAGTAGAAAAGGGTGTCTATGGATTGACCCCAGCTGGCGCTCAGGCTGTTGCAACTGCGGAGCGCGTTTTGGGCGCAGGCTGATTTTTTGATTCGATTTGAGCCTTGGCTCGGTGGGGGCCGCGCGGTCAAAACGGGCTCTTAAGTTGGGTAAAAGCCTGCGTGACGTAGTTAATTTAGCGATACCTGCATATCCGTGAAATTTTTCATGACCGATTGGTTGACAGAATTCGGAAGCATGCCTAGCTATGCGCTGTTAGCACTTGGGTCACCTGAGTGCTAACGGCCCACCCTTCAACCGGAAGGGGGGCCATAAGAAGGAAACTTTGAGCCTTAAGGAGCTGCAAAGATGGCAATTAAACCGCTTCATGACCGCGTGCTGGTACGCCGCACGGAAAGCGAAGAAAAAACCAAGGGTGGTCTGATCATCCCTGATAGCGCAAAAGAAAAGCCCTCCGAAGGCGAAGTCGTCTCTTGTGGCGAAGGCGCACGCAAAGACAGCGGCGAGCTGATCGAGATGGCTGTTAAAGCCGGTGATAAAATCCTGTTCGGCAAATGGTCCGGCACGGAAGTCACGCTTGATGACGAAGAGCTGCTGATGATGAAAGAAAGCGACATCATGGGCATCATCTCCTGATCAAGGGGATGCTGGGGCAAGTGCCCCGCACATGACACGCTGACTTTATTTCGAGATATTAGGAGAAGACAATATGGCTGCTAAGGACGTCAAATTTGGCACCGATGCCCGTAACAAGATGCTTAAGGGTGTGAACATCCTTGCTGATGCGGTGAAAGTCACGCTGGGCCCTAAAGGCCGTAACGTGGTTCTGGACAAATCTTTCGGCGCACCACGTATCACTAAAGATGGTGTATCCGTGGCGAAAGAGATCGAACTGGAAGACAAGTTCGAAAACATGGGCGCGCAGATGGTCAAAGAAGTGGCCAGCCGTACCAATGACGAAGCAGGCGACGGTACAACAACCGCCACTGTGCTGGCACAAGCCATCGTCAAAGAAGGCATGAAATCTGTTGCGGCTGGCATGAACCCAATGGACCTCAAGCGCGGCATCGATATGGCCACGTTGAAGGTTGTTGAGGCGATCAAAGCGGCATCTCGTGAAGTTTCTGACAGCGATGAAGTTGCTCAGGTCGGCACGATCTCTTCTAACGGCGAAAAAGAAATCGGCCGTCAGATCGCAGATGCGATGCAGAAAGTTGGCAACGAGGGTGTTATCACCGTCGAGGAAAACAAAGGTCTGGAAACAGAGACAGACGTAGTCGAGGGCATGCAGTTCGACCGTGGCTACTTGTCGCCATACTTTGTGACCAACGCTGACAAAATGACCGCCGAGCTGGAAGATGTGATCATCTTGCTGCACGAGAAGAAGCTTTCTTCGCTGCAGCCAATGGTTCCGCTCTTGGAGCAGGTGATTCAGTCGCAAAAGCCACTGCTAATCATTGCAGAAGACGTTGAAGGCGAAGCGCTCGCGACCCTCGTGGTCAACAAGCTGCGCGGCGGCCTGAAGATTTCTGCTGTGAAAGCACCAGGCTTTGGTGATCGTCGCAAGGCAATGCTGCAGGATCTTGCGATCCTGACAGGTGGCCAGGTGATCTCTGAAGATTTGGGCATGAAGCTTGAATCAGTCACGATGGACATGCTCGGCTCTGCCAAGAAAGTGCAGATCACCAAGGATGAGACCACCATCATTGAGGGTGCTGGCGAAAAGGCCGAGATCGAAGCTCGTGTAACTCAGATCCGTAACCAGATCGAAGAGACCACATCCGACTACGACCGTGAGAAACTGCAAGAGCGCGTGGCCAAATTGGCCGGTGGTGTTGCTGTGATCCGCGTAGGCGGCATGACCGAAACCGAAGTGAAAGAGCGCAAAGACCGCGTTGACGATGCACTGAACGCGACACGTGCCGCTGTTCAAGAAGGTATCGTTGTCGGTGGTGGTGTTGCTCTGGTTCAGGCTGGTAAGCACCTTGAAGGTCTGACCGGTGAGAACGCTGATCAGAACGTCGGTATCACGATCGTACGTAAGGCACTTGAAGCGCCTCTGCGTCAGATCGCTGAGAACGCTGGTGTTGACGGTTCCGTTGTTGCGGGCAAAATCCGTGAAAGCGACGACCTGAAGTTCGGCTTCAACGCTCAAACCGAAGAATATGGCGACATGTTCAAATTCGGCGTGATCGACCCGGCCAAAGTAGTGCGTACTGCGCTGCAAGACGCCGCGTCTATCGCAGGCCTGCTGATCACAACCGAATCCATGGTTGCTGATAAGCCTTCGAAAGAAGGCGCTGGCGGCGGCGGCGGAATGCCCGACATGGGCGGCATGGGCGGCATGATGTAAGCCACTCTGCATTCGCAGAAAAAGTTAAGAAGGGGTCGTGCAAACGGCCCCTTTTTTTGTGCGGTCACTGTAGAACAGTGCCGTTTTCCGAACGCAACGCCATGTCCCGAAAACTGAGTCCGATCGAGAGCAGATATGGCAACATCAGTGCCAAAGAGATGTTGATGGGTTTTTGGCCAACTGGCCTGATAACGATGAGTTTATCTTTCACTGAACCTCTTGGCGGTACGAACACCAACGACTACGACTTGCGGATGCGCATCGCTTTTTTGACGACCCTTACAATGTTTGCCTTTGCTGCGAATTCTCTGCTGACCCGAGCTGCCGTCGATGGCGGCCACATGGATCCGGCAGGTTTTGCGGTCTTGCGGGTCCTTTCGGGGGCTGTAGTGCTGGCATCAATCCTAGCGATGCGGGGCGGCGGAGTGCCACTTTTGCGCCGCGAACGTTTGCCAGGCGCGATCAGTCTGGCGGTCTATATGATGGCCTTTTCGCTCGCCTATCTGACACTTGATGCGGGCCTCGGTGCATTGATCCTGTTTGGTGTCGTTCAGATATCAATGTTTTCTTATGCGGCTTTGCTGGGGGAAACCCCGACGCCCCGGCAGATTGTCGGCGCGGTGATTGCTTTCTTGGGCTTGCTCCTTGCGCTTTGGCCTGGTCCAGGAGGATTGGCAGATCCAGTTGGGGCAGGACTGATGGTCGCCGCCGGTGTGGGCTGGGCCATCTATACGATCGTAGGTCGCAGGGCTTCGGATCCACTCGCGGCAACGGGGGCAAACTTCATCTTATGCCTGCCAATGGTCGCCTTGTTGTTAGGGCTGGTCGATTTTTCGGCTACTGTTCAAGGCGTTGCTCTCGCAGTGCTTTGCGGTGGCGTTACGTCGGGGTTGGGATACGCTTTGTGGTACAGTATTTTGCCAAAAATCACTGGGGCAACTGCCGCCATTGTCCAACTTAGCGTCCCGGTGATTGCGATCCTCGCCGGCGCTGTTTTTCTGGGTGAAGAGTTGCCTTTGATCGTGATTGTTTCTGCCACTCTGGTCGTTGGCGGTATTGCGTGGGGTGTCACCGCGCCTCGCGTTCAGCGCACTAAAGGCTCCAGAGGGTCGTAGGTCGGGGCATCCGCGTCGCCAAAAGCAACCGCTGCAAGGCTGTCGGGTTTCACGCGCAGCTTTGACATTTCACTGCGTGTCACCCAGCGTCGGTCTGTCACGATCGCCTCGGGATCTTGCCAGTCGGGCTCGATTTGCGCTTTGCCGATCATGGTGCAGCGGAAATAGACGTCTACTTGATGAAATTCACTCTGCGGATCATGGAACTCGTTCACCAGGCAAGGCGCGTTAACCTCGACGGTCAGCCCAGTTTCTTCAAACACCTCGCGAATTAGGTTTTCAGGAAGCGAGCTACCTACCTCGACCCCACCTCCTGGCGCGCACATCAGATCACTTTTGCCATCTGGCCAAGCGTTTACGAGCAGCAAACGATCATCGTCCAAAATCACGGCGCGGACAGCGAGGCGGGGAGTTTTGGGGCGCATTAGGCGGGCTTTCGCAGGGTAATCACGCAATTACAGTTGATAAGATTGCGCGAGAGCGTATGTGGGAGAAATGAGAATTCTCGCAATCATAGGTTTCCTCTTGGTGCTTGCAAGCACCGCGCAGGCACGCTGCGTCGTGTTGCTGCACGGTCTTGCACGCTCCGAAACGTCCTTTGTTGTGATGGAGGCCGCGTTAGAGGCGGAGGGGTGGCGCATCGTGCGTCCGGGTTACCCATCGACCGAAGCCCCCGTGGAGGAGCTTGTGCGTCAAACCTTGCCGGATGCTATTGCAACCTGCGGGACGCCAAAAGTTGATTTTGTGACCCATTCCATGGGCGGTATCCTTTTGCGGCAATGGGTGCTCATGGCGGGGCCCGAGCGAGTGGGCCGCGTCGTGATGCTTGCACCGCCTAATCATGGCAGTGAAGTTGTGGACGAGTTGGGTGATATCGACGCTTTCAGCTGGATGAATGGCCCCGCAGGCCAGCAATTGGGGACGGGCGAAGGATCTTTGCCGTCACGCTTGCCGCCCGCAAATTTTGAAGTTGGTATTATCGCGGGATCGCAGTCTTTGAACCCGTATTTTTCCTCGCTGTTGCCGGGTGAGGATGATGGAAAGGTCTCGGTGGCTTCGACCCGGTTGGAGGGGATGGCGGATCACCTCGTGCTGCCTGTGACCCACACGTATATTATGAACAATCCGCGTGTCATCGCTGAGACAGTAGAGTTCCTGCGAGACGGTAAATTTGACAAAGAAATTTCGTTTTTCGATGCAGTTCTAGATCAACTTGGCTGTGCCGAGGGCGCTTGTCTTCCGGGCGCTGAGGCAACAGATGACAAACCCTGAACTTGCCTTTGATCTCACGGATGCTGAGGTGTTGCGACCCGGTGGGCTTGATCGAGGCGCAGTGTCATTTCGCAGTGGATTGATCGTTGAGGATACGATTGGCAAGCCGGTCGATCTGCGCGGGTATTTAGTTTTGCCCGGTATTGTGGATGTTCATGGCGATGGGTTTGAACGGCACCTGGCCCCGCGACGCGGTGCGATGAAAGAAATGGCCGAGGGGCTTGTCGCGACTGAGGCGGAATTGTCTGCAAATGGAATCACCACCGCTATCCTTGCGCAATTTATCAGTTGGGAAGGCGGCCTGCGAGGTTTGGATTTTGCCGAGCAGGTATTCGCTGCAATGCGCGATGTTGCCCCAAGCTTGGTGAGTGATATTCGTGCCCAGCTGCGCTTTGAAACGCATCAGCTTTCGCTTTGTGCCGACTTGCCTGAGCGGGTGCGCGATTGGGCTGTCCGTTACGTAGTGTTCAACGATCATCTGCCCCACGAACGTCTTGCAGACGGGCGTGTCCCAAAGCGAATGGTGGGCCAAGCGCTGAAAGCTGGGCGCAGTCCCGAGACACATCTGGCGCTGATGCAAGAATTACACGCCGCATCAGATCAGGTGCCCGGCGCGATGGATCAGCTGTGTGCGGCACTGTCGGCAGCCGGCGTCCAAATGGGCAGCCATGATGACCGGACAGCTGCTCAGCGCGCCGACTGGCAAGCGCGCGGGGTCAACGTTGCGGAGTTCCCTGAGACACTTGAAGCTGCAAAAGCGGCCAAAGATGCTGGCGGGGCTGTTGTGTTGGGGGCACCCAATGTGGTGCGGGGCGGTTCGCATAACGGCAATGTTTCAGCGCTTGATTTGGTGTCGATGGGACTGTGTGACGCGCTGGCCTCGGACTATCATTATCCCAGCCCACGCCGTGCGGCGTTGATGTTGTGGCAAACCGGCGTGCTGGATTTGGACGCAGCATGGCGTCTGGTTTCTGCAGGACCGGCCGGCGTTTTGGGCTTGCACGATCGCGGAGTGCTTGCCACAGGGCAGCGCGCCGATCTGTTGGTGCTCGACCGTGAAACCTTGCGGGTTGCTGCAACGTTTGTCGCAGGCCGGGTCAGCTACATGTCCGGGGCCGTGGCACCGCGCTTTATGCATTAGCCCGCCCGGATGATACGGTTCACATGGCCCATTTTGCGGCCCGGTTTGGTATCGGCTTTGCCATAAAGATGGAGCGCTGTGTTGGCCTCACGCGCCAATTCCGACACCCGGTTTACGTCATCGCCGATCAGGTTTTCCATAACTACGTCGCTGTGGCGTGTCCCATCGCCAAGTGGCCAGCCAGCTACTGCACGGATGTGCTGTTCGAACTGATCAATAGCACAGCCGTTTTGGGTCCAATGGCCGGAGTTGTGCACCCGAGGGGCAATTTCATTCACGATCAAACCTGCAGGCGTCACAAACAGTTCCACGCCCAAAACGCCAACGTAATCAAGGGCATTTAGGATCCGACCCGCAAGTAATACCGCGTCAGTGCGCTGCGCGTTGGACAGCTTGGCGGGGACGGTGGTGGTGTGAAGGATGCCACTCAAATGTACGTTTTCACCGGGATCAAAGCAGGCGACTTCGCCGGTGGAGCTGCGCGCCGCGATGACGGAAACCTCATGGCTAAAGTCGACGAAGCCCTCAAGGATGGCCGGTGCGCCCTTCATGTCCGCAAGCGCTGCGGGTGCATCATCAACGGTTTTGAGCCGGGCTTGCCCCTTGCCATCATACCCCATGCGCCGTGTCTTAAGGATCGCGGGTGCGCCGATGCGCTCGAGCGCGTTTGACAGGCTGTCCAGATCGGTAATGTCCGCAAAGGGGGCAACGGTCAGGCCCAGCTCTTGCAGAAACGCCTTTTCGGTGAGGCGGTCCTGGGACACACGCAGTGCTTCGCGATTTGGGCGAATGGGGACAAGTGCCTCAATCACATCAAGGGCAGAAGTGGGAATGTTCTCAAATTCAAACGTGACGACATCGACGGATTTCGCAAATGCGGCGAGTGCGGCGGCGTCATCATAGCTGGCGGTGGTCAACGCATGGGCCACGTCTGCGGCGGGCGGGTTGGCACCGGGTTCAAAGATATGGCAGCGCAAACCCAAACGTGCGGCCGCGGCCGAAAGCATTCGGCCCAATTGTCCACCGCCAAGAATGCCGATTGTAGCACCGACGGGCAATGGATCAGTCATCGGTTGGCACCAACGGGATGGACGCGGAGAGTGCGGCGCGCCACGCATCGAGGCGCTTGGCTAGGGCAGGGTCCTGAAGGCTTAGGATACCCGCAGCCATCAGTGCTGCATTGGCAGCGCCGGCAGCACCGATCGCCATGGTCGCAACAGGATAGCCGCGCGGCATCTGCACAATGGAATAAAGCGAATCGACGCCTGACAGGGCTTTGGTTTGAACTGGCACGCCGATTACAGGCAGCCGTGTCTTGGAGGCCATCATGCCTGGCAGATGTGCTGCACCCCCGGCACCCGCAATAATGACCTGAAGGCCACGTTCCACGGCGGTTTTGCCGTAATCCCAAAGGCGATCAGGTGTGCGGTGAGCGGAGACAATTTGCGCATCAAAGGGCACATCAAGCTCAGTGAGCAGATCTGCGGCCTCGCGCATGGTTGCCCAATCGGACTGCGAGCCCATGATGATTCCGACAAAAGGAGGGGTGGTCATGGCGGCAGCGTCCCTATCAAGATGAGGGCGCACTATAGCCAAAGCCCGCACCGTGGCAATGCGCCAAACCCGCGAAGCTTAGGCGGTGATGTCAGGGGTCAGGCGATCTTCGATCTGTGCAATCAAATCCTTGAGGCGCAGTTTGCGTTTCTTCAGCCGCTGAAGTGTTAATTGATCGCCAATCGCCTTCTCAACAAGAGCAGTGATGGCCGTATCGAGATCGCGGTGTTCGCGTTTGAAAACTGCCAATTCCACACGAAGGACTTCATCGGAGTTCATCTTCAGATCAAGGTGGTCGTTCATGGGTTGGTTGATTCCGTCGCGCTATTGAACTTTGAACATAGGTCGTAACCGCTTCTGCGCATAGCCCTTGCGCCACGGTCCCTTCATACCCATATTTAACTCAAGCGGTTGCCGAAAACTGGGGCCGCAGAATTGACTGTCGCTTTTCGAATAAGGACGTGTCGCATGACGAAAATGACGCTTGCATCGTATCCCCACATGTTGGGGTTCGAACAGCTGGAACGGGTGCTTGAACGCACAGCGAAATCTGGCAATGAAGGCTATCCGCCTTTTAACATCGAACAAACATCCGACTTTAGTTACCGAATAACGCTCGCCGTTGCTGGTTTTGCGGAACAAGACCTGTCGATTACTGTTGAAGATGGGCAGCTGGTGATCCGTGGACGCCAGCGTGACGACAGCGAAGGGCGCGTTTTTCTGCATCGCGGAATTGCAGCGCGCCAATTCCAACGCTCTTTTGTCCTCGCTGATGGGGTTGAAGTGGGTGAGGCGCTGATGGAGAATGGTCTGCTGCATGTGGACCTAACCCGCGCGAAACCGGAAAAGATTGTTCAGACGATTAATATTAGGAAGGGGTAAAAAATGCAGGATACAAATACACCGGAGAACTCAGATCGTACGGTTTATGTGAAGCCGATCTTGGTGACCGATTTGCCGAGCGAGATGCGCGATCAGGCCGAAGGGCTGGACCAGCTCTATGCGGTTCACGATTCGGAAGGCCAGCAACTGGCCCTTGTGGGCGACCGCAAGCTGGCGTTCGAATTGGCCAAGCAACATGACTATGCACCCGTGATGGTGCATTGACCGCAGCGGAAGCTTCGGAGAAGTTTAGGGGGCCGCAGGGGACTGCGGCCTTTTTGCTGTTTTGCGGGCATTAATTTGCTGGGATATGACAAAGCTACATCAAGCTGTTTTTTGAGGGGGCAAGAGTATGAACGACCCAGCGATCGCCGTGCTACCCTATGGCGGACGGCTTGGAAAAAAGCTGGCTGCCCTCGACCTTGATGATTTGGATTGGCCGTTGGGCCGCCCTGCACGGCTCGCCAAAGGCACGGTTGGGGATCTTGCGCCTGGCGACCACCTGATCGTGTTTCCAAAAACAGCGATGCACTATCAACCGCGTTTCGGCACGTCGGCGCATGTATCAATCATGGTGGTCGAGCCGTCCGTAATCCATGGCCGTCACCTTAAGTGGCTGCGGTTGACATGGCGGAGATTTTTCCGAGTTTTCAGTTATAATGAGGCACTTTTGGCTGCCATCCCCAACGGACTTTTCCTTGCCTATGGCACATCTTGGGTGCCGAATTGGCAAGACTTAGATGTCACAAAAACCGCGATGTGTTCGTTGATCGCATCAGCCAAACGGGACCAACCGGGCCATGCTTTGCGCCACGAGGTCATTGAGGCGGTGCAGGCTGAAGGATTGGATGTCACGGTTTTAGGACGCGGATATGCGCCGTTTGAGAACAAGTCTGACGGGCTTGCGCCGTACCGTTTTTCTGTTGTGATCGAAAATGTCCGAGAGCAGCACTATTTTAGCGAAAAGCTGGTTGATGCGGTGCTTTGCGAAACGGTGCCGATTTATTGGGGTTGCCCAAATATTGCGGATCATATCGACACGGGTGGCATGATCATTTGCGAAAGCAAAGAAGCGCTCTTGGCGGCGATAAGGGCCGCGACGGGGCAACAATATGAAGCGCTATTGCCGGCATTAAAAGCGACGAAACCGCAAGCGGCTGCGTGGGATAATTTGGAACTGCGCGCGGCACAAACGCTAAAGGCCAGCCTGTGACGGGCTGGCCTTTGCTTTACTGTTAGGCGCTTAGCCTTTGATAAGGCCCATGTTTTCGAGCTTTAGCAAGACTTGGTGCGCGCAGTTGTCTACGTCAACATTCTCGGTCTCAACCCGCAATTCAGGCGTTTCAGGGACATCATAGGGGTCTGAAATCCCTGTGAATTCCTTGATTTTGCCTTCGCGCGCCAGCTTATAAAGCCCTTTGCGGTCCCGACGTTCACATTCTTCAATCGACGTGCCGACGTGCACTTCAACAAAAGCACCAAACTCTTCGACATCTTCACGAACAGCGCGACGGGTTGTGGCGTAGGGCGCGATTGGCGCGCAGATTGCAATGCCGCCGTTCTTGGTGATCTCGCTTGCGACATAGCCGATGCGGCGGATGTTCAGATCGCGGTGTTCCTTTGAAAAGCCCAGCTCGGAGCTGAGATTTTTGCGCACAATATCACCATCCAGCAGTGTAACGGGACGCCCGCCCGCTTCCATCAGTTTGACCATCAGCGCGTTTGCGATGGTGGATTTTCCAGAGCCTGAGAAACCAGTGAAAAACACGGTAAAGCCTTGCTGCGCCCGCGGCGGACGCGTGCGGCGCAATTCCTTAACGACTTCAGGAAAGGAGAACCATTCGGGAATATCCAGCCCTTCTTGCAAACGACGGCGCAGTTCGGTGCCCGAGATGTTCAAGATGGTGACGTCATCTTTGTCTTTGATTTCGTCCATGGCCTCGTATTGCGCGCGTTCTTGCACCCAAACCATGTGTTTGAAATCGACCATTTCGATTCCCATTTCCTCTTGGTGTTCACGAAAGAGGTCCTGTGCTTCGTAAGGGCCGTAGAAATCCTCGCCCTTGGAGTTGTTGCCGGGGCCCGCGTGATCGCGGCCCACGATGAAATGTGTACAGCCGTGGTTTTTGCGGATCAGACCGTGCCAAACTGCTTCGCGAGGGCCGGCCATGCGCATTGCAAGGTTCAACAGGCTCATCGCTGTTGTGGCGGCAGGGTATTTATCGAGCACGGCCTCGTAGCAACGCACACGGGTAAAGTGATCAACATCGCCGGGCTTTGTCAGGCCAACAACGGGATGGATCAGCAAGTTGGCTTGTGCTTCGCGCGCAGCACGGAAGGTCAGTTCTTGATGCGCACGGTGCAGTGGATTGCGGGTCTGGAAGGCGACAACTTTGCGCCAGCCCATCTTGCGAAAATATGCGCGCAGCTCGTTTGGCGTGTCGCGACGACCGCGGAAATCATAATGTACGGGCTGTTGGATGCCAGTGACCGGACCGCCAAGATAGATTTTGCCGGCTTGGTTGTGCAGGTAGTTCACCGCTGGGTGGGCGTCGTCATCTGCACCAAATACCATTTCAGCTTCGCGTGCCTTGTTGGGCTCATAGCGGTCGGTCACTGTCATGGTGGCAAGGATCACGCCTTCTTGGTCGCGCAGCGCGATATCTTGGCCAAGTTTCAGCTTGGCTGCAAAGTCTTCTGAGACATCAAGGTTGATCGGAATTGGCCACAGCGCGCCATCCGCAAGACGCATGTTTTCGACGACCCCGATGTAGTCATCTTCGCCCAGAAAACCCTTAAGCGGGTTAAAACCGCCGTTCATGAGCAGCTCAAGATCGCAGATCTGCCGTGGCGTTAGGTCGTGGCTGACCAGATTACCCGCCTCAACTTTCATTTTTTGTGCCGACTCGTAGGACACATAAAGTTCAGGAATGGGGGCGAGGTTTGGCGTTTGCATGTCAGGTTCTCATTGGTTTGGGGCCACAGCCCGGATGGAGGCCGTCTACTCCTAGGATTAGGCTCAGTTCAAGCGTTTCAACCTGTTTTTAGGCGAATGCATGGCGGATGTGCGATTTTTGCAGGGCTTGGGGTAGACGTATTTGTTTAGCTACGCTTCCTCAGTCTGAGGTTGTTCGCTTTGCACGGCCGTCTCGTCACCTTCTTGGGACAAGAAGCGCTCCGCCTCAAGCGCTGCCATACAGCCCATTCCGGCGCTGGTGACCGCTTGACGGTATTCATGATCAGTCAAATCGCCAGCCGCAAAAACGCCCGGTATCGAGGTTTCAGTGCTGTCCGGTTTGGTCACCACATAGCCGCCCATATGCGTTTCGAGCGTGTCCTTAACCAGCTCGTTCGCAGGAGCATGCCCGATGGCCACAAAAACACCTTTGGCCGCGATGTCGGTGATTTCACCAGTTTTGGTGTGCTTCACCTTAATACCTTCAACGCCTAGCGGGTTTTCGGTGCCGTAAACTTCATGCAGCTCGTGGAACCACAGAGGCTCAATCTTGGGGTTCTTCATCAACCGATCGATCAAGATCTTTTCGGCGCGCAACTCATCGCGGCGATGCACCAGGGTCACCTTGGAGGCAAATTTGGTCAAAAACAGCGCTTCTTCCACAGCTGTATTGCCTCCGCCGATCACGACAATCTCTTGGTTGCGGTAGAAAAATCCATCACAGGTGGCACAAGCACTTACGCCGAAGCCTTTGAATTTCTCTTCGCTTTCCATCCCGAGCCATTTGGCCCGTGCACCAGTCGCCAAAATGACAGCATCGGCTACGTAGGTTGTGCCGCTGTCGCCCTTGGCTTTGAAAGGGCGGCTGGACAGGTCCAGATCGATAATGATGTCTCCGATAATTTCGGTGCCCATCGCCTTGGCATGCGCCTCCATGCGAACCATCAGGTCGGGGCCTTGAACTTCGGTGTCGCCGGGCCAGTTTTCGACCTCGGTGGTAGTGGTCAACTGGCCACCGGGCTCAATACCTTGAACCAAAATAGGATCGAGCATCGCACGACTCCCGTAAACACCAGCGGTATAACCCGCCGGACCGGAGCCAATAATCAAAAGCTTTGTAGTACGCGTCTCGGCCATGTTGGTCCCCTTCAAGGTGTTTTGCGGCAGCCAAGATGATATAGCGATCAGCCGGGTGGGCTTAAACCCCTCGTTGTCGCTGTATTGGAATTTGCATGAGTAACGACGCGGCACCTCGGTGAGTTTCTTTTCGCGCTCAGAAAGATTGTTGCGCTCTTGTGAAACATTATTGCGCGTGCGAGTGGTGATGCTATAATAATTGCAAATTTGCTGGGGGCTTTTATGGCAGGCACACGTCTCGATCCTATTGATCGGAAAATTCTGGCTGAGCTGCAATCAGACGGGCGCATGACGAATGTCGAGCTGGCCAAACGCGTTGGTATTTCTGCGCCACCTTGTCTGCGCCGGGTGCGCACGCTCGAAGAGCAAGGTATGATCCGTGGCTATCATGCGGATGTGGACGCGCGCGAACTCGGGTTTGAGGTGCAGGTTTTTGCAATGGTGGGGCTCGCGAGCCAAGCTGAAACAGACCTAAGTGCCTTTGAGGATAAATGCCGCAGTTGGCCATTGGTGCGCGAGTGTCACATGTTGAACGGTGAGGTTGATTTCATCCTCAAATGTGTGGCCCCAGATCTGTCGAGCTTTCAGAGCTTTTTGACCAGCAAATTGCTAACCACGCCTAATGTAGCAAGCGTTAAGACGAGCCTTGTTATCCGAGGGGCCAAGGATGATCCCGGCGTTCCCTTTGACGTGCTTGAAGAACGGCTCAGCGTCAAAGCTTGAGCTAGCCAATCAATGTGTCCTCTTTTGGTGCACGTTGATGCGCAAGCGGGCCGAAGTCAGAGATATGGCCAATCTGCGGAAAGAGCGACAAAAACCGATCCCTTAGGGCGTGGCTGATATCGCGTGTGGTGTTGGCACCGGGATGAAACGTTTCCATCTCCAATCCACCGACCTTGATCACCGCATGACGCGACAAACAAATGTGGAAAAGCCGAACGGGCGTCGGTGGAGCCACCTCGATCACATTCACACCATCTACAAATTGGCGGGCCGGGGTCAGCAATTGCTGACCGTCAGCTATTGCGCGCAAAGCGGGTGGTGTTTGGAGAATGCGGGCACCCGGACCCACAGTCAAAAACGCGCTGGGGCGGCTTTCACCAAAACTATCGGCCATGAACCGGATCAACGGGGTGCGCCTGCCAGTCTCTGCGGGCACAAAAGACGAGGACCCGATCCAAATAAGCTTGGCGGGTTCTTTGGTGGACGTCTCGATCATGTCGCCGGGTTGAAGGTCTTCGACAGCAACGGGACCCATGGTTGTCTGGATCAAACTGCCGCGCGCGAAGGCGGAAAAGGCGGATTCGAACAAAGGAATAGCAGGGCCTCTGGATTGACCGATAAAGAGAGACCCGTCGCTACGCAGGGCCGTCACCTCGAAACTCCGCTTCGATTGGGTCTGCAAAGCCGAGCCGCGCATATCGGCAGATCTGGGGGCGATTGCGTTCACTCCACTCTGGGTTTGGACATACGCGCGCGTGGTCGTGGCAGTTAATGTCATGCGATCACCATATCGGTTGGTCACATCCGCGTCGGTCCCCACCAACAACGACGGAAATAACGAATACTTGTTACTTCGTGTCTCTTAGGTGGACTAAATCGCCATCAAATCGCCCAATTGTCAAAGTTTGGAAGACATTGAAGCAAAAATGGGCATCAATCTGACGAAATTCTATGGATTTGTTTCGGCCGACTTTCCGGCACTGCCACAATTGGCTGCAAACAAGAAACCCCCCGCGCGAATCAACGCACGAGGGGCCTTTTAACGGCGTCCGGGGGATACAGACGTGCCGTATGGGAATAATTGGTGGGTCCGGTTAGGCCGACTTGCGAAGAGGTTCAGCGGTGCGCTTGGCGATAAACGCTGCGCGACGTGCACCACGTGCCCAAGGCATCACGGTATCATTCTTTGCCGCAGTTTCAGTGATCGACTTGGTAAAGCGTTTGTTGGTTTTCATGTTCATCTCCTGCCGTGTCTTGGGCACTGTTTTGTCCCTGATTGCCTTTAAACATGACGGTGCAATCGGGTTTCATTAGGGCGGGATCATGGAAAATAGAAAAAGTTGCCTAAGAGTTTTGGCGAATTATGCCTTCTGGCCGCATTCATCCGTTAACCCTAGTTTGTTGGGCTAAAATGGCGGGTTTATGGTGCCGGCAGCAACTCAGCCCACCTGAATATGGCAATTGCCGGTCATGTTTTGCCGCAATTGAGCCCGTGTCAAAGAGCGATGGCCGCGATCATGCGGCCATAGTCGGCTTCCTTGGCGTGGGTGGTACGGCGATAAGAATAAAACCGATCCGGATCAGAGAAAGTGCAATGGCGAGTCCATTCCGCCAGGCCCACCCCAGCATCTCGCAACCGGTCAAGGCCAAACCCTGGTAGGTCAAACATTAAACGATCTCCGCTGCCTTGGGCGAAGAACCGTGAATATTCTGGGTCTTTCGCTATGAAACTGTCCATGAACTCCGGGCCGACCTCATAGGCGGTTTGGCTGATGGCGGGACCGATAACGGCAACGACGCTTTCACGTTCTGCCCCTAGGCTGACCATAGCATCGACCGTGGCTTGCAGAACGCCATCAAGTGCGCCGCGCCACCCAGCATGGGCGGCACCAATCACACCCGCTTCTGCGTCGGCAAATAACACAGGCTGGCAATCGGCCGTGAGCACCGACAGGGCCAGCCCGGGCATGGCTGTAACCATTGCATCTGCGCGCGGTTTGTCAGCAAGTGGGCCCGTGACCGTAACGACGTCGGGGGAATGGATTTGATGAACGCCGACGAGGTTTTCAGGTTCTACCGACATAGCACTGGCCACACGGTTGCGGTTGATGGTGACAATTTCGGACTGATCGGATGACCCGCTCCCACAGTTTAACCCGGAAAACACCCCCGATGAAGCGCCGCCCCGACGGGTAAAAAAACCATGGCGCAATGGGGCGAGGCTGTCTGCCGTCAAAATTTCTAGTGTCATGGTTCCAATCCCGGAGGTAGGGCTGTGCCTTGAGGAACAAGGCCAACTACTTTGAACAGGTTTCCCATTTCCGTCGGGTGCGTCAACCGTCGATGTGTGGCGATGTGAGTTTCCAGCGCGGGTCCGGTCAAATTGGCGGCGAGCATTTGGGCACGCGCCGTAATGCCGAGGCGCTCAAGAAACACACCTTGCGGCGTCACACGGCTATGGGTGCAGGGCGCGCAGGATTGGATAAGTGCTTCAAAATCAACATGTGCGGTCAGGTCGGATTTGCCCGGATCGGTCAGCGGATCGACGGTTCGGTGGTTTTGTGCCGCTTGGAGGGTGTCACCTAAGCTGCGCCAGTCACCATAGTCGATCACGAGCGCTGCGCCGCCATGGGTTGCGATGCGCGCGGCAACGACGCTCAGCATTGGCGCGGCAGTGGGGCAGTCTTCGACCATATCACCGTGTTTGGTGTCCTCAAGCCGGTGCGCTAGCGCAGGCTGCACAGATGCGGGGCCAAGGCCGAAAGTCAGCGCGTTATCCCTGAGGCCGATTTGCCGTTCGCGCCAACGTGTGTCGTCTCGAACAAATTGGCGGATGGGCAGCGCGTCGAAAAATTCATTTGCGATCAGCAGCAAAGGGCGTTCAGGCAGTTCATCGATGTGGTCGATCCATCTGGCCTGCGGCAGTAAGGTCGATTGGGTCTCGCGCAAGGAAGGCGACGCCTCGAGCAAGACCATGTCAGCCGCGTCTAAAAAGCCGGGCACAGAGCGGGTCGCACGCAGAATGTCGGCCATCAGGGTGCCGCGCCCGGGTCCGAGCTCTGCGAGGGTGAAGGGGGTTGGTGATCCCTGATCAAGCCAGGTTTGGGCGAGTGCCAACCCGATCAATTCCCCAAACATTTGGCTGATCTCAGGCGCGGTGACAAAATCGCCGGCCTGCCCGAAAGGGTGCGCCGTGGTGTAATACCCAAGTGTCGGATGCATTAGGCAGGTGGACATATATTCTGCCACGCTGATCGGCCCCTGAGCCGTGATCTGGGCGGTGATCAGGTCCTGCAGGCTCATGTGGTGCTGCGGGCACGTCCGATGAGAATAGCGCCCACGGCGATCATCGGAATACACAAAATCTGTCCCATGGTCAGGCCGTATCCTGCCAATTGCCAAGCCAAGCCAAGAGGGTTTCCCTCCGTTACAAACTGGGCATCGGGCTGACGGAAAAACTCCACGGCAAAGCGGGCGAGCCCGTATCCTGCTAGGAACGTGCCGGTGATCCGCCCCTCGTGTTTAAGCGCACCGCGCCGCCATGCCATCCAGATCAAAACGCCCCCAAGGACAAGCCCTTCCAAAAGGGCTTCGTAAAGTTGGGAGGGATGGCGGGCACAAATGCCGGCGATATCAGGGCAGTACTGCGCGGCCTGCGTTGGAAAGGCGACGCCCCACGGCAGGTCGGTTGGGCGGCCCCAAAGTTCTGCATTGATGAAATTTGCGATACGTCCCAGCAACAAACCAGGTGCAAGGCCAAGGCAAATCAGATCGCCAGTCGAGACACAGGGCAATTTGTTGCGCCACGTATAGATCAGTGCCGCACCGATGACCCCAAGCGCGCCACCGTGAAAGGACATCCCGCCTTCCCAGACCTGCAGAATTCGCGCAGGTTCAGAGAGATAGACGCCGGGCTGATAAAACAGCACATACCCCAGACGCCCGCCCAGAATGACGCCGAGGATGATCCACGTCAGCATGTCTTCGATCTGCGCAGGGGTCATTGGTGGCGTATCATCGCGCCACAAGCGATACGTTTTTGCGGCCTGTAATGCGACGCGCCATCCAATCAAGATGCCTACGATATAGGCCAAGGCGTACCAGCGAAGCGAAAAGCTGAAGCTGCCGAAAGCAATCGTAAAGATTTCGGGCGCGATATCGGGGAAGGGCAGCATTGCGATCATGCGCTGATTGAGCGCGCCCGCGCGGGGAAGTCAACCTTGCGGCAGGTCCGTTGAGACACCATATAGTGAATAAGCCAGACGGTAGGAGACCCGGACATGCAATCACGTAACAAGATTTTCGATGACATCAGCCAGATAATGACAAACGCAATGGGCGTCGCCCAAGGTGCGAAAGACGAGGCCGAAACAGCCATGAAGGGTCTGATGGACCGTTGGTTGGCGGACCGGGATTTTGTCACGCGCGAAGAATTCGATGCGGTGCGTGCGATGGCGCAAAAAGCGCGCGAAGAGAATGAGGCGCTGAAAACGCGTCTGGATGCACTTGAAGGCAAGTCTTGATCCAAGAGCGGTGCTGACGCGCCATTACATCGATTAATGTGTCGCCAAGTTGGGGCGACCTAGCCCCCGCATTTTGTGGGGGCTTTTTCACGTCTGCGGCTTTCACTTTACCCTATTTTGGGGAGAACTTCCAATTCATCCACAAGATTTTGGGGTTATCCCCAAGATAAGGGGTTGTCAGAGAGTCGCTGGCCCGTCACCATATTTGGTATAGGACGTACCTAGTATAGGCACCCTGTAGCGCGAATACCTAAGGATGGGGCGTGACACGGCCTCAGCCTGCGAGCAGATAAAAAAGAGGTGGCGAAATGACCCTATCCGAGCAGTATCTGGAAGACGACATTCACCCAATCGACATTGTGGAAACGCTGGCAGCCCACCATGACTGGGATTTTGACCGCATTTCTGACGAGCAGATAGCGATGGCCGTCCAAGGCCAGTGGCGGACGTATTCGCTGACCTTGGCTTGGTCCGCCTTTGACGAAACCCTACGCTTGATCTGCACGTTTGAGATGGAGCCGCCCGAAGAGAAACTTCCGCAGCTTTATGAGTTGCTCAATGATATTAATGATCAATGCTGGGCCGGTGCCTTTACCTATTGGCCTGAGCAAAAGCTGTCGGTTTTCCGCTACGGTCTTGTTTTGTCGGGTGGACATGTCGCCAGTCCTGATCAGATCGATACGATGATCAGTGCCGCGGTGCTGAGCGCAGAGCGGTACTATCCCGCGATGCAGCTGTTGATCTGGGGCGACCGGACCCCGCGCCAAGCGTTGCAGGTGGCCATTGCCGAAGCTTACGGGCGCGCGTAACAATCTCTCGAATAAATCGAGGGAATCTTACCATGGAAAACACGCGGATTGCTGATCAAGGGCTTGTGCTTTTGGGCTGTGGCAAGATGGGATCTGCGATGTTGGCGGGGTGGTTGGAGCGTGGCCTGCCGCCGTCATCTGTTTGGGTCAACGATCCTTATCCTTCAGCCTGGTTACAAGACCAAGGACTGCATCTGAACGAGGCATTGCCCGCGGTTCCTGCCATCGTTTTGGTCGCAGTTAAACCGCAGATGATGGCGGATGCGCTGCCGACGTTGCAGGCGATGGGCAATGGCGACACGCTTTTTGTGAGCATCGCTGCCGGTACCACGATCACTTATTTCGAAGATATTCTCGGAACGAACACACCGATTGTTCGCGCGATGCCAAATACGCCCGCTGCCATCGGTCAGGGGATCACAGCGATTGCAGGCAATGCCCATTCGGGCAGCCAAGGGATGGATGAAGCCGAAGCGCTTTTATCCGCTGTGGGGCAGGTGGTGCGGCTGGAGAACGAGGCGCAGATCGACGCAGTGACAGGCGTCAGCGGGTCGGGCCCGGCCTATGTGTTTCACATGATTGAAACCTTGGCGGCGGCTGGTGAAGCCGAAGGCTTGGATCCGGCACTTTCGATGCAATTGGCAAAGGCAACTGTTGCGGGGGCGGGCGCGTTGGCATTTTCGGCCGCAGAAGAGCCCGCGCAATTACGGGTCAATGTCACCAGCCCCAACGGCACAACGCAAGCCGCCCTTGAGGTGTTGATGAATGAGGCCGACGGTTTTCCAGCGTTGCTGCGGCGGGCGGTAAAGGCTGCCGCGGATCGATCAAGGGAGTTAGCGGGTGGCTGAAATTGATTTTGACGATTTTCTCAAAGTCGACATACGGGTTGGCTGCGTGACGCGGGCTGAGGCATTCCCGGAAGCGCGCAAGCCTGCAATCAAGCTTTGGATTGATTTCGGGGGCGAGATTGGCGTGCGCAAGACATCTGCTCAATTGACGGTGCACTACACGCCGGCTGCGTTGGTGGGGCGACAGGTCATGGCGGTCGTGAACTTTCCCGCGCGCCAGATTGGGCCTTTCATGTCCGAGGTATTGGTCTTGGGCGTGCCTGATGAAACAGGTGCTGTAGTTCTGCTATCGCCTGATCAAGAAGTGCCAATCGGAGGGCGCATGCATTGAAAAAGATACTAGTTACCAGACCGTTGCCAGGTGAAATTCATGCCGCACTCGAGGGGTTCGACGTCACGACCCGAGAGCTGACCGGGCCATTGAGCGGGGATGAGTTGCGTGCAGCATTGCAGAATTTCGATGGGGTATTGCCAACCCTTGGTGATCAATTTTCCGCCGAGGTTTTTGCGGAAGTGCCTAGTATACGCTGCAAGATTCTCGCCAATTTTGGTGTGGGTTATAACCATTTGGATGTGACCGCAGCAAAGGCGCATGAGGTGGTTGTGACGAATACGCCGGGGGCTGTTACGGATGCCACGGCCGATATCGCGATGACGCTGATGTTGATGAGTGCCCGGCGCGCGGGTGAAGGTGAACGGCTGGTCCGTTCCGGCAAGTGGGAAGGCTGGCACCCGACCCAAATGCTTGGCCTCCACCTGAGCGGCAAAACCGTTGGGATTGTCGGGATGGGTCGCATCGGTCAAGCGATTGCGCGGCGCTGCCATTTTGGATTTGGTATGAAGGTGCGCTACACAGGGCGCGGTGCCAAAGAGCTTGATTTCGATGCGGTATATAACGGTGACCTCAAGGCGCTTGCTGGTGAAGTTGATGTGCTGGTCACGGCGGTCCCCGCGTCTCCTGAGACATGGCACCTGATCGACAAATCTGTGCTTGATGCCATGCAGCCCCATGCACGTCTCATCAATATTGCGCGTGGTGATGTGGTCGATGAGGCTGCTTTGATCACAGCATTGCAGAACCGCGAGATTGGTGGCGCGGGCCTTGATGTCTATGAGTTTGAGCCCACCGTGCCGCAAGCTTTGCGTGATCTGGATAACGTGGTGCTGTTGCCGCATTTAGGGACAGCAGCGCAGGAAATCCGTGTGAATATGATGATGATGGCAGTCGATAATTTGAAAGCGTTTTTTGCAGGAAAGCTGCCGCCTAACGCCGTTTAGCTGGGTTTATCCCCGACCTCTTTGCGCCAGTGACGTCGGCACAAAGATACGTAGGTCTCGTTCCCGCCGATTTGCACTTGAGCACCGTCCCGTAGCGCTTTGCCGTCTGATCCTTGGCGCACAACCATGGTTGCTTTCTTGCCGCAATGGCAGATCGTGCGCACTTCGCGCATTTCGTCAGCCAGCGCGAGCAATGTGGCAGAGCCAGGGAACAGCGCGCCGCGAAAATCCACCCGCAAACCAAAGCACATGATCGGCAAATTTAGATCGTCAACAGCACGGGCGAGTTGCCAAACTTGCGGCTCGCTTAAAAATTGTGCCTCGTCGATGAACACGCAAGCACAGGGACCGGCGGCAATCCGCTTTTTCAACTTGGCGAATAAATCCTCACCCGGCGCGAAAGTATCGGCGGGTTGCGCGATCCCGATACGGGACGCGATTTGCGCAGGACCGGTCCGGTTGTCCAGATGCGCGGTCATCAAATAGGGAATCATGCCGCGTTCGACATAGTTGTGCGCAGCCTGCAGCAGGACAGTGGATTTGCCTGCATTCATGGTGGAATAGTTGAAATAAAGCTTTGCCATGGTCGCTGTGTTACGACGAGGCGCGCCAAATCCGCAAGTGCCCTTAGGCAGATAGATCTGATCCGTGTGCCATGATGCTAGATTGCTCCAGACTGTCTCCCCCCACCAAACAGAAGCACACGAACCAGTATAAGACGCCGGCCAGGGTCACCGGTTACTCGAACCTCTGATATTGCTATCAGCACAGATACAACAATGACATTTACGATCCCGCTCAATAATGGGAAAAGGGTCTCGGCTTTCCCCGCGCGACGCGGGTAAACAGGTTTGAAGACAGGGTTAATTGTATGGCCGGATATGGCAGCTATCTGAAAAAGCATACCGAAGCGTTGGTAAAAGATGTGGGCATTGAACCTGCCTGTGTGTTGACCGGGAAGTCCAAAGCGACGCTGGGCCGGTATTACTCAGACAATGAAGAACATGCGGACCGCTTTATGCCGGTTGATGCTGTGGCGCAGTTGGAAGATGCGGCGTCTTACCCGCATGTGACTGCTGCTTTGGCGGAACTGAAGGGGATTGGCCTCAACTTTGATGACCGCCGCCCCAATGAAGAGCGCTCAGGTGGTGTGTATTCGGACGTTATCGCCTTAAGTCAGCGTTTTGCGATGTTGATGTCGGAATACCAACAGTCGATGGAAGACGGTAAGATCACCATGAACGAAGCCAAGCGGCTGCTGCGTGAGACCACGTTGTTGCAACAGGTGTTGATCGACATGAAACTCCATCTTGAGGACGAAAGTGTCTGATCACGACCTGCAAAGCCTTGCGCTAGATCAACTGCCACCCCTCGATATTGACGCGCTGAAAGCGCCGGGTGATCCGGGGCACAAGCCGCGAATTCTGCTGCTCTATGGGTCGCTTCGTGAACAGAGCTACTCGCGACGGGCTGTCGAGGAATCGGCGCGTATTTTGCAGCATCTGGGATGCGAGATCCGCATTTTTGACCCCAAAGGTCTGCCACAGCCTGATGGCGCAGAGGATGACCATCCAAAGGTCGCCGAGCTGCGTGAGATGGCTGTCTGGGCCGAAGGGATGGTTTGGTCCAGCCCAGAGCGCCACGGGGCGATGACCGGCATTATGAAATCCCAGATCGATTGGCTGCCCTTGTCATTGCAAGGCGGCATCCGCCCGACCCAAGGTAAAACGCTGGCGATCATGCAGGTAAGCGGTGGTTCGCAATCGTTTAATGCCGTCAATCAGATGCGGATATTGGGACGCTGGATGAGGATGGTCACCATTCCCAATCAATCAAGTATCCCAAAAGCTTGGTTGGAGTTTGACAGCGAAGGCCGCCTTCCCAAGGGGCCGTTTTATGCCCGGATTGTCGATGTGATGGAAGAGTTGGTGAAATTCACATGGATGGTACGAGGGCGTTCCGACTACCTCGTGGATCGCTATTCGGAGCGCGTTGAAAGCACCGAAGACGTCCATAAACGGGTATCGCTGAAATCGCTCTAGCCGTGTCGTTCGACAATGACGGATCCGACGGAATAGCCCGCACCAAACGAGCAGATCAGCCCTTTGTCGCCATCTTTCAAGTCACTGGAATATTTGGAGAATGCAATGATTGAGCCCGCGGATGACGTGTTGGCATAGTCTTGCAGGATATTTGGCTGCTCACCTGGCTCAGGTGTGCGGCCCAGTACCTTGCGTCCGATGAAGTCGTTCATCGACTTATTCGCCTGATGCAGCCAAAGCCGTTTTAAATCATCGGCTTGCATATCTTCTGCCTTCATATGATTCGCGACGTGTTCGGACACCATTGGCAGCACTTCTTTGAACACTTTACGTCCGTTCTGCATAAACTGCATGTCTCGCCTGTCGGTCATGCCGTCTGGTCGGGAACGGCGTAGATAGCCGTTGTTGTTGCGGATATTATTGCTGAATTGCGTGGCGCAACGCGTTGATTTTATCTCAAAATACGGACCTGCAGCGTCCTCGGCACGTTCGATTAGTGTGGCGGTGGCTACGTCGCCAAAGATGAAATGACAATCGCGGTCGCGCCACTCAAGATGGGCCGAGCAAATCTCGGGGTTTAACACGAGTGCGGAGCGGATTGAGCCCGAGCGCACCATGTCTGCAGCGGCCTGTATGCCAAAGGTCGCAGAGGAACACGCGACATTCATGTCGAAGGCGAAACCGTTGATGCCCAAGAGCTCCTGAATCTCAATCGCGACAGCAGGATAGGCGCGTTCAAGGTTGGAGGCGGCGCAAATGACCGCATCAACGTCAGTGGCCTGCTTGCCTGCTTGTGCCAAGGCTTTGCGCGCCGCGTCTAACGCCATTTCGG
Source organism: Sulfitobacter sp. SK012 (assembly GCF_003352085.1). Taxonomy (NCBI): domain Bacteria; kingdom Pseudomonadati; phylum Pseudomonadota; class Alphaproteobacteria; order Rhodobacterales; family Roseobacteraceae; genus Sulfitobacter; species Sulfitobacter sp. SK012. Next base: position 919,982 of record NZ_CP025804.1, read on the forward strand.
CCATCAGGGACGGCTCGTCATCACTGCGTTGGCGCAACAGCGGGTGCATCACCTTGGGATCAAGGATGCCCGTTTTATCTATGACATGGCGTTGCTGAATGCCGGACGCCTTGAGAATAAAATCTTCTGAGGAATGCGCTTTTGGTTCCAGCGTACCGGCTGCAATCGCATCTGCATTTTCGATGTTGAAAAGATCAACGTAAGCGTTGAACGCGTGTACCAACTCGGCGTTCGTAATGACCTGATCTGGCGTGAAAACACCGGTGCCCGTGATCGCAGGTATGTGCATGGAAGCCTCCTCTGAGTTGGCGGAGTAGGCCCAAAAACGCCAGGGTGGTCAAGGTGCGCGGGGCTCAAGGGGGAGATGGATGACGTAACGGGAGGGGGGCAGATCATTGTCTTTATCAAAAAAAGTAAACTAAATTTGATCCGACGCGATGATCGCCCCGTATTCAGTTTATCAAACATCCAATGGAGAGACAAAATGATCCGTAGAACGCTTTTGAAAACTGGTGGCGCTGTAGGCCTTATGGCGCTTGTTGCAGGTTGTGCAACAACGTCAGGCACTGGCGACATCGTTGATGTGGCATCCGGCAACGGAGATTTCTCGACCTTGGTCGCAGCCGTTGGCGCAGCAGGTCTGGTCGATACGTTGAAAGGGCCCGGCCCATTCACAGTATTCGCCCCAACTAACGCAGCCTTTGCGGCCCTGCCAGAAGGCACTGTCGACAGCTTGCTGCTGCCAGAAAACAAAGACCAGCTGATCAAAATCCTGACCTACCATGTCGTTGCAGGCAACTACCCGGCCAGCTCACTTGTAGGCAAGCACGGTAAGCTGACATCCGTGCAAGGCGGAACGCTGGGGATCAACGGCAGCGACGGCGTAAAAGTAAATGGCGCGACAGTAGTCATCGCCGATGTTGCGGCCTCAAACGGTACAATTCACGCGATCGACGCCGTATTGCTGCCCTGATTGCTTGCAATATGTTGAAAGAGGCCTCGCATTTGTGGGGCCTTTTTTTGTTTGGGCTTAGGAAATCGGCACTGAATAGATCACGTAGCCATCCTGCCGTGCGACTTCTACCGCGCTGGTGTCGATGACAAAGACACCTAGGTTTTCTGCATCTTCAGGGCAGCCAACAAGGTCTGCGGTGTGGTCAAGATACTCTGCTGTGGCATCAGATTCCCCAAGACGGCGACAAACGTCACCTTTGAAACGGTAACCATCCCCAAAGAATGGCAGCGATCCAGTGACGGGCGCTGGCTCAGGCGCACAGGCTGTAAGCAGTAGGGCAGTGACGGGAATTATCGACAGACGCATTGGTCAGCTCCTTTAATAAAGGTGCCGACAAAGTAGCATAATTTCTCGTTTAGCGGGAGGGGTGGATGCTACGGCTCGATGCGACCGTGCGACGTGAGCCTGTGTATCGTGATATGAACGGCGGTTTCGTGCTTTCAGACCTGTCTTCGCAGCGGCGATGGGGAAAGTTCGATTGAACGTTCCCGGCGCAGAGCTTTCTGGCTATCCCACGATTCAACATAATTCGGCGCGAACGTTTCACAGCCGCTGTTTATCGGCAAAAGAACTGATATCGGTGTCTTCCCGAAAGCGGCTTCCATCTCGAATGGTGAAGCATACCATTTGGCCCGGTTTACTTGGAAAGGGTGCCAAAGACGGGAGCCGGTTCAAAATGCAAAGGTTCAGTGGGTAGAGAGTGTTTAAGTCTGTCTGCTTTCATTAATACGGCCAAATATGTTAACCTCATTTCAATCAATTGGAGGGGCACTCGTGAGCGTTTTAGATATTTTTGCGTGGGTTGTGCTCATCGTTATCATTGGCACGGTAATCGTTGTTTTCGTGTTTTTGGCCATGCTACCAGGGCGTATTGCTAAGCAACGCAACCATCCTCAGTACGAAGCAGTGAATGTGGCTGGCTGGCTCGGTGCGTTAGCACTTGGTGTGTTCTGGCCACTAGCGCTGGTTTGGGCCTTTTACATATCGTCAGAACAGCAACTCCCCAAAACTGATGAGGAGGCAACGTCATGATTGTGTTTCTCACGCTCATCTATGTGGCGGTTCTTTTTGTTCTGATCCGTGCCAAAGTTCTTCCGGACACAAAGGCAACCTGGGCAACTACCGGTGGTTGGATTGTTCTTTTGTTGATCTTTCTTTTCATCCCAATGCAGTGGGGGGCGCCCTCCGGCCCAGTTCGCATCATGACCCGTGTAGTTCAAATCGTGCCGAATGTTGCAGGGCAAGTCGTTGAAGTTGTTGCTAACCCTAATGTTTCGATGAAAAAGGGAGATGTCCTTTTTCGCATCGACCCCGTTCCGTTTCAGCAATCTGTAGACATTGCCGAGGCCAACCTAGTGCGTGTCCAGGCGCAGTCGGTACAGGACCTAGAAGCGTTGAAAACAGCGCAAGCCAGCTTGCGTCAGGCAACTGCTCAAAAGGACTTGGCCCAATCTCGCTATGACGACGATAAAAAGTTAGTGGAAAGTGGAACCTATTCAGAAAACCGCCTTGATCGTCGTACAAGCGATCTGGATCAGGCATCTGCAGCAGTGGACTCGGCTCGCGCCTCAGTGACCCGAGCTGAAGCTGAGTTGGGGGCGGTCATGCCAAGCGGCAAGGTTGCCAAGCTGGCCGAGGCCGAAACCAGTCTGGACCAGGCTCTCTGGAACTTAGATCAAACGATTGTTCGCGCGCCAGGCGATGGCTATGTGACCAATATGGCTCTGTCTGTCGGACAGAGGGCGGTTAGCTTACCATTCGCACCGGCCATGGCTTTTGTAGACACGGCTGAATCTGGACCCGTGGCGCAGATACACCAAATATACCTGAGGCACATAAAACACGGACAGCAAGTTGAAATCGCCTTAAAAACGCAGCCGGGAAAGCTGATTTTTGGAACCGTGGACCGTGTTATTCCAGCAGTTTCCGGCGGTCAGGCACAAGTCTCCGGCTCAATTGCAGCAGCAGTGAATGTCACTTCGGAACCGTTCTTGATACGTATCAATTCCAACAATCCAGATGATGCCGTGTTTATGGTTCCAGGGGCAGTTGGTACCGTGGCAATTTACACCGAGAAGGTCGGCGCCACCCATGTAATTCGTAAAGTTATGATGCGAATGACCGCCATTCTGAACTACTTAAACCCAGCTCTGTAGTTCAGGTCTTAACCGCCAAAGCAACGATTGTATTGGGCTCGAACTGGACCACTGAAGCTTTTAGTGAGGGCCAATCAACCCTCTTGAGGAACTCGGCAACCTCGAGTCCTACTTCGAAGCAACAATAACAAACCCCTGTATTTTTCCGGTAACTGCGCCCGAACCGAAGACCTGTTCGATGTCTACTGCCGCGGCGTTCGTGATTTTGTCCAAACAGCTAGCGTCGCGGTCTAACAGTTCATTCCGCAAAGGAGTGCCTTGGCAATAAGCAATGGCTGGAATGCGGGCGTTCTCTGCATGGCTTTGTTCGGTAATCGTGTGGACTTCAACGCCACTAAATCCGGCACTTTGCAGCTCGCTCTTGATGGATGCGATGTCATGGTAACCATGTGGTGTCCGCTCCAAGAAAATTGGCGGATCGTCGGGGAAAAATCGCGTTGCCGTCGCGGTGACGTTCTGTGCAAATTCGTTATTCTCGATCTTGTCCCAAACGTTGAAGATGAACTGGCCACCCTCACGAAGCATGCGGAATGCTTCGGTATATCCCGCCGCTTTGTCGGGTAGGAACATCATGCCAAACTGACAACACATGATATCAAAAGTCTCATCATCGAACGGCAAGGACATTGCGTCGGCCTGTTGCCATTCGATTTGAGTATCATCGGGCTGCTGCTTTGCCGCTCGGTCCAACATCGGTGGATTCAAGTCCGTCACGACATAGCGGGCTTCGTCTTTCAGCAAGGGCGCTAGGGCGCGGGTGACCACACCGCTTCCTGCAGCTGTTTCCAACACAGCATTGGGACCAACACGCGCAACTCTCTGTGCCATATCTTTTGCGTAGGATTCAAAAATCAGAGGTACGAGATAGTCATCGTAGATGTCAGGGATGGAGCCCGAAAAAACCTTGTCTTTGTCCGACATTGCCGTGAATCCTCAAATTGGTCCTATTTGACGTCTCACCAATTCGTAGCACATTTCCACAGTTTTTCTTTGATATCTTTGATCTCAGACAGGCAGTTTACGTGAATCGCGCCTTACCCCTGTAGTGACTTCACCCCGATGTCGTCTTCTGCCTGGGCCTTGATCGCCAACGCTGCGGCATAGCTGCCGGCTGCTGTGGTGAAATAAGGGATCCGGTCATAAAGCGCGATGGAGCGGATGGATTTGCTGTCGTCTACGGCTTGTTGGCCTTCGGTGGTGTTCATCACCAGATGGATTTCTTCGTCCTTCATCATGTCGGTGATGTCGGGGCGACCTTCGTAGACCTTATTTACCACTGCGCAGGTGTGGCCGTTTTCATTGAACCAAGCCGCCGTTCCGCGGGTCGCGATGAGGGTAAAACCTTGGTCCAGAAGAATTCCAGCGGCTTTGAGCATGTCACCTGTTTTGTCGGCATCCTTGATCGAGATGAACGCACAGCCTGAGCGCGGCAAGGGATTGCCCGCGCCGATTTGTGCCTTGAGGAACGCGCGAGGGAAATCACGGTCCCAGCCCATGACCTCGCCGGTGGAGCGCATTTCAGGGCCCAAGATCGTGTCCACACCAGGGAAGCGGGCGAAGGGAAGCACCGCCTCTTTGACGGAGAACCACGGCATATTTGGATCAGCAAGGGTCATCGGATCGCCAAGCGGCAAGATGTCTTCGTAGGCGGTTTGTGCCGCATAGGGCGCACGCTGTGGGAAGTTGCTGAGCGGTTCGCCGGCCATGATGCGCGCGGCAATTGAGGCGATCGCTGAATCCGTCGCCTTGGCCACAAAGGGCACAGTGCGCGAGGCGCGAGGGTTGACCTCAATCAGATAGATGTCGCCATCTTTGATCGCGAACTGGATGTTCATCAGCCCGACCACATTAAGAGCCAGCGCCAATGCATGGGTCTGTTTTTCGATCTCTACGATGATGTCGCGCGGCAGGGAGTAGGGCGGCAACGAACAGGCACTGTCACCTGAGTGCACGCCAGCTTCTTCGATATGCTGCATGATGCCGGCGACGTGCACGTCCTTGCCATCGCACAGCGCGTCCACGTCCAACTCAACCGCGCCAGAGAGATAGCTGTCGAGCAGCACGGGACTTTTGCCCGATACGACCACGGCTTCGCGAATGTAGCGCTCCAAGCTTTGCTGATCGCGCACGATTTCCATCGCGCGACCCCCCAAGACGTAGGAGGGGCGAATTACCAGTGGAAAGCCGATATCTTTGGCGATCTCAAAGGCTTGTTCGTCTGTTGACGCGATACCGTTATGTGGCTGCTTGAGGCCGAGAGACTGCACAAGCTGCTGGAAACGCTCACGGTCTTCGGCAAGGTCGATCATATCGGGCGTGGTGCCGAGGATCGGGATGCCTTCGTCTTGTAGGGCCTGGGCGATCTTGAGCGGGGTTTGACCGCCGAACTGGACGATCACACCGTGCAGCGTGCCGTTCTCCTGCTCAACCCGCAGGATTTCCATCACATGTTCAAAGGTCAGTGGCTCAAAATACAGACGATCCGAGGTGTCATAATCCGTCGAGACCGTTTCTGGATTACAGTTGACCATGATCGTCTCATAGCCCGCGTCTGTCAGGGCATAACAGGCGTGACAGCAACAGTAATCAAACTCGATCCCTTGGCCGATCCGGTTGGGACCGCCGCCAAGAATGACGACCTTTTTGCGATCGGACGGGCGCGCTTCACATTCCGCATCCCCCATCATTGGGGTCTCATAGGTCGAATACATATAAGGGGTCTGCGCCTCAAATTCGGCGGCGCAAGTATCGATGCGTTTAAAGACGGCTTTGACACCTTGTGCGAGCCGGGCGCGGCGCACGTCATTTTCCGAAAGGCCGGTCAGATTGGCGAGGCGGGCATCGGTAAAGCCCATCATCTTGAGGTGACGCAGGGCGTGTTCTTCGCCGGGCAGACCGCTCGCGCGCACTTCTTCTTCGGCTTCGATGATCTCGCGGATGCGTGCAAGGAACCAAGGGTCGAACATGGTGACGCCGTGGATATCATCATCCGACATGCCATACCGCATGGCCTGAGCGATGGTGCGCATGCGGTCTGGGGTTTGCTCTGCAATGGCTTTCGTTACGGCTGCGATATTCTGCGGAGCGTCTGACGGCATGTCGTCAGAAAATCCTGGGATGTTGACTTCGTCAAAGCCAGTAAGGTCGGATTCCATCGACGCCAGTGCTTTTTGCAGGCTTTCATGGATGGTGCGCCCGATGGCCATCGCCTCGCCAACGGATTTCATGGCCGTGGTCAGGTACGGCTTGGCACCTGGGAATTTTTCAAAGGCAAATTTTGGGATCTTGGTGACGACATAATCGATGGACGGCTCAAAGCTCGCCGGCGTGACGCCAGTGATGTCGTTGTCCAATTCATCAAGCGTAAAGCCAACCGCCAGTTTTGCGGCGATTTTGGCAATGGGAAAGCCCGTCGCTTTGGAGGCAAGCGCAGAAGAGCGCGACACCCGCGGGTTCATCTCGATCACAACCATACGGCCATCGGCGGGGTTAACGGCCCATTGCACGTTGGAGCCGCCCGTTTCGACACCGATTTCGCGCAGCACGGCGATCGAGTGGTTGCGCATGATCTGGTATTCTTTGTCCGTCAACGTGAGCGCCGGGGCCACGGTAATGGAATCGCCCGTGTGCACGCCCATGGGATCAACGTTTTCGATGGCGCAGACGATGATGGCGTTATCGGCCGTGTCGCGTACCACTTCCATCTCGAATTCTTTCCAACCCAACAGCGATTCGTCGATCAGGATCTGGCCCATCGGCGATGCATCCATGCCCGAGCGGCAGAAAAATTCGTAATCTTCGCGGTTGTACGCAACGCCGCCACCGGTGCCGCCCATCGTAAAGGCGGGGCGGATGATGGCAGGCAGACCGATATCTTCGATGCTTTCAAGCGCGATCGCCACACCAGCAGCGAGGTCTTTTTTGCCGTTTGCATCCTTGGGAGCCGTGCAAATGGTCGCGCGGGGGTTTTCGATGCCCAAACGGTCCATTGCGTCACGAAACAGCTTGCGATCCTCAGCCATTTCAATGGCTTCGCGCTTAGCACCGATCATCTCGACGTTGAATTTATCCAGCACGCCCATCTCTTCGAGGGCGAGCGAGGTGTTGAGGCCCGTCTGGCCACCCATGGTGGGTAATAACGCGTCAGGGCGTTCTTTTTCGATGATTTTTGCAACAATTTCAGGGGTGATGGGCTCAATATAGGTAGCGTCTGCCAACCCTGGGTCCGTCATGATCGTGGCCGGGTTCGAGTTGACCAGAATGACCCGGTAGCCTTCCTCTTTGAGGGCCTTGCAGGCTTGGGCTCCTGAGTAGTCAAATTCGCAGGCTTGCCCGATAACAATAGGACCCGCGCCAATGATCATTATCGACTGAATGTCGGTTCTTTTTGGCATTGGATCGCCCCCGGTAATATTTGCAAATTGTCGTGGGTTATAGGCATGGCACGACTGGTTGCAAGGGTGGATTGGGGCGCTGCTGCAAACGGTTGAAAAATCGCGGCCAAAGTATGCGTTTAAGCGTCGAGAAATGTGCGCACAGCGGCCTCAAATTCGCGGGGCTTTTCCGCGTGAAGCCAGTGGCCGGCGCCGGGCAGCTTTGCAAAGCGTGCGGCCGGAAACAACGGTTTGATGGTATTTCGGTGTTCAGGCAGGACATAATCGGACGCGCCGCCCGATAGAAACAGGGTCGGGTTTGGGAAAGTTCCGGTCAATTCGGGAAAGCCGATGATCTTGTCCATCTCGGCTTCGAGTACGTCGAGATTTAGACGCCATGCTTTGTTCGGCACGTCGAGCGACTGGGTGAAGAAACTCTGGAGCGCAGGTTCAATCCCGGCACTCGCCAGCTGTGCTTCGGCGTCCGAGCGGCGGGTGAGGGACGACAGATCCACACTGCGCATGGCGGTGATCATGGCCATCTGGGTGTGCGAGTAGGTGACAGGGGCGATGTCTGCTACGACAAGACGGCGCAAAAGCTCGGGCTGGGTCAGGGCGACGGTCATCGCTGCTTTGCCGCCCATAGAATGCCCGCACAGATCCACAGGGCCGCCCAAGTGGTCGATAAGCTCCGAAAGGTCAGCGGCCATGTCAGGGTAGCTTTGGGTGTCACCGCGCGGGCTTTGTCCGTGGTTGCGCATATCAAGGATGATGACGCGACGGCTGTCGCTGAGGCGCTTGGCGATCACGCCCCAATTGCGACCAGATCCATAAAGGCCATGAACAATCATCAGCGCAGGGCGCTCAGGCGAAGGGGTGGTGTCACCAAATTCAGAATAAGCCAGCATGGGGTGACGCTAGTGCCATTGCGGCAGGGACGCCAGTGCGATTAGGGTGCGGTCATGAACGTTCAAAAGGACATTGAAGCTAAGGTGCAGACCTTGCTGTTCGAGCTTGAAAAGAGGCTCGGCATAAAAACCGACGATCTGGCGCAGGGTTTGCGGCGGGCCGGCCGGCGTTTGCCGCGTCGGGTACGCGCGAAGGCAAAGGTGTTGGTTGATGCGCAGGCAATGACAGGCAACCCCAAACTTGCGCGGCAGGTGGACGCAAGCACTGTGCGGGTGGCGTTTGATGCGGTGACGACACATTTGCGGGGGATCGACGTGCGTGATGCACGCAATGGTCGGCGGTTAAGCCTTGCAGGTGCTGTGGTGTTCAACCTGCTGCTGGTGCTGGCGGCGTTTTTCGCGTGGCTCTGGTGGCAGGGTTATGTTTGAAGACGGGGAGGCCCGAAACGCCGGCGGATTGTAGCGTTTGGTTTCGGGCATCCGAGGTTGCGTATTAAATGGCGTCAAAAACCCGCTAGCTGCAGTTGAATTGCGCGTCTGTAACCTGTTCCATCCACGTAACTGCGCCGCTCTCATCCGCTTCTTGCAGCGCAATGTGTGTCATGGCGCTGTTCGGCGTCGCGCCGTGCCAATGTTTCTCGCCGGGCGCGATCCAGACGACATCTCCGGGGTGTATGGCCTGTATGGCCTCGCCCTCTTTTTGCACCTGACCTGTACCTGAGGTGACAATCAGCGTCTGGCCGAGGGGATGGGTATGCCACGCTGTGCGCGCGCCTGCCGAAAACGTCACGGTGACACCGCGCAACCGTGCGGGCGCCGGTGCGGAAATCAGGGGATCCATCTGAACGGTGCCGGTGAAATAATCGGAGGGTCCGGCCTCGGGCGGGCGGCTGCCTGCGGTGTGGATGATCATAAGAAGAGGCCCTTCCATCTAGTGGGGTGTTGCCCAAGATGACAACCTTACTGCACCCAAATGGGCTTCAGCGTTGGCCCCCTAAACTTTGTCGTTCAGGAGGCCATTCGATCAAAGGTTGGTATACATTGGGTATCGTGCACAAAGCCCTGCAACTTCGGCTTTGACCTTTGCTTCGACCTCGGCATTGCCGTCTTCACCGTTGGCAGCCAAGCCGTCGACGACTTCGATAATCCAGTCGGCAATCTGGCGGAAATCAGCTGCGTCAAAGCCACGGGTTGTCCCCGCGGGAGAGCCAAGGCGAATACCTGACGTGATCGTCGGCTTTTCCGGGTCAAATGGCACGCCATTTTTGTTGCAGGTGATCAATGCGCGGCCGAGGGCTTTTTCTGTAGCGTTGCCCTTGACCCCTTTGGGGCGCAGATCGACCAGCACCACATGCGTGTCCGTGCCGTGGGTGATGGTGTCGAGGCCGCCTTTGATCAACTGATCGCTCAAGGCTTGTGCGTTTGTGATGACCTGCTGGATGTAGCCTTTGAAGTCTGGCCGCAGAGCTTCACCAAAAGCGACTGCCTTGGCTGCGATCACATGCATCAAGGGACCACCCTGAATGCCGGGGAAGATGGCGGAGTTGAACTTTTTTGCCAGTGCTTCGTCATTGGTCAGGATCATGCCGCCGCGCGGTCCGCGCAGAGTTTTATGCGTTGTCGTTGTGGCGACATGGGCGTGTGGGAAGGGCGAGGGGTGCTCGCCCGCAGCGACCAGTCCTGCAAAATGCGCCATGTCCACATGTAGGTATGCCCCGACCATATCGGCGATCTCGCGCATGCGTTTGAAATCGATCTGGCGCGGAATGGCAGAACCGCCTGCAATAATCATCTTGGGTTTGTGTTCTTTGGCGAGGGATTCGACCTCATCGTAATCCAACAGGTTGTCCTGTTTGCGTACGCCGTATTGAACGGCGTTGAACCACTTTCCGGATTGGTTCGGTTTTGCCCCGTGGGTCAGGTGGCCACCTGCATCAAGCGACATTCCCAGAATGGTATCGCCAGGCTGTAGCAGCGCCTGAAACACGCCTTGGTTGGCTTGGGATCCAGAGTTTGGTTGGACGTTTGCAAAGCCACAATCAAACAGCTGGCAAGCGCGTTCGATCGCAAGGTTCTCCGCAACATCAACGTATTGGCAGCCACCATAGTAACGTCGGCCTGGATAGCCTTCAGCGTATTTGTTGGTCATGATGGAGCCTTGCGCTTCCAACACGGCGTTCGAGACGATATTCTCAGAGGCGATCAGTTCGATCTCGTCGCGTTGGCGGCCCAACTCTGAGGTGATCGATCCAAAAACGGCCGGGTCCGAGGCGGCGAGGGAACGGGTAAAAAAGTCGGTCATGGGCGACATGCTCCTGTCATGGGGGTCATCTGCGTTAGGCGTTTCGTATCGGAAACATGTCCACGCGGAAAGCAGGGAAAGCGACGCTGGAGGTGTTTGTTGCGGCGGCACTGGTCCCCTCGGGAATTATGTGGTTCTTTTGGGGACACCTGACGCGGATCGGAAACTTCATGCCCAGCAAGATTGCTTTTGCCGCCAGCCGCGCCCCCGTGGCGCAGGCGGCCCATGCAACGCTTACCCAGCGCTATGGGAATGCCCCGCTGGCCGAGGCGGATGTCATTGTCGCACTTGGTGGGGACGGGTTCATGTTGCAGACGCTGCATGACACGCTGGAATTGCTAGCCCCCGTTTACGGCATGAATTGCGGGACCATCGGGTTCATGATGAACGCCTACGCTGAGGATGAACTTGTGGAACGCCTGACCGCTGCTGAAGAGGCCGTGATCAATCCGCTCAGCATGAGGGCGACACATACCGATGGCCGCCAAAGTCGCGCATTGGCATTGAATGAGGTGGCGTTGCTGCGGGCGGGGCCACAGGCAGCCAAGCTGCAGATCACAGTTGATGGGCGTTTGCGGATGCAAGAATTGGTTTGCGATGGTGCGCTGGTGGCGACACCTGCAGGTTCCACTGCCTATAATTATTCGGCGCATGGGCCGATCCTGCCGATTGGCGCAGATGTTCTTGCCCTGACCGCAATGGCGGCTTTTCGACCCCGGCGGTGGCGTGGTGCGCTGCTGCCCAAAACAGCAAAGGTGCGCTTTGATGTATTGGAGCCGGAAAAGCGGCCGGTGATGGCAGATGCGGATGGCACGTCTTACCGGGATGTCGCCAGCGTTGAGATTCAATCGGAGCCCAGCATTTCGCACCGCATTCTTTTTGATCCCGGTCATGGCCTCGAAGAGCGGTTGATCTCGGAACAGTTCACTTAAAGGTCTCCTCGGATCAAACGGTCTTTCTGGATTTCACAAATTTGCCTTGACATAATACCAAATGGTATCTTATTTGAGGGATACTAAATGGTATCAAGATGGAAGCCGATGACCCCAATGTACTTCTTTGACACGCGCTACAGCGAGGCTGCCAACCCTAAGGCGCACCGCACGCAAATTGACGGCTTTCAGAGGTGTTTTTCTGATACCTCTACGAAGGTGCCGTCATGAGCCAGATCGAGCACTTGGCGTTTCGCGCGCTTGCAGATCCAACGCGCCGCGAAATTTTGATGCTTTTGGCGCATCAAGACATGACCATCGCGCAGGTCGCTGAAAATTTCGACATGACGCGGGCTGCGGTTAAAAAACATCTGACCATCCTAAGTGATGGCGGTCTGATTGAGACGCGCGTTGATGGCCGGACGCGTGTCAATTCTCTGCAAAAACAAGGCGTGGGGCGTGTTCGAGACTGGTTCGGGTACTTCGACCAGTTCTGGGATGATCGTCTCTCTTCTCTCAAATCAGCAATTGAAAAGGACAAACAATGAGCGAGAACACTTTACAGAAAACCGTTTTTCTTCAGGCCACTCCAGCTCAGGTGTGGGCCTATTTGACGGAGCCAGAAAAGCTGGCGATATGGTTTCACAAGCCGAAAGACGTGCTGGCAGAGGGCAGCTATGAGATGTTTGGGGCCACATCCGGCGACAAGCTGATGTGGGGCGATGTTTTGGTCGCAAGACCTTTTGAGCAACTTGAATACACGTTTACGATCGCGCCGATGGGCGACAAAGTCAGCACGGTCAAATGGGCGCTACATGAGATTGAGGGCGGCACCCGTCTGTCCCTTGAGCACTCGGGTTTGCCGCAGGGTGCGGAGGCATTCGGGCTTACACTTGCGCTCGACAAAGGGTGGGATGATCACATCTCGCGTATGCGAACGTCGCTTCACGAAGCTTAGCGTTTTTATGTGGTTGAAACACCCTGCTGACCTTATGGCGCAGGGTGTTTCGGCCTCTCGGCCTTAGTCTTTGGCCAACCCAATGGTCTGCAAGGCCACCTTGATCTCATCCAGAATGGCCGGATCATCGATAGTGGCGGGGAGCTTGAATTCTTGGCTATCAGCGATCTTAACCATCGTGGCACGCAGGATTTTTCCGGACCGTGTCTTGGGCAGGCGGTCCACCACCAGCGCTAATTTGAAGGCCGCCACAGGGCCGATTTGATCGCGGATGCGGGCAACACATTCGGCGGTAATCTCGCCGTGAGGGCGGTTAACGCCATTGGTTAAGCAGACAAATCCAACAGGGGCCTGACCCTTGAGCGCATCTGACACACCAACCACAGCACATTCCGCAACGTCCGGGTGACCGGCAAGAACTTCTTCCATCGCGCCGGTACTTAGACGGTGCCCCGCAACGTTAATCACGTCATCGGTGCGCGCCATGATATAAAGATATCCGTCTTCATCGATCATGCCTGCATCGCCGGTTTCATAAAAACCGGGAAAGGTGGTCAGGTAGGATTTGCGAAACCGGTCTTCGGCATTCCAAAGCGTTGGTAAAGTCCCTGGAGGCAGGGGCAACTTGATCGCAATGGCGCCCAACGTGCCCGGTTTTTGCGCATGGCCTGCTTCGTCGAGGATATGAACTTCGTAGCCTGGCATTGGGACGGTGGGCGATCCGATCTTAACGGGAAGCGCCTCCAGTCCAGCGGGATTGCCCGCGATGGTGAAGCCGGTTTCGGTTTGCCACCAGTGATCATAGACTGGTTTGCCCAACACATCCTGCGCCCAGATGATCGTATCCGGATCGGCGCGTTCGCCCGCGAGGTAGAGCGCGCGCAGGCAAGAGATGTCATATTTCGCCAGCTCAAGCCCTTTGGGGTCCTCGCGTTTAACGGCGCGGATTGCAGTGGGTGCGGTGAAAAAGCTGCGCACGTTATGTTCTGAAATCACCCGCCAGAATGTGCCCGAGTCTGGCGTACCAACCGGCTTGCCTTCGAACACCACGGTGGTGTTGCCGTGAATCAGCGGCGCATAGGTGATGTAGCTATGTCCCACGACCCAACCCACGTCTGAGGCTGCCCAAAACACATCGCCGGGGTCCACGTTGTAGATGTTCTTCATCGTCCAATTGAGTGCGACCAGATGGCCTGCTGTTGCGCGCACAACGCCTTTGGGCGCTCCCGTGGTCCCAGAGGTGTAGAGGATATAGGCAGGGTGATTGCCTTTGACCGGAACGCAAGGTGCCGGATCTACGCCTTCTTGCGCGGCGTACCAATCAAGATCGCGGCCCTCGATCAGATCGCAGGGGGCTTGGTCACGTTGAAGGATCAGGCAGAAGTCAGGCTTGTGGGTGGCCAATTCAATGGCACCGTTCAACAAAGGTTTGTAGGCAACAATGCGCCCCGGCTCCACGCCGCAGGAGGCCGCGATAATTGCTTTAGGCGTGCAATCGTCAATGCGCACGGCCAACTCGTTTGCAGCAAACCCACCAAAGACGACGGAATGCACTGCACCGATGCGCGCGCAGGCCAGCATTGCTTCGATCGCTTGGGGAACCATCGGCATATAAATGATGACGCGGTCGCCATGGCCAACGCCTTGGGCCACCAACGCGCCTGCAAGGGAGGCGACGCGGGTTTGCAGATCGGCAAAGGAGATTTTTTCTTGTGTGCCGGTGATGGGGCTGTCGTGGATGATCGCAATTTGCGCGCCACGGCCCTGTTCTACATGACGGTCAACGGCGTTGTAGCACCCGTTCACTTCGGCATCGGCATACCATTCATAAAGGTCATTGCCGCGCTCAAACAGCGCTTGCGTGGGCGGTGTGATCCAGTCGATCGCTTGCGCCTGATCTAGCCAATAGGTCTCTGGATCGGCTTTCCACCGGCTATAGGTCTCGCGGTATCCCATGACGTGCCCTCCTCGCAGTCGCATATGATTGTGTTAATCAGGCGCGAGGCACGGAGCAAGGGATATGCAGCTAAAGGGCATAATTGTGGATAGGAATTTACAACTATCCATACATGATCGTTAAGTAATTTTCGCAAATCAGGCGTATACAAAGCGAGAGGTTTTGGCGTATAATCGGCTTTGATTGCTGTATGTTGTGCAGTTGTGTTCTCAGGTGATTAGAATATGCGAGCCTTCCCGAAATTTTCTACGACCCTCGCGCTGAGCGTTGCGTGCGCATTTGGTGCCGCTTTACCTGGTGCTGCACAAGAACGGTCGTTCAACTTTGCCTTGGGCGCAGGGGTCAGCAATGAGCCGGCCTATCCGGGGGCTGACAGCAATAGAACGAGACCTGATTTCGCTTTTACCTTTGGTGCGGTGGAGTGGGGTCCTATTGAACAAGGCAGCCGCATAGGGTCCATTCCAAGCAATGGTCTTGCGTTGCGTGGGTCTTTTCGCATTGTCGGATCGCGAGATTCAGGTGACAACTCTGAGCTTGCAGGCCTCAAGGACATCGATACTGCGGTCGAACTGGGTTTAGGGGCTGTATACCGCGGCGACAACGTCCGAGTCTTTGGCGGCGTGCGTCAAGGATTTGGTGGTCATGAAGGCGTGACTGGCACCTTGGGCGCGGATGTCATCTTTCGCCCAGGCTCCAAGTGGACCATCAGCGCAGGGCCACGGATTAATTTTGGCAACTCCGAATACGCCTCGACCTATTTTGGCATCAGCCAAGAGGAATCAGCAGCATCGCAGTTCGGAGCCTATGAGGCTGAGGGCGGCGTGCTGGGAGCAGGTTTTTCCGTTATTGCGGCCTATCAGCTTGACCAACGCTGGGCAGTCGGAGGCCAAATCGGCTATGAAAGACTGCTTAACGACGCAGGTAACAGCCCGATCACACAATTAGGCTCTAATGATCAGTGGACGTTGCGCTTGGGGCTAAGCCGTTCTTTCGACCTGCAGTTCTAAGTCGCGTTGTGATATAGCGGCACGAGATGAACGGTCCGCTAAACAAGCGACCATAACAGGGGCTACGCATCAGGCGCTGCCCCGTCTTTTGACAAAAGTTCAATAAATATGGCCACCGAGCCCGTGAGTAAAAAGAAAACGATCAAGCGGACCCCCGGTCTGGCACCGGAGTTGGTGTTGAAATCGGACGAAGGACAACCGCAGCCCGAAGAGAAATAGGCGAAAGCCTGACAAAAGCGCCGCCCCTCGGTCCACCAGGGGCGGCGTTTGGCGTTAGCCGTATTGCGCGACCGGGGTGCCGGCGATAGCCCCCATGTTCAACAGGCCGCGCGCCGTGATCGAAGGGCTGACGATATGGGCGCGGTTGCCCATACCCATCAGGATCGGACCAACTTCCAGTCCGCCCCCCTTCATTTTCAAGATGTTACGCACGCCAGACGCTGCATCTGCATGTGCAAAGACCAATACGTTCGCGGCGCCTTCCATGCGGTTTTGGGGAAACAGACGCTTGCGCAGTTCCGGGTCCAGCGCAGTATCGATGTTCATCTCGCCTTCATAAGAAAAGTCGTTATTGCCGGCGTCCAACAGCTCAATCGCGGCGCGTAAGCGTCCACCAGTGCCTTCGCCCTGATTGCCGAACTGGCTTTGTGAGCACAGCGCCACTTTTGGCTCAATCCCAAATCGCCGCACATGCCGCGCAGCACCTATCGCGATTTCGGCAATCTGCTGTGGGTTTGGATGCAGATGAACTTGGGTGTCTGCAATGAACAGCGGGCCATCCTCTAGGATCATCATCGAAAGCGCACCATGCGGGCGCAGACCGTCACGTCCCAGCACTTGCTGGATGTAATTCAGGTGCCAGCGGGTTTCGCCGAAAGTGCCGCAAATTATGCTGTCGGCCTCGCCTCGGTGCACCATGACCGCTCCAATTGCGGTCGTATTGGTCCGCATCACGGCGCGCGCGATATCTGGCGACACACCCTGTCGCGCCATCAAGGCGTGATAGGTTTCCCAGTAATCCCGGTAGCGCGGATCGTTTTCGGGGTTCACGAGGTCAACGTCTTGGCCCAGGCGGATGTTCACACCGGTCTTTTCCAACCGGCGCTCAATTACTTCTGGGCGGCCGATCAAGATTGGACGTTCGGTGGTTTCTTCCAGCATGGCTTGCGCCGCACGCAGCACGCGTTCGTCTTCGCCTTCGGCAAACACAATGCGGCGAGGGGCCGAGCGGGCAGCCTGAAACACCGGACGCATGAGCATTGCGGATTTGAAAACAGATCCGTCCAGTTTGACCTTATACGCATCCATATCTTCGATTGGCCGCGTGGCCACACCGGTTTCCATCGCGGCCTTTGCCACAGCAGAGGACACAATGCCGACAAGGCGTGGATCAAAAGGTTTCGGGATCAGATAATCCGCACCAAAGGTTAGTTGTTCGCCTTGATAGGCGGCAGCGGCCTCAGCCGAGGTTGTCGCGCGGGCGAGGGCGGCAATACCTTGGATACAGGCAATTTTCATCTCGTCATTTATCGTCGTCGCACCAACATCCAGCGCGCCGCGAAAGATGAACGGAAAACACAGCACGTTGTTGACTTGATTGGGGAAATCCGACCGTCCGGTCGCGATGATCGCACCGGGTGCAACCGCGCGCGCCAGATCTGGCATGATCTCAGGGTTTGGATTGGCGAGGGCAAAGATGATCGGGCGCTCAACCATCTTTTCGACCATTTCAGGCGTCAGCACGTTTGGTCCTGATAAGCCTAGGAATAGATCGGCGTCTGGGATTACATCAGCCAATGTCCGAAAATCCGACTTTTGCGCATATTCAGATTTGATCGGATTCATGTCCTCGGTTCGGCCTTCGTAAACCAATCCGTGTACGTCACACAGCCACACATTCTCACGCTTAACACCCAGCTTGAGCAGCATGTTCAGGCACGCAATGCCGGCGGCACCGCCACCAGTTGAGACGATTTTGATGTCTTCAAATTTCTTGCCCACCACAAACAACGCGTTGGTGGCTGCGGCCCCCACGACGATGGCGGTGCCGTGTTGATCGTCATGGAAAACAGGGATGTTCATGCGTTCGCGGCAAATCCGCTCAACGGTAAAGCAATCGGGTGCTTTGATGTCTTCGAGGTTGATCGCCCCAAACGATGGTTCCAGCGCACAGACGATATCGGCGAGTTTTTCGGGGTCAGCCTGGTCTACTTCGATATCAAAACAGTCAATGTTGGCAAACTTTTTGAACAGGACAGCCTTGCCCTCCATTACGGGTTTTGAGGCCAGTGCGCCAATGTTGCCCAACCCCAGCACCGCCGTGCCGTTGGTGACAACTGCGACCAGATTGCCGCGCGATGTGTAGCGGGCTGCGGTGGTTGGATCGGCCTTTATTTCAAGGCAGGCCTCGGCGACGCCGGGCGAGTAAGCGCGGGCCAGATCGCGACCGTTAGCCAGTGGTTTTGTGGCTCGGATTTCCAGTTTTCCGGGTTTGGGAAACTCATGGTAATCGAGCGCAGCCTGACGTGCTTTGTTGGTGTCATTCATGGTGCGGTCGCTCCCCTTCAGAAGATGGTTTAGTGTTAAACTAGTTTTGTGGCCCCGCCAACACGGCATTTGCTGAGGGGCGGTATTGGAAGAATTGAAATCACCTCTCGCATCTTGAGGGCGTCGCTTTTATGGTTTTCCTCAAAGCAGCAAATGGGAGGCATGGATGACACAGGATTTGCGGGATGCGGCAACAGCAGTGCGCAAAAACGCGCACACGCCCTATTCCAACTTTAAGGTGGGGGCTGCGATCCGAGGCGCGTCCGGTGCGCTCTATTTGGGATGCAACGTCGAAAATGTCGCCTATCCAGAAGGCACCTGTGCCGAAGCAGGTGCGATTGCTGCGATGGTTGCTGCAGGTGAGACAAAATTGACTGAGGCCTATGTGATTGCCGGTAGCCCTATGCCCGTGACGCCTTGCGGTGGGTGCCGCCAAAAACTCGCGGAATTTGGCGCAGGCGAGGTTGTTGTGACCATGGCCACCACTGGCGGCGCTGAGCAACAGATGACCTTGGCTGAGTTGTTGCCTGGCGCCTTTGGTGCCGCGCATATTGCGGGCTAAGGGTATGAGCGCACGCACAATTCTGGCCAAGCTGCGCCACGGAACAGCCCCTAACGTGAGCGAGTTGGCGTGGATGGCCCAGGGATTGGCCGACGGATCCGTGAGCGATGCGCAAGCCGGTGCTTTTGCCATGGGCGTCTGCCGCAACGGGTTGGATGAACCGGGCCGTGTGGCGCTGACTCAAGCCATGCGGGATTCAGGGCGCGTGCTGAGTTGGGACTTAGACGGGCCGGTGCTGGACAAGCATTCCACGGGTGGCGTGGGCGACTGCGTGAGTTTGGTTTTGGCCCCGGCGCTTGCGGCTTGTGGTGCCTATGTGCCGATGATTTCAGGCCGGGGGCTGGGCCACACGGGCGGCACGCTCGACAAGCTTGAGGCGATCCCGGGCGTCGCGACAATGCTCGATGAGCCAAGAATGCGGGATGTGGTCGCGCAAGCGGGCTGTGCCATTGTTGGTGCCACGGCGGATATCGCGCCAGCGGACAAGCGGCTTTATGCGGTGCGTGATGTGACCTCCACGGTGGACAGCCTTGATCTAATCACGGCCTCAATCTTGTCGAAAAAGCTGGCGGCAGGATTAGATGGATTGGTGCTGGACGTCAAAGTTGGGTCTGGTGCTTTTATGAAGGACCTAGATGCCGCGCGCGCGTTGGCACAGGCTTTGACGCAAACGGCCAATCAGGCGGGATGCCCTACGACCGCGTTGATCAGCGATATGAACCAGCCGTTGGTGCCGAGCTTGGGCAATGCGTTGGAAATTGCCGAAGTCATGCACGCGCTTAACGGCGATGCCAGCAGCCCCATCAGTCAACTAAGTGCGGCGCTGGGCGGTGGTTTGCTGGCCCAAGCGGGGCTGGCTGCAGATGTGGATGCAGGCGAAGCCGCGATTTTGGATGCGATCCGCAATGGTGGTGCCGCGGAACGATTTGGCCGCATGATCGCTGCAATGGGTGGCCCGGTGCAGTTTGTTGAGAATTGGCGGCGCTTTTTGCCTGAGGCGACGGTGATCCGCGCAGTGACTTCACACATTTCGGGGCACGTGCAGGCCATCGACGGCGAAGCATTGGGATTCGCGGTTGTCAATCTGGGCGGTGGACGCGTGGTGGAAAGCGATGTGGTCGATCCCGCTGTTGGTCTGTCGGAGGTGCTACGGTTAGGTGCGCCTGTGGCCAAAGGGCAAACACTTGCTGTTATTCATGCCGCGCGACCGGGCGACGCGGACCGCGCGGTAAAAGATGTGCGCGCGGCATTTACGGTAGGCGATGCACGCAAGACTGCACCGCTGGTGATTGAGAGGGTAGGGTAATGGCACGTGCATTTTTGGTCGTGATGGATTCCGTAGGCATTGGCGGTGCGCCAGATGCGCATGATTTTTTTAACGGTGAGGTGCCCGATACGGGGGCAAATACGTTGGGCCACATCGCGTTGGCCTGTGCCGCAGGGCAGGCCGAAGACGGACGCTCTGGGCTGTTGCAGGTGCCTAATCTGGCAGCTCTAGGATTGGGCCCTGCGTTGAAAGCCGCGAGCGGAATGTCCGTGCCCAACCTTCATGTTGAAACCACCGGGCGTTGGGGCCACGCCACAGAGGTGTCGTTGGGCAAAGACACGCCATCTGGTCACTGGGAACTTGCCGGATTGCCTGTTCCTTGGGCTTGGCATTTCTTTACCGACAAAGACGCATCTTTTCCGCCTGCATTGATCGCAGAGGCTGCGGCCGCTGCGGGAACTGACGGCATTTTGGGCAATTGCCATGCGCCCGGCACCGCCATCATCGAAAAGCTGGGGGCCGAGCATATGCGCAGTGGCTGGCCGATCTGTTATACCTCGGCTGACAGTGTCTTCCAGATTGCCGCCCACGAAGAGAGCTTTGGGTTGGAGCGGCTTTTGGCGATGTGTGAGGCGTTGGCTCCGACGTTGCATTCAATGAAAGTGGGCCGGGTCATCGCGCGGCCTTTTGTGGGTGACGCTGAGAGCGGCTTTAAGCGAACACCGCATCGGCGTGACTATGCGATTATGCCTCCCAAGCCGGTGCTGAGTAACTGGGCGCAAGACGCGGGCCATGCAACTTATGCTGTTGGCAAGATTGGCGATATCTTCTCGATGCAGGGCTTTGACGACGTTCGAAAAGGAACGGATGCGCAGCTGATGGATCATTTGCGAGACCTGGTTCGCGAGGCTCCTGAGGGGGCGTTTTGCTTTGCCAATTTCGTGGAATTTGACAGCCTATATGGCCATCGTCGGGATGTATCAGGCTACGCAATCGCCCTTGAGTGGTTCGATGCGCAGATCGGTTCTGTACTTGCCGAATTGCGCCCTGATGACATGCTGGTGCTGACGGCGGATCATGGCAACGATCCCACCTGGATTGGAACCGATCATACCCGCGAACGGGCACCAGTTTTGGTTGCAGGGGCAGGAACTGAGCCTTTGGGAGCGATGATGTTTGCGGACGTAGCCGCGTTGGTGGCACAGCATCTGGGCATTTCGGTGCCGCAATGATAGCGGGTAGTTAAGCGGAATTCTGGTTCCAAGGAAGTGATCCTTGGGATGGTTCCAACACAGGCTGCCCTGTAGCTCTTGAGCAAGATTGATTGAGGAGATGAGCAATGTCGGATAATCATTTGACGGTAGTGGATCACCCTTTGGTGCAGCACAAGCTGACCATTATGCGCGACCGCAATACCCCCACGGCTGTGTTTCGGCAGCTTTTGCGCGAGATCAGCCAGCTCTTGGCCTATGAGGTCACGCGCGGCTTGCCAATGACGACAAAGCAGATTGAGACGCCAATGGAGATGATGGATGCACCCACGCTGGATGGTAAAAAGCTGGCGTTGATCTCGATTTTGCGGGCCGGAAACGGGTTGCTGGATGGCGTGCTGGAATTGATCCCCTCTGCCCGCGTTGGTTTTGTTGGGCTTTACCGGGATGAAGCGACGCTCAAACCTGTGCAATATTATTTTAAGGTTCCCGAAGCGCTTGAAGACCGGTTGGTCATTGCGGTCGATCCAATGCTGGCAACGGGCAATTCGTCGGTCGCGGCGATCGATTTGCTCAAAGGGGCAGGGGCCACGAACATTCGGTTTCTTTGCCTGCTGGCTGCCCCCGAAGGAATCGCGCGTATGAAAGAGGCGCATCCTGATGTGCCGATTGTCACGGCGGCTGTGGATAAGCAGCTCAATGAGCTGGGCTACATCGTCCCAGGCCTTGGGGATGCGGGTGATCGGATGTTTGGAACGAAATAACGGTCCCAAATTAACCCAATTGTCGCGCGGATCGCTTTACAAGGAGCGTGAGCTTGGGGCATCGTACCCCATATTCTGCGGGGAATGTTATGAAACTTACTAGACTTATCGCAATTGGCATTATTTGGGGGTCCGTTGGCGCGCTGGCGCTAAACGCTCAAGATGTGCGGCCTGGCGATCAGCCTGCGGAGTTCCCGCCCGCGTCCTTCAAAGGCAATCAGTATGTTGACAGCAGGGGCTGTGTTTTCATCCGTGCAGGCATTGATGGCACCGTCAGCTGGATCCCACGGGTAACGCGGAACCGCACAGGCGTTTGTGGCTTCAAGCCGACATATGCAGGCACGGTGGAAACTGTGCCCCGGCCGGTCCCGGCCGATGCTCAGCAGATTACAAACACGCCTGCTGTCGCGACAGCCACCGTTAGACCTCAGCCCAAGCCGGCCCCGCAAGTTGTACGCCAAACCCCCAAAACCGTCGCAAAAGCTCCAGTTGCCGTTTCGCAAGCGCCCGTTACAACCAATGCTACCGTTGACACCGGATCCGTGGTTTGTCCGGGCGGGTCTGCGATAAGCCAGCGCTATACTGTTAGTACCGAGAGAAACCCGGTGCGTTGCGGCCCACAATCAGCTTCGATCATAGGTGCGCGGATTGGAACAGTGCCGCCGCCACCACAGGTGAAGAGCGCCAAGGTCGTGACAGAAAACACACCTATTACCGTCAATTCAAACACGCGGATTGTGCCGCGTCACGTTGCAGTTTCGCGGGTGAATACGACCAACGTGACCGTGCCAAAGGGATACCGCAGCGTTTGGGATGATGGCCGTCTGAACCCTCGCCGGGCTGAGCAAACATTGGCCGGGCATCGTGCGATGCAGCTGATTTGGACATCAACCGTACCGCGCCGCTTGATCAATCAAACCGGTGGCCAGGACGTGACCGCCAAAGAACCCCTTGTCTATCCCTACACCAACTACCAAACACAGCAGCAAGAGCTTGGTGAAGTAACAATAGTGCAGCGCAACGGCACGACCGCCAAACGGTTGGTGCGCAAGCCAAGTACTGTGCAGCCGGTTTATTCCAGTCGATCTGCGCCGAAGCAAACCACATCAACAACGCAACGCCGTGCTACGCCAAAGGCTGAAGCGGCCGGTAAGGGTTTTGTTCAGGTGGGCAGTTTCGATGATGCCGCATCGGCACAGGCGCAGGCTAAGAAGGTGCAGCGTCTAGGCCTTCCGGTTCGGATCGGGCGCTATACTCGCGATGGTAAGACGACGCGCTTGGTGATTGCCGGTCCATTTGGTGGGCAAGGGGCGGTCGATCATGCGGTATCGCAGCTTAAGGGCGCAGGATTTTCTGGAGTTTTTGCACGCCGCTGATGACAGCTAAAATCGTGAAAACGAGGCCTGTTGGAGAACATCCAGCAGGCCTTTTTTGTTACCCACCGCAGATGCTTTGCAGGCGAAGCCAATCCCCGTCCGTCAAAAGAGGCTCCGTGTTTTTGCCTTGCATCGGATCACCTTCAACCAGCTCAAGAACGGTTTCTCCGGTAATGTCGCGCGCCATAGCATAAGGTGTGCTGCGCAGCTGAGCAGTGCCGAACAATTCTAACAATGGCTGATCTTTGGGCGGCGCGGCGGGATGGCTTAACAAATGCTCTGCATAGGCATCCAGTGTTTCAGGGGCCAGATCGCCGGTGGTTAACAGGCGAAAGTTTTCCCATGGGCCGGCCACCGACAAAAGTGGGCGCAGGGGATCAAGGGTGGCTCGGCGGCTGACCTCGGCCAGAATATAACCCGCAGCAACATCGGGTTCTTCATAATCCTCTATAACACTCCGGTTAATCACAATCAGCCCACCCGGCAAATGTAGCGCAGGTTGCGTAAGGTTGGGCAGAACTGCCAAGCGGGAAACCCCTAGCCGCAGGCCCAACCGGGTCAGCGCCGCACTTCCAACGGCGTCAGAGCATCTTGGGCCGGATACGCGCTGCAACCGGTCTAAAAGCGCTGTGCCCAAACTCTTGCGTTTAACCTGTGGAACAACGCGCAGGGTGTTGTCCTGCATCGCACCGGGCAGCCAAAACACACCCAACGCCAGTACCGCTGCAATGGACAAGCCTACACCCAGAAACCGCAAGCGACCGGGGCGGGGCCGCGTACGATTAACCGCCCGGCGCAGCTTTTCGATGGCCGCGATCATAACGGTCTCGTTCTCTGGCAGCTCTAGCGTTTCCGAGGTGTCGCCGTCGGGGTGAAAAATCGCTGGGTATTCGTCCGGATTAACCCGGGCAACGGCCGCCAGCGACCAATGGGTGATCGCCTGATCTTTGCTGTCTGAAATCATCAGTGTCGCGTCCCCGATGGAGACTATCACCTCACGGCGCTGGGCTTGGGCGTCGGGGCGCCACAGCCCGGTCGCTTCGATCCGGTCGTATTTTGTGAGGGCGGTCATGAGGTCGGTTGCACTGCCGTATTGTTTGCGTTCTTGTTTTGCCCAGACTGTAGCACTTGATTGTCATGGAGCAATGGGAGCTGAGCGGAACAGATGATAAAGAAAGCGATGAAATGAAATTTGAGCTGGCAACAGAGGCTGACATTCCCGCCTTGGTGGAAATTTGGCATGACGGTTGGCATCAGGCCCATGCGGAAGTTGTGCCGCAAGCGTTGGTTACCCGCCGCGTTCGGGCGGAATTTGACCCCCGAGTGCGCGCGCATTTGGGGCAAACCCGCGTTGCGCATGAGGATGGTCAGGTGGCGGGGTTTTTCATGTTGGACGGCGATGAGATTTATCAGTTCTATCTCGCAAGAGCGTTTCAGGGCCGCGGGAAGGCCCGCCCGCTGTTGATGGCTGCCGAAAGCGCGCTGGGGGCAGGGCACAAGTGGCTGGCCTGCAGCGTTGGCAATACTCAAGCGGCGGGGTTTTATGAAGCGTGCGGGTGGCACCGGGCCGCGACGCTGCCGTATGAAGTCGAAACATCTGATGGCCCTTTGGTGATCAATGTCTGGCGCTACGAAAAACTGCTGCGCGCAGATTGAGCCACCTTCAGAGGGTTGCCGCCAGTTTGCGCAATTCGAATTTTTGGATCTTGCCGGTCGACGTTTTTGGCAATTCTTGAAATACGACTGTTTTTGGGGCTTTGAAGCCGGCCAGCGTTTCGCGGGCAAAAGCGATCAGGGTTGCCTCATCTACATCCGTACCGGGTTTTAGCTCGACAAAGGCGCAAGGCACTTCTCCCCATTTGTCATCTGGTTTGGCGACCACAGCGGCAAGGTTCACGTCCGGATGACCCATCAACACCCCTTCGACTTCCACGGAAGAGATGTTTTCGCCGCCAGAAATGATGATGTCTTTGGCGCGATCCGCGATTTGGATATAGCCGTCTGGATGCTGCACCGCGAGGTCCCCTGAGTGGAAATAGCCACCCGCGAACGCTTCTTGGGTGGCGGTAGGGTTCTTGTAATATCCCTTCATCACCGAGTTACCGCGCATCATGATTTCGCCCTGTTTGGTTGCGTTGCGCGGTACTTGGGTCATCTCTTCGTCCATGACGGTGATGTGTTCCATCATCGGAAAAGCCACCCCTTGGCGTGCCTTGATCGCGGCCTTTGCGGCGGTGTCGAGCCCGTCCCAGTCCTCAGCGCGCCAAATGCATTCGGTCACGTGGCCGTAGGTTTCAGTCAGACCGTAAACTTGGGTCACATTAAACCCAAGCGCCTCGATCTTGGTGAGGGTGGCGGGGGCAGGTGGCGCGCCCGCGGTGAAAACTTCGACAGTATGATCAAAAGCGCGCCGCTCTGTTTCGGGCGCGTTAACCAACATGTTCAAGACAATGGGCGCGCCGCCAAAATGCGTCACACCTTCGTCTGCGATGGCGTTGTAAATTGCAGGCGCTGTGATGTCGCGACAGCAAACCAACGTGCCGCCGATCATTGGCATCATCCATGTGTGGTTCCAGCCGTTACAGTGAAACAGTGGCACAATCGCCATAAACACTGGGTGCAGGACCATCCGCCAAGAGACAACCGTTCCCATCGTCATCAGATACGCACCGCGGTGATGATAAACCACGCCCTTGGGCCGCCCAGTGGTGCCCGAAGTATAGTTTAGCGCGAGGCTTTCCCATTCGTCCTTTGGCATATGCCACGTGTGAGCGGGATCGCCGCTGGCGAGTGTGTCCTCATAGGTGGGGTGACGGCCTGTGGCGGGATAACCGGCGCTTGCATCGGGGACTTCGACGATCTGCGGCGGAACGCCTTGCATCCGGGCACTTGCGGCTTCGGCTAGTTCAACGAATTGAGTATCTGCCAATACGACCTTTGCTGCGCCGTGCTCAAAGATATACGCGACCGTATCGATATCGAGCCTGGTGTTGATTGTATTGAGCACCCCACCGCAAGCGGGCACGCCAAAATGCGCTTCGGCCTGCGCAGGCAAATTTGGGATCAGCGTGGCGACAACATCACCGGGGGCCACACCCATCGCTGCCATCGCAGAGGCCAGTTGGCTACAACGCGCGTGATATTGCGCATAGGTAATCCGGTGTTCACCATAAATAACGGCCACCCGATCAGCGAACACATCCGCCGCACGCGTCAGATGCGACAGCGGCGTTAAGGCCACAAAGTTAGCGTCGCATTTATCCAGCCCCGTTTCGTCCTGCATCCAGCCCATGTGTCGCCTCCCCTTGTGTCCAAACAGTTTAGGGGTTGAGTATTATGCTGCAAGCGGTTCTCTGAAAGAGGAGAAATGACGAAAGTGAGCAATAAGTGACATCAAGCGCGGTGAAGCCAGGGCTGGCAGCCCTAAGCGTGGTTGGAGGTATGGCAACGCTTGGGCTGACGGACAACTTCGTGCCCTATATCTCGGCGCGCGGATCGCTGTGGCAGTTCCATATGCTGCGCGGGGTGCTGGCTGTTGCGCTGTTGTGCCTGATTGCGGCTATGGGCTTTGGCGTTCTGCGGCCGTTGCGGGTTTGGGCCGTGTTGGGACGAAGCTTTTTTCCGGCCACTGCGATGCTAATTTACTTTGGGTGTTTGTCTGTGCTGCCGATCGGCGTGGTGGTCGCGGGGCTTTTTACGGCACCTTTGTTTGTGTTGATCATCTCAGTGGTGTTTCAGGGGCGCCGAGTCGGGCCCGTCAGGTGGGGTGCTGTGATCATTGGCTTTGTAGGTGCACTTTTGGTGATCCGCCCTGATCCATCGGCGCTTGATCCGGTGGCGTTCTTGCCGATAGTCGCGGCTGTGTTTTACGCCATTGGTGCAGTGGCCACGCGTGCGTGGTGCGAGGGCGAAAGCACATTGAGCTTATCCGCAGGTTTTTTTGGAATGCTGGCGGTATTTGGTGCAATCGGCACGCTGCTGTTGCCGGTGGGCGGGCCTGAGGGCTTTGACGGCTTTGTACTACGCGGCTGGGTGCCACTGGACGGTGCGATGCTGTTTTGGATCGCGGTGCAAGCGGTGGGCTCGCTTTTGGGCATTGGCCTTATATTTCGCGGTTACTTGGTCGGCGATGCAAGCCACGTCGCGGTGTTTGAGTATTCCTTGCTGATCTTCGCTAGTTTCTGGGCATGGGTGTTGTGGGGCGAGGTTGTTGAACCGTTGGCATATCTCGGGATGGGGCTGATTGCTTTGGCGGGAACGGTGATTGCCTTGCGATCCAAGGGGCCAGAGCCCTTAGGGGCCACAACTACAGCTGATGTGGGGGCGGGCCTATGATCTTGTCTGTTGGGCGGCGTTACGTCTTTATCCACATTCCCAAAACTGGTGGCACCTCCATGGCACTGGCGCTTGAAGCGCGGGCGATGAAGGATGACATCATGCTGGGCGACACGCCCAAGGCGCTCAAAAGACGCGGGCGCGTAAAAGGGGCTGCGACGGCGGGGCGTCTTTGGAAGCATTCTACGCTTGCCGATATCGACGGGTTGGTTCCCGAGGATACACTGTCAGGCCTTTTTACTTTTACGCTCGTGCGCAATCCTTGGGACCGGGTGGTCAGCTATTATCATTGGCTGCAAGTGCAGGGGTTTGATCATCCCGCCATCGCCCTTGCCAAAACGCTCGATTTCGAAGGGTTCTTATTGCACCCGACAACGCAAACCGCGCTGCGCAACAGCCCGGCGTCCAGCTATATGACGGATGCGCAAGGGAAAGAGCGTTGCGATGCTTATATCCGCTTGGAACATTTTGCGGAGGATGTGGCCCCATTGGAGGCCCATCTGGGATTTGGCCTAAACTTGCCCCGTGAGAACCGATCTGAGCGAGTACCGTACCAAGATGTATACACGCCCAAGTTGAGGGATTTGGTTGGAGCGCTTTGCGCGTCCGATATTGCGCGGTTTGGGTACCGATTCGAAGTTTGAATTGCGCCATTTTGCACAAGGTCGGACAGGCGAATTGGTTAATGATTCCTTCTCACCGCCACATTTGATTTCGAGAATTCCGCCTAAGCTGGCCCGTAATCAGTAGTTAATTCATAGGATTGCTATCGATCGTGGAAACAATGCCCTAATTTTGCCCCGTTCTTGACCAGCCAGTGCCCAGAGAATCACAACATATGGTTTCATACGACAATGCACTGCTGCCAATGGTGCCTCATCATGGGGATGAAAAAATGTTTGGATGGAAAATGACGATACAACACCACCACCGTTCCACTGAAACAACGGGTGCCTTCGATGGCGGCCGGAGCCAATTGACCCATGGTTTGATGGCCGGCACAAACGTGGCTTCAAACCTTGGATGGCGTGCGATCGACGCGTTGGCCGTGGGTGACAAAGTGTTGACGTTTGACAACGGCATGAAGGAAATCACGGAAATTCGCCGCGTTTCTATGTGGATTGATGCTGCGGACACAGAAGAAGCTTTATGGCCTGTGATTGTTCCAGCCGAGGTTCTTGGCAACCGCGATGAGCTGGTGTTGCTTGGCGATCAAGGTGTGCTGGTCGAAAGCGATGCTGTGTCTGATGCGCATGGCGATCCGTTTGCTGTGATCCCCGCCTGCGCCTTGGTTGGCGTGCGTGGTATCCACCGTCGCCAGCCACAGCAACACGTAGAGCTGATCGCAGTTCATTTTGAAAAAGAGCAGATCATCTACGCAGAAGGCGGCGCTTTGCTGCACTGCCCCCGTGATATGTCGACTTTGGACAAGTTCCTTGACCAACCAGACTCTGCTTATGATGTGCTCAGCATCAAGGACGCCGCGTTCCTTGCGGAATGCCTCGTGGTCGAAGATCAGATCACAACGACGGGTGGGTGGACAGACGCACGCAGTGCGGTGATGGCCTGCTGAGTCCAAAACACTGTTTCTGGCCTTTTGGAGGAGGCTGGATACTTTTATACTGCCAAGTCGAAAAGGGTCGCACCGGGCGGCCCTTTTTTTGTGCATTACACTTGTGTGATCCTGCTTGATGCTTGGCTGGATCTAACCGGGTCTCGGCAATCGGTGCATAGAAAGTGACTGATGCAGTCCGCCACAGTTGGGTGACGTAAACACGACGCAGAAAACGGCAGGTTGGGTTGGTTTGAATTTGAAATGATTGGAAAAGGCATGTGGGCGGGAAAGCCGCCGGATCATAGAGCCACGTAAAAAGGGGCACCGCAGCGCCCCTTTTTTGTTGTCAGTTTAGGCGGCTTTAGCGGCCTCTGGATCAAAGCGTTCGTAAAAGCTCTGACCTTTGGCTGCCATTTCGCGCAGCAGGTCAGGGCATCTGAAACGCGGACCGAATTGCGCTTCTAACGCGTCGCAGCGTTCTGCCGCATAGGGTGTGCCGATCATGTCGAGCCAGCTGAGCGGGCCACCCGACCATGGCGCAAAGCCCCAGCCAAGGATCGCGCCCACGTCGCCTTCGCGGATGTCCATCAACACGCCTTCTTCGAGCGCCCGCACGGCTTCAAGTACCTGAACAAACATCAACCGGTCCTGTACATCCTGCAGCGCAGGTTGCGTATCCGCGTGTGGATATTTTTCCTGCATGCCGGTCCAATACCCCTGCCGCTTGCCCTTTTCGTCATACTCAAAGAAACCGGCCTTGGATTTGCGACCCAGACGCCCAAGTTCTTCCATCCAAAAGATCAGATTGTCAGCTTCGCTGGCAGGATAGGCATCGCCCATCGCTGCTTTTGTCGCGCGCGCAATCTTGGCACCCAGATCAATCGAGGTTTCGTCAGTAAGCT
Source organism: Sulfitobacter sp. SK012 (assembly GCF_003352085.1). Lineage (NCBI taxonomy): Bacteria > Pseudomonadati > Pseudomonadota > Alphaproteobacteria > Rhodobacterales > Roseobacteraceae > Sulfitobacter > Sulfitobacter sp. SK012. The sequence continues at coordinate 950,109 of NZ_CP025804.1, forward strand.
GCACCGGGCCGACGGGAAAACCCATCAGTTTGGCTGCGTTGTCGACCAGCGCCGGTGCGACGCCTTCGGTGATCATACGCGCGCCTTCGTTGACGTATGGGATGATACACCGGTTGGCGTAGAAGAAGCGTGCATCATTGACCACGATGGGCGTTTTGCGAATTTGACGCACATAATCAAGTGCTTTGGCCACAGCCCGGTCACCGGTATTGCCGCCTTTGATAATCTCAACCAGCAGCATTTTCTCAACAGGGGAGAAGAAGTGGATGCCAATGAACTGTTCCTGACGCGAAGACGCTTTAGCTAGCTCAGTGATTGGCAAGGTGGAGGTATTAGAGGCAAAAATGCAGTCGTCGGGGATCACAGCTTCGACCTTTTGGGTCATTTCGGCCTTCACCTTGGGGTCCTCAAACACGGCCTCAATGATCAGATCGCAGCCCTTGAGCGCGTCCAAGTCTGTGGTCGCCGTGATCAGGCCCAATGCGGCTTCTTTCTTCTCTGGCGTGGCCTTTTTGCGGGCAATACCTTTGTCGAAATAGGTGGCGGTGTAAGATTTGCCACGATCCGCTGCTTCTTGGCTCTGATCGATCAAAACAACTTCGATACCTGCCTGTACGGAAACCAGCGTAATGCCAGCGCCCATCATGCCTGCGCCCAAAACGCCAAGCTTTTTGACCCGTTGATCTGGGACACCGGCAGGACGCACAGCGCCTTTTTCCAGCGCCTCTTTGTTCAAGAATAGCGAGCGGATCATCGCAGCGGATGACGGATCCATCAAAATATGCGTGAACCAGCGTGCCTCAATCTTGAGCGCGGTGTCGAAATCGACCATCGCACCTTCATAGACCGCCGACAGCAGCGCTTTGGCGGCTGGATAGACCCCTTGGGTTTTGCCGTTCACCATCGCGCTGGCACCTACAAAGGTCATAAAACCCGCTGGGTGGTAGGGCATGCCTCCGGGCATCTTGTACCCTTTCGCGTCCCACGGCTTTACCAGATCAGCGTCTTTGGCTGACAAAACCCATGCGTGGGCCGCGGCCATCGGGTCATCGGATACCTCGTCGATGATCCCTGCGCGGAGCGCTGCATCAGGCGAAACCAACTTGCCTTCGAGCAAAAAGGGCGAGGCCGCCATTGCACCCATCTTGCGGACAAAGCGCGTTGTGCCACCGGCACCGGGGAAGATACCCACCATGATTTCGGGCAAACCAATGCGGGCTTTTGGATTGTTGGCCGCAAAAATGCGGTGTGTGGCCAGCGGCAGTTCGAGGCCAATGCCAACGGCGGTGCCGGGCAGTACACAGACAATCGGCTTGCCGCCCTTAAGCGTCTTTGGATCCATGCCTGCGCGTTCAATCTTGCGCAGCAGGGCGTGCATTTTCATGGTGCCCTCAAACAGGCCCTTTGCCGGGTCATCGCCCGCGTCGGCTTTCATCTTGGCCAGCAGGTTTAGATCCATCCCGCCGGCAAACGATCCGTCCTTGCCGGATGTGATGATCACGCCCTTTACGGCGTCATCGCCCAAAGCTTGGTCCACAAGCGTGCCAAGCTCTTCCAGGCCCTCAAAGGACATGACGTTCATGCTTTTGTCGGCCACGTCCCACGTTAGGACGGCAACGCCATGGCTATCGGTGTTCATTGTAAAGTCGGTCATCAAGATGTCTCCGAGATTATTCAGTTTCATATTTCACCGGGCGTAAGGTCGCCCGTCAGCATTCTCTTTATGTCGGGTCGCCGTTTAGGCGTGCCCTGTTGTCTTGTGCAGGATGCGCCCCATCCCGACATTGGGATCCAGCGCAATATAGGATCGGCAGACCGCCCACTCTCCGTTTATCCGCCTTAGAATCGACTGGACCGGGTAGGGGTGTTCAAGCACATGCGCACCACACAACATGCGGGTCTCGTGCATGCAGTCGATCTCATCTGAAGCGGTAAATGTGGCTACCAGACAGGTCCGAATGTGATCTGTGACTGCTTTGGTGGCCAAGAACGTACAGGTGCCATCAAAGACTTCGCGCAGATCGCTATGATCGTTCAGCGTGGTGGTTGGGCCAAAGCCAAAAATGGTATGCGGTACGTTGATCATTCGGGCAAAGCAGTCAAAATCGCGCATCTCATAAGCAACGCAAATCCTGTCCAGCATCTCTTGATAGATTTGCTGTGCCACTTCGTCCGAATTCTCAAGTTCATTTACCAATATCAGACCCGTTCGATGATGGTCGCGGCCCCCATTCCAGATGCGATGCACAAGGTGGCAAGGCCAACTTCTTTGTCGGCACGCTCCAGCTCGTCCAGCAGGGTGCCGATGATCATGGCCCCGGTCGCGCCAAGTGGGTGACCCATCGCGATGGAACCGCCATTCACGTTGACCTTGTCATGATCCACATCAAACGCTTGCATGAAGCGCATAACGACAGCGGCAAAAGCTTCGTTCACTTCGAACAAATCAATGTCTTTGATGTCCATGCCGTTGTCTTCGAGGATCTTTTTGGTAACGGGCACAGGACCGGTCAGCATGATTGTTGGATCGGTGCCGATCTTGGCGGTAGCGCGGATCCGGGCGCGGGGTTTCAACCCGTATTTTTCGCCGAATTCCTTGTTACCGATCAGCACGGCTGCAGCCCCGTCCACGATGCCTGATGAATTCCCGGCGTGGTGGATGTGGTTGATCCGCTCAAGATGCGGGTACTTCATGGTGGCGACTTTATCGAAACCGGGCATGACCTCGCCCATAGCCTGAAAGGCTGGGTTTAGCGCGCCAAGGGACTGCATGTCGGTTTGGGGCCGCATGTATTCGTCATGGTCAAGGATCGGCAGACCGTTTTGGTCGCGAATGGTGATAACAGATTTCGCAAACCGATTGTCGTCCCATGCCATCTTTGCCCGGCGCTGGGATTCTACAGCCAGTTGGTCTGCCTGTTCGCGGGTAAATCCGTACTCGGTTGCAATGATATCGGCGGAAATGCCTTGGGGAACAAAGTATTTATCCATTGCCAGCGTTGGATCCACGGCAATCGCGGCCCCGTCGCTGCCCATGGGCACCCGGCCCATCATCTCAACACCGCCAGCAATGTAGCCCATGCCGGCGCCTGCTTTGACTTGGTTGGCAGCAAGGTTGACCGCCTCCATGCCGCTTGCGCAGAACCGGTTGATGGCAAGGCCGGGAATGCGTTCATCGAGATCTGATGCCAGCACGGCCGAGCGAGCAAGGCAGCCGCCTTGTTCCATGACTTGTGTGACATTGCCCCAGATCACATCCTCAACGGCGTGACCCTCAAGGTTGTTGCGCTCCTTGACCGCATTCAAGGTAAGCGCACTCAGCCGTAGCGATGTTAGTTCGTGCAGCGCGCCATCTTTGCGTCCTTTGCCACGCGGCGTGCGCAGCGCGTCGTAGATGTATGCTTCGGTCATCGGAAACTCCTTCGTTGTCGTCATATTACAAGCACTTGCCCAATGACGGGCTGTCTTGCTGTTGATTAGGTGTCTGTTGGTCCTAACTCAGGCCCGATCAGCGGGGGAGCCGGGCATCAGATCATAGGGGGCTTTCCAGTTGGGTTCTTGGGACAACCGGGTCAGCCATGCATCGATATGCGGCCAGTCGCTGCGTGAAAATCCATATGGTTCGGGATAATAGAGATACCCACAGCAGCTTAGGTCCGCATTGGTGACGCCGTTGCCCACAATCCAATCGCGGGTTTCGAGGTGGTCATTGAGCACCGCATAGGCAGCTTTGAGACGGCCTTGCATGAAGCCAATCACTTCTGCTGGGCGTTTGTCTTCGGGGATGAAATTCATCAAAAAGCGGGTCATACCAGCGTTAGAGCTGAGCTTGTGATTGTCCCACAGCACCCAGCGCAAAATCTCGCGACGCTCAGTGGAATCCTGACCGCCGAACTTGCCAGATTTCTCACTGATATAGTCCTGGATAACGCCCGATTGGGTCAGTTGCAGATCACCGTCCACCATGACAGGGACTTCGCCCATTGCATTGACCGTTGCGCGGTAATCGGGTGCGCGTGTCTCTCCGCCAAAGAAATCAACTTTCACAGGCTCCCATTCAAGGCCTGATAATTGCAGCGCCAAAGCCGCCTTATACGCATTACCGGATTCGCCGAAGCAGTGTAGTTTGATGGTCATCTGTTGATCCTTGTTAGCGATGTGGAGACAGGGGTTTTATGCCCCCGTTGGCGTCATTCTTGAATGGCAAAGCCCAGTTGTGCCGCAGATGTGTCGCATCGTGAGGTGCGGGGCTGGGGGGCGCATTTGAGCAGTGTCAGTCTTCAAACACTTTGAAAAAGTCTTACCTTTTTCTCCCTTCGAGTTCTGAATTGAACAGACGCAGACGCGCGATCAGATTTTCCTCATTGATGACACTGCCGAAGTTTTCAAAAAGAAACGACAGCGCCTCGCCTTCGTCCAACCCCGCGTCGCCGCTGAACTTCTTCAACCGACGATATCCGTCTTCGGTCATTGCAACGGGGAAACGACGGGTTAGGCGAAAGCGTTTAGGCATGGATGCTCCGGAATAGGGGCAGGGGGCACGCGGCCCCGCTGCCGTTAAAAGTTTGCCGCGTCCAGTGCCATCACCGTGTCTGCGCCCGATTGAATGCGGGTCAGATGCAGAGACGTCGCAGGCAATTGGCGTGCCATGTAGTAGCGACCGGTCGCGAGCTTCGTCTCAAAGAATGCGGTGTCTGTGGTACCACCCGCAAGGGCCTCTTTTGCCGCCAAGCCCATTTTCGCCCACATCAGACCCAGACACACATGGCCGAACATATGCATAAAGTCATTGGAGCCTGACAAAGCGTTGTTGGGGTTCTTCATGCCGTTTTGCATGAAATACATGCCCGCCGCCTGCAAATCCTTGCTGGCTGCTTTGAGTGGCTCAAGGAAAGAGGCATCAAATTCCGCATCTTGGCCTGCTTTGTCTTTTACAAAGCTCTTTACCAGATCGAAAAATGCCATCACATGCTTGCCGCCGTCTTGGGCCAGTTTGCGGCCCACCAGATCAAGCGCTTGTACGCCATTGGCACCCTCGTAGATCATCGCAATGCGCGCATCACGGGTGAACTGGGACATGCCCCATTCCTCGATATAGCCGTGGCCGCCGTAGACTTGTTGGGCTTTGACGGTCATGTCGTAACCTTTGTCGGTCAGAAAACCCTTAATAACCGGGGTCAGCAGCGACACGAGGCCATCGGCGTCTTTGTCTTTGCCGCGGTGAGCGGCGTCGATCAGCATGGCACCCCAAAGGATGAAAGCACGTCCTCCTTCGACAAAACTCTTTTGGTCCAAAAGCGAGCGCCGGATATCGGGATGCACAATGAGTGGATCGGCGGGTTTGTCGGGAAATTCAGCTCCAGTTACCGCGCGACCCTGTAGGCGGTCGTTGGCATAAATTACAGCGTTTTGATAGGCGACCTCGGCTTGCGCAAGGCCTTGCTGGCCCACGCCCAGACGCGCTTCGTTCATCATGGTGAACATGGCGCGCATGCCTTTGTGCTCTTCGCCCAGCAGGTACCCGGTGGCACCGTCGTAGTTCATCACGCAGGTCGAGTTGCCGTGGATGCCCATCTTTTCTTCGATAGATCCGACAGTCACTTCATTGCGGGCACCCAACGATCCATCTTCGTTCACGGCGAATTTTGGAACGATGAACAACGACACACCTTTGATGCCTTCAGGACCGCCTTCGATCTTGCCAAGTACCAGATGGATAATGTTATCGGCCATGTCATGCTCACCCGAGGAGATGAAGATTTTCTGTCCGGTGATCTTGTAGCTGCCGTCGCTTTGCGGGGCCGCTTTGGTGCGCATCAGGCCCAGATCGGTCCCACAATGTGGCTCCGTCAGGTTCATGGTGCCAGTCCATTCGCACGACACCATGTTGGGCAGGTACATGTCTTTTTGGGCGTCCGTACCGTGGGCGAGGATCGCAGAGGCCGCACCGTGGGTAAGGCCGTGATACATGGTAAATGCTTGATTGGATGAGGAAAAGAGTTCCCCGACAGCGGCGCCTAGCACATAAGGCATATTTTGCCCACCGTATTGCTCGGGCATATCAAGACCGGTCCATCCACCGTTGCGCACTTGATCGAATGCTTCTTTGAAGCCCTTTGGCGTATAAACCACACCATTTTCTAACCGGCATCCTTCGGTATCGCCAACTGCGTTCAGCGGTGCCAGCACATCAGACGTCAGCTTGCCGGCTTCTTCAAGAATGGCACCGGTGAAATCACGCTCAAGCTCATCATAGCCAGGTGTGGCGGCTTCGTTGATTTTGAGGACATCGTGCAAGACGAATTGCATGTCTTTGGTAGGGGCTGTGTAGCTTGGCATCCGGATCTCTCCCTTAGAGGTCGTATCGTGATCAGTTTGAAGGAGCGCAGCCTGCCGCGTGATAGGGGCTGCGCTTGTTATTCGGGGTCAAAACGCCGTCTTATTCGGCAGCGTTTCGTGTAATTTTCATGGAGGCGATCATCTTTTCCCCCCATTTCAGTTGATTGCGCAGCTCGTCGATGGATTGTGTTAATTCATCGCGTTGGATTTCCATTTCGGACAGGCGACTGCGGGCTATTTCATAGGTCCGTGCGATCTGGGTCTGTTGTTGATCGCCCATATGATAAAGGTCTAGCAGCTGTCGGATTTCTTCCAGCGAAAAGCCAAAGCGCTTGCCGCGCAGGATCAGCTTGAGCCGGGCGCTGTCGCGTCTGGTGAACAGTCGCTTCTGCCCATGTCTGATTGGGAACAACAGTTCCTTGGCTTCGTAAAAACGCAGGGTCCGCGGTGTGACATCATACGCATCACACATTTGGCGGATCGTCATAGTGTCAGTTGTCATTTTCATCACTCTCATCAGAAAAATCTCGTTTCTGATTGGAAACTGGGTGTTCGGATATCGGCTTACAATGGTCTGCCTAGTTGACGTAAGTCGGACGTTACGTCACTTTGGAGCCTTACGTGAGGGCGGGCCACGTAAGGTACCGCTTTTGCAAAGGGTTGCGCGGCTTTTGCATTGAGCGCAGCATAAGACAGCGCCGTGACGGTGCCCGTTGATCGGAGCCACGATGGCAGAAAAACAATCTTTGAGCGGCTTTCTAGCTCAGTGCCGCAGCACGCAAACCACGCAGGATTTGTGGCACGATGCGCTGGATTTTTTCCACGGCTGTGGCATCGCCATGGTCAGCTATCACATGGAAGATGCAGAACGGCCTGGCGGGCGCAGTGAGGGCTTCGTTGAGGATGGCTTTCCGGAAGCGTGGATCTGTCATTACATCGAAGCTGAGCTGTTGCTGGTTGATCCGCTGCCACAACTTGCCCGACAGTTGGGCCGCCCGTTTCTTTGGTCAGAGATGGAAAAACTCACCACCCTCAGCAAAGCGGGGCGCGCCTTTATGCACGACCGTGCCGAGTTGGTGACATGCGATGGGATTGCGATGCAGGTCTTTGGGCCAAATTTGCGCAATGCCCATGTGGCGCTGGGGTTTGCCGAAGGCATGCCAGTTTTGAAGCCAGAAGAGATATTCGAACTTCAGTGCGCAGCTCATATCGCTCATATCCGGTATTGCGAGCTCACAGAGGTTTCGCACGAAACCCCTACGCGTCTGTCTCCGCGCGAATTGGAGATATTGCGGTGGATCGCGCGTGGGAAAAGCAATTCGGTCATTGCGGAGATATTGGGCATCTCTCGGCATACCGTCGATACCATGGCGCGGCGCGTTTTTGAAAAGCTGGATGTTAACGACCGGACCACGGCAGCCATTCGCGGCTTGGGTTCTGGTTTGTTGCATTACCGTGATGGGGCAGTGGTGTAGCGCAGCTGCGTGACATGAACTTTGGGGCGCGGCACCTAAGTAGCATTGCATTAGGGTTTAACCAGGAACTGAATATGTGTGCTTATTTGAAGATATCGCTCGGCAGTGACGTAGCGGTTGGAAAAACGGGATTAAAATCCAAGTTAAGTGGGGCTGATTCCAGCGCTCCAACCATGGATACGTTGCTTGCAGCATCCAAAGCGGTCGAGACAGTCGCTTTTGATGTGGCGTCGACCCAGCCTGACACCGTTGTCTCAGATCTTATTTTGATCGCCGCTGATCTTGAGCGGTTGGCTCGGAGAATCTCAGGTCTTCCACCAGCCAAGCTGTGCTCAGACGCCTGACAAGGCCTTTGCGGTGTCATCGCGGAGTTTCTGAAGCTCTGCGATCGCCGTGTTCAGTTGCGCCTTTTGCTCTGCAAGTTCGGCCAATTGGCCATCGGCAAGGTTGATCCACGCCTGCATCTGCGCTGTTGTGCCTTCGTTTTCATAGATCAATAGCCATTGCCGGATGTCTTCCAGCGCAAACCCAAACTTGCGACCACGCAGGATCAACTCCATGCGGGCGCGTTCACGGGGGCCATAGTGTCTGCTGCGGCCATCCCGATCAGGGTGCAACAGTTCGATGTATTCGTAGTAGCGCAGGGTACGGGGCGTCACGTCAAATTTGGCGCACATTTCCTTGAACGTCAGGCGGCTTGCTGTTGCATCTTTGGTCATGTCGGCTCCTCCGCTTAAAGGACAGGCTAGATCGTCGCGTGGCTCGGTGCAACACCGGGACTTGCCCTTTGGTTGACGGTACGGTGTAACGGCAAGGTACCGCGTACTCAAAAGGTCTCACATCATGTCCGACAGGAGCCAACTGGCCCGGCAGTTCATTCGAACACTGCCCCATAGCGTAGCGCTAGGCATGGAGGTTGTGGAACTCCACGACGGTGTGGCTGTCTTTACGATGCCATATGCCGAAAAGTTGATTGGGGATCCTAAAACCGGCGTGATCCATGGCGGGGCAGTCTCTGCGTTGATGGATACATCCTGCGGCGCCGCCGTGATGTGCCATTCCAGCAATCCAACGGGCACCGCAACAATTGATCTGCGCATCGATTATATGCGGACTGCCACGCCTGGGCAGACAATCACAACGCGCGCGACCTGCTATCATATTACCCGCTCGGTCGCTTTTGTGCGCGCAGTGGCGACGGACGAAGATGAGGGTAATCCTGTGGCCACAGCCACCGGCACCTTTACCGTCGAGGCGTCGCAATGAGCCCCCGCCGCCCGCCTGAGCCCGTTCAGATCGTCAAGCAGCGCCGCGATGCTGCCTTGCACGCATTGGTCAGTGGTGTGCCGTATATCCAATACATGGGCATCAAATTCGAGCGTCGAGGCGATGAGCTTACTGGAGTTTTGCCGTTTCGGGACATGTTGATCGGTAACCCAATGCTGCCGGCTATCCATGGTGGGGTGACGGCGGCATTCCTTGAGGTAACGGCGATCATCACGCTCAGTTTGACCTACCTGTGGGAAGACCTCGAATCTGGGGAACTCGACATGGAAGGGATGAAGCCCGAAGACCTGCCACGTTTGCCCAAGACGGTTGATTTCACCGTTGATTATCTCCGCTCAGGCCTGCCGCGTGATGCCTATGCGCGCGCCAGCATCAACCGATCCGGACGCCGCTACGCCAGTGTTCATGTTGAGGGTTGGCAGGATAATCGCGCCCGCCTTTTTGCGCAGGCGACCGGTCATTTTGTTATGCCGCAGCGGCGTGACTGACGCCTCGCCATGAGTGCTGAACCCACCGCAGCTGAGCTTCGTGCCATTGCGCGCGGCACCGTTGACCCCAAAGACGTAATCACCCACAAACGTGTGCTCAACATTGCTCTGCCGATCGTTTTATCCAACGCTACCGTGCCGATCTTGGGCCTTGTTGATACCGGGGTCGTCGGCCAGATCGGGCTTGCCGCGCCAATCGGGGCTGTGGGCCTCGGCGCGATTGTGCTGTCATGGTTTTATTGGATGTTCGGGTTCCTGCGCATGGGGACCGTCGGGCTGACGGCCCAAGCCGTCGGTGACGGCGATGACGGCGAAGTGGCAGCATTGCTGACACGTGCGCTGATGATCGGGTTGGGGGCAGGGGCCGTACTGATCGCAGTGCAGACATTTCTGTTCTGGGCGGCCTTTGCAGTGTCGCCAGCTAGTGCAGAAGTTGAGGGTTTGGCCCGGCAATATGTTTCCATTCGCATCTGGTCCGCACCCGCGGCGATTGCGCTTTACGGCATCACCGGCTGGTTGATTGCACAGGAACGCACACGGGCCGTGTTGGTCATCCAACTTTGGATGAACGGGCTGAATATCTTGCTGGATTTGTGGTTCGTGCTTGGGCTGGACTGGGGTGTGTCGGGCGTCGCCATCGCGAGCTTGATTGCGGAGTGGTCGGGCTTGGCTCTTGGTCTTTGGTTTTGTCGCGAAGCATTTAACGTGCCTGCATGGCGCGATTGGGTGCAGGTATTTGACCGAGGGCGGTGGGTTAATATGATGTCGGTGAACGCGGATATCATGATCCGCTCGCTGTTGCTGGAAGCGATGTTTGTGTCGTTCCTCTTCCTAGGATCAGGTTTGGGCGATGTTCGGTTGGCGGCCAATCAGGTATTGCTGCAATTTCTAATGATCACAGCCTATGCTCTCGATGGTTTTGCGTTTTCTGCGGAGGCTCTTGTTGGCCGAGCTATGGGCGCTGGGCAACGGATGGTCTTGCGTCGTTCGGCGTTGTTGACCTCGGGATGGGGGTTATTGTCATGCACTGCGATGACGTTGGCCTTTGCATTTGCCGGTGGCGCGATCATTGATCTGATGGCTAAATCGCCCGAGGTGCAGCAAGCCGCGCGCGTTTATCTACCTTATATGATCGCGGCCCCGCTGGCGGGCTGGGCTGCCTGGATGCTGGACGGCATATTCATCGGCGCCACGCGCAGTCGCGATATGCGCAACATGATGGCGTTGTCCTTTGTGATTTATCTGGTGGCGTTGGCGCTGCTGGTGCCGACGCTGGGCAATCACGGGCTGTGGTTGGCGTTGTTGATCAGCTTTGTCGCGCGCGGGCTGACGTTGGGCGTGCGCTACCCCGCGCTTGAACGTGCAGCGGGTTAAAGAAGCTCCAGCACGGCCTCGGGTGGCCGGCCAATGACAGCGCGGGAGCCCTGAAACGCGATAGGCCGTTCGATCAGAATGGGGTGGTCTGCCAAGGCTTGCACAAGCGTCTTAGGGGGGCTGTCAGGGGTAAGACCAAGCTCTTTGAAAACTGCTTCACCGCGGCGCATCAATTCGATGGGCGCGATGTCTAGCGCGGTAATCGCGGCCTCGATCTCGATCACGTTTGGGACGTCCAACAAATACCGCCGCACTGTCAATGGCACATCGCCCTTCATCAACAGGGCAAGTGCCGCCCGCGATTTTGAGCAGCGTGGATTGTGCCAAAGGGTGATCACAGCCAATCGCTCCGCTTGGTGCCGACTGCCTCTGCGACCGTTGCAAATCCATCCTGCGCCAGCAGATCATCGAGGCCTCGTGCGATGTCGCCCACCATTGATATGCCGCCAAACACCAACGCCGTATATATCTGCACGGCGGCAGCCCCGGCGCAGATCTTGGCATAGGCATCTGCAGCCGACGCAATGCCGCCCACACCGATTAACGGAATATCCGTAAGCGTGGAAAGCTGCGCCAGAACATGGGTGGAGCGATCAAACAACGGCGCACCGGACAGCCCACCCGCCTCGGTTGCATGCGGGCTCTGGAGACCCTCGCGCGACAGGGTCGTGTTTGTGGCGATTATCGCCGCGACACCAGCATCGCTCGCCACTTCGGCCACATCAGCAATTTCAGCATCCGTCAGGTCAGGTGCGATTTTTAGGAAAACGGGCGTAACACCGCGCACTTCCATTACACCTTCCAACAGGGCGGCGAGGGCGGCTTTGCCCTGCAGGTCGCGCAGTTTTTCGGTGTTAGGGGAGGATACGTTCACGGTGGCAAAATCAACGTGATCACGGGCGGCTTCCATCACTTGGGCAAAGTCATGTGCACGGTCAGGGGAGGTCTTGTTCGCGCCGAGGTTCAGCCCGACAGGGATGCTACGCTCCGCATCTGCCAGCCGCGCGCAGATCGCGCCCATGCCATCGTTGTTAAAACCAAAGCGGTTGATCGCCGCACGGTCTTGGGTCAGGCGAAACAGCCGGGGACGCGGATTGCCGGGTTGTGGGTGTGGGGTGGCGGCTCCAACTTCGATAAACCCAAAGCCTGCGTTGCTGAGCTGGGTGATCACAGTTGCGTTTTTGTCAAAGCCGGCCGCCAACCCGATGGGGTTTGGCATTTCGATCCCAGCCACTCTTGTTCGTAAACGCGGCGAGGTTATGGGCCCGGGTGCCGGAGCAAGGCCTGCACGCAGTGCCTTGATCGCCAACCCATGCGCCGTTTCAGGATCAATCCGGTGCAGGGCAAGCAGCCCCATCTTTTCCATCAACCGTTGCATCAGAATTTTGGGCCGATCAAACGGAAGCTTCCACAAGACCGGCGGGAAATTGATGCACGCCATCTTTCAGAGGCAGCGGTTGCGCCCAGTAAACGTCTCTAAGCTGCATCTCGCGGTAAAGATGCGGAAAGAGCGCGTCGCCGCGTGAGGCTTCCCATTTCAGGTCTTCGCCCAAAGGGACGGGATCGACGGCAACCAGGAACAGATCGTCTTGATTGGCGAAATGCTTTGCCGCAGTCTCGGGGGCCTGTTGGGCGGTCGAGAAATGCACAAATCCATCGCTGATATCAATCGGCGCTCCGGCCGTTTCACCATTCTTGCGCAGGGCGATCCATTCTGGTTCGCGAAATATCTTGAAAATCAACATGGTTCGGTGATGCCTGCACAGGTAACGCAGGTCAAGGGGGCGCTTTGATGTCACATCCTCTTTGACAGCCGCACAAGGCCGGGTCAGGGTGGTGCCATAAATCAACCTTTTGGGGGTAAACCAATGAATCGATTCCTGACCAGTGTCGCGGCACTCGCGATGACCAGCGGTATGGCAGCGGCGGACTATAGCCTGACCATCCTGCACACAAACGACTTTCATGCTCGTTTTGAGCCGATCAGCAAATATGACGGCCCATGCAACGTCGAAGACAACACCGAAGGCAAATGTTTCGGCGGTTCTGCGCGTCTGATGACCGCGGTAACCGAAGCACGTGCACGGTCCAACAACTCGATCCTTGTGGATGGCGGTGACCAGTTTCAGGGCACTCTTTTCTACACGTATTACAAGGGTTCCTTGACTGCCGAGATGATGAATCAAATGGGTTATGACGGGATGACTGTCGGCAACCATGAGTTCGACGACGGCCCAGAAGTGCTGCGTGGGTTCATGGATGCGGTTGAATTTCCGGTCTTGATGTCGAACGCTGATGTTTCTGGCGAGCCGCTGCTGGCCGACAAACTGGCGAAATCCACAATCATCGAACGCGGTGGCGAAAAGATTGGCCTTATTGGCCTGACGCCCGAAGACACGGATGAGTTGGCCTCACCTGGTGACAACATCACTTTCTCCGATCCGGTGGCTGCTGTGCAGGGTGAAGTCGACAAACTGATGGCCGAAGGCGTGAACAAGATCATCGTGCTCAGCCACTCTGGTTATGCTGAGGACCAGCGCGTCGCAGCAGGAACGACCGGCGTCGACGTGATCGTAGGAGGGCACTCCAACACGCTCTTGAGCAACACCAACGAGCGCGCGGCAGGTCCGTATCCCACGATGGTTGGGGCAACGGCAATCGTTCAGGCCTATGCCTATGGCAAGTTTCTGGGTGAGTTGAACGTGACCTTTGATGACGAGGGCAATGTCACCGAAGCCGCGGGCGAGCCGCTGATCATGGACGCTGCCGTGGCCGAAGACGAAGGCACCGTAGCGCGCATCGCGGAGGCCGCAGGGCCGCTGGATGAAATCCGCAACAAAGTCGTCGCAAACACTGATGAAGTTATTGGTGGCGATCGTGATGTCTGCCGGGCTCAGGAATGCTCCATGGGTAATTTGATCGCCGACGCTATGCTGGCGCGGGTCAAGGATCAGGGTATTGATGTCGCCATTCAAAACGGCGGCGGCATTCGTGCTTCGATTGACGCAGGCGAAGTCACGATGGGCGAAGTACTGACCGTGCTGCCATTTCAGAACACACTATCGACCTTCCAAGTGACCGGCGATGTGTTGCTGGCAGCGCTTGAAAATGGTGTGAGCGAAGTGGAAGAGGGCGCAGGCCGTTTCCCACAGGTGGCTGGTATGACGTATGCCTTTGACGGCAAGGCCGAAGTTGGTGCACGGATCAGCGATGTCATGATTGGCGGCGCAGCACTTGATCCTGCCAAAGTTTATGGCGTGGTTTCCAATAACTACGTGCGCAATGGCGGTGACGGCTATGACATGTTCAAGACGGCTGCCAATGCCTACGACTTTGGGCCTGACCTTGCGGATGTGACGGCGGAATATCTGGCTGCGAACGCGCCTTATTCGCCCTTCACGGATGGCCGTATTTCTGTGAAGTAACGCTCACAAGCTACTGATATTTAAAGGGCGTGCCTGTACAGGGCGCGCCCTTTTTCGTGGCGGCTTGAGGCGCAACAGCAGGACGTGATTGACAGCCCCACAGGTCAATTAACTCGCTGACCCGTCGTCATTTAGGATGCGATTGATACCGCGCCAGATTTCACGGGCTTGTTCGGGATGCTGGTTAAACGTTAAAAGTGCGGTGCAGATAATGGGGGCGAGGCAATGTGTGGACGAATGGCGGTGACCTTGCCGATGGACGCAATGGCGCAGCTTTTTGCCGCTGCACCCGCGAATAATCTACCAGACGTGCCAAATTTTAACGTTTGCCCGACGACGCAGGTGCCTGTGGTAACATCGGACGCGGATGGTGATCGCAAGCTGGCGGCGATGCGCTGGGGCCTGATCCCAAAATGGTACAAGAAGCCCAACGATGGCCCGCTGCTCATCAACGCGCGGGCCGAGACCGTTCTGGAAAAACCTGCCTTTCGTGAAGCGGTGCAAGCGCGGCGGGCGTTGGTTTTGTGCAGCGGTTTTTTTGAGTGGACCAAGGATGCAGACGGGGGTCGCGATCCTTGGTATATTACCCGCCGCGACGGCGCTCCGCTTGCACTGGCAGCCCTTTGGCAAGACTGGACACCGCCTGATGGCGATACCGCTTTACGCACGGTTGCGGCCCTGACCACAGGGGCAAATAGCGCGATGTCTGCGATACATCACCGGATGCCCGTGATTGTCGAGCAATCGGATTGGCCGCTTTGGCTAGGCGAGGCGGGCAAGGGTGCCGCGCCACTGATGCGTGCAGCCCCTGAGGATACATTGGAATGGCACCGTGTTTCTCGGAGTGTTAACTCTAACCGTGCAGCAGGGCCTGAATTGATTGAGACATGGGAGCCGGTTGAAGTTACCGACACCTGAGATCTGCGCAGCCACAAATCAGACGCAGAAACAGAGGCCACCTGAAGTGACCTCTGTTGTTTTTGTTCTGTGCGGAAAAACTGACGACGTCAGCCTAACCCAAATTAGTCGATCGACGGGCTCGAAAAATCTAGGTTGCCCTTCATCGGATCAGAGATTTCTCCGCCTTCGGCGACTTCGGTCTCTTCATCTGCGTTGAGGAAGGTAGACTGCATGCTCGACTCAACAACGACGGCTTTTTCACTGCCTTGCGAGATCTCACCGGTTGTCCAGCTGGCGTCTTTGGCCACAACTGTATGTGCAATACCGCTGTCATTGGTGAAGATGAGCGTATCACCTGGCTGAACATAGGTTACGGCCGGGAAATAGGCGTATTCCAGAATCAATACGTTATGGGTTTCTGCTGAAGCAGAGCCCGCCATGAAAGTCAAAGTAGCAGCAAGGGCAGCAACGCCCGCGCGGTAAGTATTCAGCATCACGATGCTCCTTGTAACGGCCCCACCCGGTAACAATCCGAAAATGATTAACTTCCATTTGTGGCGAAAGTTGGGCGGAGGCGGCAATTTTTTAGAAAATTCTCGCCTAAACGCCTCTATTTATACGTGTATTCCGGCAGCGCCTGGGCAGACAGCCAGCTGCAAAAAGCCTTGAGCGGGGGTGGCACTGGGCGATCCTGAGGCCAGACAAGGTAGTAGTTGCCGACGCTTTCGTTGGTTTGGGACGCAGCCAGCACCAACTTATTTTCGTTGAGATAGGGCTCTGCGACAAAAGTAGGGAGTAGCGCCACGCCCAATCCGTGGATTGCCGCCTGTGCCATGGTGGCGAATTGATCAAACATCATGCCATCGGGCGGAGGTGTCGCAACATCCAACGCTTCAAGCCAGCGCGCCCATGCGCGGGGGCGGGTTTCTAGATGCAACAGCGGATGCGCAAGCAGGTCCTGCGGCAAGGCCGTCTTTCCATTCAGCAAATCCGGGGCACAGACCGGCACGACAACTTCAGGCATCAACGGCAGGAAGTGCACGCCGGGCCAATCTTCGTGGCCAAAGTGGATCGCGGCGTCAAACCTACTTGAGCCAAAGCTGAACGGGTGCAGCCGGGTGGATAGGTTCACTGTCACTTCCGGATGGCATTTGGCAAAATCGCTAAGCCGCGGGGCCAGCCAGTGCATCCCAAAAGCGGGCAAGATTGCGAGGGTCAGTGCGCCGCTTTGACGTTTTGTGCGTGCACTGACGGAGGCCTGCGCCAACCGTGAGAGTATGTCGCGCACTTCGCGGACGTAGTCCGTTCCTGCTTGGGTCAGTACCAAATTGCGGCCCTGCCTTGCCATCAAGGCGACACCCAACTGTTCTTCCAGCGCCTTGATTTGACGGCTGATGGCGCTTTGGGTCAAAGACAATTCTGTCGCGGCCTGCGTGGCGCTGCCAAGGCGGGCAGCGGCCTCAAACGCCAAAAGCGCTGAGATCGAAGGGAGAAAACGGCGCGGAGCAATCATCTATTCATTTTTCTCATAGGTTGCGGTGTAAGCAGCGTTAGAAGTTTACGCGTTTTATTGCAATACTGCGCGCAACAGGGCCAATGAGGCCCAATTCCAACCGACGCCCTATGAAAGGAACTCACATGAACGCCGAGAGCCCCATCCTGAAAGCCAAGGACGCGCCTGATCTGGGGCGTTTTGATCACACCGACCCGTTACGCATGTCTGAACAGCTGAGCGAAGACGAACGGATGGTTCAAGAAAGCGCGCATTCTTATGCACAAGAAAAGCTGCAGCCGCGCGTGATCGAGGCATTTGCGAACGAGACGACGGATGCCGGTATCTTTAGAGAGATGGGCGATATGGGTCTGTTGGGTGTGACGCTGCCCGAAGAATATGGTGGCCTAGGCGGCAGCTATGTCAGTTACGGCTTGGTCGCGCGCGAAGTGGAGCGGGTGGATTCTGGCTATCGGTCGATGATGTCCGTGCAAAGCTCGTTGGTGATCTATCCGATTTACGCCTACGGGTCAGAAGCGCAGCGCAAGAAATTCCTTCCCAAACTCTGCTCTGGCGAGTCGATCGGGTGCTTTGGTTTGACGGAGCCCGATGCGGGATCAGACCCTGCAGGCATGAAAACCCGCGCGATCAAGACGGCGACTGGATACAAGTTGATTGGGTCCAAAATGTGGATTTCGAATGCGCCCATAGCGGACGTGTTTGTCGTCTGGGCCAAGTCCGAAGAGCACGGTGGCAAAATCCGCGGCTTCATTCTTGAGAAGGGTATGAAGGGATTGAGCGCGCCAAAGATCGGCAATAAACTCTCTTTGCGGGCCTCGATCACTGGCGAGATTGTCATGGATAACGTGGAAGTGGGCGATGATGCGCTGCTGCCGCATGTCGAGGGGCTGAAAGGGCCGTTTGGCTGTCTGAATCGTGCGCGCTACGGCATCAGCTGGGGTGTGCTGGGAGCCGCAGAATTCTGCTGGCATGCGTCGCTGCAATATGGACTGGATCGCAAGCAATTCGACAAGCCGCTTGCGCAGACACAGCTGTTCCAGAAAAAGCTCGCGGATATGATGACCGAGATCACGCTGGGCTTGCAGGCGTCTTTGCAAGTCGGTCGGTTGATGGACAATGCCAATGCCGCACCTGAGATGATTTCGCTGGTAAAGCGTAACAACTGCGGCAAGGCGCTTGATATCGCGCGGATGAGCCGGGACATGCATGGTGGCAATGGTATCTCAGGTGAGTATCAGGTGATGCGTCACATGATGAACCTTGAAACGGTCAATACATATGAGGGCACTCATGATGTCCACGCGCTGATTTTGGGTCGCGCGCAGACAGGTCTTCAGGCTTTTTTCTAAGCCCAACGGAAACCAAACAGGAGCCCGCGCTGAATATGGCGCGGGCTTTTTTGTGGGCGCTATAAACAGGCAGCTTTCTCAGGTCATAGAATCAGCCGCGTGTGTAATTTGAGGGGTGGCTTTGAGATTCTCTGAGGCGCATCGAGTTCAAGCCCGGGCTTGATTTTAGGAATCCGTCCTCATGTATCGCTTTAGGATAGATTTATATATTATTGTTTAAAAAGACTAAAATGCCTATATTGATTTTTTTTGCAAACGTGTGCAAAAAATTGTTGTCAAACGCCCTATCTGCGCCCTAACCTGAAATGGCTAGTGGTGGTGCAAGCTGTATTGGGGGGCATACATGGCCCAGATCGAACTCCGGAATATCAATAAGCGATGGGGCAGTTTTGTCGGCGTCGAGAATTTTGATCTGACAATTGCAGATCAAGAGTTCTTAGTTTTGCTCGGGCCTTCGGGCTGCGGCAAAACGACAACGATGCGCATGATCGCGGGGCTAGAGGATATCACTGAAGGTAACATCCTCATTGATGGCAAGGTGGTGAACGACCTTGATCCCAAGGACCGCGATGTGGCGATGGTTTTTCAGTCCTATGGGCTTTATCCGCACATGAACGTCTATGAGAATATCCGCTTTCCGCTGAAGGTGCGTAAGGTCGATCCGGACACGCATGATGCGCGTGTGCGCCGTGCCAGTGCAATGGTTGAACTGGACGAGTTCCTGCACCGCAAACCTGCAGAGCTGTCGGGTGGTCAGCGTCAGCGCGTGGCACTTGCCCGTGCAATCGTGCGCGAGCCGAACGTGTTCTTGATGGACGAGCCACTGTCGAACCTTGATGCGAAATTGCGGGTATCGACCCGCGCGCAGATCAAGAACCTTAGTCATGAACTCAAAGTCACGACCGTCTATGTGACGCATGATCAGATCGAGGCGATGACCCTTGCAGACCGCGTTGTCGTTATGAAACAGGGCAAAGTCCAACAGGTCGGTACGCCGACAGAAATCTACGACAATCCGGCCAACACCTTCGTTGCATCCTTCATCGGTTCGCCAGCGATGAACCTGATGGATGGCACGATTAAATCCGGCACGTTCACGGGCAAAAACGTTGAGATCAACGGACTTGATGCCAAAGACGGTGACGTGACGCTGGGCTTCAGGGCTGAAGATGCCGAAGTTACGCCAGAGGGCCAAACCGGCCAGATTACAGCGCCCATCTATACCATTGAGTTGCTGGGTGATGCCGTGATGCTCGCCGTGAAAGCGGGGGGGCAACTTATTTCTGTCAAAGCAGGCAAAGAATTCCGGGCAGATATTGGGGATGAAATCTCATTCTCGGTCACGCCAGCAATTTGCCACGTATTTGATCGTGCAACAGGCGAACGGGCCTAGGTACGTTCAAGCGCCTCTTTGGGGGCCAAAACCACCGGTGCAGTCTTGCAAGTTGCACCGACTAATACTGCAACAGGGAGTTTAAAAATGATGTTGAAGAAACTAGCACTGGCTGGGGCTATGTCTTTGATGGGCAGCACGGCATTTGCCGCCTGCGCGTTCGAGAATACGGTCCCCGTGAAATCACTTTCGGCGGGCTTTGAAGCCTGGAAAGCCGTAACCGACGCGATGGGCGAATGCGGTAATGTACAGGCCGAGCTTGACCAGGAGTTTCGGACCAAGCAGCCGGCAGCGTTTGAGGCTAATCCGTCGCTCTATCAGATCGGTGGTGTGTCCAACGGTACGATCACGCCGCTGCTGAATGCAGGCACAATTCGTCCGCTGGATGATCTGGTCGCAAAATACGGTCAAAACCTCGCACCGAACCAGTTGATCAAAATCGACGGCAAGGTCATGGCGATTGCGATGATGGTGAACACCCAGCACCTGATGTACCGCGAAGACATCCTGAGTGATTTGGGCATCGCAGTTCCAACCACATGGACTGAGGTTCTTGATGCCTCTGCTAAGATCAAAGAAGCCGGCGTTATCGATTACCCCCTGGGTGGAACGCTGAAATCTGGTTGGAACCTCGCGCAGGACTTCAACAACATGTACGTCGGCTTTGGTGGCGAATTCTTCAATGATGATAACACGACAGCCGTGAACTCTGATGCCGGTGTTAAGGCATTGGAAGAGATCAAGGCGTCGATGGCGTATATGGATCCAGAGGTACTGGTCTCCGATTCCACATATGTGCAGCAGCAGTTCCAGCAGGGTAAAATCGCCATGGCGAACCTTTGGGCCAGCCGTGCAGCGGCAATGGATGATGAGGCCGAAAGCCAAGTCGTCGGCAAGGTCAAGATGGCCATGGCTCCGCTTGCAATGGATGGCGGTTCTCCCGCAACCACCTTGTGGTGGGACGGTATCGTGATTGCGACCAACATCTCTGACGAAGAGGCTGATGCGGCCTTCCGCGTTGCGATGGAAGGGATCGACACCGAAATGGTCGAGGCCAACAACGACGCGGCGATATGGCTGGTGAGCGGCTATAAGCCAGGTGAATTGTCACAAGGCACCATCGCCACTGCGATGCACAGCCCGGCACCACCTGCCTATCCGTCAACCACTCAGATGGGTCTGTTGCACACTGCGATTGGCAACGAAGTTCCAGCCTTCCTGACGGGCGACCGTGACGCAACAGCAACGCTGATGGCGATCCAAGAAGCCTACACAACGTCGGCAAAAGAAGAAGGCATTCTTAAGTAAACCAACTGGCATCGGCCGGGCGCGATCCGGCCGATGCCATACGACTTAGGGCGATTTTTGCCAGCCGCAGCGTGTCTGCTGCGCCCGGCTAAAACCGCACAGACTGGCGTATTCCAGCACATACCGTTTGACGCAATCGAGGGGACAGAAGATGAAGTTCAAGACTTTCGCAGCCTTCGTAGGCCCGTCTATCTTCATGATGATCCTGTTCATCGCACTTCCACTAGTCAGCGTCTTTGTTGAGAGTTTCCGCAATACGTATGATCTGCGCGAACAGATCGAGGTCGAGACCTGCACGCCGGGCTTTTTGACTCAGACCTGCGTAACCGAGGTCAAAAATGTCCCTAAACTTGATGAGGACGGCAAAACCATCAAGATTACCGAATGGACTGGGCTTGAGAGCTACCGCAACGTTTTGCAGATGGACAAGTTCTGGGAAGCGGTAAAGTCCGGCAACTTTGGTGACATTCTTCAAATCGATTTTTGGAAAGCGCTGCGTTTTACGTTGATGTTCACGTTGTTAACGCTGCCTTTGGTGGTGGGCGTTGGGTTGATTATCGCTTTGACGGTCAACAATGCTGCAAGGGCGATACGCGGACCGGTGATCTTTATCTCGCTATTGCCCTTTATCATCACGCCGGTGATCGGCTCGCTGTCGATATATTGGCTCTTTGTTGGCGATGGCATCCTGACCTCCATGATGGAGCGGTGGACCGGCACCAACATTTCGATGTTCGCACAATCCTGGACGATTGAGTTCCTGATGTATTTCTACCGGGTTTGGCACGTGGCACCCTTTGCCTTTGTGATCTTTTACGCGGGCCTTCAGACGGTAAATATGGACACGCTGGAAAGCGCGGTGATCGATGGCGCCAACCGGTTTGAGCGTTTGCGCTATGTTATCATTCCACATCTGATGCCGCTCATTGTCTTTATCGCACTGATCCACCTGATGGATTGCTACCGCGTCTTTGAGGAGATTATTGGCTTCCGCAGCCAGGCCCACGTGATCTCGTTGCAGTGGCTGACCTATGACTTCCTCACCCCGGACGATTCAGGCAGCCGCGCGATCAGTCGTGCCTCCGCCTCGGCCATGCTGACCATGATTGGGATCGTCTTCCTGCTGATCCTACCGCTGCGCCGCACCTGGCGCGATCACAAAGGGGGGACGCACTGATGTCTTCTACTTCAAGAGCCATGCGGCAGTCCTTTGGCCTGCGCTTTGCCTCCGGCAGCTTCCTTGTTTTGTGGAGCATTATCGCGGCTTTCCCGATCATGTGGATCGCGATCATGAGCTTCAAGTCTCCGGTTGATGCCTTTGCTGACAGCCCGTGGCAGGTGATTATGGGGCCCGCAACAAAAGCAGCTGGGAACGGTCTGTCGATCATCGACATCGTGCTTGGGCTCGCCGTGCTTTTCTTTACGATCCGCTGGGCCTTCACGCGGCTGCCGGGTTTGATCAAAACATATGCGGCCGGTCCGTTTGTGGCACTTGGCTGGATTGTCGGCGCGGCCGCCTATGCGGTGGTATTCCTGTTGGTATTCTTTGGCCTGCTGCCGCTGATCTTGGGACCGCTCAACAGCGTGCTTGGCCCGCTTGGAGAGCCGGTTCTTGGAATGACCACGCAGCATTATGTATCGGTTTGGGTCGAAAACCAGTTCTACCGAAACTTCCTCAACTCGATGTTGGTCACGGCGGGCGTGGTCTTGATCTCGCTGACTGTCGGGACGCTGGCAGGTTACGGATTGGCCCGCTCGGGTTCTGACTTGGCATTTTGGCTGTTGATCGTGGCGCTGGTCTTTCGCGCTTTGCCGCATTCGGTGTTGGTTGCGGGGTATCTCCCGTGGTTCATCAACTCCGCCGAAATTCTACGCCCGATATTCGGGGATCTGTCGCCAACCCTCTACGGTCAACCGTGGGCCGTGATTGCGGTGTTGGTTGCGATCAACCAGCCATTCACGATTTGGATGCTACGCAGCTTTTTCCAGAACATCCCGGCTGAATTGGACGAGGCGGCGCGGGTCGATGGTTGTTCGCATTTTCAGGCGTTCCGGCGCGTTATTATGCCGGTCATGTGGCCGGGGGTTATCACCACGGGCCTCTTTAGCTTCCTTCTTGGCTATAATGACTTTCTTGTGACGTCCTTGCTGCTTGATGCCCAGAACCAGACAATGGTGCCGGCCATCGCGGGCTATTTTAACCGCGAGACCACCACCACCGATCAGGTCGAAGCTGTGGCTGCCGCTGTCTCCATTACGGCTCCGCTCTTTTTGCTGGTCATGGTGTTCCAACGCCAGATTGTCTCGGGGCTTACCGCAGGAGCGGTCAAAGGATGAGCGTCTCAGTCATTTTCAAAAAAGACCGCAGGGTTCAGAGGCCGTGCCTCTACCCGGGACAAACAACAGGACGAAACCGATGAAAGGCACACGCCCCGAGCAAGCTGTTCTCAGCCGCGATACCGATATGTCGAAAACCGGTGAAACCCGGGCGGTCATCGAAAACATGGTGGATGGTCTGAACGACCACAGCATCGACGGGATCGGCGCATTCTTTCATGAGAGTTTTCGGTGGTTGGGCAATCAGGGGTGTGGGACCAAAACAGGTCTGACTGAATTTCAGGACAACTGGCAACGCCCCTTTCAGGCGGCGTTCTCAGATAAGGTCTGCGTTGATGAATCGCGGCTTTATATGGGCGAATGGGCTGCTGCCTTTGGCCGACAGGAAGCGACACATTCGGGGACCTTCATGGGGATTGCGCCCACAGGAAAGCGTGTTGAAATCCGGTACATGGATTTCTGGAAGGTCGAAGACGGCAAGATTTCGGACAACTGGGTGATGGTCGATTTCCCGCATGTGATGGCCCAATTGGGCAAGGACGCATTTGATGGCGAGGGCTGGGAAGCCTTTGATAGAGGCGAAAAAACGCCGCCCCGCCCTGACAATACATAGGTGACAGTATGACGATCGATTATCTCAAGCGTGGTAAATCCGATGCAGAGCGTGGGGAGGATGATGCCAAAACCCGCGCAGTGGTCGAAACAACCCTAAAAGATATTGAGACGCGCGGCGACGTGGCAGTTCGCGAGCTGTCAAAGAAGTTCGACAATTATACACCCGACAGCTTCAAGCTAAGCCAAAGCGATATTGAGGCATTGATGGCCTGCGTCTCACCGCAGGAAATGACAGACCTCAAGTTTGCTCAGGAAAATGTCCGGCGTTTTGCGCAAGCGCAGCGCGACTCGATGTTGGACATCGAAGTCGAAATGCAGCCCGGCGTGATCTTGGGTCATAAAAACATCCCCGTACAATCGGTGGGTTGCTACGTGCCGGGCGGCAAGTTTCCGATGGTGGCGTCGGCGCATATGTCCGTTGCTACGGCCAGCGTCGCTGGTGTGCCGCGCATTATCGCCTGCACGCCCCCCTTTAAGGGCGAGCCGAACCCCGCCGTGATCGCCGCCATGCATCTAGGTGGCGCGCATGAGATTTACGTTTTGGGCGGCATTCAGGCCGTGGGGGCGATGGCGATTGGGACTGAAACCATTGATCCTGTGCACCTGCTGGTTGGCCCCGGCAACGCATTTGTGGCTGAAGCCAAACGGCAGTTGTTTGGCCGCGTGGGCATCGATCTGTTTGCGGGTCCGACTGAGACGATGGTGATTGCCGATGACACCGTGGACGCCGAACTATGCGCCACCGATTTGCTGGGGCAGGCGGAGCATGGGTATAACAGTCCTTGCGTTTTGCTAACGAATTCGCGCAAGCTGGCGACAGACACGATGGCTGAAATCGCGCGGTTGCTTGAAATCCTACCCACCGCCGGCACCGCGCGCGTCAGCTGGGAAGACTACGGCGAGGTAATCGTTTGCGATACCTATGACGAGATGCTTGAGATGGCCGATGAGATCGCGTCTGAGCATGTGCAGGTGATGACGGATCGCGACGATTGGTTTTTGGAACACATGACCTGTTATGGCGCGCTATTCTTGGGCGCACGGACGAATGTTGCGAATGGCGACAAGGTCATCGGGACCAATCATACGCTGCCCACCAAAAAGGCTGGGCGCTATACCGGAGGGCTTTGGGTTGGGAAATACCTCAAAACCCACAGCTATCAAAAGATCACGACAGATGAGGCCGCGGCAGAGATTGGCGCATATGGCTCTCGGCTTTGTATGCTCGAAGGGTTCGTGGGGCATGCTGAACAATGCAATGTCCGTGTGCGGCGGTACGGTGGTGTCAACGTCCCTTATGGCGAGGGTGCGCCTGCGCTGAAGGCGGCGGAGTAGGCCTACATAGATGAACATAAACCAACGCAACAAGGCAATTGCGCTAGAACTTTGGACCATGCTCGATAGTGATCCGACCCGAACCATACCCATGCTCGACAGGCTGGTGGAATGGCAGGGGCCGGAACCTTTGGGCGTGATGCAAGGGGCTGAGGCCGCGATCGAGGGGATGTTCTCGCCACTCCTACGCAGCATACCGGATCTGAAGCGTGAGACGCATATCTTTATGGGCGGTGCATCAAACGCCCAAGAAGTGGAAGCCGAGGACGGCGCGCATTGGGTCGCTGGAACCGGCTATTATACGGGGCGGGCCGTCTGCGAGGCCTTTGGCATCCCTGCAACAGATGCCGATTTGCGTATCCGTTGGGGCGAGTTTTTGCGCTTTAACACAGAGGGTCATATCACCCATGCGCAAACGATCTGGGATTTTGTTGATTGGTTTGACCAAATTGGCCTGCCAGTGCTGCCAAAGCCGCGTGGGACCGCCCATGTTTATCCTGCGCCGACGGCCTATGACGGGGTGCGTGGCGCTATTGATGATCAGGCCGAAACTGACCAAAGCATGGCGCTGGGACGGGGGCTGATTTTTGGCGGCTTGAACAGTTTCGACAAAAGCGACCTTGGCAGTATGGGCATGGCCCGGTTTTTCCACCCTAACGTTAAATGGTACGGTCCGGGCGGCATCGGGGCTTGTCTGTCACTCCAAGAATTCGAGACACGTCATCAGCAGCCTTGGTTGGTTGCATTTCCTGATCGCAAGGTGATGCACCTTGAGAGCCTTTTTGCCGAAGACCGTTTGGTTGCTGCATCTGGTCCGATGGGGGTGGTTGCAACCCACACAGGACCCTATTTGGATCAGCCAGCGTCCCAGAACCGGATCGAAGTTTCAGGCATCGATTTCTGGCTGCGCACCGGCGATAAATTCACCGAAAACTGGGTGTTTGTGGACATGATTCACCTGTTCTCCCAGATGGGTGTGGATCTTTTTGCGCGGATGAAAGCGCAGGAGGTCAAAAGGTGAGTGCTCGGCATACCGAGAATAAGGCGCTGATCGCCCGCTTGCGTAGCGCGATGTATGATTTTGACGCGAATAACGTGCGGGCGGTGTTGCATGAGATATGCGCACCTGATGTGGTCTTTCGCCTGGCCTTTCCGTTCGAGAGTACGACCGGGGTGGATGCCTATTTCGACAAAGCCTATGCGCCGTTGTCGCGCGCCATTCCTGATCTGGAACGGCGCGATCATATCGTTATGGCAGGGCCGTCATCAGAAGAGGACGATTGGATCGGGTGCGGCGGTTTCTATTGTGGGACGTTTAAGGCCCCTTGGCTCGATATCCCCGCGACTGGGCACGTGGTGCATATGCGCTTTCACGAATTCTACAGGGTAGTTGAGGGCCGTGTGGTCGAGATGCAGGCGCTTTGGGACATTCCAGAGGTGATGATGCAGGCAGGCGCATGGCCGCTAACGCCATCGTTGGGCCGTGAATGGCACGTTCCGGGGCCCGCCAGCAACGACGGCATTGTGCCAAGCCCTTATGATGCGGATGCAGGTGCTGCGACCTGTCAGCATATCGTCGATATGCTCAACCACCTGACGCGTCACCCGACCCAAGGTGGTCCCGATGTGATGGAAATGCCCCGATTTTGGCACCCAAGAATGAACTGGTACGGTCCCGCAGGCATAGGCACTGGGCGCGGGATCGAGGGCTTTAGAAACTGGCATCAAATCCCGTTTCTGAACGCTATGCCCGACCGTGGAAAGTACGCGGATGAAGTTGCACATCATTTCTTCGGGGATCGCCAATATGCGGCCGTGACAGGCTGGCCCAATATGGCGCAGACGATTGATCAAGGCGGGTGGTTGGGCATTGCGCCCTCAGGTAAGAAGGTGACGATGCGGTCGCTTGATTTCTGGCGGCTGGAAAACGGGCTGATCCGCGAAAATTGGGTGCTCGTGGACCTCTTGCACGTGTATGATCAAATCGGCGTAGATGTGTTTGCGCGCATGCGCGAATTTAACAAGGCGCGTGCAGGATTTGACCCTCAGACAGGAGCGGCATTGTGAGCTTACCCAGAACACCATCCTTTGATCTTTCCGGCAAGCGGGCGTTGGTCACAGGGGCTTCAACAGGCATCGGCCTTGGCTGTGCCGTTGCATTGGCCGAAGCGGGTGCGCATGTTGTCTGCGCTGCGCGCCGCGTTGATGTGCTGCAAGCGACTGTTGATGCGATGGCTGCCGAAGGTTGGTCCGTTGAGGCGCTCCCCTTGGATCAAACTGATTTGACGGCCCTCAAGAACGCGTTTGACGCGCCGTTTGACATCGTTGTGAATTCCGCCGGATTGGCGCGACACAGCCCAGCCATTGAGACCCAAGCCGAGGATTTTGATGCCGTAATGGATGTGAATGTGCGCGGGGCTTACTTCGTGTCGTCCTATGCCGCAGAAGCGATGATGGAGGCTGGGCGAGGCGGCTCGATCATCCACATCTCCAGCCAGATGGGCCATGTGGGCGGAATTGATCGCGCTGTGTATTGCGCGTCCAAACATGCGGTCGAAGGCATGGTCAAAGCGATGGCTGTCGAATGGGGCAAATCCAACATTCGCATCAACACGGTTTGCCCGACGTTTATTCGAACGCCTCTGTCGCAGCCGACATTTGATAACCCCGAACGTTTCAAGTGGATCATGGAAAAGATCAAGTTACCGCGGGCAGGCGAGGTCTCTGACATTATGGGGGCGGTGCTTTTTCTGGCCTCAGATGCTGCGGCGATGGTGACTGGCACGGCAATGATGATCGATGGCGGCTGGACGGCGGATTGATATGGGGCAGGGTGTCAAACAAGCCGGAGGGTCAATATGCGCAAGATAACCTCGCATGAAGTCGCGGAAAAGGCGGGCGTGAGCCGGTCAGCCGTGAGCCGTGTGTTTACGCCCGGTGCGTCCGTGAGCAAAGATACCGCCGCCAAGGTGCGCAAGGCTGCGCATGAATTGGGGTACCGTCCAAACGTGTTGGCACGCAGCCTGATTACGGGCCGTTCGCGCATTATCGGGTTGGTGGTCGCCTACTTGGAAAACCAATTCTACCCGGAAGCGATTGAACGGTTGAGTAAATCGCTGCAAGAGCGCGGCTATCACGTGCTGATTTTCATGGCCTCCAATGACGGGGCTGCGACGCAGAAAGTCATCGATGAACTGCTGGATTATCAGGTGGACGGCATCATCGCGGCGTCGGTCGGCATGTCCAACGACCTGACCCGGCGTTGCGAAGAAGCAGGCATTCCTATTGTCCTCTTTAACCGTCGCCAGAACGACGCGCGCCTGTCGAGTGTGACGTCGGACAATCACGCAGGCGGTGCTGCTTTGGCGCAATTCCTATTGGAATCGGGGCACCAGCACATCGGCCATATTGCCGGTTGGGAAGGGGCCTCGACCCAGATCGACCGTGAAGCGGGGTTTGTGACGGCTCTGGATACGGCTGATGTCGCGCTGTCCGCACGTGAGGTGGGTAACTTTGACTTTGAGCGGGCCAAATCTGCTGCGCGCAAGATGTTTGGTGGTGACGCACCACCCCAGGCGGTGTTTGTCGCCAATGATCACATGGCTTTTGCGGTGATGGATGTGCTGCGCTTTGAGTTGGGAATTGATGTGCCGGGCGATGTGTCGGTCGTAGGGTTCGATGACGTTCTGCTTGCCAGTTGGCCAACCTACAACCTGACCACTGTGCGCCAGCGTGCCAATCAGATGGTCGCAGAAACCGTCAGAGTTTTGATGGAACGTTTGGACGCTACCCCCACTGGCCCGCGCCAGATCGAGATCGAGGCCCCCCTTATCATTCGCGGCTCTGCCCGCACTATTCAAGGATCAACGACATGAACGGTTTTGACCCCAAATTCACAGATTTCCCCGATTACATCATCGGTATCACCAAGGAAATCTGGGAAGACCGCGGCATTGCCACGCTGCACCAATATTACAGCGACGATATTGTGGTGCGCTCTCCCGGCTCAGTTGTGATCGGAAATAAATCGGTGATTGGTGCGACGATGGCGACGTTGGCCGAATTTCCTGACAGATGCCTGTTGGGCGAAGACGTGATTTGGTCCGGATCGCCCGAAGAAGGGATGCTGTCCTCGCACCGCATCCTATCCACTGCAACACATAGCGGCGATGGAATGTATGGTGCGGCGACGGGCAAGCGGCTTGCCTACCGGATCATGGCCGACTGTCATGCGATCAACAATCAGATCAACGACGAGTGGCTGATCCGCGATCAAGGGGCCATCGTGCGTCAGATGGGCTGGGATCCAAAAGATTATGCCGCTGATTTGATTGCACGCGAAGGCGGGCCAGAGCAGTGTGTGCAACCGCTGACGCCTGCGATCGACCAAGCGGGGCCTTACAAAGGGCGCGGAAATGACAATGAATGGGGCACCAAATATGCCGATATTCTAACCCGGTTAATGGGTGCGGATATGGCGCAGATCCCCAAGGAATACGACCGCGCGGTGCAAACCGAATACCCCGGTGGGGTCACGGGCCATAGCCACGAGTCGGTCGATGGTTTTTGGATGGGCCTGCGGGCGTCATTTCCCAACGCAACGTTTCAAATCGACCATGTGATTGGCCGCGATGACGCGCTGATGTCGCCCCGCGCCGCTGTACGCTGGTCGCTGAAAGGCAAGCATGATGGATGGGGCAGCTTTGGCACGCCTTCGGGCGCGGATGTCTATGTGTTGGGCATCAGCCATGCAGAGTTCGGCCCCTATGGGGTGCGGCGGGAATATACGATTTTGGACGAAGCAATTGTTTGGAAACAGATTTTGATGCAAACGGGAGAACGCCTGGATGCGTAATGGTGCGATTACCTTTTCGATGCCAGCTAGCGCGCAGGTATTTCTGCCTGAGGGTGCGAACAAGATTGCCGTAGGCACTTTGGCTGCAGGTGTTCAAATTCCAACGAGTATTGATGGTACCAAAACGGCAGCCCAAACCAACACGCTGCGCGAAGGGTGGCTCGGATGAAACCCTACGGTGATATCATGTTCACGCCTACCATGTTGGAGGCACAGGCCCGCGCCGGATCGCAGGAAGCCAATCTGGCGCGCTACCAGCGTCTGCGTCCAGAAGGGTTGGGCCCTGACGAAGTCGCTTTTCTCCAAAGTCGCACCACGATTTACATGGCCACTGTCACTGCGGATGGCTGGCCTTATGTGCAGCATCGGGGTGGTCCGGTGGGATTTCTTAAGGTGCTGAACCCGCAAACCATTGGCTTTACCGACTACCGCGGCAACCGCCAGTTCATCACCACAGGCAATCTGGTTACAGACGACCGGGTTTCGATCTTTGCGATGGATTATGCACGCAAGGCGCGGCTCAAGCTTCAGGGGCATGGGCGCATGATTGATGCGGCAGACGACCCAGATCTGGCTGCGCAATTGGCCACCCCCGGCCAAGGACGGGTCGAGCGGATCATGACAATCACGCTGGCCGCCTTTGACTGGAATTGCCCGCAATACATAACACCCCGCTTTGATACCGCCGAGATGACAGCCCTTGTTGGTCCGGAGTTGACGCGCCTTGAGACCCGCAACGCAGAGCTTGAGGCCGAATTGGCCCAATTGCGTGCACAGTTAGGAGCCACTGAATGACCCCCCAAGAGATGGAAAACCGCATCGTCCGCTACGGTGATCTGCGCCCCTGCAAGACCGCGTTCATCGACGCCCATACGCCAGGGTCGGATCAAAAAGAGAACTTTACCATTATTGGGGGGGGCGTGTCTGAATCTGCAGATCAACATGTCCACATCGCAATCCCGCATGGGTTCAACATCGGGGCTGCAGGACAGCCGCCCAAGTGCCGCAATTCGCTGCACAGCCACCGCACCGCAGAGGTGTTTTTTGTCCTCAAGGGCCGCTGGCGCTTTTTCTGGGGCCGGTGGGGTGACGCGGGCGAGGTGACACTTGAAGAAGGCGATATCATCAATATCCCGACGGGTATTTTTCGTGGATTTGAAAATATCGGCACCGACTACGGAATGATAATGGCGATCCTTGGTGGCGATGATGCCGGTGGCGGTGTGATCTGGGCCCCACAGGTGATCGAAGACGCTGCTGGACATGGATTGGTACTCGGGCAGAACGGCAAACTTTATGACACTAAAAAAGGGATGGCGCTTCCTCAGGGCGTTGGCCCGATGCCGGTTCTGACGGATCAAGAACTCACCGCGTTCCCCGAGCCCAACACGGCCCAAGTCGTGCCGGGATATGTCGCGCGCCATCTTGATCTGATTGCATTGGCGGACCGCAAACCAGCGAAAGTGATCGGCGAAAATGGCATCCTGCGTGACAAGCCGGGTTTTGAAGTTGATTTCATCACACGCAGCAGCGCGACGGATGCGATGCATAGCCATGACAAACCATCGGTTTTGATGCCCATGCGCGGCCATTGGCACGTGAAGTGGGAAGGCGGGGCCGCGACGCTGGCACCCGGCGACACCATGTCGGTGCCTGCAAATCTGGCGCATTCTGCTGTGCCATCGATGACCGGGGAGGCGACACTTTATCATGTCGTCGCCACGGAGGATCCCGCGGGCCTGACCTGGCAAGGGTGATCCGTTCACCGCTTGCCGCGCACAGACCAACAAGAATTGAAGGACTTAATCGATGACGAAGACAACCCATGTAGGATCATTGCCGCGCACTCAGGACGTGGTTGATTTCATCTTTGCACGCGAAAAGGGTGAGAAATACGACCTGGACGCCTTTGACAATTGCATGACGGCTGCAGTGTCGAGCACGGTGGCCAAGCAAGTTGCCGCTGGCATTGATATTGTCAGCGACGGTGAAACCTCCAAGATCAGCTATGCCACGTATGTCAAAGACCGGTACACGGGGTTTTCTGGCGATGGACCACGCAATGCACCCGGCGACCTCAAGCAATTCCCAAGCTTTCTAAAGCGTCTCGCTGAGGAGGGTGGCACACCGCAATACGCGCGGCCTATGTGCACCGGCGCGGTTAAATCCAAGGGGCAGGGCGAATTGCAAAAGGACATCGGCAACCTGCAAGCTGCGATCAAAACCCACGGAGCCGAGCGTGGGTTTATGAACGCCGCTTCTCCAGGAGTGATTTCACTGTTTTTGCAGAATGAGCACTACAAGACACGCGACGCCTACCTTGCGGCGCTGGCCGATGCGATGCGTGAGGAATACGAATTCATTGTCGCCGCCGGTCTTGATCTACAGCTGGATTGCCCGGATTTGGCGTTGTCGCGGCATATGCTTTTCAATGATCTGAGCGATAAGGAATTCTTGAAGATAGCGGCAAGCCATGTCGAAGCGTTGAACCATGCGTTGCAAAATGTCCCTGAAGACCGCGTGCGCATCCACATCTGTTGGGGCAATTATGAAGGTCCTCATGTTTGCGACATTGGCATGGAAAAGGTGTTTGATACGCTGATGTCGGCCAAGGCACGCTATGTGTTGTTCGAAACGTCGAACCCGCGCCACGCCCATGAATGGACGGTGTTTCGGGATCGCAAAGCGGACATCCCTGACGGTAAGGTGCTGGTGCCCGGTGTTGTCGATACCACCACCAACTTTGTGGAGCACTCGGAAGTTGTCGCCCAAAGGATTGAGCGGTTTACCGAGATCGTAGGCCAAGACCGGGTCATTGCCGGCAGTGATTGCGGCTTTGGCACATTTGCAGGCTACGGTGCCGTTGACCCACAGATCGCCTATGCTAAGCTGAGCGCGCTGTCCGAAGGGGCCGCCATTGCGCGAGATCGGGCATGAACGACAGCCTTCTCGCACTGCTCAAAAAAGTGGACACCCCCACGGTCTGCAACGCCATTGAAGTGGCACAAGGTAAGCGCGGGTTTGACGCATTTACCCGCGGTACCATGCTGGCCTCTGCTCCGGGCGAGGCAATGGTGGGGTATGCGCGCACTGCTCGCATCCGCGCTGTTACTCCGCCCGGTGAAGCGTCTGACGTGATCCGCGCGCGCCGGATGGGGTATTACGAATACATGGCAAGCGGCCCGCGCCCCGGCATCGCGGTGGTGCAGGACCTCGATGTGCCAAATGCCATCGGTGCTTACTGGGGTGAGGTGAACACCAATATACACAAGGCATTTGGCCTCTCAGGGGCGTTGACGGACGGGGTCATGCGCGATCTGGGCGATTTGCCGGACGGGTTTCCTGTGGTTGCCGGATCCATCGGGCCAAGCCACGGATTTGTGCACGTTATTGACTTTGATCAACCGGTTCAGGTGCATGGAATGACCGTGGCTCCCGACGCGCTGGTGCATGCAGATCGGCATGGTGCGGTGGTAATCCCTGACGATGTGGTGGCTGGACTTGAGACCGCGGTCGCGCAGCTTTTTGCGTCAGAGAATATCGTGCTGGATGCAGTCAAAGGCCAGCAGATCGACTTTGCGCAATTCGAGGGTATCTGGGCTGCTTTTGAGAAATCGCGCACCTAGAAAGGGCTGGCCGTGATCCGTATCGTTGACCCCATCGACGACCTTGCCGCGGTGGCTGCGTTTTATGCGGATGCGCCTGACTATTGGGTTCTGGCTGATGGGGTGCCGCCCGGCCCACAAAAGGCGGCCGAGTTTTTCACGGACACGCCACCCAATTGCGATCCTGCTGAATCGCATCATTTGGGCCTGTTCCTCGAAGGGCGGCTGTCCGGCCTTGCCGAGCTCTCTTTTGGCTTTCCTGAAGTGGGGGACGCATATCTTGGTCTGCTGATGCTCGGCCCGTGGGCGCAGGGGGTTGGCCATGGGCGGGTGATGTTGAACGAAGTTGAAACCCGCGCCCGCTCGATGGGCGCTCCAAACCTTTACCTTGCGGTTTTGGCCGGCAACCCTCGTGGCCGTGCATTTTGGGACCGCGAAGGCTTTGCTGATACCGGTTTGGGCCGCGACACGGTGGTTGGCGACCGAGCAGAGCGCATCACGCGCTTGGTCAAACCACTCTAGTTTTTCTTGACCGGCGCGCCCCCGGCAAAGCTGTTGCCGTTCACGTAGTCGCACGGTGATTCTTGCATCTGAAGGTGCAGCCCGTCGCCCTTATAGGGGTGCGCGCGCGCCAAATCTTCATCCACATCGATGCCAAGCCCCGGCGCGGTAGGAGCCGCAATATACCCGCCTTCGGTCTTCAAACTCCCCTTGATGAGCGCACCATGGAACGGTGTTTCAATCGTTTCGCACATCAAGATGTTAGGGATGGAAACGGCGAGGTGGATGTTTGCGGCCCATTCCACCGGACCCGCATAAAGATGCGGCGCCATCTGCGCATTATAAACTTCCGCCATCGCGGCGACCTTCTTCATTTCCCAGATGCCACCTGCACGACCCAACGCAGGCTGCAAGATCGTGGCCGCACCCGAGCGCAAGACAGGTGCAAATTCTGCTTTTGTGGTCAACCGTTCGCCTGTTGCCACAGGGATGCGGACCGCGCGCGCAACTTTGGCCATTTCTTCGACATTGTCGGGCGGGATCGGTTCTTCGAACCACAGCGGGCTATAGGGTTCAATCGCTTGGCCCAATCGAATGGCACCAGCGGTGGTGAACTGTCCATGGGTGCCAAACAACAGATCAGCCTTGTCGCCAACGGCCTCACGAATTGCTTTGCAGAACGCAACTGACATCGTGATGTCTTGCATGGCGGGCATGTGCCCTCCGCGCAGAGTGTAGGGGCCTGCGGGGTCAAATTTAACGGCTGTAAACCCGCGCGCTACACAATCCAATGCGGACTCAGCGGCCATTTCAGGCGAGGTCCAGAACGCATCGATATCGTGGTGCGGCAGTGGATAAAGATAGGTATAGGCCCGAACGCGTTCGTTCATCCGCCCACCCAGCAGCGCATAAACCGGCCGCTCGCGTGCCTTGCCAAGGATATCCCAACAGGCGATTTCAAGCCCTGAAAACGCGCCCATAACGCTCAGATCGGGCCGCTGCGTAAAGCCGCTTGAGTAAACGCGCCGGAACATCAGCTCTATGTTCTCGGGGTTCTCGCCAGCCATGTGCCGCGCAAAGACGTCTTGGATCACCGCGCGCATTGCTTCCGGGCCAATGGAGGATGCATAGCATTCGCCCCACCCAACGATGCCATTGTCAGTCGTGACCTTGACCAAGATCCAATACTGGCCACCCCAACCGGGTGCTGGCGGCGCTGTTATGATGATATCGAGATCTTGCAGTTTCATGGCATGCTCTCATCGTTCAGTTGGGTCGAATATGGTTTGGTTCCGGTGATGTCATTGATCAAACATGATCACATTACGCCGGGCCGCCCCTGATTTGGTATCCTCAATGGCTTCGTTGATCTGATCCAAACGCCACCGCCCCGATATCAACTCATCCAATTTCAATCGGCCTTGGTCATAGAGATCTACCATCCAAGGGATGTCGCGCTGGATCACCACATCGCCCATTTTGGAGCCGATCATACCTTGGCCGGTTGCAGCCAACATCACTGGCTCATAGGTCGACATGGCACCGGAATGCGGCATGCCAACCATGATGACCTTGCCACCGGCGGCGAGGTATTTTGGGGCGCTGTCATAGGCGGGGATCGCGCCCACGGTGACGATCACGGCATCCGCGCCGCGCCCCAGGGCTTTGATGGCTGCGCGCCAAGGCTTCTCGCCTGTTGCCAGCACGCCGTCGGTGGCTCCGAATTCGCGCGCCACAGTTAATTTATCTTCGCTCATGTCCACCGCTACGATCCGGCGTGCACCTGCGATCCGCGCGCCTTGGATGGCGTTTAGACCCACACCGCCGGCACCGATGACCACCACGTCTTGGCCCGCGCGCAACTTGGCTGCATTCACGACTGCCCCAACGCCTGTAATCACGCCGCAGGCGATTAGGCTGGCGGCATCTTTGGGAATGTCCGCGCTGATCTTGACGACTTGATTTTGCGCCACCACGACTTTTTCAGCAAACGCTCCGCAGGCCATCGCTTGGTGTAGTTTGCTGCCGTCTTTGGTTTTTATCGGTCCATGATCACCGTCATAGGGGGTCTCGCAGGCTGTTGGCTGACCAGATGCGCAAGTAGGGCAAGACCCACAGGCACGGATCAAAGTCACCACGACGCTATCGCCAAGGGCAAGGCCGTGAACCGCATCCCCAAGGGCACTGATCCGGCCAGCGGCCTCGTGGCCATAGACCGCGGGAAGTGACCCACCCCATGCCCCAGAGGCAAAAGAGATATCCGAATGGCAGATCGCCACGGCATCCAGCGTGACTTCAATTTCAGCGCCCTTGGGCGCTCGGAGTTCAATCTCTTCTACGACGAGGGGCGCACCAAATTCATGGCAGACAGCGGCTTTTATCAGGGGCAAGGGCAGGGTCCTTTGATGGCGTTCTTTTGCCAAGGTCGCGCGATTCCGATCCCACGTGCAAGTGCCTTCCGCGACCTAGAAAAGAAAGATACCGACTAGTCCGCTTGGCGGGGTATCGACAGCACCACAAATAGCGCCAAGATGCTGAGTGCCGCGGCCAATAGGAACGGCGCGCCGGGTGCCCAGATGGGGGCGTTTTCATCGGTAAAGCGTGCAAATGTGTAGGTCATTGCCATCGGTGCAAACATCATTGCAAGTGCTGAGGCAGAGGTGAGCGCGCCTTGCAGTTCGCCCTGACTGTTGTCGGGCACGCGGCGCGACATCATCCCTTGCAAAGCGGGGGGAATGATCCCGCCAAGGGCCGCGACCGGTGTGAGGATCAAAACAATTGTGCCGCTCGTGATCAAACCGATCAAAACATAGCTGCTGATGCTGCACACTAAACCGGCGGTCACCGTGCCGCGTTCCCCCAATACCCGCAGGATAGGACGCATGCCGCCGCCTTGGATCAGCGCCATCGCCACCCCGAACAGAGCAAGCGATAAGCCTATCATTGATGGGCTCCAATCAAAGCGGGCCTGCCCAAAATACGACCAGACGGCGGGGTATACCGAGAAAGCTACGTGGTAGAGGAAATAGACCAACAACAACGTCCTGACGCCGGGAAGTGCGCCGAGGCTGCGCAACGCTCCCAATGGGTTTGCGCGCCGCCAATCAAAGGGACGGCGTGTTGCATCGGTGACGGTTTCTTTTAGCACAATCGCGCCAAATGCGGCATTTGCAGCGGCAAGGGCTGCGGCCATCCAGAATGGCGCGCGGGGGCCGTATTCGCCCAAGACCCCGCCCAGCAGCGGGCCAAGAATAAAGCCCACGCCAAAGCCAGCGCCGATCAATCCGAAATTCGCAGCGCGATCCTTAGGGGCAGAGATATCGGCCATGTAAGCAGAAGCTGTTGATTGAGTGGCGGCTGTGATGCCTGCCACCATCCGCCCCACGACAAGCACCCACAAGCTGCCTGCGACGGCCATCACAACGTAGTCTGCCGCCATCACCACAAGCGAGATCAGCAAGACAGGCCGGCGGCCATACCGGTCTGATAACCCGCCCATGGCGGGGCCAAACAGGAATTGGAAAACGGCAAACGTGGTTGTCAGGATACCGCCCCAAAGTGCGGCGCGACTTAAGGATCCGCCGCCAACATCTTGGATAAGATCGGGCATCACCGGTACCATCAGGCCGATGCCCATCGCATCGATCATCACCGTGAGCATGATAAAAACAACAGGCAGACGCATGTCCGTCAGTATCCCTTGCGGCAGTTAGACATGACCGATGTCGCGCAAGAAATTGCTGAGGACGTCTGCGAATTCCTGGGGCTGCTCAACGCAAGGAAGGTGGCCGGCCTTGCGAATGAGGTGGAACTTTGCCCCCGGTATTAAGTCGACCGTTTCGCGCACCAGATCAGGCGGCGTTGCGCCATCTTCAGTGCCCGCAATGCCCAGGCAGGGTAGGCGCAATCCGCTGGTTGGCGTGTAAAAGTCGGTGCCTGATATTGCTGCTGAACAGCCTGAATACCCTGCGGCCTCGCCGCGTACTAACATGTTGCGCCATAATTCCAGCGCTGGCGTGTCGCGAAATGGTTTTGAGAACCAGCGCTCCATCACCGCATCGGCAAGGCTTTCTATGCCGCCGTGTTCAATCTGTGCAATTCGGTCGGCCCACAGGGCGGGGTTGCCGATTTTGGCCGCCGTGTTGCTGAGTACCAATGCACGAACTTGATCAAGCCGTTTGACAGCCAAACCCTGCGCGATCATTCCGCCGATCGAGAGACCTACAAAAACGCACCCACGCACATTCAAATGGTCAAGCAGCGCTTCGGTATCGGAAATAAGCGCACCCATGGAGTAAGGCGCAGGCGGGCAAGTCGAAAGACCATGGCCGCGTTTGTCGAACCGGACAATGCGTAGACCCGGAGGTAGCAATGGCAACACCTCATCCCAAAGCCGCATGTCAGTGCCGAGCGAATTTGCAAAGACCACCGGCGGGCCATCTTCGGGACCGTCGACACGGTAATGCAGGCGCACGTCGCCTGTGTCGAACATCTGCATGTGTGCACTCATTTTCAGATGCCCTCCAGCGCGCGGCGGAACATTTCGGCGTCCACGTTGCCGCCCGATATGATGGCAATTACGTCGTCGCCTTCGATTTCATCTTTGCGAAAAAGTGCCGCAGCCAGGGCGACCGCACCGCCCGGCTCGGCCACCAGCTTTAGCCGCTGGAATGCCAGTGCCATGGCTTGCAGTGCTTCGCCGTCGCTGACCACAAAACCGGGCCCGGCCAAGCGCTTGAGGATTGGAAACGTAATGTCGCCGGGTTGGGGCGTAACAATCGCATCGCAAATTGAACCTGTTTGATGCGCGTTGTGTTCAATCTGGCCCGATGCGAGCGAGCGGGCCACGTCGTCAAATCCTTCTGGCTCGGCGGGACGTACCCTGAGGCCGGGCGCGTCTGCTTCGAGAGCGAGTGCGATACCCGATGTGAGACCACCCCCACCACAACACACGATCACGTCGGCTTGGGTGATGCCGTGCGCCTTGGCTTGCTCGGCGATCTCGAGGCCGGTGGTGCCTTGGCCCGCGATAACCTCGGGTTCATCGTAGGGTTTGATCAACGTCAGCCCACGCTCAGCCGCCAACTGCGCACCTATCTTGTCGCGGTCTTCGGTGGCGCGGTGGTAAGTTACGACCTCGGCCCCCAGCGCACGGGTGTTGTCGATCTTGAGTTTTGGCGCGTCCGAGGGCATCACAATGACGGCTGGCACCCCGTGCATTTTGGCCGCAAGTGCCACGCCTTGTGCATGATTGCCGCTGGAAAAAGCGATCACCCCTGGCGCGCGGGTGTCTTGATCAAGCGCTGAAACCGCCGAGTACCCACCACGAAATTTGAAGCTACCGGTATGCTGTAGGCACTCCGGTTTAATCCAAACCCGGCGGCCAGCGATCTCGTCGAGAAAGGGCGAATTCAAGAGCGGTGTGCGCCGGACAACAACAGCAATGCGGGCATCTGCGGCGCGGATCATATCAATGTTCATGCCATCATCTCCGTCCACTTATGCAGCGCCGCAACGGCCTCGGGCTCATCTAGGAACGGGATGTGGCCCCGGCCCGGAACGCGCGCATAGATCATGTCGGGGCGGCGGTTCTGCATTTCGGCGACAGTTTCATCGCTGAGCAGGTTTGAATTGGCACCATGGATGCATGCCAAAGGCAGGCCATCCATTGCGTCAAAAAAGGGCCAAAGGTCAGGGGCAGCTTGTGCACCAGCCGCCTCAATCGCGTCACGCAGGTGTTTGTCGTAGGTGATCTGCAGGCCTGCGTCGGATTGCGTGTAATGTTTGCGCGCTTCCTCCAGCCAGCGGCTGTCGGGCACATCGTCAAACTCCGAGAACACGTGGGGCATTGCGGCCGCGGCTTCTGCGTGGGTCTGAGCTGCGGGATTTCGGCCAAGGTATCCCATGATAAAGCTCAACCCGTTTGGATCAATGTAGGGCCCTATGTCATTGAGCGCGACACCCAAAAGGCGGTCTTTTGCACCCATCGCCAAGCCCATCGCGTTCATACCACCACGAGAGGTGCCAAGGATCGCAACCTTATCGAGAGCCAGATGCGCGAGCAGTTCCAGAACATCACGGCATTCCACCGGCAGGGTGTAATTCCGCCATTCGGGATCGAAATCGGACTGACCGCGGCCTCGGTAATCAAGTTTGATCAGCCGGTGATCTGGAAGATATGGTGAGACGTAGTCGAAATCGCGCGTTGTCCGGGTTAGGCCTGCGAGGCAAAGGATTGGAAGGCCAGCGCCTTCGTCTTCGTAATAGAGCTTGAGGCCATCAGAAGTTGTGAAATGCGCCATCAAAGACCTGCCAATTCCGGAATGTCGGTCAAATCACTTAAAGTATGGGCTGGTTTCCATGGCATTCGGTCAACTGGATCACCGCCGCGGTTGACCCAAGCGGTGGTAAACCCGTAACCCGTCGCGGCTGCGGCATCCCAGCCGTTGGAGGACACAAACAACACCTCATTTTTTGCACAGCCGAATTGCGCCCCGACAAGGTCATAGACCCGCGCATCGGGTTTAAAGATGCCGACGCTTTCAACAGACAAAAGGGCATCAAGCATTCCGTTGATATGTGCACTGTCGACCGCGCCGCTCAGCATATCTGGCGACCCGTTGGATAAGATCGCTGTGTTGAGGCCAGCTTGTTTTAGAGCACCCAGCATCTCGGGGACCTCCGGGTAGGCCTGAAGCTCCCAATACAGCGCCAAAAGACGTTCACGAAGAGCTAAATCACCAGCGTGGCCGGTTTTCTCTAGCGCCCAGTCCAGGCCATCTTGCGTGACGTGCCAGAAATCAGTGTGTGCATCGGTCACTGCGCGCAGCCAGCTGTATTGCAGTTGCTTGAGGCGCCAATGTTCGGCGATCTGTGGCCACGTCTCTTTGATGGCAGCAAATTCGGGTTCGGATGCCGCCTGACGTGCAGCGGCGGCTACGTCAAAAAGGGTGCCGTACGCGTCAAAAACGCAGGTGGTAATGGGCATGGGATCTCCAGCTTTTGGTTGGGAGTAGACTGTCACGTGGATAGGCTGCCGAAAAGGGCGAAAACGGGGTTTACGTCGCGGCCTTGTCTTGGCAGGGTGGCCCATCACTGGGGAGTACCTGCGCAGATACGCGGCCTCCCGTTCAATCCTCCCAAAAATTGGAGACGACTTATGGCTGAGGTCAAACCCGGCGACACCGTGCACATTCATTACACTGGCACTTTATTGGATGGCACCGCATTCGACAGCTCAGAAGGGCGCGAACCGCTGTCCTTTGAGGTGGGCTCTGGGCAGATTATTCCGGGACTTGATGTGGCCATACCGGGGATGACAGTCGGTGAGAAAAAGGTGGTCAAGATCGCCTGTACCGATGCCTACGGCCCTTTGAACCCTGAGATGCGCCAGGCAGTCCCACGAGAGGGTATCCCAGATGATATCCCGCTGGAAGTTGGCACGCAGTTGCAAATGCAAACGCCCGACGGGCAGGCGATGCCTGTGATGATTGTTGAACTTGATGAAGCGACGGTGACGTTGGACGCCAATCATCCGCTGGCAGGCAAAGATCTGCAGTTTGATATCGAATTGGTCAAGATCGACTGATTGGTTTCAAACCACTCTAGTTTCGTTGAAAGGGAGGGCATGGCCCTCCTTTTTACATGCAATCGTTACGGCTCAGGATAACGCCGCCGCGCGGGAATGCATCGATATCAGGTTGGGTCAGCAGGGGATGCGGCACTGAGCCGCGGGCCTAACGCTTGGGTCGCAGGCGGATCACCACGTCGACGCTTGCGATCTCGGACCCTTCGGGGGCTGTCGGCAGGCGCGAAATTTCCAGTTGTTCCGAAGGCGCATCGGTCAGCTTGCCTTCATCTTCCCAAAAGAAATGGGGATGGTCATGGGTGTTTGTGTCGAAGTAGCTTTTGGAACCATCGACGGTCACTTCTTGTACAAGGCCTGCGTCACAAAAGGCACGTAACGTGTTGTAAACAGTGGCCAAAGACACTGCTTCGCCTTCACCCTTGGCCGCCTCAAATAGGCTTTCTGCAGTGACATGACGGTGCTGGCCGTCGCCAATCAGCAACGCGGCCAGCGTCACGCGCTGGCGGGTGGGGCGTAAGCCAGCTGTTGCAAGCCAGTTGGTGCCAATCTGATGCGGGGCCGTGATCATCTTAAGCCTCATGAAGCAGGTTTCACTCCATATAGGGGGTATGAGGGGGGATTTTCAATTGAAATCCCATATCGCACTTAAGAAGTGCGACCATAAAACCCCATCTTTTCGGTATCGGAGAATTGCGCGCCAGGGTGTTCGTAAAAAGTAAACACGGTGATCACGCGTTCGATATCGCCGGCCACAGGTGTGACACGGTGGGCAGTGTTCTTGCCGCGAAAGACGTTGAGGGTCCCGGGGGTTACATGCATTTGCGTCGGGGTCAGCTTGCCGGTCAGCAAATCCGTGACACCAGCGTAATTGGGATCATCGTCGCGCCGTAGGTTACGTGCGTATTCAAACCCGCCGCCTTCTTGGGGTGCCTGCAACAGTAGCGTTGTGGTGAATTCGGAGCGGTCAAAATGCCAGTTCAGCGCCTCGCCGGCGCGATAAGCCATGACATTGAGCCGCGAGAGCGCGTCATCCATCGGATAAAGCGCAGGTTTTTCCATGACATCGGCTAGAAAGGCGGCAAAGGGAAGCCACTCATAAATCTCCGTTACCGCAGTATCTTCGACCACATCGCCACATAAGGTGTGGTTCACTGTCTCAACCTGTTGCAGGGCCGGGTGGTCATCCGGAAGCTCCGGAATGTCCTTGCGAAAGTAGATGTTGTGGCGGCGGGCATGGCGAAAGGACTGCTTGGCAAAACGAGGCATGACCGCATCGACGCAAGCTGTGCGGGCATCCTCGCGCAAGAAACCCTCAAGGTTAAAGAGCCCGTCCTGCGCAAGCTCTGCTTGGCAGCGCGCAACAAGATCGCGGTACGCAGGCCTATCAGGCCGGTCCAGTGGGTAACGGTCAAGGTCAATTAGGGCGGCAATATCGATCTGTTTCATGCGCTGACTGTCGCGTGGGATACCGGATTTGACAAGTCCCCGAAGACTGACCGGTGCCCTTGCGAGTAGGCAAGAACGGATGCTAGATCATAACCAGTGTTAATAAAGTCCGAGCAGGAGACGCAGACCATGGCCGAATTTCCCACCAGTTTCGACAAAGAAGGCTTGCTCAAATGCGCCCGCGGAGAGCTTTTTGGCCGCGGTAATGCGCAATTGCCTGCGCCACCGATGCTGATGATGGACCGCATTACGGAAGTTTCTGCCGATGGTGGCGAGCACGGCAAAGGCCACATTCGCGCTGAATTCGACATCACGCCGGACCTGTGGTTTTTCGATTGCCACTTTCCGGGCAACCCGATCATGCCAGGGTGTCTGGGGCTAGATGGCCTGTGGCAGCTGACAGGATTTAACCTTGGCTGGCGCGGCTGGCAGGGGCGCGGCTATGCGCTGGGCGTGGGCGAAGTGAAGCTGACTGGTATGGTTCGACCTGACCGTAAGTTGCTGACTTACAAGATCGATTTCACCAAAGCAATCCAGACGCGCCGCCTGACAATGGGTGTAGCGGACGGCGTTGTTGAGGCGGATGGCGAC
Source organism: Sulfitobacter sp. SK012 (assembly GCF_003352085.1). Lineage (NCBI taxonomy): Bacteria > Pseudomonadati > Pseudomonadota > Alphaproteobacteria > Rhodobacterales > Roseobacteraceae > Sulfitobacter > Sulfitobacter sp. SK012. The sequence continues at coordinate 993,833 of NZ_CP025804.1, forward strand.
GTAATCTACGTGGTCAAAGACATGAAAGTGGCCCTTAGCGAAAGCTGAAGACGGCCGTCTAGAGGGCGGTTCAGCCTGTCCTTAAGCAGATTGCATTAGGGCAGGCGAGAATTCATGACCATCCTGCGCAACCATATGTGCCGACCTGAATGCTCATATCGACGATGCCAGACCAAATCGTAGCTGGCATCGGACAACGCCACGGGCCGGGCGCATTGGGACAGCCTGGAATAAGCTGTATCGGCAAGTCTTTGCGGCATCGTCGCAATGATGTCGGTTCCTTTGATCAGATCGCCAAGCATCGATGCGGTAGGTGCTACCAACGATACTTTTCTTTTTAACCCAAGTGCTTCCAAAGATTTCTCAACTTCGCTTTTTACTCCGCCACCAAAGTTAACAACTGCGTGTCGGGCATCGGCATATTCTTCGGGCGTTCGCACAGGTCCACGACAGGCGGCATCGTAAAAAACGATCATCTTTTCAGAGGCGTAGTGACAATGGGTGAGTGTAGAGGGGTAGTCATACCCTGAGACAGCGATGGCGATTTCAGCCTCATCATGCATCAACATCTCTTTGACGCGGTCGCGCGGTGCGAGCCGGCGAATTTCAAATATCACGCCGGGGGCTGCCTTCACAATACGGGCATGTAGCCGTTTCATATCATGGATTAACGCAGGCGTTGAAATTGCGATGACAATTGGCCTTGAATCAAGAGAGACGTCGTATGTTTCGGGTTCAATCAACCCTTCGATATCTGCAATGATCTGCTGAACGCGGGGCATGATGACGATGGTTTTTTCAGTGGGGGTGATGCCTCTTCCTGCTTTGACGAATAATGGGTCTCCGACGGCGGCACGCATCTTGTCCAAGGTGTGGCTGATGGTTGATTGGTTAAGCCCAAAAAGCACAGCTGTTCGGCTGATAGATCCTGTTTCACAGATTGAAACGAACACGCGCAGGGTGTGACCATCCAAGCGGAAGTAATCGAAATTTTGCATAGGTTATCTCACACCAATTGATTGATTAGTGTAAAGCAGGTTATTTAATCTTAAAGGGTCTTAGAAAATGAAAATCGGCGGAGAGTGCTGAGTGGTACTGGAAAAATTAGCAACCAGCAGTCGGTCCGAAGAGCTTCAGGCGCTTCATTCAATGTTGGAATATGTGGCGCTGCGCATGCGCGAGGTCGGGACTGAGCAATTGGCGCAGTCCATTGAAGCGACCATTGAAGAGATTGGTGCCGAAATTAGAAAATCGAACCGTATTTCGTGACTTCGCGCCAAGGTCTGATCCCCACAGAAATGACCACCGATTGACGCCAACTACGCCTTGCATCATGCCGTTCGACGACAACCGCAGCGTTTCAAAAACCGTTCCTTGGTTGCGCGTCCCTTCCGACCTGTCCTAGTGTCGCTTTGAAAGTTTAAAGGGAGAGCTGTCCATGCGCCGCGTTGTCGTGACAGGATTGGGAATCGTATCGTCCATCGGGAATAACGCCGATGAGGTACTTGCGTCTTTGAAGGCGGGGACCTCGGGCATTGTTGCCTCCCCCGCGATGGAAGAGAATGGCTTTCGCAGCCGCATCGCTGGGACGCTCAAGATTGAACCGTCCGAGCATATCGACAAGCGCACTCTGCGTTTCATGGGGCCGGGTGCCGCCTATGCCCATATCGCGATGGGGCAAGCGATTGCTGACGCGGGCCTCGGGGAAGAGACCATCAGCAACCCGCGTACTGGTCTGATTGCAGGCTCTGGTGGGCCGTCGACCTCCGCGATGCTCGCTGCACATAACGTGGTGCGAGAGACGGGTGCGACAAAGCGGATCGGCCCTTTTGCAGTGCCAAAATGTATGTCCTCGACTGTCAGCGCCAATTTGGCGACGGCTTATAAGATTAAGGGCATCAACTATTCTATTACGTCTGCATGCTCGACTTCGCTGCATTGCATTGGTTCCGCCTCAGAGCAAATTATGCTGGGCAAGCAAGATGTTATGTTCGCAGGTGGCGGCGAAGAGCTCGACTGGACGCTGTCATGTCTCTTTGATGCGATGGGCGCGATGAGTAGCAAATTTAACGACACCCCCGACAAGGCGAGCCGGGCGTTTGACGCCAACCGAGATGGGTTCGTCATCACGGGTGGCGGCGGGATTGTGGTGCTCGAAGAATTGGAGCACGCAGTAGCACGTGGCGCGAAAATATACGCCGAAGTGACAGGTTTTGCCGCGACGTCCGATGGCCATGACATGGTCGCTCCGTCCGGTGAAGGTGGTGCTCGTGCGATGGAACTGGCGCTGGCTACGCTGCCAGAAGGGCGCAAAATCAGCTACATCAATGCGCACGGGACTTCGACCCCGGTGGGCGATGTCGGCGAAATCGAAGCCGTGCGCCGGGTCTTTGGCAAGGGCAGTACGCCGCCAGTCAGTTCGACCAAATCGATGACGGGCCACGGGCAAGGCGCTGCTGGCGCGATGGAAGCGATCTTTTGTCTGCTGATGCTAGAGCATGATTTCATCACTCCCTCGATCAACGTCGAAACGCTGGATCCGGCGCTGGATGCATCCGAAATCGCGACCGTGCGTGTAGACAATGCCGGGCTAGATTCTGTGATGACCAATTCCTTTGGCTTTGGTGGCACCAACGGCTCAATGATCCTGTCGAAATTCAAATCATAAAGGGGCTCGACATGTCGGATATGCTCAAAGGAAAACGCGGGCTCATCATGGGCGTTGCCAACGAACGCTCTATCGCTTGGGGCATTGCTAAGGCGATGGCGGGGGCAGGCGCCGAACTGGCGTTTACCTATCAGGGCGAAGCGTTTGGCAGTCGTCTTGCCCCGCTTGCAGCGAGCATTGGCAGCGACTTTATGGTTGATGTGGACGTGACCGACGATGCATCGCTTGATGCTGCGTTCGAGCAGTTGGGTGCGCGTTGGCCGACAATCGATTTTGTGGTCCATGCGATTGCGTTTTCCGACAAGGCCGAACTTACCGGGCGTTTCTTGAACACGTCGCGCGCGAATTTCAAGCAAACGATGGACATCTCGGCCTATAGCTTCGTTGAGGTCGCGCGCCGTGCGCATCCAATGATGGTTGAGAATGGCGGCACGTTGATCACGCTAACGTATCAAGGCTCCAATCGGGTTGTTCCTAATTACAACGTCATGGGCATTGCCAAAGCTGCCCTTGAGAGTGCGACACGGTACTTGGCAAATGATCTGGGACCTGAGGGCATCCGTGTGAATGCGATTTCACCCGGCCCAATGAAAACGCTAGCTGGTGCGGCAATTGGCGGGGCGCGTAAGACCTACAAGCACACAGATCAGAATGCCCCTCAGCGTGCGAATGCGACTTTGGAAGCGGTGGGCGGCACGGCGGTTTACCTGTGCTCTGACGCCGGGGCCTGCACAACTGGAGAGATCATCCGCGTTGACGGCGGGTTCCACGTACTGGGGATGCCGCAAGCGGAGCATCTATAGCGGTCGCTGTTTCGGGGCGTAGTTGGATAAACTGTTAGGTTGATTTTGCGCGGTTTTCTGGGTGTCGTACTCAGGAATTTTGTTCAGCCTTTTTTGGGTGAGCATGTCGACGTCGAAGACCGTGTAGATGCGAAGCAAAGGCCATTTGTTCAAAGGCCGACAGCTCAACCTTTTTGCTAACGGGCGTTTGCAAAAGAGGCCGTCTGCTCTTTTCCCGCATCACGCACGTCGTCGAGCTGAAGCGAGACCGGATTGGACAGGTCGTCGTACAGATAGATTGCCGTTGGAGACGTATCTGACAGCCCTCCTAAACCGTTGGGTTCGCGCAGCAGCTGGGCCGGTGTGGATGTCGCGCGCGCAACTGCCCGGGTGATGTCCTCGCCGACGGGTCCAACCATGACCGACAATGCGCCCGGCATTTCCAAATCAGCCCCCGCAAGTGTGCCATCAGCCAGCGTAAGGCGGCGATCTTTTCGGAACACGTCGCGGCCATTTAGTGAAAACCCGTCGATCTTTGAACCAACCGTCGCCATTGCATCGGTCACCAAAAATATCTTTTCGGGGCAAAGCTTTGCCGCCAGAGCAATGCGGATCATGTTCGGATGGACGTGAATGCCGTCGGCAATCATGCCCGCATAAATATCCTCGCGCGCCAAGGTCGCGCCGACCAATCCCGGCTCTCGATTGCCCATTTGGCTCATGGCGTTGAACAGGTGTGTTACACATCGCGCACCGGCATCGAATGCTGCCATACAGGTGTCAAAATCAGCATCAGTGTGTCCAAGTGAGACGGCAATGCCCGCATCAGCCATCGACCTAATTTGAGCGTTCGTCACGTTTTCGGGGGCCACGGTAACCATCACATTTGGCAGGCGATCCGCCGCTTTCAGCAGCACTTCAAGGTCCGTATTCTCCATCGGCCGTACCAGCTTGGGATCATGTGCGCCTTTGCGGGCAACTGAGAGGTGGGGGCCTTCTAGGTGGATGCCGACAATGCCGCTCACCTGTTCAGAAATTGCGCGTTCTACGGCATCAATTGCTGAGCGTGTGCGCTCTGGTGTGTCCGTGATTAGGGTAGGCAGGAGGGCAACCGTTCCCGTGGTCGCATGGGCTTGGGCAATCGTGCGCAACGCATCCACAGACTGGTCATCGTTAAACATAACCCCACCGCCGCCATTAACCTGAAGATCGACAAAACCCGGTGTGATCAGCCCGCCTTGCAAGGCTTCGGTCAAGCAAGCTGACGGCAATTCATCGCGTGGAACGATGCTTAGGTTACCATCCCGATTGACGACAAGCGCATGATTTTCATGAAGCTGTTGACCATCATGTATCCGCGCTCCGACAAAGGCTTTGACCATTTCTGTCATACGGTTTCAGTCACTTTCTTGAGGTGCCGAGGCGCGTCGGGGTTTATGCCACGCGACGCTGCAATCCGTTCCACCATCGCGTAAAAACTGGCGATCAGAGTGATAGGATCGGTCAGCGCGTGACCGGTCCGCGTTACTTGCAAAGACGACGCTTGCTGCGCCTTGTCGCTGGTTACAAATACCGTGGCCCCTTTTTCGGCCAATTGATCCGCAACTCCGGCAAGCGCTTCTTCAGCGGCGTCCTTCGCGGCAAGGGCGATTACTGGAAATCCGCCGTCCACGATAGAAACAGGCCCGTGCAGCACTTCGGCAGAAGAATAGGATTCAGCGTGAATTTGGCAGGTCTCCTTGAATTTCAACGCAGCTTCGTTTGAAATTGCATAGGCTGGTCCACGACCAAGGCAGAATATTGAATTACGGCCTCCCAAAGCGGCGCGTGCTTCTGGCCAATCGGTGTGGACGGCTTTTTCCAACTTGCCTGGTAAGTCGCTAATCGCCTTGAGCAGCGCTTCATCTTCTCCCCATTCCGCCAACAGCCAAATCCCTGCGACGGTCGAATTTACAAATGTCTTGGTCGCAGCCACGCTCAGTTCGGGGCCGGCATGCAAATCCAGTGTGTAATCAGAAACCTGCGCCAGAGGGCTGCTTGGATTGTTTGTCATCGCAATTGACAGCGCGCCGCCCTCGCGGGCCATCCGTGCCATTTCTACAATGTCAGGGCTTTTGCCGGACTGCGACACAGACAAACAAACGCTGCCATCAAGGTTTAGTTTGCGATTGTAAATCGACGCGATAGATGGCCCGATGGATGCGATCGGAGTGCCCATAAGCAGTTCAGAGGCGTATTTGAGGTATGTCGCCACATGATCAGACGAACCCCGCGCCACGCTCACCATATAATTTGGTGCACGCGCCCGGATCGCATCGGCGGCGCGGCGGATGTCATCGCCGCCATTTCCAAGCAACCGGTCCACGGCCGCAGGAATTTCCAGCACTTCGCGGCGCATTTGAGTTTGAGAGGCTGTCATCTGGTCGTCCTATTCTTTGGCAAGGCGAAGCTCGGCTACGAAATTGTAGGCGTCTCCGCGATAGATCGATTGTGTGAATTCAACGACGCGACCGTCAGACAGGTAAGACGTGCGTTCGATCCGAAGCCCCGCCATGCCCGGCGCGACACTCAAAAGAGTAGCGTTGTCTTCTTCGAGGTTAATTGCTGAAATCTTTTGCAAGGCGCGTACGGGTCTTAGCCCCGCCTGCTCAAGCACGTCATACAGCGATGTTTCAACCAAAAGCGGATTTGGCAGCATTTCGGTCGACAATGAAGCGCGTTCAATGGCCAAAGGTTTGTCATCAGCCATTCTGAGGCGTGCAATCCGCGACACCGAAGCGTCAGGCGAGAGGGCGAGGGCCAACACTTCGTCTGGAGAGGGCATAAACACGCCCCGCTCAAGCCAAACACTCGACGAGATCATGCCCCGGCGCGACATATCTTCGGTAAAGGAAGTCAGCCGAGACAATGATTGTTCGATCTGCGGGGTGTCAGATGCCACAAACGAACCAGATCCTTGCTTTTGAACAATGATGCCATCCTTGGCGAGCGCTTGAATGGCTTTGCGGACCGTGACGCGTGACAAATCAGTGATTGTCGCGATTTCCCGTTCGGGGGGCAGCGAACTGCCTGCTTTTAGAAAACCCTGATCGACGCCTTCACTAAGCCGCCGGCGCAGTTGCATGTAACGCGGGCCGCCGTCGGGTTGCAGCCAGTTATTTGGCGTTAAGAATTCTACAATGTTCATCGTAAAGCCCCCAAAGACTTGGCGAGCTGAAAGGCTCCGTCCAATGCATTGCCACATGAGTTTATGCGCGCGCCGAGGGATTCTGGCGGCAGATAGGCCGCGTAATGCGGTCCCAAACCGCCGCTCAGACAGAGGGTATCGCCGGTCTTAAACCCTAGCGCTCTGAGGCTTCCGACAAGATGTTCTGCGCCTTGGGTCATGATCGACACCCCCCAAGGGTCGCCTGCGCGTGCGCCCGTTACGATGTCGGGTGCAAACGTGCCGTAATCACCCGGTTTTGCCGAGACACTGAAGGTTGATATTGCATTGGCATCGTCGTCAAATTTGGCAAATAATTCGTGGGTCAAATCGGTATGTTCGACGACCCCATCTTTGCACAACAACACCCGTTCTAACGCTGCGCGACCCAGCCATGCCCCGGATGCTTGATCCGCAACATGAAACCCCCAACCGCCAACATATTGAAATGTGCCGGCAGTACTTGCCGCTGCAATTGTTCCTGTGCCTACCGACAAAAGAAACCCGTCTTGACCCCCCAATGCGCCTGTAACCGCGGTTGAACGATCATCGGTCACAACTGTGGTTTCAAATGGCATGTCCGATGCAACGCGGGCGCTGTCGTGTGAAGTCATAACCCCAGCAAGACCTAGATGTGCCTTTGCTTTGTGTAGCGTATCCCTTGGAATGCCGGCCTTTTCGGCGGCCGCATACACCGTCTCCAGAATATTCTCGATCGCTAGTTCTGTGTCTGAGGCAACATTTGCGCGGCCCCCATCAGCCTGTGCAAGTACGCCATCAGACAACGTCCCAACAGCGGCCCGGCACCCCGTGCCACCACCATCAACGCCAATAAATAGAGTTTGCGCAGAATCAAGCATACAATACCTTTATAATACCTATTGTGGAAAAGATAGGCTATTTTGAATGAATTGGCCTTGTTTTTGTATGACGACAACAGCTTTTCAAAAAATGATAGACAAAAGGTATCTTAAAGGTATTAAATTAGGCAGGGAGATTCGAATGCTGCTGCCAACCACCGAAACACTGCCCAAGGACATCGCTATTGATGGGCTCCGTTCGCTTGAGGCTGCGCGCTTTATGCTGGATGCGCAGCAGGTGGCATTGGCGGCTGTGCGCAAATCTGCACCTGCGATTATCCAAGGTGCCGATGTTATGGCTGCCGCAATCAACGCCGGCAATTCGATCATATATGGAGCTGCGGGCAGTTCGGGCCTGATGGCGCTTGCGGATGCATGCGAGCTGCCTGGCACGTTTGGCATTCCGGCAGGCCTCATACAAATACATATGGCAGGGGGTGTTCCCGCAGACGGCCGCATGCCCGGCAATACCGAAGATGATACTGCTGCGGCCGAAGATGTTGCGCGGACCGTAATGTCCGGCGATGCGATCATCGTGCTAAGCGCCAGCGGTACAACGCCCTATGCTTTGCAGCTTGCGGCTTCGGCAAAGAAGAAGGGCGCAACAATCATCGGGTTGGCGAACAACCCGGGAACTGCGCTGCTTGATTTGGCGGATGTTCCGATCTGTCTTGAGACGCCGCCTGAGGTCATTGCCGGATCCACCCGTTTGGGCGCAGGGACTGCGCAAAAATCTGCGCTGAACTTGATGTCTTCACTGATGGGGATCAAGCTGGGCCATGTCTATCAGGGACGGATGGTAAATGTCGTCGCGGACAACGCAAAGCTTGTAAAACGCGCCGTCGGTATCGTTGCGCAAGTTGCTGAAGTTTCAGAAACAACCGCCGAGGCGGCCCTTAGCCATGCCAAGGGAGATGTGAAATCAGCAATCCTTGTGGCTCTGGGCAGCTCAGCCCCCGCAGCGCAGGCGCTTTTGGCCGAACATAACGGCCATCTTGGCCCCTGCATTCAAACAATCAAATCAGACCAAAATATCAACGTATAAAAAAGGGAGAAGACAATGAAGATATCAACATTTACAGGGGTCATGCTGGCCACGACCATGATCGCGGGAACAGCGACAGCCCAAGACGTGACGCTTACGATCGAAAGCTGGCGCAATGACGATCTGGCCATTTGGCAAGACAAAATCATCCCAGCGTTCGAAGCCGAACACCCCGGTATCAAGCTTAATTTCACGCCTTCTGCTCCTGCGGAGTATAACGCGGTCCTTAACTCAAAGCTTGACGCAGGTTCCGCCGGTGACATCATCACATGTCGCCCATTTGATGCGTCGCTAGCACTCTTTGAAGCGGGCCATCTGGCTGACATCAGCAAAATTGAAGGCATGGCAGGGTTCTCGCCCGTGTCAAAATCAGGCTGGAGCACCGATGACGCTTCGGTTCAATTCTGTGTCCCAATGGCCTCTGTGATCCACGGCTTTATCTATAATAAAGACGCGTTTGCCGAAGTCGGTGTGGAAGAGCCAACAACCGAGGCAGAGTTCTTTGCCGCTTTGGACAAGATCAAAGAAGACGGTACATATATCCCAATGGCGATGGGCACCAATGACCAGTGGGAAGCCGCCACAATGGGCTACAACAACATTGGCCCGAACTACTGGAAAGGCGAAGAAGGCCGTCTTGCACTCCTTGCTGGTGACCAGAAATTGACAGATGAAGAATGGGTTGCGCCGTATCGTCAGTTGGCGAAATGGGGCGAATATCTGGGTGACGGATTTGAGGCGCAAACCTATCCAGACAGCCAAAACATCTTCACCTTGGGGCGCGCTGCGGTTTACCCAACAGGGTCATGGGAAATCTCTGGCTTTAATGGTCTTGCTGACTTCGAGATGGGTGCCTTCTATCCGCCAGTCCAGAATGCAGGCGACACATGCTATATCTCAGATCACACTGATATCGGTATTGGCATGAATGCGGCGACACCAAATCCAGAGGCTGCAACCACGTTCCTGAACTGGGTTGGATCATCAGAATTCGCTACGATTTTTGCGAATGCACTGCCGGGCTTCTTCCCGCTGTCTTCTGCCCCTGTGACGCTTGAAGATCCATTGGCACAGGAGTTCATCTCTTGGCGCAGTGAATGTGAAAGCTCAATCCGGTCAACTTACCAGATCCTTTCACGCGGCACGCCTAACCTTGAGAACGACACATGGAACGCGTCCGTGGCCGTGATCAAAGGCGAAGAAACACCTGAAGATGCGGGCAAGCGCCTGCAAGCGGGTCTGGCCAGCTGGTACGAGCCTCAGCAGTAATCGCTTCTTAACGACATCGCGCGCCGTCAGCCCTGTGCTCTCGGCGCGCGCCACTACACAACCCGCAGCATTGCAGCCCCTATGTCGCTGAGCCTCAGCTCTGCGCCTTCTCAAATGGCAAGGTTTCCCCATGGCAGACCAGCATACAAAACCCAAATTTAGATGGCACATCGTCGTTTTTCTGACACCCGCCGTGTTGGTTTATACCGCCGTGATGATCTACCCGCTGTTCAACACGCTACGCTTGTCTTTGTTCACTGAAATCGACCAAGAGCGCGTTTATGTGGGCCTACAGAATTTCTACACTTTGTTTGGTCAAAGCGTTTGGTCAGATCAATTTTGGAACGCTCTGGGCAATAACCTCTGGTTCTTTGTCATCCATATGCTGGTGCAAAACCCCATTGGCATTGCCCTTGCTGCGATCCTAAGCCAGCCGAAACTGCGCTTTGCTGGGTTTTACCGATCCGCCATTTTCATTCCTACGATCTTGTCCTTTGTGATTGTTGGGTTCGCGTGGAAACTTATTTTGTCGCCCATCTGGGGCATCGCGCCGGGCATGCTGGACGCGGTTGGTCTCAAATCGCTCTATGCGCCGTGGCTGGGCAAAGAGGCCTATGCGTTAACAACGTTATCGCTGGTCTCGGTTTGGCAGTTTGTCGGCATTCCAATGATGTTGATTTATGCGGCGCTGTTGTCGATCCCTGACGAAATTCTTGAGGCCGCTGAGGTTGAGGGCATTACTGGCTTTTCCGCCTTCTGGAAAATCAAACTACCCCTAATTTTGCCCTCCATTGGGATCATATCAATCCTGACGTTTGTTGCGAATTTCAACGCGTTCGACTTGATTTATGCCGCCCAAGGCGCGCTGGCAGGGCCCGACTATTCAACCGACATTTTGGGCACCTTCATGTACCGGACTTTCTTTGGCTTCCAATTACAGTTGGGCGATCCGCATATGGGGTCCGCCATTGCATCGGGCATGTTTGCCATCATCCTGATTGGCGTGTGTCTGTATCTGTTCGGTATCCAGACGCGCATGCGCCGCTACCAGTTTTGAGGAGAATGACATGAACGGTGCACGTCAAAATCGCCTCAATACAGCCGCCGCACATGGCGCGCTGATCCTTTACACGTTGATTGCAATGTTCCCGGTTTTTGTGATCGTGATCAACAGTTTCAAAACCCGCAAAGCTATTTTTCGCGAACCACTGTCATTGCCCAATGCCGATAGCTTTTCACTCATCGGATATGAGACGGTTCTGAAACAAGGCGACTTCTTCCTCTATTTTCAGAACTCCATGACCGTCACGGTTGTGTCGCTTTTCTTAATCTTGCTGTTCGGATCCATGGCGGCGTTTGCCCTCGCGGAATACTGTTTCAAAGGCAACCTAATCATGGGCCTCTATCTGGCCTTGGGCATCATGATCCCGATCCGTATCGGCACGGTCGCGATTTTGGAGTTGATGGTACAAACCGGACTGGTGAACACGCTATGGGCGCTCATCTTGGTTTACACGGCGCAGGGCCTTCCATTGGCGGTGTTCATCCTAAGCGAATTTATGCGTCAAGTTAGCGATGACCTAAAAAACGCGGGCCGGATCGATGGGCTTTCTGAATACCGCATCTTCTTTCAACTTGTCCTACCTTTGGTGCGGCCTGCCATGGCGACGGTCGCGGTGTTTAACATGATCCCGATTTGGAACGATCTTTGGTTCCCGCTCATCTTGGCCCCCGCAGAAGAGGTGAAAACCCTGACGCTCGGCAGTCAGGTGTTCATCGGTCAATTCGTAACAGATTGGAACGCCGTGCTATCAGCTCTGTCCTTGGCGATCCTGCCGGTCATGGCGCTTTATGTCATCTTCTCGCGGCAACTCATTCGTGGCCTCACATCGGGAGCAGTCAAATGAGAGTTATTGTTGCAGGCCTTGGCAATATGGGTCGCAGCCATGCGCTGGCCTATCACGCACACCCCAAAGCCGAGATCGTGGGTTTGGTGAACCGCTCTGATGTTGCCTTGCCTCAGGAGCTTGATGCTTACCCGCGCTTTCGCAGCTTTGAAGAAGGTTTGGCGCAAAAACCAGATTTGGTTTGTATCGCGACCTATTCTGACAGCCATGCCGATTACGCCGTCGCAGCAATGGAGGCAGGGGCAGATGTGTTTATCGAAAAGCCGCTGGCGACAACATTAGCAGACGCGCAACGAGTTGTTGAAACAGCAAAGCGGCTGGGGCGAAAGCTGGTGATTGGCTACATCTTGCGCCACCACCCAAGTTGGCAACGGCTGATCGCTGAGGCGCGAGACTTAGGCGGGCCTTATGTGTTTCGGATGAACCTAAACCAGCAATCAGACGGGCCGACATGGGAGACGCATAAAGCATTGATGCAGACAACGTCGCCCATCGTGGATTGTGGTGTGCATTACGTCGATGTCATGTGCCAAATCACCGACGCCAAAGCGGTGCGTGTTAGCGGCATGGGGCTACGTTTGTCCGACGAAATTGCGCCCGACATGTACAATTATGGCCAACTGCAGGTCTGGTTTGAAGACGGGTCAATCGGTTGGTACGAAGCGGGCTGGGGCCCAATGATGTCCGAAACTGCGTTTTTCGTTAAAGACGTCGTGTCACCCCGTGGATCGGTGTCGATCACAGATGGCAACAAAAGCGCGTCTGATGATGTCGATGGCCACACCAAGGTTGGCGGATTGCTGGTTCACCGTCCAAGCGGGGACACGTTGATCGACCTGCCTCAGGAACCCGGCCACCAGGAACTGTGCGATGCAGAACAAGCGTTTATGATCGATGCGATCTTAACTGATTTAGACCTGAACCGGCACATGGATGATGCTGTGCAATCATTGGCGATTTGTCTGGCCGCGGATGAAAGTATCCGCACCGGCCGCCCCATAGACCTAGGAGTTGCCAAATGACGGCCCTAACGCTGAGCAATATTTCCAAGTCCTTTGGGGCCGTAGAGGTCTTGAAAGACATCAACTTAACCGTCGAGGAAGGCGAATTTGTTGTGTTTGTTGGGCCCTCTGGTTGCGGCAAATCAACGTTGCTGCGGGTGATTGCAGGCCTTGAGGATGCCTCCGATGGCACCGTCGATATTGGTGGGGATATTGTGAACCACATTCCGCCTGCCAAACGCGGCATCGCGATGGTTTTCCAATCCTACGCGCTTTATCCGCATCTCAGCGTGCGCGATAATATGGCGCTGGGGCTAAAGCAAGAAAAGCAGCCCAAGACAGTTATTAATGAGCGCGTAGACAAGGCTATTCAGATGCTCGACCTAGGTGCGTATGCTGATCGTCGTCCATCCGATTTATCGGGGGGGCAACGGCAGCGGGTGGCCATCGGGCGCGCCATTGTGCGGGAACCGAAACTGTTCTTGTTCGATGAACCTTTGTCCAATTTGGATGCGGCATTGCGAATGAACACCCGCATCGAGATCGCGGAGCTGCACCGCACGCTTAGTGCGTCCATGGTTTATGTGACCCACGATCAGACCGAGGCCATGACACTTGCCGATAAAATCGTTGTTTTGCGGGACGGGCGTGTTGAGCAGGTTGGCAGTCCAATGGAGCTGTATAACAATCCGGCCAACCAGTTTGTCGCAGGTTTTCTGGGTTCACCCGCCATGAATTTCCTAAAGAAAGCCCCGGTGGACTTGCCCGAGAATGGAACATTGGGCATTCGCCCAGAGCATCTTAAGCTTGTCAAAGGGGGGCGGATCAAAGGCACTGTGACCCATGTTGAGCGGCTGGGAGGCGACACAAACTTGCTGGTAACGACCGACCAGCAAGAAACCCTGACGGTGCGCCTTTTTGGCCAAGACAGCACCGCCGTTGGTGCGGCCATTGAGCTTGATTTTGAGGATGCAGCAGCCTTTGCGTTTGACCAGGAAAACCAACGCATCGCCATTTGATGGGCTGACCAACCTTTTTTGCAAATCAACGCTACGCCGTTACCGCAAAACCCCGGTCTCCCAGAACCACACTTTCATGCCGCCATGGGCAATGGGCGGGCCTTGTGGTTTCCAGGGCAGGCCGGTGGCTTTGGCCAAAGACGGCTCTGACGTAACCAGCCCGACTCGCCAGCCCTTAAAACGGCTGAGCAGCGTTTGGCCAAGGTTGCCATAAAGCGGGTAAAGTAGTTTTTTATTGCCGATACGCGCGCCGTAAGGAGGGTTCACCATCACGAGGCCGGGGGGGCCTTCTGGTGGGGTCAGTTCTCCGGCGCTTTGGCAAGTGAAGTCGGTCAGGTGGGCGACGTTTGCGCGTGTCGCGTTGGCGATGCTCATGCGGATAGCACCAGCATCGCGGTCCGATCCAGTAAAGCGCAGGTCGCAGGGACGAGGCGTTTGGACTTTCATCGCTTCCCACTTAACCGGGTCAAAGCTCGCCAAATCCTCAAACGCAAAGCGCCGGGTGCGACCGGGGTAGAGGCCCGTGGCAATTTCTGCGGCTTCGATAATGAAAGTGCCGGAGCCACACATCGGATCCACAACCGGTTCGCTCCCGGTAAAGCCTGCCTGCTGCAACAACATCGCCGCGAGCGTTTCGCGCAAAGGAGCCTTGCCGACAGCTTCTTTGTGGCCACGTTTGTGCAGGCTTTCGCCAGAGGTATCGAGGCTGAGTGTCACAACGTTGTCGTCAATGCGCACCTTCAGCACCATTTCAGCTTCGGGCGTGATGGTCGCGCCAAAGTTCTCGCGCAAGGCCGTCTCAATGCGCTGACTGGCGGCCCCGGCATGGTAGATTTTGGATGCTTTGCACGTCACTTGTACCCGCAGCGGCACATCCGCACGCAGCACATCTCCCCAAGGGAACTTGCGCGAGCGTTTGTCGAGTTGGGCCAAATGGAAGGCCATAAAACTGCCAATACGGGCAAGCACACGTGTTGCTCCACGCAAAACCAGATTGGCGCGCCAGACGTCGGGCCAACCGCCTTGGATCGTCACTCCGCCGGGTCCTGCTGTTGCGGTGTCGAACCCGCGGCGAAGGGCTTCGTCGCATAACAGTTGCTCAAAGCCGGGAGAGGCGACCAGAAAAATCTCGAAAGTCTGTGGGGTATCCATTGCGTTTCATAGAACGCAGTTGCCGGTCTTTCGAGCGGTATTTCCCGAAATTTGAACTCTGTGCCGAGATTTCCGCAGTATTGCCCTGTTTTGGCCCGGATCAGCAGGTGAAGTCGGCGCATGAGTTTTTCTGAGACATATAAAGAGCAACGAACGCTTGCGCGCATGGGCCGCGCACGTTTTGCGCGGATTTTGGGACGTTCCATTGGGATTGTGCTGGTGCTGGGGTTCATGGTGACGATGCGCACCCAGCCTGAATTCCGTGCTTTGGTGCTGGATAATGCCATCAACTTGACCGCCCGTGTCATGGGATTGACGATCCCAACGGAAGAAGTCGCCCGAGTTGCGGCAAGTAGTTTGCCGCAAAGCCGGACCAAGATTAACCGCCCGGTCGTAGAAGCGCCGCCGCAATACTAAGCGCCTAGAACCATTGTCCTGATTCCATCAAACCTAAATCCAGCAGCTGGCGCGAATGCCATTCAAAGGGTGCCGAATTGTGCCATTTGAAGGTTTCGATATCGTATTTACTGCCGGGATTACGCTTGAGGGCCTTGGCCGTGCGGAATGAGCAAATCGTTGCGGTGATATTGTGATGCCAAGGGCAGGCAAATGTGTTGTATTCTTCTTCGGAAAAGGTGTGATCCGCGCTTATGGTCAGTCCGGGCTTGGCTTTGAACAAAGCAATCCGGTCGATTTTGCGCCGGGTCGGAGGGACGTGTTCTTCGTAGCGCCAGCGCAGGCCCCCAAAGAAATCAAGCTGGCGTTCTTTGGGATGATTGTGGTTCGCGATGTCTGGGCGGGCCAACGCGTAATAGCCTGAACGGTCCAAATGCGCGTTTTCCAGAGACACAGCGTCGGGATATTGCGCCAGATCATCAGCATATAAATCGACCGTATAACTCAACATTGAATCGCGACGTTCTTCGATGTGAAAGCCCAAAAGTTCGATGACCGACCGCGTCTCGCAGAATGGAAAGAACAGGTATTCCGCGTTAAAACAGTAGTAAAACCATTGCCCGGGGGCGGCGGCGATCAAGCGGTTGATGGCCTTTTCCATCGCGCCGTCTGCGGACATGTTATAGTCGATACGCTGCACCGTTTCTTCGAGATCGCGGGCCAATGTAAAGCTGGACGGCATCAGCGCGAGCACCTGCGCAAAGCCACATTGGATGTGGTGGCGCAAGGTTGTGTCAACTTCGACCTCGTCCTCCACCAGCACAATTGCGATGGGGCCATCTGCGAGGGTCGCCGACCCTTGGGCAATAAAACTGTCCAGTCCAGTGTGGTGCATCGGTTCCTGCATCTGCTAAGTTTTGCGCAGAATCGGTTAATTCGGCGTGCATTGCAAGACGCGCGCGCCCCTGATACGCGCAAGCATACCCCCAAATGTACGAAGGCCACGCCATGACGACTCCAAAAAAGCTGTTTATCAAGACCTATGGCTGTCAAATGAACGTCTATGACAGCGAGCGAATGGCCGAGGAATTGGGCACGCAGGGCTATGTGGCGACAGGCCGAGCCGAAGACGCTGACATGATTTTGCTGAACACCTGCCACATCCGGGAACGGGCAGCTGAAAAAGTGTACTCCGAGCTGGGCCGGATGAAGCCTCTTAAGGATTTGAATCCAAACCTGAAGATCGGTGTTGCGGGCTGTGTGGCCCAGGCCGAGGGCGAAGAGATCATACGCCGCCAGCCTGCCGTTGATTTGGTTGTCGGGCCCCAATCCTACCACCGTCTGGCCGAAATGGAGGCCCGTACGCGCACTGGTCAAACCGCGCTGGATACTGACTTTCCCGAAGAGGACAAGTTTGAGCACCTCAAGGCGCGCCCCAAAGCCAAGCGGGCACCGGCCGCGTTTTTGACCGTTCAAGAAGGCTGCGACAAGTTCTGTGCGTTTTGCGTTGTGCCGTATACACGCGGTTCAGAAGTATCGCGCCCTGCGGAACGGGTGCTGCAAGAAACCCAGGATCTGGTGGAGCGCGGCGTGCGCGAGGTTACGCTTTTGGGCCAAAACGTTAACGCCTATCACGGCGGCATGACGCTGGCCGAACTCATTCGCGCGCTGGACAAGATCGACGGGCTGGAGCGCATTCGCTATACAACCAGCCACCCCAACGACATGGATGATGACCTGATCGCAGCCCACGCCGACACGCCCAAGCTGATGCCTTATCTGCATTTGCCCGTCCAATCTGGCAGTGACCGCATTCTGAAGCGCATGAACCGCAGCCACACGGCTGAAAGCTATCTCAAGTTGATTGAACGCATCCGCAAAGTGCGCCCCGATATCATGATGTCGGGTGATTTCATCGTAGGTTTCCCGGAAGAGACCGAAGAGGATTTCCAAGCGACCCTCGATCTGGTTGAGGCGGTGAATTATAGCTATGCGTACAGCTTCAAATACTCGACACGTCCCGGGACACCTGCAGCGGAGCGGCCTCAGATTGATCCTGCCGAGGCGGACGAGAGGCTGCAACGTTTGCAAGCCTTGATCACCCGCCAGCAACGCGCCATTCAAGAAAGCATGGTTGGCCGAGAGCTTTCGGTGCTGGTGGAAAAGGCGGGGCGCAAATCGGGTCAAATGCTGGGTAAATCAGAGTATCTTCATGCGGTGCATATCGACGGTTCAGGACACGCAATTGGCGATATCGCGCGTGTTAGAATCGTCGCAGCGATGACCAATTCCTTAACGGCAGTGCCACTCTAAGAGGCAGCAGAACACACGCTTTGCGCGGGAAGTCGCTTGAATAGGGCCGCTCAGGTAGTAAGCGCGACGCATATAGCCACTATATGTGCCACAAACGCCTTCCCTAAAGGGCAAGTATTTCCTAACCTGCGTCTGTGCGGGGTGCCTTAGTTGATCAAGGTCGTTCTGCGGGGGAACAGGACAGGAAAAAACTGTGGCACACACATGTTTCAAAGCGGCGCGCGCAATTGCTGGGGTCAGTCTCGCTATTGTAGTGGCGATCGGGGCAACGGGCGTAGACGCGCAGACCAAGTCGCAAAGCGGCCGCGATAAGGGCCAGTATATACCAACGATCTGGGTTGATCCCGATGGGTGCGAACACTGGGTGATGGATGATGGTGCTGAAGGTTTCATGACGCCGCATACCAACCGCCAAGGCATTCCAGTTTGCCGGCGGGGCAATGTTTGTGGTGTGATGCAAAGCGATCAGTTTTTTGCGACTGACAGCGCTCGAATTTCAGCCTCAGGCCAGAACAGTTTGCGCTCGTTCTTCAAATCTTCTGGCGCGGTGTCCTACATCATTACCGGCCACACCGACAGCAGCGCCTCTGACGCGTATAACATGCGCCTGTCGCTGAACCGGGCCAATTCAGTGGCTCGGGTTGCCCAACAGTCTGGTGCGCGGATCGCAGATGTGCGCGGCTACGGCGAACGCCAGCCCGCCGCCTCCAATAAGACTGCAGCGGGAAAAGCCAAAAACCGTCGCGTCGAAATCCTCTGTATTCGTTGAAGGACAGGCATATGAAACTCGTAAAAATTACGCTGATCGTCGGCCTGACCACTTTGGTGGCAGCTTGCGAAGGCCGTCAGGGTCCTGACAAATCCGTCGACCGAGGTTTTGATTCCAAACATTTGAGCCAACTTGAGGCCGGTATTTGGGTCGATCCCAATGGCTGCGATCACTGGATCATTGATGACGGGGTCGAAGGTTATCTTTCAGCGCGCCTCGACAAACATGGCAAGCCCGTCTGCTCTGGCATCGCCGCACCCACCCAGACGGTTGGTGATTTCAAGGGCGGCGGAACAGGCCTCATTGGCGACGAGATCTGAATTTGACGTTCCATAAAAATGACAAAAGGGTCGAAGCGTGAAGCGCTTTGGCCCTTTTTGTTTAATCCCCACTGGTCCCGGCATCAGACTGGGGTTATCTCATGGTTGACCCTTAAAGGAGCTGCCCTTG
This sequence comes from Sulfitobacter sp. SK012, assembly GCF_003352085.1. Taxonomy (NCBI): domain Bacteria; kingdom Pseudomonadati; phylum Pseudomonadota; class Alphaproteobacteria; order Rhodobacterales; family Roseobacteraceae; genus Sulfitobacter; species Sulfitobacter sp. SK012. The sequence goes on from NZ_CP025804.1 coordinate 1,012,669, forward strand.
TCACCCAACGACCCAATTGCCCCTGTGACTGACACGCCTGCGGAGCGTGTGCTTGAGTTTTCTGACAACCGTTTGCTGATCGACCTATGTGGTCCCTATGATCAGTATCTGGCGGCAGTGGAAAAGGCGCTTGAGATTCAGATCGTGCGGCGCGGCAATCTCCTTTCTTTGCACGGTGATGCGAGTGCTACCGAACAAGCGTCGGTTATCCTCAACGCGCTTTATGCGCGTCTTGAGGGAGGACGCGGGGTGGAGCCCGCGGACGTAGATAGCCTTCTGCGCATGGGCAACAGTGCGGCAGGGACAGGTGTGCGTGCCGGCGATCAGATCGAGATGCCCATCAGCACCGGAATTGAAATTCAAACTCGCAAGAAACGGGTTGAGCCGCGCTCGGCCGCGCAGAAAGCTTATGTGCAATCGCTTTTTGACAATGAGCTTGTCTTTGGGATTGGACCTGCCGGGACCGGCAAGACTTATTTGGCTGTTGCGGTGGGGGTGTCGATGTTCATCTCTGGCAAGGTCGACAAAATCATCCTAAGCCGCCCCGCAGTTGAGGCCGGCGAACGCCTCGGTTTTCTGCCCGGTGCGATGGAAGACAAAGTCGATCCTTATATGCAGCCGCTCTATGACGCGTTGAATGACTTTCTGCCGGGCAAACAGCTGGCGAAATTGCGTGAGGAAAAGACGATCGAGATCGCGCCGCTGGCTTTCATGCGAGGTCGCACGCTGGCCAACGCGTTTGTTGTGCTGGATGAGGCGCAGAATGCTACGACGATGCAGATGAAGATGTTCCTGACCCGTCTGGGCAAAGGATCGCGCATGGTGGTGACGGGCGACCGTACTCAGATCGACTTGCCGCGCGGTGTGCCATCAGGGCTTGCTGATGCGGAGCGCTTGTTGAAGGCAATTCCAAAGATCAGCTTCAACTACTTCACCTCAAAAGACGTCGTGCGCCATCCCTTGGTTGCTGAAATCATTGAGGCCTATGAGGCCGAAGCAGAGCACCGTTAATCGCGAAACTCTGCTTTTCGCCGGCTCAGCAATGGCGCGCATTCCTGAGCTTGTTGTCACAGCTTAACTATTGCACAAGCCGCGGACGACAACATCGAGCCGTTGGGAATATTAGGAGACGTTAAAAGCGTGCAGATTGAGCTGAGCGTGCAGGACCACAACTGGAACAAACTCGGTGTCGCAGCCCTCGTAGAAGAGGCGTGCGCGGCAACTCTTGCCCATCAGGGGCTTGATTCCGATCTGGTTGAAATTGGCATCCTTGCATGTGATGACGCAAAAATAGCGGTTCTCAATGCTGACTTTCGCGGCAAAGCGACCCCGACAAATGTGTTGAGTTGGCCGTCAGAGGAGCGTGGAGCGCAGGTTCCGGGAGGCATGCCGAAGGCCCCCGGATTGGGTTTCGACGGGATGATTGAGCTTGGTGATATCGCGATTAGTTTTGATACGTGCGACGCTGAGGCACGCGCGGCAGGCAAACCTTTGCGCGATCATGCGACACACTTGATTGTGCATGGTTTGATGCATCTGTTGGGATATGATCACATATCTGATCCAGATGCAGCATTGATGGAGCGTTTGGAGGCCGAAATACTTGGCAAACTGGGTCTTAATGACCCATATAGAGAATAGTTCGCGGGCCCGCCCCGCACCCAACACAAAGACAGGACCCAATGGGCGACACAGACGGACCTTCTGCTGCGGCGCAAAGCGCGCAAGCAGACACGACCCCCGATATAGATGATACAGACGCCGACGGCTCGGGCCGCTCAGGCGGATTTTTTAGCCGGGTGATCGAGGCGCTTAGCCCCACAGACAGCAAAGACGCCGATGCGGCACCCATAAGCGCGGGGGATCGTGCGGTCACTCACGGCATGATCAACCTGCGCCGTATGCGGGTCGATGACGTGGCGATCCCCAAAGCGGATATCATGGCTGTGCCCGTCACAAGCTCACTTGAAGAACTAGTGAAGGTGTTTAAAGAAACGGGGCTAACGCGGTTGCCAGTCTATGATGGCACACTCGATACGCCGGTTGGGCTGGCGCATTTGAAGGATCTAGCACTTAACCACGGCTTTAATGGCGAAACCCAAGATTTCGATTTGCGCACCATGCTGCGCCCCCTAGTCTTTGTGCCGCCCAGTATGACCATCGGTGTTTTGCTAACCAAGATGCAGGCCGAGCGGCGGCATATGGCGCTGGTGATCGATGAGTATGGCGGCGTGGACGGGTTGGTCACAATCGAGGACCTGATCGAACAAGTTATCGGCCAGATCGAAGACGAACACGATGTCGACGAAGGGGTTTATTGGACGCTTGAGAAAACGGGCAGCTATCTGGCTTTGGCGAAGACACCGCTTGATGACTTCGAGGCCGAGATTGGCCGGTCGTTGACCAAACATGCTGACGTTGATGAAGAAGAAATCGACACATTAGGCGGGCTTGTCATTATGTTGTCAGGCCGGGTGCCAGCGCGCGGCGAGGTTGTGCAGCATCCTGATGGGCCAGAATTTGAAGTAATCGACGCAGATCCGCGCCGCATCAAGCGGCTTCGTGTTCGTGTTGACGGTGCTGCGATATGATCAGGCCGGCACGTCGGCGGTTGCTGGCGGGTTTTGTGCTGGGGGCGCTGGCGGCTTTAGGGCAGGCCCCCTTCGACATTCCGATCTTGATGCTGGTGGCATTGGTGGTTGCGATCCGGTGGGGGCGGTCGATCCGGGTGCCCCGGCGGGCGGCTGCCTATGGCTGGGTCTTTGGTTTCGGCTATTTCAGCGTGGCACTGCATTGGATCGTTTCACCATTTCTCATTGATGTGGCCCGGCACGGCTGGATGGCCCCTTTTGCGTTGGTATTCTTGGCGGCAGGAATGGCGCTGTTTTGGGGCGCCGCCTTCTGGGGCGCGCGGCTTATGTCACGGCGACAGTGGCCGCTGATATTGTGTTTACCCGCAGCTGAGTTGGTTCGCGCGTATATCTTTACCGGATTTCCCTGGGCCAATTTTGCGCAGGCCATGGTGGATGTGAAGGCCGGGCAGGGGCTGGCTTTGGTGGGGCCTTACGCGATGACCCTTTGGCTGGTGGCGACTGCGGTGATCTTGTCTTTGCGCGCGACAGGCCGTCCTGCATTATTGGCCGGCCAGGTGGCGCTGGCCCTGTCGAGTATTGCGCTCTTGGTCTTGCCGCCGCGAATTGAGCCCGCACCGCTGACGGATCAAGTTGTGCGCCTTATCCAACCCAACTCGGCACAGCGCGAAAAGTGGGACCCCGAAAAACTCGAAATGTTCTACCGCCGCCAGATTGCGTATACGGCAGCCCCTCCAACCGGAGAGATGCCAGAGCCGTCTCTGGTGATTTGGCCCGAGACCGCAATTCCGTGGCCGCTGGATTTGGCGCAGAATGTGGTGGAGGAGATCAGTTTTTCTGCAGCTGGCCGGTCTGTAATTTTGGGCGTGCAACGCCGTACGCAGACCCGGTTTTTCAATTCGCTGGTGTTGCTTGGCCCTCAGGGCGAAATTGCCCAAACCTACGACAAACACCACCTCGTGCCCTTTGGTGAATATATGCCGCTGGGTGAGCTGGCGGCTAAGTTTGGAATTCATGGGTTGGCGGCCCAAGAAGGCAACGGTTATTCCGCCGGGCCGGGCGCTGTGGTGATTGAGGTGCCGGGGATCGGCCCGGTGTTGCCGCTCATCTGTTATGAGGCGGTCTTTGCCCATGATGTGAATGCTGCACCGACGCGCCCCAATCTTATTGTGCAGGTTACGAATGATGCGTGGTTTGGCCGTGCGGCAGGCCCCGAGCAGCATCTGGCGCAGGCACGGATGCGGGCGATTGAACAAGGTGTGCCGCTTGCACGCAGCGCCAACACCGGCATCTCTGCCATGGTCGACCCTTGGGGGCGCGTGACCCATTCGCTCGCTCTAAACACGGCAGGTTATGTCGATGCTGTGCTACCAAAACCGCGCAGCGCGACGCTTTATAGCCGTTGGGGAGACATGCCACTAGCGGTTCTGTTGCTTCTTGGCCTGCTGGTCGGCGGCACTTTAGCGCGGCGCAGGGATTCTGATTGACCCTTTAAGGTTACATGGCTAAGCCCTGCGGAGCTTGCCACAACGGCTTCCTGACGTGGCGATACATCTTAGTACTGGAGCACGATATGTCCCGCAAGAATTATACCTTCACCTCGGAATCCGTATCCGAGGGCCATCCTGACAAGGTTTGTGACCGGATCAGTGACGCCGTCCTTGATGCTTTTCTAGCTGAAGAACCCGAAGCGCGGGTTGCCGCTGAAACCTTTGCCACGACCAACCGTGTCGTGATCGGTGGCGAAGTTGGCCTGTCGGATAAGGACAAGCTGAGCCAATATATGGGCAAGATTGAAGATATCGCGCGCGCCTGTATCAAAGACATCGGGTACGAGCAGGACAAATTCCATCACGCGACCTGCGAAATTACCAACCTGCTGCATGAGCAATCCGCTCATATTGCCCAGGGTGTTGATGCTTCAGGCAGCAAAGATGAAGGCGCTGGTGATCAGGGTATCATGTTTGGTTTCGCCACTACAGAAACGCCAGAGCTGATGCCTGCGCCGGTTCATTATGCCCACGCTATTCTGCGCCGCTTGGCCGAGGTGCGCAAAGACGGCACCGAGCCGACGCTGCGCCCAGACGCAAAAAGCCAACTTTCGGTGCGTTATGAAGACGGCAAGCCCGTTGGTGTGTCGTCTATCGTGCTCTCGACGCAGCACTCCGATAGTGCTCAGACCAGTGCTGACATTCGCGCCATCGTTGAGCCGTATATTCTTGAAGTCCTTCCAAAAGGTTGGGTCACCAATGAAACCGAATGGTGGGTGAACCCGACTGGAACTTTTGTCATCGGCGGCCCTGATGGCGACGCGGGCCTGACAGGGCGCAAGATCATCGTCGACACTTACGGTGGTGCAGCGCCGCATGGTGGCGGTGCCTTTTCCGGTAAAGACCCGACCAAGGTCGACCGCTCAGCAGCCTATGTAGCCCGGTATTTGGCAAAGAACGTTGTGGCTTCGGGCATGGCCAGCAAATGCACGATCCAACTTTCTTATGCGATTGGCGTCAGCAAGCCGCTGTCGATCTACTGTGACACTTTCGGCACCTCGGACGTTCCGGATGCAGTAATTGAAGAGGCGATTGGCAAGACCATGGACCTCACGCCGCGCGGCATTCGTGAGCATTTGCAACTGAACCGTCCGATATATGAGCGTACGGCAGCGTATGGCCACTTTGGCCGCGCACCTGAAGCGGATGGCGGGTTTAGCTGGGAAAAGACTGATCTGGTCGATGCGCTAAAGGCTGCTGTCTAAGCTGGCTTATTACTTCTGATTTTATTGAAAAGAGTTGTGGCGAAAGCTGCGCCTCTTTTCTGTCTGAGACTGGAGTATTCTAATGTTTGGTGGGCTCGTAGGGCGACAGCACAGCCCTGCGGTGTGGTTGCGGGGGTGTTTGGGTCTTTCATGAAGACCTGATCATTGCCTCCAAATATTCTAATTCAACGAGAAAATCCCTTTTTCGCATACTGGAGCGCCCGATGTGACCGCGCTTTTCCGCTCTTCATTTTAAAACTCTAATCCCGAGCAGAATCGGGCAAGCCGGCGCCTGTCAAAACGCTGGCCTTCCACCATCAATATACGGGCCGCCGGCATCTGGGGCTGCTTTGAAAGTGCTGCGGGCCAAATCAGGGGTCCTGGAAGCCTCAACGCTAGGGTTAGGCCCTACGATAGGGCGTCGCAGGTAAAACCGAAATGAACGGCGTTGCAGTAGGCCAATGCGCAGGGTAAAGGGCCGGGCTATGTCACATCCCCAACGTCCCCGCCGAAATTTCTATGGTCGCCTCAAGGGCAAGAGCCTCAAGCCGTCGCAAAAGGGCTATATTGCAGAGGATCTCGATGCTTTGTCACCGGGACCCGTGGACTGGGAGGCGAACCCGACACGGACACCATTGGACCTAGACGGTCTTTTTGGCGGGCGGCCCACGTGGCTGGAAATCGGCTTTGGGGGCGGCGAACATATGGTGCATCAAGCCGGGCTAAACCCGGATGTGGGCATCATCGGCTGCGAGCCATACCTTAATGGTGTGGCCATGCTACTAGGCAAGATCAGGCGGGCAGGGGTCAACAACGTTGCGGTGCATCCCGGTGATGTGCGCGACATTTTTGATGTGTTGCCTGCGGCTTCGATTGACCGAGCGTTTCTGCTCTATCCCGATCCCTGGCCAAAGGCGCGTCACCACCGTCGCCGCTTTGTGACGCCTGAGCATTTGGAGCCTTTGCACCGCGTACTACGCCCCGGTGCCATTTTTCGCGTAGCGACGGACATTGAAGATTACGTGCGCCAGACGCTCGAAGAGGTGCCGCGGCAGGGGTTTGAATGGCTTGCAGAAGGGCCAGACGACTGGCGCAAGCCATGGGATGATTGGATATCGACCCGGTACGAGCAAAAAGCCCTGCGCGAGGGGCGCGTGCCACATTATTTGACGTTCCGGCGCATCTGATACGCGCACTGCTGCGGCTGCCATGGACGGGCGCAGGAGGCTGGGCTAAGACGTGGCAACATTTTGAGAGGTACCTGACATGTCCAGCCACGGCGCACCCATCCCCATGACTTCGCGGGCCTGCGGTCCCCTTAAAGGTGAAGCGCAGGTGCCCGGCGACAAGTCGATCTCGCACCGCAGCCTGATCTTGGGCGCGATGTGCATCGGAGAGACAACAATTACTGGGTTACTCGAAGGGCAAGACGTGCTGGATACGGCGCGCGCGATGCGTGCGTTTGGGGCTGAGGTCACCGATCACGGCGGCGGGCGTTGGTCTGTTATCGGTGTTGGTGTTGGCGGTTTCGCAGAGCCTGATGGCGTCATTGATTGCGGGAATTCTGGTACGGGCGTCCGGTTGATCATGGGCGCAATGGCGACCTCGCCGATTGCTGCGACCTTTTCTGGGGACGCAAGTCTGAATGGCAGGCCTATGGCGCGGGTGACGGACCCGTTGGCGTTGTTTGGTACGCAGGCTGTTGGCCGGACTGGTGGGCGTTTGCCAATGACGGTTGTTGGTGCCGCTGATCCGGTGCCGGTTCGGTATACGGTCCCGGTGCCTTCGGCGCAGGTGAAGTCAGCGGTCTTGTTGGCTGGGCTCAATGCCCCCGGCCAGACCGTGGTCATCGAAGCAGAAGCGACACGAGATCATACGGAGCGGATGCTGGCGGGATTTGGTGCTGAAATTTCCGTTGTTGAGACGGCTGAAGGGCGTGAAATCAAGCTAACGGGCCAACCTGAGTTGCAAGCACAGCATATTGACGTCCCGCGAGATCCTTCGTCAGCGGCTTTTCCGGTTTGCGCGGCTTTGATCGTGCCCGGGTCAGATGTGTTGGTCCCAGGGATCGGGTTGAATCCAACGCGGGCTGGGCTGTTTACCACGCTGCGTGAGATGGGCGCGGATCTTACTTATGAAAATGAACGCGAAGAGGGCGGCGAACCTGTTGCCGATCTGCGGGCGCGGTTCTCACCCGACATGAAAGGCATCGAGGTGCCGCCCGCTCGCGCGGCGAGCATGATTGATGAGTATCCTGTGCTATCCGTTGTCGCGGCTTTTGCCGCGGGGCAAACGGTGATGCGCGGCGTCAAAGAGCTGCGTGTGAAGGAAAGCGATCGGATTGATGCAATGGCCACAGGCCTTCGCGCCAATGGCATCACGGTCGAGGATGGCCCAGATTGGTGGACGGTCACAGGCGCTGTGCACGGGAACGTGGCAGGCGGCGCTGTCTGTGCAAGCCACCTTGATCACCGAATTGCGATGTCGTTTCTGATCCTTGGAATGGCCGCCAATGCGCCCGTAAGCGTGGATGACGGCGGCCCGATCGCCACGTCCTTCCCGATATTTGAACCATTGATGGCCAAGCTTGGAGCGCAGGTTTCGCGCGACACGGCATGAGTATGGGCTTTACGGTTTCCATCGACGGGCCAGCAGCGGCAGGTAAAGGTACGATTTCAAAAGCGGTCGCCTTGCATTTTGGCTTTGCGCATCTGGATACGGGGCTTTTGTACCGTGCTGTTGGGGCCAAAGTTCTTGAGGGCGCGGAGCCGTTGGCCGCGGCGCTGGCATTGATGGCTGATGATTTGGACAATGACACGTTGCGTCGGCCCGAAGTGGCGCAGGCTGCGAGCAAAGTTGCGGCTCTGCCAGCCGTTCGAGCCGCTTTGGTAGATTTTCAGCGCAGTTTTGCTGCACGTGTTGGTGGGGCCGTGTTGGATGGGCGTGACATCGGTACGGTGATTTGCCCAGAGGCAGACGTAAAGCTGTTTGTGACAGCCAGTGCAGAGGTCCGAGCGAGGCGTCGATTTGCCGAGCTGTCGGTCAAGGGGCTTGCGCAAAGCTTTGACGAAGTGCTTGCAGATGTGCAGGACCGGGACGCGCGCGACATGGGCCGTGCTGATGCGCCGCTCAAGCCCGCCGCGGATGCGATCGAGATCGATACTTCTGATATGGCGATTGAGGATGCGGTCGCTGCGGCTGTAGCGTTGGTCGAAGCCAAGGGCGCATAGAAAACCTCACCTCACCTCGGCCGGCACCGGTGCTCTACAAATGCTGGCTGCATCACGTGACTGCATACCGCCGTGCGCTCACCCAAGCGTGCGTGGTATTACAGACGACGCTGTCCTAGGCTTGAGCGGAGTTTAATGCAAAAGGGGCAGCCCTATGATGAGATTTCTATTCACCACGTTGGCCATGACCGTATGGAGCGCCACAGCCATGGCGCAAGATACACAGGTGGCTCCCGACGCCGTTCCTGAGATCGCTCAAGAGCCGCGGATGACCTTGCAGCGATTAGCGGGTATCGTCCAAGCGATTGACCCTGACGTTATTGCACGCGGGCCGTCTTTGGAATTTACGCTGGACGGTATTCCGGTGATCATTATTGCAGATGCCACGGCTGACCGGATGCGCGCGATGGTGCCCATTGCAAGCTCTGAGGGGTTGTCGTCAGAAGAGTTGCTGCGCCTGATGCAGGCCAATTTCGATACGGCGCTAGATGCGCGCTATGCAGTTGCACATGGCCGGGTATGGGGCGTTTTCATTCATCCGTTGTCGCCGCTGGAAAAGGATCAACTGCTGTCTGGGTTGGTTCAAACCATTGAAGTCGCACGCAGCTATGGCGCAGCCTATTCGGGCGGCGCGCAGGTCTTTGGTGGCGGCGATTCCAACGGGATTTATCAAAAGCTCTTCGATGAACTTAAAAAGAAGGGCGAGGCGCTTTAAGCGCTAGCCTTGGGCGAGACGTGATCGAGACCTTTCCCAAGTGGATCGCGATGCGTGCGAGATTGCAGTGTATACCAGCTTGACCTTTGCTGTTTCTCCAAGGAGTTTGCCGGGGAGAAACCAAAGGGCCCAGGCATGAAAAAGCAGATCATTTGTATCAACTGGGGATCCAAGTACGGAGCGCCCTACATCAACCGTCTTTATGGGATGGCGGCGCGTAATATCACCGGTGACTTTACCTTTACCTGCTTTACCGACAGCACAAAGGACGTGCGCCCTGAGGTGATCTGCCGTGATTTACCAGTGGTGGACATCAAGATGCCCACATCCAAAGGCATTTGGCCAAAATGCAGGCTTTGGAGTGAAACGCTTGAGGGCGTGTCGGGCGCGGTGCTGTTTCTGGACCTTGATTTGGTGATCACCGGCAGCCTTGATGATTTTTTCGAACATGGCGATCCAAATGACGTGATTCTTGCCCGCAACCCAACCACCCCGTTTGAGCGGTTGGGGCAAACATCAATCTTTCGCTATCCGGTGGGAAAACTGGCGCCTCTATTGGAAAAGTTCGCGGCTGATCCGCAGGGAACCGCGGATAAATACATTTTCGAGCAGCGTTTTGTGACCCAAAATGCCCCCGGTGGCGTGACGTTTTGGCCAAAGCCGTGGGTCCGGCATTTTCGCACGCAGTGCATTCCGCTCTTTCCGATGAACTATCTGTTTGCGCCTCGTTTGCCACGGGATGCGCGGGTAATCCTGTTCCCTGCAACGCCAAACCCACCCGATGCGCTTGCAGGCCGATGGTGGAGCGAAGTCCCGGCCGTGGGCCGCTGGGAGCATATCAAACGCACATGGACCGGCCCGCGCAATGTTCGCGGTCGTTTCCGGCATTTGCGGCGTTTCTTGCTGCCTACTGAATGGATCGCCGAGCATTGGCGAAAATAGGCGCAGCGCGCTTGGGCTGCGTCTTGACCCTTGCGACAAGCCGCACAATCGCCTATACGCGGCGCATTCAAGGGGCGGATACAAGCTTCGGACGTTAATCTCAGGCAGGGTCGGATCGTTCCGGCCCTCTTTCTTTGCGTCCGACTGCCCCGATGGATCAATTGAACCTAAGACCGGCGGAGACAACCGCACGGCCAGAAAACAACGCTGAAGGAATATACGCTACATGGCGCAAAACACATCTATGGAAGACTTCGAAGCACTGTTGGAAGAAAGCTTTGAAATGGACACGCCCGATGAGGGCTCAGTTGTCAAAGGTAAGGTCATCGCAATCGAAGCGGGCCAAGCTATCATCGACGTAGGCTACAAAATGGAAGGCCGCGTTGAGCTAAAAGAATTTGCCGATCCAGGCGAAGCTCCCAAAATCGAAGTTGGCGACGTGGTCGAAGTATTCCTTCGCCAGGTTGAGAACTCCAAAGGCGAAGCGGTTATCTCTCGTGAGATGGCGCGCCGCGAAGAAGCTTGGGACCGTTTGGAAAAAGCCTATGCCGCAGAAGAGCGCGTCGAAGGTGCAATCTTTGGCCGCGTCAAAGGTGGCTTTACTGTTGATCTGGGCGGCGCTGTTGCGTTCCTTCCCGGCTCTCAGGTTGATGTGCGCCCCGTGCGTGATGCGGGCCCATTGATGGGTCTTAAGCAGCCGTTCCAGGTTCTGAAAATGGACCGTCGCCGTGGTAACATCGTTGTATCGCGTCGTGCGATCCTCGAGGAATCACGTGCCGAACAGCGTGCCGAAGTTATCGGCAACCTTACCGAAGGCCAGACGGTCGACGGCGTGGTTAAGAACATCACCGAATACGGTGCGTTCGTTGATCTGGGCGGCGTTGACGGCTTGTTGCACGTCACTGACATGGCATGGCGCCGTGTGAACCACCCATCCGAGATCCTCGCCATCGGCGAAACGATCAAGGTGCAGGTCATCAAGATCAACAAAGAGACACACCGTATCTCCCTCGGCATGAAGCAGCTGCAGGAAGATCCGTGGGATCTGGTTCAGGCGAAGTATCCGCTCGAATCATCCCACACTGGCCGCGTAACCAACATCACCGATTACGGTGCATTTGTTGAGCTTGAGCCAGGTGTCGAAGGTCTGGTTCACGTGTCTGAGATGTCTTGGACCAAAAAGAACGTGCATCCCGGTAAGATCGTTTCGACCTCGCAAGAAGTCGAAGTCATGGTGCTGGAAATCGACGGTGCCAAGCGCCGCGTGTCTCTTGGTCTCAAGCAGACAATGCGCAACCCATGGGAAGTGTTTGCAGAAACGCATCCTGAGGGCACCGAAGTCGAAGGCGAAGTCAAGAACATCACCGAATTCGGTCTGTTTGTTGGTCTCGACGGCGACATCGACGGCATGGTTCACCTTTCCGACCTCAGCTGGGACCAGCGTGGCGAAGAGGCGATCCAAGATTACCGCAAAGGCGACACGGTTCAGGCCGTCGTCTCTGAAGTGGACGTTGAGAAAGAGCGTATCTCGCTCTCGATCAAAGGTGTCGGTGGCGATAAGTTCGCCGAAGCCGTGGGCGGCGTTAAGCGCGGCTCCGTGGTGACCGTGGCCGTGACGTCTATCGAAGATGGTGGGATCGAAGTGGAATACGAGGGCATGAAAGCCTTCATCCGCCGCTCTGATCTGTCCCGTGATCGTGCCGAGCAGCGCCCAGAGCGCTTCAGCGTTGGCGACAAAGTTGATGTTCGCATCACCAATGTCGACGCCAAAGCACACCGCTTGGGCGTTTCGATCAAAGCACGTGAGATTGCAGAAGAGAAAGAGGCCGTTGAACAGTACGGTTCCTCAGACTCCGGCGCATCGCTCGGCGATATCTTGGGTGCCGCGCTTAAGGGCGACGAGTAACTCAAACAAGACGGATTACCGTCTGGTAAAGCAAAGCCCCGCACATCACGTGCGGGGCTTTTTCTATGTGCGAATCGGGTTTGCTGATGAGAGGCCGAGTTGAAGGAATTTTGTCAGTGAATGACCAATTCCGATGCATTTGGGTGAAAAATGCTAAAAATACAGGTAGTTCCGCCCGCAATCGGCCCTAAAGGGTCGCAACTTTGTATTCCCGTGTGGCATGTTTCTTCCTATACTCGATCAACAATTTCTTGAAACATTGTCTCGGGGGGGCACCCATATGATCCGGTCAGAACTGATCCAAAAGATCGCAGACGACAATCCACATCTCTACCAACGTGACGTGGAGCGGATCGTGAATACGATCTTTGATGAGATCACTGGTGCCATGTCTAAAGGCGACCGTGTGGAGCTGCGCGGCTTTGGCGCGTTCTCGGTAAAGAAACGTGATGCGCGGGTTGGACGGAACCCTCGCACTGGTGAAACGGTTCATGTAGAAGAAAAGCATGTGCCGTTCTTCAAGACCGGCAAGTTGCTTCGTGATCGGCTGAACGGGAAAAGCTAATGCGTTATGTACGTTACTTGTGTATCGCGATCTTTGCGGTCGCGCTTATTTCTGTGGCATTGGCCAACCGCACGCTTGTACCTCTAAAGATTTTACCCACTGAGATTGCTGGTTTGTTCGCCGTAAATCCTCAGGTTGAACTGCCGCTGTTCTTGGTCATCCTTGGCAGTATCGTTGCAGGTCTGCTTGTTGGGTTCGTATGGGAATGGATCCGAGAATACGGCCAGCGCGCTGAAGCGGCCAAACAAGCCCGTGAGATGCGCCGACTTGAGCGTGAAATCGCACGTCTGCGCGGCGAAAAGCACGAAGGCAAAGACGAAGTGCTCGCGTTGCTGGATCAAGCCAGCTAAACGCACCTCATGTCTGACGTTCATGTTAAAATTTGTGGATTGCGAGACACTGCCAGCGTTGATGCGGCGGTTGCTGCAGGCGCGCGTTATGTCGGCTTTGTTTTCTTCCCCAAATCACCGCGCAATATTGATCTATCGGTTGCCAAAACGTTGGCGGCGTCGGCGCCTGCAGGGGTTTGCAAAGTTGCCCTCACAGTGGACGCTGACGATGACATGCTTGATGCACTGACCGCGGCTGTGCCGTTGGACATGTTGCAGCTGCACGGTCATGAGAGCCCTGAACGCGTGGCCGACGTGAAGCGCCGCTATGGCCTGCCCGTGATGAAGGCGATTGGCGTCGCTGATGCGGTTGATCTAGCGCAGATTGACGCGTTTTCGCAGGTGGCTGACCAACTTCTGATCGACGCCAAACCGCCAAAAGGGGCTGATCTACCCGGTGGGAATGGCCTGGCATTTGACTGGCGGTTGATCGCCGGCCGGCGCTGGCCTGTGCCCTGGATGTTGGCTGGTGGTTTGACTCCGCAGAATGTTGCGCAAGCCGTCAACTTGACGGGGGCGCGGCAAGTTGACGTGTCTTCTGGCGTCGAATCCGCGCCTGGGGTGAAGGACGCTGAAAAGATCGCGTTGTTCCTCAGCGCTGTCTCGAACGATGGAAAATAGCAACCAATTGGACTTTTGATATTTGGCTCTGATGAGGGTGGCAGCAAAATATCATATAACTTTAGGTATCGTTGTTTCGTAATTCAGATCTGATCCTTTAGCAAAAATACTGATGCCAAGTATTTCTCATTGGGCACTGATGTGTCGGGTCCAAGAGAAACGGCGAGCATCGGTCTGTAGATGTTCTCAAATCTTAACCGGTTTCGGCGCGATCAGTGGTTCAGGCACCTTCGATTTCGAGAATAAGCTGATGGGTGGCAATGCAATTATACTGACCGGTTCGCAGATTGCGGCCGTACCACTGCCTGCAGGCCTGCCTTTGCTGGCTGGTGGTCTGATGCTGATGGGTATTGTACGTCGTCGCCGCGGCTAAACCTCTCAGGTGATGCAAGAATGAACGGGTTGGGCTTGCGCTCAGCCCGTTTTTTATGAAGATGCCCCTCTGACCGACAGGAGCACTTCAATGGCCAACGAACTTTTCAACAGCTTCATGACCGGCCCCGACGAAAACGGGCGCTTTGGTGATTTTGGCGGGCGCTTTGTCTCTGAGACACTGATGCCGCTGATCCTTGAACTTCAGGAAGAATACGAAAAGGCCAAAACTGATGACAGTTTCTGGGCCGAGATGAACCATCTGTGGACCCATTATGTTGGCCGTCCCAGCCCGCTTTATTTTGCCGAACGCCTGACTGATCATCTGGGCGGCGCCAAGGTGTATATGAAGCGCGATGAGCTGAACCATACCGGCGCGCATAAGATCAACAATGTGCTGGGCCAAATTATTCTGGCACGCCGCATGGGAAAAAAACGCATCATCGCTGAAACCGGTGCCGGGCAGCACGGGGTCGCCACGGCGACGGTCTGTGCCAAGTTTGGTCTGCAATGTGTTGTATATATGGGGGCCCACGATGTTGAACGTCAGGCCCCGAATGTTTTCCGGATGCGCCTGCTCGGGGCAGAAGTTATTCCCGTGACATCTGGTCGTGGAACGCTGAAAGATGCGATGAATGATGCCTTGCGCGACTGGGTGACCAACGTGCGCGATACATTTTATTGCATTGGCACAGTAGCCGGCCCGCATCCCTATCCAGCAATGGTCCGCGATTTCCAAAGCATTATTGGCAAAGAAGTCCGTACCCAGATGATGGACGCCGAAGGGCGCTTCCCTGATACGTTGATCGCTGCGATTGGTGGCGGGTCAAACGCCATGGGCCTTTTCTTTCCTTTCCTCGACGACAAAGAAGTCGACATCATTGGCGTTGAAGCAGGCGGTAAGGGCGTGAATGCCAAAATGGAGCATTGCGCATCGTTGACAGGTGGCCGCCCGGGCGTG
The DNA here is from genome assembly GCF_003352085.1 of Sulfitobacter sp. SK012. Lineage (NCBI taxonomy): Bacteria > Pseudomonadati > Pseudomonadota > Alphaproteobacteria > Rhodobacterales > Roseobacteraceae > Sulfitobacter > Sulfitobacter sp. SK012. The sequence continues at coordinate 1,027,716 of NZ_CP025804.1, forward strand.
CTGCATGGCAACCGGACCTATCTGTTGCAAGATGATGATGGGCAAATCCTTGAGGGCTTCTCGATCTCGGCGGGGCTTGATTACCCCGGCATCGGGCCAGAGCACGCTTGGCTGCACGAGATTGGCCGGGCCAAGTATGTTTCAATCACGGATGTGGAGGCGTTAGAGGCGTTTCAACTATCATGTGAGCTGGAAGGGATTATCCCTGCACTAGAGCCGTCACACGCGTTAGCTCATGTGATGAAGATGGCCCCTGAGCTGCCTAAGGATCACATCATCTGCATGAACATGTGTGGGCGCGGTGACAAGGACATCTTTACCGTCGCTAAGGCACTGGGTTTCGAGATGGGCGAGTTCGCATAATACGGACTGATTAAGCTTTCAGCATTTGCCAATGCAGGCGGATGGACGGCATGAAGAACAGCAACAGCCCATATGTGATAAAGGAATAGATCATCGCGGGGATCCATAGAACCGCGATAATCAACCCAACGAGGCCCGATATATGGGTGGCTGTCTGGGCTGGTAGGAACCGCATCAAGGCAAGCCGAAATAATTTGCCACCGTCGAGTGGGTGTGCGGGTAGCATGTTGAGGACGGCCAGAAACAAGTTAATCTGCGCCAAGACGATAAACACCCAAGCAACGACTTCGTTGGGCAGGTAGGGCCATGCCAGTGATGCGAGCGCCCAGACCGTTAGGTTGACGATTGGCCCCATAGCCACGATCAGCTCTTGTTCGTGATGTGAAGGGGAACTGCCGTATTCGCAAAAACCGCCACCACCAAAGATCACGACGCGCCGCACGGGTATGCCCTGTACAAGGCAGCCCCACGCATGGCCCATTTCGTGCAGGAAAATGGAGCCGACCAGCATCACAATGAAGATGGCGCTGTAGAACAGTGCCACAACTGAGCTGCCTGCTGCCATCAGGATAAAAATCAGGAATATCAGGCTGCTATGTACTTCAATCGGTACGCCAAAGGGGCCGCGGAAGGAGAAAAGTGTCGAGCCGGTACTAAACATGTGCGCGCCTTTGGGTGCCTGCGATAAGGTATGCAGGCAATCAGCGGGTAAGTTCAAGGATATCAAACGGGCTCTCAACCGTCGGAACTGGAAACATAAGCCGCGCCCGGGTTTCTGAGACACGCTCAAACAGGGCCACATCGGGGTAGATGCTGCCGTCCCCGTTGAAGTCGGGTGCGAGGTCGGCGTAAGGCGGCGGGGTTTGGCCGGCGACAAAGCCTACGCCTAAATAGACGGCACGCCCTTCGCGCATTTCGATGCGGCCACTGGTGCGCTGCGATCCGCTGAGTTTTTCCAACTGCACACCCCTATTGTCGAGCGTGAGGCGGCATTTAAATGGGGAATAGACCACTAATGGTGCAAGGCCGCCCAATTTGAGTGTGCGGCAAGACCATTCGCCGCTCAGGGATGGGTCAAAGGCAACTTGCGGCTCGCCTGAGAGGGCAACTGTGAGAGCCGCAACATCCTGCGGGGATCCATGGGCCAATGCGGTCAGCAGTGCGTCCCCGGCCACAACGCCAAAGCGAGACAGCCGGTCTGCTTCTTGCGGGCGCATGGTGTCTTGTGCCGCGACGGGCAACGCCAAGAGGGCAGTAAAGATCGATGCAAGGAGGCGCATATCAGCCCTTTGGTTCGGTCAGGCTGTGGGCTTTGAGGACGCTGAGCGAGACAACATCTAAAGCGCGCTTGTGGGTCGCCTCAAGATGGATGCGCGGGCCGCAACCTTCATCGGCGGCTTGCAAGAAGCGGTCAGCACACAAGCACCACGGATCACCAGGGTTCAGGCCGGCAAATCCGTATTCGGGGCGTGGTGTCGAAAGGTCATTGCCGAGGTATTTTGAAAACGCCAAAAACTCTGCCGTCATAACAGCACAGACCGTATGGCTGCCTTGATCGGCGCTGCAAGTGTTGCAAAACCCATCACGGAAAAACCCGGTAACCGGATCTGTGCCACAGACCGCCAACGGTCCGTCGATCACGTTGATACTTTCGTCTGGCTCCATTTGGGCGCTCCTTTAAAGGCTGCCTGCGATCAGCCGAAATATTTCCACATTACCAGCCGACACGCCATCCTCGCGAAAGGCCCGGTCGGCTGCGTTAACAGCGATCACCACACCGCGGGCGCGGTCGATGTAGATGTATTGACCGTAGACGCCCTGCGCCATGAATTCACCCTCAGCTGCTCCCACGGGCAGCCACCATTGATAGCCGTAACCCTTTTTCTCCGGGGCCGTAGGCGCGGTCGCAAGGGTAGAGGCGTCGACCCAATCTGCAGGTACGATCTGGGTGCCATTATAGTTCCCATGTTGCAGATACATTTGGCCAAATCGCGCATAGTCCCGTGTGGTCGTGTTCAACCCGCCCAACACAAAAGCGGTGCCAACACCGTCGGTGATGTAATATGGCTCGTGCTCCAACCCCATGGGTGCAATGACTTTTTCGCTGAGTAGGTCCGCGATACTGCGACCCGTGGCTCCGCGTACCACCATGCTGAGGACATGGGTATCGATGGAGACATATTGCCATTGGACCCCCGGATCGACAAAGCGCGCGGTGAGGTCCGCTGCAAAGTCGTCCATTTTGCCGCCAAGTGCCAATACCCGACCCATACGATTGATGTCGGAATTCTTGTCGAGGTAATCCTCGTCAAAGGTCACACCGCTGGCCATGTTGAGCACATTGCGGATGGTGGCCCCATCATATGCGCCATCTTTGAGTGCAGGCACATATTGCGTCACCGGATCATCGAGAGAGGCGATTTTCCCCTCTTGCATCAAAATGCCGATCAGGGCGGAAAGGTAGCTTTTTGCGACCGACCAACTGATGCGTTTGTCTTCTGCCGTAGTGCCTAGAAAATAGTTCTCATAGGCGATTTGGCCGTCTTTTAAGACAACCAGCGCGGTGACGTCTCGGTCTTTGATCCAGGTCTCTACGGGATCAGGAAGGGTGTATGTTGGCCCGTATTCCAGAGGCGTTGTAGGCCCGTTCCCACGCGACACGGGCACCGACAGGAACGCTGCATCCATATGGCTGAAGTTGCGGATGATTTTGTCTTCGGTAAAGAGCGCGTTCACTGCCAGAAGGCGCATGATTTCTTCGCGTTTCCAGGCACCTACGGCGAGGGTCGCCAAGACTGACACCAGTAAAAACCGGCCCAGCCATTTTCCGAACGTCCGCATGTCTGCTCTCCACCTAGGGTTGGGCCACTCAATCACAGCGCAGAGGCGCAGACCAGCGCGACTTAACGTATCAGTCGTGTGTTAAGCGCTATGGGTCCAGCTGATCCAGCGGCCGTGGAAATCAGCGCGGCCCAGCTCGATGGTGATATCACCAGGCCAAAGCCGGAGCGTGATTGCGGCACCTAATTTGCCTGTGCGGTCGCCATCGCTTTCCATCGAGAGCCAGGCGATCGGTCGGTCCGGCGTAGCGTTGGCCCCTGCGGCCTCAATGAGTGCGCGGCCATGCGCTTGGGATTGGGCCGGAAAATACTGCCAAGCCACGGAGTGTTGGATGATGTGCAGGCATCCTTGTGGTGCACGATCTAACCTGCCCGACAGCCACGTTACCGCGTCGCCCTTGTCGATGGGTGCTGTCATGACTGATGCGGCCGCGCGGGTCATCGCAAGGCGATCTGGCTGGTCAGCCCAAAGATACGCAGTGAGCCGCAGCAGGTGGTCGCCGCGTGCAGGATCGAGCGGGTTTAGGTCAACCCCGGCGCGATCCGCAATGTGCGGCGTATTGAACGGGGGCAGGGGGCCGTCCCATTTGGGCCTTAACGTCAGAGCGGGCTTGGTAGGGCCAAATCGGTGGCCTTCAACCTCAAGCGCATAGTGATCCCACATCAGGTTTAACCCGCCGCTGGCCCCAAGTTCGCTTAGGTGGATTGGCAGATCGAAATGCTGCACAGCAACGGCTGCCCCGGCGATTAATGCTGCGGAGCGTCGCACTTCGTTGGTTTGTGGCGGGAGGTCAGTCCAGCCGAGCAAGAAAGTTTCATGCGCCTTTAGCGTGTCGAGAACGATCTGAGTAAGGGCCGCATCACTGACCCTTTGGGGCGGATAGAGGGCAGTCAAATCGGGCGCTGCACCATTAAGCACCAGTGCATGCAAACCGCCTGCAATTCGCAACGGCAGGGAGTGACCGCTGGGGCCGATATCGCCACTGAACCCTGCAAACTTAGCCCCAAGCGCGCTATCTGTTGGCCAATGATCCGCGAGGATGTTCAGCAGTTGATGCATGAAGGGCGAGCCGAGCGCCTTGCAGCTGTCGGCTTGATCCTGAAACGCGGCGCGCAGGTTCATTTGAATTTCGCCATCAGCTTTTGTAGCGTGCTACGGTCGTCGGGCACATCTTCTGCGGCTTTTTGCGGTGCTGGCGTGCGGGGCTTGGTCCCAGTGCTGGGGCGCGCCGGAGCGACGCGCATGGACACCGCATTCATGAATTTAGCGCCGTCGCCCGCGGCGAGATACGGCGCGCCGTCACTGACACCTCGCAGCACATCATCGAGCCAGTTTTCGTCTGCCTTGGCGAAATCATGCAGCACATAGCTTGGCACGCGGTCTTTATGGCCGGGATGCCCGACGCCGAGCCGAACACGTCCATATTCCGCTCCGACATGCGCATGCACAGAGCGCAAACCGTTGTGCCCCGCGTGTCCTCCGGCAATCTTGAACTTGACCTTGCCAGGGGCCAAATCGATTTCGTCATGCAAAACGATCAGGTCTTCGGGCTCGAGTTTGTAGAACCGCAAGGCGGCCTGCACTGATTGGCCTGAGTTGTTCATGAAAGTCTCTGGCTTAAGCAGCACCGCGCGATCCGAGCCAAAGCGCCCCTCGCTGATGCTCCCTTGGTGCTTGCCTTTCCAAGGCCCAAAATCATGATCTTCGGCGATCCGGTCCAGTGCCATAAAGCCGATGTTATGGCGGTTGCGCGCGTATTTTGCACCGGGATTTCCGAGACCTACGATGAGTTTCATGGATGCGTCTCCTTGGCTGCCCTGCGACAATAGCAAACCGTCGCAGGGAGTGGAACGCAGATCGTCAGTCAGGCTCCGTCTGTTTTTGCCATTTCGGTCCGGCGCGACTTCAGCCGTTCAAAAAGCGCCAAGGCAATGGCGGGCGGTTTGGTCTCAACCCTGCGATAGTCTGAGCCATCAATCTTGCGCGTGAGCAGCGAGATTTCGATCAGACTGCGGCGGAGCTGCGCGGGATCACCAAAGAGGTGATGCGCATTGATCGCGGCGTTGACCTCTTTCTCATGCATCATGCGACCCGCTGGCAGGATCGACCAAAACTGCCAGAGGCACAGATCGCGCACCGTGCGGCGGCTTGACCAGCGGATCATTTGTCCAGCGTTATCAAACTGATGCAGCGTACGTTCCAGCAAGTGGTGATCGATGGCCGGCGGGGCAGGCGCTTCGTTCAACCGGGCTTCGGCGGCATGGGCTGCGCGCAGATGCTGGTAATTGCGAAAGCCTGCACTGCGGGCCAGCATATTCATTAGGTTGAGATGTGTAGGTACTTTTGCAGGATCGCTCAGGTGTTGTGACAGGTTGCGTGCAACCACAGTGATATCGGGGGCAGTAAAGGGGATCGGCGACTTTGACATTTCTGGTCCTCTGCATGCCGCATGGATGTCGTGGGTCGCTGGCTTGACGACGCGGCACTGGACGAAAATATCAGGTGCTGCTGAGGACCGAGGGCAGGTTTAGCTTTCCCAGTTAGGGAACAGCGACGCCTTGGTGAACTGCCGACCATTAGCGAATATTCTAGCCCAGAGGCCCTAATCGGGCAAGGGGGGGCAAAACGAAAAACGGGGCCGCGTGATGCGACCCCGTTTCAGCAAATCCCATACGGGCGGTTTGCTTATTCGTCGGCGTCGCCGCCTTCGTCTGTTGTTGGCACTTCGTCTGCCGCTGTTTCGTCTTCGTCCTCATCATCTGCACTCTTGAGAGCAGATGGTGCTGAAATCTGCGCGATCACAAAATCGCGGGCGATCACAGGCTTGGACCCAGCAGGAAGCTTAACGTTCGCGATTGTCGCGCTGTCGCCAATTTCCAGCTCGGAAATGTCGACAGTGATGCTCTCGGGAATGTCTGCGGCTGTCACAACCAGTTCAACTTCAGGACGGACAAGCGTCATTACGCCGCCCTTCTTGATGCCGGGTGATACTTCTTCACCCTCAACGTCAACATTAATGAAGAGGTTGATTTTGGTGGTGCGCTTGAGGCGCATAAAGTCCACGTGCGTCGGCAAGTCTTTGACAACATGGCGCTGAACTTCGCGGCAGATAACGCGGACGTCATCGTGACCTTCGACCTTCATGTTGAACAGCGTCGCCTTAAAACGGCCCGCGCGCAGCATGGTCAGCAGTTTGTTGAATGGGATATTGATCGGTAGCGGCTCTACGTCGCCTCCGAAAATAATCCCTGGTACCATGCCATCACGGCGTGCCTGACGAGCGGCGCCCTTGCCTGTCCCCGTCCGTACCTGGGCTTCAAGATCTGGAATCTCTCCGGCCATATTATTTCTCCAAGTGTTAGGGCGGGAATCCTCCAAGGCTGTATCCCCGCGTGAAGTCGCGCGTATAGACGGGAATAGGGGTCGTGAAAAGTCCAAATGTCGTCCGAGGCGCTTGCCCCTTTTCTGCGGGCGTGGCACAGCGGCGATATGAGCCTCATCGGTGATCTCCGCGCGACACGCAAACCGTTGGCTGGCTTTGCCGCAATCGGGATAACTTGGGCAGCGTTTTTTGCGCAAATGCCAGTGATCAAGGCGGGCGTCGGCGCGTCCGATGGCGCCTATGGCGTTGCAGTTTTGTGGGCAAGTTTGGGCGCCGTGGCTGCGATGTGGTTGGCCCCATATGCGCAACGGTTGGTTGGGGCTTGGGCCGTGCCGTTGGCCATTGTCGTGATCGCCATTGGGCTTTTTGGGTCAGGGGCCGTGCCTTCGTTGTGGTTGTTGGGGCTGATGTTGTTTTTGGCAGCCTCCGGGTCTGGCATCACCGATGTGCTGATCAACGCTGATGTGTCACAAGTTGAGGCCGACACAGGCCGTTCGCTGATGAACCTCAACCATGCGCTTTATTCGTTTAGCTATGCCGCGTCGGCTCTTGCGGTAGGCGTGCTACGCGAAGCTGGCGTGGCCCCGATGCCCATATTTGCAGGCGTGGTCTGTGTGTTGATGTTCCTGAGTTGGGCCAGTTTCGGAACGGCGGACCACCCTGATGCTGCTGCCGAAGCTGGTACGTCACAGACCCCCAAACTGCCACCGGCACTGATCTGGTTGGTCGGTGGCGTGGTGTTCATTGCTTTTCTGTCAGAGGCATCTGCAGAAGGCTGGTCTGCTCTGCATCTTGAGCGCACCTTGGGCGGTGCACCGGCTGAAGGGGCGCTAGGGCCTGCATTGCTTGGGCTGACGATGGGAATTGGGCGGTTGTCTGGCCACGCGCTGGCGCGCTTCATGCGCGATACAACGCTGATGATGCTTGCGATGCTTACCTGTGCTGCGGGATTGGCGATTGCAGGGTTGGCTGAAACGGTTGTTGTGGCGCTCTTGGGTTTTGCGATCGCAGGTTTGGGTATCTCTGTCGTGGCCCCATTGGCGCTGGCATTGATCGGTCGGGTGATGCCGCGCGGTATGCGCATGGCGGCCATTGCGCGGGTGTCCGTCATTGGCTACGGCGCGTTTTTCTTTGGGCCGCCGCTGATGGGGTTGATCGCCGAAGTGATGAGCTTGCGCGCGTCGTTTGTGACAATCGCCGTGGTACTGGCAGTGGTTGCGCTGACACTGATCCCGGCGCTGGCCCGCAAGGTGGCTGCAGAACGCTAAGGCGTGTGCAGATGTCCGCCGGCAATCAGCACCTTTTTATGCAGTGCGAAATCGGCGGCGCGAGATTTGCGCAATAGGCTCTCGGTCTCTGGGCTGAGCGGAGTCGGGGCCTCGGGTGAGACATTTTTGACTTTGATCTCGACAGGGCCCTCCATCTTCTCAGCCAAAAATTCACGCAAGAGCGGCTGTTTTTCATAAGCAAAAAGATGAGTTACGCCGGGCGATTCTTTTCCAACGCTTAGAAATCCGTACTGGCTGCCCACATCCGCAAAACTAGGTGGTTGATCCGAGATTATGGCGCGCACGAAGGCGTCGAAATCTACGCCTGCCATGTCGTTACGCTCTGCTATGCGGTAGCGGTACCAGCTGCGCAGTTGCGCTAGCGGGTCGCGCATCACTGCCATCGTTTCAGGTTCTAACCCATAGGCTTTTTGCAAGAAGGGCATGATCTTGCGTCGATACCTACCAACTGGCGTATGCTTGCGGTGTTTGTAAAATGCGATGTCGGCCCAAGGCTTTAACGCCATCTCAAGTGCTGTTGAGCCGGTTTTGGGTACAGAAAACAACACAAGATTAGCCCGCGAAAAGATCAGCATGGGCGGAGGTTCAATCCTGCCATTGTCCCTCAAAATCTTTTGGGATTAGCAAGTTATGGCGTCCCAGATCGGTCACGGCGGTCTCGCCACACAAGGCCATCGTTGTGTCCAGTTCCTTGTGGATAACCTCGAGCGCCTTTGTCACGCCAGCCTCGCCCATCGCCCCAAGGCCGTGGACATACGCGCGCCCGATATAAGTGCCTGTCGCGCCCATGGCGATCGCCTTAAGCACGTCTTGGCCTGAACGAATGCCGCTATCCAGATGTACCTCTATTTTGTCGCCCACCGCCTCGAGAATGGAGGGGAGAGCCCGAATTGAGCTGAGCGCGCCGTCCAATTGCCGCCCGCCGTGATTGGACACGATGATCGCATCAGCGCCAACATTCAGGGCCAGTTTTGCGTCCTCAGCATCCAGAATGCCCTTGAGGATCACTTTGCCATCCCACATGCGGCGCAGCTGCGCGATACGCTCCCAATTGAGCGATTGATCGAAAGCTTCATTCGTCCATGACGCCAACGATGTAGGGTCTTCCACGCCTTTTGCATGGCCAACAATATTTCCAAAGAACCGGCGTTTGGTTTGCAGCATCTCCAAGCCCCATGGCACCTTGGTGGCAAGGTTGAGGATGGATCTTGGCGTCAGTTTGGGTGGCGCTGACAGGCCGTTCTTTATGTCTTTGTGGCGCTGCCCCATCACCTGAAGATCGACCGTTATAACGATGGTAGAGCAGTTCGCCGCCTTTGCACGGTCCAGCAGGCGTTTCATGAAATCGTCATCGCGAAGGGTATAGACCTGAAACCAGAAGGGCTTGGTTGTTACACTTGCCACGTCCTCAATCGAACAGATCGACATAGTGGACAGGGTAAAGGGCACGCCAAATGTTTCAGCTGCGCGCGCGGCTTTCATCTCGCCGTCGGCATTTTGCATTCCCGTCAGGCCCACAGGAGCGAGGGCCACCGGCATGGAGACGTCCTCGCCGATCATTTTGGTCTTGGTCGTGCGGCCGGTCATGTCCACAGCGATACGCTGGCGCAGGCGGATCTTGTCAAAATCAGTGGTGTTTTCGCGAAAGGTCTGTTCCGTCCAGCTGCCGCTCTCGGCGTAGTCGTAAAACATCCTTGGCGTGCGGCGCTCATGCAGTTTTTTGAGGTCAGCAATGTTGGTAATAACGGGCATGAGGACGCTTTCGAGTTAAGGTAATAAAACCTTACCAATTGCCACGACTATGGTCAATCTGGATGCCTTGGCCCATGAACGCTGGTGCTTAGCTCTGGGTTTTGCTTCCGGCCGCGTGCCTCGGATTAAACTGAATGCGCGCCGTCGCTGAGCGATTTTACAAATGCGAGCACATCTGCCGTGCTGTCACCGTTCGCGATGCGGCTGACGATGGCTGATCCGACAACCACGCCGTCGGCTACGCTGGCAATGGCGCGCGATTTCTCGGGCGTGTTGACGCCAAACCCTACAATCACAGGCAAGCCGCTGGCCTTTTGAATGCGCGTGACTTCGGGCCCAACATCCCCGGCTTCCGCTTCGGCGGAGCCAGTGATCCCTGTGATCGACACATAATACACAAAGCCTGAAGTGTTTTGAACGACACGGGGCAGGCGCTTGTCATCGGTTGTGGGGGTGGCCAGACGAATAAAGTTCAACCCAGCAGCCTGCGCGGGCAAGCATAGCTCGACGTCTTCTTCGGGGGGTAGGTCCACGACGATCAGGCCGTCAATGCCAGCCGCTTTGGCTTCGGTTAGGAATTTATCGACGCCCATTGAATAGATCGGGTTGTAGTAACCCATCAGAACAATGGGTGTGGTGTCATCGTCTTTGCGGAACTCAGCTGCCAACTCAAGGGTCCGGCGCAGGGTCATGCCGCTCTCAAGTGCGCGTTGGCCGGCAAGTTGAATTGTCGGCCCGTCAGCCATTGGGTCCGTAAAGGGCAGGCCCAGTTCAATTACGTCAACACCTGCTTCGGGCAGGCCGCGTACGATCTCGAGCGAACGGTCGAAATCAGGATCACCAGCCATCACGTAAGAAACGAAGGCTTTTTTGCCCTTGGATTTGAGATCTGCAAATTTGGCATCGATGCGGGTCATAAAAGGGCTCTTTCCTGAATTGTCGTGTTTGCAATGCCCAAATCCGAGGTGGAAATCAATCCACCACGCGCAGGGCAGGGCAGGAATTGAGGCAATTCCTTTAAAATCTTCGAACGCGTGCCTAGGTAAGTGTCATGAATTATATACTCGCCATCCTTTTGCCACCTCTGTCGATCCTGCTGACAGGCCGTCCAATCTTGGGCATCGTCGTATTCTTTATCTGGATACCGGCGCTGATTTTCTCAGGGGGACTGACGCATCCGATGTTTATCGTCTTGGCGTGGTTGCTGATTTTTCAATCCAGAGAGCGTGTCAGGCTCTGAGGCTTGCACTGGGACCCACTTGGGCCTAGGACAGCCAGAGTTTTTTAGGGCCACGATGTTGTGCCCTGGTTTTGAAAAAAGGACGCCAGCCATGGGTTTCAAGATGGGTATCGTGGGACTGCCGAATGTCGGTAAGTCGACCCTGTTCAACGCACTGACCCGCACCGCTGCGGCGCAGGCGGCCAATTTTCCGTTTTGCACGATTGAACCCAATGTGGGCGAAGTTGCTGTGCCCGATGCGCGCCTAGACAAGCTGGCAGCCATCGCAGGGTCCAAGCAGATCATTCCGACACGCATGACTTTCGTGGATATCGCAGGCCTCGTTAAGGGGGCCTCGAAGGGCGAAGGACTGGGCAACCAATTTTTGGCGAACATCAGGGAAGTTGATGCGATTGCGCATGTGCTGCGCTGTTTTGAAGACGGCGATGTGACCCATGTGGAGGGCCGCGTGGACCCGGTTGCCGATGCCGAGACAATTGACACCGAGTTGATGCTTGCTGACTTGGAAAGCATCGAAAAGCGTCGTGCCGGACTGGTGCGCAAAATGAAGGGCAACGACAAAGAGGCTGTGCAACAAGATCGCCTGCTGGCCGCTGCCCAAGCCGCCATTGAGGAGGGAAACCCCGCCCGTGTGGTTGAGGTAGACCCGGATGATGCCAAAGCGTGGCGGATGCTGCAGCTGCTCACAACCAAGCCGGTGCTGTACGTGTGCAACGTCGGTGAAAGTGAAGCGGCTGAAGGCAACGCGTTTTCTGCGAAGGTCGCCGAGATGGCAGCGTCACAGGGCAATATGCATGTGATTATCTCGGCTCAGATCGAAGAAGAGATCAGCCAGCTTGAGGTGGACGAAGCGCAGATGTTCCTCGATGAGATGGGCCTTGCCGAAGCGGGCCTTGATCGTTTGATCCGGGCAGGCTTTGAGCTGCTGCACCTTGAGACGTACTTTACAGTTGGCCCTAAGGAAGCGCGCGCCTGGACCATCCGTGAGGGTACCTCTGCGCCAAAAGCCGCAGGTGTGATCCACGGTGATTTTGAAAAGGGCTTCATCAGGGCGGAAACCATCGCTTATGATGATTTCGTGAGCCTTGGCGGCGAGGGCCCTGCGAAAGAAGCTGGCAAGATGCGCGCTGAAGGCAAAGCTTATACCGTCAAAGACGGCGACGTGCTGCACTTCCTGTTCAATACCTGATCGAACGCCGCCACTTTATGTTGCCGAAACGGTTACTTGGCCCAAGCGCGAAGGTGTGCTTGGGAAGGTGCTCGCCTACCTTTCGATAGGACCCATGACAAAGAAATGACCGCGTAGCCGAAGGTGCTTCTCCGTTAAGGGGGAGCCCGACACGCGTTCTGGGCTCATTGTGAGAAAATCTCAAAAGAGCCCAGAATACCTTTTCGGTTGAGTATGCCATGCCGCTGATATTGCGGCGGTTGGGCAAGTCAAATGTCGTATCAGAAGTTGTAGGTTATCCCAAAGACCGGACCGGATTGTGTGAAAGCATAGTTATTAGGGCCTTCATCATTGCTGATGTCGATATGGCGATAGCCGAGGCGGCCTACCCATTTTTCGTTGAAGGCATAATCGGCCGTCAACAGCAACTGCCAGGTCTCGCGATCGCTGGATCCGCCGTAGTCGGCCATCACGGTGCCAGACCAATCGGCATTCAGGTCGAACCGAGTGCGTACGCCAATCACCGGGTCTGTCCAGTTGTCAGAATCGTTAACAGTGGTACCCGCACCAGCGCCCGGCAAAAATGTCAGCGTCGTATCGGTGTCAAACCAACGCGCACCTGCAAGCAGGTCGGTCTGAATGGTGCCGGTATCATAGAGCCGGTAAGAGAGGTAACCCGTGAGGATTTGCGTTTTGACCGAGGCCTCTAGTCCGCTGAAGGCCGGGCCCGGTGTCGAGTTTTCAAAGCCAATATCGGTCAGCATGTAATCAACAAGAAACCCCCATTGCCCGTTGTTCCCGCCGAAAGACGCCATGAACGCCATGTCTAAGTTTTTCAGAGCGTCTGAGAAGCTCAGCGTTGCGCTGCGGTCGCCAATACTTGTTTCTGTCTCAGCCGTAAAAAGGTACACGGTGGTCGCGTATTTCCATTCCTGAGCTTGTGCGGAAACACCTAAGCAGCAAGTGGCGGCAATGGCGAAGGGGGCTAGGGTAAATTTCATATTCAGGCTCTTTCTTTGTCTTAATTTAGCATTGCGTAATCCTGTGTACGCGCTGTAGTTTTTTGCAATTTGGGCCGGTCTAGATAAGACCGAACATTCGCGGCAGAAACTTGGTCGGTGCCATCAAAATCATGGCTTCTGCTGATTGCTATCAGTGTCGGCAGCTTCTGCACCCGCAGCAGCCACGGCTTTCGTTTGCGTTTCACCTAACGGTGCGTCGTCATCGGCTCCAGACATGCTGACTCGCACTTCCTTACGGGCGAATTGGATGCCGTTTTCGTCAAATGCCTTCTGAACCATGTTATAGATGTCCTTGCGGATCGTAAACTGGGTTCCCGGCTTGGCGGTGAACTTGCCACGCAGAACAATCCCTACATCATTCACGTCCGCCACACCCTGAGATTTGAACGGTGCCAACAGGTTTTCTGAATGTGCAGGGTTCTCCATCAAATCCTGACCAATGCGTTTGAAAATCTTACGCACTTTTTCGAGGTCCGTTTCAAATGGCACGGTGAACTTGAGCTTCATGATCACATAGTCGCGGCTATGATTGGTGAGCTTTGCGATCTCGCCGTAGGGCACAATGTGGACAGGCCCAGTTGCATCACGCAGACGCAGGGATCGAACGGAGATGTTTTCGATCGATCCAAGTGTCCCACCAACGTCGACAAATTCGCCAACTCGGAACGCGTCATCTAGCAAGAAGAACACGCCAGAAACGACATCCTTCACCAAAGTCTGTGCGCCAAATCCAATCGCCAGACCAAGGACACCGGCACCGGCCAATAATGGGGCAATATTGATACCAAGCTGGGAGATGGCCAGCAACGCAGTGATCGTCACGATCGTTGCCTGAAGCGCCATGTGAATAAGAGGCAGCACGGAGGCCAGACGGCTTTTGCCTGCGCCTCCTGCTTCGGTTTCTTCACCCTGCTCAGCATCTGGCAGCTCTTCTGATAGCTTATTATTTACCCAGAGATTTGCGAATTCCCAAACGATGTAACCGACGGCAACAACCAGTAAGAATTGCACACCATTCGCGGCAATGTTCTGCCCCAGCGTACCTTCTTCGAAGTCACTCAACGAAAGCCCCCAGAGCTTGCCAATAGTAAGAACAAGGACCGCAGCCAGCACGACACGACCAACGCGAACGTAGCTGTGTTTGATCTGCTCAACAGCATTCAAAGCGACTTCGCTTGTGCCCTTGGGATCTGGTACGAGATGTTTGACGAACCCCCGCAGCATGGTGTCCAGGAATGGTGCCGCTACGATCAAAACAAGTCCTGCTAAACTCCTCGAAGGTGGGATCGTGCTGACATCATTTGCCAATAGAAGTTGCTGGGTGAGCCAGTTGAGAGACACAAGGATCATTGAAACTTTGGGCCACCAACTTGCCATGCGTTCGAGACCGGAGGTCTGTTCGGAATCGTCGCCAAGCAGGATCGAGGTTAAACCTCCACGCGCGCGCCAGGTTATGTAGACGATCCAAGCATGAAGAAGCAGGCCGATACAAAACCGCAAACTGTCTTTTTCATCGGAAGGATTAACGCCAAGTTGAGTGTTCAAGAAGAAAGCAAGGCCGGTCACGACACCGAACATTACGAAATTTCTGTAGATGAATTGCGCCGTCCAATCATCGGTTGTTACAGTCCGAAGGTCAGGCCTGTGGGGTGCCAAGAGAAAGCGAAAAACAACGCGGGCGATCAAAGGAACTGCCAAAACAACCAATATCAAAGCCACCGCAAGGCTTTTGTCTGGGCCATCGGCAAAAACGAATTTCACGACCAAAAGAGACACTATGATGAACGCGATAAGCCCGGCTGCGTCGGCGGCCAAACGAGAGACCAGCGCCCTCAGTTGAGACGTCAGATTGTCCGTGATTTGGTCCTGACTGTGTGGTTTCAATCTACCAACACCAATTGACGCCAATCGCCCAGCACCCAAGCCTGCAGCGACTGCAACGGCAAAAGAGCCGAGAAAGAGAAGCACACCGCTCATGCCCCGCGTTTCAAAGAAACCATAACCAGCGGCGAAGGCGCTTTTTATCACCAAAGGAATGTCGCGGATATTTTTCCCTGCAGAGTCTGCAAAATTGGTTGCTGTTTGACTAATCAGGGCCGCCAAGCCGGGCTTTTCTGCATCCGGGGTTGCCGTTCCCGTGGGTTGTTCGACTGACATCACGTCAAGGAAGCTTGCCAGAGCGTCGAACTGTTCCTCATTCAGTTGGGAGTGAAGATTGTTTACGGTGTTTTGGACTTCCAACACACTGACTGGTGAAGTCTGCGAATATGCTGAAAGGCTTGAAACTACGATGAAGAAGGTAGCCAGAATGGTCCGGACGTAGAGCATCGAGGCTCTCCTGTTCTTTTGAGAAACTATCGAGTTTTAGCTATGACGTAATTGTGACCGACGTCAAGAATGAGGGCGAATTAGACCGCCCTCATCTACCGTTCGTTTATTGTGACATTCCGCCTTCAGTGGAAATCTGCTCTTCCACATGCGCTTGGTTTGTAACCTTGGATCCGCGCGGCGGGTACTCGACAAAAGTAGAGAGGTGTTTCTTGACGAGGCCGGCCGCTGGCCCAAAGGCCCACATTTTGTTGCCCATCCAGCGTGTGTACATTCCGGATTCGTCCGCGGCCTTTTCATAGGGGTCGCGCCGCAGGTTGAACAGGAGTGGCGCGTTCAACTCGTCCTTCGGGCCAGCCCATCCATGCGTTTGAATTGTGAAATGCGCCTTCCAATCGTTGTACCGCACGGCCTGAAGGTCTGGGCCCTCATAATAGACTATTTCCTTGCGGTTGCTTTCGGTTTCACCAGTTAGAAAGGACAATTGGTTATAGCCGTCCAAGTGCACGTTATAGCCTTCATGCCCTTCTAAAAGAGCCTCGGGCAGGTTGTCGGGACCGCCAGCAGCAGCGATGAGTGTCGGCATCCAGTCGAGGCCGTCAAAAATCCCGTTGTTGACCTGTCCTGCTGGAACTTGTCCGGGCCAGCGAATAATGGCTGGAACGCGGAATCCACCTTCCCAGGTTGTCCCCTTTTCACCGTGGAACGGCGTGGTTCCGCCATCGGGCCAAGTCATCGTTTCCGGGCCGTTGTCGGACGTGAATACAACAATCGTATTTTCAGATATTCCAAGCTCGTCCAGATGAGCCATTACTTTGCCGACATTGTCGTCAAGCTCTTGCATCACAACGTCCTGCAGGCCGCGACCGTTGCCAAGCATCGCTTCGTATTTAGGGCTAAGGTGGGTCCACACGTGCGCGCGGGCAGGGGCCATCCAGACGAAAAACGGTGTCTCACTTTCTACTGCGCGGTCGATAAAGTCCAAGGTGTGCCCCGTAACTTCGTCGTCCAGAGTTTTCTGTCTTTCGGGCGGAGCAGCGCCATCATCAACAATACGCTGTTTGCCAACCATGCCCCAACGAGGTTCTATGGTTTCGTCAACAGTATCAGTCGCATAAGCATGAATGATGTTACGTGGGCCGTAAATCGCACTAAACTCTGGGTCTTTGGGCCAATCAGGGTCGACAGTGTATTCCATCGCATTCAGGTGGTAGAGCCATCCCCAATACTCATCAAACCCCTTGGTTGTTGGCAGAAACTTGTTGAGATCACCTAGATGGTTTTTCCCAAACTGGCCTGTGGTATAGCCCAATGATTTCAGCATGATCGCTAGTGTTGGATCTTCGTCACTCAGCCCCTTGTCCGGGTCTCCTGGAAGTCCAACGGTATGCATGCCCGTGCGAACAGGGAGTTGTCCTGTGATGAACGCAGACCGGCCTGCCGTGCAGGTTGGTTGGGCGTAATAGTCGGTCAGGCGCATGCCATCGGCCGCCAATTGGTCAAGATTAGGTGTTTTAATGCTTTTAACACCCTGATGATAGCTGCCAAGACTGGCCCAGCCCACATCGTCGGCCATAATTACGAGAATGTTGGGTTGGTTGGTCTCAGCCATTGCGCTTTGCGAGGCAACGCCAACGACAGCAATGGCCGCCGTTGCCGACAGCAAAATAGACGGTAACTTAATCATGTTCCGCTCTCCTGAATGTTAATAAACAAAAAAGCGCATGAACACGCTCATGTTAGAGCTAACGAGCGCAGCCTGCTTGCGGCAATAGTTGTTTACTTGAATTCCAGGTTGTGGAATTTAGAGATTGATAAGTGAAACCATAGGAATTCGACATTGAATGAAAATGCTCTGAATGCCTTTTTGAAGCTCGCCGAGACGGGCAGCTTTCAACAAGCCGCACGCGAGATGAGCGTTTCCAACGCTTCCTTGTCGCGCTATATTGCGCAGGCTGAAGAGCACACCGGTTTTGAACTTTTTCGTCGAAACAGGAACAATAGCAAGTTAACGCGTGAGGGTCAGGAGTTCCTCCCCGTCGCGATGAGCCTCAGAGCAGATTTGGACCGCTATTCAAAGCAAGTTGAAAACTTGCAGCAGCAGGGCCGTACAACACTTTTAATCGGGTGCGGGCCTTTGACGACCCGAGCAGTAGTTGTGCCAGTTATCCAACGGGTCATGCGCGAGATGCCCGACCTGCGCTTCAAGATACTGGTCAGCGCGTATGGACGGCCACTGGATCTGCTGCAGGACGGCGAGTTTGATATCTTCATCGGGGATTTGACCTATACGCCAGATGCCGAAGGTATTGAGATTTTGGTTCTGGAAAAGCAGCCTATCGCTTTCGTGGCTCATCCAGCGCACGAGATCCACAATTTGGAGCGCTGTTCGCTAAAGGACATTTTCGACCGTCCGTTTGCGTCAGCCCATCTTCATAAGCATTGGAAAACGACGCTGATTAAAGCTCTCGGGGGTGATGCTCTGGCGATTGAAAAGGTGAATGCCTTGCCAAAAATTGAGAGCGATGACTATGGGTTGTTGAGCGGCTTTTTGTCGGAGCCAAATATCATCGTAGGGGGAGTGCGGTCTACCTTTGCCGAACTCCTATCTACGGGGGCGGTCAAAGAGATTCCTCTTTGCACACCCATTTCTTGGAACATTTGTGCGTCCCGTAAAGAATCTGACAACTCCGCTGCGGTCAATTTGTTTTGGGCCAAGCTGACTGAGGTAAACGCTGCTCTGGGAGAATGACCCGTGCTCGAGGTCCTTTGTCTTGATTGAGACCGGTTTGACCGAGCGGCGGTGGTAACGCGCAACCTTTGATGTGAGATGCGGATTGCGCGTATTCGAGACCTACATAAACGTGCCTATCATTTTCACATAGAAGAGGACGGTGGCCAGAACGCCAACTGCGCCGGCATCCGGGCCAATTACGGTCGCTGACCCGACGGATCCAGCAGTGGCGACGGTCCGATCTAGGTCCTCAGGCCACGACAGTAGTGCGAAAGCTTCAGATGAGGCTCCGAAATCAAGAGCGTCTAAGAGCGCTGAGCCCCCTTCGATTTGTCCTGACGATGTACCAGGCGCAATGCTGACAACGCTACTTTCAAATATTTGTCCGGGCTTTCGATCAAACATAAGCTTAACCGGTGTGCCGATAGGCATTGCATCAAGCCCGTTCTGAGAAAAAACAGCGCCAAGAACCAAACTGTCTGTTCGAATGAAAGGCATGACAGGATTCATCGCACGTGCTTGGTCTCCCGCAGATACGCGGATCGAAGCGACAATGCCATCTGAAGGGGCGATGACCGTTGTCTGGTCGAGGTTGTATTGAGCAAGATCTTTGCG
The DNA here is from genome assembly GCF_003352085.1 of Sulfitobacter sp. SK012. Taxonomy (NCBI): domain Bacteria; kingdom Pseudomonadati; phylum Pseudomonadota; class Alphaproteobacteria; order Rhodobacterales; family Roseobacteraceae; genus Sulfitobacter; species Sulfitobacter sp. SK012. The sequence goes on from NZ_CP025804.1 coordinate 1,046,450, forward strand.
CCCCTGTGCCCCTTCGAGCGTGGCGAGTGCCTGATCAAGATCTTGCTGAGAAGTCGCCGCACTATTTTTGTCAAATAGTGTCTTTCGTCTATCATAGCTGAGAGTAGCGATGCCAAGATCAGCCTCGGCCTGTTTAAGGCTCGCAAGATAGGGGGTTGGGTCAACCTTAAAAAGAATGGTGCCCGACTTAACCGGCGTGTTCGCTTTTACGGCCACCTCCTCAATCGTACCACCTACCGGCGATGCGATCTCAACAACGTGGGCAATGACTGAAACGCGCCCCGATGGCGTTTTAGTATTCAAAAGCCCAACCAAGACGAGCACGATTGCCAGCCCGATAAAGCTAGCCAAAATCTTGGTGCCACGATTCCACGGCAGCAGCTCAAACTTAAAGAAGATGAGCCAAATTGGTATTGCGTAAAGGGCAATGATTATGATCATGCGCTGTTCCTCCAGAGGCCCAGCAACTATCCGGGCTGATTTCAATTGTTAGGTAGATTTTTCAGGCACGAACCCAGAGCAAACGAACCTACTCGAGTAACCGCTTCGTCCCCTCAGTGCCCCACCGCCGTTACTGTCATTAGGTAAGAATTATGTAGCCAAACGCGCCCAGCACGACGGCTAGTGTTAGTACTGCTGCATACCCACGTTTCTTGGGGGAAAGTGGCGTGAAATAAGTGGAGATATGTGCGGTCATGGCTGCCGGGAACACACTGCGCCACATATCTTTGACCGCCTGCGGCCCGCCTCTCTTCAAAGTTTCATCATAGGTTGTAAACGCCTCAATTATGGGGGCCAGCCCAGAGGTGCTCTGCGTTTTGGACAGTGTTTTTCCAGCTGCAACTGCTTCAATCGCTTGATGCACGGCAGTGTCATCTCCCGCCCAAAGCGATCGAAAAAGAATGACCCCGTTTTTGTCAGCCAGAAATATCGAGTTAGGTTTAGGGTCCAGTGCCCGGTGTAAGTCACCATCGATATTGTCTGCCGCAACTGTCCAGGGGATGTTAAAGAATTCCTTCAATGACCGAGCATTTTCCATCTTTTGTTCCATGGTGTCGGGTTGAGGAATGAGCTCCCCCGGATGGGCTTCACGCACCTGCATCATTATGAAGTCGATTTGATCTCCAAACTCTTCGTACGTCTTCAATAGGTCCGGTGTTGAGCTTGTTGTCATGGGGCAGGTTAAAGACCCAAAAATGAACAAAACCGGTTTGTCATTGAATACGTCACTATTCGTCAGGTGATCCCCGTTTGTAGTGACTAATTCAAAAGGCGGGATCGTATCCCCGGGCACAGCCGAACTCTTGCTGAAACCGCCATCCTGCAAGAAAAGTCCCAGATTTACCGTTTTGTAACGATACTCCTCGTTGGTTTTGGAACTGGCTTTAGGAATGATATTTCCGGTACTAGAATGACTGCTGTTCATTGTGTTTTCCTATCCGGCAAATACCCGCGTCCTGGGCGTCCACTTGGGCCATTGGATTGGCCAAATGGACGCAAAGCCAATTACTCACTATTATTGGAGGATAGGTCGACGACACCGTTCTCGATGCTGTACTGCTCCCAGCGGGCCACAAGTTCCTCGAGCTTTTGGGGGTGCTCTTTGCTCAGATCGTTCAGCTCAGCTGGGTCGTTTTGCAGGTTATACAATTCCCATTCAGCCGTCCCAAACGGTGCTGGCATCCAGAGCGCTTTCCAATCGCCGTCGAAGTAAGCTTTCATGCCGAACAGTTCGTAACCAACGTCGCTGTTCTTCGCACTCGTTTCTGGCTCTTGCCCCATGAGCAAAGGCAGCACTGAAGTTCCCTGGATGGGTTGTACGGAACGGCCTTGGAACTGGTCTTTTGGTTGCTCGATACCCGTCGCTTCGAGAATTGTCGGCATGATGTCCCGAATGTGCAGGAACGACCCGTTGATGCCATCGGCGGTTGGCATTTTGCCCGGCATTTTCACCAACAGAGGTGAGCGAATGCCGCCTTCGGCAGTGAAGCCTTTAAACATGCGGCTGGGCGTCATGCTTGCCTGCGCCCAACCGGGGCCCATGTCGATGAGTGAATTTTGCAATCCGCGGTTTTCGAGGCTGTTGTCAAACGTCTCTATGTATTCAAGCGTTTGCCCGGGATAGTCCTCTAAAGACGATCCATTTGCACCGTTGTCAGACATGAACAAAATAATCGTGTTCTCGTATTTTCCAGATTCCTTGAGTTCATCAAAAACGCGTTTGATCTGCTCATCCATGTAGTCGACCATGGCGGCGTAAACTTCCATATCGCGGGCTGCCAGCGCTTGATCTTCGGCTGACATCTCGGTCCATGCAGCAACATTGGACAAGCGTGGAAATGGTTCAGCGTTTTCGTCCACAATGCCGAGCTCTTTCAGCTTTTGTAGTCGCGTCTCACGCAAGACATCCCAGCCTCCGTCATAAACGTCATTGTATTTGGCGATGTAGTCATCAGGGGCATGCAACGGGTCATGCGGAGCGGTGTACGAAAGGTAGGCGAAGAATGGTTGATCATTTTCTTGGTCGCGCTCGAGCCACGCGATCAATTCATCGGTATAGTTCTTGGTTGAGTAGAAATCGTCAGGCAACGATTCAACTTCGTCCCCATTTCGGCTGTAGTTCATTGGTACAGTAGGAGTGACCCATTTTTCGTCTGCCCAATGGCTCCCACCACCTTCAATGAGCACAAATGTGTCGTCAAAGCCCCGTGCATCGGGCAGCTCTTTTTCTTCCTCTCCAAGATGCCATTTGCCAACCATGTAGGTTTTGTAGCCATTGGCTTGAAGTACTTCAGGCAAAGCCGCCACTCGATGGTTCAAATAGCCCTCGTATCCAGGAAGACGTTTAGTCTCTGGAGACATCATTTCACTCATTGTACCCAGACCGGCGCGGTGGTTGTCCATCCCAGACAAAAGAACCGAACGGGACGGAGAACAGCTGGCCAGTGCATGGAAATTAGTGAGCCGAAGTCCTTCTTTGGCAAGTGCATCGAGGGCGGGCGTCGAGATTTCACCCCCAAAAGGTCCGATGTCGGAGAAGCCCATGTCATCTGCCACAATCAGCAACACGTTTGGGCGGGTTTCCTGTGCATGGCTTGCGCTCGCAAGCGCAAACAGAATTGGCAGGAACTTCATTTTGTTGATCATTTTTTTTCCAAGCTTTGGCAGTGTGAGATTTCGTTAATCAGGGCCGAGATGCTTTTGAGGACATCGGCCTTTAGCTCCTTGGACATTGTGCCCGGTTCATTTGCGGCCTTCTCCAAATCAAAAGATAAGGTTTCAAAATCTGTGCAGATTTCGTCTAGAGGCCTGTCGGTTTTCCGCGTTTTTTGAATTTCAGCCCAATCTCTAGGGAAGGCTTTTTTGAGGTGGTTGGTCGGTGGCATTGTGAACCCGGCGAATGCTAATGTTGGTGGGATCATGATGCCGAAATCTGCATGAAAGATACGTGTTACACGGTGACTCCGCAGTGACAGGGCTTCGTATTACTTGTTAGACTGGGCTGTCGCCGGTAGGGCGGGTCAGAAATTGAGAACCAACTAGTGCAAAAAAAAGCAGGTGATTTGATACCTCCCAACATCTCCGAAACCGAGAGAGCTATGACTGAATCTGGTGTTTGGGGGATTTGAAGGTTGGCGGCGTATCTGGTTGATTTGTTGTTGCGAGACAGCAGCCCAACCGAAGGAGATACACCACCATGGAAACGACTAACATTGTTGATTTTTCGCGTCGAGACGGGATCACGGACGCGCTGACGGATTTATTGAGAACAGGAGCGCAGCAATTGATCGCAACAGCCGTTGAAGCTGAGCTTGAAAGCTATCTGTCTCAGTTTACCACCGCGCGCACTGAGGCCGGTCATGCGACTGTTGTGCGCAATGGGCATCATCCCGAGCGCCCGTTCCAAACGGGCATCGGCCCCGTGAACGTGCGCATTCCCAAGGTTCGCTCAAAAAACGGCCAGCCCGTGACATTCCATTCGGCCCTGGTGCCACCGTACGTGCGCAGAACCAAAACGTTGGAAGCGGCCTTGCCATGGCTGTATCTGAAGGGCATCTCCAGCGGTGAAATGGGCTCGGCTCTCAAGGTTCTTCTGGGCCCTGATGCGGCGGGATTGTCGGCAAATACGGTCTCACGGCTCAAGCGCGATTGGGCCAACGAATACGGCGAGTGGAGAAAGGCAGCGTTGGACGATGAGCCCTTGGTCTACATCTGGGCTGACGGTGTCCACAGCGGCCTTCGGGGCGAGGATGACAAGCTCTGCGCCCTTGTGATTGTGGGGGTAACAGCCCGTGGCAAGAAGCGGTTCTTGGCTATTGAGGACGGGGTGCGCGAGTCCACGCAGAGCTGGCGCGAGGCTCTCCTCAGCCTCAAAAGCCGGGGAATGAACGCCCCGAAACTTGCTATTGGAGATGGTGCCATGGGGTTCTGGGCCGCCATAGATGAAGTCTATCCTGAGACCCGTCATCAACGCTGTTGGCAACACAAAACTATGAATGTGCTCAACTGTTTGCCCAAGCTGTCTCAGCCAAAGGCCAAAGCTGCGATCCACAACATCTGGCAGGCTGAGACCAAAGATGATGCGGGCAAGGCCTTAGATTTGTTCATCAAAACCTACGAACCCAAATACCCCAAGGCGACGCTGTGCCTGCAAAAGGACCGCGAGGAACTCATGGCATTCTTCGACTTTCCAGCACAACACTGGCAAAGCATCCGCACCAGTAATCCAATTGAATCCGCCTTTGCCACGATCCGTCATCGCACCAAACGATCAAAGGGCTGCCTCTCACGCGACGGCATGCTGCACATGATGTTCAAGCTGGGGCAATGCGCCGAGCAAAACTGGAGGAAACTACGCGGCTTTGACTACCTCGCCAAAGTCATCACCGGCGTCGCATTCAAAGACGGAATTGAAGCCACTGAAAACAGCCAGATCGCCGCATGACCAGAAACCCTTAAACACCAGATTTGACAATAACTCAAACCGAGACGGAGCTCCTTCTAGACAAGATCGCATCCAGTCAGGTTTTTTCCGGCGCGGAAAGGCTGCAAGAGTTCCTTCGTTATGTCGTGGTGGAAGCGGCCGAAGGACGGTCCGCAGGCATTAAAGGAAAAACAATCGCGCTGGACGTCTACGGTCGAAGCGTCTCGTCTGACGGCGATCCCGAAAACGTCGTGCGTGTCGATGCACGAAGGCTTCGCAGACGCTTAGGAGACTATTACGAGGCGGAAGGTCAGGACGACGCGATCAGAATTCACATTGACAGCGGAGGCTATGCCCCCCGCTTTGAGCTGAATTCAGTTCTCACTTCCAGCTTGGAAGATGAGGCTTTGCCGCCTGAGCCACAGCGGATCAGAGTGGCGCTTGCTGTGGTTTGCGGCGCACTTATCCTTTTAGGACTATATGCTTGGGGGAGCGCAAACTGGTTCGTTGCGGACGACACTGCCGATCTAAAGAAATTTGAACGGCAGGCCCTTATGGAGAAATCTCCTACCAGCCTTCAAGCGGTAAACTTGGCGGAGCAGGGGAGAGAGATGATTTTCCCACTTTTCGACATCCAGCGTCAGAAACTCGCTTTTGGTATGTTCGAAGAGGCCATTCGCTTGGACCCTGAATATTTTGGGGGTCACGCTGGCGCGGCACAGTCTTTGGGTACGATGGCAATTCTGTCTCAAGACCAATCAAAAAAAGACCTCTACCTGGAACAGGCATCGGAAGAGGTCAAAAAGGCCACCAGTCTGAATCCAACACAAGCATGGACCCAAGTATCATCCGCCTGGGTCGCCTTTGCCAAAGGCGACTTTGATCGCGCGCTAGAACTGTCCAGACGCGCCTATGCATTAGATCCGGATGACTGGTACATATTGGACCTTCACGGTCTTATTGCGTTTTCCACGGGTAATTTCGCCGAAGCCCAAAAAGTGTCTGACCCATCTGGATCAAACGATGATAATAGTCACCGATCCGATAGCCGAAATATCTATGCTGTCGCCAGTTTTCACCTCGGAGAGTACCAAAAAACGCTGAAATCGTTTCAGGAAATCGGCGAACTTGGCGGTCCGATTGGCCCTCCAAGATTGGCGTATCAAGCCGCAGCCAAACACGCACTTGGTGACATGCAAGGAGCGCGCAACTCCGCCTCTGAGTTGATGGAGACGTGGCCAGATTTTCGTGTGGATCTAGCGCTTCAGGGGCTCTTCGAGGACAAGAAGAATGCAGATGATGTTATTAGGCGGTTAAGAGATTCTGGGTGGGAAGTTCCAGAATAGCGTCTTTACTGGTGTACGGTGATCGAACCGCTCGCGAGCAATGGTTGTCAAAGTTGGCTATGGGCCAAAATTGCCGGCTCAACCGATTGGCTGGAAGGTCTGGAAAGTCCCGCCGCGCAGTCATTGGCCGCTACCTCTGTGAATGGCTGCTTTAAGTGCGTTTTAAAGTTCCGGACCCTAGGATCTGAATATTGAAAACTCCGCTGACCGGCAGATTGAGTTGCTTTCGTTAGGTTTTTGAAGGTAATTCCGCTGAAAGGGAGTGCCTTTTTGCAACGGAGGCCTGAGGGGAGCGGGCCAAAATGGTCAGGTGTCTGTTTACTCTGAATTTGAATTCGCTCAGCTTGTTTTCTTTCTTGGTGAAAATTTTCTCCCAACGGTCCTTCTCACACCATGGAGTAGCTTACAGGCAAAAGGCGGCAGAAGCTGGAAGCGCTAAAGCCGCGATCCAGCGATGGCAGCTCAGGAAGGTAATAACTTTAGGCATTGTAGCCCACGCAATCGCAGCTTGCTCGAACCCGAAACACGTTAGATGTACTAATCAGGAAGGTTCCTCAGTTGCTCCGAAAACAGCTAAGCAAAAAGGGGATGAGCTGTGTAAATTTTGTGCGAATCTGGCTGAATGCTCCCGCATCGTTCAACACATTTGGATGCTATCTCTTTATGTTACCAACACCATCAAAAACTTAGAAATACAACTTGTAAACATAGGTTTCAGTAAGTAGGACGGTCAGCGGAGATGTGGCCGAGTGGTCGAAGGCGCTCCCCTGCTAAGGGAGTAGGCCCGGAAGGGTCTCGAGGGTTCGAATCCCTTCGTCTCCGCCATTTACTTTAAAATCAATAGCTTACAAGTTGATACCGTCCGGTGCGCCACATAGGTGGAACACAAGGCCATGAAGTTTGACGCTTACTTAAGCCCCTCTCGCCACGGCATTTTTTACTTTAGATGGCCGTTGCCAATTTCGGATGATCAATCAAAGCGAATCACATTAAGGGTGTCTTTGCGAACCCGCTGCCCAGAACACGCTGGACGTTTAGCTAGACAACTCACAGTATCGGGTGAAAAGCTGAGGGAAAGCGGAGCGTTGGCAGGACTTCGACAACATGAGATGCGGGAGATGGTCCGCAAGTTTTTCCAATCAGTGTTGGAGAAGAATGTTGATCGTGTAAATGAACGCGGCCTAACCCCTATGCAAATCACAGCCTTTCAGAACGGGATTGATATCCATGACGAAGGTGTAGACGGGGATACGGAACTATCAGATCAGATGATCAACGTTGTTGGGTTTCGGAACTCTGCGGACCTCACTGACGACCAATGGGCCGACAACGAAGCATTCTTATTGCGAGAGATGCGAAAGGCAGACCGTGACCATCTTAGGGCTGTTCTTGCGCACGTCAAAGCGTTGGATAGTTACCAATTTGGTTCTGAGGTGCAGACAACTGGCCATGCTTCAGCGGTCAACAACAGCACCACGCTTGGCGATGCGTTTCAAGACTACCTTGCTGAGCAAGAGAGGGCGAAGACTTGGAGAGGGAAGACCGCCGAAAAGAACGGCCGAGCTTTGGATCACTTGATCGAGATTTTCGGCGCGGACAGGGTATTGGCGTCGATCTCTCAAAAGGACGCACAAGAGGCCAAGAAGTTGATGATGGAGTTACCATCGCGTCGTAAGACACTGCCTGCGACACGAGACTTGAGCCTACGAGATGCCACAAAGGTTGATGGCCTTAACAAGATCAGTGTTGAGACGCTAAACTGGTACTTGCAAGCATTTGCCGCATTTTTCGGGTGGGCGAAGAAGAACGGCTACATCAATGAAAAGTTGTTTGAAGGGATGAAGGTAGGCCGCGCCAAGGCAACCAAAGAAGAGCGACTGCCGTTCACTCCAGATGCAATGAACTTGATGTTCAAAGAACTAACAGAGAATCCATCTGGCCTCGTAAAAAGTGACAGTCACAAGTGGGGAACTCTTATTGGGATGTTCACTGGTGCAAGACTTAACGAAGTCGCCCAGCTGCTGATCGATGACATTAAGGAAGAGGATGGTATCTGGTACTTCGACATCTCTGATGAGGGTGAAAACCAGAAGGAGGTTAAGAACAAGGCCAGCAAGCGAAAGGTACCAGTCCACAGTGCGTTGTTGGACGCTGGGTTTCTTGCGTTCTTCAGGTCGAGGCAAAGCGGGAGCCAACTCTTCCCCGACTATAGGTACACAAAGTCAAATGGATATGGTCGTAACCTTGGCCGCTGGTTTAACGAGAGTTTCACACCAAAGCTGGGCATCAAAACACCTCGCCATGTCTTCCACAGCTTTCGACACACGATGATCACACGATTGATCCAAGCAGAGGCCCCACCTGAGAAGGCAAAGTGCATTGTTGGCCATGAGCAAGCGGGCGTCACCTTCCAAGTCTACATGCGGGAACGGGACCGAATGGCGCATTTATTGACGCGATTGAGTTTTTCGTAAAAAATTTGTCAGCCTCGCACTTACTGCTAATCGATCCACAATTTATTCACATGCCAACTGAATATTCCTTACACACTGCTTTCGACGGTTGGCGGACAGATGGTTTTAATGGTGCAACTTTACAGCCGAATGCGGACGAAGAGGCTAAGGTATCGAGGTTTATGTTAGGCCGAGACACGGCTCAGCGCTTGCTGGACGCGCTTTCCGAGAGTGGCTCAGATCAGCATACAGAACCATTTGTCGATTTATTACATCGAGAGCTTGACCCGGAAGTCGTGCGCTATCTAGTACCACAAGAAAGCTATTCCTTCACGAAAGCAACGGATACAGTATCCCTCGGAGTCGGCTTGGCGATGGATGGAGCAGAACTTTCAACTGATCTCACTGCTTATCTTGATGAGATGGTGGCTGTTCGAAATACGGCTTAATTGTTTTTAGTACCTACTCTCTGGAGTAAACCCACCGACATCCAGTCGGTCCCAATTTTTTGGAGAAATCAGGCTAGCGCATTAGCCGCCCAATCAGGCGTCTCGCACGTTCTCTAAATACAGTTTGAGTTGAAGAAGTTAAGTATCTGGGCGCAATGAGATCAGACCAAAACATTCTTTTGGCCGCTAAAGGATCATCTTGTAGCACAGGCACAATGACAGCCGCCCAAGCCTTAATCAATCGAAGTGTCTCAGGTGTGAAGTGGTCGACAGCGTAAAGCGACTGGGGCTTAAGGGGCGCGGCCTCAATTCCATGTAGCAATGCGGGTAGCATTATCTCACGTTTGAATAGCTGATTATCTAGCATTTTAGCGTCTTCAGTGTAGGCAACGGCCGCATCTTCTGCCAGAGTACGCGGCAACGCGAATTTTGTGCTCTGCGTGCTCGGCAAATCAGATAAAATGGTAGCTATCCGCCAGCCCAATGCCTGATGAGCGCGGTCGGTAGAAGTTGTAGCGCGAGCTTGAATTATGCCGTGTGCAAAACGCAACATAGCCAAATCCTCCAGGGACAGAGATGCATTCGATCCGCCGCGCTCAGTGACCTCGAACGGCGCACCGTCGAGCGCCAAGGAAAGGAAATCGGCGACTATGTCCCCCTGAACTAACTCGCTTCTTACCATCGGGCGCACGATCAGGCGTTCGCCAAACACTGCACGCCAAGCAGCAACGCGAGGAAAGTATAAGAAATCGCCTGATTTCAATGTTTGGACATGGAATTGCTCCACATCTGATCCGCCTACCCCGCGCTTGATGTTTTCGGCAAAGCTGGCGGTCAGCCGCTCTAAGTGCGGACGTAAGTAGAGAATAATACGCATGTTGCCGACAAGGCTTGGCATATGTCGGGTCAACGCCGCCATAAGACGTTCAGGTTGGACGGTGGAAAAACCCTCAGCAGAAAGCACACCTGCCATTGCGTCACTTTTGCTCATCTTAACTGCTATCTGCCCAAAAAGAATGTTCTCTTGCTTCTTAGCAAGAGGGTCTTTGATTGCGCGAACCAAATTAGAATTGTTAAAGTCACTAAGATAAATCAAGCTAACGTCTGACTGCCAGCCACCACGTGAAAGCACGTTCTGCAGGGCTGTCGAGCCTGCCTTGGGGTCGCCGATATGAACAACTAACTGTGAAATCATCGGATGGCTCCTGTAATTTTCTTATTGTGCTCAGACGCAACCGAATACCCACTATCCTAGTTCGGAGGCTATTATAATACTTAACTTGTCTGACATATTCAGCGCATCTTGGGTTGCGGCAATCGGCAGGAGTTATACCCCCTCAAAACGACCGTTTGTTAGATGGTTCGCCGAACCGGACATGGGCGCACTTGCAATGGAAGTCGATTTCTTCAACTGCGGTCTTGTTCCTCAACTGTTACTTCAGTTGCTTGACGACTGTTACGTACGCAACTCGCGACGGTTCTTCTTTCAGCGTCGCAGACGATAATGTACGTTGGAGGGCTTGCGAATCTGCATGGAAAAGTCGGCCTGCGGGCCTTAGTCAGCAGGCCGCGCGAACGGAGGCCATCCTTTTTACGTGCACTCACATCGGCACAGCGCGCAGCCGGCGTCCCATTTGATCCGAATGACTTGACCACAACGGAAGTTGGTGGCATTTTTTGCTGCCAAGGAGCCCTTGAATGGGACGCTAATGCAATGAGATTAAGGAGTTAACTAATGCGCAAAATTTTGTTCGGAGCCATTATCGGTTTGGGGTGTTTCGCAGGCCTTCCAGCGCTTGCAAGCAACTGTGGAATAGATTTTCAGCATGCCTACGAAACCGGTGTTACTGACGGGCGCGCAGACGGCGCAAATGGCATCAAAAGGCAAGCCGAGAGACACCGCCCCCATCTCAACCGCAGCCGCGACCGGGGCAAGTGTTACGTCGAAGGCTATAAGATCGGTTACGGGAATGCTGCCGCGGATGCGCAAAAAAAACCTGACCACGGAAGCGCTCCAACCCCCGGTTCGAATGAGCGCGCGTATTACGACGATGGATGCTTTGATGGTACTAGCGACGCACAGGCAAGTATGAGCATGGCTTATGAGCGCCATTCAGACATGTACGACAGCCGGTTCGAGCCGTATTACGCTCAAGGCTACGATGCCTGCTGGAAACACTTCCGCTGAAATATTTTCAGTTCCTGCCGCAGCCTGCGCAGCGCCAGTGATGGTAAGAGCATTCGGTCTAATTCATCATCGTAGTGCTCGAAGTCAATACGCCTGCTCAGGGCTTCACCAATGCCGACGCTTACTGGCAGTGGCTGGCTGACTACGTCGTAAGTGAAGAACTACCGGCTGAGGCCGGTAGCATCATTTAGAGGAATGTAATTCCAGATACTGATTGATAATGTCGTCTGTCACATTTCCGGACGTGGTCGAAAAATACCCACGGGCCCAAAACCGTCTGCCCCAGTAGCGCTTTCGCAACTCGGGAAAGTCCATCTGGATGCGTCGCGAAGACCGGCCCTTGATGCGCTGCATGACATCTGACAGCGACTGTTTTGGCGGGATCGATAAGAACATGTGGACATGATCGCGCGCCAACACGCCTTTGACGATGTGCACGCCCATTTCGTTGCAGGTTTGCATGATGATCTGACGAATACTCCGTCGACCCTCAAGGCTTGCTGCTCGAAGTATCCATTACAATTGATCACCCTTACAATGCGAAGTTTCTAAACACGCACCTCCAGAGCTTTGAGATGGCCGAGCGGGACAGTCACTGGACCCGCTGGATCAACCGGGCGTCCAGAGAAGAGTTCAGCCAGATCGATCGCATCATCTCTTGGGCAATGTCGACAAAAGACCGGAAAACCGATGCCAGACACATGGAGTTGGCTTCTCTGATCCTTGCGTGGTCCTTGCCATTATCCTGATCTTTGGCCTGAGACGATACGCGCTCTCTACGTCGCATCAGCACGTTGGACTGATCAAATGTGGTCTCACATTCCAGCAGTCATGCGACAACGCAAAGGCGCTTTGGACATCTTGTTCCAGCGATATGGGTTCGGACGACCTGACCTTGAACGTGCGGTGAACAGTGCAACCAGTGCGGTGACGTTGATCGCACAAGACACCATTCGACCCTACGAAAACAAGGGATCAGGGCGCAAACTTAACGAAATGCGGTTGTTCGATCTTCCATGGCCAAGGACCGTATTGCGTGGGTTGGGCGATGCGCCTGTTACCCTAAGGGTCGCATTAAGCACGTTTATTGAACCTAACCCATCAGAAGTCGCAAGAGGGCGTAAAAACCGTTATGGTTCGCATGGTTTGCGTTTTGCCCTCAAAGGTGCGGACGAAGACATAGATCAATTCACTCGCCGTGTTGGGCGAACGGCCACCGATGAATTGGTGGATGATAATGGGCCAGGTAGCGGTGAATGGCAGTTTGGCTATAACCGCCGTAGTGTCGGTTCTCTGCACATTGATACGCTGACGATCCCAGCCAGTGACTTGGCTCAGCGGGGCGTCATGGCAGTCTACCCAGTCGGGGGGTGGTGGAAAGAAAGCCGCAAGGTTGATCCAGCACGGTGCTTGACGAGGTTCTCTTTGGTGGCCGAGATCGATGCGGAAGAGCAGGAAGTTGATCTCTATGCCGAAGTTCAGCAAGCTATAGCCGCCCGCAACGTAGTTCAGGTTTAGCAACTTGTGATGTTGCCCGTGATCCGTGTCTTGGGCGTAGCTTTTGATCGATACCAATTCGGCTTTTAACACCAGCACAGCTTTCTGTGCGTTATCCCTAAGGATAAAATTCAATATTTTGGAACTCAATGGTGGTAACTTTATCCTCAATGATAAAATTTAGTGACAGCGCCTAAGTCACACGGTATATTATCCTCAATGATAAATTGTGGTGAAATATGAACCTTGAAACAAACCTGACAAAGTGGGCAATTAAAATCGGCGACCGATTGCGCACAAGGCGCAAGGAAGTGGGGCTGAGCCTTACCGAACTGTCACGCTTGTCTGGGTCCACGGCATCAACATTATCACACATCGAACGAGGAACACGGGACGTAAAGCTGTCAACGCTTGTTGCGCTGGCCGATGCACTACGCATCGATCTGGCTGACCTTTTGACCCCTCAAGAACGCGAAGCGGGCACCGATAGTCATAGCGCCATAAGTGGCTACGATTTGGATGATGACTAATGGCCATCATTGATCAGGTGGCCGTGTATTATGAGGCGTTCAATGTCGGACAGATTGATGCCCACAACGATGGCAAGCTGTCGTTCGTTTATGACAAACGATGGCTGGCCACGAAGGCCAGCTTCCCGCTCTCAGTGACGATGCCTTTGGCGGAACACCCATACCCAGATCATGTCATTACGCCATGGCTCGCGAACCTTCTTCCTGAAGAACAGCAGTTGCTGACCCTCTCAAGGGCATTGGGTCTGTCATCGACCGATGCACTCGCCATCCTCAAGGAGATCGGCGGAGACACCGCAGGTGCCATTTCAATCGGTGAACCCAGCGACAGGGCTGCTTGGTCGTATCGGCCCATCACCAACTACTATGGCACCGAGGACCCACAGGACGCCCTGACAGCGCACTTCAAAGACTTAGGCCAGCGTCCCTTCCTCGCAGGTGAGGATGGCGTCAGGCTGTCTCTTGCTGGTGGGCAGAAGAAGACTGCACTGGCAGTGTTGGACGCCGCAGGTGCAGCTAAGTTGGGGTTGCCAGAGAAGGGTGATCAGCTTGCGATCCCGATGTCAGGTGCACCATCGACCATCATCATCAAGCCCGACAATCCGAACCTTCCTGGCATCGTCGAGAACGAAGCCTACTGCCTGACATTGGCGAAGCTTATTGGAATGGCGGTTGCAGATGTGAGCATCGTAGATGTTGGAGACAGGACCGCACTGGCAGTTGCACGGTATGATCGGATAACACGTAAGGACGGGTCACTACGACGCCTTCACCAAGAGGATTTCGCACAGGCCAATGGCATTTTCCCCAGTCAGAAATATGAGCAGGGCACGGTGGCAGGTTTGAACCTCAACCAGCTACTCAAAACCGCGAAACATCTGCCCGCTCAGGATGCCCTGACATTGCAGGATCAGGTGATCTTTAACATCCTTGTCGCCAACACTGATGCACATGCCAAGAACTATTCGATGATACTCAACGGCGGGCCACAGATGGCACCGCTCTATGATGTCTCGACCGTGTTGCACTGGGACCATGTGAACCAATACCACGCCCAAAAACTGGCGGGTCGCAAACGAAAGCCCGCCGATATGGCACGGCGGCATTGGGAACGGATCGCTGATGCAGCAGGCTACAGCCCACGAGGTATTAGGCTGCGGGTTCAGGAACTGGTCGATGCAATGGTGGCAAAGCGTGTGGACGCCGTTGAGGTTGTCAATGCAAAACACGGTGCAGAGCGGGGCATGGTTGAGAATGTGGCTGGGCTGGTCGAGCAAAATGCACTGCGGGTCGCTGGGCGTCTAAAGGAATAGGGACGATCCTGATCAAGCTTCACGGCATGTTCGAAGTCTAGTGAATGATAAGAAACGAGATTTGAGATTGAAGCGCATTGAAGCGAAGTCATTGATAGGTTTTCTGTTGAACCCATTGGGCACCCACGCCCGCAGCATTGATTACGAGAACGATGTATTAAGCATCAATGCGAGGCGTCAGCAAAACATCCAAGTGGCCAACCTTTCAGCACCTCCGTTGGTTGCCAAAGGGTCTTTCGGAAGCACGTTGAAAATCACAGTGGATGAGGGTACTCAATTCTTGCTTCGGGGTGCCAATCACAAAGATGCCCGATCCTTCAGCGACAGCGTAAAGGCGGGTTGGACCGCCTACAACACTGCGAAGTTCGATGCTGAACGTTTGGCCATTCACGATGTTCTGCGTGTCATAGCCGAGCTATCGCAGCCGACGCGATACCCATCGGCATGTATTCTGTCACCGACCCTCGAACAGGCACGGGTTCTTGATAAGCAACTCCTTTCCAAACTGTCTGAGGAGGCGGTCGGCGAACAGATTTTCAGTCAAATACAGACCATCCAAGGGTTCTTGCGAAACGCAGGCCCGATGCGCGGCGACGCCATCAAAAAGTTTGAACATCAACAACTGCCCAAATGGCAAACCTTCTTTGATACCTTTGAAAGTAATCCGCTGACCCCCGAACAGCGCACATCGATCATCGCCGATGAAGATGCCACACTGGTTTTGGCTGGCGCAGGGTCGGGCAAGACCAGTGTAATCACCGCTAAGGCGGGCTACCTGATTAAGTCTGGCATCAGACAACCAGAAGAAATCCTATTGCTGGCATTTGCAAGAGAAGCCGCAACGGAGATGTCAGAACGCATTGAGGAACGGTGTGGTGAGCCACTCGAAGCCCGCACGTTCCACTCACTGGCCTACGACATCATTGGGTCTGTCGAAGGCAGCAAACCTGCTCTTGCCTCACATGCCACCGATGACAAAGCCTTCCTTGCGCTTATCAAAGACATCCTTCGGGCGCTGGTTCACGGTGTGGCTGAGGTATCAAAGTCAATCATCGGCTGGTTTTCCTACGCCCGTCTTGAAGGCAAGAGTGAGTGGGATTTCAAGCAAAAGCATAACTATTACACCTATGTTGAAAAGCTGGACCTTCGGACGCTTCAGGGCGAACAGGTCAAAAGCTATGAAGAGTTGATGATCGCCAACTGGCTGTTCGAAAATGGGATCGAATACGAATACGAGCCTGATTACGAACACAAAGTTTCAGAGGGGGGCTATCGTGATTACTGCCCCGATTTCCGCCTCACGAAGAGCGGCGTCTACATTGAACATTTTGGGGTGCGACGGACGAAAACCGCAGGTGGGACATATCACCTAACCACTGCCCTGTTTGTGAACCGTGAGGAATATCTGGAGGGGATGGAATGGAAGCGTGGCGTTCACGCCAAGCACAACACCCAACTCATTGAGACCTTTAGCTATGATCGTGAAGAAGATCGGCTGCTGGAGGCTTTGGCAGAAAAGATCGCGCCGTTCGAACCAGTTATGCCCCGATCACCTGAAACTCTGTTCGATATTGTGATTGAGATGAAGCAGGCTGACAGCTTTGTGCAGCTAATCGGTACGTTTCTGAAGCACTACAAAGGTGGCGGCTACCAACTGGCAGAGTGCGCGGACAAAGCTGGAAAGATGAAACAGGGCAAGCGAGCCAGTTCGTTCTTGTCAATTTTCGAACCATTCTATGCGGAATATCAAAAACGGTTAGGTGGTCGGATCGATTTCGAAGACATGATCCTGAGAGCCTCTGGTTATGTTGAAAATGGAACGTATCGCAGTCCGTTCAAGCACATATTGGTCGATGAGTTTCAGGACATTTCCCGCAACCGTGGGCGGTTGGTGAAGGCACTGAAGGCGCAACATTCCGACGGAAGGGTGTTTGCGGTTGGTGATGACTGGCAGTCAATCTATCGGTTTGCAGGGTCCGACATCAATATGATGCGGGATTTCGGCGGCGAGTTTGGCGGCGTCTTCGATGGTCGGTTTGGGGTGCACCGCGTTGTTGACCTAGGCCGAACCTTTCGATCTGTGGATCAGATTGCATTTGCGGCCAAGAAGTTCGTTCTTCAGAACCCAGCACAGTTGAATAAAACCGTTATTCCAGCAGGCACAACCGAAGTCCCAGCGTTGCGGGTCATTTCGACATTGCGTGACAACGCAGATGAAAAGCTCAGGCAGATGTTGCGGACGTTGCAAGACATCGCGACACCTGAAGGCAAGATAACATCGGTGCTTCTGTTGGGGCGTAACAGGTATAACGAACCGACCGATCTTGCCCAGTTGCGACGGGCATTTCCTCGACTCAACATAGCTTTCAAGACGATCCACTCGTCCAAGGGACAAGAGGCGGATCATGTGATCCTTGTGAACCTCTACCGAGGACGCACAGGGTTCCCGTCCGAAATCGTGGACGACCCTCTGTTAAGTTTGGTATCACCCGAAGCCGAACCATTCGAGAACGCCGAAGAACGCCGTGTGATGTATGTCGCACTCACCCGTGCACGTCATTCGGTGACATTGATGAGCGCGGCGTCGAAGCAATCGGCATTTGTAACGGAGTTGTTGGACGATCCTGAATACGGGGTCGTCGGTGATGTTGAACAAGATCAAGCCAACCATACCTGCGGGGAATGTGGCGGTCACCTCATAGCGGTTCCAACCAAAGATGGCCGCACATGGTATAAATGCGAACACGCCGACCTGTGTGGATTTTCACTGAATGCCTGTTCGGGGTGCGGCAACGGTATGCCCGTGGTGCAAGGCAAATCAGGGCTGAAGACATGTGGGTGTGGTGCCGAGTTTCCAAGCTGCCCAAGTTGTGACAACGGCTGGCTTGTCGAACGAAGTGGGCGCTATGGCAAGTTCTTAGGCTGCGTGAGTTACCCTCGTTGTAAGGGAAAGACTAAGACAAATCGGTTGAAACAAGGCAACGCTCGAAGCGAACGCAGCGGTTCTTTCAAGTATAGGGATCGATGAACTCATGCGATAGAACTTCGTGAGCTATCGTGGCAGGACACACTGAAGCCTTTAACACCTTATAATCTTTGTCGAATCGAACACATTTTGGGAGAGGATTCATGCAGTGGCAGTTCGGAATTGGGATCGCAGGCTTCAGGCGGCCGTTTTGCGTAGTTCGTTGTGGGTACTGCTGTGCGATGCAATCATGCCGATCCTTGATCTTGTATTGATCGTGGAACGCCGCATCTGGATTTCCTCCTCCAACCTTTCGAAGATAGGAATGTACAGATCACCGTCCGGGCGATTTTGGATTGCTTGGGCCAAGTAAGTTATACTCTTTTGGAGCTGCTCGATTGTAATTTTCATTGGGCAATACTTTTTTTTTGTTATGGCCCTCGTTTTTCATACTCCGGTTAATCTGATGTTAACGAATGTGTAGGTTTTGTTTGGGATCCCCAGAGTCCTTGAATTCTAGATGCGCGTAAACCAACCGCAGCTCATCTCACTGTAATTTGGTCGGCAGCCGTCCGGCTCGGCGCGCGCATGTTGATCGCCTTTGGTCGTCTTGTATTTTCCGAATGACGAGCATTGGTTCTCGCACCACTAAATCCCTGGTCGCTTGTCGCGTCGTTCCTGAAATTGCATTTTGCTAAATGTTGTCTTTTCCAGTGAATGGATTTCCTGACGCCCAAATTCATAGATTGGCATTCTTTGACTTACCTCCAAACGGACTGGTTGGCCCATAAACTAAGCCTCTGATGGTCAAACTAGGCGGTACTTCACTGTGTTTTCAAGTTGTTTGATGCGGTTGCAACTTTCCGAATGTATTCTCGCATGAGCCCTAGAACACCCGCTGAGCATGACGAAACGGCTAGCAATGGCAGAACGCGGGGTTCAGCCGTTCTGCCATTTTGCTGTCCTCAATGAGATCAAAAAAGTGCGGGCCCGTTTTATGGCTCTGTTAATTGCTCTCGATCTACGAACACGCGGTATCGGTATGACCCAACTTCCTTGACCGTCACAGTGTCACCAGGTTCGACGCCATTTCTCTCAAAAAACTCCCGAACCCAACTTCGCGTCCTGAAAAACTTCTTCTTCCCATCAAGGTCTGTGACCTCTGGTGTGTGGCCTCCCCAGTCGACCGTGATCGCCCGCGAAGCGGTTTGAGCTGCATTTGAACCGCCGACTGCATCTCTGGGAAAGGCCGAGAAAAAGCTTGTGAGTTTGATATAGTTATTTTTGATACTGCCTTGGGTGAGGGTCGCTCTTCCCACTATTCTTCCACTTGTTTTGAACTCTTTTGCTCCCTCGCTTTTGCTTTGGCAGGATAGCTCAGTAACCGCATCGTTTTCAATCACATCAAAACGGTCGTCATCATCCAGAACCTTATCCGCAGGAGGCAGGGGAGCTTTGCCCTCGGCGTACAAAACCACCTCGGCCGCTGCCCGTGCATCTTCCCCAGCATCATGATGCTCGAACGTGAGTCCGAGGAACTTTTTCAGAGAGCCAAGCCCATGACCTCCGTTGCCTTTAAGTTCTGGCCAGGCATTGCGGGCGACTTGGACGCTGTCTTTCCAGTTCCAAGAGGGGGCGTCTTGTCCTGTGTTGCGGCAGGCGGCAGCAATGGCGCTCCGGTCAAATCCGGAGTGTTGGTAGACCACGTGGTCCTGCAACGCCTCTTTGAGAACGGGAAGAACGTCTTCGAAACACGCAGCTCCGGCAACAGTCTCATTGTCGATGCCGTGAAGATAACTGAAGACCCATTTTGTCGTCTGGGGATCGATATAGGTCACCCAAGTCTCGATTGAATTGTCAGGTCTCACGCAAGCGACGCCGATCTGACAAATACTGCCCCGATCATTGTTTGCAGTTTCAACATCTAGCGCAATAAAGCGGAAAGGACCCTTTGGGAATGGGGGGACATTGCTGGGTTTTTGCACGGGATGCTTCATCCGGCGAAAGGATGTCTCAAGTTCTGTTTCCATTCCGATGAAACGTGTGTTTTGCCTGTCGATGGCTGCTACTTCCTCATTGCTGAATCCAAGAGCAGATAGCATCTTGTCTACAAGTTCCACAGGTTCGTCATAGATACCCATGCCGCGATTATTCCATGCGGTAGCATGTTGGGGGGCTATAGCGATTACTGCTTTCTCCAGTCTGGGAATATCATCGCTGTCGAGCATCGGAACCCACACGGCCGTGCAGTATTCGGCGACGAACGCATTGCGGAGTTTCTTCGAGATATCTCCATCGGTTTTCGTCGACGGGTCATTCCGCAACCGCCACATGCGTCCGGTATTGTACATGCGTGAAAAGTAGTGGCTGGAATCTTCAGATCCTGTCCTGTGTCGCTGATGGATCCTTTTATAGAACGTTTCTTCAAGCGAAGCTGTCGAGCCTATGTATCGTAGGTCTCCGAAGTGATCGACCAGACCATAGATGCCGCGCTGGTCTTTTGGTGTGTTTCTGGTCGGCTCAGGCTGTGCATTCAGCAGTTTTGATAGAATTTCTTCGGCTGAGGAGCCGTTACGACTGGAAGGATTTATCATGGTCATCTAACCTTTTTTTCTTTGTCTGGAGCGTTAGCGAACGCTATTCACGGTAGAGCGTGACGATGCGGCCATCTTTGCCGATTATGGCGCAGGTGTTGAACCATCGCTCGACCATTTGGACCCCTCTGTTGCCGCCCAGAAGTGTTTTCACAGCCCCGGTCGAAGAAGAGTTTCTCAACCCCTCCAGGAGCTTGCTCGGCGGCCCCAACGCTCATGAGTAGTTCTATGACGAAAGTAGGTATAGACCTCTCCTGAGCACGAGACCGGGCGTGATGTGTCAGCCCAAGGTGTGTTGACTTCTGAGGATTCATTTCGCAGCTCCCTTCTGTGTATCGCGACGCAGCGCCAGTTCCAGGGCCTTGCCGACGAAGGTTGCGGTGTCTGTCCCTAGTGCAGTACCAAGTGCATGAGCTTCGGCTTGATTGAATGCAAAGGTTCCATCGCACCAGGGTGTGATCCTTTCAGCGCTCCAGCCAAGCGTGGCGAGGAGGCCGGAAAGATCACCGTGAAGACGGTGCGCATGGCGGTCGATGAAGTCAGTCAGTTGCTCCATGCGCTCAAAGGCACGGAGGCGTTCGTTTAGGATTGGATCATCCTTCGGCCCCGTCGGGGTGGGCACAAACCCACGCCGACCCGATAACCACCGACGCGCCTCGTCAATCTCGAAACGCACCGGCTTAGACTTCGGAATGGCTGTGAGGCCGGCTTCGCCAGTTTGGTTCATGGCGTTGCGGACGGCGCCTTCAGTCATGTCCGCAAGAAGCGCCAGTTGTCGGGTAGACAGGTCCGAGCTTGGGCTTTCATCGTTCCCATCGATTGCTGCCCGGGCCCAAGCAGCTTCGCAGACATCAGCAATCTTAGAATCATCTGCGAGATTTGGGAACGCATGCACGTCGCTGCTGAAGTCTTCGCGCGGAAGACCTGACAGCATGTCGGCCAGCTCGTGCAATCCGGTTCCGTCTGGAATGCGGTCACCTGTTGGAGCGAACGCGTAATCGTAGGCATCGAGTACTCGTGTCGCCATCGGATAACGGCAGAGATCAATTTCCTCCGACTTAGTTTCGAGCGCTGAATCAATATCGTGGCTGCCCAGAAAGGCCGACACCGCATCGTCACTATCCGTCCAAAGTTCGATTTGCCGAGACATCACGATGACTACGGATGCCAGTTCGGTTTGGAGGTCTTGTTTTGAAAATTTGGACATTATGAATTCCATTATTAATGTTTGCATGTTCCGTTTACCAGGAATCAACGCCGCACGTCAACAATAATATGCAAAAATGAAAAATATTAGCATAAATTTATGAGTGCGACCAACAGTGAGCCTGTATGAACAGTTCTGGCTGGCAGGAGATACCCTGCCAGAGGTTGGACCCAATTTCTCTCCAGCTCTTTGGTAGAGTAGTCAGACTGGACTTTCACGGTCTATGGGGATGAGTTTCTGGTTATTCCTTATAGACCAATTCGCCATCGCCTATCCTCGACCCGAGGGACTTAAAGAAGCGCCCAGATCGACCTCCAACATTGTACTAAAAGGAGTTGGTGGGATGCCCTGCCTGATTATTCCAAGGCGAAGAAACCGAGGAAGAGGCGACGCACTGGTGGTCATTGGATCCTGAGCCTAAGGGAGGCATAGGGGAGAAATCGAACCACCCGCACGTAGGTTTTCAATCCTTTACGACCGGGATTATCGTGTTCCCCAGACTGATAACGTCGTGGGGTCAGGCCAAAATGCGCACCAACCGTGCGCGACCGTTTGAAGCGCGTCGGATCATCGACAGCCGCTTTGAAGGTAAGTGACGCAATCGGGCCAACGCCTGGGACCGTCATCATCCGCATGCAAACCTCATCATGGCTTGCCGCGCGTTTGACGCGCCGGTCCAGATCCAGAAAGTGCTGGTAGAGAACCACACGGGCATCCAAGAGCGGCACCAAGGCATGCGCCAAAACGTCATCCATCTCGATGAGTGGCCGGACAAGGCCATCAACGTACCTCGGCGATGCGTGCGCCATTGCTCCGCTGAGGATCGTCAATATCTTGTTCATGTAGTGTCGCGACTTCAGCCCATAGTGACCGATGCTGCGGTATGCACATTTCGGTACTAAGGGCGGACACCGGACTTTCGCTGCGCCGAGCACGAACAACCGCACAGCGGACAAAACCGACCTTGGGCGCAATCAGCGCTATGGCCGCACCGCCCATTCCGGCCGTTCGGCGTTGGTCCCGACGCTGCGGTGCAGCTTTCGCATTGCTGTCATTCATTGCACAGCGCAGCATTTGGGTGGGGGTCGCCGACGATGAAGCGCTACGCCTTGACTTTACGTCGTCTAAAACGGGGAAAAAGCCCCGTAGCTCTTGGTGGCCTGACATGTTGAGCCGTACGACCTCATTTTGAATCAAACAAAATGGCTCAGCCTAGATTTACGGTTGTTCGGGAAGGTAGCTCGTCGAACATTTTGTAGTAATCTTGAGCAAATTTACCCATGTGCCAGTAGCCCCGCCCGTTGATGATGTCGGAAATACTATCACCAGGCGCTCTTTGGAGAAGGTCAGTCCTTACCCAATTGAGACGCATCCGCAAATAATATTGCTTCGGGCTGATCCCAAATTTCTCTGAAAACGCTCGGTCCAGAGTACGCCAGGAAACACCAATCTCATGGCAAATCTGACTGACTTCCAAGCTCTCCCCTTCAGAGGAAATCATCATCTCTATCGCTTTTTTGACAGCCCGAGAACGCGATTTTGGGGAACTCTTATCCGTTGTCTGTTCGAAGGATGTTGCCGCAATTAGTACATTAGAAATGATGGCTTCTTCTTCGTGAAGAACCGACACGCTTGCGTTGTTGAGGAGACGTCCAGATATCTTCTTTAAAGCCGCAAGCGACTCTGATTTTTCATCGACATCATACCTAACTGAACGGCGCAGGGCGCTGGGGATATCAAACCCAAGCATATCAGCCAACCGCTCAGCCTCCTGAACGTCGATAGAGATAGTTGTGCCGCGAAACTCGCCGAAACCCACGCCATCAAATTCATCGGAGGAGCCGAACGACACAAGCTGGGCTGTCTCCATGTTCTGGCCTTGCCACGTCGACAGAGAATCCTGACATGGCAATCCTAAGGAAATTTTCCCCTTAGGGGATACGCCATTTTGATGCACAGCCTTGGAGATGCCAAGTTCGATCAGGTTCACTGAATTGCCTGAGCGGGCTCTTATCACGGTTTTCATCTGCCCCGGCTCAATCTGACGGAAGTCGATGTCCCACAAAGAGAGCTTGTTCAAATCATTTGGCTCGGACAGTTCCATGACTAACGGAGCGTCAACTTCGTTTGGTTTTGGCGAGTTTATGATGTGGTCCATTTCCCATACCTTGTAGTTTGCCTGCAATATTAACTCTGTCTCGGCTGTTCGAGCAAGGCCACTGACCACTTGGGAAGGGGTGCAAATGCCAGCCAAAATGGGACGTCCGCCCTTTCCTGAAGGAGAATGTCGTTCAGAACGTATAGCGACAATGCTGACCAAAGCCGAGCGTGCGGTACTAACACAGCAAGCCGCCGCAGCGTCAATGTCTCTGTCGGCTTACTGCCATCAGTTGATCGCAGAAAGCTTAAAGAAAAAATGAAAAACAAGGAGGAATAGGAATGGTGAAACCCAGAAAACTCGCAGCACCGCTGACGGCTTTAACAATTTCGGCGTTGATGACAGGGGCAAGCGCGCAAGACGCCCAAATTGTCCATGATGCCGAGTATTACATTCTCGAAGCCCAAAACGGGACGGTCTGGGAGGTCGAAGACGGCGAACTGGATGCGAAATTGGCCGAGTTGCGAGAGCAATATGGTAGACCCCCAAATATCATACACTACATGTTTGATGATCAGCCACCGATGTCGTTTGGCGATGAAATGTATCAACAAATCAGGGGGTACAAGACACCAAACCTGAACCAGCTCGCCGCTGACGGAATGATGTTTTCACGAATGTATACCGAACCGGGCTGCACCCCTAGTCGGGCTGCTGTCCTGACGGGACAGAACGCTATTCGGACTGGCACTTGGGAGATTGGCTTTCCTATCGAATACACCGGATTGGCCGCTGAAAATGTAACAATGGCAGAGGTGCTTTCTGGTGAGGGCTACGCGACTGCGTTCTTTGGCAAGCTGCACCTCGGGGATACCGAGGAATCCTATCCCATTAATCAGGGGTTCGATGAGGCCTTCTGGGCGGTCTACAATCAGGTTACCAGTCTCTACAATAAGACCGGTGAGGGTGCCAATGCGATTGTCGGCATGAAAGAAGAATTGCTGGCGGACAATCCGTATCAACTTGATAAGAACTTTGTTCAGGACGACGCGTTTGTTTTTTACCTCGAAGGTAAAAAGGGTGAACAGGTTCTGGAATGGCGCGATGGTTCGCAAGAGGTCAAAGATTATTATGACTTCGACATTGAAGGACGTGAGCGGGCAATCAACTTCATCCGACGGAGTGCTGAGGCGGAAAAGCCATTCTATGTAGCGTGGTGGCCACTTTGGATTCCGTTCATACCAGCACCCGAGAAAGTTACGTTGCAGCGGGGCATGGTCGGGGAAAACTACCAACGTGTGATCGAACCAGACATAGCGGCCATGCGTGAAACACTGGAAGAACTGGGCATAGCTGAAAACACATTGGTGGTTGTCATGGCTGACAACGGGCCTATGACCCACAACCCACCCCCTGGCGCTGGTTTAGGTGAAGGTCTGTTCCGCGGCGGCAAAGGCGACTTCACAGAAGGCGGTGTGCGTGTGCCAGCAGCTGCATTTTGGCCTGGTGTTATCGAACCGGGACAAATGGCCGCTGACATGATTCACCAAACAGATTTGTTCACGACCTTCGCCCGGTTGGCTGGTGCAACCCAACATATCCCAACTGATCGGATCATCGACGGCATCGACCAAACGTCGTTGCTGTTAAACGGCGACACCCATGGTCGTCGCGACCACGTGTTCATCTACCAAGGACCCGATTTGGCTGCGACAGTCAAAGATCAATACAAAATACACTGGACCTCGAACGATCCGGGGCAGGCAAAGTCCGGTCTGACGGCCGTGTATGATCTTTACAACGATCACCGTGAAGTGAACCCAATAGTCGTAGGCGGGTTTCATTTTAAGGAACCCTTCAAGCGGATGCGTGCCCGTCACGAGTTGTGGAAAGAGAAGTATCCAGATCGCAAACATGAACGTGGGCCAGCCTATACCGGCATTTCAAACGCACGGCCTGCTACGCTGGCTTTGTCCAATCCCCCGGTTGATTATCAAAATCTCCCGTTTGATCCGATGGAATTCATTAGTCATCTCGACAAGCTGCCCTTCAATGTCAGTGAGCCTGGGTTTGGTGAATAAATAGATATGGGGCTGCGATTTTCGTCGTGGCTCCACCCCTCAAGACCGTTATCCTGAAGGCAGAAAAAAGTGATCAACACGGATACTCGCAGCCGCCTTCCGCAGCACAGAACGAACGCCCGACCTTCGGCTATTTGAATGTCGGCTCTCGCCGTTGACATCAAAATCGGAACAATCAAACAATGAACTTTGCGCGGGCACGTCTCGGTGTGCCTGCGCCCTAGAAAGGGACTTAAAGGAATGCGAACACTCTTAGCCGGTTGGGCTCTCACTGCGATGTCGATGTCGGCGGCCTATGCTGAAGAGAACGCGTCTAACCCACTTGCAGCCGTAAATAGCACTGATCTGAGATATCAATATTTTGATCTTGGAGGCGCGGATAAACAGGACGCCTTCATTGATGGCTCCTACATGCTGCGACCCAATCTGAAGTTCAAATATGAACTGCACTATAATTCGACCGATGTAACCGGGGGCCGGGAAAACGGCTTTGAGAAGGTCAATGCCAAGCTGATCTATTTCCCGTCGGCTCGGTCACTGAACGACACCTGGGCTGTCAAAACTGCTGTGGGTCTAGAGTGGATCATTGATCTTGGCGACACAGCGAAAGGCATTGGCACCGAGTCTGATCAAGTTGCGCCCTTAGTGGGCGCAGCATTCTCAAACAAAGCGACCGGTCTAACTCTTTTGCCGCTGGTTCAGCACTTTGAGAGCTACAATGGCCCCACCGACGTAAGTCAAACAGCGCTTAGGCTCATTGCGATTCAGCCGTTCGCCAAGGATTGGTGGGTAAAGGGCGACCTGAAAGTTCCTTATGACTGGGAGAATGAAACCTGGCCCGCGTCCGCAGAGCTGCAAGTTGGTTACAATGTGAATGATGGCACTGCCATCTATGCAGATGTTCTTATCGGTATCGGAAGTGACCGCACCTATGACCAAGGCATCGGGCTTGGCTTGCGGTTTAACTATTAGAAACGCCAGGCCCGAAGAATGGCACATAATAGTTCCGACCACAGTTTTGAAATGGGTTCAGGTCTTTGTTTTTATAAAGGAAAGAGAATTCATGCTGTGCTTCCAGGACTAAGTTTTGCGCCTCAGAAATCGACAAAACACTCTCAATTCCCGCCAATTTCAGCTTCGTTCACGAAGCTAACAAGATATCTAAAGGAAACCCTAAATGAAAAAGAAACTGCTGATAGCCATCATCTGCCTTTCGTCAACCGGCCTTGCGACAGAGGTGGCTCAGGCCGACCCAATGACAGGCCCAAACCAGAACGATTCAGATTGGCGTTTTACTGGCGCGGTCTATGCATTTGCGCCATTCCGTACGACCGGCACGACGACAGTTTCCGGGGTTTCTGCGCCCATCGATTTGGATCTTGGAGAAGTTCTCGACAATCTGGATTTCGCAGCATCGGGTCGCTTTGAAGCATGGAAGGGCGATTGGGGGGTAATCTTCGATGCAAACTATTATTCCATTAGCGCCGATGGATCATTGCCAGGTCCAGCTGGCGGTTCAGTTGATGTAAATGTTCGCCAAGAATGGCTGGGTGTGTTGGCAGCATATCGAATTGCGAACGGCACTTATGGCACGAGCGGCAAACGGTATACTGTCGATGTTCAGGCCGGTTACCGCTACAATTCACTAAGGCAGGAAGTGGACATAGCCACGCCTGGTCCAGCAACGACTCTGGGAGGAGATGATAGTTGGTGGGAGCCAGTCATTGGCGCACGCGGCAAGTGGGAACTGAATAACCAGTGGGCGACAGTTGCCTCGTTGGAGTTTGGTGGATTTGGTGCTGGCGGGAATGACCTGCAAGTTGGCCTAAATGCTGGGTTTGATTATCATCCCTGGGACAACACCTCCATCATATTTGGATACAGATACTTCAGCATGGATTACAGCACGACGCTGGAAAGCGGCGCTTTTGCATATGATGTAGAACAACACGGGCCCTACATCGGGGTAAAATATGTTTTCCAGTGACGCGGAATGCCTCAAGTGCATTTCATTTAATGGATGAAACAATTCCAATCTTTATTCTAAAGCACGCCGCAAATTGTGACTGGGGACGCTGGTGTTGCCTTGGGTACGAACCAAGGACCGTTAGATTGCTCTAATGACCCCTTTGTTTCCATGAGTTGGGGGGCAAAAGCTGCAATCGGTGAACGAGCCGCAGACGGCAGCTTTGTCCTGTGTGGATGGCGCAGCGAAGGACCGCTTCCCGCCCTTAGTACCAAAATCTACATGCCGCAGCATCGGTCACTAAGGGCTCGTTGCTGCCATTCGCTGCGTCATCCACGAAGTTCCGGTCTGGGCCGGAAGCGACATTGGTGGGCGAGTGATTTGGCCCAATTTCTGCACCATGCGTGGAGGTCCGCAATGCGGACAAATCCGACCTTAAGAGTTCACGGCGCGATCAATACTTCGCCCTCAATTTCCATTGCGAAACCAAGCGGCAATACGGACACGTCGGGACTATGCAAATAGGTTTTCAGGACTGTAGCGCGCCAGCCGTCAGTCCTTTTGGCCTTGTTCCGCACCCCGCATCGCATCGCGTTGAACGCTGCATCGGCACTCGAACAACGACACCACGGCTCCAAGAGGCTTGATCGGAGCTCAGAACAGTGGCTATTTGAGTGGGAAGATGTTCTAGATGGGAAATGTCGGTTTATGGTGTTCAAACGGATAGATACTTTGCGCTCGTTTTGTATTGCAGTACTCGCCTTCTTTTCAATGACTACGATGGCATATGCGTTGGAGTTCAACGTAAGGACTTCCAGCGACGTCCTAAAGTCTGAACGTTCAGCAGAAATATTGATGCGTGGAAAAATTGTTTCAGGGGATGTAGATCGTTTGAAATCAATTTTGGCGGACTTCCCCTCACGCAATTTAAAATTTGTTTCATTCATTCTCGACAGCCCTGGGGGAAGCCTCATGGAGGGGCTCGAGCTTGGAAAAACAATTTCTCAGATGGACGAGTTTACCAAAGCTGTTGTTGGCACAAATACTGACAAGCAAGAAATATGTGCGAGCGCATGTGTAATTGCCCTGCGTTGAGCTTCATCCTAATCGGAGTTTATGCCCTGCAAATCCTGGTGCTCTTAAAGTCGATCTGGGGGGCTGATGCCGGAGGGGGCAGCTCACATTGGATCATCATTTTTGCTGCACATTTTGCTGCACATTACACGATGTAACATAACTGAAATGAGCTTCAATACGCTGAAATATAACAATTAAAAATCTAGACTTAATAATTATGACGGACTTCGTCTCCGCCACCCACCCTCAACACTAATCTCTGTCTGGCATGCGCAGACGTAAGTCTCTGAAATCACAGGTTATCAGGGCTATATCCATATATTCGACGGATGAAACCGGAGATGTTTCCGGCGTTCCGAGGGCTTTTGCGAGGGTGATCTCCGCTCGTCCACCACAAGGGTCCCTTTGGCGTTATCAGTGAAAAATATGCGATTTTTGCGTAAAACAGGTGATTTCGACCGGAGTCTGGAGGGATATATTTCGAATATATAGCAAATTCAGATGCTTAGCCGGTGCATTGTCCAGTTTCCTGTTAAGGGCCATATCAGGACCTGTTCAAGGTCGTTAACAGGTTTGTTCAACACCAATAACAGGTTGGTTTATCCCGGATAACAGGTCGCGGCCGATTGTTGGGTTTTTTACCGGAACACCGCGATCTGGCCGGACCAGAGCAGTGGAAGTGGCTCTTTCAGGAATTTGGCGAGGCTCATGTTGCGGGGTTGTCTGCCCATCAGAATGTCGCGCTGAAGGCCGGGGTCCAGGAATGCTAGTTTGATGAGGCGTCTCTCATGGGAACCTTTTGGCCTGCGCTCAATCACAGGCAGTCCGGTGTCGTCCCTTTGGATCATTGTGTGCGCCCGTTTCAGTGCGGCGATCAGTTTCTGATCCATTGTGGTCGCGTCCGTTTCAGCAATACCGGATTGTGAGCACCGATCCTTTCCACCGAAGGTGATCGGTAGAGTATGCTGGCGCAGCATTTGCTTGCAACCGCGGCGATGACAGTTTTGCAGTGTGGCATTTTCGCCAAAGCGGCCGTTCGATCAGCTCAACCGAGCTGAACGTCAAACTGACCTTTCGCGGCGCAATGCATGAAATTTATTGTTGCGAACTATGTCGTCCTAATAACGAATTGGCACGGCGTCGACGCAGGAAAGACGCGCGAGCCCGCCGTCACTCTATCGGTTAGCGCTTCGAGCAAGCCGTAAGTGATCTTGCCGACGGGACATGTTCAGATATTTGTTCTGAGTAAAACCTCTACCCTGATGCGTTCTTGTGACCCTTTTGCGATACGTTTGTCAGTTATTGCCTTGAGTTTTCGAACTGCGCTGCGGACAAGATGGCCTGGATCCTGTGCAATAACGCCATCTAATCTTCCGTCACGCAGTGCCGCTTCGGTGAACGGCGTGCGCTCATGGGAAATCTTGATCAGATGGCCGGTGTTCATTGCATTGTTCAAGATCGTGAGCGGAACGCGCGCCTCGGATGACAGCACATAGGCACCAACAAGGTCAGGATTGTTGATGACCGAATTATGAATAATCCGTTCTGCGCGTTCTTCGTCACCATAAGTTTCCAAGGAGGGCAACGTGCGCAATCCGGGAAAGTTTTGGTTCATCTCGGCATCAAAGCCAATCCGTCGCTCCAGGCTATCTCGCGACCTCATACTTTCGGAGATCACAAGAACAGATCCCTTAGCGACCGCGCAAAAACGCCCGATAAGCGTCGCTGCAGTCGCACCCGCAGCTTGATGATTGGTTCCGACCCAATGCTCTTCCATTGTAGACTGGTCCGCAATGAACGGTAGTGCTGCTACGCCGCGTTCTTTCAGACGGTAGATCGCGTCACGCACTTGCGGCGATTCAGGGGCCATGATTGCGACGCCAGTCGTCTCGCTGGCGTCCAGCGTTGCGAGAAAGGCCGAAATGCTGTGTGGATCGTTTTCGTCAATATGAACCACGTCGCACCAAACGAGGTCGGTCGCGAACGTCTCGTTGGCTTCGTTAATATGGCGCACGATTTCCTCTAGAAATAGGTCACCGGAGCGGGGCAGGGCGAAAACAAATCTGTATCTTTGGGAACGTGCGAGGTTTGCTGCTTGAATATTGCGCACGAAACCCAGCTCTTGGATTGCATGGTTTACGCGATCCACAGTCCGTTTTTTCACGCCATCACGTCCATTTAAGACCCTATCCACTGTCGCGCGGCTTACGCCAGCCGCTTTTGCAAGATCTTTTGTGGTGGGTCTTAACATATTTTCACTGACGTTCACTGCTGCGGATTTCATCATCTTATCAGACCTTTGCGTTGTCACAACTGCATCATTTTGACCCTCATCTATGGGTGAAATTGCGCATTTCAGGTATTTTTGAGGCACGTGTCTCACAAATATCTTGCATTGACGCACGTGCGTCAATTAGCAATGTAGGCAGCGTGAGTCGTGGCGGGGAGCCATGCCCCGCCATAACTGGGAGGAGTTACCCTTATGAAAACGAACCTTTTCACAACAGCTGCGGTGGGCGCGATCGTCGCATCCAGCCTAGCGACCTCTGCGATGGCCGATGGCCATGCGACTGAGCTGACACTTTGCTGGGCCGCTTGGGATCCTGCAAACTCACTCATCGAGTTGAGCAAGGATTTCGAAGAGCAGTCCGGCCATACGATGAATTTCGAGTTTGTGCCTTGGCCGAGCTTTGCCGACCGCATGTTGAACGAATTGAACTCTGGCGGTCAATTGTGTGACCTGATGATCGGCGACAGCCAGTGGATCGGTGGCGGCGCAGAGAATGGTCACTACGTAAAGCTGAACGAATTCTTTGATGCCAATAGCATCTCGATGGATGACTTCCTGCCTGCGACTGTAACGGGCTACGCCGAATGGCCAAAGAACACACCAAACTACTACGCGCTGCCTGCTTATGCAGACGTTGTTGGTTGGACGTACCGTAAAGACTGGTTTGATCGTCCCGAGCTTCAGACTGAATTCATGGACACATATGGCCGTAAGCTTGATGTTCCTGCATCACTGGAAGAGTTGCGCGACATTGCGGCGTTCTTCCAAGGGCGCGATATCGATGGCACAACCGTTTATGGTGCTGCGATCTACACAGAGCGTGGCTCTGAGGGCATCACAATGGGCGTCACCAACGCGCTCTATAACTACGGTTTCGAGTATGAGAACCCTGATCAGCCCTATGACCTTGAAGGTTTTGTAAACTCTGCAGGCGCGATTGCCGGACTTGAGCTATACAAAGAGCTGTACGACATTGGCACACCCCCGGGTTCGTCCAACTGGTACATGGGCGAGAACATCGATGCTTACCGCTCTGGTCAGGTCGCGATGCAGATGAATTTTGCGTTCATTTGGCCAGGTGTTGAAGCTGATGAAAACGTCGGTAACGGCAATTCCGGTTATTTCCCGAACCCAGCAGGTCCAGCAGGGCAATTTGCGCAACTTGGTGGGCAAGGTATTTCTGTTGTTGCCTACTCTGAAAAGCAAGAGGCCGCATTGGAATACATCCAGTGGTTTGCGCAACCAGCAGTTCAGCAGCGTTGGTGGGATCTCGGCGGTGCATCTGCACTACGTGCCGTTGTCGAAAACCCTGATTTCGCAACAAGCCAGCCTTATGCGCAAACCTTCCTCGACAGCATGGCTATCGTGAAGGACTTCTGGGCAGAGCCTGCTTACGCAGACCTTCTGATCCCGATGCAAGAGCGGATGCATAACTTTGTCATCGCTGGCGACGGCACCGCGAAAGAAGCTTTGGACGGTTTGGTTCGTGATTGGACCGAAGTGTTCGAGGACGAAGGCAAGCTCTAAACTTTCTCCCTGTCGGACCCCCTCTCTTCCTGACGGGTGGTCAGACAACCGCTCCAGCCGATCATCATATCGGCTGGGGCAACTTTCATTGACGTATGCGCGGCACACATTCCGCGACAAGGACACACACCATGACCCTTTCCCCCATGGATACGGCGGCCAGTAAAACGCCCGAGAGCATGGCCAAACGCATTCGCGGACTGTCCGATCGGACAATCGCGTGGATATTCGTCGCACCGACGATCTTCCTGCTGCTCGCTGTGAATATCTTTCCGCTGATCTGGACCATCCGGCTGAGCTTTACGAATTTTCGGGTGAACCGCCCCAACAATGACGTGGAATGGGTTGGCCTACGTAACTACAAGCGTATTCTAAGCGATCCGGATGTCTGGAATACGATGCAGGCGACTGCCCACTTCTTGATCTGGACCATCGCGCTTCAAGTGCTGATTGGCTTCTTTCTCGCCTTTCTGATCAACAAGAAATTCAAAGGCAACGATATGTGGACCACGATCATCGTGTTTCCGATGATGTTGTCGCCCGCCGTTGTCGGCAACTTCTGGACGTTCCTGTACCAGCCGCAAATCGGCCTGTTTAACTACGTCGTGACCTTCTTCACAGGTGGCGATCCGGCAAGTTTCTCGATGATTGGCGATGTGCATTTGGCACCTTGGGCCATCATTATTGCAGATACATGGATGTGGACACCCTTTGTGATGTTGATCTGTCTTGCGGGGCTTCGGTCTATTCCTGACAGCATATACGAGGCCGCCGAATGTGACCGTGCCAGTAAATGGCGCCAGTTCTGGACGCTGACTATTCCGATGGCGCTGCCGTTCTTGATGCTGGCTGTGCTGTTCCGCGGGATCGAGAACTTTAAGATGTTCGATCTGGTTGTGCAGCTCACAGGTGGCGGTCCGGGTAACACCACGACGCTGACCTCGATTGATTTGAAACGAGAGGCTTTTGAGAAGTGGCGCACGGGATATTCCTCTGCCTACGCTGTGATCCTCTTCGTGACCGTCTTTGGCCTTGCCTCGATCTACGTCAAAGCCCTGAACAAGGTAAAAGAAAGATGAGTTTTTCAGTCACAGAGCCCACCAAGGGCACCAAGTGGTTCGCCGGAATTTTGGTGATTGGCTATGCCTGCATCACGCTTGTCCCTTTGCTTTGGATCATCGCGACAGGGTTCAAATCCCCAACAGATTCTATCGCCTACCCGCCCGTGGTGGTGTTCGAGCCGACGCTGGAAGGTTATGTGAACCTGTTCACTGACCGGACCCGTGCAACGCCTGACATGCTAGAGGCCGCTGGTCCTGCGGAAACATGGTACGACAAGATCACGCGCGAACGTGGCACAGTTATCTCTGGCCCATCACGCTATGGCGAGCGGTTCTTGAACTCGGTCATTATCGGGTTTGGGTCGACGGCCCTGTGTATGGTCTTGGGCACAATGGCAGCCTACGCTTTCAGTCGGTTCAAAGTGCCGCTCAAAGATGACTTGCTGTTCTTCATCCTGTCGACACGGATGATGCCACCCATCGCGGTTGCTATCCCGATCTTCCTGATGTTCCGTAATCTGGGGCTGAACGACACCCATCTTGGCATGATCCTGCTGTACACAGCTGTGAATCTGTCGCTGTCGGTCTGGTTGCTGAAAGGCTTCATCGATGAGATCCCGATCGAGTACGAAGAAGCGGCATTGATCGACGGCTACACTCGGTTCCAAGCCTTTTACAAAGTGGTCTTGCCACAAGCAGCCACTGGCATCGCATCCACAGCAATCTTTTGTCTGATCTTTGCGTGGAACGAATATGCGTTTGCTGTTCTGTTGACGTCTGGCACGGCGCAAACGGCACCGCCCTTTATCCCGACAATCATCGGCACCAGCGGCAAAGATTGGCCTGCGGTGGCTGCGGGTGCCACGATCTTCCTGGTGCCGGTCATGGTCTTCACCATCCTGTTGCGCAAGCATTTGCTGCGCGGGATCACATTCGGGGCAGTCCGCAAATGATGAACATACTCAACGGTTTGCTGCGGTTCCGCCGTGGCCCATGGGAAATGCTGGCGACAATTCTGATTGCTGTGGGGGTCGTCATGTTGATGCAACCCTTCGCCATCGGGCTCTACAGCTATTCCTTCATTGTCACCCTTGTCGGCACGGTGATGTTCATCATCGTCAGCCATTTTCCGGAGTAATCATGGCACAGATACGTATTGAAAACGTGCGCAAGGACTTTGGCTCGTTCAACGCGGTGAAGTCATCGACGTTCACAATTGAAGACGGCGAGTTCTTCATGCTGCTGGGGCCTTCGGGCTGCGGCAAGACCACGACATTGCGAATGATGGCGGGGCTTGAGCTGCCAACATCGGGCGAGATTTATATCGATGGTGAAGAGGTCGGCATGAAACCGGCATCCCAGCGTGATATTGCTTTCGTGTTCCAGATGTTCGCCCTGTATCCGCATTTGAATGTGGGCAAAAACATCAGCTATCCGTTGCGGTGTCAGGGCATGCCCAAGGCGCAGGTGAAAAAGAAAGTCGGCGAGATCGCCGAGATCCTTGGCATCACCGATATCTTGAAAAAACCTGTCGGTGGCCTGTCAGGTGGTGACCGTCAACGTGTGGCCCTTGGCCGTGCGATTGTGCGTGACCCCAAGGCGTTCTTCATGGACGAACCGCTTGGTGCATTGGACGCGGAATTCCGCGAGCACATGTCTGAAGAACTGCGCGCCTTGCATGATCGCATGAACGCAACAACGGTTTATGTGACCCATGACCAGCTTGAGGCGATGCAGATGGGGGACAAGATCGTCGTGATGAACCACGGATCAGTCGAACAATTCGGCGTACCGCAGGACATTTACGATTGGCCGGCGACAAAATTTGTGGCTCAATTTATTGGCTCGCCGTGCATGAATTTCCTCGATTTTCAGGGGATGATTGGCAAGGGCGGAAACGAAGTACGCCTCAATGATATCTCTTTAAGCGTGCCAAAAAGTATCGATGGCGCGAATGGTGCGATCTCATTCGGTGTGCGACCTGAACACGTAAAACTGGACGATGCGGCCGCGTATCGCGGGCGGATCAAGGCGACCGAGTATTTGGGTACAACGCAGATCGTGACGCTTGAAACGGCCAACGGCGAAATCAAGGCCCGCGTTGCAAGCTCGGAAAACGTGAAAGTCGGTGATCAAACCGGCCTTACGTTCGACCCTCGGACAATCACTTTGTTTGACGCAGAAACCGGTGCGGCATTGCGCAGCCAAGCCAACGGAGGAGTGCTAGTCCATGGCTGAAGTGACTCTAAACGGGATATCTAAATCCTACGGCGCAGAGGTCGCGCTTGATAATGTAACGATGACCATTCCTGATGGTGCGTTTGTTGTTCTGCTGGGCCCGACTGGGGCTGGAAAGACGACGACGTTGCGCATGGTGTCAGGGCTAGACAAGCCTGATACTGGCAGCGTTACGATTGGTGGGCGCGATGTCGCGTCGTTCACACCCGCACAACGTGATGTCGCGATGGTGTTCCAGCAGTACTCGCTTTATCCGCACCTGACCGTACGACAGAACCTTGAATTCCCGTTGAAATCGCCAATCTTGCGGACACCTCAGGCGGAGATAAATCGCAAGGTAAATGCAGTCGCAGAGGTTTTGCAGATCAGCCACAAGCTCGACAACAAAGCGACTGCTTTGTCGGGCGGCGAAATGCAGCGTGTGTCAATTGGACGTGCTTTGGTACGCGAGCCGTCGGTTTATTTGATGGACGAACCGCTTAGCTCTCTGGATGCGAAGCTGCGATCGGACCTGCGTATTGAGTTGAAAAGCATTCAAGCGGATTCAGGTGCGACGATGCTTTACGTCACGCACGATCAAACCGAAGCGATGACCATGGCGACACATGTTGGTGTGCTGGACGATGGTAAGTTGGTTCAATTCGGCAGCCCGCGCGAAATCTATGAAGACCCTATCAGCATTTATGCCGCCAGTCGTTTGGGGCAGCCACGTATCAATGTCTTACCATCTGACGTTTTTGGCGGCGCGCCTGACAAGGCGACACATATTGGCCTGCGGCCAGAGCAAATCATACAAGGCGAAGGCGAAGACAGCTTTGTGCAACGCGTTGAACATTTGGGCGATCAAACGCGCTTGCACCTGTCGTTCAAGTCGCACGACCTTATTACGGTGACGGATGCGCACACCGATCTGAAAGAAGGCGATATCATCCAGATCCGTCCCGAAAACCCATTCTTTTTTGACGCCGCTGGTGCGCGCATTTCGTAGGAGAGACACCATGAAACAGTTTATCAATGCCAAACAGGACATGGTGACCGAAGCGATTGACGGCACCATTGCTGCGTCGGGCGGAACACTTACACGGCTTGACGGTTATCCTCATATCCGCGTGGTCGTGCGGTCGGATTGGGACAAATCAAAGGTGGCTTTGGTGTCTGGCGGCGGGTCCGGCCACGAGCCGGCACACGCTGGGTTCGTCGGTGAAGGCATGTTGACAGCAGCCGTCTGCGGCGATGTTTTCGCATCACCGTCAGTTGACGCTGTCTTGGCTGCTATCTTGGCCGTGACAGGTCCGGCGGGCTGTTTGCTGATCGTGAAAAACTACACGGGCGATCGCTTGAACTTTGGCTTGGCTGCGGAACGTGCGCGGGCGTTTGGTCATAAAGTCACAGTCGTCATTGTGGACGACGACATTGCACTTCCGGACTTGCCCCAAGCGCGTGGTCTTGCCGGTACACTCTTCGTCCACAAAATCGCAGGTGCTATGGCGGCGAGCGGTGCCAATCTTGATGCGTGCACAATTGCAGCAAAGCGGGTGATTGCATCAACTCGCAGCATCGGGCTGTCGCTTGATACCTGTTCCGTCCCCGGCTCTTTGAAAGAAGATCGTATTCCGCCTGGCATGGCAGAGCTTGGCCTTGGCATTCACGGTGAAGCTGGCGTTGAACAAGTTGCCTCTGCGGGGGCAGTGGATGCAATCGCGAAGGTGACAGAAAAGCTAAGCGTCGATATGCCGAAAACGCCGCATGTTGTTTTGATCAACAACCTTGGCGGGGCATCCTGCCTTGAAATGGCAATTTTGACGGACAGCCTTTTGTCCTCCGACTTTGGGCAGAATATCAGCCTTGTTGTCGGCCCGAGCACGATGATGACCGCTCTTGATATGCACGGTTTCTCGGTTTCGGTTTGCGAGCTTGCGGATGGAGATGAAAAGTTTCTGAAAGAAGCCGCTCAGGTGCTTGCATGGCCCGGTTGTCGGTCCGTTGATAAGCCTGTGGTCTTGCCGCTGCCCGATGGTTTGACACCGATCCGGGCACCAGCGTCTGCACATGCGCCAACAAAGGCATTTTTGACGAATTGCTGTGAAGTATTGATTGCTTCTGAGGGTGATCTGAACCTGCTAGATGCTAAATCTGGCGATGGTGACACTGGGTCAACCTTGGCTGGTGCATCGCGCGCGCTGATTGGGGCGATGGATACATTGCCGCTTGCAGATCACACGCAGCTTTACCGTGCCATTGGGTTGGAACTAAGCCAAACCATGGGCGGGTCATCAGGGGTGTTGCTTGCCATCTTCTTTGCGGCAGCAGGCGACGCATCATCATCGGGTCAGACGATGCGCGACGCTTTGATTTCTGGTCTTGACCGGATGCGTCAAATTGGCGGTGCTAATCCAGGTGACCGGACTATGGTTGACGCGTTGTTGCCGGCTTTGGACGCTTTGAATGACGGTTTGCCATCCGCTGCTACAGCTGCCCGCAAAGGCGCGCAATATACAGCCTCGCTGACCTCCGCAAAGGCAGGGCGCGCAAGCTACATCAACGCAGAACAGCTTGACGGTCATATCGACCCGGGCGCTGAAGCTGTTGCGCGGTTGTTCGAGCATTTGGCCAGCTGACATGCAGCCTAGAGCCTTAAGTGAATACCTTGCCCGCAACGCGAGCGAGGTAGCTCTTGCTGACCTGATCGAACGCATCGCGAGCGCTTGCTAATCCATATCCGACCTCGTCAACGCAAGTGCGCTGGACGGTCATCAAGGGTCCACTAACGAGATTAATCCACAAGGAGAAGAGCAAAAGCCTCTCGATATCCTC
The DNA here is from genome assembly GCF_003352085.1 of Sulfitobacter sp. SK012. Lineage (NCBI taxonomy): Bacteria > Pseudomonadati > Pseudomonadota > Alphaproteobacteria > Rhodobacterales > Roseobacteraceae > Sulfitobacter > Sulfitobacter sp. SK012. The sequence continues at coordinate 1,085,068 of NZ_CP025804.1, forward strand.
GCGGACGAGGTATTTGTGCGATGTAGCAGCGCCAATGACAGCCTTTCTGCGCTGATCTCTGAAGAGGTGGAAGGGCACTGTCAGAAGAAAACTGGTTGAGGCGGGCAGGGGGGACGCCTAGCGTCGCCGGATGACAAAGCGCTCCCCTTTTCGCTACTTTAAGACGTCCCCCGAAATCATCCGCCTGGCGGTTATGATGTATATGCGTTATCCACTTTCACTACGAAATGTGGAGGATCTGCTGCACGAACGCGGCATCGAGATCAGCCACGAGACGGTTCGATTTTGGTGGAACCGTTTCGGCCCGTTGTTTGCCGCGGAGATCCGAAGAAAACGGGTTCAGCACCTTCGCGCTCATTCGAATTGGCAATGGCACTTGGACGAAGTGTTCGTAAAAATCAACGGAGAAACCCACTATCTCTGGCGGGCTGTGGATCACGAAGGCGAAGTGTTGGAAAGCCACGTTACGAAGCGCCGAGATCGAAAAGCAGCATTGAAATTCCTCAGAAAAACAATGAAACGATATGGTCCACCATATGTCATCGTGACCGATCTACTGCGGTCTTACGGCGCCGCGATGAAGGTTATCGGCAATGTGGGCAAACAGGAAACCGGCCGCTGGCTGAATAACCGGGCCGAGAATTCACATCAGCCTTTTCGACGAAGAGAGCGGGGGATGCTGCGCTTCAGAGGAACGCGAACATTGCAGAAATTCGTCTCCGTCCACTCTTCGGTCCACAATCATTTCAACCAGGAACGTCACCTCTACAGCCGGGAATACTTCAAGCTGAACCGAACCGCCGCTCTCACCGAGTGGCGTCAGTTGGGCATGGCATAAAGGGCAGTTTCATTGTACTTGCAGAGACTGGTTTGCATTGGTCTGACAGCACCTAAAGTGGCCTTCTTTAACTACAGTTCAGCTTCTACAACCGACCGAATTCTCATTAGTCCCAAACCTTCAAGTGCCTATTTTTCAATCGTTATGCTCTCAAGCTGCACAAAAACATAAACATACCAACAGATATTCCACATTGCTGCGTTCACGAAGATGTCCTCTCACGCAGTATAGAGCTACCCGAAAAGGATGAGAAAAGACCTGAGCATCCTTGTTGTCGAAGCTGATAGCGTCAAAGCAAAAAACATTATCGACGCTCTGCTGGAGGCAGGGTGGAACTATGTGCATGCAATTGCTCAGGTTTCTGGGCTTGAGCAGTCTGTTGCAAAACATGCCCCTGACATTGTGCTGATCGATATAGCCAACCCGGACCGTGACACGCTGGAACACATAGGTGCGGTCTCTGATGCCAAATCGCGGGCTGTTGCGATGTTTGTTGATCAGACCGACCAGCATCTGACCCAAGCCGCCCTTGCCGCCGGTGTCAGCGCCTATGTTGTTGACGGGTTGCAGATGAATCGCATCAAATCGGTGATCGAAACCGCGATTGCACGGTTCCAGATGATGCGGCAGATGCAGTCGGAGCTGGATGCTGCCAAACAGGCGCTAGAGGATCGTAAAACCGTTGATCGTGCCAAGGGCATCTTGATGCGCAAGCGCTCTATACCCGAGGACGAAGCCTATAAACTGATACGCAAAGCCGCGATGGATCAGGGGCGCAAGGTTATTGATGTCGCACAAGCATTGGTGACGGCATCGGATCTGCTGTCATGAGCAACACCGTTTTGAACTGCGGGTATGTTCCGTTGGTCGACTCTGCGCCACTGATTATAGCACGCGAACTTGGTTTTGCTGCCGAAGAAGGTTTGGATCTTAATCTCATTCAGCAACCGTCATGGTCGGCCCTACGTGACATGCTTGCTTTAGGACATCTGGATGCCGCACAGATGTTGTCGCCGATGCCCGTTGCCATGTCGCTCGGGCTTGGGGGATTGCCGGCAAAAATCGACAGTCTGATGGGGCTGTCGGCTAATGGCACTGTGTTTGGTGTATCTACAAGGCTGGCAGATGCTTTGGGAATGTTGCCCTTTGGCGATCCAAATCTGTTGCTTTCCGCCTTAATAACGCGTGATCCCCAGCCCTTGCGAGTAGGTGTGCCGTTTCCCTTCTCCATGCATCGCTTGCTTCTGTCCTATTGGATTGGCACGGCTCCTGATCTAAAGGTCGAGATTGTGACCGTTCCGCCTCCGCGCATGGCGGATGCTGTCGCGGAAGGTCACGTGGATGCATTTTGGGTCGGTGAACCTTGGGGCAGTGCGATCGTCGGGCGTGGTGTCGGCAGCATCTTGATGGCGGGGCGGCATGTCTGGGGCTTTGCGCCGGAAAAAGTACTGGCGGCCCGCCATGACTGGATCGCTGATAACCCTGATACAACGCGGCAATTGATGCGTGCTGTTTACCAATCCGCCCGTTGGCTGGATCTAGAAAAGAACAAACCACTTGCCATCGAAATTCTGGGGCGCAGCGAACATCTTAATCTCGCTCATGAGGTGATCGAACCTGCGGTTACTGGTTTTTTAACGCTGACGCAGGGCGGCACACCAACCAAAGTTGATCGGTTCTTGATGTTTCATAACCATGCCGCGTCTTTTCCATGGCGAAGTCAGGCCGCGTGGATTGCCGGGCAACTGGGCGCGGATGCGACAGGTATCGGCCGCGCCAAACAGTGTTTTCGCACGGATTTGTACCGCGAGAACCTTGGCCCCATCGGTGCGGACTTGCCCGGCGCGTCGGAAAAAATTGAAGGAACGATCCGCGAGGAGACTGCCGTCGCATCGTCTCGCGGTCAGATGATTCTTGCGCCGGATGCGTTTTTTGACGGCAGAACGTTCGATTTTGCGGCAACTGCTGCTGAATAAATAGGCATTCATCCGTTGCCATCGCCGTTTTTATGCCGCAGTGCAGAAAATTGTTGAAGCTGCCGGTAAACTGTTCAATCCTTGTATCAACACGTCAGACACTGCTGCCTGACTTTATTCTGCCAATGCCGGTGGAACCCTCCCAAGAGCAAAGTCGCTCGTAAGAAGCATGGAATTTTCCGTGGTGCTTACGTGCGGCTTTTTCAGTTTTTCGGGCTTTGCCCTTTCACACAAAGGACATCACAGATGTTTAGAAAACTTCCATATGCAATCGCGGCATCCAGCCTTCTGGCAACTGCCGCTTACGCCGAAATGCTGGACCTTGAGAAGGACGAGCTGACCTTCGGCTTTATCAAACTGACCGATATGGCACCTTTGGCCGTCGCGTATGAAAATGGTTATTTCGAGGACGAGGGCCTGTTCGTTACGTTGGAAGCGCAGGCCAACTGGAAAGTTCTACTGGACGGTGTCATCGATGGCCAACTTGACGGCGCGCACATGCTGGCGGGTCAGCCGCTTGCCGCCACCATCGGGTACGGCACCAAGGCGCATATCATCACACCCTTTTCGATGGACCTGAACGGCAATGCTATCACGGTTTCCAACGAGATTTGGGAGCAGATGAAACCCAATGTGCCCAAGATGGAGGATGGCCGCCCGCAGCATCCGATCAGCGCCGCTGCCCTTGAACCTGTTGTGGAGAAGTATAAGGACGAAGGCCTGCCTTTTAACATGGGTATGGTTTTCCCTGTCTCCACCCACAATTACGAGATCCGCTATTGGCTCGCAGCTGGTGGGTTGCAGCCGGGCTATTACTCTCCTGACGATGTAACAGGCACAATTGGGGCGGATGTTTTCCTCTCTGTTACACCGCCGCCGCAAATGCCCGCCACGATGGAGGCCGGTACAATCTATGGCTACGCGGTGGGCGAACCGTGGAACCAACAAGCTGTTTTCAAAGGCATCGGTGTGCCCGTCATCACTGACTACGACATGTGGAAGAACAACCCCGAGAAGGTCTTTGGCATCAACAAGGAATTCGCGGACGAGAACCCCAACACCACCATCGCCCTGACCAAAGCACTGATCCGTGCAGCAATCTGGCTGGACGAGAATGACAACGCCAACCGCGAAGAGGCGGTCGAAATTCTGGCACGCTCCGAGTATGTGGGCGCGGACGCCGAAGTGATCGCCAACTCAATGACCGGCTTCTTCGAGTTCGAGAAGGGCGACCGCCGCCCTGCACCCGATTTCAACGTGTTCTTTCGCTACAACGCGACTTATCCGTTCTATTCGGATGCCGTCTGGTATCTGACGCAGATGCGCCGCTGGGGCCAGATCGCTGAACCGAAGTCCGATGAGTGGTTCATGGAGACGGCCAAGGACGTCTACCGCCCCGATATCTATCTTCAGGCGGCCAAGCTGCTGGTCGATGACGGTATGGCGAACGAGGTCGACTTTCCCTTCGACAGCGATGGTTTCAAAGCGCCAACGCCTGCCGCGGATATCATCGACGGCATCGCCTATGACGGGCGCACGCCCAACGCCTACCTCGAAAGCCTGCCGATTGGCCTGAAGGGTGAGCAGATGATCGTTGACAGTGAGATCAAGGGCTAAGCCCTGAACGCCTCGCGGTACCAGCTGCGAGGCGCATTCAACATCTTTGCCAAGATCAAAGGATACCCCACATGTCTGCAACAGAACCCGATACATTCACCACTGTCACCTTGGACAAAGAGGCCAAGCGTGCCCGCCTGTTCACCCGTATCAACAAAGCTGACAACTGGTTTCAGGTTCTTGGTCTGGCATGGCTTACGCCGATCCTGAAAGCGGCGGCGGGGGATAACCCAAAGGCACAGGCTGGCGAAGTCTGGCGTTTGCTGGGGGTGCCCTTATTGGCAATCGCGATCTTCCTGCTGGCATGGGGCGCGCTGGCCCCCAAAGTGCAGACATCGCTGGGTGCGGTCCCCGGTCCCGCACAAGTTTGGGAACAGGCAGTCAGCCTGAACGCCGATGCCATACGGGAGCGTGAAAAAGCGGCAGCCTTCTACGAGCGCCAAGATACGCGCAATGCAAAGCTGGTTGCGGACGGCAAGGCAGAGGACGTCAAAGAGCGTGTCTATACAGGTAGACCCACCTATTACGCGCAAATCTGGACCTCTATCGTAACGGTATTCTTTGGCTTTCTGATTGCCTCCATCATCGCCATCCCGCTGGGCATCGCGGCGGGTCTGTCAAAGACGGCAAATGCGGCCCTCAACCCCCTCATCCAGATTTTTAAACCCGTCTCTCCGCTGGCGTGGCTGCCGATCGTAACGATGATCGTCTCTGCGGTTTACGCCAGCAATGACGGGATGTTCTCCAAATCTTTCCTGATCTCCGCCATCACCGTGACGCTCTGTTCGCTTTGGCCCACGCTGATCAACACAGCACTTGGGGTGTCCAGTATCGACAAAGACCTCGTGAGCGTCAGCCGCGTTCTTAAAATGAACACGTGGACCAAAATCACAAAGCTGGTGCTGCCCTCGGCGCTGCCGCTGATCTTCACCGGACTGCGGCTAAGCCTTGGTGTCGGCTGGATGGTGCTGATTGCCGCTGAAATGCTGGCGCAAAACCCCGGTTTGGGTAAATTCGTTTGGGACGAGTTCCAGAACGGATCGTCGCAATCGCTGGCCAAGATCATGGTGGCAGTCTTCACCATCGGGATCATCGGCTTCTTGCTGGACCGCGTGATGTACGCGCTGCAGTCCATGTTCACCTTCTCGGCAAACCGGTAACCTTCATGAGCATTTTATCCATCAAGAACGTCAACAAGGGTTTCGGCGTAGGCACGCACCGTGCCGAGATCCTCAAAGACATCAACCTAGAGGTTAAGGAGGGTGAGTTCCTCGCCATTCTTGGCTTTTCCGGCACTGGAAAATCTACTCTGATGAACCTGATTGCGGGTCTGGAGACGCCCGACAGTGGCAGCCTGACGTTCAAAGGCGCGCCAATCACCGAGCCGGGGCCGGAACGCGGACTGATTTTCCAAAGCTATTCCTTGATGCCGTGGCTGACAGTCGGCGGAAATGTCGGTCTGGCCGTTGATGCAGTCTTCCCCAAGCTATCCAAGGCCGCGCGGCATGAAAAGATCGACCACTACGTGTCAATGGTTGGCCTGTCCCACGCCACCAGCCGCCGTCCATCCGAGTTGTCAGGCGGTATGCGCCAGCGGGTAGCAGTCGCGCGCGCGCTGGCGATGAACCCCGAAATGTTGTTGCTGGATGAACCTCTCTCGGCGCTGGATGCGCTGACACGGGCCAATCTCGCGGACGAAATTCTCGAGATTTGGGAGCGGGATAAAAAGACCTGCATCTTGATCACCAATGACGTAGATGAGGCGATTTTATTGGCCGACCGCATTGTGCCGTTGAACCCGGACGGCACGCTGGCTGATCCAGTTGAGGTCAACATCCCGCGCCCGCGTGATCGGATGGCTATGAACAACGACGATATGTTCAAGGCATTGCGGGCCAATGTGACAAAATACCTGATGGATGTCGGTATCGAGGCAAAGGTTGAAGAAACCAAGACCCTGCCGAATGTCACCCCCATCCACGCGGTGCCACGTGTCGTGGCCGAAGCGCAGAAAAGCCCCATCGAGGAACGCTACCTCAATTTCTCGCAGCTGCATAAAATTTATCCTACGCCCAAGGGACCGCTGACGGTGGTTGAGGATTTTGACCTCAAAATCAACAAGGGCGAGTTTATTTCGCTGATCGGGCATTCAGGTTGTGGCAAATCCACAGTGCTGACCATGGCGGCGGGGCTGAACCCGATTTCCAAAGGGGCGATCCGGCTGGATGGCTGGAACGTCGAGGGCGCAGACCCCGAACGCGCTGTGGTGTTCCAATCGCCCAACCTCTTTCCGTGGCTCACCGCCAAAGAGAACGTCGCGATTGGGGTGGACAAGGTTTACCCCCGCGCCTCTCAGGCAGAGCGGCAGGATGTGATCGAATATTATCTGGAGCGCGTTGGTCTGGCCGACAGTATGGACAAGAATGCAGCGTCGCTCTCCAACGGAATGAAGCAACGTGTCGGCATTGCGCGGGCTTTTGCGCTCTCGCCCAAGCTATTGCTGCTTGATGAGCCTTTCGGCATGCTCGACAGCCTTACCCGTTGGGAGCTTCAAGAGGTCCTGATGGAGGTGTGGTCGCGTACCAAAGTCACCGCCGTTTGTGTCACGCACGATGTGGACGAGGCAATCTTGCTGGCCGACCGCGTGGTGATGATGACCAACGGGCCGCAAGCGACCATAGGCAAGATCACCGATGTGAAGCTGCCGCGCCCTCGCACCCGCAAAGCGCTGCTGGAGCATCCGGATTATTATGCCTACCGCCAAGAGGTGCTCGATTTCCTTGAGGAATATGAGCATGGCAACACATCCAAGACCGCCTCAGCCGCCCCCAAAAAACCAATCGCAGCGGAGTGAAGAGATGAAACAAAAACTGATCATCATTGGGGCGGGCATGGCGACAGGTCGTGCCTTGGAAACCCTGCTGGACGCGGCACCGGACGCCTATGACGTGACCCTGTTCAACGCCGAGCCGCGCGGTAACTATAACCGAATTATGCTGTCGCCAGTGCTGGCTGGTGACAAAACCTATGCCGAGATTGAGACGCACGATGCGCTGTGGTACGCCGAGAAGTGTGTGACCTGCCGCTTTGGCGAGAAGCTTGCCAGCATCAATCGCGTGGCCAAGACGGTGACGGCGCAGAATGGCGATGTGCTGGCCTATGACAAGCTGATGTTTGGAACCGGCTCCAATCCTTTCATCATCCCCCTGCCTGGCCATGATCTGGAAGGCGTCATCGCCTACCGCGATCTGGAAGACACCGAACGGATGATGGGGCTTGGACCTGTCAGCAAATGCGTCGTCATTGGTGGCGGTTTGTTGGGGCTTGAGGCCGCCGCTGGAATGGCCGCGCGCGGCGTCGATGTCACGGTTGTCCATATCATGGGCCACCTGATGGAGCGCCAGTTGGACGAAGCGGCGGGGTATCTTTTGCGCCGCGCACTGGTGGACAAAGGCATTACAATTAAATGTTCCGCCAACTCAAAAGAGATACTGGGTAAAGACGGACATGTCCGCGCATTATTACTGGATGATGGCACCGAGTTACCTTGCGATCTGCTGGTCATGGCCGTTGGCATCCGCCCCAACGTGGCATTGGCGTCTGAGGCGGGACTGGCTGTTGGGTGCGGCATTCATGTGGATGATCAGATGGTTACGTCTGATGCCGACATTCTAGCAGTTGGTGAATGTGTCGAACATGACGGCGCGATTTTTGGCCTTGTCGCACCTTTGTACGATCAGGCGCGGGTGGCGGCCAAGACCTTGTTGGGCGAGCATGCCATCTTTGTTCAAAAGGAGCTTTCGACCAAGCTGAAAGTGACCGGATGCGATCTGTTCAGTGCTGGTGACTTCGCCGACGGGGATGGTCGCGAAGACATAGTGTTCCGCGATCCGGCGCGTGGTGTCTACCGCCGTCTGGTGATCGAAAATGACGTGGTCATCGGTGCGGTTATGTATGGCGACACCGCTGACAGCAATTGGTTCTTTGGATTGATCCGAGAGCGTACTGATATTGCCGAAATGCGCGATACGTTGATCTTTGGTCCCGCCTATCAAGGAGGGACCCCGCTGGACCCGCTCACAGCCGTTGCAGCCTTATCGCGTGATGCGGAAATTTGTGGCTGCAACGGCATTTGCAAAGGCCAGATTGAAGACGCGATTGTAGCAGGCGCTGGTGATCTCGCAGCGATAAAAGCCACCACCAAGGCTTCGGCGTCTTGCGGGACATGTACCGGATTGGTCGAACAGGTCTTGGCCGTTACCTTGGGTGATGATTTCGTGTTGCCTGCTGCCGCATCGATTTGTGCCTGCACCGACATGACCCATGAAGACGTGCGCCGTATGATCAAGTCGCAACGCCTCACTTCCATGCCCGCCGTCTGGCAGGAGTGTGGGTGGAAGACATCTTGCGGGTGTCATGTCTGCCGGCCTGCGCTCAACTTCTACTTGCTGGCTGATTGGCCGCTTGAGTATCAAGATGATCCGCAAAGCCGGTTCATCAATGAACGCAAACACGCGAATATCCAGAAGGACGGCACATTCAGCGTCGTGCCGCGCATGTGGGGCGGGATCACCACGCCGGACGAGCTGCGTGCGATTGCCGATGCGGCGGATAAATACGCGGTGCCCACGGTCAAGGTAACCGGCGGGCAGCGCATTGATCTGCTGGGGGTGAAAGGTGAGGACCTCCCCGCCATCTGGGCCGATTTGAACGCGGCCGGAATGGTCTCGGGACATGCCTATTCCAAAGGTTTGCGCACGGTTAAGACCTGTGTGGGAACCGATCATTGCCGCTTTGGCACCCAAGACAGCACTGGGTTGGGTATCAAGCTGGAAAAGACGCTGTGGGGATCGTGGACGCCCCATAAGCTGAAACTTGGCGTATCAGGTTGCCCGCGCAATTGTGCGGAGGCGACCTGTAAAGATATCGGTATTGTTTGTGTCGACAGTGGGTATCAAATCTCCATTGGCGGCGCTGCGGGCATGGATGTGCGTGAAACCGAACTGTTGGTGCAGGTGGTCACGGAACAAGAAACCATCGATGTGATCAAAGCGATCACGCAGGCCTACCGCGAAAACGCACGTTATCTGGACCGCATCTATAAATGGATGGGCAAGGTGGGAATGGACTGGATCAAGGAGCGTGTGGTCGAGGATTTGGAGGAGCGCGCGGCCCTCGTCGATCGGTTCGAGTTGAGCCAGACTATCTATCGCCGTGACCCATGGGCAGATCACGTGCGCGACAAATTGCAAAGCTATCAACCCTTGGGAAACTTTGCGTTGGAGGCTGCAGAATGAGCGATTGGATAGACATTGCCGCCTTGGACGACGTGCCGCAACGCGGGGCTCGGATAGTGAAAACGCATAGCGGCTGTGTCGCGGTGTTCCGCACAAGTGCGGATGAGGTTTTCGCGCTCAACAACAGTTGCCCGCATAAGGGTGGCCCACTGTCAGAAGGCATCGTGCATGGTGCCTCCGTGACCTGCCCGCTGCACAACTGGGTTTTCTCACTTGAAACGGGACATGCGCAAGGGGCGGATGACGGCAAGGTGGCTACCTACCCCGCAAAAGTCGAGAACGGGCGTATTTTGTTGGATAAGGCCACTTTAAACCAGCGTATCGTCGCATGAGCCTCACGCGCACAACATGTCCCTATTGCGGCGTTGGTTGTGGTGTCTTGGCGGGGGCTGATGGCACCATCAAGGGCGATCCAGATCATCCAGCCAACTTTGGGCGGCTGTGCTCCAAAGGCTCGGCGCTGAATGAGACGATTGACCTGGAGGGGCGGCTTTTGCATCCGCAAATCGCAGGCAAGCAGGCCACATGGGACAGCGCACTTGATCTGGTCGCAAGCAAATTCAGCGAAGCGATCCGCGAGCATGGCCCTGATAGCGTGGCGTTTTATGTTTCGGGGCAACTTCTGACAGAAGACTACTACGTCGCCAACAAACTGATGAAGGGCTTCATCGGGTCGGCCAATATCGACACCAATTCACGGCTCTGCATGGCGTCCTCGGTGGCGGGACACAAACGCGCGTTTGGAACCGATACCGTCCCCGGCACCTACGCCGATCTTGATGAAGCAGACCTGATCGTGCTGGTCGGCTCCAACCTTGCGTGGTGTCATCCTGTGCTGTACCAGCGCATCGCGGCAGCCAAGGAAGCGCGCCCTTCGATGCGGGTCGTCAACATTGATCCGCGCCGTACGGCCACCTGCGATCTGGCGGATATGCATCTGAGGGTCGCCCCTGATGGTGATGTCGCTTTGTTCAACGGTCTTCTTGCGTATCTCGCAGACCACGATCATCTCGATATGGATTATGTCACTGCCCATGTGGGCGGTTGTCGGGCGGCTTTGGACGCCGCGCGCGCTACCGATCCTCTGGAGTCCGGAATAGACCCAAAAGAGCTTGCGCGGTTCTACCAGATTTGGGCGCAGACGACAAAGGTCGTCACCGTCTATTCCCAAGGCGTAAACCAATCGGCATGCGGCACTGACAAAGTCGGCGCGATCTTGAATTGTCATCTGGCCACGGGCCGCATCGGTAAGGTAGGCGCTGGCCCATTTTCGGTCACTGGACAGCCAAACGCCATGGGCGGCCGCGAGGTGGGCGGCCTTGCCAATATGCTCGCCAATCATCTGGATATCGAGAACGCGGACCACCGCGAAAAGGTGCAGACCTTCTGGAACAGCCCAACCATTTGCACGTCAGCAGGCCTCAAGGCAGTTGATCTGTTCGATGCCTGTGCGACTGGCAAGATCAAAGCGTTGTGGGTCATGTCTACCAATCCTGCGGTCTCGATGCCCGATGCCGACGGCGTTGCACGTGCTATCGCCAACGTGCCCTTTGTCGCCATCTCGGACATCATGGCCAGGACAGACACCGGCGATTTGGCCGATGTGCTGCTGCCCGCGACAGGATGGGGCGAAAAGGACGGCACGGTGACCAACTCCGAGCGGCGGATCTCGCGCCAGCGTGCATTTTTGCCCGCACCTGCCGGAGCCCGCCCTGATTGGCGTATTGTCAGCGACGTGGCTACGCGGATGGGATTTGGGGGTGCTTTTGTCTATACATCACCTTCGGAAATATTTGCAGAATATATCGCATTGGACGCATCCGCACGAACCTTTGGACGTGATCTCGACCTGAGCATATTTGCCGATGCGGATTATGCCAATCTGCTTCCAACACAATGGCCGCGCAATGACATGCGGTTCTTTGCGGACGGGCAGTTCTACCACGCTGATGGAAAAGCGCGGATGCTACCAGTAAAGGCCCCGATACCGCGCCGCGCCGGATTGACCTTGAACACGGGCCGCAACCGCGACCAATGGCATACGATGACGCGGACGGGAAAGTCACCGAAACTGGGCGCACATCTGGCGGAGCCTTACCTGGAAATACACCCTGATGATGCTGCAGACATAACCGCCTCTCATGGCGATCTGATTGAGGTGGAGAATGTGCTTGGCACAACGATATTGCGCGCGATCGTCACAGACCGTGTCACGAAGGGCCAGCTTTTTGCACCCATGCACTGGACCCGTCAAACTTCGCGGAATGCTACAATCAACAGCGTGATTGCCCCGCTGACGGATCCCTATTCTGGCCAGCCGGCGTTGAAAAGTGGCAGCGTTTCCATAAGTCTGTACGCGGCCAAATGGTACGGTTTTTTGGCCTGCACGAACCAACCCGCAGCTGATACATCCTACGCAGCGATAGCGCGAACTCAGACAGGCTGGCAGATGGAATTGGCCAGTACGCAGACGCCTGATGATTGGATGCTTGAAGCCAAGCGTTTTGCGAGAGTGCCAAACGCGGAGGCCTCGATTTACGAGGACCGCGCAAATGGCAGCGTTCGGGTTGTCCTTCATGAGGGTGAACTGGTGCAGGCGGTCTTCTTTGCGGGACGCGAACCAGTGATCCTGTCGCGTGCGGCTGCGGTCTCATCTGTTGGCACCACCACTGCCTCGCTTCACGCGCTTGCAGGGCGGATGGGCAAAGACCAGCCCGATCCGGGTGCAGTGGTCTGCGCTTGCTTCAATGTAGGGCAAAACACCTTGCTCATCGCGATTGGCGACGGCGCGCAGACTGTTCAATCCTTGGGCGAAGTGACTTGTGCAGGAACGAACTGCGGCTCGTGCAAGCCAGAGTTGGCGCGACTTGTTGCGCAAAACTCGCTTGCGTTGGCCGCAGAATGACCTTGGCACCCTTCGTCCGGATTGTAGCCCAAGGCAAGGGCCGCGCCCGCGCCCTCACATTTGCCGAGGCCCAAGAGGCAATGACCGAAATACTGGAAGATCGCGCCGCACCCGAGGCCGTGGGTGGGCTGCTGATGGTACTCCGGTTGCGCGGCGAAGAGGCGCAAGAGATTGCAGGTTTTACGGCTGCTTTGCGGGAACATGTGTCAGGCGCGCTCCCCGCTGCTGATCTGGATTGGCCAAGCTACGCGGCGGGGCGCAGTCGGGGTGCGCCGCTTTATTTGTTGGCGGCGCGGCTGGTGGCGCAGGCCGGGGTCCGTATCTCGATGCACGGGCATAACGCGTATCAAAACGCAACGCTCGGGCCCCAAGACATCCGTGCGCTATTGGGGCCGCTGGTCCGGTATGACCCGCTTTCAGCACTATGTCCCGAGGCGTTCCAATTGCTCGATCTGCGCGCCGATCTTGGCCTGCGCTCCTGCATTAACACGGTTTTGCGCATGTGGAACCCGTCCCGCGCAGCCGCCACAGTTCAAGGCGTTTTCCATCCGTCCTACCGCAGTTTGCAGGCCCAAGCTGCGGAAATATTGGGGCAGAAAACCCTGAGCATTATCAAAGGTGGCGGCGGCGAGTTTGAGCGGCATCCGTCCAAAGACACAGTCTGTTTCGGGCTGCGTGCAGGTACACACATCCAACAGACAGCGCCAGCGATGCTGTCTGAGACCCGCCGCCTGCATGAAGTAGAAGCAGCCGTTGACGCTCTGGCACTTTGGGAGGGTAAAACGCGTGACGTATTCGCAGAAGCGACAGTGACTGGGACGGCAGCACTCGCCCTCTGGACCGACGACCCAACGACGACAATCGCGCGGGCCCAGGCCACTGCATTAGACTTATGGGCCAATCGCGACGCATACGAACGGCTCACCGCATGAAGACATTTCCCATGTTCTTTCAGATGGCCGGTCGTAAGGTCGTTATCGTCGGTGGAGGTGAGCAAGCCGCGCAGAAAACCCGCCTGATGCTCAAAACTGACGCGCATATCGTTGTGATCAGTGATGTACTTGACGACGAGCTCGCTGCATTGGCCGCCTCGGGCCGCATCGCGCATCAAAGTGGTCCGGTACAGGAACGCGATTTTGCCAACACAGTGCTGATCTTCATTGCAACAGGATGTCCCGGTGCAGACAGCGCAGTTTATGCTCTGGCCAAAGCCGCTGGTGCCACGGTAAATGTGGTCGATCAACCAAGTCTGTGCGATGTTATTACGCCCTCGATCGTGGACCGTGACCCAGTGGTTGTGGCCATCGGGACCGAAGGAACCGCTCCTGTTCTGGCCCGCCAGATCAAGACCCAAGTGGAACAATTGCTGGAACCAAACTTGGGTGATCTGGCAGCCCTTGCGGGACGTCTGCGCGCCAGTGCGGCGGCACGCCTTGGCCCGCGATTGCGGCGTGATTTGTGGCGTTGGGTGTTTGGGAATACGCCGCGCCGCAGCCATGCACGCGGTGCTTCGCGCGAAGCTGCACAGATGATCAAACAGGCGATTGAAACCGGCAATTTTGGTCACGATACGGGGGGAAGTGTCGCTTTGGTCGGTGCTGGCCCCGGCGCGAAAGACCTGATCACCCTGCGCGGTGTGCAACGCCTTCAGGAAGCAGATGTCATCTATTATGACCGCTTGGTCGATCCTGGAATTCTGGAACTTGCCCGCAGGGATGCCGAACGTATCTATGTTGGAAAACGACCCGGATGCCACAGTTGGCCGCAGGAAAAGATTACTCAGACGATGGTTACGGCCGCAAAAAGTGGTGCGCGTGTCGTCCGGTTGAAATGCGGGGATCCTGCAATTTTTGCCCGCAGCTTTGAGGAAATGGAGGCGTTGCGTGACGCCGATATCCCCTTCGAAGTAGTGCCGGGTGTCACAGCAGCCTGCGGTGCTGCGGCGGCGGCTTCACAGACATTGACGGAACGCGATGCAATCGACACTCTGATCTTGACGACGGGCCATCTTGCCAGTGGATATGGCGTGACTGATGCTGTTAAAAATCTGTCCCCGGGCAGCTGTATCGCGCTCTACATGGCAGTGGGTGCGGCAGATGGTGTAAGCGCGCAATTGTCTGCGAAACCCGGAGCAGCGGATATCTGCGTCACGATTGTCGCAAATGCACAATCTGAAGCGCAGGTAATTGCGACATGCGATATCCAATCTTTGTCGGCAACTCTTGCGCACCACGGGATCAAAAACACGGCCACGATCATTCTAAAATGGCGCAGGAAAGACGGGCATAACCAGCAGGTTTCAAAGCCAGATATTTCGAAGCCGTATGAAGCCTCTGCTTCGTCACCTTCTCTACTTGACGCGCGTATCTCTGCTTAAAGATTGGTCGAAGTGCGCTGTCTTCTTAAAGGACTGCCTCCAAGGCAAGCGCGTACCTGCGAATATCGGCAAGTACGGCAAATCTCATCTTGATATTCTCACATTTTCTGACAATCAGCTTTGCGCCCGCCCGCAATATTGACCATCAGTTGTGGTCTTGTCTGACCACCCAGTGCAGTCAAAGCGGCGATGGTTGCCAGATACCGGTCACGCAAGGGTAACCCAGTCCGAGCGTACTGGCGACCATATGCAAAGTCGACGACCCCCTCGGCCCTACCGGGCAGTAGGTGGCCATCGCGCGCATTCAGCGAGTCTTCCATGCCCGGGTTCAAACGTTCGGAAAGGTCTCTGCCTGTTTGTGTTGTATTTTTGTCATGGCGTTTCCTGTTTTTAAGAGTTTCCATGTTCCAGCGATTAAGACCCCGTCATTTTATATTCTGGAACATCCCGGAATTGGTGCACAAGGAAATCAATGAACGCACGTGTTTTTGGCGCAAGGTTGCGTTTGTCGGCAAACATTATCGCCAGTTCGGTACTTGGCGGCGCGTAATCCGGCAAAACATGCACCAACGCGCCCGACTGGAACTTTTGGTCCGCCATATAGCTCGGGAGCCGTGCAATACCGATGCCGGCAAGCGCGGCGTGAAAGATTACGTCAGTGCTGTTACCCTCAAAACGCCCCTGTGCCTCAAAGCCTTGACCAGTGAATGGATCGGGGTTGTCCCACGCGTTCCGCTTGCCGTTTCCAGCAATCCTGAGACAATTGTGCTGCCTCAAATCGTCAAGACTTTTTGGGGTTCCGCACCGTTCCAGATAGGCAGGTGACGCACATAAGGCCCGACGGCTTTGCATGATGCGCCGGACCATGACGTCAGGAATTTTGCGTTGCTCGGCAAAGCCTATGCCAGCGTCAAAGCCTTCGCTCTGCAGGTCTACAACGCGATCCGTAAGTTCCAATGAGACTTGAACTTCGGGGTTTTCCTCTAGAAATGCAGGTAAAACAGGGATCAACTGAGCCTTACCAAATGCAACGCTGGACGCGATTCTGAGTATCCCACGCGGGATACCGTCCAAGTTCAGGATCAGCGCCTCGGCCTCTTTGTACTTTTCCGCCATGGCTTTGCACTTTTCGTAAAATTCCTGACCTTCCTGTGTCGGTGTCACGCCCGTTCTGGTCCGATTAAGCAAACGGTAGTGAATCTGATCCTCAAGCAGGCCAATTTGTTTGCTGACCGCAGAGGGCGTCTGTCCGATGTTGCGTGCCGCAGCCGAAATGCTGCCGCGTTCGACAACAGTCGCAAAGGTCAACATCTGCGCAGAAATATCCATTTTACATCACTTCCCTGTGCCAATCCGGAACAGGTCCTTTGCCAAATCGCCCAATTGTGAGCGCTACCAAACACTCGTATCTCTGCAGTGCAGCATCAATACTGCATCGCAGCAATAGACGAGGTAATCACATGGCAGTTACACGATCAAATTCTGGGCTAGATGTCGTTTTGGATGCTGGCCGCTCAATTTTTCATCAAACGCTTGATCAGATCCGACAGGCGCTGGCCAAACGCAAGGTCTACCGCGCCACGTTTTTTGAGCTTGCGGGGCTCACGGACCGCGAACTCAAAGACCTGGGCATCCCGCGCAGCAACATCAAGAGAATAGCGAAGGAGGCCGCTTATGACTGTTAACTCACATACGGGCGGACCTGACACCGGTCACGCGGCCACCGCTTCAATCTCTTTGTCAAAGATGGCCCATGGCTTTGTTTCGATGCTGGCGCGGATAGGGGTCAAAGCGCATTCCATAGTGAAATCCCTTCAAATGGCCAGAATGCTGTCCACCCTCGCGAACATGAGCGACCATCAGCTTGCCCAGATCGGTATCCGGCGCTCCGACATACCCAAGTATGCAGAGACGTTGATGGCTGAGGAATAAAGGACAGGCCGATCGGTCTGAGAAATACACGAAAAGTGTTGGTTCTCGCTCCTCCCAGAGTAAGCCAGCACGAGCGGCGGCGGCAACAAAACCAACAGGGAGCGCCAATGCACAGGGCCAGCATCTTCACCTCCTCCCGAAGATGCTGGCTCAAACTTTTTGGGCAAACGGGAGTGTAAATTAATGCGTCTCAACAGACATCCTCAGAATATTCTGGTCGGTCGTCTTTATGCGACCAATCAAGACAACATTTCCGGGCACTGACAGAAGAAAACTGGTTAAGGCGGGCAGGGTGGACGACTAGCGTCGCCGGATGATAAAAAGGTCCCCTTTCCGCTACTTCAAGACGTCTCCCGAAATCATCCGCTTGGCGGTTATGATGTATGTGCGTTATCCACTTTCGCTTCGAAATGTGGAAGATCTGCTGCACGAACTCGGTATTTATTTTTGCCATGAATCGGTCCGGCTTTGGTGGAACCGTTTCGGCCCATTGTTTGCCGCTGAGATCCAAAAGAAACGGATTCGGCAACTTCGTGCTCACTCGAATTGGCAATGGCACTTGGACGAAGTGTTCGTAAAAATCAACGGAGAAACCCACTATCTCTGGGGGGCCTTGGATCACGAAGGCGAGGTGCCGGAGAGCTATGCTACCAAGCGCGGCGACCGCAAAGCAGCCTTGAAATTCCTCAGAAAAACAATGAAGCGCTTTGGTCCGCCACATGTCATCGTAACCGATCTACTGCGGTCATACGGTGCCGCGATGAAGGTTATCGGCAATGTGGACAAACAGGAAACCGGCCGCTGCCTGAACAACAGGGCCGAGAATTCACATCAGCCTTTTCGACGAAGAGAGCGGGGGATGCTGCGCTCCAGACGAACGCGAACATTGCAGAAATTCGTCTCCGTCCACTCTTCGGTCCACAATCATTTCAACCAAGAACGCCACCTTTACTCACGCGCCAATTTCAAGCTGAACCGAACCGCCGCTCTCACCGAGTGGCGTTAACTCTGTGCGGCATAAAGGGCAGCTTCATTGTCCTTACAGAGACTGGTTCGCATTCGTCTGACAGCACCCGCTGGGTTGCGATTCCATCCAGCCCTGTAATATCTCGAACGCGCCTTCTGGGTCGTCCAAGACACCCCAACGGGTCATCACGTTACCAACCTCGGGCGCAAAATATGCCCCTTCGCCGTGTAATGTGTGACAGTTGATGCAGGAATTGCGTTCCCAGACATGCTTGCCAAGGACGACCTCCTCGGTCAGCGGCATGCCTGCGGTCGATACGTTGACGACATACCGATGCGATTGCGCAGTGAGCACGATGAATATCACAACGAAGAAAAGAGATCCTGCATAGAAGATATTGCGTGCCCGTGATTTCGTCAGGATTTCGGCCATCCCTCAACCTCCATTAAAAATGATATGGAGACAGCAATATCAGGATCGAATGCCGCGAAGTTTGGGGTAGCACAACGTTTGAAGTATCTGGCGTCAGCGCCTTCAGGCCGAGTAAGAGTGGTGCTGAAACTTCCGCCACTTAAAATACAAAGGGGTATTTTATGTGGTGTAATGGCCTTATATTGTTATTTATCAATAATATAAGGTAAGGACGTGGCGGATTTCTTTTGCACCCCGCACCAAGTTTTTTTGATGTAAGTAGGAATTTGGGTCGTGCTGCGCTTCTAACGTCCCCAAATTTGTCCGCCAATCTGAATTTGCATGGTGGCTTCTTGTCTTGGTTCTGACGCCGTGCAAAATTGACAGATGAAAGCGGTTAAGCACAAACCTCCAGATATCGGATCATCTCTGGTCCACTGGCTGCGGGGTTTCTTTGTGTGTAGTTTGGCCGGCTAACCGTTTTATATTAGAGAAATTTCATGTTGAACTTTGAAACCAGCTCTTCGAGTGAAGGCCTTTGAAGGGCTGTCTAGGCCCTGAGGGGGGTTGTCCCCAGATGCGCCCTCAAAACGCCAGCCCGCCTGAGAGCAGGCGTACAGCACCACGGCACACGGCGAATGCGTTGTGTTGTCCGACGATGAATTTCACATAACTGAAAGACCGACATGACCATTAGAACAGCAATCATCGGCTTGGGGATCATGGGCCAGCGCATGCTTGAACACATGACGCTGCACCCTGCATACACGGTTTCTGCAATTTGGGACCCTGATGCTAAAGCGTGTCGGGTGGCCCAAGAATTGGCTCCCGCTGCAGTACTGGCTGCGTCCGCAGAAGATGCGATTGCCACGGCCGATTTGGTTTACCTTGCCTGCCCCCCTGCGCCGAGAAAAGCGTACGCGCAGGCCACAGCTGCCTTAGGTAAAGCGGTATTTCTCGAAAAACCACTTGGTGTTGATGTGGACGAAAGCCGCGATCTGGTCAAAAACCTGACGCTGTCCAATGTCCCCACCGCTGTGAACTTCACGCAGGCCGCTGGGGCCGCCTTGACCGATGTCTCGATGGCCGCAAAGGCGGGGGATATGGGCAACCTTATGGGGGTCGATATTGTTGTCACCTATGCAGATTGGCCCCGGGCATGGCAAAAGGCAGCGGATTGGCTGCGGTTTCGCAATGAGGGCGGCATGACACGCGAGGTGATCTCGCATTTCTTGTTCTTTAGCGAACGTATCCTTGGGCCCCTTGAACTTGTTTGGGCGCAGCCTGACTACCCGGCACAGGGCGATCTGTGTGAGACCCATGTCGCGGCGCGGCTGGTCAATGCAGATGGCCTGCCCGTGACGATCATGGGCAGCGTTGGCGGGGCACAGCCTGACAGGCAAGAAGTGACCGTGAAGGGGTCCAAGGTAAGTCGACGTATTTCGAATTTTGCGGATGATGCGATGTCTTCGGGTGGGGATTTTGTACCCATTGGAAACAAACCAGCAGATACGCGAGCAACGGGTCTAAAGGCACAGTTAGATGACCTAGTTTTGTGCGTCCAAAATAAGCCGAACCGATTGGCGACAATTGACGAAGCGCTGCGGGTACAAATCCTGATCGAACGCATCCTGAAGACACACGCTTAAAACTGAGGGAACACCCATGACCCATGCGACCTTGAAGGCATCGACAAAAACCTGCCACTGGGGCTTTTTCGACGCCGCTTTGCCAGCCGCCGTGACAATTTCCAGCGGTGAAGAGATCATAATCGACTCCATATCAGGTGGCCCCAAGAACCTCCCGGGGGATGGATATCATGTCCCCTCCGAACTATTGGACATGCACGCCGCGGGTGCCCCTTCCGTTCCGGGACATATCCTAACCGGTCCTGTGGCCGTGTCAGGTGCGATGCCGGGTGATGTGCTGCAAGTCGACATTCTGGACGTCTCATTGCGGCAAGACTGGGGGTTCAACTTTTTGGGACCCTTGAAAGGTACGCTGCCGAATGACTTCCCAAACCATCACCACACAATCATCCCACTTGATGCAGAGCGAGGGGTCGCAAC
This sequence comes from Sulfitobacter sp. SK012, assembly GCF_003352085.1. Lineage (NCBI taxonomy): Bacteria > Pseudomonadati > Pseudomonadota > Alphaproteobacteria > Rhodobacterales > Roseobacteraceae > Sulfitobacter > Sulfitobacter sp. SK012. The sequence continues at coordinate 1,105,457 of NZ_CP025804.1, forward strand.
CCTGCCATGGGGGTTAGAGCTTAAACTCGCTCCGTTCTTTGGCGTGATGGGGGTGGCTCCTCCGCCAACGTGGGGCCGCATTTCCACGATCGAACCGCGGGTACATGGAGGCAATATCGACAACAAAGAACTTGTTGCTGGCACCACGTTATTTTTGCCGATTTTTGCCGAAGGGGCGTTGTTTTCTTGTGGAGATGGGCACGGGGCACAGGGGGATGGCGAGGTTTGCGTCACGGCGATTGAAACGGCCTTGAAGGGGCGCTTTCGGTTGACCGTTTTGAAGAACCGGGATCTGTCTTATCCGCAAGCCGAAACCCCAACCCACTATATCACGATGGGCATGGACCCTGATCTTGATCGCTGCGCAGAAATGGCGTTGCGCGACATGATCACACTTGTATCACAGCGGGCGGGAATAAGTCGCGAAGATGCCTATATGTTGTGTAGCCTTGCAGGGGATTTGCGGATCACACAAACAGTAAATCGCGAAAAAGGCGTGCATATGATGATGGCGAAAAACCTCATAGACACACATTAAAGTACTGAAAATAAGGACACCTCCATGGATATTCGCGCCAACCATACTTATCCTTCGCGCCGCTCTGCGGTCTTGGCCGAAAACATTGTGGCCACGTCACATCCTTTGGCATCGCAGGCAGGGTTGTCCATGATCATGCGGGGCGGCAATGCAGTCGACGCCGCAATCGCAACTGCAATTACCCTGACTTTGGTGGAGCCCACCGGCAATGGTGTGGGATCGGATGCTTTTGCGATTGTCTGGGACGGAAAAGAACTTCACGGCCTGAATGCGTCTGGGCGATCCCCAGCTGGCTGGACCCCTGAACGATTTGCCGATCACGAAGTTATGCCTTTTCGCGGTTGGGAAAGCGTCACTGTGCCCGGTGCCGTATCGGCTTGGGTCGCTTTGTCGGATCGTTTCGGAAAACTGCCGTTTGCTGATCTGTTTGAGCCAGCAATCGGCTATGCAGAGAACGGGTTCATAGTAACGCCCGTTGTTGCCCAACTCTGGCAAAATGCAGCCGAGGCGCTGGGCGGCTACCCCGGTTTCGCAGATGCATTCTTACCTGACGGCAAAGCGCCGAAAGCTGGCACACGTTTTATCAATGCGCCCCTTGCCAAGACCTTTCGGTTGATTGCTGAAACCAAAGGAGAGGCGTTTTACAAAGGCGCATTGGCCAAGGCAATTAGTGACTTTGCCGCTGAACACGGCGCGGCACTAACCCAAGATGATATGGCCGCACACACCGTGGATTGGTGCGGTACCATATCTAAGAAATTTGATGACTTAGAACTGCACGAAATTCCGCCCAATGGCCAAGGCATCGCTGCCCTGATGGCTTTGGGCATCCTTTCCCATACCACGATCCGCGACCTTGAGGCGGACGACCCGTTAGCGTTTCATCTCCAAATCGAAGCCATGAAATTGGCACTTGTGGATGCAGAAGCCTACGTCGCGGACGAAGATTACATGACAGGCGTCACATCGTCGGCTCTTTTGGACGATGCATATTTGGCAAGTCGCGCGGCCTTGATCGACGAGAAACGCGCGCAAGACTGCAACGTAGGGGCACCCAAAAACGGCGGTACGGTCTATTTGTCTGCGGCAGATGCATCCGGTATGATGGTATCGTTCATTCAGTCAAACTACGCGGGCTTCGGGTCCGGTGTCGTCGTGCCAAACACGGGCATTGCGCTGCAAAACCGAGGGGCTGGGTTTTCTCTTGATCCCGAAAGTGCCAACCGAGTTGGACCAAACAAGCGCCCCTTTCACACCATCATTCCTGGCTTTTTAATGGGCCCAGACGGTCCCCTATTGAGTTTCGGTGTCATGGGAGGGCCGATGCAGGCGCAAGGCCACGTCCAAATGGTCCTGCGGACCCAAGTCTGGGGGCAAGATCCGCAAATGGCCGCTGACGCCCCACGTTGGCGGTTTGTCGAAGGTTTAGAGGTCGCTTGCGAAGACACAATGGAAACAGCGACTTTGGAAGCGTTGGGATCACTTGGCCATATCTTGTCGCTTGAAGCGCCTGACAATGCATTTGGTTTTGGCGGCGCACAACTTGTCTGTCGTCTCAAAGACGATGGGTATGCGGCGGGATCAGATCCCCGCAAAGACGGGGCTGCAATGGGTTTTTGATCAACAAAAACGCACTCTTTTGAAACTCTATTTAGAAAAAGCGTTTTTCCGGGCGCGCGTCTTTGACTACAGGCGAAGATGCAACAGACTCGAAGCGAGTCTCCAGAGACCGCCCGTACTGGATTTCCCTTTACCAGCAGCCGCTGGCTTTCTGTAGGTCGAGATTTGGCTGTTAGTAGCGTAGACGTTTTGATTAAGAAAACACTGCGCGGGCGTCTAGGAACCGTTCCACGACATTCCTTGTGATTTTAGCAACGTCGTTTTCGTAGTTTTTCTCTGGTGTGGAGCTCATCCAAGTGATGGACCCTGTTGAGAAAACAGCGCCATCATTCGCAGTTTCGAAGAACACAATATCTGCCTGGCCATGATCTGGAGGCGAGGCAGGTGTGTAATAAACTGCAATTGGCGAGGTGGATAATTTGATTTCTTCGATTGTTTCTTTTAGCGGTTCAGAGGTTGCAAGGTTAAGCACATGGCGCGGAGCACCGTTGCTTGGGTTAAACTTATCAATTTCAAAGCCTGCGGCCGCGCCGTGAACACGGTCGATGCCATAATCTCCAAACACGTCACCTTCCGATGTTCCATCAAAGATCCACGCGCCTCTAGGGTTTTCGGAATCAGGAAGGCGTCGATAGGCACTTGAACCATTAAAAATCATCGCTGATGTCTCAAGGCCAACAATCGCTCCTGGCTGCATGCCTGTTTCGATCATGAGGCCTCCGCGTGTGCCATTGCTGAGATAGCGATCAGCAATATCGAAGAAGTTGCGGCTTTCCATCACACCCGGTAACTCGGCGTGTTGCCCAACAGACCAGAAGTAACCGTTCGCTCCAACATACATGAACCGCCCCCCCTCTGCCGTGAAAGAACCGATTGCGTTCACCATTCCAATCGTCACGTATTCAGGATGCGTAGAGGAGATAACCACATCGTACTGGTTCAGTAGGTCCAAGCCTTCTTCGTCGACTAGCTCATCCGTGATTACATCATAGCCAAAGCCGAAATTCTCAAGGAAGGCCGTGACATGTGTGTCTTGTGTGAAATTATAAGTTAAGGCTCCGGGTTTCATTCCGAGATCAGGCCGCAGGCGAGTTCCGTATGCAAAATTGCGTCCATCGACATGGGTGTTGTACACGCCTCCGCTGCCATATTCTGGGTTGTCGGCCATGAATTGTAGATCCGCTTCATTCCAGTTGTGGCTCGGGTAGTTCTGTTTCGCTGTCACGCCGAGAGAAATTCCCGCGTAAGCCATGTAGTTGTAGTCCGAGACCCAGACGGCGAGCCTTTCCGACGGTTTTCCCTTTGGAGCTGCAACAAAGAAGGCAATGTATTCAACAAAATCGCCTTGGGTGAGTCGAGCCGAGTAAATGCCGCTCTTGAGGTCTTTGGGAACGGTATACGAAAAATCTGAACTCCACTCCGCGCTGTACAAGTCATCGGCATAGAAGGTTATTGCGTCGTAGAGATCCGGCCGTTCATTCCAGTTGATTGACTCGCCTGCCCAGAACCGTCCACGGACGCCGCGGTTTGGAAGATTAACCACAACTCCATTGGCCCCGGTCGGTGAAATGTCCACTACGCTAGCAGAACTGATTTTTTGTGAGAAATCATAATCCGCGATGACGAACGGCTTCAGCTCATCTGGCACAACAGGATCTGCCATCGCATCGATTTCTTCGACGCTCAGTGCCTTGTTTGTGACTCTGACATCCTGAATTCGACCGTTGAAGTTATGTCCCGGCTTTTCAAAAATCGCATTGGCCGCGCCCGGCCCATTTCGTACTGCTGCAATGCGCATCGGTCCAGCCTGTGGAACGGTCGATACGTCACCTTGTGCCGCCAGAGTTCGCGCTGTCTGCTGGTCTCCTGGCGAGTAAGGTTTCTCCTTCAGATGAACGCTGACCACGCCAGCCTGCGCATCGTAAGATGCGGCGACATAAGCCCATCCCCAACCCTGCACAGGCTCATCAATTGTAAACGTTTGGACAGTACCGGTTCCTTGGCCAACCACGAATTCAAGCTGCATCTTGGGGTTCAAGCGAAGCGCCCAGCCCGTCTGAGTTATGGCATCAAAGCGGGATACCACGGTTTGGGGGTTATCGACGATCTCTGGTGCCATCGTTAATGTTGGTGGGTGAAACGGATCAGGATTTTCGAGATCGGGAGGTTCATAGCCAACCGTGTCAAAGACTGGATAGATCCAACCACTGACGGTAAAGCTGTCGAGCTTGTCCAAGACCGCGGTATCTTGGATGTGAATGTAGGAGCCAAGGTTCAGCGCCTGCGGCGTTCCTTCATACTCGCCTTCGAAAGACGAGGGAGCGTGTTCAACTAAGAACTGGTCTCAATAGAGAGATTGAGATTCGCCGTTGATTACGCGCACAAGGTCAGCCTTGTAGGACCCGCTATCGACAGAATTGACCATGAACTCGACCGTATCTCCAGGCCGAACGCTAAGTTCGCTTGAGTAGCCAACAATCGTGCGTGCAGGGTCCTGTGCTTTCGAGGCAGAAACGGACGCAAAAAGTAATAACCCAAAACTGAAAGCCTTCACCAAAGGCATTTTGCAACGGTTAAAGCTTTCTATCGCCATGTTTTCTCTCCTAGCTTTGCTTTGTGTTTAGCGTTTTCGCGTGCTCTGAAACGATCACAGATAAAATTTTCATCGGTGCAGGATGGCAGAATATTGATCCACAGTTGCGGCAATTAGAAACTTTAGCTGTAACGTATTACGGGTTTATCCAGCCTAGCAGGCAATTTGACAGTTTGAAGCGAAAATCAGTTTCCCGCTCAAAAAACCTAATGTTGGGCTTGAACCAAACGGCTCCTCTGGGCTCTAAGCCGCCATTCGCTGCGACGGCCTCCAATGACTGCTCTGAGGGGCAAACCGAACCTCTACGTCAAACGCGGCTAGCTCTGCTTTCTGAATTGATCAATGGAATTGTTGGCTCAGGGATACGCTTAGGAAAGTTGCGAGCTGTCTGTTCCACACGGCCACTCAAATGGCCGTCGAGGAATGATCGATGGTTAGCCTGGCGTCTGGCCACCCTTTGAAAATGCAATAGGCCGCGAAACTCTCGCGGCCTATGCTTTTGGCTTTCTAGTTGTGTTTTGCCCTGATGCTGTCGCGATACAGCGCTTTGACGAGGGAAATCATCATGAACACCATGACAATCGTGAACGGTAAGGCTCCGATAATCATCGCATTTTGCAGTGCTCCGAAGGGGTTCGCCTCGGCACCGCTATTGCCTGCGATGATCAAGGCACCAATCACCGCCGTGAGGATTAGACCCCAGATGATGCGGTGCTTGATGCCGGTTTCTTGCTCTCCACCGGACATGATCGTGTTCATCACCAGAATACCGGAGTCAGCCGAAGTCACGAGAAACGTCATAATCAAAACAACACACATGACCGTAATGGCCGACAGGAATCCGCCAGAGATCATTTGCTCAAGCGTTGCAAACAATTTGGCCGTGTTGGTCGCTCCGATCAACGACCCTGCGGCATCGCCGTTCAGTTCCAGATCAATCGCTGTTCCACCCAGAATTGTCATCCACAAGAAGCACACAATGGCAGGCGCAATGACGCAACCAAAGATGAACTCACGCACGGTGCGGCCCTTGGAGATACGCGCAAGGAACAAGCCAACAAAAGGCGAGAACGCGATCCACCAAGCCCAGTAGAACGTGGTCCAACCCGCTTGCCAGCCAAACTGACGGCCTTGTTCACCGGCGGCATAGATGGCCTCGGCGTCCAAGTTGGCAGCAGAGGCTGGCAACCCTTCGGTGAACCCGGGCAGCGAACCCCAAGGCGATGTGGCAGAGCCGTAGATCGCCGCGACATCTTCCGCGGGCAACGCCTTAGCCGCCTCAGGAATGGCCGCTGCAAACGCGTCGGCTGACTGCGGTCCATAGGCTCCAAAGGACATCTGAACGAAGTGCAGGATATAGTCGGCCAGACCGGCAGCGAACTTTGTCATCGCAAAGAGGAACGAGCCGAAGAAAACGAAGGTCAAAAGCAAGATCACTGACAGAACCAGGTTGAGGTTCGACAGGTATTTGATCCCCCGGCCCACACCTGAGACGGCGGACAAAATGGACAAGCTCATGATCACCAGCAGGGCTGCAATCAGACCGACGGTGCTTGGTTTAGGAGCATCTGCATCGCCATTCATCAGCCATTCAGCGCCGGAAACTGCATAAACACCGTCAACAAACTGGCTGACACCAAAACCGATGGTTACTGATACACCAAGGATCGTTGCGACAACGCCCAATACGTCAACCAAATGGCCCACAAAACCGTTTGCGGCTTTCCCTAACAGCGGCGTCAGTGCCGAGCGGATCGTCAGCGGCATTTCACGCGTATAGGCGTAATAGGCCAGCGACAGGCCAGTCAGCACATAAATCGCCCAAGCGTGGAAACCGTAGTGCAGGAAAGTGTAGCGATAAGCCGATTGCACCGCCTCAGCAGAGTTTGGAGCCACGTCGCCAGAAATCACAACAGGGTTTGAGCCCCACAGGCCGAGCGGTTCGGCGGTCGCAAAGACCATCAGACCCACACCCAGGCCGGCGCCGAACATCATCGAAAACCATGAGAAGTTTGAGAATTCCGGTACAGTTCCTGGCGTTCCCAACAGCTTGCTGCCGGTTGCTGGCAACAGGGCCAAGACAAACAGGAAGAACGCAAACAGACCGACGGATACGATGTAGAAGCTGTTGAAGCCGTTCAGCAAGCTACCGTTTACGGCAGATAGAACGCTGCTGGCATTTCCGGGCCAGACGAGCGCCCAGACGACCAGCGCGACCATGATCGCCTTACTGACCAATGCGATGGGAAGGCTGTAGCCTTCGTAAAAACCGGAGGGAGCCTTTACGATCTCCAACTCGGTAAAGGGTGGTTTAATAGACATTTTTGGTCCCCTGTTTCTTTGGTTGCGCCGTATTTCGATTTCTCGCAGCCGGTTGGCGCTTTAACTGCGGGATTGTTTGTTTGGTCCTAGTCATTATCAGACACGCCGGCACCGGCCCCCAACAGGCGCGAGGCATCGGTTGCGGGTGCAAATGTGCGTTGCGCAAACGCGTCCAGTCGGGCCCAGATCTCAGGTGTCACAGTGCCGCGCAGACCCGGGAGTTTGGCACCATCTGTGCGTTTGGTTGCAATCTGGCAGGTCAGCGCTTTGGCTTTGCTTGTGTTGATTTCGCGGTGCGGATCATCGATCCAAATCCCATCGCCATCCGTGTCGATCTGCACGTTTTGATAGGTCACCCGCACAGGCTGTTTGAGATGGATCGCGGCCCACGCCGCAAATGGTAATACCAGCAAAGGGTATGACACATTGGCCATTTTCACAGGCCGCCCCGGCTCAAGCTGGTCCGCGCAATCGCTTAACGTGGTGCCGACAGCGAGCGGGCAAAGATCTCCCTCAGGCGCGCGCCATTCACCGTTCAATGAAACAGGCGCAACCTGCGCATGGGGCAGTCCATCGTTTTTCGCTAAGACATCAGACAACAGCGCAGGACCCGCCAGATCTTGAGAGGCAAGCCACCGTGTGGCTCGAGCTGCTTCCTCGGCCATGCCCCAGGACAGGCCAGTCCCGCGTGCAGCGCGTTTGGCATGGGCTGCTATTTCGTTGAGAGAATGGCTCATGCGCCGCCCCGCTGTGCAGGGGGATAGGACCAGTCATCCCCTTGAACAGACGCCAGTTCTTCGGGGTAGGGCGCATTGCCAAACATGCATATCCGCACCCATCGGTCTGATCTTGGGTCGAAATGCGTGGCTCCAAAAAACGACAGTTTGCAGCGCAACATATCAATGGGCATCAGGTCAGACCCAATCGTGTTGTCACGAATTTCTGCATAGGGTGCCCGCGCCACGATCTGGGCGCGCCTGACGCTGTGGCGGTGCTGGGGATGGGTCAGTAGGAAAGCGGCCAAGGGGGCATCTTTGTCCGCCGCCTTCAGTGCATCATAAAGTGCCGCTGCATCTCTGCCGGGAGCTAAAGGTTGCTCGTATGGCGCAATCGGTTCTTCGAAACGCTCCCCCAGACGCGGCTCCAATTTCTCGGCAGAGACGTACCATGCACGGGCGCATTTTTGTGGTTGCGACCAATCAGTGTCCAATGCCCAGCCATAGGCGTTTTCCATAATTGAACGCAGTTCAGCCACACGCATGGAGCCATCAATGCGAAACGCTTCGGCGTTTTGGTCCGACATCTGATCTGCTAGATGATCGACAAGCGCACCGTAGGGCTCAAGCATCAGTGAGGCCAAACATTCCTGCGCATCCTCTGCCAACGTGACCTCGGCCCATGTAAACAGCCGGTCCCATGGATGGGCATTGAGCAAATCAGCTTGTGCAACATGGTGTGCCAGTGCACATAAGTCGTGACGCAATTGCTTGAGCTTCTCGATCTGGATCGGGTGAGCGGAATACCAGATATCAGCAGAGACAATTGACCGTTCCAGTAGCCCACAAAACTTCTGGGCCTCCGCTTCGTTGGCGGCGGGCAGGTTGCGGACAATGGCTATCGCCTGTTCACGCGCGGCGACCCAGTTGTTGAACAACATCGGGTGGTTGATCAGGAACGGTGCCATGCCGAGCCCTGTGGAATTTCCAATCCCCAAGCTGCGCGCGATATCCGCGTCTAGGGTGGCAGCCGTCGCGCCGCCTTTTAGGTTTGCCATATGTTGGACCAAATCGCGCACATAAGTACGGGTCAGAAAAACTGACAACATTTCGATCTGAAACGGCGCGTTGCATTCGGCGCGATCCGCGATCATTTCACGATCCGCCGCACCCAGTTTACCCGATCCGTAAACGGCGGTAGTGCGCATCAGATATCCGACTTTGTCGACTTCACTGCGGTCGGGTTGCGTACCAGCAGCCAAGCGCGAAACCACATGCGCCCACAGACGGACAGACCGGTTGGCGCGTGACACGGACAGCTCTTTTTCGCTCACGCGGCCTGCTTCTTGAAGGGGGATGTTTCGACGCAGACGTGCAATATCAGCGGCGTCCGGCACGCCGTCAAACAGGGTGAAGGTGCTGTCCCACGCCTCAGCAATTACCCGGTCTGAGCGATCCTCAGGCGGCAAATCATGACCAAAAGCGATCAGGGAATAGATGCGCTCAGGTGTGTGTACGCAATAGACGGCGTGGCCAACGCCCTTTGCGTCAAATTCAAAGACCGGGCGCGAGAACTGCCAATTTTCACGGGTCATCCGGCGGGTCAGGATCCGCATGAAGGACAGGCGCGATTGATGAAATGACCCCAGGCGCGACAGCCGCATGACCAGCGCTGGGTCACGTTTGGCAATGGTCTGGGATGTCTCTTTCTGAAACTGCATGGCCTGTCCTCCCCCTAGATCATTGGTGTAAAGTTATCCGCGTAAAACCTGTGCCAATTGTCGCCCATGATGCCTGCGACTTCTTCGTTGCTCAGGCCTGTTGTGCGCAATCCAGCTTCGATATTTCCGAAATCACGATTGTCGTTGAACCAGCTTGGCATTGGTGGGAAGCCCGGTGCCGTGGCCGAGCCTTCGCCATAGTCAATCTCTTTGCTCCAGCGGCCTACGCGCATCCACTCCACCACGCTGTCGGGGTGATCTTGACAAAGATCCGTTCCAATCCCGAGGTTTTGTGCGCCGAATTTCTCGGCGGTGCGCGCAATCATCTCGCAAAAGCTCTCCAGCGTGCAGTCGGATTTGCCCTTCAAGTGATGCGGATAGACTGAAAAACCCATCATCCCACCATTTTCGGTTACGGCCCGGATCACGTCGTCTTTCTTGTTGCGCAGCGCGGGCGACCATTCATGAGTGTTGGCGTGGGTGATCGCGATGGGACGCTCGGACATCTCTGCCGCTTCGATGGTTGAGCGATCTGCCGAATGGCTCATGTCTACCACCAGCCCGACGCGGTTCATCTCCTTGATAACCTGACGCCCCATACGAGTGATGCCGGTATCCTCAGCCTCATAACACCCCGTCGCCAGTAGGGATTGGTTGTTATAGGTCAGTTGCATGAAGCGCGCGCCAAGGGTGTGCACAATTTCTACCAACCCAATGTCATCTTCAATGGGGCTTGGGTTTTGGAAACCAAAGAAGATCGCAGTCTTGCCTTCGGCTTTGGCGCGATCTACGTCGCTGGCCCATTGGCCCTTTATGATCAGGTCAGGATAGAGTTCAAACCAGCGGTTCCATTGCTCGAAATTCAACACCGTTTCACGGAAATTCTCGTGATACGAGATCGTGACATGCACCGCATCAACGCCGCCCTCGCGCATCTGACGGAATATCTTCTCCGACCAGTTGGCGTATTGCAGATTGTCGATCCGCATCATGTTGGGGAACCTGATGCGATATAAGCCGTCTTCACGATAGTATAGAATTCCGCCGCAGTACGTCCCTGTTCGCGGGGTCCGTAAGAGCTGTCACCGCGCCCACCGAATGGCACGTGATAGTCGGTGCCGGCCGTGGGCAGATTGACCATCACGCAACCCGATTTCGCGTTGCGGCGGAAATGGGTGGCGCGGGCCAAATTGGTGGTGACGATACCTGCCGTCAGTCCGAAATTCGTATCATTGACCACATGCAGCGCCTCGTCATAGCTGGCAACGGGGATGACACATGCAAGTGGGGCAAACATCTCTTCACGGTTGATCCGCATGTCATTGTTGGTGCCGACAAAAACACCGGGGGACATGTAGTAGCCTTCGGTGGCCATTTCCAACCGCTGACCGCCGCAGAGCAGTTCCGCACCTTCCGCCGCCGCAAGATCAACATAAGCGAGGTTCTCTTTCAACTGCTGCTCGGACACAACGGGCCCGATCTGAGTGCCCGCTTCCAAGGCATGGCCCACCTTCATTGCCTTGGCACCCGCGACCAGTTTTTCAACGAACTGATCATGTATCGATTGGTGGACGACTAAACGTGACGACGCTGTACATTTCTGACCTGACCCGCCAAATGCGCCACCCAACGCCAGCGATACGGCCAGCTCCAGATCCGCGTCATCCATCACGGCAAGCGCGTTCTTTGATCCCATCTCCATCTGCACCCGCGTCAGGTTTTGAATGGCGCTGGCCGCGATGCCTTTGCCCACCGGTACCGAACCCGTAAAGCTGATCGCATTGACTTTGGGGCTTTCGACCAGCCGTTGACCAATCGCGCTGCCTGCACCCATCACCAGTGAAACGAGACCTTTGGGGATATCCTGCCGCGTGATAATTTCGACCAGTGCCACAGCAGAGGCGGGTGTCACATTCGCAGGCTTCCAAACCACGGCATTGCCATAGCAAAGCGCAGGCGCGATCTTCCAAGAGGCGGTTGCGGTTGGAAAATTCCACGGAGAAATCACCGCCACAACACCTACAGGCTCGCGGCGTACGTCGATCTCGATTCCGTCGCGTACGGAATCCGCGGTGTCGCCCATCTGGCGCAGTGTTTCAGCGGCGTAATAAGTAAAGAACTGACCGGCGCGGTAAACTTCGCCTTTGCCCTCCGCTTGCGGCTTGCCCTCTTCGCGCGCCAGCAATGTGCCCAGTTCCTCTGCGCGCTGCATCATCTCGGTGCCGATGGCCATCAGCACGTTGTATTTTCGTTCGATCCCGTAAGCCGCCCATTCAACCTGTGCGCGCTGCGCATGTGACAGCGTTGCATCCAGTTGGTCCGGGCTTGCTTGTGCGAACATACCGATCAGATCACTCAGGTCTGATGGATTGCGGTTTTCGATTTCAGATGCACCCGCCACCCATTCTCCGGCGATATGGTTCAGATTAGTGTCGAGCATGATGTATCCTTTTCAATCTGGCGCCGCAGACGCGCGCAAGACAAGGATACCCCGTCGTAACGATTCAAGCATTTAGAATTGTCTGTTGTTTTATTCAGCTTTTCTGAATTTTGAATCTGGCATTAAACTGCCATCCCGCTTCATCTCGGCGATCAGTTTTAAAAATTCCCGCGCGGCTGGCATCAGCAGATTGTTGGGACGAGACATCAGATGCACGGTCCGTCGCGCCGTTACATCAACGAGCGGCAAAAACGCCAACTCATCAAGCGAATTGGCAACGGCCAGCCGAGGCAGCACGGTTATCCCGACCCGTTTCCGCACCAGCCCTAACAGAGACGCCATGTTGTGGACCATCAGTCGCGAGCGGGCAAGAACCGGCGCAAAATCCGGATCCGTGATTTGCTCGCACAGGCCATTGGCGATGATCGTCTGGTCCCCCATCGTGCGCCACGCCAGCTGTTCCCAGTTTTCGGCAAGCGGATGGTCCTTGCGGCACACCAACCCAAACGCGTCACTGAACAGCTCAGTGCGGCGCATCCCTTCGACTTCGGGAAAAGAGCCAATCCCAATATCGGCCCGCTCCCGGTCCAGTTCACGTGCGATCGTGGCCGAGTCCATGTCGCGCAGATCAATCTGAACTTTCGGGTATTTCTCAGCGAATTTGAAGATCACAGTGGGCATTACTGTCGTCGCCACCGATGGCGTCACGGCCAATCTTAGGTAGCCAAGTTCGGAACGAGATAACCCTTCGATCACCGAAACCGTGTTTTCGAAATGGGCGACCTCGCGGCGGGCCTCGGTCAGAATGAGCTCTCCGATTGGGGTAAGACGGGATTTTCGCGCCGTTTCGAATAGGGCGGAACCCACGTGATCTTCGAACTGCTTCAGCATCATAGAGATCGCAGAAGGCGTTCGCCCAAGCGCATCGGCGGCCTCTGACAGGCTGCCATGGGTGGCAACCGTCGTGAAACATCTGAGCATATCGATCTTGATCGCCAATTTAAGAGTTCCTGAATTAGATTCAATGGAATCGAGTTTGCCTTAATTTCAATCCCGTGACCATATGGCAATCAACCCATCTCGCTTGGGGTTGGAAACACACGCAATTGCAGGGAAAATTTATGATCGAACGCATCGATACTGGAGCACGTTCATCGAAAATCGTGAAACACAATGGTGTTGCCTATCTGACTGGCCAAGTCGCCGAAGGTGAAACGATTCAGGAACAGGTGCAAATCTGCTTGGACAACATTGATACCCTTTTGAAAAAGGCCGGATCGTCACGCGAAGACATGTTGCGTGTCACCATCTGGCTGGCAGATATGCAAGACTTCGCTGGCCTGAATGAAGTCTGGAACGCTTGGGTGCCCACTGGACATGCGCCTGCGCGTGCCTGCGGTGAGGCCAAATTAGCCCGTCCCGAGCTTAAGGTAGAGTTCATCGTGGATGCAGCATATTCGTGATTGGCGCGCAGAGATAGCCCTGCGGCCAAGAGCTTGGGATCGTGGCGTCCGCAAAATTCAACTGCGCGTCATAAATGGAACCCTATCATCTCACAGAAGTGAGTTGGGGCAGAATTGAATATCAAATAAATACATTTCTACATGCGGCCGCCGATGCTTGCCGCAATATCCTTAACTCTGGGCTCAGATCAGCGGTTCCGGCGCGCTGCCTACTGTCAGATTGTACCTTGATAGGTTCAGGACCTAGCCCCCTCAACAAAGCTCCCGTCTATTACCGGAAGCGCTGGAACCGGAGCGGGCTTGTTCAGAACCTATTTCCGCGTTTGTAGCCAAGGCAGGCAAATGGTGGTAAAATTTCGGAAATGAAACAAAATAGGCATTTGTGATTGTTATGATACCCCGCATTATTCTGAGCATTACTGCCATCGCAGCCCTTTCCGCATGTCAGCCTGTTGCCAAGGACGACAGCCGGTTTTTTGCATCGGGCTACAATCGTGATGCGGAATTGGCCAAAAGCACGTCTAACCCGCCGCCCGTAGCGGCGAACCCACTTTTTCCACACGAAGTCGCTGCAATTCCAGCGGCAGAGTGCCGCCGCCCGATCGCCGGAGGGTACGGGTGCTGAAACGATTGCTCTCCTAGTCCTGGCTCGGTCGATCTTGAGACCCGGCCACCTCTTGATGCGACACTTCGCGATCAATTGACGTGCCACAGCCCGATGCGGATGTTAATAATATACACCCCTTCAACAAGGTGAGGGGTTTACCCTACGGCCAGCATTACAGTTCGGCTTGAGTGGTCCAAAGCCTAGGCTTTGGACTTATGAAAACGTTCCGGCGTCAACAGCGGTTTCGACCGTGAGCCAACATTGGCGTAAAATCGGGAGGTGATCAGGATGCGGTCAAAACCTCTTTTAGGTACCGCCTGAAGTTTTGAGAATGACCGCGAAATTTGGGGCGAAAAAGCCAAATTCCCGTCGCGTGCTGCTGGCGCGAGCTTGCAAGGTGCACAACGAAAGTTCTGACTTTCAGCGTGCTCAGTGCCCGCCTTGCCTCGCTGTGCTGCGGCGAACATAGCGTGGATTTGACCTAAGCGAGGGGTTCTCTCCCAAGGTCACCTGAAGCGGTTATAGTAACTTTATTTGCAACGCACTGGGCCCGAATCAAGAGGCTTTGATTGGCACAAGACAGAGTAAATAGGCGGCTTTCCGCGATTTTGGCCGCTGACATGGTTGGCTTTTCTCGACATATGCAACGTGACGAAGCTGGAACGGTTGCGCGTCAGAGTGCCTGTCTTAAAGAACTGGTAAACCCGGCAATCAAAGAGTTTGATGGCCGTTTGGTTAAAACCACTGGGGACGGATATCTTGTCGAATTCCACAGTGCAGTCGATGCTGTTTCTTGCGCCGTAAACGTTCAACGAGAAATGGCTGCTCGCGAGCAAGATCTGCCGATCGATCAAAGGCTTGTCTATCGCATGGGCATCAATGTTGGCGATGATATTTTTGGTGACGGTGTCAACTTTGCGGCCCGTCTTGAGGCACTGGCTGAACCTGGCGAAATTCACATCTCGAAGCCGGTGTATAACAACGTCAAAGGTAAGCTTGATCTAGGGTAACCGGTATTGACCCTCTGAGAATGCTGCAAATTACCACGCCGACCTTCGCACGGGCTTTGATCTGCCCACTGATATCCAGGGGAAGCTAGAGGCCTAAAAATCCAGTATGGCGAAGATGAAGGTGGCGCATTTCTCCACCTGCATTGCCGCCTTTTGTGGGGGCATCTTTATTGAGAATGTAGAGAAGTGCGAAGGGTATTCCGGCAATGGGGCGGCCAACACACCGCTATGCATCCCACTCAGAAACGCTTGCCAAAGGTCTCGGGCAAACGTCAAAAAGGCCAACAATAATGAAGTCGAAAGCCGTGAGGGTCTCCTGGCCAATGACAGTTGGGGATATCGTACTTCTAGCGAAAATTGCCTTCCGCCGGTATCGCCAAAATGTGCATGCCGCGTCAAAAAGAGGAAATGGATGGCGACCTCAACCGGTCGATGCAACACACTCAGCGAACTTCTCTGCTGGGGTTTGATATTGCAAGGTCTTGCGAGGACGTTCGTTAAGTTGCCTTGCAATTGCGCTGAGCTTTGCCTGAGAATGAACGGATAAGTCGGTTCCTCTTGGCAAATACTGCCTCAAAAGCCGGTTGGTGTTCTCGTTTGATCCACGTTGCCAAGGTGACTGCGGGTCGCAGAAGTAGACATCGACATCCGTGGCCAGTGTGAAGCGCGGATGATCTGCTAGCTCTTTGCCACGATCCCACGTCAAGGATTTGTAAAGTTCTCGCGGCAGCTTCTGAGCCGACTTGATCAGCGCAGTGACGACGCTTTCAGTGTCCTTGTTCGCGACTTTCACCAACATCACGTATCGTGAATGCCGCTCGACCAGGGTCGCGATATAGCTGTTCTTCGATCCGCCAATCAGGTCGCCTTCCCAGTGACCCGGAACAGCGCGATCCTCGACGGATGCAGGCCTTTCGCTGATGGACACAGCATCTTTAATCTGGCCATTACCGTTGCGCTTTAGGCTGGCATGCTGGGAACGCCTGACTGTGCGTTTTGCGCGCAAGTGCGCCAGCAGCTCCTTTTTGAGAACGCCACGTGCCTGTATATAAAGGCTTCGATAGATAGTCTCGTGTGACACCTGTTTGTGCGCCTCCTCCGGGAACGCCCGTTTGAGCCAACCCGCAACCTGCTCGGGAGACCACTTGCGCCGTAGCTTTGCTGATACTGCGCGGGCCAATGTCGGGTGACAAGCCAGCTTGCATATCTTTGGACGCAGAGCCCGGTTCCAAGCAGCCTGATCTGAACTAGACGCACGATAGCCGACTGATCCGCCATTGCGCCGCACCTCCCGGCTGATCGTTGAGGGCGCACGTCGCAACTGGCGTGCAATCGCACGCAAGGATTGCTTGGTACTCAGCCCGCGGGATATCTCTTCGCGCTCAGAGAGGCTCAATGCAGAACTGCCACGCCTGCGATCCGGCGGCCGTATCCCGCCCGTAGGTGAGATGACCGAAAATACCGACGACGATTGGCGATCAAAGACCCGCCCAATCGAACTCATCGACTCCCCACGTTGCCATCGATCCCAGATCTCGGCACGCTGCTCAGCTGAATAGTAAATCCTGCGACGATACTTCATTCAAAACACTCCATCTCTTTCTAAAGATTAAAGTGTTGCGTCGACCAGTTGAGGCCACCATCCAAAACGGACTTTCGCCGCGCTATGCGTCTGGACCGACTATGCAGGAAAATTCGGCGCTTTAGTCCTGATTACCCAAGCACGCTGTTGCTTTCACACGAACGCCTTTTGGATTTTTAAGGCACGGCCAACATTCCGCATTTATGTCGAACAGGCCACAATTTAGCCTCTGGTTGAACTTTTGAGCGCCAATACTACGCCAAGTTATGCGTCCATTCTTAACTGGAAGTAGTTTCTTGGAGAGCTAACATGACCTTACCAAAGAAGTTTCAAAAGCCGCAACAGCACACCTGGACCACGCTCGATGTTCGGGTCACCGACAACAAACTCATTCTCGAAGAGCGCAAGAAACATGACGCGGCGCGCTATTTTGCGGAGACGGCTCTTTGCGTTATCGTCGGTGTTCTGCTTCTTGGGTCTTATCTTCTGTTTATCTTGCCTGAGATCCACTTGCTTAGTGCTTACCGCGGCGTCAGCTTACCGGTTGCGATGGTTGGTGTCGCACTGGTCCTCTATGCATTTGCGACCCGAGGTTCCAAACCGCAGGTCGGTTTTGATAAGATCAAGAACCAAATCTGGATGTGCAAATTGAATACCAAAGGCCGTGCGCGGATCGTCACGTACTTCCCAAAGGCGGATGTTCGTAGCGTTTTTATTTTACGACCGAATGCCCCTTTTAAAGATGCTGCACTCCTTGCACGGATCAAGGGTAAAGCCGACCCAGTCACGCTTCTTCGTGGGGGAGTGGATGATATCGAAGCTGCACACAGCGAGTTTTGCGGAGCGCTACGTGACCCAGGCACAGTGCGACCTGTCAGGCCCGTCCTAAAGGTTAACTTTCGTACGCCGCGTCCCGGACGCCAGTTGCGTACTGCTGCCGCATAAACAATTATCCGAAACGTCCCGGACCCAAACGCGGGCCTTTGCTAAACTGTGCGGGCACTTGGGGGCTGAAAATTGGAGTTAACTAGATGACAAAGCGTGAACTGATCGCAGCTGCTCTTGAAAGCGGCGTGCAAGGCCAGCGCATACTGATGAGTGCATGCGCAGCTCATGACGCTGGCAATGAACTGTTTGCCAATAAATTGATACTCGAGGCAGACCATTTGATGGACGCCACAGATGCCACGTTGGAGCTGTTGAACACGGGCCAAACCGATGGGTGGGATCACGAATTAGCTGGAAGAGTGGGTGAATGTCCTGCCTGAAGTAAGCCTGCTGAGTTAGGACGCGCGAGTTAGATGGTCACCATCTATGGAGGCCACTTTACTCTCGAACTCGCACTACCAAACAACAAATCAGAATATGCCGAGCATAAGATAAATGAATGTGGGAAAATCCTTCAAGACTATCGCGTGAGCGTGACGGACCGCTCTCTTAAAGAGTATCGCTTGCGTTAACCCCAAGGTTCTGGACCACTAAATTCTAAAGCGGTAAATGCCGCAAATCGGGCGATCGTTATGGGACAGCTAAACATCTGCTATGCGGGTAAGCCTGCTTCCCGCCAATTGCCGACATTGAACGGGCACTATTTTAACGTCTGCTTTCAACGGTCTCGACATCAACATTTAACGTGAAACGCGTGTACAGGCGGGGCGTAGGAGTGCCCCGCCTGTGGTTGATATTACGGCGCGCGAACCAACTCAACTCGGCGATTAAGTGTCCGTCCTTCTTCAGTTTCATTGCTCGCTATGGGGGCGAGAAAGCTTGCCCCGGCTGCGAACAATCTACCGGCTTCGATGCCGTGTTTGCTGACCAGTTCGGCAACAACGGCATCGGCCCGACGTTTGGACAGGTCTAGGTTAAGTTCGTAGCCACCTACATGGTCGGTGTGGCCCACAACGGCGATTTTGAGGTCAGGCAAGTCCGCCATCATCCCTGCAATCGCTTCCAGTGTGATCTCGGAACCCGGCAAAATGTCTGTCGAGCCTGTCGCAAACTGCACGCCATAAAGCGACACCCGACCATCAACGGTGATCCGCAGAGAAATCTCTTTGGCGGTCTCCCCTGTAGAAGCTTGGTCTGCATCTGATTGCGCGTAGTTGACCAACTCGATCTCACCCGGACGCCATGTTTGATCAAACCAAGCTTCAAGTGGGCCATACAATCTGAAGATCGTATTCCACCCCTTGCCAGGAATAGTCTGGACCCAATTGTTTTCTTTGCCTGCCGGAGCTTCAGGAGCAAAGTAAACATCGTAAGAGCCATCTTCGTTTTTCACGACGCTGGAATCATTGCTCCCGATTGCAGGGAACTGTGCGTCGGTCTGCAACATCGACCGTGTCTGATTGTCATAAAGTGTAAACGACCAGAAATCCTTGGCAGGAACGTCCTTTGGTACGTTCACTTTATAGGTTTTGGAGCCATCAAGTGGGTTGCCGTTGGAGTCGAGATAGGTGAACGCATATTGTGAGCCTTTACCGATGGCTTTTACAGCCATAGCTGGCGTTATACCTGTTGCGTAGAAGTGAAATGCGGCACGAATATCGTGTACCGTGACGCCGTCTATCTCCCAAGTGTATGCCTTACCTGGGAAGGCTGTGAGCCAGTTGCTTTCACCGGGATACCAATAAAATCTTTCATCACGCGGCTTCGAGATGACGGTCTTGACCGTAACAGCGCCTGCGCTTGCGGCGGCTTTGAGGATCGATTGCATCCGGTCGTCCGGTTCGAAGGCCTGTCCTTTGACAATACCAATGGCTGCGAGGTGCCCGAGAAGTTCAGGTCTCTCACCCATGAGCGGCTCGGCCTGTACGACGTCGTTGATTTCGTCGAAGATATTCACATCCATACGGTGGATCGTGTTGAAAAGCTTACCGGACGCGTTGACGAAGGTCATCTCCGGTGGGCTATCCGCTTGAGAGAGCGGATAGATCCGAAACTTCTCCTTGGTGTTGTTCACCGCCTCGGTTGTTGTTCCGTCCTTCTGGAAGCCGCGCCAGATCACCCAGTTGCCATAGGTGTTGGTTGATACGACATTATAGCCTTCAGGAACGTCACCCTCGTATCCCGGTGGAAGAACTAGGAATTTACCGCCCTTGCCTTCATCAGGTCCAAGGTTTCCGAAGTCACCGACATAGCGGAACCAGTGATCGTTGATAAAGCCAAGCACGTTGGGTGGCGTTTCGATGACCATCGGCTCATCGCCCATCTCCAACCAAGAGAACATATAAACGCTTGTGGTGTTGGCGGTCAGGAAGAGGGACTTGGAGTCCATCAGCTCTTCGAACAGAACTGCCGTCGTGTTCGCAGGGCCGAATTCGAGGATACCTTTGCGGATCGCGCTCATCGAGGCGATCTTGGTGCCGTCCAGGAACGATTGATAGGCATGCGTGAAGTCGAGCAGGTTGTAGACTTTTTGAGCCGACTCGACATCGGGGACGCCGTCAAAGAAGTTCAGTTCTCCAACACGTGTTTGAATGTTGTCCGGGGTGGTCACCCCCTCTGGAATTTCAGTCGTCATTGCCATCGGCGGGACTTCTTGCGCCCATGCCAATCCAGCTGACATCGTGATAACAAGGGCCGCCCCCGTTCTTCTCAATTTTCGAAACATGCAGTTCTCCTGTTCTGCGGCATGGGTTTTCAACACGCCCCTGCCGCACGTACTTCTTGTAACAACTCATAGCGCCAAGGATGAAGTAGGCGCGGCCGACGTTGCTGTGGCCGCCAGAGGTCGTAAGCAAGGGACCGCTGTGCCGACCGCCCCTACGATCTAGATCATTGGCGTAAATGGCTAGGGACCGCAGAGGTTTGCTAACCATTTGCGGCCAAAAAAAGTCACGAACCTGTGATGGCACGCGCCTGTAATGGCGACAGCCCATTCAGTTGACGAAAAGCGCGTATGAAGTGCGAAGGTGTGGAATAACCCACGCGTTTGGAAATCTCTGCGATCGTCAAATTGCCTTCAAAGATCAGTTCTTGGGCGGTCTCAATTCGTACCTTCTGCGCGATATCTCTGAAATTCGTGCCGCATTCTTCCAGCCGGCGACGTAAGGTGCGTTCTGAATAATCCAGCCTAAAAGCAACCTGATCGATGCTGACCGCACTTGATATGCTTGCGCGCACAATCGCCTCTGTGGCACTTACCAAATCTCTTGGAGCTGGACATATAGCGTCCCGCGCGACATCCCCCAGCGTTACCGACTTTTCGATGCCGTTCGTTCGTTTTTGCGCAGCGGCCTCCAAGTCGAAAACGACCGAAAGTTCCGGCCGGTCAAAAAAGACATCACAGCCAAAGTGGTCCTCGTATGGAGTGATTTTTCGCGGTTTCGCAAAATTGAATTCGATAGCTCGGCGAAATCCATTCCCAAAGAATGGCTTTGCAATGCTCAGCATCACTGTTGCAGCGAGGGTTGCGTAATGGCGGTATCCTTCGGCGTTCCGGACGGCCGCGTGATAATTGAGCCGAAGCACATTCTTGTCTTGGTCAATCGACAGCCGATCATGCGAAGAATGATAAGGCATCAAGTCCCGAGTAATTTGTAAGGCATCAATGAAGCTGTCGGAGGAAGCCACGTACTGCCCGAAAACCCCGTAACTGTCGATTGTTGCGTCATGGCCAAGTGAAAAGACGAGGTTTTCAACACCACTCTTTCGGGCGACACGCTCAAAAAATCGAAGCTGACTAAGTTGGGGGATAAAGGCGCGGCGTGTCTCGAACGCTGCAATAGGTATATCTTCGTCCATCATTGCCGTGTCTGTAGCTCGACGACCGACGGAAGAATCCAACCCTTGTTGGAGGCCAACCATGGTTCGCGTAGAGATGAATGGTTTTGGCATATTTTGTGATCGGAACCTTTCAAATTAGAAGCCTATCAGAAAAACGCATTTTGTCAGCTTAGACTTGAAATGGCTTCACTCAGCGGAGCTGACATTGTCGGAAACGCAACGATGTTGCCAGCCCAACTCAAACAGATCACGCCAGACCAAGACATCAGTAGCGTCACAGGTGATGGTGCCTACGACCCGCGAACATGCCAAGATGAATTGCGGGTCGGGAGGCCACTGCACAAGAACGCCAAGTTCTGGAAGCTGGCACTCAGTGGGCGAGGGCCAAAAACGAAACGGTTGGATGCTCAACATAGTGGCGTGCGCATAGTGGCGGGGTTAGCTGAATACCAACACCTAAGCTGCGTTGAGGCGAAGGTGCAGTGTGTTGGATTACTTGGCCAACGCGTGTCCGCGCGCGACTTCGACCATTAGGTCAGAGCTCCAAATCCGCGCCGTCATCCTCAACGGCTTTACACCGCTAGGTACACTGTAGGCTGTTACCGTAGGACGCAGCCATCTGGGGTAAGGGAAAAATCCAACCTCAGGCCGGTTTGTGCAACAAAACCCAGACAGTCTGAACATTGTGTCTGCAACCCAAATAGTTCAAAGCTAGTTCAACTCAAACAACAGCGGGCGAAGTTCATGACCGAAAAGAGAAAGCTTCCAGCACATAGAATGTGGCAGATGAAACTAGGTGCCGCGCTGCTTGCCGCAACCTGCCTGCTAGGGCTACCGGCGCAAGCGCAGCAAAGCGGAGCTGAAAAGCCTAAGGTCGTGATTGCAGCGGCTTACAGTGAGGAAATCAGGCGCGAAACAACTTTTGTCGGGCGGGGTGAAGCCTCTGCAAAGGTTGACTTGATCCCCCAAGTCACAGGAACCGTGACACAAATCGTTGTGGAAGACGGCACGGCCGTAAAAGCAGGCGATCTGATCTATACCATTGATCCGGCCAGCTACGAAGCCGCAGTTGCAGCTGAAAGTGCAACGATAAAACGCGCAAAAGCCAACCTTTTGCTCGCCCAAATCGAGCTGAAACGAAAGCAGGAACTGCTAAGCCGGGACGTTATTTCGGAATCTGAACTGGACGTAGCAGAGGCAAATGAATCTGTTGCTGAAGCTGACGTCGCTGCCACCCAAGCAGCACTTCAAAAAGCCGAACTAGACCTTGAACGCACTGAAATCAAAGCGCCATTTGATGGGCGTATCGGCAAATCATCGGTTAGTCTTGGTGCGCTGGTCGGACCTACCAGCGGCGCACTATCAACTTTGGTACAGCAATCTCCAATGTACGTTACCTTTTCGCTGTCTGAACCACAGCTGCTGCGGGTGGTCGAACAGCTTGATACTGGGATGGAAGCTCTACTGGCAAATGATGTTTCGCCAAATGTACTTGTCAGCTTGTCGGATGGGACAATCTTGGACGAGCCTGGCGAGATTGTTTTTATCGACAACGGAATCAATCCATCTACGGGGACGATTTCAATACGCGCTGAGTTTGAAAACAAGCGTCAGATGATCCTAGACGGCAGCTTTGTCTCGGTCATCATCGAAGCGTTGGAGCCGACGCTGAGCGTACTCATTCCGCAAAACGCTGTTCAGCGCGATCAGCGCGGCGACTTCGTGTTGGTGGTTACAGATCAGCAACTCGTGGAACAACGCTACATTGTCCTTGGACCGCAAGTTGAGTCCGCGATGATTGTGTCTGACGGACTGCGCGCCGGTGAGAGTGTTATCGTTGAGGGACTTCAAAGGGTTCGCCCTGGTGCTGAAGTAAATGCTGTCCTTAGCGGCACCACCGAAGGGAACTGACCAATGCTGTCGACCGTCTTCATTAAAAGGCCTAAAATGGCCATCGTCATTTCGACAGTTCTGACGCTAATGGGTCTCGTTGCCTATTCTGTCATCCCGGTTGAACAGTTTCCAAACATCACGCCGCCTGTCGTCAATGTCACGGCAACGTACATCGGGGCAGATGCAGAAACGGTTGAGAACACGGTGGCTGCGCCCATTGAGGCCGAGGTGAACGGTGTCGAAGATATGATCTATATGTCCTCGGACAGTTCAGATTCAGGCACCTACAGTTTGTCGGTTACATTTGACGTTGGTACGGACCCTACGATTGCGACGGTGAATGTGCAGAACCGCGTTACGCAGGCAACGTCCGGGCTGCCCATAGAAGTCACTTCGACAGGTGTTGTTACAGAGAAATCTTCGACCAGCATGCTGCTCGTTGCCACGCTTTTCTCACCAAATAACACCTATGACGAAGTTTTCTTGTCAAACTATGCGTCAATCAACCTCAAGGACGCACTTGCGCGGGTTCCCGGTGTTGGCAAGGCTGAAGTGCTAACAGACTTTGCTTATGCCATGCGCATTTGGATGGACCCTGACAAGATGACGGGACTGGGGGTCGCGCCCTCGGATGTAATCACCGCGATCAGTGAACAAAACCTAACGGTATCTGCTGGGCAGATTGGCGCACCACCAATTCCCGACGGGCAGCAGTTTCAATATACGGTAACGGCTCAAGGCCGGCTTTCAACTGTCGAAGAGTTTGAGAGTATTATCATTCGAACCGGTGATTCAGGCAGCGTGTTGCGTCTGCGCGATGTTGCACGGATCGAACTTGCCTCAAGCTCCTACGGGGTTACCGGACGCTATGAAGGTAATCCTGCGACTGTGATGGCGGTCTATCAGGCCCCGGGCGAAAACGCTTTGGCGGTTGCCGAGGGTGTTTACGCTGAACTTGAGCGGCTCTCTCGCGCCTTCCCAGAGGATGTGGCCTATGAGGTACCTTTCGACAGCACCGATTTCGTTCAGCAATCTCTGAACGACGTGGTTTCGACGCTCATTTTGACATTCATTCTGGTTATTTCGGTAGTATTCGTCTTTCTTGGCAACTTCCGCGCTACGCTGATCCCAGCGATCGCTATCCCAGTTTCGCTTATTGGCACCTTTGCGTTTCTGCTCGTGTTGGGGATGACACTGAACACGATATCTCTTTTCGCGCTGGTTCTCGCAATTGGGATTGTTGTGGATGACGCGATCATCGTGGTCGAAAACGTAGAACGTATCATAGCGGATGAAGGCCTAAGTCCTCCTGAAGCAACCGCAAAGGCGATGTCCCAAATCACCACGCCGGTCATTGCTACCACGCTTGTCTTGTTGGCCGTTTTTGTGCCGGTTACCTTTATGCCAGGCATATCAGGGCAGCTGTTTTCACAATTTGCCGTGACCATATCGGTCGCCGTTGTGATCTCATCCGTCAATGCTTTGACGTTGTCGCCAGCCCTTTGTGCAATTGTGCTTAAGCCGCGTTCGGGCCCACCCAAGGGGTTGCTTGCAGCATTTGAAAAGGTCGTTGACAGCTCGAGGAACACATATGTGGGCGTTGTTCGCCGCATGGTCCGACTTCCCATACTGGGGTTTGTGATCCTGATCGTGCTCGGTGTCGGTTCGAGTTGGATGATGGGAGGGTTGCCCAAGGGGTTCTTGCCATCAGAGGACAACGGCTATGTTTTCGTCGACATTCAGCTTCCAAACGCGGCATCGCTGCAACGAACCGAGGTTGTGTCGGATCGCGTGAATGCACAAATTCGCGCAATTCCCGGAGTATCTAGTACTGTTCAGGTGAACGGGACCAGCCTTCTGAATGGCGCAGGTTCGAACGGTGCCATGATCATCGTGAACCTGACCCCCTGGGAGGAGCGCCCGACACAGGAGTTGAGCGCGAACGGGGTCCTTGCACAGATCTTTGGAATCGCCAGCCAGGAAATTTCAGCCAATGTAATCGCCTTCAACCCGCCCCCAATTAGTGGGCTAGGTGTGAGCGCAGGCGTTGAAATGAAGGTTCAACAGACCGGTGGCGGTACGGCTACAGATCTATCAGCCGCCATAGGATCCCTCGTATATGCCGCAAACCAAAGGCCTGAGATCGCCCGCGCGTATACGACGTTCAGCGCCAATGTCCCGAAGCTTTTTGTCGACCTTGACCGGGAAAAAACGCAGACCCTCGACGTCTCGGTGAGCGAAGTCTTTCAGATACTACAGGCTCATCTGGGCTCCATTTATGTGAACGACCTCAACCTCTACGGCAAGGTTTACCGGGTCATGATCCAGGCGGAGGGTAACTACCGTGACAATGTCGATGACATCGGCCGCTTGCACGTGCGTACCTCGGACGGGCAAATGGTTCCATTGTCGACGTTGATGAGCGTCGAAAAAATCCTCGGTCCGGTGCTTCTCAACCGATACAATCTGTTTCGTTCGGCCACGGTTACAGCCGTACCGGCACCTGGATTTTCTACAGGCGATGCAATTCAGGTTCTCCAGGAAGAAGCAGTTACCGCGCTTCCTCCTGGTTATGGGTATGAATGGACGGGGACCGCTCAGCAGCAACTCAGCGCTGGTAACACCGTGGTTCTAATCCTGGCGGCGGCGATCATTTTTGCCTACCTTTTCCTTGTTGCTCAGTATGAAAGCTGGACCATGCCATTTGGTATTCTGCTCTCGGTAACTGTAGCTTTGTTTGGCGCATTGGCGGCCGTTCTGATCACAGCGGGGGATGTGAACCTCTATACCCAGATTGGGATGATCATGCTCATTGGCCTCGCTTCGAAAAACGCGATCCTGATTGTCGAATTTGCCATGGAGCAACGCGCAGGCGGTGCCTCAATACGCGAAGCGGCCTTAGAAGCGGCGCGACAGAGATTTCGCGCTGTGATGATGACAGCGCTGTCTTTCCTTCTGGGGGTTGTGCCTTTGGTTGTGGCGTCAGGCGCTGGTGCAGCAAGTCAAAAGGCGATCGGCATTGCCGTTTTCGGCGGAATGCTCTGCGCGACCGTGATCGGCATCGTCATCGTGCCAATACTCTATGTTCTGCTGCAGACCATTCGAGAGCGGATCAAAGGCGCCCTGGGGCAGACGGTCAGTACACCCGCAGAATAAACACCACAGTGGGTGGCTCCTTGTATGCCACCCACTGCGCAAGCTAATTGGAGCGCCGTTCCCTACGCCGTCTTTTGGGGCATCTAGGGTCTGGACCCATTGAATGTGCTCAGGCTTGCATAGCTGCGCGATTCAATCTTCCAAATGTTTGGAGGTATGAAGAGCAATCTTTACTGGCTGAAAGACCATCAGATGGTGCGGCCTCGACTATTTCTCCAAAAGGTAGAGTTGAGCCACGTGTTGTTGATCGACGCAGTTCACTTTTTATAGCCTTCATTAATCGCAATGGGTTACGCAGGTTCTATCGGCCGACTGAGTAGCCGGACACAGATTTCGGAAACCTTACCCCTTTTTAGACCTTACCAACCCATTGTTCGGATCGCCGGTGGCTTGAGCGAAATCAAGATAGATCGCGCAACGCAACGATAGGCTGTAGGACGAAGCGGGGTAGAACATGAAACAGTCAATTGCACAGCCTGTGCATCTCAAGCGTTCGATCGGCCTGGTCGGTCTTGTTTTATATGGTCTTGGCGTCACCATTGGTGCCGGGATCTATGTTCTTGTTGGTGAAACGATCGTGCGCGCGGGCCCTTATGCGCCTGCCGCATTTCTACTTTCTGCCATAGTGATGGGGTTTACGGCCGCATCTTTCGCCGAATTGTCCGGGCGGGTGCCGCAGGCTGCGGGCGAAGCGGTGTATGTTGAAAAATCATTTGGCCTCCCTTGGCTGACAATCATTGTTGGCCTTGCCGTTCTGGTTGAGGCGATGATCGCAGCGGCAGCAATCGCTGTGGGGGCTGCGGGCTACCTCGGAGAACTGGTAAACCTGCCAGAAGAGGTGCTGGTTACATGTATTGTCGTTGCGATGGCGACGATTGCTTCGTGGGGTATTCGCGAATCCGTGGCCATCGCGGGGGCTATGACGCTGGTGGAAATCTTGGGCCTTCTTGTCATCGTCTATTTCGGGCTGACCGCTGAGCCTGACAGCCTCAGCGCGTTACCAGCAGCGCTGATGCCGCCGTTGACGGACGTGTCTGCATTGTCTGGCGTTCTGGCGGCCAGCATGATCACATTCTTCGCCTTCATAGGTTTTGACGATGTCGTCAACCTTGTGGAGGAGGCTAACAACCCAAAGAAAATTATGCCTTGGGCTATTGGGATCACGTTGATGATTGTGACTTTGCTCTATGTGCTGGTCTCATTTGTAGCGGCGCAAAATGTCTCTGTCCAAGACCTGACCGGCACTTCGGCACCGATCAGCCTATTGTTTGAACGCCTGACTGGGCTGCCCCCGCTAATGATCACCCTTGTTGCGATCACGGCCACGATGAATGGTGTCGTTATTATCCTGATCATGGCCGCCCGTGTTGCCTACGGAATGGCAAAAGAAGGGCGGCTGCCCGCTTGGATCGGTGTTGTTTCACCGCGCACGAAAACGCCGCTTAGGGCAACGGTCCTTGTTGCAGCAGCCGTTTTGGTACTGGCGATCTTTACGCCTTTAGGCACGTTGGCAGAGACCTCTTCCGAAGTGCTTCTTGGCGTCTTTGTGATGATCAATCTCGCACTTGTGTGGTTTAAGCTCAAAGGCGTTCCTGCGCCTGCTGACGCGTTTACGGTACACATTGTATTTCCGACTGCAGGTGCTGTGTTTTGTGTCGCGCTCTTGCTAGGCGCGTCGCTTGTTTGAGGCCGTCCACAATCGGCATAGCCGGCCACATATTGGACCGATGTTGCTTGATGCGGTATAACGGTCAGCGCCAGTCCGGAAAACTCTGAAAGAGGATACCGTTTGGAAAATGATGTAAAAACAGAGTCAGGCGACGTTCCTCATTCAGGACATGACGATGTGTGCGCGTTTCTGGAGAACCTGACTGGCCCGTCGCGTGGTCGGATCACATGGCTTTCGTCCGGTACCTCGCGGGTGTCGATTGGGGCGGACCGAATGTTGCAGGCTGATAGGGATGTTTCCTCAAAGCCAAGCTCTACTGCGTGCGCCCAATTGTCGTGGTCTGGCGAAGAATACCAGATTGAAGCCTTGTCTGGTTCAGACATTTGGGTGAACGGGCGCAAAATCGAGACAGCGCATCTCTTGCATGGTGACATGATCGAGTTTGGAACAGATGGGCCGATGTCGCGGTTTCGATTGTGCGGCAATAGCTTTCCCACCAGTTGGCCGGTTGAAGAAATCCTGAGTGATGCGGTTGCCTACGCACGCACGAGCCGTCGGCCCATTGGACCGCGTCTGTCGAATGCGCTGTTCGATAGTTTGAGGCGGATATTGTTGGAAACGACAATCGTTTTTCGACTATCGGTTATTTTGGCACTGATGGTTCTGACCACCTTTGTCCTATGGCAGTATCGCAGTGACATTCGATTGGAGCAGAGGATCCAGAAAGAGGCCATGCGCCTTGAAGCCATCACAATCGCCCTTGCCGAAACGCGCCAAGAGGCGCTGGGCGCAGGCGAGCTTGCGGAGTTGCGAGAGCAGCTTGACCTGCAACTGAATACCAATGCTGAGCGGCTTGATTCGCTCGAACAGCGCCAAGGTTCTTCTGCCCGTGTCATAAGCGCATCGACCGCGTCAGTGGCGTTCCTGCAGGGCGCGTATGGGTTGAGGCAAGCAGAAAGCGGCAAACTGCTGCGCCATGTTCTGAGTTCGGACGGGACACCTATGCAGACGCCTTTTGGTAAGCCGGTGGTGGACATTGATGGCAAGGGAGAGCCCATTGAATTCCAGTTCACCGGCACGGGTTTTTTGCTCAAGGAAAGTGGTAAGCTTGTGACCAACCGGCATGTCGCCTTGCCTTGGACAAACAGTGATCAGCTGCTGGCCTTCGAACGAAGCGGGCTTGAACCAGAGATGCTGAAGCTCTTGGCCTTCCTGCCTGGTTTACCAATGCCGTTTGAAACAGAATTTCTGGCGTCCAGCAAAAGCGCTGATCTAGCTTTGCTATCAATCGCAGCCTCCGCAACAAAAGACCGAGGGCTAACTCTAGCACAAGGCGTGCCGGAAATCGGAGATGAGGTCATCGTTATGGGCTTTGCTACTGGCCTGCGTGCCCTCTTGGCGCAGGCAGGATCTGATTTTCTCACCACATTACAAGAGAAGGGCGAAACAGATTTTTGGATGGTCGCAACGCGTTTGTCGGAGCAAAACAGAATTGCGCCTCTCGCCAGTCGGGGCATCATAGCACAGATCACCAACAAGGCGGTTATCTATGATGCGGAAACAACCGGTGGCGGCAGTGGCGGGCCGGCGTTGGATCGCAACGGTCATGTGGTTGCTGTAAATGCCGCGATACTGCCTGAATTTGGGGGCGCGAACATCGGTGTTCCGGTGCGTGAAGTGCACCGCCTTCTGGAAGAATTTGCTGTGGAATGACGGGTATGAATTGCTCCGAAGTTCGAGAGCGCGAGGATTGCGCGACAAATTAGACCAAGAGCGGTCCCGCCAAGGTGATCACAGCGACCACGATCAGTAACGGACCCAATTCAATGCACTGCCCAGATTTATTCCGTTTTCTTTAGGATTTCGGTCATCCCTTGGTTCTCCAATCACATATTGATCGGCCCGGCTGCGCCCGAAGTTTGCGCAGGGACAACGTTTGATTGGCTTGAAGCGGTTAGTCAAAGGGTAAGACAGGAGAGTAAGCGCTATGAAACAGCAAAGCTTAGACGATCCTGATTTGTCGCTGGATATGTTGATGTCGCTTTGGCCGCAGACCATCGCTGTTTTCTTAAACCACAAGATGCTGTGCATCGGTTGTTTTGTCAGTTCGTTTCACACAGTTATTGACGCCTGCGTTGCCTATGATCTGGACGAAGCAGCATTTCGAGCAGAATTGCACGCAGCGGCTGGTCGTTAGTTACGCACCACCCAGAACCACTAAACGGTGAGCGTCGCAAACGATGATCTTTTTGCGTTTGCTGCTGACCAACCCGTCTTTCTCCCAAGCACTTAAGAGGCGGCTCACCGTATGAAGGGTGGTGCCTGTCATCTCAGACACATCCTGCCGCGTGATGGGAAAGCTGATCTCGATGCCTTCGGCGGTTTGCCTGCCTGATTGGTTTACAAGCCGCAACAATGCGCGCGCGACGCGTTGCTCGACGTGCTGTGTCGACATCTCGATGATGCGGTTGTTCATTTCGGCAACGCGGTCTCCGATCGTCTTGTAGGTGTCAGCGCCAAATCCTGGGTAATCCGCTACAAATTGTTCCCATAGCGACGCCGGCCAGCATAGGGTCAACAGCTCTGATGCGGCGATGGCGGTTGCAGGGTAGGTATCGCGCCTGAGAGCTGGTGCTATTCCAAACAGCTGTCCTGCGGGGACGTGTAGGGCAGTGACTTGTTCCCCGTCCGGTGTCGTTTTGACCACGCGGATCGTCCCGTCCAACAGCAGATAGAAACTGTTGGACGGCGCACCTTCGTCGAAAACAGCAGTGCCCGCGTCAAAGCGACGGCTGGTTGCGCGGTCCAGAATTGATTTTATTTGTGGCCGATCCAACTTGGAGAACGGTGGCAAAGGCGATAGCAGGCTTTCGTCTAATTTATTCACAGTGATGTCCCGATACCGCGGTGCTTTGTGTCTAAGGGCAACCGACGCAAATTGCCAGTATTCAAGCGATTTCCCCCACTCCGATCTGAAGTTTGCTCTTGCGCAACGTTCGCGCCCTGCGTGGCCGTTAACCCTATTGGCAACACCGAACCATTCGAAAGGAAATGAAATGTTTCGCACACTACTGACATCCGCCGCAGTAATCTTTGCCCTTGGTGGCATCGCCTCAGCCGAAACCTTTGAGGTCAAGATGCTGAACAAGGGTGAAGGGGGGCGCATGATATTTGAACCTGCCGCTCTGCGTATCGCTGTTGGTGACACGGTCAAGTTTCTGGCTTCCGACAAGGGCCACAACGCCGAAAGCATTGACGGCATGAT
Organism: Sulfitobacter sp. SK012; assembly: GCF_003352085.1. Lineage (NCBI taxonomy): Bacteria > Pseudomonadati > Pseudomonadota > Alphaproteobacteria > Rhodobacterales > Roseobacteraceae > Sulfitobacter > Sulfitobacter sp. SK012. The sequence continues at coordinate 1,136,780 of NZ_CP025804.1, forward strand.
GCCCGAGGGTGCCACCGAATTTTCTGGCAAGATCAACGAAGAGATCGAAGTCACCCTGACCGAGCCTGGGTTTTTCGGTGTCAAATGCAAGCCGCATTTTGCGATGGGCATGGTGATGGTCATCGCTGTTGGTGACGAAACCACCGCACCAGACAGCTTTCTGGAGGGGCGTTTGCCCAAGAAAGCCAAAAAGAACTTTGAAGAGGCCCTAGCCGGTCTTTGAAAGCCCAAGTGTGGGGCCATTCTGGTCCCGCCACCCTCATCGAAGGAAACCATATTATGTCAAAGCTCATTAACCCTGGCCTTATGAAAACCAACCGCCGTAACGTTCTGCGCGGTTCCGTCCTTGCTGGTGCTGCGGCGCTGGCAGGGACTGGCGCAATGGCCCGCACCCGCACGCCAAAACTTGATATTGCCAATGCTACCTCAGCAAAGCTCTACAAGGCCGCAGCGCAGCAAACCGCAGACAGCACTGCAAAACCAGCGGACCTGTCGGCCTATACCCGGGTCGTACAAGAGATGGTCGCGCCGCCCTATGCCCCTGTCCATGAACAAGTCGCGACCGGTGGACCAAAGATTGTCGAAATCACCTTGGAAACCACTGAACGTCTGATGGTGGTGGACGAAGATACAGGTGCCTCTGTCTGGGCGTTGACCTACAACGGCTCTGTGCCCGGACCGCTCATTATCGTCCACGAGGGCGACATGGTTGAACTGACATTGCGCAACCCTGTGGATAGCATGATGGAGCATAACATCGACTTTCACGCCTCAACTGGCGCGCTGGGCGGTGGTGGTTTGACCCACGTTTTCCCTGGCGAAGAAACTGTGCTGCGCTGGAAAGCGACCAAGCCAGGTTGCTTTACTTATCACTGTGCCCCAGGTGGCGCGATGATCCCGTATCACGTCACGCACGGCATGAACGGTGCGGTGATGGTGTTGCCCCGTGACGGGCTTAAGGACGGTGACGGCAATCAGCTGACCTATGACAAAATCGCGTATATCGGCGAGCAGGATTACTATCTGCCCAAAGATGCGGACGGCGAGTATATCGCCTACGAGGCGGCGGGCGATGACTATGCTGACAGCCTTGATGCGATGCGCACGCTTACCCCGACCCACTGTGTCTTTAACGGGGCGGTTGGGGCGATTACCGGCGAAAACGCGATGAGCTTCAATGTCGGTGAGACTGTGCTGATGATCCACAATCAGGCCAACCGCGACAGCCGTCCGCACCTGATCGGTGGACACGGTAACTTTGTCTGGGAAACGTCGTTCAGCGAGGCTCCCTTAACCGGTCTTGAGACATGGTTTGTACGGGGCGGCACTGCAATGGCGGCGATGTACACATTCGAACAACCAGGCGTCTATGCCTATGTGAACCACAACTTGATCGAGGCGGCGTTACTTGGTGCAACCGCGCATTTCGTGGTCGATGGAGAGTGGGACAATTCTCTGATGGAGCAGGTCTCAGAGCCGCGGGAATTCGCGACCTGAAACTTCTCGGAGGATAAATGAATGACCAATGCGATGTCCAAAAAGAGCCTGATGATCTTGCTTGTGGGCGTCGCTTTGGCAATCGGGGCGGTGCAGATAATGCACCGCCCCGATCGTGCATTTGGACCTGATATTCACACGAAAACAGTAGCCATGGGCAACGGACAACGCTTGCACGTGCAAACCCGCGAAGTGACTGTGGCACAGTGGCAGGCATGCCATGGCGCAGGTCAATGCACTCTGGAGCTTAAGGCCCATGACAAGGACGTGGATTACCCTGCAACGGGCCTAAGCTACCCCGATACAATGGAATACTTGTACTGGATAAATGCGAACAGTGATACGGCGTGGCGCCTGCCCACTGCTGATGAATGGACCGAGCTTGCACAGGAGGTGATGCCTCAACAGGCCGATCCGATCTTTACGGATCCGTCCCTGACGTGGGCCTCGGCTTATTTAATGGAGGCCAATGCAACCGGGCGCGCGCTGCGTCCGAGTGGAGCGTTTAGCGCGACGTCGGCCGGCATTGAGGATCTGGACGGTAACGTTTGGGAATGGACCCAAGATTGCTATGCCGGTGCCAGCGGGCAGGGCACCAAGACCGATCCCGCGCGTTGCCCCGCTTATATCATGGGAGGAGAGCATGAGGCTGTCATGTCGTATCTTGTCCGTGATCCCGCCAGAGGAGGTTGCGCCGTCGGTGCGACACCTGCGCATTTGGGGATGCGAATGGTATCGGACGAAGGGTAGTGCGCCATATGTTTAAGCTGATCTAAATCGAGCTTAGATCAGGTATTTTATGTTTAGCGCATGACGAAGGGAGGCGGTAGCTCAGGCCGCGCCCAATCCTATGGGCCAGCGCTGACCATGCTTGGGCGAGGGGCGGTGGTAGTTCTTTTTCAAGGACCGCATCGAACAGCGAAAGCCAAACCGCAAAGTGATCGCTTTTGACGTTGCCCGCAGCGGCATGAACTTGCATCGGATTACCGTTGTAACACCGCTCTAGCAGAAGCGCATTTCGCCAGACAAGTTCGATCTTTGCCTCGTGTGGCGGCCAGTCTGTCACATGCGCTGCAAAGACGGGCCCAAGCACTGGGTCAACACGTACTTGGGCGTAAAATTGTGCCACGACTTTTTGAATTTGGTCCACAGTGACCGGAATGCGCGGCGGAATGCTCAAACCACGAAGATCCAGACGAAAGCCAAGCTGACCACAAGATAGACAAGCGTGTTGACCATCCAGCGCAGCAACCCTGCCTCACCCTCAGGATCGACGCCCATTTTTTCGCAAACTTTGGTGCCAGGCCACAGGAAGGCTTCGGAAAGTGTCATGAGAATCTCCATTAATCGGTATTCTAGATACGTATTATCTAGCGCTTTTAATTGCGCACTTCAAATGCTAAATATAGTACCATGCAATTGGACAAATTTACCGACTACGCTTTGCGGATCCTGATCACACTGGCCGTGAGGACGCCCGCGCGCATCCCCACATCCCAGATCGCTTTGCTTTACAATTTGTCCGAACATCACCTGTCCAAGGTCGCGACACAGCTTGTTGCCGAAGGCTTTGCTATTTCCGAACGTGGACGCAATGGCGGGCTGACCCTTGGGCGAAGTGCCGACCTGATTAGCATTGGCGATGTCGTTCGGGCGATGAAGCGCAATGATCCAGTGGTGGAGTGTTTCGGAACCAACAAGTCCTGCCTGATCCTGAACGCTTGCGGGTTGAGGGGGCCGCTTGCCCAAGCGCAGGAGGCATTCTTTGCCACGCTTGATAGTTATACATTGGAAGATGTTGCGCAGCCGCGCAGCGCGCTCGCGACGCTTCTTGAGGTGTGAGCGCACTTTTAGGGGATGGATGATCGCGGGGACACCGGCACCCTGAAAAGATGTTTGTGACGGTGAACGGCAAGACCTAGCATTGTCAGATTAAGATCACTTGCTATACTTTTTGCGCGGATCTCAGGCTGGTTTCCTTCGCTGATACTTCGAGAGGTCGGCCAAATATGGATTTTTGTTCAGCCTGTTAGAGAATTAGAGCAGGGCAGGCGGCCTCAAAGCTTTGCTCTGACAATGCCTCCAAGGAGAAACCGGATTTTGTCAAAAGTACTGAAATCACTGTCAGTCACATTGTTTGCCGCAACGATGGGCGCAGGGGCTCAAGCCCAGAGCACTGACCTGCGCATTGCAGCACGCGATAGTTATATCTTCACTTATCCTTTGGTGATGATGTACCGCACGATGTACCTGCAAGCGATCGAAGAGGGGTCGCCGTCCTACGCAGGCGGAATGGGCGAATGGCTGCATCTTGGTGTCGCGTCTCCAGAAGACAACGATATCGTCACCCCCAACAATGACACGCCCTATTCCTACGCTTGGGTGGATTTGCGCGCTGAGCCTTGGGTGCTGACGATGCCTGAGATCGGCGCTGACAGGTTCTATACGTCTCAGTGGGATGATCTGTGGGGCTATGTGCTGGATAATGCTGGCTCTGTAAACGACGGCAATGATGGCGTTTCCGTCATGCTTGTCGTGCCTGGTTGGGAGGGCGATCTGCCAGAGGGGATCGACCGGGTCATTCAAGGTGAAACGTCCTTTCTAGGGACGTTGACTCGCACTCAGGTCCTGGGCTCTGATCAACCGAGTGATCTGGATCGCATCCAGCAGAGATATGTGCTGGAGCCCCTGAGTGCATTTCTGGGGCAACCGGCCCCTCAACAGGCTGAAACTATCGATTGGTTAGGCTGGGAAGAAGGTGCGGAGTTCGAACTGGGTTACTGGACCCATGCCGCTCGGCTGCTACCGCTTGTCGAACGACTTGATGTGGATACTGAGGCGTATTCGGCTTTGGCTATGCTTGGAATTGAAAGTGGGCAACCTTTTGATATTGAGGGGCTAGACGACACACAAAAAGCGACGCTGCAGGCTGGGATCGACGATGCGCGCGCCCTTTTGGCGGCGCAAGCAGGGCAGCTGACAGATGGCACAAAACTCTTTGGCCCTCGAAGTGCAGTCGGGCAGCGGTATCTAGACCGCGCCTTGGGTGTTTATGTCGGGATATTCGGCAATACTAAGGACGTATCCGTGTACCTCAACCGGGTCGTGGACGATCAGGGCCACCCGTTGGACGGATCCAAAGCCTCCTATGAAATGACATTTGCGAAAGGCGAACTGCCACCGGTGGATTTCTTTTGGTCCATGACGATGTATCGCCTGCCCGAACGGCTTTTAGTTGCCAACGCGATTGATAGGTTTTCCATTGGCAGCGCTACTCCAGGTGTTGTCACGGCGGACGACGGATCTCTGACCCTCTACATCAGCGCAGAGCCGCCCAAACCCGAAGCACGATCGAACTGGTTGCCTGCCCCTGACGGCCCCTTTTGGATGGTATTGCGCAACTATGGCCCCGGAGAGAGTATTTTGGACCGGACATATGATCTGCCCCCCGTTCGCATCATAGAGTGACGGCTTTCGACACGTGATTGCTATAGGTCGGGTGAGGTTAAGCTGTTCGGTGAGTTACACCCTTCAACTCAGTGTTGGGGGCACAATTTGGTAAAACTAACACGAAATATCTTAGCATATTCTTGGGTGCCAAAATACCGCTGGAATGACCCTCGCGCACCTGCGCTACGCGCTTACCCTGAAAATACCACCCAGAGTGAAGTGTTTTTCAAACCACGACCATGGCAATTGAAGCGGCCTCTAAAGGACAGCCTGATTGTCGTTGCAGAAACCAGTTCGCATTTACCTGCCAGCGCTCGTTAGGCAGCTACGAGGGGGGAGACGAACCCTTCGCGGATCACCTCTGGATCATAGGCCTTGCGCGCAAAGACTTGCCGCACCATCGGTTCGAAGTGTTCGAGCTTTTCATAGCGGTAATCGGGGTCAAAACTGGACTGATCCCAACGTTCGCAGAACTCTGAGCAGCTTGAGAAGCAAGGGTGATCCTTGAATTGATCCCGCGCGTTTCTGTCCCATCCGTAATGATGCCCGTAATAAAGCATCTGGAAAATTCCATGATGTTCGACAACCCATGCAACGTCCCATCGAACGAAAGGTCGGATCACTTCTGCAGAAAAACGGTCATGGTTCTGCGGGGCCAGTCCGTCGCCGATATCATGCAGCAATGTGCCGACGACCCAGTCAAGATCCGCCCCGCTGCGTTCTGCCCGCGTGGCCGATTGCAGCCCATGTTCCAGCCGGCTGATGTGGTAACCCTCGAGCGATACGTCACCTTGGCGGCGCAACTCATCCAACACGCGGTCAGCCGTCAAAGCCAAGTAGGGTTTTTCGAGCTTTTCAAGCATTGCATAGTCTTCTGCTGTGCCGTCCTTCATTTGAGTGAAACTAACCGTGTTTTTATCTGTCATTTCATGCACTCCTAATTGAACGGCGCTCTAAGAACGGATTGCTTTGACCTCTATCTTTGGCAAGACTTGACCAAAGCAGGCCGTAACGCAAGTCTACTACGTGCCGGACCGCGCGCGTCTCACTATATAGATCACCATACGAAGTATGGCGGACCAACCTATGCAAAAAAAGCAGCAAAAACATGCTGTGCGCGGTGCCACAAAAAGTAATATTGTTGCTACTGGATTAGCAGACGTTCTCCGAAGCCCAATGGCTAGACTGGGTGGTCAAGCTCCTCCACTTAGGCAAGGGCGCTGATATGGGCAAAATATTTCGGATCACGGCCCTCACATCAAAAGGCAAAAGATAGATGTTTTCATTTTCCAGTCCCCAAACCATCCATTTTGGGCGCGGCCAAAGCAAGCAAACCTCGACCTTAGCCAAGAGCTTTGGCAACTCCGCCCTTTTGGTTCATGGGGCGAATGCCAATCGAGCTGAATGGCTGGTGACCTCATGCAAAGAAGCTGGGCTATCAATCAAGACAATCAGTTGCCAAAACGAGCCGTCCTTGCCAGATATCCAAGCCGCTTTGGTCGCGTTTGACGGCTTTCGACCCGCAGTTGTAATTGCTCTGGGAGGCGGGTCAGTCATCGATTTTGCTAAGGCACTGGCAGCCCTAATCCCCTGCAGTGGACCTGCGGCCAACTATCTGGAAGTCGTGGGGGATGGCCGCGCACTAGAGCATCCACCAATCCCCATGATCGCACTTCCTACGACGGCGGGAACAGGTGCGGAGGTAACCAAAAACGCTGTCATTTCAGTGCCGGAACATGGCCTAAAGATCAGCCTGCGCGATCAAAGGATGATCCCAAAGATTGCAATCGTTGACGCAGGACTGATGCAGGGCGCGCCCCAAGATGTGACCCTTGCAGCCGGTTTGGACGCTGTAACGCAGGTGATTGAGCCATTCTTAAGTGTCAAATCCAACCCGATGACTGATGCTATTTGCCGTGCGGCGATACCGGTCGGCCTAGAAGTTCTGCGCGAGGTGGTCGAAAATGATCACCCCGACAGTTGGGATGCGATGGCTTGGGTCAGCACCTGCGGTGGTATGGCTTTGGCAAATGCGGGGCTTGGTGCCGTTCATGGATTTGCTGGTGTGATCGGAGGCATGACCAACACGCCACATGGCGAAATTTGTGGAACTTTGCTGCCCGCCGTTTTGGACAGCCATATGCGAAAAGCGGAAAAGAACACCAACATTCATGAACGGATAAGTTGGGTGCTGGGGTTGGTCGACACTCACTTTGCCAACGGTCGGGAGGGCTGCGGGATAGTTGAGCTCAGACGGTGGTCAAAAGGGTTGGGCCTGCGCGGTCTAGATGATTTAGGGCTTTCTTCAGAAGACCATTCTAGCGTCGCTATAGCCGCCGCCAATGCGTCCTCGATGAAAGGCAATCCGTTCCCGCTCACACATGGGGAAATGGTTCAAATATTGGAGGCCGCAAGTTAGGCGAGCGTGCGGCGAAGATGATTATCTACCCCGGAAATTTGTGTATCCCAAAGACTTTGGTTCTCATCCGTGTCGGCATTACGGCCAGCCCAGCCTAATAAGCAAAGAGGCGCATCGGAACAAACCGATATCCCTTGGGCAGCATCTCACGCGCTGGAACGGTTGGTTCCGAGGCGATCTTAATCAATATTTGCAATATTTCATCCAATTCAAAAAAATGGGCTCCACACAATGCCCTTAAACACCTAGCGAAAAGTACCGCGACATTGATGTGTCTAGCGGCCCAGCACATTGGCAAGACAGCCTAGGGGTGACGTATTATCTCTTACTGGGCAGCAATAAATTAAAAATTATATTTAATCTTAAATGCTTAGCGGTCTGATTTGGTCGGACTGGCATCGTGACAGTGTCGCGTCCAAAAACAGTTGTCACAGAGCTATGAAGCATATAGCGACGTTTACAGGCCCCGTCACAGGTGGAATTCAGCTTCATCCTTTATCGACACGAAATGCGCGTCTCATAGCCTTGACAGAGGCGGAACTTTGATTGGTCTAGTTACAGCGATGCGTCTCCGTAAGTTCATTGCAATTGGTCTGCTTGCTGGGATTAGCGCCGCGCAGGCCACAGCTCAAGACACCGAAACCACTGCATTTCGGCGCGCAGTCGAGATGCCGTCACAACGGGCGCTGGAGAAGGTCCAGCGTGATCCTGAAACAGAGCTGGGCCCGTTCACGACGGACGGATGTAGCGGTGGAATATCTGGAGGCTGGAGTATCGCATCCATCCGCTTTCCCAGTTTTGCTGAAGCCCACATGGAAAACCCGCCTTGGGAAGATTGCTGTGTGACACACGACCAATCCTATCACTCGGCTGGTGGCGACCTGGGTGCCGAAGCAAGCTTCGAGGCGCGACTGCTGGCGGACAATAAATTGATGATGTGTGTGCGGAACAGTCAAGCAGAACGCGAGAACGCTCTATACCTGCTCTATGGAATGTCGCCGGAAGACGTGGACTTTGCTTACGATGCAATTGCAAAGGCGATGTTTCTCTCCGTTCGCTTTGGCGGTAGCCCTTGCTCTGGCCTGCCTTGGCGTTGGGGCTATGGCTATCCGGGGTGCTTTTTCGACTGACATCCGCAAGCATTATGTCTGATCAAGAACCGCACAGGGTGGCACACTAGCGGCTCGAAGCGGGCTTTCGAGAGCGTCATGCATTAGGGTCTGCATTGCGGAACAAAGCCGACCTTGTTCGAGGTTTGCGCCAATGGCCGCTTCAGCCTATTAAGAACAACGACTCTCACTGGATTGCAGGCAACGATGATACCAAAACTGAGGCGGATAAAGATCTCTTCGGTGCAAGAGCTCAAGAACTGGCTCGCTAAGAACTCCAAGCTAGAGCAGGAAGTCATGATCGTTACTTGCAACAAGCAGTCTCGTGACAAACACGTAAGCAGCGATCAAGTGCGGGATGCTTTGAGTGCAAATGGTTGGACCGCTGGTCAAAGCTATACTCTTGACGGCAACCTTGTTGGACATGTAGCCAGCCATAACTGACCAAGTTGGGCGTCACAGAGCGGTTCAAGCGTGCCAACACAGAGGGCCATCGGTCAACTGAGCAGCGTTCTACATACGAAATTCATAGGCGCCTTGTGAGCCGATCGACGATCAATGACCGGCAGTTTTCCATTTGACCGGGGTTACGTAAACGATGCTATCATCAACACTGACCATCACATCGCCGTCCTGAATAGTAACCTGCAACTTCATCGAACGGCTTGCCAGTTTCGCTAGTTCGCTGGTTTCGTTCTCGGATAGGTTTACCACCTGAAGGTTGTCAAACCGAGTGGTGCTATTTTTGATCTTCTCCCACCACATTTCAGCCGTCCTGCCGCCGTAACAATAGACTATCACATCGTTGGCTTTGCCAGAGGATTGACGAACGACCTTCTCGCCCGGAAGTCCCAACGCGATCCACAACTCAAGCTCACCACTCAGGCTTTTTCGCCAAATGTCTGGCTCGTCATCCGCCGAAAGACCCTTAGTCATTTCCAAGTGTTCATGGGCATTCAGTGCAAAAGCGAGAATACGCACCATTAACCGTTCATCCGTTTCTGAGGGATGCTTGGCAACGGTCAGTTTATGGGTCTCATAATAGTGACGATCCATGTCAGTTACGGAAAGCTCAACTTTATAAATGGTAGCTTTTTGCGCCATGATTTGCCCCAGAATGCGAAGATAGGAACGCCTAGTGCGTCTGAGGACTTTGTGAAAGCAGATAAAATGGCCGCTGTAGCTCTGACGCATCGTGGGCGGTCGCGCGTTAGTTTAAACCTTCCGTTTCAATCTGCACGACTTCGCCGCAGTGCTTACAATGAACCGCGTCCGGATCATGCTTCAAAAGCCCGCAACTCTTACATCTGTGGCTGACCTTTGCTGGCTGGATTATTGCCCTTGCTAACTGCACAAACAGAGCCACGCCAACGATCATGATCAGCACCGAAAACAACTTTCCACCGATGGTTTCAGGCGTAATGTCTCCGTAGCCGGTCGTCGTTAGCGTCGTCACTGTAAAATAAAGGGCGTCTATGTACCCTTCGAACCCAGCTGCTTTATCGACAAAAAAGGCAAACACGACGGAGGTTGTGAAGAACACGAAAACAAAAAGGTTCACGGCCGCGACCACTGCATATTCATGCTTAGTGAAGAAAGGGCTCATTCGGCGCAGATCGTGCAACAGATGGTAAGAATGGATCAATCTTAGACCGCGCAAGATGCGTAAAAACGCGATACTTTCATCGATGAAGGGCGACACTAAGAGTGACGCGATAACGATCATGTCAGCGATCGTATAGAGTTGGCGCAGCGTTTTACCACGATCCTCCGAAATCCATAAACGCGCGCAGAAATCTACCAAAATTACCGCCCCGACCAGAAGAATAAGGGCATTCAACGCGGGCGTTTTTGGAAGCGGAGCGGTGACGATGAACAGAATAATGGTGAGCGCGTCGAAGCTGATCAGCGCAAGGCGAAATCGCCGCGCTTGTAGGCTGGACCCTGTGTAAAGCCGGGTCAGCATCTCTTTCCAAGTCTCGCTCATGAACCGACAAGTTCAAAATTTGTAGTTCAATGCAAGCCAAAATCCTTGTGACAAATGAACGTTTGGAAAACTGATGCCAAGCATCCGCTGTTCAGCGTGACCTGCATTAAGTCGCATCCAAGGAGATGTACGACTAGGCGAGATCATCTGCCCTAGGCTCTTAGTCCATTCTGCTGAACGTCTTAGCCACCGGAAATTGTTGCGTATATTGAGCACATCATTCTCCAGAATACTGCTTTCGCAATGGATGCCTTCTGAACGCGAATCTTGCACAAAAATACGCGGGAGCTTCCGTTGTCTTCGACCAAGCCTAGAATATATCACCAGAATGGGCCCGTTTATCGGTCTCAACGGGCTTCATGCACCAGGGTCATCGACTCAAATCTATTCCGCCAGAACCGAGCTGTTCCGTGGCTGACATAGATCAATCTGAAATGGGCGGGAGGGAAGTACGGTTACCAAAAGGATTGAGTGTCGAGCACAACGCCAGTAACCTAAATGCATATGAAAGAATCTCGATTGTCCCGGCGCTCGCGTGTTGAACCGACCCATGCAAGCGGCCAAGCTGAATACACTCGCATCAGAATTGTGAGCTCAGCATTGACGTTTCTTTTTGACCCATTCTTTCCAAAAGATGGGTGTAGTTAGTGTCGTTGCAGCACCTTGGGAGCATTTATCCTGGAAAGGCCTATTCGCCGTATGCCAAGCGGTCCTTTCCTAGCAACCTTTATTGGGGTGAGACCCATCTACACACGGGCTTGTCTCTTGATGCAGGTTTGTTCGGCAATACGACAGGACCAGATACGGCGTATCGCCTTGCCCGTGGTGAAGAGATTACAACATCAACCGGTCAACCTTTGAAGCTCAGCCGCCCGCTAGATTTCTTGGTTGTTGCCGACCACTCCGACTTGATGGGGATCGCGACTGACATCCAGAATGGTGCGCCAAATATCCTCGCGGACCCGAAGGGCAAAGAGTGGGCAGAGGGCTTTGCGAAAGGTGGAGAAGATGCGGCCAAAGCTGCCTTTGATCTGATTGGTAACTTCTCTCAGGGGACAGTTCCAGAAGATTTGGTAGAGGCGTACAGCCCCGGATCGCCCATTTACGATGGTGTCTGGGAAAAAATTATCGACGCTGCCGAACGCTTTAACGAGCCACATCGGTTCACGGCGTTCATTGGGTACGAATGGACGTCAGTTCCAAAAGGCTTCAACCTGCACCGCAACGTTGTCCTGCGCGACGGCGGACCACGGGCAAGGCAAGTTATTCCACTGACCACCCAAGCACCGCTGGGGACGACAGACCCGCTGGACCTGTATCAATGGCTCGAAGACTACGAGGCGAATACTGGTGGCCAAGCACTGGCCATTGCACATAACGGCAACTTGTCGAATGGGTGGATGTTCCCAGTTGAAGGAACCTATGCCGGCGGTGTGGTTGATGAAAACTATGTAGAACTAAGAGCAAAGTGGGAACCGCTCTACGAAGTCACACAGATAAAGGGTGACGGCGAGACCCATCCAACAGTGTCTCCTGACGATGAATTCGCCGATTACGGGACTTGGGATGTCGCGAATCTCGATATTACTGAACTTAAAACTCCAGAAATGCTGCCGCGTGAATATGCACGCGAAGCATTGAAAAATGGTTTGATGCTCGAAAAGAAGCTGGGCACCAACCCCTACAAGTTCGGGATGATAGGTGCCACCGACTCGCATACATCCTTGCCAACGGCTGAAGAGGAGAACTTTTTCGGCAAATCCACGAGTGTTGAACCTTCGAAAAGTCGTGTATCGCACCCATTTGTCAAATCAGCGCTTGGTGCCATTGAAGGCGATACGCTGCTTGCTTCGGGCTATCAGGGTATATGGGCAACCGAAAATACGCGGGCCGCGCTTTTTGATGCAATGGAGCGCAAGGAAACCTACGCGACCACTGGATCGCGAATGGCAGTACGTTTCTTTGGTGGTTGGGAATTTGATGAAGTTGACCTGCGCAGCCGTCAACTTGCATTTGTTGGTTACGAAAAAGGCGTGCCAATGGGGGGAGACCTGACAAAAGCACCAGATGGGAAAGCACCGACATTCCTGACTTACGCTTTGCGCGATCCTATCGGCGCAAACCTTGATCGCGTTCAAATTGTCGAAGGGTGGATGGACGCCGATGGCAACCTGCAGGAAAAAGTGCACGATGTCGTTTGGTCTGGAGATCGGGAACCTGATGCCGACGGCAAACTGCCACCCGTGGGCAACACGGTCGACATTGAAGCCGCAAATTGGACCAACACGATTGGTGCATCCGAGTTGATTTCAGTATGGACGGACCCCGATTTTGATGCTGCTGAGAGCGCATTCTATTACGTTCGGGTTCTTGAAATTCCGACACCTCGGTGGGTGCTGTATGACCAATTGCGCCTCGGTGCTGAACTTCCAGAAGGCATTGAGCTAATCCATCAAGAACGTGCATACACGTCACCTATTTGGTACTCGCCGTCCTAATTAATTGCCGGGCCGGGGGGGCGGCAATCGTTTCCCCGGTCCAATTCGACTATAATATGACCTTGAAAACAACATAAGTTCAGTTCGTCGTTTCCTTTGGGACGTATTTCCTTTCTAAGGTATTTTGGGCGCTGAAATAGGGCTCCGATTGGGACCTGATTACTGGATAACCACTACAATGTTTCTCTCTTTCTTGCGGCAACCCTTGTTTCATTTCTTTGTCATCGGTGCCGTGCTGTTTTCGCTATACTCATTGGTAGACGATACGCCGCCAAAACCTGACCGCCCAAGCATCGTCGTGTCCACACAAGATGCCCAATGGCTTGCCTCCCAATTCAAGGCAACGTGGAAGCGGCTTCCATCCGAAAAGGAACTCGATGCCATTGTCGCTTCTTTTGTGCGCGAGGAAATCTACGTCCGAGAAGCCCTGAAGCTGGGTTTGGATCAAGGCGATACAATCGTACGCAAACGTCTGAGCCAGAAAATGGAATTCCTGACCGAAGCCGGTGCAGAGGCTTCTCTTACGGATGACGCCGTTTTGAAATCGTACTTCACCCAGAATGCCGAGGCCTACCATAGCGCGGCACGCATCGCGTTCTCGCAAATCTTGCTTGCCGAACCAGTCGAAGCATCCATGTCCGCTGTGCTCGCAGATCTTGCGGCAGGTGAAGACTTTACCCAACTTGGTGCCAGATCTTTGTTACCTGCGCTGGTGTCCCCGATACCCGCTGCGGCAGTAGATGGTGCATTTGGGCAGGGTATGTTTGAGCAAATTGAAAAGTTAGAGCCTGGTGTTTGGAGCGGGCCGATTACATCCGGATACGGTCAACATCTTGTGCGTCTTGATCAACGTGAGCCCGGTGTTTTGCCACCCTTTGAACAGATACGCGCGCGTGTTGAATTAGACTGGCGTCACAACAAAGCCGAAGAGTTGCGCAGCGAGCGGTTCGAGCTGCTTCGAGATCAATATGACATTGTGATGCCCGACGTGTCTCAGGTGCTCTCACAATGAAGCAAGCCCTCTGCGCGATGTTTGCTTGCTTGATCGGGCTTGTGCTGGCCACGCCGTCTCACGGCCATGCTCTTGAACCCGGGTATCTTGAGATTGGGCCTGCTGCAGATAACCAATGGCAGGTAACTTGGCGTGTGCCGGACGTTAGCGGACGTCCGATGGAAATTGAGGCAGAGCTCCCCGAGGGGTGTGAACCGCGGCGAGGGTCCATGCCCCGTTTCGATGGTCGTGCATATGTAAGCGGTTGGATCGCGACCTGTGAGAACCCTATCTGGGAAGGGGAAGTCTTTATAGATGGGCTTGAGAGCACTGCGACTGATGTGCTCGTTCGCTTTGTGCCAGAGCCGGGCGCATCAGCGACAACATTGCGATTAACGCCTGATGCACCATCAGCCACATTGCCCGAAGCGCTGACTACCCTATCGGTAATATCAAGTTATTTTACGCTTGGTTTTGACCATATTCTGGGTGGTATTGATCATCTTCTTTTTGTCTTTGCTTTGCTTCTCCTTGTACCCGACCGCCGCAATTTGATTTGGACGATCACAGCGTTCACCGTTTCTCATAGTATTACCTTGGCAGCAGCCACTACAGGATGGGTTTCGCTGCCAGCGCCTCCCGTCGAAGCTGTGATCGCCCTCTCAATCGCGTTTCTAGCGGTCGAAATCGTGAACAAACACAAAGACCGCCAGACCATGATGCAGCGATCACCTTGGTTGGTCGCATTTGCTTTTGGTCTGTTACACGGATTGGGGTTTGCGGGCGCATTGCAGGAAATTGGATTGCCTCAATCCGAAATTCCGATCGCGCTTGTGGCTTTCAACTTTGGGATAGAAGCCGGACAGTTGGTGTTTGTCGCCTGCTTGCTTGTCATCGCGATGGTGTTCCGAAGGGCAATAGCAGCATGGGCGTCTCCCAATCCAAGATTGGTGGGGTTTGGAACTTCACTGGCGGGATACATGATTGGCAGTGTCGCTGCTTTTTGGACCATTGAGCGTACCGCCGCCTTTTTCACCTGACCGTAACTGCCTAAGCGTGCGAGTGCCTTTCGCAATCTGCGGGCTTTCGTAATTTTCAGTCCGCTCGATGTTACACCTTAGGGTCCGGGTTTTCTGTATGCCCGTCCACCGCGATCGTTTGCCCTGAGACAAGCCGTGCAGCATCACTTCCTAGAAATTCAGCCATATTGGCGACATCCTGCGCCGTCACAAAAGAACGCATCGAGGTTCCGACCGCATAACCTTCATAGACTTGGTCACGTGTCATCCCCTTTGCCACCGCCTCCCGCTCTAGCACGCCTTCCATACGCGGCCCTTCCACCGCGCCGGGGCAAATCGCATTGGCCCGCACGCCAAATGGGCCTAATTCCATGGCCAATGTTTTCATAAGGCCAATGACCGCCCATTTTGCCGCTGAGTAGGGTGCTCTATTGGGATACCCATAGATTCCTGCTGTCGATGAGGTCAAAATAATCGCTCCTGATTTTTGCGCCTTCATCATGGGTGCAGTGTATTTCGCAGCTAGGAAAGCGCCTTCAAGATTAACAGAAACACAGCTTTTCCAATCCTCTAGCGCAATGTCTTCAACTAAGGCTGTCGGGCCTGCTACTCCGGCATTCGCACAAAGCACATCGACCCCGCCCCAGTCACGCGCGACTTGGCCAAACAATGCTGCCATCTGCGCTTCGTCTGCCGCATTTACCGGACTACGCCGCCAATCTTTGGGAACCTGTGCGAGGGCTTCGTCATTAATGTCGGTCACCCAAATTTGCGCGCCCTTAGCGGCAAAAACCTCGCCCATCGCGCGCCCGATGCCTGACGCACCTGCTGTGATCAAAACCCGCTTTTCCATCTCAACTCCTTCTATCTGCAACCAGCCGATTGTGGGGTATGCTAGATGGTTTTAACCCGAACGCACTCCGGATTGACAGCAAGACAACAGGAAGCTGCGTGTCATCAGGACCACACTGTATTGAAACGATCTCAGGCAAAAACCGGAAGTGGTTGGGACGTCATACTATCAGCCGCTCTCTCGGTGATATCTCGATAACAACGGCCACATTGGAAAATCGAAAAATTCAATACCCCATAGAAACATTTCGTTTCCTCGAGTTAAATCAATCCCCTACGTCCTTTGGTAAGTATCCTCTCAGTGGAGACCAGAGATTGACGAAAAATGTAGTTCCAACCCGCTTGGCGGCAGATATCGGTGGGATGTGTATGCTCCATTGAAGAAAACGATGTCGTTCACTAGGTGAGGCCGCTGGAACGGTCGCGGGGCGTTTCCAAAACCGACATTCGCATCGCCGCAGAATTGCCAAACAATATTCGGCGCACCGTTTTACAGTGCAGATGTTTCGCAACTGCCGTTTGCTGTGAGGCTAGGTTTTAGGGCAGTATTCAGCTGCCCAGATATTCATGCCTAAACTCGGATTTTCAACAGGCTAAGCCCAGAGCAGCCGAAAGAAATCAGCCATTGAAAAAGCTGCTGCCTCAAAATCAATCCAGTGTGTTTTTGTAAATCTTGCCGTCTTTCATGATCAGGTCGAAATTTTCATGAGGGTCTACGATCAAGTCGATATCTTCTAGTGGATTGCCGTCAACAAGGATCAAGTCGGCGTAAGCGCCTTCTGCAATCACACCCAAATCGCCTTGTTGATAGGGGTGGCGTGGACCGGATAGTTCAAGTAGCTCGGCATTGGTCGAGGTCGCCATCTTGAGCACCTCATAGGGGGTATACCAGCGCTGCAACTTGGCAAGAAACGCGCCCTGACGTTCAGCCAGCGCAGGGTCGAACAGGATGTCAGTGCCAAAAGCGACCTTCACGCCAACATCTTTCGCCGTCTTATAGGTGAAATCTGTGCCGTTCGTGACGTCGATCCATTTCTGCTGACTGACGGGATCATCGAAAGAGAAACCGTCTTCATCATCCAGCAGGGGCTGCACCGACAGCCAGACGTCATTGTCGCGCATGAGTTCCATCGTCTCGCGGCTCATGAGGAAACCATGCTCGATGGACTTCACTCCCGCTGCGACGGCTATTTCGACGGCATCGTCGGTAAAAACATGAGATGCGACATAGGTGTTGTAGGTATCGGCCACTTCCACGAACGCTTCGATCTCGGCTTTGGTGTATTGGCGCACATCCAGCGGATCATACGTTGATGAAACCCCGCCACCAGTGGAAATCTTAAGCTGGGTTGCGCCCATGCGCATGATCTCGCGAGCTCGCTTGATCACTTCTGGCACACCATCGGCCTGCGCCATCAACCCGACGCTATACCAATACCATTGTGAATCTGACGGGTTGGTGGGCACCGCTTGATAGGGGCGATAATCAAAGTGACCACCAGTCTGGGTAACGGGCGGGCCTGAGGGCAGGATACGGGGCCCTTTGATTTCGCCTGCGTCGATCATCCGTTTGATAGCAAAGGAATTGCCGCCGACATCGCGCACGGATGTGAAGCCACGTAACAACGTACCTTCGGACCCGATGGCACCGCGAACCGCAACCTCAAGAATGTCGCCGGTCGCAATGACACTTTGGGGGTTGCAGCAATAAAGCGTATGCCAATGCGCGTCTATCAGGCCGGGCATCAACGTGCGCCCGCCGCCGTCGATGATAACGCCATTGGCGACTGCGAGAGGCTCGGAGGAAATCGTTGTGATCAGGTTGTCCGTGATCACCACATTGGCATTCTCAATCAGCGCTTCGTTAACACCGTCAAAAATATTCACATTGGTAATCAGTGTAACATCTTGCGCCCATGCCGGTGCGGATACTGCACAAAACACCATCGCCGCTGCCGCTGACACGCGATTAAACCGGGTCCGTTCTGTCATTTTGATATCCTATTCTTGCGGCGAAAAGCTGCAATAAAAAATTGTGCTAATTAGAAGTTGAGGATTTTATACCCGATTTGGACCGAGAAATCGACGGGGCGGTTGCCGCCTGCGTATATCCCCGGTTTTATGAAAACCTGGCCATCGCCCCCTAGAGCCCTGCCTGTAAGCATCCCGAAAGTCACCTGAAGGCTGCCAAAACCTTCATCGGTGTCCCAGTCATAACTGAGAGCCGGGTCAAAGGTGACAAAAAATTTCGGATTGGCAAGTTTTGGAACATAGTAAAAATCAATCGTGGTCCTGTTTATCTCATTGCCAAGCTGATCTTTGCCTTCGAGACCAATGGTTTGTACAATTGCAGGTGCAAAAATATTTCCACCTTCCTGAAAAAAAGCATAGAACGCGCTCAGTTCCAGTACATCTTCGCCATATCCCAATTCGGGCCGGCCTGCGGTGTCAAAAAAGTACTCTGCAGTATAGGCGATCCCACGGCGTTCGTTCACATCCACCACATGCATGAACTTAAAACTGACGTCACCTAAATCGTAACTGTCATCGAATGCGCCATCTGCGTAGGGCAAAGTAAACTCAAAGGCCATGTTCTTGGTTGGCCCGAATGGAATGCGATAAAACATCTCAAACAAACCTGCATTCAAATCGGGGTTGATCTGATTGTATTGATACTGGATGCCTGCAGTTGAAGTCAGCAGGGTCGGATTGGTGCCATTGTTTATTTCTTCACCGCGGGCCCGATTCTGCGCGATCTGCGATCCGTCTTGCGCAGACACCTGAGTTGCGAACAACGCAAGGGTCAGCCATCCCAGTCCCTTGTAGGTATAGCCAGGCATTTTGTCTCCTTCAAAACCTGAAAATTTCTTGGCATTGCTAAATTCAAAGCAGTTCGTGGAAACCCGCAGGTTAGTGGTCAACTTGAAAGCTAACGCGTAGTTTGCGACCGGTCAATCAGCGCG
Source organism: Sulfitobacter sp. SK012 (assembly GCF_003352085.1). NCBI lineage: Bacteria > Pseudomonadati > Pseudomonadota > Alphaproteobacteria > Rhodobacterales > Roseobacteraceae > Sulfitobacter > Sulfitobacter sp. SK012. The sequence continues at coordinate 1,155,565 of NZ_CP025804.1, forward strand.
GTGGTTTCCGGGGGCGGGGAGCGAAGGGTGGCCGGAAGGTGAGACCAAAGTTGGCGGTTTTGTCCATGCAGTAGGGGTTCGTTCGAACCGCAGCGAAAGTCCGTAGTGCGGATGCACTCGTGATAGGACCGTGAAACTCGACCCTAATGTAATCCGTCTCGCCAACATCCCGATTGGGCTGGATTATTGCAAGACACGCAGGCTTGAGCGGCAAGGCCGCTATGTTCCGGGCTGAAGTGGGTAATGTGTGTTGCAGCGAAAATCGGGCTTGTGGGGCGACCTCAGTTTCTGGAACCTTCTCGCCGTCTTTGGTGTCAGCTTATGGGATGTTTTAGGCAACTTCGTAAAAACCGCAGGTTTGCAGGAACCCGTGTTTGTTTGCTTCTGCGAACCATCGCTGCAATCTCCGCAGAAGATTTTTATGGCAAAAAGGACCTTAGCCAAAAGCGAGAAAGTAGTAGAAACCTGCGCATTTCGGTTAAGAAAGTAACTCAAAATATATTCCGTTACTAACGAAATGCAGTTGAACCGCGCGTCATTCGACAGCCCCGCTAAAGGTCGCAGTTAGTCTTTGGTTTAATAGGTTATGAGGTTCAGTGGAGCGACCGTAGTGGAGGCGTGCCAGGGCTGCGATGTCATTGAATATCACAATTGCCTTGCCATCACTGCCCTCATAAACCAGCAATTTTTGGCAAAATGCATCTAACCCAATGGCCGGAAACTCCGCCATCGCAACGCCGCCCGGTGCCGGGCCACCAAACAAAAGAAGCTGCGCAGGCACCAATGACACATTGTAGTCAGCTGCTTCTGCCTGAAAGTCGATATCGCCAAACCAGATCGTATCTGATTGGGCCGTAACAACATCTCTTAGCCGTGCAACAGTTTCCTTGACCCCATATTTTGATTCGATCTCAAGGATCGCAAAATCAGGTGTGATATCTTGCGTCGCGACCTGCTGTGGCGACAGTTCTTCCACTTGTGAGAAGACATCACTCAACCGGGCATCAAAATCAGCGAGCGTAGCGGTCAAGCCATGTCGTTGCGCTAGGAAGGCCGATGAGGTGTAGGAAAGAGCTGGAACTCCCCCTTCATCATAAGACAGAGCCCGGAACGGTAAATCCAGACCTGCCCGAATATTCTCTTTTAAAACTAGGGCATTGAGATTTGGATCAGAAAAAAGCTGGACGCGGGCGGATGGCATTTCTACACCCACCGCTGCAGCCAACCTTGCGTGGTCAATTTGAATGATCTCTACCAAACCCGCCGCCGAAACTGCGGCCTGCACAGCCTCAAAGGACTGATCGACGGCTGCTTGTTTTGTCTCATCGGCGCTTGCGGTGATGCCGGCGCATGCAACAAACGCCGCGACAAGAAACGAAAACCATGATTGCGTCATATAACTTCCCACCTGAACTACGGGTTCCTCTTGATTGCCGTAAGCGCCAGCACAGCGAATGTAATTTCGGCAAACAAATAGAACAATAGGACAAAATTCGGCATGCCATCAACAAGGATGCTGACAATCCGGCTAGCAGCAAGCCCGCTCATAAAGATGAATAGGCTCCATAGGGCTGGGCGCGTGAACGGAGCACGCAACGGCCCGCAAGCCAAAAGCAGACATTCGCCAGATAGAGGCCCATGATCGCGCGAAAGACATGGGTTTGATCTGTCCCCTAAACTGGAAATCCCAATAGTTCAGTTACCGATTTCTAGGGGATCAATCCATAAGAGAATGCGATTGGAACAAGACCGACAGAAGCGAGTATGAGGACCAAGCGATCAGACATTTTGTACCCTTCGTCGATTACGGCGTAGGGCCGCCAGCAGCCGTATTACGCAAGCTGTATATTTGGGGAAATGGGGCTATTTGAGAGGGTCTGGTCAATTTTTAAAACGCCATGAATAGAATTCTGCAAACTGTCCAGGCGGAGCCACGTTGGGTCTGTACTACGGTTGGCTCGAATTCGTCTGGTAGCACTGTGTGCTCACTTACCAGACGACGCTCTGCGTAAGATGCAGGAAGTCATGGCCAAAAAAATGAGAAGGCCAAGGTAACAAGAAACACAACCCAAAACTATCTTGTTCAAATCTCGCCTACTCAGCCTACTTTAACGAAGGCACCAATTGAGCTGCTGTCAGTTCGATTTCACAGCGTGCCAATTGAATTACGGCGTGTTTCCGAGTGCCGTTTGCAATCGAGCTGAATTGCAAAAACACTTCTTTGCATATTCCAACTTGCGGACAGAGTCCGCGCCATACCCGACAGCTTGGCCGCAATCTTGTCTTGCGGCGCCTGCCATCTGAAATGCAGAACCATTCGCTCCGTTCCCGTTGAACCGATCATAGGAGATAACAGCCTCAGACAGGCGGTTAAGCAGATCCTGTTGCAACTCGTCTCCGATGGCGGATTGTGCCAAAGGAACAGCACGGAAACTCTGACAGGCGGCAAGGATATCTGAAAGTTCGACCGTGACGCGGCGATTTTGACGCTCAGCTGATGCTACTTTGATCAACAGATCGCTTTTGCCTCGGCTTTTGACAGTCCCAATCCTGTCGATTGGCACACCGGCTGACGAAAGTTCTTTGGCCACGGTGTCTGCACGGCGTTGACCCAGAGATTGATTGTAAGACGAGGACCCGACAGCGTCCGTGTAACCAACAACAACCGTAGGCTTATAACTGCTCACGCTTTTCAGCCGCTGGGCGATTTCGGCGACCTGAGCCTGCCCTTGGGCATCCAGCTGGTCCGAATCGAATTTGAAATTCACAGTCCCAATTTCGGAGGCTTGGCCCGCGATAGGAAGCAACAGGACCAATAAGACGGCCCAAAATCCTCTAATCGTAAGCGAACTCATTTTTGAGCCTCCAAAGTTTCTAGATTCACTGGATAACATGCGGTTCCCAGCCGATGTAAGTACAAATGTAGATTTTCAGGTTGACCAACCCCCTCCCGAACGTGGAGGTAGTTCAAACGGTTTGTCAGTGTTTAGTTAACTAGTTTGTTTGAAGGGGGACGTCAGTGAAATCTAGACTTTGTATTTCTGCGTTACTTAGCATTTCGTGTCTGTTGTTGCCCAGTGCCTCGCTTGCACTGTCTCTCAAAGATGTGATCCTTTACGTCCTTGAAACCAACCCCGATATCAAAACAGCCGAGTCGAACAAACAAGCGATTGAGTTTGAATTGGACCAGGCACGCAGTTTGCGTGCGCCTCGCTTTGAATTGGAAGCCTTTGCCGGATCAAGCTTGAATGATGGCTCGACCACGCCCGATCTGTCGTCGGCAGATAGCTGGGTGAATGGCTATGAAATCAGCGGGCGCGTTTCGCAGCTACTGTTTGACGGGTTTGAAACGCGATCCGAGATTGACCGGCAAGCTTACCGCATCGACGCGGCAGCCTACCGCGTTCTTGAAAGATCTGAGGTGCTTTCTCTTGAGGCAGTCCGGCTTTATTCGGATGTACTTCGCATTAGGTCGCTGACGGCGTTTGCTAAGAAAAACCGTGATTATCATTCAACTGCGCTGGACCGCGTGCGCCGCGCCTATGATCAGGGCGTTGTTTCGATAGGTGACCTTCAACAAGCTGAGGAACGGTTTCTTTTGGCTGAGGACACCATTCTTGCGTTTGATCTGGACAAAGATGATATCGAATCTCTCTTTCTTGCTGTTGTCGGGGTCGAACCCAAAGGCTTAGGCACAGTTCCTAATATTGCTGGTTCTGTCCCCTCCAATCTGGAGGCTGCACTACAAATTGGACGCACCCAAAACCCCAGCATTTTGTTTTTGCAATCCGACATAGGCGCAGCAGAAGCTCAGTCTCGCCGGGTGGACGCGAACGCTGCTCCAAAACTCTTTCTCGAGGCGGATGGACGGTTCGGCAATGATGTTGGCGGCTACGAAGGCAATGTCGCTGATGCAAAGGTCGGTTTGGTGCTGCGGTATGAATTCCAAGGAACGTCCAAACGTTCTGCGCGCCAAGAACAGATACGTCGCGTTGGTGAAAGCCGCTCACGGCTTCTCTCTCAGACACGGCTTGTTGAACGCGAAGTGCGCCAAAGCTGGTCGACCCTTCAGTCAGCGCAGCGACGGACCAAGACCATTCAAGCTCAGGCTGACATTGCACTGAAGCTGCGCCAGACTTACGAGGCCGAATTTGACGTAGGCCAGCGTTCCTTGTTGGATGTTTTGAATACCCAAAACGCACTGTTTCAGGCTCAGGCCAACTTGGTCAATGCCCGGTCGCTCGAAAACTACGTGAGATACCGGATATTGGCTTCTATTGGCATTCTACTGCCAACACTGGATGTACCCGTGCCTGAAGATGCCAAGGTGTATGCGAGAGAACGGCAAGGCGTGCCTGCTCTGGACAAAAATGGAGACCGGCAACGCTTGGATGCCAAGTCTTTCAAAGAATGGCGCAAGTCGCTTGAGTGACGGCTAATCGGTCTAACTTCGCCACCGGAGAAACCCCATCGTTCAGGACACCTCGCCAGATCCAAAGAAGCTCAGCCGAGTGAAGGTTTCGCCGAAGGTCGTCGCACGTGATAACCGGGTTGAGCCAAGAAAGAAGTGGTCCTTTAAACAGGATCCCCGTGATCCTTTGGCAGCAGCGATTTCAACCTGTTTGCGATTGCGCGGCCATGATATTGGCGAGGATGCTTTGCTCCTCGGCTTGGCACTCGACGATGATGGTCAACTAACCCCTAAAACGGGTTTGAGGGCGGTTGAGGCGCACGGGCATCGAGCACATATTACCCGTCGCGATATAACCGATCTGCCGGATTCAGTTTTGCCTGCAGTTCTTTTCACAACCGACCGGGATGCCTGCGTATTGGTCCAGAGGGACGAAAAAACAGCGCGGGTGATTTGGCCAACACGGTCGGATGATGCCCTGGAACTCCCAGTGGCAGATCTTGAGGCGGCTTACGCAGGTCACGCTCTGTTGCTGCAGGTCAATGCCGAGAGCAGCCCCGATCCTTCGGCGTCTCCTGCCGTGCGTCACTGGTATTGGAGCGTTGTTTCCCAGTTCTGGCCCGACTTCATGCAGGTGATCCTAGCTTCTGCGCTCATCAACCTATTGGCGCTTGCTGTTCCGATCTTCACGATGAACGTTTACGATCGCGTCTTTCCAAACGCCGCTCTCATCACGTTATGGTCATTGGTTTTGGGTGTTGGGCTTGCCCTAACGTTCGATGCGATACTGAAATGGATAAGAGCGCTGGTCGTGGATAAAGTTTCTCGCCGCGTTGATCTAGCGGTGTCATCAGAAATATTTAGGCATATTGCCGATCTGAGGCTTGATGCTGAAACGCAATCTGCGGGTTCCTTGATCAATAACCTCAAGGATTACGAGCAAGTTCGTGATTTCTTTTCGTCCCAAACGCTGGCTTCATTGACCGATTTGGCCTTCGCATTCCTGTTTATTGCTGTGATTGCCTATATCGGGGGGCCTTTGGCGTGGCCTCCTGCTATCGCGCTGACCGTCGTTATTATTATGGGCCTTGTCATACTTGTCCCGTTACGCACTGCGTCCAATGCCGCAAGACAGACCAGCGGTGTAAAGAACGCGGTTGCGGTAGAGGCCATCACGGATCTTGAAACACTAAAGGCCATTTCTGGTCAAAATCGCATGCAGGCGCGCTGGGAAAAGCAAGTTGCAGAAAGTGCCCGCGCGCAAGAACGCAGCAAGCGGCTGGCAACCTTCGCGACAACGTTGACGGCACTTGGCCAACAGGTTTCATCCATCGGTATTGTGATCCTTGGAGTTTACCTCGCGTTGGACGGTAGCCTGACAATGGGTGCGGTGATCGCAGCGATGATCCTTTCGGGTCGTGCCATGGCACCGACGGCTGCCTTGGCGGGGCTTTTTGTCCGTGCCGGGTTTGCAGTATCAACGCTGCGCAGTCTGAACGAACTTATGTCGCGTCCCTCAGACAAGAGCGCACCGGGTGTCACAATGAACGCCACTACCGAGGACGGAGCCTTTGAACTTCGCCAAGTGTCGCTTCAATACGAAGGGGCCAAGGTGCCGGCTATTCAAGATATTTCGTTCAAGACTGGACCGCGGGAACGGATCGGGCTTGTTGGTCCTGTGGGGGCGGGCAAGACCAGTCTTGTGCGCGTCATTTCAGGCCTCTACGCGCCCACCAATGGCATGGTCTTGTTGGACGGGTTGAACATTTCTCAACTTGGGTCGGCCCGTTTGCGACGAGATGTTCAGCTGGTCCCTCAAGAGGCTGTGCTCTTTTCCGGGACGCTTGCTGAAAATATTGCATTCGGAGTGCCGCAGGCCACCAGCGAAGATTTGCTGCGTGTCGCGCGTTTGGCGGGAGTTGACCGTATCGCAGCGGCTCATCCTCAAGGGTTTGCCATGCCCATTGGCGAGCGTGGGCGCAATCTGTCTGGTGGGCAACGGCAAATGGTTGCTCTTGCGCGTGCGTTGCTGCCACGTCCACGGGTGTTGATTCTGGATGAACCGACGTCATCAATGGACACGCAAAGCGAAAAACTGTTCATCCAAAGCCTGACGCGGGTGCTGGACGAATGGCCTATGTCACTCATTGTCTCAACGCATCGCATGGGATTGCTGGAACTGGTGGACCGGTTGATCCTTCTGGATCAGGGCGGGTTGGTGATGGATGGTCCCAAAGCGCAGGTCATTGAGCAGCTAAGCCGTAAAGACGAAAGAGATAAGGTTTGAGCAAGCGGGACTGGGAGATTATCGACTTTGCTGATGGGCGCGACGCATCGAAGTTGCGCCGTTCTTCAGGGTGGCTCGCCATGTTTTTGCTTATCATCGTTCTGATGGTCACCGCAGGAATTGTTTGGGCCGCTTTCGCTAGAATAGAAGAGGTCGCCCGCGCCCAGGGGCGGGTCGTTCCATCTGGTCGTGCGCGCACTGTCGAAAGCCTAGAGGGCGGAATAGTTAGAGAGATACTTGTTGCTGAAGGGGATCTTGTCACGGCCGGGCAGGTATTGGCACGGTTGGATGATACTGGATCGGCGGCGAATTTGGGTGAGTTTCGTGCCCAGCAAAAAGCGCTAAGCGCACGCAGCCTGAGATTGGGGGCTGAACTTGTTGGCCCGGACATCCCGGATTTTTCTGAAACTAACATCGACCTCGATAGCCCATTGGCGTTGCGCGAGATCGCTCTTTTTGAGAGCCGAACGGCTTCCTACCTCGGGCAACGTGTTGTTCTTGAGGCACAATCCCAGCAGCGTGCTCAGGAGATTTCCGAGGTCGAGGCGGCAATGGAGCGGGTGGAAGAGAACATTGCGCTGCTTGACGAAGAGATTCAGATCAAAACCGATAGTGGTGTCGTGCCGCGCGTTCAAATTCTACCGATTGAGCGGGAACGATCTTCTCGTAGGCAAGAACGCGACGGATTGCGTAGCCGCCGGGATCAGGCCCTGACTGCACTCACCGAAGCCCGCGCGCGTTTGGCTGAAGCCGAACTGCAAAGGCGGGCGGAAATCAACATTGAGCGCTCTGACACGCTTAACCAACTAAGCGTGATCCAAGAGAGCCTTAAGAGCGCCTCCTACGTGGTTTCGCGTGCAGCCTTGAGAGCACCGGTAGATGGCGTTGTTTCCGCACTAAACGTCAATACAATCGGGGCGGTGATCTCACCGGGTGAAGAGGTGCTCCGCATCGTACCCATTGGTGATCTGCTCCAGGTCGAGGCACGGGTGCGACCCGAGGACATAGCCTTCATACGACCCGATTTACCCGCAAGTGTTAAGCTGACGTCGTTCGATTTTACCATCTATGGCGCGCTGAAAGGTCATGTCGCACGTATTGGTGTTGATGCGGAACAAGACGAAGCAACGGGAGAGATCTATTACCCGATCATCGTCGAGACCGAGGAAAACAGCCTCCAACGCGGCAGCACGGTTTTGAATATCCGACCAGGAATGGTGGCCTCGGTGGATATTCTCACTGGCGAACGCACGGTGTTGGATTACCTGCTTAAGCCGTTCCGCAAGGCCCGATTAGAGGCCATGCGGGAACGCTAAGACTAGATAATTGCAGTTGTTTGCATGTTATTGGCGTCGTTAAAGATCACCTCGACTTCCTGAGCCAAACCGCCTGCTGCCGAGTTCACATTTGCGACGGTTGTGCCATTGACGCTGAGATCACCAGATAGGTTATCGTAGTCAACCTGATCGGCCAGCACTTCGCTCGGATTGAGCGTTACCAAAGCTGTCAGATCAATTTGGTCCACACCAACACCCACAGGCTCGTCAAAGTCTGAAATGACGTTAGACGCGGTGAGGTTGGTCAGCACGAAGATATCTTGCCCAGCACCACCAGACAAAGAATTGTTACCCCCGCCGCCTTGCAAAATATCGTTGCCGATCCCGCCTGAAATGTCGTCATCCCCGTCTGAGCCTATGGCCCAATCATCCCCATCACCGAGGTCGATTTGGTAGCCTACTGCGGAGGTGCTCAGATCAATAAAGTCCGAACCGCCCATCAATTCAAACCCTTCGATGTCAGTGTAGGGTGCTGCCGCAGACAAGATTACACCGTCGTTACCTGCGGTGCCCGTGGCAATGTCTGAAATACCAACACCGCCGCTAACGTCGCCCAACAGATCTTTGACGTTGCCGTCAGGATCGGTGGTTGTTGAACCTGTTGCCACCATCTGAAGCGTATCGATATCAAGGTTTGCAGTGGCCTGCGTTCGAGCGGGTGCCGTGGCGCTGTCGACGACGTCATAGGTCAGCAACGGCGTTCCAACGTAGGCGTTAGGGACTGTAATTTCGATCCCAGTTGCCTGTACTGCGATGCCAACATCGGGATCGTTGGCCATAATATTTTCAACGCTCAAGGGTTGATCAGCGTCGGTTGCATTGGCCAGAAGCGTATTAAAGTCGATGAAGAACACCGTATCTGTCGAGCTTACACTGATCGGGCCAGACACCTCGGGTTGATCGTTAATCGAAATGCTAAATGCCTCAGCATTCGCAACGCCGTGATTGGTTGTCACTGTCACATCACCGTCGATCACATCGGCGAAATCACCGGGAACCGTAATGGAAAGGCTGGCAACCAGCAAAGCGAAGTCTGCGGGGCTTGTTGAGCCGCGCACAAGCGTGAGCCTGTCGCCCGACAGCACGCCAGACGAGGCCGTCGTTCCTGCTGGCGGCGGTGCCGAGAATTGGACCACGACTTGTTCAAGTGTTTCTGAGGGCACCAACTGGGTGTCGGTGATCTGCGCATCAATGCCGAATGCGATAAGGGTTGGGCTACCGGTTTGGGGCAGATCATCCAAGGGCGGCGTGACTACGACGCTCAGATCCAATTCGCCGTCTATTTCAATCGTAAAGTTGCCAGTCTCATTGCCGCCTTCGTTCGTTGTTACGACGAGGGTACCGGACAGCAGCGCGCCGTTGGTTGCGAAATCTGCGGGAAAGTTGATTTGAAGCTGGGTGAAATCAGCGAGACTGCCGCTGAAACTTAGGGTCCCGCTGGCTGCGATAGGTGTGTTGCTGCCAATTTGATAACTTGTACCATCAGGCACGCCGACGATTTCATAGGTGACGTTGTCGACAACTTCGGAGCCATCAATATCTGTTACCTGAATATTGAAATCACCCGCGGGCATATGAGAAACCACAACATCGGTTTCAGTCAAAACAACATCAGGGTCAGTTACAGTTAGTATCAGATCCGGCGTCGCCGTAATGGTCGCTGTTAGTTCTGCCGGTGCTGACCGTTGTTCGTCCGTAAAACTGCCGTTGACGCTTTGATCGGTTGTGACAGACACGATTTGTAGGGTTACGTCGCCCGCAAAATCAGGGGGCGCTTCGAATGTGACGGCTCCGGAGGGTGCAAACCCGAGCCCACCAGCCCCGCCCAATACGGCAAACCCGGTGCCACCAGACAAGGTGACAGTGCCTGCCACAACGGGCTGTTCGACACCGTCCAAGAATATCTTCCCGCCGGCTGGCACCGTGATTTCAAATACCATGGTCTCGTGGGGGTCCGGAGTGATGCCCGAAATGGTTAGGTCATAGAGTGTACCGTCGTCTTCGACGCCTGATGCTGGGGTGATCTGAACGTCAACCGTTGGGGTGTCTGCGTCAGGGCGTACCATCAGAATGATGTTTTGAATCCCAGAGGCTTCGTCAGAATTAGCTAATTCGAGCGTATTGACCCCGATGCTGAGCGGTATCTGGGTAGGCAAAGATGGGTCTAACCCATCTGGCAGTCGTGCATGATCATCAGTCAGCCTGACCGACACCTGTGGCCAAGCCGCTATCGAAATTGTGTAGGTGCCATCACCGTTGTCAATGAACCCTGAACCCGACGGGCCCGTAACTTCGAGGTAGTCAGGCACACCGGCCAAAACGATCGTCACGGTTTCGGAACCGTCCTGATCGGGTGAACTTGGATCGAGAACTGAGCCAAGCAGGAACGGGATGTCCTCGATAGCTGTTATGACAGGCGTGGCACCTCCCAAATCGACAAACGGCTGACCGGTTTCGGGATCAATGTCGGTTGCATCAAAAACAAAGGTCGGCGTGTCAGCCACGGGGGTCACGGTCAAAGTGCGAACCAACGTCGTCGTTCCAACCGAGCCATCAATATCTTGGCTTCCTGCGGTAATCGAGATCTCAAGCGGTCCGCTATAATGCTCGCGGGCGGTCAAACCTAGACCATTCACCTGGTTTTGCGGCACGGTGTAGCGAATGATGCCACCACCAATATCGGTTCCCGAAATCGGGTCGCCTGCGGAATCCAGAAGTTGGCCACCGTTTGTGCCGTCAATCTCAATGATGACATCTCCAGAAGGGCGTTCACCCAAATCGATGCCGTTTATTTCGAGGTTGAGGTTATAGACGGTGTCTTCGTCAAAGGAATTTCCCCCGCCCAGAACAACTTCGGGGCCATCTACAACCGGGTTGATTGTGATCGCAAAGCTCTGGTTGCCGGTCGACGTTGTCCCGCAGGTGAAGTTATTGAGCAGCATTCGGTAATCGATCTGATCAAGGCTGTCATAAGGATCACCTGATCCGTAGGTGTCGTTCGGGTTAAATGGGTTTGCCGGGCTCGATTCATTCTCAGGCGGCGTAAAGAGCAGGAACCCTTCCGTTTGAGTTGGGTCCGTTGGATCCACCATCAAAACAGACACGTCGATCACATAGAGGCCCGTGACAGGGTCATACAAAACAGCGCCCGGCGGGGAGCTTGAAAGAGTAGCACCTGGCGGAAGCTCGATCCCGAGGCCGAAACTCCCAAGCACGCCGTTTGGTAAGTTCACCAAGTCGTCGATACTGTCATAAAACGCGTTTGGCGTTATCTTTAGCTTGAAAGCGATTTCGGTGTCTTCGTCGCCACTTCCAACCAGCGATAGCTGAGGCAATGGCAATTCCTGGTCAGGGGTGCAGGGCATCCCACTGCCACCATCAGGATCAGGAACGACAACAATTGTGAAATCAATTGTTTCCGTCGCACCACCCGGCAAAGCGTCAATCGCGGCAATAACTTGATTTGTCGGCAGGCCCGTCAAATCAGGGATAGTTTGGTCATCCTCGATCACAATTGCTGTGAATGTGAGGTCGTAATAAGTGGGTTCGCTGACATCCACTGGCACGAATTCGATGCCCGCCAATTGACTGGAGGAAACGAGGTAGGTTTCTCCGGTGGTATCGACAGGTGAGGCGCCTGCAAAAGCAGCACCGGGCGGAACGCCGGTGATCAAATAATAGATGGTTTCTGAGTTGTCGAAATCAGCAGATGGATTTCCAACAGGTACCAGAATTTCGGTCATCACTCCTGAAAGCGGATCTACATCATTTTGGGTGAAAGTAAGCGCAGGGTCACTTGAAAAGAGCCCCGTATCTATCACCAAATCGCGTAGTCTGCTGTTAAGCTCAAAGGGGGCCGTGTCATAGCCCGCGTAGCCATAAACGCGTTCAGAGTTCGGTATGCCGTCGGTGATTTCGCCGGGTCGAAAAATATCGTCGATCAAATTGGGTGTTAGGAATCCCGAAGCGTCTTGCGCTTCGACAACGGGATCGTCAGCGATGCCAAGCACATCAATGCGTATTGTGCCGGTGCCTGTTGTAAACTGAGTTGGGTCGAGGGTTTCAAAATACACAAGGCTGACATCAAACACGACATCTTCGTTGCTATCTTGTCCAGGTAAAACCCAAAGGTTCGAAGCCTGCGCAGCCGTGAGCGTTAATGTGCCAAGTGCAGTTGGCGTATACTCGTTGATGGCGGTGGTGGAGTTAGGAAGCGTCGGCCCGGGTGGACCATCAAAGAAGCGCGGCAACCGGTCATTTGAATCTGGAACGATGTTGCTGATTACAACCGTGTCCAGAACGGCTTCCGGAGAGCCGGGCGAATTACTTGGATTATCGATTAAGTTCCCGTCGATTGGCACCTGTACGGCATTGTCTTCGTTGGTACTGGTGCGTTCACTTGGGTCGCCGCCATCTGCAACTGGATCGATGATCAATGTTTCATTTAGGGTTGTAACCCGTGTGCCACCACCATCGTCCTCGGTTGTGATCACTTCGATTGTGAGGGGGAAATCACCCGCGGTGTGCAACGGAATGCCACGTAGTTCGGCGAGTTCCCACTGACCGTCCTCTAGGCTCCACGAGTTGAACCCCGGCGGCTGGTTCACGGCCGTCAATAGGGCAGGGATCTTTGGCCCAGTTGGATCACCAAGATCAGGTACATAGACCGTGATGCCTGACGGAATGTCGCGCAGCACGACAGCTGTCACGACTTCGCTGCCATCATTGTCCTGAATAATAGGCAGGAATGGTATCTGCCAAACGCCACCATCGGCGTCGATTGTCGCCTCGTTCCCGACAGGCAAAGTTAAGATCACCGAAATATTGTTAACCGGGTCGATATCAACATCAAATCCGGCATCAGAAATTTGATCGTCAGTCGTTGCCGAATTATCGTCCACCGAGGTCAACACAATATTCAGATCGTTCCCGAAGAAATCACCTGCAGCGCTGAAGGGATCGCCCGTTTGACGGTCGACATCATAATCTTCGTAAAGGGTGGGGCGCAGCTGAAGTGAGGCCTGAAAACTGGTCACGCCGGGTACAAAGGTGATGGTAAGTTGGCCCGTGCCGGCGTCGAATTCGGCCGTCGCGATGCTATTTAACTCTGCCTGTGACAGTGGAGCCGAACCATCCACGGTGAAGAAAGCAGAATCGTCGATCGACGTACCGTTCAGTACATCCCTTACCCAATCAGTGGGTACGTTTTCTATGACCAGTGTTTCTAGTTGTTCAGAGCCATCGGTGTCGGGCGTGGATGCGTCCAGACCCACAAACAGCTCGACTTGTCCGGGGCCCGAACCGTCACCCGTACTTTCGAGAAGCGTCAAGATTTCTGCCCCTGCTACCGATCCGTCTTCAACGGTTGCGGACACAATTGTAGGGCTACCGACGGCTACTTCGCCAACGGATCTGACAAATACAGATGCGGTCAAGTCGGCCTCGGCGCGTGGCCTTACGGTTTGGGTAATTTGAAATGTATCGGACTGGAAGTTATCGGTTGTGTCGTTTTCCACATCCCCCGTCGTAGTCTCATTCCACGACAAGGTCCCGTCACTCGTCAAGATACCGCTGAAGTGCTGAGGTAAACGAACTTCAAGGGCTTCCAACGCGGAGCTGAATTGGTCGGGTGTGGCGCCCGTCGCAGGCGTTAATATATATGACACGCTGTCAACGGTTGAGCCGGTTTGCGTGATTGTGACAAACCCAGACAGACCCGCATCGGTGATACGCAGCGACAGTTGGCTGGTGTCAGAAGGGTCAAAATTATCGCTTTCCGTGGCGACACTGATTGTCAGTTCGAGCCCAGAAAACACTTCGGAGCCGTCAACATCTGACAGGCCAATATTGCTAAGATCGATATCCAGCCGGCGGGTATTGTTCCGGTTTTCGTTTGCAGAAGTGTTCGCCACGTCGAGTGTGGCGGCGTCGGCAATTGCGTCGACGTCAACATCAACGCGGTCAAAGGCCGTCTGCGTGTTCGTCGTAAGACCAGCTGCCGTGTCCTCGGATGTGACGATAGCAGCCAGATCATTGCCAACAAGCGTTCGGACATCGCGGTCGTCATCTGCCAATGGCGTAACCCGCAAGGCACCATCAAAAGCGACGACGCCAGAAACGAAGGTTATGGTCAAAGTGGTGCCGGACAGCGTTGCCGTCGCAACTTGGGCCTGACCTTGCTCAAAAAGGCTCAGATCAATGTTTCCGGCTGAGGAGGGAACCCAACCGATCGGAACATTTTCGACAACGATCTGCGTCAGTTGTTCGGACCCGTCCTGATCCGGTGTGCTCGCATCAAATGTAAGCAGGAATGAGGTGTCTTCATCGACAATAAAGTTGTCTGGGCCAAGCGCATCAACGTTCCCGACGCTGTCATCCACCGATAGAGAAATGGTCGGTTCCGCAACGGGAGTCACATTCAGTCTAAAGCTGTCGGACGTGCCGGCTGGGGCACCTTCATTGGTTTCGACCGTTACCTCAATATCGATGATCCCAGAGAAATGAGTGGGGAAACTGTCGACGCCGAGGGCTTGGAGTTGTGCCAAAGTTCCGGTCCACTGTGCGACCGGGCCGTTCAGTACAATTCCATCGCTCAGCACCGTGTTGCCGGCTGGCAGGCCTGAAAATTCGACCGTGATTGCAGTTATCGCCTCGGACCCATCGATGTCCGTTACACCTGCATCCAAGTTAAGCGGGATTGGCTGGCCCAGGTCTTCGATGACCGTGATGTCGGAAGTCGTGATTTCAACATCCTGTTCGGACGCGACTGTTATTGTGAATGGAGCGGTCTCCACCCCATCGTTGGGCCCCAAGTCAATCTCGCCAGCCAACAAGGCTTCATTGGTTGTGAAGGTCACAGTTCCCGTGATGTCTGTTGTGGTTGAAAAGTCGTTGGGAAGCCGGAAAACTAGGTCGCCATATTCGGCGTTTGTTAGCCCTGCCAACACAAAACTTGGCCCAGAAGGCACGGATACGAACGAACTCCCCCCATCGAGTGAATAAAAAGTGTCATTGGGCAGGCCGCCAATCGTGACATCGACCTGGGCAACACTCTCTGAGCCGTCGGCGTCAGTTGTTGTCGCAGTCAATGCATCCGTTAATCTGAATTCCAGCGGAGCCTGGGTGGTTGTGTCTTCGTCGGCATCGGCGGGGGCGTCATTTTCGGTCAACGCAATGCTGCCTGGGCCGCTCACCTGTAAATCGCCTTCTGGGTCCACTGTTATTGTCAGGGTGCCCATATCAACACCGCGCTCGTCGGTGACAGCAACGATGTCTGCAACTAGCGGGGTTAGAGGGTTATCCGTCGAAAAATCAGCCGGCAATTCAATGACCAGTTGGTTATAGGTCGCCAGATCGCCGATGAAATCCAATGTCGACGTGGCTACTGCAAAAGAAACGCCATTATCTATGGAAAACCGAGTGCCAGCAGGCAGGCCATTAAATACAACTGCGATTTGATCGACGCTTTCTGACCCATCAACATCAGTTACCACCGGAGTTATTGTATCCGCGGGTCTGAAAGTCAGGACTGCGTCTGTCTCGGCCAATGCAAGCAAGCCGTCATTAACTTCCACGTCTCCTTCAGCATTCACAATGAAGGGGATCAGGCCACTTACAGTACCGTCACCGGTTGTCACTACCAGCGAGGCTGCAAACGTCTCAGCGGGGTTTTCCGTGGAATAATCAGTGGGCAAGATCAGCCGGACATCAACGGGACTAACGCCAGATCCGGTGTAGACAAAGTTAAAGTCTGCTGTGCCGTCACCATTGTCGGTAATCGTTCCGACATTGTTGCCTGCTCCGTCTACGGCCAAAACCGCGTCTGGCAATCCGTTGAGTGTAAACGTGAGTGACTGAATTGCTTCGCCTGGGTCGACGGCAACCGAAATGAAATCTGAAAGCAGAATTTCGAGTGGTGCATCGGTCTCATCAACCTCAACAAACCCACTAATGATGATATCTGGTGTTGGAGCTACCACAATTGCTTGGGGAGTAGATGCTTGCCCTTCAGGCGTGGTTACAGTGATAATACTAAGAATTGTGCCATTGTAGTTCCCAGGAATAGCCAAAACCAACGCTTCGGCTTCGGCAACCGTTCCGGTCCAATCATCACCGATAAGCACGCCACCGTTGACGCCTGTAAGAGGGGGCAGGGTGCTAAATCGGATAACGACCTCGGCGGCAAAACGCGGATCGGAGGGATCAGCGGTTTCTGAACCGTCGTCGTCCGTGATGGCGATCACGATACCCAGATCGACATCCGTTCCTAAATCGGGGTCGCCCGGATCCCCATCATCTTCTTGCGCATCAACGCGAAGCGGGGCGTCGAGTTCAATGTCAGACTCAAAGTCGATATCCACAACGCGGGTTGCCGTCGCGGTCCCGTCCGTCGGAGTGTCGTCATTTGGATCGCGGTCCTCGTCGGTCTGTACATCTAGGCGAAAAGTCAGCTGCAAAGTGGTGGAGCCATCGGTGAGATCTGCTCTGTTTGCAGTGGAGAAGTCTGCTGGCAGCGTGAGATTAAATCCAGCGTAGGCGGCCTCGACGTCTGCCACATTTGCTGCCGTCATATTCAACACAAGTGTTGCTGAGCCATTGGACAGGTCATTCGAAATCGTCGCGGTTGCCCCGGCCGGTAATGTGATCATCAAGCTCGCCAAGCTAGAGCCACCTGGGAGGCCCGTTATGGTCAGCGTCAAATTTTGCAACGCTTCGGATCCATCGAGATCCGTCACGCTTGGCGACAGCAATGACGAGGGCGTTACTAATGTGGCCGTGTCGGTTTCGTCAGGCACAGTGTCAGTTAACGTATCGTCGATCACAACATCGCCTTCAGGCGTAATACGCAGTGATACCGGAGCGTTGACACCGACCGGGTCCTCAGTGGACGTGACTTCGAATGACCCGCCAATCGTAAAGCCGTTACCGCTAGGACTTTCGGTTGAATAATCGGCAGGAAAACTCAGTTGCAAAGCAAGGTACTGAACTTCGGTACCGCTGAAAACAAATGTTCCGCCCAAGGGGGAGTAGGTTATCGTTGATGCAGGAACACCGATGACTAAGACCTGCGCAGGTAAATCGTTTAGGGTCAGTGTAATCGTATCGACGGTTTCTGTAGGCGGTCCGGGATCTGTGTCCTCAATCCGGACAGTCCAGGCGCTAGACGGAGAAACCACGACCCTCAAGTCAGTTTCTTGGGTTTCAAGATATTGAATATCCAGCACAATGTCACCTGAAGGTGCGATGACGATCTCTTGTGGTATGCTGTCTGATCCTTCGGGGGACAACGCCGTAATCACGCTGGTAATCGTCCCGGAATAGTCCTGAGGCAACGACAGGGTTAATGCATTTGCTTCAACGAGTGTGCCCGACCAAATACCAGTTGCGGGGCTGTAGTTCCCTCCTGAGAAGCTGGCTCCAATTGGCATTCCTGTATAGACGATCTCTACGGTGGTGCTGTCTTCCGAACCATCGATATCAGTCGGTGATACTGAAATGCTCAAGTCGACCGTTACGCCAACGCCGTTTCCGTCTTCGACGCCAGGAATGGTGGCGGGGGCGCTTAGATCAACATCCAGCTCAAATCCGATATCAACGACCCGAGTGAGGGTTGCTGTCCCGTCCGTAGGTGTATCGCTGCCGGGGTCTTGGTCTTCATCCGTTTGGACATCCAATCGGAATGTCAGACCCAGCGTGTTATTTCCGTTGGTAAGGTCAGTCCGGTTCGCCGTTGAGAAGTCAGTTGGGAGTGTTAGGTCCAATGCGGCGTAAGCAGCAGCCACATCCCCCACATTCGCAGCGTCCAAAGACAGCACCAGAGTAGAGGCACCAGTGGCCGGATCGCTAATAATGCCAGCTGTCGCGCCGGCCGGTACGACGATCTGCAAACTTGCAAGGGTTGAGCCGGCAGGTAGCCCTTCGATGGTAAGTACCAGTGACTGAAGGCTTTCTGATCCGTCTGCATCTGTAACAACCGGGGCAAGGAGTTGCGATGGCGTGAGTTGCGTAGGCGCATCGGTTTCAACCGGCATTATGCCCGGTTGGACTACGTCGATCACGACGTCGCCTTCGGGGGCGATGCGCAGGCTAACTGGTGTCGTCCGACCTGTCGCATCTTCGGTAGATGTTGCCATCAACGTGCCATCGAGCGTCAGACCATTTGCGCTGGGGCTTTCGGTGGAGAAATCGGCCGGAAAGCTGAGCTGGAGCGCAAGATATTCGGCTTCGGTGCCGCTGAAGACAAACGATCCTCCCAAAGCCGAATTGAAAGTGATCGATCCAGCAGGAACGCCGAGCGCGATAACACCAGCTGGCAAGCCTTGGAGTGTCAGCGTTACCGTATCAATCGTTTCGCGCGGAAGGTTCGGATCAAAATCACTCACCGAAATTTGCCATGCGGCAGATGGCGTGATGATAAGGGGCGCATCCGTTTCGGAGGCGGTCAATTCTGCAACGTTAAATTCAATGTCACCGGCTGGTTCGATGTTTATCGTTTGAGAAACCTCAATCCGGCCTTCCGGACTTATCGCTACGATCTGGGCAAGGATGTCGCCTGAAAAGTCACCCGGCAACTGCAGTGTCAGAGCGTTCGCGTCCGCCATCGTTCCGGTCCAGACCGACGTCGCACTGTCATAGCTTCCAGAGGAAAACTGCGGGTTGCTAGCGATGCCCGTGAACGTGATCTCGACGAATGTCGTGTCTTCGGAGCCATCGATATCTTCGGCCATCACCGAGATGCCTAAATCGACAGTCACGCCAGCGCCATCAAGGCCATCGCCATCTTCTCGTGCGCTGATCGTCGGTGGTGCGGTCAGAACAACGTCCAACTCAAAGCCGATTTCAACGATCCGAGTTGCGGTCGCGGTGCCATCCGTGGGTGTATCGGTGTTTGGATCTTGGTCTTCGTCAGTCTGAATATCTAACGTCACTGATAGCGGCAGCGCGGTTCCTGAACTCAGGTCAGACCGATTGGCAGTCGAAAAGTCAGCAGGCAGCATTAGGCTAAGCGCGTCGTAGGCTGCAGGGATATCCGCAACATTTGCGGCGTCCATCGTTATGATCAGGCGTACAGTGCCGGTCGCTGGATCATCAGAAATTTGCGCGTCTGCCCCGGTGGGCAGTGAAATACCCAAGCTTGCAAGTGTGGAACCGCCGGGCAAGCCTTCGATTGTAAGGACAAGTGTTTCCAGATTTTCGGACCCGTCGCCGTCAGGCACGCGCGGTAGCAAAAGATCTGCTGGACGAATGGTGGTGGCCGCATCGCTTTCGTCCGGCACGGTGCCGGGGGAGACGAATTCAATCTCAGCATCGCCTTCTGGAAATACAAAAGCCTGAAAATCTAGATTTGCAGCGCCAAGGAAATTGGTGGCAACGCTGATCTGGCCCTCGAAAGGACCTTCGGCGAAATCAGTTCGGCTCTGCGTCGAAAAATCAGCCGGAAATGTGAGGGTCAGGTCGTTAAATTCTGCAAGAGTGCCCGTGAATTCTAGGGTGCCAGTCGTGCCAGCCGAAACAGTTATTTGGCCGGAGTTCGTCGTGGTTCCCTGCGGCAGCCCCGCAATCTCAATCGTAACTTGGCTGATCTCTTCACCCAATTGATCAAATTCGAGGGTAAATTCGATAAACTGTGATGGTACCAAGGTTGAAACTGAATCGGTTTCAAAGGTTGCCATCGGGTTGTTCAAGGCAATCGTCGTCTCTCCGGGAGGTGTGCCGCCTTTATCGCCAAAGTATTCTTCGTCAATCCTTGGGGGGTAGATGTATTCGGTCGGCGGGAGAAGCGGGCTGTAGGGCAGGCCTATTAACGGATCTCCTGAAACGACCGGTTCTTGATCACCTGAGCCGGGGCGTACGCTGTCTGGGTCCAAAATCTCAAAGTAGTCAAGTTCACGAACTTCGGAGAGCGTTTCCCAATCACCATCTTTCGCCGCAGCGGCCTGAAGCTTGGATGCAGGTAGAATAAGTTCTGGCAATTGAACTATGAACTGGTTTTCTGCGCCGCCCAACAAAAGGACGATCATTCCGTCGTCCTGCACAAGCAGAAGGTCGCGACCAACAATAATTAATCGCCCGACTTCAATATCTTCCGGAAGCAAAACCGCGGTTAGGCCATTCGTATCGATAACAAGCGAGAAATCCTGCGCCCCATTGGAAAGCGCAGTTTTTACGTCAACCAGTGTCGATTCGGGGGGGAAAACCTTACCTGTTGTTTCTGTGTCTCGTGCCAAGCCGAAGGCCTCCCTAAGGATTTCTATGTTCACAGTATGCAGGCGCACGATCGAACGCCTGTTTGCAGTATAGCTTGGACAGGATTGAAGGTGAAACGGTCATATGAGCCGAATTCAGCTTATGTCGAATGCGCCGTTCCTGTGCTCGCTAAGCCTCATGCTCCTGAAATATTTCAAGCTTTTTAGGAATACCTATAGGGCGATCCCTTTGATGGTGCGCCTCTCATGCTGAGCTTCCATAACTTGCACAAAGTTAAGAATGCTCGTCATGAACGTGACATTGAGCGAAGCGATAGGGCATGTCGGGTGGGCAGATTAAGGGGAAATTTCAATGGGCTGACGCAACGCTTTCATGTTTCGGAAAGGTGTCGATTCAGCTGTAGTTAATCGATCCATATTCTTCACCGGCAAGCGCTGTCAGCGGCATGGGGTTGCAGGCCGCGCGGGGCCCTATGTGCGCCGGTCGGCGCCGGCAGGTCAAAATACATCGGCTTCCGTTGTCGCGAGTAGCCAAATTGACCATCCGGTTCATCCACACACCTGCTTGGTTGGACATTTTGCCATAAGCCTTGCTTCGAACTAATTTTATTGAATATGCTGTTTTTTCGGCTGTAATTTGCAGGTTCTAACCTTAGTCTCGCCGAGACTGTGAGAAAATGGGGCTCAGACACATGAATGACCTGTGGGCAGGTATGTTGCAGGCATTTTGGATGGTGGCGAGCTTTGACCAAGAGCTTGCAGAAATTACATTGCGTTCCTTGCAAGTGACCTTAATCGCTTTGGCGATTGGCACATCCATCGCCCTGCCACTCGCCGCACTATTGGCTGTTCGCCGATTTCGATGGCGGCGGGGTGTCATAGCCGTGCTGAACGCTTTGATGGGTTTGCCGCCGGTTGTTGTTGGGCTGCTTGTCTATGTGATGCTGTCACGCTCAGGCCCGTTCGGTATTTTGGGTTTGCTGTTCACCCCTACGGCCATGATCATCGCACAGGTCATCATTATCGTGCCGTTGATTGCCAGTATCGCGCATCAGTCGTTGCGTGAATTGTGGTCAGAATATCATGATCTGCTCATATCGATTAATGTGACGCAGGTGCAAAAAATGCGAACCCTTTTGTGGGATGCGCGCCGCGCCCTTCTGACGGCATCTTTGGCCGGATTTGGCCGCGCTATTGGAGAGGTGGGCGCGATCATGATTGTAGGCGGCAATATTGATCATGCCACGCGGGTTCTGACCACGGCGATAGCGCTTGAGACGGGTAAGGGTGACTTTGCTTTGGCGCTCGCTTTGGGTTTCATCCTCATTGCCCTGGCGATCAGCGTGAACCTGATGATCCATTGGCTCAGCCGAACCGAGCAGGAGGGACGCTGGTGAGCGCGCTATTTCCTCTTAAGATCCGTGGTGCTCAAACATCGCGGCGGGGCAAAGTGTTGGTCGGCCCGATCGACCTTGATCTCGACGGGGCAGGGGTCACGGTGGTTATCGGACCAAACGGGTCTGGCAAAACCACGATGCTGCGCTTGCTGCATGGCACTGCGCGGTTAACTGGCGGCACAATTGAGTGGGCATGCGGTACTCAAGAGGCCCGGCACCATCAGGCGTTTGTGTTCCAGCGTCCCGTGATGTTGCGCCGCTCTGTCATCGACAATATTGCTTATCCGTTACGCATGAGAGGCACCGCAAGGAAAGCGGCCCACAAACAGGCCAGCGACTGGGCAGAACGCATCGGTTTGGACCACATGTTGGACCGCTCTGCCAACGTCTTGTCCGGTGGCGAGCAACAAAAACTGGCCTTGGTTCGCGCTTTGATCACCAAGCCCAAAGTGTTATTTTTGGATGAGCCATCAGCGTCGTTAGACGGCCGTGCCATGCGCGAGATCGAAGAAATCCTTCTAAGTGCTAAACAAGCGGGTACACGGCTGATTTTGTCGACACATGATTTTGGACAGGCCCGCCGGCTTGCAGATGAGGTCGTCTTTTTGCTGCACGGGCGTGTGCACGAGCAAGGTCCGGCAGTTGAATTTTTTGAGGCACCCAAGACTGCCCAAGCGCGTGCATTTCTAAAAGGAGATATCGTAGAATGAAGACCCTGATTGTTGCTCTATGGCTGGCCGTCTTGGGCACCACTGCTGTCGCGGGTGACGTGATGAAAGTGGCTGTCACCACCTCGTTTTATAACTCTGGGCTGGCCGACGTTCTTTTGCCGCAGATTGCCGAAGATTTGGATCTTGAAGTTCAGTTATTGGTGGTTGGCACAGGCCAAGCAATTAAGCTGGGGCAGGCGGGAGATGTTGACGCGATTTTGGTCCATTCGCGTGCAGCAGAAGAGGCATTCGTGGACGGGGGGTATGGCACGCACCGACGCGAAATCATGTACAATGACTTTGTTGTCATTGGTCCGCAAAATGACCCCGCTGGCGTGAGTTCAACGCAAGCAGCATCCGCTGCTTTGCAAGCGATCGCAGCCGCTCAATCGCCTTTTGTCAGCCGAGGGGACGACAGCGGGACGCATAAAAAGGAGCTCAGTCTGTGGAGCGGTGCGGGCCTGAAAGCCGAGGGTTATGGCAGCTGGTACAGGGCTGTTGGGGCAGGGATGGGGGCGGCGTTGAACACGGCGTCAGGCATGAATGCCTACATCCTATCAGACCGCGCAAGCTGGCTGAACTTTGGCAACAAGGGCGATCTGGCGTTGTTGTTTTCGGGTGATCCGGTCTTGTTCAACCAATATGCATTCCTGCCGGTTAATCCAGAATTGCACTGGCACGTCAAATCAGTCCTTGCAACAAAACTCGAAGGTTGGCTGACATCGCCGCGCGCAGCCGATTTGATTAACGGCTATCAGATCAACGGTAAAACTCTGTTTACTTTCAACGCCGTGCCTGACTGAGGGCGGCGGCTAGTTTGGCTCTAGAGTTCGTATTCATCTACCGATCCGTGGATCGCGAATTGGTCGATGCCGGCATCTTGAGGCTCAATTGAGCGGTAGGCTTCGTTGACCCCCGCAGATGTAAGCTCACGTGCGACTGTGAGAAGCAGATTGGGGTCGTGATCTTCGCACATCTCAATCATCTGGTTCAGCTCTTCTGCCGCAACCGGGCGTGCCGCCTCGATTGAGGGAGCGCCATAATAGGTGACAAAATGCTGCGCCAGAATGACTGTTAAGGTGCCGACCTCGGAGGCTTCAATCTGTGTGACGGCCACAAACGTCACGCGCCCGCCCGTCTCAAGGCCAAACCAGCCGTTTGAAAAGGCTTGGCGCGCTTTGCCGATCAGATCGCCTTCGGTCCAATTGGAAAACTCGAAACCGCCCGAAATGCACCATTCGCCGGTGCGGGCAGGAATGTGAAATACCCGTTGGTCACTTTCGTCAAAATGGATCGCGCGGGCGAGTTTCATGGCGTGGCCTCCAGCAAAGTAGTTAAGGGGATCAGGTCGGTCGTTTCGCCGTGGCGCAGCAACATGCCAAAGCGTTCATCAACGCCCACAAAAGTGCCCGCGATACCATTGCGTTGCACGTCTTCGCCGATACCGTAGGCGATGCCGCGCCATTCATCATACAATGGTTTGGTGCCCAGATCTTCCCAGCGGCCAATCCAGTTCAGGGTGTGGCGCGCAAATGCCTCGACAAGGGCAGGGGCCTGCACCTCGACGCAGCCTTCAGCGTAAAGTGTGGTCTCATTCGGTGTGTCGCCGCCCGCGTCTTCGTTTTCAGGCCAGAGGGGTAGGGTGAAACCCACCACCAACCAGTCAGGGACGGCCGTCGGATCAGGGTCCGAGGCCGCCATCTTGAACTGTCCGCAGGACGCGCCGTTGATGCGCACGCCACCGTCCCAACCCAGATGTACGGCCACTTCAGGTGGTGCCAAAGCACCCAACGCATTTTGAAATCCCACGGCGCAGAGCGGCAGCATCGCAACCGCATCCGCCAATGGCACCTCGGGTGCAAAAACGAGGGCCACCTGTAGTGTGTTGGCCCCCAGATCATGGGCAATCAGACCTGCGTCACAGCCTTGCGTTGCGCGCAAACAGGCATGATCGAACGCAGGTCCATTTGCGACCTCATCCCACAGAAGGGGTGGCAGGCTAAGGTCAGCTGTGCTCATGCGAGGTCTTTTTCGATCAAGTGTTTAGCGACATCAATAAAGGCTGCAGCCTGGGACGAGTCTGGTTGGCTAACCACAATCGGAGCACCGCCATCAGCAGCAAGACGAATATCCAGATGCAGGGGTATTTCGGCCAACAGCGGGATATCCAGCTTCGCCGCTTCAGCCGCAACACCGCCATGGCCAAAGACATGTTCTTCGTGACCGCAGGACGAACAGATGTGGGTCGACATATTCTCGATCATACCAACCAAGGGTACTTTCAACTGTTGGAACATGTCGATCCCTTTGCGGGCATCAATCAGCGCGACGTCCTGTGGCGTCGAGACAATGATTGCCCCATCCACATGCGCCTTTTGGCTGAGGGTCATTTGAACGTCACCCGTGCCGGGCGGCAGATCAACGATCAAAACATCCAGCGCGCCCCACTGCACGTGCGTGATCATCTGCTGCAATGCGCCCATCAACATCGGGCCGCGCCAGACAACTGCCTGATCGTCATTGGTCATCAAACCGATGGACATCATCGTAACGCCGTGATTGCGCATCGGCAGGATTATCTTGCCATCCGGGCTGGCGGGGCGGCCTGAAACGCCCATCATGCGGGGCTGGGACGGGCCGTACATATCGGCGTCCAGCAACCCAACGCGCCGTCCTTGAGCGGCCAATGCACAGGCAAGGTTCGCAGAGACTGTCGATTTGCCAACGCCGCCTTTCCCCGAAGCGATGGCGAGAATTCTGCCAATACCAGGGATCTTCTGCGGACCGGTAGGTTCTGCTGATTTTTGAGGCTTAAGTTGAGGTGGCGCAGGCTGTGCGGAATGACCGGTCAAAACGATAGAGACCGTTTCGACACCATCCAAAGCCGCCAGTTTGGTTTCTGCTTCTGCCTTTACGGCCTCATATTCCTTGGCAGCACTGGGCGCGATCTCCATCACAAACCGAACGGTACCATCCGGTTCAACATTTAGGGCCCGCATGACTCCTGCGGAGACGATATCGCCTTCACTGACCACATCGGAGATGGATTTCAGAACATCCAGAACTGCTTCACGATCGGCCAATTCTTAGTCCTGCCCTTTGATGTCGCCTGTGACCTCGTGGGTCAGACCAAGTTCTTGGATGGTGATGGTTGCGCGTGCTGTATAGGTTTTGCCACTGGTGCCTTGATCGCGCAATGCCTGCTCGATGGCTTGTTGTGAGGTAACACCGACTTGCTTGAGGAACTTGCGCATTGACATGTTGAAATCTTCTGACATGTGTTTCTCCCTTTGGGGTTTACGTATCGCAAAATGGGCGGTTAGTCTGCCCAATATGCGCATGATTTTGATGATCTGGATTTTGGTTTGTTTGCCCCTTGGAGCTTGGGCGGATGACCGGTTGGTGCGTCTTTACGCCCCGGTTGAGTTGATTGAGACTGGAGTGATGCGTCATATTTTGCCCCGTTTCACGCTCAAGACCCAAGTGCGCGTTGAATTGGTCGCGTCGCCTGATCAGGCGGATATGGCGTGGGGGACAGACGGGGTTGCGCTGTTTCAACACGGCGAGATGATCTGGCAAATGGCGCTGCAGGATGCTCCGCACGCTGGCACTGCGCGGTTTGCAGATTGGTTGAGCGGCGAGGTCGGGCAACGGACGATATTGGGGTTTGCCCCTGAAGGTACTCCGTTGTTTTTGGCCCCGGCCAAAGTTGCTGAGGCAGAAATTAAGATCGAATATGACGGCGATCCGAAGGCGGGGTTCACCTCTGCCAAGACCAAATGCGGGCGTTGCCATGCGGTGGATGACGGGGGCCGCATGAATGACATTGGATCCACACCTAGCTTTTTCGTGCTGCGGGTTTTTGAGAATTGGGAAGACCGCATTTTGTCGTTTTATGTTCTGCGTCCTCATCGGCCGTTTACCCAAATCAAAGGGGTTACCGAACCCTTTGCCATCAACGCTCCGCCTGCGATCAAGCCCATCGAGATGACGCTCGATGAACTGGATGACGTAGTGGCCTACGTCGCAACGCTTGAGGCTGCTGAACTGGGCGCGCCGCTGGTTCATCAGTGATCGCGTCGCTTTGCGAAATAATCTTCTGACGTGCGCACCTTTGGCCGATCAGCACCTTGAAGGGGGTTACCATCGCTATGGTATTGAACGTTGATCCGACAGTTGTCGCACATCTGGATCATACGCAGCTTGCCAGGATCCGAGAACATTGAGTGACCGCTCAGCTTTTCGGTGATCTTTTCGATCGTTGATTTCACACCGAACAATTCACCACACTCGACACAGGCAAAGGGCTCTTCCTCGTTCAGCACTTCTTGGCTGAGGGCACTGTCGGCAAGGTTCAGTCGTGGTTCATACCCGATAGCGTCCTCTGGGCAGACACTGGCGCAGATGCCGCATTGTAGGCATGCGTCCTCTTGAAAGCGCAGTTGCGGCTGGTCAGGATTATCAAGCAGAGCGCCAGATGGGCAAAGCGAAACGCAGGACAAGCACAGCGTACAGCTTTCCTTGTCGATCAGTACGGCACCGTATGGAGCGCCCTCTGGCAGCGCCAACGTCTCGGTATTTGGGTGCAACGCGCGCGCCGACTGTCGGGTAATTTGACGGCGCGTGCCCATCGGGCGAACAGGTGTTTCGATAGGGCTGGGCACATCCGCCCCAAAAAGGGCATCCGACATCGCGTCGGGGTCTGTTACGTTCAGGATGCTGATCTGGTCGGAACCCGCCAATGCGGTCGCAAGCGAGATTTGCGCATTCAAAGCATCCATGTCTGTCGAAGGGCCAGGCAGGATCGTGACACTTGCAAAGCCAGCAGCAAGAGCGGCAATCGCCTCTGCATGTCCAAACGCATTCAGCGCAGACATTTCCAACGGAATGACATCAACAGGCAGGCCGGAGCCGTGCCGTGCGGACAGTGAGATCATCTCAGAACCATGCGCGTTTACGACCAACAAGCGGGGTGCATCGCCGCCGGCATCTGTGAAAGTCTTGGCCAACGTCTGTATCCGGCGAAAGATCATTTCGACGGGCGGTGCATCATAGCTGATTGCGCCAGACGGGCAGACCGCTGAGCAAGCACCGCAGCCCGCACAGATCATCGGATCAACGGTGACGTGGTCGCCATCGGGGACAATTGCGCCGGTCGGGCACAGGTCAAGGCATCTGGTGCAGCCTGTTTGTTCAGCGCGCGAATGGGCGCAAAGCAGGCTGTTTGTCGTCACATAAAGAGGTTTTTCAAACGTACCAACCATATGCGAAGCCGCAAGTGTTGCAGCGGCGACTGCGGCTGCGTGGCTGGGATCAGCGCGCAGGTATCCTTCGCGTTTTTCATGTGCAGGAAACAGGGGCGTCTCGCCGCGCAAATCTATCAGAATGTCACATTGCGACGAACCGCCTTGGCGGGGATCTGTCAGATTGGGGGTGCCGCGCCCTCCGGGCTCGATCAGCTGCAGCGCGTCGATGACAACGTCAAATTGTCCCAACGCGCCTGAAGCGCGACGCAACTTTCCGACAATCACATCAAAGTCACGGGTATCTGGAACGTCTTTGGGATCTTCAAGAAGTACCGTAACCCCCAGATGTTCCCTAAGGTTTTCTGCCATCTGGAGCGCGACATCCGCCTTGCCGATGATGAGGCAAAGCCCCTCGGAAATGACATCTAGGGACTTGCTGGGCGCGGCGGACAAAAGCGCCTCGGCAGCCAATGCGGACATTTTGGGCACATTATTGCCCGTATCTGAAGTCCAGCCGGCCCGGTCACGCAGGTCGAAGGTGGGGGCTGGATCGACACCTAGTTCCTCGGCCAAAGCCACAAAACGGCGGCTCTCTTGGCTGCAACAAATAATTGCATCACCCTGGGTCAGGGCGGCAGCCGCGACGCTAATTTCAGTTGTGCAGAGCATTGTGCAGGGCTTTGCGACCTCAATACCGGTCGCGTTTGATATTGCCTCAGCGTCAATGGCCTGACTACCTACACAGTCGCATGTTATCAATCGCTTAGACATTTTCTCACCCTCTGAAATCACGTCGTTTTCGCAGGGAATAACCGCGAGGACGCCGCGCAGGTTAGGCTTGATTCGAACTGCGCGACAACCACCTTTCTCGAAAGGCCCCTTCCTATGAAACGGTTTGGGCCAGCACATTTGGTAGGGGTGATTCGGAATTCTTGGGAACAATTGAAACCCGATCATTTTAGTCGAGATAGACAATTCGTCCATCAGCCCCCCGACCAGTAAGCCCAGTATCCCATTTTGTCTAAAGTGACGCTTGATTGCCGTGATGGGTTATTCAACGCTTTGTAACTTTGCCAAATTGCAGCAGGTTAATGCCTAACAGGGAGACGGGGTTGATACACAATCCGAACATGTACCAAACGATACCAGTGGGTGTGGTGCTGCGGCGCACGCCGGGTGTTACGCGTTGGGCACCCTTTGCATGGACCGCTAGCGGTATTTTGACCGGTGCTCCAGAGGTCTCGTGGCGAGAGTTACGCAGGGAAGGGGACGCGGTGGAATACCATGCGGCGACCCATGTGCTTGAATTGCACGGCGCTGAAACTGAAGCCTACCTTCACGGTCTGTCGTCGCAGGTGCCGTGTGTCTATGTCGTGATGCGTGAAAGCGAATGTTCAGATTTTCCGCTGGAAGTTCTGCTGGTCACTGCTTCGCCTTACGAAGCACAGGACTACACAGACAGCGGTGAGGAATTGGTTGAAAAGGTTCCGATGCCCGCAGGGTTGATCGCGTGGGTTCGCGACTTTGTTGAGAAGTACCACCAAGAAGAAGTTTTCGTGAAACGCAAACGGGACCGTAAGCGGATCGACGAGAAAGAAGACGGTATCGGCGATGGCCGTATTTCTCAGCTTGGGGATGTTTACCGTTCGCCAACTTCGGCCCGTAAGGAGCGCTTGCAATGAGCGACTTTTGGAGCAAACGCAAAGCCGCCGTCGAGGCCGAGACTAATGCTGAGTTGGTTGAAGCACATGAAGTTGCGCTTGAAGCATCAACTGCGGAAAAGACTGATGCGGAAATATTGGAAGAACTGGGATTACCCGATCCCGATACCATGCAAGAGGGCGATGATTTCAGCGCCTTCATGTCAGATTTGGTCCCCGCACGCCTTAAGACGCGCGCGCTGCGCAAGCTTTGGCGGTTGAATCCGGTGCTGGCGAATATTGATGGCCTCGTTGATTACGGCGAAGATTTCACCGATGCTGCAATGGTGATTGAGAACATGCAGACGACCTATCAGGTCGGCAAAGGCATGATGGCACATGTCAAAGAGCTGGCACGCCAAGCCCTGGAGAAAGAAGAAGGGGCTCAGGATACGCCTGTCGAGACAGACGAAGACGATGAGCCAACGATAGAAGAGCTGATCGCGGCGGATGTTAATGAGGACGCACCTGAGGAAGTTGTTGTCGCCTTGACCGACACTGTCGCAGAGCCAGAGACCGCTCCAAATCCGGCGCACCACCGGATGCAATTTCACTTTGAGGATCAACACCCAGCATGAGCGAAGCGCTGCAAACAAAAGTCGCCGAAGAAGACCGCCTGCGGGCAGATCTCTATAACTTTCTTGGTGTGCTGCTGTCCGGTCCGCCGGACGAAACCCTACTAACGATGACAGCGGGCCTTTCAGGGGATGAAAGCCCACTGGGTCAAGCGACCACGACGCTGGCCAAAATGGCAAAGCTATCCAAGGTCAAAACGGTCGGCAGTGAATATAACAAACTGTTCATCGGTTTGGGGCGCGGCGAGTTGCTTCCATATGCCAGCTACTACTTAACCGGGTTCCTCAACGAGAAGCCACTGGCACGGCTGCGTGATGACATGGCGGTGCGCGGGCTTCAGCGGGCAGACAATGTGTTTGAGCCCGAAGACAATATCGCCAGCTTGATGGAAATGATGGGCGCGATGATTGTCGGGCGCTTTGGCGTTGAGGCTACGTTGGAGCAGCAAAAGACGTTCTTCAACACACATATTGCGCCTTGGGCGGCGCATTTTTATTCAGATCTCGAAGGGGCAAAGAACTCAATTTTCTACGCGTCCGTGGCCACAGTTGGCCGCACGTTTATGGAAATCGAAGCCGAAGCCTTTCGGATGAGCGCGGGTTAAGGCCCGTATATCGAGCGGCGGGCAACCGTCGGAACAATCAATGGAGGAGATTGATATGAGCAGAAAAGAAGACGGTGCAAGCCGGCGCGATTTTCTGAAACTGGCCGGCACATCGGCACCGCTTGCGGTTGCAGCTGTTGTGGCCAGCGGGGGCACTGCGCAAGCAGCCGAACCCGACCTTTCGTCAGACAAGATGCAGGATACCCTGCACACGCGTGCCTATTTGGACAGCGCAAAGTTCTGACAATGCATCCCCTTTCGAGGGGTAATACGGCGCCCGGGCGACCGGTCGACGAGATAAACGGCAAAAAGCGACTGGTTGCGTGACGCCCGACTGCTAAAAGCCACAATTGAAGCCAAGCGAGCAAGGTCCCGAAGGGGCCAAGCGAGCAAGGGAGGACAACATTATGTTGAGGAAAAAGACCAATGGGGTTGCGCGACGCTCCCAGCGGACAAGTATCCTGTCAGAAGCGGCCAACGCTTCAGTAGATCGGCGTGCATTCCTGCGCGGTTCCGGTCTGGCCATTGGGGGCCTTGCGGCAATCGCCGCAACAGGGGGTACGGTGCAGCAAGCATCCGCCGCCGCAGCTAACCCCGGTTTGGTCGAGACAGTGAAATCTGTATGCACCCACTGTTCAGTCGGTTGCACAGTTATTGCAGAAGTTCAAAACGGTGTTTGGACAGGCCAGGAGCCCGGTTGGGACAGCCCGTTTAACCTTGGAGCGCATTGCGCCAAAGGTGCATCGGTGCGCGAACATGCGCATGGTGAACGCCGCCTGAAATACCCGATGAAAAAAGTTGATGGCGAATGGGTTCGCATCAGCTGGGAAACGGCGATCAACGAGATCGGCGATGGCATGAACACGATCCGCGAGGAAAGCGGACCGGATTCAGTCTATTGGTTGGGTTCTGCCAAGCATAACAACGAACAAGCCTATCTGTTCCGCAAGTTTGCCGCCTATTGGGGCACAAACAACGTGGACCACCAGGCGCGGATTTGTCACTCAACCACAGTTGCGGGTGTTGCGAACACCTGGGGTTACGGTGCGATGACGAACTCGTACAACGACATCCACAACTCCAAGTCGATCTTCATCATTGGTGGTAATCCAGCCGAAGCGCACCCCGTTTCGCTGTTACACTTGTTGAAGGCGAAAGAGCAAAATAACGCGCCGGTGATCGTGTGTGATCCGCGCTTTACCCGAACAGCGGCACACGCGGATGAATATGTCCGTTTCCGTCCCGGTTCGGACGTTGCGTTGGTCTGGGGTATCTTGTGGCATATCTTTGAAAACGACTGGCAGGATAACGAGTTTATCCGCACCCGCGTTTGGGGCATGGACCAGATCAAAGAAGAAGTCCGCAAGTGGAACCCAGAAGAAGTTGAGCGCGTGACCGGTGCCCCCGGTGAGCAATTGCGTCGCGTGGCCCGTACGTTGGCCAACAACCGTCCCGGCACCGTAATTTGGTGCATGGGTGGTACGCAGCACACGACAGGCAACAACAACACACGTGCGTATTGCATCTTGCAGTTGGCCCTTGGCAACATGGGTACTTCTGGCGGCGGTACAAACATCTTCCGTGGCCACGACAACGTGCAAGGCGCAACGGACCTTGGTGTTCTAAGCCACACGCTGCCCGGCTATTATGGTCTGTCAGCGGGTGCATGGGCACACTGGGCGCGCGTTTGGGAAGAAGATCCTGAATGGCTTGGCAATCAGTTTGCAAAGACCAAAGGGGCAGACGGCAAAGAGAAGTCGTTGCAAAACCTGACCGGTATTCCGGTATCTCGCTGGATTGATGGTGTTCTCGAAGATCCTGAGAATACGGACAACCCAGATAAGGTGCGTGCGATGGTTCTGTGGGGCCATGCGCCCAACTCGCAGACCCGTATGACGGAAATGAAAACGGCGATGGAAAAACTCGACATGCTTGTCGTGATCGATCCTTATCCAACCGTTTCCGCCGTACTGCATGACCGGACCGACGGGGTTTACTTGTTGCCTGCTTGTACCCAGTTTGAAACGCGTGGCTCTGTCACCGCGTCAAACCGGTCGTTCCAGTGGCGTGACAAGGTCGTTGACCCATTGTTCGAAAGCAAACCTGATCACGAGATCATTGCACTGCTTGCGGATAAGTTCGGCTTTGCCGACCGTTTGCTGCGCAACATCGAGATGGACGGTGAGCACGTGCCGAACGTGGAAAGCATCACCCGCGAATTCAACCGCGGCATGTGGACCATTGGCTACACGGGTCAAAGCCCTGAGCGTATCAAGATGCACATGGCAAACCAGCACACTTTTGATCGGACCACGCTTCAAGCGATTGGTGGACCGGCTGATGGTGACTACTACGGTCTGCCATGGCCATCATGGGGCACTGCCGAGATGAACCACCCTGGCACACCCAACCTCTATGACATGTCCAAACGTGTCTCTGAGGGTGGCCTAACGTTCCGCGCCCGCTTTGGTGTTGAACGCGAAGGCGACAACCTGTTGGCCGAAGGCGTTTACAGCAAGGATTCTGATATCCAAGACGGATATCCCGAATTCACGATGCAAATGCTGATGGACCTTGGTTGGGATGGTGATCTGACGGCTGAGGAACGCGCGACGATTGACGCCATTGCTGGGCCCAAGACCAACTGGAAAACCGACCTTTCAGGTGGGATCCAGCGGGTTGCGATTGCACATGAATGTGCGCCATTTGGCAATGCCAAGGCCCGTGCCGTCGTCTGGACCTTCCCAGATCCGGTACCAGTCCACCGCGAGCCGCTCTACTCCAACCGTCGTGATCTTGTTGCGGATTATCCAACTTACGAGGACCGCAAGTTCTACCGTCTGCCGACCATGTATGCGTCGATCCAGAAGCAGGACTTTAGCCAAGAGTATCCGATGATCCTCACGTCTGGCCGTTTGGTCGAATATGAGGGTGGCGGTGACGAGTCTCGGTCAAACCCATGGTTGGCCGAATTGCAGCAAGACATGTTTGTCGAGATAAACCCCCGCGATGCCAATAACCTTGGTGTACGGGATGGCAAACAGGTTTGGGTCGAAGGGCCTGAAGGCGGCAAGGTCAAAGTCATGGCAATGGTCACCCCACGGGTCGGAGAGGGCGTCGCCTTTATGCCGTTCCACTTTGGCGGCCACTTCCAAGGTGAAGACCAACGTAGCAAGTATCCAGACGGCGCTGATCCGTATGTGTTGGGCGAAAGCAGCAACACGGCGCAGACCTATGGCTACGATTCAGTAACTCAGATGCAGGAGTCTAAGTCGACCCTCTGCAAAATCTGGTCAGCGTAAGGAGACGAAAGAATGGCAAGAGCAAAGTTCCTTTGCGACGCTGAACGCTGCATTGAATGTAATGCTTGCGTGACCGCGTGTAAGAACGAACACGAAGTGCCTTGGGGCATCAACCGGCGACGGGTGGTGACCATTCAGGATGGCCAACCGGGCGAACGCTCGATCTCGGTCGCCTGTATGCATTGTTCAGACGCACCTTGTATGGCCGTATGCCCGGTCGACTGCTTCTACCAAAACGAAGAGGGGATTGTTCTACACTCCAAAGATCTTTGTATTGGGTGCGGCTACTGCTTCTATGCATGCCCCTTCGGCGCGCCGCAGTATCCACAGGCTGGCAACTTTGGCAGCCGGGGCAAGATGGACAAATGTACATTCTGCGCTGGTGGTCCTGAAGAAAACCACTCCACTGCCGAATTCGCCAAATATGGGCGTAACCGGATTGCAGAAGGCAAATTGCCGATCTGTGCGGAGATGTGTTCAACCAAGGCTCTGTTGGCGGGAGATGGCGACACCGTTTCCAACATCTACCGCGAGCGCGTCGTGTCTCGTGGCTTCGGCTCAGGTGCTTGGGGCTGGGGTACAGCATACGAGCAAAAGGGCGGCTAAGGTCGATTATCAAGGGCACCGCTTTTGCGATGCCCTTGAACAAAAGTGCTGGGGCTGTTGGGATACCAGCGGCCCCGGTTCACAAACATCAAAAAAACCAACGTCGAAGGTTCTGCCATGCTCCGTCTAATTTCTGCACTCGCACTCTTGTTCGCGCTGGCTTTGCCAGGCGTCGCACAACAGGCGGAGCCTGCCACAACCCCCGACCGCAGCGCCACAGGTGGTGCGCAAACACTTGAAGACATTCTGGCCCGCCAACTTGGCGAGACCGTGAACGATGAATTTAGGCGTGAGGCAACGGGTGACCCGGATTCCGCTGCAAGTACCATAGACCAGCTTGGCACTTTGGGAGGCGCGTCTGATCCTGAACTGTGGCGTGCATTGCGCTTTGGCACTGCGGATGTGACCGTTTCAACCGCTGACGTGCGCGGCAAAGTGCTCGTGCAGGACGGTGGCATGTGGTGGCTAAGCGTTCGCCAAGGGCCTTTGATCCAATATGGTCTCTGGTTGCTGGGTGGCACCTTTATTGCGCTTGTTATCTTCTATCTTTTGCGCGGCAAAATCCGTGTCGAAGGGGGCCTGAGCGGCCGCACTATCGAGCGATTCAAATTCATTGAACGTATGGCCCATTGGACGCTGGCCGGGTCTTTCATCCTGTTGGGTATCACAGGAATTCTAAGCCTGATTGGACGAAAATTCCTTGCGCCGACCTTTGGTTTGGAAGCCAATGCTACCGTGTTGATGGTTTCAAAGTTCATCCACAATAATGTCTCTTGGGCCTTTATGGTCGCATTGATCGCGGTGTTTGTGATGTGGGTTTGGCACAACCTTCCCAGCCGGACAGATCTGGTGTGGATCTCGCAGGCCGGTGGCATCATTGGGTCAAAGCACCCGCCGGCGAAGAAGTTCAACTTTGGCCAGAAAATCATTTTCTGGTCTGTGATTGTGCTTGGGGCCTCCGTTTCGGTTTCGGGTCTGTCGTTGCTGTTCCCTTACGAAATCACCTTGTTTGCCAAGACTTTTGGCCTGTTTAATGACTGGGGGCTGACAGCACTGATGGGCCTAGAGCCACTGGCGACACAAATGTCTCCGCAAGAAGAGATGCAGTATGCCCAACTGTGGCATGCGATTGTTGGCTTTGTCATGATGGCGATCATCTTTGCTCATATTTACATCGGAACGGTCGGCATGGAAGGTGCATATGATGCCATGGGCACCGGCGAGGTCGATGAGGCCTGGGCGGAGCAGCACCATTCAATCTGGCTGGAGGAAGTGAAAGCAAAGCAGGACCTGCCCAAGAACAGTGCATCAACGCCGGCAGAATAGTCATGCGTCGATGTGGCCGTTTTGCGGTAACGTGCTATTGCAGACCCAACAGCGCAGCGATTAACCAACCATAGGAGACAGACCGATGAAAGCCATGTTGGCAGGGGCCGCCGCGATCGTTGTGATTGGCGTGGGTGGCTATTTCATATTGAGCGAGATGGGGTTCTCAGCCAAAGAAACCTACGCTGGCGACAACGTGCGCCTGGACTGATCCATTGAGCGCTGACGATACCCCTGATTATGGCTCAGCATTGGCTGGCGCGTCGATCCTGATCATCGATGATGAACCAGGGATGCGCCACTTTCTCCATAAGATACTTGAGCATCGGGTAAAACGGGTTGAGCTGGCGGCTTCAGCAGCGGAAGCAACGAAACATCTGGATAACACCCATTTTGATGTGGTGATCCTCGACAACGTTATGCCCAGCAAGACCGGTTTGGAGTGGGTCAAAGAGCAGCGGCAAATCGGTCTGTATGCCGACATTATCATGATGACTGCATATGCTGATCTGGAAACTGCAATTGCAGCTTTGCGGGTGGGGGTCAGTGATTTTATCCTGAAGCCTTTCCGCGCCAATCAGATTCTTAGTGCAGTGACACGGACGTTGGATCGAAGCCACCTGCAGCGAGATAACCATCTATTGCGCCATGAGCTGACCGCCGGATGGGTAGGGGCCTTTCTTGGAAAATCGCCTGCCTTTGAGAAAGTGCGCGCTCTGCTGGCACGGCTCGCTCCACTGCCGACATCGGTGCTTTTCTCTGGAGAGAGCGGGACCGGCAAGGAGATCGCTGCGCGCACTTTGCACAAGTTGTCGGACAGAGCAGATAAACCCTTTGTTGCGGTGAATTGCGCTGCCTTCGCACCTGATCGCATGATCCAGCAACTGTTTGGTGTCTACGAGGGGGACGAAGCCAATCGCCCTGGATTGCTGTTGTTAGCTGATGGTGGCACGTTGTTTTTGGACGAAGTGGCGCAGATGCCCTATGCCTTGCAAACTGCGCTGTTGCGCGTGCTGGATGATCAAAGGGTCCGCCCTGTTGGCTCTGAGCGAGAGCTCCCGCTGAACTTGCGCCTGTTGTTTGCCACCAATGCCGATCTGGACGCCGCCGTTGCATCCGGAGTATTTCGTGCAGATTTGTTCCACCGCATGAACGTCGTCAACGTCCACATGCCGCGGCTGGCAGATCGCAGCGAGGACATCACAGAACTTGCGGCTCATTTCATGCAGCAATTCAGCAAGGAATTGGGCATGCCGCCGTTGGATCTCGATGCGGAAACTTTGCTGAAGATGCGTCGTTATGACTGGCCGGGGAATGTCCGTGAGTTGCGAAATTTGATTGAAAGGTCAGTCATTTTGGGTGCATTCCCGACCGAGTTTGCCGGGCAGAATGACACAACAGGGGATTTGGCGATTGAATCCCTTGAGTTGGTTACTCAGCGACATATTCTACATATTGTTGATCAATGTGACGGTAACCGTGCTGAGGCAGCCCGTCGCCTAGGTGTATCTCGCAAGACCGTTGATCGTAAATGCGCGGCTTGGGGCATTTAGGCAGACCTAGTTTACCAAAGCCGTCTCTGCATTAGTTTCTGCCTCAGACACCGCCGGCAGCCAAACGTGAAACTCTGCGCCACCATCTGATCCGTTTTCCGCTGAAATTAGTCCACCCGCGCGTTGTATGATTGTCTGACTGATTGAAAGGCCAAGGCCGGTCCCCTCGCCAGGCTTTGTTGTGAAGAAGGGATCAAAGACCCTGTCCAATCGATCTGCTGCTATACCGAGGCCGTTGTCTCCGATGGTTAGGTATGCACCCGGTTGGCCTTCGTGCACTCGGGTCTTCAGCGAAATTTTCAATACGCCACCGCTCGCCATTGCTTGGACTGCATTCATGATCAAATTGATCACAACCTGTTGCAGTTCACCCTGATCGATATGCACTGCTGGTGACTTGCCCATTATGGTCTGAACCTTGATATTTTTCATGCTCAGTTCATGATCTACCAACACCAAGCAATCGCTCACGGCAGGCTCAAGTGTCACTGATGAAGCGCTGTCTGAAAAATCGTTAGGGCTCGCAAAATGAAGCAGTTTTCCAACGATCGTGGTGATCCTCGTTATTTGACGATCAATGAGGGTTAGTTCGGTCTCTACTTCTTTGGTTGCCGATCCGAGGGTTTCGCGCATTACATCAACATTGCCTTGGATCACAGCGACTGGATTGTTAATTTCATGGGCCACGCCGGCGGTAATCTCACCGATAGCCGCCAGTTTTTCTGACATTACCAACTGCTGGGTTGTTTCTTCCAGTTTGGTATTGGCATCTCGCAATTCGGATGTACGGCGGTCCACACGGCTGTTCAACAGATCGGCCCAATCGCGCAATTTGCTATCGCGATCCTGAACCTGCTCAAGGAGGGTATCGAGATGTGCTGCAACTTGACCGATTTCACCCATTGCACCCACGTTACCATTCCGGGCAGATAGGTCGCCACCTTCGACGCGCTTCATCGTTTTGGTCATGGCTTCGAGCGGTGAAAAGATACCCTTAGCAAGCCATAAAAATAGCGGCACAGAAATCAGCAGTACTGCGATGAATGCGAGAAACATCCACAGAATTGCATCCTTTTTGGCGGTCGAAAACGGTTCTTCGAGGAACCCAACATAGAGCATCCCAACCCGAGCTCCAAAGCTGTCGTTGATTGGGAGGTATCCAGAAATGTACCAGTCATTCACCACAAACGCCCGCGCAAGCCATGTCTGGCCCTCGCCAAGAACGACTTGCCTCACTTCTGCAGAAACGCGGGTGCCCAACGCCCGGACATCTTCGAACAGTCGCACATTCGTCGACACGCGTACGTCATCCAGAAACAGGGTCGCGGTGCCCTGACGTATTCCACCTATCACCGCGTTGAGGTAAACAAGCTCATTGATCGTATCGATGAAATCCAAGTTCCTGTTGAGTAATATACCGCCCACTACAACGCCGCTTTGCCCTGCCAAGGATACGGGGCTGGCCGAATGGACGATCATGCCGCGCACTTCCGCTGTGCGATCTGTCGGCACGGCCGCTTCGGTCTTGATAAGGTCGATACGGGCCTTCGCAGCCAATTCGGGGCTAACCTCCTCTAAATCACTGACCTCAAAGACATCAATCGCAGTTGAAGGCTTACCCTCCATTGCAGATTGCACCACCTTCCAACGCACAGTATCCGTTTGCGCGTTTGCTGGTTGGAAATACAGGAAATCCATCCCCAACTCAGCTCGTTTGCCTTCAAGATAGGCGACTTGTGCCGCCTTTGAGTGTGAGAGTGCTTGTTCAAACTCGACCGCGCCAGCAATCCCACTTAGATCTGTTCCAGTCGAAACCAAGATGCGTGAAAGATACTGTTCAGCGATCCGTAAATCGCTTTCTACTTTATAAATCAGCAGCTTATCGTATTCTGATGCCCATTTTGATAGCCCCAAAAGCAAAAGAAAGGGCATCAGCAGGATCAAAGGCAAAAGAGCCATAAACAATAGTCGAAGGCGGACTGATGTTCTCATGGTGGCAGCATAATTGAAGACGAGGCAACGCGTAAGGTAGGATCAGCGGTTCTTCAAGCAGAGCGATTTGGATTTGAAATTCGCATTTTTTCGCGGTTCTCAAACATAGCCACGACAACCCATCCAAAATGGATGTTGGGTTTCACCTGCGCACATATCACCGATGTTCGTACCGCAGTGTTTCAGCTTTCCCACGGAAGCTGCTTACAGGTTGAAACCAGATAGTCGACAAACAACCTCTGCCGGGTGGACTGGAAACGGTTTGGTTGGAACACCGCGTAGATGTCGCGCTTGGGTGATGTCGAGTACTCGGACAGAATGGGCTCCAGTTCTTGGTTCTTTATGTGCTCAGCAACGTAAAATATGGGAAGAATTACGATGCCGATGCCCTCAAGCGCCGCACGACATAATATATCCCCGGAGTCCGATTTGAAGCTCCCATTCAGGCCGACATGGCCATGTTGGCCAGCCGCGTCCTGATAGCGCCACTCATGCAGCCCATTGTTTCCAGTAAAGGCCAGCACATTGTGGTGCCTAAGATCATCTGGTTTCTGTGGGGTGCCGTGTACTTCGAGATAGCCGGCACTTGCACATATCACAAAGGGGCAAGACGCCATGCGTCTCGCAATAAGCGTTGTGTCTTTGAGTGACCCAATCCGAACAGCGAGATCAAATCCTTCACTGACGATGTCGACAAAACGTTCGCCCAAACTGACATCCAGTTCAACCTCGGGATATTTCGCCGCAAAAGACGCGATCGCTGGTCCAAAATACTTGTTCCCTAAGCTTTGAGGAAAGCTGGCCTTCAACGGCCCCCTTGGACGCGATTTCAATTCATAAATCTGCTCACGCGCCTCTTGCAAGTCCTCCAACGCGCGGGAAGCACGTTCATAATAGACGGCCCCTTCTTCAGTGACAGAGACGTTCCGGGTTGTGCGGTTGAGCAGTTTGACCTGCAGATCCTGCTCAAGGTTCTGGACCTGCTTTGATACTGCCGAACTGGTAATACCCAACGCCCGCGCGGCACCTGCAAAACTCTGGGCTCTTACAACGGCGATAAAGACGCCAACCCGTGACACATGATCCATCTGCATTATCAACCTAATGGAATGAGTTATCTTCTCATAGTCCATATTATCAAATGTATTGCGGCATGCAATCTATGCTTCAACAGACACAAACAAATTTGGAGCAAGACAATGACACAGCATACCAACCCAAACTACGGCGCACTAATCACCCGCCTATCTGACTATCTTTGCGGAAATCGCAGGCGGCACGGCCATCCTTCTGGGTCTGTATACACGCCTTGCGTCTCTGCTCTCGATACCTCTGCTGCTGGGTGCGCTTTGGGCACATGCAGGCAACGGTTGGGTGTTCAGCTCAGAAGGTGGTGGTTGGGAATTCCCATTGCTGTTGGTGGTTCTTGCAGCCGCAGTCGCGCTTCAAGGCAGTGGTCCGTTCGCACTGCGTAGGCTGCCTGTGCTCGACGGCTTTATCCCACAGTCTTTGCGGGCCTAACACAATCCACTTGTCGTAACCAGAAAGCCAAAATCATGCCCAAACTTCTCATGTTCGCCGGAAGCGCACGAACCGCTTCAACCAACAAACAGCTCGCAGCTTTGGCTGCGAGCATGGCTCAAAAAGCTGATGTCGAGGTCACGTTGATAGACCTCAAGGACTTCGGAATGCCGATTTATGACGGGGATCTCGAAGGCGACGCCGGGCTACCGGAAAACGCCAAACGGCTCAAGCTACTCTTTGTTGAGCATGATGGGGTTTTCATTGCATCTCCGGAATATAACAGCTCGTTTTCGCCGCTGTTGAAGAACGCATTGGACTGGATATCGCGCCCTCACACAGAGAATGAACCCTCACTTTGGGCCTATAGTGGCAAGGTAGCAGCCCTTGGGTCAGTCGCTCCTGGTGCTTTGGGTGGCTTGCGCGGTCTTGTTCCGCTGCGCATGATGTTGGGAAATATTGGCGTGACGGTGGTGCCAAATCAGGTCGCCATATCGAATGGGTTTAATGCATTTGATGACGCTGGCTCGCTGAAGGATGAGCGGCAATCTCAGATGCTGAGTGCCACGGTTGAGCAATTGATAGCGACGACGCAGGCTTTGACTGGACTGCTGCAAGAGGACGAAAGGCATACATTATGAGTTGGAACCCATCAATTGAACCAGGCTGCCCTGGTGCGGATGACATCGATGCGATCGAAACACTGATCGTACCAAGAGCGCGAGATATTGGGGGTTTCGAAGTACGGCGCGCACTCCCATCGGCGAAACGCCAAATGGTCGGCCCATTTGTGTTCTTCGATCAAATGGGTCCGGCTGAATTTATCACGGAACAAGGCATCGACGTGCGTCCACATCCGCATATCGGTTTGGCAACAGTGACATATCTCTACAAGGGAGAGTTTCAGCACCAAGATTCCCTTGGTACCAACCAGATGATTTACCCTGGCGAGGTGAATTGGATGATCGCCGGGAACGGCGTTACCCATTCTGAACGTACAAGTGCCCAAACCCGCAAAGGCCCTAGTAGCCTTTTCGGCATTCAGACCTGGGTGGCCTTGCCGGAAGAGGCCGAAGACATGGATGCGGATTTCGAGCATCACAAACAAGAAGCCCTCCCGTTCCTTGAGGAAGAAGGCAAGCAAGTTCGCCTTATTCTTGGGAATGCCTGGGGTGAACGCGCCCCTACTAAGACATTCTCCGAGATGTTTTATGCGGATGCCGTCCTTGAAGCCGGTGCGTTGTTGCCCATGCCCGACAACCATGAGGATCGCGGTATCTATGTGACAGACGGTTCAATTGAGGTTGCAGGCGACACCTTTCAATTGGGTCAAATGATGGTGTTTCGCCCCGGCGATGCAATCACCATTAAAGCTGGTCTGGCGGGTGCAAGGCTGATGTTGCTAGGTGGCGAGACTCTGAACGGCCCAAGGCACATCTGGTGGAATTTCGTAGCGTCTTCGAAAGACAAAATCGAGGCGGCCAAGGAAGCATGGGCCGCAGGGGATTGGGAACACGGCCGCTTCCAACTCCCGCCAACAGACAAGGGCGAATTCATACCTTTGCCCAGCTAAATCGGTAATTTACCACCCCGAGTTTGCGTCGACGATGCCCATATAGATTACTTAACCGTTGACCATCGGTTGACCAAAAGCCTCGGTTGAGGGAACGATTGTTTTAGTTGTTGTCTGAAAGCAACCAGACGTCTTGTTCGCCGAACCCACGGATGGTCTTTGCCCCAACATTCTCAAGATCAAACTGGTCCTTTAGAACATGTGCGACATCATCTTGAACACTGATTTGCATCGGCTCGGAAAACTCTTGAAGACGGGACGCAAGGTTAACTGCGGGACCGAAAATATCGTAGACATACTTGTGGATGCCCACGACGGAACCGACGACAGAACCGGTCGACAGGCCAATGCGGCAGTGCCACTGATGTGGA
Source organism: Sulfitobacter sp. SK012 (assembly GCF_003352085.1). Taxonomy (NCBI): domain Bacteria; kingdom Pseudomonadati; phylum Pseudomonadota; class Alphaproteobacteria; order Rhodobacterales; family Roseobacteraceae; genus Sulfitobacter; species Sulfitobacter sp. SK012. The sequence continues at coordinate 1,198,283 of NZ_CP025804.1, forward strand.
TGGCTTAGATTTCGGCGGGTCAGGTACCGCACAAAACGGATGGCTGTGTTGGCAATGGCCTTTGCGTGATCCGGTGTGGGATCTGGCAAGCCCGCCACAGTGATATAGGCATCACCAATCGTTTTGATCCGCTCACAGCCGAACTGTTCGCCGATACGGTCAAACGCGCTATAAATGTCGTTCAGCTCGGTGACCGTTACGCTGGGGTCTTGTGAAACAACCATGTCTGTAAACCCGACAAAGTCGAGCATGAGAACAGACACAGGGTCATACATTTGAGGCGTCACGACGCCGAAAGTTTTGAACTCTTCGTAAACAGAACGGGGCATGATATTGAGCAACAGTTTTTCGACCTGCTCCTTCTCCCGTTTGAGCTCACGTGTGTTGCGCTCAACCATCATCGAGTAGGAATCTATCATTGATTCCAGCTCTTTAATGCGAGTGATGTTCTGGCAAACCAGCACAACAACGTCTTCATTCGCAGCCGTAAAATCAAGCGCGATAATGAGCGTTCGGCGTTTTCTTTTGAACCTGATTTCGGATGTATGCCGACCGTTGGTGGCCAGGCTTTCCTGCATGGCAGGGACATCAAGATCAGGGAACAGTTGCTGCAATTGAGTCGACTGGTTTTCATTGCTGAACCATTCGTCAAACGTATCGTTGCTGAAACCGAACTGGAATGTTTGGCGGTCCAGCAGTGCCACACCGACACCAATGGCGCGAAGTAATTGTTCATTTATGGCTTCAATGGTCATAGGTCACCTTACGATCAAGGGGCGGCGTTTTTCGAATTCTGCAACAACTGCCTCAACGTCCTCGTCTGCCATACCGTGCTGTAACAATGCTCCGCTGAGCACGCCTTCGAGTTCATCGAAATGCGCGTCGGTGATGGTGAGATGAGAATGCAATTGGCGCAGCTGATTGTCTGTGTAAGACGCAGGGCCGCCAAGGAGCGAAGCGATAAACTTTGTCTGGTGATCGACAATACGAGACATGTCTACATCATCGAAAAACGGGCCGATCTCGTCGTTGTCCAAGAGGGTGTCATAGAACGAAAGCACAATCTTACTGACTTGTGAAAACCCTCCGTACTTCTCGTAGAGCGTGCGTTCAGCCATCTTAATTTCCTTTCGACATGAGGTAGAGCAAGGGTGCGTCCCCTCTGCCAAAGTCTACAAATTCTCTCATAACAAGTTAAGCCTATCGATCGCTAACGTTTGATTGGCCCCCTCCAGCCTATTGGCTGGAGGAGATTGAGATTTTATCCCAATAGCTTAGTGACGTTTGACGATCACTTCAGCATACTCTGATGCGATGCACAGAGACTCGTTAGTTGAGATGTCGAATTTCTCAATGAGCGCCAAGATATCGCTTCGCAATGCCGCCTGACCCGCCGCATCCAGCGCTTCGAAAGCCTTTTGCATTGGGCCATAGAAGGTGCGGAAGTAGTCCAGAAAATGCTCAGCAGAGCGATAGCGGAACAGAAAATTCTTGCACTGGAATTTTGTTACTTCGCCCATGGTGCCAAAGGTCTCATCGACCCACTCCCGGTTGCCCCACAAAGCAGGGGAGCTTACGCCGGCGGGCGGTGGCACGTGCTTTCCGATGGTCTTGAAAAGTTGACCAATGAAACTCTGAGGTGTCCAATTGGCCATGCCGATCTTGCCACCGGATTTTACCACGCGCTGAAGTTCCGCTGCGGATTGCTGTTGGTTTGGCGTGAACATGACCCCGAAAGTGGACACGACCGCGTCAAATGACTGATCCTCAAACGGCAGGTTCTCCGCGTCAGCCACCTTGTAGTTGACGGGCAGGCCTTCCGCTTTCGCGCGATTACCACTGGCCTCCAAAAGTTCGGCGACATAATCCGTCGAGGTCACGTTGCAGAAGCGCCGTGCAAAGGCCAAGGTTGCGTTGCCATTGCCGGCTGCAACGTCAAGAACTGTGGCGTCTGCCTGCATGTCCATGGCTTCGGCAAGTGCTTCACCGGTTATCTGCAGAGTTACGCCTACTTTGCTGTAGTCCCCGGATCCCCAGGCGACATTCTGTTTCGCTTTGATTGCGGTGAAGTCCGTTGAAGGGTTGGTCATTGTGTGAGTGCTCATGGTTTTCTCCTTTGGGTGTGTTGCTGGTCCATCACCAGCGGTTCCTTAAGATGTCGCATTCGATGAATGCGGTCGGGTTATGCCGCCGCCATAATTGGCCAGCTGCAGGTTGCGGTGGGCCGTTCGACGTTGGCCACATGTTCGAAAATGCGTGAATTGACCCACTCCGGATCGAAGACCGGTGCCATATGCCCGAGCTCGGGCAGCAGAGCAATGCGCGCATTGGGGAGCGCTTTCGCAATAGCGGCTGACACATGCTGCGTGATTTCCGGAGACTCCAGTCCCGTTAGTACCAGTGAAGGCATCTCCAGCTTGGACAGATCCGCCAATTCCCAAGTTTCTGCGAACCCGTGGGCAAAATCAGCCATCGTTGAATAGATCGCATCAGCAAACTTCTGTCTGGCGGGCAGGGAGAGGCGATCCCAAAATCCCTCGCCATTCCAAAAATCTATGAAGTGACGCATTCCTGTGGGCACGTTTTCTTCTGCTGCGACAGTCACCAGTGCTGAAATGAACTGGATCTGCTTGAACAGACGTTGATCCGTGCTGTCACCGTCTTTCAGAAAGTGGAAGGTTGCCGGTTCATAGACAGTCAGGCTTTTTACGAGGTCAGGGCGCATCAGCGCGACTTTGATCGCAATGCCCCCACCATTTGAGTGCCCTACAAGGTGAACGGGGCTTCCCATCTTTTCGATTTCTTCGATGACCGGGGCGGCGGAACAAGCAGCGCCTTTGCGCGAATTGTCACTGGCCAAAGGTGCACGGCCGCAACCGGGAAGGTCAAAGGCATAAACGTCAAACCGGCCCCCAAAGTCCGCATCCAGGCGGCTCCACTGGCTGCTGTTTGATGCAGAGGAATGCAATGCAATAATTGGCGCATTGCTATGTTCTGTTGGCCTGAATGATAATGTCATTGTTCTAATCCAAATGCGTTGGTGATGAACAATAACTGACCCTCCATTGTTTCATTGCGATGTCTAAATGGGTTGGACAGTGTTTCAGTTGTTGCACTGCGCGTTCGGCCTAACGATCCACCATTCGCCTTCAAAATATGAGAATTCTCTGTTCAGTCTGGCTTGGTGCTGCGGCCTGTGAAACAATTGAAACACTTGATGCCAATTTTGAAATGGCATTGAAACAATGCTACCTTAGAAAATTAGGATGACGATGGGCATGGCAAACGATCTTGAAGAAATCGAAAGGGCGCAGAACCTCCTGCGTGATGCCATCGAGTCTTTGAAGGAAGGGTTTGCCCTATACGACGAAAACCGCTGCCTTGTGATGTACAACCAACAATATGCTGAGATGAACAAAGGGATCTCCCATCTCCTGAAACCAGGTCTGGATTGGGAAATTTTGATGCGCGAGACAGCGCGCAGAGGCATATATTCAGACGCTATTGGCAATGAAGAGAAGTGGGTCTCTGACAGGTTGGCTGGCGGCATCGAGTTCATTCAGGATTTTGAACTAAAGGAAACAGACGGGCGAACTTATTTGGTCTCCGTTCATCCCACCCAATTGGGTGGTTTTGTCGTGACGCGAGAAGACATCACGGCAAAAAAACAGATTGAGGTCGAAGAACGCGACGGAGATCTTCTCATTAGAAGGGTCTTGGACGCCAGCTCTGCCATTGTGACCATGGCGCGAATTGGCGATGGCCAGATCCTTTACCGTACACCCGCAGCGCTTCGGTTGTTTGGGCCCGTCAAATCCGCAAAGGAGCATTATGTCAGTCCCGAAGAACGAGCGGATTTTGTCACCCAACTTCTGGCAGATGGACGTGTTGATGACTTCAAACTCGATCTTCTGAACGCCGACCGAGACATTTTTCCTGCGACCATTTCGTCGCAACTGATTGATTATAAAGGTGAAGAAGTAATCGTCACCAGCATCATTGACCTAACTGTTCAAAAAGAAGCCGATGCTTTGGTCCGGCAGGTTTTGGAAGCCTATCCGGCCGCTATCAACATGACGAATGCAGAAACCGGGGAAGTTCTGTTTGCGACCCCCGAAATTGAAGAGCTTTTTGGCCCGTCCGAAGATTCCAAATCATATTATGCAAACCCGGCTGATCGCCACCGCTATTTAGAAGACCTTCGCGAAGCCAGATGGCTCAAAGATCGGCGGATGGAGTTCATTGATGCGAACGGGAATAAATTCTGGGGTGCGGACTCCTCGCGGCTCATCACATTCAACGGTGAAGAAGTCATCGTTTCCAACACCCGCGATTTGACCGACGAATTGGCGCTCTCAGAAGAGCTTTCAAAGCAACGAGAGCTGTTGTTCCAGAATGAAAAGATGTCCGCACTTGGTGAATTGCTTGCTGGTGTGGCCCATGAACTCAACAATCCTCTCTCTGTTGTTGTGGGCCATTCGCTGATGCTGAAGGAAGAAACCAAGGATCCGGACATGATGGTTAGGATTGACAAGATCAGCACCGCTGCAGAGCGATGCGCCAAGATTGTTAAGACCTTCCTTGCTATGGCACGCCAACAACCGAGCAAGATTGAGCAAGTCGATATTGCCGGTGTGGTCGAAACAGCCGCGGATGTTGCTGGGTACGGGAGCCAGTCTGGCGACATCAGCATAACGCAGAATGTCCCAGCCGATCTGCCGCTCATTGCTGCTGATGCTGATCAGATTACGCAGGTTATCATCAATCTGATCATCAATGCCGAGCAGGCCTTAACGTCGTCTGGTTGCGGCAATTTTATTGAATTATCGGCCACGTCCAAACCAGACGCGGGTATGGTCGAGGTGACGGTGCACGACAATGGTCCCGGAATTCCCGCCGCCATTCGGGCGCGCATATTTGAGCCGTTCTTCACAACCAAAGAAGTCGGTGACGGGACTGGCATCGGCCTGTCATTTTGCCACCGAATTATTCTGTCTCATGGCGGACAGATCAGGCTCGATCAGACGGATAATTCGGGCACGTGCTTTCGCATCATGCTGCCCACGGCCCTCAGTCAGAAATCGCAGGAAGACGCGCCCGCCAAACCGATCAATACATCTGTAAACCTCAAGGCTTTGGTCGTGGATGATGAGGTCGAAGTGGGTGAGTTGAACGCTGAAATACTTCGAAAAGAGGGGTTTGAGGTGGATTTTGTCACGTCGGGGGAAGAAGCGATCAACCGTCTCCGCTCGGCTAATTACGATATTTTTCTCAGCGATATGAATATGCCGGGCGTCGATGGACGCCAGATATACGACGCTTTGGTGACCCACTTTCCAAAGATGTTGAATAGGACGGCCTATATTACCGGTGATACGATGGGACAAAGCTCTCTGGGACTGCTCAGAGAGTCTGGGCTTCCGTATCTGGAAAAACCAGTTTCACCTACAGAACTCAGAGAGCTGGTAGGTAAGTTGCTCGCCGATCAGAAGGAACGACCAGATGGATAATCAGAATGCCCATATCCTGGTATGCGATGATGAGATCGACCTGCGTGAGATGCTCCAAGAATATCTTGGCAAGCGTGGATACAAGGTCTCTGGAGCCTCTGGTGGCGACGAGCTTCGTGACATCCTTTCTGTCACGACAGCGGATGTCATCATCATGGACATCAACATGCCAAAAGAGGACGGCCTTTCCATTCTAAGATCCTTGCGCCCAGAGAATACAACGCCGGTCATCATGCTGACGGCTGCTGGCGACGTGGTCGACCGTATCATCGGTCTTGAAATGGGGGCGGATGACTACCTCGGCAAACCCGTGGACTTACGAGAGCTCGAAGCTCGGATAAAAGCGATACTGCGACGTGAATCCATAAGTGGATCAGCACAGGCGGAAAAATCTGACGGGAACCGCGCTCTGTTTGGGGATTTTGTATTAGATAAAGACGCAGCAAAGCTGCTTGCGGCCGATGGCTCCGAAGTCCAGCTGACGGCAATGGAATACAGCCTGCTCAAAGTTTTTTCCGAAAACAAAGGGCGTGTCTTGAACAGGGATCAACTTTTGGAACAGGCGCATGACCGGTCCTGGGATCCGTTCGACCGCAGCATCGACATCAGAATCTCTCGTTTGCGCCGCAAGCTTGAGGCCATTCCTGGAAAACCGGAGATCATCAGAACGGTGCGTGGCATCGGATACCTGTACGATCCCAGTTGAGGCTGCCGCAGAAAGCTGAGCCATGCATCATTGGCCACTTTCAGCAGCGAAGGTTGGTACCGACGAGGGCAAGGAGTGGGCCAAGTTCCAAAAGGTAATGTCTGTTTGTTGGGCGAAGCTCCAATATTTACCATGCAGGCAATGCCGCCATTCGTTGTGGTTGTTCTAGAGGCCATTCTAAGGGAAAAGGCCGCAAGGTTCCTCTTTCTTAGGGACATAGATTGGCCTTGCTGTTGGTGATGAACCAAGGTCAGTTAACGGCTAGCTTGCAATGTTGATTAACTTGGGGAGAGCACCGCAGTGCATTTCGTTAAAATACTGGTACTCACCTTCCTCTTGGCGCTCCCTGCTCTTTCGCCTGCAGATGCGCAATCGCTGTTTTCCTCGGCTTCTAGCGCCGACACCAAAGTGACGCTTCCTGACCCACTAACCGAGGAAACGGCAAATGCTTTGATCTCGCGGCTTTCTGACAGCGAAGTACGGGCTCTCCTGCTAGATCAACTCAACACTCAGGCGGTCGAAGTCGACGATACGGCAACATTGAATGATTTCTTCTTTCACACGACATCAGGTGCCGCCAGCATGGTCGCTTTGTCAGTGCGCTCCCTTCCGGTATTTATAGAAAAACAACCCCAGGCGTTTGCTACATTTTACGGCAAGATTGGCGGCGATGGGTTACTTAAATTGCTTGGTTATATGGCTATTATGTTTGGTGGCGCTGCGATCGCAGAGATGATTTTCCGCCGACTTGTCATGAAATGGCAAATTCAGCGCCCAGCGGATATTAACAACATCACGCTGCGCGAAATCATTTCCTTCCTGTCCAAACGCTTCGCCCGCGAGATCGTAGCTGTTCTGGTCTTTATCATCGTCGCAATGTCGATTGGCACCGCGATCCTTCCGCCGTTCTTGGGCGGTGTTGTCGGGCTGATCGGACCATATCTTATTGCATTTCCCCGTATCATGGTTGCTGTGGGACGCTTCCTATTTGCCCCGCAAAATCCGATGTTCCGCCTGCTTAATTGTGATGATCGCACTGCCAAAGCGATGGTCGTTAACAATTTTGGCCTCGCGTTCTTGATCGGATTCAGCGCGGTTCTTCTCCAATTTAACGAATTTCAGGGCGTAACGGATGTTGAGACGCGCATCGGATTTTGGCTCAACCTTGCTGTACACCTCTATCTGGCCGCCGTGGTCTGGAAATATCGGGCGGGCATTACCTCAATGATGCGGGGTTTTGAGGATGACATCACGCCAACCGAAGAGGGTATGGCGCGTGCCTTTCCTTATTTCGCTATCGTTGTCAGCCTGGGCATCTGGTGGATCACCCAAATTGTTGTGAGTTATGGGAACTTCGAGTTGCTCAGCAGCGCACCGCATTACAAAACTATGATGTTGCTGCTTTTTGCCCCGGCGATGGACACTCTAATTCGTGGGCTGGTGCGCCATCTATCCCCCAGCATGACAGGCGAAGGGCCAGTGGCCGAGCGTGCTTATATATCAGCCAAGCGCTCGTATATCCGCATTGGGCGTGTTGTGGTCTTTGGAATTGTGATCATGGCGATTGCTGGATTTTGGGGTGTGTCTGCGACCAATATTGCCTCCGCAGGTGTTGGGCCACAACTCGCGTCGAACTTGTTGGAATTTATGGTCATTATGGCAATCGGCTACCTGATCTACGAACTGGTTTCGCTTTATATCAATCGCAAATTGGCAGCCGAACAAACCGCCGCAGGGTATATGCCTGACGAGGAAACGGTCGGCGGCGACGGCGGTGGCGCGGGTGGCTCTCGGCTCTCCACCGTTTTGCCCCTGATCCTAATGGTCACACAAACAACCATCGTGGTCGTCTTCTTGCTGCTTGGGCTTGGTAACATCGGGGTCGACACGACGCCACTGCTCGCGGGTGCTGGTATCGCTGGCTTGGCGATTGGTTTTGGTGCGCAAAAATTGGTCACGGACGTCGTGTCGGGCATTTTCTTTTTGGTTGATGACGCCTTCCGCACCGGTGAATATGTTGAGGTTGAAGGCACGATGGGAACGGTCGAAAAAATCTCCATCCGCTCTATGCAACTGCGTCACCACAAGGGGCCCGTCCATACGATCCCTTACGGTGAAATCCCAAAAGTCACCAACTTCTCTCGTGACTGGGTGATCATGAAACTGCGCTTTACCGTTCCGTTTGATACCGATCCGAACATGGTCAAAAAGATCTTTAAGAAGATCGGTCAAGATATGCTGCTTTTGGAGGAATTCAAAGATGATTTCCTGCAGCCGTTCAAGTCTCAAGGGATGCTTGAGATTGATGATGTCGGCATGGTGTTCCGAGGCAAGTTCATGGCCAAACCCGGAACACAATTCACCATGCGCAAGGAAATCTTCAACCGAGTGAGCGCTGCTTTTGTCGAAAACGGTATTGAATTCGCCCGCCGCGAAGTTCGGGTCGCTCTGCCCTCGATGGATGGCAAGAAGCTAACGGAGGAAGACAAATCAGCAATTGCCGCCGCTGCCACACAAGCAGCGCAAGATCAGCTGCCTGTGGGTGGGCAAAAGGATGATCGGTAATAAGCGCAGTACGAGAATGTGAATGCCGGCCGTTTCAGGTGACCTTTCCCCGTGTGGCAGCAATTTAGCAAAAAAGAACTTAAAGCTGTCGCTCGTCAGGCCATACCATGCATCAGCCTATACTCTGCGGGTTTTACCTCCGTCGAATGATAGGGTGATTACTTTCCAGATGGGCTGACGCGCGAATAACGCCCGTAGATAGCAAGCCGGACTTTGTCGTGGATTGTGGTTCATATCCATTCCCTCGCTTATGTTGTTCTGAATGAACGGCCCGAATTCCTTTGCAAGATCGACATGCGTTATCTAGGCTTGCTGGCATTGACAAAAGAAAAAGTCTGGGAGGATCAAATTCATGTTAAAGATCAATAAAATAGCTGGTGCTTCAGTCCTAGCATTCGTCGCGGCTGCAAATGCTGCTTCGGCAGACAAACTAACGTTCTACTGCTCTGCGCAAGAGGATTGGTGCCAACTCATGGCAAACGGTTTTCAGGATGCGACCGGCATTGATGTCGCGATGACCAGGAAGTCATCGGGCGAGACCTTTGCTCAAATCAAAGCTGAAAGCTCAAACCCACGCGGTGACATTTGGTGGGGCGGAACCGGTGACCCGCATCTGCAGGCGGCAGAAGAAGGTCTGACGGCCGAGTACGTCTCCCCGATGCGCGATCAGCTGCATCCTTGGGCGATCAGCCAAGCCGAGAGTGCTGGCAACAAGACGATCGGTATTTACTCCGGGGCATTGGGCTACGGGTATAACACCGAGCTCCTGGCAGCGAACAACCTGCCTGAGCCGTCTTGCTGGGCCGACTTGCTAAAGCCGGAATTCAAAGGTCACGTCCAAATGGCGAACCCCAATTCTTCGGGCACGGCCTACACTACGCTGGCAACGATGGTTCAGCTTTTTGGTGAGGAAGAAGGCTTCGAATTCATGGCCGGGCTTCATGCCAACATAAACCAATACACCAAGTCAGGTTCTGCTCCGATCAAAGCGGCGGGCCGTGGGGAAAATACGGTCGGCATCGTGTTTATGCATGATGCGGTCAAGCAGGCCGTTAGCGGTTTCCCAATCAATGTCGTTGCTCCATGCGAAGGCACAGGATTTGAAATTGGATCAATGTCGATCGTTGAAGGTGCGCGGAATTTGGAAAGCGCACAGGCATTCTACGACTGGGCATTAAGTCCAGAGGCGCAGAACCTCGCGTTGGAAGTTAACGCGTTTCAAGTGCCGTCTAATATGAATGCTGAGACATCTGAAAGTGCGCCAGACATGAGTGCGATCAAGTTGATCGACTATGATTTCCGCACATATGGTTCGTCTGACACGCGCCAGCGTCTGTTAAAAAGATGGGACGATGAGGTGTCAGTACTGCCGCAATAAAAATGCGTCAGGCAACATTTGATAAAGCGGCCAACCCGGTTTTGACCTTTTGGATCATTGCCGGGTTGGTCGGATTTTTTGTTCTCCCTTGGTATGGGATCGAGGATTTTTTCCGCTTTGAGTGGTTTCTTGACGGCTATCCGCTCGATAGCGACTACGCACCCGGCGGGTTCTTGATCGCACAGGGCGAAAAGCTCTGGTTGGCTCCCCTTGTTCTGCCGTTGCTTGCCCCCATCGCAATCCTGAAAAAACGTAAAACAGAGCCAATTTATGCCAAAGTCCTTATCCTTGCTGGGGCGTTTGGATTTGGATGGCTGGTCCTGCAGGGCTTTGCCATTGGTATCCGGGGATGGAACTTTGGGTGGGCGTCAGCATTGTTTGGCGACCTTGGCGACCGGCAATATGGAATGGGCTATGGAGCGCTGATCTGCGCTTCCGCGTTCCTGTTCGTCTTTACGCAAGGCATCGCTGCTCGAGGCGCAATCAACGGCGATGTGTTTGTCGTCAGCTCGATTGGCGGCGTCGTGGCGATTGTCACTGCCTTTGTATTCTTCCCGATCGCCAAGATGTTGACGGCCGCGTTCATCACGCAGGACGGCGGCTATTCAGTGGCGGTGTTCTTTTCCAAGTTTTTCGATGACAGGCTTTGGGGCATCGGTTGTCTAACCGGTGGGCGTTGCGGGGTCGCATGGAATTCGCTGTTCCTCGCTGTTTGCGTCGGCTTCATCACAACAGTTCTTGGTCTTGTTTTTGCTTTGGTTGTGACCAGGTCCGGGTTCCGCTTTAAGCGTGGACTGCGCGCGCTGACTGTCCTCCCCATCATCACGCCGCCATTCGTGATTGGTTTGGCGTTGATATTGCTGTTTGGCTTGTCAGGCACGGTTACCGTCTGGGTCGCGGATCTTTTTGGGGTGCAGCCAACCCGTTGGCTATATGGGTTGCCGGGTATCTTGATTGCACAAACACTCGCTTTCACACCCATCGCATTCCTTGTGCTGATCGGCGTCGTTGAGGGGGTATCTCCTTCGATGGAAGAAGCCGCCCAGACGTTGCGTGCTAGCAAATGGCAAGTTTTTAAAACGGTCTCTCTGCCGCTGATGCGTCCGGGTTTGGCAAACGCCTTTTTGCTGGGTTTCATCGAAAGCATGGCCGATTTTGGCAATCCGCTTGTCTTGGGTGGCAACTTTGATGTGCTATCTACGGAAATTTTCTTTGCCATTGTTGGAGCTCAATACGATCAAGGCCAAGCCGCCGTGTTGGCAATGGTATTACTGTTCTTCACGCTGGGCGCTTTTTATGCACAACGTTTTTGGCTGGGTAACAAAAGTTACACGACGGTTTCGGGCAAGGGCGACAGTGGCGTACACCCACATATGCCAAATGCGCTTTCTATCCCGGTTTTGCTCATCGCCATGATCTGGGCGGCGTTCACTATCGTCGTTTATCTGATGATCTTTTATGGCTCTGTTGTCGAACTTTGGGGCGTCAACAACACGTTGACCTTCAAACATTATGTCACCGCATTTTCCTTGCGGTTCGACGAGGAGGGCATCCGCTGGACCGGTGCCGCATGGGATAGTTTCTGGACGACGCTCAAAATCGCGGCGATCGCGGCACCTTTGACGGCAGTTGTCGGTCTGGTCACGGCCTACCTGCTGACGCGTCAGACATTTGCGGGCAAGAATGCGTTTGAATTTGGCACCATGCTATCGTTTGCTATTCCGGGCACGGTCATTGGTGTCAGCTATATCTTGGCGTTCAACGTCCCGCCGATTGAGATTACAGGCACCGGTATCATCCTTGTCGTGAGTTTCATCTTCCGCAACATGCCGGTTGGCGTGCGGGCCGGTATTGCCAGCATGTCGCAGCTGGATAAATCGTTAGATGAAAGCTCGCTGACGCTTGGCGCGAACTCGTGGCAGACCTTCCGCCGGATTATCTTGCCTCTGTTGCGCCCTGCCATTCTTGCGGCGTTGGTCTATAGTTTTGTGCGGGCCATGACCGCGATTTCCGCCGTGATTTTCCTAGTTTCAGCCGAATATAATATGGCGACCAGTTACATCATTGGGCGGGTTGAGAATAACGACTACGGCCTCGCTATCGCCTATTCCACCACGCTGATTTTTGTCATGCTATTGGTTGTATTGACGATGCAACTGGTCGTGGGTCGAACAAAGGTTGGGCGGCGGATGTCCCAATCGCGCACCAATGTTTAGGGAACCAAAGACATGAGCATCAATGCAAAAGCTGCGCCGGTCAGTTTCCGTAATGTCACCAAGGTGTACGGAAAGGATGTTGTTGCAGTCGACGACATCAACCTCGAAATCGAGGCTGGCAAGCTGGTTACGTTGCTGGGCCCCTCCGGGTGCGGCAAGACAACAACCCTACGGATGATTGCCGGGTTAGAGATTGCAACGAAGGGTTCAATTTTTATCGGCGATCAGGATGTTACGCTGCTGCCGGCGACGGATCGCGATGTATCGATGGTTTTTCAGTCCTACGCACTGTTCCCCCACATGAGCGTAATGGAGAACGTCTCTTACGGATTGGGCTTCTCAGGCTTTGACAAGTCTGAGACTCGCGACCGCGCTCAACACGGGCTTGATTTAGTGGGGCTCAATGGTTTTGGGGACCGCCTCCCTTCAGAGCTGTCGGGAGGCCAGCAACAGCGTGTCGCGGTAGCACGTGCACTTGTCTTGGAACCTCAGGTTCTGTTGTTCGACGAACCGTTGTCGAACCTCGATGCGAAGCTGCGCAGGCAAGTTCGCGAAGATATCCGTGACATTCAACAAAACCTCGGCCTGACAGTTGTATACGTCACCCATGACCAGGAGGAAGCGCTCGCGGTCTCGGATGAGATCGTCGTGATGCGCAATGCTTCGATTGCTCAGGTAGGGCACCCACGGGAGCTCTATGATGCTCCGGCTGACCGATTTGTTGCAGACTTTATTGGTGAAGCAAATATCATCCCGTGCGAGATTACTGATGTTAAGGGCGACGTCGCGCACATCCGTATGGACGATCTTGTTCACCGGTTACCCGCGCGTGGCTTGCTCAAAGGTCGCGCCAACCTTGCGGTCCGTCCGACGCGTTTTAAACTTGGCGTATCAGAAGGGCTGGTGATGAAAGTGTCCAAAGCCACCTATGTCGGGAGCCGGATGGAATACACCTTGGAAGCCAGCTTTGGTCGGGTTTTTGTCGTCAGCGAAGATGTTGATAATCCTCTCGCCGCGGGTGCTGATGTTACTGTTGGTCTGGATGCTATCGGCCCGGTTCTTTTGCCTGCAGACTAGTCGTCAAAAACCTCGTCGGCGATACGCACCAATTCGTCGAATATGCCAGCACTTCCTGCGACGACCCGGCCACCTTGTGCAATCATCTGATCCGCAGATTGCTGCTCAATCCGCCCGCCCGCTTCAGAAATGATCAGTTGTGCAGCTACGCAATCCCACGCGTTCATATGTTCCTCAACGTATCCGATTAGACGCCCGGCCGCCGTGTAGGCCAGTGAAAGCGCGCCAGAGGCGTTGCGGTGAAAGACGCCATCTTGCTTCAAAATTAGCGAGATCAGCCTGGTCGTGCTCGATTTGCTTGACCGATTGCAATACCCCGTCCCAATACTTCCGCGGTTCATTGCCGTGTCAGCAGGGCAAGTCAGAGGTTGGTCATTTAAAGTTGCACCGCTCCCCTTAACTGCATGGAATGTCTCATTGTGGACGGGGTCATGGATGACGCCGATTTGGGTTTGATCATCCTTCACAACAGCCAGGACAACACACCACACAGGGATTGCATTAACGAAGTTCGTGGTACCATCAATCGGATCAATCACCCAGATATAGCCCGATTTACTGGGCTTTGATGCATGTTCCTCACCGACGATTCCATCGTTCGGATAGGCTTGTTCGATAAGACTTCGAATGTGTATTTCGACGTTCTGATCTGCTTCGGATACAAAGTCCTGCAACCCCTTGTCGACCACCTCAAGATCGTTGACGCGCTGAAAATAGTCCAAGGCCATTTTCCCGCCGCTCTTTGCAATCTCGGTCGCTTTTTGGGATCTATTGTTCAATTTACTGTCCTCATTTTCAAGTTTTGAGACCGGTCAGGATCTTCGATATGCCGACGCGTTTTTCGTAAATCCCAGTCCAACTTGGGTTTGATTCAAAGTTACGCATCTTACCCTCTACGGGCAATGTTTCGCTTTCCATTGATGCAGCATTTACCAAACAGTGGTGCCTATCATCTTTTCGGGCGCAACCACTGAGATCAGAGAAGCCAGCCCCAATTACGAAAACTTCTTAGCGATGGTGTTGCAACGGCGTCGAAGTGGAGCGTTTTGCGATCAACTTAAATTTCGTCGCATTCGGCAATCTTCCGGTTGCATCAATCGCAAGTCTGGCGGCTGAGGCTGATGTGAGCGAATTAACACTATGGCGGTTGTTGTCATTGGTAATTGCGCATCCGAGGATGCCAAATGTAGCCCACGCATTTAGCTCGGAGGCCAACCAAGGTCACATAGTTGCTGCGGTCTTTCGATCAAAGCGCATGATCGCGTAGGGCTTAACATGGGTGGGGTGAAATACGCCGGCACCCCCACAACAGACTGCAGTCTGCGGATTAGCCCAAAGCCACAGCCATTTCCGACAATGCTTATCTCGGATCTCAATTGCAGGCGAGCCTAAGGACCAAAACATGCACTCTCAAATGGTGATGTTGGCAAATTGTTTCAAAAATTGACTGGTTTTGTGTGAGTTTTGTCTATTGGCCTTGTATATTCCGTCAGGTTTGTGGGAGTTTGTGCGTTCTGCGCCATATTTAGGTACCGTCTCCATGAATAAGAAACTCAAGCAGTCTCACCGCGAAAGAGAGCTGATCGACACGTTGCGCCGTTTAGGCGGGTCTGCACGCAGCGCTGATCTGGCAATAACGTTAGGTGTGTCAGAAGAAACGGTACGCCGTACCATCAAGGCGTTGTCAAAATCTGGCGCGTTGGAGCGGATGTATGGCGGCGCATACTTGGCAGGGCCGCGTGACACGCACAATTTTTTCCACCGCATCGCTAGACATTCAACAGAAAAACGTAGGATTGCATTGGCCGTCGACCACCTTCTTCAAGACGGCATGACCTTGTTTTTGGACGTCGGGTTTACAACTGCGTTTGTCGCCGAAAAGCTGCGCGGGTACTCCAATTTGACCATCGCGACAAATTCCATCGGGGTTGCGCAGGTATTGGCCAATCATAATGGCAACCGCGTGCATTTTCTGGGTGGCGAAATGCAGACTGACAAACGCGGGACCTTTGGCTTTGAGACCGAACAGCAAAGCCGGAAATTTGCGTATGACTTGGCCGTCTTTAGCGCCGATGCTCTGTCAGAGCGCTTTGGATTTCTGTACCTCAACGCAGCGGAGGCCAACTTGGCCGCTGTGATTGCGAGTTCTGCTGAAAAGGTAGCGGTTGTCTTGGATCACCACAAATTCGATCAAACAGCGCCGCATTGCGGTCTTGATGCAAATCTAGTGGATCTCCTCATAACGGACGAGCCACCCGGAGAGAGTTTGGCGAGGGCGATTGAGGCTTGGAATATCGAAATTCATCTGGCGGTAGGAGCTGATCATGACGCACCAAATTGATGTTCGGGGCACCGTGCAATGGTGATCTTGAATTTCCTGATTAGCATCGCGGGCGCGACGATGTTGCTTTTGTTCGCTGTGCGGTTGGTTCGTACAGGGATTGAGCGCAGCTATGGCGCATCGTTCCAACGGTTGCTGACAGGGCAGAGCAACCCCGTGCAGGCAAGCTTTGTTGGCTTGGCGCTGGCTGTGGTGCTCCAAAGTTCGGCGGCCGTGGCCCTCCTGACCACCGGCTTTGCTGCGAGTGGGCTGCTGGCGTTTGGGACGGGGCTTGCCATTGTGCTGGGCGGTGATCTTGGATCGGCGCTGATTATCCAGCTTCTGTCATTTGATCTTGCTTGGCTCGTTCCGATCTTGCTGGCCATCGGCGGCTGGCTGTTCGTTAAGACTGAGAAAAAGAAACTACGGCAAGCAGGGCGCATCATAATGGGGATCGCGTTGATCCTGATTTCGCTGCAATTTCTACGCGAGGCGATGGACCCGATCCGGGGCAGTGCCTTTTTGCCTGCAGTCTCAGAATACCTTGCACGAGACTATATCACAGCTTTTCTGGTTGGGGCGGCACTCGCATTCTTGATGCACAGTTCAGTTGCGGCGATCTTGATGTGCGTGACCCTAGTAGAGGTTGGCGCGCTCCCGTTTGCGGCGGGGCTATCACTTGTTTTAGGCGCAAATCTGGGGAGCGCGTTCATTCCGGTTTGGTTGACCCGTGGCATGGCATTGCCAGCGCGACGGATCGTTTTCGCCAACCTCGCCCTGCGTGGGATTTGGGCGATCGTAAGTCTTTTTGCGGCCAACCTGATTTTGCAAGATAGGCTGCTTGCGGCCGAATTTGGCAGCCAAATGTTGATAAACGCCCACATCGCCTTCAATGCGTCCATGTTGGTGCTGGCATTGCCGTTCTGCAATATGTTGCGGGTGCCCTTTGAAAAACTATGGCCTGGCCAAACGGACCCTTCGGATATCCTGAACCTGTTACGACCCGAGAGCGCGCTTGAGCCGGAAAACTTTGGCACCCCGACCCAAGCAATATCCTCCCTCAAGCGCGAGCTACTGCGCATGAACGAGTTGTTAGAAGCCATGTTTCGCCCGGTTATGACGCTGTATCGTTCCGGCGAAAAGAGCCAGCACGTCGCCGTGAGATCCCTTGATCGCGAGGTAAACGCCTGCCTTACAAGGGTGCGCGATTTTGTTGCCAGCCTCCCGATCGAGGTCATGGCCAAAGAGGATGGTCGTGTGGCCCGCGACATGCTGGAATATGCCATCCGCCTGGAAAAGGCCGGCGATGTGGTTGCTGAACGGTTGGCCATTCTGGCCGGCGATCTGAGAAAAGAAAACGGCACCTTTTCTAAGGACGGGTGGCAGGAACTGGAGAGTATGCACGAGAGTATTTTGGCCAATATGAAACTGGCTTCAAATGTTTTGATATCCGATGATCTGGAAAGTGCGCGCCTGTTGAATATGGAGAAAACTGAAATGAAGCGCGCAGAGCGTAACAGTCGCAAGCGCCATTTTCACCGTTTGCAGTCCGGCGAGGTTCAGAGCTTTGCGACCAGCGATATTCATCTGGAAACCTTGCGCGCTTTTAGGGATTTCAACAGTGATATTGCTGCGGTCGCGACGCCGATTTTATATGCAAATGGTCAACTCTTGGAGACACGTCTGATAGAAGAATTACCCACTCTGCAGGAAGATTAATGATCTGCCGAGGGGTGGCTTAAGGCCGACCTACGCATTGCCATCCTTTTAGAGCGGATGGTCTGTCCCGACGCTTTTCCTTATCGACAAACTCGCTAGAAAACCCGAGCTTTGCCACGTTGCGCAAAATGGGTGTCGTTCCGCTGGGCTCTTAGACAAAACTCAGCAGGAGCTCTCGGGTGTTTTCCGCTGTCATATTGACCGGATTGCCGCCTGTGCTTGGATCATTAAGGGCACCGGCCACAATGCGGTCAATATCCGGATCTGCGACGCCTAGTTCTGTGAGGGTTTTTGCAATGCCAAGTGAGGCATTTAATTCATCAACATAAGAAGTGAAGCCGTCAAACCCGCCAGCTATCCCTAGATAGTCAGCAGCGCGGTCTATGACGCTGGTGATTGCGGGGCGATTGAATTGCAGAACTGCCGGCATGCAGACTGCGTTCGTCGTGCCATGGTGGGTATGGTACATGGCCCCAATAGGGTGGGACAGCGCGTGGATCGCACCAAGCCCTTTTTGAAACGCAGTTGCGCCCATGATGGCCGCTGACATCATATGCGCGCGGGCTTCGATGTCTGTGCCGTCCGCAAACGCGCGTGGCAGATATTCTTTGACCAAACGCATCCCTTCAAGGGCCATGCCTTGTGACATGGGGTGGTAGTGCGGCGAGCTAAAGGCCTCAACGCAATGGGCAAAGGCATCAAGGCCAGTGCCCGCTGTGATGAAGCCCGGCATGCCAACGGTCAATTCAGGATCACAAATCACAACGGCCGGCAGAAATTTTGGGTGGAAAATGATCTTCTTTTCCTCGGTGACCGAATTGGTGATCACCGATGCGCGTCCCACTTCGGACCCTGTGCCTGCGGTGGTTGGCACCGCGACAATGGGCGCAATCGCGTCCGCATCTGCGCGGGTCCACCAATCGTCCACGTCTTCAAAATCCCACAACGGGCGCGTCTGTCCCGCGAGAAAAGCGACCAATTTGCCAAGATCAAGCCCCGAGCCACCGCCAAAGGCCACAACCCCGTCATGCCCGCCTTCTTTGAAGGCCTTCACACCCGCTTCAGCGTTCTTTTCGTTAGGGTTTTGGTCGACATCGGAAAACATCGCTCTGCCAAACCCAGCGGCTTCCAGCAGATCGAGCGTCTTGGTGGTGATGTCCATATTGGCCAAACCACGGTCCGTAATCAAAAGCGGCTTCTTGATGCCCGCGACAGCGCAAGCATCGGCGATTTCAGAAATGCGCCCTGCGCCAAAACGGATTGATGTGGGGTAGGACCAGTTTGCTGTGATGCTCATCGTCTTCAGGCCTTCTTAAGGTGGTATGATTTTGGGCGGGTCAGATTGTGATAACCAATAACTGAAAGCCCGCCGCCGCGACCTGTGTCTTTGCAGCCGGTCCAGCACAGGGCTGGGTCAAGGTAGTCGGCGCGGTTCATAAAGACAGTGCCCGTTTCGATCTGATCCGCGATCGCCTCGGCGCGACCAGCGTCTTGCGTCCAAAGCGAGGCTGTCAGGCCAAAATCGCTATCATTCATCAAACGGATCGCTTCGACATCATCTTTGACAGGCATGATGCCGACAACTGGGCCGAAACTTTCTTCGCGCATCACACGCATATCATGTGTCACGCCCGTCAGGATTTGCGGCATCAGGTATGCGCCACCATCTTGGGGGAAATTGACCGGGTCGATATGGGCTGTCGCACCGTCAGCAATGGCTTCAGCCGTTTGTGCGCGCACTTCGTCGGCAAAGCGGACATGCGCCATGGGCCCCAACGTGGTTTCTGGATCCAGAGGGTTTCCAAGCTTGTAGCCATTTACGATCGCAACTGCCTTTTCGACAAAGGCATCAAAAAGGGTTTCGTGGACGTAAATCCGTTCGATCCCGCAACAGCATTGGCCGGAGTTGAACATCGCACCGTCGATCAAAGTATCGACTGCGGCGTCAACGTTGGCATCTTCCATGACGTAACCGGGGTCTTTGCCGCCAAGCTCCAGCCCAACGCCGGTGAAAGTGCCGCTCGCTGCGGCCTCCATTGCCCGACCACCACTGACGGAGCCAGTGAAATTCACAAATCCAAACGCGCGCTCTGCGATGAGGGCCGATGTGGTTTGATGATCAAGGAACACGTTTTGGAACACATCTTCGGGGATCCCTGCGGAATGGAATGCGGCGGCCATGCGCTCGCCCACCAAGGGGGTTTGTGATGCGTGTTTTAGCATCACGGCGTTGCCTGCAATAAGTGCTGGAGCCACCGTATTTATGGCGGTCATATACGGGTAGTTCCAAGGGGCAACGACCAAAACGAGCCCATGTGGAACACGTTTGATCACACGGCGGAACGCGTCGCTATCTTCGATTACAATGGGGGCCAATGTTTCTTGAGCGATTTCCGCCATATAGCTGGCACGTTCATTAAACCCGCCAAATTCACCGCCGTAGCGGACAGGGCGGCCCATCTGCCACGCAATCTCGGGTACGATTTCGTCGTTCATCGCGCCGATGGCTGCTACACCTGCTTGAACACATGCGATGCGCTCAGCCAAGGGCAGGGCGGCCCAATCCGCCTGGGCCGTTTTTGCCCGTGCAACGGCGGCCTGAGCTTCGGTCTGCGTCAAGGTTGGACGGGTCGCATAGATGGAGCCATCGATGGGAGAAGTGCAGCTGATCGTCATTGTTTTTAAGCCCTTTCAAACCCGCGTGCGATTTCCCAATCGGTCACGACACGGTCAAATTCTTCTTGTTCCCACCCGGCGGCGCGGGTGTAGTGATCGATTACATCGTCGCCCATCGCTTCGCGCAACATGGTAGACTTATTCAGCGCATCTTGTGCATCGCGCAGGTTGCGCGGGATGTGTTCAGCGGAATTATCTTCATAGGCGTCGCCTGCAAAAGCAGGGGGGAGGGGCAGTTTTTCTTCGATACCTTTGATGCCTGCTGCCAGCATGGCGGCTTGGGCAAGGTAGGGGTTCATATCAGAGCCGGGGATGCGGCACTCAACGCGAATTGCTTTGCTGCCTTCGCCGCACAGACGGTAAGCGGCGGTGCGGTTGTCTACGGACCAGATGATACGTGTCGGCGCAAAGGTCCCTTTGGCAAAGCGTTTGTAGCTGTTGATGTAAGGAGCCATGAAATAGGTGTAGTCGGATGCATAAGCGACCAACCCCGCCATGTATTGATCCATCAACTCGGATTTTCCGTTCGGGCGATCAGCGTCAAAAAACGCCGGCTTTCCGTCCTTCCAAAGCGATTGATGCACGTGGCTGGATGATCCCACGCGATCATGGTGCCACTTGGGCAGGAATGTCGCTGCATGGCCCTGCTGCCAGGCAATCTCTTTGACTGCATGTTTTGAAATTGTGTGATGATCGGCGCAATCCAGAGCCTCGGCGTATTTGATGTTAAGCTCTTCTTGGCCGGCTTCTGCCTCGCCCTTTGATCCTTCAACCGGGATACCCATCGCATAAAGATGGTTGCGCACTGGGCGCATCACCACTTCTTCTTTGGTGGTCTGCAGGATGTGATAATCTTCGTTATACGCACTGATCGGGGTCAGATCGCGAAACCCGCTCTTGGCGATTTCGCCAAAGCTTTTTTCAAACAGAAAAAATTCCAACTCGGTCGCCATAGTCGCGGTGAAGCCCATCTCCGTCAGACGCGCGATTTGCTTTTTCAGCATGGCACGGGGTGAATGCGGGATCGGATTATGGTGGTGATCCATCATATCGCAAAGCACCATCGCGGTGCCGTCGAGCCAAGGAACCGGGCGCAGAGTGCTTAGGTCGGGCTTCATAATGTAGTCGCCATACCCCTGTTCCCAACTGGTCGAGGCATAGCCATCAGGCGTGGCCATCTCCAAATCAGTCGCGAGAAGGTAAGTGCAGCAATGGGTCTCCTCGTGGCCACTGTCGACAAAGGCTTGTGCGTGAAAGCGTTTGCCCATCAGGCGCCCTTGCATGTCCACAAGGCAGACAAGCACGGTATCAATTGCGCCGTCCGCGACGCGGGCTTTCAGATCATCGAAACTCATGGTGCCGGGCATGTCATGTCCATTCGTATGTTGGATTGGAGGCCACAGGATGCGGCCCCCAAAAGTCGTTTAGCCGTAACGGTAAGGACGTCCAGCTTTGACCATATCTGCGTTGTATTTTTTGAAAATATCAACCACGCGGCGTTTTGTTTCAGACTCCGCTGCGATTTCTTCCCAGAAAACCTGCGCAGCCGCTTCGACGGTCGCCCATTCGTCATCAGGAATTGAGGTCAGTTCCATCTTTGGCCCGTTAACGCGCAAGTTGGCCTCGCCACCCCAATACCACCACTGGCGATAGTAGTGTGACTGATCACAACAAACGCGGAACAAGGTCTGCAGGTCTTCTGGCAGTTCATTCCAGCGGTCCATATTGGCAAAGAACGATCCCGCCCAAGCACCGGAGATGTTGTTGGTCAGGAAGTAATTGGTCACATCGGCCCAGCCAACTGTGTAGTCTTCGGTGATGCCAGACCATGCGATGCCATCAAGTTCGCCGGTTTGAACGGCAACTTCGATGTCTTCCCATGGCAGGTTTACCGGCACGACGCCAAACTGAGTAAGGAAGCGGCCCGCGGTTGGGAAGGTAAAGATGCGCTTGCCCTTGAGGTCCTCGAGGCTGCGGATCGGGTCTTTGGTTGCGAAGTGGCAAGGGTCCCAAGCACCAGCAGAGATGTGCTTTACGCCAACTTTGGAATATTCTTCATCCCAAATTTCGTTCAAGCCGTACTGATTAAACAGCACCGGCACATCCAGTGAATAGCGAGATCCAAATGGGAAGTATCCACCAAAGACGGTCACTTCTGTTGGCGATGCCATTGAATCATCATCAGACTGAACCGCGTCGATTGTGCCGCGCTGCATGGCTTGGAACAACTCGCCCGTAGGGACCAGTTGATCTGCAAAGAACAGCTCGATCTGCATGCGGTCGCCGGCAATTTTGTTGAACATCTCAATTGCTGGAACGATCACCTCGGCGGCCAATGCGGCACCAGCATAGGTTTGCATCCGCCATTTGATGGTGCTTTGCGCCAGTGCAGGCGTCGCCAGAGCCGCAGCGGGAACAACAGCTGCGCCTTGGATAAACTTACGTCTTGAAGTCATATCTTCTCTCCTTGGTTGGTTTGCGACCACTTTGGGTGGTTCTTTATGGTTTGTTATAAACATAGTCAGGTAACCACGTGGCGATGCCCGGAAAGACCATGACCAGCACAAGGGCAAAGACCATAATCAACACAAAGGGCGTAATCGATGCATAGATATCACGTAGCGAAATTTCTGGTGGGGCCATGGCCCGCATCAAGAACAGATTGTAGCCGAACGGCGGCGTCATATAGGCAATCTGCGTGGTGATCGTGTAAAGAATGCCGTACCAAATCAGGTCAAATCCCAGCTCTCCCACCAGTGGTACGTAAAGCGGTGCAACGATGACCAGCATGGCCGTGTCATCAAGGAAGGTGCCCATCAGGATAAAGCTAAGCTGCATCAGAATTAGGATCATCCAAGGGCTGAGGTTCAGCCGTTCGGTAAAGACGCTTTCGATGGCTTTGACCGCGCCAAGCCCGTCGAACACCGCGCCAAAAGCGAGGGCCGCCAAAATGATCCACATGAACATGCAGGTGATGCCAAGGGTGTTGCGCACCGAGTTTTCAAACACCTCTCGGGTCATGCGCCCTTTGAACACAGCCGCAGCAAATGCAGCTAAGGCGCCGATGGCGGAGCTTTCGACTAAGGAGGTCCACCCGTTCACAAAGGGCACCATCATGGTGGCGAAAATAACGATGGGCAGCAATCCAGCACGCAGCAACCGCATCTTTTCTGCACGTGGAATATCGCGCTCGCTTGCGTCTAGGACTGGGCCAAGTACTGGATTAATGCGGCAGCGTACCACGATGTAAATAATGAATAATCCCGCCATCATCAGGCCGGGTATCACCCCTGCAAGCCACAGCTGGCCGACCGGTTGGCGTGCGATCATTGCGTAGAGGACCAGCACGACGGAAGGCGGCACAAGGATGCCCAAACTAGATCCCGCCTGAATAACCCCCGTGACCATGCGTTTGTCGTAGCCGCGTTTTAAAAGCTCGGGCAGGGCGATTGTTGAACCGATTGCCATGCCCGCGACGCTAAGCCCGTTCATCGCCGAAATCAGAACCATGAGCCCGATCGTTCCAATCGCCAAGCCGCCGCGCAGCCCGCCCATCCAGACGTGAAACATGCGGTAAAGATCGTCGGCAATTTTGCTTTCTGACAAAACGTAGCCCATGAAAATGAACATCGGCAGGGTCAAAAGCGGATACCATTTCATCAGCTTCATCGCAGCCGAGAAGCCGATATCAAAGCCACCCTTGTCGCCCCACAACAAAAGTGCGGCAACAACGGCGATAAAGCCAATAGCGCCAAATACGCGCTGACCTGTGAGCAGCATCAGCATCATCGAGGAGAACATGAGGGTGGCGATCAATTCATACGACATCAGAATGTTTCGCCTTTGATGCGGAGGACATCTTTGAGCAGTTCAGAGATGCATTGGAGCAGCATCAAAAACATCCCAAGGATCATGATTGATTTGATGGGCCAAAGGTAGGGACGCCAGGCTGTAGAGGACCGCTCCATGCGCCCGACTTCTTCGGTGCCAGTGACAAGCCCGCCAAGGAATGAAAACGGCTCGGTCCCCCAATATCCCAGTGAATAGGCGGTCGAACTGACAGCTCCGTAAAGCAGGACGCCGAGATAGAATATCAAGAAGAGCACGGTGATCAAATCGAACCACGCTTTCTTGCGGACGGACCATTCGCCGTAAAGGAGATCCATCCGAACATTTGAACCCAACTGGATCGAGTAGGGGCCGCCAAGGATGTAGTAGGCGACCATCACAAACTGGGCCATTTCCAACGTCCACAAGGATGGGACATAGAAAGTCTTACTGATTGAGGACCACAGCAAGACGCCCATGAGGACAAAAATGCCGTACATCATGACGCGTCCGACGCGGTAGTTCAGGCCGTCGACCGTTCGGATGTAGCCGCGCATCAAGCCTGACATTGCTCGCCCCCTGTGACGTTTAGCTGGGCAAGCGCGTCCTCAAGCCAATTGGCGACGTTTTTTGCCATAGCAGCTTGTTGGATGGCCGTCTCGATCAGGTCATTGCGAATTTCTAACATCACATTCAGATGGCCCGCCTCTAGGGCATGTTCTTTGAGCGTATGGGTCACGCCATGTTGGGGGCCATAAGGCTCGTTTCGCTGCACGTTTTCCGTGAGATGGCGTGGGGCTATCTGCAACAGCGCATCGGCAAGCCGTGCATCAGTGTCGTGCAACACACCAATTTCCACGGCGCGTTTGGTGCCGTGATAGATCGGCGTAAAGCTGTGAATCGTCACAATAACAGGCACGGGTTTGCCGGCGATTGTCTGGGCAAGCTGGGCGCGAAACGGCTCATAATAGCTGTCGGTGCGAAACTTCTTTTGTGCGGGCGATAGATTTTTGTTGCCCGGAATGCTGATCGTTTCGCTTTGAGCTGGCATGGCGTCGGGCGCAGTCGGTGGCCGGTTGCAGTCGTAGACAAGCCGAGAGACGTTTGACGCGACCAACGTAGCATCAAAATGCTGAGCCAAACCCTGTGCCACCGCAAGCGCGCCGGGGTCCCATGCGGCGTGGCTTGTAAGCGCGTCATCGGTTAGCCCAAGATTGTGCAGTGCCTCGGGAATATGAAAGCTCGCATGTTCACACACAACCACGACGCATGACTGCCCATGCGGGTTCACGATCGTGACCGGATCGGTTGTTGAGGTTGGATCAAGGTGACTCATTGCGCTTAGGGTGCTCGCCTGAGAGGACCAATGTCAACATTTTTGTGAAAAAAATAACATCGCGAACTCATTTGATATATAAATATACAAAACGGAGAATTGAATGACCCAACCGACGCAAACGATATCGGACCGCATTCAGGAAAAGCTTGATAATTTGACGCGTGCAGAGCGGCAATTGGCGCTTTCTATCTTGGAGAATTACCCCGCGTCTGGGCTTGGGCCGCTGACAGCACTTGCTAAGGATGCGAATGTATCGGTGCCGACCGTTGCGCGGATGGTGCAAAAGCTTGGATATAAGGGCTATCCAGAATTTCAGGCCGAATTGCGCGAAGAGCTTCGGGCCAAGGCGAAAAACCCGATTGCGAAACACGATACCTGGGCCGAATCCGCCCCGTCTGAGCATATCCTGAACCGTTTCACCGATGCTGTAATCGACAATATACGCCTGACCCTAGGCCAAATTGACCCCGTCGCGTTCGACGATGCCTGTGACCTCGTTGCTGACCAGACCCGTCATCTTTTTGTTGTTGGGGGGAGGATTACCCACACCCTCGCAGAATATTTCTTTTTGCATATGCAGGTTATTCGACCCAACCTGACGCATGTGCAATCCACCTCAAACACTTGGCCACACTACCTTTTGAATGCCAAAGAGGGGGATGTTTTTGTAATCTTCGATGTGCGCAGATACGAAAATAACACGCTTAAACTGGCTGAGATGGCGCATGCGCGGGGGGCCAAGATAATCCTGTTTACCGATCAGTGGCGCTCTCCGGTGCACCATCTGGCGCATATAAGTCTGAGTTGTCGGATCATTGTGCCGTCCGCGTGGGATTCTGCTGCGACCACAATGCTCTTGGCTGAGACGATGATTTCGTCTGTTCAGAACCTGAACTGGGACGAGACAAAAGAGCGAATGGAAACCTTGGAAGATATGTTCGACCAGACAAAGCTGTTTAGGAAGTTCACTTAACGGACGCTTAAGCCCGATTTCCAAAGCATAGGGCGATTACCCTCAAGGTGTTTGTTGATATGAAGCTTTAGTAGGTAAAAAGGACCTAGTGTAAATGTCCGGTCTGAGCCTAAAACGGACATCTTTGTGAGGCATGGCAATAGCCCAAGTTACCAGCCACATCGCTATTCGGTTTCCGAAGTTTCGGTAAGGTTTACGCGTTTTGGGTTCAATTCTTGCTGCCACGTTTCGATCGCCTCAAATCGATGAACCAACATGACTGCCTCCAAGAACAAACTGTCACGGGCAATCAGCGCTGCTGTAAGCTCCAGTACGACAATGAGCAGCAAATTTATCAGTGACGGCAGCATCCATGCGACCAAAAAACCGATCATCATAAATACATAGTCGGCAACTGCATTGAGCACCGAGTCGCCAGTATAACCTTGATTAACGGTAGTATCGCGAAATTGATTCAGGACCCAATCGGTGTGCTCGACAATCTCCCACGCCGTTCCGGTCGCAATCGCAACTGCAAATAGCAGGTTGAATGAAATTTTCGGGAAAATCAGGCGACCGATAAGAACAATCAATACCCCATGGGCTATGTGGCTAAGTGTATACCAGTCCGCAATGTGTTGTGAGTTTCCACTTGACCAAATTGAACCCACCCAAAGCTGAATATCCCCACAGGTGCAGATCAGCGGCTGCCCCCAAACCCAGAGAATAACAATAATTGAGATGCCACCCATGACGGCAGCAAAGATTAGGTTTTTTCGGCTAGTCAATTAATTCGCCCTCTCAAAAGGTTTCGAGCTAAATGGCATCAAACTCGAACGCAAATAAACTCGTAACAATTCCATCAACATAGACCTCGCCAGGAATTGTGTAAGTTCCAATGTACGGTAAATCTGAAATCAACCGCGCGCAGCAAAACCACCATCCACTACAAGGGTTTGGCCCGTCATCATGCTGCTTGCGCTTGAGGCTAGGAACAGAGCGGATCCCACGACGTCTTCGGGGACCAAAGCTTGAGGCAGGCACTGGTTCTCCAACTGCTTTGAAATGCCCTCATCTGTCAGCCATAGATCCATCTGCCGCGGCGTGATGACCATCCCGGGGGCCAGTGCATTCACGCGAACGCCATCGCGGCCAAATTCTCGGGCAAGGGTCTGGGTCAGCGAAACGATTGCTGCGTTCGACGACGTATAGGCCGGAAATCCGGCCATCCCGGCCATGTAGGCCACGGATGAAAAGTTGATGATCGCACCACCGCCGTTGGATTTCATTTGAGAAATCGCGGTCTGAGCTGCAAAGAAGTAGGCCTTTAGGTTGATCGCCATGGAGCGATCCCAATAGGCCTCATCCACATCTTCTGTCCGGTGGCGTTGGTCGTTGGCGGCGTTGTTCACTAGGATCTGAAGAGGCCCATTTTCCTCTGCGGCTTGTTGCATCGCAGTTTTCAGCGCGGGCACATCTGTGATGTCGCAGGGTATAAAGAGGGGGGCTACGCCGTACCGCTCTTTCACGTCATCACAAAAGTCGGTGGCATCAGAGCGTTGAACAAATGCGACCTTGGCGCCCTGAGCGATGAAGCCTTCGGTTAGTGCGGCACCAATTCCCGACCCGCCGCCGGTGATGAAAACGGATTTTCCCTCAAGGTCTGCATATTGCCCGACAGTGCTTGCTTGTCGGGCAATGTTTCGCTCGGAACTCATCCCATCGTGACCCAAGCCGCATCGCGTTTGGAAGACCGAAGGCAAGCATCAATGAATTCAACACCTTTCAACCCATCCGACGCATCAGGATAGAATACTTCCGCGGGTTGCGGCAGCTTTGCGTCGTGGGCGCGAATGGCGTGGGCCGCTTCGGAATAGATGTTAGCAAAACCCTCTAGATACCCCTCAGGGTGCCCCGCTGGAACTCGGCTGATGCGCCCTGCGGCGGCACCTGATCCTGCGCCGTTCCGAGTGATCAACCGCTTTGGTTCCCCCAGTGGTGCATGCCAAAGGTAATTTGGATCTTCTTGGGACCACTCAAGGCCACCTTTCTCGCCGTAGATCCGTAGCTTTAGGGTGTTTTCATTGCCCGGTGCGACCTGACTGGCCCACAGCATACCGCGCGCACCACCTTCAAAACGCATCATGACGCTGACGTTGTCATCAAGCCGCCGCCCCGGAACAAATGTTGTGAGTTCCGCGCTAAGTTTTTCTATCGTGAGGTCAGACACAAAGCTGGCAAGGTTAAAGGCATGGGTCCCAATGTCACCGATGCAACCGCCACCACCAGATTTGTCGGGGTCTGTCCGCCATTCCGCTTGCTTCTGACCTGTCTGTTCCAGAGCTTCGGAAAGCCAATCTTGAACGTATTCAACCTGCACCAGTCGGATTTTTCCAAGCGCCCCGCTTGCGATCATTTCGCGTGCCTGCCGCACCATGGGATAGCCCGTATAGTTATGTGTCAGAACAAAGAGCGCATCCGATTTTTCAACCAGCTTTGCCAGTTTACGGGCGTCGGGCAGGGTGGACGTCATTGGTTTGTCGCAGATCACATGGATGCCGCGCTTGAGGAATTCGCGGGCCGCAGGATAGTGCATGTGGTTGGGGGTAACGATGGCCACGGCCTCGATCCCATTCTTCAGGCGCGCTTCGCGCTTGGCCATTTCAACAAAATCACCATAGGCGCGGTCTTCTGAAACGCCCAAATCAGCAGCGCTGGCTTTGGATTTTTCGGGTGTCGCGCTGAAGGCACCGGCAACCAGCTCAAAGTGGTCATCTATGCGCGATGCGATCCGGTGCACGCCGCCGATGAACGCATCGCGCCCACCGCCGACCATGCCAAGGCGAATGCGCCTTGGACGACTGCTTGATGTTTCTTGGTTCGCCATCAGCCCAACCCCAGCATTTTGCGGTTCGCGCCAGCGTCCGCGCCGTCTTGGGTGAAATCATCAAAGGCTTTTTCGGTGACCCTGATAATGTTGTCTTTGACAAATTGCGCGCCTTCAATGGCCCCGTCTTCGGGATGTTTGATCGCGCATTCCCATTCAACCACGGCCCATCCATCAAAGTTATTGGTCGCCATCTTTGAGAAGATCGACTTGAAATCGACTTGGCCATCACCCAGGGAACGGAAGCGGCCGGCGCGGTTTTCCCAAGACTGATAACCACCGTATACACCTTTGCGCCCGGTCGGCTTGAATTCGGCATCCTTAACGTGGAACATCCGAATGCGGTCTTTGTAGATGTCGAGATGGTCCAAATAGTCCATGCACTGCAGCACCAGATGTGACGGATCATAGAGCATGTTGCAGCGCGCATGGTTATCTACACGCTCCAGTAGCATCTCAAAGGTGTCGCCATCATGCAGGTCCTCGCCCGGATGAATTTCAAAGCAAACATCAACACCGTGATCCTCTGCGTGATCAAAGATCGGACGCCAACGGCGGGCCAATTCGTCAAATGCTTCATCGACCAGACCGGCAGGGCGCTGAGGCCATGGGTACATGTAAGGCCAGGCCAACGCGCCTGAGAAGGATACGGTGCGGTCAATGCCAAGGTTGCGTGAGGCGGTAATGGATTTTTTGACCTGATCTACAGCCCATTCTTGTCGTGCAGTTGGATTTCCGCGGACGGAGGGGGCCGCAAAATTGTCAAATGCCGTGTCATAAGCGGGGTGAACAGCAACCAGTTGTCCTTGTAAGTGCGTAGAAAGATCGGTGATTTCAACGCCGTTTTCACGTGCCTTACCTACCAAATCGTCGCAATAGTCCTTGCTGCTAGCAGCTTTGTCCATGTCGAACAGCCGCCCATCCCAAGAAGGGATTTCGACACCTTTATAGCCCCAATCGGCAGCCTGCTTTGTAATGCCGTCCCAAGAGTTGAACGGGGCCTCGTCGCTTGCGAATTGTGCCAGAAACAAGCCTGGTCCTTTGATGGTCTTCATATTGTATCCTCCCAATTAGACATGTCTGTTTGTGATGCTTTGAGTATTCTCGTCAGCTTGTCGCTGACAGTGGTTAAAGATTCTTGATAGGTTTGGTGGATGTCAGATACATCGCGCCTTGTGGCATTCCGTCAGTGCAATCAAAGACTGCTGTTGTCATACAGCGCTCCTTTTAATCCGGCAGTGGCCATAGATTTGCGGATATGGGCAAAACCGTCGCGGTAAACGGCTTCAGGGGTTTCGGCAAAATCGCGCCAAACTTTGGTTGCCGCCGCAAGATCGGGGAGGCCACGGCCAAATGCTTCGATTGTGAGCCACCCGTCATAACCCGTTTGCTTGATTGCCGCGAATGTTTCCGGCCAAGGGATGTTGCCTCGACCCGGGACGCCGCGGTCATTCTCGGAGATATGGATGTGGTGGACGACATCTTTGTTTCGGATGAGCGCCGTAATAGGGTCGGCCTCTTCGATGTTAGCGTGAAAGGTGTCGTACATCGCGCGAATATTTGGGTGGTCTATCGCATGGATGTGCTCCGCAAGGGCGTCCATGGTATTCAGAAGATAACATTCAAAGCGGTTGAGTGCTTCTAGGCAGACCGTAACGCCATTTTGCGCTGCGTGATCACCAACAAGCCGCTGGCAAGCAATGGAGCGATCCAGTTCTTCTGATGTCGGCCCGGCCCCAGAGAAGTGGCCAAGTGTGGAGTGCAAGGGCCCACTGATCCTGTCCGCGCCCAATGCGGCAGAGCATTCCAGCGCCCAATTCATATAGTCTACTCCAGCAGCACGTTCCGCTGGATCATCAGAAATCAGGTTTTGCGCAGGATCTCCGTTGGCAGTGACGGCGGTGCGTTCAAGCCCCAATTCATCCAGCATTCGACCGGTGGCCGCATAGTCAGAAACCGTGCCTTCAAAAATAGGAATCTCTACCCCATCAAAGCCAGTTTCGCGGATATCGGCCAAAAGAGATCTATGTTCGGGGCCGACCTTGGTGGTCCACAAAAACATGCACATGCCAATTTTCACCGCAGGCTCCCATTCTCCATGATCGTCAACAACTGGTCATACCAGAGATGGGCGAATGGTCAATCCTGATCTTGAAGTGCTCAGGCTCCGGCACGACCCGAGCGTACCATGTTTTCCATAGGATTATGACGATAAATGAAGTGCATCGCCATATTTCTTGCTACGTTCCACTTGACCAACTTTTATTTCCAATGCTAACTGGTCTAACCAATTTTATACTCTGACACGGTGCGCGCGATTCACTGCTGCGCGGGATTGTCAGTGGTCTTTGACAGGGAAGAGGAAGAACAATGCATCTATCCACTCACAACTGGATGCGCGCGGAGCCGCTGGAAACAACCGTGCGCCGGATCAAGAAAATGGGCTACGAGAGCATCGAGATTTCGGGTGAGCCAGATCAATATGACACCAAGGAAACGCTGGCGCTTCTTAAAGAGCATGACATGCGGTGCTGGGGTGCTGTGACGCTGACATTGGGCGAACGCAATCTTGCAGCCAGGGATCAAGGTCAACGCGAACGGTCGGTGGATTACGTTAAAAGCGTTCTGACAATGGTCAGCGAGTTGGAAGGCGAAATCATCACATTGGTGCCTGCAACTGTGGGCAAGGTGGTGCCTGACGGCACCCCTGAAGAAGAGTGGGGATGGGTCGTTGACGCGACCAAGGAGTGTTTTCATCACGCCAAAAAGGTTGGTGTGCGCATCGCTGTGGAGCCGCTGAACAGGTTTGAAACCTACTTTTTCAACCGAGGCGCTCAGGCTCTGGCATTGGCTGATGCCGTCAGTCCCGAAGTGGGCGTGTGTCTAGATGCATTCCATCTGAATATCGAAGAAGAGGATATGTTCCAGACAATCCGCGATATCGGTGATCGTTTGTTTGATTTCCACGTGGCCGACAACAACCGGTTTGCGGCGGGCCTTGGCCATATTGACTGGCCTCGTGTGATCCAAACGCTGCGCG
Organism: Sulfitobacter sp. SK012; assembly: GCF_003352085.1. Taxonomy (NCBI): domain Bacteria; kingdom Pseudomonadati; phylum Pseudomonadota; class Alphaproteobacteria; order Rhodobacterales; family Roseobacteraceae; genus Sulfitobacter; species Sulfitobacter sp. SK012. Next base: position 1,230,496 of record NZ_CP025804.1, read on the forward strand.
ACATTGGATATGATGGGGCGGTCACCAATGAATTTGTCGCACCGGTGGACCGCACACCAGCGGCTCCTTATCCCGACATGGTTGATACAAACCCCGTCGATATCTCGCCAGAGCAGCTGAAGTTCATTCAAGATCACGGATCTAGCGTGCTGACTGAAGAATTCTATGCCGAACAGATGCAGATCACGGCAGATACGATCCTACCGCTGATCAAGTAAGTCGTGTTTTCCGTTGGGCCTGTGCATTGCATTTGTGCCCAACGGACAAAGGAGTTGCGATGCGAATAACCTCTGCTCAGGCATGGTGGGTTCAGATACCTATCGAAACGGACAAACAGCATGTCAGCGATTTTGGCCGGCTGCGGACCTTTGACGCCGCAATCCTTCGTCTGGAGACTGATGATGGATTGGTTGGTTGGGGTGAAGCGAAAAATGCGGCTGGCAGTGCGGGGACCTACGGCACGCTGGTGCATTTGCTAAATCACGAGTTTGGTCCAAAAATCATTGGCCGTGATCCTGCTGATATTACCTGGATTTGGGAAGATTTATACAACGGTGTGCGTGCCGAAAAAGCCCGCGTTGCTGGGCATGTTATGCCGGAGCTGGCACGGCGTGGCATGACCATCGCCGCGATTAGTGCCATCGATATCGCCCTTTGGGATATTTTGGGGAAAGCCGACGGAAAGCCTGTTTGGCAGCTTTTGGGTGGGCGCAAATCGGACCAGATGCGCGCCTATGCATCCGGCGGGTGGGCCGACAAAGACAACATCGGCAATCAACTGCAAAGCTACATCGATCAGGGTGGGTTTGATGGGGTGAAGATGCGTGTTGGTGCTATGGATGGTACGCCATACCGCTCAGCGGAGCGGGTGATTGCAGCGCGCAAGGCATTGGGCCCAGATGTGGACCTGATGGTGGATGCGCATGGCACTTTCAACGTGGCTGATGCCAAACGATTTGCCTATTTGGTTCGAGATTGTGATTTGGCGTGGTTCGAAGAACCAGTAACCGGCGACGACAAAACCGGCATGGCCGAAGTTCGGGAAGCATCCCACGTGCCAATTTCCGCCGGGGAATCCGAGGCAACGCGCTTTGACTTTCGCGACCTGATTGTGGGGCGTTGCGCGGATATTTTGCAACCTGATCCAGCTTGTTGCGGCGGCATTACCGAAGCGATGCGGATCGGTACGCTTGCATCAAGTTTCAATCTACGGCTAGCACCTCATCTTTGGGCGGGCGCGCCATGCTTCTTTGCGGGGCTACAAGTTTGTGCCGCATCGCCGGCAAGTTTCACGGTCGAGTTCTCTTTGGGGGCAAATCCGATGATCCACGAGCTGTCCAAAAATCCAGTAGAGGTTCAGGGGGGCATGATTGCAATTCCCGAGGCCCCGGGTATAGGGCTTGATATGAATGAGGCGGCGATCAGCAAATTTGCCATCAAAGGATGACATGCAACAAAAGGATTTCCTTCCCACATTGGCGTCATATTTGATTGCTGTGGCTGAAGCTAACGCTGGGAAAGCTCCGTCAGAACGCGAACTGGCCGAGCATTTCACCGTTAGCCGCGGGCAAGTGCGGGAATCGCTCGCCATTCTCGAAGCGATGCAGGTCATTGAGCGGCGGGCAAAATCGGGTATCTATTTACGCAAAGACCAGCGCGGGATCGAACAGCTAGCGTTTTTTGCGCGCGCCGGATTGCCGGTTGACCCGCGCCAAATTTACGAAGCGGTGGAAGTGCGCAAGATCCACGAAATCAAAGCCGCGGAACTGGCCGCCGAACGCGCCACGGAAGAGAATTTTGTAACGCTTGAGGGCATTCTGGCGGCATCTGAAAAACGGATCGCCGCAGGTGAGGGATTGAGCCAGCTTGACCACGATTTCCATCTTGAGATTGTCCGCGCCACTCAGAATGAAGTCTTCTATAACTTGTGCACCACATTCTATGTGCTGAGTGAAAAACGATTGTCGATCTACTTTAAAGAGGGCGATCGCAATGTCCGGTCTCATCAAGAGCATCAACAGATTTACGATGCTTTGCGCAGGCGCGACGGCGCGCTGTCGATGGCATTGATGAATTCGCACCTGCGTGGCGCGATGAGCTATTGGTCCGAGCTTTTGGAAGACAAAGACGCAAAACCATTGCAATAAGAGGCGCACATGTCCGAGTCTAAAGTCATTTTCTCTACACATGTGCTGCATCCTGAAGTGACACGGGATTTGCAGGCGTTGGGCGACTACCGTGTCGCCTCAGCTCCCACACCGGACGCTATCCACACTGAAAGCGAAGGCGCAGAAATCATTGTCGTACGCGCAAAGATCTCGCCAGGGATCGTCATCCGAGAACGCGGTTTGATGGCATGTGTGCGGCATGGGGCAGGGTTGGATATGATCCCTGTTGATATCGCGACGCAGCAAGGTGTGTTGGTGGCAAACGTACCGGGTGCCAATGCTAAAACCGTGGCTGAACATGCGATCTGGTCGGCGTTGGCGTTGTTGCGCAAATATCCGATGGTGAACAGCGACTTGCGTACGGTGGGCTGGGAGGCTGGGCGGCGGCACTCCAATGATGGTCGTGAATTGTCCGGACGTACGTTCGGGATTTTGGGCGTCGGAAACGTTGGACGCCAGGTTGCAGCGATGGCCGGGCACGGGTTTGGGTGCCGGGTCATTGCCCATACGCGGACACCCGCCAATTTGCCCGATGGTGTTGTGTCGGTCTCTATGGACGAGCTCCTAATGCAGTCAGATGTGCTGGTATTGTCGTGCCCGCTGACGGCTCAGACGACGGGTATCATCAACGGTGGTGCAATTGCGAAAATGAAACGGGGTGCTATCCTGATCAACGTGTCGCGTGGGCCGGTGACCGATGAAGTCGCACTTGGGAAAGCGCTCAGTTCGGGACATCTTGGCGGTGCGGCTGTGGATGTGTTTGTCGATCAACCCTTGCCAAGGGATCACCCATTTTTTGATCTCCCTAACGTGATCCTCACGCCGCATATGGCAGGGATAACCGAGGAGAGTATGCTCCGGATGGGGCAGGGTGTCGTGACAGAAACCACTCGAATATTGGCAGGCGATAAGCCAGAGAATTTCTGCAATCCCGAAGTTTGGGACAAGTTTAGAACCCGCTTTCCTTAGGGCTGTTAGGCCAGTGCAAGGTTACGTCCGGTTGCAGGGTCAAAATACAGCACCTGTTCGGGCCTCCAGCCAAACTGCACTACATCATCGATGTTGTGCTGCATCTGCGCAGGTACCGTTGCATGAACATGGGTTCCGTCAACATCGATGGTCAAGATCTTGATAACACCATGATTTTCGAGATCAAAAACACGGCCCGTGACGGGACCATCCTTCGCAATCACCACGTTTTCAGGGCGAATGCCGAATTGGATTTTCTGTCCCTCGCTACCTTTAGGATCAGCAACGGGCAGGCTATGGCCGCCCGCATTAATCACGGCTGACTTCCCTTTGAGCACGCCATCAATCAGGTTCATCGGGGGGGTTCCAACAGAGCGCGCCACGAAGGTGTTCAGTGGTTCATTGTAGATTTCCTCCGGGGTGCCGACCTGTACCAACTTACCTCGGTTTAGCACGCCGATTTTGTCACCCATGGACATGGCTTCTACTTGATCATGGGTCACAAAGACAAAAGTTGCGCCCAGTTCTTGGTGCAGTTTTTTCAGCTCAACCCGCAACACATCCCGCAGGTTGGCATCCAGGGCAGACAGAGGCTCGTCCATCAGGAAAACCCGAGGCTGACGCACAATAGCACGCCCGATAGACACCCGCTGCATTTCGCCGCCCGACAGCTTTTCAACCTTGCGGTCCAGCAGGCCCGTAATCTGAAGCGTTTCAGCAGCACGGTCAACGCGCTCCTTGATCTCGCTGGCGGTGAAATTATGGGTCCGGGATTTTAACGGGAACTCCAGATTGCCGCGCACAGTCAGGCGCGGATAGAGCGAATACTGCTGCAACACCAACGCGACATCGCGTTCTGCCGCATTCCACTGGGTCGCGTCCTGACCCTCAATCATAACTTTGCCGGAATCTGGTTTCTCAAGCCCTGCGATCACCCGCAGAGTTGTGGTTTTCCCGGCACCCGTTTGACCCAACAGAACAAAGAATTCTCCGTCTTTTATGTCGATATCGACACCACGTAATGCGGTGTTGGGGCCGAATTTCTTGGTAATGCCTTGCAGCGCAATGTCGGCCATCAGGTCGTTCCCCGCAGGTTCAATTCTGTTTTCTTGTCAAAGAAATGCGCCTGCGATGGGTCAAGGTTAACCCAAACCTGTGCCCCTTCGCCTTTGACAAAGCCACTTTGCGTACGAGCGCGCAATGTGGTCTCTCCGAGTTGCACATCGACGATGTCGTGGCTGCCCAGCGGTTCGATGTTGGTCGTTGCAGCCTGTGTGTATCCGGCCGTTTTTTCATGGGTCATAAGAACCGCTTCGGGGCGGATTCCAAGCGAGACGCCGCTGCCCGATTTATGCAGACCGGCCAGCAGGCCCTCGTCAAAGGCAAAACCGTCGCTCGCACCTTTGAGTACAACGTTTGATCCACTAATTTCGACATCAGCGATGTTCATTATGGGAGAACCCACGAATTTTGCGACGAACAGATTGATAGGGTTCAGATAGACTTCATCCGGGGCACCGACCTGCTGCAGAACGCCATCATGTAGAATGACGATACGGTCCGCGAGGCTCATCGCTTCGATCTGATCATGGGTTACATAAACAGAGGTGGAGCCGCGTGCGATGTGCAGGCGTTTGATTTCAGCGCGCATTTGGTCGCGCAATTTGGCATCAAGCACGCCAAGTGGTTCGTCCATCAATAAGGCTTGGGGTCTGCGCACCAACGCGCGGCCAATAGCAACCCGCTGCATGTCGCCGCCCGACAACGCAGATGGCTTGCGGTCAAGATGCTGAGCGATCTGCAGGGTCTCGGCAACCTCCTTGATTGCGCGGTCCCGCTCGGCTGCATCCATGCGCACGGCCCGCAGAGGAAAGGCGATGTTTTCGCGCACTGTCATATGCGGATAAAGCGAGAAGGACTGGAACACAAAAGCAATGTCTCGGTCCGCGGCCTTGCGGTCTTGTACCTCTTGGCCGTCGATCAGGATTTTGCCATCGGTGACCGTTTCCAGCCCGGCAATGGCGCGCAAGGCCGTCGTTTTGCCGCCGCCCGATTGGCCAAGCATCACAACAAATTCGCCGTCTTCTATTGTCAGGTTAAGATCCTTAAGTACCTGATTGGTACCAAAGAACTTTTGCACATTACGCATCTCGATCTGTGCCATCAGGCGTTGCCCCCATCCGTGTTGCCCGGCTCCATTTCGTCAACGAAGTCCTCTTCGGGTTCGGGATCAGGTGCGATCTTGGAGGTGATCATAAAGGTGACCAGACCCAACAGCGTCAGGGTGACGCCGTATTGATGCAAGAACAAGCTCCAGGGTTGGCAAAGCGAGATGATCCCAAAGATCATCAGGCTTTGTGCTGCCGGAGCGAGGAAGCGTTGATTAATTGACCGGAAACTCACTTGCGGATCGCTCCGAAGGACATGCCGCGCAGTAAGTGGTTGCGCAGGATGAAGGTGAAGATTGCAACAGGGATCAAGAACAACAGGGTGCCCGCCGCAATGACGGTCCAATCGGGCAAGCCGCTGCCGATCTGGCTTGGAATGTAGGGCGGTGCGGTTTGCGCGCGGCGGTTGGTCATGATCAACGCAAAGGCATATTCGTTCCACGCTGTGATGAAGCAGAACACTGCCGTGGCAGCCATGCCTGTCAACGCTTCTGGGAGCACGACCTTAAAGAACGCCTGCATACGGGTGTAGCCGTCGACCAGCGCCGCCTCTTCGTATTCTTTGGGGATTTCGTCGATGAAGCCTTTCATGATCCATACTGCAAAGCTGAGGTTGAAAGCGGTATAGAGGATGATCAGGCCCATATGCGTGTCGTTCAGGCCGACCACTCGGTACATCAAAAACATCGGGATCGCGACGACAACGGGGGGCAGCATTCGGGTGGATAGGATGAAGAATAACCAATCATCCTCCCCTTTCACTTTGAACCGGCTGAACCCGTACGCCGTCAATGTGCCCATCGACACGGCCAGCACCGTTGAGATGATGGAGATGATCAGCGAGTTTTTAAAACGGTCACCATAGCCAGACGAGCGGACCTTGCCAGATTTACGGTTGCGTACGACCTTTTCGCCGCCGTCAAACACCATTTGCTCCCACCATGGCGCGGCATCATATTCCTCTTGTGAGGGCTGATCGCGCAACTGGGAGCGTTTGGTGAAAAGCTTCACAAAGGGGGAAACCTCAGGTGTGAAAACCACCGTTGGCGGTATCGTGGTCGCCAAATTACGTGGTTTGAAGGCCGTCGCTGCAATCCAATAGATTGGCGTGAGCATGATGAGCAGGGCCACGAATACCGCAGCAATTGCCGTGCGGTTCGTCCATTTTTCGCGGGAGGTACGTACACCGGCCATCTTAGCGCGCCTTCACTTTATTGAGGTATTTCACATAGATATTGGTGATCGCGACAACCATGATCAAAACGATATAGGCCAACGCACTAGACATGCCGGTTTGCCATTCTTGGAACGCCATTTTGTAAAGGCGGATGGCAATCAGTTCGGTCGTCGGCTGAGAGGACAGCACAAAAGCCAGATCGAATGTTTTGAACGCTTCCATCGTGCGAAAGATGATCGCGATCATCAAGATCGGGGCAACCAGCGGCAACGTGATGCGGAAAAAGGTATAAAAATTACCAGCGCGGTCAATTTCGGCAGCCTCATAGAGATGCTTTGGCACGGCGGACAGTCCAGCCAGTGACAACAACATCACAAAGGGGGACCACATCCAGATATCTACGATCGCGATCGCCCAAAGGGCCATGTCGGGGTCCGCAAGCCATTCGAATTTCCCAAGGCCCAAGAAGTAGTTGATGATGCCAAAGTTGGGATCATACAGCAGCTTCCAGAACAGCCCAACAACAGCCATCGACAGCATCATGGGAAGCAACAACAGAGTTGTTATCAAACCCTTGGCAGGGATCGCCCGGTTCAACAACATAGCAAGGCCAAAACCAACAATCACTTGGCCTGTAACTGATATCAGGACGTATTTTGCGGTGATGGAAAAGTTCTTCCAGATGAACGGATCATTCAACAAATCTCGGTAGTTTTGCAGGCCCACAAAGTTAGCGGGCGCATTGGTTGAGGCACGAAAATCGGTAAACGAATAGCCCAGCGAATACAGCAGGGGGAAGATGTTGAAGATAATCAGAAATGCGATTGTCGGAATGATAAACAGATTTCTGATGGTCAGATCGCTTAACCCCTTTGCCGCAGCGCGGGAATTTGGGTCCAACCTGGTCAAAACTTCACTGGCCAATGGACAGCTCCCTTGGGTCTTCAGATGTGTGGGAAAGGAAGGGGCACCGAAGTGCCCCTATCTCGGTCAATGTCGGGGGCTGTTACTGCCCGCGGCCGTATTTCTTGAACGTTGCTTCCCAGTCTGCGGCCAAAGCATCCAGCGTTTCTTTTGCTGTGCCTTCTCCACCAACGATGAAGGGATAGAGGCGCTGGTTTGCAGATGTTAGAAGTTCCGCAAACTCAGGCACTGCCCAAAAGTCTTTGACCTTGAACATCGTCTGATAGAACGCCTCATTGTAAGGCGTTGCTGTGCGGAATTCATCCGATTCAAGCACCGCGGCGCTTGCGGTATATCCACCCAACTCAGCCCAACGCTTCTGGGTTTCGTCTTTGATGAACCACTCAAGGAACTTCATCGATTCTTCCTGGTTTTCTGAATAGCTCACAACAGAAATACCCTGACCCCCAAGTGCGGCGAATTGATCACCATCCGGACCTGCCGGATTGGCAAAGAAGCCGGTGTTGGCGGCGTGTGGGTTTGTTGCCTCATTCAAAAGGGCAGGGAAGAAGGCGAAGTAGTTCATCGACATGGCCACCAGGCCCTCAGTGATCGCTTGATTGTTCTCTACAAAGAACGTCTTGGCCCAGCCGGGAGGTGTCAGACCATAGAGTTTTTTGTAGTTTTCAAGCGCTGCAACGGCCTCAGGCGAGTTCACATAGCCATCGACTTCGTAGGTCTCAAAGTTGCCAAGATCGGCCCCATAAGAGAAGATCGCGTTTTCCACACCCATGACCATCGCATCATAGCTGTTGTCTGTGTAGATCGCGATGCCGTACCGGTCCTCATCAGGACGGTGGAAAAACTCAGCTATGTCTGTCATCTGCGCCCAAGTCTCAGGCACGGCCAGATCGTAGCCGTATTTTTCTTTGAAGGCGGCCATTTCAGCCGGATCTTCGAACCAATCTTTGCGATAAGACCATCCGACCGCATCACCCTCAGCAGGTATGGCCCAGAATTTTCCGGAGTTTCCGGGATACTCGGCATAATATTTGACGGTCGCTGGGGCCATCACTTCGCCAAGGTTATGTTTTTCGAAGAAGTCAGTCATGTCGACGTAGTGGCCGCCCTCAGACGCAGCACCAAGCCATTGGCTGTCGCCGACGATCATGTCATAGGCGCTTCCGCGTGCGTTAAATTCGGTAAATGCCTTGGTTTGAAAATCTGACCATGGCGTGGTTTCCACCGTAACTGAAATACCGGTTTCTTCCTCGTATTCGTTCACAAGCTCTTGCAGATAGTTCGCCGGATCCCATTCGGCCCAGAAGATCACCAGATCTTCTGCCCATGCTGAGGATGCCGAAAGCGCGCCAATGGCGACCCCCGCCAGCATTCCATTCCAGTTCGTTTTCATTTCCCAGTCCTCCCAGATTACATTCCAAATTGCCGTTTTGGCTTCTTGGCCGCAGCAGCCCAGTGAAACACGAAAATTCAGGCGATAGCGGCAGTCGTAAAATCAGTCTCTTTTTGGTACTACCAGATTAAAGAACCTGTCAAGGCATTGTTTGACCCACAAAGCATGGCGTATTCCTGAAAATGGGAGTATTAATTCCATTATGAACTTGAAAATAACTGTATCTGCCTCTTGTGTAACCTGTTCTCGCAACGGCCATACAGTATTTTTGAGTGTAATTTCGTCGAATCTGGCCCGACCAGATTTCAATAAATGAGCTTTTGAGGATCAATTCCGGTGATTTATCTTGTTGGCACATCAGACACCAAGGCAGAAGAGATCAGCTATTTGCAGGGTCTACTCACAAATGGAGGCGCTGAGGTTTGCGCCGTCGACGTTGGAATACGCGCTGCACTTAGTGTTATGGACATAACCCAGGCTGAGGTTGCACAACATCACACGTCTGGGGCGGCTGCAGTGCTTGGCTCAGAGGATCGCGGTCAGGCTGTTGCTGCGATGACCAGCGCATTTGCCAAGTTTTGCGCGGCCCACAAGCATCAGATCGACGCGATTATTGGCATTGGCGGAGGGGGCGGCACGTCGATCATAACCGCGGGCATGCGAGAGCTGCCATACGGCGTACCCAAGGTCATGGTGTCCACCCTCGCGTCTGGCGATGTCTCTCCTTTTGTCGGTACCAGCGATATCATTATGATGCCGTCTGTCACAGATTTGGCCGGGCTAAATCAGATCAGCCGTCATATTTTGCACAACGCCGCCCAAGCAATTCTGGGGATGGCAGAGCATCCTCATGTTGCGGGTGGGGGTTCCAAGCCCAGCATCGGACTGAGTATGTTTGGCGTCACGACACCGTGCGTTACCCAGATCACCGCGATGCTTGCGGATGATTTCGACAGCGTTGTATTTCATGCAACTGGCACCGGCGGGCGCAGCATGGAGCAATTGCTGAGTGAGGGCATGCTGAGTGGGTTGATCGACATGACAACCACAGAAATAGCGGATGAAGTGGTGGGCGGGGTACTATCAGCTGGCGCTGCCCGACTTGATGCGGTGGTGGCAAGCGGCAAACCCTATGTGGGATCGGTTGGTGCCCTAGATATGGTGAACTTTTGGGCCCCCAGTACGGTCCCTGAAGCGTTCAAAGACAGATTGTTTTACCATCACAACGCCAACGTCACTTTGATGCGAACATCGGCAAACGACTGCGAGCGGATCGGTACGTGGATCGTCGACAAGCTTAATATGTCAACCGGGCCTGTCTGCCTGATGCTTCCTGAAAAGGGGGTGTCGGCGCTAGATATTGAAGATGGGCCGTTTTGGGATCCCCCCGCGAACACAGCCTTGTTCAGCGCAATCGAACGTGGATTGAACCAGACCGACCAGCGCCGCATCAAACGGTTGCCTTTGCACATTAATGACCCTGCCTTTTCTGCGGCTGCAGCGCAGGCATATCGCGACATTTCATAGGAGGCTCCATGCCCGCAATTCCTCGTAAGACCATCCTCAAAACCCTCGCCGCCCTCATCGATGCTGGTCAACCTATCATCGGAGGCGGTGCTGGTACCGGCCTGTCTGCCAAATCTGAAGAAGCGGGCGGCATTGACCTGATCGTCATCTACAATTCAGGCCGCTACCGCATGGCGGGCCGCGGTTCATCAGCGGGATTGCTGGCTTACGGCAACGCAAACGAGATCGTCAAAGAAATGGCTGTCGAAGTTTTGCCGGTGGTCAAGCACACCCCAGTTCTTGCCGGTGTGAACGGTACGGACCCCTTTATCTTGATGCCGCAGTTTCTGGCTGAATTGAAAGCGATGGGGTTTTCTGGGGTACAGAACTTCCCCACAGTTGGTTTGTTTGACGGGGTCATGCGCCAGAGTTTCGAAGAGACTGGCATGGGTTTCGGGTTAGAGGTCGACATGATCGCGCAAGCGCATGCGCTTGATCTGCTGACCACGCCTTATGTCTTTAACGCGGATGAAGCCGTGGCGATGACAAAAGCGGGGGCGGATATTGTCGTGGCGCATATGGGCGTGACGACAGGGGGCAGCATCGGGGCCACATCGGCCAAGAGCCTTGAAGATTGCGTGGCCGAGATCGATGCCATTGCATCTGCCGCCCGTTCTGTGCGCGACGATGTGATTGTGATTTGCCATGGCGGCCCAATCGCCATGCCCGACGATGCGGCATTTGTTCTGCAAAATTGTGCGCGATGTGATGGGTTCTACGGGGCCAGCAGCGCAGAGCGTCTGCCAACAGAAATTGCGATCCGCGACCAGATCAGGCGGTTCAAAGGCCTGAATGTTAATATGGATAAAATGGAGGGTTAGGCATGAGCGCGATGGACAAGTATTTTGTGTATCCCAATGACGTGGATAATTTCGGTTTTGATTGGGGTAGGCTGGCACTGACCTGCGGACCCGAGGTGAATGGCGCCGAACAGTTTTCAGCGGGCGTTGTTTTTGTGCCTCCGGGCCAAGGACACAGCCGCCACAACCATCCCGGCGCTGAAGAAATCATCTTTATCATCAAGGGCAGCGGCGAACAGATGGTCGAAGACGAGGATGGCACGCCCGAACTGCGCACTGTCGGTCCCGGTTGCACGGTGTTCATTCCAGAAAGCCGCTATCATGCTACCCAGAACACCGGGACAGAGCCGATGGAGATTTTCGTGGTCTATGCACCTGCAGGGCCAGAAAAAATGCTACGCGATGCGCCGGATTTTCACATAATCCCCGCCAAAGATCTGAAGTGAGACCGCTATGACCGAGCTAAACTACGACTTTGACCACTTAGACAGCCTGATGGACGATGCGGGATTGGACGCGCTTTTGCTGACGTCCAAACACAACATTCAATATATGCTGGGCGGGTACCGATACATTTTCTTTTCGGCAATGGATGCGATTGGGCACAGCCGATATCTGCCTGTCATCATCTATGTCAAAGGCCAAAAAGAACACACCGGCTACATCGGCAACACGATGGAGAGGGGCGAACACGAAAACACACCATTCTGGGTGCCACATTTCTACCCCGTGGGCTGGAGTAGCTTAGACAGCACAATCCAAGCCATCAAACATTTGGAAATGATCGGCGTCACGGCTGGGCGCATTGGTGTCGAACCTCCGTTTTTGCCGTCTGACGCCCAAGACGCTTTGCGCGACGCCCTGCCAGATGCGGCTTTCTTGAATGCCACGTCGGTGCTGGAAAACCTCCGCGCTGTCAAAAGCCCTGCAGAGCTGCGGACTTTGCGCGAGGCATCCGAGAGAATTACTAAGGCAATGCAAGCAACGATCGCTGCCTCTGGGGTTGGCAGTACGAAACACGAGATCATTGAGCGTCTGCGCCAAGAAGAGACCAAACTAGAGTTAGAGTTCGACTATTGTTTGCTGACGCTTGGGGCCAGTCATAACCGCGCTGGATCGAACCAAGCTTGGGCTGATGGCGAGATACTATCGATAGATTCAGGTGGTAATTTGGGCGGCTACATTGGCGATATTTGCCGCATGGGCTTTTTGGGGGAGCCGGATGCCGAACTCATTGACCTGCTCGGTGAAGTCGAAGAAGTCCAACAAGCTGCATTCGCTGAAGTCAAAGCGGGTGCGCCCGGTATCGCGGCCTTTACTGCAGGCCAAGCCGTTTTGGCGCGGCAACCGAACAAACAGCACATGGACTTTTTTGGTCACGGCATGGGGCTGGTCAGTCACGAAGCGCCGTTCTTGCTGACCAACCATCCGGTTTCTTACGAAGGGCGCGATGCTGAGAACCCGCTAAAGGCTGGTATGGTTCTGTCGATCGAAACCCAGATGCAGCACCCAACCCGCGGGTTTATCAAGCTGGAAGACACGCTGACAGTGACAGAAACTGGCTTTGAGATGTTTGGAACCGAAGGTCGCGGTTGGAACCGCGGTGGCACCGGGTGACGTCATTTGCCCTGGGTGCATGCGCGGATTTACAGCGCTTGCGCCCAATTGAGTAGGCTCAGCGAAACTTCATGTAATGGATTTACGACGACTCGCAACTTGTTGTTCTGGAGTCCTATTTGACGATCCGGATGCCGTGCGTGCCCTCAATCAAGGGGCAGGCCGCTAGGTACTCTTTCTGGCACGCCAAACGGCGTTTGCTCAACGCTTTTGCCAGTGAGTGCCTCTAGGAATGCCTCAAGGCTTGCGACTTCGTCATTGGTAAGTGGCAAAGGCTGGGTGTCACGATGCCTGGACTGGCGCTGCTTCTCAAAGCGATCGTCCTGAATGGCGAAATCACCCGACGCCAACCATTCGGCAATTGGAAGGTTGGCCATGTCGGTGCTCCATTGTGGGGCACCATCAATGTGGTGGCGGATAATGCCAGTGAGGGTTGGATACGCCCCATTGTGGCCGTAAGGGGCTGTTAGAGCAATATTGCGCAGCATTGGGGTGCGGAAACGGTAGGCATCGACCAGATCATCCGTTTTGCCCATGCGGCCAACGTCGCGCGGCATGGGGTCAAATCTGCGCGTACGGCCGGGGCCAAATTGCGGCAGCGCCAACGCGTGAAATTCCTGATCCGACATAAGTGGCCCGGCGTGGCAGCTGCTGCACTGACCTTTGCCATAAAATACGGTGAGGCCGGTCAATGCTGCCTCGCTTAGCGCCGATATGTCACCTGCGAGATACGCGTCGAAGGGGCTGTCAAAGCTTTGCCACTCGGTGCCCATAAACGCAGCCAGCGCGTTTGCGATTTCGACGATTGTGACGTCTTTTGCTGCGTCGATATGATCGAACGCCGCGACGAATGCCTCTCCATAGGCAGGGATGGTTCGGACCCGTTTGGCAAGGATCGGCCAAGCCGCATCAATTCGGTCATGCATGGCCCCCGCGATTTCATTCTCACCGGGGTTTCCAGCCATTTCGAATTGCGCGACCAGCGGAAACAGCGCCTGTGCGGCCAAGGGCGAATTCAGCCCGGACGGGAGCCATTCTTCGGCGGGGGTGTCAAAACCGTTTCCGTACCGCGCGCTCACCATTAGGCGCCCATCATGGAAAAACGTATGCAAATCACGCGCGCTTAGGTTCCATAGGCCGGGCGCGTTGCGCGGGATGCGCTTGCGGATGCGATCTTCGCCGATGCCGGGTGTTCGGTCAGGGCCCAGACCGCTGCCACCTTCGCCGATGCCCAGGGACAAGCCATCTGCTGTCCCAAACTTGGGGTGATGGCAGGTTGAACAGGCGATATTTCTGTTCCCCGACAAGATTTTGTCGTAAAAAAGGAGCTGACCCAATGCGGCCTGATCAGCATCAAATTGGATGAAATCAGCGGATGTTAACGGATCCGGCAGTTCGGCCGACGCCGGTGCCACAAGACAAAAAAGGAGCGCCACTTGCGCCAAGCTATGTTTGCACTGTGCCTTCTTGGCAGCCCAGCTTTTGGCGGGGTTGAAGAAGGGCGCGACTTTATGGAGGCGGGCGATTTTACCGCTGCAATGACGGAGTTTTTGCCTGCTGCGCGCAGTGGCAATGCCGACGCTGAAGAATTGATCGGCGTGATGTATGCGATGGGGCTTGGGGTGCCGCGCGATGATCGTCGGGCGTTTGAATGGTACCTGCGTGCCTCGCTCAAGGGGCATCCCGGTGCGCAATCGGGGATTGGCTGGTACTATGAGGTCGGGCGCGGGATTGAGGCGGTTGATCTGGTGCGGGCCTACATGTGGTACACGCTGTCGGCTGCGGGTGGCGATCCGGACGCCGCGATTTCCCTCGAAGAGGTCGTCAAGAAAATGACGCAAGAACAGATCAAAGAAGCACATATTTTGGTCAGTGACTACAAAGGTTGGATGTATCCGTTTCGGTAACGGTGCACGGGGGGCGAAACATAATCGCGCCCCCCGTGGATTTATTTAGTTCAGGTCTTTGTCGCGGGCCGCGTTCGTATCGGCCTCGGCTGCCGCAACAGCGACGGCAAGCGCATCAAAGATTTCTGGACCGCGTGTTACGTTGCCTTTGAACCAGTCATAGACAGGTGTTGCGGACGTACGGAAAGCCGCTTTTTCGTCAGGCGTTGGCACATAGAGGTCACCACCTTCGGATACAAACTGCTCATAAGCGGCGATGGATTTGCGCTTTGGTGAGGCGAAAGTCGCCTGCTGCAGAGCATAGAAGCCATCGACGACAACGCGGCGCATATCTTCTGGCATGTCTGTGAACGTCTTGTTGGACATCCACCACAAGGCACCCATGTAGGCGTGGCCGTCCAGCGTCACGTACTGCAGACCCGCATCAGGGAATTTCATGCCCATGATGTCGGTGATGCCGTTCTTGGACCCTTCAACAACGCCGGTTTGCAGCGACGTGAAAAGCTCAGGCCATGGGATTGGCGTTGGCGCAGCGCCCATCGCTTTGACCAGTTCCTGAGGCAGGTCGGCGACCACGGTGCGGATCTTCATGCCTTCCATGTCGGCAGGGCCTGTCACGCGACGCTGCGTGTTGGCAAAGTTGCGCCAGCCACCCGTGTTGCCGACGGTCATCAGGCGAATTGCGTCGCCGGAATCTTCAAGCGCCATGTTGCGCATTGTGCGGACAAAATCACCGGACAGGACATGCTCGGCGATGCGGTCGTCTGACATTAGGTAAGGCAGATCAAGAACCTGCACATAAGGGAAGATACCTGAGGCACCACCCGAAGTGGAAATGTAGATATCGATGCTGCCATCCGCAACGCCCTGCAGGCATTCCGCGCCGTTTGAGCAAAGTTGCGTGCCGATGAACAGCTCAACTTCGATTGCGCCATTTGAGGCCGCTTCGACGTAGTTCTTAAAGACGACCAGACCGTCATAGTCTTCGTCGTTTTCATTGGAGTTTGCTGTGGCACGGATTTTGTAATCCTGAGCCGAAGCAGACAGCGCCGTGCCAGCAAGCAGTGCCGACAGAGCGAGGGTCTTGAGGGTTTTCTTGAGCATTATGGTTCCTCCCTGATACTCGTTTTTATTAGTTAGCAAACCCGGTGAGCCTTGGAATGGTCATCGAAATTGCTGGGACGTAGGTAATTAGGAATATGACGGCGATCTCTACCGCAAGGAAGGGTAGAATTGCCTTGGCGATGGCTTCGACTCTTTCACCAGAAACCGCAGAGGCCACAAAGAGCACCAACCCCATTGGCGGTGTCGCGAGGCCGACGGTCAAGTTTACCGACATGATGATTGCAAAGTGGATCGGATCGACACCAAGGCTGATGAAGATCGGCCCCAAGATCGGCCCAAGGATGATGATCGCAGGTCCCGCATCCAGAAACATACCCACCACAAACAGCAGCAGGTTGATCAAGAACAACAAGACCAGCGGGTTACTGGAAAGCGATAGAATATAGGCTGCCAGTTGTTCAGGTGCATGGCTGAGGCTAACGACGGTTTTGAACGCCAAGGCTGCCCCCACAAGCAAAAGCACCACAGCAGATGTCATGCCTGAGCGGATCAGGATGCCGGGAACTTCGGCAACCGTGAGGGTGCGCAGGACGAAAAAGCCGATGAAGAGGGCGTAGGCCACGGCCACAGCTGCGGCCTCAGTTGGGGTAAAGATACCCCCCAAAATGCCGCCTAGGATGATCACAGGCGTCAACAGCGGCCAAAATGCTCGCAAAGATGCCTGACCGCGTTCGGGCCACGTATATTTGCGGCTGGCGATTGGGAAGTTGTATTTGTTGGCCATGAGTTTGACCATCAGCATCAAGCCTATCCCGACCATGGCACCCGGTACGATGCCAGCAAGAAACAGCGCCGCAACACTTTCGCCCATCACATAGGCGTAAATGATCATGATGCCCGAGGGCGGAATAATCGGGCCAATCACGGATGACGCCGCAGTAATCGCTGCGGCAAATGTGCGGGTGTAGCCCTGTTTTTCCATTGCAGGGATCAGCATGGACCCCAAGGCAGAGGTGTCCGCCACTGCAGAACCAGAAAGCCCGGCAAACAACATGGAGGACAAGACGTTTACATGTGCAAGACCGCCGCGCAGGTGGCCCATGAAGGCTTGGGAAAACTCCACAAGGCGCATGGTGATGCCGCCTTTGTTCATCAACTCGCCTGCGAGCATAAAGAACGGGATCGCCATCAGCGGAAAGCTGTCCATGCCGTTGTATACGTTGCGGTAAAGGAGCGTGATGTCGCTTTGCTGTCCGCTAAGCCAGAGTAAGATGCCGGGGGCTGCCAGCAGTCCAAAGAACACTGGAAGGCCGATCATTAGAAAGATCAGAAAGACGGGTAAAAACCAGATCAGCATTATTCAGCACCTCCCATATCGGCAGCACCAATTGGGCTTAGACGGTCAGAGCCGCCCAATAGGTTAACGATTGTACGCAAAATCAGCTCGATGTTAACGGAGGTCAGTAGGATAACGCCCACCAGCAGCGAGGCCATCATCCAAGAGCGCGGCACGCGCAGCCATTCCGAGAAATCGATCGATGTGGGAACGTAAAGCGACGCCGTGGTGAAGCGCCCGCCAAATCCAGTAACTTCGCTCCAGCCAATTTTGACAGCTACGACCAGAACGATCAGTGACATCAGCAGTAGGAATAAATTGATCAGGCTGCCCAACACCCGGGGCAGCATCACGATCAGCATGTCGATGGCGACAAAACCACCCTGCCGAAACGCACTCGGAGCCATAAGGCCCGCCATCCACAACATACAAAACCGCGCGGCCTCGTCCGGCCAGGGTAGGGCGTTGTTCAAAATGTATCGAAAGAAGACCTGAATCAAGATGGCGAAAACCATCAGTGCGACGGCAATGGCACCGATGCCACGGCCCACACGTAAAACATGCTCATTCACAAAGCTAATCGGTGCAATGACCGCTAGTAGTCCTCCCACGGACATCTCCTCCTCTTGTTGGCCCATTTTCGGGCCGATCCGTCAGGCGTTAAGCCGCCTGAAAGACACCGTATTTTCCAGCAAAAAATCCCAGCGGGTTGCCGCTGTTGATATCCGCATGGATGACTTGTCCCACCACGATCACATGATCGCCTCCCGGGTGGGTTGCGACAAGCTGACATTCCAGCCTCGCAAGACAATTGTCGATCAGTGGCACACCATTTGCGCTGATTGTCATATCCAAATCATCAAAGGCATGCTTGTCGCGGGCGAACCCTTCGCAGACATGTGCCTGATCTTCGGTCAGAATATGAATTGCGTAAAAGGGCGCTGACTCAAAATACTGGAAACGGCGCGATCCGCGTGCCGGCGACCAAAGCACCAGGGCGGGATCGAGCGATAGGGAGGAAAAGCTGTTCGCGGTGATGCCAACTGGGCCGTCCTTTGACGCTGCTGTTATCACCGTGACGCCTGTTGCAAAGCGGCCGAATGCATCGCGCAACAAGCGGGTGTTTTCCGGATCTGGCCTGAATTCTATACCCATCGATCTGCTCCTAGGCCACTTCGCGGCCCAAAGCCGCCTGATAAAGTTTGAACCAAGTCTGGCGGTCCATCTTGACTTTGAATGCGTCGGAAAGCGCTGCAATTCGGTCAAGATTATTGGTGCCCATCACCGGCAGGATTTTTGCAGGATGTGCCAGCACCCAAGCAACCGCAACGGCTGCGCGGTCGACGCCATTTTCGCGCGCGACATTGTCCAGTACGCGGCCGATTTCACTGTCGTCCGTCATCAATGCACCGCCGCCAAGCGGTGACCAGGCCATGATGGATTGGGCATTTTTCTGATGAAAGGCCACATCGCCATTGGTGAACCCGTCATTGGCGGCAAGTGATACTTCGAGCTGGTTTGTGATCAGGGGGTTCTTCATACCTGATTGCAACAATTCCCAATCCCAAGGCTTGAAGTTGGACACGCCAACATTGCCAACCTTGCCCGAAGCGACAAGCGCATCAAGGGCAGCACCCGTTTCATGATGGTCCATGAACGGATCGGGGCGGTGGATCAACAGCAGGTCGATATGATCTGTTGCCATGTTATTCAGCGATGCTTCGACCGATAGTGCGATGTGTGCGGTAGAGGTGTCGTAGTGCTTAACCGGAACATCGGCGTATTTACCGCAAGGGGCGATAATATCGCATTTCGTTACGATCTGCATTTTCTGACGCAGGGCAGAGTTGCCGCGCAATGCCTCACCCAGAACGGATTCCGCGCTGTAATCGCCATAGATGTCAGCCTGATCAAACGTGGTGATCCCTTGGTCCAGGCACGCGTTGATTTTGGCCAAGACATGGCCCGTCGAAGTGTCTTTGTCGTCAGCCAAACGCCACATTCCATAAACAATACGGCTCATGGATAGGGTGTCGGATATGCGGATGGCTTCCATTAGCGGCGAACTCCTGCGGCAAGGGGGGATTGGGGGGCTTGGGCGGGGATGCGCCCATATTCATGTGGCATAGAACAGGTTTTGAGGTGGGGCATTACAAGGCGGCCAAAATGTTCGGCCTCGTCGATATGCGGATAACCTGAAAAGATGAAGGCCCGGATGCCCATCTTTTGGTATTCTTCGATTTTGGACAGAACTTGATCCGCTGAGCCGACCAAAGCCGCACCGCAGCCAGAACGCGCACGGCCCACGCCAGTCCAGAGGTTTGGCTCGATATAGCCATATTCATCTGCGATCTCGCGGTTGGCTGCCTGATGCGAAACGCCAAGCGATGTGGCGTCCAACGCGCGTTCGCGGATCATCTTGCCGTATTCATCATCCAGCTTTGAGGTGATGTGCTCCGCGTATTCCTGCGCTTCTTTTTCGGTTTCGCGTACAATCATGTGGACCCGCAGCCCATAATCGAGGGTCCGGTTGTGTTTTTCAGCGACCGCATTCACCGCACGCATCCGACCCGCAAGGTCCTCCTGCTTTTCCGGCCACATGAGGTACACGTCACAATGCTGCCCGCACAGCTCAAGCGCCATCGGGGAGTAGCCACCAAAATACAGCAGAGGTCCGCCAGTTTGGTAGGGGATCACGGGATCGGTTGTGAGGCCTTTGAAATTATATATTTCGCCGTCGTAGTTAATTTCGGGCTGCGTCCAGGCTTGCTTCAGGATCTCAACCACTTCGCGTGAACGCTGGTAGCGAAAGGCGCTCTCTTCTTTCTGGCCGGGGAAATCGGAGCTGATGATGTTAACTGTCAGCCGTCCCTCAAGCATGTGATCAAGCGTCGCGATGGTGCGTGCCAGCATGATAGGTTGCATCTCGCCACAGCGCACGGCGGCCAGCAAATTGATGTCAGTGGTGATCGGCGCACAGCCCGCCACGAAAGACAGCGTGTCCTGACCGACCTGATAAGAAGACGGGCATAGAATGTTGCGAAAGCCTTGCGCTTCGGCGGTCTTTACGATGTCAGAGCAATGCGCCCAGCTTGAACGCAGATCGCCATCCGGGACGCCTAGAAATTCATAATCGTCAGAGCAAAGAGCGGAGAACCAAGAAACCTCGGCGGCGTCCAGATTCGGCGATGTAATTGGTACGATTGTCATCGCTTATTCCTTTGATCGGTGTTTGATTTTCCACTTGCGTAGCATCCGGTTTGATGTAGATCAATGGTGTATCAATTCTTCTCGCCTATGAAATTTTGGACCCCAATTGTGAAACCCAGCGCCGGAAATCCCAACGTGTTGCCAGCGTATGTGCAGATCAGCGAATTACTGATCCGCGAGATTAGCGCTGGGCGTTTGATGGATGGTGAACGGTTGCCGCCTGAACGTGACATGGCGAAAACGCTCAACACGTCTGTGGGGACGTTGCGCAAAGCTCTGGCTATTCTTGTTGATAAACAGCTGCTTGAGCGGGTTCAGGGGTCTGGAAACTATGTTCGCCACGGAGGTGTTGGCGATAGCATCTATGCGATGTTTCGGTTGGAACTTCTTGCAGGCGGGGGGTTGCCGCGCGCCCGCGTGCTGAGCATTCAAGCGATGGCAAAACCAGATGATCTGCCGAAATTTGGCACCTCCGCCCACACCACCCGAATTCGACGGCTGCGGTTTCTGAATGAAACCATCATTGGTGTCGAAGAGATCTGGCTTGATGCAGATGCAGGCGACGTGCCCGAGGGTGCCATTTCAGATTCGCTCTATCACTTTTACCAGCAACGACTTGGGCTGTGGATCGCCCGCGCCGAAGACCGGGTTGGCATTGGGGCCGTTCCTGATTGGGCCCCCGTTGAATTCACCAAACCCGTCGGTATGACAACAGGATATATTGAGCGTTTCAGTTGGACAGATGCACCTGAAGCGGTCGAGTTTTCCCGCACCTGGTTCGATACGGACCGCGCGCTTTATGTGCAGCGGCTTAAATAGGAAATGAATATGACGAAGACCACGCAATACGGCATCATCGGATGCGGGATGATGGGCCAAGAGCATCTGCGCAACATCGCATTGCTGCCAAGTACAAATGTTGCGGCGATTTTTGAACCGGATGCTGACATGGCGGCCATTGCCGTAGGATTGGCCCCACAGGCGCGGCTTTGCGACAGTTTGGACGAATTGCTTGCGGTTGAGGAACTTGATTGCCTCGTGATTGTCAGCCCAAATTACTGCCACATGGATCAACTTGAGATGATCGCCATGCGGCGCCCCTTGCCGGTGCTGGTGGAAAAGCCGCTTTTTACCAACCCTGCAGATGTCGGCCGCTTGAAGGCCTTTCAGGAGAGCTATCCAGCTCCTGTGTGGGTCGCGATGGAATACCGCTTCATGCCTCCGGTCGCGGCGTTGCGCGAAGCGGTTGATGCGGCGACGGGTGGCATCAAAATGCTCAGCATCCGCGAGCACCGTTTTCCGTTTCTAAGCAAGGTCGGCGATTGGAACCGCTTTAATGCGAAGTCCGGCGGCACGTTTGTTGAAAAATGCTGCCATTTCTTTGACCTGATGCGGCTTTTGACGAAATCTGAACCGGTCCGGGTCATGGCAAGTGCGGCCCAAGACGTGAACCATCTGGCTGAAACGTATGAGGGCCAGCCGTCTGATATCCTCGATAACGGCTATGTTATCGTTGATTTCGCCAATGGAATGCGCGCGATGCTGGAACTGTGCATGTTTGCAGAAGGTGCGCGCTATCAAGAAGAGATTACCGCCGTAGGCCCTGATGGGAAGATCGAAGCGCTGGTGCCCGGGCCAGGGCGGTTCTGGCCTGCACATCTGGGATCTGCGCCCATTCCGCTGGTAATCACCAGCCCGCGCGATCCACGAGGCCCGCAGACCCGTGAATTTCCCGTTGATCCGACTTTGCTGGAAGCGGGCGATCATAACGGCTCGACCTTTTATCAACACGAGGGCTTTCTGGCACTTGTGCGCGGCGAGCGCAGCCGACCTGCGGTAAGTTTGGAAGATGGTTGGAAAGCTGTCGAAATGGGGCTCGCTGCACAGAAAAGCGCATTGACGGGGCAGGCGGTGTCTTTGCAAGTTTAGCGAACTGTTAGCGTTTGTTTGTGGGGCTAAGCAGGGTAGCCGTATTGCTTTACCACGCTCCAAATTCGAGTGTTGAGATTTGACAGGCTTTGGATCGCGTCGTTCATATTGTCGAGCGCTTCTTGGTCAATATCACTGGATTGACCCATTTTCAGGCCATCGCGGCGGTCCGCAATGCGCATCAGGATCGATCTTGGATTTCCGCCGTCAGTATCAAATGCGTAAATGCAGTGATTGTAGCGATTGCGCAGCGCGCTGAGACGCAGCATTTTTTGGGTGCAAGCAATGATGGCATCGCGCTCCGTGGTTGCGCGGTCGGGCATTTTTGCCAAACGCTCCACCAGGTCGATCCGCGCGCGTGCGGTGTTGAGCGTCAGAAAAATGATTGTCGCCGTTTCCTTATCAACTTTTGCCTGTCCGGCGATGAGGTGGATTAACAGGCTTTCGGTGTTGGTCCACGCATAGTTCAGGCGGCCCGCCAACAACAAGAAGGCGTCAAAGTCAAAAGGACTTTTGTCATTCATGCTGGTTAGCTTTCCTGCCGTTTTCCATAAACCACACTGTTGCTTCGGTGCGGTTGCGCACACCAAGTTTGCCGATGATGTGGTGCATATGTAGCTTTACCGTATGTTCAGAGAGCGACAGTTCAGCTGCGATCGTTTTGTTCTGCAACCCGTGTGACACCAATTCAAGCACTTCGGTCTCGCGCGGTGTCAGGTCGACAGTCGGCGTCGATGCGCGGTGAGCGACGGCGTGATGTGAATTACCGGGCGCATCCGTCTTAAGGATCGCAGTGGGCAAATAACCCTCTCCGCTTACAATCAATCGCATGATCGCAATCCAACTGTCGCTTTGTAGGCGCATGGGCAAGAGGCTGAGCTTGCGCAGTAGTGGTTCGCTTTGGATCAGTGGAAAAATGTCACTGGGAAGATTCCGGTCGCGGTAAGCAAGAGCAAGATGTGCGCGCGGTGCTTCGGCGGCAATTGCGGCAACCACCATCGGCATTTGGTCTCGCAGGCTTTCATCCAACACTACGGTCGTGACATCGTCCCCGCAGTTTTTGAGGTGAGCATCGAATTGCGCAGAATCGTCGCACCTAAGGATGCTCACGCCCTGAAAGGCGGCCTCAAGCAGACTCATTAGATGATCTGAGAAACTAAGCGTATGCCCCAAAAAGATAAGTGTTGGTTTTGAAGCGTTCGAGTGATCGCCACCCGGCTCCGGAATTGAAAATGTCATAGCGCTCAACGGCTCTATCCTGAAAAAACGATATGGCTCTGATGCCAGCAACAAATTTAGGACAACGGAGCCCGGAAAAGACTAAACGAAATTAATAATCCATTGTTTATGCCACAAACGACGGGACCAAATCTACCTAGTCGAATAGTTTAGCCATTGGGCCGCGCAATTCCCTATATGTTGGGGCGCAAGCTTCGAATACCTCAATATATGTGGAAGTTGTACAATTTTGACCGAGCGGTCTAAATTCAAATTGATTAATTCTTGAGCAGGACCCACCAACAAAAGGATTAGGTTCCTGACATTTCTTCAGATGATTCTTTTACCTTGCCTTCTTAATCTTATACACTGATAGGTTATAATTTGTTTAAAAACAGTTATTTAAGATATGCCGCGAGGCGTAAACCTTTTGTCTGGCTTCTCCCAAACCCCTATTTAGGCGGAATATTGCTTAGCTGCCCTTATTTGCAGCGAAACCAATTTGAACCATGCGGACGGTTTGGGAAGCACCTGCCACTCACGACTGCCAAGGCCAATTTTACTGACCTGTGTCGTGAATATCTTCCATTCAGACCTTTCGCCCAAACATGGGGGATTTGTACGACGCAGACACACCATTTGCGTATTCCGCTTAGATGATCTGAGCGATTTTTACGCAATCACACGTTCACAAAAATCTTTTAATCGACCAATCCGAATGATCGCTTTTGATATGAGCAGCGGTCCGGGACGGTCACTTCTTTTTGGAGAAATACCATGCAGAGACAGCCTCTTTTTTGGCCATTCGGCAATCAAAATCAATCTCAGGATCAAGAGCAGGGCCAAGCCCAAGCTGAAATCCAAGGTCAACTTCAGGGTCAAGGACAAGGGCAAGACCAGTCCCAGTCTTCGACAAACACAACTGACAACGACAATGGCAACCTAAACGGGTCTTTGAACCTGAATGGGAATGGCAATGGCAACTTGAACGGCAACGGGAATGAAAATTCCAATAGCAACGGTGCGGAGAACGGTGCCGCAAACGGTGCGATCAACGGCGCTGCCAATCTTGGTCTGAACGCGAACCACGCTGACAATAGCGCGAACAACTCGGCCAACAACACCAACAACACAAATGTAAACACAAACGTGAATACAAATGTGAACTTGGACCTGACGGCTGAAGCAGACGACTTTGCTGACATTAACCTTGATCATGCTGACGGCAACAATGTCATGATGGCAGGTGGCGACATGACCTACGATCCTGGCAACGATGTTGGCATTGGCGACATTCTTGACTCCGCGCTGAACGGTGCTGGCAACGATGTGGGCTCTGTGAACCTGCAGACCAACGATCTGGTCGATAACGACTCCCTGTCAGGAGTGTCAAACAGCGGTAGCTTGCATCAGGCCAACATTAGCCTTGGCGGACTTGCCATGTCTGATGATGGTATCGATGCCGAAGCAGACGGTGCTTCAGGTGGTGGCGGAGCAACCTCCACAGGTGGCGGTGCTCTAGGTGGTATCGGTGTTGGTGGTGCGTCGCTGGGCCTTGGCGGCGCAGGCGGATCTGGCGGAAGCAACGATGCTGACGCAGGTGACGGTGGCGACGGTGGCGACACTGGTGCAATCGGTGTTGGTCTTGGTGTCGGGCTCTCGGGCGTAGACAGCGATTCCTCAGGCGGTAACGGCGGAGGCGGTGCTTCGGTTGGTGCTGGCGTCGGTGGCGGCGTATCAGATTCTGGAGCGGGTTCGCTCGTCGGAAGCGATGCGGATGCCGGTGCAATCGGTGTTGGTCTTGGCCTTCTGGGTCTAGGTGGTGCTGATGCAGACGGTGGCGATATCGGAAATGTAGCCGCAGATGCTCTGTCGCTGGCTCTTGGGCTTGGCAATGGTGAAGCTGGCAATGGTACCGGTGGTGCCGGTGGCGGATCTGGATCCAATGGTGCTTCAAACGCCAACGGGACAACCGGTGGCGGCCTCCAGGGAAATACCAATGGTAGCACGTCTGGCACGGGCGGCGGCACATCCGGTGACGGTGGTGCAGGTGGCCAAGGTGTCGGCGGTGTTGCTGGTGCGGTTCCAACGAACGCCTACGGCGGTGTCGGTGGTGCAGCTGGAAACGCCATCAATGGTGACGGTGGAGCCGGTGGTTCAGCTGGTGTTTGGGGATCCAACAACGGGGACGATGGTATCGTAACCGGGTCTTCCGCAGCAGATGCCGCCTCGGCAATCGACACCACGGCGTTCAACCAGAACATCGTGATGGGTGCCAACATCCTTGGCAACCAGGTTGATATGACCGTTGTCGGCGGGTCGATGACTTCCACATTCGTGGGCGACGACACCAACGACGTATAAGCGACGTCATAATCAAAGAAAGGGCCGGTATTTCCGGCCCTTTCGCACCAAGACTGCTAATTTGAAATACATTTTTTTCTATCACCAACATTTTTTAGACGACCTAATTATCACACGACGAACACTCGAACGGGGGTGATCGACATGGCTTTAGACCAGACAACAGAAATCGTATCGCACTTCATTGGCATCTTTGAGATTGGAACAGAAGAAGCTAGGCTCAAGGAAACTTATGCGGCCTTTCGTGCGCTGCAGGACCAAGCGCCAGAGCTGGGTGATTTGCTGAACATCGGTGTGGCTTTTAGCGCAGCTTATAAGCTAGGCACGTTCATGCCTCAGGGGGCCTATGCGCCTACTTTCTTGCCAATTGGCAGTGTCCAACTTGCAGGCAGTATTGTTGTCTCAATGCTGGACTCCGGCAGTGCAGCTGAAGGGGGTTTCTCCCTGTTTTCGGTGAACCCGCAAGTCGCAACCACAAATACTGAACCCTTCGGTATTTATTATGGTGAAACCGCCCCGGCTGGGTCTGTGGTCACAATCACTTACCAGACCAATACTTTGAATGACGGGGATATTATCACCGTCAATGGATTGCCGCCAATTGCCATTTTTGCCGATGACAGCGATAGGGTGGAAGCAGCAACGACAATTGCTGAGAGCCTGTCCGTTATATCGTCCTATGACCCGATGGAGGCCGAAGGAACCGGAGCAGATTTTGCAATGGCCGCCTTGAGCCAGATCGAAGACGCAACAGTGCCCGCAATTGAAGGCATTCAAGCAACGTTGCTAAAATCTGATGACGCGGTTGAAACTATTTTGGTCAACGGTGAGAGCGTCGAGGAAATGCCCACTCTCGAGGATATCCTGCCGGCCTATTTGCAAGCTGACGAAACCGATGATGATGAAACGATTTCCGAGGTCGAGGATGGCGAGACCCGTCCCGAGAACCTAGATCAGGTTGTCACGCTAAGTAGTCTTATAGAATTCCTGAGGGATGATGCTGATGATGATGACCGCGACGATGAAGACGATGCGGATGACGATGATGATGAAGACAACGAGGCGTCTTTTGTCCTGTCCGATCCGCCTGATGACACGGTTGAATCTGATGACGGATCCGGGAACCTAGACGATGGGCACCAGATTACCAGCGGTGCCAACCAACTGGTGAATGAGGCAATTATCGTAAACAGCTGGCTTGACGCGCCAATCATTACAGTAGCGCAGGATGTCATTTCAATAAATGCGATCAGCCAGATCAACGTGGTTGTCGAGGCAGATAATATCGGGGTGAACACGGTCGGCGGTACCTGGGAAACGCAGGCTTCAAATGCGATCAATGCAGCGGAAATCACTCAGAGCAGCTCGCCCCAAGTGGAGCAACCGGACAATGTTTCTGATGGTACACCGCCCAACTGGTTCGTGACCCGGATCGAAGGGGACGTGACTGTCTTTAACTGGTTGGAACAGTATAATTTCGTGCTTGATAATGACAACGTGCAGGTCGAGCTTTCTGGCGGTCGCAGTGAATTTGTGTTGGGCGAAAACAATGCTGTCAACGTGGCCTCAATCGCTACGATTGGTTTCGGCTATGACCTCATCACCATCGCAGGGCACATGATTGAGGTCTCGATCATCAATCAGGTCAATGTCTTGATCGATCATGACACAGTCACATACGGCAGCACGGCACCAGACAACGTTTCTGCATCGGATAATCTGGCATTTAACCTCGCGCGTATTTCTAACACAGGCATTGATTCATATGCGGCACTTGAGGGTGACCTGAGTAATGCAACGCGAAGCCTTAGCGAAGGTGACAACCCTTTGCCGGGCGGGTTGAATGATATTTCAGCTTTTTCAGAGCAAGCGTTTGTGCGGGTGTTGCATATCGAAGGTGACTTCGTTTCCGTCAATTCGATTGAACAGCGCAATATCCTTGGCGACAGCGATCATGTGCAGATGGTTCTGGATGATTTTGTTGGCAATGCTAGTGGCGACATTTCGGTTACGGCTGGTTCAAATGCGCTGCTAAATATCGCGACCATCACCAATGCGGGTGTGGACAGTTCCGTTTACGTTGGCGGTGACGTCTACAGCGAAGCGCTTCTCTATCAAGCAGAACTGATCGACGCGGCCGCGGCACCTACGGGTATCGGCGTGGCGGTGCTGGCCAATGAAGCGGTGGCGTTTCTGGCCGAAGGGCTGATCGGCGAAGATGCCCCCGCAGAAGAAAGTTTGGTGATCGAAGGTCTCCTTGATGGAGGCGGAACAAGCCCGGATGTCATGACATCTATGTTGGTTTGAACTTGTGGTGTTGAGTAGGGAGTTTTCGGTTTGAAAGACGAGTTAGACAAAAGCGAAACCATTGGATTCCGGTCTTCCAGGATAGGTAAAAATGGTCGCCCTGTGCTGATGCTTGATGAGAGCATGCGCCGTGGCAAGATACACAACGAACGTGACGCCGCCATCGATTCACTCCGCCCTGGCAAAGTTGACGTCGTGCGCGGATTAGGCAAAGAGATCGATGGCAAAGACGTTGCTGCGGGCGGGGGCAAGCCCCCTGCAGATGGGAACGGCGGTGGTGGCGGCGGCGGTGGAGGCGGTAAGACACCAGGCTTTCACAAGCCCGTTGGACCAGATAGATTCACCGAGAGCTTGCAAAAAGGCGTCGCAGCAGTGCGGCGCAACATTGGCTTTGTGATGGTGCTGACCTGTGCCACCAACCTTCTGATCCTTGCGATTCCGATTTACCTGTTTCAGATTTCCGACCGCGTTCTGACCAGCCGTTCGCTTGAAACACTTGTCATGCTGACCGTTGTTATTGCGGGTGCAGTTTTCCTGCAGGCGGTTCTGGATGCGGTGCGCCGCTTCATCTTGATGCGGACCGCCGTTGAGGTGGCTGCGCGGCTTGGAGCCCCGATCCTAAGCGCGGCGGCACATGCGGCGCTGCATACCAACGGGCGCGAATATCAAACACTCGGCGATCTACAGCAGGTTAGGGGCTTTCTGGTTTCAGGGACGCTTATCTCGTTTCTGGATGTGCCCTTTGCGCCCATCTTTGTTGTGGCTATCTTTCTAGTTCACCCACAGTTGGGGATGATTGTGATCGGCACAGCTATTGCGTTGACCATCATTGCCATGATCAACCAAAAGATCACATCCAAGCCCTTTGCCCGCGCCAATGTGGCGCAAAGCCGGGCGAACCTGCACCTCAATTCGATGACGCGCAACAGCCAGATCATCAACGCGTTGGCCATGGTGCCTGAAGCAGTTCAGATGTGGGGCAAGGACACCGCGGCGTCGCTCAAAGAACAGGTGCGTGCGCAGGATCGCAACATTGTCTCAGCTGCGGCATCGCGTGCGGTGCGGTTGCTCACTCAGATCGGTATGTTGGGTTGGGGCGCCTATTTAGCGATCCAAGGCGAGATTACCGGCGGTATGGTGATCGCAGCGTCCATCATTGCGGGTCGGGCATTGGCCCCGATTGAAGGGGCGATTGAAGGCTGGAACGGTTATCTTTTGTCACGCGCTGCCTACGACCGCATCCACCACCTGATGACGACCTCGCAACACAAATTTGAACGTCTGCGCCTGCCTGACCCTAAGGGACGGTTGGATGTTGAACGGCTCTTGTATGTGCCGGGCGGAACCAAGCAGGTTGTGCTGAACGGGATCAGTTTTTCGCTTGATCCCGGCGAAACACTGGGCGTGATTGGCAGCAGTGGGGCTGGCAAAACAACGCTGGGTAAAATGCTGGTGGGATCGTTGATGCCAACGTCTGGAAACGTCCGCTTGGACATTATGGATATCCGCAATTGGGACCCACGCCAGTTTGGTGAAAGCATCGGATATGTGCCGCAGGACGTGCAATTGTTTCCTGGAACAATCAAAAGCAACATTGGCCGTATGCGCAGCGATGCTACGGATCAGGAGATTCACCACGCCGCCGTGTTGGCGGATGTCCATGACATGATATCGAACATGCCGCAGGGCTATGAAACGGTTGTGGCCGCAGATGGTTCGCCATTGTCGGGCGGCCAAAAGCAGCGCATCGCTTTGGCCCGGGCCTTCTTCGGTGGTCCCAAACTCTTGGTGCTTGATGAGCCGAACTCCAATCTTGATACCTCAGGTGATCAGGCGTTGGCCCGCGCAATCCAACAAGCCAAGGCCAGCGGAATTGCTGTTGTGGTCATCACGCAAAAGCCGTCACTGCTGACGGTGGTTGATAAGGTGATGCTGCTTGCAAATGGCAGTGTGGCGCTCTTTGGGACCCGCGAGCAAGTCGTGGCTGAACTTGCCCGGCGCAAAGGCGGGCAGGGGGGCGGGACCAACCTGCCGGGCGGATCGCCCCCTGATACGATCCCACCCCAACCGAATACCGGAGGGTAAGATATGACAGTGATCGCAACAGATAACGTGCATGGTGAATGGTACGCCGATGTGCCGCGCAGCGTTCGGGGATTTGTGATATTCGGCTTTTTGCTGATGACCACATCGATGGGTGGGTTTGGCTATTGGGCCTTCAACGCGCCGTTGGCAGCTGCGGTGATCGCCCAAGGCAGCTTTGTCGCCACTGGTAGCAACAAGATTATACAGCACCTTGAGGGCGGGATCATTGACCAAATCATGATCAAGGAGGGCGATTTTGTAAATGCGGGCGACACGCTGTTGTTCTTGGATGAAACCGCATCGCTGGCAAATGAGCGCGAGCTGTTTTTGCGGCAGATGCGCCTGATCGCAACCGAGGCGCGGTTGCTCGCTGAGGCGTCAGCCCAAGATGAGCTTCGGTTTCCCGACGTGCTCCTAGCGTCTCGTATCGATCACGAAGTTGCAACGATCATTGAGTCCCAAGTCACAAGCTTTTTGGTGTCACAAAGTACGCTGCGCAACAACGTGTCGATCCTGCGCCAAAATATCGAAGCGCTGACGATCCGGTCAGGCGGATATGTGCAGCAACTAGTGTCGCTGAAGCTGCAAGCAGAAATCCTGCAAGAAGAGTTCGAGGCCAAGACCACGCTTCTTGAAAGTGGTCTGGTCCGGCGCACCGAGCTGAATACCGTACGCCACGCCATTGCCGAAACCGATGGTAAGGTCGCCCGACTTGAAGCTGAAATCAACGAAGTCAGAGAGGTCAAAGAGCGCTACGAGACCGAGATTGAAAACGCGTTGGGGCGCAGCAAACAAGCGGCCATCGATGAGCTGAGTACCATCCAGGCTGAACTTGATAGTATCCGTGAACAACTGCGCACGGCGTCGTCCGTGCGTGCGCGCTCTGAGATCCGCTCGCCCGTTTCGGGAACCATTGTGCGCCTGCATTATCATACGGCAGGTGGTGTGATCGAGAGTGGTCGAGCTATTGCGGAAATCTTGCCCAGTGATGAGCCATTGATTATTGAGGTGCAAATTCCGCGCACCGAAATTGACACGATCAACACTGGTTTGGTGTCAACGGTACGCCTGACGGCGCTTAACCAACGCACAACACCGGTTCTGTTTGGTGAGGTTTATTATGTCTCTGCCGACAGTATCACCGAACGCTCTGCCGAAGGACCGGACGCAGAGGTGTATGTCGCGCGCATCTCGATCCAACCTCAAGAGCTGCTGCGTGTGCCCGGCTTTTCGCCGACACCGGGAATGCCTGCTGAGATCATGATCCAGACGGCGGAACGAACCTTTGTGGATTATATCACCAAGCCGATCCGCGACAGCATGATCCGAGCTTTCCGCGAACAGTAACCAATCCGCCCCCCAGCGGTATGGCGTGGCCCCTTGAGGGGGGCTGCGCCGCTCACGGGTTGTGTAAATGGCCGTTCCCTCATAGGTCGTAGTTAAGAGACTGATAAGCAGGGAGCACAGGCATTGTCGGCAAATAGCACGAGGAGCGCACGCGCGCTTGGGGACGACATTTCTGGGTGGTTCAACCGGCATTGGGCGGGGAACATGGGCGCTGTAGATGGCAATGACATCACGTTCCTGAAGGCGCTCATTGACGAACTGAAGCCAAAGAACTTTGTTGAAATTGGCTGCGCCAGTGGCCTGTCGACGTCAATGCTTGCGATGATGCTCAACCGTCATGGGCAAGCCTCGATCCATAGTTTTGACCTGATGGAAACGTTCTATGCAGATCCCACCAAAAAACTGGGATATCTGCTGCAAGACGCGTTGCCGCATGATCAGGTCAGAGTAAATATCCATCCCAGTTGCACCAGTTTGGATGTCCCAAAACATTTAAGCTCGCCGGTTGATATGTGCTTTATTGATGCCGCACATGTGCACCCTTGGCCGCTGATAGATACACTTGCAGTATTACATCTGATGAGGCCAGGCAGCGTGATCGTCCAGCATGACCTGCAGATGTATAAAGGTGCAGGTGGATATGCGCTGGGCCCAAAGATTTTGCATGACCAGTTGACTGAAGCGGAACTTGTACGCTTGGCCGACAAGGTTCATCCGGGTGATGTTGGTACGCTCAAGACGCGCCAAATCGACAACAATATCTACGCAATCCGCGTGCCAGAGGACAAAAGCGATCTGGTGCGCAGGCTTTGTGACGGATTTTACGTTGGTTGGGATCGGCGTCCTAAAAAGGGGGTGGGACCAGCGTTTGCCGCGCGTTTTTCAGCGTTCATGTTGGAGACATACGGCGAAGAGGCACAGGCCGCGTTTGACGTGGGCGCTGCGCGCTACAACCCTTGGCAGCCTCCGCCCCCGCCGTTCCACAAACGCGCTTATCGCAAGCTACGCAAGATGATCGGCTAGGGCGGGCTCTGAAACGTTAGGTTTCTTTCTTATCGTCGATGATGTTCATGTTCGCCATCGCACTTTCGCCCAAGGCGATGGATGCAAAGGGGCCGCCATGGCACATCTCGCTGGGGTCGGTAACATCTGCTGGTTTTGCCTCTGCCAGCACTTTTTCAGCGAATTGCTCGGCGTTGTCCTTGGGCCGGTAGCCAAGGAACGCCGCCTTGGCATTGTCTACCGGCGCGCGGTCGTTGTTTGACACACCGTAGATGATGCTGAAACCAACCGAGGGCGTATCGATGGCGCGGGTCACCAGCTGGATCAGATCATCATAGCTCAGCCATGATCCCAATGCGCGCGGGTTGTTGACCTGAGCTGCTGATAGGATGCGCAGATGTACGCTCTCCATGCCGCGTTTGTCCCAATACATCGACCCAAGATCTTCGGTAAAGCACTTGGCTAGGCCGTAGAATGTATCGGGCCTGTGGAGCGCGTCGGTGCCGATGAAGTCGGTCTTTTTATACATACCTACCGCGTGGATTGATGAGGCGTAGACAATGCGGCGTACCCCAGCTTTATACCCGGCTTCCCAGATGTTGTAGGAGCCGATGAAATTAGGGCCAAGCAGTTCTTCGAAGGGTTTTTCGTCCACAATCGCACCGAAGTGAATGACCATATCGGCCCCCTCCATCAACGGCGCAATTTGATCCATCTGCGCAAGATCTGCCTGAACGTAGCTTTCACCCTCATAGAGATTGCCGATATCCTCCGCGATGTCGGTGCTCAGCAACTCACCGCACATCATGCTAAGCGGTTCGCGCAAGTAAGAGCCAAGCCGTCCAGCGGCACCTGTCAGGACCAGTTTTTTCATCTGTCGTTTCCTCTGTTCAGTATTATTTCAGTCCGCCGCGCACACGGGCAAGCAGCGCATCGGAACCTTTAGCGAGCAACCCTGCATCCGACCCGCATGCAACAAAGCTGAAACCTTCGTTCAAAAGCTCTGTGGCAAAATCGGGGTCCGAGACGAGCGTGCCGACGGGGATACCGCGGTCCATCAGGGCGCGGGCAGCGGGGCGGATCAGCGTCCAAATGTCAGGGTGCATCGGGTCGCCCAGAATGCCCATATCCGCGCCAATATCTGCGGGGCCAAAGAAGACACCGCTGATACCCTGAACGGCGGCGTAACTCGCGGCATTCTCAACCGCTTGCACAGATTCCAACTGGATCAGCACGGCCGTCTGGTTTTCGACTTCGGTGAAATAATCACTAACGCGTCCAAAGCGATTGGCGCGCATGGTGCCCGCCACACCGCGTATACCGTTTGGGGGATAACGCGTCGCTGCAACGGCGGCCTCGGCCTCTTCAATGCTCTCGACCATTGGCAACAACAGACCTGGGACACCCATATCGAGCAGGCGCTTGATCTTGACCGGATCGTTCCAATCGGGACGCACGATGGCGGTTGTATCACTGTCAGCAAATGCTTGGAGTTGACCCAAAAGAGAGGCCAATTCATTTGGCGAATGCTCCATGTCCAACAGCGCCCAGTCGTAGCCCGCCGGTGCCACGGCTTCAGCGGCATAAGCGCTTGAAAGGCTGACCCATATGCCAACTTGCTGGCGACCAGCGCGCAGGGCGGTTAGGAATTTGTTTTCTTTGAGTTTCATATTACGGCCTTCTCAACAAATTTTTCGCCCCGGGCGACGCGGTTCACATCAAACGGGCTCAGATCCAAGCTCCGATATGCACCATAGGTGATGAGTTCTGCAATGCCACGGCCCATAGCGGGTGATTGCTGCAACCCATGGCCGGAAAAGCCGTTGACGAAGATGAAATTGGACAACGTCTCACTACGGCCCAACAGGGCATTCTGGTCGAACGTATTATAGGCATAATGCCCAACCCATTCATTGATGACCTTTACCTGCTCAAACGCAGGGACGCGGGTGGCGATGATGGGCCAGACTTTTTCCTGCCAAATCGAATGGTCGAATTCAAAATCATCAAAGGCCACGTCCAAGTCCACGTCTGGTGGGCAACCGGCAAGATAGTATTTCCCTTCGGATCGCATGTGCACGCCTGATGGATCAATTGTCAGCGGCAGGTCCCGGTCCAGCGGCTGAGCGGCGTCAAAGATAAAGGTATAGCGTTTGCGCGCGACCACAGGGATATCCAACCCGGCCATGCGCGCCGTTACAGCGGCACGCGGGCCTGAGGCATTGACCAACGTGCCACACGCGATGGTGTCGCCGGCTTTGAGTGTGACGCTTTCTACGCCCGTCTTGCTATGCGTGATCGATGCTACCTCGCCGGCCAGGTATTCGACGCCGTTCCTGCGCGCCATACGCTTGAACCAGTCAAACATGGTGCCGCCGTCGAAATACCCTTCATCGATGAGGTTGTGATTGGCACCAATGATGTCGTCTAGCTGGTAGAACGGGTAAGCGGTTGCAATCTCGTCACGCGTCATGAATTTGGTGGCGGCACCAAGGCCATTTTGAACGGCTTGCGCCTCTTTCAACGTGTCGGCAAACGCTTCCGTGTCTGCCAGATACATGTAGCCATAGCTTTGTAGGGGGAGGTGTGGGACCTCTGGATCACCTCCCATAAAGTCGCGAAAGTTCTTGATGAACTCAGCCCCGAACTGCGAAACCTGCACATTGATCCGGTTGCTGAACTGCTGACGGATACAGCTGTTGGTGTGGCTGGTAGAGGCGAATTCATAGGTTGGATCGCGCTCGATTACCAAAATGCGACCGTCAAATCCATCCATCTGGCTGAGCCACCAAGCAACGGATGACCCGTACATTGCGCCGCCGATAATGATGACATCATAGCTTGAATGTTGTGCTGTGGTCATTGGACCTCTCCTTTATTCCCGGGGCGTGCGACCGCTCTTTGCCGGGCGAACCTCACCAACTGCGCCGTGCTGTGAAAACCATACATATCGGCATCTTGCACAAGGGCTGCGATTGACGTGTGGGTCAAGAGCTGTGGCATGGATCAGGTGTTGGCAAGGGCGCGGGCGTCTTTGGCCAAAAGCACGATCACGTCGCGCATCATCGCTGCATTCTTGGGGTTTGATGCGTTCCCATCCAGCCCGCGTTTCAGCACGCCCTGCAAAATGGCCAGCAACCGAAAATATGAGAAAACCACATAGAAGTTCCAATTCTCTGGTCGAGAAACCCGGCGCCTTTGGCAATAAAGGTCGACATAGGCATCTTCACTGGGCAGTCCAGCATTGGCTCTATCGACACCTGCAAGGCCGCGAAAATGGCCCGCATGGGGCAGCCGCCAGTGCATACATTGATAGGCAAGATCAGCGAGCGGATGGCCAAGGGTCGAAAGCTCCCAATCAAGGAGGGCGATCAGTGTCTCGTTGTTTGGCGCAAAGATCATGTTGTCGATTCGAAAATCGCCGTGCACGATGCTGCTGGCACCGTCATCGGGCACCATATTGCCGTTCAACCAATCGATCAGCCAATCTGCATCTGGTAATGGATCTGTTTGCGCATCGCGGTACTGCGCCGACCAGCGGGTGATCTGACGTTCGAAATAATTGCCGGGTTTGCCGTAATCGGCCAAGCTAACCGCAGCTGGATCGACGCAGTGTAATGCAGCAAGTGTGGCATTCATCTGGTCGTACACCTCGGCCCGTGCACGCGCCTCTAACTCAGGCAGGGCAGGGTCCCAAAAGATGCGGCCCTGCACCATTTCCATCACCATGAACTGCGTACCCATGGGGCTGTCGTCGCCTGAAAGGTGCAGCACCTTTGGGACAGGAACATCCGTGCCGCCCAAGGCCTGCATCACCCGGTATTCGCGGTCGACAGCATGGGCGGATTTCAAGAGCTTGCCGGGTGGCTTGGCGCGTAAAACGTATTGATGTTTCCCGGACGTCAATTTGTAGGTTGGGTTGGACTGCCCATCGGAAAATTTCTCGATTCCGTCCAGCATGCCAAAGCCATCGACATGCTTTGCCAGATATTTCGCAAGCAGCGCAGTATCATAGGTATGCATTGTTGGCTTCCTGACGAGGCTGGACATTTCGATGTGATCTAAGCAAGTCTTGCCCTGCGGGGAAAGCCCCCCGTTGCGTTATGGGGGAGCTTTCTATGGATTTGAGTTTTGGCATGCGGCCGGAGTCGCGCGATTTGTTGGACCGTGTCGTCGCGATGATACGCGATCATGTGATCCCGCTTGAGGCGGAATATCACGATGAAGTCGGCAAAGGCGACCGCTGGACCTATACGCCGCGGCAGACGGAAATCCTGGAGGGGTTAAAGCAAAAAGCCAAAGACGCAGGTCTGTGGAACTTCTGGCTAACCGACAGTGAAAAAGGTATCGGCCTGACAACTGTGGAATACGCCTATTTTGCAGAAGAAATGGGGAAAACGCCTCTAGGTGCTGAGGTGTTCAATTGCTCTGCGCCCGACACTGGCAACATGGAAGTTTTCGAGCGCTACGGCACGCAAAAGCAAAAAGACATGTGGTTGTCAAAACTGCTGAAGGGCGAAATCCGGTCTGCTTATCTGATGACGGAACCTGATGTGGCATCGTCGGATGCGACGAATGTGCGCATGGCCTGTGTTCGCGATGGGGACGACTATGTTCTCAATGGCGAAAAATGGTGGGCCAGTGGTGCCGGAGATCCGCGCTGCGCAGTTTACATTGTGATGGTCAAAACCGGTAGTGACGACCTCACCAAACATGCGCGCCAATCAATGATCGTGGTGGATGCCAAAACACCAGGGATCGAGGTTTTGCGCCCCATGCAGGTATACGGCCATGATGACGCCCCACACGGGCATATGCATATCCGGTTTAAGGACGTGCGCGTGCCTGCCGAGGATCTACTGCTGGGCGAGGGGCGCGGGTTTGAAATCGCGCAGGGCCGGCTTGGGCCTGGGCGTATCCACCATTGCATGCGCGCCATTGGGCAAGCTGAAGCCGCACTTGAGCTGATGTGCCGCCGCAGCATGGAACGCGAGGCGTTTGGAAAGCCGTTGGCTCAGTTGGGTGCGAATTTCGACATCATCGCGGAATGCCGGATGGAGATCGAAATGGCGCGGCTTTTGTGCCTCAAGGCCGCATGGTTCATGGATCAAGGTGACAAACGTGCCGCTGCCCCTTGGATCAGCCAGATCAAGGTGGTCGCCCCACGTGTAGCGCTCAAGGTGATTGATGAAGCGGTGCAAATGCACGGCGCTGAGGGGATCAGTCAGGACACGCCGCTTGCCAATGCATGGACCCATGTGCGGACCTTGCGATTGGCAGACGGCCCCGATGCCGTTCATCGCAGGCAGGTCGCACGTGCGGAACTGCGCAAGTACACCCAAAGGCCCGTTTGAGTTTTCGCCAATGAGAAGCGTTGCTTTGGCGTGGGCCTAGGGTGCTGTGATTGTTGCTGTTTCCTGCGTCGGGAGTTGCTTTTCAGGTCGCAAAGATTGTGACCTTAGATAAAGGTTTCGCCGCCTGCTTTGGCCTTTTGAGCAGGCGAGCAGAGGCTCAGCCTGACAGTGTCTGAAGATGCTTAAGGCCACATTTTGAACTTTGTTGCCTAGAAGTTGACGCTAAAGAGCATTAACTCCGCCGCAGTTTTTTCTCATAACTGACAGCAGATTGCCCTGTTGGTGATTGTGTCGAAGGGCTGAACCCTTCGTCAGCGCCTCCAAATCGATTTGAGTTTGGTGGTCGCACAATTTGGGTGCTGAAGTTCACCTGAAAGTAACCCGTTCTGATTAGTGTGATCATCGTAACGAGTAGGTGCCGAGCCTGCTGTCAATTTTGGGCGCGGGTTCGGCATTTTTGGTTTCCTTCACTGCTTAATTCATTGATATAAAACGTTAATACCCCAAGTGTGATGCCAGGCACCGCGTAGATTATCGAAATGTCGCTTTCGCGATTGAGCTAGCGCGTCCTTGCCGTCATCATCACCCCAATGAAATCACCGCTGATCGACAATTTACAATACGCCCGCTTTTCGCCCCGCATCTTTGAACAGATGCGCGCAGGCGGCGTGGACGCTGCGCATGTAACCATCGCCTATCACGAGAGCTTTCGTGAAATGGTACTGAACCTTGAACAATGGAACCGCTGGTTTGAAGCGCATCCTGATCTGATTTTCAAAGGTACTTCAGGGGCCTGTGTGACCCTCGCTCAAGAAACAGGGCGCACGGCGATCTTTTTTGGATTTCAAAACCCCAGCCCGATCGAAGACGATATTGGCCTTGTTGAGATTTGCCATCAACTGGGCATACGGTTCATGCAGCTCACCTATAATAACCAATCGTTGCTCGCGACGGGCTGTTATGAAGATTACGACGCCGGACTGACCCGCATGGGCCGACAGGTCGTGACCGAGATGAACCGGGTCGGCATGGTTGTCGACATGTCCCACTCCGGAGACCGCTCTACGCGTGATGCAATTGAACACTCAACACGACCCATCGCCATCACCCACGCAAATCCAGCGTGGTGGCATGAGGCGTTACGCAACAAACCTGATGAGGTCCTAAGGCCGCTAACAGAGTCTGGGGGCATGTTTGGATTTTCCATTTATCCTCATCACCTTGCACAGGGAAGCTTATGCACCGCATCAAGCTTTTTCCAGATGATTGAAGAGGCCGCGCGACGTTATGGGGCAGCTTCGCTTGGTATCGGCACTGATCTTTGTCAGGACCAGCCCGACAGTATCGTCGAATGGATGCGCGTGGGCCGCTGGTCCAAGGTGATTGATTATGGTGAAGGATCTGCCAGCAACGCAGGCTTTCCACCTATGCCGGTTTGGTTCAACGACAACCGTGATTTTGGCAATATCCGCGCTGGCTTGGAGGCGACATCGCTGACATCCCAAGAGATCGACGGGATTATGGGGGGCAATTGGTACCGCTTCTATGCGGCCAGTTTTGGACCGATGGTATGAAGGATTTTACGAACCCACCGCAGGTTCCGCTGCGCCCGCCGTCACAGGTGATGCGGTTAAGCCGGATGGGGTCGATGTTTCCGTCGCGCCTGTCGTTCCTGCGCAGTTTAATGCGGCGACTGGCAGCAGAAAAAGTACACGTCAGGTGCCACGCTTGGGAAATGGATGTGGACGGGTTCGGGCATGCTGTCTTTTGCGTGACCCTCGGCGGGTATGATTATTCCTTGGTCGCTGTCTCGACCGATTTGCCTGCTGATCAACGCACGGACCGGGTGATCGCAACGGCGTGGGACAGCGCGTATGTTCTTTTTGACGGTATTCCCGATGCAAAAGACATCGCGCGTATCGTGGAAAATGCACCGCTTCAAGAAGCAGGGCGATTTTGCGAGCGAGATCTGATATTAAGTCGTGCAAACAAATCAGTGCGGCTGTTTTCTCATGTGGTTGCGGCTTTACTCGCAGGGCGTAAACCTGATCCAGATATGATCCGCGATGTGGGTTATCTGATGCGGACAACTGCGGTTTATGGCAACGGAAAATTTGGCATTGCGGACCGGGCATTGATCAAGGATCGACCGGGCTTTGAAGGACCATTTGCTGCAGAAATGCTGACAGTTTGGTTGATCCGACATTTCACGCACGCGCTGGTCGAACATGTGGGCGGTGCAACCTTGGATCGCGAAACACGGCGCCACCTTGGGATCGGGAATTCCACGGGATTGGGGATGGCACCGTTTTTGGTCAATCACCCGGTGCTTTTGAACAACTGGATGCTCGTGCGCGAAACGGCACTGGCACGGGTGCGCGCCATCGAGGCGTTAACGACGGCTCAGTCGTTACGGATCGCAGCACTCGGGGCGCGTTCGGCGCGTCATTTGGCCCAATGGCAGGTGCCTGACGCGGCCCATCAGGCGCGGATCGAGAGCTTGCGAACCGATTGGCAAAACGCATTGGTGCTGCTGGAAAACCTCGAAGAGAACCGACCGTTGGATCATGTGATGACCAAAATGCTCGACTTTTCCGAGGATGTTCAGGAGCTTATGGTGTCGCTCCTGCTAGAACCCTTCGGGGAAATCGTTGATGGATTGACCGACTGTATGTCCGATCCCTTTGGCGGTTTTGCCCCCCCGATCGTTGGCACAACAGCGCTGCGCAAGGTGTTTGAGACACATTTTGATTGGGCGCTGTCCGATGATTATGACGCTCCGGATGCCTGTGGGCAGTTCTGGTATGTCTCTGAAGCGAAACAAGAACCGCGCCTTGGTCTACGGTTTGAAGAGCCGGGTGCAGACAAAGAAAGTCCGCTTGATATTGCCCGGCGTGCTCGTGCGGCCCACAGCGATTTACCGGAAACGGAAACATCCGTATCGGCGTTTTTGACTGCCCATCCTGAACATGCGCTTGCGGTTGAACGGGCAGGGCTTGCGCAACGCTACCCTTACGGTGAAATTCGCGACAACCTGATTGCTACCACTTGTCTGCCCATCGACATGCTGCGCTGCAAGCTGTCGTTCTTTGGTGCGTCAAAGTTTGATCCGAAGTCTGACCGCTGGACTCGGATCACGCTATGCCAAGGAGCACCACTTGCGGATGAGCTGGACCAAGAGGTCGACGATTGGTGGCTGCCGGTCTTTGCACAATGATACGGTCCCTGAATGAAGTCGCGGCACTTGCCGGCAAAGCGGCACGCGGGGCCGGGGCACCTGCCGCGCAGGCCACTCGTTTTGGTCAGGCCGCGGTGCAACATTTATGCGCGGGACGTGATCCACAGGCATTAACGCGAGCGCTCGCAGCTTTGCCGGGGGGTCCTATTCTTGATCTGCCATTGGCCCTAATGCAGCAAGCTGAGGCGCAGGTGGTTGAGGGTGGATTTGAGACAAAGGGTTGGGATACGCTTGCGCGCAGCTACGTCGCAGCCTTGCCTTTTGCGGCAACTCTCAACGAAAAAAACCTGCTTTGGATCGATCTGAACACGCCAGCAAAGCGCAGCCCTGTTGCGCGATGCGATCTGCCGGAAGACCTTTGCGCCGACTGGCAAGCCCTTGCAGCAAAAACGCTGGTACCAGAGACTGATGCATCTCGGCTTGGTGGGGCGGGGGCAGGCCTGCTCGATAACGATTAGGCGAAGGGATCGGCCTCATAGCTGACCGCGGCGAGGTACAACCCGTGCGGCGGACACACTGGGCCGCAGGCGGCGCGATCTTTGGCCTCAAGTGCTGTGCTTACGCCATCAGGGGAAAGCGATCCTCCGCCGACCCGCTCAAGCGTCCCGACAAAGCTACGAACTTGATTGTGCAAGAAAGACCTCGCACGTACGTCGAAATGTACTTCGGTCCCCTGCGCCGTTTCAACTTCTGAAATATTCAACCGATCCAGTGTTTTTACCGGGCTCTTCGCCTGACAGATGGTCGAGCGGAAAGTGGTGAAGTCATGACGCCCCACCAGCCGGTCAGCGCCGGCCTGCATCGCCGCAACATCTAGCGGGTGTTTGACCTGCCAAACCAACCCCGCCTGATGTGTGGCGGGGGCGCGGCGTGTTAGGATACGAAAATGGTACTGTCGTTCCAGCGCGGAAAATCTTGCGTGCCAGTCGGGGGCAACTTCGGCGCAGCCAACAATGCCAATAGGCGTTGGTTTTAGATGATAATTTAACGCCTCAGATAGGCGAAAGGCGGTCCAGTCGTTTTCCATATCGCAATGGGCCACCTGAGCAAGCGCGTGAACACCTGCATCCGTTCGCCCCGCGGCGGCTATATTGTGGACACGCGGTTCCAGCTTTGCCAACGCGGCTTCAATTGCGCCCTGAACGGACGGAAGGTCGATCTGGCGTTGCCAACCGACAAAAGGCGCGCCGTGGTATTCGATTTTTAGGGCAAAGCGTGGCATGGCCTGCCTCTAGCGCGGCGCTGCGGTTCTGGCAATCCCTCGGGGGGCATCCTATATTAGGCTTTGCAATAGAATGGGGCGCGGCAGGCATTGGTCATCTCTAAAATCGCCGATGGCATCTGGCGGCAAGTCGAAGCGGTACAGGACACTGTATCAGAAGCGTTTTTTGAACCGGTCATCCGTTTGGGTGTGACGGGGCTTGCGCGATCGGGCAAGACGGTTTTTATCACCTCGCTGGTGGCAAATCTGCTGGACCGCGGGCGGATGCCAGGGCTGCTTGCCGCGAGCGAGGGCCGGATAGAGGCCGCGTTCTTGCAACCGCAACCTGATGACACGGTTCCGCGTTTTGAATATGAGAGCCACCTTGCCGCGTTGACGGCGCGCGCCCCGCATTGGCCGGGCAGCACGCGGGCGATCTCAGAGCTTCGCTTGTCTTTGCGGGTGCGCCCGTCGGGGTTGCTGGCCGGGTTTCAGGGGCCGCGTACGATCCATCTGGATATTGTCGACTATCCGGGGGAGTGGTTGCTGGATCTGGGCCTCTTGGATCTGAGCTATGATGAATGGGTGTCGCAGGTTCTGGAGCGGATTGAAAACCGTGAAGAAGCGGCCGCTTACCGTGCGATGGTCGCGCAAACGGATCCGCAGGCCAAACTGGAAGAACCAATCGCCAAGGCGCTTGCCGACACGTTCGCCGACTACCTTCAGACGGCGCGTTTGGCGGGCTATTCCGATTGCACCCCGGGCCGGTTCTTGTTGCCCGGTGATCTGGCGGGCAGTCCGGTTCTGACCTTTGCGCCCTTGCCGGGCGGCGAAGGGGATGCGCGCCGATCATTGCGGCGCGAAATGGCGCGACGGTTTGAGGCGTATAAATCGCAAGTCGTCAAACCGTTCTTTCGCGATCATTTTACCCGGATCGACCGGCAAGTGGTGTTGGTAGATGCCTTGGGCGCGATCAATGCAGGCCCACGTGCGGTTGAAGACATGCGTGCCGCGATGGAAGAGATTTTGGGAGCGTTCAGGCCGGGGCGTAATGGCTTTTTAACCAGCATTCTGCGCGGCAAACGCGTCGAGAAAATCCTGTTCGCAGCGACAAAGGCGGACCATTTACATCATGCGCAACACCCGCAGATG
This sequence comes from Sulfitobacter sp. SK012, assembly GCF_003352085.1. NCBI lineage: Bacteria > Pseudomonadati > Pseudomonadota > Alphaproteobacteria > Rhodobacterales > Roseobacteraceae > Sulfitobacter > Sulfitobacter sp. SK012. The sequence goes on from NZ_CP025804.1 coordinate 1,273,993, forward strand.
ACCGCCATAATGCAGGCGTTGACCCGTGAGGCGCGCGATCGTGCGCGGTTTGCTGGGGCGGAGACAGCCGCCATGTCCATCGCATCCCTGCGCGCTACAACTGAGGCCACGATGGCCCATGACGGTACTGATTTGGACGTCGTGCGCGGCACGCTGTTGGAAACGGGCAAAGAAGCTGCGTTCTATCCCGGCGAGTTGCCAAGTGATCCTGCGCATCTGCTGACCCCTGCGCGGGCAGGTCAGGAACGCTGGCTCGATGGTGATTACCAGATCATGCGGTTTGCTCCGGCTCCGCTGACGCTACGCCCGGGCGATGGCCCGCCACATATTAGGCTAGACCGAGCGGTTGAGTTCTTGATCGGTGATAAATTGTGACCGAGTTTGAATTAGGCGAAGCGCGGGTCCTTGATGCGGGGGCCGTAGGTGGAGTGATGGGGCAAGCCAACGACAGGCTTGTGTGGTTGCCACGTAGTTTTAGCGGTGCCCAAGACATCATGTTTGCAGGCGATATGATCGATACAGGGTGGGTTCGCGTGGCGCGTGTCGAAGGGGCGGTGGTCGGTTTTCTGGCCCGCTGTGGCGCAGAGGTGCACGGCCTTTATTTGTTGCCGCAAATGCAAGGTCGCGGGATCGCGCGTGCACTAATGACAGAGGCGCAGCGGACCTGTGATACGCTCGGTTTGTGGAGTTACGAGGCGAATTCTCGTGCATCCCGATTTTACCGCAAAGCGGGCTTTGTCGAAGTTTCGCGGTCGGCAGGGGCCACCAATGATGTGGGCTTGCCAGATATCCGGTTTGAGTGGCAAAGGGAGGCTGATTGATGGCCAAGGGTCCAGTTCTTTTTGATCTAGACGAAGATGCAGGGCCACGCCCGTCGGTCGCTGAAGCACCGCCCGTTCTGGACGCCGTTGTTGCAGCTCCGCAAGGGCAAGCGATGCAGATTGCCGCGCGTCTTGCGGCGCGAAAACCCTCAATGTTGTCACGGCTTTTTTGGGCATTATTAACAACGTTGATTGGCGCGTTGATCTCGATAACGGCGTGGAGTTTCGTGACCGATCTGATCGCGCGCTACCCGGTATTGGGCTGGGCGATGACCGTGCTGATTGGTGCATTTTTGTTGGTACTGGCGTTGATGTCGCTGCGTGAGCTGGCAGCATTTGGCCGTCTGGCGCGGCTTGATGGGCTGCATCATGATGCGGGGCAGGCCCTGGCAAATGACGATCTGAAAACTGCGCGTGGCGTGACGGATCGCCTGGTCGCGCTTTATAAAGGACGCGAAGATACCCGCTGGGGCCGCGATCGTTTGGCCGAGTTGCGCGGTGATCAGTTGGATGCCGCAGGCCTGCTGGGATTGGCGGAGGCTGAACTATTGGGACCGCTGGATGTCGCTGCCAGCCGCGAAGTCGAGGCCGCAGCACGGCAGGTGGCGACCGTCACGGCGCTGGTGCCAATTGCGCTGGCTGATGTCGCCGCTGCCCTAACATCCAATTTGCGGATGATCCGTCGCATTGCCGAGGTTTATGGCGGGCGGTCCGGCTTTTTCGGTTCTTGGCGGCTGACGCGTGCGGTGTTGTCGCATCTTGTGGCCACCGGAGCTGTGGCCGTAGGCGATGATATGCTGGAGCCGATCTTGGGTGGCTCGCTTCTTGGCAAGCTTAGCCGCCGTTTTGGTGAGGGTCTGGTGAATGGTGCGCTTACGGCGCGGGTTGGTGTCGCGGCCATCGAAGTTTGTCGGCCGCTGCCATTTGTTTCGGCAAAGCCTCCTAAGGTGCGCGGCATCATCAAACGGAGTTTGGGTGGGCTGTTCGGCAGCACAAAAGAAGGCTGAAGGATAGAGCAATGCGTTGCTGACCTACTTTTGACGCAAGCGGGTTCAGTCCGGGCGAAACATCGTGCCCCAAGTTTTTACCTTTGAAGATAGATGCCCGCGGTCGGATGTGATTTTATCAGTACGGAGTCATTTGGACCGTGCGGTTAAATGGTCGGGGCGTCTTGTCTCTGTGTGTCTTGATGAAGTTACGATCCCGCAGCTTTGGCTGAGGCGTAAAGGGGCTATGAATGTTGGAGCCGTTATTTGTGTTGCTTGGCCTTTTGGTGCTGGCCATTCCCGTTTGCGTCATCGGCCTGATGATTGGCCAATCGGCATTGAAATCGCGCTTGGCGCAAGCTGAGCGGGACCTAGTAAAGCTTAAGAACGCTCTGGATAATGTGAAGCCGGGATCCGGACCGGGTGCCTCTAAAACACCTACTGGGGCTTTGGCCAACACGGCTCCGCAACCCGCAGCTATTTCGGCCCCGGTTTCGCGCGCGCCCAAGCCTCCGAAATTGCCACCGCGCCCTGCAGCACCTGCGCAGCCACCAAAGCCAGCCGCTCCCGAGCGTCCATCACCTGTGGGCGACGCATTGGCCAAGTTTGGCCCCTGGTTGCAGGAAAACTGGTTTTACGCGGTATCAGCCTTGTCGTTAGCGCTGGCAGGGGTGTTTTTGGTTCAATACGGGATGGAAAACGGTCTTTTGCCGCCGCGTGCACGTGTGGCGGCGGCGCTTGCCTTTGGAGCAGCGCTCATTGGGGTTGGGGAATATATCCGCCGCCGGTTTGGTGATGCAGAAGAAAACACCACCGCCTACTTGCCGTCTGTTTTTTCAGGCGCCGGGATCGTTACGCTCTTTGGTGTTATCTTGTCCGCGCGCATGCTGTACGGCCTGATTGATGGCAACGCCGCGATGGCCGGTATGGTGATCGTGGCCGTGATCGCATTGGTACTTGGCTGGCTTTATGGACCGCTTTTGGCGGCCGTCGGTGTCATCGGGGCCTTTGGCGCGCCCGTGGTTTTGAGCAGTTCCAATTCGGACGCTACAGGTCTGTTCGCCTATTTCGTCATCGTCGCAGCACTTGGTCTTGGGGTTGATACGATCCGCCGTTGGGGGTGGGTATCGGCGTTGACCATGGTGTTGGCCTATCTTTCAGGCTGGGGGCTGGCCGCGACATCGGGCAATTATCAGGTGTGGGCGGCGCAGGTTTATCTCATGGTGCTGGCGTTGCTTGCGATCGTTGTGCCGGCCCGCAGCGTCTGGCCTGATCATAGCGGGCCGACGGTCAGCCTTGGGTTGCTGGCAAAGCTGCGCACAGAGCACGAAGCCGCCGTCTGGCCGCAATTTCCAACGTTATTGGCATTTGGCTCGGTGGCTGCGAGTAGCATTTCGCTGCTTGGGTTTTTCGGCGAAGGAACCGGTGAGGCATGGCTGAGCATCGCAGGGCTTGCGGGCCTAACCGTGCTGTTGATCGTTTGGTCGCATAAAGCGCGCGCTTTGCAAGACGTGGCAGCATTTCCCGCACTGGCCTTTTTGGCGGCGGTGTGGATGCAGCCAGAGTTGCGACTAGGGCTGCACCATAATTTTGCACAGGCTTATACTGAAAACCCGGAGGCCGCCTTTCCCAAGACCGTGACCATTCTGGTGGTGCTGGCCACGATAATCTCGGCCACAGCCGCGTGGCGGTCTTTGAGGGATGGCAAGTTGCGTACTCTGTGGGCTGCAGCGGCGGCGATCTATGCGCCGGGCATTGCGATGTTAGTGGAGATAAGCTGGGCACCAGCCGAGGTAATCGGAGCCTATCCTTGGGCGCTGCATGCCGCTGGGTTGGCAGCGTTCATGGCTGTCCTTGCCGAACGCTTTGCCCGCCGCGACGGGGTGGATCGATTGCGCACCAGCTTTGTGCTGATGTCGGTACTATCTTGCATGGCATTCGCCTTTGTCATCGTGTTGAGCGCCGCGGCATTGACCGTAGCACTGGCGGTCACGGTGGTGGCTGCTGCTGCGATGGATCGGCGTTGGACCTTGCCGCCGATGGCTTTGTTCATCGCGGCGGGGGTTGTCACGCTTGGCTACCGCTTGACGGTTGATCCCGGGATAGATGCGGGTCGTTTTGGTCCGTTGTCTGAGATGTTGCTGGCCTATGGCGGTACGCTCGTGGCCTTTATCGCGGCACTTTGGCTGTTGGGCGCACGCGAACGTCCCTTGGCGCAAGTGATTCTTGATAGTGCGGCCTGGTCGACGGGCGGGATGTTCGCGACATTGCTTATTTTTCGCGGGATTGATGCAAAGGTCGGCGCGACCACAACGGACAGCCATTGGGCGTTGGGCCTTTATGCAACCATTTGGTTGGGCGTCGCATTGGCGCAGGTGCAGCGATTGCCCTTAGGTGGGCGGCTTCGCCAGCTTCGTTGGGCGCTTACGGGCCTCTTTGGTCTTATTGGGGTCGGATCGCTGTGGATGGGCGCGACTGTTGCGAACCCGCTCATTGCGAATGGCGCGACCAATAATGTGATTGGATTGCCCGTGTTTAATACCCTTGCGGCGGCCTATTTGCTGCCGGCATTGTTGCTGGGTGTGGGTGTACTGCGGCTGAGGGGTCTTGAACGGCGAATGCGCCTTGGCATGATCGCTGTCGCGGCTGCGCTTGTTGCCCTTTGGGTGCTGCTTGTGGTGCGCCATCTGTGGCAAGGTGGCGAGGCTATGAACCTATCTCACGGTGTGGGCGAGCCAGAATTGTACAGCTACACCATTGGCTTGCTGTTGATTGGCGCAGGGCTCTTCTATCAATCACTTGCACGGCGTTCGGCCAAGATGCGCAAGGCGGGGCTGATTGTGATTGGGCTGGCGGTCGCCAAGGTGTTCTTGGTGGATATTTCGGGTCTCGAAGGGCTGACGCGGGTGTTCTCCCTGCTGGTTCTTGGATTGTCGTTGGCCGTTTTGGCATGGCTGAACCGCTGGGCGCAGGATCGCTATGGCGTTCCTAATGCTGGTAGGGATGAAAGGGGCGGACAACCTCCCGAACTGCCGGATGCCGCGCCGGAAAATTGAGGCCAAACGAAGCGGGTACCGGCACTTGCCCCCTGACGGGGTGCGGCCTATAAGCAGCGCGATATGTTTGGCTTAGATATGCTCATACGAATTATTTCCCCGGCGCTCGTTTCCTGAGACGCCGGGACTTAGGTGTTTGAGTTCCTCGCACCGACCGATTGATCCCTGAATTTCCGTTTTGAAGGACGCTCCAAATGTGCGCCGAGACACCTGACTACAAATCTACACTGAACCTGCCTAAGACCGGCTTTCCGATGCGGGCAGGATTACCCAAACGCGAACCCGAATGGTTGGCACGCTGGGAAAAGATCGGCATCTATGACCGCTTGCGCGAGAAAGAGCCACGCGCGCCCTTTACGCTGCATGACGGACCTCCCTATGCCAACGGGCATTTGCACATCGGCCATGCGCTGAACAAGACCATCAAGGACATGATTGTGCGCAGCCATCAGATGATGGGCTTTGACGCGCGCTATGTGCCGGGCTGGGATTGTCATGGGCTCCCGATCGAGTGGAAGATCGAAGAGCAATACCGCAAAAAGGGCCGCGACAAAGACGACGTGCCAATCAACGAATTCCGCGCCGAGTGCCGGGAGTTCGCCCGCGGCTGGGTTGATATCCAGCGCGAGGAATTCAAGCGGCTGGGCATCACGGGCAATTGGGCTGATCCGTACCTCACCATGGATTTCCACGCCGAGCGTGTGATCGCGGAAGAGTTCATGAAGTTCTTGATGACGGGCACGCTCTATCAAGGCTCAAAGCCTGTGATGTGGTCGCCGGTTGAACAAACTGCGCTGGCTGAGGCCGAAGTGGAATACCACGACAAGGACAGCTTTACCGTTTGGGTGAAGTTCAAAGTTGTCGGCACCGATGATGCAAACCTTGATGGGGCTTTTGTGGTGATCTGGACCACGACGCCTTGGACAATGCCCAGCAACAAGGCTGTGGTTTGGGGCGAAGGTATCTCTTACGGCCTTTATGAGATCACCGGGCGGCCTGAAGAATGCTGGCTCAATATCGGCGAGCGCTACATGATTGCCGATGATCTGGCCGCTGAGGTTTTGGGCCCGGCGCGGCTTGATGAAAGCATGTACAGCCGTGTTTCTGATGTGACGGCCGACGACCTGCGCAAGATCAAACTACAGCACCCGTTGGCCGAGGCCGAAGGCGGCAATGGCGAATGGGACGACCTTCGCGATTTCCGTAGCGCTGATTTTGTGACGGCAACCGAAGGTACGGGCTTTGTTCATTGCGCCCCAAGCCATGGCTTGGAGGAATATGACCTCTACCGCGAGCTGGGCATGCTGGAGCAGGTGCTCACATACAATGTGAACCCAGATGGACGCTACCGCGATGATCTGCCGTTCTTTGGCGGTAAGGCGATCCTCAAGCCAAATGGCAAAGAGGGCAACGCCAATGCCGCCGTGATCGACAAGCTGGTTGAGGTTGGCGGTTTGCTTGCACGTGGCAAGATCACCCACAGCTATCCGCATTCTTGGCGCTCTAAGGCTCCGGTGATTTACCGCAATACGCCACAGTGGTTTGCGGCCATCGACAGGCCTGTGGGCGACGGGCAGGACATGCATGGCAAGACCATCCGGGAACGTGCCTTAACCGAGATCGACAATGTGAATTGGACCCCAAAATCAGGGCGCAACCGTTTGCATGCGATGATGGAAGTGCGGCCCGACTGGGTGCTGTCACGTCAGCGCGCGTGGGGTGTCCCGCTGACCTGTTTCACCAAAAAGGGCACGCTTCCGACGGATGCGGATTTCTTGCTGCGCAACCCTGAGGTAAACGCCCGCATTGTCGAAGCGTTTGAAGTTGAAGGTGCGGACGCATGGTACGAAGAAGGCGCCAAAGAGCGCTTTCTTGGCGGGATCGTTGATGCGGATGCTTATGATCAAGTCACAGACATTCTGGACGTTTGGTTTGATAGTGGCTCGACGCATGCGTTTACCTTGCGCGACAGGGCCGATGGGACCGAAGACGGTATTGCAGATGTCTATATGGAAGGCACTGATCAGCACCGCGGTTGGTTCCATTCGTCGCTTTTGCAAAGCTGTGGCACCTATGGCCGCGCGCCCTACCGCAACGTTGTGACGCATGGGTTTACGCTGGATCAAAAGGGCATGAAGATGTCCAAATCCGTCGGCAATACCATCGTGCCCGAAGAGATCATCAAGCAATACGGCGCAGATATTCTGCGGCTTTGGGTGGCGCAGGCAGATTACACTGCAGATCAACGCATTGGGCCGGAGATCCTGAAAGGGGTGGCCGATAGCTACCGCCGCTTGCGCAACACGATGCGCTATATGCTGGGTGCGCTGAGCGAATTCTCGGAAGCCGACCGGGTTGATCCAGCGGACATGCCTGAGCTGGAGCGCTGGGTGCTGCACCGTGTAGCTGAGTTGGATAAGACTGTGCGCGAAGGCTATGCGCGGTTCGATTTCCAAGGCGTGTTTCAGGCGGTGTTCACTTTTGCCACTGTCGATCTGAGCGCGTTCTACTTCGATATCCGTAAAGATGCGCTTTATTGTGACGGCGATACGCTGCGCCGTCGGGCTGCGCGCACGGTGCTTGATATCTTGTTCCACCGCATAACGACGTGGCTGGCCCCGGTGTTGGTTTTCACCATGGAAGAAGTCTGGCTTGAGCGGTTCCCAGGCGATGAGAGTTCAGTGCATCTGATCGACATTCCTGAGACACCGCAGGATTGGCTTGATCCTGAATTGGCGGCGAAATGGGCGCAGGTGCGTGCCGCGCGGCGCGTCGTGACAGCCGCGCTCGAAGTGCAGCGGACAGAGAAGGTCATTGGGTCCTCGCTTGAGGCCGCGCCGACTGTGTTCGTGACAGATGGCGATCAACGCGCAGCACTGGAAAGTGTTTCGTTTGAAGATGTTACAATCACTTCTTCAATCACGGTGACAGGTGAAGCGGCCGCGCCAGAAGCATTCCGTATGCCTGAGACTGATGGCATTGCAGTCGTCTTTGCCAAGGCTGAGGGCGAGAAATGCGAGCGCTGCTGGAAGGTACTGCCGGATGTTGGCACCCATTCCCATTCTGGTGTCTGCGGTCGCTGTGACAAAGCCGTAACCGAAGTTCTCGGGTAATTTCCGCAGCTTTCGGATTGAGCATCTCATGCCCCCGCTTCACTATGGGGGCATGAAACAACAAACAGTCACCACCCAATTCGGCGATCTCACTCTGACCGAGGTCGATGGCGCAATCACAGCCCTAGGCTGGGTGCGGGTACCGCAACAGCATCGCAGTGCGCTTTTGGATGAGGCGGCCGCACAGCTGGCGGCCTATGCCGCAGGGACACGGCAAATCTTTGATATTCCGCTTCACCTCCAAGGTTCGGCCTTTCAGCGCGATGTCTGCGACGCGATGTTTGCAATCCCCTTTGGCGATACGGTGACCTACGGAGATATCGCCAAGGCTCTTGGCGTTCCTGCACAAGCAATAGGTCAAGCGTGCGGCGCGAACCCAATTCCCGTGATCATTCCATGCCACCGCGTGATGGGGGCCAAAGGACTGACAGGGTTTTCTGGAGCTGGGGGAATTGAGACAAAGGTCGCTTTGCTGCGCCACGAAGGGGCCGCAAGTCTGTTGATTTGATCGCCTAGAGTTTTTCGCCGCGCTGATAGCGATACTGCTGCACGATCCCAGCAAAAAGCAGATAAATTGACGTGGAGACCAACCCTGCATGCCCCAAGCTCGGCAGTTCGAAATCGACCCACGCAGCCCACCCTGCAAAGAACGTCCACGCCAAAGCCACGGGCAAAGTCACATTGCGCCACCTTTCGGTGCGCACTGGGTGTACGAATTTCAGCGGCACAAACATGGCGATCGCAAGGAAGGTCACAAGAATTAGGCTGACCCAATACGGCGGTTCAATCGCGAAAAGCACCAGCACGACCATGTTCCAGCATCCGGGAAAGCCTGAAAAGGAATTGTCTTTTGTTTTCATCCTATTATCAGCGAAGTACAAAGCGCTAGTAAAGGTGATCACGATGATCATGACCCATCCACTCCAACCATCCATCAGGCCGGATTTGAAGAGGGCAAATGCCGGAATAAACACATAGGTGAGGTAGTCGATGATTAGATCCAGCAGCACGCCGTCGAATTCAGGTGCGTTGGTTTTAACATTGTATTTGCGGGCAAGGGGGCCATCGATGCCGTCCACAAAGAATGCAACCACCAGCCATAGGAACATCAGATCATAGTGTTCATCCACGGCTTCCAGCATCGCCAACATGGCAAAGACGGCTCCTGTGGCGGTCAATAAATGAACAGAAAGGGCTTTATACGCTGCAGTCATATCTGATGTGTCGCAAATCAGGTGGTGGGATGCAAAAGGAAAAGGCTCAACCAATGGGTCAAGCCTTACCGTTTTAGTGCAATGTGGTGCTTAGTTGCCTAAGCGGACCTCTTCCAGCGGATACGCCAGATTGTCCTGATCTTCCCAACTGACGTGGCAATCGTGACAGAAGGCTTGTTTGAACTTCATTGGTTTGCCGTTGGGCTGAAGGCCGGCATAAACCCAATCATCGGTATCAGGCACACTGCCAGCTTCGACTTTGGTCATGATAAAAAGTGGACCGACGCGGCCGATCTTTTTCTTTTTGTGTACGCTGAAGCTTTCCTTAGCGAGGATCGATCCGACTGGCATAACCACGCCTTCTTCGGCGAATTTCAGGTATTGGGGCGCTGCAATATCATTGGCGAAAGTTTGTAGCGCGCGTGTGCCATGCGGACCGGCGACTGCGGGCTGCGTCGAGGTGACCGTCCAGCTTCGATAGTCGGTGCCGATTTCGTCGCCTGCCTTCGCATAGCCCGCCGCCATCTTATCCTTGATGCAGTCATAAAGTGCTGCAATTGCCGGGTTTTCCAAATCCCCAATGCTTGTGACGTCGACGGGGCAATCCTCTGCCCACGCGGACGAAGATGTGAATACGAACGCGAATGCAGCGGTGGCGGTGCGAAGTGACATGAAATGCGGCCTTTCAGCTTTTCAATTGATGGTGCGACAACCTGCCACACATCACCCTCGCACGGGCGGGTCAGTAAGCCGGATAAACTTTAGTCACGTTGCCGTGACGAAGCGCTGTTTTGAAAGGGTCTCTGGCGCAGGACGGGCGTCAGGCTTTGGGATGTGCGCGGTTGTAGACTTCCATCAAACGCACAGTGTCCACTGCCGTGTAGGCTTGCGTGGTCGAAAGGCTCGCATGGCCCAGCAGTTCTTGGATCGCACGTAGGTCGCCGCCCGCGTCCAGCAGATGCGTGGCAAAGCTGTGTCGCATGGCGTGGGGTGTTGCAGTTGCGGGCAGGCCCAGTTGCATCCGCGCATTGGCCATCACCTGCTGGATCGCGCGGGGTGACAACGCACCACCTCGGATCGCACGAAATAGGGGCGCGTCAGGGGCTTGGCCATGCGGGCAGGCGCGCAGATAGGCATCCACAGCTTGGCGGGCGGCGGGCAGAACAGGGACAACACGTTCTTTTCCGCCTTTGCCGATGATGCGAAGGGCATTGGGCAGGGGCACATCTGCGCCCTTAAGGCCCAACGCCTCGGAAATACGCAAGCCGCAGCCCCAAAGCAAAGTCAGCACCGCGACGTCACGGGCGGCAACCCACGGCGTGGCGGATTGAACCTCGACGCAGTCGATCAGATCGCGGGCGGCATCAATTGCCAAAGGACGGGGCAGTTTCTTGGTGAATTTGGGTGAACGGGTCGACAACACGGCCGTTGGCTCAAACCCTTCGCGCTCAGCCAGCCACCGGTAGAACGCTTTGACCGCCGAAAGTTTACGCGCCATTGAGCGTGGTCCAACGTCGCCGCTGGCCCGGGTCTGGGCCATCCATGCCCGCATGTCGCTAATGGTAATTTTTGACAGCGCACCGAGGCCCTGATGGGCGCTATGATGCAGGGTCATGAAGGCCAGAAACTCGGTCACATCGCCTTGGTAAGCGGTGATTGTGTTCTCAGCGGCACCGTTCAGAGCGCGCTGATGGTCAAGCCAAGTTTGGAGGGCATCGCGTGCTGCGGCGCTGATCATTAAAGTATGTGCGGTGTCGCTCAAGACAGCCAGCGGCGCATGCTGCGCTCAAACACACCGGTGAAAAACGCCAGCAGGTCAGTGCCTTGCTGAGGTCCGAACATATGCGGATCTTCAGCGCCAAAAACCAACATTCCCGGCAGCCGGCCCGCGCCAAAATCAAGCTTGAGGCATGCCTCAGACCGGATCCAGACCGCGTTGACCCCATACACCTGTTCTGAGGCGTCCTGTATCTGACGCAAAGTCACCTGCCGCGGTGCACCGCCACGTTCCTGCGTGAGGTAGCCGTCAATGAAGCCAGGCTTTGCGACACACAGCACATCACCCAGTTCTTTCACGGCGGGGTCTTCTTCGTTTTGAACAGACTCCAATACCAACCGCACAGAATCGACACGCAAGATATCGGCGAGGTCACCGCCCAAATCACTCAGGAAGGCTTCAAATTCGACCGGATCAAGCATGCGTAGAATCGCGCGGTGGATTTGATTGGTGCTGGCAAGGTTTTCATAGGCTGCGGCAATCACGCTGCGGTGGGTGTCTTCAAGCCGATCAAGTCGGGATTCCAGACGCTCCATCGCGATGCCGCGCAGGTCAACGATATTGCCGCCCATGGAGCGTTCATTGGCTGCAATCAACGCTTCCATCACATCGCTATCGTCCAAAATCACTTCTGGTTGCGATATAATTGCTTCGCGCAGCGTGTCATCAATCTTGGTGCTGATGTTCGCGTTTGGCGTTTCGGTCGTTGGATTGCTGCTCGTTGTGCTCATGCTGCTCTCGCGTCTATTTCCGCGTCGATATAACACGGGCAGATTTTTCAATCTGCCCCATTTTCAATTTTTGGGTCCAAAGAGTGCCAAATTTACACCCCCTTTTGGCAGGGGGGGAGAAGACATCATTTTTTCCCCTTGAGATGACCGGATTCTACAACTCCCAATCGCAAAATTGGAAATTTGAAACCCGATCGCCGGTGGCGGTTTTCCGCGCATGGTTGAGGGGGTCGTTCCGCATGTCGGCACTGACAATCAGTATTTTCACGCGGAACGGGAAGTGGGCGCTATAGAATCTTTTGGCCAGTCTTTGCCCAGTCTTTCATGAACTGGTCGAGACCCTTGTCGGTGAGCACATGGCCGGCAAGTTTCTTGATCACTTCTGGTGGGGCGGTCATAACATCGGCACCAACCAACGCACATTCCTGTACGTGATTGACCGTGCGGATGGACGCGGCAAGGATCTGCGTCTCAAAGCCGTAGTTGTCATAAATGGTGCGGATATCTTCGATCAACTCCATGCCGTTGATGTTGATGTCATCAAGGCGTCCAATGAAGGGGCTGATAAACGTCGCGCCCGCTTTGGCCGCCAAAAGTGCTTGAGCAGATGAAAAGCACAGTGTCACGTTAACCATCTTGCCTTCGCCCGACAGGACCTTACAAGCTTTGAGCCCATCCCATGTCAGGGGCAGCTTAACGGTGATGTTTTCAGCGATCTTGGCCAACTTGCGGCCTTCAGCGATCATGTCGTCAGCCTGCAACGAGACAACCTCGGCGCTGACAGGACCATCGACCAGTTCACAGATTTCCTTGGTGACTTCGATAATGTCGCGGCCTGATTTCAGGATCAGCGAAGGGTTCGTGGTCACGCCGTCTACCATGCCCAGATCGTTCAGCTCGGCAATTGCGTCGATCTCGGCTGTATCTACGAAGAATTTCATGTCGGGTCTCTCCTGTTGGAAATGTTAACGCTAACGGATATGTTGATTACCTTGGCTTTACCGCATGATCTGCGATGCTGAAACCCACTAATGCAATTCACTGCTTGGGGCTCCATTTTGACGCTGCCGGAATTTTTTGACCAGGGCGACCTTGTTGCTGTGCTGAGTACGCAGCCTTTGGGCCGTGCGCTGGATTACAAAGCACCTGAGGGCGGCTGCCGTCCGGGCGCGTTCGTTGAAGTGCCGTTGGGTCCGCGCAAGGTGCTCGGTGTGGTTTGGGGGCCGGGGGCTGGTGATTATGATTATGCCAAGGTGCGCTCGGTCATACGGGTGTTGGATGCGCCGCCCATGCGGGACGAACTGCGCGTGTTTTTGCGCCGGGCGGCCGATTATACATTGACCCCGATGCCTGCGATGTTGCGGCTTGCGACCCGTGCGCCGGGGTTGGGGGATCCACCCTCGATGCGCAAAGTTTACCGGCGTGGGGGCAAAGAGCCGACGCGTATGACGGATGCCCGTGCACAGGTGCTAGAAGTGTTGGAAGCGTATGGTGACCTGTCGTTTACGCTTAAGGAACTCGCCGATATGGCGGGGGTGACGGCCTCGGTTGTCAAAGGGCTGGTGGCGCAAGGTGCCGTGGATGAACATGACAGCCCGCGGGATCTACCGTTTCCGCCGCTTGACCCTTCGTTGCCCGGCAAGGAGCTGACTGCGGATCAGGCTGCAGGGGCGGTGCTTTTGGAAAAGGCAGTAAAGTCAGAAGTATACGGGACGACCTTACTGCGGGGCGTGACGGGATCTGGCAAGACAGAGGTATATCTGGAAGCGGTCGCGGCTGCATTGTCAGCGGGTCGGCAAGCGTTGGTTTTACTGCCAGAGATCGCGTTAACGGCTGAGTTCTTGACCCGTGTCGAAGCGCGCTTTGGCGCGAAACCCGCGGAGTGGCACTCGGGTGTCACCATGACCGAGCGCCGACGGATATGGCGGATGGTGGGCCAAGGAAACGCGCAATTGGTTATTGGTGCGCGGTCGGCGCTGTTTTTACCGTTTCAGAACCTTGGGTTGATCGTGGTCGATGAGGAACACGACACATCCTACAAACAAGAAGACGGCGTGCTTTATAACGCGCGCGACATGGCAGTGCTGCGCGCGTCGATCTGTGGGGCTCATGTCGTATTGGCCTCTGCCACGCCGTCGCTAGAAAGTTGGGCGAATGCCGAAGCGGGCAAATACACCCGGCTGGAGCTGTCGTCGCGGTATGGTCCGGCCGTTATGCCCCAGATGGGCGCGATCGATATGCGCACAGAAGGATTACCGTCGGACCGTTGGATATCGCCGCAGCTAAAGGCCGAAGTCGACGTTCGGCTGGAGCGCGGCGAGCAGGCGATGCTGTTTATTAACCGACGTGGCTATGCGCCGGTGACGCTGTGCCGGGCCTGCGGCCATCAAATTGGGTGTGATCATTGCGATGCGCGCATGGTTGAGCACCGCTACCTCAAGCGTCTGGTTTGCCACCAATGTGGTGAGAGCAAAGCAATGCCGGAGGCGTGCCCGTCATGTGATGCCGAAGGGCGGCTCGCGGCAGTTGGTCCTGGCGTCGAAAGGCTAGGCGAAGAAGCGACAGCGCTTTGGCCTGATGCGCGCGTGGCCACGCTGAGCTCAGACATGTACGGGTCTGCTCGGGCGCTAAAGGCCGAAATCGCAGGGATCGCGCAGGGGACTGCTGATATCATCATTGGCACGCAACTGGTTGCGAAGGGACACAATTTCCCCAATCTGACGCTGGTGGGCGTGATTGATGCGGATCTTGGGCTGATGGGTTCGGATTTGCGCGCGGCTGAGCGGACCTTTCAGTTGATGCGGCAAGTGGCAGGTCGGGCAGGGCGCGCGGACAAGCCGGGTGCTGCGCTGCTGCAGACCTACCAGCCTGAACATCCCGTAATTCGCGCCATTCTTGCGGGCAACGAGGAGCAATTTTGGAAAGCCGAAGCTCAGGAACGCCAGCAGGCCGGTGTGCCGCCTTATGGGCGGATGGCGGGAATCATCCTAAGTGGGCCAGACGTGGCGCAGGTGTTTGATGCAGGCAATATGCTGGCACGCAATGATAGGGCGTTGCGCGAGATTGGTGCGCAGGTTTTTGGACCCGCACCTGCGCCAATTGCACGGGTGCGCGGACGGCATCGAGTTCGGTTGCTGGTCAAGGCAGAGAAATCGGTGCCGTTGCAAGAGGCTCTGGCACGCTGGATCGGACAGTTGCGCCTGAAAGGCGATATGCGGGTGGCAGTCGATATTGACCCGCAGAGCTTTTATTAAACCAGGCCAGAGTGCCGGCAGCCTATCTGGAAAGATACGTTCAGGCTGGGTTTGCCTCTCGTAAAGGGCAAAGGCTGGGCGTATGTCATGTGGCATGACCCAATATGTTACACTTGAGGATGCCAAGCATCAGCCGTTCTGGCGTAGGCCGATTGCGCTTTTGTTTCTTATGGCGCTGGCGATGCCAGTGGCGTTTAACGTCTGGTCGGCGCTTCTCAACAACTTTGTCATTGAGGTGGCAGGCTTTGATGGGTCGGATATTGGGCTGTTGCACACGATCCGCGAAATCCCCGGATTTTTGGCTGTTGGCGTTATTGCGATCATCATATTTGTGCGCGAGCAGGTCTTGGGGTTGGTATCGCTAATCCTGTTGGGCGTGGCGACGGCAGTGACGGCGTGGTTTCCATCGATGACGGGTATCTTGACGATCACCATGCTCAGCTCGATCGGGTTTCATTATTATGAGACGGTCAATCAGTCGCTGCAATTGCAGTGGCTCAAGATCGAGGATGCGCCGCGCATGATCGGCTGGCTTATGGCCGCGGGATCTGCGGCGACGCTGGTCGCGTATTTGGCAATCATCGCCCTCTGGGAGACGCTGAGCCTAAGCTATAACGCGGTCTATATGATCGGCGGCATGGCGACGGTGCTGATCGCTGTATTTGGGCTGCTTGCCTATCCACAATTCGAGGCTCCGACCCCGCAGATCAAGAAGATGGTGCTGCGCAAACGCTATTGGCTCTACTATGCTTTGCAGTTCATGTCTGGCGCGCGGCGGCAGATATTCGTGGTCTTTGCCGGCTTCATGATGGTCGAACGATTTGGCTACGAAGTGCATGAAATCACAACGCTTTACCTGATAAATTTGGTCGCCAACATTATCTTTGCCCCGCTGATGGGCAAGGCGGTGGGCTATTTCGGTGAGCGACGCGCGCTGGGGTTCGAATATCTGGGGCTGGTGATCGTATTTCTGGCTTATGGTGGCGTTTACTATCTGGGTTGGGGTGTTTTGATCGCGGCCATTCTTTATGTCCTGGATCACATGTTCTTTGCCCTCGCATTGGCACTCAAAACCTATTTTCAAAAGATCGCGGACCCGGCTGATATCGCGCCCACGGCGGCGGTTGCCTTCACGATTAATCACATCGCAGCGGTGTTCTTGCCTGTGGGCTTGGGCCTGTTGTGGTTGGTTTCACCGGCGGCAGTGTTTTTTCTGGCAGCAGCGATGGCGGGGGTTTCGTTTGCCTTAGCAATGCTGATCCCGCGCCATCCGTCTCCGGGAAACGAAACCGTGCTGAGCGCGCGCCGCACCCGCGCGGCCTAGCGCGGTGCAAGAAGGACGGTTCCTCAGCGGCTCAACAATGGGTCATGTGGTTCGGATGACGG
Source organism: Sulfitobacter sp. SK012 (assembly GCF_003352085.1). Lineage (NCBI taxonomy): Bacteria > Pseudomonadati > Pseudomonadota > Alphaproteobacteria > Rhodobacterales > Roseobacteraceae > Sulfitobacter > Sulfitobacter sp. SK012. The sequence goes on from NZ_CP025804.1 coordinate 1,290,331, forward strand.
CTACTGGTGCGGTTGGGATTACCTTCGTTTTCTTGGTCGATGCCGCGGGACTTCTGTGGATTTCACAATTGGGCGACCCACGTCTGGTGGCGGCCATAGGGTTTGCTTTTGCGATCCAGTATTTCTCGGTCTCGTTTGGTGTTGGGCTGATGATTGCGGCAACAGCGATGATTTCGCGCAGTATTGGCGTCGGAGATCGCGCGTTGTCACGGCGTCAGGCAGGGGCAGCGATTGTCGTGGCGGCCTGCATTCAGGCAGTGGTGGCATTGGTTGTGATCGCATTGCGTCATCCGCTGGTCGAGATGGCGGGGGCCACGGGCGAAACAGCGCGGCTGGCTGCGCGGTACTTGGCGATAACCATGCCGTCGTTGGTGCTGATGTCTGTTGGGTTGGTCTGCTCGGGTGCCCTGCGCGCCGAGGGGTTAGGGGCCAAGGCGATGTACGTCACGATGTTTTCGGGGATGGTGTTGATGGTGCTTGATCCGGTCCTGATCGTCTGGATGGGATTGGGCCTTGATGGGGCGGGAATTGGCGTTGCGCTCTTTCGCTGTTGCCTGCTGGGTTTGGGTATTTATTTTGCTGGCGTGCAAAACCAGTTGGTCAGCTTTCCTAACCTAGCGGATGTGAAAGTGTTGACGCGGCCTTACCTTATGATCGCGCTGCCGGCGATCGCCAGTCAACTCAGCACACCTGCAGGCAATTATTTGCTGACCATCGAAATGGCACCGTTTGGCGATGACGCCGTCGCGGCCTGGGCCGTTGTGGGGCGGCTGACCGTTGTGGTCTTTGGTGGGATATTTGCGCTCTCGGGGGCGATTGGCGGCATTTTTGGGCAGAACTTTGGCGCTGGAAATTATGACCGGCTGCGCAGCGCTTACCGCGATGCATTGGTGTTTTGCTTTATCTATACACTTGTGGCTTGGGGGCTGTTGTTGGCGGCAATGCCCTATGTGATCGACCTTTTTGGCCTCGTTGGACAAGGGGCCGAGGTTTTGCAGGCCTTCGCCCTGATCGGCGTAGGTGGTTTTATCTTTTTTGGTGCACTTTTTGTCAGCAACGCTGCGTTTAACAATCTGGGCCGGCCGGCGTGGTCTACGCTGGTGAACTGGACCAAGGATGGCGTCCTCAGCTGGCCTGCGGCGGCTGCGTTTGCGGGTATTTATGGCGCGCCAGGCGTAATCTATGGGCAGGCCGCAGCAGGGATCGTTGTTGGTACGCTTTCTGCGATTTGGGGCTGGTATTTCGTCCGCGGCCTAAGTGCGCAAAACGCAGCAGCGCTTGACCCGGCCGCGCCACGGCCCTACCCGAACCCTGATAGACATCGGAGCCGTTGATATGACCACCTACACTGCCCTCACTACTCTTCCTGGCCGCGACCCCGCATATGCGCTTGGCGAGGCAATGGAAGAACTCACGCCTGAACCGACCGGCGTTGGTGTTTTTGAGGTCGAGGATGGGTCGGGCCTTTGGGAAGTTGGCGGGTATTTCGAAGAAGCCCCTGATGCCATCGTGCTGGATCTTCTGGCTGCGGCGATGGGGGCTAAGCCTTTTACCATCTCAGAGCTGCCAGAAACCGATTGGGTTGCCCATGTTCGCCGTGAATTGGCCCCTGTCGAAGCGGGACGGTTTTTCGTCTATGGCAGCCACGACGCCGATAAAGTGCCACAAGATTGCGAGCCTCTGCTGATTGAGGCCGCGATGGCGTTTGGTACGGGCCACCACGGCACAACGCTGGGGTGCTTGCGTGCGCTAGACCGTTTGGCGCAGGATGGATTTGTTGGGAAAAATGTTGTTGATATCGGCTGTGGCACGGCCGTGTTGGCGATGGCAGCTGCACGGATTTGGCCGGATACGGTCCTAGCAAGCGACATTGATGAAGTCGCGGTGGATGTGGCGCGGGCCAATGTGACTGCGAACCAGTTAGATGGGCGCGTGTCTTGCGCTGAGGCGGCAGGTTTCGATCATCCTGAACTGGCGGCGGCAGCGCCGTTTGATTTGATCTTTGCCAATATTCTCAAAGGGCCGCTGGTGGCGTTGGCCCCAGATATGGCGACGGCACTGCAGCCGGGTGGTTATGCGATTCTCTCGGGGATTCTGAACGAACAGGCGGATGAGGTAATTCGCGTTTATGCACAGTCTGAGATCAATCTAGTGCATAAAGAGAGCATTGGTGACTGGACGACGCTAATGCTCCGAAAGTGACGTTGGGGCCTTCCAGAAAACACCTGATTTTGCACTCATTTGTGTTGAATCGAACGCAATTGCCCAGAAAAAGACACATTTCAGGACTAATTTCTACATAACAACGGTGGGGACCAATTGTTATTAAGAGAGATTGTTATGATTGAGTCACATGATCATTTCGAAAAGCGCCTCAATTTTCTGGGACGCAAACACGCCAAGATGACCCGCGGTTATGCCACAAAGATGGACCGCAACGGCCTCTTGATTGCCCAGCCGAAGCGCCAACGTATCGAGATACCTGTCAGAGGAATTCTGATGTTGGTATTCTGCTTTTTCGCCTTCAAAGGTTTTATGCTGGCGGCCAACGGTCCGACGTCCTACGCCGAGCGCCTCTCGGGGTTGCAAAGCGGAACCAAAGTCGAGCAGATCGGTGCTAAACTTATGATGATCGATCCAGCGACGGAAATGATGGCGAAAATCATCGGTCCAATTATGCGCTAGAAATAGCGATTGCCTGATCCGGGGAAAGTCCCGGGGGCATCCCTCCAGTGAACTTCACATGAAAAAGCCGCGCTCCTGTATCAGGAGCGCGGCTTAGTTGTTGTAGTCGATCGAGGCGGCGATCAAAGCCGCCCCAGAAAGACTTAGTGAATCAGAGTGAACCCGGCAATCCGGTCGATGTCTGAGCGGTACAAGCCGATGTCTTCGAGCTCACGGTCGGTCAGCGCGGACAGAGCATTGCGGGTTACGCGTGCATCGTTCCATTCGATCATGGAGCCGAATGCGCGGCCGAAAATGCCAAAGAAACGAGCTGCAACAGGTGCTGAGTCGTATGTGGGGCGAGTGGTGTCAAATGAAGCCATTGTAGTCGTCCTTTTTTGTTTGGTTATGCTGATCTCGTCAGCGTCATGGTGGTCAGATAGGAGGATTGTGAACCTGAGACAACGTGTACAATTGCATAGTGGACATGCATCCAGTGCATGGGTCATTTCATGCTTAACACCCCGTAAAATATGTTAAAATCGTGACACCGCTCCGTCGATATAGGCTGCGTTAGGTCGCTTTCAGACGCTTTTGTGGGGCAAGGTGCGAAAAGCGACATTATTGGCTTCGCAATTGACCCAAATGACGAAACGCTTGGCGGATGTTCGCGTTTCGTGCTATTGCATCAAAAAAGCAACAAATTGAGGTATTTCGGCTGATGATACGGGTGATTGGCATTGATCCGGGGCTGCGCAACCTTGGTTGGGGCGTGATAGATGTGGCGGGCAGCAAACTGAGTCACGTCGCGAACGGCGTATGTGTCTCAGAAGGGGTGGATTTGGCCTCGCGACTTTTATCGCTGCATGGGCAATTGACCCGTGTGATGGCGACATATCGGCCTCAGGCCGCAGCGGTCGAGAAAACATTTGTAAACAAGGATGGGGCAGGGACGCTAAAGCTCGGTCAGGCGCGCGGCATTGCGATGCTCGTTCCAGCGCAGGCCGGGCTGGTTGTTGGAGAATACGCGCCCAACTCCGTCAAGAAGACGGTCGTAGGCGTTGGTCACGCAGACAAGGGCCAGGTCGCGCATATGGTGCGGATGCAATTGCCGGGCGTGGATATTGCCGGACCAGATGCGGCGGACGCCTTGGCGGTTGCGATTTGCCATGCGCATCACGGCGGCGCTTCAAGTCTCGCGCAAGCTGTGGCGAGGGCTGGCGCATGATTGGCAAGCTGACGGGGCGCATTGACTACCGCGCTATTGATCATGTGCTGATCGACGTACGCGGCGTCGGCTATCTGGTTTATTGCTCTGAAAGGACGTTGGCAGGATTGCCCGGTGTTGGAGAGGTCACGGCGCTTTTCACTGATGTGCTGGTGCGCGAAGACGTCCTGCAGCTTTTTGGCTTTCAAACCCTTGCCGAAAAGGAATGGCATCGGTTGCTCACATCTGTTCAAGGGGTCGGCGCCAAGGCGTCGTTGGCCATCCTAGGTGCGCTGGGCCCTGATGGGGTCAGCCGGGCGATTGCGCTGGGCGATTGGAATGCGGTGAAGGTTGCAAAAGGCGTTGGCCCAAAGATTGCGCAGCGTGTGGTACTGGACCTCAAGGACAAGGCCCCGTCTGTAATGGCCATGGGCGGTACTTTGGCCGAGGCGAATGGCGACGCGGACGCCGAAGTGATTGAGGTTGCCGCACCGACGACTAAGCCGCGCGCGCGGGCCCCGAATGCCTCGGCCCAAGCTGAGGCGCTGTCAGCGCTTGCCAATTTGGGTTACGGGCCGGGTGATGCCGCAGGTGCCGTTGCACAGGCTGCGGGCGAAATACCTGATGCTGATACGCCCACGTTGATCCGCGCGGCGTTGAAACTTCTGGCTCCAAAGGCGTAGGTTGCGCAAAATCGGGGCTGTTGCCTCTTGTCGTGGATGATGATGACCCAAATTGACCCTACCGTGCGGCCACAGCCGTTGGCCGAAGACGCCGCGCCGGAATTTGACCGTGCACTCAGACCGCAGATGCTGTCGGAATTCGTCGGCCAAGCCGAGGCGCGCTCGAATCTGAGTGTGTTCATCCAATCTGCCCGCCAGCGCGGTGAGGCGATGGATCACACGCTGTTTCATGGCCCACCCGGATTGGGCAAGACGACGCTGGCACAGATCATGGCGCGCGAACTGGGCGTGGGGTTCCGCATGACCTCGGGGCCGGTTTTGGCCAAGGCCGGGGATTTGGCGGCGATCCTGACAAACCTCGAAGCGCGCGATGTCCTGTTTATCGACGAAATCCACCGGCTGAACCCGGCCGTCGAAGAAGTGCTCTATCCCGCTCTTGAAGATTTTGAGTTGGATTTGGTGATTGGCGAAGGACCCGCCGCACGCACTGTTCGGATTGAGCTTCAGCCCTTTACGCTTGTTGGGGCCACAACGCGAATGGGCTTGCTGACGACGCCTCTGCGCGACCGTTTTGGCATCCCAACCCGGTTGCAGTTCTATACAGAGGATGAGCTTTTTATCATTGTGGACCGCAACGCGCGCAAATTGGGGGCACCCGCAGATGAGGGCGGTGCACGCGAGATTGCCCGCCGTGCACGCGGCACGCCGCGGATCGCCGGGCGGCTTTTGCGACGGGTTGTGGATTTCGCGGTTGTCGAAGGCGACGGGCGTGTGAGCCAAGAGCTGGCCGATATGGCGCTGACCCGGCTTGGCGTCGATCATCTGGGTTTGGACGGGGCAGACCGGCGTTATCTGACATTGATTGCAGAGAACTACCAAGGTGGGCCCGTGGGCATTGAGACACTGTCAGCAGCGCTATCGGAAAGCCGTGATGCACTAGAAGAGGTGATTGAGCCCTTCTTGCTGCAGCAAGGTCTGATCCAGCGCACGCCGCGTGGTCGGATGTTGGCGGCCAAGGCTTGGACGCATTTGGGAATGGCACCCCCCAAATCGCGAACAGACCTGTTTGGAGCTTAGCATCCCCGCGGTATAGTGCAGGTGGTGCGGTTTATTGAGAGTTGAGAATGGACGTCGAGCAGATTGAAGCGTTGTTTACCCGGGCTGACGGGAGTTTTGCTTTTGCAAGGTGGGGGCGGGCGATCGCGCCGATCGTTTTTGGCGTTGATGACGCGACCTTGGGCGTGGTGAAAGGCGCGATCTCGGCGACTTGCGAGCTTGCTGGTCACGAGATGACCGAGATGGACGCTGAGTTGGGTAGCAACCTGATGATGTTCTTTTTCCGAGACTGGGCCGAGTTGCCTGAGGTGTCGGGCATGGACGGCTTGGTGCCTGATCTGAACGAATTAGTTACCCGGCTTGAGACTGCCGGAGCCAATCAGTACCGGTTTTTTCGCTTTGACAAAGCTGGGGCGATTAAGGCGTGTTTCGTATTCTTGCGAATGGACGAAGAATTGACCGCAGTCCCGGCGCAGACACTCGCGCTCAGCCAAATCGTGCAATCGATGCTGTTGTGGTCTGATGTCGCGTTTCGCGATGCGTCGCCGCTGGCCGTTGCGGGTGATACGACCGTGTTGCGCCCCGATGTCGCTACGTTGGTGCGGGCGGCCTATGATCCAGTTCTGCCAGTGGCGGCGAGCGATCCCGTTCATGCGTTGCGTTTGGCGGCGCGGGTTGGAGTACTGCAATGACACACCAACTTGCGATCCGGGTGTACTATGAAGACACTGACATGGCGGGGATCGTCTATTACGCCAACTATCTGCGTTATATTGAACGAGCACGCAGCGATTGGGTGCGCGAGATCGGGATTGATCAGCTTGAGATGAAGGCGCAAGGCGTGGTCTTTGCTGTGCGCCGGGTTGAGGCCGATTATGTTGCCCCTGCACGGTTCGACGATGAGCTGGTTGTGCGCACCATGCTTGCCAGTATCACACCGGCACGGATGGTGATGGACCAAGAAGTGTGGCGCGGCGAGACGCTGCTGTTTGCCGCAAAGGTGACAATTGTGTGCATCGGGGCGGCCGGCCGACCCGCCCGGTTGCCAGCAAAACTCCGCTTAATGAAAACGTGATGGGCACGTCGCCGCCATAATGCTCGCTTTCCTGATTGCGCTGCGCTAGTTTCGTGTCAAATGGAGCCTGAAAAATCAGGCCCGTGCGGCAGTAGATAAAGAGCAGGACATATGCAGACAGCACTGATAGCAGCCCAAGTTGGCGGCAACATTACCGTTTGGTCGATGTTTGCCGAGGCGACGTTCCTTGTGAAACTAGTAATGATTGGCCTGATAATGGCGTCATTCTGGTCTTGGGCGATCATTGTGCGCAAACTGCGCCAATGCCGTACAGCCCGAGCAGATGCTGCAAAGTTCGATCAAGCGTTTTGGTCAGGTGAGCCTTTGGACGGCCTGTTCGACAGCATCGGTGCTGACCCATCAGGATCCTCCGAGAAAATATTCGCGGCCGGCATGGTTGAATGGCGCAGATCACACCGTGAAGACGGCGGGTTGATCCCTGGGGCCTCGGCGCGCATCGACCGCAGTATGGATGTCGCAATCGCCAAAGAGGCCGAGGCGCTGCAAAAAGGACTGCCGGTTCTAGCGACCGTCGGCTCAACCGCGCCGTTTGTCGGTCTGTTCGGAACGGTTTTCGGGATTATGAACGCCTTTATCGAAATCGCAGAGCAGCAAAACACCAACCTTGCCGTTGTGGCACCGGGCATTGCCGAAGCGCTTTTGGCCACCGGCATGGGGTTGATGGCGGCGATCCCGGCGGTCGTATTCTACAACAAGCTCAGTGCAGATAGTGACCGTATCTTGGGTGGCTATGAGGCATTCGCCGATGAGTTTGCCACTATCCTCAGCCGCCAGTTGGACAGCTGAGCCATGGGGGCAGGGGTTATCAGAAAACAAGGTGGCGGTGGACGCGGACGGCGTCGGGGCCGCAGCCAACCCATGGCAGAGATCAACGTCACGCCATTTGTCGATGTGATGCTGGTGCTGCTGATTATCTTTATGGTCGCGGCACCTCTGTTGACGGTGGGCGTGCCGGTTGAGCTGCCCAAATCGGCAGCATCCGCATTGCCAGCGGAACAAGAAGAGCCGCTAACAGTCACGATTACTGCCGAAGGGTCGGTGCAAATCCAGACCACTGAAACCCCACGCGAAGAGCTGATTGTCAAACTGCGTGCGGTGGCTGCTGAACGTGAAGGTGACCGCGTGTTCTTGCGCGCAGATGGCCGCGTACCTTATTCAGAGGTGATGGAGATCATGGGCGCGCTCAATGCGGGTGGGTTTTCCAACATTGGCCTCGTGACGGATATTGGTGGCCCAACGCTGGACGGCACGGGGAACTAAGACGTGGATACCGGTCATGTCATCTCGGGCGTGGGACATGTCGCCTTGATCGGGTGGGTGCTGTTTGGTGGTGTGTTCAGCTCTAGGCCGGAACCAATTGAGGTGCGCGAGGTCGCTGTGATTTCGGGCGCTGAATTTGACGCGATGACAAAGACTGAGGTGCCGCCGGAGGTGATCACGGATGTCGCCGTGCCAGCCGCCCCCGAGGCGACCCCTGATGCGCCCGAAGTAAGCGCAGCCCCCGAGACGCCTGTAGAAGAAGCGCCTCCTCCGGTGCCGGAGGCGCCTGCCGAAGAGACGCCTCCGGTGGTTGATGAAACACCTGTTACGCCCGTTGTGCCTGAGGATGTGACCGAAGCTCCCGAACCTCCAGCAGATGTGAGCGTTGACGTGCCCGAAGAGGCCGACCGCCCCGTTGAGCGCCCCGCCGATCGTGTCGCCCCAGAAGCCGTCGCCCCAACTGAGCCCGACGTTGTGGAAGACACCGTTGAGACGCCAGCTGTTGTTCCCGAGGACACCGGCGAAACGGTGCAGGACCCGCAAGAGCAAACTGCCCCTCCCGAGGCCACAGACCGCACCGTCACAGAGGCCGATTTGGCCTCGCGATCGGCTCCAACATCATCGCCGCGCCCGCCCGCCCGTCGCCCGGATGCCCCGCGCCCGGAAGTTACTGAGGCACCAGAGCCAGTGGTCGATGTGCCGGTCAACGATGCAGCCGAGAGCGGCGTAGGTGAGACAGATGATGCGGCCGTGCAAGCCGCGCTTGAAGCGGCATTAAGCTCGGTTGAAAATGACGTGCCCCAAGGGCCGCCGCTGACGTCGGGTGAGACAGACAGTTTGCGCCGCGCCGTGCAGCAATGTTGGAACATCGACCAAGGTGCCCAATCTGCGCGGATCATTTTGACAATTGCCTTTTCGCTTAGCCAACAGGGCCAAGTCGTGGATGGCAGCCTGCGAATGATTGAAAACAGTGGCGGCGACAGCGGTGCAGTTGACGCAGCGTTCCAAACCGCGCGCCGTGCGATTTTGCGTTGTCAGAAAAGCGGCTATGATATGCCTGTTGAAAAATACGGCCAATGGAAAGACATCGAGATGACCTTCAACCCTGAAAGGATGCAGATCAGATGAGTAACCGGATTTTGTATATCGTTGTGGCGCTGATCTGCGCGGTCTTTGTGGCGCGCCCTGCTATGGCAGAGCCCTTGCGGATCACCATCGAAGAGGGGGTAATCGAGCCCTTGCCGATTGCGGTGCCATCCTTTCAGGCCGAAACCGGCGAAGCAGGGCAACTTGCCCGCGAAATCGCAAGATTGGTTGTCGAAGATTTAACCGGCACGGGGATTTTCAAAGAAACCCCGGAGAGCGCGTTCATCTCTACGGTGAGTGATTTTAACGCACAAATCCAATACGCGGATTGGAAGGCGATCAATGTTCAGGCGCTTGTCACGGGCGCTGTGTCCGTCACGGGCAGCAACGTGAACGTAAAATTCCGCCTCTATGATGTGTTTTCAGGGGATGAGCTGGGCGGAGGTCTTCAGTTTTCCGGCACGACAGATGGCTGGCGGCGTATGGCGCATAAAGTATCTGACGCGGTTTATTCGCGCATCACCGGCGAGGGCGGGTTTTTCGACAGCCGCGTGGTGTATGTCTCGGAGACAGGGCCAAAGAACCAACGCCAAAAGCGTCTGGCGATCATGGACTATGACGGTGCGAACACGCAGTTCCTGACAGACAGCTCTTCTATTGTGTTGGCCCCGCGGTTTTCACCCACTGGCGACCGGGTGCTTTATACCAGTTACGAGAGCGGTTTTCCGCGTATTTACGTGCTCGATATCGGCTCAGTACAGCGCCGTGTGCTGGAAAGCGCCGAGGGTACGATGAGTTTCGCGCCGAGGTTTTCGCCCTCAGGCGAGACGGTTGTGTTTTCATTGACCCAAGGTGGCAACACGGACATCTACACGATGAATATCAATTCAGGTCAACAAGTGCGCTTGACCAATACCCCCGCAATTGAAACCGCTCCCAGCTTTAGCCCCGATGGCAGCAGGATTGTGTTTGAAAGCGACCGCTCGGGCACGCAGCAGCTCTATGTCATGGCCAACACAGGCGGCGAGGCCACGCGTATTTCCTTTGGAGAAGGGCGCTATGGTACACCTGTTTGGTCCCCACGCGGCGATCTGGTGGCCTTTACCAAGCAAAACGCGGGCCGGTTTCATATTGGCGTGATGCGGTTGGATGGCAGCGAGGAACGGCTGCTGACGGCGTCGTTCTTGGATGAGGGGCCCACATGGGCACCCAACGGTCGGGTGATCATGTTTGCCCGCGAAACCCAAGGCGAAGGCGGCGTGTCTTCTTTGTATTCGGTGGACGTAACGGGCCGCGTGTTGCGCCCTGTACGCACCTCTGAGGGGGGGTCCGACCCGTCTTGGTCTCCTTTGCAGAACTAAGGGGGCGGGCATCACGGCGGCCTTCCCCAAACGGGCGGGGCTGTGTTAAGCTTGACGCAATCAATAACAAATCTTTTTTCCATGAGGCTGAGACTGATGAAATTCACACTTTCCGCGACCCTGCTGATCGGCGCTCTGGCGCTTTCGGCCTGTACGAACCCTGATCGTTTTGGCTCTGATGGTGGGTCGAATGGCACAGGCGCTGGTGCCGGCGTCAACACCGACGTGATCCCGGGCAGTGCTAACGACCCAGCTTCAACCGCCTATTTCCAGCAGGCTGTGGGCGACCGCGTGCTCTTTCAGGTGGACCAATCAACATTGACGGCCGTGGGCCAAACAACCTTGGACGGTCAGGCGACATGGCTGCTGAGTAACGTCGATTATCAGGCGGTAATTGAGGGCCACGCAGACGAACAGGGTACGCGCGACTACAACCTTGCCCTTGGTGCGCGCCGGGCCAATGCCGCACGCGAATACTTGATAGCGCGCGGGGTGCCAGCGGCGCGCTTGCGGGTTGTCAGTTACGGCAAGGAGCGCCCGATTGAGATTTGTTCGAGTGAAGACTGCTATGCAAAGAACCGGCGCGCTGTGACGGTTCTTGCGGGTGGTTTGACCAGCTAAACTCCAACTTTATGAGGTAACGAGTTCATGCGATTTGCCCTGATCATAGCGCTAGGCTTTGGGTTGCTGCCTTTGCAGGTGGCGGCCCAAGATGGCGAAACGCTTGCAGATGTTCGTCAGCAGCTAACCGCCCTGAGCGTTGAAGTGAAAAAGCTTAACCGTGAGCTGTCCACCACCGGTGGCGGTGGTCTGAGTACTTCGGGTGGATCAGTGCTGGACCGCGTGAATGCAATGGAAAGCGAATTGCAGCGTCTGACTTCAAAGACCGAAGAGTTGGAATTCCGCATCAACCGGGTTGTGACAGACGGCACGCGCCAGATAGGCGATCTTGAGTTCCGGCTTGTGGAGCTTGAGGGCGGAGATGTGTCTACCTTAGGTGAAACCTCGACTTTGGGCGGCGAAGGCCAGCCCACGGTAACCGGCCCTGCGCCCACGGGTGTGGATCCAACTACCCAAGGACAACTGGCAGTCAGCGAAGAGGCCGATTTCACGCGGGCGCAGGAGGCGCTCGCAGCGGGTGACTTTCGCGGCGCCGCAGACCAGTTTGCGACCTTCAATCAAACCTACCCAGGCGGGCCGCTAGCTGCAGAAGCCGATTTGCGGCGTGGCGACGCGCTCAATGGTCTATCTGATGTGCGTGAAGCCGCTCGGGCTTATCTGGCCAGTTTTGGAGCCGCACCGACTGGGCCGTTGGCTCCTGAAGCGCTCTATAATTTAGGCGCTGCTTTGGGTGCATTGGACCAAATTGAAGAAGGCTGCGTGACGCTGGGCGAAGTTCCAGCACGCTTCCCGGATTCGGCATTTGCAGCCCAAGCCCAGACGGAAAAGCAGCGGCTTGGTTGTCAGTAGTGCGCTTGCACGACAGTCTAACAAATCAAATGAGACTGGCCTTTGGAGGGAAATTGCCCCCCCGGTTGGGCGTTGCTGTGTCTGGCGGTGGGGATTCCGTTGCATTGCTTTGCCTCGCCAGAGAGATGTGTGCGACCCAAGGAAGCGCTCTTTTTGCGGTAACAGTTGATCATGGGCTTCGCGCTGAATCCACTGACGAGGCGCAGACTGTTGCAACGCTTTGCGAGGAGCTAGGTGTACCGCATGAGGTGTTGCGTTGGGGCATGTGGGATGGCCATGGAAATTTGCAAAACGCGGCCCGCGAGGCGCGCTATGAGCTGATGGGTGATTGGGCCGCGCGGCATGATATCGGGACGGTCGCTTTGGGGCATACCGCTGACGATCAGGCGGAAACCATGCTGATGCGCATCGCGCGCCGCTCTGGTGTTGACGGGCTGTGTGGTATTCCTGCGCGGCAATCACGTCACGGTATTGATTGGGTTCGGCCGTTATTGCAGGCAAAACGGGCTAATCTGCGGACCTATCTGACAGAAAACCATATCAGCTGGGTGGACGACCCCAGCAATGACGACACCGCTTTTGACCGGATCAAGGCCCGCCGCGCGCTGACTGAGCTTGCAGGCCTCGGTATCGATGCAGAGGCGTTTCAGGCCGTTGCCGAAAATATGGTACGTGTTCGCAAGGCTTTAATTTTGCAGACATCTTTGGCCGCACATGATCTGTGCCATTTGGGTGGCGGTGGTGTTTCCATGTGTGCCCGCAAGCTGCTGGCCTTGCCTGACGAAATTAGGCGTCGACTGCTGGTTCAAGCGATCGGCTGGATTACGGGAAATGTGTATCCGGCGCGGCGGGATGCTGTGCTGGGGCTTATGGCCGCACTTGAGCGTGGAACCGGAGCGACTTTGGATGGCTGCCAAGTGACCGTGCATCGCGGTCAGATTTGGATTTTTCGCGAATACCAAGCCGTGCGTCATATGCGCTGTTCGATCGTTGATACATGGGACAACCGCTGGCAATTCCGCAGCGCCGAACCTGTTGTGGATAAAGGTAATCTGGAACTACGTGCATTGGGCGAAGAGGGCCTTGGGCAGTGCGGCGATTGGCGTGCGGTGGGGCTGCCACGTGCGTTGTTGCTGGGGACCCCGTCAGTTTGGGAAGGGGATCATTTGGTTGCTGCTCCGCTGGCAAATCCGGACAATAAATGGCGTGCTGAGCTGGATGGCGGCGAAGAAGCCTTTTTCGCAACACTATTATCTCATTGAACAAACACAACTCGCCCCTATCTTTAGGGTGAGGTCGCGGGCTATAGCTGACCGCAAAAGGACATACGTAGGAGAGTTTCCTTGGGTAATTTTCGCAATCTCGCCTTCTGGGCAGTTTTGCTGCTACTGATTTTGGCGCTATTTAACCTGTTTAACGGGAATAGTGGCGGTCTTCAGAACCGTGAAATCAGCTATTCTGACTTTGTAGGCATGGTTGAGGGCGGTAACGTCAGCAATGTGACGCTCGATGGTGAACAGGTACGTTTCCGTCAGTCTGACGGGGGTGACTATGTTACGATCAAACCGTCAGATGCCGAGATTACTGACCTTTTGATCGCGAATGGTGTGCCATTACGCGCTGAGAAACAGCAAGAATCAGGGCTTCAGGCCTTCTTGATGACGATATTTCCGATCCTTCTGCTGATCGGTGTCTGGATTTTCTTCATGAACCGGATGCAGGGTGGGGGCAAAGGCGGTGCCATGGGCTTTGGTAAGTCCAAGGCCAAGATGTTGACCGAAAAGCATGGCCGGGTGACGTTTGATGACGTGGCCGGTATTGATGAGGCCAAAGAAGAACTCGAAGAGATCGTTGAATTCTTGCGCAACCCGCAGAAATTCTCGCGGTTGGGTGGTAAGATCCCCAAAGGTGCGTTGCTTGAGGGCCCTCCGGGTACCGGTAAAACACTGCTGGCGCGCGCAATTGCGGGCGAGGCTGGCGTCCCTTTCTTCACCATCTCTGGCTCTGATTTTGTTGAGATGTTTGTTGGTGTGGGTGCTTCGCGTGTTCGTGACATGTTCGAGCAAGCCAAGAAAAACGCACCTTGCATCGTGTTCATCGACGAAATTGACGCTGTGGGCCGCTCGCGCGGTGCTGGCTATGGCGGTGGTAACGACGAACGTGAGCAGACGCTGAACCAGTTGCTGGTCGAAATGGACGGTTTTGAAGCCAACGAGGGTGTGATCATCATCGCGGCGACAAACCGTAAGGACGTATTGGACCCCGCATTGCTGCGCCCAGGTCGTTTTGACCGTCAGGTCAGCGTTGGTAACCCCGACATCAAAGGCCGCGAAAAGATCTTGGGTGTACACGCACGCAAGACGCCACTTGGACCCGACGTTGATCTGCGCATTATCGCGCGCGGAACGCCCGGATTTTCGGGTGCTGATTTGGCGAACCTCGTGAACGAAGCTGCCCTTACGGCGGCACGTATCGGGCGTCGTTTTGTTGCAATGATGGATTTCGAATCTGCGAAGGATAAGATCATGATGGGGGCCGAGCGCCGCTCCATGGTCCTGACACAGGAGCAAAAGGAAAAGACCGCCTATCACGAAGCGGGCCACGCGATTGTTGGTATCTCTCTTCCCAAATGCGATCCGGTCTACAAGGCGACGATCATCCCGCGTGGTGGTGCTTTGGGTATGGTGATGAGCCTGCCTGAGATGGACAAGCTGCAGATGTTCAAGGACGAAGCAGAGCAGCGCATTGCCATGACCATGGCAGGCAAAGCGGCAGAAATCCTGAAATACGGCCCTGATGAAGTGTCATCTGGTCCGGTAGGTGACATCATGCAGGCCTCTGCTTTGGCTCGTGCGATGGTGATGCGCTACGGTATGTCCGACAAGGTCGGTAACATCGACTACCAAGAAGCGGCGGCTGGATATCAGGCCAATGGTGGGGCAGGTGGCTTTAGTGTCTCTGCGGCGACCAAGGAACTGATTGAGAGCGAAGTGAAACGGATCATCGATGAAGGCTATGACTTGGCCGCCAAGATTCTGTTGGAGAAGCAGGAAGAGTTTGAACTGCTTGCTCAAGGCTTGCTGGAATACGAAACTCTGACCGGCGATGAGATCAAACGCGTGATTTCTGGCAAACCGCCAACTGATCCTGATGAGGATAACAAACCTGATGAGGGCAATGCACCGTCCGTAACGGCAATCCCGAAAGCCAAAGGTAAAAAATCACCTCCGTCTGGTGGCATGGAGCCTGAGCCGACAGCTTGATCACGAAAACTGATCAGCACATCAAAAAAGATCATGGGCCCCGCAGCACGCGGGGCCTTTTCTTTTGTGAAATTGCTTTGCAAAGTCACACGGATCAATAAGGAAGTGTCAGATGCCCGCATTGAAACCTACAGAGTATTACGCAACGATAACTTGGCTGGGTGTTGTGCCTGCGCAGCCCAACGGCATTCAGGCCGTCGCGCGGGACATGGTCGAGGCGCGCTTTGCTGGGTTTGAAGGGGAAGTCGTGCATACAGGCCAGACACGTCCGTCTTGTGTTCGTGTCACCGCGCAACATCCACGTGGTACCGAAATCCGAAATGTGCGCCAACTGTCTGTGATATCCGCCGAAGAGCTTGCCTTGATCGCAGGCGATATTGACGTAGATACGCTGGATCCTGCGTTGTTGGGCGCGTCGATGGTCATAAGCGGGATACCCAACTTCACCCATGTCCCGCCCAATGCGCGGCTTCAGGGGCCGTCGGGTGCTACCATCACTGTCGATATGGAAAACCGACCCTGCATTTTGCCGGGCAAAGAGATCGAGGCAGAGGCTCCGGGCCATGGCGCGAGGTTCAAGGCCGCCGCAAAGCATCGCCGCGGTGTGACCGCTTGGGTCGAGCGCGAGGGGCGCTTTGCCATCGGAGACCGTCTGCGGCTGCATGTTCCCGATCAGCCTGCGTGGGCGCATCTTTGATCACAGACCCCCGTCAAATAGATGAGTATTGATCCCCGCGCGGTTATGGCCGCACGCAATAATGCAGATCTTTATGCCGCGATGTTTACGTCCCATGGTTTGCGGTTTGAGCGATTTGATTTTGCCTTTGTTGGCAAAGATCAGCCACCGCCATACTACGGGAACCTGACAGTGGTGTCGCCGGATCATGAAGCGGAGGTGATCCTACAGATCAAGGAGTTTGCAGTCGATTTTGGCGGTACCGTCAGCCTCAAAGACAGTTTTTGCCAACTCGATCTGACCGCAAACGGATTTAAGACATTGTTTGAGGCCTCGTGGTTTTGGCGAGGTGCGGATAGCACACCACCAACGAGCGATTGGCGACAAATTGACACCGTGGCCGACTTAGAGCTTTGGGAGCAGGCGTGGAAAGCGTCAGGATCGCCGACGCCGGACCGCATGTTTCACGAGACGTTACTGAAAGACCCGGATGTGGTTTTCCTGGGCCGCAAGGCAGATGGCGTGTTTGATGCGGGCTGCATCGCGAACCGGTCTCGCGACTGTATGGGCGTTTCAAATGTGTTTTCGTGCATACCGTCCGAGCACATATTTGCTCAGGCCAGTGCCGCAGTGTCGGCACTTGAGCCGGGGCTGCCGCTTGTGGGGTACGGCGCAGATGACGCTCTTGAAGCCGCGCAGGAAGCTGGGTTCACGGACGTGGGCGCATTGCGTGTTCTGGCAACAAGAGCTGCGGATTTCTGAGCATTTGGCCCGATACCGGATGATCTGCTTTTCGGCTAAAATCAGCTTTGTCGTTTCCAAAAGGAAATCCCAATAGCCTCTCTCGCCGCATCAAGGGGTGGAAATGTCGGAAATGCACCGCGTTATTATGCCGCCGGCGCTGTATGGATGGCGCAGCACAAAGCGTAACACGGGGAACTTTACCATGGCTTTCAAGACTGACATCCAAATTGCACGCGAAGCGACCAAGAAACCGATCCAGGAGATCGGTCAAAAGCTTGGTATCTCCTCGGATGATCTGCTGCCCTACGGCCACGACAAGGCGAAAGTATCGCAGTCGTTCATCAACTCCGTTCAGGACAAACCGAATGGCAAGCTGATCTTGGTCACGGCGATCAATCCGACACCTGCGGGCGAGGGTAAGACCACAACCACAGTTGGTCTGGGCGACGGTCTGAACCGCATTGGCAAGAATGCCGCTGTGTGTATCCGCGAGGCATCTTTGGGCCCGAACTTTGGGATGAAGGGCGGCGCTGCAGGCGGCGGGTATGCTCAGATCGTGCCAATGGAAGAAATGAACCTGCACTTCACAGGCGATTTCCATGCGATCACCTCGGCGCACTCCCTTTTGTCGGCAATGGTCGATAACCACATCTATTGGGGCAATGAGCTTGAGATCGACACGCGCCGCGTTGTTTGGCGCCGGGTTGTGGACATGAACGACCGCGCATTGCGCCAGATCACGGCCTCGCTTGGCGGCGTCTCGAATGGCTTCCCGCGTGAAACGGGTTTCGACATTACTGTGGCGTCCGAAGTCATGGCGATTTTGTGCCTGGCCAATAACCTTACTGATTTGCAAACCCGTCTGGGTAATATGATTGTGGCTTATCGCCGCGACCGCACGCCTGTCTATGCTCGCGACATCAAAGCTGATGGTGCGATGACTGTACTGTTGAAAGACGCGATGCAGCCAAACCTTGTTCAGACGCTCGAGAATAACCCTGCGTTTGTGCATGGCGGTCCGTTTGCGAATATCGCGCATGGCTGTAACTCGGTGATTGCAACGACAACTGCCCTGAAACTGGCGGATTATGTTGTGACCGAAGCAGGCTTTGGTGCTGATTTGGGTGCAGAAAAGTTCATGAACATCAAATGCCGCAAGGCGGGTCTTGCCCCGTCCTGCGTGGTCGTGGTGGCCACTGTGCGTGCGATGAAGATGAACGGCGGCGTTGCCAAAGCTGATCTGGGCAATGAGAACGTTGATGCGGTCAACAATGGCTGTGCAAACCTTGGGCGTCATATCGAGAATATGAAGTCCTTTGGCGTGCCTGTTGTTGTGGCAATCAACCACTTTGTCACGGACACCGATGCCGAAGTGCAAGCAGTCAAGGATTACGTCAAAAGCCAAGGCTCAGAGGCGATCTTGTCACGCCATTGGGAGTTGGGCTCCGAAGGGTCCGCCGATCTGGCGACCCGCGTAGCTGAAATCGCTGATGGTGACAGCGCGAACTTCGCTCCACTTTATCCTGATGAAATGCCACTGTTCCAAAAGATCGAAACTGTGGCCAAGCGTATCTACCGCGCTGACGAAGTCCTTGCCGATCAGAAGATCCGCAACCAACTCAAGGATTGGGAAGATCAAGGATACGGCAATCTGCCGGTTTGTATGGCCAAGACGCAATACAGCTTTACCACCGACCCAGACCGTCGCGGCGCGCCTACAGGCTTTAGCGTTCCGGTGCGTGAAGTGCGTCTGTCAGCGGGTGCAGGCTTTATTGTCGTCATCTGTGGTGAGATCATGACAATGCCCGGTCTGCCACGCGTTCCATCAGCTGAAAACATCAAGCTAAATGCAGAAGGCGAAGTCGAAGGGTTGTTCTAAGCTCTACAAACAACACGCAAAGGGCAGGTTCGCTTGTCCTTTGCGTGAAATCCGGTCAGCTTGACGCGGAACAACAAAAGGACTGTCTCATGATCAGGTTTACGCTCGCCATCGCTGCTTTTTTCGCCACATCAACTTTGGTAACGGCCAGTGATGACCTCGTTGGCTACTATTATCCTGAGATCACGTCCGAAGAGAACTTTGATCGTTTGATCCGAGATGAAGACAACAGCAGCAAATCTGTTCGTGTTGATTTCGTAAATCAAATTACGAATGCACAGCTGGATTCTCCTGAAAGCCCGCGCTTTGTCTTTTTTGCAAAAGGCAATGATGCGTCGACGCTGATTTTGACCGCATTGGATGACGATGTGCTCTCAACGCTATACCGCGCCCGCGCCATCATGGCACAATTGACGGTTTCAGTGCGGCAAAACGGGTTTTACCAACAAGAAGAACTGCAAGATGTTGTCACGTTCTATGACCTGCTGCAGTTAATGCATTTCGAAGAACTACTGATCACGGATGGCGAAACTTGGACCCACCGGGTCAACTTTAAAAGATAACGAGGGCTATAGAATGACGGCAAAACTCATCGACGGCAAAGAATTTGCAAGCCGCGTGCGCGCGCAAGTGGGTCAGCATGTGACCCGACTGAAAGCTGATCACAACATCACGCCGGGGCTGGCAGTGGTTTTGGTCGGCGAAGACCCCGCAAGCCAAGTTTACGTGCGTTCCAAAGGCAAGATGACGCTTGAGGTGGGCATGAAGTCAGTTGAGCACAAGCTGGACGTAGAGACAGCACAGGACGTGTTGTTGGCGTTGATTGAGAAGCTCAACAATGATCCCGAAATCCACGGTATTTTGGTACAACTGCCGCTGCCCAAGCACTTGGACGAGGATCTGGTGATCAACGCGATCAACCCGGCCAAGGATGTGGACGGCTTTCATATCTCGAACGTTGGATTGCTGGGTACTGGCCAAAAATCCATGGTGCCTTGTACGCCGTTGGGATGTTTGATGATGCTTCGTGATCATCACGGCAGCATCTCTGGCATGAATGCGGTTGTAATCGGACGAAGCAATATCGTCGGAAAACCCATGGCGCAGCTGTTGTTGGGTGATAGTGCGACTGTTACAATTGCACATAGCCGGACCAAAGATTTGGCTGACGTGGTGCGCCGCGCTGATATCGTTGTGGCGGCTGTAGGGCGACCGGAAATGGTGCCTGGCGACTGGATCAAACCCGGCGCAACTGTGATTGATGTTGGCATCAACCGTCTTGATGCCCCTGAAAAGGGCGAAGGCAAAACCAAGCTGGTTGGCGACGTGGATTTCGCAAGCTGTGCTGCGGTTGCGGGTGCGATCACGCCGGTTCCGGGTGGTGTTGGGCCGATGACCATCGCGTGTCTCTTGGCCAACACGGTCACGGCCTGTTGCCGTGCGAATGGTCTGGAAGAGCCCGAAGGGCTGACCGCCTAAACTTTAGGCAGAAATAGGCACCATTGTGCCTTGCAAGATAGCGATCAGGGTCTTTGCGCCCTGATCGAACGCATGTACCTCGGCCGTTACAACACACAGCCGCTTGCCGGGTTTGATCACGCGGCCTGTGGCGACCAAAAGGTCTCCGCGTGCCGGGGCCAACAGGTTGATCTTGATTTCAGATGTCACAACCTCTTGGTCAAGGGGCAGCATGGTCAGCGCTGCATAACCGGCCGCGGAATCTCCGATGGAAAAGGTTAATCCCGCGTGGCCAAAGCCCTGTTGTTGCAGCGCACCGGGTAGAATGGGGGCGCTGATGCGCACCAGGCCAGCCTCGACATGCGTACATTCGGCCCCAAAAGTAACCATCATATTTTGCGCCGTGAAACTGCGGTGAATGCGGGCAATTGCATCTGGCTGCATCAGGCGTTCCTTGGCATGGGGATTGTAACGGGGTTGGGTCCCGTGAGAATAGCGTGGGCATCCTTCGCCATCAAGCTGCACAGTGCGTCTGATGTGCTGCGCAAGCCCCCGGTATATGTGCCGTATGCGGGCATGATGAGCCGGTCGCGATCAATCAAAAATGCGGGCCGGGAGATGCTGCGCCCGCGTGCTTTCACACTAGCTTTGGGGTGGTAATGGCCGGATATCTCACCCGTAGCACCGGCCTCTGCGATATGGCGAAAGGTCAGCGGCCCAAGCGCAAATTCCGCCAGATGCGTGCCGCCAAAGCTGATGGGGCCGGGATCATGGTTTCCTTCAATCCAGACCCAACGGCGACCAGCCTGAAGCCGAATGATCCACAACCTTTCGTGCTCTGGCAGAGTGTTTGCAGCCATCAGATCATCGAAACTGTCGCCGAGGCAGATCACTTGAGTGGCTCCAGTAACCTCAAGATCATGGGCTAGCCTGTCCAGCGTGTCGTATGTCTCGTAGGGGGGCAGGGTCGCACCACCGCGCCGTGCAATCCGGTCGGACTTGCCCAGATGCAGGTCACTCACCACCAACAACGCTTCATCAGGCCACCATAGTGCTCCTGAGCCAAGTGCGCTTAAATGTGCGCCACATAGAGAAAGATCGACGCTGTTCATTCTTTGTTCATGAGCTGGTTGGCTTCTATTTGCAAGAGGATCTGATCGTTAGAAACCGGCACGCCAGCGCGGCTTGTCTGACGGCGCAGGAGAGATTTGCGCCAGACCGGATGTTTGCATCAGCCGCGCGGATTCTTCGGCCAACAGGCGTTCCTCGGCATCCCCTTTGACGGGGACGCGGCCCATTTCCAAAAACAGCGGGGCGGCTAAAGGCGTTACATGCGCCAGCGTGCGATGATCGATGCGGTCGCCAATGCGAGTGATCATTTCTTCGATGCGGCCAAAATCAATGAGGCCCCGAAGCGCTTCTTCGCGGGTTATATCCAGCATTAGATGCTCTGGATCATAGCGGAAAAGTGTGTCGTAAAGTATGTCAGAGCTGAACGTCGCCTGCCGCCCCGATTTCCGCGCTTGTGGCGCGTTTCTCTCAATCAGGCCAGCTATGGTTGCCGAGGCGCGAAAGGTGCGTTTCATCACCGCGTTGCCCGCCAGCCATGTCTCCAACCCGTCTTGCAGCGCATCCAGATCGAACAGAGGGGTAGGATCGGTGACAGCGTCCAACCCCCAGATCAACGTGGCATAGTCGGTCGCGACAAAACCCAATGGGTTCAGCCCAATTTCTTCCATCCGTTTCGTGAGGAGCAACCCTAAGGTTTGTTGCCCGTTGCGCCCTGCAAAGCCATAAATCACGGTCTGTTCGCGCCCTTCATGGGGGAAGCTCTCAATCAGCAAGCGACCCGGTTGCGGCAGCTGACTGACGTCGCGCTGAAGCTGCAGCCACTGGGCTGTGTGGTCGGGTAATTCGGGCCAATTATCTTGGGCGAATATTCGTTGCACGCGCGCCGACAATTGGGTGGAAGTGGCGAATTTTGTGCCCATGAAGGTGGCGATCTTGGGCTTTTTGGCCGCATCGCGCGAAACTTCAACAGTCATCTCGCGCAGGCCTTCGTACTTCACAACCCGCCCGCCGATCAGAAACGTATCACCAGGGGTGAGTGACGCGGCAAAGCTTTCTTCGATTTCGCCCAGGGGCTTGCCACCGCGGCTTCGCCGCATACGAACTTTGAGTGTGTCAGTGTCCTGAATGGTGCCGATGTTCATACGAATGCGCTGCGTGGAACGCGGGTCCCGGAGGTGCCAGAGGCCATCCTGCTCAACCAATTTTTGCCAGCGATCATAAGCACGCAGAGAGTAGCCACCGGTGGCACAAAAATCGAGACAGGCGTCAAATTCAGCGCGAGACAGGGCGCAGTAGGCACCCGCTGATGTGACTTCGGCAAACAACTCGTCTGCAACGAAGGGCCCGGCGCAGGCTGCGATGAGGATATGCTGGCACAAGACATCCCGCGGGCCGGGTCCGCGTGGATCGCCGTCCAAGTCTCCGGCTAATACAGCGTCGAGGGCGGCGACACATTCGACCACTTCAAATCGGTTTGCGGGCACCAAGAGAGCTTTGGATGGGGCATTGTAGCGATGATTGGCGCGCCCGATCCGTTGCACCAAACGTTTGACGTTTTTGGGCGCGCCAATTTGGATGACGAGGTCGACATCACCCCAGTCGATCCCCAGATCAAGTGAGCCGGTGCAGACAATTGCGCGCAAATCACCGCGCACCATCGCGGCCTCGACCCGCGCGCGTTGGACCTTGTCGAGACTACCGTGGTGGATGCCGATCGGCAGGCTGTCTTCGTTGGCGAGCCAGAGTTTGTGGAAAAAGATTTCGGCCTGCGCGCGGGTGTTGTGGAAAATCAGCGTGGTGTTGTGTTGACGCACATGATCAAGCACCGCCGGGATCGCATAGGCCGCCCCACCGCCCGACCACGGCGGTGCCTCGGGCGTTGTCAGCATTTGGATATCCGGAGCAGGGCCGGGATCAGCGCGCAGGATTTCGCACGGATCGGGGTGGCGGGCCATGAAATGTGCAATGGCGTCGGGGTCTTCAACCGTGGCGCTCAGGCCGACGCGCTTGAGGGCGGGGCACAAGGTCTGAAGCCGCGTCAACGCCAGCATCATTTGATCGCCGCGTTTGGAGTCCGCGAGGGCATGGATTTCATCAATCACAACGCGCTTGAGACCCTTAAACATATGCGCGGCGTCTGGATAGCTGACCAACAAAGCAAGGCTTTCTGGGGTGGTTAGGAAGATGTTTGGTGGGTCAGCGCGCTGGCGTTTGCGTCGCGATTGAGGTGTGTCGCCGGTTCGTTCATCAATCGTGATCGGCAGGGACATTTCCGTGACAGGGGTGGTCAGATTGCGTTTGATATCCGCAGCAAGCGCCTTGAGCGGAGAGATGTAGAGCGTGTGCATGCCTTTGTGATTGCCATCGGCCAGATCAATCAGGGTCGGCAGAAACCCAGACAACGTCTTGCCGCCGCCGGTTGGCGCAATCAGCAGTAGGGCCGGGGCATCTGCCCGATCCAGCATGGTTCGCTGATGGGGGTGGATGGACCAGCCTTTGGTGGCGAACCATTCCGTAAATTTGGGGGGCAGGTCGTGCATGAAGCGGAGTGTAGCGCGTACACGCAGCGGGGCCAGCCTCGATTGCAGATCGGGTTGTCACGCCCTTTGCCATTTTTACCCGGAGGCTCTTATTTCCGTGGTTTCAGCGCGGCAAGATTGTTCATGATCGTTTTAGGCAGGGATAAATCTGCGCTGCCTGGTGCTGCATCAAGGGCGCTGGCGACATCTTTGACGAGGATGGCGATCGTGTTTTCATCCGCAAAGCCGTCACGGGCAAATTCGATGTTATCAAAGCCCGAGGCCAGCCAGTTTTGACCCGATGACGTATGGATCAGGTCCAGAAGTTTTTCCGAATCCAGTTCAGCCTCATCAGCCCAATCAAGGACAAGTCGCGTCATTGCCGTGTGGGACGCAGCAAGTAGGTTATTGAGCACCTTCGCTTGCATGCCATTGCCGTATTTCCCCATGCGGTGGAAATGTTTGCCCATCGCATCAAAGAGCGGCTGGGCCGCGTCGATCGAGAGTTCGTCTCCGCCCAGCATAAAGCTGAGGCGCGCCTCTTGGGCAGCGATCTGTGCGCCGGACATCGGCGCGTCGATGAGGCTGATGTGTTTCGGCATGCGGTCGCGCAGATCGCGAACGTAAACCGGGGACAGGGTGGAGCAGATGATCACCGTGCTGAGCTTGGGGGCGGTCGCAAAATTTTGGACGCCAAACAGCACATCTTCGGTTTGAGGAATGTCGCGCACGACGGAGATCAGTGTCTCCAACGGCTGGGCAAAGGCCGTGGCGTCATGTGTGACATGCGGCTGGTCTCCAGGTGCAATGTCATAGCCCATCGCATGGATGTTAGCAGCGCGCAAAGCGGCAAGCATTGGTCCACCCATGCGCCCACAGCCTGCTACGCCAACGCCGGTCAGGCGATGCGTTGGATAGCTCACTTGATGATAACTTCGTCTTTGACGAACATGTTAGCCCAAGCCCGGTCCACCAAGGCGGGAGACATCTGATAAGGAATGCCCTCAAAATCACAGATCGAAATCATCTGATCGATCAGGAATATCGGCTGATAGTTTGCGTAAAAATTGTCGATGGTCGGGTATTTTACCTTCAAAAGATGCACCAGCGTCGCTTCATCCAGTGCCATTTTGCGTTTTTTAGCGACCATGGCAAAAATCTTGAGGAAGTTAGCTTGGTTCGGACCGTCGATCTTGATCTTGAAGAAAATCCGGCGCAGAGCCGCTTGGTCAAAAATCTCGTTGGGGTGAAAGTTGGTAGAGAAGATGACAAGCGTGTCAAAAGGGACCTCGAACTTTTCACCTGATTGCAGCGAGAGGATATCCTTGGATTCTTCAAGCGGAACGATCCAACGGTTCACAAGGCTCTGTGGAGGCTCAGCCTGACGGCCAAGGTCGTCCACGATAAAGATACCACCAGTGGATTTCAGTTGTAGCGGTGCCTGGTAGGTCCGCGCGGTCGGATTGTACACCAGATCAAGCATCGACAGCGAGAGTTCACCGCCGGTGATCACGGTAGGGCGCTCACAGCAGACATAGCGCGCGTCAAATCGGGTGACGCGGCGCAGTGAGTTTGGATCTTGTTCGGTTTGTGCAACCTCGCTGTGGACGATTGGATCATAAACAGTGATGACTTGCGAAGCGTATTCGATCGCGCGCGGAACGTAGACTTGATCGCCAAGAGCGTCTCGTATCCCATTGGAAATACTGGATTTCCCGTTTCCGGGTGGGCCGTACATGAGGATCGAACGTCCGGCCGAAACAGCTGGGCCTAATTGATCAAGCAGCATGTCAGGCAACACAAGATGACCCATGGCACCAGTGAGTTGCGCGCGCGTGATTTGCATATTGCGCACGGATTGGCGTTTGACCTGTTCGCGGTAAACTTCGAGCGGAACCGGCATGGCACCAAAATATTCGGATTGTGCAAGGGCATCAAGCGCGCGCGCCTTGCCAGCATCGGTGAGCTGGTAGCCCATTTCGTTGCCGTTTTGTGCATTCAGCGTGCCCGTCGCTTCGAGCAAACGCTGGGTACGGGCCATGTCGACCAGTTCCTGCGTCACTTGAATGGGCAGACAAATTGCTGCGCTCAGTTCACTGACCAAATCCACGTTCTTGCGAAAGATTGTTTTGAGGAGGATGTCGCGCATCATAACGATGGGAAGTTTCATATCCTCAATCGTGCGCGGGGGCGGTGGTGCGACGACTGCGCTGGACTGCATATTCATCTAAAAACCCTCTTTCGTGTTCAATGATCGGGGTAGGTGCTGCGTTGAACGCAGATTAGTGGGGGAAAATGGCCAAATTCAGGCCCCGTGAGAAAATCCAAGTATCAAATAGAGTGCCAATGTTGTGCCAAGAGCGAGCCCCATGGGGAATTTCTTACCTTGATTCCAGCTTTGCCAATTTGGCGCGAGGCGGCGCAGGGGCGAGTATTTTGCGGCGCGGTGAGTCAGGGCTGCGGCCAATAAAGTTGCCGTGAAGAGTGCCATCAACAAGCGTAGATCACCGATGGCAATGAAAGGTGCAGCGGCGGCGGCGAATTTACTGTCGCCGGCCCCCATGACACCTGCGGCATTCAACACGATGCCGACAACCAGAACGATTGCCATACTCAGAAGACGCCACAGATAAAGATCAAATGGCAGAGCAATCAGGCCGATAACCACAAAAACCATAGCCAATGCGATCACCGCCTGATTGGTGATGCGCATTTCTTTCATGTCGGTAAAGGCGACATAAAAACAGATGGGCAAAACGAAGGGCAAGAACCACATCGCCTCATAGGTCGTAAGGGTCATGGCTCTAGCCTGCGGCGTTTTCGAGCGCCCGCAAGGAGCGTACGGCAGCTTCAAAATGTTGGGGATGGGTGTCGATGGCTTCGCGCAGCAGTCCTTTGCCGGTCTCTACGTCGCCTTGTTTGATTGCGGATAAGGCGAGAGTGTGCAGCAGTTGTGCACGTTCTACCTGGTCCATTGGGATCACAGGCAGGGTGTACTCTCGCTGTGCACCCCGGGCCAAGATCAAGTTGTTTTTAGCCGTAAACAAGCTGCTGTCTTGATTGATTGCAGCAGTAAAGAGCCGCTCTGCATCCGAATAGTCGCCGCGTGTCAGCTTGGAATAACCCCAATTGTTCAGCACCGGGGCAGGGGCGGTTGTTAGGCCAATCGCTATTTCATAAAAGCTATCTGCCTTCTTCCACTCTTGCTGGCTGTCGGCGACGATCG
Source organism: Sulfitobacter sp. SK012 (assembly GCF_003352085.1). Taxonomy (NCBI): domain Bacteria; kingdom Pseudomonadati; phylum Pseudomonadota; class Alphaproteobacteria; order Rhodobacterales; family Roseobacteraceae; genus Sulfitobacter; species Sulfitobacter sp. SK012. The sequence continues at coordinate 1,317,050 of NZ_CP025804.1, forward strand.
CCTCAAGCCGGTAGCGCTTGAACGTCTCATGGGTTGGCGGAACGCTATCGAGTACCTTTTCGGCGCGGTCCCAATTGCCAGCCCGGATAAGCGCATCGGCCAGTTCAATACTGTCGTCTGGTGTCGCGCCTACCAAAGTTGTTGTGCGGGCCCATGCGGCGGCCCCTTCATCGTAGCGTTTGGCGCGGACCAAAGACAGCGAAAGGCCGCGTTGATGTTCGATGCTGTCGGGCTTTTCTTTTAAGGTTCGTTGAAAGAATGTAACCGCCTCGTTGGGGTCACCAACCGTCAGCATCACATCTGACAGGTTGTTTTCATCAACAACGTTTACGTCCTGAAAAGCACGCTCGACGGTTTCGTCTGCGGTTTTCTCACCACAAGCCGCCAACGCGGTAACACCCGCCAGAACGGCGGAAAAAAGGATGGGGTGGCGCATGTTTTGCGTCCTTTTACTGCTCTTGCCTCGGTCTGGCGTGCCGCTCTTTATAGAGTCGGGCGGATCAGATAGTCGGCTGACCCGCGGCGCACCAATTTATAGTTTTCGCTTTGTCCCTCAAGAATAACAGAATTCTGTGATTTTGCGAGTGCTAAGCGAAGATTGTCCCGAATTGCATCGCTTTGGCCATTGTCGAGTGCATAGGCCTTGCGAAATACTTGCTGAGCTTCGGCATTTTTGCCACGCTCCATCAAGACAACGCCTAGATTGTTCCAAATTTCGGGCTGTGTTTCGTCGCGCGCTACTGCGCGGCGCATCAAGGTTTCAGCTTGGCCAAGCCGCCCTAAACCCAAATTTGCATTGCCTAATCCTGACAGAATTTCCGCATCTATGCCCTGATCCAGCGCTGCACGGTTGAAAGACCTGATTGCCAGCTCAAACTGGCCGGCAGCGATCAACCGGTGGCCAACTTCGACCCCATTTTCGGCTTCAGCGTTTAGATCTACGCCGGGTGCAAAAGGATTGTCAGGTTCGTCTTTAAAGCCAGGCGTGCCAAAACCGCCCGGCGAGCAGGCGGTTAAAGCGAGGGCGAGGCCCATAAATGATATGGCGCGGGCCGTGGCCCGCACCGGCAGTGGTTTCGTTATTGTCCCGGTCCGCCCATGTTGCCCAATTGCGTGATGCCGTGCACCGATGGGCCAACCAGAATGATCAGCAACGGCGGTACGGTCAGCATCATAGTGGCAAGCGTCATCTTAGTTGGCAACTTGTTTGCGGCTTCTTCGGCGCGCATCACACGTTTATCCCGCATCTCGGCAGCATAGACACGCAGAGCGTCGGCGATTGATGTACCAAAGGCTGCTGATTGAACCAGCACCGTCACAAAAGACGATACATCCTGCACGCCGCAACGGGTGCCCATGTCATTCAGCACGGTGACTTTGTCTTTACCGGCCTTCATTTCATACGCAACCACTTCGAATTCATCGGCAAGTGCCCTGTATGAGGCGCGCAATTCACGGGCAACACGCACGATACATTGGTCCATTGATTGGCCAGCTTCGACGCAGACCAGCATCATATCCAATGCATCGGGAAAACCGCGTTCGATCTGTTCCTTGCGTTCAGCCACGCGGCGGGTGACCCAGTATTTGGGTAGGTAATATCCAACTGCGCCAGGTCCGACAGAATACATCATCATCTTTTGAGTGCTTAAGCCTTCGCCGCCACCCAGAAAGTTCACATAAACAACGCCAGCAATTAGGCCGATGATGCCAAGTATCATCTGAGCAAAGTAGAATACCCGCACCGCATCGCGCGACTGGTAGCCCGCCTGACGCAGCTCAAGCTGCTTGGCACTCAGTTCTGCGACATCCTTGGGTTCAAGGAATGTTGCGAATTTCTGTAGCTGGGCATTGCCATCTTTGTCGCGCAACTGAGTTTTGGCGTCCTTGCCAGTGTTAGATGTCGCAGACCGCTTCAGTTTTTCAAGCGGATCTTCAGGCTGGCGCATCATCATTGTGACGGTAACAGCAACCAAGCCAAGTCCCAGCACACCTACGATGATGATTAGGCCAAGAGGGCCCAAAAGCTCCGTAATCTTGTCATTGATACTAGTAAGGATGAACATGTCGGCCCCTTAAACTTTGATGTCGGTGAGGACGCGCATCACCACAAGGTTGACTGCGAGGAAAATACCCACCGCGAAACAGGCGGGAATGAACATCTCGTGCGTGCGGACCTCATCGTAATAGGTCGGGTCGCCAACGTTAATCACGATCAAGGCCATGATGGGGAAGGCAGATAGGAACTTGCCAGACCATTTCGCCTCAGCCGTGATCGCTTTGACACGGCGGAACAGGCGGAAACGGGCGCGGATCACCTTAGCCAAGCCAGCAAGGATTTCTGCAAGGTTACCGCCCGATTGCTGCTGAATCGTCACAGCAACAGCGAGGAAGCGCAAATCTTGCATGTCTAGGCGTTCGGCCATGTCTTTAAGCGCCTCACCAACGTCCCGGCCATAAGCGCTTTCGTCGGAAATCACCCCAAATTCAGAAGCCAGCGGATCTTGGATTTCTTTGGAGACGATCGAAATTGCGTTGTTGAAAGGGTGACCAACACGCAGGCTTCGCACCATCAATTCAACGGCGTCGGGCAGTTGTTCTTCGATCAGGCTCATGCGCTTGTTGGCTTTGGATGACACCCAGAAATAGACCCCACCAACACCGATGCCGATGGACATCAGAACACGCACCGGCGGCTCTGTTGCGGTGCCGATCGTCAAACCCAGAAAGGCAAAGACTGCGACGCCTACCATAACCAACAAGAGTTGCTTGGGCGTGAAGGCAATCGCGGCCTTTTGTGCTTTTTCAGCCAGCAAGGAATAGAGCGGGATCGATTTGGCGCTCATATGCTGCTGCATTTCCTTGCGCAGCTTGTCCAGGACCTCTTCGCGGCGCGCACCTTTTTCGAGCATCTCAAGCCGGCGGTTTACGCGACTGTTGAGGCTGATCGATTTGCCAAAGGCAACAAGGTACAGGCCTTCGACAAGTACCAGCACACCGATAAAGATCAGGCCGTAAATAATTGGTTCAGCACTCATTGGATTGATCCTTACTGGGCTGCGATTGGTTCGTAGATGGACGATGGCAAGTCATAGCCCCACATGCGGAAGCGTTCCGCAAAGTGGCTGCGCACACCGGTAGCTGTGAAGTGACCGATGATCTTGTTTTCGGGTGTGAGGCCAACGCGCTGGTAGCGAAAGATTTCCTGCATAGAGATCACGTCGCCTTCCATGCCGGTAATTTCGGTGATGGATGTCATGCGGCGCGAGCCGTCTTGCAGACGCGAGGCCTGAACAATGAGGTTCACAGCCGAAGAGACTTGGCTACGTACCGCTTTGAGCGGCATCTCGATACCGGCCATTGCGATCATGTTTTCCAGACGTGACACACCATCTCGCGCAGAGTTTGCGTGGATTGTTGTCATTGATCCGTCGTGACCTGTGTTCATGGCCTGGAGCATGTCGATGACTTCTTCGCCACGTGTTTCACCCACGATGATCCGGTCAGGGCGCATCCGCAGAGCGTTTTTCAAGCAGTCGCGGGGGGAAACCTCGCCTTTGCCTTCAACATTGGGCGGGCGGCTTTCCATCCGGCCCACATGGGTCTGTTGCAGCTGAAGTTCCGCCGTATCCTCAATGGTCAGGATGCGTTCAGCATTATCGATAAAGGATGAAAGTGCGTTCAGCGTGGTGGTCTTACCCGACCCAGTACCGCCTGAAACGATGATGTTTAGGCGTGTTGCCACAGCGGCCTGCAAATATGCCGCCATCTCTTCAGTAAACGCACCGAATTGCACCAGATCATCAATGCCAAGTTTATCTTTCTTGAATTTACGAATGGAGACCAAGCTGCCGTCAACGGCAACAGGAGGCACCATAGCGTTAAAACGTGAGCCGTCTTTAAGGCGCGCATCGACGTATGGGTTGCTTTCATCGACGCGGCGGCCAACGGCCGAAACGATTTTATCAATGATGCGCAGCAGGTGGCGTTCGTCTTTGAACGTCACATCCGTCAGTTCGAGTTTACCCGAGCGTTCAACAAAAATCTGCTGCGGTCCGTTCACAAGAATATCGTTGACGGTTTCGTCTTTCAAAAGCGTCTCAAGTGGGCCAAGGCCGGTCACTTCGTCATAAAGCTCTGAGTTGAGCTGCAACCGATCTTCGCGGTTCAAGACGATATTGCGATCTGTCAGCACTTCGGTGGCAATGGAGTTGATCTCTTGGCGCAAATCTTGCTCAGTGGCATGCTCAAGCGCGGACAAGTTTAGGCTGTCCAATAACGCGCGGTGCAATTCAAGCTTGATGTCACTCATCCGCTGCTTGCGTTTGACTTCCTTATCAATCGGCGCTGCCGCAACGGCCGGGGCCGCCTTGCGTATGCTTGCAGGCGCATTCGCTGCTGGCTTTGCTTCCTCGATGGGCGTGACGTTTACCGCCTTACCCGAGGATGCAGGTACCTCGCTGGCTGATTTCTTATATTTGGAAAACATGCGCTCTTCTTTCTATGACGGTTAGGCCGCTTGGGCCGCGTCGTCTTTGAGGGTATGGATCGATAGGGCCAGCTTGGCGATTTCACGGCGCAGCGGGCTTTTGGGTGCCGAAGAAGCCAGCGGCAAGCCGTGGTCGTTGGCTTGTGTGATCGGTTTCCCGCCATCTGGCAGGCTCACATCAATAGAAATGCTCAGGCTTTCAGCCATCCGCTTTACCCGGCCTTTGCCGTTCAAATCGGTGAACTTGGGCGCACGGTTCATCACATAGCGCAGCTTTTCGACCGGGAGCTCTTCGGATTGCAAAGCGCGTTTGAAACGCAGCGTGTTCTGGGCTGAGCGCATGTCGAGTTCAAGCATCGCAAAATAGACATGCGCTTGGTTCAAGACCGTCTCGGACCACTGAACCAGCGTCGATGGCATGTCGATGATGACATAGTCGAACTGATCCCGCGCCAACCCGATGATGCGGTCCACATCCTCAGAAGAGATGATGTCCAACGGTAACATCTCGGACGGGGCGGTCAGGACATGCAGCTTTTCCTCGAAGGTCAAAAGTGCTTGGCCAAAGATCTCTTCATCCATGGTTTCCGTATCAGAGAGCATCTCATAGACGTTCTCGCGGCGCGGCAGATCAAGGAATGTCGATACGGAGCCGTATTGCAGATCCAAATCGATCAGGCAGACCGAAGGCCCGCCGGTTTTTTCAGCATTCGCAAGTTCCCAAGCAAGGTTTACGGCCATGGTCGTGGATCCGGTGCCGCCAGCAAGCCCGTGTACAACGATTAATGCGCCATCTTTTTTAGTGCCAGCGCGCAATTGTGGTGCAGCGGGTGCTTCTGCGACGGGCGGCGCAACGGCGATTGGTGTGCGGACACGTTCAATCGCCAATGCCAATTCTCCCTCAGGAAGAGGGTAGGGTACAAATTCGTCAGCGCCTTGGCGCAGCAAGGAATGTAGCGCTCCTGGCGTGACATCCTCGGCAATAAGGATCACACGGATGTCGCGTTTCTTGGCTTGCGCAATGATTTCACCCATCAAAACAAGGTTCTCTTCATCTGCCTCATCCATCGCAAGCGCGACAAATTGCATTTCTTGGGCTTCGGGTTGTCCAAAAAAGGCCAGCGCTTCGGCAAAACCAAGATCACCCCAGCTTTCGCCCAACGCGCTTTCCATATCCTCGATCAGGAGGTCGAAATTTTGTACGTCGCGGCTGACTGTACAGGCGACAATACTGCCGGCTTCGGGTTGTGGCGTGATGCTGCTCATTGCCTTATCTTCCTTTTACCAAGGGCCAAACAGTGAAGGCAGAATGCAAAATTTGTGTTCTGTCGTTCGTCTGTGGATGCCCAAGTCCGGCGCTATTGCCGGATAGATTTGTCCCATTGATGTGAATATCACAGCTAATCTGGGCGAGATTGGGGCTAAAAAGCTTCGATTGTTGGATATGTTGAAACGATCATGACCTGAGCGTTTGATTGACCCATGGGACAGGGCCAACGAAAAAGGCCAGCCCGGGGTGGGGCTGGCCTTAAAGATTCGTTAGTTTTCGGAGTGGTTAGTTGCCGATCGCCGTAAGCGCGTCGTCGCCAACTTCGCTGACTGCCGTAGCGCTTGCGATATATTCGCGGCCGATAACTTGGGCATATTTGCCATCCAGAACGGTCGGATGGCGTTCCACAAATCCGCTGACCTGGGTCACAGTCCGTCGGTTGGCGCGCTCTGGCTGTTGTGTCAGTACGACCGGTTGGGTTTCCCCAAATGATGCGACGGCCTCAAGTCGGCTGCTGCTGATACCTTGCTGGTTGAAAAACTTCACAACAGCGCGGGCGCGACGCAATCCAAGTGCTTTGTTTGCACGGGTAGACCCAACTGCATCCGTATGTCCGTAGACGCGAAAGCGGATTTCAGGGAATTGCTTAATCCAGTTCACCTGTTCCAACAGCGTAGCCTGAGCCCCGGCGTCTAACTGTGAAGAGTTAAAGGCAAAATTGATCATTGGGCTGACTTCGCCTTCAAAGCGTTTGGCCAAATTGAAGGTCACATCGCGTTCGCCGGTTTGCACCAAACGATTGTTGAGGTTCGAGCTATCAGCCGCATCCGTGTTGGTTATTGCTCCGGCCTCAGAAAAGAACTGGGTATAGAGCCCGTCGGAGCTTGTGGCGCACCCGGATGCAGTAAGGACTGCAATCAGGGCGAACTGTGTGCGTTTTTTGGCGAGAGTGCTGTTCATTGTCTTAATCCAGTACGTAGCCATAGGAGCCGCCGAAATCCTGCTTTGCCACTTCGCCGGCGGCACCCGTTTTAGGTGTCCGTGTCCCGGCAGAGGTGCGTCCATTGAGGAACAGATCACTTTCGGTGGGGGGTTTGATACGGTCGGTTGGTAGGGACAACGCATCACCACGAGTAGGGCTCACAAGGTGCGCTGTTACGATAATCACCAATTCTGTCTGGCTCCGCTGGTATTCCGCACTGCGGAAAAGCGCGCCCAAAACCGGTACATCACCGATCCACGGCAATTGGCTTGAGTTGTCCGTGAAATCGTCTTCCAAAAGCCCTGCGACCGCGAAGCTCTCGCCGTCACGAAGCTCAATTGTGGTTGATGTTTCGCGCCGGGTGAAGGCCGCAATGGTAAGTCCACCATCAAAGGAAAAGCCATTGGTCGGGTCAATCGCCGAAACAGCTGCATTCATTTCGATGTTGATCAGATCTTCATCAACCACACGGGGGATAAAGGACATTTCCACGCCAAACGGTTTGAACTCTACCGAAATCTGGTCGTTATCTTGCGCAACAGGGACAGGGTATTCGCCGCCTGCAAGGAACTTGGCCTCTTGTCCGGAAAGGGCGACAAGGTTTGGTTCCGCTAGGAAGCGTACAGCGCCTTTTTGCTCAAGCGCCTCGAGCAGGATACCGACTTGCGTTGAACCTGCATTAAAGCCGAAAAGTACGGCCCCTGCGTTTTCATTGTTGAGGGGAATGTTGCCGCCAAGTGCGCCAGCCACGCCAAGTGCTGTGTTTGTAGTCCCGGTCCCGCCCGAAATACCTACGTCGCTTCCAAGTCCGCCGCCGAGAGAGATCGACGAGCTGAGCGATTTAGACACAGAGCGCGACATTTCAGCAAAGCGCACCTTCATCATCACTTGCTGGATGCCGCCAACGCTCATCAAATTCGAGACCCGTTCTGGCGCATAACGTTCCGCCAGATCAAGAGCCCGCTGCAGTTTCTGGGTCGAGGTCACCACGCCTGACAGCACGATGCCGTCATTGGCGGTGCGCACTTCGATCTTCTCACCGGGCAAGATCTGGCGTAGGCGTTCCTTGAACTCGGAGACATCCGCGTTCACTTGAACATCTACGTTGGTGATCAGTTGACCAGATGCATCAAGCAAAGTCAGCGTGGTGCGACCTGGCGATTTGCCCAAGACATAAATGGTGCGGTCCGACAGGGATGAAATATCCGCGATGCCGGGGTTTGCAATGCTGAGCTCCGCGAAGGGGACGTCACTTTCGACAACCACCGCGCGGTTCATGGGCACGCTTAAGATTGAGCTGGTCCCGCTTTTCACCACACGCAGGCCCTCAGCCTGCGCATTGATGGGGCCAGTAATGGCCACAGGTGCTGCACTTATACACAACCCCAGAAGGGCTGCTTTCATAAATCTATCGATTTTCATGTGACCTGCCTTTTTGATCACGCCTCAAGGTAGGGTCTTTTTGCCCGTCGTTTCGATCACCCTGAGGCAATTTTGGTTTTTTTGCAAGAATCAATGCGTTCGGGGGCATTGCTTATGTGGATAAATGGCAACAGCAGGCAAAACTGCAGCGCCGCAGGGGGGTGCGGCGCTGTGCTAAGATTCTGGAATTGCTTGGTTTGTAGGTCAATTGGTGCAGGGGATCGGGATCTCCAGCACTTCGGCTCCGCGGCGCGTCCGGATCGTACAAACCCGTTCTTTCGCTGCTTCGGCTTGTACTGCTTCATCGGCAATCCCAAGAAGCGAGCGTTGATCCACCTCGATGGCGCTTGCAATCGTGTCATCACCGGCACCTACCAACGACAGCGACAAGTTGCCTGTCGACTGAGCTTGGGCGAGTGCGGCCACTTGGTTGGGATCAACTGCAACAGTTACTGTCCGTGCGATGACGGCTTCGCTTACCGTGCCACCAGCGCTTTGGTCGATGGCGATCAGTTTGACGCCAGCTTCGATCAGTTTGGTCACGTCAGAGCGGCTGTTCTTGCCACCAACATTTACGCGACCTGTCCAGTACACATCAACTTTGTCACCGGGGCGCAGGAAGCCTGACACACCGCTGGACACGTCAACTTTGATCGTAAAGGCGCGCATCCCTCGTTCAAGACGCGATGTGAGGCCCGTATCTTCACCTGGTTCGGTGATCTTGACGGCAAGGATGACTTCGTTCTTTTCCATTTGGCGCAAGATAACCCGCAGCTCCTGGGTGTTCTCAGGAAAGAGCAATGCTTCTTCCATGAATGCGCCCTCTGGAATGGCCGTGATCGGAAAGTCGACAGCGCGCACATCTTCTCGCGTAAGCTTTTCGCCATACTTCAGACCCCGTTCCGCAACGTAGACTGTTTCGGTAGGCACAAGTTTTGCCTTAGCCGCCTCAGCACGTTCAATGGCGGATTTGTATTGGCCAATCTGTCCCTTGGCGAGATACACAGCACCTCCGGCTAGGGCGATACCCACCAGTAGAACCAATCCAAATACCATACGCATAGTCGTTACCTCTTTTACTATCGGCGCTGGATCTGTCCGGCGCTCATTTGCTCGCCCAAAGGATTAGGCGGCGATTATGGCTAATCTTCGGCCGCAGGGTGGCATCCTTGCGGTTTGGCGGATGTTCAGAGAAATCCGCCCAAATAGTTGGCAATTCCGTCTGTCAGCCCAAGGGTGCCAGCTTGCATCACTGCAACGACGACCACGCACATGGCGACAATACCTGCGCAAATGACCACCCAATCGACGGTGACGGCACCTTCTTCATTGAAAAGGAAAGATTTGAAAAATTTGATCATAACTAATCCGAACTATTTAAATTAGGGGTACAAAAACAAAAAGCCGCGCTCTGCTTCACAGAGCGCGGCCAATGGCTGTTAGGCCAACTCTAACCGTATATTACAGGTTAGGGTCCTGGGTGCCCAGGAACGTGGAAGTCGAGCTTGTCAGGTCTTCTGCGCCAGACTCGATTGAAGAGTAAGCAGCAACGGCCAGGCCAACAACTGCGGCTGTAAGAACAACCCAGTCAACAGTCACGGCACCATCTTCGTCGTTGCGGAAGTTTTTGATAAATTTCATCATTGTAGTGTCCCTCCAAAGGATCAGTAGTGTTTTAAGTTTTCAACCTCGCCGTCCGTCTCGTGGCCCGCTCTCTCAGTTGGGCCTGTCCGACTTGGTATGACGCTATATAGCCGTCTGATTGGGGCATGAATTTGACGGCAATTGAGACATTTGCGATCTTAACGTTCTCAAGGGTGATTTTCTCTATAAGATATTGATATTAAACTATTTTATACTTGATAATTTATTTGAAGCGTTAAAATTCCGTGACCAAAAGATCGAATTGGGGCGAAATTGCCATGTTTGAGGCCTGATTTTCTGGCTTGGGGGGCTGTTTTTTGCGATGTTGAGGAAAAAAGCAGTCCTAAAACAAAGAGAGCAGGCAGACATGTTTCGAATATTAGGTATTTCGGTGCTTGCTATTGTGGTGGCTACTACAGGGGCGCAGGCAGACAAACCCGCTCCCTTCCCGGAATTCAGTGCAAAGCGGGTCAAACCGCCGAAAGCTGGCGGCAAGAGGATTAACATTCAAATTGAACAGAAAGCTGCTCCGGCTCCAAAGCGCACCCCAGATGTGGTTGCCACTTCGTCGGGTTCGATAGAGCGGACAGTAGCGGGGCAATATGATTGGTTCTGGGCCAAGGTGTCGCCTGAGGCTGCGCAATCGGGGCCCGGGCGGTTAGAAATGGCGATGACGACGCTGGCAGGATCAACATCGACAGTTCCAGCCCCACGGCTACAGCACATGCAAGACATCGCGCGCGCCCATGGCATCGATATTTTGCGCTCTACTATTGGGACGAATGTATCGCCCGCGTTGGCGCTTGCGGTAATCACAGTGGAATCTGCAGGCAAGCCGGATGCGGTCAGCGGAGCCGGGGCAGAAGGTCTGATGCAATTGATGCCAGCGACGGCCGACCGCTTTGGTGTGACCGACAGCTCAGTGCCTGCACAAAATATCGCTGGCGGCGTGAAATACCTAGATTGGCTGATGGGGGAATTTGAGAATGACCCTATCCTCGTGCTCGCAGGCTACAATTCTGGTGAGGGATCGGTGCGCAAATATGCGGGAGTGCCGCCCTTTGCCGAAACGCGCGACTACGTTCCCAAAGTCTTGGCCGCGTTCCAGGTGGCCAAGGGGTTGTGCAAAACCCCACCTGAACTGATTAGCGATGGCTGCGTGTTTGCGGCGATGAACTAATCTTAAAAGAGTGTCAGTTTCCCCAACCTAACTAACGCAGGCCCCGTCTTTGGGCCCTGCGTTCCGTTTTGTTGTGTTCAGACCAGTGTCGCGTCTGTCGCGGCGCGCAGGTCTGCTTCGGTGACGCCTTGGGCGCATTCCACAATGCGCAGGCCGCCTTCCACCACGTCGAGCACGCCTAGGTTTGTGATGATCCGGTCCACAACTCCCGCGCCGGTCAGCGGCAGGGTGCATGCCTTAAGGACCTTGCTGTCGCCGTGCTTGTTGGCGTGGTCCATCACCACGATCACACGGCCAACGCCTGCGACCAGATCCATCGCACCGCCCATGCCTTTGACCAGCTTGCCGGGGATCATCCAGTTGGCGAGGTCGCCATTTTCTGCCACTTCCATTGCACCCAGAATGGCCGCTGCGATCTTGCCGCCGCGGATCATGCCAAAGCTGGTCGCGCTGTCAAAATAAGCGGTGCGGTCCAGCTCGGTGATGGTCTGCTTGCCGGCATTGATCAGATCGGCGTCTTCGTCACCCTCGATCGGGAACGGGCCCATGCCAAGCATCCCGTTCTCTGACTGCAGCGTGATGTCCTTGTCGCCGACGTAATTGGCCACCAGCGTCGGGATGCCGATCCCGAGGTTCACATACATGCCATCGCTCAGCTCTTCGGCGGCGCGGGCCGCCATCTGGTTGCGGTCCCAGCCCTTGAGTGCATCGGCCATTATACGTCCTCCCCCTTGGGTCTGGTGGTGCGCTGTTCAATGCGCTTTTCATGTGTCCCCTGAATGATGCGGTGCACATAGATGCCGGGCAGGTGGATATGGTCGGGGTCAAAGGTGCCGGTGGGCACAATCTCTTCGACCTCAACAACACAGACCTTGCCGCACATGGCCGCTGGCGGGTTAAAGTTGCGCGCCGTCTTGCGAAAGATCAGGTTGCCAGTGGCGTCGGCTTTCCACGCCTTGATGATGCTCAGATCCGCAAAGATGCCCTCTTCGAGGATGTAATCCTGGCCGTCCCAGTTCTTCACTTCCTTGCCATCCGCGATCACGGTGCCGACGCCGGTCTTGGTGTAGAACCCCGGAATGCCGCAGCCGCCCGCGCGCATCCGCTCAGCCAGCGTGCCTTGTGGGTTGAACTCCAACTCGAGCTCGCCCGAGAGATACTGGCGCATAAATTCCGCGTTCTCGCCCACATAAGAGCTGATCATTTTCTTGACCTGACGCGTCTGCAGCAAGATCCCAATGCCAAAATCATCAACCCCCGCATTGTTGGACGCAAACGTTAAATCCTTGGTCCCCGCATCCCGGATCGCCGACAACAGCAACTCAGGAATGCCGCACAACCCAAATCCACCAGCCGCGATAAACATCCCGTCGTGCAAAAGCCCTTCAAGTGCCGAAGACGCACTCCCGTAGATCTTGTTCATCGTTCAGGTTCCCTGCTGCTGGATCAATTTCGGGAGTTTTGCCCTTGGCGTTGTGCAGAGTCAAACGCTCAGAGGATACGCACCTGTGTCCCGATTGGAGCGATCTCGAACAGGGCTTCGATCATGTGGTTATAAAGCCCGATACACCCGTCAGAGGACAGCCGCCCGATCTTGCGCGTATCGTGGGTGCCGTGGATCAAATAGGCGGGCCACGTGAGGTACATCGCATGTGTGCCCAATGGGTTGCCGGGGCCGGGGGGCATGTATTTCAGTTCGGGATTGCGTTCGATCATTGACTGCGTTGGGGTCCAATCTGGACCAACGCGTTTGCGCACGATCTGAGTGTAGCCGCGTTTGGTCAACTCATCGCTGCGCGGAACGGAAGTTGGGTACATTTTATATGTCTGGCCATCTCCGCTCCAGAAATGCAGCGCGCGCGACGTTGTATCGGCCACAATCGCAGCCTTTCCCAGGGTATCAAAATGATCACGCCAGTCTTGCGTGACAAAGCTTGATGTGTTGCGGCGATTGGGCGTGGGGCTGACGGACTGCGCCTGCAGAATTGCCGGCGTAAAGAGTGTCGCTGTGCCGCAGACAAGCAAGCGCCTGCGGGAGAGAGGGGAATGTGCCATTTGATTTGCCTTTTTCTGCTCTGCTTTTTTAGGAGAGTCTGTCAAAGGCGCGGCATCGAGACAAATCACTTCTGTTTGATCGGCGCGCGACGGGTCGTGCAAAGGAAACGCATCAAACTAGCATTGCGGGCGTTGGGTTGTTGCCAGATTTTAAGACATGTTCGAGCTACAAGATGTATGCGGAGCTTGGATCTATCCGGCATCCCATTCGATCTCGAGAATGCAAACAGTTCACTATACTAATTTCGCGCTGCACAACGTCCCCAGCCGTGAGATGCTGGGGACGTTGCGCAGAACAAACTAGCGCCGCGACATTACTCTTGTTTGGCAGCGGCCGGTTTTTTGGCCGCCGGCTTTTTAGCGGCGGGTTTTTTCGCTGCCTTTTTCTTGGGCGCTGCTTTCTTCTTGGCAGCAGGGCGCTTTTTACCTGCTTTTGCCGCGCGTTCGTCGATCAAGATGACCGCCTGATCCATCGTCAAATCTTCTGGCTCGATGGTGTCAGGGATTGTCGCATTGACCTTCTCCCATTTCACATAAGGACCGTATTTGCCCTTCATTATGTTTACAGGGCCACCAGCGTCGGGGTGTTCGCCCAATTCGCGCAGAGGGACGGCGGCCTGGCCACGTGCACCACGGCTGGCGATTTTCTCGGCCAGCAGTTGTACGGCGCGGTTCATCCCGACGGTAAAGACTTCGTCGATGCCTTCAAGGTTGGCATTGGTCCCGCCACGCTCAGATGTTGAGGCGGCATGTTTCAGATAGGGACCGTAGCGCCCAATATTTGCCCAAACCATCACGCCGTCTTCGGGGTGTGGCCCGAGTTCGCGTGGGAGTGACAGCAACATCAGCGCGCGCTCCATCTCCAGATCTTCTGGTGGCCACTCTTTTGGCACACCTTGGCGCGGCGGCTTCTTATTCTCTTCGGTCATTTCGCCGCGCTGGACGTATGGTCCGAAACGGCCTTTGAATACGCGGATTTCTTCGCCTGCGTCGGTGCCCAACAGTTTGCCTTCTGGCGGAATGGCTGATGCTTCCGCTTCGGGGTCGGGTGGGCCAAAGGCGCGGGTATAGCGGCATTCAGGATAGCTTGAGCAGCCGATAAACGCCCCGCCCGAACGCGCAGTGCGCATCGACAGGCGTCCTTTGCCGCAATTGGGGCACAGGCGCGGATCGCCACCGTCTTCGGTTGGTGGAAACAGATGCGGCTCAAGCACGTCGTTGATTTTCTCAAGCACTTCGGTGATCCGCAGCTCGGACGTCTCGGCGATCGCGGCAGAGAAATCGCGCCAAAAGCGGCGTAGCACTTCTTTATACTCGGCGTCGCCGGCGCTGACTTTATCAAGCTGGTTTTCGAGATCCGCCGTGAAATCATAGCCCACATATTTGCGGAAGTAATTTTCAAGGAACGCAGTGACCAACCGGCCTTTGTCCTCGGGGATCAGGCGGTTGCCTTCCTTGCGGACATAGTCGCGGTCTTGAATGGTCGTGACGATGCTGGCGTAAGTTGATGGGCGGCCAATGCCGAGCTCTTCCATGCGCTTGACCAGCGTCGCTTCGGTATATCGGGGTGGGGGCTGCGTGAAATGCTGCTCTGGAGTGACGGCGCGTTTGTCCATCGCCTCGCCTTGGGTGATCTGAGGCAGACGTTTGTCATCATCATCCACGACGTCATCGCGGCCTTCTTCGTAAATCTTGAGAAAGCCGTCAAAGAGGACAACTTGGCCAGTCGCGCGCAGCATCACTTGCTGGTCTTTGCTGCCGATGTCGACAGTCGTACGCTCTAGGCGCGCGCTTTCCATCTGGCACGCAAGGGTCCGTTTCCAGATCAGATCATACAGCTTGCGCTGATCGCCGTCCATCAACTTGAGCGCCTCGGCGTCCTTGGTCATGTCGGTGGGACGCACGCATTCGTGAGCTTCTTGGGCGTTCTTAGCTTTGTTCTTGTAGACGCGCGGGCTGTCTGGAACATATTCAGCGCCGTACCGGTCCTTGATTGCATCACGCGCCATGACAACGGCCTCTGGAGCCATGTCGATGCCATCGGTCCGCATATAAGTAATGTGACCGGCTTCATATAGGCGTTGCGCAGTGCTCATGGTCTGGCGCGCGCCCATGCCAAATTTGCGGCTGGCTTCTTGCTGCAAGGTAGAGGTCATGAAGGGGGCCGAAGGGTTGCGGCTGGCCGGTTTTGCTTCAACGCTGGCGACGTGCAGATCACGGCTGGTGATGGCTTGCACAGCCATTTCGGCCTGTGTGTCGTTTTCCAGGTCAAATTTATCGAGCTTTTTTCCAGCCAGCATCGTCAGGCGTGCTTCGAATTCTTGGCCCCGCGGCGTGGCAAGCAGCGTCTTTACGCTCCAGTATTCGCGATTGCGAAATGCCTCGATCTCCATTTCGCGCTCGACAATGATGCGCAAAGTAACGGATTGCACGCGACCGGCTGATTTGGCACCCGGCAGCTTGCGCCATAGGACAGGCGAAAGATTAAAGCCGACCAAATAGTCCAACGCGCGGCGGGCAAGATAGGCCTGCACAAGCGGCATATCGACCTGACGTGGGTTCGCCATCGCCTCTGTCACGGCCTTTTTTGTGATTTGGTTAAAGACGACGCGACTGACGGGTGTGTCTTTTTTGATCGATTTGCGGGCGGTCAACGCCTCTTGCAAGTGCCAGCTGATGGCTTCGCCTTCGCGGTCGGGGTCCGTCGCGAGGATCAGTTCGTTGTCGTCTTTTAACGCGTCTGCAATTGCTTTTACGTGTTTTTTGCTCTCGCTCGCGATTTCCCACAGCATGTCAAAATCGTTGTCTGTATCGACCGATCCATCCTTGGGCGGAAGGTCCCGTACGTGGCCGTAAGACGCCAGAACAGTGAAGTTGTCGCCAAGATACTTATTGATGGTTTTAGCCTTGGCGGGCGATTCGACGACAACAACGGGCATAGATTTTAACACCTTAGACGAGAAACACGGGGTAGCCAGTGGCCTGTGACATGTGGGATGCAAGGGGGCATTGTCAATGCGGCGTGTGTTCTTGGCGGATGGAATTTCTGCGGAACGCCCATCGTTATTCAGTTTTTCTAGGCCTAACTGGGGCGCGAGAGCAGGCCGCCGGGACTGCGCAAGATTTGCCCGTCAAGCTCCAGATCAACCAACGCCGGGGCGATGATCCTTGGTTGGGCGCGTAGGTCGCGGATCAGCTGATCCTCGGCGACGGGGGAGGGGCCGAGGCGTTCGAGGATTTGCTTGTGCAACTCCACAACACTGCTGCGCAAGCCGTGTTTGCGCTCAGGTCGCGCAGGTGGTGGATCAAGGGGAAGCATCGGGGTTTCGCCTCCTTGTGGGGATCCAAGCGCCTCAATTATATCAGCGGCGGAGCGTATTAGTGTCGCCCCGTCTCGGATCAGCATGTTGCAGCCTGCTGCGCGGGCATCCATCGGGCTACCGGGGACGGCGAAAATGTCGCGCCCTTGATCAAGCGCATCGCGGGCGGTGATCAGGCTGCCGGATTTTGCGGCGGCCTCGATGACCACGGTGGCGGCTGACAATCCGGAAATGATTCGATTTCTACTTGGGAAATGGCGGGCCATCGGTTGCAGGCCCATAGGCTGTTCGCTGAGCCTGAGACCTTGTTGAGCAATGTCGAGCGCAAGATCGGTGTTCTCTGCTGGGTACATCACATCGACGCCGCCTGCCTGCACAGCAATTGTGCCGCGTTTGAGGGCCGCCAGATGCACGGCGGCGTCCACGCCGCGTGCGAGGCCTGAGACCACAACATATCCAGCGGCCCCGAGATCGGTGGCCAGCGCGCGCGCCATGCGCGTACCCAAAGATGAGGCGTTGCGCGCCCCGACCAGCGAAATCATCGGGCGCGTCAGTAAATCCGTGTTGCCGACGGCCCAAAGGAAGGGCGGCGCGTCGCTGATCTCAGAGAGTAAACTGGGGTAGGGCGCGTCGCCTTCGATCAAGAGCTTTGCGCCGGCCGCACGCGCGGCTTTAAGCTCTGCATGCACAACGCCTTCGGGGCAAATTTCATATCCTGAAACGCCCGCGGCGCGCGCTACCTCAGGCAGCGCGGCCAACGCGTTTTGCGCAGTACCGTGTTCAGCCAGCAGTCGTTTATACGTAGAAATGCCGACCCGGCGCGAGCGCAACAAACGGAGGCGGGCAAACTGCTCAACTTCCTGGGTGTGTGGGAGTGGGGGGTGAGTGGAAGAAGGATTGTGGTCCCTGTCAGTCATCCCGTGCTCCGTTTGTTGCTAGAATCAGGTATAGATCGACCTGGTTAACAGCGCATGAATCGATTGAGGTCGATTTGGAACAATTGGACCACGAACTTTAAACAGATAGGTTCGTTTAAGACGCAGAGCCACCAACCGTTAGCCCGCCGATCATCAGCGTTGGCTGACCGACACCCACGGGCACCCACTGGCCCTGCTTGCCGCAGTTACCCATGCCGGGGTCGAGGGCGGGATCGTTGCCAATAGCGCGGATTTGTTTCAGCGCCGTGGCCCCGTCGCCGATTAACGTGGCCCCTTTGACAGGTGCTCCGACGACGCCGTTTTGCACGCTGTAGGCTTCGGTGCATGAAAACACGAACTTGCCGTTGGTGATGTCGACCTGACCGCCGCCAAAGCCCACAGCGTAAATACCGTCCTTTAGATCGGCGACAATATCACCCGGGGCTGCATCGCCCCCGAGCATATGGGTGTTTGTCATGCGCGGCATTGGAATATGGGCAAAGCTCTCGCGACGGCCATTGCCGGTGGATTGAACCCCCATAAGTCGTGCATTTTGACGGTCTTGCATGTAGCCCACCAGCTTGCCGTCTTCGATCAGGACGTTTTTGGCCGAGGGTGTTCCTTCGTCGTCGACAGAAATACTGCCGCGCCGATCGGGGATGGTGCCATCATCCAACACCGTCACCCCTTTGGAGGCGATCTGCTGACCCATCAGGCCTGCAAATGCCGAGCTGCCTTTGCGGTTAAAATCGCCCTCAAGCCCATGGCCGATTGCTTCATGCAGCAAAATACCAGGCCAGCCGGGGCCAAGCACCACATCCATGACACCCGCCGGGGCAGGGACCGCTTCTAGATTAACTGCAGCGATACGTAGCGCCTCGCGGGCTTTGGCTTGCCAGCCGCTGGGGTCCAGCAATCCGTCCAAACCAATGCGCCCACCGCCGCCTGCCGTGCCGCTTTCGCGCCTGCCATCTTGTTCAACGATGATTGAGACATTCACGCGGGTCATCGGGCGCACGTCGCGCACTGAGGTGCCTTCGGGGCGCAAAATCTCAACTTCTTGAATGGAGGCTGCGATGGTCGCGCTGACTTGGACAACGCGTTTATCCAGAGCTCGGGCAAAGTCATCGATAGCACGCAGGGTCTCGACCTTTACTGGAAAGGAGGCACCGGCAATTGGGTCCGCATCGGTATATAGTCGTTGATTTGTGCCTTCTGGCGCATCGGCCCAAGTGCCGCCGCCTTGACCGACAGCCAGACGCGCCGTTTCAGCGGCACGGCGCAGGGCGGCCTCGGAAATCTCGGTGGAATGGGCGTATCCAGCCACTTCGCCGCGCACTGCTCGCAGGCCGAACCCTTCGGCTGCGTCATAACTTGCTGTTTTGAGGCGGCCATCGTCGAACACCAGTGCCTCAGAGCGACGGCGTTCAAAGAAAAGTTCTCCGTCATCTGCCCCAGCGACGGCATCGCGCAGGATACGCAAGGAAGTCTCGCGGTCGACGCCGCCTTCAAAGGGCGAAAAGGGGGTGTCAGACATCGGTCGGGCTCCTATCACGGGCGAAAAACGCATTTCGCGTCTTTCTGCCGCAAGCATGTGGCTTTATCTCGTCGATAGAATATGATTGTAAGATGCCAGATTACAATGCACCGACCCAAGGCTAGTTCTTTTGGCACGGGCATCCTCCTCAGGGTCACCAGATCAGGACGACATATGAAACATCTTCTCTCTCTTAGTGGCCTAATGGCCAGTTTAGCCGCTCTGCCCGCATTGGCGCAGGAAAATCTACAAATTGACGGCCTCGAAATTATCGGGCGGCCTGTGGACGGCGAGATGGGGTTTCAGCCCGCGGCAACGCTTGTTGCGCGAGAACTGCATTGGCTTGACGGGATGATTCTGGTGATCATCACGGTTATCTCGGTTTTTGTGACTGCCTTGTTGCTTTGGGTCGCCTTTCGCTACAACAAATCGCGCAACCCCACGCCGTCGAGCTTTACCCATCATACACCGGTTGAAGTCGCATGGACGGTTGTCCCGATCGTGATCTTGGTAGCAATTGGTGCGTATTCGCTGCCGATTCTGTTCCGCCAGCAGGAAATCCCTGTCGCGGATGTGACGATCAAAGCCACGGGAAACCAGTGGTACTGGTCTTATGAATATGTCGACGAAGGTTTTGGTTTTGACAGCTACATGATTGGCTCGCCCGCCTCGTTGAGCGCTGAGGACGAGGAAGCCGGTGCGGTTGCCCACGTTCTGAGTGATCAAATGGTCGCTAAGTTGGAACAGGCTGGCTACAGCCGCGATGAGTGGCTGCTGGCCACAGATTCAGCCGTTGTGATCCCTGTTGGCAAAACCATCGTGATGCAGGTGACTGGCTCTGATGTGATCCACGCTTGGACGATCCCGGCCTTTGGGGTCAAGCAAGACGCGGTGCCGGGCCGTTTGGCGGAACTTTGGTTTGCTGCTGAAAAAGAAGGCATTTACTTTGGTCAGTGTTCTGAGCTGTGCGGCAATGCGCACGCTTATATGCCGATCACGGTCAAAGTTGTCTCAGAAGAGGCTTATGCCGATTGGCTGAACCGAGCCAAAGAAGAATACGCAGGTATCCCTCAGCCGCTGACGCTCGCGGCGAACTAAAGCCCGTCCTGAACCCAGAGCGCGCGGATATTCCGCGCCTCAAGGTATTCCGAGAAAGGTCGACATGGCCAACACCACTGGTACACAAAGCTTTGAATACGAGGCGCAGTTGGGCGACTATTTCGCCCTGCTAAAGCCCCGTGTGATGCAGCTTGTTGTTTTTACAGCGCTGGTTGGCATGCTTGCCGCGCCGACAGCAGTGCACCCTGTCGTGGGGTTTGCGTCGATCTTGTTTGTTGCCATCGGGGCTGGGGCCTCGGGTGCGCTTAACATGTGGTGGGACGCGGATATCGATGCCGTGATGCGTCGGACGGCCAATCGCCCCATTCCAGCAGGCAAAGTGCAGCCGGGCGAAGCGCTCGCACTTGGCGTCGCACTTTCGGGCCTGTCGGTGATGATGTTGGCGTTGTCTGCAAATCTGCTGGCCGCGGGCATGTTGCTCTTTACGATACTGTTTTACGCGGTTTTCTATTCGATGTGGCTCAAGCGGAGCACCCCGCAGAACATCGTTATTGGTGGTGCGGCGGGTGCCTTTCCGCCGGTCATTGGATGGATCATCGCCACGGGAAGTTTTTCATTTGAGCCATGGTTGATGTTTGCACTGATTTTCATGTGGACGCCGCCGCACTTCTGGGCGCTGGCTCTGTTCATGCGCGGTGACTACGACGATGCAGGTGTGCCGATGCTTACGGTCACGCATGGCCGTCCTTCAACGCGCCGCCATATCCTAGCCTACACTATTTTGCTGGTGATCCTTGCGATTGGCACCGCATTCACTGCAATTGGCGGGCCGATTTATCTGGTCACAGCTTTGGTTCTGAACGCATTGTTCTTGCTGGGCGCATATCGTATCTGGCAACGCGATGAAGACGATAGCGAAGCAGACAATTACGCGGTTGAGCGTAAGTTCTTCCGGCTATCATTGTGGTATTTGTTCCTGCATTTCGGCGCGATCCTTGCTGAGGCATCGTTGCGTCCGTTGGGATGGGGAGGCTGGTCATGAGTTTAAATCGCGAACATGAAATCCACACTCGTCGTCGCGGCCGCAATGTTGGTGTTGGGCTGATGTTGGGTGGGTTTGTCCTTCTGATCATGGTGCTGACGTACGTGAAGATCACTCAGACTGATTTTGAACTGCCTGCGAACCAGCAAAGTGTGGATAACTGATGGCAATGACTGGCCCCCAAAAAACTGTCGCACAGACCGTGAGTCTGGTGATTTTCATGGGCAGTATGGCGTGGGCGTCGGTGCCGTTTTACGATTGGTTCTGCCGGGTCACTGGATTTGGCGGTGTACCTGGTCAGGTCGAAACCGCTTCGGACGACGTGTTGGACCAGACCATCAAGATTCGCTTTGATGCGTCGCTCAATCAAGGCATGGCTTGGGAATTCAAACCTGTTGTCCGCGAGATGGAGTTGCGCATCGGTGAGACAGGCCTTGCGTTCTATGAAGCCTATAATCCGACCAACAGACCAATCGCGGGCCAAGCGTCCTATAATGTGACGCCCTATTCTGCTGGTGCTTTCTTTGAAAAGATCGACTGCTTTTGCTTCACGGAGCAGGTGCTGGCCCCCGGCGAGCGCGTTCAGATGCCCGTAAGCTTTTATGTCGATCCTGAAATTGTTGCGGACCGCGACGGGAAGTTTGTACATACCATCACGCTGTCCTATACATTCTACGAAATCGATATCCCCGAGGGCTACGCCGCCCTTGAAACTGAGACAACGCAAGACCTGAATTAAATAACAAACTGAGGGACCCCGCATGGCCCATGCCAAGAACCACGACTACCATATCCTAAGCCCCTCGATCTGGCCGCTGCTTGGCGCGCTTTTCGGTTTTGTCATGCTCTCAGGCGCTGTTGCCTGGATGCACGAAATCACGCCGTTTATCTTCCTGATCGGGCTCGTAGGTACACTTTACACCATGTTCGCATGGTGGTCCGAGGTCGTTGAGGAAAGTAAGGTTGGCGATCATACTCCGGTTGTTCAGATCGGCCTGCGGTATGGGTTTATCCTGTTTATTATGTCCGAAGTAATGTTCTTTGTTGCTTGGTTCTGGACGTTCTTCAAACAGGCTCTCTACCCGATGTACGACTATTTCGGGACTGAATACCTCAAGCCAGAAATTCATGCTGTTGATCCGTTTCACCTGCCGCTTATGAACACGCTTGTGCTGCTGTTGTCGGGTTGTGCTGTTACATGGGCACACCACGCGCTGGTGCATGAAAATAACCGTAAGGATCTGGTCACTGGTCTCGCGATTTCCATCGTGCTCGGCCTGTTTTTCACGGCACTTCAGGCCTTTGAATATTACGAACTGCTTGCCCACGAGGATTGGACCTTTGGCGGCGACATGTTCTTTTCCAGCTTCTTTATGGCCACAGGCTTCCATGGCTTCCACGTGATAATCGGCACGATCTTTTTGTTCGTCTGCATGATGCGCGCCATGCGCGGTCACTTTGATCCGCAAAACCATGTCGGGTTCGAGGCTGCTGCTTGGTACTGGCACTTCGTGGATGTGGTGTGGCTGTTCCTCTTCTTCGCCGTCTACATGTGGGGCGTCCCGGGCTAGACCTGAGGGGTTGCACCTGCTGGTCTGACGACTAAAACCAAACGCGCGGAGCATCACGCTTCGCGCGTTTTTCTTTAAAGCCAGAGAGCCTTTATGCGCCGCGCGCTGTTTCTTGCAATTATCGGTCTGGGTGGCGCTGCCATCCTCATCTCGCTTGGCGTATGGCAAGTGCAGCGACTGAATTGGAAAGAAGGCGTGATCGCGGATATTGAGAGCCGCATCCTTGCTGATCCGGTCGCCTTGCCTGCAAACCCCGACCCTGCGCGTGATGCCTATCTGCCCGTGCGAGCAACAGGCACGCTGGGGCAGGCTCAACTGCATGTTCTGGTCTCTCAAAAAGAGGTTGGTGCCGGGTATCGGGTGATTTCCCCCCTGACGCTTGAGGATGGCCGCATCATCTTGGCAGATCTCGGTTTTGTAGTCTCGAGTAACAAAGAGACGTTGAAGACCGCAGGCCCCGCTGATCTGACCGGCAATTTGCAATGGCCCCAAGAGGTTGATGGCTTCACGCCTGATCCTGATCTGACCGCCAATATATGGTTTGCGCGTGATGTGCCTGCCATGGCGCGCGCGCTTGGGACGGACCCTGTTTTGCTGGTGACGCGCGTGGGCTCGATGCCAGATAAAACCGTGCGACCTTTGCCGGTTGAGACTGCGCGCATTCCGAACGATCATCTACAATACGCCATAACTTGGTTTTCGCTGGCGGCCATCTGGCTGGCGATGTCTTTCTTCTTTATGCGGCGTCGCCGCAGCCCAACCCCAAAGGTCTGACCCATGCGTTATATCTCCACCCGTGGCACCGCCCCGATCCTAAGCTTTGAAGAAGCGATGCTGACCGGGCTTGCCCGTGACGGCGGGTTATATGTGCCAGAGACAATTCCGACGTTGTCGCGCCAAGACATCGCGGCGATGTCCGGGCAATCCTACGAAGAGGTCGCCTTTACCGTCATGCGCCCCTTTATTGGGGATACGTTTACCGACGCCGAATTCCGTCAGTTGATTGCGCAGGCCTACGCCAGCATCGGTCACGATGCTCGTGCCCCGTTGGTAGAGCTGGCCCCGAACCACTTTTTGCTTGAGCTATTTCACGGGCCAACGCTTGCGTTTAAAGATTTTGCCATACAGCTTATTGGCCAGATGTTCCAACTGGCTTTGGGTCGCAAGAATGAGCGCGTCACAATTGTGGGGGCGACGTCGGGGGATACCGGCTCGGCTGCGATTGAAGCTTTCAAAGGTTTGGACAACGTCGACGTCTTTATCCTTTACCCACATGGTCGCGTGTCCGAAGTGCAGCGCCGCCAAATGACCACGCCGCCCGAAGACAACGTGCATGCGTTGGCTGTTGATGGCGATTTTGACGACTGTCAGGCGCGCCTCAAGGATATGTTCAACGATTTTGAATTCCGCGACGGCGTGCGCCTTGCTGGGGTAAATTCGATCAATTGGGGGCGGGTGCTGGCGCAGGTCGTCTATTATTTCACGTCCGCTGTAAGCCTTGGTGCGCCGGGACGCGAGATCAGCTTTACCGTGCCAACGGGAAATTTCGGCGATATCTTTGCTGGCTACATCGCTAAACGCATGGGCCTGCCGATTGCCGATCTGGTGGTGGCGACCAATCAAAACGACATTTTGCACCGCTGTCTATCTGGTGAGGGCTATCACAAAGGTACTGTGCATCCCTCCATTAGCCCGTCGATGGATATTCAGGTTTCCTCGAATTTTGAACGCGCGCTCTTCGACGCATATGGTCGCGATGGCGGTGCGGTTGCGCAACTGATGAACGAACTGGGGCAGGGGGGGTTCGAGGTCAGCCAAGGTGCCATGCAGGCCTTGCAAGGTCTCTACCGCTCGGGGCGTGCGTCTGAGGCGGAAACCTCCGCTACGATTACCGATATGCTGGCGCGCACAGGCGAGCTTTTGTGCCCGCATTCGGCCATCGGTGTGAAGGTTGCAAATGACCTGCGGGATCCAAAGGTTCCGATGGTGACACTCGCTACCGCGCATCCAGCCAAGTTCCCCGATGCGGTTGAAGCAGCAACGGGCATTCGTCCCCCCTTGCCAGCGCGCATGGCAGACCTTTATGACCGCTCTGAACGTTTGACACGTGTGCCAAACGACGTTGAGACGCTTATGACCCATATCAAAGGAAACATCCGCGCGTGACATTGCAAACTCATCGCCTGCCCAACGGCTTTCGCATCGTGACAGAACGGATGGAGGGGCTTGCCTCGGCGTCCATTGGTGTCTGGGTTGCCGCAGGGGGGCGCAACGAGACGCCTCAGCAAAACGGCATTGCGCATTTTCTTGAACACATGGCCTTTAAGGGCACCACCAAACGTTCTGCGCTGCAGATCGCAGAAGCGATCGAGGACGTTGGTGGCTATATCAATGCCTATACCTCACGCGAAGTGACCGCCTATTACGTGCGGGTGCTGGAAAACGATGTGCCGTTGGGTCTGGACGTGATCGCGGACATTCTGCGCAATCCGGTACTGGAGGAGAGCGAGATTGAGGTTGAGCGCGGCGTTATCTTGCAAGAGATCGGCCAAGCTTTGGATACGCCAGATGATGTGATCTTTGATTGGTTGCAGGAGCAGGCCTATCCAGATCAGCCACTGGGGCGCACTATTTTGGGCCCTACCGAGCGTGTATCCAATTTCAGCCGCTCTGATCTGCAGGGCTTTATTGGCAACCATTACGGTCCAGAACAGATGATCCTATCTGCTGCTGGTGCCGTGGATCATGATGCCATCGTGGCGCTAGCCGAAAAGCTGTTTGGCGATATGGAACCCAAGCCGATGTTCGATGTGAACGCGGCCAAATTTGTTGGTGGTGAGTTCCGTCAGGCCAAGCCGCTGGAGCAGGCGCATTTTGCGCTGGGGTTTGAGAGCCCCGGCTACCGCGCGGACAATATCTATGTGGCGCAAATCTATGCCTCTGCTTTGGGGGGTGGCATGTCTAGCCGTCTGTTCCAAGAAATCCGCGAAAATCGGGGGCTGTGCTATACGATTTTTGCGCAGGCCGGAGCCTATGCCGACACCGGGATGATGACCGTTTACGCAGGCACTTCCGGAGAGCAGTTGCCCGAGCTCGCCCATATCACCATCGACGAGATGAAGCGCGCTGCCAGCGACATGACCCCCGCCGAAGTTGCGCGGGCACGTGCGCAGATGAAAGCAGGCTTGCTGATGGGACTAGAGAGCCCTTCGAACCGCGCAGAACGTTTGGCGCGGCTGATCCAAATTTGGGACCGCATTCCGCCATTGGAGGAAACCATTGCGCAGATTGATGCCGTCACAACCGGCGACGTGCGCGCGTTTGCGGAAACCATGGCAGCGGCGGCCCCTGCTGCATTGGCGCTTTATGGCCCGGTTGACGGGGCACCCAGCCTAGAAGAATTACAGGGACGTCGCGCGGCCTGATGCTGCTTAGGCGTAAATTAAGGATTGAGACGGAGCGGTTGACCCTGCGCCCTCCGGTGCATTCGGATTTCCGCAACTGGACCGCCCTGCGCGTGGCCAGCATGGATTTTCTGACGCCGTGGGAACCGTCTTGGGCAGAAGATCACTTGTCGCGCAAATCGTTCTCGAACCGGGTCTATTGGGCGCAACGCTCTGTCACGGGCGGCACTGCGCTGCCGCTTTTTTTGATCCGACGTGAAGACCAAGCGCTTTTGGGGGCGATCACGCTCGACAATATCCGGCGCGGTCCTGCGCAGGCAGGCACGCTGGGCTATTGGACTGGCGAGCAGTTTTCGCGCCGCGGATATATGGCCGAGGCGATTGCGACGGTGGTGCATTATGCCCGCACCCAACTTGACCTGAGCCGACTTGAGGCGGCCTGCTTGCCTGAGAACGCGGCGTCGCGTGGGCTTTTGGAAAAGTCAGGATTTAAGTACGAGGGTGTCGCACAAAGCTATCTTCAGATTTGCGGACGCTGGCGGACTCATGTGCTGTATGCCAGCCTGCGCAACGACAGACGTGGCAAAACTGACGCTGGCTGACCTGTCGCCACTTAATCCAAAAACTGTGCCAAGAAACTAAATCCTTATGCTAACCTTGGGATATGATGTGGCGATACGCATTTTCATTCCTCTGCCTTGCAGGCACTGCAGTTGCCCAAGATCGGGTACCAAGCCATTGTATCGCGCTGGCGCAGGCTGATCCCGCGCTGCATTACGTCGCCTTTGAAGACCTGCCTCCTGACAGCGTGGGCCTGCATTACATCGGTCATGCATCGTTCTTGATCGACACTGGGCGCATCCAAAGCGTGACGGACTTCACCGGCTTTATTGGAACCACTGGTATGATCCCCGATGTAGTGACGATGAACCATGCCCACGACAGCCATTGGACTGCGTTCCCTGATCCGGCCATTGCACATGTGCTGCAAGGCTGGGGAAAATTTGGCGAAGGGGTAGAGCACAAGCTTGATCTGGGTGAAGTGCTGATCCGCAATGTGTCGACCGATATCCGATCGCAATTCAGTGGCATCGAGATCAATGGTAATTCGATCTTTGTCTTTGAGGCGGCTGGGCTTTGTATTGGTCATCTGGGGCATCTGCACCACGAGCCAGACGCAGAGCAATATGCAGTTCTTGGTCGGCTTGATGTGGTGATGGCCCCGGTTGATGGCGGGCTGACATTGGATTTACCGACGATGATCCGCGTGCTCAAACGGTTGAAATCCAGCGTTGTGATCCCGATGCATTGGTTTTCCGAAGTGGCCCTAAGGGATTTCTTGCGCGGCATGGCGGATGAATTCACCGTGATTGAGGTCGGTGGTCCGTCGCTTGTTATGTCGCTTGATCGGCTATCCTCGCGCCCGCAGGTTATGGTGCTGCGCCCTGAGTGGCTTCTTGATGCGCAATAGGGTTGCATCCTGCGCGTGCGCGTTTGATCAAGCCCTATGGCCATATCCTTGAATCCCGCCGACACCACTTTCGCTGAAACCTTGCGTGCAGCACTTCCCGATGACACCGTGCGCGAGGTGACAGATCGATATTTGACTGAACCACGCGGGCGCTACGCAGGGCAGGCGGGCTTGGTTGCTTTGCCACGAAACGTCGAAGAGGTCGCGACATTGATCCGTCTTGCTGGTGCTGCGCGCGTGGGTGTTGTGCCTTATGGCGGTGGAACAGGATTGGTTGGCGGGCAGGTTGCGCCAGACGGCCCTACGCCCCTGATTTTGTCGCTAGAACGGATGACCGCGATCCGCGACGTTTATGCAGACGAGAATGTGTTGGTGGCTGAAGCCGGTGCTGTGCTGGCCGATGTGCAGACCGCAGCCCAGAATGTGGACCGTTTGTTCCCGCTGACGCTTGCGGCGCAGGGGTCAGCGCGGATTGGCGGAAACCTTGCAACGAACGCGGGCGGCACAGGGGTGCTGCGCTACGGCAATGCCCGTGATCTATGTTTAGGGCTGGAGGCCGTGCTGCCGGACGGTCAAATCTGGAACGGGCTGACGCGGCTGCGCAAGAACAATACGGGCTATGACTTGCGCCATCTTTTGATTGGGGCCGAAGGGACGTTGGGTGTGATCACGGCAGCCGCGCTAAAGCTGTTTGCACGGCCTGCCCAAACTGGGACGGCGATGTTGGTGGTGGAAAACCCCGCTGCGGCCTTGTCACTGTTGAGCCTCGCACGCGGTCAGTTGGGCGAAATGATCAGCGCCTTTGAGTTGATCCACCGGCAGGGGTTTGATTTTCTGGCCGAGGTGGGGCCCGATGTTCGCATGCCTTTTGAGGCAGCACCCGAATGGTGCGTGCTGATAGAGCTCGGCCTGTCGGGTGATTTGGACCCACAGACTGCGCTAGAGCAGGTGTTTACCTCCGGCGATGAGGCTGGGCTGGTGTCAGACGGGGTGATTGCCCAAAGTGCGGCACAGGCGGAGGCGCTTTGGGCCATTCGCGAGAGTATACCTGAGGCCAACCGGCGGGTAGGGTCGATATCTAGCCACGATATTTCGGTGCCCCTCAGTGCAATCCCGGCATTCATTGAAGAAGCAGGTGCGCAACTGGCGCTAATGGGCACGTTCCGGATCAATTGTTTTGGTCATGTCGGGGATGGAAACCTGCATTACAACGTGTTCCCAATGCCGGGGCAAAGCCGTGACGATCACACCAACCAGCGCGCCGCGATCAAGGCGCTGGTACACGATCTTGTCCACAGCATGGGCGGATCAATCAGCGCTGAGCATGGGATAGGACGGCTTAAGGTCGATGATCTCGAGAAATACGGCGACCTGGCCAAGATGTCAGCGATGCGCGCGATTAAAGCGGCGCTGGACCCTGCGGGTATCATGAACCCCGGCGCAGTTTTGCGGGGATAAGCGCGGAGGAGGCGCTATGCCTCCTCGCAGCCCCTGATTTTCCGCGGATATGGGACGGGTGTCAGAGTCCGTCAAAGGCACACAGCGCGTTGACTTCCATCCCCATGGCCTCGAGCTTTGCCCGCCCACCAAGTTCTGGCAGGTCTATGATAAAGGCCGTTGAGACGATCTCTCCGCCCAGACGCTCGATCAATTTGATACCTGCCTCCGCCGTGCCGCCAGTGGCCAACAGATCATCAACCACAAGGATTTTCTCACCCGGTTGGATCGCGTCGTCGTGGATTTCTACAATCGCCTCACCATATTCCAGCGTGTAGTCCTGACTGATTGTCCGACCGGGCAACTTGCCCTTTTTTCGGATCGGTACAAATCCAACGCTCAGCTGGTGAGCAATCGCGCCGCCAAGGATAAACCCCCGCGCTTCCAATCCAACGACCTTGTCGATGTTGATGCCCGCATAGGGATGCAGCATCTGGTCGATTGCCATGCGAAAACCGCGGGGGTCAGCAAAAAGCGTGGTCACATCGCGGAACATGATCCCCTCGTGAGGGAAGTCGACGATGGTGCGGATGTAGTCCTGGATCTGTTTCATGGGGGCTTTCTTTGAGGGCTGGGTTTTGGTTTTGGGCCCGTTTGAGGGAGGGTTTGCGTAAAGGGCAGAGATGCCCCTAAAGCCTTGAATTTCGGCGGTTGCCTTCGAACCGCGCCTAGTAATCTCAAAGGTCAGCACAAACTGCAAGGCGATGCTTTGTGGCGCGGGGACTCCAAAAATTCCCGCTATTGTGGTATTGTGGTTGAATTATACCATTTTTATTTGATTCGAAATTTTAGGAGAAATATCATGCAACGCATCGTAATGTACGCCGTATTTCTGGTGTTGGCACAAAGCGCTGGGGCCGTTGAGAACACTTCCAACAGACCGCTTTGCCCGGACACGCACTATCCTTGTGGCGAAGATAGCTGCTGTTCACGCTGAGGAGCGATATCATGCCCTACAATAAAAGAATTGTCGCAACAGCTGTTTTGTTGAGCTTTGGTTTATTTATTTACGTTTGGCTGACTGGGATATCGGACAGAGATATCTATGCCTATCATCGTGCAGATTATGAGACGGGGGACCGGCAGATGGCCCCTGGGAGCATAGCGGCTGTTTCGCCGAAAGGTAATATCAGTGAAATATGCTCGCTCAAAGCCGGTGGGTTAGTTGAGAATGGTGTCCATACGTCACTTTACTATAACGTTTTGCGAGAGGACTTCCCGTCATATGTTAAATCCATAAAGTTTGTGGCTTGGGCCTTTGGTGATACTGGGCAGGAAAGCACGACGCCTCAATTGTCGTTTGCCCCCAACCAACTGCCAGCAAGTGGCCGGGAGTTCCGTGGCAGCGAATTGGTCATCAAAAACCTCGCGGAAGCCAATCAATTCGCAGAACCTGATTGCGAAACCCGGATGGCTTGGCATCTGAGTAACGGATACAAGGTGTGCACTGTTCGAAAATCGCTGAATAAAGCGGTATTGGGAAATGACGGAACCATTCGGATCCGGACCGTGGCGGTTGCTTTTGCCGAGCATTCCAATTTCGTTGGCGAGAGTACATTTGTGAAGGGCAATATTGACTATAACGAACAAGCACAAATCGCCAATGGCCAACCTTGCGAAGGAAGTCCTTTGCCCTTGTCTGCGAAAGTCCGGCGATGGCTTGAGTTGATTGATCGGGTTGCAGCACCTGCGTAGCGCAACGATTAAATTGGTCGGGTTGTTCGAGTTAAAGCAATCGACCAGCGACCGCGTCGAGCTTGGCCATTAGGGCAGGGTCGCGTGCGCCGGGTTGGGTGAGGATCGCGTATTCCAATGCGCGGTCACATCCATGTTCGCAAGGTGTGCGATCCGCTCCTAGCAAGGCAGGCAGGCGGCGAACCAGATCGCGGCCTTTGTCGGCGTTTCCGGTCAAAGTTTTAATGATTCCAGTCACATCCACTTCGCCGTGATCGGGATGCCAGCTGTCGTAATCGGTGATCATCGCCACAGATGCATAGCAAAGCTCGGCCTCGCGGGCGAGTTTGGCCTCGGGCATGTTGGTCATGCCGATCACATCCGCACCCCAGACTTCGCGGTACATTCGGCTCTCTGCGAGGGTGCTAAATTGCGGCCCTTCCATGGCTAGATACGTCCCGCCCTTGTGCACAGTTATGCCTGCGTCTGTGGCCGCGGAAAGGCAGGCCGCGCCGAGCCGAGGGCAGGTGGGGTGAGCGACGCTCACGTGGGCGACGCAGCCGGTCCCAAAGAAGGATTTTTCACGTGCAAAAGTTCGGTCAATGAACTGATCTACAATGACAAAATCACCCGGTGCCATTTCATCTCGGAAGGATCCGCATGCGGAGATTGAGATAACATCTGTACACCCCAAACGCTTGAGCGCATCGATGTTGGCGCGGTAGGGTACCGTGGTTGGAGAGTGGATATGACCGCGCCCGTGGCGGGGCAAAAACGCCATTGCGACACCGTCCAGCGTGCCGGTTAAAATGGCGTCAGACGGCGCCCCCCAAGGGCTGTCCACGGTCGTCCATGTCGCGTCTTCTAGTCCATCAATGTCATAGATGCCGGAGCCGCCGATGACGGCAATTTTTGTGTGGGTCATGGGGGAAAGCCTTTGGTTTATTTGGGTGCAGATTAGCGATCCTAGCGGCGAGGCCAAGAGGGGAAAGGGCCCAGCGACACAGCGGCACACCCCGTGCACAGCGCGTACACCGAGTGTGCACCGTCCTGTGCACAGCAACAACGCGGCGTTGCGCCCAGAGCACCCAGGTTAGGCGAGCAGGCCGGTGCCTTTCCATCCCTAGTCATCCGAGGTAAGGAGCCGGCTACATCCTCACAAAATTGACCCGAAAGAAGCCCCATGGTGCGCAGCATATTTCATAGCTTTACCCAGAACCTGACTTCCAAGAACATGGACATCACCGATCTGCGGTGGATGCATGAGGATGGGTTCAGCGTGGCGCGGGTGCGGATCGAGTTGCTGTCGGGCCTGACGGTTGCATTGGCGCTGGTACCCGAAGCGGTGGCTTTTGCCTTTGTGGCCGGGGTGCATCCGCTGGTCGGACTTTATGCGGCATTCATTGTCGGGCTTATTACGGCGCTGATCGGTGGACGTCCGGGCATGATCTCGGGTGCCACGGGTGCTCTGGCGGTGGTGATGGTCGCCTTGGTTGCGCAGCACGGCGTTGAATACCTCTTTGCCACCGTGGTTTTGATGGGGTTCATCCAGATATTTGCGGGCGTGATGCAATGGGGCAAGTTTATCCGCCTTGTGCCGCATCCGGTGATGCT
Source organism: Sulfitobacter sp. SK012 (assembly GCF_003352085.1). Taxonomy (NCBI): domain Bacteria; kingdom Pseudomonadati; phylum Pseudomonadota; class Alphaproteobacteria; order Rhodobacterales; family Roseobacteraceae; genus Sulfitobacter; species Sulfitobacter sp. SK012. The sequence continues at coordinate 1,349,198 of NZ_CP025804.1, forward strand.
TGGGTTTGTGAACGGGCTGGCGATTGTTATTTTCCTAGCGCAAATGACCCAATTCAAGGTGCCGGGTACCATGGTGGATACGGGCCATGGCATGTCGGGTGGTGAATGGTTGTCGGGCATGCCGCTGATTATGATGCTGGCGCTGGTGGCCGCGACAATGGCGATCATCTGGGTGATGCCGCGTCTGACCAGGACCATTCCGGCACCGCTTGCCGGTATTGGTATCGTGGCTTTGGTGGTGATTGTTACGGGCATGGATGTGCCACGGGTCGGTGATCTGGCGTCAATCCAAGGTGGCTTTCCTATGCCGCACAATCCTTTTGGGGATGGTGTTGGGCTCTATGGAACGGCGCTGGCTCCGTTCACTCTTGAGACCCTTTATATTATCGCGCCTTATGCTGTGATCCTTGCCGCGATTGGCCTGATCGAAAGCTTACTGACGTTGAACCTTGTGGGTGACATGACCAACAAGCGCGGCGGTGCGAGCCAAGAATGTATCGCGCAAGGCGTGGCTAACACGGTTACAGGGTTCTTCGCCGGTATGGGCGGTTGTGCGATGATTGGTCAGTCGATGATCAACGTGAAATCGGGCGGTCGTACGCGGGTTGCCGGCATTGCGGCAGCCGTATTCTTGCTGCTGTTCATTGTTGTTGGATCAAGCCTGATCGAGCTTATTCCACTGGCTGCGCTCGTCGGTGTGATGTTCATGGTGGTGATCGGTACGTTCGCGTGGAACTCGCTTACGATCTTGCGCAAAGTGCCGCTGACCGATGCGTTTGTGATCCTGCTTGTTACTGTTGTGACGGTATACGAAGACCTCGCTGTGGCAGTGGTTGTCGGCGTGATCGTCTCTGCGCTGGCCTATGCGTGGAACAACGCGCGACGCATTCACGCCAAGATATACAGCACGCCAGAAGGCGCGCGGGTGTATCAGGTACAAGGGCCGCTGTTTTTCGGATCCTCCGAAGGATTTGCTGAACTGTTTGATGTGCAGGGGGACCCCGCAGAAGTGATCGTAGATTTTGCTGACAGCCGGGTGGTAGATCAATCTGCGTTGCAGGCGATCGAAGCGATTGCTGGAAAATATGAGGATGCGGGCAAGCGGTTGCAACTGCGTCACCTCAGCCCTGACTGTCACGCTTTGCTGACGCGGGCAGGGCACCTTGTGGTCGATAGCGATGACGACCCTGATTACGAGCTGGCAGTTAACTATCAGGTGCGCACCGGCATTTTAGGTGGACACTAGGGCCGCTGTGCTGATGCGTTAGAAGATGCGAAAGCTGGCGACGAAGGGCAAATGATCTGAGACTGAGCGGCGAAATTCTTCGCGGCCCATGTCCATCGTCCAATGCATTGGAAACAGGCGTAAACTGCCCTTGATATAGTCGTTTGAAAACGTGCGACTGACTGCGAAACCGTCAAGCAAGTTGGCGCGGCCTTTCTTGAGGATATGCGAGAACCGGTCCTGTAAATCCCAGCTCGAAACAAAATCCATTACGTCATCGCCGCCCAGCAGGTGAAAATTCGATACGTCTTGGCCGGGGATCATGTTGAAGTCCCCCATCAAGAACACGCCTCGGCGTTTGTGGCCAGGTGTCTGTTGGAGCGTCGTGATATACTCACCAATGACACGACACTGGCTGTCGCGCATTTTTTGTTCTGCCCGGTCGCGGCCCGATTTGAAGTGCACGCCGATCACAGTGGCAGCCAACTTCCCCACCTTCATATCCACTGCAATGGCCTGGCGACCGCGGGCATAATCGCCCTCAGAACCAGGGATGAAGCGGGGATTGGACACCTCAATGCCGGGCTTATGCAGAAACCCAATATGGATATTGCCATGGGGCTGCGGAAGGATGGTTTTTTCGTATTCGACGCCAAAGCCGCGGAGCTTTTCGATCAGCGTGTCAATATGGCTGAGCGGTGACACTTCGACCAATGTGACAAATTCCGCATCCAAAAGCGCCAGCCCTCGCGCCTGACTTGTCGCTTTTACCGATCGTTGCGAAATGCCGACGCGTTGGCCGGGGAGCGTAAAGCCGGCTAAATTCCAGACAGCGGCGCGGATGATGGAGTGGTTGAACTGGGCCATAACGTACCTCTTGTCGCGGCTGGGTTGTGTCAGCGTAACACAATTCTCGCAACTTGGGCGGCGGTGGAGCGCGCAATCCGTTCTAGTCGTCCGGCCGGATCAGTTCGAATACGTCGCGGACAGCGGCGTAATCACGGTAACCAAGCCGGCTGAGCGGGGAGTAGCGGGTCACGTCAAAGCGGCCCTCAACGATGCAATCATCGCGAAGATGGACGCCGATAACCTCGCCAAAGACCACAAAATTCGCCTCGCCTTCAATTTTTACAATCTGGGTCATGCGGCATTCAAGGGACGCAGGCCCGCCGCCGACGCGGGAGCAAGCAATTGCCTCGCATTCGGCTTTTTCAACGCCAGCATGGGCAAATTCATCCGTACCGTGGGGCAGAGATGCAGAGGAGGCATTCATGGCATCGCGGGCCACGTATTCCACGATGTTTACGCAGAAAACCCCGGTTTCACGGATGTTAGTAACGCTGTCTTTGGTGCCGTCGACGTCGTCTTTTGTGCCGGTTGAGGCGAACATAACCTGCGGCGGGACGTAAGCCACGCCGTTGAAGAATGAATAGGGCGCGAGGTTGTCGCGACCTTGTCCGTCGCGGGTGGAGATCCAGCCGATCGGGCGCGGTGTCACGACAGCATTGAAGGGATTATGCGGCAAGCCGTGGCCGTCGGTGGGGCGGTAAAACATGGATGAGCACTCCGATCTCGTTTGCCCATGGACCTAGCGGCATGTTAGGGCGTTTGCCACCAGAAACCACACGCGTTTGCAAGTTGGGCCGCGCCTTTTGTATAGTCTACGATCAGAAACGACAGACGACCATTGGGAGGTCGAGGCGCTGTATGACACCTGCTTTGCGCCGGGACGTACTGCGTTGTCGTCTTATCGGTTGCGTGACGGTGCGCCGCCGGTTGTAGGGCTCAGCCATGTGGCGGTTGACGCAAGCGGGCTGATTGGCGGTGCGATCCGCTATTGGCCGGTTCAGGTCGGATCAGTGCAGGCGTTATTGTTAGGTCCGGTTGCCGTGCACCCGACGCATCAGGGCGAAGGTCTGGGCGGGCTCTTGATCGAAGGGTCGTTGGAGCAGGCAGTCCATTTGGGCTGGGAACGGGTCATGCTGGTGGGCGATGCACCTTATTATGCGCGCTTTGGGTTTATGCCGTTGCAGGCGGTCGTAATGCCACCCCCAACGAACCCCGAGCGGGTGCTAGGCCGGGCACTGATCAGCGGCGCATGGGACGCGGTTGCAGGGGATGTGCGCCCGGTTGCGCATTGAATTTTTCGCGGGCCTGCCCACATAAAGATGAACCAAGGAGCGCGGTGCATGAAGCCTAAAGACATGAAACTTGAGACAAACCTGCCCGCAACGGTCGATGTCGAGGCGCGCCTGAACGCTATCGCTAAGCGTTATAGAGAAGCCGGGGGTGTTGGGATCAATGTGCTTAATGTCATTGGGGGCCAAGCGGATGGTTTGCTGGACAGGCTGCCCGGCCCGGTACGGCGCAATTTGGAAGTCGCGACGGTCAAGGCGCTGACCCAAGCGATGAAGGCGGCGCATACCAGCCGCGGTGTTGTGCCAGATCAGGCGTCATGGCTGAACACGGCGGTGAGCGCCGCCATGGGGGCTGCGGGAGGTGCAGGCGGACTTCCAACGGCACTGGCAGAGCTGCCGGTGACAACAACCTTGCTGTTGCGGGTTATTCAGGGTGTCGCGGTCGAGCATGGGTTCGATGCGGATGCTGAAAACGTGCAATTCGACTGTATTCAGGTGTTTTCTGCCGCAGGGCCTTTGTCAGGTGATGATGGGGCTGATCTGGGGTTTCTGTCGGCGCGCATGGCGTTGTCGGGCCGGGCGATGCAGGCAGTAATCGCCAAAGTGGCACCTCGCCTCGCGGTCGTGTTGGGCCAAAAGCTGGCGGCGCAGGCGGTGCCTGTGCTGGGGGCTGTTGCGGGGGCCGCGACAAATTACGCCTATACCAGCTATTATGAGGACATGGCGCATGTGCATTTCGGGATGCGTAAGCTTGCGATAGATTCGGACGTAACTTCAGAAGAGCTAACAGAGCGGTTGCGCATAAAGATGGGTCCAAAGTTCGTGAGCTGAGATCAGCGTCCGATACTGCCGGGGGCCACGGTGGTGGCTTTGAGAATCGCGTAACAGGGCTTGCCCGCTTTGAGCTGCATTTCTGTGACTGCACGCGCTGTGACACGGGCCAAAAGACGATCATTTCCAGCCTTGAGCACGATTGCCGCACCGGGGCCGCCGCCGGGGTGAACAGCCTCAATCTCAACGGGCAGAATGTTCACGGAACTTAAGCCTTCGGGACGGGTCAGCGACAAAATCACATCTTGGGCCAACACGCGCAGGCGCACCCGCGTGCCGATGGGGGCCTGCACGCCGGGCAATTCAAGCTGGCCGGCGCTTAGGGTTAGAGTGCTGAGGCCGTCCTCGGCATGGGCGGTGACTTGGGCCTCGATCACAGCACCCGCTTCGCGCACGCCCAGGAGTGGTACTGCGGCGGGGTCGGCCATGACTTGCATCAGCGGCCCTTGTGCCGCGACACGGCCGTCTTGGAGCAACACCAGCGTATCCGCGAGGCGCGCGATTTCATCGACCGCGTGGCTAACGTAGAGGATCGGCAGCCCTAAGGGACCATCGCGAAGTTGTTCCAGATAGGGCAAGATGTCTTGTTTGCGCGGACCATCAAGGCTTGCGAGGGGTTCGTCCATCAGAAGCATGCGCGGCCGGCTGAGCAGCGCACGGCCCAAGGCCACGCGTTGGCGTTCACCGCCCGAAAGGGTCATGGGCGCGCGCGACAGCAGCGGCGCGAGGCCCAACAGATTGACAATATCGTCGCGGGGGACATTTTCCCCTTTAGGCGCATACCGCGTGCCAAAATCGAGGTTCTGCGCCACGGTGAGATGTGGAAAGAGCCGCGCATCTTGGAACACGGTGCCAAAGCGGCGCCGATGCGGCGGGACGTTTATGGAGTTTTGCGTGTCCAATAAGATCGTATCATCAAATGATATGCGGCCCACATCCGGGCGGAGCAGGCCCGCGACGGCGTTGATGACAGTAGTTTTCCCCGCACCCGAGCGGCCAAAAAGGGCGGTGATGCCAGGGCCGGCTTCCAGCGCGATATCAAGCGAAAAGCCTGCGAAATTGTGCGAGAGGGAAAGCTGAAGGCTCATACGCCAGAAATCCGGGCGGCGACACGGCGGGCGAGCCATTCTGACAGCAGCACAGCGCCCAATGCGACAATGCAGGCGAGGCCAGCCATAGCCGCGGCAGATCCTTCACCGCCGGGGATCTGAAGCGCGGTCCAGATGGCAAGCGGCAAGGTTTGGGTCTGGCCGGGTATGTTGGCGACAAAGGTGATGGTTGCGCCGAATTCACCCATCGCCTTGGCAAAACCCATGACGGCCCCAGCGAGGATTCCCGGTGCGATCAAGGGCAGCGTCACCCGGGTAAAGACGGCAATGCGGGACGCCCCAAGCGTGGAGGCGGCGTCTTCTAATTTGGGATCGACGGCCTCAATAGCAAGGCGCATGGCGCGCACCATCAGTGGAAAACCCATTACAACAGCGGCGAGCACCGCGCCGGTCCAGCGAAAGGCGAAGGTGAGGCCGACCGTCGCCTCAAGCATACGTCCCAAGGGGGCTGAAGGGCTGAAAATGAGCAACAAGACATAGCCTGTGACCACTGGAGGCAAGACCAGCGGCAAGTGGACGGCGGCATTCAAAAGCGATTTGCCGGGGAAGGTGAGCCGCGCGAGGATCCAAGCCACCCCAAGTGCCAACGGCACCGCGAGGCTAGTGGCCCAAACCGCGACCCATAGCGACAGGCGCAAAGCCTCCCAAGCGGCGGCGTCGAGGGTCATGGAGCGGCACCAACAAAGCCATGTGCTGTAAATACAGCAGTGGCTTCGGGGCCGGCGAGATATGCGGCAAAGGCGTCGCCAACGGGGGTTAGGGACGCAGCCGGATAGCGGATTGGGGCGTGCTGATCTAGCGGGACTGAATAGGTAACGGCGACGCGCGGTTCTGCGACTGCGTCTGAGGCATAGACGATGCCAACGGGTGCTGCCCCTTGGGCCACAAGGGCGAGGGCCGCGCGAACATTGTCAGTTTCGGCCAGATGTGGCTCGATCGTGGTCCAAAGATCTATGGTTTGCAGCCATTCGCGGGCGTAGCTGCCTGCGGGCACGGCATCGCGTTGGCCCATTGCGATAGGGCGCTGGGCGAGGGCAGATTGTGCTGTGGCGGATGCTGTTCCTGCAGGGCCAATAACGACGAGGGTATTTCCGGCCACATCACGGCGTGTATCCGCGCGCAGCAGAGCGTTGGCCTCCAGCCAATCGGCCCATTCGGCGCTGGCTAGGATGACGGCATCTGCGGGGGCTCCGGCGGCAATTTGACGGGCAATAGTACCTGATCCGCCAAAGGATAGGGTGACGTCAGAAGCATAATTCGTCGCGATTTCTTCCAAAGCGCCACGCAGGCTGGCGGCGGCAAAAACAGTGATGCCTTGCGCGCCTGCGGGCAGGGCGGTCAATAGCATCAAAGCTTGGGGTATGAGCAGGCGTTTCATCGTGGCAGAGTATCCGTCAAGCAACGCGTCGGTACAAGGTCAGGTGTGATCTGGAAAAGGCGGCAAGAGCAGCCTATGTTGAGGTAAGATCCTTTTTAGGGACATGAAATGGTTAAACAACTGCCGATTTCGCTGCATGGCGGCGCTAAGGGACAGGCGCGTACGCAATTTGCGGCGCTGTGCTACCGCATGCGCAAAGGCAAACTGCAGGTGTTGTTGGTAACGTCGCGCCGGCGCGGGCGCTGGATTGTGCCCAAAGGCTGGCCCATGGAAGGCAAAACGCCTGCTGCGTCGGCTCAGCAAGAAGCTTGGGAAGAGGCGGGCGTCACGGGGCGCGCATCAGATAGTTGCTTGGGGGTCTATTCCTACGCCAAAGAGGTGGCCGATGGAGAGATGACGCCCTGTCTGGCGATGCTTTATCCGATGCAGGTGAAATCACTGTCCAAGAATTTCCCTGAAAAACGTCAACGCCGTCGGATGTGGATGTCGCGCAAGAAAGCGGCGCGGGTGGTCCAGGAACGCGAATTGGCGCGGCTGATTCTAGATTTTAGTCCGCCGGTTGTCGGCGCAAAGAAGCTCAAGAAGCCATGATCAGTTTTACGCTTCAATGTGGCGAAGGGCACCGGTTTGAGAGCTGGTTCAAGTCAGCGGCAGCTTTTGATTTGTTGGAGGCCTCAGGGCATCTGAGCTGTGCGGTTTGTGGAGCAAGCGGGGTGCAAAAATCGCTGATGGCACCGCGGGTGAATGCAGAGCGCACAGCTGATACGCCCGATCCGAGTCTCAGCATACCTGAAGGCAGAACAGCAGAAGCGCTGGCCGCGTTGCGCAGCAAAATTGAGGCGAATGCGGACTATGTTGGAGATAGCTTTGCAAGTGATGCGCGCGCGATGCACGAGGGTGAGCTGCCAGAGCGTGCAATTTACGGCGAGGTGCGCGGCGATGAGGCCCGCAAGTTAATCGAGGACGGTGTGCCGGTGGCCCCGTTGCCATTCCGGCCCAAACGCAAGCTACAGTAAGGACATGACATGACAGTGGTGATCACGGGCGCAAGCCGGGGCATTGGAGCAGGGCTTGCGGCGCATTACGAAGCGCTAGGCCAAGACGTTATTGGGACGGGGCGATCTGATGCGGCACCCTTTCAACTGGATGTGACGGACCCCAACAGCCATGCCGCGATGGCGGAAACCTTGGGCGATCGCGCGATTGACTTGTTGGTCTGCAACGCTGGCGTTTACTTTGATAAGGGCGAAAACCTGGACGGGGGGTACCCTGAGGAGATGTGGGCGCAGAGCTTTGCCACCAACGTGACAGGTGTGTTCTTGACTGTTCAATCGCTTCTGCCGCATCTGCGGCGCGCCAGGGCGGGTAAAATCGCGATCATCTCGTCTCAGATGGCATCAAGTGAGCGTGCGCCGGGGGGCAGCTATATCTATCGGGCGTCCAAAGCGGCGGCATTGAACCTTGGGCGCAATTTGGCGGCTGATTTACGCGGTGAGGGTATCGCTGTGGGGATTTACCATCCCGGTTGGGTGCGTACGGATATGGGCAGTGATGCGGCCGATATCAGTGTGGATGAGGCCGTTGGCGGGTTGGCCGCCCGGTTTGATGCGCTAGGCATGGAAACGACCGGGTGTTTCGAGACTTGGGACGGCCGCCCGCATGCCTATTGAGGTTTTGTCGTTGGAGTGATGCGCGAAGGTGACCCGACCTGAAACTGTCTGTCCGGGGTGATGAAGACTTCCCTTGGTCTTGCACAGAGCGGGGTGCTGGCGTAAACCGCGCCCGAACCCATGGGGCGAGGAAATTATGCCTGTTCTGGTGATGAAATTTGGTGGCACGTCTGTGGCCACGTTGGACCGGATCCGGCGCGCTGCAAAGCGCGTGGGGGTCGAGGTGGCAAAAGGCTATGACGTGATCGTCATCGTCTCTGCAATGTCGGGTAAAACCAACGAGTTAGTCGGTTGGGTTAATGAGACGTCGCCCCTGCATGACGCGCGTGAATATGATGCGGTTGTGTCATCGGGCGAGAATGTCACAGCAGGGCTGATGGCGTTAACGTTGCAAGAGATGGATGTGCCTGCGCGCAGCTGGCAAGGCTGGCAAGTGCCGGTCAAAACCACCAGCGCACATTCATCAGCCCGGATCGAAGAAATTCCGCCAGAAAATATCACCGCGAAGTTTGCGGATGGCATGAAGGTGGCTGTGGTCGCAGGGTTCCAAGGCGTCAGCCCTGAAGGCCGCATCACCACGCTTGGGCGCGGCGGTTCAGACACCACGGCGGTCGCATTTGCCGCTGCATTCAAAGCTGAGCGTTGCGATATCTACACGGATGTGGACGGGGTTTATACCACTGATCCTCGCGTTGAGGCGCGGGCGCGCAAGTTGGACCGGATCGCGTTTGAAGAAATGTTGGAACTGGCGTCACTGGGTGCCAAAGTGCTGCAAACACGCTCGGTTGAGCTGGCGATGCGCTATAAGGTCAAGTTGCGGGTGCTGTCGAGTTTCGAGGAACAATCAGACGATGCCGGAACGCTCGTTTGTGATGAGGAGGAAATCATGGAAAGCAATGTAGTCGCAGGGGTCGCGTTTAGCCGCGATGAGGCGAAGATGACGCTGGTGTCGGTTGCGGACCGTCCGGGCATTGCCGCAACGATCTTTGGCGCGCTCAGTGAGGGCGGCGTGAACGTTGACATGATCGTTCAGAACATCGCCGAAGAGGGCCGCACCGATATGACCTGGTCATGTCCTGTGGATCAGGTCGAGCGTGCGCAAAAGGCGATGGAAAAGGCCGATGCGGATGATGTCATCAACTACCAGGAACTGATTGCTGACACGGATGTGGCCAAAATCAGTGTTGTGGGTATTGGCATGCGCAGCCACACGGGCGTTGCTGCCAAGATGTTTAAGGTGCTGTCGGACGAAGGCATCAACATCAAGGTGATCACAACGTCTGAGATCAAGATCTCAGTCTTGATCGACCGCAAATACATGGAGTTGGCCGTACAGGCGCTACATGATGCGTTTGAGCTGCACAAAGCAGCTTGAGGGCTTTCGCGCGCTGCGTGAATTGGGCAGTCGCGCCTCTGGGTTTGCTGCGCTATACCGGGATTTGAAACGGTAGGGACGACCAGCATGACCGATAGTTCAGAGACAGAAAGCCGAAAGCTGCTCGGACGGTTACGTGACACGATGGCTGGCGATGATCCCGGCCAGACGCGGCTTGATAAAATTACACATTTAATCGCAACTTCAATGGCTTGCGAAGTTTGCTCAATCTATCTATTCCGCGATGACGAGACGCTGGAGCTGTGTGCAACTGAGGGCCTGAACAAGGATTCAGTTCACCAAACGCGCATGAAAATGGGCGAAGGTCTTGTGGGCCGTGTGGCCAAACGGCGTCAGGTAATAAACACGCCCAATGCGCCGCAGGCGGCAGGCTTCCGCTATATGCCTGAAACCGGAGAAGAGAGCTTTTCCAGCTTCCTTGGCATTCCGGTGCAGCGTTTGGGCGAAGCGCTGGGCGTGCTGGTTGTGCAGTCCAAGGCCGTGCGCGAATTTACCGCCGATGAGGTTTATGCGATCGAAGTCGTGGCGATGGTGCTGGCTGAAATGACCGAACTAGGGGCATTTGTTGGCGAAGGGGCCGCGATGTCGGCGCGCCATTCCCAACCTGTTTTGCTGCGCGGAACGGTTGGGCAAGAAGGCGTGGCAGAAGGCCATGTTTGGCTGCATGAACCGCGCGTTGTTGTGTCCAACCTTGTTGCAGACGATCCGGTGCGCGAGGCAGTGCGCCTTGAAGAGGCGGTCGATCATTTACGTGTCGGTGTCGATCAGATGTTGTCGATGGCCGCTGGTGACAAGGACCAGCAGCAGGTGTTTGAAGCCTACCGGATGTTTGCGAACTCCAAAGGCTGGATGCGGCGGATGCAAGAAGACATCTCGCGCGGCTTATCGGCAGAAGCGGCGGTGGAGAAAGAACAATCGCTGGCGCGGGCCCGTATGGGCCAAGCAGCAGACGCATATCTGCGCGAGCGGCTCAGTGATCTAGATGATCTGTCGAACCGTCTGCTGCGTATTTTGACTGGGCAGGGCAGTGATACAGGTGCCGAGATGCCGTCTGATCCGATTTTAGTGGCGCGCAACATTGGCCCAGCTGAGCTGTTGGAATACGGGCGGGGCCTCCGCGGGATCGTTCTGGAAAACGGATCGGTTGGCAGCCACGCGGCGATTGTCGCGCGGGCGCTTGCGATACCATTGCTGGTGCATACTGGGCGGATCACGAATGAGGCGCTAAATGGCGATCACATCATGGTTGATGGTGAACAAGGTGTCGTGCACCTGCGGCCCGAAGACAGCGTAGCCAGCGCATTTCGTGATAAGATCGCGATGCAGGCAGCGGCGCAAGAACGCTACGCATCGATCCGCGAAAAGCCGGCAACGGATACGTCGGGCGTTACGATTTCATTGCAGATGAACGCTGGTTTGATGGCGGATTTGCCGTCCTTGGTGAATTCTGGGGCTGAAGGTGTCGGGCTGTTCCGCACAGAGTTGCAATTTCTAGTGCGCAACCAGATGCCGAAACGGACAGAATTGGCGGCACTCTATGCTCGGGTGCTGGATGCGTCGCAGGGCAAGCGGGTTGTGTTCCGGACGCTTGATATCGGGTCAGACAAGGTGCTGCCTTATATGAAGCCGAACGATGAGCCGAACCCGGCGCTGGGCTGGCGTGCGATCCGGGTGGGTTTGGACAAGCCCGGCATCATGCGGATGCAGTTGCAGGCGCTCTTTCGGGCGGCCAATGGGCGGCCTTTGACGGTGATGTTCCCATTTGTGGCGCAGTTTGAAGAATACCGTGCCGCTCGCAAAGAGGTCGACAAGACGTTGGCGCGAGAGGAACGGCTGGGCCATGTCCTGCCTTCAAGCATTGAAGTCGGGGCAATGCTTGAGACGCCAAGCCTTGGATTTGCGCCGCGTCAGTTCTTTGAGGAGGTCGATTTTCTGTCGGTAGGGGGCAATGATCTAAAGCAGTTCTTCTTTGCGGCCGACCGCGAGAATGAGCGGGTACGTCGGCGCTATGACACGTTGAACGTGAGCTTTCTGAGCTATTTACAGAACGTGGTAGAGCGTTGTGCCGAAACTTCGACACCGCTTTCGTTTTGTGGTGAAGATGCTGGGCGACCGGTTGAAGCGCTCTGCTTTGCTGCGATTGGTTTTCGAACGCTATCGATGCGGCCGGCATCCATTGGGCCGGTCAAGAACCTGATCCGCCGCACGAACATTGATGAAGTCCGCTTGGTTATCGACGATGCGCGCGCCCGTGGCGAGCAATCTGTGCGCGGTGCTGTGATGGAATACCTGCGCGGGCAGTCTAACTGAGGTACATGAGCTTGGGTCGGTAACTGTTTGATTTGTTAGATAATGTGTAACTGGGTCCGGCAGGGAATTTGATTAAAAATTTCAACTTTTAGAGCGATTCTAAAGCTCGATACTTGAATTTATCGAACTTTTACTCATCCATACCCCCAGAGTGCTGCTGATTTGTTGTGATATTATGACTTCGGAGGTTGTGGAGCCAATTTTGCCTTTGGCAAACACCATACAAAGCTGCCTTTCAGGGCCCATAGCTAAGGGTAGGCAATTGGTGTCCGAAACCGGCCATCCTCGTGCATGCGCCAATATGCTTTGGTAATTTGATGGGTAACCGGTCCAACATCACCTAACCCAATTGGTGCTCCATCGATCTTGGTGACCGGCATGACACCCCCTGCCGTTGAAGTCACAAACACTTCGTCAGCAGCCTTTAGATCACCGGGAGGGATGTCGCCAGCTCCGCAGTCGATTTGCATTTCACCAGCAAGGTCAAAGATCGTTTGGCGGGTTATGCCCATCAACACGCCGAATGCTGGGGTTGAGATTTTGCCATCTTTAATGGCGAAGATGTTGAAACCCGGCCCTTCCGCGATATTCCCATGCGCATCCAAAAGAATGCCAGTCTCTGCTCCTTGCTCGTAGGCGGCATAGAGACCTTTGACTAAATCCAGCCAGTGATAGTTTTTCACTGTTGGATCAACCGAACTGGGTGGGATGCGGATAAGATCGGTGAGGGCCAAATGTAGGCCACGCCGCATCTGTTCAGGATTGGCGACCGATCCGAATGGAATGGCAAAAGCGATAAAGCGGTTAACGGCATCGCGCGGATCGCGGCTGAATGTTGGCGATGTGCCGCGGGTGCAGATGAATTCAACATATGCATTCTGCAATCCAGAGAGCGCCACGCAATTGTGCAGTATTTCAGTAACTTGTGCTTGATCGAAGGGGATCGACATGTGTAGTTTTTCCATGCCGCTGAAAAAACGGTTGAGATGGTCATCAAGCCTGAAGAACGCCCCCTTCCAAACATGCGCAACATCATAGGTCGCATCGGAGTGAAGAAAACCGTTGTCTAAAACCGATATTTTCGCCTCGCTAATTGGCAGATACTGACCGTCCATAAAGGCGATGCCGGGAGGGTAGGTTCCTGGATCAGTATGGCGCGCGGTTAGCTTGGGCAAGCTGTGCATATATTTCTACTCCGGGTGACTGAGCCATAATTCCAAAACAAAAATTTGCCAAGGATCCAATGCGGAGGATGAGGAATGGGCGCAGGGAACTAGAGCGTGCGGACGAACAACTATGCAATCAGATTTAGGTCTTGCGCCAGCACGCAGAGCTCCGAGCACAGCCAAGTCTTGGCTGCACAGACCGATCAATGCCGAAAAAAGAGCCTACTAAACGCAGCATTTGGGTGCGTTAAGTAGGCCAATTATGCAAAATTTAGGAAACGGTATAAGTGAAGGAGTCGCCATTTCCGCGATCACGAGACCCCGTCAGGCTATTCCCGTCCAGTACAAGAAGTTGGCAATCTTCTGGTGAAGGGCCTCTTGGTCCCTGACTTAGTGTTCTACAGAAAAAGCCATCACGCATTTCGTATGTGCCGACGAGAGGCTTTCCATCCCAAGAACCGTCCAAAGTTCCATTTTCAGAAATTATAAATGACTGCCCTTGATCAAGCGAGATCGTGCGGCCGACAAGAGCATTCATATCACTTTGTGTCGCGATTTGTTTAGACCCTCCCTGCGGTACGGCTGCGCTATCTGTGGTCGCCTGACAGGCAGTAAGTGCTAAAGTAACTAAGGCTATTGATACAATTTTTTTCAATCTATTTCTCCTCGAATTAATGGGTAGTGACTAATAATTGGATAAAAATTCGAACAAAACAAGTTATTTTCACCGAAAATGACCAGCTCTGCGGGAGATAAACCATCATCTGTCGAGTGATCCTAGTGAGGTTTACCATGCAGATATATGACGATTTGAAGGGCTAAGTCGTCTCCAGCTCTTACCAAGCACCTACGCTCGCGACCGCATCGCTTTTCTCATACGTAAGGCGTTACCTGCTGGACCATTACAAGTTGATGGATCATTGAACGGGCGCAGAATGCCGTTACCTACACGCGTAACTACGCCGGCGTCGTATGGTTCGATACGCAATTCATCGCCGTTTGATATGATTGCAAGACTTCGATGGTTTCCCCAGGATCCGCTGTTTCACAAAATGCGGTGAAACCTCGTATTTCGCAGAATGGAACGCCCTGTAGGTCACGGTGATTATTCAAAATTTGATCATTCCCGACCGAGACAATCGCACTGGTAACTTGTGGTGAGAAGAAGTGCTTGAGCCGGCCGATCCGTTCAATGTCTCAGACCTGGCTTCAACTCGCTCTTCTTGGCCAGTATTTAGCGCTCGGACTGCTTAGGCAGAGCAGCCAGCTAGACCTTTCGAACAGCGATCATCGCTTGCGCTGCAAACCCTTGGATAAGCCCAACTCCTTCTTCCGCAACTAATCAGGAGCACGACAGGCAAGCTGCGCGTACTATATTTCCCAGCCATCGCTACACGATTGACCTCGCGGTTTTGATAAAGTTGGTCATTGGCACTTTCCTCTAGATGGGTAGCCCTTCGCTCCGCAGTCGATCGGAAAAATGCTGACTTGGTATCGTAAATCGGAAGTTGCCTAGAAGCGTGCCGTATTTTGCAAAGAAGCCTTCATGTGCTGGAATAGTGATTTGTGCCCATTTCTCATTTGCCATGGACAGATAAGTAAAAGGCGTGGTGCATTATCGTGAATTGCTTCGAAAACCGGCTTTTTGTGGTCGCGGCTCTTGCTGATAACTTGCAAAATTCCACGGGTTTGCGGCCTCTCGTTCAGGCGCACGATCAAACATCGTCTGTTACCTTCCGCCTTCGGTTGCATTCCATGGGCCGTGCAATGCGAAACCTCCTGAGAACGGTGGCACCTCTGTATGCGTCAGCGGGTATCACGGGGCGCAGAGAGAAAAGTGAGCCATGATCCTAGGTCCAGTGAGTGACCGCATTGAGCCCGAAGGTCTAAATGTTGGGGTTGGGCGCGGTGTCCGCTTTGATCCAATCGATGAGTTTTTGCTGGTACTCGTAATTTTTCTTGTACCAGCGACATCTCTGCGTTTCACTCTGTTCCAACGTCGATTTAGTGAGGGCAATCGAAATGACTCAATCAGAATTCGCGAACGCTAAGTCCACTGATGCTTCAATGATCCCTGTTATTGATGTTTCTGGCGCTGTGAGCGGCACTGATATCCAGAGCGTCGCCAATGCGATCTACATGGCTGCGACAGATCATGGATTCTTTTATATTTCCGGTCATGGGATACCGCAAAATATCTTTGAACAGGCCTTCGCGGTATCCAAGGATTTCTTTGCACTTCCAGCAGCTAGCAAACAAACGGTTGCAGTTGATACGCATCAAAGGGGGTGGATGGCACAAGGTATGTCACATCTTTCAGGGGCGGCGACACACGACCTGAAAGAGGTGTTTTTTTGGGGTGCCGAAACCGACGCTGACGATCCGGATGTGCAAGCAAGAAAACCAATGGTCGCGGTGAATCAGTGGCCTTCAGATACTTTTCCGCGACTTCAAAAAGAGCTGCTTCCTTACTACAATGCGGTTTGCAACGTGGCTCGTCATGTTATGGCTGCAATTGCCGTCAGTCTCGATCAAAAGGCTGACTTTTTTGACGCGTGCTATGAAAAGCCATTGGCACGTGGGCAGCTGGTTTATTATCCGTCGTCGACTGCAGAAGACGAGGCTGAGCAGAGGTTCGGCGTTGCCCCGCATACTGATTTCGGTGTTTTAACGCTATTGCTTCAAGACGACAGCGGCGGTTTACAGGTGCAAAGTAAGTCGGGTGAATGGATCGAGGCACCGCCTATTGCAGGGGCGCTTGTTTGCAACATTGGCGATCTTCTCGCAAGATGGAGCAACAATCGTTTCTCCTCAACGTTGCACAGAGTGATCAATCGATCAGAAAATGCGCGTTATTCTATCCCGGTGTTTTTTGACCCGCATACGGATACGGTAATTGATCCTTTGGATCTCGGCGTTTCAAAGCTGACTAGTAAATACGAACCGGTGACTGCAGGTCAGCATATTTCAGGGCAGAACAAAAAGAGCTTCTCACAATATAAGACCTGAACGGTGCGGCACCTTATTTGAATCTGTATCTGTTGAATGCTGTTCGGCACGGTCAGCAGCCTATTGCCAATAAACCCCCTTTGGGCGCTTTGACCGAAGAGAAGCTATTGTTACCAGATGAGATGAATGACGGTGTTTGAGTCCATTTGCCCATTCTGCTGCGGCGTCCACATTTTGCCGATAACGGTTGAAAGCTGAAGGTCGCTTCGCGTGCGAATTCGACGCGTTATTCTTTTAGACGCTGGCTTCCATCAGGTGATCACAAAGTAGTTTCAATCGGCGCAATGGTGGTCAGATTGGGCACATTGATGTCTTTGCCTTGCTCGCAGTTGCAAGTGCACGAGCATCGAACTTTGGATCTTGAAAAGACTTTCCAAAGGCACCTTGGCCATATGGTTTGGGCGAAAACCTCGACTTTATTGCGGTTTTCGTGTATCAGATCGCTACATTTTATATTTTTAAATTTTAGCAGGGGGAATTGAAGATGTCGAAAGACTGGTCAATTGAAGGGCGTTATGTCGAGTATTGCAGCTGTGATTTTGGGTGCCCATGTGAAGCTATGGGACAACCGACTGAGGAGTATTGCACCGGCGCTGTGGGCTTCATTATCGATAAGGGACATTGTGACGGCGTGTCGCTGGACGGCGTGAAAGTTATCGCCACCTTCTATTTCCCACGAGCGATCCATCATGGCGGAGGGCATATGCAACCTATTCTGCCGAGCTCGCTTTCTGACGAGCAGCGCGATGCGGTATTCTACATTCTTTCGGGCGCGGATCAAAAGATCGGAACCATGTTTCAGATCTTTAGCGTGATCGTGGAAACCCTACATGATCCGATCATGACTGATCTGGATTTCAACATCGATGTACATGCACGGACTGCCAATATCGATGTTCCTGACAGCTTGCGGGCAAGCAGCGAACCGATCCGGAACCCGGTGACAGACACAGAGCACCGGATGCTAACAGTATTGCCCGACGGTTGGGTTTTCCACGAAGCAGAGAATGTCTCGGGCACAACTAAGAGCATGTCGGATCTCAAGTTTGACCTCAAAGGCACGCACAGCTCGATGGCATATATCGCTTGGGGTCCCAACGGACTGACCTACGATCTTGATGAAAGCCGTCGGAAGTTCAAACTCGCCTCCTGATCGGTGCATCGAAGGCGCGACATGAAAGAGACGGCGCTTGAGCGTGCCCTGAACCGGGATCGTGCGATTGTTGCGGCGGCCTTGGCATTAGTCCTTCTTGCCAGTTGGATTTATGTTCTAACGGGCGCGGGCATGGATATGTCGGCGTTTGCGATGTCATCGGTCGATATGGCGCTGGGTCGGTCAGATCCTTCGAAGAGCGGCACAGGCGGTGAGATCGTGGCGATGAGCAACGCCATGTCTCGAATGGCGATGCCCGTCGCTTGGACCGGGGGTTACGCGATACTCATGTTCTTCATGTGGTGGATCATGATGATTGCCATGATGCTGCCAAGCGCTGCACCGATGGTCCTGCTCTTCGCCAAGATTGCCCGCAGTCCCTCTGCGGGGATCAATGTGTCGACTGCACACTGGAACACCGCCGCATTCACTCTTGGCTATCTGCTTTGCTGGGCGGCGTTCAGCATCGTCGCGGTGGCTCTTCAGCGCGCATTTGAAGCCTTGGGAATCCTTTCTCCGATGATGCTCAACAGTACGAATGCCCTGTTTGCAGGCAGCATCCTCGTTCTTGCTGGGCTCTACCAAATGACCCCTCTGAAGAAGGCTTGCCTGGAACACTGTCGAAGTCCGATCGCCTTTCTGTCGCAGAACTGGCGCGACGGCTTGGGCGGTGCGCTTGTCATGGGGCTGCAGCACGGGGTCTACTGCCTTGGATGCTGCTGGGGGTTGATGGCGATCCTCTTTTTCGGCGGTATCATGAACCTATACTGGATTGTCGGACTCGCGATGATCGTTTTCCTCGAAAAACTCCTTCCGATCGGGCCCCGTTTGGGTCAGATCACTGGGGTACTGCTTTTGGCCTGGGGGGCAACTTTCTTTTACAGCGCACTTGTGTGATGTTTTGCCCAGACCGCAAGGCTGCCAGAATGCTGTGATTTCAACAAAAGGTCGGAATGCCAAAGCTGCAACCTGGCATAGCGCCAATGGGTGAACGGCTGGTCTGGGCCGCAGGCGGGTAGGGCGGTCGAATTCTTTCACGGGATTTGCAAACCTCAAACTGAAACTGGTTGTTACAACTGAGTTTCTTCTAACGACTGTGTCATATTGCCAGTTCAGTCTTGACGTTCCTGACATTAAGCGCAGGCTTGGCACATAAATTAGGAGAGAAGCCATGGGCAGAATTATGACTAGATCACTCTTGCTTGGGGGCGCTGTCTCGATGGCCGCTTTCGGTGTGCAAGCTGAAGAATTCAAGTGGGCGTCAACCACCGACCCTCAAACGATGGACCCGCATGCGGTTAACTCCGCGCCCGTTCTTTCGTTTTTAAACAACGTCTATGAAGGCCTTGTGCGTCGCGGTCGTGATATGGCGATTGAACCATCGCTCGCCACAAGCTGGGAACCACTGGACGGTGAAAACGGCTGGCGGTTCAACTTGCGCCAAGATGTGTCGTTTCAGGACGGCGCTGCCTTTACTGCAGAAGACGTGCTGTTCTCTTATGAACGTGCATCCAATGAAGCCGCCGACGTCCGCTCTTGGTTCGCGCCCGTTTCAGAGGTTCGTGTCGTTGATGACTTTACCATCGATTTTGTAACAACAGCCCCGAACCCATTGTTCCCATCATCGATCGCCAACTTCATGATCCTCGATAAAGATTGGGCGATGTCCAACGATGCAGCTCTTCCTGCGCGTGACGCTGAGAACTTTGCGACGATTAACGTCAACGGCACCGGCCCGTTTGTGGTAGCAAGCCGTGATCCAGGTGTAAAAACAGTGCTGGCCCCGCATGGCGGCTGGTGGGACGACGCTGAGCATAACGTTACCGAAGCAACGTTTACCCCTATTGGCAACTCTGCCACCGGCTTAGCAGCGCTACTTTCAGGCGAGATCGACTTTATTCAACCGATCCCATTGCAAGACGTCGCGCAAGTCGAAAGCCGTGATGGGTTCAAAGTCCTTGAGGGTGAAGAAACCCGTGTGATCATGTTTGGTTTTGGACACGAGCATGAGACGTTGCTTTATTCCACCGATGTGGCTGACGCGAACCCATTTGCTGATCCGCGTGTTCGTTTGGCGGCGGCGCACGCAATTGATCTTGCCTCAATTGATCGTGTTCTTTTCCGCGGCAAAATTGAAGGCGCAAGCCAGTTGGTCCCAGAAGGTATTTCTGGGTTCTCAGAGGCCAATTCAAACCGTCCGGAATACGATCCAGAAAAAGCGAAATCACTCCTTGCGGAAGCTGGCTATCCAGAAGGCTTTAGTTTTGGTCTGAAATGTACAAATGACCGCTACATCAACGACGAGGCACTTTGCCGTGCAGCGGCTTCAATGTTCGCGGCCGTTGGCCTGAATGCCGAACTTTCCACCGGTCCTGTCCGTGATTATTGGCCACAGCTGCGTGAAGACGATTTCGATATGTACCTTCTTGGCTGGTCACCGGGAACCTTCGATATGGAACATCCCATCCGGTTCTTGCTGCACAGTCAGGACGACGAGAAAAAGCTAGGGTCATGGAATTTTGGTAACTATTCAAACGCACGCGTTGACGAATTGCTGCCGTTGATTCAGCAGGAGATCGACCCTGCTGCACGTCAGGCGATGGTCGATGAAGTCGTCGCAGTGACGCAAGAAGAAGTGGCTTATATTCCGCTGTATACCCAGCCTTTGATCTGGGCTGCGAAAGACGGCGTTGACCTTACACAGCGCGCCGACAACTTCTTTATGTTGCGCTGGGTGACGGTGAATTAAGACCTAAGAGCAAAGTAGAGAGGCAATGGTATATTTCATCGCAAAGCGGCTGATCCAGTCGGTGTTTGTTATGCTGGCCGTTGCCTTTCTGGCCTTTTCCCTTTTCCGATTTGTTGGCGACCCGATCACCCAAATGACCGGCGTTGAAACCTCGGTTGAAGATCAGGAACGCCTGCGCGAGGAACTTGGTCTCAACGACCCTTTCGTCATGCAATTTGCCCGCTTTACAGGTGACATGCTGAAAGGCGACTTTGGGTTTTCGTATCGGACACGCCAGCCTGTGGCCGAGATGATTTCGAAGCGCATCCCAGCCACGCTCGAGCTTGGTATTGTTGCGCTGTTGATATCACTTTTTGTTGGTATTCCAGCTGGTGTTTATACGGCCTTGCGGCCACGTGGTTTCGCAACCCAAGCAATTCTCATGACAACCCTCATTGGCGTTTCAATCCCGACATTCGTTATCGGCATCATGCTCATTTTCATATTTGGTGTGCAACTAGGCTGGCTCCCCACATTCGGGCGTGGCGGTACGGTGCACCTAGGTGGCTGGGAGACATCGTTTCTGACCGCTGATGGCTGGCGGGCGCTGATCCTCCCTGCTGTGACGCTTGGTGTGTACCAATTGACGTTGACCATGCGCCTGGTGCGTGCCGAGATGATGGAGGTCATGCGCTCTGACTATATCCGTTTTGCTACGGCACGCGGTGTCCCGATGAGCCGGCTCTATTTCAGACATGCGCTTGCGAATACGATGATCCCCGTGATCACAATCATTGGCCTGCAGTTTGGTGGTGTAATTGCATTCTCCATCGTGACAGAGAGCGTCTTTCAATGGCCCGGCATGGGGCTGCTTTTTCTGGAGTCCATTCGGTTTGTCGATATCCCAGTCATGGGTGTCTACCTTGTCGTGATCGCCTTTTTCTTCGTTCTGGTGAACCTGATCGTCGACCTTCTCTATGTTGCGATTGATCCGCGTTTACGCATTCAGGACGTTTCTTGATGGTGGACTTCATCAAGCGCCACGAAGGGCTCTGGCTCTTTACCCGGTCGCCTTTTGTGATCGTTGCTGCTTTTGTTGCGCTGACCATATTTCTGGGCGCGGTGTTTGCCCCGTGGATTGCACAGGTAAATCCTTACGATTTGGCCTCGTTTTCGCTGATGGACGGACTTTTGCCGCCCGTGTGGGAAGAATTTGGGAACGATAAATTCCTGCTGGGCACCGACGACCAAGGCCGCGATATGATCTCTTCGATCCTTTATGGCGCGCGGCTCTCGCTTATTATTGGCATCGCGGCAATGACCATCGCCACGTTCTTAGGTGTCGGTCTGGGCCTGGCGGCTGGCTATTTCGGAGGGCGGTTTGACGCCGTCGTGATGCGCATAGCTGACATCCAGCTTGCCTTGCCTGCAATCCTGACGGCACTTTTGATCGACGGTATTGCACGCGGCGTCCTTCCTCCAGAAATGCAACAGGACCTGCGTGTTGCTGTATTGACGCTCGCCATCGCGCTTTCGCTTTGGGTCAATTTTGCCCGAACCGCGCGCGCATCGACTTTCGTGCAGATGAACAAGGAATATGTTCAAGCCGCAGTCATGCAAGGCCAACACCCTTTACGGGTCATGTTTGTGCACATCCTGCCCAACATTCTTGGGCCTCTGTTGGTCATCATGACGGTTGATCTGGCATCGGCTATCTTGCTCGAGGCGACGCTGTCGTTTCTCGGAATTGGTCTTCCCGCCGACAGCCCGTCTCTGGGTACATTGATCCGGATCGGGATGCAGTTTCTGCTTTCTGGTGAGTGGTGGATCCTATGGATACCAGCGCTATTCCTCGTCGCACTTGTGGTATCCATCAACGTCCTTGGCGACTTCCTGCGTGATGTCTTCAACCCGAGGTTGCGCTGATGTTGCGGGTTGAAAACCTCACAGTGAAATTCCCGTCTCGCTTTGGTGATATGACCGCAGTGGAAGACATATTTATGGCCATTGCCCCGGGGGAAATCCACGGATTGGTCGGTGAAAGTGGTGCGGGAAAATCTACCGTCGGCGCAGCAATTATCGGATTGCTGCAACCACCCGGCTACATCACAGAGGGTACAGTACTTTTAGGCGACACTGATCTGCGCGCGCTTGACCGGTTTGAGGCCCATGCACTGCGTGGTAAGCGTATCTCGATGATTTTCCAAGATCCGCAGACCAGCCTGAACCCGTTGATGCGGATTGAGGATCAGCTTGTTGAGACCATTCAGGCGCACGAGGATATTTCAACACGGGACGCCCAAAAGCGTGCCGTCGACCTGCTTGAAGAAATGGGGATTGAAGACGCCGCAATCCGCATGCGTGCCTACCCTCATCAATTCTCTGGTGGGATGCGCCAGCGGGTCGTTATCGCTTTGGCGCTGTGCACGAACCCCGAACTCATCATCGCGGATGAACCGACCACAGCATTGGACGTTGCCGTGCAATCGCAAGTGCTGGACTTACTTAGACGCCTTGCTGACGTCCGAAAAGTAGGCTTCATGCTGATCACCCATGATATTGGTGTCATTGCGCAAATCGCTGATTCAGTCACGGTAATGCGGCGCGGTAAGTTGATCGAAAGCGGCCCAATCGCGCAGGTTTTGGGCCAGCCCTCGCACCCCTACACTAAGCAGTTGATGGATGCGGTCCCTCCGTTGGACCAAAAGATTGACCGCTTTCCCGTGCCCGAAGACGAGACGCAATTGGCTGCCGCCAGTAAGAACGGAGGCAACGCTGCAGAGGCGTGGCTTCTCGAGGGGCAGAGGGCAGATGCCATTGGGCTTACTCTCGAAAACCTGACCGTCGCGTTTCCCGGAACAAGGACGTCAATTTGGAGCACACCAGAGCCATATGTCGCACTTCATGATATTTCCTTTGACGTGCGCCCGGGATCCGTCATGGGCGTTGTTGGCGAAAGCGGATCGGGTAAGTCGACACTCGCCAAGACGCTGACCGGCCTCATCAAACCTGCAAGCGGTGGGATGACTTTAGGCGGGGAACCGTTGCCGGGTGGTAAGGCCCGTTCACGCCACCACCCCTCACGCCAAATGATACAAATGGTCTTCCAAGATCCCTTCTCATCGCTCAACTCCCGCCATCGCATTGGTACCATTCTCTCCGAACCATTGTGGCTCTATGGTCTGGTGAATGACAGCGACGCGCGGCGCGACCTATGCCTTCAGATGCTCAGTCTCGTTGGCATGGAGCCCGCTGCAATCGACAAATACCCCCACCAATTTTCTGGTGGGCAACGTCAGCGCATCGCAGTTGCACGCGCACTTCTGGCAAGACCTAAAATCTTGATTTGTGATGAGCCGACGTCAGCACTTGATGTTTCAATTCAGGCCGAGCTTCTCAACTTGCTCAAAGACCTCCAAAACGTGTTCGGGCTGACGATCCTGTTCATCAGCCACAACCTTTCAGTCGTGCGCCAGATGGCCGACGACATCGTCGTCCTTCGCAATGGCCGCATCCAGGAAATAGGCGCATCTGAGCGTGTGTTCAGTGAACCACAGGCGGACTACACTAAAAAACTCCTCGCGCTAACACCCGTCCTGCCGAGCAATTGGCGATCTTGAGAAGAACAGTTCAAGCTAAATCTTTGTTGTATGTATGAGGCCAATGACGGATGGAAAATCTAATCCACTTTGAGTTTGTGCCGTAAACTGGGGTAGGGCGCTGTACCAATGCCGAGAACTCCAAGGAGCTTCCAATGCTCATTCCACGAACTTTCTAAGCGTACCGACTCATGGGCGCGATCACAGCAGGTGAGCTGGGGGCCAGCGGTAAAGGCCGCGTTCATAGGCGGACACTGATTTTTCCAGCCAATTTCTGAAGATTGTCAGCGCGGGACGTTGGGTGCCGGGCAGGGCGACAAGGTAATAGCCGATTTCAGGAATAGGGTCGTCAAACAGCGTCACGATTTCCCCGGTCTTCAGCTCATCCGCAATAAAGGCTGGCACCGTTGCGCTGATCCCGTCGCCACGCCGCACACCATCCACAAGCATATTCCCCGGCAGTCGAACAACCTTGCGAGGCGCTTGGATAGGAACGCCTACTTTTTCCAACCAAAGGTCAAATTCGACCGATGCCTGTTCTTGAAGCAGCGGATATTCCAGAAGTTCGCGCGGATGTCTAAAGACACGGTCTCTAACCAATTCGCGCGATGCCACAACGGTAAGGCAGCCCGGAAGAACTAGATGCGCATCCAACCCTGGCCAATTTCCTGTGCCATAGCGGATCGCCATATCAACGCCACCGGGGGTTAGGATGACGGCCTCAATCGTCGACTGAATGTTCAGTTCAATCTTTGGATGGGTTTTCAAGAAGTCGGACATACGTGGCATCAAAAACGCACTCGAAAACATCGGCGTTGCGGACACCAGTAAGGGCCGGGAATTTTCAGCATCTGCCATGTTTTCCAGCACCGATGACATTGATGCAAAGGAGTTAAGTAGACCGGCTGCAAGATATTCGCCCTGTGACGTCAGCGAAATACCATGCTGCGTGCGGGTAAAAAGCCGAATTCCAAGATGGCGTTCCAAGGTTCGAATTTGCTGGCTTATCGCGGAATGAGTGACGTTCAAAACCGCTGCAGCCTTCGTCAGGTTTTGGTGCTCTGCCGCGACTGCAAAGGCCTTCAAAGATGTAAGAGAAGGGAGGTCTTTCCAATTCATACGTAAGAATATCTAACAGCATAGAAAAATTTACAACTCTCTTTTTCCAAGCGCTTCGGCCATCCTGGATTGCAACGATACATTCGATGAATTGGAGAGATCGATGACTAATATTGCTATTCTAGGATTGGGTTCCATGGGGTCCGCGCTCGCTCATTGTTTGATTAAGGCGGGCCACAACGTTGCGGTCTGGAACCGAACTCCGGGCAAATCTGATGCGTTTACAAACCTCGGCGCACGCGCCGCGAAAACGCCTGATGAAGCCATCGCAGTTAGTGATTTCGCAATTGTCTGCGTTAAGAGCCACGCACAAACCGTCAAAATTATCAGCGATCTAACCATCTCGATTCAAGGCAAAATGATTTGTGACATGAGTACGGGCGACACCAAAGATGCTGAGGCTTTGGTCAAAATATTGAGCGCGCAAGGGGCACGTTATATGTTGGGGATGATCAATGCTTATCCATCGGGAATTGGCACGGATGACGCCACAATCTTGACCGTTGGCAGCGCAGGAAGTTGGTTGGCTTATGGTCCTATCATTCAAACACTAGCGGGACGATCGGCCTGCATTGGGCGCGAGCCATCTGCGTTGGCAGCGATGTTTGCTGGGCTGTTTTCAGTGCGGCAAGGGTTCATGTTCGGAATGATCTATGGGGCAATCGTTTGTGAAAAAGCGGGCGTTCCGATGCAGGTTTTCTCGGATCAAATTCCGGCGTCTCTGAAACTGGTTCATGACTACTACGGATTGTTTGAACGATCAGTTCCGACTGAAAGATTTGCGAATGCCGAAGCGTCCATGAAGGTCTACGCTTTGGCGCAAGAAGACGCGCTAAAGACATTTCAATCTTTGGATGCCCCGTCTGAGTTCATGCAACTGATGTACGACAATACCAAGGCTGCATGGGATGATGGACATGGTGATCAAGAATTGACAGCGCTGGTTAAGACGATGGCAAATTAAGTGCTGACAACACGAAATAGCCGGATAAGCTGTTGGTTATTCCAGTGGATTTAGGCCGAGGGTACTCCAGTCCACTATACTTGGGGGCGATCGGCCTGTTTTTGAGTAACTTTCAACGACCCTCGCCCCAATACACGAAGCAGGCTCACGGCCTTGTGCGGAGGAAGGTCTAGGGGCGATACTCGATGGGATTCAACAATAACGGTTGCACCTGATCCAGCACTTGGTGACCCCGGTAGGAAAATAACAGATTTATCACCTAAATGTTCTACCTCGAACGCTATCTGTTCGTAGTCGTCAAATCGAACCAGCACCGGTTTCATAAGGGCGTCTTGGCCTTCATCACCAGCGACACCTGAGATCATTCCTTTGATGGCCGCGTAACCTGGCAACGTATCAATAAGGATATTATCAAGCTTATTCAGTCGCTTAGAAAACCAACCTTTGTGCGCGATCAGTCCTGCTAGGTAACAGACCAACAATATCAGGAAAATGGCCAGTATATTCGCAAATGCTATTCCAGCGATGCGTTCAAAAGGTATCAACGCGTCCAGTGGCGCCGCGACGACCATGCTTATCTCAAAGACCTTTTGCAAAATGATCGCCACAAAAGCCAGAGGAACAAGGAACAGTACGCCAATGAGAATAGTACGTTTCAATTCAGATTTCCTTCAAACTTCAATGAGCAACACGTCTTGAGTACCCCAAACCCAACGGTAGGGAAACTATGCCTTCCCGTCATTTTTCGTTCTGGTTGCTAGGGGCCTGAAACCTTTAGACGAATAACTCAGATGCTCATAAAAACGGCCGCACTTGAAAATCAAAATGCGGCCGAAATTTCAGCAATCAGTCAGAGTTTAATTGCATCCCCCGACAGAGTTGCTGGCAGCTTCCATGACCCGGTCCAGACTAAAGCTGCCGGGCTTCATTCTAGGTGGGAGCTCTTTAAAGCTCTGCAGCCAGCCGGCAACGTACGCAGATGCTGGTGCCAAAGCGAAAAGCCGATTTGTAGCCCATTCGGAGTGGCCGGCGCTTTCATCAAGAGCGCGTTCAAAAGGGTCCATCCGCAAGTTAGTCAGCATTGGCCAGCGCAATTCTTCAAAAGGTCTTTCCCAAACCCGGAAGCCCGTTGAATTCTGACGCAGGAATGTGAGTTTCCAGTCATTGTACCACAATGCAGCAACGCTTCCATCATCGGTCCAGTAGATGATCTCTTTGCGTGGTGACTTTTCCACATCCCCTTTCAGGAACGGCATCATATTATAGCCATCAAGGTGAACCTTATACGTCATGTCGCCGACCTGTTTTACTACGAGCAGGTCTTCTTTGACCGTCGTGTCACCAACAGCAGCCATGACAGTCGGGAGAATGTCCTCATGTGCAGCTATGTCGTTGATGATTGTGCCGGGCTCGATCGTTCCGGGCCAACGGATGAGTGTCGGAACAGGGTATCCACCTTCCCACTGGGTGTTCTTTTCACCGCGGTGTTTCGTGGTGCCACCGTCGGGCCAGCCAAATGCTTCGGCACCGTTGTCGCTGGAATACATGACGATGGTGTTTTCATCGAGGCCCAGCTCTTTCAGCTTGGCGAGCATCAGACCGACATGACCGTCATGTTCGACCATACCATCAGCAAAGATGCCGTAGCCGGTCTTGCCCGCAGACTCTTCTTTCAGGTGCGTATAAACGTGCATACGGGTGGTGTTCCACCAGATGAGGAAGGGCTTGTCGTCTTCATTGGCGCGCTCCATGAAGTCGATGGCTTGCGCCGTGACTTCGTCGTCAAACGTCTCCATCCGCTTCACAGTAAATGGCCCGGTATCTTCGCAGGCCTGATTTCCCAATTGCCCAAAACGAGGTTCTTCGGTGCTGTCAAACTCTTCAGAAGTCCGGCAATGCAGAACCCCACGCGGTCCAAACTTCGTTTTGAATGCCGGATCTTTAGGGTAATGCTCGTTCTCGTTCTCGTTCTCGGGCTCTTCTTCGGCATTCAGGTGATAAAGATTGGCAAACCATTCATCAAAACCGTGGTTTGAGGGCAGCATGTCATTTCGGTCGCCGAGGTGGTTTTTGCCAAATTGGCCGGTCACGTACCCATGAGGCTTTAGCAGATCTGCAAGTGTGGGGTCTTCCTTGGTGATGCCTTCTGGCGCTCTGGGTAGGCCAACCTTGGTTAGGCCGGTTCGGATCGGGGACTGTCCGGTTATAAACGGCGCGCGGCCCGCCGTGCAGCTTTGCTGGCCATACCAGTCCGTAAACAGCGCACCTTCTTTGGCAAGGCTGTCAATGTCGGGTGTCCGGTAGCCCATTTGGTCCATGTTATATGCGCTGATGTTATACTCGCCGATATCATCCCCAAAAGGGATGAGAATGTTCGGTTTGGATGTATCGGCAATGGCCAAAGACGACACGCCTGACAAGGCGGACGCAGTCACTATAGCCTAAGCCATATGCAGTCGGTTTTTCATCTGTATCCTCAGTATTTTCGGATCACATTGCAACTTCTGCACAGTTGAGCACTCAGACAAGAAGTCCTGCGTCCAAGCGGGGGCGACAAAGATGCAATGTGATATGCAAACGTCCTACACATTGCCTTGGCTCTTGGATTGCCGCTTACCATTTCATGCCACGGTGGTTGACAAATTTTGGACCTGGCGTGACCTTAAGGTCTTGTTTTGAGAGGTTTAGTTGTTGGGGCAGCTGCATATCGTCGACGCTAATTTTATGACGCCTCTTGTTGTCGCACTGCCGTTTAGCCAGCATAAACTCGAGCTTGCTCTTGAGAATGCGGGATTGGCACCATCGCTGAGCGAGGCCCGACGCGGCATAATCCCCTGCAAGCTGCCGAAAAAATGATTTATGCGAGCGCCAAACTTATAGACAGCCCGACCTTTGACTTTACGACTTTGCCGATCTCCGGACCGGCTATGGACAGCTACATGGCAAGCTTGCCGATACAAACAGGTTCGACCGGATTGGATGCCGCCTTTGATCTTGCAGCAAATATTGACAGGATGCTGACAGGCGATCGGATATTCGGCAAAGTACTCAATGGTGTTTTTTGGATTGGCCGTACGACCAACGCGTCCAACTGGACCTCAGATTGGTCTGTGGTTCACTATAGTCTCGCTGCTTTTCTATCAGGTGTGAGACAGTTGTTTGGCGGCTCTCTGAAACCGCGCGCAGTTTGTATCCCTTACACAGCCAAACTCACAGAGCTTCCCGTAGATCTGCTTGAAATACCTCAGTTGCGCGAAACCCAGATTACAGGGTTGGCGTTTCGTATCCAGGACCTGTGCCATTTCGTGAAAAAGCGTCGCGTTCAGTCGATGCACGGCGAGATCGACAACTCTGACCCATTGTCGTCCGAAAACAAGTCAGTCCTTGTGGCTTGCGCTGCCGAATTCATGCGCAGCGGAACATCGGATATGTTGGCCCAAAGAATGGCCACGTCGTTTGGAATGGGTGTTCGATCCTGCCAGTGCAGGCTGAAAGAGGTCGGCACCACACATACAGAGTTGATCGAAAACGCGAGGCTCGAACTTGCCCTGAGAATGCTGTCTGAGGAAGAATATTCCGTGACGGAAATAGCATTGGAGCTGGGATACAGCTATCCAGGACACTTCACCCGGTTTTTCAAACAGAAGGTCGGTTTGTCCCCGACAGAGTATCGCAAGATTGAAGTCAGCGCTTAAGAGCTTGCGGACCAAGTGTTGGATTTGGCGATGGCGTGCTTCCATTAGGCTGCACGGAGGCTATGGTTTCAGTCGTGCCTTGGCATTCGACAAACTTGCAAACCGCCACACGGGAGAGATCATAGAAGCTGGTGAGAACCGCGAGCGGCCGATTTTCTTACCCCGTTTCGCATTATTCTCCTGCCGCTCTTTGTGGTGCGAGGGAGGGATGCGAACAACACAGAACACCAAGGCTACTGCCGCCAATGGCTGTTTTCTGCTCTGCTGTAACAGTGCCTGGAAGTTTCATCTTCATGGGCTGGGTGCATGAAGCATCACTTCGTGTCTCACGGCTGTTTTTTGTTTCGGCCAAAACGACAGGATTCAAACAGCTTTTTCAGTGGACGGAGCAAGCTTGCCATCCCAACTCTCTGTCGGAATTTTTGCGATCTCTGTGTCGGCCATGTATGACGGTGTCATGATTTGCACGTTGTTTTCATTGAAGACGGTAATGATGTGACGGTGCAGATCTGAAAGTATGCGAGGCAGGCTTGATCCACGGGTTGTGAACGCGTTGACCTGGTAGTTGATCGCGTAGTCAGCCAGTGCGGTGATAAGAACAAACGGCTCCGGTGACTTTCTTAAGTCTCGTGTCCGGTTTGCTGCTTCTACAAGCATTGCTTCTATTTTCTCCTGAGGTTCCTCGTAGCCGATGCCAACCGTTGTGTGCAGCAGCAACCCGCGACCATCGATTTTTCGGGAATAGTTGACCACCTCGGAGTTTAACAACTGAGCGTTTGGAATGCTGATCATCTCATTTTTGATCGACTTGATGAGCGTTTCCATCAGCCTGATTTCCACGACATCACCAATCTGCTCGCCCACTTTGATCCGGTCACCAATATTGGTGCTACGGCGGTAGATCACAAAAAGGCCGGCCATCATGTTGCTGACGACAGTATTGGAACCAAGCGACACCATAATACCTGCAAGGATTGTCAGCCCTTGAAACGCTTTTGACCCCGCACCTGGCAAGTGAGGATAGGCAAACACGATCGCTACAGCAATGATCGCGACACGTGCAAGATTGAAGGTGGGTGTAATCCAATGGGGTTCGAAATTTTGAATGCTTATGGTGCCGGCTTCAACGTTATCCATGAGAAGCCGAAAACCTCTGATCATAAACCGGGTCACCAGCGCAATGATCACAATGGTGACGAGGTTGGGCAGGTAGGCAATAAATCCAAGGATCACGGAGATCAGTGGTTCAGAAACATAAGTTAGCAGAATCTGTGCAAACGGACGTGTTTCCGCAAAGGAAAGCAGCACAAAGGACAGGTAGTAATACAGGAGAAACAAATATCCGGTCCATAAGGCAACCTGAACGAGATAGCCTGTTAGTTTGCCTATGGCCCTTCCGCGAACCACAGAGCCTGTAGCTTTTTCGAACTTTGAAAAGTACTTCTCAGCTATGAAAGCCAGTGCTGCACCGACCCTTAAGCGCCAGCGCGCAAACACGAAGGTGATGAGCAGAAAGCCTACGGTCCAAGCAACCGCCGCCATCGCACTTTCGACACGGGCGGTATCTGAGCGATCAAAGCGGTACTTTTCAATGGCCCCTTGAATGGACTCCGAGTGCAGCGATGCCAGTACTTCGATGTCAAAGGAGTCCATCTCCGCATCCGCGTCGGTCGTGACAGTGATAAGCACTCCATTGGCAACAATTCCGAGCCCCAATTCATGCTTTTCTACGGATACTGTTACAGCTGCAGCTTTTGACTGTTCTGCAACTGACAGAATACGTTCGACAATTTTCTCAGCGCGAATACTCGCGGGCAAGGCGCTAGATCCGCGCACAGCAAACAGAACTTCACCTTCCACAATAACCGGCGCAGAAAAGACGCCCTCTGGTAGCTGCTCGACCTGCTCGGGGGGTGAAACGTTTTCTTGTTCCTGAGCTGCTGAACGGTCTGTCGCAAATAGGAGGATTGAAAGCCCCGCCAGCAAGATGAATACAAACGAACGCAACGACCCGGTACGCCAAAATGTGATTTGTTTCATCAACTTACTTTCTAATTTTGTTTTAGTCTGTGCACCAAGAAATGCTTGGATTGATGGTGCACAAGTTGTTTTAAAGAGTGCTTGTGGCCTACGTTTGGATAAGGTGGACATCGCGTTGAGGAAAGGGGATGGAGATCCCTTCCTCGTCGAAGCGCTCTTTTGCCTGACCCGTCAAATCCCAATATACAATCCAGTAATCTTCAGTCTTGCACCATGGGCGACAGAAAATATTTACCGAACTGTCCCCCAGTTCACCCACGAAAATCTCTGGAGCGGGATCACTGATGCAAAGCTTGTGAGCCTTCACGAGCTCGTTCAAAACACTGATCGCGTGGCTGGCCTTGTCGGTATACGCAATGCCAAAAACGAGATCGACACGCCGTTCAGGGGACGCACTGACGTTTGTGATGACATTGCCCCAGATCTTGGAGTTCGGAACAACGATGATCTGGTTGTCGAAAGTTCGAATTTGCGTCGATACGATAGACATCTCGTCGACGACGCCGGATGCGCCCGACACCTCAATGAAATCACCCATGTCGAATGGTTTTAGGATCATGATCATCAAGCCGCTTGCAAGATTGCCAAGGGTGTCCTGCAGAGCAAAGCCAAGGATAAAGGACAAGCCACCGAAGACGGCAAATAGTGGTGTGACGTTGACGCCAAAAGCGCTGAGGACCAACAATATTCCAAGGACAAATGTAGCCCAATACACGGCGTTAACGATGAAGGTCCGCAACAGGCGCGAAACCGAAGGCAACCGATCAAGACCGCGTTGTGCCGCACGTTTGAATATGCGAGCGAGAAACATCATCACCCAGATGGCAAGGACGAAGCCACCTATCTTGAGCATGAAGCCTAGCCCGCCATCGCGTGCTGTAACCCAGTTTAACCCGAGCCTGAACAACGTACGCGGGTCAGTGGTTCGTACTGCGCCAAGATTGAGAGCCGAGATATAGACGGTGTGTTTTGCTACATCTTCAGGGGGCGCGCCCTTCCTTGTCCAAGATTCCAGGACTTCGGCGTATCGGTCCTGAACCGCGTTTTTATCATCCGCCAATAGTCCTACTCGTTCTCGCAGCGCAGTTGCCTGCGCGCCATCCAGGCCTTCTATAGCGAGATTAAGCTGCACCACTTCTTCAAGCGAGGATTTAAGATGGCCCTGCCAAACGTCCGCAAGTTCTGCCAGATCGTCAGAGGTCATCGGAACCATGAGTGCGTTCAACTGCTCAAGATTGGTGGATAGACTCGCGGGATCCGGGGCAGGTGGAATAGTAGAAGCGGTATCCTGAGCCCATGACGCGGCCGAAATAATAACCAACGTGATTGCCAAAATGGTTCTTGTGATCGCGAATTTCATGTGGTTCCTCAATGCGGTCTAAGCGGAAAATTCGTTCCAGTGATATAGGCTTTCTGAGCCATTCCCAGCGTTCATTGTTAAGGTTCTTTTTGTTAGCAGCAACGTAAATTACGACCTTCGAAGCGTTAAACCCTTGGATGCATACTGCATATTGAAGCCAATGCAGTCATACGAAAAATTTGCAGATGAGGATTGCTTAGAGCTCTTTGCTAATTTTTCGGGTGCAATTTGGCTTTGATAACAGCGGCAGCGTGGATATCAATTGCCCAAACAGTAAGGGCGAGACTTAAATTGAACTTACCTCAGGGGTTTTTGAATGGGTGAATAATCTGCCGTAAACATCGATTTGGAAAACCCGTATCTGACGGCCCCAAGGGCTTCAGCCACTTAGCTACTAGTATTTTTTGCGCGGCAAGAACTCGGCTAAAAAATGGGAAATGTGTTCCAAACTGCGATGTTGGCGAACCACGTTGATTTTATGAACCCAACGCATCCAAGATCTGCTGATGAAATAAGTGGAGACCGGATTCTGTGAACCAGGAATCCTCAGCGTCGGCGACATATCGACCCTGATCGTACCCAAGACTGCCCAGGCCAAGCTGAACACTTTGGACCAGTGCGATGTCCTCTCGATTGAACATCTCTGAAAACAACGATTTCACAACCTCAAGATTGGGGGCGTCGGTTTCTGCAGGACTATAGACATCGGCATGTTCCAGAGATTTTCCTGGCCCATCTGGCGTAATCCGCAAAACGATAAGCTGTGACGCGCCAGGCAGGCTCAACAAGCATAGGTTGGGCCACAGAAACCAAGTTAAATATGGCTCATCGCCTTTGGTTTCAAATCCTGCAAACCCTTGTTTTGCCGTCTTTTGATAGAAGCGAAAGCGATCGCGAACTTGTGATTTTACCGTTTCCTCGTTGTAGAGTGTGGCCAGCGTCGGATGGGCAACGGGGATATGGTAACCTTCGGAAAAATTGTCGATGACAACTTTCCAATTTGCATGAATGTCAAAATCGAATTGGTGTTTTGACACGTAGCCAGGCATCTCGGGCAGGTTGTCTAGAATTGTTTTTTCAAACTGGGGCAGATCGCCGTCTTCTGGTGTCGCATTAGGGTCGAAATTGACAAAGATCATCCCTGCGACCAAGGCGTGCTGCACCGGTCTTAACCCGAAATCTGTTCGGTCAAATCCTGGAACATTGCCTGTCAAACGGGCGGTTTTCAGTTCGCCTTCGAGGCCGTAACACCAAGCATGATATTTGCAAACGATCTTGCTCTTAACCTGACCCTTGCCACTTAGAAGAAGATCGCCGCGGTGCTGACAGACGTTGAAAAATGCGCGCACATTGTTGTCCGACCCACGAATGATAACAATCGGTTGGCCAGCAACGTCGTCGGTAATGAAACTGCCAATTGCCGGCAGATCTGAAACATGCCCCACATAAAGCCAAGACCGCAGAAATATCTTCTGATGCTCCTGGTCATATATGTCTTGGTCGAGATAATATCGCGAGGGCAGGGTGTATGAATGTTGTGCGGTTTTAGTAAAAGCACCGCGTTCGCCTGATACAGTCTGGTCTGTCATTTGGTACTCCAATACTGATGTCGTTCCACGCGCTTGCCTTCGTTTGATAACCGCTCAAAGAACACCCAAACTGACGGCCACCTAAAATTCATTCTAAGGCCAGTTTCAGCCCTTTTAGGTCCTCTAAATATGGCAATCGGTTTTGGGCGATTGCCACCTGTTCTTGTCGGATCTCCCCAAAGATTATACCCGGCTTCACGCCAGCACGGGCGAGTTCTTGACCCATGGGGTCCGCAATAAAGCTTTGCCCCAAGAAACCCATGCCGTTTTCCTCGCCCGCGCTGTTGGCGTAGGCTAGAAAAACACCATTCTCGTATGCGCGCGTTGGGATCATGCGCTGCGCAACCCAACCCCATTGATCGCCAAGTGCCGTGGGTACCAAGATTAAATCTGCGCCCAAGGATGTGACGCGCCGGGTGGTTTCGGGAAACTCTGCGTCATAACAGATCAATGTTGCGATCTGTATGCCGCGGTAAGAAAACAACTTGCAGCCTTGCCCAGGTTTGAAATGGTTTGCCTCAAACCCTGGAGGTATTGCCAGTTTGCGATGCCCGCCAAGCCGATTTCCATCCGGCCCGAAACACTGTGCCGCGTTGTAGATTTCCGCGCCGTCTCTCTCAGCAAAGCCGTAGTGGATCGCGACGCTATTAGATTTGGCAAGCTCCGCGATGACCTGGGCGGTGGGACCATCGGCCGGTTCTGCGCGGGCCTCAATTTCTCCGCCAATGTTGTAACCCGTTGAGAAAAGCTCTGGCAGCAATAGCAAATCGGCGTGTTGCGCCAAAACGTCGGGCAGTACAGCACAAAGCCAGTGGAGGCGATCTTGCGGCGTAGCAAGGTCTGCGGGTGATTGGCCGACGGCCAGGCGGAAGACATCGCTCATGTCTAGGCCTCGGTCACCAACAGAGTGCGCGGATAGTTGGTAATGTATTCACACCCGGTTTTAGTAACAACAATCGAGTCGCCAATCCGCCCAGCAGTCACACCATCAATCGAAATCCCACCATCAACAGCAAAGGTCATACCAGCTTCCAAAACCGTTTTGTCTCCAGCTTTGAGTTCCGGTGCTTCCAGATATGCGACGCCGATGGACCGCCCGGTGCGGTATCCCGTTTCATAGCCTCGATCAGCGTAAACGGCGTTTGCAGCCGCTGCCACGTCTTGCGCTAATACGCCCGGACGGATGGCCGCGATTGCTGCTTGCTGCGCTGCGATCGCGGCTTCCTGAACTCGGGCGGCATCATCCTGAACCTCGCCCACATGGAACATTCGATCAAAGCCAAGTTTGTACTGTTTGAACTGAGCCATGTTGCAGAAGCAAAAATAGACTGGGTCGGCCGGTTCGTAACGCCGAACAGAGGCGCGGCGGTGAACCATCGACGTGTCCTTTCCGCTTTGCAGGATCTGAAGATTGTGGATCATCGGTGAAACAAAACGATCCCAGCCCTTGTCGGTGAGAAAAGTAGCCGCCTTTCGAGAGCCAGCTTCGATAACGGCAAGAGCACTCTCATATTCCTGGGCCCCAACACGCAAACTTCTGTGGGCTGCGGCCATCATTGCGCCGGCAATAAGCCCAGCCTCTTTCATCACCCCAATTTCGAAGGGTGACTTAATTTTACGTAACGCCCCCAACACGGGTGAGATATCTTTGATTGGGACGTCCTTATATGTGTCATCTAGGTGGTTGCGCACGATGGCAGGGATTGTGTTGCGCTCAACCCAAATTGCGGAAGGGTTGTCGCCTAGTGCCCCAGCAAGGGCAGTGCCCCATGTGTTTGTGCCAAAATCTTCCCATACGCGGATGTCATCGATCCAGGTCATCGCACCCACCATTTCGGATTCCATCAAAGGCGTGATCACAATCGGTGCGTCCTGCGCCTTGACCACCAACATCGTAGGTCGGCCGAACTCGATCCCAAGATACCCCCAGAACCCGGCAAGATAGGCTATCGAACCTTCATCTGTGAAAACGGCGTACTCAATGCCTTGCGCCTTCATATGATGTTGAAGAGCGGAGGTGCGGATTTTGGCTTCTTCGAGCATTTTGGACCCCTTTTCGGTGATATAGCGAGAGTTGAAAAAACGCTAATCTGTGTACAGCGTGGGAGTCAATTTGTATTTAGGGCTCGAAATTGGTACGAAAGAACTATAGGTGCATACAGCTTGATGGATACGTGTTTGATGCTCACAGATAAGACGGCGGCTGCAGAGGCCATTCAAGCCCAGCTTTTGCGGCGCATATGTTTCTTGGAATACCTTCCGGGTGATCAGTTGAAAGAGGCGGAACTTGCTGCCGAGTTTGGGGTCAGCAGAACACCCGTTCGCGACGCCATCAACCGGATCAACCATTTGGGATTGGTTGAGACAAGGAACGGCGTTGGAACTGTTGTCGTTGCTCTCACTGCCGAGAAAATTCACCACGTGTACGAAATGCGTTTGGAACTTGCGAAGCTCATTGGGAATAAATCTGCGCGCGCAATCAGGGCGGATGACCTCGAAGCGGCTCAATCGCTTCTGGATGAGGCGGCCATCCTGACCGAAAATTTCCACCCACGAAATTACGTCGAACTTAACCATCGGGTTCATGAACTGATCGCCAGTTTGATTGAAAACAGCGTGCTGAATTCTTTTTGGTGGCAGACTTATTATCAGGCCGCCAGCACATGGTATCGTTCTAGTGAACGTTTGGGTCCAGATGCCGGAAGGGCACTTGTGCATGAGCTTGGTGATACTGTGGCTGCTTTGAAAAATAACGACGCCGATGCCATTGGATTTATCCAGCGCACCCACATCGGTTACGGCTACAGCGGCATCAAGGCGCAACTCTGCGATCAGTCGACTGATAAAGCCTAGCCCTGAGTCTTCAGGAACGGGCAGGTGGTCGGGCGTGATCAGAACCCGTAGGATAAGAAAACTGAGAGCCGCCCCTATGAATTGGAGCTGTGTGCTGAAATCGAGCCGGTGTACGGATACTTGGAATCTAAGGTTTCAGGTTGGTTGAATTGAAGTTTTTGAGAAATCAACTGTAGGGGCCAACAGGGTATCAGTTAGCTAATTGTTGAACGTAAAAATAGGAGAATAGCCAAAGTAGTCATTTCAATTCTTCACACCGATGGTTTGCTTCGCTCCCAGAGCGCCATTTCCGCTGCCGTGCAGTGCGGTGCTTTGTTCGCATCTGGAGCGAAAGGTGGCGGCATAAAGTAGCTGCTCATGCGCCCAACTTACCGTTTTCTCAGCAGCCGTCATAAAGCTGCACTGCAGAAAAATTGTGAAAGGTCTCTTTTCGTTACGGGACCGACCCACCGGTCGAGGTTCGCCGGGACACCATCAAAGGAGCGGCTGCTGGTGAAACACTTCAAGCAATCCGCCGCTAAGTTATTTGTCACATCCCGGACGGTAGTATGGCTGTTTGTTGAACAGTTCCGGTTTGATTTTGTGCCAGTCCTTCATCGCTTGCAAGGGCGTCTTGCTGCCCAAGGCTAATTGGGGGAGTTGCTGGTTATAGAGGCATGCATAGCGATACAGCGTGGCTTCTAGTTCTTCGTCTGATCGGAAGTGGTGGCTTTGCAGTACATCTTCAATGCGTCCGTTGAACCGTTCGACCATACCGTTGGTCTGGGGCGATCTTGGCGGGGTCAGGCGGTGCTCGATGTTCAGCTCGGCGCAGAGCTTGTCGAACTCATGTTTCCCACTTTGTTCGCGCTTATGCAGGCCAAAGAGGCGGTCGGTGAACTCCTTTCCATTGTCCGTGAGTAAGGTGCGGATGCGCATTGGACAGGCCCGCTCCAGGTTACGCAGAAAGCGGCGCGCATTGGCTGCCCTCTTGGTGTTGTAGACGCGGATGAAGACCCAGCGGGTGGCCCGGTCAATCGCGACGAACAGATAGCGGCGCGAGGTCTCATCCGCCATCTGTGGCAGGTACTTTACGTCGATATGCAGATATCCCGGCTCATAAGCCTTGAAGCCGCTGTGCTTTGGGCGAGTGGCCTTTGCCTTAAGATCGCGCAGGTTGCCCAGCCCATGCCGCCGCAGACACCGATCCAGCCCTGAGCGCGAGACATCTGGGTTCAGGAACTCCCGCCCTACGGCCAGCAAGTCATCCAGCGACACAAGCAGCGTCTTGCGCAACGCAACTGCGACGGTTTCCTGAGCAGGCATCAGCGTCGTTTGCAGCCGATGAGCGGTATGGCTACGACATGTACACTGTCGCGCTTGCGCCATTTCCAAACCGTCTGTTCAGTTGTGCCAAAACGCTCAGCTAGAACCCATGCGGGCTCACCGCTCGCCTGGATGGCAGCCCGTATCTTAGGCGTTGTTGTCGCCTGGCTATGAAGATGGATCAGCATTTAGCGTCCTCCCGGATGTCACCCAAAACCGATCTTGCCAAGAAAAATGCAGAGCGGCGAGGATCTATGTGATCATCCGGGATGGAACAGTTATTGACTTGCAAATTAGTTTTGTGCTCCCGTGGCACCTTATTCAACCATAAATGATTTATACCTTAGATGCTATTGGGCCTCGCAAAGCCGACCGTCAAACATCTCTATCGAGCGCTTCCCAGCGTCTGGGCTAGCGAGATGGACCGGTATCTGCAACGCCGATACAAGTATCGCGCGCCGACGCGGTTGGATGTGATGACATCGTATGCGGGACAGAATCTGGACGTAGTTCAGGTCCTGCTGTTGTCGCTGTCCGAAACACATCCGCGCGACGAAATCGTCTTCTGGCTTTTTGAACAGAGGGTTTCCGCACAGGATATTGCGGCCTTAGCGGATTTCTGCGCGAGTTTGGGCAATGTGACCCTGCGTTCGATCAAGATTCCACATACCGGAGATTTTGATCGTCTCAAGACACTGGGCGGGAAACGGGACAGTGCAAGGTTCCTTTGGTTCGTCGCACATCAGCACCTCCCGAGGGATCTGAAACGCGTCGTCTATCTGGATGCTTTGGACGTCATCGTCAGCGACGATCTTGTACCGCTGCTGAAACATCCGTTTCTTGGTAAATATCTTGTAGCGTGCCGGGAGTGGCTGGATATCCCCCCACTGCTGGTTGGCCCGGCCCGGCGAGCACATGATTGCGGTGTGCCAACTTGGATGATCAAGCACATGTCGCGGGGGTTGATAAACAGTGGCGCAATCGTCCTCAACCTCGACAAGTTTCGACGCGATGGGATCGAGATTGGCCATTATGTTGAGACCGCCGAATGGGCGTACGACAAACTCAACCTTGAATTCGGTGATCAGGGGCTGTTTTCCCTGACCCATGGCAGCCACTACGTGCAAGCAAATGATCGGTATAATCACCGCTTCTTCAATGACTTACCCAACCGTACCATGAAGCGGCCTGCCGTGATCCACTATTGCGGTGGAGTGCTCAAACCGGTGCATTGGCGACTGACCGCAGAGGCTGAGCATTTGGTGGCGGAGCATCTTGTCCGCAAGGACATGGCTGCGCTTACTCTGGCCAACTCACGACAGCTCCGCGCTGCGGATTTGCCGTATATGCGGAAATGGTGGGATGTCTGTGTGCGGACCCCGTGCTATTCGCGGATTGCACCGCAGGCTTCTCAGCGCATGGCCGCGGCTCTTTCTCGTGTTGGGCTAAATGTTGAATAGAAGCTGGCCGCCTGCGCAGTATCAGTGGGTTAGTAGTCGAAAGCAAAATGGGCGGAGTAGGCAAAGTCGCTTTCTTTTCGCTTCAAATGCTGACTCGGAGCCCATTTTACCGATCTATCACATCGCCGCGAGTGGCCTCTATCACGGGTCAGGCAAGACCATTCAACAACTGCTTTGGTTTTGAACAAGGATTGTGGCGGCGCGAAACAAGATAGTTTCGCCACGCTTGGCAAACGAGCCGATGCTGCGCGACTTCTTAGTCTGGCATGCAAAGAATACGCCGTCATCGCCCGCGAAACCAGCGTTATCCGTCTCGTCCGGGTTCTTCTAGATCGTTGGAAAACAATGCGATCTTGTTGCCTTGAGGGTCGCGAAGGTAGCCGACATAGAAATGGGTTCCATACGAGGCGCGAAAGCCGGGTTGGCCCTCGTCAAAGCCGCCTGCGGCAAGCGCGGCCGAGTGAAGATCGCGAATTAGCTTTTGACTGTGAGCTTCAAATGCGACCATAGCGCCGTTCCCAGCTGAGGCCGGACGTCCATCGAAAGTTGGTTTGACGTAGAAATCTGGCAAAGCGGCAGGTTGACCTGGCTGAACGGGTAGGGCGTAACTTAGGCCCTCAGGACCTTCCTTCAGCCCGTAACCAAGGGCTGGCAGGAACGCTGAGTAAAACCGTTTCGCTTGGGCGATGTCATCAGCACCGACGGTGACGTAGGCAATCATGCTGCGTGTTCCTTTCCGGAAGTTTGGTTCTTGCACTGTGCTTACCGCATTTTGGTAGACCAACGCGCCATTGGGCTCAATAACCGCTACACGAAACGGCGCGTCATCGTCCAATTAGGAATGGTAGGGCTCGGGCTTTAAATAGTCATTTGTAAGCTGGCAGTATCACCCCAAAAATGACCGTTTTTGAACGGCTCCCCTAAGCTGGCATTGTTACGGGACGCAGAAAAGGTCGGTTTTGGCGGCGCAAAAGCAGTCCATTTGAACCCCGCGTAGGACGCGCATGCGAAAGGCAAATTCAATCGACTCTCAGTTCGTCGTAGGACACCATGACGTGTTCGCGGTAGGCGGGCCGCTCAGCGAGGCGATTGTAATAGGCTTGCACATTCGGGAAATTGGCGCGTTGTAAATCAATGTCGTAATACCGAAAAAGAACGTGACCAAACTGGATGTCAGCAAGTGTGAGGTTTTCCCCTGCGAGAAAGTGATGCTTGGCAAGTTTTTCGTCGGCAATTTCAAGCTTTTTTTCCAGAACTTCGACCGCCGCCCTTATGGCCTTTTTGTCGCGTTGTGCCTTTGGAGTTCTTACCAAATGCCAAAAGACTGGAACTGTGAATGCGGCAGCAACATTGAGCTTGGCCCACTCGGCCCATCGATCAACGTCAGCCCGTTGCGTCATGTCACTGGGCCAAAAACTATCGCTGCCATACCTCGTGGCCAAGTGCCTGCATATCGCGCCTGTTTCCCAAAGCGGAGGCAAATCGATGTCTTTCAGAACTGGAATTGTTCCGTTTGGGTTCATTGCTAGAAATGCGTCTTCTTCAGTGCCGCCATAGATGCCGCCCGCATCATGGCGGACATATTTCAGGCCGAGCTCTCCAATGCACCACATCAATGCCTGCACGTTCGAAGACGTTTTCCGACCCCAGACTTCCACCACACCAAATCCACCTATCATTTTAGCAAAGGTTGCAGTGGAGCCCAGAAAATTTCAATGACTGTTTGGTTCTGCAACTGAGACATCGCACACGCCTGCGGCCAACACCCAGTTTGGAATTCTTCCCTTCTGATCACTGCGAACAACCGCTTCCGGGAAACCCTGCCAAAGCGCCGCAAAACTGTCGCGTTCTTGATCGGGCAGGCCCAGCGAGCCTTGCTGCACCCGCTTCAGGAAGCTGTATCCCGCATAGCAATCGATAGTGCAGGATGCAGCGCGAGTCAGTTTTGAGCCCAAAGCAGCCGCTAGGTCGGCGCTCAGCATCGGTTAGTAAGAGCAAGAAACGGAAGTTCGTGGCAACTGAAAATCAGGAA
Organism: Sulfitobacter sp. SK012; assembly: GCF_003352085.1. Lineage (NCBI taxonomy): Bacteria > Pseudomonadati > Pseudomonadota > Alphaproteobacteria > Rhodobacterales > Roseobacteraceae > Sulfitobacter > Sulfitobacter sp. SK012. The sequence goes on from NZ_CP025804.1 coordinate 1,391,327, forward strand.
TTCTAGGATTGAACGACAGTCGGATGTGCTATTTTTTTGTATGTTTAGGTGCCGGCTTGGCGAGTCTTTTCGGTACAAGCCTGCGCCATGGTCCAGACTCTATGATGGGTAAATGGAATATCATGTTGCTTGGCACCTTCCTCCGACAAAGCGTCGGAAACCGCATTGGCAATGGCGGCTGTTGCACCCACTGTTCCGGCTTCCCCACATCCTTTCACCCCCAATACATTGGCTGTAGACGGCACAGGTTCACTGCCGAAGGAGAACATTGGAATATCATCCGCCCTCGGCATGGCGTAATCCATGAAGCTTGCTGACAACAACTGCCCATCCTCGTCGAAAACCGTATTCTCCATAAGAGCATGTCCGATGCCCTGTACGCAGCCACCGTGAACTTGCGCCTCGACGAGTAGGGGATTAATCAGATTTCCAAAATCATCAATGACGGTATAGCGGTCCAGCGCCACCTTTCCGGTTTCCGGGTCTACTTCAATTTCAGCAACATGTGCGCCATTGGGAAACGCCCAAGTGTCTATCTTGCCGACACCTTCATGCACCAAAAGATCGTTTCTACCTTCTGCACGTGCCATTGCTCCGGCTTCCAGCAACGTCGGTGTCAAATTTGAACCGGCGGCGCGAAATGTCTGTTCCTCGAAAATTATGTCTTTCGCGTCAGCCTGCATATGTGGGGCTAGGAACAACGCAAATGCCTCAATGGCTTTTGCCACAGTAACCAATGTGGCATTCCCGACCGTCGTCACGGAACTTGATCCGCCCGTGCCGCTGCCTGTGTCAACGTAATCGCTGTCACCTTGAATGACTTGGATTTTGTCCGGATCGATGCCGGTCTGTTCGGACAGGAATGCCGAGAAAACACTCTCATGCCCTTGGCCAGAGGACTGTGTCGGAACCGCCAATGAAACTGTCCCGTCCTCAATAAACATCAACCGAACACTGATCTCGGAACTGCCGACGGCATTCATGATGTAGTAGCTCAGGCCCAAACCGCGCAGCCGCCCTCTGGATGCGCTTTGGGATTTACGCGCTGCAAACCCGTCAACATCAGCGGCACTTCGGGCTCGGGTCAATACACGCTCATAATTCGCCGGATCAAGAACTTCTCCTGTCGATGACGTATAAGGGAATTGATGCGGTTGGATGAAATTCCTCTGCCGCAAATCCCATGGATCGATGCCCAGTTCTCGGGCTGAATAATCCAACATTCTTTCCAGAACATAGCTTGCCTCGGCCCTGCCAGCCCCCCGATAAGCATCGGTTTGTGCAGTATTGGTGTATATCCCCTGCACATTCAGAAATGTTTCCTGCACGTCATACGCTCCAGACAAAACCATAGCGAAGTATTCTGTCTGAATGCATTGCCCAAGATCGCTATTATATGCGCCAAGATTGCATCTGGTGTTAACGCGATACCCGATGAGCCGGTGATCTTCGTCAAATGCCATCGCGGCGTCATGGACAAGGTCCCGTGCGCCTGTGTCGGTCAACATTGCCTCGACCCGCTCAGACATCCAGCGGACCGAACGAGACAGCACCCTTGCAGCATGAGCAACCAGATACGGCTCTGGATAGGACATTGCCTTCATACCAAAGCCCCCACCAACATCCGGTGTCGTGACATGGACCATTTCTGGTGGCAAACCGAGGGTCTCGGCGATGCTGCTCTTGATGCCGCGTACACCTTGGCTGTTTACGGCGACATGCAATCTACCATCCACATTTTCAGCGAAACACCCGCGTGGTTCGATCGTGTTGACGGTCACCCTGCTGTTGCGGATTGATTTGTGTATTTGATGTGCGGCGCGGTCAAATGCCGAAGAGCAGTCAGCTTCGTCTCCGATTGACCAATCAAATGCGCAATTGTCGGTGGCTTCTGCATGCAGTGCTTGTCCGCCAGCAATAAGCTCAGTGTGGGCAGGCAATGTGTCGAAATCGAACTCGATCAGATCGCAGGCATCCTTCGCTTGATTGAGCGTCTCTGCCACTACCATCACAAGCGGTTCGCCAACAAACCTAACTTTTTTTTCTGCCAGCAACGGTCTTCTGGGCGCGGCCCCTTTGCTACCATCGCGGTTTTCCAAGATTTCGAAGGGCAATCCTTCAGTTATCCCGGCGGCTAGCAGATCAGCCGAACACAAAACTAAATGTACCCCATCTGCACGACGGGCCGTATCAATTTGCAATCTGGAAATAGTCGCATGGGCGACGGGCGACCTGAAGAAATACGCGAAAAGCGCGTTTCTTGGCGCGATATTATCGACAAATGTGCCTTTGCCGCAGAGCAATCTAACGTCTTCGCTGCGAGAAAGCGGTCTGCTACGTCCGAATTTTTGCATCAGTCTCTCCAGTAGGGGAACGGACCGATGGCATCTGATAGAACTATACAGCCGCCTTTGTTCCCACCTAGCAGTAGTTTACTTAATAAACTGGAAGTTAGGAACTTCTGTCGCGAAGGTAGTTTTTTGTGATTTGTTAGAATGTGTTAGTTCGAAGGTCGTAGCCTTGTTTGACGATGTAGACCTCAAGTTATTTGCTTCTATCGACGTCCTCTTTCCGAAAGCTGCACCGCCGCGTTCGACATCTCGCTGAACAGCCTGTTAGGGCCGAAACGACCAGTTTGGTTGGCCCGCTTGATATCTTTGACGATCTTCTCGCCAGGGCTTTTACGTGTTCCAGTTGTCTGTCTCATCTCCCACTCCTCAGTGGTTAGGATGGGCCAAGAACACTCTCTTATCAAATACCGCTATTTGGGCCCATAGGCGCAGACGTCAGGCAACCCGCAGCAACTGTTCACCAATTGTGCGCAACAGATCCTGGATAGGAAATTGTCGAAAGTCGGCTTTGCCAAAATTGGGCGAAATCGAATATCTCTGTTGAGATTGGTAGAGCAATGGGAGTAGCACTTTATGTTCAAGCAGTATTCGAGCACCCAGAAACTTGTTGATCTGATTGGGGACGAGTAGGAGGGTCGAACTCCTGTAACCGGATCTGAAACCCGAAAATGATACTGATTTTATTTAATTATTTGTAAATTGAACCACAGGACGCCTGCGAGATATCGGTGGGTTAGTGGTTGAATGCCTGGTGGGCAGAGCGGCCAAAGCAGCCATTTGATTTCTTCGCAGCGAATGCCTGCTCTGGGCTCTCTTTCTTCAAATAACAATTGAGAGAGCGAATGCGATTTTGACAACGATGCCTAACGGACATCTATGCCGTTTGGTAAGCCTGTTCTACGTCGACAACTACTTGTTGTTGATACGCAAAGGCCTGCGCGACTTCGGCCAATGCCGAGACTGCGATAAGGTCGGCATTGCGCAGCGATGGCACAAGACCAATTGGGCCCCTGATCCGCTTTTGATCTTGGTCCGATATGCCAAGGTCTGCCAAATGGGCAAGTCGAGCAGCCTGGGTTGTCTGGCTTCCCAAAGCACCGATAAACCCAGCTGGGGTCGCCAGTGCTGCGACGAGGAACACTGGTTCCCAGTCGTGATCGTGAAACAGAGTTAAGAAACCACTGGTCTCATCCAAATCTAGTTTGGTGATACTTTGTTGAGACGTCACATGCGTTGGGGCGTCTATGCAGTACGCCGCGATCGCAACCAGATCATGCGTGTCGGGGGAAAAGCCGGTCACATCAAATCCGATGGCATGTGCGACCTTGGCTGTAGCACGAAAAACGGCACCGCGTCCGGCAAGGGTCAGGGCCACTTTGGGTTGGTAGGCGATCGTAATCGAAGCGGGAAAAGCCTGAGGCGTTTCGGATTTGGGATGAAATGTCAGATATGCAGGCTTGCGTCTCAACAAGGCGTCATAGGCTGCGACGAGCGCAGTTTTGTCGGGCGCAGGGTCAATCCACACCGACAGGGCCCCGCCACATGGCAAAGTCAAATCGTGGAATGGCGAACCATCACCGTAACGCAACAATCGTGCTGTCCCAGAACGCAAACAATCTAGTGCCTGAAGCAAAATATCTTGATCAATGCAACCATTGGACATGTAGCCCGTCATTTCTCCTTCATCCGAGACAACGGCCAGTGACCCGATATCGCGGGCACTTCCGCCCTTTATATCCACAGATGTAATCAAGACGAAACGCTGCCCTGTTCGGACATAGGCCGCGGCCTGGGCGAGAACATCGACAGCGTGATCTTTGTATATGATTGGATTAGCCAACCTTTTCGGCATCCAACACGTCTGCAAAGTTCTTGAAAAACTTGGCTGCAAGTTTTTTTGACGTGCTTTGGATCAAACGGCTGCCAAGTTGTGCCAGCTTACCGCCGATTTGCGCCTTGGCATCATAGGTTAGGATTGTGGTGTCACCGTCTGCAGCCAATGACACATCTGCTCCGCCTTTGGCGTGGCCCGCAGCGCCGCCATTGCCTTGCCCCGTCAAGGAGAACGCATCAGGGGCACCCGTTTTGTCCAGTTGAACATTGCCGCTGAATTTCGCCTTTACTGGCCCGACTTTCAGCACGATCTTTGCCTCAAGTTCTGTGTCTGAATGCTGGATCAGCTCTTCACAACCTGGAATGCACTGGCGCAGGATTTCAGGATCGTTCAAGGCCTCGTAGACGCGGGCCATTGGCGCATTGATGGTGATTTCGTCTTTCAGTTCCATTGTTTTTCTTTCCTAACAGCAGGGGAATTTGGTGGACGCAAGTGTTTCGGCTTGCGCAGGTGTGAGGGCCCATTTCTGACGGAAGGCCCGGAAGTAGTTGCGTAGTTTTTTCATGCCATACCCCTTTGCGACGTCATTTGTTCGAAAGCTGCAAACGCTGCGGGCGTGTCGATGTCATTGAAGAAACCGGGTTGGGTCATCGGGATGGGTTGGGCCAGTTCGGGATTGGCACGTGTGAATTTTCCGCAGCCCGGATTGGCCTGATCAGCCAACAATTGGGTGCGCAGTGTTGCGGGCATAATGATCGGATTACCACGTGTAGAGTTTTTGTAAGGGATCGAAATTTTCTGAACGTCTGCGGCCAAATGCGCCGCGATTAGCGCGCGCAGATCGTCAGATGTAAGTTGTGGCTGGTCGCCAAGCCCGATCAGATAGTTAAGCGCATCGTCGGCTGCCCCAAGAAGTCCTGCGCGGACCGAAAATGGTTGTCCCGCTTCATACTCTGCATTGTGAACGCAGTGGATCGGTAAACCTGCAAGTGCCGCCTCGATCTTATCGGCTTCAAACCCTGTCACCAAGCAGACCTGTTTGTCCACGACAGCAAGGTAGGTTTCAACGACGTGCCGGATCATTGGTTTGCCGTTGACCGGCAACAACAACTTGTTGCGCGCCTCCATGCGGCGCGACAGGCCAGCGGCCAATATGATCGCACCAAAGCTACCCATTTTGCGCAACTTTTGCTAAAAGATCGCGTTTGACCTGCGTCAGTTCCGCTAGGATCGAAAGCGCGATCTCAGCAGGCGTCACTGCGCCAATGTTCAACCCAGCGGGCGCGCGGACAGCGGCGATGTGTGCGGGATCTGTGCCGGCAGTGATCAGCTTTTTGGACAGGCTGGCAAACTTTTTAGTGCTGCCGACAAAAGCGACGTAATCGACCGTATCAGCTAATCCGGTCTTCAGCGCGGCAAGATCGCCTTGGCCTTGTGTCGCAATCACAAGGTACCGCCCGCGACCTTGCGAGCGTTCGGCCATGGGCGCGTCAGACCTGACAGTGGCCACAGCCCATCCAAATTGCGGAGCAAGCTCAATTAGCTTTTCAGCAACCGGAGACTCTCCAAAAATCAGTAAGTCGGGCGTTGGGATATAGGGCTCAATAAAGATGTCGATCGTGCCTTTGGACGGGCATCCGTTGCGCGCAAAACGGACACCATCAACGTCATCGCCCGCGCGCACACCTTTTTCCGTCAGATCTTCTTCCGGAGCGACTGAGATAAACTGCGGCTTTCCAGTCGCGTAGGCCCGCAAAGTTGCGTCCTTGATCGCACCACGCACACAGCCGCCGCCAAGCCATCCTTCAAGGATCGTTCCATCTTCGCGCAGCAATGCCTTAGCACCGGGCTTGGCAGAGGTGGTGCCTGCGGTGCGCACAATGGTGGCGACCGCGAAACAGTCTTCGCCCATTTGCAGTCCGTGATCAGTGATCTGTTTGGGTGTCATAGCCGCGCCAGATCTGCTTCAAGCGCCGTTAAGTCGCCGAGAGTATTGGCGGCACGGAATAAATCCAAATGCGGCAATGCCCCGGCCATCGCTTGGGCTGTAGGAGTGTAGCCCTCCCAGCCTTTCAGCGGATTGAGCCAGATGATCTTACAGCCGCGTTTCTTTAAGCGGACCAGAGCATCAGAGATCCCATCGGGCGATGCCGTGTCATAACCGTCTGACAGGATCATCACGACAGTCCGGTTATCGACAAAACGCCGGCCATAGGTGCCTGCAAAGGTGTCGAGGCTATCTGCAATCTTGGATCCGCCGGCAAAACCTTCGGCCAGTAATGACAACCGCGCCAACGCGCGGAGTGCGTCTTTATCGCGCAAGGCTTCGGTGATCCGAACAAGGCGGGTGTGGAACAGATAGGCATCCGCGCGCGCATCAGCCCGCATCAGCCCTGCAAGGAACGCCAGAAAGACACGGGAATAGACGGTCATCGAACCCGAAACATCGCAGATCGCAGTTATCCGTAGAGTGCGGTCAGGCCGTTGACGTTTGGGGAGCGCGAACGGCTCGCCCCCAGTTGCAAGGCTTTGCCTCATGACTTTGCGAAAGTGGATTTGATCTCCCTTGCGCGCGGCTTTGCGACGACGTGATCGCCGATCCCGCAAGGCAGCCCCAAGGCGGAGTGCGATCTTTTCGGCCTCGGCAATGTCTTCGGGCCGAACCAGATCGCGCAGGTCTTTCTTGAACAGGTTGGTCACATCTGTCGCGACGAGTTTGCCTTCCCCATCGCTTTCCGCTTCGCCTTCACCACTGTCAGGGGCGCTGATGTCGCCTGTTCCACCGCTTGCCTCTTCACTCACCTCGCGATTGGAATGCACATTTTCGCTTTCGCTCGGCACAGCTGTTGCGGTTACGCGGGTCTTGACCCGTCCGCCATTCATCCAAAAGCTGTTAAACAATCCATCAAACTGTGCCGCTTCTTCGACGCAGCCGGTAAACACGGATTTAAGCGCGCGGCGCGCGTCATGCGGGTTTGTGGCGTTGATGTGGGTTAAGGCTTCCAACGCGATGCCCGTTTCACCCACGCCAAGTCGCAAGCCGTTGTCGCGCAGATGTGCGACAAAACCAGCCATGCGCGCAGCGGGTCCCGGATCGCGGGCGGCGAATTTGGTTACAAGCGTCATGCCGCTTTGCCTGCCAGGCGTTGTGCGATTTCAGTGGGGATCGCATCGCGGTCTACGTGTGTTTTCAGCAAAGTCGTCAACGTTGCCTGCAAAACTACAGGGTCATCCGTCAGGTCGGCCACACCGAGCCCCATCAGAGCGGCAGCGAAATCCAACATCTCCGCGATGCCTGGCTTTTTCTCGAGTTCTTGTTTGCGCAATGCCTGCACAAACCCAACGATCTGAGCGCAGAGCCGGTCTGTTATGTCTGGGTAGCGCGTCACCAATATGGACAATTCGGTCTCAAGATCAGGATAAGGCACGTGGGCATAGAGACAGCGCCGCCGCAACGCATCACTTAGGTCGCGGGTGCCGTTGGCCGTTAAAATGACCATAGGGCGCGTCGTTGCAGTGATCGTTCCCATTTCGGGAATGGTCACCTGAAACTCCGACAGGATTTCGAGCAGGTAGGCCTCGAATTCTTCGTCTGCACGGTCGACTTCGTCGATCAGGAGGACGGGTGCCTTGTCTTGGCGGATCGCCTTCAACAGGGGACGTTCAAGCAGAAACTCATCCGAGAATATCCGCGCCTCAACGGCCTTTCCTGTCTCGCCATCCTCAGATGCCGCGCGGATCGCCAAGAGTTGACGTTGGTAATTCCATTCATAGATCGCTTGTGCAGCATCCAAACCTTCGTAGCACTGCAAACGGATCAGCTGGGTATCTTGAACGGCCGCTAAAACACGCGCGACCTCGGTCTTGCCGACGCCTGCAGCCCCTTCCAGCAACAAGGGCCGACCAAGCGACAAAGACAGATGCAGTGCCATCGCGAGATCACCAGAAGCGATATAGCCTTGATCGGCCATAGCCGTTTGTAGCGTCATCCAAGTCATCATTGTCCTCCCAGACGAAGGGGGCAGCGCGTGGCTGCCCCCATCCTTTTCCTAGTCGTGCATGCCAAGATTGTTGGCTGTCTGCCAAATGCGCCAATGATCATGCGGCATGTTGGTATGACGGTTGCCAAAGGGCCGAAACGCATCCTGCACCGCGTTCGAGAAGCACGGAACGCCGCCGACATGCGGGCTTTCGCCAACTCCCTTGGCCCCAATCGGGTGGTGCGGACTTGGGGTGACCGTGAAGTCCGTCTCATAGTTCGGAACCTCCCACGCGGTTGGCAAGAAGAAGTCCATCAACGTGGCCGTCTTGACGTTGCCCATGTCGTCATAGGCAATCTCTTGGCCCAAGGCGACGGCGAGCGCTTCGGTCAGTCCACCATGGATTTGCCCTTCGATGACCATCGGGTTGATCCGTGTGCCGCAGTCGTCCAGCGCATAGAAACGGCGGATTTCTGGAACACCGGTATCGACGTCAATGTCCATGACACAGACATAGGCCCCAAACGGGTAAGTCATGTTGGGTGGGTCGTAGTAGCTGACCGCTTCAAGACCTGGCTCCAGCCCTGGGATGGCCTGATTGTAGGCGGCATAGGCGATTTCCTTCATCGTCTTGAACCGCTCTGGCGCGCCCTTGACGACGAACCGATCCACATCGAATTCCACGTCGTTGTCGTGGACCTCAAGCAGGTAGGCCGCGATCATCTGCGCTTTGGCACGGATCTTGCGCCCTGCCATTGCTGCCGCGGCACCGGCTACGGGGGTGGAGCGAGAGCCATACGTACCCAAGCCATAAGGGGCAGTATCAGTGTCGCCTTCCTCAATCGTGATGCTTTCGGCGGACAGGCCAATTTCGGTCGCTAGGATTTGCGCGAAGGTAGTGGCGTGCCCTTGACCTTGGCTGATTGTTCCAAGCCGAGCGACGGCAGACCCCGTTGGGTGGATCCGAATTTCGCAGCTATCGAACATACCCATCCCAAGGATATCGCAGTTCTTGACGGGGCCAGCACCGACAATCTCGGTAAAGAACGACAGACCGATGCCCATAACCTTACGAGTTTCACCGCGCTTGAACGCCTCGACACGTTCGGCTTGCTCAGCGCGTAGACCTTTATAGTCGACGGCCAACAACGCCTTGTCCCACGCTGTCTGATAATCGCCTGAATCGTATTCCCAACCCAGTGCCGCAGTATACGGAAACTGCTCTTTCTTGATAAAGTTGATCGATCGCAGTTCTGCGGGGTCCATGTTCAACTCAATCGCGAGGACTTCGATCATGCGCTCGATGAAATAGACAGCCTCGGTCACGCGGAATGAACAACGGTAAGAAACACCGCCCGGAGCCTTGTTGGTGTAGACACCTTCGACGCCGAGATAAGCGACGGGAATGTCGTACGATCCGGTGCAGATATTCATGAAACCCGCCGGGAATTTTGTTGGGTCCGCACAGGCATCAAACGCGCCGTGGTCTGCTGTCACGTGACAATGGAGACCAGTGATCTTGCCTTCTTTCGTGGCGCTGATCTTGCCCTTCATCCAGTAGTCGCGGGCAAAGGCGGTAGACATCAGGTTTTCCATCCGGTCTTCGACCCATTTTACGGGAACGCCCGTGACAATGGACGCGACGATCGAGCAGACATAGCCGGGATAGACCCCAACCTTGTTGCCGAACCCGCCACCGATATCGGGCGAAACGACGCGGATGTTATGCTCTTCAATGCCCGACAAAAGCGAGGCAACCGTGCGCACCACATGCGGTGCTTGGAAAGTGCCCCAAAGAGTGAGCTTGCCGTTCACCTTATCCATCGACGCGACGGAGCCGCAGGTCTCGAGCGGGCAGGGGTGCGTGCGGTGATAATACATCTCTTCGGTGGCCACGACTTCGGCATTGTCTATCACCTGATTGGTGGCCACTTCTTCACCAGCTTCCCAGGTGAAGATATGGTTGGGATGCTTGCGCGGACCGTGCGCGCCGTTGGGGATTGAGCCGTCTTCGGCCACCAAATCCTCGCGCAGAACCACATCCGATTGCAACGATTTGAAAGGGTCGACGATCACCTCAAGTTCTTCATAGTCCACTTCGATCAGTTCCACCGCATCAGCGGCAACATAGCGATCAGAAGCAACAACGAAGGCGACCTCTTGGCCTTGGAACAGCACCTTGCCGTCGGCCAGCACCATCTGCTTGTCACCTGCCAACGTTGGCATCCAGTGCAGGCCCAGCGGTTCGAGGTCTTTTGCTGTCAGAACAGCTGTGACACCGGGCAGCGCCATGGCGGCATCGATGTTGATCGATTTGATCCGAGCATGTGCATAGGGCGAGCGGACAAAGTCGCCGTGCAACATGCCCGGCAGTTTGATGTCGTCGACATAATTGCCCTTGCCTTGAGTAAAGCGTGCATCTTCGACGCGCTTGCGTGAACAGCCCATACCTTTGAGGCCAGCGACCCGTTCTTCGCGTGTGATTTCGTCCTTCATTGTGCCGCCTCCTTGGCTGCATTTATCTCAGACGCTGCTGAGAGAATTGATTTGACGATGTTCTGATAGCCCGTGCACCGGCAGATATTGCCGGCAATGCCAAAGCGCACATCTTCCTCGGTTGGGTTGGGGTTTTCCTCGAGCAGCTTCGCTGCACGGGTGATCATGCCCGGTGTGCAGAAACCGCACTGAAGACCGTGGTGTTCTTTGAAGTTCTCTTGCAGGACGTGCAGCGCGTCTGGGTTGCCGAGGCCCTCAACGGTGGTGACCTCTGCGCCATTGGCTTGTGCTACAAAGACAGTGCAGGATTTCACCGACTTGCCGTTCATCGTCACAGTGCAAGCGCCACAATGGGACGTTTCACAGCCGACGTGTGGACCGGTGATGTTGAGCTTTTCGCGCAGCGCATAGATGAGCAGCTCGCGAGGTTCAGCTAAGAATTCGTGATCCTCGCCGTTGACGTTTAGTTTGACGTGCATCTTGTTTGACATGTGTTTTCCTCCCTTACGCCCGCGACCAAGCACGCGCGATCGCACGGCCTAGGACGATACCAGCAACGTGGCGTTTGAATGCAACGGGGCCGCGGTTATCTTCTGTTGGATCAATATCGCTCAGCATGGCTGTGACAGCAGCTTTGATCGATGCCGCATCACAGTCCGTGCCGATAAGCGCATCTCCAGCGGCCTCCGACCAGACCGGCGTATCGCTGAGGTTGGTCATCGCAATTGAGGCGGTAGCGACCTTGCCGTTCTCTTTTGAAATTTGCACGGCTGCAGCAGCGGTCGCGTAATCGCCGATCTTGCGCTTTTGTTTCTCGTAGGCGAAACCACCGGCCGGGGCCTTGAGTGTCACGGCCGTCAGAACTTCTTCGTCATCGCGTTCCGTCATATAAGCGGCTTCGTAGAAGTCGCGCGCATAAATGGCTCGGTCCCCTTCCGGTCCAACCAGATGAAACTGCGCGTTTAGACATTGCATAAGACCGGGCATATCGTTGCCGGGGTCGCCGTTCGCGACATTCCCGCCAACGGTGCCCATGTAGCGAACCTGCGGGTCGGCGATTTGCAGAGCCGCCTCTTTCATTATGGGGGCAGCCTGTTCCAGCTCGGCAGAGTTGATGATCTCGTGCTGTGTTGTCATGGCACCGATCTTGATGGTGCCATCCTTGATGCTGATCCCGCCTAGGCCTTCAATGGCTTGCAAATCGATCAGGTGCGGGACATCAGCCATCCGCAGCTTCATCATTGGAATCAGGCTGTGCCCTCCCGCGATTACCCGCGCATCGTCCCCATGTTCTTGAAGCAGAGCAATCACCCCTGCCATGTCTGTCGGCCTGTAGTACTCAAACGCCGCTGGTATCATTGCTTCGCCTCCCGTTTCCGCAAATATTTTTCAGAATACCAATCTGTACGCAGCGGAATGCCGGCGCTTGGGTTATTCAACGAAATGATCGGGTTTTTGCACGAAACGCACCACAGGCCGCACGAACTGCGGGGCTATAGACCCAGTGCGTTTTGGACGAATTTTAGATTCGATCGGCTGACCGGGACAGAAGGCAGCTTGGCATCGCCAAAACTGCATACGCCATTGTCTTTCCGTCGTTCGAAGTGCTCGACGAGCTTTGGGTTCACCAAATAGCTGCGGTGGGTCTTGATAAATCCCACCCCATCCAGCCGCTTATAAGCCTCGGTGATCGGCCAGGCGCAGAAGTGCTGCTCATCCTTGGTGTAGATGTAAGTATAATGGCCCTCGGCGCGCACAAACGCCACCTGAGCGGGGTCAATCAATTGCGTAACGCCATTGCGTTCACACGGAATACGGACAGCGATTGGAACAGGTGCTGACACAGTGGGTGTCGTGGCCGGAGCCGCTGAAACAATTGAAGGTTCCGCAGCCAGGGACGTGGTCGGGTTTAGGAACGTCACCCCCATCCAAAGAAAAGCGCCAAAGATGACAAAGCTGGAAAAGATAACGCCCATCGCCAGTGTTTCGTTACTCATCACCGGACCAAATTCATTCAGTGTGAAAACAGCGACAAAATTGGTCCCAGCTATGGCCGCAAAATGAACAGCACTGACAGCCGCCCCAAAGCACAACGTCCCCAATAAGATTGTGCGGTTGGACCGTTGGCCGTAGGCGATCCAGAACGCCGCAATACAAAGCCCAACCGCTGCCACGACGGCCAGAAGAATTCCGAATGGTGTATAAACCGCGCGGCACAATTGCAGGCCGGCCATTCCGACATAGTGCATCGCCAGAATGCCACATCCAACCATGGCGCCAGCGGCAGACAAGGTGAAAGGCGTTCGTTCACGAAAGTGCAACAGCAGCAACGCCGTGCCTACAATGAGGATTGCCAGCAATGCCGACGCAAGCGTGATCGCCGCATCGTAATAAAAGAGGATGGGCATCTGAATGCCAAGCATCGCCACAAAATGCATCGACCAAATGCCGCCGCCCAAGGCTATGGCCGACATCGCAATCGACCCTTTGCGGCGCGAGACACTTTGCTTTGAAAGGTCCTTTGACAAGGTCAGACCTGTAAAGCCCGCGGCAAGGGCAACCACGATCGAAGCGATAACCAGTGCAGTGTTGTGAGTAACGTCTAAAAACTCCATCCCGTTTGATGGCAGCAATTTTCAAACAAATCAAACTGGCAAGATTTGTATTCCAATCGCCCCTACGTCAGCAAACAAATGTGCCACATACCACCACCCGCACAGAGAGCTGGCAGAACTGAATGCGCTGGAAACTGACCGAAAGACAGCGATCAGGTTGGCCGGATTTCGAGATTCTTGAAGCGCCAGTGTGGTTTCGACCTATGTCATAAGTCGCATAATTAACTGGCGTGTCGGTTTGTTCCGATCCTCATCGGGCTCATTATACCCAACCGTGGTCTCTTAGGTCCTATGCGTCGTGGCCTAGGCTGTCCAAAACTCTGCAAAGCGGCCATTCAGTGCAATCATAGTGAGGGGCTTGTCTTCATAGCAGTCGTTGATACACACTGAAGCGCACTGCGGCACTGAGTCCAATGCAGACATCTGTTGCGAATGCAAAAGAAGAAAAAGGAAGGACAGAATGTAGCCTTCTAAGGCGACTATCAGGCACCTGATACGTTCAGTTTGCCCTTTATTTTCGCTCCTGTTTGCATATCCATATTTTTTGCAGAAATGTCAGCTGTCACGTCCGCGCCTGATTGCAATTCCACGGTATCGGCTTTTAAAGATCCGGCCAAATGCCCTCGGACGTGAGCGGATGTTACCTTCACACTCCCCGACACAGACCCTCCCATCAAAACATCGATGGACTTGCCTTCAACGTCACCGTCAATTTTTCCGCCTACATCGATATCCGCGCTTCCGGAAATGTTACCTGTTATTTTCAGGTCCTCTGAAATTATTGTTTTTCCCATGGTCAAATCTCCCCTCAACAGAACCTTTGTGCGGCACTGACCTGACCGCCGTCAACAGTCTAATGAAAAGAGCAGCGCTCCCCATTGAGCGCAGGACAGCATCGGCGAGGACCACTGCAAAGTCCGCAATTTGACCTAGCGTGCGCGAAACTCTGTGACCGCACATCAGGCTTACGGCATTGGTACATCTTTGCGGATGGCGGTGGAAAAATTATCGGTCAGCCCGTTTGCTAGGGCACGTTCGGTAATATCTCCAAGATGATAAAGTTCTTCGATGGAAACATCGCTATTCAATTTTCCATGATCGTATAGAAAATTTGGGAAATAGCCGTTGACGATTACGCGGTAGTCAAACGGGACTTTGATACCGACATGACGTGCTAGCATTATGACTGAACGCGAGCAGTTCGTGAACACTGAGTTGAACCAGCGCGGTTTTTCGGCGACTTCGTTTGCCGCTGCTACATAGGCTTCAATAAGGCGGGTATCATTTGGATCGTGCTGTCCCCGAAAGATTTGCACGCGCTCCTTTTTGATATTTGATCGCAGTCCAACGATATCTCGTTCTTCCGCTGCGATCACTGCGATCGTATGTGCCTTGAAAAAATCTGCCGTGGGAGAAAACGAGCTGCCGACTTCACGGCGCACTTCCATAGACCAGGTTAAGTAGTCCCCGTTCGCAAAGCCAAAACTAACCATGAAATGTGCCATCTCGGGTCCGGCCCAATAGGACATAAACAAATCGGCGGACTCGGTTTGGGAAAGGTCATATGTTCGCGTCACCCAGTTCTCGTCAAAATCATCGACCGTTCGCCAATTGAAAGCACGGACATTGTGAAGGGTCAGGATATCTCCGTCGATCGTGCCTGTGACTTGTCGGGCCACGTCGGGCGTCCAATTTCCGTCAGCAGGGGGGACCAGTGTGTTCCACCACACGTTCAGGGCAACTAGTGACACGCCGAAAACCCAAAACCACCGCCAGCGGAGCGATGTGAAGAATGCAATCAGTGTGCTGATTCCAAATATTCCGAAGGATACGGCGGCTACTCCAACCACGAGGTTAGGCCCCGGCAGTTTGTACCACAGTGCAAGCGTGCCCCAAGCTGTTGCATAGGCGACTGTTAGAAACAGCACTGCGAATGGGAAAAATTGTACAATTCGGAACATCGGGAACAATATGAAAACTTGGCGGGGAAAGTAAATAATCTTGCTCGGCCAACGCCGCTCTTCGGCTCTCGCTAACGCCTCAGCTGTTGCATTGAAATTTGGTTCAAGACTCGAGAAAGGGTATTGGCTAGCGAAATTGTCGCGCGCGCATTAGACCGGTTTAACCCCGAAGCAGACCACCTCAGATTGCTACCCAGTTTGTCGAAAAGAAACAGGGCGCACCCATTGCCTTTTAGGTTTCGCAGTGGCGCAATCCAAGAAACGGCCATCCGGTTCAAAGCTCGGTGGTTTTATGGTCTCTCGCTTAACATTCGTCACTTTGAGCTGCTAAACGAAGCCATGTGGCAGGACTGCCCAGTCTCCAGTTGAACTAAAAGTCGGGCTGAAACACAATGCTCCTGCTGTTTGCGGCTCGCCGCATTGCCCAAAAAGATGGAAAACCAGTTGGAACCTCTCACATCAACGATCGCATACAATCAAATTTCCATGCCGGTCTTGCAGTTGCAGAATCTGGGGGTGCTCCTCTTTTTTGTTCTTCCTGCATTTGCTGTCATTGGTCACCTCGTAGGAAAGTCCGTGCGGAAGAAACATCTAGGGGCTGGCAAGGATATTGACGTGCGCGCAGGAGAAACCACCATGGGTGCTGTTTTTGCGATCTTGGGGCTGCTACTGGCGTTTTCTTTTGGGAACGCGATGTCTCTTTCGCGTACGGCAAAAGAGGTTTTGATTAATGAGGCTGCTACTATAGGCACTGCATTTGACCGTGCCGATTACTTGCCGGAGCCCGGAAGATCGGAAATTAAACTAGCAATTTACGCCTATGCGGTAACCCGCATTGTTCCCGAGAAAGAGGAAGTGGACACCTCGGAGAAAGTGCGTTCTTTTCTGGATGCTAGCCTGCGGGAACAGGCCATTTTGTGGCCTCTCACTTTGAAGGTTACTGCGGATCCATTGCCCGCTCCCATGAAGACGTTCTTCGCGGGATCGATAAACGACGTGTTGGATGCTCACCTATTTCGTATGCAAACACTTTCTGAGCCGGTATCCAATTTGTCACAATTTATGGTTCTGGGCGCCGCGCTCACAGCGATGTTTCTTATGGGCAATAGATCAGGAGTTCTCGGACGTACTTTGACTTGGCGTATATTTTTATTGTCCGGATTCTTGTTTGTAATAATGTTTACCATCGCTGACACCAATCGTTTCGAAGAAGGCTTGGTCCAAGTGGATGATGGTACATTGCGCGCAACTATAGCGGAAATTGAGAACGCATTGGGTGTTAAAGCGGGAAGTTAGCGTCCGCCCGCAACGGGTGTAGCTCCACTTGCAAACAACGATCGTTGACGTTTATTGATGTAAGTCCAAGCAACAAAACGACTTGTTTTTTGGCCCTGTGCCATTTCAACTACCTTAAAATCAGCGACTTTAGCTTTTCTTAAAATTTTGTAGATTGGCTGGAGATTGTCTTTTTTCGACACCAACGAGCTAAACCATAGGCACTGGTCCGCGAACTCTTTGCTCTGTTCAATCATGCTAGCGATAAATTTAACCTCACCACCTGGGCACCAAAGCTCAGCGTTTTGACCGCCAAAATTGAGTTTTTTGGAATGCCCCTTTCCGAGGTTTTTCCACTTACGTTGGGTGCCTTTGTTGGCTTGTTCCATGGAGGCATGGAAAGGGGGGTTGCACAGGGTGATATGATAATAATCTTGGGGTTCGATCACGCCTCTAAAGGTATTTTCACGTATATTTTGCTGTCTGAGTGTGATGTCCAGCTTGTTGAGCTGGCAAATCTGCTGTGCCGATTTGATAGCGACCGGGTCTATGTCGACGCCAGTGAAATGCCAGCCATATTCGCTCTGACCGGCAAGGGGGTACACCAAGCTAGCACCGGTGCCTATGTCCAGCGCCTTTATACTACGCCCACGCGGGATCTCTTGATTGTTGTCGCAGGCAAGCAAGTCCGCAAGATAGTGGATGTAGTCGACACGACCGGGGATCGGAGGGCATAAATAATCTGCCGGGATATCCCAAAATTTTATATCGTAATGAGTCTTTAGCAACGCCCGATTGAGCATACGGACCGCCAATGCGTCTTGAAAATCAATCGTCGTTTGTCCGACGGGGTTGCTGATCGTAAATGCCTCAAGTTCAGGTGAGTCCGCCACTAAACGCACAAAATCGTAACCTTCTCTGTGTTGATTACGGGGGTGCAGCTTCGTTTTGGTGACCATGGGGAAGCCTTCATTGAAGTTGGTGGAAGTTACTGGCCAAGCCGTTAGTTGTACTTAAACACTCGTGGACAATTAGTAAAATTAGTAAGGTGTTCCATGGGGATGGCTTTGTCGCACAAATGCCCTGATAGGATTTAGCGCATGTCTCCAGCGTGATTGCTGGACTTTGCAGAACAAATCGGCCCGATGCGCCGCAGCGGCATTCAGCTCTCATCTCGATCAAATAGCCCAACCACCTGCGGCGCTGCAGCACAGTTTCCTTTAAACGGTCATACAAACGGAGCTGAATAACCAAAAAGATCTAATTGCTGGAAACGCCTACAACGTCTCTTGAGATAGCTTGACCTCTGGACGTAAAAGATATGCCTTGCGTCCCGGTTCCGCCGATCATCAAAGCTTCTGCAATAGGTGAGTTTGCGGGTGCCTCGCTGGTCCAGTTGATAAGAAAGTTGGCACCGACCCCACCAGTCTTGTCTCTTATATCGATTAGATGTTTCCATGACCCAAAAGGTGGAATTGTGATCGCTTCTTGCAATAGGCTTTGGACCTGCTTCCCCTGATGATCGTGATAGGTGACCGTCTGGAGGTTGACTGGTTGCTCTGGATCGACGTTGTGAATGACAATTGTTACCGCCATCTGATGTGAACTTCCGGGGCCAATAGGAACTTCGGAGTAAGCTGGAACATAGATTGTTTCAGAGAGTGCCTTAAGAACAATGCCATCTGCGTGGGCCCAGCTTGTCATAGCCGTAAAAGCGAGCGGTATCAAATTCATCCAGATTTTCACCAAATTTCTCCCTTTTCGGTATCAAGAACCATTTCCTGATTTTACCCTAGTCCAGCGTCCCCTACTTTTGAAGGGAGGCTGAGGTCAAAGAAAGTGGTCTTGCCCGTCCGTGTGATCGGTACAAACCGAGCCATACGATCTTTTAATTTGAGGTAATGCGAAGTGAATCCAACCCTTTCGGAGAACCGTTCACGTGCCCTTCTGATACGGCAGTTGCGATGAAAAACACTGCCTATTCTTGGCTTTGTTGCACAAATAGGGTTGTGGGATTCGCTGTATGAATCCAGCGTGGTAGCTGACGGACATGAGCAGCTGGATACCGAAGATTTACAAGACCAAGAACTGGTCAGACTATAACCGAGCCCTAAAACAGCGTGGTTCGCTGTCGATCTGGTTTGACGCTGAGATGGTGTGGGATGCGACGCCATCTGGCAAGTGGGGGCGTCAGCAGGCTTATACTGATGCGGCGATCCAAGCTTGTTTGACCATGAAAGTGCTGTTCGGTTTGCCGTTGCGGCAGACCACTGGGTTTGTCGAAAGCTTGCTGTAATTTGCTGGTCTGAACTGGACAGTGCCAGACTTCAGCACTTTGTGTCGACGGCAGAAAACGTTGCCGGTCGCCATTCCCTATCAGGGTTCATCGGGGCCCTTGCACCTTCTGATAGATAGCACAGGCATCAAGGCGGAGGGCGAGGGTGAATGGAATGCCCGTAAGCATGGCGGCCCTAAACGTCGCCTATGGCGCAAGATCCACATCGGAATTGATGAAGAAACACTGGAAATACGTGCCGTCGAGGTCACCAGTAGCAGCATCGGTGACGCGCCCATGCTACCTGACCTGCTCGATCAGATCCCGCCGGACGAAGAGATTGGCAGTGTCACTGGAGATGGGGCTTACGACACCCGCAAATGCCACGATGCAATTGCAGCTCGCAATGCCCATGCTGTCATTCCACCGCGTAAGAATGCGAAGTTGTGGAAGTCTAACACACCCGGAGCCAGAGCGCGAAACGAAGCTGTTCGGTCCTCAAAGTACCTGGGTCGCGCATTATGGCGGCAAGTGACCGGATACCACCGCCGAAGCCGCGTCGAAACAAAGATGCATTGTGTGAAATTGCTCGGTCAATCTCTCATGGCCCGCGACTTTGATCGCAAAGTCGCAGAGATACAGATCCGCGCTGCCATCCTAAACGGCTTCTCAGCGCTTGGCATACCTATCACAGAGGCCGTAGGCTAAATCCGTCCAGGGTAAGGGAAAGTTCGACTTCAACCCGATTTTTGCAACAAAGCCGTCGATACCTATATGTATGTACACCCTGTCAGATGCTGCATGGAAGGACACCGATCTATATCGGGTCCGGTTCGACATGGCGCATCTCGAATAGGCATGGGCGCTGGTTAAGGCGTCTATCTAACCCATCACACCTGATGTTGAGGAACACGCAGCCCACGGTGAGGCTGACGCCATCCGCAAACGGGCCGTGACCGTGATCCGGGAGTTGATCGACAGCCGCACCGACTGCGTCGAACACGAGGGCAATATCTATGTCCGAAGGGGTGCCGTGCGCGACCGTGCGAAGAACAGCAAGAGATGCCGAATATAGCGGCTCTGAGTCCATTTTAACCGATGCTGCGGCTTGTACGAACGTCTGCTTCCGTTGATATTGTGAAGCATGGAACAGGAAGTCAAAACAGGGTCATCAAACTGAAGAACTTGGGCCGATGCCATTTTCGTTTGGGCGTTCCTTTTCTTGTGGCTGAGTGGGATGATAGCGGGTCTGACGGCTGATGCTTGTCGAAGTGACCGTTACGAAGGAGAGAAAAAGCTTCGATTCTGCAATATTTCACGAACAGTTGGGAGCTTGATACGAGTATTTCCCTTTGAACGAGCAAAAGGATCTTTTGTCCTACTTGAAAAGGGGATTGCACTGGCACAAGTCGGTCAAGAAGAGGATGCACTTGAGGCGTTCAACATAGATCTCCGTGATGCGCGGACCAATTCCGGATCATGGGAGCAGATACTACATCAGCGAATGGCCAATTTTGAAGATCAACGTGTGCTTGAGTTTTGGGTGTCGGTTGTAGAATCAGCAGAATAGGAACTTGGCCAAAACCTATACATTTCTGGCACTGGCTATATCGGCCGTTGTGAATAGCTTCTGAAAAGCTGCCGGTGGATCGCTTACTTCAAAAGGCAGCTTTGTCCGCAGAGCAATTGTTAGTGCAGAACGCAGCGAAGGACTGCTTCGAGCCCGGAACGGTCATTCCTCGATGGCGCAGCATCGTCACAAAGGGCGGGCTGCGCCGCGGCAATCTAGTTCACCGGCGAATGGCAGAAATGAACCGTTCTTGCCGCAGCTTCAATATCCGCGGAGGGCGCACATTGAGGCAAGTCGCTGGACGCCCGTTCTGGACAGGCTTAGCGTCCAGAGTATGAAACTTTCCCTAACCTCGCTTGGGCCGCTCTTCGCGGTAATTGCGGTGACATTGTTCTCGTTGAACGACGTCACGATGAAGTTCTTGTCCGGTGGCTATGCGCTCCACCAGATTGTATTGATCCGCTCTCTCGTCGGAATATCGGTTGTGCTGCTTTTTATGATGCCTTTTCAGGGCGGGCGTGCTGCGCTAAAAACCGGACGCCTCGGCGCACAGATGGCGCGGGCCGGTATGGTGTTCTTTGCCAACATGACCTTTTTCCTCGGCCTTGCAGCACTTCCACTCGCAGACGCCGTCGCCCTGTTTTTCGTCTCCCCCTTCATCATCACCATCTTTTCGGTATTGTTTTTGGGAGAGGTCGTCGGCCCTCGCCGCTGGGCTGCTGTGGGTGTGGGCATGCTCGGCGTCCTCATCATACTGCGACCGGGCACATCGAGTTTTCAGCTCGCGTCGTTACTGCCAATTGCTGCCGCGTTCGGGTATGCTGGTTTGCATATTATGACGCGCTATTTGCGCGACACGGAAAGTGCACTCTCCATGGTGTTCTACATCCAGTTGATGTTCATCGTAGCGACCCTGGCGTTGGGTCTGATCATGGGGGATGGCAAGTTCGCAGGCAGCGACAACGCATCGCTCGACTTCCTGTTTCGCGCTTGGGTGGTGCCGACTCGCGCAGATCTGCCCTCCTTGCTCATTCTCGGCGTATTCGCTTCCGTGGGTGGCTACTTTATCAGCCAAGCCTACCGCTTGGGCGAAGCCGCCCTAGTGGCCCCATTCGAGTACCTCGCCCTGCCTCTGTCGATCCTACTGGGCGTACTGATCTTCGATGAATGGCCCGACTTGGTGGCGTGGATCGGGATCGCACTGGTTCTCGGCTCGGGGCTCTACACCGTTTGGCGCGAAAACCAGCTCGCCAAACGGCAATCTCCTAAACGGCAAGGCTGACAGAAATCAGGTCAGGTCTGTGCCAAAATTGGCTTTGGGGATACGACAACATTGACAGAACCAGGCTAATGAAAGGCCGCTTTATGTCGAAAGCGGCGGACCCACCTATTGCGCCCGTATGGTGCCTTTCAATCACTTCGCTGTTGCTGCCAGCATTCCCGGTTTTTATGACGCGTTCGATCTAGCCGCTTTGTATGATTTTGAATATATTCAAGGTGGCAAGGTGGCAAGGTGGCAAGGTGGCAAGGTGGCAAGGTGGCAAGGTGGCAAGGTGGCAAGGTGGGCAGGTGGCAAGGTGGGCAGGCCGGGAAGCCGCGAAGACTTCTCGGATATCCACGAATATGTCTCCGGTGTGCACACAAACGCGATGATGGCGATGCAAAATACCAGCCCGCCAATTCCATTTTTTGGTGGTACACTCAAAATTGCAGAACCCTATTTCGCGATCAACGGCGATATAGAATCGGCAGCCAAGGTGTGCGGCCAACTGACAATGGAAAAATGGAAAGGTCGTCTGAATACTGTAGATGTGTTCACCGAAGGCCATTGCTGGACAGCAGTTGTGGATCTGATGATCGACTGAACATATCGAGCATTCTTTGATTTACTCTGGCGGCCACGTCCCACTCGAAGAAACGCTTTTGGAAAGTGGCGCAAATAAAGTTTGAGCTAGGAGAACATGCAACCCGTTTTTCCAGCTCCTTTCACGCATTTAAGTAAGAGCAAATATTGATTTATGAGGCCTAGTTGGCCGCTCCGTCCGCATGGCAGTCACTCACATACCGCGCACCGAAAATTCGCTCTGAGCCCTCTTTACCCAATGCCACCCCGCAGCATTTCGTATGAGTGGAAAATCCAGCCTATTGCGAACGGCCCTTTCCGGACCTTCGGTTGTATCGACAAATTCCTTGTCGACTTCCGATAAGCAGACCTTCAGATACGCGGCAAAAATCCACAAACTCATAGCTGTTGTTGTTAAACGACCTTACAATGGTGTTGCGACAGCGCAGACACTCATCGTGACAACCTCAATTCAGGAGCGGCGAACATGGTTGAGCCAGAGACATTTACATTCCTAGCAGATCTTGCCGCGAACAACCGCAAAGTTTGGATGGATGCACACCGCGAGGAACGTGACGACGCTCTGCGCAATTTTACGGGCATCGCGACGACACTCCATGACTATGCGGGTCGTTTTGACCATAACGTGGCCGAGGCAAGGATCAAACCAAAGCAACGCTATTCCAAGTTCTTTCAGGAAGCGCGTGATCGTGTCGGACCCGGCTTATACCGCACGGATGTTGACGTATTCGCCAACGCAGGTAACCCGGCCGAAGATGTCGGATATTATCTCCATATCGAACCCGGGAATTGCCACGCTGGTGCGGGGCTTTTCCACCCCTCACAAGCAACACTTGCCTCCCTGCGCGCGCGTCTGGTTGATGACCCCCAAGGGATTAACGACCTCGTGAATGATCCAGAATTCAATGATGTATTTCCGGACGGAATTGTCACACGCAAAGCGCTGAATTCTGTTCCTGAAGGTTTTGACACTAACGATCCAGCAGCAACATATTTGAAGATGGTCGGCTTTGGGTGCCGCAAGGACCTGCCAGATGGGCTTTTGCTGGAAGATGACGTGATTGGGCAATTGATTCACATCTTTAGCTCAGCCAGCCCGCTGGTCAGGTACTTTGAGTGATCATGCGGTCAAAAGGTTTTTGAACAACTGTGTTCTAGTTCTTACTATCCGCCAGCATTTTCGGCACTTTTTTAAACCCAATCACATTACTCTTGGCCGGAAACTATCCACGTCGGCTCGCATAGAAGTGCTCAAGCAATACGAAGGCATATCAAAGTAGATCGAACATGACCCTTCAGACGATTGGGGTGCCGAAAGACTGAAAGTAACGAACGCCGTGGCGGCCTCTCTCTTCTCCGAGAGCATTGATGAGGATATCAAGGCTCTCGAAGAGCTGCTCAGGGTCGACCTGAATGGGTTCTGATGATCTTACGGCTTCGTACTGAAAACTACCTCTAGAAACTATTTGTAAATCTAGGATGTTGTTGGCGGCAGGCTCCTACAGCGGCAAGGGCATCCTCAGACAGGCCGGTAGCTTTGCATTTGCAGTGCGTGAAATTCCACGTCCAATTTCCAGGCCCGAAAAATACAAAGTAGATGCCTATGCCCTTCACGATGTTGAATATTTTTGTGTGCATAGATGTGATCTGAACGTAGGTTAGTAATCAAAAAAACTAAGATCAGTAACTTATAGATGTAGAGTGGAGGCGAGTAGGGCATACGTACCGCCGTCTCAATTTGTATCATTTTGTCATATTTTTAAGTAGTTTAGAGAATGACCTTGTTCCTTTTAGTCGCATGAAATAGCAATCAATCACACCCGTTTGGGTGGGTATTTGTGGGATAGAGAATTTCAGGCCGAGATCGTTCCCCGGTTTGAGCAAAGGTTGGATTATGCCGAGACGAGCCAAGGAACTCGGGCCACTGGAGGTCAAGCGTTTGACCCGCCCTGGCGTACACGCAGTGGGCGGCATCGCGGGGCTCGCATTGCAGGTGACCAGCACGGGAGCGAGATCTTGGGTGTTCCGCTTTCGGCATAATGGCCGACGTCGAGAAGCAGGTCTTGGGCCCTATCCGGATATTTCATTGGCCAAAGTCCGCGACTACGCGCGCGAAGCTCGGGAGCTGTTGAGGCAAGGGGTAGATCCTATTGCTGAAAGGCGGGCTGCGCGCAGAAAGTTAGTTACTTTCGCTGAGGCCGTTGAGAAATTTGCAGATGAGAAGGCGATCGAATTTCGGAGCACGCTCCACCGCAAACAGTGGCGCGCGTCGCTTGAGAGGCACGCAGTTCCGACACTTGGTGACATCGCCGTCAAAGACATCACGCTCCACGACATTTTGAATATGCTTCGACCAATTTGGCTTACAACAACAGAGACAGCATCAAAAGTTCGGCAGCGCGTTGAGCGGGTATTAGAATACGCAACTGTTGCCGGGCATCGAAGCGGAGAAAACCCTGCCAGATGGCGCGGTAATCTGGACATGGTTTTACCAGCACCAACGAAGCTGACGGGCGCGAAAAACTACCCGGCATTGAGAGTAGACGACGCCGCAAGGTGGTTTGCGGCTCTTCAGACGCGATCTGGTTCAAGCGCGCGTGCCCTGGAGTTTCAGGCGTTAACTGCATCACGCACTGGTGCGGTGCGCTTTGCAACTTGGGATGAAGTAGATATTGATCGCGGGCTTTGGACGATACAACCTGGACGGCAATCCTCAAAGATTTCGCCCTCAGGTCGGCCACACCGAGTGCCGCTATCAACCTTTGCACTAAGCCTTCTACGGATGCTCCCGCGGGCAAACAACAATCCGCTGGTATTTTGGGCACCCCGCGGCGGTCCTTTCTCTGATGCCTCGCTTTCCGCCGTTATGCGGAAAATTCACGCGGCGGATGAGGGTGGCAGGGGAAAAGGATACTTTGATGCCCAACGAGCTCGCGCTGCTGTGCCGCATGGACTGCGTTCGACTTTTAGAACTTGGGTAGCGGAGCGTACTCAGTTTGACGGGGACATGGCTGAAATTGCTTTGGCGCACAAAGTTGGCAATAAGGTGCAGCAAGCGTATGACCGCTCAGACCAGTTGGAGAAACGCCGCGTGATGATGGAGGATTGGGCCGCCTTTCTTCAGGGCAATGACGGTGCCACAGATATCTTGGGGTTGGATAACGGTAGTCTCAATGGGCGTTAATGAGCTTCTGAAATCGAAGGAATATTACATTGCCGCGATGGATGAAATTGCTATCGAGCAAGGCGTTCAGCCTCGTGATCAAGATGGCCAGCTTGCGGCTTCGGTAGACCTTGAGCAAGAGGCCATGCGGGCTGCGTTGCAAGTAATAGATCTCTTAAAGATTAGCGGAGACTACGAGAGGGAGCGTGCTCGTCTCTGGGACGATCTTGGTTTGGCCCGATATCGTTCGGGCGGGGGCGTGAAACTTCCCGCCGCCCTCTTGGATTTTGCAAAGGAATGGGGAAATCTAAAAAACGGTATGGAAAGCCCGGACAGATCCGAGCGAGAGCAATTTAGAAAGTTCTTTGAAGTTGCACAACTTGGACCAAAGAGCCCTCCAGAAATCCATCCACTTATTTCTGTCCTCCGACGTGTCAAGAAAAGGCGGGGTCGAACACCAAAATTGAAGCCAGCTTGGCTCAAAGACACCGATGAACTCGATAAAATGCGATTGTTGCACGCAAAGGGTATGAGCATTCCGGAAGCTGCGCGACAGGTGGCTCAGGACGAGGGATTTTCCCAGCAAGACAGTCGTGCAAAACGCTTCGAAAATTTATTCCGGAATCGAATGAAGCTTCGGTAAATTAAATACGTCGGATTTCTATTACTTTGAAAGTTCTGCACCGGTCAGCGATGGTAATGTCAGCAACAACATGAGGTGAAATCAATGAATGAAACGTACCTTTCTGACACCGATCTAGCCGCACGTTTCAACGTAACGCGGCAAACGGTTTGGCGTTGGCATCGATCGAACGGAAGGTTCCCCCGTGCGCTTTCTTTGTCGCCTGGCTGTACCCGCTGGAAGCTCTCAGCAATTGAGACTTGGGAAAAAAATCTCGTTGAAATCGCATAGGAGTAGGGTGAAGAGCTTCTGTAGGATATAGACTTTCGATTTTTGATCCTTTGGGGTCACAGCTCAAGTTCTGCCTGCCGCCCTGAACCGACTTAAACAAAACTGAGCATAGAAAGCTCACATCAAAATATTGCTGGAGACTAAAGTAATGCTAACTAACATGTTTAGCAAAGGGGAGAGCTGTGTCTCCACTGCTGATGTAGAACCGACCCCGCTCTTCGGGGAATTGAGAGAAGCTGAGCGAGTTCCGTGGGAGGCGCTTGGTCCCCTGGCTGAGCCCATCAAAGGTATATCGACGTTGACGCAAGCACCGGCGGCCATCGCGATGCAAAGCGTGTTGGCGGTTGTAAGTACGGCAACGCAGGGACTTGGGGATGTGGAGAGCCTGCACGGGCATGTCCCCATAAGTTTGTTTGCACTCACCATTGCCCAATCCGGAGAGCGCAAATCGGCATGTGACGCGCTAGCAACAGGCGCAATCAAACAGGTCGATCAAGAGCGGGAACGTCAGTACCGCCGTGCCAAACGCGTGTTTGAAGCCGAGTTGATTGAGTTCCAGAAAGGCAAAAGACGAAAGCCAAGCAATGACTTTGATGTTCTTGAAGACGAGTTCAAAGATTCAGAGGTTAATTTGGTTCCCGAGCCACCGCTTGTTCCCACTTTATTGGTCAGCGATGTGACGATCGAAGGGTTACATCGACGATTAGAGACTGGCACGCCGTCTGTCGCGGTCATGACAGACGAAGGTGGCCAGTTCTTTGGTGGGCACAGCATGAAGCGAGAAAACGCGCTCAAAACAGCCGCCGGGTTTTCCAAGCTGTGGGATGGTTCACCCATCAGTAAAAGTCGTGCATCATCAGAACCGAGTGTGCTTTACGGAAAGCGGGTGTCGTTGCATCTGATGATACAGCCCGGTGTAGCCCAGACGGTGGTTGGCGATCCTACGATGAAGGATCAGGGGCTCCTCTCTCGCATACTTATCGCATGGCCCGACAGTAAGATTGGATCTCGCAAAATAAGGAAGGACCCATCTCGCATTGCAGAAGAAATCGAAGCGAAGGCAACATTGTATACATTCAATGAGCGTATCAAAGAACTTCTAAATCTTGAGTTATCGGTTCACCCTGAGACAAGGGCGGATCTTGACCTTCGTCAGTTGCCGCTCTCTGAGCAGGCGCGTGCAAAACTAGAAGAGTTCTATAACCGCGTGGAGCAGGCCTCAAACAAGGGTGAGGCTTTTGAGTATATAGCTGGCTTTGCGGCAAAGGCACCTGAAATGGCGGCTAGGATCGCTGGCGTACAAACGTTTTATGCAGATGCCGGCGCAATCGAGATTACCGAAGAGATGATATCAAACGGAATCGCCATGATGGAATGGTATCTGTCGGAAATGCAGCGTGTTTCGGATACAGGCAGACCGGACGAGGAACTGTGTACTGCTGAAGACCTCAGACAGTGGGTTGTAAAGCGGTGGCAAGGAGATTTCATCGATAAGCGTACCATGATGAAAAACGGCCCAGGTCATCTGCGTGACGGGAACACATTGCATCGCGGTATCCAAAAGCTCGAGGCGCACGGCTGGCTGGTTCGCGAGGCTGGGCGACAGGTCATCAATGGAGCTATTAGTAAAACATATTGGCGTGTGGTGCGTCCGAGCGCGGCGGTATGACTTCGGCTGGTATCGAACGCATCCGAGCGTGCTTTGAAAAAGCGGAAGAAATTTTCCCGATTGTCTATCCTGAAAACCGCCATGGGGCCCAGCTAGGATTCTCTCGGGGATCTTTGCCGCAATTGCCGCAGTTGCCGCAGCCAAAGGCGTCTGCATGCAGAGTGCTCACAGACCGGGAAGATGAGTTTGAAGAGCGCGCGGCCATCATTGAATGCGACGGCGGGTTGCCACGGCCACTGGCAGAGTTTTTGGCCGGGCGGGGCAGGGGGTAACAAGACGCCGTCTGGGCGTTATGTGGAAGTGCGATGCGGCGTAGTTGTGATGCGCAATATCCGCGGCACGACTATGCAAATGAAAAGAGCGATGCGCTGGTTGCAAGGGCGCGGTTAGTGACGGGGCTATGCTCAGGGCAAGGTGGATAATGTGGTGCGGCTGGTGGGCTCGCGACCGTGATACGCGAGTGAAGTAGTCCGATTGCTGCGGTATGCACATGTTGGCAAGGGGCGGAAACCGGACCTTCGCTGCGGCTTGGACAGAGGTCTGCTTTGCGAGACAAAGCCGCAGTTCCAGTACGACCAAGCAACTACCGCTTCCGGCCCAAACTGACCGATGCTGCACCATGCACATTTCGACACTAAGGGCGGAAGACCTTCGCCGCGGTCGGTGCGAGTGACTGCTGTGCGGGACAAAGCGTCACTTCGTTGTAACTACATCAACGTCTACTATGGAGTACACACCAAAGAAATGATGCGCGCTTCAATAGGGTCACGATCAGCCTCCAAGACTCCGACTGACTTCCTTCGAGCTTCTGATTTAGGCAGGTCCGCCATATCTGGGAAAATCGGTTCGACAACACCAAGAAATGACTTTTTCACTTCAACCGCTCGATAGAGTAAGTGGGTGTCTCGTAGTTTTTTTCCGCAACCAGTCGGGCCAGTACCGCATCATGAGAACCTTGGTCGAAGTCTGCTGCATATAACCCACTTCGGATTAACAGCGTGTCCCAGCCGGCGGCATGACCTCCAGCTATGTCATGTTCCAAACTGTCTCCGACCATCAAAAGCCGCTCCGCCTTTAGCTGTGACTTTAGTCCATCAAAAATGGGGCGATGAGGCTTGCCATAAAACACGACTTTGCCACCGCGTTTGCGGTATGCATGTGCTAGTGCGCCGGGTGACGTGACCAGCCTACCTGCAGAGCGAGGGCTTGATCGATCAGGATTCGAACAATAAATTGGCAACCGCGCCTCAAAGGCTTGGTCCAAAATATCTTGCCACTGAGCTGCATCATTCCCGTCAGGCAATCCCATCAACAGGATTGCTTGAGCAGCTTTAACCGTGTCTTCAAATTTGATGTCTAGGCCTTCGGCCCAATTTTTGGCGTCGCCGGGGCTGCGTTCGATTGGAAAAAACCGACGCTCGGTGATGAAGCGGGTTTCAGTGTCTCGCCACAACGCCTCGCCGCTGGTCATCACGGCCGTGAATAATGAAGGCGCAAATCCCATACCCGCAATACGCGCGGCATTTAAGGCACTGCGTTTTCCTGAATTGGAAAGAACCGCCAGGGGAATTCCGTTTATTGCAAGGCCGACAAGGCAGTCAACTGCACCCGTATAAGCTTTGCTACCGTCGTGCAGAACGCCCCATTGATCCAAAACGATCGCATCGTAGTTTGATGCGATCGTAGAAATGTTGTCCAAAACCTGTGTCACAGTTCTTCAGCTTCTGGGCTTGGCTTTTCTTGATTATGCATTGGGCCTCTGTGTGTGAATCGCACGAGATAACTCTATCGCCCGGGAGGTTAAACGCAATTGTAGTTGCAAAAGACTTTTGAATCTCTACGCTTACATGCTGTAAAGTATGAATTTTTGCAATGAGAGCAAAATTAAAACAAGTGGGAGAGAATGGTGAAATTTACAAAACGAAATTTTCTGCGAGCGCTAACAAGAATGGCGGCGGCGACACTGCTAACCACCGTGGCATCTGTTTCCGCGGCTCAAGAGGTATCTGCAGAGCTTGACGCGTGGCTGAAAACTAACTCTCTGGGCACCCATGCGATGGCGGAAGAAAGCTGGGACGATATCGTTGCAGCAGCAACAAAAGAGGGGGAAGTTTCTGTCTACACCGCCTCTGGCCGTATTGCCAAACTCGTGGACCATTTCCAGGCACTTTACCCTGGTATCACACTCACCGTTTATGATCTGGGATCGGTTAAGACGATTGAGAAAACCGTCCGGGAGCAGGACGCAGGTATTTTTACTGCTGATGTTATAACCACAGGCAATTCTGGGCAGGTTATTCACGAGCTCTTGGCGAACCATCGCATATTCAACTATGTGCCGGCACATCTCAAAGAGAGCATTCCGGAAGAGAACCGTGACCCACTGCTTATCCGCGTGAATGAAGCCATGGTGTTTTTCTATAATACAGAAACCTACCCCGACGGCGCGCCAATCAGCAATGTCTGGGAGCTAACCCAAGACGAATTCCGAGGCCGTGTTGGGATCAAAGACCCGATGGGATCCGGGTCGTCGCTTATGGGCTTGGCAACATTGGTGCAATACCCTGAAGAAATGGCCGCAGCTTACAAACGCCTAACAGGCGAGGACATTGTGCTTGGCGACGGCGTGCCAGATGCGGGTTATGAATTCGTGCGGCGTTTGTTAGCCAATGATGTTGTGATCTTTAAGTCAGGTTCAAAATTGGCCGATGCCGCAGGTGCCAAAGGTCAAGATGATGCAATGATCGCAATGACCAGTATGACCTATATTTCGCGCAATGATGACAAAGGAAATGTGAACGCAATCATAGCAGATCTCGATCCGGCTGCGCGCATGGTCTATCCTAACTTTATGTCTATTGGAGCCAATGCACCGCACCCCAATGCTGCGAAAGTGTTGATAGCATATCTGTTAGGCAGTCCTGAAATTACACTCGATACGAAGCTGGAGAAGCCGTATCTTGAAGGCGAAAGCTTTGAGTTGCTTCAAGGGCTGGCCCCTTATCACGATGCGGGGTCAGTTAGCCCGCGCAGCGATGTGCCATTGCCTCAGGGTGGTGAGATTTGGGACGAGATGGTGGGCTGGAATGTGTCTGCTGACTTTATGTGGGAACAAGGCCCACGCTTGCGCGACTTCTGGCTAATCCATTCCAGCCAGTAAATAGGGACGCAAAAACATGGGACAAATACGTCTTGATGGGATCGTAAAGTCCTATGGCAAAGAGGTCGTGGTCAAGAACCTCGATCTCACTGTGCAGCCGGGGGAATTCTTAACCATCCTTGGGCCATCTGGCTGCGGAAAAACCACAACCCTGCGTATGATCGCAGGGTTGGAGGAGCCGGACCAAGGTGACATCACACTGGGTGATAGAGTTGTCTTTTCGCGCAGCAGCGGGGTGGTCATCCCCCCCGAAGCGCGACACCTTGGGTTGATTTTTCAGAGCTACGCTCTTTGGCCACATATGAACGTGGCCAAAAACATTACATTGGCTTTGAAAGAACAAAAAATCTCTAAAGCTGAAATTAAAAAACGGCTGGAAACTGCATTGGAGCTTGTGCAGCTGACAGGCTATGCCGAACGCTATCCTTCGGAATTGTCAGGCGGGCAGCAGCAAAGGGTTGCAGTAGCGCGCTTGATTGCGTTGCGCCCGTCGATCTTGTTGATGGATGAGCCACTTTCCAATCTTGATGCGAAGTTACGTACCGAGATGCGTGCCAGTCTTAAGCGCCTGCATCGCGATCTTGAAGCGACGACAGTTTATGTAACGCACGATCAAATCGAAGCCTTGACCCTGTCGGACCGTGTGATCATCATGAATGAAGGGCAGATCATGCAAGAAGGATCGCCTTATGATATTTATCACCATCCAGCGAATATCTTTGTAGCCGAGTTTATAGGCGATCCGGGGATCAACCTGTTTTCGGGAACAATTGCAAATGGTGCACTCGACTGTGGGGCTATTTCAATTCCCCTTCCAGATGCCATCGCCAAGAGCAGCGGTAACCTGATTGCAGGCATTAGGCCGGAGAAAATCGACGTGTCTGAGACTGCGATTGATGGTTGGCGGGAAGTCAGTACGGAGATTTTGCAGCCCACAGGAGCAAATACGATTCTGGAGGTTAAGGCGGGTGATACGCCTATAACTTTGCTACAACCCGGCTTTATGACCTTACCCGAGAGCACCCCGCTTTGGATCAACTTTGATCACGACGCGATAAGTTTCTTTGATACAGACACGCAGCAAAACATGCGCACTGAGGCGGGCTAAAAATATGGCAGCAGTGGAAAGCGGCAAACCAGCGTTTTGGTCATTGCAGAACGTTTCTTATCAAGCGTACCGGCTGAAAAACCGGCCGGAATTGATTATCGGACTGCTTGCGCTTGGGTTTCTAAGCTTCGTCGTGCTGGTTCCATTGCTGCAAATTATCAAGGATGCGTTCACGTTTCAAAGCTATGATCTTGCCTATAACCCAGACGGCGTCGTTGGCGAATTCACCCTTTTCCATCTTGACCGCGTCTTTAACCAACCCATTTCGGCGGCGCTCTTTTACAAGCCGCTAATGAACAGTCTCAAGATGGGGTTTGCCGTCACAGTGATTGCTCTGACTGTCGGATTTAGCCTTGCGTGGTTGATGGTCAGAACCAATGTACATTTCAAAGGCGTCTTTGGCGCTATGTTGGTGTTTCCGTATATGATGCCATCATGGGTGATGGCGATTGCGTGGCTTAGCCTGTTCAAAAATGACCGCGTTGGTGGGTCTGAGGGTGTCCTGACGTATCTTACTGGAACGCAAGCGCCTGATTGGGTGGCTTACGGGATATTCCCGATCGTGATTACCCTAGCGCTTCACTACTACGCATACGCTTATCTGCTGATCTCTGGCGCTTTGGCGACAGTTGATAGTGAGTTGGAGGAAGCGGGTGCGACCAGCGGTATGGGCAAATGGAAGCGCATTCGCGTGATCACTATGCCTTTGTTGATGCCGGCGATTGGGTCGGCGATTGTACTGACATTCATTCGTATTTTAGGAACGTTCGGCACGCCTGCATTACTGGGCCTGCCTGTTCGGTTCTTCACATTCTCCACGCAAATCTACGCCTCGATCAACGCCCGCAACCAAGGCGACGCTTTTGTGTTGGCGCTGGTATTGATCGTGCTGGCGATCTCGTTCATCTGGGTCAACAGTCGCATAATTGGTGTGCGCAAAAGCTATGTGACAATGACTGGAAAAGGTTTTCGAAAGCACGAAAGTGACCTTGGAAAAATGCGCTGGCCTGCGACCGTATTGGTGATCTTGTTCCTGTGCATGACTGTAGCCTTGCCGCTAATCTTGCTACTGTGGGAATCTCTGACGCTAATCCCCGGAGACTACAGTTTATCGAACCTGACGACCTATTTCTGGGTCGGGCAAGGCAATGTTAATCTGGCCTACGGAGAACCCGGCGTCATCCACAACAAAGGCATTCTCGGCGCATTGCTCAACTCTGTTAAACTTGGCTTTGCGGCCGCCTTGTTCAACGGAGTCCTCGGCCTTTTGGTTGGTTATGCAGTGGTTCGCGGGCGCGGTAAGCGTCTCTCAAAATGGCTGGAAGCAATCGCGTTTGCGCCCTACATTTTCCCATCTATTGCTTTAGGGGCGATTTATATCGGGATGTTTTCGACTAATATCGGCCCAATTCCTGCGCTCTACGGCACGTTCACTATTTTGATCTTGATCACAGTGATAAAAAACTTGCCATTCACCTCACGCACAGGAATTGCAGCAATTTTGCAGATCCACCAATCCCTAGAAGAGGCTGCCCGGGTCCAAGGCATCGGCTGGTTCAGGCGCATGTTCCGCATCATCATTCCGTTATCCATGAGCGGGCTTGTTGCGGGGATGCTGTTGACCTTTATCACGGCGATGCGGGAGCTATCGTTGATTATCTTGCTGATCTCGCCGGGCAACATGGTTTTAACAGGCCTGATATTTGGCTACCAAGAACAAGACATGGCGCAGCATTCCAGCGCTGTGACTTTGATGCTTGTACTCATCATCATCATAATCAGCGTCATTGTTCGCGTTATGTCGCGCAGCGCCGGTGTTGGGCGGCTAAACGCAACTTAATCTTGTCATGTTGAGACGGCGATCAATTCCGTAGCGGCGCATGGTTTGGCCATGCTGGAGCATGTACTTTTTCTTTTCGAGTGAACTGACCACATCAGTTGACCAGTCGCACCACTGCAGAAATCTTGCAGTATAGGCTCTTTCCTGCCGTTGGCTGCGCAATGCACCAAGGTCGGCTTTGGGCCGTTCGCGACATTGGTTGGCGAGTGAGTTGGCCCAATTGCTGCACCATGCACATCGTGACAAGAAGGGCGGACAGCCGCCGTTCGCTGCAAGTGCGAGGCGGCAAAACATCAACGGCGAGAGCTGACATTCACATTACCGAGGATCTCAGCTTCTTTCTGCACCGCCGCAAGGCGGTTTGGAAGCCCAAACCAGCCGCGTCACAATGGGTCAATTTAGCACTTGCAGCATGATCTGGAGTTTTCACGACCGACCCTGACATTCCCGTCAGTTCAATAAAGCAATTTGCTGTATCGTTTCGCATCGCATCGCATGCATTCATTCATCGTGCAGCTTTTCTGGCCGTCAATGGGCATCCCAAATGGCTGGAACTTCCCGGATCACATTACCGTCGACAGACTGACAGCCGTTAAGCGGACTGATTGAAGCGTAAAGTAAGGGCATGACACTAACCAAGATATGGTTAATGTCAGGTTTGGAGAGGTGTAGGTGGCTGACATCGGTACCTTTGGAGGATCAAGTTGCAGGACATTCAAAGTTGGCTCGCTGAACTCGGCTTGGAAAAATATGCTGCGGCATTTGCGGAGGCGGAGATTGATTTCGACATCTTACCAAGTCTCGATAAGGAAGACCTTAAAGATCTAGGTTTGCCGATTGGCCCGCGCCGAAAAATCATGGATGCAATTCAAGTGCTTGGCGGTGCGTCAGTTCCGCCACCTCTCGCTGCGGCAGAACCCGAATTGCCTTCTGCCCCGCTCTCTGGTGCAATTGTCCCTTCCGACGCCGAACGTCGCCACCTGACGGTCATGTTCATCGACCTTGTTGGCTCGACAGAAATGGCAACGCGCTTGGACGCGGAAGATATGCGTACTGTCATCACCGGTTACCAGAACACGGTTGCCGGTGTGGTAAGCCGGTACGAGGGGTTTGTGGCCAAGTTTATGGGCGACGGCGTGATGTGTTACTTTGGCTGGCCGCGTGCCGGTGAGGACGATGCGGAGCGCGCTGTGCGGGCGGGGCTGGCGATCATCGACAGCGTCAAGTCAACAAAGGCACCGGACGGCACGGTCCTGGCAACCCGGATAGGGGTCGCTACGGGTGTTGTAATCGTTGGGGATCTGATTGGAAGCGGCGCAACTCAGGAAGCAGCCGTTGTTGGTGAGACGCCCAACCTGGCCGCGCGACTACAAGGCGTTGCAGGGCCGAACCAGCTTGTCCTGCCCATTGAAACTCAGCGTCTGCTGGGCAGCACTTACAAGCTGATGTCAATTGGTGCACAGAAGCTGAAGGGCGTGGGTGAGGCTGTGGAAGCCTTCGTCGTCGAGGGAGAAGCCTCCGTCGAAAGCCGCTTTGCGGCGCGCCAGTCTGGGACCCTGACGCCCATCGTCGGGCGCGACCGTGAGATCGAACTGATGTTGGAACGCTGGGCGCTTACCAAATCAGGCCAAGGCCAGATGGTCATCGTCAGCGGCGAGGCAGGCATTGGTAAGTCGCGTATCACCAGAGCGGTCGTCGACGAAGTTGCGAAGGACGATCACACCCGCATCACCTATCAGTGCTCGCCCTATCACGCGGATTCAGCATTCTACCCAGTTATTCAACAATTGTCGTTTGCTGCAGGAATTGCACCATCAGATGGGCCGGATACCCGGCTGGACAAGCTGGAGGCGCTGCTCGGTCAGGACCCCGACATATTGAAGCTGATCGCGCCGATGATGGGTCTGGAAGGAATCACTCGATACGGCGCGCTTGATCTGACACCTGCTCAGCAGCGGGCGCGCACAATGCAGGCGTTGACAGAATTGCTTGTTGAGCAGGCCAAGGACAAACCTCTGCTGCTGGTCTACGAAGACCTGCATTGGGTTGACCCCACATCTCTTGAACTATTGGATCTCTTGCTTGACGCAATTGCCGATCACCAGATCATGATTTTGGCCACGGCACGTCCCAGCTTTGAGTACGGCTTTGGCGGGCACCCCATTGTGACGCGCTTTACCCTGAACCGGTTGGGCAAGGATCAGATTGGGGACATCGTCGCCAAGTTGACCAGCAGCAAGGCGCTGCCAGACGAGATCATGGAGATTATCGCGCAGCGAACGGATGGCGTACCGCTTTTTGTCGAGGAACTCACCAAGACGATTTTGGAATCTGGTGCGCTAAAAGAGGATGGTGACCGTCTGGTTCTGAATGGACCGCTCAGTACTATCGCCATTCCGGCGACGCTGCATGACAGCCTGATGGCGCGTCTAGACCGATTGCAACCGATCAAGGAGGTGGCACAAACCGCCGCCTGCATCGGGCGGGAGTTCAGCCATGGCTTGCTTGCGCAGATCTCCCTTTTGCCCGAAGTGGAACTGACCACCGCGCTGGACGGTCTGATCGCGGCGGAGCTAATTTTCCGCCGGGGCGTGCCGCCCGAGGCGACGTATCTGTTCAAGCATGCGCTTGTCCGCGATGCGGCGTATGAGAGCCAGCTGAAGGAGAAGCGTCGCGCTATCCACGCGCGCATCCTGAAAGCACTTGAGATCGACCCCGATATTGGCCTTGAGGTGCGCGCCGTACATGCCGAAGCCGCCAACCTAACCGACCGCGCCATCGACCTGTGGGAAGCAGCAGGCAAAGCCGCCATCGCAAGACCGGCGTTCAAGGAAGGCATCTCCAACCTTCGTCGCGCAATCTCGCTGATCATGCCGCGACTGGAGACCGACGACACCACCATTCTCACCCGGGCGCTTGGTTTTCAGGTCCAGCTCGGGCTCGCATCGATGGCTGGTAATGGCTTTGGCAGTGACCAGACCAAGGCGGCTTGGATTCGGGCGCTGGCTTTGGCAGACGAGGTGGGAGAAACGCCGCTACGTTTCTCGATCCTCTACGGTCTGATGACCACTCGCTACATTCGCGGCGATCACATGGAAGCAATTCGACACGGGCAGGCTTTGGTCGACTTGGCGGAAAACTCGATAGAGACGGCGCATCCCGTTGTGGCTAACCGATCCTTCGCCATCAGCCTGATGTTCGCGGGTCAAGTGGAGCAAGCACAACCCTATTTCGATCGCGCCTTGGACCTTTTCAACCTGGACCAGCATCAAGGCCTCGCACATCTATATGGAGTCGATCTGGGCATAGGAAGCCATGGGTACATATGCCTCAACCTCCTGATAAGGGGCAAAACTCAGCGTGCGGAGAGGATATTTAGAGACGGCGAACGATATGCGGCGGCTTGCAGCGATGTCGCGTCGGACTGCTATCTACAACTTATCGGCACGATTATGAATGTCGTTACCGGTGACAGAGCTAAAATGGAGCGGCATGCCAAATGCATGTTTGATCTTTCGGAGCAGTATAAGCTCCCTTTCTTTGAAAGCCACGCAGCCCTTAGTCGCGCGATTTTGAGGTCTGAAAGTGGCGATTCAGCTGCCATTGCTAACTTTGATAGCATTGACGAAGCTACGGAGGCGACAAAAGCGTTGGCCTTTCTTCCGTCATGGAGAATTGAGTCGGGCATCCATGCCTTGGCGCTAGGGCTTCGCGCTCAAGCAGCACGACTGGCCACCAAGGCGCAGCAGATGATGGATGAAACCGGAGAGAATATGTGGCGGTCCAACCTTCACCGCTTGTACGCGTCTTTGGCACGCGATGAGGGAAATGGCGAAGCCGCGGAACGGCACCTCAACGACGCCCTTTCGGTCGCCCGCCAGCAAGGTGCCAAACTTTGGGAGCTGCGCGCAGCCATTGATCTTGCTCATATCATGCAGGATCAGGGTCGCATGGATGAGGCCATTGCTATTCTCACCCCCGTCCACGCAAGTATCGCTGACGGAGACTGCCTCAAAGATCAGGCGACGGCCCGGAAGTTGCTCGAAGAGTTTGCGACGTAACCCTGCCGTCTGCGGAATAAAACGGTACCTCGTCCGAGACTGGTCGTAACTATTGGACTCGTAGAAGTTCTGTCTCTTCTGATAGTCCTTTCAACTGATGCGCCCCAAAGGTTTCAAAGTCAATTTCCTGATCTGCCGTAAGGTCAGCGAGCAAACGTGTGATGAGAATTTCACCGGTTTTCGCGTGATCCATGACACGCGCGGCAGTGTGAATGACCATGCCGGCCACGTCGTCGCCACGGATCTTGATTTCACCTGCGTGCAGTCCAGCTCGGATCGGAATGCCTGCCTGTCCCAGCAAGTTGACCAGTGCAGCCGCGCAACTAATCGCTCGCGACGGTTTGTCGAAGAGGGCAAGGCTACCGTCACCGGTGCTCTTGACAAGCCGCCCTTTGAACTCGGACACAACCTTCATTACCAGCGCGTCATGCCGATCCAGAGTCTTGCTCCAGTCTTGATCTCCAAACCGACTAAGCATTTCCGTTGACCCAACAATATCGGTGAACAGCACCGTAGATAGGCGTCTATCCGGTGCAGTATCCGTTGATGCTCGTGACTGCGCGAACTGGGAGATTGCCCGGACTTCGGCCTGAGTATCGCCCAAAAAGATCACATGGTTTCGACCGGACAACTCCAGATAAGTGGCATTAGGTATGTGATCCGCCAAATAACGACCATTGCGATAATTAATTGCGCGATCTTTTCTACGTTGCAGAATTAGCGTCGGCACACAGATCAGCGGCAACACCTGCCGAACATCCATTTTAGCGGTCAGTTCATAAGTTTGCCGGACAACATTTGGTGTGCAGGCCTGCCGTTGAAAACGGATAAACGCATTTTCTGCCTCGGCGTTGCCAACCAAATCGGGCGCAAAAATAGCGACCGATTCATGGGTGCCCCATGTCTTGGGAAAATGCTCTACTAATGCTTCTCTCAGTGGCATGTACGGATAATCCTCTGACCCGCAAAATTTTGCCATTGAGGCAAACAGCACCAGGTTGTCTACTTTTTCCGGATAAGTTGCTGCGAATAAAATACACATTGGGCCACCTTCGGACGTGCCAAACAGAGTGGCGCTATGGGAACCCGATGCCGCCATCACTGCACCCACATCCTCCATGCGTTCCTCAAAGGTCGGCGCTCCCTGGATTGGGTCCGACACGCCCTGTCCACGCTTATCAAACACAATGACGCGAAAATGTTCTGCCAAACTGCGTAGGAATCTAGCCTGTGCAGGATCGTCCCATGCCATTTCAATGTTTGAAATCGTCCCAGGCACATAGACCAAATCATGTTTACCCTGGCCAAAGACCTGGTACGCAATGCCTATGCCGTCACAATCCGCATATTGTGTTCTCGGGACATCCATGACGGCATACTACTTTCAGATGAACTGCAACTTTTGCTCAATAGGTATTGCATCGCCTCTCGTTAGTCTACTGCGGCGGTGCTCCGATAAGCGAACTGCCGGACGCGGTCATTGGGACGACAGCAGCGAACGCTCACTAAGCCTGCTGACCGACGCTTCGCCCAACAAAATGCTGCACGATGCACGAATGGCAGCAATGCGAAAGCCGCGCCGCAGCGTTGGGTGGCGACGTCAATGGCCGGTTAGGGCCGTGAGTGTCTCCAGTCGTTGCCCTGCTTCGGGGGGCCGCGATCATGCGGGCACTAAGGGGCGTCGTAGGTTTGGTGCTGAATATTCATCGGAATGCCCTCTGTTAGCCGAGGCAAAATCACCTCGACCAACAGCACACACCCGACATCAAAACCCCCGCGACAAATACCTCTTCAGCGTAACACTCGCCACAAGCGCGAAGCGATTTAGTGCATGAGCCCAAAGCGACCGCGCTACATATGTAAGAACGGCTGCTTTTTCACCCGAAGCTAAGACAGCGCAGCGTTCAAAATTATGGCACCAATAGCCAAGCAAATCGGGGAATAGTATCTTCGATCTAGTCGCCGGAATGGTTGCTCTGGAGTTACCCGGGACCAGAAAGTGGTAAAGCCAACAACACCTCGACCAACAAAAACGAGACCCGCTCCCAGCAGGGGTATTGCGGTGGCTTGGTTTGATTTTGGCTGAAGTATTTCAAACAATAGCAAAAGGGCTACGCAGCAAAGGGCGACAGCAACAAAGAGGCATTGAGCAGGAGGCGGCATTCTATCGACATTAGGGAAGCCAGCTACCGCGCGAACAAGTCGCTTTTCATCAGTTATCGGCCACCATAGCCGTCCTGCCCATGCGAAATGTAACCCAGAAATCACCAAGACGGCCACAAGTGCAACTACGGTCAAAGTGAGCATCATGATTTCCATTTTCAAATCCCAAAATCTTGGTGCACCTTAAGGAGATCAGCCTTTGGCACAACCGTAACAGACTACCGCTTAGTCCCACCGTGCCGTCATCCGACCAAGTAGACTGCTACGGGACGCTCGAATGGCAGCAATGCGAAAGCCGCACCTCAGCAAAGGAACGAACGGTGGAGGGCCGCTCTGGGCCGTTTACGCCGGTCATGGGACAGACGATCTAGCCCCATTGCTGCACCATGCACATTTGTCGCTATGTGCGGCGGGCTCAACTGATCGACGCAATACATGCATTGAAGCGTTCTGCTGAGCTTCATAAATCAGCGTCATTCGAGGTCATTCATTGAACTGCCTTGCGACAGCACTCAGCTTGCTTGTCTATGTGTCGACAAGTTAGTGCCCTTTGAGAAGTACTCGGGCATTAGGCAGGTGGTATTTTTGTTTTTGCGACGTTGTTACGGTAAGTGTTGGCCCTACAGAAAGACCTCTATGTCGGGCCCAATGGAAAGGCCTTGTGGCCAGCCATCTTCGAACTGCGATCTCACGTCAGCGAGCGGTCAGTTCATTGGGCAACCTGCGTGAAACGCTGCGATGGCTGGGCCTGACGTTGCCAACCTTGTCAGACGAAAAGAAATTTAGCATCTTGGGTGTCCGATTATAGTTTTGGGTCCTTCCCTGAGCTTTACCGCACGCGGGTAATTCGCACCGCATGATGTCAGTTTGTTTCAAGGATAGCTTGGGTTGAGATTTGGGTTGTTGTTATTCATTCGGCTCTGGCCACCCAAACTGCCCTTGGGTCTCGGCGAGAGGCTTCGATCGGCAGATCCCAGAAATCCAAGTTCGCGTCGCAGTCCCTCGTGTGCTAAGGGCGGTAATGATTATTCTGTTCCAACTCTGCCTTCGGCTATCAGGAGGTTCTACTGGGGGCTATTGGAATATCGCATGTGGTTTTGTAAGTGAGCTGAAGAATGCGTAACGCCGAAAAAACTGATCCGTTCATGCCTGAAGGTTCATGCGGGAGAAGGCTACGTGTAAAGCGTCAAAAGTTTTCCGAGCGTCTCACAATCTTTCCAATCTGACCAATAAAAAGCCTCAGTTGATTCCTAATCTATAGCTGTATCGCCTGACACTGATTGGCGAACCTAGATTTTGGGACACCTGAACATTGAATGTAATATTCGCTACACCTCTCATTTTTTTACTGTCCTGCGGGCCAAGCTTGTCCGGGACCATGGCCGAAAATCTTTTTGGGCCCCAAACAAACCAAGTAGAACACAGCGGAGGATGTCGGAAAAGTTCCCCTCCGGGTCAGTGTTGCCATGCTGGCAGTAAGCCTTTGCATTGCCACTAGCGCCGAAAGCCCCGAACGATCCCAATCAAAGCTGTTTTGCCTCTGAGAAGTCCAGCCCAGCAAGGCCCTAACAGAGAATGAAAGGAGCGTTAAGTGAAACGCATCTTAAACAAACTTGTCCCTCTTCTCGTCGTTGGAACACTTTCCGCGTGCGGGACAACCTTTCAGCTTCCCGAGCTCGGGAAGGCCCAGTCACAGCAAGCAAATCAGATGTTTGCGGCCGCACAACAAAGGGCCCCAAGACAAATGCTTTCGCCTGGTGCTGCCGAACAGCGGTTTCGGCGAGTCGCCAGTCGGATTTCTGCAGTAGGTACGCAGTACTGCAAAACGTTGACGGCGGAACGCCAGAACTTCAATTGCAGCGTAGACATAGCGGTCGATCGAGAAATGAGAGAGCGAAATGCTTACTTCACCTACCAAGGCAAAAAGCCAATTATAAGAATATCGCAGCCTATGCTTCAGGACTCGGCAAATGACGATGAAGTAGCATTTATTCTTAGTCATGAATTTGGGCACCTCATTGGACGCCACATCGAAAAACAACAGCAACAAGCTCTGGCCGGTGCAATTATTCTGGGGGCCATGACGGCTGCTGCCAACGAATATTCAGCTTCAAATGGCGGCTACTATGATTCCAATGCGGTCAGTCAAAGCATGGAAACTGGGGCTGCTCTTGGCTCTCGGGCTTATTCTCAGAGCTACGAGTTGGAAAGTGACACCCTAGGTACACGCATTGCAGCAGCTGCAGGCTACGACCCAGTAAAAGGAGCTATGTTCTTCGCACGACCAGAAGCTGCAAAAACCACGGCGGGTAATCTGTCCTTCTGGGGGACGCACCCCCCTGATGAGAAGCGATTGGCAACAGTGATCGCAACCGCCGAAGAAGTGAATGCGCGGATTGGGCTGCGCAAGGCGGCGAAAACAGGTCATTTAAAAGCTGTGGATTGAAGTGTGGTCGAAATTGACGTGACAAGCGAGTAGACCGCAGACGCTCAATTTCGTGCCCGTTCCTTCATGGTGTCAAATTGTCAGAAATGTGGATGAATATTCAAATGAAACTTGTAATTTTTGGGGCAGTAGCAGCATGCGTCTGCCTCACTTCTTTTGCCCATGCCGCTCAGACAGTATTGGGCAAAGTGACTAAGGTTCGCGACGCCGACACCGTAGTTGTTAAAGGCATCGCGATCCGTCTCAATGGTATCGATGCGCCGGAGAACGGAACCAGAGCCGGTAAAGAGGCCACGGCAGCGATGAAACGGTTTGTGCGTGGCAAAACCCTGAACTGCAAACTGAACGGCGAGCGGACCTATGACCGTTGGGTGGGTGTTTGCTTCACAGAAGAAGGCCAAGACATTGGCGCAGTGATGATTGCGAACGGACATGCGCTCGACTGTCGCCGTTATTCTGGTGGACGATATCGGGAGCTTGAGCCCCCCGGTGCTAGGTCACGATTGCCTCAAGCGAGTTATTGCTAGCAACCCCGCCGCAAAGCTTCGGAAGCCAACTATGTCGCATGGTAAGCCTGATTGCGGGTATCTACCGTCCCAACAGCAGTTGCCGGTCTTAGAGTGGCCGGAGAGATATCGGAGAAACCCATACTGTCGATCTTGCCTTCAGCTTTGAATGCAAGCAGCGTTTGCATCAGATTCTCGACCGGGACATCTTGATCGGGCTGGTGCGGATAAAAAAGATCGACGTGTTCGAGCCTCAGCCAGGATTGCGAACTTTCGGGTTCACTGGGCTAGTATCGCCGAGTTCCTATCGGTTTCACGCCTTTCATGTCCAAATGTGCAAAGTGCGGCATTTGCCCCAGACGGCCCAAACCAAACTCTCAAAGATCCCTCAATCGCTGCGCCGCAGCTTTCGCATTGCTGCAATTCGTAGCTAGCGCAGCATTGATCCAGTTAACGGTCGGTCAGTGGACAAACCAATCGCTCACAAAAGCAAAGTCCCTTATTGATCTGGATCAAAGTCTGCGCGGTTGCATCGGATATCGATTTGGAACTCAAGAGTCTGTTCGATCCTACAAAGGACATTGAGGCTTGAGGTTGTGCTACTTGCATTCAATGAAAGTTGTGAATTTTGCCGCTAATTTTGCGAGCTGTTCCGGTGGGATTGCTACATTTTTCAAGCTCAACTTCGCTTCAACTTGGTTCTGAGCTAAGAACAGTTTGGCTATTTCACCCCTGATTGCAAAGTTTACATTCTGAGGGACGTCACCAATATTTTCCGCCACGTACGTTGCATCTAGCTTTGATACAACAACTCCAACCACCTCACCATCCGAGGCAAGTACTGGTCCTCCCGAGTTTCCACTTTGAACAGGTGCTGTGATTTGAAAAGTGTTGGCGTTACCACCGAGTCCTTTAAGAGAGGAAATCGCTCCCCTAGTTACGTTAATTCCGCCAAGCAAACCCGCGTAAGGGAAACCTACAGCAGTCACATCAGAGTTTAGCATTGCGGGGCTAGCAGAGAATACCGCAACGCTTCTGGATTCTAACAAAGTTGTTTGGAGGAGCGCCAAATCAAACTCGCTTGAAACATCAATGATTGTGGCCAAAACGCCATCTACAAATATTTCTGAACACCCATCAACAACATGAGCATTGGTCAAAATATGACCACTGCTTGATACAACAAAGCCAGAGCCGGAACTTGCCGCGCTGTCGGGTTCAGTAGAAGGAGGGGAAACGGCTTTATCGGTCGCTTCACTTGAATTTATTAGCGCTATGGTTGTTCTTACAACCTCAATTAGTTTGCCATCCCTTGTGATGTCGAGGGGCGCGCTTTTGCCTTTAGAAATGCTAGACGCCACAGCCTGAAAAGTATTTAAGTCCCATGGCTTGGCAGAAATCATGACTGTCGACCATGCCCCGTTTAACAAGTTCGAGCGGGTATAGAGCTTTGTGCCATCTCTTTTGGTTGCAGTACTGATAGCAAGACCATCTTTTCTGACAGAGTAGGGAACTTCAGCCGTTGAATGCGCATTCGCAGTGTACTGATGGAAATTTGAGGCTGTTTCTAAGGTATGTCGACCTATTGAGACTGCCAGAGTGCTATCTCGATGACGGTAGTTCAACAGATGTTCTGAGGGCGCGTCCGTAATCAATGTTTTTA
Organism: Sulfitobacter sp. SK012; assembly: GCF_003352085.1. Lineage (NCBI taxonomy): Bacteria > Pseudomonadati > Pseudomonadota > Alphaproteobacteria > Rhodobacterales > Roseobacteraceae > Sulfitobacter > Sulfitobacter sp. SK012. The sequence continues at coordinate 1,436,240 of NZ_CP025804.1, forward strand.
GCGGGAGCATTAGTGACATGTTGAGTGCTGGAAAATACTGCATGTCCCAACCATCACGGTCGTATCGGTCGAAAAAACTGAAGGCTAGCATGGCTGTGTGCCATTCTTCTGGCTGCGCATCGAATTCCTTGCGCGTGTAACTTTGCATGGCCTCACGGCTCAAGCGCCCCCAATCGCCATCAAGCAACCCGACGTAATGACCTTCGAAGGCTAATGCTGCCTGAAGGTATCTACGTTCTGTGAAGGAAAGGCCATTCGTTGTGAAACCTTGAAATAGGGCTTCATAATTTTGCGCTTTGGCTGCTGTGCATTGTAGAGAGATGGCAAACACAAAAATGCAAAACAAGAATTTTCTGAACTTCGACATCGAAGCCTTCTCCAGCTCTGGAAATTTCATAGATTATTCGATTACAACCGCAGTCAAACATGAGTGCGCGTGGAAAACGAGGTCAAAAACTGACCAATATGGGGCATCGATTGCGTTTCAGTATTTTTCAAGTTCCTCCAACAAACATCTTAAGTTCTGCAGGGCAGAGAAGGTGCGCAAATTTTGCAATGAAATGCTTGTCTGCTTGGCCCTTCGCTCTGCACCGTGAGGAGCTTGAGAGGGGCTTAACGTCAGCCGCTTGGTGCGTGTTCACGGACCAGTAGTTATTTTTGGCAAGGCATTCGGCTGAACCGTCTGCATACCCAGAGTTATAACCACGGCTGTACGCCTTAGGGTCTGGACCAATTAAATCTCAAAGCGGTAAATGTCACAAAGCAGACCTTCGCTGCGTCGTGCACCAAGGTCTGCAATGCGGGACAAAGCTGCCGGTGGTGCCATATTCGTAAGGTCGGCTTCCGGCCCATAGCGGACCTTGATGGCCTTTGCAGCGAACGGCAGGTCTGAGCCCAAGTTGACCGATGCTGCGCTATCTACGAACGGCTGCTTTGGTGATGCTCCCGACCCAATACTTCATGATTGTAAGTCTTATGTAAGCCTCATCGACCATGAGCGGGTCAATCTAAAAGCATAATGGAGATTGATATGCGTCTTTTTGGAATCGCCCTTGGTCTTGCCGTCGCTCTTGCGGCTCCTGTGGACGCCCTCTCATTGCCTTCAAACGGTAAGCTGAGTTTCGATGTGGTCCGGAAGGGCAAAGATATTGGCGATCACAGCTACAGATTTTCAGGCAAGAGCAGTGCTTTCACGGTCAATGTGGAAACTGACATCGTTGTAAAAGTGCCTTTGATCAGAACAACGGCCTACAGCTTCAAGCATAAAAGTGTGGAGAGCTGGAAAGGTGGCAAGTTGCAACAGCTCAGCTCATCTACAAATGATGACGGCGAACCGCACCAGTTGAAAACGTCGAATAAAGGCGCATTGCCCGCCAGCCTCTGGAACGACGATATCGTCCGTAGCGGCAAACTTATGAATACCATTGACGGGAAGATCATTAGCGTACGCGCGGCAGATCTTGGCTCGGAAACGGTGAAGACAAAAAGCGGTATTGTTTCTGCGCATCATTACCGGCTTTCAGGTGGGTTGGCCCGTGACGTTTGGTATGACGGCGAGGGCAACCTTGCACAGGTGATGTTCAAGGCTGATGATGGCTCAACTGTGATGTATATCCGAAAATAGGACGACACGCCGAATGCGGCTACTTTATATTGAAGACAACGAAAAGCTGGCGCTCAATACGAGCGCCAGTTTGCGTGACGCCGGATTTGTGGTGGACGTCGTCCACAACGCGGCGGATGCTTTGCATTCTGTAAAAAGCTTTGAATATGATGCGGTTATTCTTGATCTCGGGTTGCCAGATCAAGATGGTTTGGAGGTTTTGCCGATGATCAAGATGGCCAAGCCGCAAACCCCAATTATTATATGCACTGCGCGTGACGCGCTGGATGACAGGATTAAAGGTCTGAATACAGGTTCTGACGATTATGTTGTTAAACCGTTTGCTGTTTCGGAACTGGTCGCAAGGGTAAATGCTGTCCTACGGCGACCAGGCGGCGCGCTCGGGATGACGTTAACGTTGGGCAATGTGAAGTATGAGACGGCTGACCGAACGGTTGTCATCAACGACGTAATGACAAGATTTTCCAAACGCGAACTCGCCCTACTAGAGCTGTTTTTGCGCAGAGCTGGCAGAGTTGTGTCAAAAGATGCGATTGAAAACGCTCTTTACGGTTTTGATGAGGCAGCAACGCCCAATGCCATTGAAGTATTAACCCATCGTTTGAGGAAAAAGCTGATCGAAAAGGGTGCCAGTATCGAAATCCATAACCTGCGTGGAATCGGATACGTACTTCAGGAAAACTCAGGATGACGATACTGAACTTTCTATTTGGGCCTCGCAAATCATTAAAGCGCGGCCTGCTGCTCAATATCATTGCTGCGTTAAGCCTTTGCATCATCTTAGCGGGAACCGTGTTGATCAGCGAATTCTACGATCATCTTGAAGAAAACCTTGAAGAGGCGATGGTGGATGAAGCCATAGAGATTGTTGGACAGATCGAACTGACCGATGCGCAGTACGGTCTCGATGCAGGTTCGTTGCGATTTCAAGGCGTTGAGGGGAACTATCGATATACTGTATTTGATGAAACTGGCAGCATTGTTGCCGGTGGAGAAGGGTCTGATGCAATCTGGCAGCAGCTCTCAAAGATCAAATTGGGTGAACCAAAACCGATAGCGCTTCTTGGTGAAAGGCTTGGTATCGCCCTGAGGGCCCGGATTGCGGATCGAGACGTATTTGTCTTGGTATCCACGTATCCGAAGGGGAACAACGAGTCGCAAATTAATAAGCTCCTACATGAGATAGAAGAAGGGGTTGGGTGGGTTATTCTTGGTGCGCTGATCGTGTTGGCATCCGCATTGTTTGCGACCCGTCGCGCCCTTTCTCCCTTGAAGGTATTGTCAGTTCAAGCGGATCAAATTGGACCAGGTGCTGCGAAACAACGCCTGACGACCGACCGGGTGCCTACCGAAATCGCGCCGGTGATTGCAGATGTAAACAAAGCCTTTGATCGTTTGGAACAAGGCTACAAAGCGCAGCGGGATTTTGCGTCAAACGTGGCGCATGAAATACGCACTCCTATCGCCGTGCTTAGATCCAGTATTGACCGGATCAATGACCCCGCTTTGAAACAATCGTTGTCGCAGGATGCAAAACAGTTGGATCGTATATTTGGCCAGCTTATTGATTTGTCCCGAGCTGATGCTGCTTTGCAATCGGGTTTTGAGGCTGTGGACTTACGAAATGTAGCTGTTGAGGTTGCAACTGACTTGGCACCGGTAGCCTTGCAGTCCGGTCGCCGTTTGTCAGTGATCGGAGACGAAACGGTGCTTGTTCACGGGAATGCAGGTCTGTTGGGAATTGCTCTGGCCAATGTTGTGCGCAATGCTTTGCAGTATACCTCTGAGAACAGCGAAGTCGAAATCGAGCTGGACTCCAACCCAGCCGGATGGCGGGTTCTTGACCGTGGACCGGGTGTGCCAGACGCGCTAAAGACAGCCTTGTTTGAGCGCTTCAATCGCGGCAATCAAGCAAACGCAGGCAGCAAAGGATCGGGCATCGGTCTTGCTATCGTAAAGTCGGTCGCACATTCGCACAATGCGGATGTCTCTATCCAAGACCGAGATGGGGGCGGCAGCATTTTCTCGTTTACGTTTGACCAAAATCTCTAACAGACTTTGATTTCTCTGATTGCTGTAAGTCTCTTGTAAGCCCGATACGCAAAAACATCCTCAACACGTCATGAAAAGGCACGTTGAGGTTGGATATGAAGATCGAGTTTTTAAGTGGGAATTGCCCCGGACGCAAAGAGGCACAAGATCACATTAAGGGGGTCTATAGCCATGTCTATGGCGCAGAGGTAACTGCGTTTGCGCCGTTGTTGGTTGTCGCAAAGCGCGTAGACGGAGAAATTCTTTGTGCGGCGGGTATTCGGACAGCAAAGGACGGCTTCTTTTCAGACACCTATCTCAAGACCGATTTATCAACGGCTCTGCAACACGCAGCGCACATCGACGTTCCCGCGCAGGAAATAATGGAAGTTGTTTCCCTCGCCTCCACAACGCCTTTCCCAGTTTTGCCCATGCTGGACAGAATGATCGAATGGGGCCGTGAAAACGGGATGACCTGTGGGGTATTCACCGCGACCGCACCCCTACGCCGTCTACTGAAAAGAACCTCGCTGAGCTATGCAGAATTGGCGTCAGCAGACATATCTCAGGTTTCAAACCCCAAGACGTGGGGTTCGTATTACGACACTGACCCAAAAGTATGCGCTTTCAGCGAGGTTTTGTCTCAACCCGTTGTCTTGTCCCCACGCGCTCGTGCCGCGAAAATTGCTAGGGGGGCTTCTTGATGAAGCAGGTCTTTGACGCACTCAAGCGCCATTCACAGTCCCGTTCAAACGACATTGCGTTTGAAGATGACATCGGTCGGATCAGCTGGAGCAAACTAGCCATGCGTGTCGAAAGCCTCGCCCGCACGTTGGACGCGGTGGAAGGGACCATTGGGATCGGCCTTGCGGGTGGTATCGACTATGTCGTGGCTGATTTGGCGCTGACACTCAGCGGGAAGCGGCAAGTGCCATTACCGTTCTTTTTCAGCACGGCCCAGAATGCGCATGTCTTGATGGACGCAAAAGTCAGCACGGTCGTCACCAGCAATCCAGAATTGTTTTCTGCTTTACCGCACCTGAAACTCATCAACCCAGTCGCCATGCCAAGTGAAACTTGCGCTTTTCGTCCTTACGCTGGCGGTGCCGAGCGGATTATCTATACCTCTGGGTCTTCCGGAAATCCCAAAGGCGTGGTGCTGGGGGATCGTCAATTGGACGCTTCTATCAGCGCTTTAAGTCGCGTCATTGCTGCTGATGCGAAAGACACACATCTGTCTATCCTCCCGCTCGCGCAGCTTTTAGAGCAGATTTGCGGTATTTTTCTTCCAATTGTAGCGGGTGCCAAAACAGTTATCCGATTTGAAGCCACCAGGTCATTGTTTGGTGCTCCGATTGAACCTCTTCTTGATGCCTTCGAGACAACACGTCCGACAACAAGCCTTCTGGCACCGGCCATATTGGGCCGCTGGGTAAATGCACTTGGAACCAAAGCCGCGCCTGACAGCCTTCGCTTTGTCGCCGTTGGTGGCGCGTCCAGTTCACCCTCCTTAATCAATGCGGCACAAGTTATCGGAATTCCAGTGCATGAAGGCTACGGCTTGTCCGAATGCTGTGCCGTCGTCGCAATGAACCGACCCGGAGACAACCACCCCGGCGCAGTTGGTCCGGTACTGGATGGGCTGAACGTATCTCTTGAGAACGGTGAGATAGTCGTCTCAGGCCCTACAGTGATGCAGGGATACTTGAACGGGGAGCCTGCACCGGAAGTCTGGCACACGGGCGATCTCGGCCATTTTGAAGGCGACAGGCTGGTTGTTGATGGCCGCAAAGACGCGCTCTTGGTGACCGGCGCAGGGCGCAATATCTCACCTGAATGGGTAGAACAGCGCGTCAACGCTGATCCGCGCATTGTCAGTTCCGCCTTGGGCATTCGCAAATCTGACGGGGCATTGGCCCTGATCGTCGTGGCGGTGGCACCGGTGTCGTCCAGCGAGATCGAAACTTACCTATCAGACTTGCCGATCTATGCGCAGCCAACCGCGTTGATCATGACCGATCCATCTGAGGCCGGTCTGTTGTTCCCCGTTGGAACACCCAACCGTTCTGTGGCGGCGTCCTTGATCAACACACGCTCGACGCAACCATTGAACGCCACACCAGAAAGCATCGCATCATGAGCACCACCAAAAAAGTTCTTATCACGGGAGCAGGAACCGGCATTGGCAGAGCATTGGCTATTGAGGCTGCGCAAAAAGGGTTCGACCTGATCCTGGTCGGACGCACCTCAAACACGCTGGAAGAAACTCTTTCGATGTGCAGCACAAGCGCCGCCCGCAGAGTCGTCGCGGATGTGACGCAGGCGGAAGGGCGTGCATTGATCGCTGACGCGGTCGATGGATCGCTCGATATCCTCATTAATAACGCCGGCGTATTGAGTGTAGGGCATCTTGCCGACATGGGCGATGCCGATCTGGAGCGGATGACAAACACCAATCTGGTCGCGCCGATGGCATTGACCCGCGACCTGCTGCCAGCGTTGCGCAGATCAAAGGGTCGAATAGTCAATATAGGGTCGGTTTTCGGCGACATCGCCTATCCATTTTTTGCTTGTTACTCGGCCAGCAAATTCGGCCTGCGTGGGTTCTCGGACGCAATGCGACGTGAACTGTCGGGCGCAGGCATTGGTGTTAGCTACATAGCACCGCGCGCAACGCGTACAGCTTCGGAAAGCGCGTTTGCTGCATTGATTGAGCCAATGGAGATGACACTCGACACTGCGGACGTCGTTGCCGCACAGGCTTGGGATGCAATCCTCAAGGGCAAACGCGAGAGCTTTCCTAAGGGAAAAGAGCGGTTCTTTGTCAAAGTGCAGCGGCTGTTCCCGTCACTAGTCGACAAATCAGTCGGCGCACAGGCGCGTGATCCCAAAACCCTGGCGGCGCTGAAACTGTCAATTCAACCTTAATCAACAAAAACTCAAAACTACAGGACAAGAGACATGACCTACAATGTTATCCGTGCGTCTGAGGCAGGGGCTTCCTCCGTCAATCCAGCCATACTATCCGCAGTCAAGGAACACCTAAACCGCGACGGTTGGGCGCTGCTGCGTGGTTTCGATTTGGATATTGCATCCTTCAGCGGCATCACATCGCAATTGTGCAAGACCATCACCTTTGATCCTGCTCGGGAGAATACAGATAAGAACACCCAGAAAGTGGATGCTGGCCTCGGGCCGATAGGCTTGCATATCGAGAATGGCAACACGCCGGTTTGCCCTGACGTCGTTGCGTTCTACAGCACAAAGGCCGCTTTCGAGGGCTCCCAGACAACAATTTGTGATGGTCGGGATGTGTTTGCAGCATTCTCGAAGGCACAAAAGGAGCGTTGGTCGCAGCGCATGACGGTCACAAGAACTTTGCCCGAGGCATTGTGGAAGCGATACCTCGCCAATGAGCACCCCGCGATCAGTGAACCTGAAGAGGTCAGGCAGGAACATATCCTGCAATTCAAAGCATCAATCCCTGATCAGGATTTTACGCTGAACGAGGATGGATCCCTTGAATACCGCATCAAGGTTTCGCCTGTCCGTCCATCGTCACTGTCCAACGGTCAGGCCTTCGCGAACGCGATCCTCGGGCCATCGCACAACTATGAACCGCCCGTCTATACCTTGGACGACGGCTCCATCGTAACGTCCGATGAGATCGAAGAACTTCGCGAAATTGCAGAGACTTGCACGGTCGAGATCAATTGGCAGGACGGGGATGTCGCAGTGATCGACAACACCCGCGTCATGCATGGTCGCCGCGCGATCAAGGACAAAGATCGGCAGTTATTTATTGGAATGGGTCGCCTCTAATTGGTCATTACCACAGTTGAGGATCGCGGTAGTGCGTTAGCGCCGGAGTTTTCCTCAACGCTGCCGGATAGCAATTTCTTGGCAAAACCGCTCTATCTGCCAGTGCCGTAAAAGATCGAAAGCAGCCATTGTAACAACCGCAGCTAAAGCTCACTTTGTCCCGCATTGCGGACCTCCACGCATGGCGCAGCGAAGGTCCGCAATCCGCCCTTATTGTCGAAATGTGCATACCGCAGCATCGGTCAGTTTGGGCTCTAAGCTGCCCTTCGCTGCGGCCGGCGTCAATGTCCGCATTGGGCCGTTCATGACAAGCATCACGGGGATGGGACACTTATGGACCGCCACTATTATGAGGTCCACAAACTGACTGAAGCAAAACGTCCCTCTGAGACGGATGAACGGCTAATTGTGCGTATCCTTGCTTTTGCCCTGAAAGCCCATGCGCAATTGGAAATGACCAAAGGTCTCTCAACGGTTGATGAGCCAGACATCTGGCAGAAAAGCCTGAGCGGCGAGCTGGATTTGTGGGTGGCGTTAGGGCTTCCGAGCGAGAAGGTTGTGCGTCAGTCTTGTGGTAAAGCCAGCAAGATGATCGTCTTTAGCTACGGGGGCAGGACCGCAGAAACGTGGTGGGAAAACATCAAAACAGCGCCACCCGTTTTGACAATCTTCGAGTTATGAGTTTTTTAGAGCAAGAGACCTGTGATCTTGGCGAACTGGCAAATCGCTCAATGAAAGTGCAGGTGAATATTCAGGACGGCGAAGTCATGATCAGCGTCGGTGGAATATTTTTTGGGTGGGTAGATGTAATTCGTATATAGATTGATTGCCAAAATAATATTTAATACCAACATCTTAGCAATGTTATATGGAGGCGAGTAGGAGAATCGAACTCCTGTACACGGATTTGCAATCCAGAAAGAGCGCAAGCGAAAACAACGGCTTAAGGGTGCAAAACACCCCCTGACAAAAAGTGAACAAAAAGCGAAAGTTTCAAAGCCAATTTCGCCGGTTCAAAATGAAAAAGGCCCCGTCACAGCGGCAACTGTGAACCGGGGCCAAATAGAAAAAGCCTGTCAGCTTTCACTGCACATTAGCATGGGCCAGTGCCGTATCGCAAATGCTCAGTCGGCTTTTTCCTGGCCTCTGACCGGTGAGGTGATCCAATGAGTTGGCGCATCGCAAACGAATGCGCCGAGCGCCGCTTTGGCAGCGCTGCACGCAAGCAGATCATCATGTTCCTGGCCGACAAGGCGAGCGATGACGGCTCAGGCATCTGGTGCTCGAAGGGGACCATCCAGCGTCACACAGAGCTTAGTGAGAGCACGGTCAAGCGCACCATCATCGACTTCCTACGCGAAGGCATCTTGATCGAGACCGGGCGGCGACAATGCAAGAACGGCTACACCGTCATCTACCGCATCGTTCTGGAGCGCGTGGCCGCGCTCGAACCCACGGTTGAGCCCGACATTGAGACGGGGGTCACCGTGAACCCCGTCCAGTCTGAACCCGGTACCGGGTCCACGGTGAACGGGGTACGGGGTTCACGGTGGACCCCAAACCATCCTAAAACCATCCATAAACCACCTACGCGCAGGCGCGAGGCGGTGGAGGAGGTTGAAGATCTTGAATCTGAGGAGATCCTGGCGGCCTATCCCGAGGACAGGGTCCGAGACCGGCGAACCAGTCTGCGCTTGATCGCAGCCGCCGTGAAAGCCGGGGTAAAGCCCGATGATCTGCTGCAGGCGGTCAAGGCCTATGCGAAGGAAAGTGACGGCTACACGCGCAGCAAGGTTTGTTTCTCAGACAACTGGTTCAAGATGCGCCGATGGGAGAAGGGCCTTGCCCAGATACAGGCGGACCGCGAGAAGGCACGAGAGGCCGAAGCCAAAGGTCGTGCCAGCCTCACCGAGTGGATCCACGAGCGCCATCCCCTGTGTCGTCACATCACCAACCGGCAGGTCGAGGACTTAATTGCATCGAAGCTGGTGACGCCTGAGCAGGTTCGAGCTGCGGGGCTGCAGGCATGAGTGCGGCTCGATTGTTACGCTATGGCGTAAAAATTGAATATTTACGTTGCAGCGTAATTTGTTTTGATTTACGCTGTGCCGTAAAAGGAGCCACGTCATGGACCTCACAGCACGAACGGCCGAGCAGATCGGCGAGGCACTCCGCCGGACGCGCAAAGCGCGCGGCTGGACCCAAAGCGATATCAGCGCGCGTACGAATTTGCGCGTCGCGACAATTTCGTCGCTCGAGAATGGCGACGCGGGAGCGAAGCTCGCCACAGTGCTCGCTGTCATGGCGGCACTTGGGCTTGAGTTCCGATTGGTGGAGCGCGGTGGCTCGCTTGAGATTGAGGATATCTTCTGATGGCCAAACGCGGGCGTAGCGGCACGATGCAAGTGCTTCTGAACGGGCGGTCGGTGGGGGCTTTGCGTCTCGCTGGTTCAGGCGCGATCAGCTTTACATATGACCCGGAATGGTTGGCATGGGTACATGCCATGCCCATCTCGCAGTCACTGCCTTTGCGTGAAGAGGCACACCAGGGCGGCCCTGTTATCGCCTACTTGGAAAACCTGCTGCCGGACAATCAGGCGATACGAGAGCGCGTCGCTGCACGGGTGCGTGCGGGCGGCACGGACGCGTGGCACATGCTGGAGAAAATCGGGCGCGATTGCGTGGGGGCCTTGCAATTCGTCTCGGGTGAGATTCCAGAGTTTGCCGTGCTCGAGGGAGAGCCCGTATCTGAGGCACAGATTGCGGATATGTTACGCAACCTCGCAAGCGCTCCGCTAGGCTTGGATGAGGAAGACGACTTCCGCATTTCCATCGCCGGGGCGCAGGAGAAAACAGCGCTGCTGCGCCACGAGGGCGCGTGGATCCGTCCATCGGGGCTCACTCCTACGACCCATATCTTCAAGACCCAGCTAGGTGTTTTACCAGCGGGGATTGATTTGTCTGACAGTGTTGAGAACGAGTTTTTCTGCATGAGCTTCTGTCGCGCCATGGGTTTGGATGTAGCAGAGGTAGAAATTACTGACTTCGAAGACGTACGAAGCCTTGTCGTGACGCGGTTTGATCGGCGCTGGACCAAAGATGGCCGCTTGATCCGCCTCCCGCAGGAGGATTTTTGTCAGGCGCTCTCAGTCCCACCCAGCCAAAAATATCAAATGGATGGCGGGCCGGGGATCACCGAAGGGATCGGGTTGCTGACAGGCAGTGATGACCCCGAGGCGGATCAGCGCGTGTTCTTCCGCGCGCAAGTGCTGTTTTGGCTTTTAGGGGCGACAGACGGGCACGCTAAGAATTTCAGCATCGCATTGCGCCCTGGCGGGTTCCGCATGACCCCGCTCTACGATGTGCTGAGCGCTCAGAAAGCCGTGGATGACGGTCAAATCCGCCAGAACCGGATGCGCCTCGCGATGGCCGTCGACGGACACTACCGGATCAACGAGGTGGTGCCGCGTCATTTCCTGCAGGCTGCGAAGGTGGCAGGTTTTGGTGTGGCGCTGGCGGAAGAGGTCTTGTCGGGCGTCGCGACGGAGCTTGAACCCGCCTTGGACAAGACACTAGCCGACCTGCCGGATGGGTTTCCGCAGCTATTGGCGGAAGCCATTGTTGCTGGAATACGACGTCGGGCGGCTGCCTTTCATGCCGTATGATCCGCAGATCATATTTCCGTTTTATGGTCGGTAGATCATATTTACTGCGCGCAATCTGCAGGCCCAGCAAAGTAGTTGCAGCGTTTCAGGCCAGCTTTGACGGGCCAGCCCAGAGATTGATGGCCAAACTCAGATCCTCAACGGCGTGTTTCTGATTGCTGAACATAAGCGGGCAGCCGTGTCAGACGCGGGACAAACCCCACTTCAACAAGAAAATTCCCCTGCGCCAGCGCATTCCTCGCGAAGCAAGTTTCTCGCTGACAGCCCCTTGGTGCCAGCTTTGGTCATGTTCATCGAAACACTCAAAGTGAGGATCAAAAAATGGCTACTCAAACTCTGAAACTGAACGTCAAATCCGGCGAAAAAGACGGCAAGAACTTCTGGGACCGCTGCGGCGTACTCTTCGTCAACACCGATGACCGCGGCAACATCACTTCGATCAACGTCAAACACAGCATGTTCCCCGACGTCGAAATGGTCGCCTTCCCGCGCCGCGATGACGATCCAGTCACCGAATGACTGCGGTGCCGGGGCGGGTAGCCCGCCCCGGGTGACCCCGAAGTTAGGTGTGGATCGCTGCCAATTGGACTTCCACAAGCACCCGATGTCGCTTCAGTGCAACTCCTCGGACCGGACTTTCGCTGCAAGTGCTAAACTGGCAGTTGGGGGAACTAGTGCTAAGCGGGACGGAGTCGCCTTTTGCCCATGCCGCCATTGCTTACGCAGAAAGACTTCGCCCTGGCAGCGCGAAAAATTCAGCGGCGCAGCAGATTTCCCGAGACCGGTCGTTCAATCACGCCAATCCCGGCTGATTCCAAACCGACCTTTCGCCGCGAGCTAGTTCAACAATAGAGGAGCGGGCTGAGGAGACTCGTGCTCGCTCAGCAAAATACTTGACTCTCCGAACTCGTTTGGCTCGTGCGCGCAGAGTTGCGCGTTCTGCATGGCAGCGAATTTTCCAAGACCGGATGGTGTGGATAGCTCCTGCTCAAACCGGCGTCGCAATGCGCCATACTGCAGTTGTTATTAACTGCTTATGAGAGGAGCTACCCAATGCAGGTTACAACAGTCGGCCTCGATTTGGCCAATAATATCTTTCAAGTTCACGGAGTGACTGAGAATGGCGAAGTTGTTTTCAACCAAGCATTGCGACGCGCACAGTTGCTTGCATTCTTTGAGAAACTCCCACCCTGTCTGGTTGGCATAGAGGCCTGCGGGTCCAGTCATTATTGGGCCCGACAGCTGAGCAAGTTGGGTCATGATGTGCGTCTTATCCCAGCCATGTATGTGAAGCCCTATGTGAAACGGGGCAAATCCGATGCGGTTGATGCCGCCGCTATCTGCGAGGCAGTGACGCGTCCAACTATGCGGTTTGTCGCGATTAAATCAGAAGAGCAGCAGGGCGTTCTCTTCCTCCACCGTGCCCGCGATCTGATCGTCCGGCAGAGAACCCAACTAGGCAATATGCTGCGTAGCTTGCTGGGCGAGTTCGGTATTGTGATTGCGCAAGGGATCGGTAGCGCGATCAAGTTCGCAAAGAATATGCTGGATGGAGACAAACCCGGTATTCCTGAAATCGCCGTTGATGTACTCAACAACCTCAGCAACCAACTTGTTGCTCTGCACCTGCGTGTGCGCTGGTACGAGATGCGTATGCAGCTTCAGGCCAAGCAGGACCCGCGCGTGATGTTGCTGCGCACGATCCCCGGCGTTGGTCCAGTGACCGCGTCAGCAATTGTCGCAACAGCGGGTGACGCCAGTCAGTTCAGGAACGGTCGCGAATTTGCCGCCTGGCTGGGGCTGACACCGCTCAACCGATCGAGTGGTGGCAAGGAGAAACTTGGACGCATCACAAAGATGGGGGATCGATATATCAGACGACTGCTGGTCACTGGGATGACATCTCGACTGAGGCAGATGAAAACACATCCCGAACGCGTTGATCCGTGGTCCCGAGCGTTGCTTGACCGCAAGCCAATCCGTCTTGCCACTGTGGCAATGGCGAACAAGACAGCGCGGATAATCTGGGCCGTTTTGACCAGGAACGAATACTACAGACCGCAAACGGTCTAAACTGAGGAAAAGAGAACACACGAGACAGCAAGACCATTGAAATGATGGAGCACAGTCAGCCCGTCAGCCGAGACACCCCGTCGAATGTCAGGGACATCACTTGTCCGTAGACCGGTTTGGGACTTGGTTTGCGGAAACCATCAGGGCCAGCGGCCACGTGTGCCGCGCAAACAGGCCGGACACACGTCTGCTTCTGACCAGTGCTAAAATCAGTTCGAAAAATGTCTTGCTATGCAGCAGCTATCCACACAGGACATTCAACTTCGTTTGGGAAACCAGATATCGATCCTGCCGTTCGCTACACGGCAGAGTCTTTTGTGGCCGCTATTTCCAGTGTAGTAGGTCGTTGACCCGGTTGATCTTATGGTCTGAGATGTCGGCAAGCCAGATCGCATCAAACAGCTCGGAAACGAGCATACTGACCCACTCATTTCATAGTCAGTTCCTACGGGACTTTCTGTACCTTTGTGGAGACGGATTCTACTGGGGTAAGGTATCGATGGGTGATTGCATGAATTCGCGTACTGTAGGTGTAATACGGCGATCTTGAAATCCGTAGACTCCACAGGCTTGAACGGCCTCGCGTACCGACATCCGTTCGCTAAGGCGTTTCCAGATTGTTTTGGAGACAAAGGGCGCAAGGCCCGGTCTGGACGCCACCCCAAGCGTTACCCCGCGCAGGTAGTTCACCTGTTGGCGATGGTCAGGATACAACACTGTCTCAGCGATGCTACCATTTTCGTCAGGCTCACGTTCAATAACGTAAATACGATTGCCACGAAACGTCGCTAGTCCATCGAATCTTGCACGCTGGCGCATGCTCCCGTCTTTCGATTTGGCGCGTTGAAGGGTTCGGGCGACAACATATCCATTCTGTTCATAGGTATGCGTGAGGATACACATTATCTGCCCATCCCAGGTCGGCGTGGTGAGGTAGACGTGGTAATGCCCAAGATAGCGACGCAAGCGTTTTGATTGATCTGAAAATGTAGTTGTCAGAATATCGGCAGGGGTTCCGTCAATGTGTTTGAAGTGTTGTTTGTGTTTTTCAATAAACTGATCATTGGGTTCGAACAGATCACTTTCTGCAACTTTTAAGTAAGATGAAATTCTGTGCAGGGTGTGCGCAGCTGGCAAGCTCTCGCCGTTGAGATATCTGCCAAACTGATGCCGGTTAATCCCAATTTCACGGCAGACATGTGAAATCGAACCACTCTTTGCACATATGTGGCGTAGGTTTTGAGAAAAGTTCTTTTTCATAGTTAAATCCTTGTTCTATTTTATCCTAGTTCGCTCAAGTTAGCATAAGTATGCACAATTTAGCACACTTACAAACAGAAGTTTGGTGCAGCAATAGTTCTTTACATGAGCGTTTCGGATGGCCACCGATGCCAAACACACCTGTGGTCATAGAAAATAATTGACCTGAAACCATGCCAAGAGGGCTTCTTAAACCAACCTAAGGGAAGAAAATATGAAAATCGAATGGACAAAGGCACCGGTGGGGCGCCGTACATTTCTGAAGGGGGCAACCGCTCTTGGCGCGGCTTCTGCGCTGCCAATGGGCATGGGCTCGCACGTAATGGCATCGCCAGATGACGGCGTGCTGCGCGTACGCGCGTATGGTGATTTGAAGTCCATGGACCCCGCGTACAGTGTGGGCCTCGTCGACGAAACAATGCACTCATGTGTCTACAACAAGCTGATCCAGTACAAACCGGGCCGTGAATGGGACTGGCAGTTGGATGCGGCAACAATGATCGAACAAGTCGACCCTACACATGTGAAATTCGCGCTAAGGGACGATATCGGATTTACCAACGGCTTTGGGGCAATGACGGCTGAGGATGTTAAGTTCTCTTTTGAGCGCATTGTTTCCGAAGAAATCGCATCAACAAACAGACCCGACATGGGCCCTCTTAGCCATGTTGAGATCACAGGCGAGCGCGAGGGAACGATCGTTATGAATGAGCCGTTTACGCCGCTCTTCTCGATCGCTTTGCCCTACATCGTTGGCAATATTATCTCCAAGAAAGCAACTGAAGCCGCCGGAGGGCGGATAGGTACGGATCCAGTGGCTGAATCTGGCCCCTATCTGCGGGACAGCTGGAGCGCGAAATCAAAATCCGTACTCAAACGCAATCCTGACTGGAAAGGTGAGGCTGCGGCTTGGGACACAATTGAGATTTATCCAATTGACGATGAAAACACCGCTGAGATCGCCTTTGAAGCGGGCGAGTTGGATTTCACACGTGTCTCTCTGGGGGCTGTTGAGCGCTATCGTTCAGATGTACCAAACGGTGGTTCGTTGATCGAATATCCATCGCTGTTCTATGTCTGGTTGGGCATGAACCTGGATCATCCAAAGCTGCAAAACATAAAATTGCGTCAGGCGATCCAGCACGCAATTGATGTACCGTCAATTCTTCAAGCGGCATATTTCAATGCGGCCGACGCATCGACAGGTATTCTTGCGCCCGGCCTGCCTGGTAACCGTGAAAACAGCTTGATTCCACCGGAGGCCAACTTTGAGAAGGCGGCCGCATTGCTGGCGGAATCCGGGGAGACCAACGTCACGCTCACACTCGACATACTAAACAAAACAACCAATTCGGTGATGGCGCAGGTTATTCAGGCGACGTTGGCACAAATCGGAATCACGGTTGAAATCAACAATTTGGAATCCGGCGCGTTCTGGGCCTCAGGTGACAATGAAAACCTGCAATTGATTCTGAATCGCTACTCGATGACGCCAGACCCTTACTATGCAACATCATGGTTCGTTTCCGATCAAATCGGCATCTGGAACTGGGAGCGTTTCAGCAATGAGGAGTTTGACAAGATCCATATCGACGCATCTCGGGAAACAGATTTTGACAAGCGAGCTACTATGTATCGTCGGGCGCAAGATCTGATGGAAGAAAGTGGTGCTTACCGTTTTATCACCCATGAGGCGAACCCGGTTGTGCATTCAGCGGGCGTGATCCCTGCGCTACGGCCTGACGGCATAGCCCAGCTTCGCTATTTCGGGAAATCCTAAAAAATAACCCTTCGCGGCTAAGATTGGCGCGAAGGGTGACACCAATTTGAATGAGGCAAAACGCGCGCCTCAAGCCCGAAATCTCGTTTCAGGCGGAAAATCGAAAAAGAGGAAGAGGTGCGCGATGGTTGCCTATGCTTTGCGAAGATTTGCCCTTGCGGTGCTTATCCTGCTTGTGGCGGTCACAGTCATGTTCCTGATGATCAGGGCAGTGCCGGGTGATCCGGTATCTATCATGCTGGGGCCTCGAGCTTCACCAGAGCTTAAGGCATCGCTGATTGCGCAAATGGCTTTGGATCAGCCAATCTGGAAACAGTTGCTGATATTTTACAAAGGCCTTTTACAGGGCGATCTGGGTATAGATGTTTTTTCGGGTCGGGCAGTTACCGACACCGTGTTTGAGCAATTGCCGTTCACATTGGAACTGATTTTCGGTGCAATTATCTGGTCCGCAGGTCTTGGAATAGCTCTGGGTGCCTATGCAGCAGCACATCCGAATACTATTTTTGATCGCATTACGGCTGCCATTTCTGTCAGCGTTGTCGCCGCACCTGCATTTGTTGTCGCGCTGCTGGTACTGTTGGTTTTCTCCGTGGAACTACAGTGGTTTCCCGCCATTGGTGTTGGGGAAGGTTTCATGGATCGTGCGTACCACCTGGTTCTGCCTTGTTTTGCGATCGGGTTAAGCTGGGTTGGCTACACAGCGCGACTAGTGCGGGCATCAATGCTCGAAGTCATGGGGGAAAACCATATTCGCACCGCACGTGCGTTTGGCCTGAATGAGCGGCGCATTGTGATGGTGTATGCCCTGCGTATTGCCATTCTACCGGTCGTGACAGTGATCGGTGTGGGGATGGGTTTTCTGCTGAGTGCCGCAGTCTTTACAGAAATAGTATTTGCCCGCCCGGGGCTTGGTAAACTGGTGATCGATAGCATCACCACCCGAAACTATCCCGTTGTGATGGGGGGCGTTCTTGTCTCTACGGGGCTGTTTGTTTTGTCGACGGCGCTCGCCGACCTCATCAACGCGCTTCTGGATCCGCGCGCAAGAACCGCGAAGTAGGAGCAAGCAAAATGACAGGCACTACCGAAAGTCCAGGGACAAAGTCGCAATCGGAATTGATGATCATCTTGAAAGGTGTCGCCAAAGACCCTCTTGGACTGATCGGTTTGGTTATTGTTGGCATGATCGTCCTTAGCGCCGTTTTGGCCAGCTGGATCGTCCCCTATGACCCTGTCGCCATGAATATCCAGGACCGGTTGCAGGGACCGTCTCTCAACCATTTTCTGGGCACGGATCAACTTGGTCGCGATACTTTCTCCCGCGTGATCATGGGTGGGCAGGTGGCGCTTAAGGTGGCGCTGCCTGCCGTTTTTGGAGCCATGGCCATTGGTCTGACGTTGGGCATGATCGCAGGCTATGGGCCTAAATGGCTCGATGCCATTCTGATGTTGTTGTTCGACACTATCCGGTCCTTCCCGACGGTTATGTTCGCCCTTGCCGTGGTGGCCCTTATTGGCCCCAGCCTGCAAACTGTTGTTTTTGTGGTGATGGCCACATCAATCCCAACCTATGGCCGGGTGGCCCGAACCCAGACACTGACCCTACGTAATTCAGAATTCATCCTCGCTGAACGTTCTATGGGGGCCTCAATGATACGTATTTTGGGTGTGCATATGCTGCCCAATATTATCGGCGTTCTTGCTGTGTTGGCGGCGATGGATATCCCTGCCGTAATTGCGCTTGAGGCCGGACTCTCCTTTCTTGGCCTTGGGGTCAAACCACCTACCCCAAGTTGGGGTTCGTTGCTGAAGGATGGTTATGCGTTGATCCGCCAGATGCCCTGGTTGGTGGTGGGTGGGGGCCTGCCGATCATCCTTGCGACATTGGGCTTTACTTTCCTTGGCGAAAGCCTGCGTGACGTCGTTGACCCAAAACTGAGGAAGAACCGATGACCGAGACACTTCTGGAACTCGACGGTCTTAGTGTCGACTACGAAACTGCGAATGGTAATTTGAAAGCCCTGCGCGATATCACTTTTGATGTCCGCAAGGGCGAAATCGTCGGCATAGTGGGGGAAAGCGGCTGTGGAAAATCTACATTAATTTCCTCGATCCTGCGCCTGACTGCGCCAAACACACGGTTCCGTAAAGGGCAGGTTCGTTTCAAAGGCGCTGACCTTTTGCAGGCCAGTCAACGCACCATACGCGACTTGCGTGGCTCGGATATTTCAATCGTGTTTCAGGACCCGATGCAAACCCACAACCCGGTCATATCAATCGGGCAACAAATGGTTGATATCCAGCACCGCTCATCCGCGTCGAAGGCAGAAAAACTCGCCAATGCGGCAAGGATGCTGGGTGTTGTCGGCATCCCCGACCCTGACGAAAGGCTGAAACAGTTACCGCATGAGTTTTCAGGCGGTATGCGCCAGCGGATCGCGATTGCCATGGCGCTTATGTCTGAACCCGATCTCTTGATCGCGGATGAGCCGACAACGGCCCTAGATGCCACGCTTGAAGTGCAGATCATCGAACGGTTGAAAGATCTGCAGCGCGACTTTGGCTGCGCGATCCTGTTCATCTCGCACCATCTGGGGGTGATCGCCGAACTGTGTGATCGCGTTGTGGTGATGTATGCCGGCGCGGTCGTGGAAAGTGGCACCGTGCGCGAGATTTTTCATGACCCGAAACACCCCTACACCCGCCGCCTGATCGAATGTGACCCCGGCCACATAAAGACCCGTGCCCGCGTCTTGCCAACCATCCCTGGTGAGGTGCCCGATCTGGCCAATCTGCCTGGTGGCTGCATTTTCCAAGACCGCTGTGATCAGGCGATGGCGCGCTGCAGCGATGTCCCACCGCTTGTCGACGTTGGCAGGGATCATCGCGCCGCCTGCTGGCTGAACCAGTTGGAGACCGCAACATGAGCCCGATACTGGAAGTCAAAGACCTGCAAACCAGCTATGGCGCGGTCAATGTACTTGCTGGAGTGAGCTTTAAAGTTGAGGCTGGCGAAACCTATGCCATGGTTGGTGAAAGCGGGTCAGGCAAAACAACCGTGATCCGCGCCATTGCCGGGCTGGCCCCGGCACAAGGCGGGTCAGTCAAATTTGACGGCCGTGAAATTCGCGGTGTATCGGAACGGGTGATGCGCCCTCTGCGCAAAGATATCGCAATGATGTTTCAGGACCCGGTCGGCAGCTTGTCGCCCCGCCTGACTATCGGCAATCTGATCACGGAACCCTACCGCATTCAGGGGATGAAAAATCGGGATCTGAACGCCGAGGCAAAACGTCTGCTGGAGCTGGTCAATCTGCCTGCGCATTTCACCGACCGCTACCCCTATCAGTTGTCAGGCGGGCAAGCGCGTCGCGTCGGTGTCGCCCGCGCTCTTGCGTTGGAGCCGAAACTTATCCTTGCGGATGAACCAACCGCTGGACTGGATGTTTCAGTTCAGGGGGAGCTTCTCAATCTGCTTAACGATTTGCGTGAACGCCTGGGCTTGTCGATGGTGATCATTACCCACAACTTGAACGTTGTGCGTCATGTGGCTGACCGTATGGGTATCCTTTATCTTGGACGTCTGGTCGAAGAAGGCAGCTCTGAAGCCGTCTTCAGCGAGCCTCGCCACCCCTATACTCACTGCTTGCTTAGTGCGAATCCCGAACCTGATCCCGATGCCCGGCTGGAACGCATCGCCCTTAAAGGTGAGCCTCCCAGCCTGATCCGCCGCCCTACAGGGTGCGAATTTCGTGAGCGGTGCCCAGTGGCCAGCGAGGTATGTATGCAGGTGCCGCAATGGGAGGTTGACCAAGGCCACGGCATTCGCTGTCTGACGCCGCGCGCGCTTAGTTAGGCGCATCCTTAACAATTCAATACCGTATTATCATGGGCTCGCCCAACTTAAGAAAGACTAAGAATGCTGACACCAAATGATGACCTTGGCCACATTGTCTCGCCACCATTGAACGAGATTGAGATCATCGAACATATCTGGATTACGATGTCCGATGGCACGCGTCTGTCTGCCAAGATGTGGTTGCCTGTGAACGCTAGCGAGGAGCCAGCTCCGGCAGTTCTGGAAATTGTCCCTTATCGTAAGCGGGACTCTCTTGCGATGCGGGATCACCGCAATCACGCATGGTTTGCGGCACGAGGGTATGCCTGTATTCGCCCCGACATGCGTGGCCACGGTGATTCTGAAGGAGTCATGCTGGATGAATACTCGCCACAGGAACAACAAGATACGGTCGAAGTGATCGATTGGTTGTCCAAACAGCCGTGGTGCGATGGGAACGTCGGCATGATGGGGCTTTCCTGGGGCGGCATCGCCAGCTTGCAGACCGCAGTTAAACAGCCCCCCGCGTTGAGGGCCATCATACCAGTGGGCGCATCTGTGGATCGTTATTACGATGATGCCGGGTATTTGGTGGGTGGTTACGCGGGGCAAGGTCTCGGCTGGGGCGGCATCATGTTCGGGTATTGCATCAGGCCACCCGATCCGGCCGTCGTGGGCGATGGCTGGCGCGACATGTGGATGAAGCGTTTGGAAAGCACGCCAATGTTCGCGGAAAAGTGGCTGACGCATCAGCTACGCGATGAAACGTGGAAACAGGGATCTGTCTGCGAGGCGTATGACAAGATCAAAGTGCCGGTACTCGGGGTAAGCGGTTGGAACGATTGCTGGCCCAACACCATGATCCGCTTACTTGAGAACATAGATGCACCGTGCCGCGCGGTATCAGGGCCTTGGGGTCATGTGTATCCCAACCTTGGCGGACCCGGACCGTTGGCTGGATATCTTCAGTTGGCGCTGGAATGGTGGGATCATTGGCTGAAGGGCAAAGAGAACGGCGTTATGGATGCTCCGGCCTTTCTGGCCTATCTGCAAGACAGCCACGCGCCTGACCCCAACCCTACCGATCGACAGGGCCGATGGGTAGGCGAGCCGGGCTGGCCTACGCAAAATGTCACGAACTGCCGGTATGACCTTAGGCCTGGTGTATTGTTAGAAGGATCATCTGGCGGTGCGGGTAGTGTTAGCATCTGCTCGCCAGTCGCCCTTGGCCTGAAGTCCGGGGAATATATGCCGATTTCTGGGATCGCGGAGCTCCCGCAAGATCAAAGGGGGGATGATGGACGCTCGGTCTGTTTTGACAGTGAACCATTGTCGCAGCCGCTTGATCTGTTGGGAACAACCAAAGTGCACCTGCGCCTGTCGAGCGATTGCTCTTGCGGCCTGATTGCTGCGCGGATTTGCGATGTGGCACCTGACGGTGCCTCGACATTGATCAGCTATGGCATTCTGAACCTAAAACAGCGCAATGGCCGTGAAGTTCTGGCCGAAGTCACCCCGGGCGAAAGCATGGACGTTACTGTCCGGCTTAATGACACCGGTTGGTCCATGAAGCCGGGGCACAGATTGCGACTGGCCTTGTCCACTCAGCTGTGGCCGATGGCCTGGCCCGTGGCTGAACGGGCGGTGCTTGATGTTGAACTGGCGGGTTGCTCTTTGGAACTGCCGGTTAGGGATAGCAATGCTGGTGGGGAAATTGGGGACCCCTTCGGCCCAGCGGTGTCCGCTGATCCACCTGCGCACGAGAACATCAAGCCATCCACGGGATCGCGCCACATCAGCCAAGATGTTGAGACAGGTCAAATCGTTATGGACGTTCAGTTTGCGGGCGACGAGATTTGGTTCGAAGAGACCGATTTAACCTATGGCTCCAGCAATTCACAAAAATACTCGATTGTCGAAGGCGATCCGCTGTCGGCCTGCATCGAATATAAGGCAGGCTTCAGTTTTGCCCGCGACGGCTGGAATGTGCGAACCCAAAGTGAATTGGTCACAACGTGCGACGCGACCAACTTCATCCTCAAAGGCCGGATAATGGCGTTTGAAGATGATATACAGATTTTCGCTCGCGACTGGGACGTGAAAATTCCGCGCACAATATTCTGACAAATTCGAATCTCACTCCAGGAAGCCTACCACAACATGCCTCTACCGCTACGTCGGTCCAACGGGAAATTGGTGACTACGAAAAGCGCGTGATCGGTGTTTAGGGCGTCATTCTGCTCCCAGCCGGAATCTACCCCACTTGGGTCTGATGCCGGAGGGGGCAGGATCCTAGCTGTCCCCCGAATGGATCTTGCGGTTCGGGGTGGGCGGGGTTTCCTGCAACGAAGTGACCATCACCTCAAGAAAGGCCGGATCCCAATCTGCCGCTTTCCACAGCGCGGGATAGGCCAGAGCGGCGATGATGATCACCGGCCAAGTCTGAACCCATAGAAACAGCAACACAAACCCGAAGAGCCAGACCATGGCATACATGATCGGCAAGCCGATGAGCTTTGGCGGCCGGATCAGGCCCAGGAATAGGCGGGTTTGCGTTGCCATGCCGGATCTACGCGCCCCAGATGGCGGTCACGATGGTCGGCGCAGCCGCGATGCCTGCAATGGCAACCAGCACCCAGAGGGCTTGCCGGAAGTCGAGGATGCCAAAGAGCCAGGAGAGGAACACGCCGATCAAGGCCAAGGTGCCAATCACAATGCCCAAGGGGCCGGTGATCGTGTCGACGATGCCTTGCAACAGGTTCTGCACCGGCGAGAGGTCGATGCTCTGTGCAAGGGCGGGGTTGGCAATCATCAAACTGGCCAGAGCCAGCGACAGGATCGTGCGGAATTGTATGTGCATCAGGAGGCTCCAGTTAGTCGGTCACGCACGGCCATGACGCGGCGCACGTGATTTTGGGTTTCGCGGTAGGGAGGGATGCCGCCGTAGCGCGTGACCGCGTCGGGCCCCGCGTTGTAGGCAGCAAGCGCGAGTTCGGGCGTGCCGAACTGCGCCAACATCATCAGAAGGTAGCGTGCAGAGCCGTCGAGGTTGGCCTGCCAGTCGTGCGGATCCACACCAAGCTGTGCGGCTGTAGCTGGCATTAACTGCCCAAGCCCAATCGCACCTGCGGAGCTGCGCGCATTCGGGCGATAGGCGCTTTCAATCTCAATATTGGCTTGAAAGAGTGCCTGCCATTCCGTCACGGACAGACCGGCGCGGCGCAACGCCGGGTGCCCGCCATAGCGATGCGCGGTACTTTCAAGGGCGTCGAGGATTTCAGGGCGAGGGAGTGCCGGAGCGGGTGCAGATCGCGGCACTTCAGGCTCAGGTGCTGCGAAAACGATCAGTTCGGGTGGGTTCGCGCCGATCCCATCGACATAGCTTTGCGCAAAACCGGACTGAGGCGCTTTTGTCTCCAGCTGACCATCGGCCCTCATGGAAAGCACAAAACCTTCAGAGTAAGCAGGCGCGGCGAGGAGCGCAGCTAGGACAACAAGTGGCTTAGGTGGTATCGTCCAGCTTATGCGAGGAGACTTTGCCCTCAAACATGGGGATAGAAATGATCGAAGCGCCAAGCCCAGCAAGGAAGCTGGATAAGCCGTTGATTGTCTTGAATTCTCGGGCGGCCATATTGTTGCGCGCGGTAACGAGCAGGCGACGCGTCTCGCCATCTGGTGAGACGCAATGCACGGTCCAAATCCCGGACCACTGAGCACCTGTACGTTTGGGCGTAACCCGGCACACAACATCAGCCGAATGTCCTTCGGCAAGCAGCGTGCGCAGCCCATCTTCGCTGACAACATTGGGGGCGTCTTGCATCAAATTCATAGGACCGAGCCTTGCAGAATTGTGCATTGGCCCGGCAGTCCCTCATGGACTACCGAACCGATACAATATTATAACTTTGCAATCAAGAGCTGTATTTTGAATTGATGCGCTCTTTATGCGTTGAGGCGAACTTACTGCAACGGAGTGGCTGAGCCAAGATAATATGGTGATTTTGAAACAAGCACGGGTAATTCTGG
The DNA here is from genome assembly GCF_003352085.1 of Sulfitobacter sp. SK012. Lineage (NCBI taxonomy): Bacteria > Pseudomonadati > Pseudomonadota > Alphaproteobacteria > Rhodobacterales > Roseobacteraceae > Sulfitobacter > Sulfitobacter sp. SK012. Next base: position 1,460,362 of record NZ_CP025804.1, read on the forward strand.
CCATTTTGAGTTGGGGAACTGTCTCAGTCGCGGGGACTTGTTTACCTCCAGTAGCACCCTTAATCCCGACCGATGCCGTTGATGTTGGGGCGTATGCTGACCTGTTGAGGCGCGACGCAGAGGCATACTTTCGCGATGTCGAGCAGTACTTCCGGTGCCAGGACCAGGAGCGACGGGAGGTGTTTGAGCAAGCACGGGAGGTCAGCGAAAATTATGCGCGCGTTTTGAAAATCCTGAGGAGTGGTAGTTAGGACGGGCTGCGTCGACGCAAGAGCGGCCACTCACAATCATGGCGGCGAAGGTCGCCACTGCGGACTTTCCCGACGTTGGAGTTTGGGCATGTTGCTGACGCAGCATTTGTTCGTAGTTGCAGCGGGATGCGTTTTGCAGCGCAGCAAATTTCACCAAACCAGCCGTTCGGGGTGCAGGGATTGGCCCAATCCTCGAACCAGCGATGACTTGTGTGACTATAGAGGGCTTAACGGCTTCGAGCAGGCCAGCTACTGAATGCAAAGCCCGTCTAATGTTACCTTTTTGCTATGGAAATAAAGGAGTTTCGAAAGTGTTTTCACTTTGAGGCTCCTCGCATTCGTAAAGAACCGACACTGTTGGAGGTGTCTGACCAAGCTTTGATCTTCAATCCACCATAAAGAAGATCGTCACGCCTGCTGCAACAAGCGCAATTGCTAGGATGCGCGCAGGCGTAATGGGGATAGAAACCGTGCCCAAAAAACGTGATCTATCAAGCAACAAAATTGACCATCCGATGAAGAGGAAGACAACGAATGTGACTATCGGATTTATCATCAGAAGAGGACCCTCAATGAAGCTTCTAATTGGGTAACCGAAGAGTTGATCATGATTCCATTAACCATTGGGCCTTTATACCATCTTCAAGGACTCTAGCCTTATTAGCGCGCTAGCCACCCACCATCGACAGGCAATACGGCTCCATGGACGAATTCGGCAAGATCACTGGCGAGAAATGCAACTGGCCAGGCGATCTCCTCTGTCTTTCCCCATCGTGACGCTGGAATGCGAGCTATCAAACTTTCGCTGCGGGTAACGTCTTGTCGCAAAGCAGATGTGTTGTCAGTTGCCACATAACCTGGGGCAATTGCATTAACGTTGACGCCATGCCCGGCCCATTCATTGGCCAGCGCGCGCGTGAGTTGAGCGACGGCCCCTTTTGCGGCGGCATAACCGGGCACGAGAACACCGCCCTGAAATGACAGCACTGAGGCAATGTTGATGATTTTGCCATGACCGCGTTCCAGCATCTTCGAACCGAGCGCACGGCTGAGAAGAAAAACAGCGTCGAGGTTGACGGCCATGACCGCGTCCCAATCGTCAGTGCTATGGCTGGCGGCCTCATCGCGCCGGATGATGCCGGCATTGTTTACGAGGATATTGATCACAGCGCCATTTGCATCGATTTCTGCCAACATCGCCGCAATGGCATCACGATCAGACAGATCGCAGTCGACCGGCCTAAAAGATCCTCGAAGATCTTCGAAGTCCACTGCAAGGGTTTCAGCGTTTTGCGAGATCGTAGTACCGACGCCGATCACATCCGCACCGCATAGGGCAAGCACGCGGGCGATGGCAAGGCCAATGCCGCGGCTTGCTCCAGTAACGAGCGCTGTCTGTCCGCCGAGGTCGATAGAGAGGCCGGGCAAGGTCACAGATCGGTCAGCGTGCCGAGGGCGCGTTCCGCCGCAAAGCCCACGGTTTCTGAAAGTGTCGGGTGCGCATGTACCGAGAGTGAAACGTCTTCGAGTGTTGCGCCCATTTCCATTGCAAGCACGCATTCTGCCAAAAGCTCACCAGCGTTGCGGCCCACGATAGTCGCGCCAAGCAGACGATGGGTTTCAGGGCAATAGACCAGCTTGGTCAGCCCATCGCCACCGCTCGACGCAAGGTTCCGTCCGCTCGCGGCCCAGGGAAAACTGGCAACCTTGTGCGGAATGCCCTGATCTTTTGCCTGCGCCTGTGTCAAGCCAGCCCAAGCAAGCTCGGGGCTGGTATAGGCGACCGACGGGATGAGATCGGTATCCAATGCAGCGGCATGGCCCGAGGCGACTTCTGCGGCGACATGGCCTTGATGGGTGGCGCGGTGTGCCAGCATCGGGTTGCCGGTGACGTCACCAATGGCGAAAATTCCTGCGACATTCGTGCGGCAGGAAGCATCCACATTGATAACGCCTCGGTCGTCAATCTCGATACCTGCGGTCTTTGGGTCGACGAGGTTCCCGTTCGAGTAGCGACCGACAGCCTGAATGACAACATCCGCTTTGATGGTGCCCTCAAATCCACCTTCGCAGCTCAGCGTCAGGGCGGTTTTGGTGGCTTTGACCTCGGTCACTTTGGTGCCGGTGTGGATCGTGACACCCTCGGCCTCAAGCGCGGCCCGCAGGATCGCCACAGCCTCGGCATCAGCGCCGGGGGCAATCTGGTCCATAAATTCTATGACAGTCACCGTGCTGCCAAGTGCTGCATAGACCGTGGCCATTTCCAGCCCGATAATTCCGCCACCCACAATCGCGAGGTTTTTTGGCACCTCACGCAATTCAAGCGCATCGGTGGAATCCCAGATGCGATCATCTTCGGGCCAGCCCGGTAGGCGCACAGGCGCAGAGCCGACCGCGATCACCACTTGATCGAAGGTCCAGATGTCGCCGTCGATATCCAAGCTGTTTTCACCGTCAAACCGGGCCGTTCCCCGAATGGTCTGCACCTTGCGCCGCTTGGCAAGGCCGACAAGGCCCGTTGTCAACTGAGCGACAATGTCGTCTTTCTTAGCGCGCAATTTGTCCAGATCGACCGAGACTTTGCCGGTTGAAATCCCCCAATCGTCCCCGTGACGGGCCCCGCGGATCACTTCGGCGGCGTGTAAAAGGGCCTTTGACGGGATGCAGCCGACGTTCAGACAGACCCCGCCAAGTGTGGCACGTGGATCGACCATAACGACATTGCGGCCCAAATCAGCGGCGCGAAAGGCGCAGGCGTAACCGCCCGGACCCGCGCCCAAAACAATAAGATCGGCGTGGTTGTCAGACATCTGCAGCCCCCTCAGATCATGATCCGGCGCGGATCAGCGATCAATCCGGCTAGGTAGGTGACGAAACGTGCCGCATCAGCACCGTTGATGACACGGTGATCGTAACTCAGATCAAACGGAACCATCGGCACAGGGCGCGGCATGTCGCCCTCCCAGACCGTGATGGTTTCGGTGCGGGTGATGCCCAAAATGGCGACCTCGGGTGGATTGACGATTGGCGTAAAGCCGATGCCGCCGATACCGCCCAAATTGGTGATCGTCATCGACGCACCGCCCATTTCATCCGGCCCGATTTTGCGGGTTTGCGCACGGGACGCGAGATCGGCGATGTCTGCTGCAATCTGCCAAAGCCCTTTACGGTCAACGTCGCGCAGAACGGGAACCATCAGGCCATGCGCCGTGTCCACTGCAATGCCGATGTGAACGTAGTCCTTGAGCGTCAGCGATTTGCCATCAGGCGAAAGCGACGCATTGAACCGTGGAAATTCACGCAAAGCCCGCGCCAGCGCCTTGGCCTGAAACGCAAGTGCAGTCAGCTTGACACCACGCGCTTGGGCTTCGTTTTTCAATTCTTTGCGCAGCGCCTCGATGGCCGTGACATCGGCGCGATCATGATGTGTGACCTGCGGGATCAGCGCGTTGGCGGCCCCCAGATTGGCGGCAGCCACCTGCGCAAAGCGGCTCATCGGTTCTTCGGTGACGGGGCCGAACTGGCTGTGATCCACGTCCCAATATGAGGTGTCGCCCGCAGGTCCTGCGGCGGGCTTCCCACCCTCCAGATCCTCGCGCGCGATGGATGTGCGGCCGAGATCCTTGGCAAGTTTTTCAAGATCAATGCCTTTTTGGCGCGCGAGGGCGCGAACCGAAGGTGGTGCGATAATGTCGCTCATACCTGTCCCCTTACCAACTGGCCGAAATGTATTGTGTTTCCATAAATTCAAGCATGCCTTCGTGCCCGCCTTCGCGGCCAAGGCCCGATTGTTTGACCCCGCCAAAAGGGGCTGCGGGGTCGGACACAAGACCACGGTTCAGGCCGACCATGCCGTATTCAAGGCGTTCGCAGACCTGAAGGGCGCGTTTGAAATCCTCGGAAAAGACATAGGCGACAAGGCCGTATTCGGTGTCATTGGCTCGCGCGATGACCTCTTCTTGATCCTTGAAGGTCTGGATTGCCGCGACCGGGCCGAAAATTTCGTCGCGCACGCAGTCTGCATCTTCGGACACGTTCGACAGGACTGTTGGCGGATAGTAAAAACCCTTGCCTTCGGGCGGGGTGCCACCACATTCGATCTTCGCGCCTTTTGCCACGGCATCTGCGACAAATTCTGCAACCTTGTCGCGCGTATCAGCATTCACAAGCGGACCGACATCGACGCTTGGGTCCGTGCCATCGCCAACCTTGAGCGCGGACATGCGTGCGCTCAGTTGCTTGGTGAACTCATCTGCGATGCTCTCATGCACATAGATGCGGTTGGCGGCGGTGCAGGCTTCGCCAAGGTTGCGCATCTTGGCCAGCATCGTGCCTTCGATGGCTGTTTCCATGTCGGCGTCTTCAAGAACGACAACAGGGGCGTTGCCGCCCAGTTCCATTGCGGGCTTGAGAACTTGATCGGAAGCACTTTTCAAGAGCTTCTGACCGACACCCGTAGAGCCGGTAAAGCTGACCACGCGCACACGCGGATCGTGCAGCATATGGTCGACCAATGATCCGGTCTTGCGGCTTGGCAGGACGTTGACGAGGCCTGCAGGAACCCCGGCCTCTTCAAGAAGCGGCATCAACGCCAACATGGTCAGCGGGGTTTCAGATGCGGGTTTGATAATCACGCCGCAGCCTGCGGCAAGCGCGGGCGCAATTTTACGAGTGCCCATCGCGGCGGGGTAATTCCAAGGCGTGACCAGCACCGCCAGGCCCGCCGGTTTGTGTTGCACCACAATACGCGCACCCGAAGACGGGGCATGGGTGATCATCCCGTCGGCGCGCACGGCCTCTTCGGCAAACCAGCGGAAAAATTCGGCGGCATAAGTCGCCTCGCCCATCGCATCTGCGCTGGCTTTGCCGTTTTCGAGCGTCATCATATGGGCAAATTCGTCAAGCCGTGAGGTCATCAGTTCCCACGCCTTGCGCAAGACTTCGGAGCGCTGGCGCGGCGTGCGTGCGGCCCAGTCTTTCATTGCGGCTTCGGCAGCGTCCAGTGCCGCATCTGCATCGGCAATATCAGCGGAGGCGACAGAGGCAAGAACCTCTTCGGTGGCGGGGTTGATAACATCGAAACGCTCGCCCGAGGTTCCCTTTGTCCATGTGCCGTTGATGTAGAGATCGGTATATTTCATGGGTGTCTCCAAGACTTAAAGCAGGTGGCGGAGCGGCTGCTCCATGCGGCCTGAAAATTCTGATAAAAGGCTGATAGCGGCGCTGGCGGACAAGTGATGGCCCGCACATTCGAGCGTGATGGAAAGCCCGCCTTTTGCCTGTGTTAGCGTGAGAACAGGCGCATTTTCCGCACCAAGGTTGACAGTGCTGACACGGCTCATGCGCAGATCGCGCAGGATAAGGTCTGGTGCGGTGTCGTCCTCGGCCTCAACGATAGAACTGAACGCACCGGCGGGCACCTGATAGGCGCGGCTTTGCCCGAAGCTTTCGACCATAATGATTGCCGTTTCATGGCCAAGGCTTGCGGCAGCAAGACCTGCGAGCACGGCATTTGCGTCTTTCAGACCTGCGTTTTCTGCGGCCCACAGAGCAAATTCAGAGAACCCGTCTGTAGGTACTTCCGCCGTGAGGCGGTGGGACGGTGCTGCGGCGGTTTCCACTGTCTGCGCGGGCAATGCCCGAAGGACCTCAAGATCCGCGACATGGAAGGGCTGGGGATGTCCGGCCTCTACAAGACGGTTTAGATCCAGCCCCTGTTCCAACGCCAACCGCCGCGCTTTGGGCGAGGCGAGGATACGACCATCGGCTGATTTGACTGTCGGTTTTGTGGGGGGGGCTTTGCTGACCTGCTTGGCTGTTGGCGCGGATTTTTGTTCGTCTTTCGCCTCGGCTTTTGGCGTTTGATCAGGCGTCGTGGCTGGTTTTGATATAGCGCCATCCGCCATGCTGCGCTGCACCGGATTGGTAGGCTTTTCAGCAGAAATAATTGCGATGGTTTCCCCGACCGGGGCGGATTCGGTTGCTTCGGCCAGCAATGCCGCAACGAAACCATCGGCCCCTGCCTCGACTTCCATTGTCGCCTTGTCGGTTTCCACTTCGAACAGAATGTCACCCGCAGCGACTGGATCGCCAAGCCCCTTGTGCCAGGCCACAATCACACCTGTATCCTGTGCCATACCAAGCGCGGGCATGATGACGGCTTTGCCCTCTGGCAACGGCGCATCATCAGGGGCGTCCGTATCAACAGGGGAGTGCGCAACGGCACCGCTGCTTTCGGCGGTCTCGGACACAAGGGCGATCACCTGACCCACGGGCACGTCTGCGCCAGCGTCGGCCTGCACATCTGTCAGATAGCCATCGGCAGGGGATTCAACCTCCATCGTGGCCTTGTCGGTTTCTACCTCGAACAGTGCGTCACCCGCTTTGACCGGATCACCAGTAGATTTGAGCCAACTGACGATCTTGCCGGTGTCCTGGGCCATGCCGAGGGCGGGCATGATGACCTCATGCGGCATGGATCATCTCCCCCGACATGAGTCTGCGCGCAGTCTCGGCCACGCCTTCGGGTGTCGGTACGGTGATGTCCTCAAGGGCGGGCGAAAAGGGAATAGGCACATCCATCGCCCCCATGCGCACCACAGGCGCATCGAGATGATAGAATGCCTTTTCATTGATCCGGCTCGCAATTTCACCCGTGATGCCATAGCTCTGGTGCCCCTCGTCCACGACGATGACGCGGGAAGTTTTCTTGGCTGACGCGATCAGCGTGTTTTCGTCCAGCGGCACAATCGTGCGCGGATCAATCACTTCGGCCTCGATCCCTTCTTTCGCCAATATCTCGGCGGCAGCTTCGCAGACCTGCACCATCGAGGACGTCGCGATGAGGGTGATATCGCTGCCCGCGCGTTTGATGTTGGCCTCTCCGAAGGGGATCAGAAATTCCTCCTCGGGGACCGGTGCCTTGTCCTGATACATCAGCTTGTCTTCAAAGATCACGACCGGATTGTTGTCGCGGATGGCCGTTTTCAACAGGCCCTTGGCCTCATAGGCAGACGATGGCATCGCCACCTTGAGGCCGGGAATATGCGCGACCAAGGCATGCAGTGATTGGGAGTGCTGCGCGGCAGAGCGGCGGGTTGCACCCATATTGGTGCGCAGCACCAGTGGCGCGCTCATCTTGCCACCTGACATATAGTGCGTCTTGGCAGCCTGATTGCACAATTGATCCATGATCAGGTAAATGAAGTCGCCAAACATCAGGTCTACAACAGGGCGTGTGCCTGTCATCGCGGCACCCACGGCAAGGCCCATGAAACCGGGCTCGGCGATGGGTGTGTCAACGACGCGTTCAGTGCCGAACTCTTCGACAAGGCCGCTCAGGATTTTGAACGGTGTGCCCGCCTCGGCCACATCTTCGCCGATGATGAACACGGTGTCATCGCGGCGCATCTCTTCGGCCAATGCTTCGTTGACCGCTTGGGACAGGGTAATTTCTCGCATATTGTTCTCCTCAGGCCAGCGCGTGTTTGACGTCTGTAAAGACGTGCATATCGACTTCGGATTCATCGGGGTAAGCGGCGGCCTCGGCATAGGCGACGGCGTCTTCTGCGTCTTTTTTGATCTCGGCGTTCATCGCTTCGATCTCGTCCTCGGACGCGATGCCCTGTTCTACCAGCCAGCCGCGAAACTTGATGATCGGATCGCGGTTTTCTTTCCAGTCTTTTTCTTCTTCCTTGGAGCGGTAGTATTCGCGGTTGATGTCGCCAACGTGGTGGCCGTGATAGCGATAGGTCATCAGTTCCATAAAGAACGGACCTTCGCCTTTGCGGGCGCGGGCAACCAGATCTTGCGTCAACTCGTTGACCGCCAGAACGTCCTGTCCGTCGATCTGATGCGCCTCAATGCCGAAGGCCTCTGCACGTGCGGTGATTGAACCGGCAGCAATTTCTTCGGTTTTGGTGTATTCGGAATAGCCGTTGTTTTCGCAGGCATAGATAACAGGCAGGTGCCAAAGTGCTGCCATGTTCATGACCTCATACAACAGACCTTGTGCTGTGGCCCCGTCGCCAAAGAAACAAACGGTCACATCGTCCTTGCCCAACAATTTTGCCGTGAAGGCCGAGCCCGTGGCGATCCCCATGGAGCCGCCGACGATGGCGTTGGCCCCCAGATTGCCATTGGATTGATCCGCGATATGCATCGAGCCACCCTTGCCACGGCAATAGCCTTCTTCCTTGCCCAGAAGTTCGCAGAACATTTCTTTGAAATTCGCTCCCTTGGCGACACAGTGGCCGTGGCCACGGTGCGTTGAGGTGATCTTGTCCGTCACCTTAAGCGCCTCGCAGATTCCCACAGCAACCGCTTCCTCGCCGGAATACATGTGGGTCAACCCTGGCATCTTGGCCGAGAGGTAAAGCTGGTTGGCGTTATCCTCGAACGAGCGGATGCGCACCATCTGGCGATACATACGCAGATAATCTTCGGTATTTGTCTTTGTTTTGGCCATGATATCCTCTTAGACGGTGGGTTCGGCTCCGCCTTGCGCAGGGAGAAAACGCATGGCAGAGCTTTGTCGCCGATTAGTAGCGGTTGGCGATGGGCAGTTCTTCGGCCGGGAACAGGCTGATGACTTCGCATCCGGTTTCGGTCACGACGACTTCTTCCTCGATCCGTGCGGCAGAATATCCGTCTGTTGCCGGACAATAAGTTTCCAGCGCAAACACCATGCCTGTTTTGATCTCCATCGGGTGATCCATGGACACAGCGCGGCTGATGATTGGCCGTTCGTGCAGGGCAAGGCCAAGCCCGTGACCAAATTGCAGACCGAAGGCCTGATCTTCGTTGGCAAAGCCGAGGCTTTCGGCAGTGGGCCAAACCTCTGCCACCTTGTCGGTGGACACACCCGGTTTAATCATCGCAATTGATGCGTCGATCCATTCACGCGCTTTCACATAGGCATCGTTTTGCGACGGTGTTGCGCGGCCGACGTTGAATGTGCGGTAGTAGCAGGTGCGATAGCCTTGGTAGGATTGCAGGATATCAAAGAACGCCTGATCGCCCGGGCGGATCAATCGGTCGGTGAAGTTGTGCGGATGCGGGTTGCAACGTTCGCCAGAAATGGCATTGATCGCCTCGACGTCGTCGCTGCCCATCTCGTAGAGCATCTTGTTGGACAGCGCGACAATGTCATTCTCGCGGATGCCTGGCTTCAGCTCTTCGTAGATCATGTGGTAGACGCCATCGACCATCGCTGCAGCTTGGGTCAAAAGCTGGATCTCATCCGTGTTTTTGATTTCGCGTGCGGCCAGCATAATCTGTTGGCCATCGACCACGTTGAGGCCTTCTTCTTGCAGTGCGTGGAACATCGCAGTTTCCGCATAATCAACACCAACTGGCATATTGGCCATGCCCGCATCACGGATAAGTCCCGCGATCTGCTTGGCATACTTCTGCATCAAGCCGAATTCAGGTGGGATGGTTCCGCGCATGCCGACAACACCTGCAAGGCAGTGGCTGGGTTCTAGCCAGTCCGAATGGCGCTTGTGATGCTCAGCGGCTGAGCCGAAATCCCAGACGTAGGGGCTGTCGTCACCCGTCAGCAGACAGAAACGGCACATCTTGTCGCGTTCCCATTCGCCGATCTTGGTGGCCGAGACGTAGCGGATGTTGTTCACATCGAACAACAACAGCGTGCCCGCGTTCGAGTTTTGCAGCGACTGGCGCGTGCGCGCAAGGCGATATCGACGCAAGCGGTCATGGTTTACCCGGTTTTCAAAGTCGACGGACATGTGTCCATGGGCTGGCAACTTGTCGCGCCACTCCCAGTTGGGCTCAAGGTCCATCGGGGTAAGCAGGTTCGGCATAAGGGCATTGCCCGGACGTTCTGACATGGAAGTCTCCTCAGAGGCGCATGGCCCCATTTGAATTAAAGGTGAAAGGGGTGGCCCGTTACTGGATGCACCAGCCGCCATCGACGTGGATCATCTGGCCGGTCATGTAATCGCTGTCATCAGACGCAAGGAAGGATGCGGTGCCGATGATGTCTTTGGGATAAGACACGCGCTTGATCTGAAGCGCATCGCGTACGATATCGTCGTAGGCTTGGCCTTCTTTTTCCTTGAAGCCGATATCAACAAGGTCTTTATCCAGCTGCTCCCAAAGCGGTGTCACAACGACGCCAGGCGCATAGCCATTCACAGTGATATTGTGCTCTGCCAGACCGAGGGCACCGCAATGCGTCAGCGCCAGACAGCCATATTTGGAAGTGCAATAGACGGTGACATCGATCAACGGCTTGCGCGATGCAATCGAGCCGACGTTGATCAGTTTATACGGGTGATCTTCCATCGGTCCCTGTTCGATCATCTGGCGGGCGGTTTCCTGCATGCCCAGCCACATCGCCTTGGTGTTGACGTTCATGATCATGTCCCAGTTGTCTTCATCGATATCCATGAAGAACCGAGGTTTGTTCAGACCCGCGTTAAAGACACCGACGTTGATCGACCCGAAGGCCTCGACAGTGGCTGCCACAGCGGCTGCGTTATCTTCGCGTCTGGTGACATCCATCTTGACGGCAATCGCCTTGCCATTGCCTGCAGCGTTGATTTCGTCGGCAACGTTTTTCGCCATGTCGAGGTCCAGATCGCCGATACAGACGTTGGCGCCTTGTTCAGCAAAGGATCTTGCGTTGGCTTCGCCCATGCCGCGGGCGGCACCGGTGATGAGAATGTTTTTACCTTTAAGGCGATTGGGGTCCATGGGTGTCTCCTCCTGACGTCATGATTATGGTGAGGTTAGGGTTGCGTCGGCTCTCTCCTGCGCGCGGCGCAATGCATTTTGCGGGGTTATGATCCCGCGCAACATGTCGTGAAATTCTTCTCCGCAGATCTGGATGATCTCGTCGATTTCGGGGATTGGCGGGCGTGGCCAGAACTGAAGCTCATCGCGCCATGACATGCCATCGACCGCCTCGAAGATAGGCGACAGACGCCGCACGTCGGGGTCGGACCCTACGGAATAGCGCGGGTTCGTGCGGCTGCCGTTCTGGACATATAGCTTTTGCGCGGGCGGAGAGGTGAAGACCAACAAGGCCTCCACCGCCGCCGCAACGCGTTCTTTTGGCAAATTGGCAGGTATGCCCATCACATAGCCGCCAACAGGTGCGATTGGCGCGCCGTTTGGGCCAGCAGGATGCGGCAGGTACCCTGTCTGATCCTTTGCAGGGGACGCCTCATCGAGCTCAAAATATGGAGCCAGCAACGTGTAGCCATAGGCCATTGCAATGCGCCCTGCAGCATATGGGCGTATGCGTTCGTACCATGACATCGACAAAATATCAGGCGGCGAATATTTCAGAAGCTCTTTCAAAAATTCTGCCGCTTGCAAACCCGCTGGCGTATTGATTGTGAACCGGTAATCACGGTTCGCAAGGTGCTGCGTATCAAAACCACCCGCATTCGGGGGCAAATCAAGGATAGGTTGCCCGAAATCCGCCAAGGTCATCAGAACGGTGTGACCCAATGCTGTCCCGCGCGCGGCGTTCCAGGCGATGCCATGCAGACCGCGTTGTGGATCGTGTAACGCCTTTGCAGCAGTCAGCAAGTCCTGGGCTGTGGCGGGTGGCTCAAGGCCCGCTTGGGCAAACAGATCTTTACGGTAGAACAAAAGTTCTGGCGTTGTTTGCGCCGGAATCCCGTAGGCACGACCGCCCCAGTGGGCCGCTTGCCAGCCAGCGGTATGGAAGTCCGCCGGATCAATGCGGGCTATTTCCATGGCTTCATCTAGCGGCATCAAGACGTGCTGTTCTGCGAATCCGCCGACCCATGGCAGATCAACGGCGATGATATCGTAGTTGCTCGACTTACGGCTTGCATTGCGCATGGTTTCTTCGCGCAGTCGATCTATCGAAAAGGCGCGTTGATGAATTTGCGTGCCGATGGTCTGCTCAAACTGGCGCTTGAGGTTATCCATCACCATAAAGGTTGGATCACCATGGACCAGAACGCGTAAACCGCCTGCTAGCTTGAGCGGCTCGGCCAAAACCTCCATTGGGGGGATCGATTTTGCGTTTAGGTACGATCCGCCGAAGTAGTAGTCAGATGCTTCTGTCGACCCAGCACCACCGAATTGAGCAGTCGCAAGGCGATGCACGCGATGTGTCAGTTGGGTCCATTGGTCCAACAAGAGCACGCTGGGGTGCAAGGAAAAGCTTTTCCCTGTTGCCGTCCGCGCGCGTTGGTCGATCAGGCCCACATCTTGCATGTCTTTGATGCGGCGATTGGCTGTGGCGTAGGGCGCGCGACTGGCCCCGATCAGCGATGTCATTGTGACAAGCCGCCCGTCCAGATGCCCACGGATCAAATGCATGGAAATGCGCAAGTTCGGGGTGGATGCAAACAGGTCGGACGCGTTTTCTAACTCATCACCAAGGTTTTCCATAAACGACAGAACGCTCAGCATATCTGCCTTCGCCTGAGGTGGCATAAGTTGATTGAAATTATCCCCCCTCATCTTATTCATACCCCCTATCGCTGCCTTCCCTTTAGTGTGGCGATGGCCACGTGATTTGTTCATTTCGGATGATTTTGGAATCGTCATAAGATACACCTTATGTTGCCGCTGGAATGACTTCAGAATGTATCGCAATAATATCCATATTGGATATTATTTTATCCGAAATGGATAACATTTGGGGGGTTAGGCTTCGGTCACTCTTGCAAGCTGTATGGGATCACACCGGCTCGTCGGATGGTGATTCCCGCCGGGAGGGTGGGGAAAAGACATAAAAGTCTATAAAGTTCTTGGAGGAGATCACTATGAAACTACGTACAATCCTAGCAGCCACGACGGCAACAGCGGCGATGGCCGTTGCGGGTATGGCTACCGCCGAAACCATGACAATCGGCATCACACAGAACAATGTTGGGGTCGACAGCTACCAGACGACCTACGAAAAGGCCTTCATCGCCGCGGCAGAAGCCAACGATGATGTTGAAGTCGTCGTTCTGGACGCTGGTGGCGACGTTGCCCGCCAGATCGCCCAGATGGAAGACCTCATTCAGCAAGAAGTCGACGCGATCATCATTTGGCCAACAAACGGCGAAGCAGTGATCCCTGCCGTTCGCAAGGCATCTCAGGCTGACATCCCGGTTGTTGTCACCAACTCCAACATCGCCGAAGCGGGCTTCGATTTCGTCGCGTCCTTCTCCGGCCCGGACAACGTCACACAGGGCATTCGCTCTGCTGAAATCATGTGCGACCGCTTCATTGAGCTGGGCATCGAAGATGAGGCCAAGGTTGTCCACATCACAGGTCAGCCGGGCTACACGACCGCCATCGAGCGCGCTCAGGGTTTCAACGACCGCCTGCCAGAAGTCTGCCCGAACGTAGAGCAGATCGACGAGCAGCCAGGTGACTGGAACCGTGAAAAGTCCCAGCAGGTCATGGAAGCCTTCCTCGTGCAGTATGATGACATCGACGGCGTTTATTCAGGCGATGACAACATGGGTGTTGGCGCAATGAACGCCGCTGTGGCTGCTGGCCGCGAGGGCATTACTTTCGTCGGCGCAACCAACTTCGCTGTTGGCTATGAAGCAATGGCCGCAGGCACATACTGGGGTTCCATCTACCAGTCACCTGTCGATGACGCAGAAGCAGCGCTTAAGACCGCGATTGACCTGCTCAACGGCGAAGAGCTGCCGTTCCTGAACTACTTCGACACACCGAAGATCACACAGGACAACATGGATCAGTTTACCAAGCCGGTATTCTAAGGTTCCACTAGAATTAGGTGGGGGGCTGCGGCCCCCCACCTAACGCCCGTTCGCATTCCAAAATTGATTTAAGTATGGGAGATGACCAATGGGTCGAGTCTCTGGTCGGTCGTGCATTGTTACAGGTGCCGCACAAGGTATTGGGCGCGCCATCGCTGAGGCGCTTTTGGAAGAAGGGGCAAGCGTATGTTTCGCCGACATCAATGGTGATAAGATTGCCAAAGTCGCAGACGCGAATCGAAAGACATACGGCGACAGCAAAGTGACACATGCGCAGGTCGATGTGACCGACCGCGCCACAGTACGCGCGATGATCGACCATACGGTCGCGTCGTTCGGCAGGCTGGATGTGAAGTTCAACAATGCAGGCGTCAATCGGCCAATGAACTTTATGGATGTCACCGAAGACAACTGGAATTTTATCATGGGGGTCAACGGGCTTGGCTGCATGATTGGCATACAGGAAGCGGCCCGCCAAATGATCAAGCAGGGCAGAGGCGGCAAGATAATCAACACCGCCTCAATTGCCAGCCGTCAGGGTTTTGATAACGTGGCACCCTATTGTGCCAGTAAATTTGCGGTTGTGGCGCTGACCCAATCGGGCGCGCGCGACTTAGCGAGACATAATATCACCGTAACGGGGTTCGCCCCCGGTGTGGTAGACACCGAGATGTGGGAGCAGGTCGATCGAGACCTGATGGACATCGGCGCAGCCGAACGTCCCGGTCAGGCAATGGAAGAGTTTTCGTCTGAAATCTTGCGTGGCCGCGTTGCCAAGCCACAAGACATCATTGGAACGACCACCTTTCTGGCAGCACCGGAAAGCGACTACATGACAGGTCAGATCGTGATGATTGACGGCGGCATGACACTGGTTTGATCTGATGTGCCGGGAAGGCAGTTCGGCAGGCTGAAAAGAAATGAACTAAGGGTCGCCGAGCGTGACCCAAGGGAGGGAACAATGGCTGAGTTTACGAAGCAGGACATCGGAAAGTTGCTGGCGAAACAGGGCATTCTGATCGCCTTCGCTTTCTTCATAATTGGGTTCACAATTGCCAACCCGAAATTCTTGACCCTCGATAATTTCGAGAACGTGGTCAGGTCTTCGGCGATTTTGGGGGTGATGGCGTTGGGGGTGACCTTTGTCGTTATCAGCGGCAATCTCGATCTCTCCGTAGGGTCGATGATGTCGTTTTCAACCATCGTGGTCCTTGATCTTCACGACAAGATAGGGCCGACCCTTGCGATCCCTGCAATGTTCGCGATGACGCTGTGCCTTGGGGCCTTCATCGGGTTTCTTGTCGGCTACCTCAAGCTCAATTCATTGATTGTGACGCTGGGGATGCTTTCGGCCATTCACGGACTGACGCTGACCTATTCGGGCGGCAAGAACATGGACATCGCCGACAAAGAAGGCACTTGGTTTGCGATCTTCGGGCAAGGCAATATCATGGGAATTCAAACGCCGATTCTGATATTCATCGCGCTGGCGGCTTTGCT
The DNA here is from genome assembly GCF_003352085.1 of Sulfitobacter sp. SK012. Taxonomy (NCBI): domain Bacteria; kingdom Pseudomonadati; phylum Pseudomonadota; class Alphaproteobacteria; order Rhodobacterales; family Roseobacteraceae; genus Sulfitobacter; species Sulfitobacter sp. SK012. The sequence continues at coordinate 1,475,846 of NZ_CP025804.1, forward strand.
GGGCATCATATTGTCCAAGACACCGTTTGGCCGAAAAGTTTACGCGGTGGGCGGCAATGGTACGGCGGCGACCTTCTCAGGCGTTCGGCGGGCCCGCGTGGTTTTCCTGTGCTACATCATGAGCGCGCTGTGCGTGGCCACCGCTGGTCTCATCCAGGCCAGTCGCTCCATGGGGTCACAAAACACTGTAGGGCAAGGACTAGAACTTGAAGTACTCGCCGCAGTCATTCTTGGCGGGGCATCTCTGTTGGGTGGTTCGGGAACAATCTTCAAGACGGTGATCGGCGTACTCATCCTCGGGTTCATTCAGAATGGTCTCTTGCTGGTCGGGCTTGATTTCTCCGTACAGTACGTCGTGACCTGGGTCATCATCATCCTTGCAGTCTGGCTTGATATTGCGGCCAAGCGCGGCAAGCTCATGTCGCCGATCGCGTAAGAGAGGAAAAAAAATGCAAGCTGGAACACTTTCAAAATACCTCGCAGGCGGCGCCATCTGGGGTTTCATCGTCCTAGAGCTGATCTTCTTCTCAGTCGCGGGCGAGTTCTTCTCTGTGAGCGAGAAGGCCTTCATGGACGGCGACAACATGCTGCTGCTGCTCAAACAGTCGGCACCGATCGGCATCATCGCCATGGGTATGACAATCGTGATGGTCAACGGCAATATCGACCTATCCGTAGGAGCAATCTACGCAATTTGCGCCATTGTCCTGCTGGACTCGATGACATGGACAATGTTCGCAGGTCTCGGCAATTGGGTCATTCCAGTGGCCTGGTGCCTCGCGCTGCTGACCGGCGTGGTTCTTGGCGCGATCAACGGGTTGATCGTATGGAAGACCGGAGTGGATGCCTTTATTGTGACGCTTGGATCTATGCTGGGCTATCGCGGATTGGTCTTCATGTATAACGGCGAACAGCCGACTAGCCATCTCAACTGGTCGCTGGTCGACTTCGCTGAGGCCCAGTTCCTTGGTTTTCACACCGCAACATGGTTCCTGCTGGTTGTGACTGCGGTGATCTGGTTTCTGATGACCCGCACAGTTCATGGCCGCAACGCCTATGCCATTGGTAACAACCGCGAAGCGGCCGTCAATGCCGGCATCCGTGTCGGCCCACACATGATGATCAACTTTATGATCATCGGTTTCTTGGCGGCACTGTCCGCAGTAGTTTTCTATTCGGAATCCGGTTCGGTGAACCCCAATGATGGCCAACTTTATGAGTTGTGGGTGATCACCGCCGTCGTGCTGGGCGGTACCAAACTGACCGGTGGGGCGGGCTCAATCATCTCGACCTTCGGCGGAGTGGTGGCGATCCAGTTGTTGCGCAAGGGGCTGAGCCATATCGGTGCTGATACATCGACCGTGAACCTTGTGATCGGTCTCATTTTGATCGCTGTGCTGTTCCTTGATCGGCAGCTGAACGTAAAAGGCAAAGAGGAGTTGAAGGTATGACCGAGACTATTGAACCGACGACCCCCGCCCCTGTCCTTCGGCTGGAAGGGATCGTAAAGACCTTTCCCGGTGTACGTGCACTTGATGGCGTCTCTCTTTCGATCCTGCCGGGCGAAGTGCATGCCCTGATGGGTGAAAATGGTGCTGGAAAATCCACTCTGATGAAGGTGCTTGGCGGAATTCACCAGCCTGACGAAGGCCTGATCATTGTAGATGAACAACCAGTGATCATGTCAGGCCCGTTGGACGCGAAAGCGAAAGGAATCGTCTTCATCCACCAAGAACTCAGCCTCGCAGATGAGCTGAGTGTGGCCGAGAATATCTATCTTGGAGAATTGCCACGCAAGCGGTTCGGGCTGGTGGACTGGGCTGAACTGGAGGCCAAGACCAACACCATTCTCGAAAAGCTAAAGGTCAGTTTTAACGCCACGACGCGTGTGGGTGACCTTTCGATTGCCAACCAACAGATGGTAGAAATTGCCCGCGCACTGACGGTGGACGCAAAGGCTGTGATCTTTGATGAGCCGACCGCATCGCTGACCGATGCGGAAAAGGTTGTTTTGTTCGAGGTCATCTCTGACCTACAAGAACAGGGTGTTGGCATTGCCTATATCTCGCACCGGATGGAAGAGATATTCAAGATCACTGACCGGATCAGCGTTTTGCGCGACGGCCAATACCAAGGCACGGTCAACACAGCCGATACGAATGAAGAAGGCGTGACCCAGATGATGATCGGGCGCAAGCTTGACCTCAGCCGCAATGAATCCCATCACGAATTGGGCGATGTCGCGCTTGAAGTTCGCGGTCTAAGCTGTGGTGATCTATTCAACGATGTTAATTTCGAGGTCCGGCGCGGTGAGGTTCTCGGATTTTACGGACTCGTCGGTGCCGGCCGGACGGAAATCGCTGAAACGCTATTCGGCCTTCGAAACCCGTCATCCGGTTCAATCTTGTTGGACGGCGAAGAGGTGCGGATTCATTCGCCGTATGACGCAATCGAACGGGGCATCTCGCTGGTGCCGGAGGATCGCAAGGGACAGGGCCTCGTGCTTGGCATGAACTGCCGCGATAACATGACCTTGCCGCAAATCGACGATCTTAAATCCGGGCCGTTCGTGGCCGACGGGGCCGAGATCGCGATCTTCGATCAATACCGCGACAAGCTCGACATCAGGACACCGGGCTGGAAACAGATGGTCGGCAACCTTTCGGGTGGCAATCAGCAAAAGATCGTCATTGGGAAATGGTTGTCGATGCGTCCCAACGTGCTGATCGTGGACGAACCCACACGCGGGATCGACGTCGGATCAAAATCGGAAATTCACAATCTGCTTCGCGAACTGGCGGCACAGGGCTATGCGGTAATCGTCATCAGTTCGGAAATGCCCGAGGTGCTTCGTGTGGCCGACCGTATCGTGGCAATGTATTCGGGTCAGGTTATGCGGACCTTCACCTCTGAAGAGGTGACCGAGGAAAACCTGATTGCCGCTATTTCGGGCTTGGAAACTGAAAAGGTGGCGTGATGCGGGTCGGGTTTGCCGGACTGGGCCGGATGGGCGCGCATATGGCGCGCAATCTGGCCCGTGCGGGGCATGACGTGACTCTCTGGAATCGCTCGCGTGAAAAGGCCCAATCTCTAGCCACAGAGCTGGACTGCGCCACAGCAGGCAGCCCCCGGGGACTGTCGAATGCGGCGGAGGTGATCGTGACTATGTTGGCCGACGATCCGTCTTCAAAAGATGTACATAGCGGCGCGGAGGGGCTTTTTGCCGGATCGGCGCGGACCTATGTCGAGATGGGCACGATGAGCCCGGACCACATCGCATGGCTGGCGGAACGGGCCCCCGTGGGAGCCCGTGTCATCGACGCGCCGGTCTCTGGCGCAACACAGGCCGCGGCCGATGCGCAGCTGCTCATCATGGCGGGCTGCACGCCAGCCGAGGCTGCACCGTTAAACCTGCTCTTTGAGGCGATGGGCAAAGAAACACGGTGCCTTGGTCAGACGGGCAGTGGCGCGGTGATGAAACTGGCGGTTAATTCGCTGATCCACGGCATCAACCAAACCTTGGCTGAGGCGATGACGCTTGCCGAGGCAGCGGGGATTGCGCCGGTTGCGGCCTTTGACGTGATCGAAGCCTCTGCGGCCTGTGCGCCGATGCTGAAATACCGCCGTCCGCTCTACCTTGACCAGGCCGCGCATGACGTGACCTTTACAGTGGCCCTTGCGCGCAAGGACATGGAAGCGATTGCCGATCTGGCCCGCAAACTCGGCACTGATATGCCACAGGGTCTGAGCACTCTGGAAATCCTTAGAAAGGCTGAATCGGAGGGCTACGCCGCCCGCGATATGGCCTCGATCCTGAACTATATGAGAGAACATAAGTCATGAAAGCTGTACTTTTTGTCGGGGGCTGGGAAGGCCACGCCCCAAAGGATTTTGCGGATTGGTATCGCGATTTGCTGGTGGAAAACGGTTTTGAGGTCGTCGTTCATGACACGCTTGAACCACTGGAACGCCCTGAGGACATGGCGGATGTCGATCTGATCACCCCGATCTGGTCGTCCGCCCGCTCAGGGCATCAAGAAGAGTTCGGCAATATGACCAAGGTGCAGGAAGACGGCCTGCTAAAGCTCATCGGCGATGGCTGTGGTCTTGCGGGCTGGCATGGGCATATGGGTGACGCGTTTCGCGACCGTCCCACCTACCACTTCCTGATCGGTGGTCAGTTCGTCGCACACCCGCCCGGCTGGCCCGACAATCTCCAGCCCAAAGAAGACTACATTGATTATGATGTGACGATCTGCCAGCCAGATCACCCACTTGTCGAAGGGATCCGCAGTTTCCGCATCACGTCAGAACAGTACTATATGCTCACTGACCCGTCTAACAACGTGCTGGCGACGACGACGTTTTCAGGGGATCACCTTTGGTGGATTGAGGGCACGGTGATCCCCGTCACTTGGACACGACGTTGGGACAAGGGGCGCGTGTTCTACTGCTCGATCGGACATGAGTTGGACGATCTCAAGGTGCCTGAAGTCACCGAGATGATCCGCCGTGGCGCAGTTTGGGCTGCGGGCAGGACATAGGGGTCAAAGCAGCGTCGCTCGAATTTTGACACTGCGTCAGAGTATAAACAGACGAGTTCGCCTGCCATGTCTGTAATGCGAGGTGTGATAACAGTCGCAATAGGCTGACAGATCGCAGTTATGGAAAAGATATGGAACCACCAGCTTGGTCAGCTCGATTGCCCATGCTTTGCCCGCGACTTGTTCCTTCAGAGTTTCGCTCCCGCTGCGGTTCGAATGAATGGCCGCTTTTCCCGCTGCACAGCGGCGAAAAAAATTTACGCTGTTGCAGCGATTTCCGCGCTGCGAGCGCATGCAGCACAAAATCAACAGGTCTGGTGTGGGCTCTTTCCGGTCTTTAGCCGCGCTTTGCGCCAAGGTCCGGTTCAGTAGATTGATCTGAGCAGGTTTGCAGCATTCTCCGCTCGTTCGCTGAAGTTAGCGAAATCAGGGGAAAGTTTGTTCAAAATACGTGGAATCTTGCCGCTTTTTGGCTCTGTTTTTGGTAATCGTTCGTTGTAGGGGACCTGAGCTCCCGGGCCTAAATCAAAGAACAAGAATGTGCTGATTGGGTCGCCTTTTCGCAGAGAGCATTCCTCTCTTCCAAAATTAATCAGCGTGAAAGTGAGCTTACCAGAGAACCCTGGATCAATATGGCCTGGGTTGGTCATCAATAGGCCATCTCGAGCGAGCCTTGCAGGTGGAAAGCAAATCCCAGAGATATTTTCTTTAAGTGATAACTCTTCAAGCGTTTCGATGACAATGCTATCGCCAGCTGCCAACCTGTAGCCTGTTTCTCCTCTTAGTGTATGCTCCTCATCCATTTTTTTAGATGTAGGAAAATAGATTTCACCAACACTGAGATCGAGTGAACTTGCCTGAATCGGACAATTCGAGGAGGTAATATCGATTGAATCCAGATCAAAGTTAGTCAACCCAATTGTTTTAGTCCGGATTGCTTCCACTAATTCATGATCTACCAACATTTTACCAGACATGAGGACTCCCAGTTCGAATGTTAAAAGCTTCAGAAGACTTGTGTCTGCTGACGTTAGTCAACGCACTAACAATTTTCGATGTCTCCAGCAACTCTAGTTCCAGCGCCGAACTTCGCACCAATCTATGGAGTGCCCCGATACGAGTTGAGTGGTCACGACGATGTTTCGTCCTTGTCGAAAGTGAACGCAATCTGATCATAGAGCCCGTTCGATTTCATCCGGCGTGCATCCGAAACACGTATTTTAACACTGCGACTTGATCGGTTTGCTCTTGCAGCGAGCGATCGCTTCCCGCCCTTGACGTAGAAATGTGCATGGTGCAGAAATTGCGCAAATTCACTTACCCAAGACCGTCGCGAATGGCCCAAACCGGACTTTGACAATACCCGAGTGCGCGGCAGCGCAGCTTCCCCAAAGCAGACCTTGATCGGCATCGCAGCAACCAGGGGGAATACAATTATGGATACAACCAACGCATTGTCCGGCATAGTATAATCATGGTTCGTTTCATTCACACATCCGACCTTCACCTTGGAAAGCGATTTGGTCAGTTCCCAGAAGATTTGCGCGGAAGGCTGACCGAAGCAAGACACCAATCCATCACCAACTTGGCAGAACTATCCCGTAGCCAAGGAGCGGAATTTATCCTTGTAGCCGGAGATGTTTTCGATACCGGCACGCCATCCCCCTCTGTGATACGGCAAGCGATGCGGGCCATGGCTGCTGATCAAGCGACAAAGTGGGTGATCATACCCGGAAATCACGATTCCTTATCTTCCGATGAGCTTTGGAAACAGGTCGCCAATGATCGACCCGAAAACGTGCTGCTCGGTCTCGAAAGCAAGCCTATTGAAATAACTCCCGCGACATTCATTCTGCCCGCCCCCTGCCTTAATCGTAGGCCTGGACGCGACCTTACCGAATGGATGTCCGATGCCAATATTGCGGGCGAAGGTATACGCATCGGACTGGCGCATGGTGCGGTACAGAGCTTTGGAGAGGAAGGCGCTTCGGAAGTCATTGCCCCAGATCGCGCAAAACAGTCTGGCCTCCACTATCTTGCTCTTGGAGACTGGCACGGCCAGATCTCAATCAATGAGCGAACCTGGTACTCGGGCACGCCCGAGCCGGACCGCTTCAAACACAGTGAGCCGGGCAAAGCTCTCGTGGTCGAGATCAAGGGCCCCGGAGCCATACCCGTTGTGCAGCCACTCGAAACTGGAAGTTTCAATTGGCAAAAACAAGCGATGCATATCCTGTCCGGCGAAGATGTTGGAAAGCAACTTGATGATATCCTTCCGGAGGTATCTCTGAGGCGCAGTACGTTGCTTCAGATAGTAGTAGAGGGTCGCATTCGAATTCCGGATCGTTTGGACCTAGATGAAGAAATCCGCAAGGTCGCGCCCGACTTCGCATTGTTTGAAGCGAGATCAGAAGCGCTTGCGAGCGAATATGAAGTATCGGACCTGGACGTAATCGATCAGGCAGGTGCCCTAAGGCAAGCTGCTGAGGGTCTTATGCGGGAAGCCGAGGCGGATTCCGACCCTCATGGTGTTTCCGCATCGGCCCTGTCCATGCTCTTTACATTTGCGGCGGAAGAAGCATGAAGCTCCGAGCGTTGCGACTGTGGAATGTGAGAAAGTTTGCCGGTCGCGGCATCGCAATTGAGAACATCGGTGATGGAGTGAACGTTCTTTCGGCAGAAAACGAATTCGGCAAATCGACAAGCTTCGACGCGTTGCATGCGGCCTTCTTTCAGCCCTTCTCGGGAACACCGAAGCCCGTCCAGATGCTTCGCCCCTATAGCGGCGGCAGCCCTCAAGTCGAAGTCGATGTCGAGACGCATGAGGGTCAGTTCCGTATCAGCAAGACATACTACACCGGTAAGAATGCGGTCATAACCGATATTGCGACAAATAGAATTGTCGCTCAGGCAGACGCTGCCGAGACTTGGATAGCTAACCTGATACGGGGTGGGTCAGCTGGACCTGCTGGGCTTTTGTGGGTTCAACAAGGAGCCACCGATATCGGTGGCGGTTCCAACAAAGAGAAAGATGAGGAGCGCAGGGTCAGAGAAGATGTGCTGACCTCGGTAACGGGTGATGAGGTCGAATTTCTCACCGGTGGACGTCGCATGTTGCGCGTCCTCGACCGTACCAATGCAAAACTGGAAGAGTTGGTCACGAGCAAAGGGAAGCCCAAGGCTGGAGGGCAATACGCCAAAGCCTTTTCAGAGCTTGAGGACCTACAGGGGAAAGAGACTGACCTCGCCTCGCAAATTTCTGACTTACGGTCTGCGCTAGATACGCGTCGCAAAAAGCTGAAACGGTTGAAAGATTTGAACGATCCTGATGCGGTACAGTCCAGGCTCCAGCAAAAGACGGACGCCGCAGAACGGCTAGAGGCAGCAAAGGAACAATCTGGCAAACTAGCCACGGCTGAAGCGCAGGAAAAGCTGGCAGTGGAAAAGTGTCAGAATGCGAAGAACCAGCTCGAAACCCATCAGTCAAAACTAGAGAAGCTCGGGAAAATAGTTCAACAAATCATCGAGGGTGAAGCTCAACAAGAGGATGCCAAGCTGAAACGAAACGCAGCGCTATCCGCCAATGAGTCAAGCCAAAAGGCTCTACAAACATGTGACGAGCGATTGAACAATGCGCGTGAACTTCTAAACGCAGCAAAACGTTCAATGGAGGCCGAGCGAGCCGCAGAGCAGTTCACAGAGCTGAAGACGCAACTTGAAAAAGCAGAAAAACTTCGAGGCGAAATTGAAAAGCTCGAAGCCGAATGTGATGCGCTTTTGGTTGATGACCAGGTTGTTGGGCAACTGGAAACCTTTGAACGACGGATCGAAACTCTCAACGCGACAATCCTAACTGAGTCGGTTGTTGTTCAGGTCGACTATGTAGAACCCAGTAGAAATCAGATCACCCATGATGGGAGTGTCTTAGCCGACGGACAGTCAATCAAGGTGTCCTCAGAGACCTGTCTCGATATTCCGCAAGTCGGCCAGCTGACGATATCAGTTGGCTCCGATGCATCTACCCAAGAATTGGAAGCTGAACTCCAGGAGGTCAAAGAGCAACTCCGAAGCGGCCTTTCTCAAATCAATTGCGTGTCCATCTTAGCGGCAAAAGAACAACTGACAATCGCAAAGGCTAAAACCTCTTCCTTGATGTTGAAGCGCGCAGAGCTGGAAACGCGGGCACCAGAGGGTATCGATACATTGAGGCAACGCTCGGTCAAATTGGAAGAACTCTGCAAAGCTTCTGATCCTCAAAAAACTAGCTTGGATGATGCTGAGCGCGAACTTGCTGCTGCCATCGAAACGCATCGCACTACCCAAAGCGACAGAGAAATCGCTCGATCAGCATATCACGATGCGAAGGATGAGGTTCTTCGCAGAGACATTATGGTCGCTGGCATTCGCAAGGAACGACAAGAGCTGGAAACCGAATTCGGGTCGGACGTTGAGCAAAGCGACCACCTGAAATCGCTTCAAAGCGCATTTGCCGACGAGCAAGAGATACTGGCCGCCGCTCAGAAAGTTACTGGGGAGCTAAGAGCCGATGCCCCCGACTTGAAGAGTGTGACTGCAACATATGAACGAGCCGCCTCCACTCATGATCGAGCGCAAGCCGAGATCGATATTTTGAATAAGGAAGTGGCCGAACTTGATGGGCGCATATCTGTCTCATCGGGCCATGGCATTGAAGATGTGTACGAGGAAGTTAAAGGACGATGCATCGCGTCAAATAGCCGCGTTGGACGTTTCAATCACGAAGTCGCAGCGCTCTCTCGACTTAAGGAGGCGCTAGAAGACGCGCGCTCCTCGGCCAAAGATCAATATTTTGAACCTGTCATGGCCGAACTGAAACCACTCCTAACCCTATTGTTGGATGAGGCATCCATCACTTTCGATGAGGCGACGCTTCTACCCAGAACGCTCGGTCGTGAGGGTTTAGATGAAGACATTACATTCTTGAGTGGGGGAATGCGCGAACAGCTTGCCATCCTCACTCGATTGGCTTTTGCACGTCTGCTCGCAAAATCTGGCAATCCAGTTCCGGTCATCCTCGATGATGCACTGGTGTATTCGGACGATGAGCGCATCGAACGTATGTTCGACGCCTTGCATAGACAGGCGAATGATCTTCAGATTCTGGTTTTCAGTTGCCGGCAGCGCGCCTTCGAACGTTTGGGTGGCAATGGACTCAATATGACCGAGTGGAAGCCTGGCGATTCATGAGCCGAGCTAGAGTCGACCAAATTTGATCTAAAGAAGCTTTAGGGGTAAAAAATGATTAGGCACTTCGACAAGATAGAAAACCTGGGTGTCTTCGCCAAATATGCTAAGCCTCCGGGCATGGTTCCGTTCGCGAAATTCAACCTGATCTATGGATTGAACGGCTCCGGGAAGACGACATTGTCGCGTTTCTTCCATGATCTAAACACCGGAACGGCAGCTGGCTTCAACGACCTAAAGTACAAAATCTCCACCGAAGAAGGTCCCTTTACACAGGGAAAACCGTACACAAGAAACATCCGCGTGTTCAATTCTGAATACGTCGAGGCCAATATCGGCGAACTCGAGGGAACGTTGCATCCGATATTCGTCATCGGCGAGGAGAACAAGGCACTTGTTGCCATTGTGGAACAGGATGAGAAAGCCCTTCAGCAAGCCGAGTCATCGCATGCTGCGCAACTGATCGAACATGGCAAGCTTGTGAAGAGAAAAGGTAAGACTTTCACTGAAATTGCGAGTGAAATCTCTGAACACACCGCAGGAACGACAACTCGTACCTACCGCAAAAACAATGCAGAAGCAGCTTTCGCAGCTCTGACCGCCCCACAAGTTATGAGCACTGAAGTTCTGGCATCTGCATCGAAATCGATGAAACAGCCCGCGATGGACAAACAAAAGTCGATTTCTCTTGGCAACATAGACCTTCAAATTGGCGATAAGTCAAACCTACCATACTTCACCGCACTTAAATTGCTCGAAAAGTATATTTCGGGAGTCGTCCAAACGAGCGCTACATCGATCGCAATCCAACGACTTGTTGAAAACCCGGAGATCGCTCAATGGGTGGAGCACGGCATTACGATCCACGATCACACCGATGGTGACACCTGCGAATTCTGCCAACAGGAAATCCCAAAGGAACGCGCACAGGCACTGGCGTCGCATTTCAACGACTCTGATCAGAAGTTGAAAGAAGAAATTGAACAATCACTGCAGGACCTTGAGGCCTTACGGCAAAATCAACAGAGTTCTTTTGTACCTAAAAAATCGAGTTTCTATACGGAGTTGCAAGAACCGTTCTCAGCGACAACGGCAGCGTTCTCCTCGCTTAAGTTATCGCTTTTCAACCACCTTTCCGAACTGAACAAGCTCCTCAACACAAAGCTGATCAATAGAACTGTCTGCTACGAAATCAAGGTGCCTGAGTATGATGCCAAACCTTATCTCGACGCACTTCAAGAAGCTAACGAATTGATTGAGCAACACAACGCTCAAACAGACAAATTCGATCAGCGACTACAGTCAACAAGAGATAAGATCGAAAAACACTTCCTCAGCCGAATTGTAAGACAAGTCGCCGATGTCGATGTCGAAATAGAAACGGTCGACGCGGCCATAAAGCTGTTAACACAAGGTGACATCGGTAAAGGCACACTGGGGATTGAAGCGCTCAGAAAGCGCATTGCAGAAAACAGGCTAAAGATCGCCAATTCACATCAGGCCGCGGAAGACCTATCAAAGAAACTTGCCTCCTTCCTCGGTCGTGATGATCTTCGATTTGAACCTGAAGGCGAAGGCTATCGCATTATGCGGTTTGGGAGGGCCGCCAAACGTCTTAGCGAAGGCGAAAAGACTGCTATCACGTTCCTATATTTCGTTGTTGGGCTTCAGGACCAGGATTTCGAGCTGGCCGAGGGCATTGTTGTGATCGACGATCCCATTTCAAGTCTCGACTCCAGTTCGGTATACCAAGCATTTTCATTTCTTAAAAATGCGGTAAGGGACGCACGGCAGATATTCCTGCTCACCCACAATTTTGAGTTTCTGAAGCTGCTCTTGGATTGGATTTCACGTGTAAAAAAGGCTGACAAAACATGCTGGATGTTGCACTGTACAACCACTGGCGGAGCACAGCGAGAGACCGACCTTAAGCCTCTGGACAAGATACTCTTAGAGAACAAGAACGAGTTCACTTATCTGTTCAAAATTCTCACAGAATTTGAATCCGATGGCACGGTGGCAAACGCCTATCCAATCCCAAACATCGCCAGAAAGGTGTTGGAGACTTTTCTCGAGCAGCACTCCGCCGGAAATAGCTTCTACAAAAAGCTAGAGAACCTAGAATACGATGAGACCAAGAAAGCAGCACTTTACAAATATACGAACGATCTATCCCACCCGACGCTATCTGGACTCGATCCGGCATTGGTTGGGGAGACCCAAACAAACGTCAAACATCTGCTTGAAATGATTAGAATCGTGGCACCAGTTCATCACAAGGCACTAACTGACACTTTATCTGGAGCTTCATAGGACGGGGCTCTTGAGATGGTTGCTCGGCAAGCCCAATGCGGACATCGATCGAACCGGAATAACTGGTGATTGGGATCTGTCCGAAAACGGAAATCCGGTGCTGGTTGTCGCATCGTCTAGGATCACTGTTTTTCAACAGTGTCGCGGATGGAAATGCTGCATCGCCGACATCAACGATCACTAGACACCACATTTTTTGGATATATATGACAGCCAACAGTTAGAAATGGACGAGGCGCTGTTACATCTCCGAGGAGACCCTGCTGCAATTCGTGCCACATGACGTATCACAAATCGAAGCGTATAAATCGGCCCCATCAGGGGACCGTAAATCCCCTGACATAATTTTATTATTATTATTTATCAATATTTTACAGCTTACACCCTATGCTCGGTGACTCATGGGTGACAAAAAGTAGAATCGCTTTTAGGCTGAAAAATTAAGATGGATAAATGCCTGTCATTAGATGTGCTTATACTTGTGGCGAGCGTGACTTTATGTGCCCCACCCCCTTGGTTGGAAACTGGGGGCGTTGCTAGCTCCTGTGACTGAGAGTTAAGAATAGAAACATGTGATACACGGTGACAACCACACCCGCCAAATATGCGATTGAAGTCGCGCGCGTCAAAAAATACAAAGTAAAACCGGACCGTGCCCATGTGTGTGATGTAGGCTTGCCGTTGCCCAACATCTGAAATTCTGTCTAAGGTTGAAAAACAAATTAATTAGCCGATTTGCTACTCTTGTGGCGTTTCGCGAAGCCGGGAAACGACCTCATGGATAAACGATCACTTAGTGAGCGTGATATTTGCACAAAGCTGGTTACACCCGCACTTCGCGGGGCAGGCTGGGATGAAATCAACCAAATCCGGGAAGAGGTCAGCTTTACGAAGGGCAGAATTATCGTTCGCGGAAAGCTGGTCAGTCGAGGGAGGGGAAAACGCGCGGACTATATTCTTTCTGTAAAACCGAACATTCCGATCGCGATAATTGAGGCAAAAGTAAATACCCAAGCAATCGGCGCTGGGCTGCAACAGGGTTTGGAATACGCTGAAACCCATCTGCCCCTTGGCTGGGTCTGGGCTCGACTTGGAGACCTCAGCGAATTTGTAACAAGCGGCTCGCGAGACTGGGCTAAGCACTACGCAAATGAGGGTGCAATCTTTGTCCGAATGGGAAACCTGTCTAAAAACCACTATCAGCTCCGTCTCGACCACATACAGCGAGTGAACGCACCAGCTGGTGGCGAGGGTTCGCGCACGAGCTTGGAGGGCGGCGATGTCCTAATATCGATCACAGGCGATGTCGGTATGCTGGGCTTGATACCGGATGATTTCGGCGAGGCATACATCAACCAACACATCGCGATGGTTCGACCGATGAGTGGCATGAAAGGACGTTATCTACCTGAACTCTTTCGCTCTCCTTTTGCTCAGGATCAATTCAACGCGCCGCAAAGAGGTATCAAGAACAGTTTCCGGCTGACCGATGTGACGCAGTTCGTCGTTCCGCTCCCGCCCCTCGCCGAACAACACCGAATTGTCGCAAAGGTCGACGCCCTTATGGCCGTCTGCGATCAGTTGGAGGCCAGTCTCACGGCCACCGCGACCACCCGCAGTAAACTCCTCAACGCCCTCTTGGGCGAAGCACTGGAGCCAGCTAAAGAAACTTCTGACGCATGACCGAGATCCACGCCCTCCATCGGTTCTTTCCTGTCGGGCAGGGTCTGTTTGCCGCTGGTTCCTTGGCTTTTTCACAATCTAGACCAACAGGTTGGCGAAATGCTGGGGCCCGTAGAATTAAAGGACGTTCGGGTCAAACTGAGATCGTCAAAAATGTCTACCGCTGGGTTTATGACTGCGGCAGCAGTACGGCAAAGCGGCTGGTCACCAACGCTATTGCCGACCTGAAAGGCGACTGCGAAGGGGAGAAGATAGACCTTCTCACCCTTTCGCATTTCCACAATGACCACATTAACGGCGCGGTGGACCTGTTGAACGCCATCGGTGCCAAGACGGTCATGTTGCCATGGGCACCGCTCTGGCATCGTCTGCTCATCGGCTTTGAACAAGGTATTCGGGCAGAAGACCCCGAGATGCTGTTCTTTGTCGACCCGGTGCAATATTTCGAGCAAGAAGCGGGTGACGGGTTTGACCAGGTTTTGTTCGTCATGCCATCTGACGGTGAGGGGCCACCATTTCCCACCGAACCTACCGAAGCCCCTGAACCCCCCGAAGGCTTAGATGACCCTGAAAAGCCGTCTGACCAAGGCGATCCAGTTTCGTATGGCGATCTGGAGGGAGCATACGGCCACTTGGACCGTCGTGTCCGGATGCTCCGTTCCGGTATTGCCATTTCCGTCTATGACGTTTGGGAGTTTCTACCCTACAACGATCCAGCTACAAAACCTAACGACCCATTCGGGTTTGCGGCAAAGGTGGAATCCTATCGAGGTTCGCTGCTGAACGGCGACGAAGATGAACGAGAGGCTGCGCTCAAAGATCTGAAGGCTCTGTATAAGGCCACTTTTGGTCGCACCGCAATGAACGATGTCAGCCTTATGCTGTATGGCGGGGCGGTCGGTAACTGGCGCGGGCATTTTTATTGTGAATGCCTTAGCCATAGTCTCTCGGAGGGCTGTTGGTGCTGGCAACAGCACGAAACGACGGCGGCGATTTTGCTGACCGGTGACGGTAATCTTGGCTCCGTGTCGAAGTGGGACACGTTGGAGCGATACCTTGGTCGCCGCCGCGCGATTCATGCAAGCGTTTTTCAAGTGCCGCATCATGGCGCGCGAGCGAATTGGTATGACGGTCTGGCTGCTGCTGCGTCTCCGAGAATGAGCATTTTTTGTTCCGACCCCAATCACAGTTATGGCCACCCGCATGCTGAAGTCCTTCGTGATTTCTGGAAACATCTCGCTGTTCAAGTTGATCAGCATTCCGAGTTCTCAATGCGATTCGTCTTAGAGCGTTGAAGGGGGGGTGGTATGTTCAATCAGCAGGGTTTCGGCGGCAGAGGGGTGCATTGAACGCCGAATGAAGCTGAGCGGCGTCTTGCTTGATCAACAGCTCATCCTGTTGCCGTCAAGTAGGGTCGTTGCGATTATGAAGGTGTGGATTTTTTGCATAAGTTTCTAATCTTAGTGGCTGGAAGCAGCGGTGATGTAGGAGGCGTGCTCACTAGAGCATTGAGGCTGCGGCAAGTCGCGTACTTCGCCATGGATCGAAATGACATCAAAACTTTGTCTAGCGAGACTGGAGTCCAGTTTTTCAAAGACACGTTGCTAGCGCGATTCGGTCCTCGAAATTATTTTGTCGCTAACTGCACCGGGTTAAATCGATTCCCAGATAAATCTGAGGGAAATTTTGAGCGTACTCTTTCTGCCAATGTTTTTGTAACTCAACGGCTGCTCATACTTTCACGCGCACTAGGATGTCCAAGTTTCCACCTTTCGACTGGGGATCTTGACCGAAAGGCTGTTACTTCTAACGAAAATGAACTGCTGGAAGAATTGTATGCATCATTAGATTGGCATGAAGCGCTGATAGATGGAGCCAGCCGCGGTCTCTCCAGAGCAAATCAACGAGAACTAAACAAAAGCGACCATTACTCTGTTAGCAAAATGCTTATGGAGAAGATCTGCCATAAGTTTGATGGAGCGAGTTTTGTTCGAATTTCGAATTTTTTCGGTGTAAACATTAGAAGGCGGGGACTAATACCCAGGCTCATCGACGCAAGGTTGAGAGGCTCACAGATTTCTGCTCTGAACGAAAAACGAAATTGGTCGCATGAGGAAGAACTGGGCCCTTTTTTAACATCCCTTTGTCTAGGACAGATGTATTCAAAAAACAGGTGCTACTGGGGATACGGATCGTATGATAAGACTGCTGAGGAGATATTCGAGCAAGTCTGTTTGTACCTTCCAACCTGCTACGGAACAGTTAACTTCGCTCCTGGATCAATCGCCAATACCGCCAATATCCCGCGATTGTGGGACCAAACTGAGATTATGAGAGGGACTGAAGATAAATTCGATACCCAAATGAGAAAAGTCGTTCGAAGCGCCCGGCAGTTATCCAATTTTACGGGACAAGATTGTCTGATTGATGGAAGCGAACTTAAGAAAGCACGATATGAAGGAACCGCAGGAGGATCGATAGCGAGCAAGATTCGTACTCCCATTCGAACAATGATCAAACAAGCATCCAGAGGTGGATATGAAGGAGCAGGCTTAGCGAAAATAGGGGCTGAGATCAATTTCTATGAGGCATTGGGTGAAGACCGCCTCAATTCTCTGAAAGAACTATATCCAAAAGTTATATCTTCGAAGATTTCGGCATCAGAAGCGAGCCTTGAGCTTGCCTATATTGGTAAAGGCAAGTCAATATCTGACATTTGGAATGAGCAGGGGAGAGTCCTCAGCTCGCAAACCATGTCTGTTGTAAGATGCCTATTCGATCGAAGTTATTTGAAGCGACTACGCTGCGTTGAGCTAAATGAAGGGTATAGGCTTTTGGATGCGCTATATTTTGATCGCGCAATTGACCGATTGATGAACTTAGGAAAGCTGACATCTCAATTCTGTCTAGATCCTACATTCGCTAAACTCATCCGAAACTTGAGTGAGGGTTCAGATTTAATCATCTCAGGTGAGCCAGTTGAAAACCCAATTAAATTGCTTCGCAAAATTCGCTGCAGCGAGCAGCTAACCAGCGAACTCTCACCGCGCACGGTCGGTCCATGCGGTCACGGCGACCTGACAATTCTAAACATGATATATGATGATAGTCAGGATCGCGTGTTATTGATCGACCCAAGGGGGCATGTCGGGGAATGGGACGCTGCATACGATGTTGGAAAGCTGCTTTTCTCACTTGGTGGGTTTGCTCAAATCATGTGTGGGCGGCTGCAATTTCAGTGGGATGATGACGGTTCATTGCATTTGGAACAACCCGATAGAAGTCTGATGAAATTGCGTGAAGAGGTTCTTGAACTAGTTTCTTCGCACTCGAGTTTCTCACAGATTCGTTTGCTCGAAAGAAGTGCGTTCTTGAAACGATGTCTTCTTAGCGAAGCCACACATTTTTTGGCTGATGCGGGTTACCGGTTTTTTCAGGGCCTGGACACAACTCGTACCGCTTCTGTTATTGCGCGTGGTGCTATATGTTTGCAGGAGTTGGTGAAGTTGCTTGAGGAAGATTCGAATGAAAGCATTTAATCGTATTGCGGTGCTTGTGGGTTTGATCGCAGGAGGGATCGCAATCTATCAATTTTCTCAGCAGCAGCCTTGGTTTTGGTACGTCATACCTGGAGTTCTTACGCTTTCACTTTTTCTCCCACTGGCTACACCTCTTCTTTCCGTATGGCAGCTCAGGAAAAGCTTATACGATATGGAGAAATTTATTTCTGAAAACGCCATTAGGCCGAAGTTAATAATCACATTTGACCGATCTAGTGCGATCGTGGGAGGTATGCTTGCACAGAGGATGGGCATAAGTGAACTTTTGGCTTTGCCACGTTCAACTTCTGAAACAGACGATGAACTGTCGCAACGTCGAATTTCTGTGGGCAAGAACCTTGAACTACTCTTGCAACCGGACGAACTTGAACATTCTCTAGTCTTTATCTTTCAACTGAGAACGGGCTCTACGTTTGAAGCTGGAATGAAATCTCTTCTCGCGGGTAATAACAAATTTCCTGGAGCATCTGTCGCTATGTATGTCACCGAAGGTGCCAAAGCACGGTTCCCTAAGTTGTTGACTTTAAAAACTATTAAAGAGGGTGAAAGTCCGAATGCCGAGTTTCCTTGGATCAGTGGGAAGTACATCCACAAGTGAATGAAGGTGAAACTAGAACCCTTCTACTGATGCGTCATGGTCCTACTCAATGGAACTTGGAGCACAGATATAACTCGCGAACTGATATCTCATTGGTGCTGGGGGAGAGCCCTAACCTTGCTATGCACGCATCAGTTATTAAAAAATTTGATGTAAAACGAATAATTTCCAGCCCGGCCAAGAGAGCCGTTGAGACAGCTAATTTTGTGAGAGAAGTTCAAGAGTTTCTCCCCAATCGTTGTAATGTTTGGCCCGAATTGCATGAGGTGGATTTCGGTAACTTTGAAGGTAATACAAAGATAGAGCTAAAAAAATCTGACCTGGCCCCCCAATATGAAAATTGGATGAATAGCGATAAAACTGCTGCAATTCCACCAAGCGGCGAGAGTTGGGACTCAGTGTTGAGTAGGATAAACGCAACCTTTCAAAGGGTTCAATCTTTGGACGAAAATTTGATTTTGGTTTCGCATGGTTATTTTATTCGCTGTTTGGTTTCCTTTGCGGTTGGTGTTCGCCCTTCAAAAGGGGTGAGAATGATCAGTACAGAGAATTATGGCTTGTTTCGCCTAAAGTTTAGCGCCGGATCCAAACCCAAGTTGGCAAGCCCATTGATCGTCTAACGTGTGGATTGTCTTGGGCGTGGTGTATTGAAATCGGGTGATCTACAAAAGTGTCGCAAAAATGATCGATTGTTAGGGCCGCTGCCGGAGGTCAGCAGGGTTTGTTGGTGAACTAATATTAATTCTCAAAACGCTACTTTGAACTCTGCCTCTCAAAAGAATGTCGGTCTGACAGTTTTCGAAGGTGGAGTTTATCATCGTCGCAGCGACACAATTTACGTAGTTGCTCTGGGCTGTGTTACCGGCACCCGAAGCGTTGTTTGTGGTCACGCCTAACCGCCGGAAGGGTCACAGGTGTCGCTTTGCAATATTAGGGTCCAGGCGACCAGTTGTGGCATTCTCTTGATCAAGTTGACAGGCATTGGCATTGCGAAGCCGGGAATTTGCAGGTGGTTGCGCGGTTTAACGACTTTTGAAACGAAGCACCTCGAACCGCCAGTTCCTACGATTGATTGCCGCTGTGCGGGGCGGGGCTGTTCTTGACCTCAGTAGGTGCATTCTGTTGGTGAATTCTGACTGGTTTGAGCCCCGAAAGAAGCCGAGTGATTACTTGTGGGCAACAGCTAATCCTGTGGCTCCACGTGTGGAGGGGCTTCAGAGGGCTGCCAGCGCGTCAGAATTGGAAATCATCAAAAAGGGGAGCTCTAAAAAACTGAGATGTCACCGGAGTGTCACCGGGATCTAGGTTCAGAAGGCGTTGGGGCCTTAATTATATGGAGGCGAGTAGGAGAATCGAACTCCTGTACACGGATTTGCAATCCGCTGCGTAACCACTCCGCCAACTCGCCGCCGGGTGCGATGGCCTAGGTAGCCGAACAACTGTGGCGCTGCAAGACCAGTTCATGGAAAAGCGTTTTTGCGCCGTTGCCGCAGGCGCGTTGATGTGGCACATTTGCTCTTGAACACCAAAGAAAACAAACGAGTTTCGCACATGACAGACTTTGCCGCCCGCAGGACCGTGATGGTCGACACGCAAGTGCGCCCATCGGACGTGACCAAATTTCCGATTATTGACGCCATGTTACATGTCGCACGCGAAGATTTCGTGCCAGCGCGCCAACGCGAGGCCGCTTATGTTGGTGAGAACATCAATCTTGGTCAGGGGCGGGTGGTTCTTGAGCCGCGGACGCTGGCCAAAATGCTAGACGTATTGGCGATTGATGGCAGCGAACTGGTGCTCGATGTGGGGTGCGCGATGGGGTATTCTGCAGCTGTTATCGCGCGGATGGCCGAAGCCGTGATTGCTGTCGAAGAGGACGAGGCCATGGCGCATGAGGCGCAGGACGCCCTGGTGGCAGCCGGAGCTGACAATGCGATGTTACATGTGGGACCTTTGGCTGCAGGAGCTGCACAGCATGGACCCTACGACGTGATCCTTGTGCAAGGTGGCGTCGCGAAAATGCCGGCCGCTTTGAGTGATCAATTGAAAGAAGGCGGGCGCATTGCGTGTATCTTTATGGAAGGTGCGCTGGGCGAAGTGCGTGTGGGCTACAAGCGTGATGGTGAAATAAGCTGGCGCAGGGCATTTAATGCAGGCGCTCCAGTATTGGACGGATTTTTGAAAGAAATTGAATTCGAGTTCTGAAGACGCAGCAAGCGTCACGGGACAAAACGAGCAGATATAGGAGACAGGTCATGAAAGTGATGAACGTTCGAAAACAGATCGGCAGGGCCATTGCCGCAGGCACAATATGTGTCGGGCTGGCCGTGCCTGCGCAGGCGGATACGCTCGCAGATGCGTTGGTTGGTGCTTACACGCATTCGGGCCTATTGGACCAAAACCGCGCATTGCTCAGAGCTGCAGATGAAGATGTTGCAATTGCTAACTCCGCGCTGAAACCGATCATCAGCTGGTCTGCAGATATAACGCAGACCTTCGGGAGGTCGCGCTCTGCGGTATCCGTTTTGGGCCGGCAGAACATCAATAACACAGAGGCGTCGATCTCGTTGATCGCGGACCTACTGGTGTATGATTTTGGTGCGACAGCTTTCGGAATTGAAGCCACCAAAGAAACTGTGTTGGCCACGCGTGATACACTGCTTGCGATTGAGCAAGATGTGCTGTTGCGGGCTGTTGCAGCCTTTATGGGTGTCATTGAGGCGTATGAATTCGTTGAGCTGGCGGACAATAACCAGCGCGTGTTAGCCGAGGAACTCCGCGCAGCCCAAAACCGTTTTGAGGTCGGCGAAGTGACCCGGACCGATGTCGCATTGGCTGAGGCGCAACTGGCATCTGCGCGTAGCAATCAGGCGAATGCAAAAGGTAACCTTCAGATCTCAATCGAGGAATACCGCAATGTGGTAGGCCGCAAGCCTGGCCGTTTGTCTGCTTTGCCAAGGCTGCCAAATCTAGGCGGTGATGTGGAAGCAGCTAAGGGGATCGCGGTGCGTTTCCATCCCAGCCTTCGCGCGGTTCAGCATCAGGTTGCCGCGGCTGAGCTGCGGATCAGGCAGGCCGAAGCGAACATGAAGCCGACGATAGGTTTGGAAGGCCGATTGTCAGTCATTGAGACCCTAGATACCGATGCTTATCAAAACCAAGGTGTGGTCGGCCTTAACATTGGTGGGCCGATTTACCGAGGCGGCTTGTTGTCTGCGCAGGTGCGCCAAGCGACGGCAAACCGCGATGCTCAGCGTGGAAATCTTCACCGCGTACGCCACGATATTCAACAAGGCGTTGGCCAATCTTATGCACAACTGGATTCTGCACGGGCGTCTCTAGCCGCGACCGCGGAACAAATTCGCGCTGCACGCATCGCATTCCAAGGTGTCCGCGAAGAAGCGACGTTAGGTGCACGTACCACACTTGATGTGCTCGACGCAGAGCAGTCACTTTTGGATGCGGAAGCCGCGCGCATTTCCGCGCAGAGCCAGCTTTATATCTCGGCCTATTCGGTGCTTTCTTCGAAGGGTCAGTTGACTGCCCGTGATCTGGGTTTGCCAGTGCAGATTTATGACCCCGCTGAATATTATAACCTTGTCAAAGACAGCCCCACGAACCGGAGCAAACAAGGACAACAGCTGGACCGTGTGCTGCGTAAATTGCAGAAAAACTAATGTAGATTTTTTGCTTTTTTGCCCTCTAAGAAGACAAGAAAGCTCTACAATTTTCAAGGTCTGCTTGTGAGAATCCCGATGTCGGGGTAACATTCTCAATGAGGAAAGAGTGGGAAAGAAATGTCAAAGCCCGTGAGTAATGATGATGTGGAGGATGTCTTGTCTTCGATCCGCCGTTTGGTGTCCGAAGATAAGCGCCCGCTGCAAAAACCAAAGTCTAAGCCTGTAGAAGACCGGTTGGTTTTGACCCCATCGCTACGCGTGACCGAGCAAGAACAGCCCGAAACCCTCGATCTTCGCCAGCTTACTGAAGAAACGTGGGAAGAACCGGAACTGCCCGAAGAGGGTGATGATGCCATTGCTGGGGTGTTGGAGTCAGAAGTTACCGCCACGCCTGAGGCTGACGCAGAGGTGGATACAAGTTGGGATGATGACGAGGAATTCGGGGACCATTCATCGGAGGCCTTCTGGGACGATGACATCGAAACAGCGGCACCGTTAGAGGAGGCGGCATTTGAAGCCTCCGTGGATGATGTCGGTGACGTCATTGCGGACGAAGAAGAAGTAGCCTCAATGCCTGATGATGAGGCTGCGCCGACGATTCAAGTGCGCGCTGAGAATTCCAAGGCGTCGATGTTGACCGCAAAGATCAGCGCGCTTGAGGCTGCCGGATCGATCCGGCAGGAATGGGAGCCTGATGAAGCGGGTACGGATGCCTATTCAGGCACCAAAAGCGCAACAATCGACTGGGAAGACGATGTCGAGCTGGATGCCACTGGCGCGCGTTTGCCTGGGTTTGAAAAAGCTGTTTCTGAAGAGCTTGAAGCAGAGGTGGATGACGCGGAACCTTTGGAGGTGGAAACCGCAACCGAAACGGAATCGATCCAATTAGACGAGCGTGCTGATGATGTAGCTGCTGATGACGAACCCGTTGCAGCCCAAGTGGATGAGTTGGAAACGCATGCAGAAGACGAGATTGTTGTGACCCAAGCGGCGGAGTTAGAAGAACCCGCTACCGAAGCTGTGATCGCCGATGACGAAGCGGATTTGGGCGATCGGTCAGAATATTTTGAGTTTAAAGACGACTCTGAGGATGTGATTTTACCGATGGAAGAGGCCGATGCGCCGCAAGCGCAGAGTTTTGTTCATGCAACAGATGGCCCATCCGTGACCCTTGATGTGGAGCCAACGCCGCAAACGGATGACGCGGATGACGGCTTTGTTGGGTTTAACAGCGATGATCAGGTACTTGATGAAGATGCCTTGCGCGACTTGGTGAGTGATATTGTTCGCGAAGAGCTCCAAGGGGCGTTGGGTGAACGGATCACGCGCAATGTCCGCAAGTTGGTCCGGCGCGAAATTCACCGCGCTTTGACGGCGCAAGAACTGGAATAACCTAGGCTTTGACCTCAGCGGCCAGTGTTAGCATGTGATCAAGGTCGAAATAGCGTTCAATGTGATCGGCCAGTGCGTCCAACGTTTCTTCAACTTGATCTTCGAACAGTGTCGTTGAAGACGCTCCTAGCGTTGCAAGATACGTTGCGCGAAAGGCGTCCGAGGCAAAAATTCCATGCAGATAGCAGCCTAAAACCTTGCCGCTGCGGTTTGCAGCACCTTCCGCCATGCTTTCAAAGCTCAGCCAAGGCGTATGTGTATCAGGTCCTTGCGTTTCGCCCATATGGATTTCATACCCCGATACGGCCGTGCCACTGACGATATGTGTGCCAGATTTGAGTGACAGGTGTTTCGTTGGCGCCAGCACCGTTTCAACGTTAAGGTGGCCAAGGCCTTCAACATGTGATGCAGGGCCTTCGATACCGTGCGGATCGCTAATGCTACGACCCAACATTTGATAGCCGCCACATAGCCCCATAACAGCACCGCCCCGGCGAATATGAGCGGCGATGTCTATGTCCCAACCATTTGCGCGCAGCGCGGCAAGATCGGCGATTGTGGCTTTGCTACCGGTCAGCAGGACCAGATCAGCGTCGCCGGGGATCGGTGTGCCGGGCGGGATCATGCGCAAATCAACAGCAGGCTCTGCCGCCAATGGATCAAGATCGTCGAAGTTTGAGATGCGGGGCAGTTGCGGAACGGCGATGATACACCCTTTACCCCCTGAACGCGCGCGCGCGGGCAGGTCCATCACATCTTCTGCTGGCAGGCGGTGCGCACCTTCAAACCAAGGGATGACCCCCAATGAAGGCCAGCCAGTGCGCGCCGCGATATCGTCGCGGCCAGCGTCAAACAAACTGCGATCGCCGCGGAATTTATTGACAGAAAACGCTTTTATGAGATCGTTGTCGGCGGCGTCTAATACAGTTTTGGTGCCCACGATCTGGGCAATCACACCGCCCCTGTCGATGTCGCCCATCAAAATAACAGGGACACCTGCCGCGCGCGCGAAGCCCATGTTGGCGATATCGCCGCGCCTTAGGTTGGTTTCCGCCGGGCTACCAGCCCCTTCGACCACGATCAGATCACATGTTTTGGCCAACCGGGCAAAGCTTTGCAGCACGGCGGG
This sequence comes from Sulfitobacter sp. SK012, assembly GCF_003352085.1. Lineage (NCBI taxonomy): Bacteria > Pseudomonadati > Pseudomonadota > Alphaproteobacteria > Rhodobacterales > Roseobacteraceae > Sulfitobacter > Sulfitobacter sp. SK012. The sequence goes on from NZ_CP025804.1 coordinate 1,499,968, forward strand.
CATCAAGGTGGACTTGTTCTCACCAAAGGCGGCGGCCTCTTGATGGCCAGCAACCTGGCCTTGCACGATGACCTGTGCCCCCGTTGATGTCTGCGGCTTTAGCAGGATTGGATTCATGTCGGTATGGGGGGCAACGCCCGCAGCGCGGGCTTGCAAGGCCTGAGCACGGCCGATTTCGCCACCATCAGATGTGACAGCCGCATTGTTTGACATGTTCTGCGATTTGAATGGCCGCACGTTCAGGCTGCGCCGGGTGAGAGCCCGCAAGATCCCGGCCACGATCATAGATTTGCCGACATTGCTGCCGGTACCCTGTATCATGATCGCTTTTGTCATGTTGTGCTGCCTCGCGCCAAACATCTCGTGTTGTGTGCAAACTGGCGCAATTTGGTGGATGGTAAAAGGGGTAGGCGGCATGAATACACCGGCTCATTTACTGATTGGTGCTGCGACCATGGCGCGCGCGTTCGATCTAAGCTGGTTTGGGCTGTAATGTTGAGACAATCGTACCGGCTGGGTTAGACCCAGCGAACCTACCATGGCGGCGGTAGCCGGGGGCATCACTTTGTGCCGCAAACCAATCGTGCGTTAAGCGGTTTGGACGGTTGTCTCATTGGAGAAGGAGAGCCTAGCAGCCTTCAGTTGGGCAAACCTCCTGTTGGCGGGCCCCCCAGAAATCAAAAAACGCAGCCTTTAAGCTGCGTTTTTTGATTTTCACACAGGCTTCGTAGCTTATGCCGCTTCGGCCTGCTGTGCCGCATTGCGACGCTCTGATTCTTCGCGGGACAGGGCAACGGAAGTCCGCACGCCTTTTCCAACAAAGTCCATGAGACCGCTTACAACACGCTCATTGGGGTCGATACCTGCACAGCTCAACACTTCGCGGCCATCGCGCGAGCGAGCCCAGCGGGCGATCTGTTCCGGGCCGTTGCCATATTTTTTATCGTCAGCAATTGCATCGTCCAGTGCAGCCAGTACGACAGCTGCGAAAAGTTTGCGGGCACGGTTACCTTGCTCGTTATTAAAGGCTGTGCCGTCAACGAAATCTTTCATCTCGTCGTCCTTTCAATTATTCTTGTTCTTGTCATTTCGGCTTGAGACCTCTTATGACCGATAGTGGGCGATTCGGATACCCTGTTTTTGCAATGCACCCATGCGTTAGATGCATGGCTTGCTGCAGGTGCAGCACGCGATAGGTTGTCTTGCACCGCCTTACACCACCAGATATAGGGTGCGGCAGTAATTCATCAACCTTTTGACGTGGTTTTGACATATGCCTAAGATTAACGGAAACGAGATACGCCCCGGTAACGTGCTGGAGCATAATGGCGGTTTGTGGGCGGCGGTGAAGGTCGACCATGTAAAGCCCGGAAAAGGCGGCGCTTTTGCGCAGGTCGAGATGCGCAATTTGCGCAACGGCTCCAAGTTGAACGAACGTTTCCGGTCTGCGGACAAGGTGGAAAAGGTTCGACTTGAACAAAAAGATCAGCAGTTTTTGTACGAAGACAGCGGCATGTTGGTTGTCATGGACACCCAAACCTACGAGCAGGTTCAGCTAGATGCGGAATTGTTGGGCGAACGGCGTCCATTTTTGCAAGACGGTATGATGATCGTGGTCGAATATCATGAAGATGAAGCGTTGAATGCGCGGTTGCCGCAAAAGGTCACCTGCAAAATCGTCGAAACCGAGCCTGTGGTTAAAGGCCAGACAGCGGCCAACAGCTTCAAGCCTGCGGTCCTCGACAATGGTTTCAAGGTAATGGTGCCGCCCTTCGTGGGGCAGGACGAAGACATTATCGTCAACACCGAAACGATGGAATATTCAGAGCGGGCCTGAGGCTGGCTTAGCTTTTTGAAATCAGGCGGAGGGTTGCATCCTCTGCCTTCATCACGCCTGTAGCGCGATCATAGCGCAGATAGGCAATGGCTTCGCTGCCCGATCGACTAAGCAACGTACCTGCGGGTTTGCCATCTGCCAAGATAGCAGCCCCAGTTTCAGCCTCACCTTCAATGTGTACGCGAGCAAGACCTTTGCGCAGTTCTGTTTTGTGTTTCATCCGGGCAGTGACTTCTTGGCCGACATAACAGCCCTTGCGGAAATCAACGCCAGAGAGCCGCTCGAACCCGACCTCAAGGATAAAACTGTCTGGGGTAAGCTCAACGCCAGAACTCGGGATCAGATGCGTGACGTACAGGCTGTTCCAATCGGTTGTGTCATCGGTTTGCGGCGTATCGGAGTACATGCGCCACCCAAGGGAAGCATGGCGCGGATCCGCATGTGCAGATTGCGGCGTTTTGCCAAGGCCGCGGTGCAGGTGCAGATCAGTTTGTGCGATCGCCACAGCCGCGCGCAGTTTGTACATGCCAAGGCGCTGCGCCACCGCGTCGGCCTGGGCCTCATCAAGATCAAGCAGCACGTCATCCCCATCAGCTGCCATAAAGAAATCAGCAATATATTTGCCCTGAGGGGTGAGCAGAGCGGCGTAGACCAACCCGTCGTCAATTTTGGAAACATCATTGGTGACAAGCCCTTGCAAGAAGTCACGGGTATCTTTGCCTGATACGCGGAGGATGCGGCGTTGGGTCATGGGGCTGTCCTTTTTTACGTCTGTTAACATATAAGCGCTTTGACGAAACGAAAAAGGGGTGCCGCATGCGCGCTGCCATATCCGTGATCATCCCAACGCTAGACGCAGAAGAAACGCTGCCGGCTTGCCTGTCAGCGTTGATGGAGGGGCTGGATGCCGGGTTGATCCGCGAACTTATTGTGAGCGACGGCGGATCAAAAGATGGGACATGTGCGATTGCTGAAGCCTGGGGCGGGGAAATGGTCAGAGGGCCTGCCTCGCGCGGTGGACAGTTACGGCGAGGGTGCGCCGCGGCGCAGGGTGCTTGGCTGTTGGTGCTTCATGCGGATACGGTGCTGTCCCCTGGATGGAGCGGAGCCGTCGAGCAACATATGCGTCGACAAAAGGCGGGCTGGTTTCGGCTGCAGTTTGACGAAGCCAGCGCGGCGGCGTGGATGGTTGCGGGGTGGGCGAATTTGCGCAGCAGGTTCGGATTACCTTACGGGGATCAAGGCATGCTGTTGCCGCGCCCACTTTATGAAGCGGTGGGGGGCTACCGTGATCAGCCGTTAATGGAGGACGTGGCGCTGTCGCGGGCCTTGCGCGGTCAGTTGCAGCCGGTGGGAGCCGTGGCGGTGACAAGTGCGCAGCGGTATCAGCGGCAAGGCTGGCTGCGGCGGGGCACGCGCAATCTGTGGACGTTGTTGCAATATTTGGCTGGCGTGTCACCTGATCGGTTGGCGCGGGCATATCGACGTTAGACCGACTCAAACGCGGCGCTTGCGAGCGATTGTATATTTAGTTCAGACCCTATTAAGTTCCCGTTGGTCCGAAGAGCAGTTGCGACAGCCGTTGAAGGAGACCGACCTCAGTGTCGTCGGGGTTGGTGTTTGGCACTGGTGCAGTTTGGCCCGGACCACCTGCGTCTTTGAACTGTAGGCGGTAAAGATCGGCGTATGTACCGCCGCGCTTGAGCAGTTCTTCGTGGGTTCCCTGGTCGACAACGCGGCCCCGGTCCATCACCACAATTTTGTCAGCGCCACGAATTGTCGACAAACGGTGCGCGATCACGATGGTTGTGCGCCCGGCAGCTAGTCGGTCGAGCGCGTCTTGGACGACCTGCTCGGATTGGGCGTCGAGGGCGCTAGTGGCCTCATCCAGCAACAAGACCGGGGTGTCGCGCAGCAATGCACGTGCGATCACAACGCGCTGGCGCTGGCCACCTGATAGGGTGGATCCACGCGTGCCGACGCGGGTGTCCAAGCCGTTTTCCAAATTCGGGATGAAGTCAGAGACATGGGCAGCATCAAGCACCTTTTTGAGTTGCGCGTCCGTAACGTCCGTCCGGCCCAGCACGATGTTTTCGCGTAAAGTTTCATCGAACAGCAGCGCTTCTTGGGTGACGACGGAAAAGAGCTTGCGTAGATCGGGCAGGGCCATCTCGTCGGTCGCAATCCCACCAAGTTTCACCTTGCCAGATTGCGGATCAACAAGGCGCGTCAACAGATTGAAAATGGTTGATTTTCCGGCTCCGGATGGGCCGACCAACGCCGTGGTATTACCGGCCTTCGCAGTCAGGGTCAGGTCATGCAACACCTGCGTTTCGCCATAAGACAGCGATACCCCGTCAAGCGTGATATCAGGCACGCCCTTTGGGGCGGGCTTTGGTTTGGCTGGTGATTTGAGCAGGACTGGTTCATCCATGAGTTCTTTGAGGCGTTCAAGGGACGCGGCCGCCGTTTGCCATAGGCCACTTACGGCTGCCAGACGGCGCAGGGGGCTAAAGGTAAATCCCATCGCGGTAAAGAAGGTCATGAACTGGCCGATGGTCTTTTCGCCCTCAAGGATTTCGGAGCCGCCATAGAGGATTACAGCCATGAAGCCGATGCCGGACATGATATCGATCATTGCCGGAATAGCAGCGCTGCCAAAGGCGGTACGGACTTCGGTCTCGATGAATTTGTTGGTGATATCGCGGTATTGGCGGGCCTGATATTGCTCCAGCGCGTTGAGTTTGATCTGGACGATGCCGTGGAATACTTCATCGAGACGGGTAGAAAGGGTGGCGCCTAGGTCGCGGGCCTCGCGGGCCCGACGGCGGACAAAACGTTGGGCGACAGCGGCAGGCAAAACCAAAACGGGGATGCCGATACAGGCCAGCAGCGCCCAAATCGGATCAATAGAAATAGCCACGCCTAACAGCACCAAGAGGCCAATGAAGTCACGTCCGGCACCGGTAATGACCGACCGCCAGACAGATCCAACCGCGTTAACGTCCAATTGCACGCGTTGCATAAGAAAGCCCGGCGGGTGCGTCTGATGAAAAGCCCCATCCTGCGCCATCATCTGATCGAGTAAATCAATGCGCATGTCTGCGGCCGAGCGTCGTGCGATCCGCGTTAGCAGCACCTTTTGTGCCACGCTGGAAATTGCACGAACCACAAAGATGCCGACCAATACGAGGCCCACGAAAACCAACATGTTTTTGTCACCTGCAACAAAAACTTGGTCGAACATTGGTTGCATCAGGCGCGCAAGCGCACCCAAAGTTGAGCCTTCAATGATCATGAAAACAAGCGCTAGGCTTAGCATCCCAAGGTGCCGTTTGAGGTACCCATGCCAGAGCCAGGTCAACAATTCGCGGGACGTGTAGGTTTGCGGCTCGGTCAAAATATCACTGTCCTTGGCGGCGGTTTGCTGCACAGCTGACTGTAGGGCGCTCGACGGAGCGGGGCAAGCGATTGACGTCCCGCCGCGGGCCGCTAAGTTGCGAGCTGAATCGGGTTATAGCGCAAAGGAAAACCTGCGATGACCAAGGCAACAACGCTGGCACAAGGCCGATCCTATTTAGCCATCCCAGGACCTTCTGTGATGCCGGACGCTGTCTTGCGTGCAATGCACCGTGCGGCACCCAATATCTATGCCGGTGAGCTGATCAATATGATGCCCGACCTCACACGTGATTTACGGGCTGTGGCGCGGACGCAGCATCACGTCGCGATTTATATCGGCAACGGGCATGCCGCGTGGGAAGCAGCACTGGCCAATGTGATCAGTCCGGGCGACCGGGTCCTTGTGCCTGCCACGGGCCGCTTTGGCGTCGGTTGGGGCGAGATGGCTGAAGGGCTGGGCGCACAGGTTGATTTGATTGATTTTGGTAAGCACTCACCCATCGAAATGGCGCGAGTCGCAGAAGCCCTTTCGGCCGATAAGGCGCATGAAATCAAAGCGGTGCTGGCCGTACATGTTGATACGTCAAGCTCGATCCGCAATGATATCTCAGCCCTTCGGGTGCTCTTGGATGATCTGGGACATCCGGCGTTGTTGATGGCAGATTGCATCGCCTCGCTGGGATGTGACGTGTTTGAGATGGACGCGTGGGGCGTCGACGTGATGGTGACGGCATGCCAAAAGGGGCTGATGGTTCCGCCTGGCGTTTCGTTCGTTTTCTTCAATGACCGCGCTGAGGCGGTGCGGAACGCCATGCCTCGCGTCAGCCGTTATTGGGATTGGATGCCACGTGCCCATCCTGAGCAGTTTTTTGAGTATTTCGGCGGTACGGCACCAACACATCACCTTTACGGTCTGCGCGCTTCTCTCGATATGATCCAAGAAGAAGGCATTGAAAATGTCTGGTTGCGCCATGAAACACTGGCGCGCGCGGTTTGGGCCGCATCAGAGGCATGGAGTGGTGCCGGTCATTTTGCGATGAATGTTGCGGACCGGGATTACCGGAGCCATGCGGTGACCGCATTGCGCCTTGAGCCACCGGATGGAACGCGCTTGCGCACATGGGTTGAAGAAAACCTGGGCCTGACCCTTGGCATTGGTCTGGGTATGGCGGAACCGGGCGACGCGGCATGGCACGGCTTTTTCCGTTTAGGTCATATGGGCCATGTAAATGGGCACATGATCCTTGGATTGCTCGGCGGTGTAGAAGCGGGGATGCGCAGTCTGGATATTGCACATGGCGCTGGTGCACTGGACGCTGCGGCACAAGTTATTGCCGATTCACAGCGTGCCGCGCCGGACGCCGATGTGGCGGATCACGCGGTTGATCAGCCAGCCCAGCAATGCTGCGGCAGCTAGACCCCACGCGGCCCAAATCGCAAAGAAGATCCATGCAATGTTCACGCCAAACATCGTGATGCAAGCGTTGGTGTAATTGGGCGCGGCTTGGCGGTCGTGATTCATTGGCCCTCCGGGTTTTGACGATTTGGATGATAGCGCGAAAATTGTGGCTGTCAGCCCTTCATTGCGTCGCTGAGCGCTTCTGGCAGAGCAATTGCAACAGCATCAAGCATGGCTTGGGTACCGCAACTGATACGAATACAGCGATTTTGCGGGGCCACAAACGGCATGCGCACAAAGATGCCGCGCGCCACTAATCCGTCGAGAACTGCCTTGGCAAAAGCCCCGTCGCGCCCGCAATCAATGGTGACAAAGTTTGCGGCCGAATGGAGTGGTTTCAGCCCGTTGTCCGTGGAAATTTTTGCGATGCGGGTGCGTGCGATGTCGATGCTTGCGACAGTTTGCGCCAGCCAATCAGGGTCTTGCAGGGCGGCGAGCGCTCCGGCCTGTGCGGCACGGTTCATTCCGAAATGGTTGCGCACCCTGTCGAATGCCGAAACGAGCGCTGGATCGGCAAGAGCATAGCCAACACGTGCGCCTGCCATCCCGTAAGCCTTTGAAAACGTCCGCATCCGGATCACGCGCGGATCACTGAATGCCAGCGGCAGGGCGGTGCCTTGCGGGGCGCAATCGACATATGCCTCATCAAGCACTAGCAAGCTTTCTGCGGGCAGTGCATCCATCGCCTCGACGAGGTCCCCACCTTTGTGCCAACTGCCCATCGGGTTGTCCGGATTGGCAAGGTAGACCAGCTTTGCATCTACTTCTGCCGCTTCTGAAAACAACGCGTTAGGGTCTTCGTGATCGTCCTTGTAAGGGACAGTGTGAAGCACCCCGCCAAAGCCGGCGACGTGGTAGTTAAACGTAGGGTATGCCCCTGCAGAGGTCACCACGGCATCGCCTTGGGCGACACAAAGCCTGACTAAATAACCTAGCAAGCCGTCGATGCCCTCGCCGACAATGATATGATCAGGTGTGGTCTGGTGATGGTCCGCGAGTGCACTGCGCAGATCGTGGCTTTCGGGATCGCCGTACATCCATTGGTCGGTCTCAGCCATCGCGTCTATCGCACGCGGGGAGGGCCCAAAGACGTTTTCATTCGCGCCAAGCCTTGCGGTAAACGGGGCACCTCGCGCGCGTTCTTGCGTTTCAGGGCCAACAAAAGGCACGGTTGCGGGGAGCGATTGGACAAGCGGGGTAAGGCGGGCATGGGTCATATCCCCAAAGTAACGCTGCTGGATCGCTGTGGGCAAGGGGTTGAAAGCGACCTTTTCGTAGTTACGTGAGAATCATTCGCATCTGAGGGGGGTGTTCTTATGGCCAAGCTTACACGGCGCAGTTTTTTGGCAGCTACGGCTGCAGCAGGGGCCTTGCGCGGCACCGGAATTGCACTGCGCACTCCCGCAACGCGGCGAATCCTGACGTTGGTTTACGATAAAGGGCTGGGTGCCATGCGCGCGATTGAAAAAGTCGTACCGCTTTGATCTGCCGCCACGTTTTGGTGGCATGTGGCCCTGTAATCGGTTGAGATGCTGGGGACCCCAACCCTGGAGAAACCCATGCCTCGCGTAACAGTGACCTATTCTGACCACATCGCCCATGTACGCTTGACCCGACCTGACAAAATGAACGCGGTCGATCAGGAGATGATCGATGCAATCATTGCTGCTGGTCAAGAGGTGGCCGCATCAGCTGCGCGGGTTGTGGTGCTGTCAGGCGAAGGCAAGGCGTTTTGTGCAGGCATTGATATCGGTGGGTTGTCGGGGATGATTGGCAAAGATCCGGTTGAGCTCATCATGCCGCGCAGCCATGGCGACAGGACCACAAACCAATGGCAAGAAGTCGCGATGATCTGGACACGCGTGGGTGTGCCGGTGATCGCCGCATTGCATGGTGCGGTTTACGGCGCAGGACTGCAGCTGGCGCTGGGGGCGGACATCCGCATTGCTGAACCCCAAACCAAGCTGGCTGTGATGGAGATGAAATGGGGGATCGTTCCGGATATGGGCGGCATGGTGTTGCTTCCGCATTTGGTCCGCAGCGACGTTTTGCGTCGACTAACATACACGGCCGAACGGATCGATGCACAGCAGGCAGAACGTTGGGGTTTGGTGACCGAGCTGGCCGATGATCCACTTGCTGCGGCGATGAAGCTGGCAGGGACAATCGCTGGAAAAAGCCCAAGTGCGATACGTGCGGCCAAGGCGCTGATTGCGCTGGCAGAAGTAGGATCATCTGAGGATGTGCTGTTGGCGGAGTCCCGCGCCCAGGCGGAGTTGATTGGCAAGCCGCATCAGATGGAAGTGATTGCTGCTGAATTCGGCAAGCGCCCTGCGGTATTTAAATAAGCGCCTGCAGCGCGGTTCTTGCGTGAACCCGCTCATAGATATCCAACGACAAACTCTCAGCCCCGCCCATATTCGCAGGCGGGGTCAACAATTTGATACGCAGCTCAGCCCAATTCGTTGAGGCGAGACAAACCAGCATTGAGCTGATCAGCTTCTTCTTGGCGTGCAGCGAGGTTTGCAGTGGCTTCAGCGACAACTTCTTCGGGGGCGGAGGCTGCAAAATTTGGATTGTTGAGCCGCCCCTTAAGGCCACCGATTTCCTTCATCAGCTTGTCGAGCGACTTTTGCAGGCGCGCCTTTTCTTCGTCGAGATCAATCAGCCCGGCCAAAGGCAGGCCAAATTGCGCGCCCGGCGCAGGGATGCTGACGGTGCCATTCGGGAAACTGTCAGCAGTTTCCAAGGATTCCACACGGGCGAGACGTTTGATCATGGCCTCATTCCGCGCCCAGGCGCCTTTGGCCATACTGCTCATTTCAGTTGCGATCATCGGCACTTTGAGGCCCGCAGGCACATGCATCTGGGTCCGGGCAGAGCGGATGCTCTCAATCAATCCGATGACCCAGTTCATCTCCATATCGGCGGCCTCAATGAGGTGATCGGCGGTTGTGTAGTCGGGCCAATCGGCGTGTACCAGCACTTTTGAACGCGCGACGGTGGTGCCCCACAGCTCTTCTGTGATGAACGGCATGATGGGGTGCAGCATGATAAGGCATTGATCCAGAACCCATTTCAAGGTTTGGCGCGTTTCCTCTGCTTCGGGTGCGTCATCCTGCAGGAGCGGTTTGGACAACTCAACATACCAGTCACAGACTTTGCCCCAGACAAAGGCATAAAGCCCGTTTGCAGCATCGTTAAAACGGTAAGCGGTAAGGGCAGCATCTGTTTCTTCGCGAATGCGCGCGGTTTCCCCGATGATCCAAATGTTAAGCGTCGCGGTTACCTTTGGTATCGTGGCCGCAGTGCCGTCGAAGACGCCGTTCATTTCAGCAAAACGGTGCGCATTCCAAAGCTTCGTACCGAAGTTGCGGTAGCCGGCAATGCGGGCTGTATCCATCTTGAGGGCACCACCAAGTGACGCCATAGCCGCGTTGGTAAAGCGCAGCGCGTCGGCACCATATTCGCCGATAATATCGAGCGGGTCGATGACGTTGCCCACTGATTTCGACATCTTCTTGCCTTTCGCATCACGTACGAGGCCGTGAAGGTAGACAGTGTCAAAGGGGATTTTGCCCGTGGTATCTAGCTGCATCATCATCATGCGTGCGACCCAGAAAAACAGGATGTCTTGCCCTGTAATCAAATCGGACGTGGGGAAGTACTTCTTGAGCGCGTCCGTTTCATCTGGCCAACCGAGGGTGCCGATGGGCCAGAGGCCTGAAGAGAACCATGTGTCTAGAACGTCTGGGTCGCGGCCAATTTCCAGCTCAATTTTTCCATCCAGGGTTTTTCTTAGAATGAAACAGCCATCCTTGGACTGAGGCAATATCGAGACGGAGACATCACTACTGTAATAATCTTGTGCCAGTGAATGCGCTTGGATCGCATTGGGAGCGCAGAACTGTTTGTCAGCTAAAGCATTGTTGCCTTCGAAGCTGATCGACTGCGCCCAGGCTTCGTCATTCTTCTTACTTTCAAGAAAATGCTCAATCCATTCTTTCGAAGGACCAAACCAAACCGGGATCTGATGTCCCCACCACAATTGCCGTGAGATGCACCAAGGCTCGATGTTCTCCAGCCAGTTATAGTACACTTTCTCGCCGCTTTCGGGCATGATCTTCACGTCGCCATTGCGCACAGCGTCGATGGCGGGCTGCACGATCTGGTCTGTGTCGACGAACCATTGGTCGGTCAACATCGGCTCGATCACAACTTTGGACCGGTCGCCAAACGGCTGCATGATCTTCTTGGCCTCGACGAGGGGGACAGACGTGGGTGCATCCTCATCAGTGGCTTTCTTTTTGGGCTTACCGAGGCGCGGATCGCCCGCTTCGGTCATCACGGCAAGACCCTCTGCAGTGATGTCTTCGATCACCTTTTTGCGCGCCTCAAACCTGTCCAGTCCACGGTAAGCGTCGGGTACCAGATTGATCTCGGTCGCATCTTGGGGTGCGTCCTCGGATCCATCAGCAATTGCTTGGGCGCGGGCCGCGGCCTCGATGTAGGGCAGACCGTCGGCACGCATCGCACCGCGGGTGTCCATCAGCGCATAAAGCGGAATGTTGTTGCGGGTTGCGACGCCGTAATCATTAAAGTCATGTGCGCCTGTGATCTTCACCGCGCCTGAGCCGAAATCCTTGTCGGGGTATTCATCTGTGATGATCGGAATGAGGCGGCGCTGCGCTTTCGGGCCAACGGGAATTTCGCATAGTTTTCCGATTATTGGCGCGTAACGCTCATCCGATGGATGAACGGCAACAGCTCCGTCGCCCAGCATAGTTTCAGGTCGCGTTGTGGCAATCGAGATGTAGTCGCGCTCTTCTTCCAGCGTGACGTTACCGTCTTCGTCTTTTTCCAGGTAAGTGTATGTAGCACCGCCCGCCAACGGGTATTTGAAGTGCCACATATGGCCGTCAACTTCGGTGCTCTCTACTTCAAGATCAGAAATCGCCGTCTCAAACCGGGGGTCCCAATTGACCAGACGTTTGCCGCGGTAGATTTTGCCATCATTGTACATCTGAACGAAGACTTTGATCACGGCGTCGTGGAAGTTAGGGGAGTTCTCGTGGCCAACGCGGGTGTCGCCCGGAGCACCGGACATGGTGAACGCATTGCGCGACCAATCACATGAAGCACCGAGGCGCTTGAGCTGACCCACAATGGTGTCAGCGGTGTTTTCTTTGTATGCCCAAGCGTGGGTGAGGAATTCTTCTCGGCTTAGATCAGTGCGTTTGATGCCGCTCTCAGACAGCTTGTTTTCGACCGCAAGCTGCAAGGCGATGCCTGCGTGGTCTTGGCCCGGTTGCCACAGGGTGTCAAAGCCGCGCATGCGGTGCCAGCGGGTCAGAATGTCTTGGAGCGTGTTGTTGAACGCATGGCCCACGTGCAGTGAGCCGTTCACGTTCGGCGGCGGGATCATCACGCAGTATGTTTCATCGCGTGACGCATTGGCCCCGGCCTTGAATGCGCCCGCGGTTTCCCATGCGGCATAAAGCCGGGCTTCGGCCTCAGCGGCGTCAAATGTCTTGTCCAGTGCCATGATCTTTTCCCTCGCGTCTGCGCTTTGGTGATCTAGCCCAGCTTGCGCGTGAGGGAAAGGGTGGCTGGTGCCCTTTGGTTGGGTCATGTGTTGGTCAAATTGCCTCTAATTGCAGGCGTGTCCCTAATTGCTGGCAGACGCTTATGCCTTGGGCTCGAGATCAACTGGGTGGTTTACGGTGTATCAAGGCGGTTTTGCCTCCGTGGAGCGGACGCGCCCGGGCATTTTCAACCGTTGTAGGGTTCAGAAAAATGCGACCGCGTGCACCTGACAAAACGGTGTAATGCTCTAGACACTGCCGTTGCCTGATATAGTTTGCATTGGGCAGCAACTCGGCACCAAGGGGCGAAAAACATGGAAAAATTCGGCAAGAGCCAATCAGTCAAACGGACAGAGGATGTGCGTTTTCTGACGGGCGAAGGGCGCTATGTCGATGACATCGCCCCCGAAGGATCGCTTCATGCTTTTGTCTTTCGTGCCCCCGTGGCCCATGCGGACATCACCGAATTAGATGTGTCTGATGCGGCGCAAGTTGAAGGCGTGCATCTGGTGGCAACCTGCGCTGATCTTGAAGCTGCAGGGATGAACATTGGGCTTTTTAGCTCGCTGGTGCAAAACCGAGACGGCACGAAGGGCGCGCAGCCTTTGCGCCCGATGTTGGCCAAAGGCCGGATGCGGTTTGTCGGGGAGGCGGTTGCGGTGGTGATCGCAGATACTTTGGCGCAGGCACGCGACGCCGCAGAGTTGATCGTGCTGGAGTACGAAGAGCTGCCCGTTAAGTTGGACATCGCGCGAGGTGGACAGGAGATCCACGGCGAAGCACCTGATAATTGCGCCTTTGATTGGGGCACCGGCGATGAGGCGGCAACGGAGGCAGCGTTCCAATCCGCCGCTCGCATTGTGGCAATGGATGTCGATGACAACCGGATTATCGTCAATTCGATCGAGCCACGGGGTTGTTTTGCCGAATGGGATGGCAAGCGCCTGCATGTGGCTAACAATGCGCAGGGCGTTTGGGTCCATAAGGACTACCTAGCCACGGCCTTTGGGCTTGAAGCCGATGATATACGTGTGACCAACCCCGATACTGGTGGCGCTTTTGGGATGAAAGCGATGACCTATCCGGAGTACTTTTTGGCGGCACATGGTGCCCGCGTTTTGGGCAGGCCTGTGCGCTGGATGTCCGAGCGGACCGAAGCGATGCTCAGCGATAATGGCGGGCGTGATCTGACCTCGCTGGCGGAGCTCGCTTTTGATGAAGATAACAAGATCACCGCCTACCGGGTGCGCACAAAATGCAATCTAGGGGCCTATAACAGCCAGTTTGCGCAGCATATTCAGACATCGCTGTTCAGTCGGGTGCTGATGGGGGTCTATGATGTGCAGACGACATGGCTGCAAGTTGAGGGTTATTATACCAATACTGTGCAGGTGGATGCATACCGCGGGGCCGGGCGCCCTGAGGCGATCTATGTCCTAGAGCGGATTATGGACCGCGCCGCGCGCGAGCTGGGTGTTGATCCGTGGGAATTGCGGCGGATCAACTTCATCAAGCCTGATGCATTCCCCTACAAAAGCGCCACCGGCGAGATGTATGATGTCGGAGATTTCGATCTGGTTCTCAACCGGGCAGCCGTTGAGGCGCAGCATGACGGATTTGACGCACGCAAGGCGGCGGATGCAAACCGTGGTCTGCTGCGCGGAGAGGGGCTTTGTTATTATATCGAGAGCATCCTGGGGGACCCATCCGAGACGGCCAAGGTTGTTTTTGAAGACGACGGTCAGGTGTCGATCTATGTGGGTACTCAGTCGAACGGGCAGGGCCACGAAACTGTTTATGCGCAATTCCTAAGTGATCAAACGGGCATTCCAGCGTCACAGATCGTGGTTGTTCAAGGCGATAGCGATCTTATTGCTACCGGCGGAGGAACTGGTGGTTCGCGCTCAGTTACCACGCAAAATACGGCCACGCTGGGCACCGTGGACAAGATCACGGAAGCATTTACCGCTTTCCTCGCTGACGAAATGGGCGTGCCCGCATCCGAGATCAGTTTTGACGATGAACGCTTTCGTGCAGAGGGCACAAACCTGACGCCGACGATGTTGGACGTCGCACAGATGGCGCGCGACAAGGGGCGCGAGGACCTGCTGAGCCATACCGCCCGTACCACATTGCCGGCGCGCAGCTATCCCAATGGAGCGCATGTGGCCGAGGTTGTGATTGATCCTGAAACGGGGATCTTGACGGTGGATCGCTATACCGTCGTTGATGATTTTGGTAACCTTATCAATCCGATGCTGGCCGAAGGGCAAGTACACGGAGGGATCGCCCAAGGTATCGGGCAGGCGGTGCAGGAGCATGTTGTTTACGATGAAGATGGCCAGTTGCTGACGGCGTCTTTCATGGATTATGCCATGCCGCGCGCCATAGATATGCCCAATATATCCTTTACCAGCGAACCCGTTCCGTCGACCGCAAACCGCATGGGGATGAAGGGGTGCGGCGAGGCGGGCACGGTTGGCGCGTTGGCGGCGGTGGCAAACGCCGTGCAGGATGCGCTTTGGGATCACGGGGTGCGGCAGGCTGATATGCCCTTTACGCCCCATAAGGTTTGGGAGTTGTTGCAAGGTGGCAAGATCGCGGCCGAATAAATCGATTTTTGCGCGCCTCTTTGGTAAGTTCTGGACGCGTCCGGATAGCGATTTTACGCCGCATCGCGGTCAGCAAACTCATGTCATTATCCTTGATGGCACGATGTCATCGCTGACGGCAGGGTACGAATCCAACGCGGGGCTTACGTATAAACTTCTGCGCGAGATGGGCGCGGCCTTGTCGATTTACTATGAACCAGGACCGCAATGGCACGATTGGCGTTCAGCCCTAGATGTGGCGGCGGGACGGGGTATCAACCGTCAAATCCGGCGGGCTTATGGGTATCTTGCATCGCGCTACCGTCCGGGCGACCAGATCATCCTGATGGGGTATTCGCGAGGGGCTTATGCCGTGCGCAGCCTTGCTGGCGTGATCGATATGGTCGGCCTTTTGCGCGCAGAAGATGCAACAGAACGCAATGTGCGCCAGACCTACCGCCATTACCGGGATGGACCTAGCAGCCCTGCAGCGCGCGCATTTGCCAGCGCGCATTGCTATCCCCAGGTCGAAATTGAAATGATTGGTGTTTGGGATACGGTCAAGTCGCTAGGGTTCAACGCGCCGATCTTGTGGCGTCTCAGCACGGCGGAGCACGCATTTCACACACACGCGCTTGGCGGAAGTGTTCGTAACGGTTTTCAGGCGTTGGCCATTGATGAAAACCGCGTGGTCTATTCGCCCGTTCTCTGGACATCGCCCGAAGGATTTGAAGGGTACATTGACCAAGTCTGGTTCCCCGGAAGCCACAGCGATGTGGGGGGGCACTTGAATGGGTTTAGCGAGGCGCGCGGCCTGTCGAATATCCCGTTGGTTTGGATGTTGAAACAGGCCAACGCTTGCGGCGTGCCACTGCCCGAAGAATGGCAAATGCGGTTTCCAATTGACGCAACCGCGCCGTCGGTTGGGCGCTGGCGCGGGTTTGCAAAACTATTCCTGTCGCGACGCAAACGCATTGTTGGCGCGGATCCGTCAGAGCGTATTGACGCCAGTGTGGATGTTCGCCGCGGCTCTGCTGATAATCCGACACCGCAGGTACATGCATCTTCTGCAGAGTGATGTTTACAATTGGTTTAGGCTGCCGATCAGGGTGAGTAGCTGGCCTGCAGTCAAATCTAGCTGATTTTCATAATGATGCAGGTTGTCGATCCGGTGGCATAGAGTTTGCCGTCTTCAACGCCCCTGATTTCGCCATGCGCAATGCCGGTCGAACGACCCACATGATCAATCAGCCCTTCGCAGTCGACCTGCATACCTAACGGGATGGAACGTAGGATATTTATCTTATATTCCAACGTGGTATAGATTGACCCACGCGGCACCATTGTCATAACCGCACAGGCCATAGCAGAATCCAAAAGAGTGCCATACCAGCCGCCATGTACCGTCCCCATTGGGTTGGTGGCCTGAAATTCTGGCGCGCCGCGAAACACGATGCGGCCCTTCTCGACGCAGTGCAGACCATAACCCATTGTCTGAGAAATGGGGGGGGCGGGATTGGTTCCATCCAAAATGGCTTGCATGAATTCCAGCCCTGACAGCTTGATCGCGTCAGATTGGCTGGGCAGGTCATCGGGGGATTGCGCAAAACGCACCATGAGGTTTCTCCGGTAAGACGAGTTACCAAAGAAGCTAGGTGGTTTTATACACTTAAGGCAAGCGGTTAAGCGACGTTTGAGAGCTCACTACGCGGCGTAATTCCCATCGCGTGGCAGACCGTCTTGGTCAGTTCTGGACGGTTGAGGGTATAGAAATGCAGATCCTCAACACCTTCATCGAGCAGATCGCTGCAAAGCTCGGTGCACAGGGCGGTCGCCAGCAGGTCATGACGGCCATCACGCTCCGCCGCGCGGTAGGCTTCTTCGATCCACGCGGGGACAACAGCGCCGCATCGATCCGCGAATTTGCGGGCAGAGGCCCAGTTGGCGACAGGAAGGATGCCGGGAATGATCTTTTTTGTGATTCCAGCGGCGGCACAGGCATCGCGAAAGCGCAGGAACGTATCGGCTTCAAAGAAGAATTGTGTGATCGCTTCATCCGCGCCCGCATCAAATTTGCGCTTGAGGTATTGGATATTGGCGTGCTGGCTGACCGCATCTGGGTGGCTGTCAGGATAGGCCCCAACGCGCATGGTGAATTTATCGGTCTCTGCCAGTGCTTCGATGAGGTCGACGCTGTTGGCAAACCCTTGGGGGTGCGGCTGAAAGCTTGTGTCGCCATCCGCCGGGTCGCCGCGCAGGGCGACGATATCTGTGATGCCGATTTTGGCGAAACGCTCAGCGGTCTCTAGCGTTTCTTTTTTGCTAGCCCCCACGCAGGTTAAGTGCGCTGCCACTGGCAAGCCGGACGTGCGGCGCAGCACATGGGCGGCATCATGGCTCAGATCGCGGGTGGTGCCACCCGCGCCGTAAGTGACTGAGAAAAACCGAGGGGTCAGCGGTGCCAGCGCCTGCGCGGTATCCCAAAGCTTGAACGCCGCGTCGACAGAACGGGGAGGGAAGACTTCGAAGGAGATGGCAGGCGTGTTCATAGCGGTATCCTTGTTGTTTCGCCCCTTGTCGCACGTGTGCGGATGTGAGACAAATTCATAACTTTCATCTTCAACATGAGGATCGCCTCATATGCATATCGAATTTCGACATCTTCGCACCATCCAAGCCATTCACGAGGCCGGCGGGTTGGCCCGTGCCGCTGAGATGATGAACATCACGCAATCCGCGCTGAGCCATCAGGTAAAAGGGCTGGAGGATCAGGCGGGTGTTGAGTTGTTTGTGCGCCGCTCCAAGCCGCTGAAGCTATCACCGGCCGGCCAACGCTTGCTCAAGCTCGCGCATCAGGTGTTGCCGCAGGTCGCGGCCCTGCAGGATGAATTCTCCGGTCTGCGCGCAGGCAGTACAGGGCGCATGCATATCGCGATTGAATGCCACGCCTGTTTCGAATGGCTGTTCCCAGTGCTTGAGCAATTTCGGCGCAGTTTCAATGAAGTTGACGTTGATATCCGCCCCGGCCTTGCTTTTGATGCATTGCCAGCGCTCTTGCGCGAGGAAGTGGATTTGGTGGTTTCCTCGGATCCCGAAGAAATCGCAGGCGTGGAGTTTGTGGAGTTGTTTGATTATCACGCGGTTTTTGTCGCGGCGAGTCAGCACCCTTTGGCCCAGAAACCGTTCATTGAGGCTGCAGATTTTCGCGGCGAGACACTGATCACCTATCCAGTTGAGCGCACCCGGCTCGATGTTTTCAGCCAGCTTTTGATCCCCGCTAAAGTCGAGCCTGCAGCGATCCGTCAGGTCGAGCTGACGGCAGTGATCTTGCTGTTGGTCGCGTCGAATCGCGGTGTGTCTGTCCTGCCTGACTGGGTGGTGCGCGAGGTGAAGTATTCATCAGATTACGTGACGCGGCCATTGACGAAAAAAGGCATCACCCGGCGTCTTTATGCTGCCGTGCGCAGCGACGACCGTAACAAACCCTTCATGGAGGAGTTGCTGAAGCTTGCGGGGCAAGAAGCGCGGAAACTGCAGGAAATCTAAGCAATGCTGCCTTTGCAAAGGGCGACAGAGCATCTGTTAAAGGACGCCGGCGTCGCTGCGTGGTCGGTATCAACATGGGCGGGAAATACACCGAAGCCCGCCCATGTTGGATGGTTTTTACCCGATTTTGACCAATGCCTTGCCAGTATTGCCGCCCGTCAGCAGATCGATGAACGCTTGTGGCGCGTTTTCCAAACCTTCGGTAATGTCCTCTTCATAGGCCAAGGTGCCGCCGACGACCTTCGGCGCAACTTCGCCCAAGAATTTGGGCAACTCAGACCAATGGTTTGAAATGATAAAGCCGTTTACGCTGAGCGATTTGACCAAGATCGTGCGCCACAGCTTCGGCCCAGTCAGCCCTGCGTCGCTGGCCGTTTCGCCAAGGCCACCTTCGTTGTACCATGCGATCATGCCGCAGATGGGGATGCGCCCGTGCAGGTTCATCAACGGTGTCACGGCCTCCAAAACCTTGCCGCCTACGTTCTCAAAATACACATCGATGCCATTTGGGCAGGCGTCTTTGAGCGCTGCGCGCAACTCGCTGGCAGTCTTGTGGGCCCGGTGGTCAAGGCAGGCGTCAAAGCCGAATTTATCCACAGCCAGCGCGCATTTCTCTGGCCCGCCTGCGATGCCAACAACACGAAGCCCCTTGGCCTTTGCGATCTGACCGACCATGGAACCGACGGGGCCGGTTGCAGCGGCCACAACCAAAGTCTCACCTTCGACGGGGCGGCCATATTTGGTCAACCCCAGCCAGCCAGTAAATCCCGGCATGCCCAACACGCCAAGCGCTGTCTGGATGGGTGCTACATTTGGGTCAATCTTCATCACTTGAGCGGCAGGTGCTACGCCGTGGGTTGCCCAGCCAAATGGACCCATGACAAAATCGCCGGGCTTAAACTTGGGATCGTTGGAGGTGGTGACTTCGCCGACCGAACCACCCTCCATCAAGCCGTCAACAGGGATCGGCGCAGCATAAGACTTTGCGTCATCCATGCGGCCACGCATATATGGATCAATAGACATGTAATGCACGCGCACCAACACATCGCCATCGCCTGGCGTCGGTACCTTCGTGTCCTCGAGCCGGAAGTTATCTAGCGTGGGCGCGCCATCAGGGCGGCTGGCAAGGACAATACGCTGCATGGTGTCGGTCATTTTAATAGCCTTTTATGTAACGAGAGACGTTGGGTTGGGCTTGATATAAGGCAGGCTACGCGCTGCTTAAAGGGCTGCATTGTGCCAGCCTGATTTGCGGCCCTTGGCAAGCGCGCGCAGAGCACCTATACGCAGCGCCTGATCCCTCAGTAAAAGGCGTGCGACAGATGGTTGGTAGTGCAAACCTCAATATCATGATCAAGGCTGCGCGCCGGGCAGGCCGCGCGCTTGTCAAAGACTTCCGAGAAGTCGAGAACCTTCAGGTCTCGATGAAGGGGGCCGGTGACTTCGTTAGCCGCGCAGACACCAACGCTGAGCAAATTATTAAAGAAGAGTTGCGCACTGCGCGCCCCACTTATGGCTGGTTGGCCGAAGAAGGTGGCGCAGAAGAAGGCGATGACCCGACCCGCCGCTGGCTCGTTGATCCGTTGGACGGCACAACAAACTTTCTGCACGGGCTGCCGCATTGGGCGGTTTCCATCGCCCTTGAGCACAAAGGTCAGGTCGTGGCCGGTGTTGTTTTTGATGCTGCCAAGGACGAGATGTTCTTTGCCGAAAAGGGCACAGGCGCTTGGATGAATGACATGCGTCTTCGGGTTTCCGGACGCTCGAAAATGATCGAATCTATTTATGCGACGGGCATCCCATTTGGGGGTCGTCCTGACTTGCCAGACACCTTGAAAGAGGTTGCGCGGATTGCCCCGGTTTGTGCCGGTGTGCGGCGCTGGGGTTCGGCTGCGCTGGATCTCGCCTATGTGGCGGCTGGGCGGTACGACGGATACTGGGAGCGTCGTTTGAACGCATGGGATCTGGCAGCCGGTGTGATTTTGGTGCGCGAAGCGGGCGGGTTGGTCGAACCCTTGCGCCGCAATGGCAACATCCTTGAGGATGGCGAAATCATCTGTGCAAATGAGCCGCTGTTTTCAGGCTTTGCAAAGGTTATCCGCGGATAATCCACCCCTGGGGCGCGTCATTCTAAATTTATCCTGAAGGACGCAACAACGGGCGATGTTTTAGCTGTCTGCTGGGTGCTTGATGCCATCTGCCCAAGGGATCGGTTCGTGGTCCCACGGCTGTGCCCCCTCGATGCAGCCTAGGTTGATGCCGCATTGCGTGGGGTCAGACCGGCGCTGGTGATGGGTGTAGATGCCACAGGTTTTGCAGAAATAGTGTTTCGCGGTGTGGGTGTTCCAGCTGTAGAGGGTGAGATGATCCGCCCCATGCAGAACCTTGAGCTCGGTGGCGATTGCGGTGACGTTTGCGGCTTGTCTGCGCGCACAGAAGGAACACGTGCAGCGACTGGGGTTGGCTAACCCTTCTGGCAAAGTCGCTTCGATGACAACAGCGCCGCAGTGGCAGGATGCTTTGACAGTTTCGGTCATTTGCGCCGGACCTTTGGCATGCGGCTGTTGATCGCGGGATAGCGCGCTTCGGGGTGGGGCGGATGGCCTTGGGTCGCATCCCAGAACTGGGTGCCGCCTCGTTTGAGCCACAGAGGCAGCGCCAACACAATGCCAACGAAAAATCCGCCTGCATGGGCCCAGTAAGCCACGCCACCTTCTTCCGCAGATGTGCCAAAGCCACCGACGAACTGCATCGCCAACCACAGCAAAAGCATGATCCACGCAGGGATTGGAAATATTCTGAAAAAGATCACGAATATGATCAGGACATCAACTTTGGCCTTAGGAAATAACAGCAAGTAGGCCCCCATCACGCCAGCGATCGCACCAGATGCGCCGACCGTTGGCACCATCGATCCAGCATCTGACAACACGTGTGCAGCCCCAGAAAGGGCACCACATGCAACGTAGAAGATCAGGAAGGGGACATGGCCCATTTCATCTTCTATGTTGTCCCCGAAGATCCACAAAAACAGCATGTTACCTGCTAAATGCAGCCAGCCACCGTGCAAGAACATTGATGTGAATAGGCCCATATACCCGTCGCCTTTGGCGACACGGGCGGGCAGCAGGGCCCAATCGTAGTAGAACTGATTGATGGCCTGCGTGTTCGACATCAGCGTGAAATAGCTGAGAAACACTAGGATATTTATCGCCAGCAATGCGTAGGTGACGTAGGGCGTGCGGCCGGACGGGTTATGATCGCGAATTGGAAACATAGGGGCGAGGGTTGTGCGAGAAGCGCCTTGGGGTCAAGGGCGCTTTGATCGCTAAGACATCATCTTCGCAGGAGGGACGCTCCCATTTAAGGAAGCGTCCAAGGTTAGTTTAGCCCGCAGCGCCCAGCAGAGCGGCGTTGCCGCCCGACGCTGTTGTGTCGACACAAACATGGCGTTCGGCACGGACGCGGCCATCATCAGGCAGGCCGCACATTAGGGGTATGATAAGGCCTTTGCGCTTGGACAGGGCTTGTTCCACCGCGCGGGCCGTTGTGCTGTCGCCCCACCAAAAGACACCGCCATAGGCAGGGCCATCTGTCAGGGCACTGGGGTCAATTTGCCCCGTGGCAACAACGGCGGTGCCTCCTAGCGCTTGGACGCTGCGCTGTTGGGCGGCCGCGGCCTCGTTCCCGGGACCCATGCACAGCAAGGCGGGGCGCTGCATGAGCGATAAGCGGTTGCTTTCGCCGGTGGGGCCCGGCAGCGACAGGGTGCTGATTGCAGTTGTCACATGAGCGGGCAGGGCGGGCAGCTTAGTTTGTGCCTTGCCCCAAATTGCGTCCGTTTTCTGAACGTCAGGGGCGGAAAAGCGGGGCAAGTAGTTCGGCCCGCCCGCCTTCGGTCCGGTGCCTGACAGGCCTTCACCGCCGAATGGTTGGCTGCCGACAATGGCACCGATTTGATTGCGATTGATATAGACGTTGCCTGCTTCGATCCGTTCGGACACGTGTTGCACGCGGTCATCAATCCGAGTGTGCAAGCCGAACGTCAGCCCATACCCTGTGGCATTAATGGCATCGATCACCTTGTCGAGGTCTTGCGATTTGAATGTTGCGATATGCAGGACTGGACCAAAGATTTCACGCTCCAACTCTCCAATACCTTTTACCTTGATCATTGTCGGCGCGATGTAGGTGCCGCCTTTTGGCACAGGCATTTCGGCCATCAATCGCCCCTCAGAACGGGCGATTTCGATATGATCTGCGATGGCCTTGCGGGCCAACTCGTCAATGACCGGACCGACATCCGTGCTTAGGTTCCAAGGATCACCGACGTTCAAGCTGTGCATGGCACCTGTCAGCATCTTGATCAGGTCGTCGGCAATGTCTTCTTGAACATAAAGACAGCGTAGCGCAGAGCAACGCTGGCCGGCAGATTGGAAAGCGCTCTCCACGATGGCCTGAACGGCTTGTTCGGGCAGGGCGGTGCTGTCGACGATCATCGCATTTAACCCACCAGTTTCCGCAATTAGTGGTGTGCCGGGCGCGCAATGTTCGGCCATGGCAGAGCGGATCCGCATGGCTGTACCCGTGGAGCCAGTGAAGGCCACGCCGCCGATGCGCGGATCAGACGTAACCATGGCACCCACATCGCCGCCGCCGGGCAGCAGCTGTAGGGCGGTTTTGGGCACGCCAGCTTCGTACAAGGCACTGACCGCAAAATGGGCCGTCAAAGGCGTTTGCTCGGCCGGTTTTGCCAACACCGAGTTACCAGCAGCAAGTGCCGCGCTGACTTGGCCTAAGAATATCGCAAAGGGGAAGTTCCACGGCGAAATGCAGGTCCAAATGCCGGCAGCAGGTGCATTGGTCGCCTGTGCTGCGTAATAGCGAATAAAATCAACGCCTTCACGCAGTTCAGACACGGTGTCGGGTTGAGTTTTTCCAGCCTCAAGTGCCAACAACGCAAAGATCTCGCCAAAGCTGTCTTCCAAGATGTCGGCAGCGCGCAACAAGACTTTGCGGCGGGTGGCAAGGGTCGCGCCCCACGGTTTGGCGGCATCAAGGGCAGTGGCCACGTCCTTGGCGGTTGCATTTTGCACGGTGCCGGGGCTGTGGTCGGGGTTTGTGGGGTTTTCCACAGGGATGGGCGCGCTGGCCTCAAGCTTTCCTGCGATAAGCGGGGCGGCCCGCCATTTATGGGTGCGGAGGGGATTGCGGGCCTTTTCGATCATTTCAAGTGTAGGTGTGTGGGCCAGATCAAAGCCGCGCGCATTGGCGCGCAGGGGGAGGAAAATCTGCGGTCCTTTGGGGATGATGTGTACAGCCTCGGCAAGCTTGTCGAACGGGTCAGCCGCGACAATTTCTGGCGGCACGTCTTCATCGACGATCTGGTTGACGAAGCTAGAATTCGCGCCGTTTTCCAGCAAACGGCGGACAAGATAGGCCAACAAATCGCGGTGCGCACCAACCGGGGCGTAGATGCGGCAACGGGTCTTGTGTTGCGCCATGACGAGGCCGTGGAGCGTTTCGCCCATGCCATGCAAGCGCTGGAATTCAAACGCTTCTTTGTCCTCGCCCATGTGTAGGATCGCGGCGACAGTATGGGCGTTATGGGTCGCAAATTGCGGATAGATGCGATCGGTCATCCGAAGCAATTTACGCGCGTTGGAGATGTAGGAGACATCCGTTGCGGCCTTGCGGCTAAAGACGGGGAACCCGTCGATGCCTTCGACCTGCGCGCGTTTGATTTCGGTGTCCCAATAGGCCCCTTTGACCAGACGAACCATAATGCGGCGATCATGGCGGGTGGCCATATCAAAAAGCGCATCGATAACCGTACCGGCACGAGGGCCGTAAGCTTGGACGACGATGCCAAAGCCGTCCCACCCGGCAAGAGCCGGTTCCGCCATAACGCGGTCAATCACGTCCAGAGACAGCGCCAGTCGGTCGGCTTCTTCGGCGTCAACATTCAGGCCCATTCCCGCGGATTTCGCCAACAAAGCCAAGGCACGCAGGCGCGGAACAAGATCCAGCATCACCGCGTCTTCTTGTGCGATTTCATAGCGCGGGTGCAGGGCGCTCAACTTGACCGAAATGCCGGGGTTTTTGCGGATATCATCGTCATTACACGCGGTCGCGATGGCCGAAATGGCGCGTGAATAGCTTAGGTGATAACGCTTTGCATCGGCGTCGGTCCGGGCTGCTTCGCCCAACATATCATAGCTATATGTATAGCCTTTGTCTTCCATTGCGCTGGCGCGCTTCATGGCGGCTGTGATGTCTTCGCCCAGCACAAATTGGCGGCCCATTTCTTTCATGGCGCGGCTGACGGCGGTGCGGATAACCGGCTCGCCCAGACGTTTGATCGCGACCCGCAGATGACGCACGGGGCTCGGTTGGTCGTCGTTCAACACACGGCCCGTCAACATCAACGCCCAGGTTGAGGCATTTACCAAGCTGGAGGTCGAGTGGCCCATGTGGCGGCCCCAGTCTGAGGGTGCAATCTTGTCTTCTATGAGAGCATCAATGGTGTCCGCATCTGGCACACGCAGCAATGCTTCGGCCAAACACATCAGCGCCACGCCTTCGTCGGTGGACAAGCCGTATTCAGCTAAGAATACCTCCATCATTCCAGGGGATGTAGCACCGCGAATATCGCGCACAAGATTGGCTGCAAGCCCGGAGATGTCTGTACGATCTGCGGCCGTCAAATCAGCTGTCTCAATCAGCTCCTTCAGGACCACATCCGGGTCAGCATAGGTCAAAGCGTCGATCTGCTGGCGCAGGTTAGTGGAAATATCGTGTGCCATGGGGTTGCTCCGGGTTGATTTGGAACTAGCTTACAGCGTAATCAGCAGTCGTTATGCCTTATGATTGGTCGAGGCAAAGGCGATTTCGTTTCTTTTTGGAGGTTTTTCATGGCAAATGATCCGTCCGGTTTGGACCGGTTTGATGCAGCGATTCTGGCTGTGCTTGCAGAGGATGGGCGGATCAGTATCACTGATCTTGCTCGGCGCATTGGTCTGTCAAAATCACCGACCCAAGCCCGTTTGCGTAGGCTTGAAGAAAGCGACATCATTCTTGGGTACCGCGCCATGTTAAACCCCATCCGACTGGGCCTGGATCACGTCGCATTTGTAGAAGTCCGGCTTAGCGATACCCGAGAGGCCGCTCTGCGGGCCTTTAACGCGGCAGTGGCCCGTGTGCCCGAGATTGAGCAGGCGCATATGATCGCCGGTAATTTTGATTATCTGCTCAAGGTGCGGACCCGCGACATGATCAGCTACCGCCGCTTTTTGGGTGAGACGATCTCGAGCTTGCCGCATGTTTCCAACACTTCGACCTACGTCGCAATGGAAGCTGTGAAAGAGGTCATGTTGGCGGAGGGGGCTTGACGGATAACCGATATGCGCCATCCTTAGGGTATGCGCACGCTTATCGCCCTTTGTCTTATGGCTGGCCCCGCCTTCGCCGCTGACTGTCCTACCCCCAAGGATGTGTCTGCTCAAATGCAGCAGCTCTTTGAAAAGGCGCGCACTGCGCCCGATTTCCGGGTTGGCAGAACTGTGTCGCAGGAAATGTGGAAGGTCTGGCTAGAAGCGCCTGATGAGGCTGCCCAAGAAGTGTTGGACCGCGGGATGCGCAAGCGTGACAGCTATGATTTCATTGGTGCTTTGGCGGATTTTTCCCGACTTGCCGAGTATTGCCCGGCCTATGCCGAAGGTTTCAATCAGCGGGCCTACATTCATTTTCTGACCGAGAACTATGCGCAGGCGCTTGAAGATCTCGATATCGCGCTTTCCTTGCAGCCCGATCACGTCGCGGCGCAGTCTGGTCGGGGTCTAACGTTGCTCAAGCTGGGGCGGATTGAAGAAGCACGCAAACAGATGTTAATCGCGGTTGAAAACAATCCTTGGCTTAGCGAAGCTACGCTGTTGGCCAAGGGTGCACCGCTTGGTCCCGTAGGCGAAGACATCTGAGGCGTTTACACTGCCCCAAGCTTGCGTATTGTGCGCCACACGGCTCACTTGGGGAATGGGAGACGCTAAGATCCAGGCCCCTTGTGTCTGTGCGGCGAAATGCATACGGAACAAAGAGTTGCGTCTGCGAGACAGGTTTTGGGTTTGATGAAAGCCCGAAGCTGGAAATTGAAGACAACGCCAGATGCGGGCGTGATGGAATGGTAGACATACCAGACTTAAAATCTGTTGGGCGTATGCCCGTGGGGGTTCGAGTCCCCCCGCCCGCACCACTTTACCTTCTCAAACCCCGTCAAACCCCATCAAAAAATCTTTTATTTGCAGTGACTTGCGATTTATGTCATTAACACTCCCCGACAATGCCAGACAGACCAAATCAGGCCCATTCTGGGGTTCATCTGGGGTCGAGCTGGGGTTCTAAAGGAGGGTAGCCGTGGCGCTGACTGAGTTGAAAATTAGGAAATGCAAACCAAATGCGAAGCCTTACAAGCTGTCTGATGGTGAAAACCTCGTTTTGGTGGTTCGCCCGACCGGGTCAAAAACTTGGAAGCAGCGAATTTATCAAAATGGCAAGGAGCGGGATGTTACGTTGGGCAGCTATCCGTCCCTGACGTTGGCGGATGCTAGGCGCGCGGCCTCGGAGGTTCGAGACGCCGTTGCCTCCGGTATCGATCCCGGTGCCGAAAAGCGGCGCGCACAGGCGCGGGATCGGGTCGTGGCTGGTGACGCTTTTCGGGACGTGGCAGTGGCCTATGAGGCAACGCGGACATCGTGGGTGCCGTCGGTGCGCGCAAGGTTCTGGCATCGCATGAATATCGATGTGTTTCCGGTGCTGGGCAATACGCCAATCGACGGCATCGAACCGTTGGACATTTTGGCGGCCGTCCAGCCCATCGCGGACCGCGGGGCAGTCTATACTGCAAAGAAGGTGATCGGGTTCATCGCTCAGGTCATGGACCACGCCGTGGTTCTGGGCATGTGCAAATACAACCCTGCACTGCGGCTGGGTAAGGCGATCGGTGACACACCCGCTGTGTCGCATCGTCCTGCTCTTATCGAACCCGAGAAACTTGCGCTGTTCCTACAGTCGCTCTGGGGGCTTGAAACCCGCGCCATGGGCAAGCCCATCGTCCAGGCCTGCCTCTATACCTTCGCGCGCCCGGGTGAAGTGCGGCAGATGCGTTGGGCAGATTTGAATTTTGAAAAGCGCGAATGGGTCTACCGTGTCGGCAAGGTCGCTAAGGATGGGCACATAGTTCCATTGTCTGATCCGATGCTGGCGCTCATCGATCAGCTTCGTGTCAGAAATTCTAGCAGTGAACATGTGTTTGCGGGCCCGACTGGTCGTGTGGTTGCCGATGTGGCGACAGGGCAGCTTATCGACCGTCTGGGCTATAAAGGGCGCATGACTGCCCACGGGGCGCGTGCTGTGGCGCGCACGGTGTTGGTGGAGACCCTCGGATACCGGGAGAGCATGGTGGAAATGCAACTATCCCATACGCCGCGTGACATGCATGGCCGGGCCTATAACCGCGTCACATGGCGATCGGAACGCCACGAAATGATGCGGACCTGGGCGGATTGGTTGGATGGCGTGCGGGTGGAGGCGAGCGTGCTGCCAATGGCGGCTGAGTATCGACAAGGCCGCTAGCGGGGCTATTCTTGATGCCCTTGTTCAGGAGGGTTGTATTCGGCTGAATGATCTCAATCCGTTTGCAAAAGATGTAGCAAAACTCAAGCGAGCTCGAGTGCTTGCAACGTGCAAATGGAAAAGGCTGAGTATGGGTTGTAACCACTAGGTACGAAGCTGAACTTCAAGGTTTGCAGTAGAGGAACATTAGCGACACGTATGTTCAAAGACTTGTCAGTTTTGCTTTAGCCTTGGCGCGGTCGATATTATGTTTTGGTTACGTTTAGAGTAGGAGCTTGCTCTGATCTTCTCTCACTATTTCAACTGTTGCATCAACACTTGAGGAGATGGTTCCCTCGTAGTCCGATGCTCTTTCAAGTTTTTTACGGCATGGAGGCACCCACAGTAGCTGGGTTCCCCGATCAACCCTTTTTTCCCAAACTACCCATGCATAGCCCGTAGCCGTTGAAGCTTTTTTGTCTAACCTCCCTTTGACCATTGGAACACGCTCGACAAACTGCGCAACTGTACTCGGGGGGGTAGTGGAAAATAGACGCTCATACCGTCCAACACTTTCTAGAAAAACGGTTCTCACCAAAACAGCCACACCTCTTCTTGCCGCGTCTAGACCGCGCAAGATGAACTCTTCAGCAAGACGGAACGGTGGATTTGTTATTACCCAATCATGCGATCCTGCTGGCATGTCCGAGGTAAGGAAGTCTGAAACGCCTCCATACCCATAGTCGTAAATGTCGGTTGCCGTAACTTGCCCAAAATACTCTGCTAAGGGGGCGGCCATGTGCCCAGCGCCACATGCAGGCTCTAAGCACGTTAAATGCTCTCGGTGTCCACCTTGCTCAATAATATGCTCAAGCAATCCACGTGTTGCCCATGGTGGGGTTGGGAAGTTGTCTAGGCTATCGCGAGCTTCCGCACGCTGCGCCATGACTGCGTGCGATGTGTTCTGCAAAATTGCGCTCCTAATGTTTCTGCGTTGGCAAATGATATCATATTTGCAGGTAGAGAGAACCCAAGTGGTTCGATTTTTGACGCCAGACCTCTAATTTTGTTCTCTCATTGTTCTAGGCCTGGGCTATCTAGCCCGCTCCCATAACTTTTATGACTAGATCGAGGAATTGTTGGATTGCAGGGTTGCCTACGAGAAGAAGCAACCGACAGTCCGCTCAGCTCTCAGTGACATTCAACAAACAGTTATATCGCGACACTCG
Organism: Sulfitobacter sp. SK012; assembly: GCF_003352085.1. NCBI lineage: Bacteria > Pseudomonadati > Pseudomonadota > Alphaproteobacteria > Rhodobacterales > Roseobacteraceae > Sulfitobacter > Sulfitobacter sp. SK012. The sequence goes on from NZ_CP025804.1 coordinate 1,529,226, forward strand.
TGGAACGGCATTCTCGGTACGTGATGCTGGTCAAAGTCGCGAACAAAGACACAAAGAGTGTCATCACGGCGCTGATCAAATCGGCGCAGAAACTGCCGCGCGAGCTCTACAAGTCGCTGACGTGGGATCGTGGCAAAGAGCTGGCAGATCATCCGCGATTCACGTTGGCAACCGACGTTGATGTCTACTTCTGCGACCCACAATCACCGTGGCAGCGCGGGTCAAACGAGAACACCAACCGGCTTTTGAGGCAGTACTTGCCTCGCGGAACGGGCCTATCCGTTCATTCCCAAGCAAAACTCAGCGCAATTGCAAGGCAACTTAACGAACGTCCTCGCAAGACCTTGCAATATCAAACCCCAGCAGAGAAGTTCGCTGAGTGTGTTGCATCGACCGGTTGAGGTCGCCGCCCTTAGTGTCGAAATGTGCATACCGCAGCATCGGTCAGTTTGGGCTCTTCAGTAGCATTCGCCGCACAAACAACGAGTGACCGGTTCAGGAAACAGCGCCGTTCGCTGCGCGGCGCACGAACTGGTAAGATGCGGACATAGTTAGCTTTCGCTGCAAGTGCGCAATCATTGCTGCGCTCGCGAGGGCAGCAGAAAGTCGGGCGGAAAGTGTGAATTCGCTGCAAGCGCGAGATGAGACAAGGGCAACGGCGAAAGCTGACACTTAAACTATTCTTCATTGCTCTCAAAGTGAAGTGCTGCATCGATCTACAGGTCCGCCGGACAAAGCGGTCATAGCCCAATTGCCAAAGTTGCCCCGCTTGAAAGTGATCTTCTGGCGATCCCTCACGGCAAAAATTCCAAATCAACACCCTGACGTTGAAACTGTTGTTAGTGACAAGAATACGCTGATTTTTGACATGACACATGGGTGGTTCTTCGATAACGGTTGGTCAGGGGAATAAGAATTTACTAATCAGTTTTTGCTTATACGCGAGTGGCCGTTCTGGCCGCCTTCTCATCGAAGCGATTTTGCTTTGGAAAAATGAGAGGGGATTCTCATGCCGGTTAGGTTCGGAAGCTTTTCAGACGACAATATTACAGCCACTGACGGGAATGACCTGATCATTTCCTTTAAGGGTGACGATTTCATTTTCGCGGGCGAGGGCGACGATCTCGTGATCGCGGGCAGCGGTGACGACACGGTCTATGGCGGCGGCGGCAACGATACCCTGATCGGCGGCAGCGGGGACGACTCTCTCTTTGGCCAAGAGGGCGATGATCGGCTTTATGGCGGGTCGGGCAATGACGACCTGAGCGGCGGCGCTGGTGAGGATCTGGTCTATGGCGGCAGCGGCTTTGATACTGCAAGCTTTGACGGTTCGATCTTTGACTATAACATCGCCAGCGACCGCAAGGTAACGCGGATCACGGATGACCAAGGCGCGCAGGATTACCTTGTCTCCATCGAAGCGATGTATTTCGGGGCAGATAACTATACTCTTTATCTGGACGGTCGCAACAACGCGGTGCTGTTCACCGGCGATGATGCAGGATCAGTAACCGAGGACGCAGAAACCCCTGCGACAGGCACGCTGACCGCGACCGACTTTGACGGCACCGATGGGATCGTCGCTGCTGCGGGCACCACAACATATGGCAGCTATTCGGTCGGCACCGATGGTGGCTGGACCTATACCCTTAATGACGCCAACGCGACCATCGACGCACTGAACGCCGGTATCGCGGAGACCGACAGCTTTGTCGTGATGGCGGAGGACGGGACCGAGCAAACCGTGACGATTGGCATCACCGGCGCTAATGATGGGGCGACATTCGGGGGCGATCTGTCAGGGGCTGTGACCGAGAACGAAGACGTGGACGCGACCGGTATCGCAACTGTCTCGGATGTGGATCAAGGGCAAGGCGCAATTGTCGCGTCCAGTGGCACCACGACCTATGGCAGCTATTCCATCGATACGTCTGGCGTGTGGAGCTATTCCCTGGACGACGCCAATCCGTCGGTCGATGCGCTGGCGGCTGGCGATCCTTTGACCGACAGCTTTGTGTTCTCCAGCGATGACGGCACCGAGCAGGTCATCGACATCGCCATCACCGGGGCCGACGATGGGCCTGCGGGACCTGTGATTATCGACTTGGGCAGTGGGACAGAATTTACCGCGGTCTCCGGATTAGCGGAAAATTTTGTGCTCAGCTTCAATGCAATTGATGGCCGATCAGTCGTCAATATCACAAATTTTGATGTTGGCGAAGATCGTTTCGTAATCACTAATTTTGAGCTGGCCGGGGGCGCCGCCGCTATCAACTTCTACGCATTTGGTGAAGATGGCATTCTGAATTCTGACTTTAGTTTTGCTAATGTGATAGGCAGAAACGGAGACGCTATTTTGGCCTTTTCAAATGAATTCTTTACTCAAGTAAAATTCATTGATGAAAATGGCGCCCGTGAACTTATTGCCGACGACTTAATTGAGAGCGGTAATATCCAGCTGTTTAGCGATTTTACTATTCCCTATGAAACAGTGCCGCTTGAAGCTCTTGCCGCCGATGATCTGTTTGTCATTTACGCAGACGATCTGATCCTCGTTTAAGACTTCAACAGCCCTCTGCAAAGCAGCACCGCTTGCGGGGGGCTTCAACATTGCATTTGCCCCAGCGAAAATAAGGGCTGATGCCAAATCACCGCTTTGTCCTGTGTGGATGGCTCCTACTTAGCAAGACATTTCTGATGCGATTTATGTTTGTCAGATGCGGTCTTGTGTCCGGCCTGTTTGCGCGGATCACTTGACCGCTGGCCCTGATGGTTTCCACAAACCAAGTCCCATTCTGCATATCGAACAACATGTGTTCAGGACAAAGCACGGTGTGTCTTGGTTCTAGGGCTGACAATTTTTCCATCACTTCATTGGTCTTGCTACCTCTGTGTTTCGGTTTGGGTCAGATTGTTCTGATGCGATAAGGTTCGTTACGGGTTAGGACGGCCCAAACCATGCGAGCGGTTTTATTCACCATTGCGACGGCAGCTACTTTGCCAGGCTTTCGGGCCATGATGTCTGCGAACCATGGGTCATATCGCTCGGGGGTCTTGGTGATTTGGCGCATGCGGGACATCATGCCGATGACGAGTAATCGCCGAATGTACCTGTCCCCCATCTTCGAGATACGTCCCAACTTCTCTTTACCACCACTGGAGCGGTTTAGAGGTGTAAGGCCTAGCCAAGCAGCAAAATCACGACCTGTGCTGAACTGTTTGCCAGTGCCAATCGTGGCCACGATGGCGGACGCTGTGATCGGCCCAATGCCAGGAATCGTTTGCAACAGGGCGACACGATCTTCGCGTCGCGCCACTTGCGTCATCTCATGGGTGTAGTTGGCAATCTTTCCATGTAGGAACAAAATCTGCTCACAAAGTTTGGCAATCACACCGCCTGCAGTATCTGGCAGCTCTGGACACTCACCTTCAAACAGGCGCTTTGCAAATTTGGTCGCGTGGCCAACACCTTGCGGAAACACGATGCCAAATTCGGCCAGTTGCGCACGTAACATGTTGATAGTCTGCGTGCGTTGTCGAACGACAAGATTCCGTGTTCGGTGCAGTGCCAGTATTGCTTGCTGATCTGGCGTCTTGATCTCAACAAATCTCATGGTCGGCCGTGTTACAGCCTCACAAATGGCTTCCGCGTCAGCCGCATCAGACTTGCCCCTTTTAACATAAGGCTTCACATAAATGGGCGGGATCAGCTTTACGTCGTGGCCCAATCGCACCAATTCGCGGGCCCAATGATGACTGGTGCCGCATGCCTCGATGCCAACAAGGCAAGGATCAAGGCATTCAAAGAACTTTAGCAATTGCGCACGCCGTAGGGCGCGATTGAAGACAACCTCGCCGTCATTAGTGATGCCGTGAACTTGAAAAATGTTCTTGGCCAAATCTAGACCTACTGTTGTAACTTGCATTGGGTGGCTCCTCTGCTGAACAGTTTCTGACAACTGCAGTATGGCGCATTACGACGCCGATGGGCGCAGGAGCCATCCATCCCATCCCGCATAGCTGACCTCTGCGCAGAGTGCAGCGAGCACCGGCTCAATCTTCGCAGATCGATGGGAATGGCATAAGACAAGCCCAGAGCAGACCAAGTAAATTTGCGTCGGGATGTCAGTTATCTGGTTTCGTACCATTAGTGGATTTTTGCTCGATTTAACTTTTTCTGGTACACTCTTACGAAACAAAGGGAGCCAATATCATGAAGGATGCCTTTTCATATTCGTGCCGAGATTGTGAGGGAATGGAGGCCTGCCCTGCCAGTGTTGTCGCGAAAACGAAGAGTGAAGTTTGGAAGCTCATGGAACTTCATGCTCAAGTTGCTCACAATGAGAACCCTACCGATTGGGATGACGGAACTCGAGAATACCTTGGTACTTTGATAAAATCAGTCTCAGTTTGAGCCGCACTTTTTATGGTATACACCGAGTCCTCGATCACCCGACTTTTGGATTGACGGACTAAGCAAATGAGATTCAGATGTTTGTATGATCCGTCCGAACTTCCTCACTGCGTCAGATCGCCTTGAACTTTTGTCGTGCGTGCAACGCCAACGCGAAGATCACGGGGTCGCGCGGCGTGCGAATGCGCTTTTGCTGCTCGATGAGGGGATGTCATGTGCCCAAATCGCAAAAGTTTTATTTCTGGACGACGACACGGTGCGCGGCTGGCACAAGCAATATCTGGCTGAAAACTGGGATGCCGTCGCCTACGATGGTTGGAAAGGTGGGCAGTCACGGATGACGACGGCTCAAGAAGGGAATTTGTGCGCATGGCTTGAGGGACGGTTCTGCCGTTCAACGGTGCAGATCAGAGCCTATGTGAGCTCAAAGTATAACATCCATTATTCTCATTCTGGCTGCATCAAGCTTTTGGCCCGTTTGGGGTTCGAATATCGCAAGCCAAGGGCGCTGCCCCGTGTGGCTGACGTCGAGAAGCAGGCCGCATTCATCGCATTTTATGAAAGCCTACTGAACAACTTGCCTGCCGACGAGGCCGTCTACTTCTCGGATGCCGTTCATCCAGAATATCAAAGTAAGCCCAGCCATGGTTGGGCTCGCAAAGGGTCAAATCCAGCCATTCAAACGACATCTGGGCGCGGCCGCGTGAACATTCACGGTGCTCTGAACCTGGAAACCTTCGACGCACCCTTTGTTGAACCAACCACCGTTGATGGGGTTAGCTCCGTTCAACTTCTCGCCAAGATCGAAGCGAGGAACCCTGACAAACGTATCATTCACGTCATTTGGGACAATGCCCCATACCACAAAGGCCCCGATGTAAGAGCGTTCCTGTCGCGCAAGAAGTGTCGCATTCATCTGATCCAACTTCCGCCCTATTGCCCACATCTCAATCCCATCGAGAGGCTCTGGGCCGTCATGCACAGCCACGTCACCCATAATCGGCACTATCCAACGCAAAAACACTTCGCCAATGCAATCTTGAACTTTATGCGAGAGGTGGTCCCAAAACAGTGGCTCAGCTTTCGAGATCAAGTAACTGACAACTTCCGCATCATCTCACATCAGAACGTTCGGGTTTTGGAGTGAACAGGGTATAGATTGAGATCTGTACAGGGAGAGTTGACGTGCCAGTAACATTTGCCCAGATGGAACAATGCGAGATTTCGAACGCAAATGGAATTTCTGGGCAGGCTGTTCTGCAGATACTTGAAAGCGACCCGAATGCACTGTTGGTAGCTTCTGAAACGGGAACGGATCAGGCGGCGGACATACTTAACACGCGATGCCGCAAGGCAGGATGTGTTCGACTACATCGAGATGTTTTACAACCCGACACGCAAGCACACAAACAACGGCATGCTGTCACCAGTTGACTATGAAAAGAAACAGCAGAAAATCAACGAGGCAGGCGTCTAGGAAACTAGGGGCACCTCATATGTTCTTCTGTTCGATCATGACGTGTCGAACGTCGAATGGCCGCCATCGAAACTCGATCCCAACCTTCTTCGCAAGATCAGGCAGGCGCATTACTGTGACGTACTTCCAATAGAAAACCAAAAATCAATCTTTGCCATTCCATGCCCTTTTCTTTTGTCATTTAGGAAGCGGCCTCAAGGTACGTATCGCTCTGGCGCAGGATCCTGTAACTCTTCGAGATAGTTCACTATCTCGACAAGCTTACTCGGCACCAAAACTTCCACACCGTTTCCAGTGTCAAATTCTACCATGTCATTGTCCAAGAAATTTTCGAAGACTGGCATATCTTCTCGCGGGAGCGTGTTGCGGGAGTAACCATCGATGATCGACATAATTTCAAGCATGGGCCAAACCCCGTCACGGCGCTCGGCGATTTTTGTCAGATCTGGTGGCGGCGCACCCAGTTCTCCAGCCTTGGGACCGTCGCCACGTCCCGCTGTGCCGTGGCACAAAACACAATTCTCGGCGAACAGATCTTGTCCAGTGTTTTCAGCTCCTAGCGACGAGCCCAAAACAAGCAACGGGAAAATAAGTACAAATCGGTTCATCGGTGACCTTTTTCATTAAAGTATTTAAAGAGCTACCTTGCCTGATTATGAAGGGACAACCCATTCAGTCAGCAAATAGAACTAAATTAGTCTGGGTCGCTGCGCTCAAAGGTCGCCAACATTGCACCATTGTTGTCGAAAAGAGCCATTACAAGATGAAACGCTACCATTTCTTGGGCATCGCCCAACACTTGAAACAGACGCATTTCGGTCTGCATTTCCGGATCAGGACACATCTTTCTGGTTGATGCTATCGGACCAAAAAGTCCTGGGCCCTGATCAGCTTCATACGTTCCATTGAAGTTGTTGCAGCCTCCGCTGCCAACGACGGCATTATCTGATTTGAAAGAAATCCAAGCATCAGCCTTCGAGAGTTCGCCTGCAAAATCGCGTACTTGCCATTCGGAACCCGCTATGTCGCTTAGCCTACCTCCAGCCCGAAATTGATCCTCACCGCTGCCTTCGGTCAAAAACCAACCCGCGACCCACCCAATAGTGCGATCATAGCCAACGCGACACCACCTCGTCTTGACGCTTTCTGCCCGCTCCTCCTCAGTCGCATCTACCCATTCTTCGTAGGTAACCCCTCCCACACAACCAAGATTGGCGATGCCGTCCCCGTCAGGTGGTATGGCTCCAATCAAAGTACCCGAAGCCGAAGGTATAGTGCGAATATTCAAGACATCGTTGTTCGCAACGCCTGTTACAGCATAATAATCAGGACCGTCCGCAGTTGCTGACGCAGATGTTCCGGCAAAAAGTGAAAAACAGAAAAGCAGAGGCAACAAGCGGTGAATGGACAACATTGCTGGTCCTTCAAGTTCTCATTTAGCATTCCAATAGAGATCATTTGCCACACTAGATCAATAGGCCGTATGCAACTCCCGCCGCTTCTTAGGGTCTGGACCTATTAAATATCAAAGCGCCAAATGTCGCAAAACAGACTTTCGCTGTGTCCTGCACTAAGGTCTGCAATGCGGACAAAGCTGCCCTTGGTTTCCGCGATGCCAATGACCGCTTTCCAAGCTGTAACCTTGGCGAAATGCACCGGGCAATAGAGCACATTCGCTGAGGTAGCTCGGAACTGCGGCGATATTTTGATAAGCGGGCGTGCGGTTGTTGCTTTGGTCGTCGAAACGCCTACTTGTCAAATCAAATTTTGACCCTAGCCGCTCTCATTCGTTCACCTTGAGGGTCCGGAACAAGAGCGTGCCTGATCAGCGAGGCGATCCAGTGCTTTCACGGATGACAAGGGATATCGGCAGGACGGCGGCCTGTTCTAAGTTCTCCGCATTGGGCGTTACGATCCGCGCCATCAGCATTTTGGCTGCCGTTTCACCAATCATAAGACGATCCTGCCTGATAGACGTGAGTGGCGGGATGAATTGTTCGGCCAATTCGATGTCGTCAAAACCCATGACCGACACATCATCAGGCACCTTGAAATCATGGCGCGACAGTTCGGCGATAAACCCCATCGCCAATTGATCGGACGCACAAAAAACTGCGGTGGGACGATCTTCCATTGCGATCCACGTCTTTGCACCCAGACAACCAGCCGCGAGCGAGAAGTCGCCAGCAATGACCCATTCCGGCTTCAACTCAAGCTTGAGCCGCGCCACTTCAGCGACAAAGGCATCCTTGCGGGTTTGCATCAAAACATTGCCCTCAGGACCTGTCACGTGAGCGATCTTGCGATGGCCAAGGTCAAACAAATGGTTCACTGCTGTACGTGCACCTTGTCGGTTTTCACAACGAACTGACGGGAAGTCGGCGCCTTCAATCCACTCGCAAGCGAAGAGGATACGCTTGGCTTGAGGGGCGCTCTCCAGCGTTTCGATAACTTGGGGATCCAACCCTCCATCGAGAATGATCATCCCGTCAGCAAGTGCATCATCAAGATAATCGATTAACCGTTCCCCGCTGTCGTGCACCTGTTTGGTGCTGGCAATAAGCATCGAAAACCCGGACTGCGACAGGTGTCGCGAGATACCTTCAAGGATCGACGAAAAGAACGGGTTTGCAAGATTGGGCAACAGCACGAGAACCGAATGTGCGCGCTGGGTGCGCAGATTTCGCGCGGCACGATTGATGCGGTAACCAGTGATCTTCACGGCCTCCGCCACCCGCCGCCGTGTCGATTCGGAGACGACATTTGGGTTTGACAACGTCCGGGAGACCGTCGCAGTCGAAACTTTTGCTACTCGGGCAACATCTTGAAGTGTCGAGATTTTAACCACTTTGTCGTCCTGTAATTACCTACTTCCGTGTAATCGATTACATATTTTGTTGACAGAAACATCAATGCCATATCAAAATGTAATCGATTGCATAGTGGGGAGATCACAACGCGATCTCTATCTAATTGGCGGGAATCCGCATTTCTGGGAGGAAAAAATGTCTAAAACCTTGAAGTCTCTGCTGCTTGGGACGGCACTCACAGCCGCATCCGCAGCAAACGCAGTTGAACTGGAAGTCACCCACTGGTGGACGTCCGGCGGCGAAGCTGCAGCCGTTTCCAAATTTGCCGACGCATGGAACGCCACAGGCAATACATGGGTCGATGGCGCGATTGCCGGATCCGGCGATACTGCGCGTCCAATTATCATTTCGCGCATCCTTGGCGGCGACCCGATGGCCGCCACACAACTGAACCACGGTCGCCAAGCCCAAGAGCTGATCGAAGCGGGAATGCTGCTTGACCTCACAGACGTGGCTGAAGCTGGTGGCTGGGCTGACATCGTCAACCCGCCGTCCTTGCTTGATGCCTGCACATTGGATGGCAAAATTTACTGCGTGCCCGTCAACATCCACTCTGCGCAGTGGATTTGGCTGTCACATGCTGCCTACGAAAAAGCAGGCCTTGAAGTTCCGGCAAATTGGACCGAGTTCGAAGAATCCGCCGCTGCCCTGCAAGAGGCAGGCGTGGTGCCCTTGGCTATGGGTCAGCAAGGCTGGCAGCAAAACATCGCCTTCGGTGCGATCACATTGGCCGTTGCCGGTCTGGACGCATGGAAAGGCGTAAACGTCGACAAGAACGCTGATGTAGCCCGCGGCCCAGAATACACCAAAGCCTTTGAAGCAGTGGCCGAAGCCCGTGCTTTGGCGCGCGAATCCAACGTGCAAGACTGGAACCAAGCGACAAACATGGTCATCACAGGGGCAGCCGGCGCTCAGATCATGGGCGATTGGGCACAGGGCGAATTCTCGCTGGCTGGCAAAGTTGAGGGCACGGATTATTCCTGTCTGCCGGGTCTGGGTCTGAACCCGGTTCTCGACACCGGCGGTGACGCATTCTACTTCCCCGTCATCGACGATCCAGAGGTTGCGGCTGCGCAAAAAGAGCTTGCAGCACTACTGATCTCTCCTGAAATTCAGGTGGCCTTCAACCTGTCCAAAGGCTCGCTGCCTGTGCGTGGTGATATTGATATGTCTTCGGCCAATGGCTGCATGCAGAAAGGTCTGCAAATCCTTTCGGATGGCGGTGTGCTGCCTTCCAATGACATCACGTTCTCTCAGGACACCACGCTGCAACTCGAAGATCTGCAAGCACAGTTCTGGTCGAGCGATATGTCGGCTGTTGATGCTCAAGCCGCATACGCTGCCATCATCGAAGACGCAGACTAAGCGCACTCGGTGGCCCAGCGGCAACGTGCTGCTGGGCCAACCTTGCGGACCGACACCCCTTATTTTGGAGCCGACACGATGACCGTGGCCTCGGACCCCCAGCTGCCATCCGCCAAGCGGCCAAGCCGCCTGTTCAAGAACCTGATGGCCAAGCTTGCTTCGATCCCAATGATCCTGACGGCCCTTGTCGTCTTTGTAGGTGGCACGACTTGGACGGTTGTGTATTCCTTTACTGGATCGCGCATGTTGCCCAAAACCAATTGGGTGGGCTTTGACCAATACGAACGGCTCTGGGGCACTGAGCGCTGGATCATCTCGATCAAGAACCTTGCCGTCTACGGTGTCTCTTCGATGATCCTGACCTTGGTGATCGGCTTTACGCTTGCTGCGTGCCTTGATCGCAAAATTCGCTTCGAAGGCGTCTTTCGCACCATATTCCTTTACCCTTTCGCCCTGTCCTTTGTTGTCACTGGCCTTGCGTGGCAGTGGATATTGAACCCCGACTTCGGAATGCAAAGCGTTGTACGCAGCTGGGGCTGGGGATCGTTCAATTTCGATCCGCTTAATAACCCCGACATCGTAATGTTTGGTCTGTTGATTGCAGGTATCTGGCAAGGTTCGGGCCTGATCATGTGCATCATGCTTGCGGGCTTGCGCGGCATCGATGAAGACATCTGGAAAGCTACAAAGGTCGACGGGATCGGCACGATCAAGACCTATATTGTGGTGATCATCCCAATGATGCGGCCTGTGTTCATCACTTCGCTGGTGTTGATCGCATCTGGCATCATCAAGCTTTACGATCTTGTGGTGGCGCAAACCGGGGGCGGGCCGGGCCTCGCGTCAGAAGTGCCCGCGAAATACGTGATCCAATATATGTTCCGTGCCCAAAATCTGGGTCAAGGCTTTGCGGCCTCAACGATGATGCTGTGTTCGGTGGTAATCATTCTGATCCCGTGGGCTTATCTTGAATTCGGAGGGCGCAAACGTGGTTGATGTCGCAGTAAATCAGGCCGCTGGTCCGCGCGGCCCAAAGCCAAAAAGAGTATTCTCGCGCGCCAATATTTTCCTTTATGGCACGCTCATCGTCGTCTCGATGTACTACCTGCTGCCGCTTTACGTGATGATCGTGACGTCGCTGAAGGGTATGCCAGAAATCCGCATGGGCAACGTGTTCGGCCCCCCGATTGAGATTACCTTTCAGCCATGGGTCAAGGCGTGGTCCGAGGCCTGTACTGGTATCAATTGCGACGGGCTGTCGCGAGGATTTGGCAACTCTGTGCGCATCTTGATCCCGTCGATTGTGCTGTCGATCCTGATTGCATCGATCAACGGCTACGCATTGTCGAACTGGAAGTTCAAAGGGTCCGAGACCTTCTTTACCATCCTGATCATTGGTGCCTTCATTCCCTATCAAACGATGCTGTATCCGATCGTGATCCTGCTGCGCGAGATTGGGCTGATGGGATCCATTGGTGGCTTGGTTCTGGTACACACAATTTTTGGCATGCCGATCCTGACGCTGCTGTTTCGCAACTACTTTGCCTCGATCCCAGAAGAGCTGTTCAAAGCAGCGCGTGTGGACGGTGCCGGGTTCTGGCAGATCTATTTTCAGATCATGTTGCCCATGGCCCTGCCGATCTTTGTGGTCGCAATCATTTTGCAAGTGACAGGTATCTGGAACGACTTTTTGTTTGGCGTGATCTATACCAAACCCGCGACCTATCCGATGACAGTACAGCTCAATAATATCGTGAATTCGGTACAGGGGGTCAAGGAATACAACGTCAATATGGCAGCAACATTGCTGACCGGATTGGTTCCTCTCATCATCTATTTTGCTTCCGGCAAACTCTTTGTCCGTGGCATCGCCGCTGGCGCAGTCAAAGGCTGATTAACTCATGGCAAACTCTGTAGAAATTAGAGATCTGGACCTGAACTTCGGTTCTGTAAAGGTCCTCAAGCAACTCAACCTCGAGATAGCTGAGGGTGAGTTCCTGGTACTTCTTGGCTCTTCGGGGTGTGGAAAATCGACACTATTGAACTGTATCGCTGGATTGCTGGATGTGACGGATGGACAAATCTTCATCAAGGGGCAAAACGTCACTTGGGCGGAACCGTCCGACAGGGGCATCGGCATGGTGTTCCAGTCTTACGCGCTTTACCCGCAAATGACGGTACGCGGAAACCTTTCGTTCGGCCTGAAGAACGCCAAAGTCCCAAAGGCTGAGATCGCACAGCGTGTTGAGAAGGCTGCCAAAGTTCTGCAGATCGAAGCTTTGCTGGATCGCAAGCCTGGTGCTCTTTCAGGCGGGCAACGCCAGCGGGTCGCTATTGGTCGCGCCCTCGTGCGAGACGTGGATGTCTTCTTGTTCGATGAACCACTATCCAATCTCGATGCCAAATTGCGCACCGATCTGCGGGTCGAACTGAAACGCCTGCATCAACAATTGAAAAACACGATGATCTATGTGACCCATGATCAAGTCGAAGCGATGACATTGGCCGACCGTATTTCGATCATGAAAAACGGCCTGATCGAACAATTGGACACCCCCGAAGTTATCTACGCAAAACCCTGCAACAAATACGTGGCGGACTTCATTGGCTCTCCTGCAATGAACCTATTTACGGGCCAATTGACCAGAACAAAATTTGCCTGTGATGGCTTTGAGGTGGACGTAGACGGGTATGAGTTTGCCTCAGAGACCCGCAGCGATACCGCCGCTTGGCTTGGTATTCGCCCGGAGCATATCCTGACGGGCAAGGATGCCAACGGTGCGACTTTCACTGGTACCGCTGAGATCGACATTGTCGAGCCGATGGGTTCAGACACGCTTGTGTGGGTCAACTTTGCGGGTCAATCGGTGCGCGTACGCACCGAGGGGCAATCGGGCTTAAAATCTGGCGACAGACTGACAATTGGATTTGATGCGGCGCGGCTGCATCTCTTCGACGTGGCAACAGAGATCCGTCTCTAATTTTCGAAAGCAGACACATGACAGCAGCACTCCAACTCTATTCGATGCGCGACTGCGCGGATCAAATCGCACTTTTGGCGCAACTGCCCAACTTAGGGATTACAAAGGTCGAAGGTTACGGCGGCGTCTACGGCGACCCGACAGCCTACCGTGCAGCGATGGATGCCAATGGCATCTCTATGCCTTCGGGGCACATGGGGCTGAGCGACATCGAAGCTGATTTCGAGGCCACGATGGGCATCGTCGATACCCTTGGTATCACCCGCGTCTTTGCGCCCTATCTCGAAGAAGAGGATCGCCCCACGACCACAGACGGCTGGGCAGACTTGGGCGAACGCTTGAACGCCGCAGGCAAGAAATACGCCGAACGCGGCATCACCTTTGGCTGGCACAACCACGACTTCGAGTTTGTGGCACTGGCCGATGGTAGCGCCCCGATGGACATTTTGCTGGAGACTGCCCCCGACATCACATGGGAGGCAGATCTGGCATGGATCGTGCGCGGCGGGTGCGATCCGATCGAATATATTCAGCGCTACGGTCATCGCCTCTCGGCCATCCACGTCAAAGATATCGCGGCGAGTGGAACAAATCTGGACGAGGATGGTTGGTCTGATCTGAGCGCAGGCACAATGGATTGGGCAGCGCTCTTGCAAGCTTGCCGTACCGCGTCAAACGATCTGATCTATACCTTGGAACACGACAAACCAAGCGATCCGGTTGGCTACGCCAGCCGTTCTGCCGCCGCGTTCAAAACCCTCTGGGAGAACACGCATGGCTGAAGGTTTACGCGTTGGCATCATCGGATGCGGTAATATTTCAACGGCCTACCTGACACTGGCCCCCATGTTCAAAGGCTATGAAATTGTCGCGGTTGCCGACATCAACATGGACAACGCAAACGCGCGGGCAGCTGAATTTGGTGTGCGCGCGGAAACGGTAGAGGCCCTATTGGCCGCGAGGGACGTGGACTTGGTCATCAACCTCACGATCCCTGCGGCGCACGTGGATGTGTCCCGCGCCATTTTGAACGCGGGCAAACACGTCTATTCAGAGAAACCCTTTGTTCTCAGCCTTACAGAAGCACAAGAGTTGGGCGAAATTGCAAAAGCATACAATCTGCGGATCGGATCAGCGCCAGACACATTTATGGGCGGTAGCCACCAACTGGCCCGAAACCTCATTGATGCCGGTGCCGTTGGCAAAGTAACTTCTGGTGCAGCAGTCATCATGTCGAACGGCATGGAAGATTGGCATCCGAACCCTGATTTCTTCTTTCAAAAGGGCGGTGGGCCAATCCTTGACCTCGGGCCCTATTATATCTGCAATCTGGTGCAGTTGCTTGGACCGGTGAAAAAGGTAACAAGCTTTACCGGAATGGCGAGCAACACCCGCACCATCGCCAACGGCCCCCGCGATGGTGAGACCGTGCCAGTAGAAACCCCGACCACGATCCATTCTGTGTTGTCGTTTGAAAGCGGCGCGATCGTTACGCTTCTGGCCAGTTGGGATGTTTGGGCCAGCAATCACCCCATCATGGAGCTTTATGGCTCTGAGGGGACATTGAACCTGCCTGACCCGAACTTCTTTGGCGGCACTCTAACAGTGACAGAACGCAACGGTGACCCCGTCGAAAAGTCTTGGGATCACCCCTTCAACATTCCAAATTTTGAGGAAACCCAAGCCAACTATCGCGGCGCAGGGTTGGCCGACATGGCCCTCGCCATCGCGGCAGACCGCCCGCACCGCTGCAATGACGCATTCGCGACCCACGTGGTCGAGGTGATGACAGCGATCCTTGAGGCTGGCGAAACCGGAACCGTGATGACCATGACAACCACCTGTAGCAGGCCCGACGTGCTTGGCCCTGACGCGGCCCGCGCCCTGATGGCTTGATTGCAATTTACGGAGAGTAAGATGACCCCTTCCATCAAAGGCCCCGCGCTGTTTTTGGCCCAGTTTCTGGGTGATGAAGCCCCGTTCAATTCCTTGCCCGTGATTGTCGAGTGGGCAGCGGGCTTGGGCTACAAAGGCGTGCAAATTCCGTCTTGGGACGCCCGGGTCTTTGATTTGGACAAAGCTGCGTCCAGCAAAACCTATTGCGATGAAGTCGCTGGCATCTGCTCTGATCATGGCGTGACCATCACCGAGCTGTCGTGCCATTTGCAAAGCCAATTGGTTGCAGTGCATCCGGCTTACGACACAGCATTCGATGCCTTTGCGCCCGAAGATCTGTACGGCAAACCAGCTGAGCGGCAAGCATGGGCCGTGGATCAAGTTATCAAGGTTGCAAGAGCCTCGCAAAATCTTGGTCTTACAGGAGCCGTGGGGTTCACAGGTTCGCTTGCGTTTCCGTATCTTTATCCTTGGCCGCAGCGGCCTGCTGGCTTGATCGAGGAAGCCTTTGGCGAATTGGCCCGTCGATGGAAACCGATTTTGGACATCTATGACGCGGCAGGCGTTGATCTTGGCTTTGAAATCCACCCCGGTGAAGACGTGTTCGACGGCACGACGTTCGAGCGTTTCCTCGACGCCTTGGACAATCACCCGCGTTGCAAGATAACCTATGACCCCTCCCACTTCTTATTGCAGCAAATGGACTATTTGGCATTCATCGACATCTACCACGACCGCATCAGCGCCTTTCACGTCAAGGATGCCGAATTCAATCCAACGGGTAAACAGGGCGTTTATTCCGGCTATGCCGACTGGTCCGACCGGGCAGGCCGTTTCCGCTCGCTGGGCGACGGTCAGGTCGATTTCAAAGGCATCTTTTCCAAGCTTACCCAATACGGGTTCGATGGTTGGGCGGTACTTGAGTGGGAATGCTGTCTGAAGCATCCAGAACAGGGTGCCACTGAGGGTGCGCCCTTCATTGCCAACCATCTAATCCGTCAGACCGAACGGGCTTTTGACGATTTTGCAGGCGGGAAGTCTGATCCGGTGGCTTTGCGCAAAATGATGGGGTTCTAGAATGGCACCCCTGAAACTCGGCATGGTTGGCGGTGGGCAAGGTGCGTTTATCGGCGGCGTGCATCGCATGGCCGCACGTCTTGACGGTTGTTTCGATCTGGTCGCGGGTGCCTTTTCGTCCGACCCTGCACGCGCCCACGCCTCTGCGGCGGAACTGGGCGTGGCAGCGAGCCGCTCCTATGCGGACTTCAAAGACATGGCGAAAGCCGAAGCCGCGCGACCCGATGGGATCGACGCCGTGTCTATCGTCACACCCAACCACCTGCACGGCCCGATTGCAGAAGCGTTCTTGGCACAAGATATTTCAGTCATCTGCGACAAGCCGATGACCGCGACACTGGCTCAAGCGACAAGCCTCTTGGCCGTAGCGCAGGTGTCTAAGGGGCACTTCTTTCTAACGCATAACTACACGGGCTACCCGATGATCCGGCAGGCCCGCCAGATGGTGGTTGAAGGCGCACTTGGTGAGATCAGGATCGTCGAGGCGAACTACCTGCAAGATTGGCTCAGCGTGAGCCCTGCTGAAGATAATAAACAGGCCAAATGGCGAACCGACCCCGCCCAATCGGGTGGTGGCGCAATCGGTGATATCGGAACCCACGCCCATAACCTTGCGTGCTTCGTCTTGGGCCAACGCGCCACATCGCTGAGTGCGACACTGACCTCTCATGTCACGGGGCGTTTGGTCGATGATGATGCCCGGATCTCTGTGCAATTCGCCGGCGGTGCGCAGGGCCATATCTGGGCCAGCCAAGTCGCAATCGGCAATGAGAATAACCTGACCTTGGCCGTCTACGGCACCAAAGGATCACTGCGTTGGGCGCAGGAAAACCCAAACATTTTGTGGTTTACCCAACTTGGGCACGCGCCTCAAATGATCACCCGCGGCGGCACAGCTGCAAGCTCGGCCGCCTCCGCCGTGACGCGAATTCCCGCAGGCCATCCGGAAGGCTATCTGGAGGCTTTCGCAACGCTCTATCGAGAGGCTGCAGCAGTTATCTCATCGCAGGGCAAGTTAGGTGGCACAATTGGCATCCAAGACGCACTCGATGGAGTGCTCTTTGTAGACGCCTGCCAGCGTTCATCACAGGGAGGGGCATCTTGGATCGACCTTCGCCCAAGCATTTGAAGTGTACCATTTACACGAATTGTGACCCTCCCATTGCAATCTTCTTGTTGCAAAAAGTCCACGGCTTCCCACGACTAAAAATTGAGACCCCACCTGCAAGAAAAAAGTGCGGCGTGCCGAAAAAAATGCTGCGCGATACATGGATGACCGCCACTTGGGCCGCAAAGTAGTTTTGTATCGAACGGTGGATGCTGATGCGGGGTCGAACAATCGGTAGTTGTTTCATAGGTATACCGATACCTGACATTCGCTGCGAAACGGCATTTCGGTAAAGTGGGCTCAGTGCCGTCATCTGACGATTTTTGTCGGATGACTGGTTCGGGATGGATAGCGGACCTTGCGATGGTCGATTCCATTCACCCATGTAACGTGATTCATGTGCGACAGGAGGATTGTCCATGTCGCATCTATTCTGGCTCGACCAAGAGCGTCTCAACCGCATCAAGCATATGTTCCCAAAGCCACGGGGGGTTGCTCGTGCTGACGACCGAAAGGTTCTCAGCGGCATCATCCATGTCATTCGCAATGGCTTGCGCTGGCGGGACGCTCCGTCCGATTATGGGCCACATAAGACGCTTTACAACCGATGGGCTCGATGGTCCCAGATGGGCGTCTTTGCGCGCATCCTGACCGAATTGGCCGCTCAAGGCGATGAAACAGGCACGCTAATGATTGATGCGACCCACCTGAAGACCCATCGTACAGCGTCCAGCATGGGGCTTAAAAAGGGGGGCGTGGACGCCTCATTGGCCGCACCAAGGGTGGCCTGAACTCCAAACTCCATGCTGTGACCGATGCGGTGGGTCGTCCAATTCAGCTATTCCTGACAGCGGGGAACGTCAGCGACTACATCGGCGCACGGGCGCTTTTACCCTCACTACCTGCTGCGGAATGGATGTTAGCGGATCGCGGATATGATGCCGACTGGTTCCGAGAAGGCTTGAAAGAAAGAAGCATTAAACCCTGCATCCCATCGCGGCGGAACCGCAAAGACGTCATCCAACATGACACCAAGATTTATCGAAGCCGTCACAAGATTGAGAACATGTTTGGGCGGCTGAAAGACTGGCGCAGGGTCGCAACCCGCTATGACAGGTGCCCTGTTATCTTCATGTCTGCCATCACCCTTGCGGCAACGGTCTTGTTTTGGTTATGAGTCCAGAGCCTAGGGACGTTGAGAATATGGAAGAAATACGTTCGGACCTGAACAATGAGAGCGGGTGTTGGTTGGGTGACGGCAATAGCAGTGTTAGCTGGTGATCTTTTTCTGTCCGCAACGAGCAATCAAGCTGTTTGCAAAAATTCCAATATGGGTTGAAGAAGGAAGAATGCATGTATTTCGCGATTGACGATACCTACGGATCCTCGCAACTAGCCCCATCTAGGTTCGTAACCGCTGAAAGGAGAACGCATGTTGCGGTGGCCTTCTCCGCCGAACAAGTTGATGAAATTCGCCACCAAATGCGATCATTGATCGCCTACGTGAACCGCGATCTCGAAGTGAAAGTTGGAGAGTTTCACTTCACAGATATTTTCAATCGGATTGGGCCATGGAAAGACTGCGCTAATAGCGGTGCCAACATTGCTGTGTTTGAGGCATTCGTAAATATCTACAATATCAACAGATGGCCGGTCTTTGTGCAAACAGTTGACAGCCGAACATTTGCAGACCACGGAATCGAAAATTTCTCTGGGAAACTGGAGGGGTTCGATCTATCAAAAAAAAGCGATCAGAGCCTATTCCTTCTTCTGATCAAAATTCGATCTGAGTTTCCACCTGCGCCTAAAAAAATTAGGGTGCTGATCGATGAAGGACCGAAACGAAAAACCGGCACTAAGTTGGGCTCCTCCATTTTTCGAGATTATTCGGATCGACTTGAAGCCAGCTTCGCCAGTAGCCTTGAAGAGCCATTACTCCAAATTGCGGATTTCGTAGCCTACTCCGTAAACAGGTTGACCAACCTGACCTACAAGGAAAATCGGACCGAATTTGACACTGAGATTCTCGAACTGCTTGGGTCCATTAAATGGAACAGCCGAGACTTGTTGCCGCAAGTGGGAAGCCGGAAGGACTTGGCCGCGGATGCGGACGAAGCACACGCCAGATATCGCTCTTCTATTGGTTTGGTAAGACGAAAGAAGTCTTGACTGAGCGTTGGGCGCGGCCTCGCCGGTACACCTTCGCTGACTGGATCAGATTGGAAATATGAGGTCTTGCGCACTTGGTAACGGACAATGCGCACTACCTACCTCGCATTTGGGCTCTCAGCCGTTATCCGAGTCACATCTGTCAGATGTCGCGTCTATCGTGCTGAGTGGTCGTTCGCGAACTTTCGCGGTCGGGTTCAGGTCCAGCTTCTATAGCTGTCCTACTGCGCCTAATTGATAATCAATCTTTTGCTCGCGGTGTTTTAACTATTTGACGTTCAATGGGTTCAATTCATTTCTGACCTGGCTTGCAACGTTCTCTGCAACAATGCCTGTGACTTCGGACCCGGCGAACGTCCATCCCCCAGCTGGACATGGATGGTATCTGGAACAAACTTGAAGCGTTGAATCTTCACTTCATGAAGAGTTGGCTGATCAGCAAATGACGTTATCGGGGTCAAAGTAACGACGGTCGCTGATGCGACCGCCTCCACTATTGCTGAACGCCTTGTTACAAGCACGACCATTAGTTAACAGCCTTGACCATCATTTCTGCATGACCTTCATGGACCTTGAAGATTTCGAGGCCTTGCTGAAACAGTGCGCGAACTTCTTCGTTGTCGATGTTCGGGATCATTGCGCCCTCAACCAGGCCGTTGACCGTTTGATGATAGGCCAGTTCGTTGGCCGCATAGGCTTTGTCGAACTCTGCGCCGCGAAGTTCTGACAAGTCATTGATGATCTTTTCCGCACCTTCATTGAGAGCTTGGCTAAAGAAATTGTCCTGCGCTGTTGCGCCCAATTTATCGAGCAATCCTAATGCAGAAGCATTCACAGCCGTGTGGTCGCTGATCATTGTGTTGGCGAATGTGTGAATGTCAGGGTTGGTCGAAATCGCAAGCGCCAGATGGGCGTAGCGGATATCAATGTTGTCGGCAGTATATGCGATATGCGCCATTTCCAGATCGTTGAGTTCGGCAACTTCCTGAGCCGATGCCTGCGCCGCAAACACTGCGGATGCGATAGCAATGGCTGATACGAGAATCTTCATTTTGTGCTCCATTTTGACTTTCTGTGCACTCTCACTACCCGTCATAGACCCTGCCGTTACATGCTTACTCGTCCACAATTTTGTGCAGATCGTTCAGACATCTGTACTAAAGCAGAAAGCTGTGCGTCTATGAGGTATGCTAGATCTTGTCAGCGATATCCTCACCAGACTAACCATGCGCGGTTCACTGTATTTCCGTACGTCCTTCACCAAACCATGGGGAGTGGCCGTACCAGCATACGAAAACGTCGCGCGGTTTCACTTTGCACAACGCGGCAGTTGCCTGGTGAAAGTGGCGGGCACCGAGGAGCCCATTCTTTTGGCGCAAGGTGATTTGATCATCATCCCCCACGGGTCGCAGCACGATCTATATTGCGGGCATGAACCTGAGAATACTATTCTGCCGCTTGATACAGTGTTGGAAAGATCGGGCTACACCGGCTCCGGCGTTCTTGTTTACGGGGGCAATGAACCCCAAAGTGAAACCCAGCTCATCTGCGGACACTTTTCGTTCGAAAAACGCGCGCACCACGTTTTGATTGATCGGTTGCCGCCATACATCCACCTTAAGAACTACGGTGAGGCCGCTGGGAAATGGATGGAATCGACCTTACGCGTTATTGGTGATGAAGCCGGTGGGCAGCGGTTGGGTGGCGATTTGATTGCATTGAAAATGTCGGAAGCCATCTTCGCTCAGGCCATTCGCAGTTTTATCGAAAGCAACGATGCAACTGAATGCGGCCTCGGCGCGTTTTCCGACCTAAATTTGCAACGTGCTTTAGGTGTTTTTCATAAGACACCGGACAAGGCCTGGACCGTTGAAGCGCTTGCCCAGGAGGCCGGAATGTCACGGACTGGTTTTGCAGTGTTATTTCAGAAGAAGATGACAATGACACCGATGCAGTACGTTACCAACTGGCGCATAGAGATTGCCAAAAAACTCCTTACGAACCCCGCAAATACCCTGACAGACGCAGCCGAAGGCGCAGGTTATGCCTCGGATTCTGCATTTTCGCGCGTGTTCAAAAAGGAGACCGGAATGACCCCTGCTGGGTTTAGAAAAGAAAGTTCCGCAAATCGTCCTGATCTTTGAACGATCAAGCATAATTTTGGAACGTATGCGCATAGTTTAATCTCTGGTTCTGACTACTTTCTCCTTATCGATGTAAATCAGTGCATCACAAACAAGGGAAAGAAAACACCATGTTTCCACGCTTCATAACCAAGTCTATCCATGCCTACCTCGATTATCCCGTTGCATTTGGCCTGATGGCCATGCCGTTCTTTTTTGGTTTAGGAGAAGGTAACATGCTTGCATTTTGGCTGTCCGTCCTAACAGGCGTAGCAGCACTCTTGCTGACAGTCCTCACCGACCATCACTTAGGCATCTTCCGGATCTTGCCCTACGGTCTACACCTTGCCGTCGATGCTGCGGTCGGCATTGCTTTTGTGGCGGCCCCTTTGGCGTTGGGTTTTGTTGGGATCGAGTTTTGGTACTATATGGTTCTTGGCTTAACTGTACTGGCAGTTGTTGGGATGCATAAATCTGAAGACGCCGCTGTGATGGCCTAGGCCGGAATGACGAATTGTTGGGGGCGCTACGATGTAGGTGCCCCCATTTTTGTTGGAGGGAACAAGGGTGATTGTTAACGATTCAGATGGTCTGCTGAAGGAAATTCGGGCCTGCGCCGAATGCAAAGGCCTGCCATTGGGGCCGCGCCCGATTGTTCAGTTTAGCACGAATTCAAAGCTGTTGATCGTTGGGCAAGCGCCGGGCAGGATAACTCATAACAAAGGCATTCCTTTTGATGATCCATCGGGAAACCGCCTAAGAGATTGGCTCGGCATTGGACGAGACGAATTCTATGATGCTCAAAAACTTGCCATTGTGCCAATGGGGTTTTGTTTTCCCGGAACCGGAAAAGGCGGTGATCTGCCTCCCCGATCAGAGTGTGCGGCGGCGTGGCGAAATCGTATCTTAGAAACCCTAACTTCAGTAGAACTGACCTTGATAATCGGGCGGTACGCAATCGATTGGCACCAGCCAGACCAGGGCTCACGATCTGTGACTGAGGCGGTGAAAGATTGGAGGCAGTTGTGGCCGAACAAGTTAATTCTTCCACACCCAAGCCCACGCAATAACCGATGGTTAAAACAAAACCCTTGGTTTGACGAGGAAGTCATTCCTGTGCTGCGGGTAAAAGTTGGTGAGCTATTTAAGTAGACCTGTCGGGAGGAAGATCAGCGAAGGCGAAGGTTAGTGCATTTGTTACGGACAATTCAGTTTGTTCTAAAACCCGCCATTGGTTCGGTTGCGGCGAATGGCAACGTTGTCTCGCATCGTCGACTACCAAATTTCATCTTTGATTCAAATTGGAATAGAAAGATTGTCCTCGTAGTTCGCGAACAAGCCTGTGGCAATTGTAAGGTTGTTTTGAGAGCTAGCGTCCGCAAAAACAGGCATCGCATTCCCTTGCCTATGCTTGCCCCGCGCACCACGCGTCCGACTTATTGCCCAAACACGCACTGCAGAGTTTTTGCATAAAAAGCCTGAGCACTTGGAAAGGGAGGTGCACCGAGGTGCAGCACGCGCGCTTTGCATAGGGTTGGGTTAGCTTTTCGTGCCCCCGCTAAACAACGCCGGGGCGTTGTTGGCAAATCTCTTGTTATGTTGCTCACGCCAAATCACCTAACGATCTTGGCCAGCTTGGGCGAAGCGATTTTTACCATTGAGATAAAGTTAACCAAGCCGATGCGATAATAGATCTTACGGAAAAGCCGCCCAATGTCCGGTTGAGATCGCGCCCCATTGCGTCGTACCTCGCGGCGGATCGTTGAAGGCGCACGTCGCAACTGACGCGCAATTGCCCGGAGAGATTGCTTGGTGCTGAGCCCACGAGATATCTCTTCACGCTCAGCAAGGCTCAATGCAGAACGACCGCGTCTGCGATCAGGTGGACGTATTCCGCCCGTTGGTGAAATCACGGAAAATACCGACGATGAGTGGCGATCAAAAACGCGCCCAATCGACCTCATCGACTCGCCACGCTGCCATCGATCCCAGATATCGGCACGCTGTTCGGCTGAATAATAGATCCTGCGACGATACTTCATTCAAAACACTCCATCTCTTCCTAAAGATTAAAGTGTTACGTCGATCAGTTGAGGCAACCGCCTATAGCGGACTTCCATGCATCAGACATGAAAGTCTGCTTCTGGGCTGGGACACTGCTTATGGATCGGTCTCTGTGTATTGCGTGGAGCAGTCTACTCAAACGTTTTTCGCAGGAGAACGAGGTTATCGAGCTCGAGATTCGAAGACCAGATAAAATCCGCGTCCGCGCCGGGTGTGTCAAATAGGTCTTCGAAATTTGTGAAGGCCTTTTTGTTCTTCACGCCAACAGTGTCGTTGCTGAACGTAGATGCCGCGGGCCAGACACTGTCGTCAAACAAGGGCACCATCCAGTCCGACGGAACGGCCCAGTGTGCCGCTGAGTATCCTGTTGCATCATCTACACCCTCCTCGCTGCACGCGGAGCGACCGTCCACAACAAGGCAGCTGCGATCATTAAGAGGGGATGTGTAGAACGTCTGCGCACGCCAAGTGTCATTCGTAATTGCAACCGTCTCGCCATTCGCATCCTGAATATGAGCGACCAACCCGCCATCACCAGGGTGAAAAGCTTTGCCGCGGTTGTCTTCAGAACCAAGTCCAAGGTTTTCTTCCCAGTCGACCATCATGACGGCCAGAGTTACGGGACGGTCTGCGGTGAAGCGAACGAGATTTGAATTGAATTTGGTGAATGGGACCTCATCAACCGCAATCAATGCGCCGTTCACGTAAAGCTCAAAGTAGTTATCGGCAAAAATGTATGCCGTGAACGTCTCGCTGCCACCTGCGTCCATCAAGGGAACAGAGTTGAGGTCGATATCTGCCGAGGACCCCAATTGGTCGCCTCCGCATTCGTTGAAGAGGTCAGCGGCAAAGGGAACAGTTCCGTAGTTCGTCGCTGCGGGGACGGTCCAAACAGTACCATCGTCAGAGGCAATTTCACCCACTGCACTTGGGCGGGTTCGTGGCCCGCAGTCAAACAGTCCAGAATTGATTTCCGTAGCAAGGCCTGTCGTGATCGTTGCCTCTTGAGCGACTGCTCCGATAGGCGCCGCAGCGAGAAAGATACTTGCAAATGTGTATTTCATGGTTGCGTAGCTCCTTGGCCTTTCGGCATCTGCAGTACGCTATCCACTCATGCCACTGAGATCGTGTGAACCACGTGCTGCGACACTGAACTTAAAGCGGTTGAACTGCAACAACGGCCATTCGTGCGCCACGCAGAATCGGTCATTATGGGCTCGGAGCTGACATTCGCTTTGAATCGAAAAGCTTGATGAAATAGTTCAGTATGTATGACGTATTAGAGCTGTTGTGGAACTTGATCATCTAACTGCCTCCTTAAGGATTTGGGGTGCACAAGGTTTGCATATATCGCACCCAAAACGCTGTTCCGCTCCATTGAAGTACTTTTTGCACATTGAATCCCTGCTGTCCTTACCACCTTAATTCACGCCGTTAAGGCAGGTGTAAGATATCCGCGTCTATCTTAAGGCCAGTCAGCCCCGCGACTTGGTGGGGTGGCCTGTTGAATTTAGGGGACATCAATGCCGGAAACGACCTCCTACAGGGAACGGGAAAACCCGTTAAATACGCTGTTCTTCAGGTGCACATTTGTGATCGCACTCTGTGTGGTTATGGTCGTAGCTACCATTGAATTTCTCGGGAGAAGCGACCGTACGCTGATGGTAAAGCATCAGATGAACGAGCATGTACGGGAGATCAATCGCCTCGCTGCGCTCCAGATGGGTGTCTCGACTAAGTTCATGAACGTGGATGACATCGAACAGATATTGAATGGCGTGCTTGCATCGGCTGGGAGGGACGCTCTGGGCGGTCTAGTGATGACGTCGCAGGGGACTGTAGCCTTTTCAAGCGGCGGAGACCTGTTTGACGAACAGGCTGCCGTGGCTCTGGGTATTGACGCGATTAAGACATTGAACGCGGATCACGGCACGGGTGGTGGACTAATCGCCGCCCCGATATTTTTTGGAGATCGCGGCGAAGTAGTTGGTGCGATCGTGACAGGCTGGACAGCCAAATACCAGCTGCAAGGTTTTTATGATAGCCAAGTAGATAACCTGAAAACCGGCTTTTGGGTGCTCTTGGCGGGGCTTTTCCTAGGAGGGTTTTACCTACGAAATTCTATGTCGCTCCCATTGGTTCGGCTCGAAGCTGTGATGGCAGACGTTGCGAATGCGCAATACGATACCGTAATTCCTTATATTGCCCGGCGTGATGAAATCGGCAAGATAGCGGTCCGTCTTGATGCTTTTCGAAACACGTTGGCACTTGCAAAAGTGGCTGAGCGAGAAAGCGCGTTCAAAGGGGCGGCATTCAGCGGCTCATCTGCAGCGATGATGATGATGGATGAAACCAGCCGTGTTATTTTTGCAAACCCAACTTGTGTGTCTTGGCTTCGTTCAGTCCGCGTTGGGTTAAAGCAAAGTTGGAAGACGCTTGATCCTGATAATCCGGTGGGGGCGGATCTTCGTGAAATGGTTGATTTGGCTGATTTGATTCAGAGGATCAAGAATGAAGGCATCTCGATATTGCCAGCCAGTGTCATGGTTCAGCTGGATGACAATGTCGCCGAAATCACCATGAGTGCGGCGGTCGATGGTGATGGGCGTATGATTGGGACAGTTCTGGAGTGGGCAGACCGGACCGAGGCGCAGCGAAATGTTGCCTTGATCAGCGGGATTGATTCCAGTCAGATACGATTGGAGTTCGACGGCAGGAACCGTTTGCGTGAGGCGAATGACCTTGTACTTAACCTTGTTGGTTTAAGCCATGACCGGGCACTTACGCTAAATTTTTGTGATGTTTTTGACAAAGACCTTGCCGAGCAAGGGCCGGACTCTGACCTAAAGGCTCGTGTGTTTAGCGGGAAACCTGCTCATGGGAGGTTTCAACTTAGACCAACTCAGCAGGGCACCACTTATATTCTTGAAGGCTGTTTTACGCCAGTAATCGGGGCAGACGGTCAGGTCGAAAGTTGCCTGTTTCTGGGAACTGACGTAAGCGACGCCGACAATGCAATGCGCTTAGCGGAGGCTGAGCGTCGGCGGATTTCAGTAGAGCAGCAGTACGTCGTGGAAGCGCTTGGAGTGGCGTTGACGCGCTTGGCTGGGGGCGACCTGAGCAGTGATATTCTTGAAGATTTTCCACCAGAGTATGACAAGCTGCGCGCTGATTTTAACGCGGCGGTCACAGCACTGCGAAACGCGGTTGGTGTGGTCATTCAAAATGCAGATTCGATCCGCAATGAGACCGGAGAGATTTCCGGTGCGGCGGATGATTTGTCTCGTCGCACTGAAAAACAAGCTGCAACATTGGAAGAAACTGCGGCAGCACTGGATGAATTGACAGCGTCAGTTCGATCAGCCGCCGAGGGTGCCGATGACGCGAGTAAAATGTCTGCTGAAGCCCAAACCAACGCGGAGCAAGGTGGTACAGTTGCGCGTGAAGCGATTGTCGCGATGGACGGAATCAAGACATCGTCGCAGGAAATTTCAAAGATCACCAACGTGATTGATGACATCGCGTTTCAAACAAACCTGCTTGCGCTTAATGCGGGTGTTGAGGCCGCTCGCGCAGGCGAAGCAGGGCGCGGTTTTGCTGTTGTGGCCACCGAAGTTCGCGCCTTGGCGCAACGATCCTCGGAAGCTGCCCGTGAGATCAATGTTTTGATCTCGTCAAGCAGCGAACAGGTGCGTGATGGTGTCGAATTGGTCGACAGTACAGGCGCTGCGCTGGCATCAATTGTGTTGGCCATATCTGAGATTTCCAAACGCGTATCGGGCATTGCAATCTCGACCCGCGAGCAGTCAAGTGGGTTGGTCGAAATAAACACCGCTGTGAATGAGTTGGACCATGTGACCCAAGAAAACGCTGCTATGTTCGAGCAGACAACGGCCGCGAGCTATACCCTGACCGCAGAAGCGGATGCCCTCGCTGCGGCGGTTGCTCAATTCCGCATGATCGACCCACCAGCGAAAGAAAACGCCATATCGGAAAGGCCGGTTCGTGATGTCGTGAGGCCCGCGCCCATAGTTGCAGGTACCCTTGCGCTTTGCAGAGAAGATGACCAGGTTGCAGAAGCTGGTTGGGAAGAGTTTTGATTGCGCGCGTAGTTATCGCCAGCGGAGTCAAAGCCGAAGTCTCTCTAAGTGATGCACTACCTGAATTGCTGTGAGTGAGCTGGATTGCACAGAAAAGAAATGTGAAGTCCCGAGCACTGAAGGATGCACCTCAAAGTATTTAGAAAACCGCGGCGTTGCTATGGCCGCGGGCTCCTCACTCAGTCGCGTTGCCCGGCAAATCGTGTCTCCCAATCCGCACGTTCTTCGTCTGTTATTTTTGCAAACAGGACTTCGGGCACGTCAAAGCTTTGACCTGCTTGCATCTGCGCTAGCGCGGCCGGAACATTGCTGGGAAAACCTGTGTCCTCTAGATGCACAGCTTCCAACATCTTGGCCGCAGCACCGGGGATAAAGGGTGAAGCAAGTGTCGCGTAAAATGGGATCAGGTTGAGCGCGATCCGGACTTGTGCCGCCGCCTTTTCAGGGTCTGTTTTGAAGGTCGTCCAAGGGGCCTCAGCCTGAAGATATTCATTTCCCGCAGCCCAGATCGCACGCAATTCCGCGGCGGATTTGCGCACCTCCATTGCTTCCATAAGCGCGCTATACCGGGCAACCCGATCCGTCAAATCGACGATCAGCGCCTCCTCAGCTGGCCCATAGGTGCCAGCTTCGGGTACCACTTCACCGAATTTGGAGCGGCAAAACTTGGTAATGCGGCTCACAAAGTTACCGAGAACATCAGCCAAATCTTTGTTCACAGAAGCCTGGAAATTCTCCCAGGTAAATTCCGAATCTGAACTTTCCGGCGCGTGGCTCAACAACCACCAACGCCAATAGTCAGCCGGCAAAATCTCCAGGGCTTGATCCATAAAGATACCGCGCCCCTGAGACGTACTGAACTGGCCGCCATCATAATTGAGATAGTTGAACGACTTGAGATGATCGACCATTTTCCAAGGCTCGCCAGAACCAAGGATCGTCGCTGGAAAGCTCAGCGTATGAAATGGTACGTTATCTTTGCCCATAAATTGGGTGTAGTGCACGTCTTCCGCACCTTTATCGGTACGCCACCAGCGTTCCCAATCGCCACCCGTGGCCTCGGCCCATTCACCAGCACAGGCGATGTATTCGATAGGCGCGTCGAACCAGACATAGAAAACCTTGCCTTCCATGCCCGGCCAATCGGCGTCGCCACGTCGCACCGGGATGCCCCAGTCAAGATCGCGGGTGATCCCTCGATCCTTGAGGCCTTCGCCGTCATGCAGCCATTTCTTGGCGATCGAGGTGGTGAGCACGGGCCAATCAGTCTTGCTGTCGATCCATGCATCCAGATCGTCTTTCAGATTGGATTGGCACAGATAGAGGTGCTTTGTCTCGCGTACTTCCAAATCAGTCGAGCCTGAAATTGCGCTACGTGGGTCAATCAGGTCGGTGGGGTCTAACTGTTTGGTGCAATTTTCGCATTGATCCCCGCGCGCTCGATCGTAGTTGCAGTTGGGGCAGGTACCTTCAATATAGCGGTCAGGTAGAAACCGGCCATCGGCGTTCGAATAGACTTGGGATTCGCTCACTTCGCGGATCAGGCCATTGTCGGCCAGCTTGCCTGCGAAGTGTTGGGTCAACTTGTGATTTTGCGGGCTGGATGAGCGGCCGAAATGGTCAAACGACATGGCAAAGCCACGCGCGATTTCAGCCTGTATTGCATGCATCTCGGCGCAATATTCTGCAACGGGTTTACCCGCTTTTTTTGCGGCCAACTCAGCTGGGGTGCCGTGCTCATCGGTGGCACACAGAAATAGCACTTCGTTGCCTTTGCTGCGTTGGAAACGGGCATAAAGATCAGCGGGCAGCTGGCTGCCGACAAGATTGCCCAGGTGCTTGATCCCGTTGATATAGGGAATGGCCGAGGTGATGAGATGACGGGTCATGGGATGCGCCTTTGGTCCTGCATTTTGAATGGCTTTAGCAGGCCCCGCGCGCGCGTGCCAGAGTGTCAGTCACCATTGTTCTTTTGATCGCGCCCGCGCCCGGTAAGCCGCCCGATGGTGAAACTGGTGCGCAGGGCGTTCACATAGTTGGTTCGCTTTGCGACGGTAGGGCGCGCGCGCATGCGGCTCAAACCAAAGATCACCAATACCCCGTGCCCTGCCGAGATCATCATAAAGAGTGCGCTGGGCCCATAGTTTTCAATCAGCAACGAAGCGGTATATGGGGCGGCAATTGCACCTAGCGCGAAATAGAACATCAGGGCGGCAGAGAGCTCTACCCGTTCGTCGCTGGTCGCAAAATCATGGGCATGTGCGCAGGCGACCGAGTAAATCGGAAAGGTGGTGAGTCCAAACAAGCCAGCTGACAAAAAGATTCCGACAGTGCCAAAACCAGCGGCCCCGATGGTCACGCCGCAACTCAGCATTGATGCCGCCGAAAGCCAGATCAACACCACGCGTCGGTCGTATTTATCTGCGAGCCAACCGATGGGCAGTTGCGCCACGGCGCCACCTAATACGAAGGCCGACAGAAACCACGCGATTTGACCAGCGCTTAGGCCTACTTCTTGGCCATAGATTGGCCCGGCCATTCGGAAAGACGCGCTGGAAAGGGCCGCGACCACAACCGCGGCAGCTGCGAGAGGGGAGCGCTTAATTGGCAAGCTTGGGCGCAGGCGGGGAGCGCTGGGTGTCTCGGGTTGTGAGGTTTTTGTCAAAGTGATCGGTAAGAGCGCGGCGCAGCAGACAATGGCCAGAAGGTTGTAAGAAACGTAACTTGCTGGAGCTAGGACACCGATGATCATTTGCGCGGCCAGCGATCCGGTCATATCGACCACGCGGTAGACGCCCATGGCTCGGCCGCGCGTTTCATTGGTGACTTTGGCTTGCAGCCAAGCTTCAACAACTGTGTAGCAGCCTGCGACGCATAGCCCCGAGGCCACTCGCATCAACGCCCATGCGATGGGATCTACGATCAACATATGCGCCATCAATCCGATTGCTCCGGTCGCCGTGAAAGCAGCAAATGCACGGCTGTGACCGACGCTGCCCATGAGCCGCGGAGCCCACCAGCAGCCGATGAAGAAGCCGAAGAAATGTGCGGAACCCAACGCGCCGAGTTGTTGGTTCGAAAATCCCAGTTCGGTCCCTGAAAGGACATCCAAAGGGCCAACGCCGCCCGAAGAAAGTTGGAGCAGGATGACGGATAGAAAAAGGGCGGCAAAGGAGATCATGATGCGCATGTCTTCAACGCTACCTTTGTTGCTGGCGAAGGCCCATTGCCAATTGCGACATCGTTTGGCTTTTTCGCGCTTTCAGGTGCTTGCGGCGGCGTCTGATCTGGCTAGGGTGGCCCAAGATAGCTGTGCCCATTGGAGATGTTGCGATGAAGATGAATAAATTGGGCCGCAGTGACATTGCGGTGTCAGATCTGTGCCTGGGGTCGATGACCTGGGGAACGCAGAACACCGCCGAAGAAGGTTTTGAGCAGATTGATATGGCTTTGGCTGCAGGTATCAATTTTATCGACACGGCAGAGATGTACCCGGTCAATCCGATTGGCGCAGAGACCCTTGGTCGAACCGAGGAAATCATCGGTCAGTGGTTCGCGCGGTCGGGCCGGCGTTCGGATGTGGTGCTGGCCACCAAACACTCAGGTGAAGGAATGGCGCACGCAAGAGGTGGCGCGCCTATCGGGGCCGGAACAATCGGCCTGGCGATTGAAGATTCGCTGAAGCGGTTGGGGACGGATCACATAGATCTTTACCAGTTTCATTGGCCAAACAGGGGCAGTTACATGTTCCGCAAGAATTGGAGTTTTGACCCCTCTGGCCAAGATGGGCCGGCGACCATCGCGCATATGGAAGAGGCGCTTGAGGCTTTGCAGGCGCAGGTTGCACGCGGCACGATCAGAGCCTTTGGGTTAAGCAACGAGAGCGCTTGGGGGCTGACCAAATGGGTCGATGTCGCAGAGCGGGTTGGCGGACCACGCGCAGTTAGCGTGCAGAATGAATATTCGTTGATGTGTCGTTTGGCTGATACGGATCTGGCCGAAACTTGCATTAATGAGGACATCGACCTGCTGTCGTTCTCGCCGCTTGCGACGGGGCTTTTGACGGGTAAGTATCAAGATGGTGCGATCCCCGAAGGCTCGCGCATGTCGCTCAGCCCAGATTTGGGCGGGCGGAAGACACAGAACGCTTTTGCGGCGGCCGGTGCTTATTTGGCGCTTGCGCAACAACATGATTTGGACCCGGTTCATATGGCGCTGGCTTGGGCGCGGCAGCGTCCCTTTATGGGCTCCGTGATCTTTGGTGCGACAAGTTTGGCGCAGCTTGAGCGGGCTTTGGGGGCTGCTGATGTGACGCTTGATAAGGCTTTGCTGGATGAAATCGACACGGTGCACCGCGCCCACCCGATGCCCTACTGAGTAGGTTTCCTGCATTGGTTAACGAAAAGTTAATGTCAGGCTAGAGTACCTGACGAACACACAACCGAGGCGCATTTCCTATTGTGCGCTGCAAAAAAACATCATGCTGCGCGCAGTAAAAGGGAGATCCACATGCCACTTTCAATGAACCAAGAGGTGTTTATCACCTGTGCCGTTACCGGGTCGGGGGCCACGCAAGACCGTAGTCACCATGTGCCGCGTAGCCCTGCACAAATCGCCGAAAGTGCGATCGCCGCGGCCAAGGCAGGGGCGGCGGTGGTGCATTGCCATGTGCGTGATCCCGAGACAGGCCAACCTAGTCGCGATTTGCGCATGTTTCGTGAAGTCACCGAGCGGATACGTGACAGTGATACCGACGTTGTCCTAAACCTAACGGCCGGGATGGGGGGCGACATCGTTTTTGGCGGTGTGGAGAATCCTATGCAGTTGAGTCAGGCTGGCACGGACATGGCGGGGGCCTCGGAACGGGTCGCGCATGTCGCAGAGTGTTTGCCGGAGATTTGCACGCTTGATTGCGGCACGATGAACTTTGCCGAAGCTGATTATGTGATGACCAACACGCCCGGTATGCTGGTCGCGATGGGGCAGATGATGACCGAACTGGGGGTGAAGCCCGAGATCGAGGCCTTTGATACGGGTCATTTATGGTATGCAAAACAGCTGGTTAAAGATGGTGTATTAGATAGCCCCGCTTTGGTGCAGCTGTGCATGGGGGTGCCATGGGGCGCGCCCGATGACCTCAACACGTTTATGGCGATGGTCAATAATGTGCCGGATGATTGGACGTTTTCGGCCTTTGGGCTGGGTCGCAGTCAGATGGCTTATGTGGCCGCAAGTGTTCTGGCGGGCGGCAATGTACGCGTCGGGTTGGAGGATAATCTGTGGCTTGGCAAAGGGCAGTTGGCGGAGAACTGGCAGCTGGTCGAGCGCGCTGGCACCATCGTTGAGAACATGGGCGCGCGGGTTATTGGACCTGCCGAAGTGCGCGAGAAACTGGGGCTCACCAAAAGAGCGCCGCGATGAGCAAAGCCGCCAAAACCGGTGTGCACAACGCGTACACCACCGGTGCACCGAGTGTGCACCGACGCAGTGCATCTTTCGGGCTATTGGCGCTTTTGGGATTGGCGGCATGTAATGCGCCGCTGAGCCCGCTGCCGACTGCTCCGGGGATGTACAGAGACGCAGCCGCGCTCATCGGGGCGACGACGCGGTTTAATGCTGACCAATTTGCGGGAGACTGGCAGGTGCGCGCGTCCTATCCCGAAGAAGCGGGGCTGCATACGGTGGCTTTCAAGGTGACCGAAACCGGAGCAGAGGTTACCGCGGTGTCGGAAATCTGTGCGGGGTCCGGCGTTTGCACACGTGACAGCAAGCGCTTTGCAGCAAGTGAGACCGGGCAGGGGCGATATCAGTTGCGCAGCGCAGGCGGGCAGAGCAATCGCGAGATGTGGGTTTTGTGGGTCGACGAAGGATTTCGGACGGCAGTTGTCGGAAACCCGGCAGGCAGCTTTGCGTGGATCCTTGATCGCAATGCGACAGGTGGCGGCGACCGGATTGTTGCGGCGCGCGAAATTCTTGATTTCAACGGCTATGACGTAAGCCAACTGAGGACGCGGAAATGACTAAAACAGCGGCGATTATTGGCGGGGGTGTGATCGGGGGCGGCTGGGCTGCGCGGTTTGCTCTGAATGGCTGGAATGTGTCCATATTTGATCCCGATCCGGAAGCAGAACGCAAAGTGGCCGAAGTCATGGCCAACGCGCGGCGCTCCTTGCCGGGACTGACAGATGTGGCGTTGCCCGATGAAGGCAAAATCAGCTTTTACGACAGTATTCAGGAGGCCGTTCAAGGCGCGTCCTGGATCCAAGAAAGCGTGCCAGAGCGGTTGGAAATTAAACATGCCACGCTGGGCGCGGTTCAGCAGGCATGCGATCCGGGAGCTGTGATCGGGTCTTCTACTTCCGGGTTTAAGCCATCGCAATTGCAAGAAGGGGCTGCACGGCCCGGCCAGATCATGGTCGCGCATCCGTTTAACCCGGTTTACCTATTGCCTTTGGTTGAGCTGGTGCCGGGGGATGCAGGCGACGCGGCGTTGATTGAAACGGCCAAGGAGACGCTGAACTCTTTGGGGATGTATCCCCTTCATCTTAAAAAGGAAATCGACGCGCATGTGGCGGATCGCTTCCTCGAGGCGGTCTGGCGCGAGGCGTTGTGGTTGGTCAAAGACGGCATCGCAACCACAGAAGAAATCGACAATGCGATCCGCTATGGCTTTGGTATCCGCTGGGCGCAGATGGGGCTGTTTGAGACCTACCGCGTGGCGGGCGGCGAAGCGGGGATGAAGCACTTTATGGCGCAGTTCGGTCCAGCGCTGAAATGGCCCTGGACCAAGCTGATGGATGTGCCCGAATTTGATGACGCGCTGGTTGATTTGATCGCTGGACAGTCGGATGCGCAATCGGGGCATCATTCCATCCGCGAACTTGAGCGGATCAGGGATAACAATCTGGTGACGATGTTGCGGGGCCTCAAGACGCAAGACTGGGGCGCGGGCGCGCTGATAAATGCGCAAGAAGCGGCGATGAAAGAGGGAACCGTTATGGCCGCGCGGGCCGATGCGCTGGACGCTGATGCGCCAGTGCTGACGGCGCGGCGGACGGTGCCATTGGATTGGACGGATTATAACGGGCATATGACGGAAGCGCGCTATTTGCATGCGTTCGCGGATGCCACCGACCGGTTCATGGAGATTATCGGGTGTGACGCGGCATATATATCGGCGGGGGGGAGCTATTTCACCGCTGAGACGCATATCCGGCATCTTGACGAAGTCCACGCAGGTACGGTGATTGAGATTACAACGCGGGTGATCGCAGGTGCGGGCAGCAAGATGCATCTGTGGCACGAGATGCGGGCAGGTGACCGGATGCTGGCAACGGCGGAGCACTTCTTGCTGCATGTGTCCCTCGAGACGCGCAAGCCGTCACCGCCATCGGCAGAAATTGAAGCGGCATTGGTGCGCTTTGCAGCTGGGCACACGGAATTGCCGATGCCAGTCGGCGTAGGGCGTTGGGTTGGGGCACCTCGGTAAGAACGGCGGCTCTAGATTAGCGTTTTACCGAATGAGTTGAGCAAGATCGGTAAGGTGGTCGGGGAGGTCGCGGGCTGCGATCGTGGCCTCGCGGATCAGGACGTCGAAGTCATTGGTGAACGTCTCAATCCGTTCCACGTCGTGGAATGTCATGTAGTGCCCCCCGGTGTAAAAGACGGCAAGCAGCGGCCCAAAGACCGTGACAGGTGCCGAATAGAGCCTGCGGGCGTCAAAGAGATAGACCCGTAGGCGTGGGTAAAGCTGGCGGGTCAGATCAATAAGATGCGCGATTTGCGTGCGCCGGACATCGGCAGGCAACCCTTTGTAATAGCCGGTTCCGGCTGCAAAGCTTTGGGCTTCAAAGAGCGGCATGGCGATTTCATAATCCGAGCGTGCGGCGCGCATCCAATTGAGCCGGTCGCGCGATGCGTTGATGGCCTGCTGCGTTGTTCGACCCAGATGGGGGCCATATTCCCATGTCAGAAAGTCGTCGGTTTTGAGCATATCAGGCAAGCCCGCAGGGACGTGGCGGATTTTATAGCCCGCCGCCTCGCGGTGCCACGCAAAGATCTGTTCATCCACCAACGCGCGCGGGGCTTGGGAGAATGAGAGGCTCGCGGAGAGGAGCTGTGTCGCGGTTTCTGGTCGATCAGACAAGCTGAGAAGCCAATCCGACGAGATTCCAAGCGCCCCTGCACAGGCCCCAATCACGTGAGCACCAGGCAGGCGCGCACCATCATCCTTGAGCACCTGAGACAAGGTCGAGCGGTCACTGCCGATGCGGCGGGCGAGCTCACTTTGGGTCATGCCCGCGCTGGTCATGGCTTGGGTCAGGCGGGCGCGAAACTGAGATGCGCGGGTGAGTTTTGTTACTTTAATGGTCATTTGGTGATAATTATCACAGATATGGGGTTTTGGTAACATCTATCTGAATATCCCACAGCAGGGCAGCTGAAGTACAAGGAGCTAGATCGAAAGGACTACACACCCAAATGCCACTTGAGACCAGCCTGCCGCACGACGCTGCTTTGCAACAGCAGACATTTTGGCGGAAGGTTGTGGGGATGTGCGACTGGCCGACCTTGGCCTTGTTTTTCGGCACCGCCACCGTCTGGGCTATGGCGCTGATGTTGCCGGCGGGGTGGGGGCTTTTGGCAGTTGTCGGGCTGGTGCTGGCATTGACGCTACACAGTTCACTTAGCCATGAAATATTGCATGGGCATCCGTTTCGCAGTGCAAGGGCTGGAACGGCGTTGGGCTTGTTCCAGCCGGGATTGCTCGTGCCTTATCTGCGGTTCAAGAGACTGCATTTGGCGCATCACCGGGACGCAAATTTGACGGACCCCTATGATGATCCCGAAAGCAACTATCTGGACCCTGCGGTCTGGCATCGGTTGCCGTTTGTCTTGCAAATGGTGCTGGGCTTTAACAACACATTGCTGGGGCGGATCGTCATTGGACCGCTGGTTGGCATGGTGTATTTTCTGATTGGCGAGGTCAGGCTGGCACGGGCAGGTGATCCGCATGTCATGCGCGATTGGCGGTGGCATCTGCCGGGTGTGGTGCTGAGCTTGTGGCTGGTCAGCTTGTCGGTTTTGCCGCTTTGGGCGTATCTTGTCGCCTGTTATGGCGCGCTGTCGGTTCTGAAAATTCGAACCTTTATGGAACACCGCGCGCATGAGCACGCCGCGGGCCGTACCGTCATTATCGAAGATCGTGGCTTGCTGGCATTTTTGTTTCTTAATAATAATTTGCACGTCGTTCATCACATGCATCCGGACGTGTCATGGTACCGTTTGCCAGCTCTTTATGCAGCGCGACGCGTGCGGTTTCGGGCGCGCAATGACGGTTATATTTATGCTTCATACGCACAGCTTTTCCGCAGTTACTTCTTGCGTGCAAAGGACCCGGTCGCGCATCCGCTTTGGCGGGAAGACTAAATATAAGCATTTTGTTGGGCCCTGATGGGGTAACGGTACGCTACGTGCTCAGCTCATTGAGTGGCCGCGCAGGCGCAAGAACAGGCTTTCCTCGTCGTTATTTTTGAAAAACGGAACGGAGGACGGAGGGGCCAGATCATGGGCGCGAGCCTGTATTTCGGCCAATGCAACTTCGGTAATGAAGGGCATATCAAAGGCCCGCGCGTCGGCAATTGGCACCCATTGCAAATGCGATAATTCGTCTGTGGCGGCTTTAAAATCATCGAGGTCGGTCGAAATGGCATCAGCATCGACCAAAAAGAAGCGCGCATCAAAGCGTCGGGGACGGCCGGGCGGTGTCAAAGCACGAAACACAAACTGTAAGGCAGAGGCATCGGGCACGTGGCCGGTGGCGGCATAGGTCGCCCAATCCGGGGGCGGCGCGGTTTGCCAAGAGCCGGATTGACCCAAGATCAAGCCGGTCTCCTCCCAGAGTTCGCGGATAGCAGCAATGGCAAGGGCGTGGGCCAGGGGCGCGTGCGCATCCTCGGTCAGCCGGGCAGCACAGATGGGATTTAGCGCGGTGGCAAGGGCGATGTCTGCATCCCCAGCATCCACCGCACCGCCGGGAAAGACGAATTTGTTGGGCATGAACACGGCTTTCGCGCCGCGCTGGCCCATTAAGACTGAAGGCACCGTCATTCGGTCACGGATCACAATGACGGTGGCTGCGTTGCGAATGGCTGATTTATCGATGGGTTTAGTGTCGGTGGTCATGCCGTCTCCGCCCAAATACTGGCCTTTAAGTGCTGCGTGCGAAGCCGCCCATTTCCTTGGCCCATTGGAAGCCTATCAGGGCTCCCTTCATTCTAGGCAGAAGGTAAAGCGACAAGGCGACCGTGCCAACCGCGAAGATGGTAAAAAGGGTCAAGGGCTCTGGCCGCCATGTGACGAAGGCAAAATGCAGAGATGGTGCCATCAGGTGCCCGACCACCAAAATGGTCAGGTAGGCAGGGCCATCATCGGCACGGTGGTGATGAAATTCCTCGCGGCAGACAGTGCAGTGATCGTTTACCTTAAGATACCCATGCAGCAGGGGGCCTGCGCCACAGTTGGGGCATTTGCGCCGCCATCCGCGCATCATTGCAGGCATGCGCAGACGTTCGTCTGGTTGGCTTTGGTCTAGATCTGAATTTGGGACTGTGGTGGGGGTTTGCATCGCAGGTATCCTTCGCATTGTGCCTTCTGTGACGGAATTGGCGGCTAATTGGAAGGCGGCGAAATGTCTCGGGGTGCGGGGGTGGCAAAATTTCGAGAAACTAATTGCGACGGAATTGAAGATGGGGTGCGTAGGACCTTGTGATCGCGCCGCACAAGGCGGCGGCGACGACACAAACGTCTAGGAGAAGAAGATGTATAAAGAGGCAATTTTGACAGCCGCCATTCTGGTCGGTTTGGGCAGCACTGCAGCGGACGCTCGTGATGCAGGCAAGGGTCCCGCCTTTGAAACGCTTGACGTTGATGGCAATGGTGAGCTGACGCAAGCGGAGCTGCAGGCTAAGGCCGCTGAGCGGTTTGCAAAAGCAGATACAGATGGCGACGGTTTCCTTGATAAGGCCGAAGTGACAGCAGCAGCGGATGAGCGACGTGCAGAGCGCGCAACGCGCAAATTTGATCGGATGGACGCCGATAATGACGGAAAACTGTCGCCCGAAGAGATGAAAGGCCGCCGTGATCCAGCAAAAATGTTTGCGCGGCTTGACGCGGATGGCAATGGAACGCTGAGTGCTGAAGAGTTTGAAAAGATGCGAAAGCATGGCAAGAAACGTCATGGCGACAAACGTCCTACTGAGTGAGGCTTTATGGCGGCGAACGCCATGCTGATGAGGTGAATTACATGCGCGTCGGAAAGAGATGCGGCGCGCATGAAGGGAGTGTTGAGGCAGTGACAGGCGGCTCAGAACATGACGCCGCGCGGGCAAAAGACGCGGATCTACTGGCGGCATACGTGGCGGGGGACCAAAGCGTAGCGCGGCAATTGACCCGTGCCCATGCGCCGCGGATTTTTGGCCATGCTGTGCGGGTGCTGGGTGATGCGGCAGAAGCAGAAGACGTGACGCAGGATGCTTTGATGCGCCTGTGGAAGATCGCACCGGACTGGGATGCAGGCCGCGCGCAAATTTCAACTTGGTTGTTCCGGGTGACGGCCAATTTATGCACTGACAGGCTGCGGGCGCGGCGTTCCGTGCCTTTGGATGATGTGGACGAACCGGCGGATACGACCCTAGGGGCCGAAGCGCAATTGCAGCAAGCTGCGCGGATGGGGGCCTTGAAGATTGCGCTGAACAGCTTGCCTGATCGGCAACGACAAGCGGTTGTTTTGCGCCATTTAGATGGGTTGGCGAACCCGCAGATCGCACAGATACTAGAGATTGGTGTCGAAGCGGTAGAAAGCCTGACCGCGCGCGGAAAACGGGCGCTTACGGCCGCATTGGCGGCGCAGCGACCAGCATTGGGGTATGATGATGACACGACTTGAGGATGATGACATGCAGCTTGAAGCTTTGTTTGAGGATGCCCGGGCCAATGCACCCGCTATGCGTGATGGATTTATGGCGCAGCTTGAAACGCAGGCAATAGCCGCACAGCCCGCAGCGCGCGGGTCTCTTTGGAATAGCGTGTTGCTCGGGCTTGGCGGTATGGCGGGACTGAGCGGGATCGCGACGGCTGCTGTGGTTGGATTTTGGATTGGGGTAGCACCGCCTGAAGGGTTGCCAGATCCGACGACGCTTTTGGAGATCGAATTGGGTGATGAGCCGGAGCTGGATGGCTTTGGTTGGTATAGTGATGAAGGATAGGACCATGGAAAAACCAGCAAAGAAACGGCGGCTGATGAAGGTGGTTCTAGTGGCATCGCTTGCGCTGAATGTAGCGGTGATTGCAGCGGTGGCCGGGATCGCTTGGCGGATGTCCGGGAACGCAGATGGGCCATCAAGGACGGGCGGGATGCGTGGGTTTGCGGCTCCTTATGTCTGGGCGCTGGACAAAGAAGACCGGCATGCACTGCGCAGTCGCTTGGAGGCAGCAGAGCCCAAAGTTGACCGTGGAGGTCCGCGCCGCGAACAATATCAAGCCGTATTGGAGGCGTTGCGTGCGGCCCCGTTTGAAGCTGACGCGGTTGCGGCGTTGTTGAGCACTCAGCGCGCCGGGTCATTGG
Source organism: Sulfitobacter sp. SK012 (assembly GCF_003352085.1). Classification (NCBI taxonomy): domain Bacteria; kingdom Pseudomonadati; phylum Pseudomonadota; class Alphaproteobacteria; order Rhodobacterales; family Roseobacteraceae; genus Sulfitobacter; species Sulfitobacter sp. SK012. Next base: position 1,569,495 of record NZ_CP025804.1, read on the forward strand.
CGGCACAAGATACTGCGCAGATGGCTTGGTTGGAGCGGGTGAGCGAAATGAATGACGAAGAGCGGGCGGCCTATGCGGAACGGCTTGAAAAGATCATTAGCAAACCTCGCCGAAAGCGCACCCGTAAAAACTGAGGGGTGCAGCCTGGTGCCGTTCAGGCCGCGGGGCGGCTGAGGGTGACACGGTTGCGACCCTTCATCTTGGCGGCGTAGAGCGCCTTGTCGGCCAGATCGAGCAGAGCATCGGCGTCGCGTCCTTTGTGATTAGCGCTGTCGCATGTGAGGCCACCCATGGCGAGGCCGATGCTGATTGTTGCGGAAACCGCCGTGTCAGATCCCGGAATGTCGAATGGTGTGCCGCCAATATGCTGGCAGATTTCGCGTGCGGTTTCGCGCGCATCGTCCATGGCAGTGCCAGACATAACGATCAGGAATTCCTCACCACCTAGGCGCGCGACCATATCGACGCTGCGCAGGTTGCTGCGCAGCCGGCGCGCGGTTTCCACCAGCACCGCATCACCGGAGGCATGGCCGTAGATGTCGTTGATGCGTTTGAAATGATCCATATCCGCTAACATGACGGCAAAGGGGCGCGCATTTGCCGCGCTGTGTTCTGCGATGCGCGACAGATGCGGCATGGCGTAGCGACGGTTGTGCAGACCTGTCAGCGGGTCAAACATCGCGGCACGCAGGCCAGTGCGCACCGTTTTGCGCAGCTGATCCGCCATGCGTTTGCGGCGCAACAGCGCTTTGAGGCGCAAGGCGAGCTCTTTTTCCTCGAACCCATCGGTCATTAGATCATCGGCCCCAAGATCAAGCGCGTTTGCGGCCAAGGCAGGATCACCTGCGGTTTGCAGCACCAAAAGGCCCGCATGACGGGTCGAACTGTTGGCGCGCAAAGCTGAGATCAACCGCAGCGTATCTGCCGCAAGCTTGGGGGAGGCGGGCAAGACAAGCACATAAGCATCGGGGGTGGTAAGGCTGTCGGGACCGCCCAGGGCGTCCCCGGGATCGGCCATGGCCAGCTGGCACGCTAGCATAGGGCGCAAACGGTGCAACCAACTGTGCAAGCGGGCGGGTTCGGTGCTGATAACCGTGACGTAGCCAGCGGGGCCTTTATCTGCAAGTTGTAGGGGTGTGAAAGGAGAGCTTGGTTCCGCCATGCCGAGCGCACGGGTGGTATCATCGCGCATCTGCCATTCGGCGGCCGCATTCTGAGCACGGATCAAGCTGCGCACGCGGCCCAATAGCAGCGTGTCATTGAGCGGTTTGAGCATCACGTCCTGCACGCCTGCCTCAAGCGTGGTGACGCGCAGATCCTTGTTAGAAAGAGCACCGATTGCCATGATCGGCGTATGCTCGGACGCAGGTTGGTCGCGCATCGCGCGGCACAGACCGGCCGCATCGCCATCAGGCAGGGCAAATGCGGTGATCACTAGGTCGGGCTGTTCAAGGGCCACCATGCTGATCGCTTCGGTCACCGAGGCCGCTTGCAATACCTTGTAAAAGGCTGACGCAAGTTTAACCTTGAGAACGATGCGATTGGTCGCGATAGCGTCAACGATTAGGATTTTGCCCTGCACGAGTGGTCCTTTCAAGCCAAGGTAGATCTTCGTGCTTTAGTTCTTGACGGGATTGGTTAACAAAGCGTTGAGAAGGCTCGGATTAGACACAGAGGTATTATGGAATATACGCGAGAATCCGCCGAAGTGCTCGCCCTGCAGGCACTGACTTGGTTGGTGGGGAATGACGAACTTTGGCCGGTTTTCCAGGGCAGTAGCGGCGCGTCGCAAGAAGATCTGCGCAAAAGTGCGGGTGATCCGGCGTTTCTGATCGGGGTGCTTGATTTCTTGATGATGGATGATGCTTGGGTGATTTCTTTTTGTGACAGCGTGACGGTCCCTTACGAGCGCGTTTTTGAGGCACGCCAGATGCTGCCCGGTGGCGCGCAGGTGCACTGGACATGAGTATTTTTGCAGGAGTGCTCTTTGACAAAGATGGCACGCTTTTTGATTTTGCCGCGACGTGGGAAGTTTGGGCACAAGCGTTCTTGTTGCGCGCAAGCGAGGGCGACCGCATGCAGGCGGCCGAAGTTGGTCGGGCCATCGGTTTTGATCTAGAAAGCCATACCTTCCAAAGAGATAGTATCGTGATCGCCGGGACGCCTGGCGAGGTGGCCGATGCGTTGGCCCCGCATTTTCCGCATCTGTCGCGGGACGGGGTGTTTGATATGCTAAACGAAGAGGCTACCGACGCGCCGCAAGCAGAGGCGGTTCCGCTAATCCCGTTTCTGGAAGGGCTGCGCGGGTGTGGAATGAAGCTGGGCGTTGCGACCAATGATGCCGAAGCGCCTGCACGTGCGCATCTGGACCGGGCTGGAGCAACGACGTACTTTGATTTCATAGCAGGGTTTGACAGTGGCTTTGGTGGTAAACCTGCGCCTGGGCAATTGCTGGGCTTTGCCCAAGCGATGTCACTGGCGCCTGAGACCGTGGTAATGGTTGGCGACAGCACCCATGATCTGTTGGCCGGCCGTGCGGCAGGGATGTCTTGCGTTGGTGTGCTGACAGGGATGGCAGACCGCGAAACCCTGATGCCCCATGCGGATGTTGTGTTGGCCGATATTGGCGAATTGCCCGGCTGGCTGGACGCGCAATAGCGGGCGCGCTGTTTGAAAACGACATGTGTCGTCGTGAACAGAACGGCTGGACGCGACCCGGTGAGGCTTTGTTGAGAGGTCGACATCGCAGCCCCGGGAGGAACAGCATATGGCACAGGAATCCAAACGCAGGACGCGTGGTGGTGGACGCGCAGGCGCGCAGACGCGGCGTGGCACGGCCGTCATCGAGCAGATGCCTTGGAACCCGCCTGTCAATATCGACCGCCCGACGGAACCCCTGGGTCCCGAAGGGATTGAGGCCGTTCACGATGGTGCCATGCGCATTCTTGAAGAGATCGGGATCGAATTTCTGAACCCCGAAGCGCTTGAGATTTTGCGCAAGGCCGGGTGTACGATCGACGGCGAAAACGTGCGGATGGGCCGTGATATGGTGATGGAATATGTCGCCATGGCCCCATCCGAATTCACACTGACGCCGCGAAACCCTGACCGCAAGATCACGGTCGGGGGCAATAACCTGTTGTTTGGTAACGTATCTTCGCCCCCGAATTATTGGGATATGAAACTGGGCACCAAAGTTTCGGGTACCCGCGAAATGTGCAAAGACTTGCTGCGGCTGACCCAGTATTTCAACTGCATCCACTTTGCAGGCGGCTATCCGGTGGAGCCGGTGGATATCCACCCCTCTGTCCGGCATCTGGACGTGCTTTATGACAAGCTGACAATCACAGACAAGGTGATGCACGCCTATTCCTTGGGCAAGGAACGCGTTGAGGACGTGATGGAAATGGTGCGTATCTCAGGCGGTTGGACCGATGCGGAGTTTGAGGCCAGCCCTAAGATGTACACCAACATCAATTCAACTTCGCCGTTGAAGCATGACTTTCCGATGATGGATGGGTGGATGCGGATGGCACGGCGCAATCAGGCGCTGGTTGTGACGCCCTTTACGCTGGCTGGTGCGATGGCACCGGTGACCATGTCGGGCGCTGTCGCTCAATCATTGGCTGAAGCGCTCTGTGCGGTGGTGCTGGCGCAAATCATTCGACCGGGGGCATCCGTGGCAGTGGGGACGTTTACCTCAAACGTGGACATGAAATCGGGGGCACCTGCGTTTGGGACGCCTGAATATATGCGCGCGACGCAAATGACCGGGCAGATGTGCCGTTATTACGGTTTGCCGATGCGGTCCTCGGGGGTGTGTGCCGCGAATGTACCGGATGGGCAGGCCATGTGGGAGACGTCCAATTCGCTTTGGGCGGCGGTGCAATCTGGCACCAATATGGTCTATCACGCGGCGGGTTGGCTCGAGGGCGGGCTGATTGCGTCTCCGGAGAAATTCATCATGGATTGCGAAATTTTGCAGCAAATTCAGCGCTATATGGCCCCAGAAATCTGCGCGACGGGGCCGGATGAGATTGCGTTGGATGCGATTAAATCGGTCGGAAATCAGGGCCATTTCTTTGGCATCCAGCATACCCAAGACCGCTATACGACCGCCTTTTACCAGCCTTTCCTCAGTGATTGGCGCAACTACGAAGGTTGGGAGCTGGCCGGGGGCATTTGGACGGCTGAGCGCGCACATCATATGTTCAAAGAGATCGTGGGATCGTTTGAAGAGCCGCCTATGGATGCGGCAATCCGCGAAGAGCTGGCAGCATTTGTGGAGCGTCGCAAAAGCGAAGGCGGTGCGCCGACCGATTTTTAATAGGTCTTGGACAGTTTTGCGGCTGAGAAAATACTTCGAATTGAGGATGTTTGCGACTTCTTAAAACTCTTCGGGCATCACTTTGTCAGAAGAATTGAAAGAGGCATCATGCACGGGCTTATCAACCGAAGCATCCAAAATTACGTTGTCGACAGCTATGGCCAGAAGCTCTGGGAAGATGCGGCTGCGGCGGCAGGCCTCGACTCGCCCGAGATCGAAGCGATGCTCAGCTATGATGACGCTATGACGCCTGCGATATTGGATGCCGTTAGTATGGTGTTGTCGCGTCCACGAGAAGAACTGATGGAGGACATTGGGACCTATCTCGTTTCAAACCCCAAAGTAGAGGCTTTGCGCCGGTTGCTGCGTTTTGGGGGCGTGAATTTCGAAGAATTTCTGCATTCGCTGGATGATTTGCCCGATCGGGCACGATTGGCGGTCTCAGATCTTGATCTGCCAGAGATTGAACTGCTGGACCATGAGGAAGGCCGCTATAGTTTGGTCTGTAGCAGCGGGGTTGATGGGTTTGGTCACGTCCTGATGGGGACTTTGCGGGCGATGGCGGATGATTACGGTGCGCTCGCACTGCTTGAGCATATGGGGTGCATTGCCGGGCGAGAGAACATTAGCATTACGTTGGTTGAAGCCGAATTCGCCGCCGGTCGCGCGTTTGAGTTAGGGGCGCGCGCAGGATGATAGACGCACCGTGCCCAGAGGTGCTTGATGTGCTTTGCCCGATGCATCTGATGCTTGGGGCGGATGGGTGTATTTTGCATGTAGGGCCGACACTGCAAAAGCTGCGACCCAAGTGCGACTGGGTGGGGCAGCCTTTTCTTGAGGTGTTTCGGATCAAGCGACCCCGTTCGATCACGGAGATGGCGGATCTGCGGCGGGCGGCCCATCTCAAGCTGCATTTGGTGCTGAGTGATATGCCAGAAACCGAGCTGAAAGGGCTAATGGTCCCGATCCCTGGAGATAGCGGACAGGTTATTGTGAACATGTCCTTTGGCATTTCGATCCTTGATGGGGTTCGCGATTATGCTTTGACCAACACAGATTTCGCGGCCACTGATCTGGCAATTGAGATGCTATACTTGGTGGAGGCCAAATCGGCCGCGATGGACGCATCAGGCAAGCTGAATACGCGGCTTCAAGGAGCTAAGATTGCGGCCGAAGAACAAGCGTTTACCGACACTTTGACGGGACTGAAAAACCGGCGCGCCATGGATCACATATTAAGTCGCTTGATCGCCGGGGATCGGCCGTTTGCAGTGATGCATATCGACCTGGATCATTTCAAAGCAGTTAACGACACTTTGGGCCATGCGGCGGGGGATCACGTTTTGCAATGCGTCGCCCATATCATGGTTGAGGAAACCCGCGACACGGACACCGTCGCTCGAGTAGGCGGTGATGAATTTACCGTCATTTTGCCCGATGTGCGCAAAGATACCATTTTGCGCCGGGTGGGCCAGCGGATCATTGAGCGGATTGAACATCCAATCGCCTTCAACTCAGACAGCTGCCGCATTTCGGCCAGCATCGGAACCGTTTGGATTGGCGGCAGTGACCGACCTTCAATGGAAGATCTGTTGTCGAATGCTGATGTCGCGCTTTACGCCTCAAAGCACGCAGGGCGGGCGTGCCAGACGTTCTATACCCCCGCCTTACGCCAGAGCGATACCATTGGCACGGCCCCAGAGGGGCGAGGAAATCTAGACTCCTAAAACTTGTAAATTCTTATTGTACACAAGTTGTATTTTATGATAATTCAACCAGCGCCACTGAAACGGCGTCTGGGAAGGATTCGCATGAGCGAGACGGCAAAATCACGAAAAGCTGCTTTGCTGGTGCACTTGCGCCGGTCCATTATAACGCAAGCGCTAGCCCCTGGTGCGGATCTGGACGAGGCGTTGCTTGCCGAAGAATTTGCACTGTCTCGCACCCCGCTGCGAGAGGCGTTGCGGGATTTGGCCGGAGACGGCTATGTCGATTTGCGCGAAAACCGGGGTGCGCGGGTCAGCGACATGTCTCACACGACGTTACGGGGATTTTTTCAGGCGGCTCCGATGATATATGGTGCCGTTCTGCGGTTGGCGGCACAAAATGCACGGCCCCTACAGATCGCCGCCCTCAAAGATGCCCAACTACAGTTTCGTGCGGCTCTGCGCGGGGGCGACATTGCAGCCCGTGCCCTGGCAAATAACCGCTTTCACGAGGTTACTGGTGAGATGGCCGATAACATCTACCTGCTGCCAAGCTTTCGGCGCTTGCTTATTGATCACGCGCGTATTTCGATGACCTTTTTCCAACCGCGGGATGCGGAAACGGCGCAAAAACTTGACGCTGCCAGCCAGCAGCATGAGGCGATCATCGTTGCCATTGAAGCCGGGGATGAGGCCGCAGCAGCCCAACTGGCCGAAGACCACTGGAACCTTTCCCGAGACCGAATTGCCCAATTTGTAATGCCAACCGCGCTGGAGGCCCCCTTGGGGCAAATCAGCCCTACGTGAGGATGCCATGACGCCCATTTTCAAGTTTGAAGGGATCTACACACCCCTTGTTACGCCCTTGTTTGCCAACGGCAGCATTAACCACGACGCGCTGGCGGATCAGATTGAACAACTGGTTGAGGCGGGGGTTCATGGCCTCATTTCGGGTGGCTCAACAGGAGAGAATTATGCCCAAACCGTTGAAGAACGGCTGGCGCTGGGGCGGTTTACCAAAGAGCGATTAAAGGGTCGGTTGCCGCTGATTGTGGGGACCGGCACAATGCGGACGCCCGATAGTATCGCGCTGGCGACTGGTGCGCGCGAGATGGGGGCAGATGCGATTTTGCTCGGAACACCGCCTTACGCTGTGCCGACGGAACGGGAAAACGCACTGAATGCGCTGGCGATTGACCGGGCGGCGAACCTTCCAGTGATGCTTTACAATTACCCGGGCCGGATGGGCGTGAACATGGGCGAAGAGTTTCTGGACCGGGTGGGGCGGAGCAGCAACATCTGCGCGATCAAAGAAAGTTCGGGCGATATCAACCGAGTACACCTGTTGGCGCGCGATTATCCGCATATCCAGATGTCATGCGGTATGGATGATCAAGCGCTCGAGTTCTTTGCCTGGGGCGCGCGATCTTGGGTGTGTGCGGGGAGTAATTTCCTGCCCAAAGAACATGTGGCGCTTTATCAAGCCTGCGCGGTTGAGGGCGATTATGACAAGGGCCGGAGAATCATGAGCGCGATGATGCCATTGATGCGGGTGTTGGAGCAGGGCGGCAAGTTTGTTGCCTGTGTAAAGCACGGCGTCACGGTGGCGGGCATTGATGCGGGTGGGATGATGCCACCGCTCAAGCCGCTCAACAAAGATGAGAAACGCGAATTGGAACAGGTGGTGCGGGTGCTAAAGGCGACCGTTTCCGCGATTGTGAAGGGATAAGGCGATGGGTTTGCTGACAAAAGAAGAGTACCGCGTGCTGGTGCAGGGACTGGAATTTCCCACCAATGCCTTTGTTGATGGTGGATATCGCCCGGCCACATCCGGCAAGACCTTTGAAAGTGTGAACCCCGCGACCGGAGAGCACCTGGCCCATATTGCAGCATGTGGCGCACAAGACGTGGACTTCGCGGTGCAAAAGGCGCGCGATGCGTTTGAGGACGGGCGGTGGTCGCGGTTGCATCCGTCAGCGCGCAAAGATGTCTTGATCAGGCTGGCCAAATTGATGACACGCAACGCGCGTGAACTGGCCGTGATGGAGAGCCTTGATGCGGGTAAAACGATCTATGATTGCGAAGAAACGGACATCCCGGAATCGATAGATTGCATTAAGTGGCACGCGGAAGCCATTGATAAGATGTATGATCAAGTCGCACCTGCCTCGGATGATCACATCGCGATGGTCGTACGAGAACCAGTGGGCGTAGTGGGGCTGGTGTTGCCTTGGAACTTTCCGTTGCTGATGCTGGCGTGGAAGATTGGACCGGCGTTGGCGGCAGGCTGTTCGGTGATCGTGAAACCCGCAGAAGAGACATCACTCACAGCGTTACGGATGGCGGAACTGGCCCATGAGGCAGGGGTGCCGGCTGGTGTGCTGGCGGTGTTGCCGGGCGGCGGCACCGAAGTTGGCGAGCCATTGGGGCGGCATATGGACGTCGATATGGTCAGTTTTACGGGCTCGACGGTGACGGGTAAGCGGTTTCTGGGCTATGCAGGTGAGAGCAATGCCAAGGAAATCGTCCTCGAGATGGGGGGTAAAAACGCCTGTATTGTGTTGGACGATGCAGAGAACCTCGACCGTGTGGCGGCGCATATCGCCAATGGAGCGCTCTGGAACATGGGCGAAAACTGCAGCGCCATCAGCCGGTTGATTGTGCATAGAGCTGTTAAAGAGCCGCTGCTCAAACGGATTGAAGCATATATGCGCGACTGGCCATTGGGCGACCCGCTGGACCCTGAAACACGGCTAGGTGCGATGGTTTCTAAAGCGCATTTTGATAAAGTCTCCGGATACTTGAGAGGCGCTCCTAAAGCGATCGTTGGCGGTGGAACCAAAGATGGCGTCTTTGTGGAAGCCACTGTGGTTGAGGTGCCGCGCGATCACCAAATGGCGCGCGAGGAAATCTTTGGCCCAGTGCTGAGCGTTATTGACGTGGCGAGCTTTGACGAGGCTATCGCGGTTGCCAATGACAGTGACTACGGGCTGTGCGCCAGTGTTTTCACGGCGAATGGCAAACGTGCCCTGCGCGCGGCGCGGATGCTGCGGGCTGGCACTGTGACGGTCAACACCTACGGCGAGGGTGATATTACGACGCCGTTTGGCGGCTATAAACAATCTGGATTTGGTGGACGCGACAACGGTGTGCATGCGCATGATCAGTATACGCAGCTGAAAACCATCTGGCTGGATTTGAGCGACGACGCAGGCGAGGCAGTCGATTGAACAGCTACCGCGCCAAGACCACGCCGCAATTTGCGACACAGGCGGCGTGGAACACAATTTTGGGCGCGGCACCAGACGGACCGGTGTTAGAGGGGCGGCACACGGCGGATGTGGTCATCATCGGCGCGGGTTTTGCCGGGTTGTCGGCTGCGCGCCGGTTGCGCCAACTTGATGCATCGGCGCGGATTGTTGTGCTGGATGCGTTGCCGATCGCGGAAGGGACTGCGGGGCGGAATTCAGGCTTCATGATCGATTTGCCGCATGATTTGGCGTCTGATGATTATGCTGGGACTGGCGATGACCGCGCGATGATTGCGCTCAACCGTGCGGCGATCCGTTTTGCCCGCAGCGCCGTGGCTGAGTATCAGATCGACCCGGCCTATGCCGATCCCGTGGGTAAGGTAAACGGAGCAGCGGGTGCCGCAGGAGAAGCGCATAACCGCAGCTACGGCGCCCATTTGGCCCAGCTTGGTGAGGCATCAGAAATGCTGGACCGCCAATCCATGCAAGAGCTGACGGGCAGCAGTTACTACGCTTCGGGGCTCTATACTCCAGGCACGCTGATCCTGCAGCCTGCGGGTTATATTCGCGGGTTGGCGATGGGGCTGCGCCGTGACGGCGTTGAGATTTTTGAACGCTCGGCCGTGACAGGCTTTGAGCGGCAAGGCACGGATTGGGCAGTCACGACGGGGCAGGGCACAGTTACCGCCCCAAAGATCATATTGGGCACGAACGGACATTTGGAGAGCTTCGGTATCGCCAAGGGGCGGTTGATCCAGCTCTTTTTATTCGCCTCCATGACGCCCGAGTTAGACAAAGATCAACTGCGCCGTCTTGGGGGGGCTCCGCGCTGGGGGGTCACCCCGTCGGACCCCGTTGGCACGACCATGCGGCGTATCGATAGCGCACAGGGCGGCAACCGGATCATTACGCGGACCTGTGCGAGCGTGCGCCCCGGAATGCAGGCGGGCGGGGGAGATGTAGCGCGGGCTGCAAAAGCGCAACGCGGCAAGTTTGATGCGCGATTTCCACAGCTTGCGGGGCTTGGTATGGCGCATGAATGGGCCGGGCATCTATGTTTGACGCGCAACGGTGTGGCCGTCACCGGAGAGATCGATAGTGGTGTTTTTAGTGCATGCGTGCAGAACGGGCTGGGCACCGCGCGCGGCACATTGACTGGCATTGCTGCCGCGGAACAGGCCGCCGGGGAACACAGCGACATCACAAAGCACTTCGCATCGGAGGCAAAACCACGCTCACTGCCGCCTGAGCCTTTTGCAACCTGGGGCGCAAACGCTTACTTACGCTGGAAAGAGCGACGCGCTGGCGCAGAATAGGGTGCCAGGGCTTTGTGCTGACATGTGTTTCTTTTCGAGCGGAGTGCGGGTTTGGCCCTGACGGATTTAAGACTTGATGTCGCTGAAGTGCGCCAGCCCTACTTCAGCATGGATGTGCGCAGATGTAGGGATGTTTCTGGGCACCGTAGCCACCAAAACCCCCAAACCGCACCGTTGTATGAAGCAGGGATTTCAGGCTACCTCTATGCGTATCGTTCCTTTCCGGCAAAGGAGACCGTATGAGCATCGCTGCCATCGTGATTGGCCGCAACGAAGGCACGCGTTTGATCGCGTGTCTCGATGCACTGCGCGGTGCGGTGGAAATGGTTGTCTATGTCGATAGCGGATCCAACGATGGATCGATTGGGGCGGCGCAGGCGCGTGGTGCCAATGTTGTGGCGCTGGACATGGCGCAGCCTTTTACGGCCGCGCGGGCGCGCAATGCGGGTCTTGATGAGGTGCCGCAGGATATTTCACTGGTGCAGTTTCTAGACGGGGATTGTGTCATTCAAGAAGGCTGGCTCGCTGAGGCTCGCAGCTTTTTGGAGGAAAATCGCGATGTTGCTGTGGTCTGTGGGCGTCGCCGCGAGATACATCCACAAAGTTCAATTTATAATGCGCTGATTGATCTGGAATGGGACACACCGGTGGGCGAGGCCAAAGCCTGTGGTGGGGACGCTTTGATGCGGATGGATGCGCTTCGGCAGGTGGGCGGATACCGCAATGATCTGATCGCGGGCGAAGAGCCCGAGCTGTGTTTACGGCTTCGTGCAGCCGGATGGAGCATTTGGCGATTAGAGGTCGAAATGACGGCCCATGACGCACAAATCACGCAGTTCGGGCAGTGGTGGAAACGCAGCAAACGAGCGGGCCATGCCTTTGCAGAAGGGGCATGGTTGCATGGCAGCCCGCCAGAGCGGCATTGGGTTGTTGAAACAAGGCGCTCACTGATATGGGGTGCCGCATTGCCTGCCATGATTTTGCTGCTGGTTTTTTTTGTTGGGCCGGTGTCGTGGCTTTTTCTGCTGGTCTATCCGCTTCAGATGTTGCGGCTGTCCAAGGAGCGCGGTCTGGTTTGGGGTGTGTTCAATGTTCTGGGTAAGTTCCCTGAGGCATTGGGCGCGCTTAGCTATTATTGGCGTGAAGTCACCGGCGGACGTACCCGGCTCATCGAATATAAATAGTTACCGCTGCCGCACTGCATGCCAGAATTGCTGGGGCAAAATAGCAAAGCACTTTGCATAGCGCGGCACCATGCGGCGCGGATCCTGAGCGGTACGCCACAGCCATTCCAATGCCATTTGCCGCATCAAGAGCGGCGCACGGATCTGATGGCCCGCCAGAAAATCCAAACCCGCTCCGATAGAGGCAAAGCCGACCTTCGGAGATTTGACCCGAGCATGGGCTGCAAAGATCTCCTGCTTGGGTGCCCCAAGTGCGATGAAACACAAGCCTGCACCGCACTCATTGAGCATATCGGAAAATGCGTTTGCCGCCTCGCCGGTGGGATCAAACCCGTACGGTGGCGCATAGCACAAGGCAATGTTCAGGCCGGGTATTTCGCGTTCTAGGGCGGCTTTGGCACCCGCGAGCGCATCATCGCTGCTGCCAATAAATGCAACCGGGGTTTTTGTTGCAGCTGCAAGCTTGCACATGCCGTGGATCAAGTCGGAGCCGGGCATCAATTCGATTGGTTCTCCGGCAACCTTCGAAAGCCAGACTATCGGTCGCCCGTCGGCTACGATCAAGTCGTGTTCTTTGTAGGCATCTAAAAACTCAGAATTACCGGGCAGTTTTGTGAGGTGATCAAGATTTAAGGTGGCGAGCGCGAATCCGATACGATTAGAAAATCGCTGGTGCAGAATGTGAAACAATTCCTCGTGAGTCGCGATATTGACCTTGATTTCGAAACGGGAGCCGAAGAATTTCATTTGAAGATTATGCAGAAAAACAACAGCCCAATGTCGCGATTTTCGCGCACTACGGTAGATTTGCTAGTGTTTTCAATGCGTCTCATGATGTCGATAGACCAGTGTTTCTAAGATTTCGCCAAAGTAGCGTGATGACTTGATGATGCCTAGCGTGTAAATGCACAACGGTCGTTCAGGAGCAACATGCCAAACGCAATTGCATATCTCGCCTTATTGGCATGGCCCGCGGTTTGCCTTGTACTTTTTCGTACGCTCAAAGTTGAGCGCGCGTTGATCTGGTCAATTCTGGGCGGTTACCTGATTTTGCCACCTTTGGCCGAGTTCAATTTTCCACTGGTGCCCGCCATGGACAAAGTGACGATCCCGAATTTGAGCGTGCTCGCCATCATGCTGTTTGGGATGCGTGAAAAACTGCGATTGTGGCCCGACAACCGGATTGCACAGCTTTTGGTAGTTGGTCTGGTCCTCTGCACTATTCCAACCGTGTTGACCAATGGCGATGCGATCTTATTCGAGGTGCTGCAGGGTGCCGATCCGATTGTGTTCTTTGTCGACGCGCTGCCGGGACAGTCCGTGCGCGACATTGGTTCTGTGTTGATTGCGCAAGTCCTGACCCTTGTGCCGTTCTTGTTGGCGCGACAGTTTCTATCGACCGAAGCTGGGCTACGCGAGCTCTTGCTGGCGTTCATGATTGGGGCGCTGGCCTATTCAATCCCGTCGCTAACCGAAATCCGCTTGAGCCCACAAATGAACATTTGGGTCTACGGTTTCTTCCAGCACGACTTTGCCCAAACCATCCGAGGGCAGGGCTTTCGCCCTATTGTTTTCCTGCCCCATGGGCTGTGGTTGGCTATGTTTATATGCACTGGAGTGATTGCCGCTGCAGCTTTGGCACGGGCTGCACCCAATCAGGAACGCTGGAAGACGGTGATGCTGCTGGCCTATCTTTTTGTCCTCTTGGTCCTTTGCAAAAGCGCTGCGTCCTTAGTGTATGGCCTGTTCTTGGTGCCACTCGTATTGTTCGTGCCCACCCGGTGGCAAATTGGTTTGGCGGCAACATTTGCGGTAATTGCGCTGACCTACCCGATGCTGCGCAACTTTGGCATCATTCCGCTTGATGCAATTCTGGCACAGGCGGAGGCGTTCAGCCCCGAACGTGCGCAATCGCTTGGATATAGATTTTTTAACGAGGAGCAGCTTTTGGGCCGCGCTGCGGAAAAGCCTGCCTTTGGCTGGGGGGGCTGGGGGCGCAGCCTTTTGCGGGACTCTGAGACGGGAACGATCGTCACGATCCCTGATGGCCGCTGGATCATTGTGTTCGGTACCTTTGGCTGGCTGGGCTATTTGTCAGAATTTGGTCTGTTGGCTCTGCCTCTGATTTTGATGGGTGTGTATATCCGGCGTCAGCCTCAGGCAGCGTTGTCGCCTTTTGTCGGACCTGTCGCACTTATCTTGGGGATTACGATGATGGACATGCTGCTGAACGCAACCCTGACACCCGTCACGTGGCTCGTCGCGGGTGCTGTGTTGGGCCATGCCGAACGCCTCAGTCCTCGGGTGCCGCAAGCCCCGCCCCATGCGCTTCAAAGCCGCCCGGCTTTGGACGGCCAAGCCCGACCAGGGCCCCGCACGGTGCTGTGATACGATTCCAATTGAATGTGGCGCGATTGTTGCGGCGAAGTTGTCAAAAACTGTAGGGACATGGAATTGTTGTGATATCATACGTTACTACCGTAACGAGAGGTGCCGCTAAGTACATTGTAACATATGATTTATTTTGAAATTCGGCACCAAATCAGGCGGTTAGGTCTGTAAAAATCACTGTCTTTTGATATGCTTTAAATGGGGGCTCCGGCCTGCTTTTCGCAAGGTGGGCTAAGGGGTATACTATGGTCATGGACCACAAAAACGATCTTCGGCCTCTTTCGGGAGAGCCAATGGGTGCAGGAACAAGCACTGACATTGCCATTGTTGGCATGTCCGTCAACGTGCCTGGTGCTCAGTCTGTTGAGACCTATTGGGAAAACCTGCGCGACGGGGTGGAATCGATCCGGCGTTTGGATGACGCTGCATTGCTGGCCGCGGGCGAGTCCCTCGAAAAAATGCGCCGCAAAAATTATGTGCCTGCCGCTGCAGTACTCGATGGCTTTGAAGAATTTGACGCCGATTTCTTTGGCTTTTCCCCAAAAGATGCCGCGATCCTTGATCCTCAGCACCGCAAGTTTCTCGAAGTGGCGTGGGAAGCGATGGAGCAGGCAGGTCACCCACCTGAGACAATCCCCGGACCCGTTGGGGTCTATGCGGGATGCGGCATGGGCAGCTATTTCTATTTTAACATCTGCTCGAACCCCGACTTGGTGGATGACGTGGGCATGTTCTTGCTGCGCCATACGGGCAACGACAAGGATTTCCTCAGCACACGGGTCAGCCATGTGTTCGACCTCAAAGGCCCCTCGATAAACCTGCAAACGGCCTGTTCAACATCGCTGGTTGCGATCCATTATGCCTGTCAGGCGTTGCACGCAGGCGAGGTCGATATGGCGCTAGCGGGCGGCGTGACCATCGAGTTGCCGCAGGGGCGTGGCTATGAGTTCAAGGAAAACGAAATCCTTTCGCCGGACGGTCATTGCCATGCCTTTGATCACCGCGCGCAAGGCACTGTTTTTGGTTCTGGCGCGGGCGCAGTCGCATTGCGCAGGCTTGATGATGCGATTGCTGATGGCGATCACATCTGGGCGGTGATCAAGGGCTCTGCAGTCAATAATGATGGCGCGGCCAAGGCAGGCTATTTGGCACCGTCCGTGGATGGCCAATCTGCGGCAATCGTTAAGGCGCTGGATGCTGCAGGGGTTGCTGCGCAAAGTATCGGCTATGTGGAATGTCATGGCACCGGCACCTATCTGGGTGATCCGATTGAGGTTGCGGCCTTGACGGAAGCTTACCGCCAATCGACGCAAGCTGAGGATTTTTGCCGCATCGGCTCGGTAAAGACCAACATCGGCCATCTAGATACGGCAGCTGGCGTTGCCGGGCTGGTCAAGGCAGCCCTGGCACTACATCACGAGGCGATGCCGCCGTCGCTCGGGTTTGAGAAACCGAACCCCGCGATTGGATTTGAGGGCAGCCCGTTTTCGGTCAACGCTTCATTGACGCCGTGGCCACGGGGCGATGCGTCTCGGCGGGCAGCGATCAACGCGCTGGGGGTTGGTGGCACAAATGCGCATACGATCTTGCAAGAGGCTCCGGTCCGTGCCGCATCCGAAGAAAGCGATTTTCCGTTTCATCCAATGGTGGTTTCGGCCCGCAGCAAGGCGGCACTCGAGGCCAATACCGCCGCACTTGCGGCGCATTTGCGCGCCCATCCAGAACAGCCCATGGCAGATTTAGCGCATACGTTGAAAAACGGACGGCGTGGGTTTGAAAAGCGCCGCATTGTCGTCGCCGAAACCCACGAGGAAGCCGCCGCGGCGCTTGAGACAGGTGATACCCGACGGGTCTTTACCCATGATCATCTGGGCGAGGGCGCTCAGGTTGTGTTCATGTTCCCCGGTGGGGGCGCGCAATATCCTGACATGGCGCGTGATCTTTATGAAACTGAACCCGCTTTTGCCGAAGCGATGGATCAGGGGCTGGCACATCTGCAGGCGCAGCTGGATTACGACATTCGCGCCCTGTGGTTGCCGGAGCCTGAGGCCCGTGCGGCGGCGACGGAAAAGCTAAAGAAACCGTCGGTCCAATTGCCTTTGATTGCGATTGTCGAATACGCTTTGGCGCAGTTGTGGATTAGCTGGGGGGTCAAACCCAGCGCCATGGTTGGCCATTCGATGGGTGAAAATGTTGCTGCCTGCCTTGCTGGTGTGATGAGTTTTGAAAACCTGATTGATCTGGTGCTGCTGCGTGGTCAGCTCTTTGACAGCGTAGCCCCCGGCGGGATGCTGAGCGTTTCGCTCAGCCGTGCTGATCTGGAAGGCTATCTGAGCGAAGATCTGGACATTGCCAGCGTCAATGGCCCGCAACTAACGGCCGTGTCTGGCCCTGATGCGGCCCTTGCTGCATTGCAAGAGCGGCTAAGTGCGGATGATGTCGATTGGCAGCGCATAGCCATCGATATTGCAGCCCATTCGCGGATGCTGGAGCCGATCTTGGCCGAGTACCGTGCGTTTCTGGCCACGCTTGATCTGCAAGCCCCGCAGATGCCGTTTGTTTCCAATCGCAGCGGCCAAATGATCACTTCGGCACAAGCAACGGACCCCGACTACTGGGTGGGTCAGCTGCGCAATACTGTCAATTTCGCCGATTGCATTGATACGCTGGCCGCTGGCCCGAAACGGGTATTCTTGGAAGTTGGGCCCGGCAAGGCGTTGTCGTCCCTGGCCCCTATGTGTGCCGCCGTGGTACCGGGGCAAGTGCTGGCGTCCTTGCGGCACTCTGATCAAGACGTGGCAGATGACGCATATTTCATCGGCGTCATTGGGCGGCTTTGGGCATGCGGCGTCGAGGCGGATTGGGATCAGTTGTGGGGGGAGGCGCGGCGCAATCGGGTCTTGCTGCCGACCTATCAATTCCAACGCAGTCCTTATTTCATAGCCCCCGGCAAAGCGGTCGTGGAAGCCGAACCGGTCATCGCACGTTCAGATGACATGGCCGAGTGGGGCGCTGTCCCGCGCTGGACACCGCAGTTCGCGGATGTTGATGCCGATCTGGATGCGGCGCTACTGGCAGCAAAAGAAACGCGTTGGTTGATCTTTGCGGATGCCGGCGGTGTTGCTAACGCTGTGATCGCACGGTTGCAAGATGCGGGTCACCGGGTTGCGACTGTACGCGCCGGCGACAGCTTTGCTGATTTGGGTGAGGGGAACTTTACGCTGGCCCCTGAACAGGGCCGCGACGGCTATGATGCGCTTATTGCAGCGCTTAGCTTGACGGATATGGGGCCTGATCAGATCGGGCATTTCTGGCTGGCTGGGCAGGACGAAGACCACCGCCCCGGCAGCAGTGTCTTTGACCGAAATATGGAGCACGGGTTCTACAGCTTGATGTGGTTAGGCCAAGCGCTTGGCAGTCGCGATGGGGCTGATCCGGTGCATTTAAACGTCTTCACGACCGGCGCTGTACAGGTCCGAGACGAGGCGTTGGCCTTTCCTGAAAAAGCGATGATCAGCGGCCCCGCTGGGGTGTTGCCGCGCGAAGTGTCTGGGTTAACCTGTAGCACGGTCGATTTTGTGATGCCGGAGCCGCAGGTCGCATCCGGATTCTGGGCCCGTAAACCCGAGGACGTTGACACCCAAGACATGACCGACCGACTGATCGAGGATCTGTTGGCAACGCCGGTGAATGCTGTCGTCGCTCACCGCGATGCGCGGCGTTACGTGCAAAGCTTTGCCGCACAGAACTTGGAGGCAGCGGATGTCCCTGGTTTCCAACAGGGTGGTACATATTTGATCACCGGTGGATTTGGCGGCATTGGCCAAACCATCGCGGCACAGCTCTTGAAATCTTACGGCGCGCGGGTTGTCCTGCTAAGCCGGACACCGTTTCCACCCAAGGCGGAGTGGGCAGAATACCTGTCTTCGCGTGCGGCTGGAAACGCGACGGCGCAGCGTATTAGGGCGGTTAGACGGCTCGAGGCTCTGGGCGGTCAGGTCGACGTGCGGGTCGCAGATGTGGTTAACCTTGCGCAGATGCGCCGGGTGATTGAGGCACTGATGGCCGAGGGCAACATCGCCGGTGTGATCCATGCCGCAGGGGTTCTGGATGATGCGCCCGTGTTGGCCAAGACCCAAGCGGCCGTGGATGCGGTTTTGGCTCCCAAGGTCCAAGGCCTGCGGGTGCTTGATGCACTTTTGCCGGATGGCACGGTCGATCTGATGGTGCTTTTTGCATCAACCAGCACAGCGACGCGGGCGGCAGGACAGGTGGATTACGTTGCCGCCAATGATTACCTCAACGCGTTTGCGCGGTCGCGCAAAGGGGCGCAAACCCGCGTAGTTGCGGTGAATTGGGGTGTCTGGGCGGACGTTGGCATGGCCGCTGAAGCGTTTGGTGCTGAGACTGCGGGACCGCAGCCGGTGAACCTTCCTATGCTCGCAAGTAGCATGGTCAAGGCGGGCGGAGATGCCGTATTTGAGGCCTCCCTTGATGCCAAAGCGGATTGGTTCTTGGATCAGCACCGGATGGAAGATGGCACAGCCGTGATGCCTGGCACCGGGATGATCGAAGCCTTGGCCGAGGCGGCACAACTTCAAGGGTCGGCGACTGGGTTTTCTTTGCAAGACCTCTATTTCTTGCGCCCGCTAAGCATGAGCGAAGGCACCTTGCGGCAGATGCGTGTGCAACTACACCGCGACGGAGAAGGCTATGCCGCTGAGTTGCGCAGCGATGTCGTGTTTGAAGGCCGCGCGGGTTGGCAGCTGAATGCGCAGGCTCAGGTCGTGCCGTTGACGGGGACCGCCCCGGCGGTTGACCTGGATGCAATTGCCGCCAGATGTGGCCCCATCGAAGAGGCTGGCGCGACGCGTCTGCGGACCCCACAAGAGGCGCATCTGGCCTTTGGGGCGCAGTGGCAGGTTTTGCGCAGCCGCGCATTGGGCAAAGGCGAGGGGCTGGCGCGTTTGGTGCTTGAAGAAGCCCTGACCGACGGCCAAATCTTGCATCCTGGCTTGATGGACATCGCGACCGGTTGGGCGGTTGAACTCGCCGCTTCATATGATGCTGCGGACCTGTGGGTGCCTGTGTCTTACGGCGAGATCGCCATTCACGCGCCCTTGCCGCGTGAGGTGATCAGTTGGGTGCGCGCTGCTGCAGAAACGGCGCGCGACACCGCGCGGTTTGATGTGACGCTCTGTGCGCCCGATGGCACCGTGCTGGTCGAAGTGCGTGATTTTTCGATGACCCGACTGGTTGGCGGCTTTGCGGCGCAAACCGCAGCACTGGACCCTCGCGAGGTTGAATTTGACGAAGGCACCGGGGCCGAGCGCGTGCTGAGTGCGGCGGAAGAACGACTGGCCTATGCCGTCAGCCAAGGTATCATGGCTGCCGAGGGCCCTGAGGCGCTTGAGCGCGCTTTGTCTTCGGGCCGGTCGCAGATTTATGTGAGTGCGCTTCCGTTGGCAGCATTGGTCAAACAGGCCGATGCGCCGCCCGTTGAAATTAGCGCGGGTCAGAGTTTTGAACGGCCCGACTTGGACGGAACCTTTGTGGCCCCAAGCACGCCGACGCAAGAAAAACTGGCTGTGATCTGGTCCAATTTACTTGGTGTGTCGCCAGTAGGCGTCGAAGATAGTTTTTTTGATCTTGGCGGGCATTCATTGATTGCTGTGCGCCTTTTTGCCACCATCAAGCGTGAGTTCGGCGTGGAATTCCCGATCTCCGTTCTGTTTGAGGCCCCGACCATCGCGGGTTGTGCAGATTTGATTGTCGCTCAGATCGGTGAAGGGGAGGCCGGGGATGATGCCCCAGCCAAAGTCCCCGCGGGCCCAAGCTTTAGCTATCTGGTGCCGCTCAATGGGGTCAAAAATACCGCTGCACCGCTGTTTGTGGTCGCGGGCATGTTTGGCAATGTGTTGAACCTACGCCATCTGGCGTTGCAATTTGGATCAGAACGCGCGGTTTACGGGCTGCAAGCGCGCGGGTTGATCGGGGAGGATACCCCGCATGAGACTGTCCAAGAGGCCGCGACGGCGTATCTCGAAGAGCTGCGCCAGGTTCAGCCAGAAGGGCCCTATTTGCTATCGGGGTTTTCAGGCGGAGGGGTCACGGCCTACGAGATGGCGCAACGGTTGCGGGCGGTCGGCCAGGAGGTCGCTGTTTTGGCGCTGTTGGACACGCCGCTGCCGGTGCGCCCATCGTTGAGGCGACCTGACAAAGCTTTGATAAAGCTGCACGAACTGCGCCAGAAGGGCCCCAAGTACCTGAGTGAATGGGCGCAAAATCGCATCGCTTGGGAGCGTGAGAAACGCCAAGCTGGGACTACGGCACCGCAAGTTGGGTTCAACAACACCAAGATCGAAGCCGCGTTTTTGCGCGCTGTTGGCTGTTATGATACGCCTGCATGGGACGGCCCAATGACGTTGCTGCGCCCCGTGCTGGACTGCCATTACAAAGTGACGGGCGGCAACTGGGTATCAGCGGAACGAGAGTATGTTTTTGCCGACAATGATTGGACACGTTATGCGCCGCTGGTGCAGGTGATCGAAGTGCCGGGAGACCATGACAGCATGGTTTTGAACCCCAATGTCGTTGTCATGGCGTCTGAGCTGCGCGAGGTCATTGCCGAGGCGTTAGGTCTGGCGCAGGACTGGCAGCACGCGACGGCGGCGGAGTAGGGCGATGCACACAAGATTGCTTGTCGTTTTGTTAAATTTCCGCACGCCGGATATGACCTTGCGCGCCGCCGAGGCAGCACTTGCTGACATGGATCAACAGGGTGCTGAACTGGTCATCGTTGATAACGCGTCCGGAGATGGGTCGTTTGATAAACTCACCTCGGCAGTGCTGGCGCGTGGCTGGACAGTTGGCAACCGGGTTCGGGTCATTGCATCACCGGTCAATGGCGGTTTTGGCGCGGGCAACAATGTTGGCATTCGCGCAGGCATGAGCGACGGTGCGCCGGCTGATTTTGTCTATATCCTGAACTCTGATGCCTTCCCTGATCCGGGCTGTATCGGCACGCTGTTGTCGCATATGCAGGCCCACCCAAAAGTGGGCATCGCTGGCAGCCATGTGCGCGGCGAGGACGGTGTGGATCACTGCACCGCATTCCGCTTTCCCTCCATCGTCGGGGAGTTCGAAGGATCTGCACGACTGGGCGTATTTTCGCGGTTGTTTGCTGGGTCGGTTGTACCAATGGGCGTTCCACAAGTGGCGACGCGTCTGGATTGGACAGCGGGTGCCAGCATGATGCTGCGCGGCGAGATGCTTGAGCGGATCGGGGCCTTTGATGAGACCTTTTTCCTCTATTTCGAAGAGACCGATTTATGTCTGCGCGCGGCGCGCGATGGTTGGGAATGTTGGTACCTGCCCCAAAGCCGTGTGGTGCATATTGGGTCTGTATCAACGGGCATGAAAACTTGGGAACGTATGCCGCGCTATTGGTTTGATTCCCGTCGTTACTATTTTGTTAAAAATCACGGTAGGGCCTATGCGGCCGCAGCGTTGCTGGCGCATCTGACTGGCGGCGCTTTGCACCGGTTGCGTGCGCTTTTGGGCCGCCGCCACCCGCAAGATCCCCCTAGATTCCTTGGTGATCTGCTGGCCCATGCCGTCACATCACGCGTACCTGTTTCGGAGGACCGCACATGACTGCGAGTTTCAATCCCGCTGCCTTTTCCTGCGTCATCCTAGGAGATCAATCGCTGACCATTGCCTGCGCGGATATGATCTTAGCAGGCGGCCATAACGTTGCGGCGATCGTGACAGAAGATGCGGATGTGCGCCGTTGGGCCGAAGGGCTGGGCATTGCGGTGTACGGCGCTCCGCGCGATCTGGTTGGTGCTGGGCTTGACCCGTTTGACTGGTTGCTGAGCATCGCGAACCTGCGGATCATCCCTGATGACGTGTTGGCACTGCCGGGCAAAGGCGCTGTTAATTTTCACGACGGCCCGTTGCCACGCTACGCGGGGCTCAACACGCCTGCATGGGCGATCATCAACGGCGAAGCACAGCACGGTGTCAGCTGGCACATGCTGGAAGGTGGCGTGGATGAAGGCGATCTGCTGGCGCAGGTGTTGGTTGATATCGCGGCTGATGAGACAGCATTCAGCCTGAATTCCAAATGCTACGCAGCCGGGATGGAGAGCTTTGGCACAGTCATGGCACAGGTTGAAAGCGGTGCGCTTGCCCGTGTGGCGCAAGACCTGAGTTTGCGCAGTTATTTTGCTCGTGATGCGCGGCCTGTGCCATTTGGTTTGATCGATTTTACCAAAACCGTGGCACAGGTATCAGCGCTGCTGCGGGGGCTTGATTTTGGTGGCTATTGGAACCCGTTGGGCCTTCCTAAGGTCGCGTTGCAAGGCCGGGGAATGCAGGTGACAGCTGCTGAAGCCGCAGCTGGTTCTGGCGCGCCCGGAACGGTCTTGGATGTGGCGGATGGTGCCATTGTGGTGGCCTGTACAGACGGTGCCGTACGGTTGACGGGTGTTGGACTCCAAGATGTG
Source organism: Sulfitobacter sp. SK012 (assembly GCF_003352085.1). Classification (NCBI taxonomy): domain Bacteria; kingdom Pseudomonadati; phylum Pseudomonadota; class Alphaproteobacteria; order Rhodobacterales; family Roseobacteraceae; genus Sulfitobacter; species Sulfitobacter sp. SK012. The sequence continues at coordinate 1,592,180 of NZ_CP025804.1, forward strand.
GCAATTGGTGATGTGCTAGATGCTGCGGATGCGGCGCTAGAGGCCGCGCAAGATCGTGCAGCAAAGGGCGAGGGCCGCTGGCGGCATGCGCTGGGGCGGATGGAACTGCTTGGCGTGCCATTGGGTGGTGACGCGGGTGAAACGCTTGCACAAACCGTTGCGATCCCTGCTGGGACAAGTCGAGCCGAGGCGATTGCTGCTATCGGCACAATGGCGCTTTTGGGCGCTGGGCAGGATGCAGGTGATATTGGCGTTGCCGTGGAAACGGGCTTTGCCGGGTACCTCTCTGATTGGCTGCCGTTGCGCGTTGGGGACGGGGACGTTGCAGCGCAGCTGGACAAGATTGTGGGCGCGCAAGGCTTTGCCGTTGATCTGCCAGAGCGCGATACTCAGATAGTCGCAGGTCGCCCAGACATCATGCTGACGGATGGCAGGCTGGATGACAATTCGGTGCTGAGTATTGGCGTGATCGAGGCAGAGATCACTCTGACCTCATCGCAGCTGTCTCAACCGGCGATGGACATATTGGTGGCCCGCCTTGAGACGGCGCTGGCGGGCACATTGGAACCGCGTAGTTTGCCTGAAGCAGAGCGCACGCTGACCCTTGAGACATGGAATAATACAAAGAGGTCTTACGATCCGTCAACGTTGATCCACACTGCGTTTGAGGCGCAGGTTTCGCGTTCGCCTGATGCGGTTGCATTGGTTTTTGAAGGGCAATCGCTAAGTTACGCCGAGCTTAACGCCCGCGCGAACCGGGTGGCACATGTCTTGAGGGATATGGGTGCCGGACCCGGGATCCCCATCGGACTGAGCATCGCGCGAGGGCCTGATATGCTGATTGGCGCGCTTGGTATTCTAAAAACGGGTGGGGCGTATGTGCCGCTTGATCCCGGCTATCCTGCCGACCGGATCGCGCATTATATCGCGGATAGTGCAGCGCCCATCATTGTGACCCAAAGCGCGCTTGCTGATGGCCTGCCTAAAGGGGACGCGGCGCTTTTGGTGCTGGATACTGATGCGCGTCTGGACGGGGCCCCTGAGGGGAACCTGGACGTTGCGCTAACGGCCGAGAGACTCGCATATTTGATCTATACATCGGGATCCACCGGGACGCCCAAAGGCGTGATGGTCGGTCACGGCAATGTCGCCAATTTCTTTACAGGCATGGATGAACGGATTGACCATTCTGATGGCTCCGTCTGGCTTGCGGTGACCAGCCTTTCGTTCGATATCTCGGTGCTAGAGCTGTTCTGGACGCTGTCGCGCGGCTTTAAGCTGGTGCTTGCGGGCGATGACAGTCGCACAGAACTGAGCCGCGGACCTATCGCCGTGTCGGACCGCAAGATTGATTTCAATCTGTTTTATTGGGGTAATGATGATGGCGTCGGTCCAGCGAAATACCAGTTGTTGCTGGAGGGTGCGAAATTCGCGGATGCCAATGGTTTCAATGCGGTTTGGACTCCTGAGCGGCATTTTCACGCCTTTGGCGGCCCTTATCCGAACCCGTCGGTCACTGGTGCTGCGGTTGCTGCGGTCACGCAAAATCTGGACGTAAGGGCAGGGTCCTGCGTTGCTCCGCTGCATCATCCGGCGCGCATCGCCGAGGAATGGGCGGTCATCGACAACCTTACGAACGGGCGTGTAGGCCTCGCGATTGCCAGCGGCTGGCAGCCTGATGATTTTGTGTTACGCCCCGAAAACGCCCCCCCTGAAAACAAGCCTGCGATGTATGCGGCTATCGACCAGTTGCGTGCGCTTTGGCGCGGTGAAGCGGTCGAGTTTCCGACCAAAGACGGCACTCCCTTTGCTGTCGTGACGCAGCCGCGTCCCGTGTCCAAGGAGTTGCCTATTTGGGTGACGACGGCAGGCAATCCCGAGACGTGGAAAGAGGCAGGGCAAATCGGTGCCAACGTCCTGACGCATCTGTTGGGCCAGTCGGTGGACGAGGTCGCCGATAAGATCAAGATTTACCATGATGCGCTGCGCGGTGCGGGGCATGATCCAGCAGATCACAAAGTCACGGTCATGCTGCATACGTATTTGGCGCAAACCCGTCAGCAAGCCGAAGATATCGCGCGCGGTCCGATGAAGGATTACCTGCGGTCGGCTGCGGGGTTGATCAAGCAATACGCGTGGGCCTTTCCGGCTTTCAAGAAACCCAAAGGGGTGACGAACCCGTTTCAAGTTGACCTAGAGAGCCTGGATGAGATCGAGATGGAAGCGATCCTCGATTTCGCATTCGAGCGCTATTTCAATGACAGTGGGCTCTTTGGCACCATCGAGGACGGCGTGGCGCGCACAGAACAGCTTAAACGGATTGGGGTGGATGAGATCGCCTGTCTAATCGACTACGGTATCTCCGTGCCAGAGGTCATGGCGGGGCTTGTTCCGTTGGCCGAAGTCTTGCGCTGCGCCAATGCCGGATCGCAGTTGGAAGAGGATGATTATTCGCTTGCGGCGCAGTTGATGCGCCACAAGGTCAGCCACCTGCAATGCACACCGTCGATGGCACAGATGTTGGTGACCAATGACGAGACGCGCCATGCTTTGTCGGGCTTGCGTGAGATGATGGTGGGCGGTGAAGCCTTGCCGGGGGTGCTGGTTGAGGCGCTGCAATTGGCAACGCGAGGACGCATCCAAAACATGTATGGGCCAACGGAAACGACGATCTGGTCCACCGTTCAAGATGTCACCAAAAGCAAAGGCGCGGCCCATATTGGCACGCCGATTGCCAACACCCAAACCTATGTCTTGAACGACGTGCTGGAACCCTGCGCAGTAGGTGTTGCGGGCGAGTTGTATATCGCGGGCTACGGCGTCACGCAGGGGTATTGGAAACGCGAAGCTATGACGGCGGAGCGGTTTGTGGCCAACCCCTTTGGACCTGGCAAGATGTACCGCACCGGCGATCTGGTCGCTTGGACAGTGCACGGCACGCTTAGTTTCATGGGGCGTGCGGACGATCAGGTGAAAATCCGAGGCCACCGTATTGAGTTGGGCGAAATTGAAGCAGCCCTAGCAGCGCAGCCCGGCGTTACGCAAGCGGTCGTTGTTGCCCGTGATGCCGCAGGAGGCGCGCAGTTGGTGGGGTATGTCATCGCTGAAGCACCTGTCTCGGAGGATGCGTTGCGGCGCGCATTGTCGAGTACATTGCCCGATATCATGCTGCCGGCGCGGATCGTTACGATTGAGCGTTTCCCGCTGACGCCAAATAAAAAGATCGACCGAAAAGCGTTGCCCGCCCCACAAACGAAAACTGCCAGAGCAACGGCACCAAGTGCTCCGCCAGCGGATGATACCCAACGCGCGATTGCCGAGGTCTGGTCGCGCATCCTTGGGATTTCTCAGATACAGCCAGCGGATAATTTCTTTGCGCTGGGCGGGCATTCTTTGCTGGCCGTACAAGCACATAGAGACATCAAGGCGGCGCTTGGCGCTGATCGATTGTCGATCACCGACATTTTCCGGTTTCCTACGCTTGAAGGTCTGGCCGCCCATATGGGCAAGGGGTCCAGCGCGCCTGCAGCCGTCGAAGAACCAGCACCCGACCGGTCCGAGACGATGTCTAAACGCAAGGCGATGCGCGCCGGGCGTAGCAGGACTGGCGTATGATTGGGACCACAGCGCGGATCGATCCGCAGCTTGTGGCAGCCCTGACCGGGTCCATTTTTCCTGCGGGCGTTGGGATTGCCGCGCGCGATCCGGCTGGCGTTCCTGGCGCGGTCGATCCGTCTGAAGCTCCGGCGTTAGAAGGGGCGGTGCCGCGCCGAAAGGCCGAGTTTTATGCAGGCCGCGCGGCGGCGCGGGCGGCGATGGTCCAGTTAGGTTTGCCACCTTTACCTGTGCCAAGCGATCTAGATCGTTCCCCAATTTGGCCGACCGGGTTGGTGGGCACCATTTCGCATAGTGTGACAGCTTGCGTGGCGGTCATCGGCGCGTCGACGCAGTGGTCATCGCTTGGAGTTGATCTTGAAGAAGATACGCCGCTGGCAGCTGATTTGATGGACGTGGTTTGCGGTCAGGCGGAGCTGACGTGGTTGGACGAGCAACCAGCGGCAGAGCGCGGTTTGATGGCAAAGCTGATCTTTTGCGCCAAAGAAGCGACTTATAAGACGCAATATCCGTTGACAGGTGCCGTGTTCGGGTTTGACCATCTAGAGGTTACGATCAACAGGGCCGAGACGGAATTTAGCGCGTGTTTCCTAGCTCCCGCAGGGGAATTTGTTGCCGGAGACGTGCTGGCTGGCCGGTTTGCGCATGCCGCTGGTATGCTTGTGACAGGTGTTGCACTGCAGCAGGGCGGCTAAAGCGGCGATCAAGGAAAGACGGATGTTGGGTTCACGATTTTCAAGACGATTGATGGTCAGCGGCGGCGTCTTGGCGGCGTTTGGGCTGGTTGCAGGTGTGTGGCAGAAGCGGCGGCGTGCCCGGGTGCGCGCGCTTTATCAAGTGTCGCTGACCAAACCTGAGGGACCGATGGCGGTCTACCACTTGGGCCATTCGTTGGTCGGGCGGGATATGCCTGCGATGCTGGCGCAGATGGCTGGGCATGAATTTGCGTCCCAGTTGGGGTGGGGCACGCCGCTACGGGATCATTTGGATCCCGACCTTCCGATAAACGGCTTTGCCGAGGAAAATGCCCATGATCAGTTCCGGCCCGCACATGAGGCCGTCCAAAGCGGTGAATACGCCGCGTTGATCCTGACCGAGATGGTCGAACTGCGCGATGCAATCCGGTACCATAAAAGCGCTGATACGTTGGCGGCTTGGGCCGGAATGGGGCGGCAAGCACAGGTCGATCTGCGGGTTTATCTTTATGAGACATGGCACCCGACGGATGATCCCAAAGGCTGGCTGACGCGGATAGACGTCGATCTGTCAGAGCTTTGGGAAGGTAAAGTGGCGCTGCCTGCTGCGGACAAGGCGGGCATTCCGGTATATGTGATCCCTGCAGGGCAGGTTCTGGCGCGGTTTGTCCGGGCCGTTGATGCCGCCGGGGGTGTGGGTAATGTGGCTGGGCGGGACGCGTTATTTGCCACAACCGAGGATGGCACACTGGACACTATTCATCTGAGCGATCTGGGCAATTATCTTGTGGCCTGTACGCATTACGCGGCGCTCTATCAGCGCAGCCCAGAAGGTTTGCCATTGGCGTTGAGCAAGGCAGATGGCACGCTGGCGGATGCCCCGGACGCCGACGCAGGCGCATTGATGCAAAAGACGGCGTGGGATGTGGTGCGCAGCTATCCATTGAGCGGGTTTTCAGCATGACGGACCTTGTAGGAACAGCGCTGTCAGTTTTGATGATCGGACATAGTTTGTTTGGGCAAACGGGCCCGGAAATATTGGCCACGTCTTTGCAGGCCCGCGCACCCGCCGCGCAGGTGCAGGCCCAGATTATCAATGGCGCGCCGTTGATCTACAATTGGGAACACAGTGCAGAAGCCGAGGGCGTCGATGCCCGCGCTGTGCTGCCCACCGGCCAGATCACAGACTTGGTCCTGACCGAGGCATTGCCGCTCGCCAATCATCTGGAATGGTCAGAGACGGGTGCTTATGCGCTGGCCTTTGCCGGTCTTGCCTTGGAGGCCAATCCACAGACGCGTATTTTTGTGCAAGAAACCTGGCACAGCCTCAACAGTGGCACAGGTCAAGCCGTCGCGCATGACGACGGCGCGGACCAGCCCTGGCGCGCAAGGTTGGATGACGATTTGCCAAAGTGGGAGGGGATCGTCGCAGAAATGCAGCGCGGTGCTCCAGAGGCTGCTGAACGGTTTGCTCTGATCCCAGCCGGGCAAGCGATGGGACGTTTGGCCGATGAGATAGCGGCGGGTCGCGTCGGAGAACTCGGCGATATTGCACAGCTATTTGAAGATGACATCCACCTAAATGCGGTCGGGCATTATTTTGTCGCGATGGTTCAGGTGGCGGTGCTGACCGAGCAAGATCCTGCTGGATTGCCGCATAGTATGAAAGATCGCTGGGGCGGCAATCTTGAGGGTCCTGATGGCGCGCTTGCGGCTGAACTGCAACGTGTGGCTTGGGATGCAGTGCGCGAGTACCGCGGTGAAGAAGTTGCATCCTTGCCGGTTGCCCCCATTGCTCCAGTCGCAGCGAAAACTCTTGTTAGTGCGCCTCGCGCGCGCGCTGAAGCGCCGATGCAAATGGCGATTGGTCTGGCCCCCGTTACGGATTGGAGCACACAGCAGCCGTTCCTTGATCTGATGAAAACTGCACGCCCTTGGTTTGGCCATCTTGCGGGGCAATGGGGCGGCGTGGAGAACGACGATTTACAGGCTGCAGGGTATCTAGACGCGGATGGCTGGGTGCTGGATCTGCCACCCGAGGTTGGATCGGTGGGGACGTTGGTGCTCACCAATATTCCACAGACAGCAACCTCGCTTGTGGGCCGATATGTGCTGCGCTTTGAAGGCAAGGGGATCGTCGAGGCGACAGGGCGGGCGAGCAATCAGCGTTATGGCAAGGGCGAGGTCAGTTTTGATTATGCGCCGGGCGATGGTTCTGTTGATATTCGTATCCAACGGATGAGCAAAAGTGACCCCATTCGCAACATCACATTGGTGCGCGCCGACAGGGTTGATCTGTTTGAAGCTGGTGCGATTTTCAATCCCGACTGGACCGGGAGGCTGGAGCGGTTTGACAGCTTTCGTTTCATGGATTGGATGGCGACCAACGATTCCATCCAAAGCACGTGGGATGCGCGGCCGCGCCTTGAGGAAACGACATGGGCTGCAAAAGGTACCCCCGTGGAAGTCATGGTGGCGCTGGCGAATGAGACGGGCACTGATCCTTGGTTCAACATGCCCCACTTGGCCGATGACGCCTATGTAGAGGCCTTTGCGACGTACGTAAAAGGTGCGCTGGATCCAAAGCTGAAGGCTTATGTGGAATACTCAAACGAGGTTTGGAATTGGCAATTTGAGCAGGCCGTCTGGACGGATGAACAGGCCCGTGCACGCTGGAACCAGGATGATGTGGGTACTCAGTTTTATGGCATGCGGGCGGCGCAGATAGCACGGATATGGTCGGATGTTTACGGCCCTGTTGCAGACGCGCGTCTGGTGAATGTGATCTCCAGTCAAACAGGATGGTTGGGACTTGAGGGCGGTATCCTTGAGGCACCGCTTGTCGTGGCCGAAGGGTCGCCGCCCCCAGCAGAAGCGTTTGATGCCTATGCGATCACAGGGTATTTTGGCGGGATTCTAGGGCATGACGACCGCGCAGAGCTTGTTGATGGCTGGCTGACTGAGAGCCTGAAACGCGCAGAGAATTTGGCGGATGCCAATGGCCTGACAGGTCAGGCGCGTAACGACAAGATTGCCGCGACACGGTTTGACTATGCGACGATGCAAGCGGGAGCCGAGCTGAATGACGGACGTGTCAGTGGCAACAACCAAGATTCAATTGCCGATCTGGTGGAACGGGTCTGGCCCTATCATGCGCAGGTGGCGCAGACACACGGGTTGGATTTGATCATGTATGAGGGTGGCACGCATGTCGTTGGGCTTGGGCCTATGCTCGATAACGAAGCACTGACAGCGTTCTTTCACCACCTTAATTATGCGCCGGAAATGGGGGTGCTCTATGAAGCACTTCTGGCAGGTTGGCGTGATGTGGGTGGAGACCTGTTTAATGCATATGCGGACGTGTATGCGCCGACAAAATGGGGCAGCTGGGGCGGGTTACGATTCTTGACGGATTCTAATCCGCGTTGGGACGTGTTGGTGAACTTCGAATGAAACCGGGACTGAGTATCATTATCCCAGCCCATAACGAGGCGGATTATATCGGTGCGTGCCTTGAGGCGCTGTTGGCTTCTGGTCCAGTCGCGTCAGCGGTTGAGGTGCTCATGGCCGCCAATGGGTGCGAGGACGACACGGTTGCGCGGGCGCGGGAATTTGCGGATCAGTTTGCAGCGCGTGGTTGGGGGTATGAGGTGCTTGAGCTTGCGCAGGGCGGCAAGATGGGCGCGCTGAATGCAGGCGATGAGCGTGCACGCTATGCTGCGCGCGCCTATTTGGATGCGGATGTGAGCGTGTCACCCGCGCTGGTCGGGCAACTGTCCGAAGCGCTGCTGCGTAATGACGCGGCTAGCTACGTCAGCGGTACACCGGTGATTGCGCCGGCACAGGCTGCCGTCACACGGGCCTATGCGCGGTTCTGGCAGACATTGCCATTTGTGACGGATGGCGTGCCGGGCTTTGGCCTGTTTGCAGTCAATCAAGCGGGCAGGGCGCGGTGGGATGATTTTCCGAACATCATTTCTGACGACACATTTGTGCGGCTGAATTTCACCCCAGCAGAGCGAGTACGGGTACCTGCAATTTATACCTGGCCGATGATCGAAGGGTTTGCGCCACTGGTGATAGTTCGCCGCCGGCAGGATCACGGCGTCACTGAGATACGTCAGCGTTTTCCTGCGCTTATGGGCAATGATGATCCTACCCCGATAACCCTACCACCCCTGTGGCGCAGATTTGCGAGCGATCCTATGGGGTTTGTGGTCTACGCGGTTGTGGCCCTCGCCACACGCCTACCGCACCGAGATAAGGACACTTGGGCACGGGGTCGCTAGTTAGCGGGCCATTAGGCGCGCAAGCTTTTGGGCTTCATTGTCTACATCGTGACGAGCCAGACAGCGGTCGCGCCCCGCTTTGGCCATTGTGCTGCGTTTGGAAGGCTTTGTTGCCGCTAGGTTTGCCATCGCGTCGGCAAAGGCTTGGACGTCGCTTGCTGGGACCAGCCAGCCTGTTTCGCCTTCTTTGACCAATTCGGGCGTGCCCGCGATATAAGTGGCAATCACCAGTCGCCCTGCGGCCATGGCTTCCATGATGACCATGGGCAACCCTTCGCCAAAGCTCGGCATGACAAGGGCGTGCGCTGCCTCTAACTCAGACAAGATGCGGGCCTCGTCGACCCAGCCGGTCAATGTGACTTGGTCACGGATCCCAAGAGCGTCAACGCGCGCCTCGATCTGGGGACGCAACTCTCCGTCACCTATCAAGGTTAGATGTGTATCGGGGTGGCTGGCCCGCAGGCGTGCCATGGCGTCTAATAGGATCAGCTGGCCTTTTTGCTCGACAAAACGACCGATGGCAACAAATCGGGCGGGGCCTTTGGGCAGCGGGGCGGGCTCGGGAAAGCGGCTGGGATCAATGCCACAATGCACGACTTCGATCTTGGCCCAGTCTTTGGCGCCGGCCCAACGGCACAGCTGGCTGCGGCCATAACTGCTGATGGCGACAGTAAATTCCGAATTTGCAACCTTGGTTCCCAGCGATAGGGTGCGAGGGGCGTCAAATTCTTCGGGCCCGTGCACCGTCATGCTGTAGCGCGGGCCACCTAACATGTGCGACAGCATCGCAACGGCGGCGGCATTCGTGCCGAAATGAGCGTGGGCATGCGTGATCTCGGCCGCTTTGCAAGCCTCAGCCACCGATGCTGCCTCGGCGAGGTAGATCAAGTGGCGAAGGATACCCACCTCGCTGCGCTTGCCGCAAGCGACCGCTGTTTTGAGGGCTGACCAGAACCCGACAGCATCGCGGCGCAGCGCGCGCCACGTGGCCCCGAGGAGCGCCTTGCCCCCGGCCTCAAGAATATATTTTGTCGCGACGGATTCCTCTACATCCTGCGTATCAACCAATGTTGCATCACTCGGCCGCATGGCGAGGCGCAGGACAGTATGGCCTTGCGCCTCAAGGGCGCGTATCTCGCGGCGGATAAAGCTGTGGGACGGTTGCGGATAGGTATTGAGGATATATGCAAGTTTCACGCGATAATTCCCCGACATTTAAGGATGTAACCTGTCGTACATGTTACGTTGGCACTGGCACAAGAGTGGCAGCAGGATTAGACAGTATCTTGGTTATTTTTGAATTGGATTGCGCGTAACATGCAACGGGTTTCGCAGCTCTTAAAGGGCAATCGACTGATGGCTCGCGTGTTGCGGAGTGCGTCGTGGATTGTGCTTGGATATGGCGCGTCTCAGGCGATCCGCCTGGCGTCTAACTTGATCCTGACGCGGCTGCTGTTTCCCGAAGCCTTTGGCGTTATGACGCTGATCACGCTGGTCACCGTTGGGCTGGCGCTGTTTTCTGATGTGGGGATTTCGCCGTCGATCGCGCAAAGCAAACGCGGCGATGATCCTGATTTCCTGAACACGGCTTGGACCATTCAAGTGGGCCGCGGTGTGGCGCTGTGGCTGGTTGCGATGGCGCTGGCATGGCCTGCTGCGCGGTTCTATGACGCGCCCAGTTTGATCTACTACCTGCCTCTTGCGGCGGTCGGCCTTTTGATCGCCGGCTTTAACCCAACCCGGATTGAAACGGCGCATCGTCATCTGTTGCTGGGCAGGTTGACGGCGCTTGACCTTGTCAGTCAAGTTATTGGAATCGTTGCGATGATTTCACTGGCATTGGCCTGGCCTTCGGTCGGGGCGTTGGTGGTTGGCAATCTAATTGGCATTCTATCCAAGCTGGCTCTGGTCCATTGGGGCATGCCGGGGTTGCGCAACCGCTTCCGCTGGGAAATGGCCGCCGTGATTGAATTGGTCACTTTCGGCAAATGGATATTTCTCAGCACGATATTTTGGTTCTTCGCCAGCCAGGGGGACCGTGTTGTGTTGGGCAAATTCCTACCGCTGGAGGAGTTGGGGATCTATAATATCGGCTATTTCCTGGCGTCCTTTCCGCTCTTGTTGGGGTTAAGTGTAGCGGGCCGGATCATGATCCCCATCTACCGCGAACAAGCCGGTGAAACCCATAAAGTCACGCGGATGCGCTATGTGCTGACAGGGGGGGTAATGGGAATGCAGCTGCTGATGGCGCTGCTTGGGCCTTGGCTGGTTCAGCTGCTGTATGACTCGCGATATTTCCCGGCTGGCGCGATTTTAACGCTGGTCTCGGTTGCGCTGATCCCACAAGTGATCGGTATGACCTACGATCAGGCCGCTCTTGCGAGTGGGGATTCGCGGCGGTTTTTCATCTTTTCCGCCATACGCTCAATCGTGCAGTTTGGGTTGTTGTTGATTGGGGCGTTTATGGGCGGGCTGGTCGGGGCGATGATCGGTATGTGGACCGCTTTGGTTCTGTCGCATTTGGTGTTGATCTGGTTGGCCCGCGCGCACGGGGTGTGGGACATGCGGCACGATCTGATGTTCGCGGTGGTGGCCGTGCTGATCAGTACACTGGCGCTGTGGCTGCACTGGGGTTCGATTGTTGAGCTTTCTGCGGGGGTTAGCGGCTAAGTTAGCTGCTTTGCAGCTCTTTGCGTTGCTTGGCAGCTAGGCGGCGTTTATCGCGGCCTAGCAAAAAACGGCGCGTTTTCAACTCGGGAATGGCGACCACTGGCATCAAACCAGTTTCGCGCTGCATCTGCCGGGCTGTGCGGATGACCGGGTTCCGCAATTCCAAAACCCAAGCGAGGACAAAAGCCAAGATGCCCGAGGCTATACCACCCATCGCGGCTCGGCGCTTTCGGCTAGAAGAAATCGGGTATTCCGGCACAACAGCCTCTTCAATCGTGATCATACGCTCGCCCTGCGATCCGGATTCAAGAGAAAAACCAACTTCAGCTTGGTTTTTTCGTGCCGAGACAAGGTCCAACTGGGTTTGCAACCGGTCGATGCGACGCTCAAAGCTGCTTAGGTCACTTTCTACTTCAGGAGAGCCTTGTATGGTCTGGCGGATGACCCCGCGGCGTTTGTCCAGCAGCTCGCGCTGGCTTTGTAATGTCTCGAGCCGGGCAACAATTGCCTTATCGGCGCGGGCTACGGTTTGGGGTCGCGCCGCCCGATCGATCTGTGTCCGAGCGAGTTGTGCTGCGATGATGCCGCGATCCAGTTCAAGAATGGATGCGTTCAGACTGGCGATTTCATTCATCCGAAAATCGACGCCACCCGTCACAGAAAGGTTGTTTTCAATGCGGTACAGTTCAAGCTCGTTCTCGACTTGAGAAATTTCTGCAGTCAGCGCTTTTTGCTGCTCTTCAAAGAACTCGAGGGTTTGGGCGGTCTGTTCGCGTCTGCGCGTTATGCTTAATTCACGTGTTTGGTTGGCAAACTCATGTGCAATGGCTTGGGCCAGTTCAGGAGTAGGCATTTCAGCGCTGATTGTCAGAACAGCAATTGCACCGTCATCAGCAAAACCTTCACGTACGGCAGCCACACCGGCGATGCTTACAGCACGGCGCAGCAGGTCAACTTTCTGCACCGAATTCAGCTCTCCATCGGTCCCAAACAACTCGAATTTATCTATTATTTTTAGGACGTTGCCGCGGGCCATTAACCGTTGTTCGATCAATTGTAGTCGCCGCGCAGAGGAACCGGCCACGGTCGATCGCGCCAGATCATCGGTGATCTTTGGCTGTTCGATCTGGATCACTTCGGAGGACCGGTAAACGGGCACTTGACGTAAAACCAAGACCAGCGAAATCATGCAGCCAAGGAGAATGACAAACAAGATCAGACCCATGCGGCGACGGGTCATGTCCAGAAAGTCATTCCAAGAATAAATTGGACCCATGGTTGTGCCTCTGTACTGCCAAATGCCGCTGTTTTCGCGGCGATTGACCCTCTAATGGCCTAAAATCTAGGCTATTATATGACGCTACCCGCAAATATTGGAGAGCGTGTGATCATGAAAACCCAACGCATTGTCGGAGTAATCAGTGAAATTTTTCAATACTATTGGCGCGTGCGCGGTTCAGGATAACTCCCAAGAGCGGCACCTGACCTTTAAGAATACGTTCGCATGAGGCAAGGTGTTTGGCCATGGTCTGGGTCCCGTCTGAAACCAACAATACGCCATCTAGTTGGGGCATAAAGGCAGTCAGATCGTCATATGCCAAGAGTGGTGGCAGATCGAAGAGCACCATATCTGGGCGTAAAGATGCCTGCATCCGCTCAAGGGTCGCGTGTGTCGCGGGATCCTGCAGGAGTTCGGCGGCATTTTTATCTGTTGTGTTGTTAAGTCCAAGCGCCAAACGATCGTTGACCCGAATCAAATGATCCGAAAGGGCCGTTTCCCCAGCGAGGTAGGGCTTGATCGGGCCGGGTGCGTCGACGTCAAAGGCTTGGGCCTGACCAGGATTCCGTAGATTTAAATCCATCAATACCGTACGCGAGGACGGCACCCGTGACAGGCTCATGGCCAAGTTGGCCGCTGCAAAGCTGTTGCCGCACCCAGAGGTGGGCGCGCAGATGGCGATGTTCTTCCAAGCATGTTTCATCGCGGTTTGGCGGAGCCGTGTGCGCAGCAAATCAAAAGCCTTTGACGCAGGGCTGCCGCGAAAGAAATCCACCAGGGGTGTTGTCTTTGAAAGATGTTTTGCTGATCCCTGTTCGACCATCTCCAACGCATCCCATTTGGAACTGGAACGCAGTTTCAAGGCCGGAGCGGGGTGTGTACGGGCAGGTGGGCTACCTTCGATAATATCGTCGGAACCGCTGTTCAATGGGCGCGTGAAGCGACGTGCAGCAGCACTGGATGGGCGCAGATATACGCCATCCTCGGCGCTAAGGCCGGTTCCGGTTTCATGCATATCTTTCATGCTGCGCTTCTTGGACTTGCTGGACATGAGTTGATCATAGCAGACAGGGGCAACTTGATTAAGTCCATGGGATCAGCATCCCGTCCGCTTCATCATGACGCCGATGGTTTTGACCATAACGGCCAGATCCTTGGTCCAAGACATGGATGTGTTGTAATCCGCGTCCACTTCGTTGCGGAACGAAAATTTGTTGTTGTTGCGTGCGGAGATCTGCCAATAGCCGGTGATACCTGGGCGCAGGGCAAAGTAGTCGGATGGCTCGCCATACATCTCAAGCTGTTCGGGCATCATTGGACGGGGGCCAACAAGGCTCATGTCGCCGCGCAGCACGTTCCAAAGCTGGGGCAATTCATCCAGCGAAGTGGCGCGCAGAATGCGACCTACACGGGTGACGCGGGGGTCATTGCGCAATTTTTGCAGCTCGTCCCATTCGCGGCGCATCTCTGGGTCTGTTGCAAGGTAGTCCTCAAGCACTTGATCGGCGTCGCGCACCATTGTGCGCATTTTCAACAAGGAGAACCGGGTGCCGTTCCGACCAAGGCGGTCCTGACGGTAAAACGGGTTGCCGCCTTCGATCCAGAGGGCGAGGGCGCAAAGACCAATAATTGTAAGTGAAAATGGAACGCTCAGCAAAATAACAAGCGTATCAAAAATGCGTTTGCCGCCATTGCGGTAAAAACCCGCACTGCTGGTCGTTTTTTCCGTTGGGGTAATGCCCCATATCATTTTCTGGGACGATCCAAATGATCTGCCAGAATCAGTGATGGCAATGGCTTCGGCGCGTGATGACGGTTGGCGAGCCATTGTGCTCAGGCCAAAACCAGGTCTGTCGGTAGTGTAGTTTCTCATATGTGACCCCCCAGGGTACAACGTAACTCATTAACAAATAGTCCTGCGAACACCGCGGAACACCTTAAACTTAACAGTATCACCGCATTGTGCCTCAACATGAGGCGTGGCGGTTAACACTGGCACTGATGGGGATTGCAGAAATTTGCGTTTCGCGCTGATAGCAACAACATGCTGCATACCCGACTCGAAAACTATCCTGACATCAGTTTCTCTCTTATGGCTTATTAAGAACAGATTTTCACCACATTTGAGGGGAATTTTTCGAAACAAACTGTTTCCATGACTTTTGAAACATAAAGAAAACAGCCACTTACAACCCTTACGGGTGATTCCGGGCGTTTCCATAACCATGGCGGGAATTTCCGCTACTATGGCGGGAATGTGGCAGCCCGTAGGGGAGTCGAACCCCTCTTTTCAGGTTGAAAACCTGACGTCCTAACCGATAGACGAACGGGCCACGGTGCCGTGAGCGGTTCATTAGGCAATCGAGCGCCATGGCGCAAGTGGAAATTCCGATTCTTTGTGCATTTTGTCGGGTCTTGTTTAGGCCCTTGCAGCGTCTTCGAGACGCAGTTGCACTGTCTGCTTGCCGCGCCAGTGGTTTATGTCGAGCCGACCGGCCAAATGGAAGCGCGCTCCACCATGGGATTCGAGCGCTGGACCAAGGGCGGAATCGTACGCGCCAAAGCAAATCGCATCAAGCCGAGGGCCGGTTCCGTCGCCGAAACTGACCTTCAAATGCGATTCTCCCACGCGGCGCGCGGAAAAGATCGCCATGTCTGCAAATACGTAACGCGGGGCAGGCGCACCGGCCCCAAAGGGACCAGCGGCTTCGACCTGTTCGGTCAGCTCAACCGTGGCGGCACCGGGCATCAAGATGCCTTCGACTTTCAGGTCCGCGGCCCCTAGCAAATGCGCGCCTTGTTTTTCCAGTAACGCGGATAGTTGCGCCATGGCGTCTTCCAGTTTGTCTTCGGCAAGCGTGAGGCCCGCGGCCATTTTGTGACCGCCGCCTTTCAACAGCACACCTTCGCGCGCCAGCCTTTGGATTGCCGCTCCTAGATCAATGCCGGTCACGGAGCGGCCCGAGCCTTTGCCGACCCCGTCATCGAGTCCTATCACGACCGCAGGGCGTCCTGTGGCCTCTTTCAGGCGCGCAGCAACGATGCCGACCACACCGGGGTGCCAACCTGCGCCAGCGGCCCAAACCAACGCTCCGTCGGTACCGCGTTCCTCGGCCTGTTCCAAAGCGGCTGCGCGGACGGCGTTTTCCACATCGCGACGCTCTGTGTTTAGCGCATCGAGCCGTTCTGAGAGTGCGGCCGCTTCGTGGGGGTCATCTGTGGCGAGTAAGCGCGCGCCCAGATCAGCCTTGCCCACACGGCCACCTGCGTTGATGCGTGGACCCAACAGGAAACCTAAGTGATACGCTGACGGGGCCGTATCCATGCGCGCAATGTCCGACAGAGCCGAGATACCGGCACGCTCACGGCGCCCCATCACCCGAAGGCCTTGGCGCACAAAGGCACGGTTCACACCAATCAACGGAGCCACATCGGCTACGGTTGCCAGCGCCACCAGATCCAGCATCGACATTAGGTCGGGGCCTTTTTGACCGGCCTCCCGCAACTGCCGCCCGGCTTCTACCAACATAAGAAATACCACTGCCGCAGCACATAGATGCGCAAGTTCGCCGTCTTCGTCTTGCCGGTTGGGGTTCACCACGGCCAGCGCGTCGGGCAAGGTTTCGGCACCCAGGTGGTGATCAAGCACGACCACATCTGCACCTTTGGCGGCGGTTATCGGATCATGGGACAGGGTGCCACAATCGACGCAGATGATTAGATCATGGACGGCTGCAAGCTCTGCCATGGCAGCTTCGTTCGGCCCATACCCTTCGTCGATGCGGTCCGGCACATAAAGCGTTGCCTTGATCCCCATTTGCCGGAGCCAAGCCAACAAAAGTGCAGCTGAGCTGCCGCCATCCACGTCATAGTCAGCAAAGATCGCGATGCGTTGGCGCTGTTTAACGGCCACTAAGAAACGGGTTGCGGCGGTTTCCATATCCCGCAGGGACCTTGGGTCCGGCAGCAGCTTGCGCAGGGACGGGGCAAGGAAAGCTTCCGTCTCTTCTGCGGGGACGCCGCGGCGCGCTAGAACCTGACAAACAGCTGTGGGTAGGGCCGTTTGCTGAGATAACGCTTCGGCGGCGCGTTCTATTTCGATCCCGGGACCTATCCAGCGGCGGCCCTTGAGCGATTCTGTGACGCCGAGGAAACTCATGTGCAGACGGGCGCGCAAGCGGCCCTTGAAGGGGCGCGCCGACGCATCAGAGTTCTTCGATCCGCAAGGCGACCGGATCGCCATTGACCACGCCAGTTTTCCCCATCGCAGCCAGAGCATGATCGAGATCAGTACGGGTCGTCTTGTGAGTCACGATCAAGACCGGGGCGCTATCATCGGCATGCGCATATTGGCGCATCCGGTCGATGGACACGCCTGCCTCGCCCAAAACTGCGGCAACTTTGGCCAACGCACCGGGTTTGTCCAAAAGCGCCATCCGTAGGTAATAGGGTGCTGGCCGCTGGCTGAGTGCGGGGCTGGGGCTGGCTAGACTGGTTGCGGGTTGACCAAACACGGGTCCGCGATGACCGCGCGCAATGTCACAAATATCGGCCATTACCGCACTCGCGGTTGGGCCTGCACCGGCACCGGCACCGCGCAAAACGATCTGACCCACCGCGTCGCCTTCGAGCACGATCATATTGGTCCCACCTGAAAGCTGTCCCAAGGGGGAGGTGTCCGGCACGAGGCAGGGCTGCATCCGCTGCTCCAGCCCCCGGCCTGTCATCTGTGCCACTCCCAGCAGCTTGATTTTGTAACCCATGTCGGCAGCCGCGCGGATGTCGTCGATGCTGACCCGATCAATGCCCTCCAGCTCGATGCCTGCGAAATCGACACGCACACCAAAAGCCAGCGCAGATAGAATCGCGAGTTTGTGGGCCGCATCGATGCCGCCCACGTCGAGGGTTGGATCAGCTTCTAGATAGCCCAGCCCATCCGCTTCGGCGAAAACCTCTGCATAAGGCAGACCAGCGTCTTCCATGCGGGTCAGGATATAGTTGCAAGAGCCGTTCATCACGCCCATCACGCGGGTGATCTCATTGCCGGCCAACCCTTCGGACAGCGATTTGATCACCGGAATGCCGCCTGCAACAGCAGCCTCATATCGGATTACATGGCCCGCAGCTTCGGCAGTTTCAGCCAGCGCTTGGCCGTGCATCGCAAGCATTGCTTTGTTGGCAGTTACAACATCCTTGCCCGCAGCAAGAGCAGCCTCTGTAGCGTCTTTGGCGGGGCCGTCTTCGCCGCCCATGAGTTCGACAAAAATATCCACATCATCACGCTTGGCCAGGGCCACGGGATCGTCTTCCCAAGCATACCCAGACAGCGAGATGCCGCGATCTTTGTCGCGGCTGCGCGCAGAGACGGCAGAGACGACGATCTCGCGGCCTGTGCGTGCCTCGAGCAAAGCGCGTTGCTGACGCAAAACGTGTAAAAGGCCAATGCCGACCGTTCCCAAACCGGCAATCCCAAGGCGAAGCGGTTGTGACATGGCGTAGATCCTTTGCGGTAATGGGTGTTCTGCGCGGGATGTAACGGGTTCGGCGATGTGGTGCAACGGCGCCTCGGACCCTAGCGCAATCCTTCTGCCAAACGCACGCGTTCGGCTCCTGAAAGAACAGAGCCGCGCAACCGTGCCGCACGTGCGCGCAAAGCTGCAACGCGCGCTTCGGCACTGGCTTGGGCCTGTACTGGATCTGTCCCTTGCGCACTGGCCTGTGCCAGCACGGGGCCAAGTGGGACCAGATCGGGATAACTTGATGCCTCTAGCTGCGGTGTGAGTGTGTCGTTGAGCTCAGGGTACTCACCACAACCACTCAGGGCTGCCAGCGTGCCGGGTATCAGGAAAAGGCGAGAAATGCGGGTCATACAAAACTTGTGCACTAGCACCTGAGCGCAGGCAAGGGCGGGGTTTACTTTTGAACGGGCGTTCAGATAATTGGCCGTATGGCACGTACGCAAGGATCGCATTCTGATATTACTGGCCCGCGTGTGCGCGATGCGGCGCTACGTCTGTTCGCACAGGGTGGCTATGCGGCGGTATCGATGCGGGCGATTGCCGCTGAGGTGGGCGTGCAGGCTGGCGCGCTTTATAACTATACGCCGGATAAGCAGACGCTTTTGTTTGATCTGATGAAGGGCCACATGAGCGATCTATTGGCTGCTTTTGAGGATGACGCCGCGCGCGCCCCGCAAGACCGTTTGCAGCATTTCGTTGATTTCCACATCCGGTTTCATCACGCGCGACCTGATGCTGTTTTTATAGCCTATATGGAGCTGCGCAACCTGAGCCCCGAGAATTTCGTTCAGATCGAAGCCCTGCGCCGCCGGTACGAAGATCGGCTCGAGACAATCTTGCGTGACGGTGTCGCGGCGGGCGTGTTTACCGTGGCAGACACCAAAATCGCTACGCTCGCAGTGATTGCCATGCTGACAGGTGTGAGCACGTGGTTTCGGACCGGCGGGCGGCTATCGCTTAATCAGGTCACGGGCCAATATTGGGACATGGTCCGAAAATCCGTCTCAGGCTAATGCGCAGGCTTGATGAAGGTGCCGTTGTTGAGGTCCTGCATGGCTTGTTGCAGCTCAGCGCGCGTATTCATCACGATAGGGCCGTGCCACGCGACAGGTTCTTCGATCGGTGCCCCTGAAATCAGCAGAAAACGCATCCCATCTGGACCGGCTTGTACGGTCACTTCGTCGCCCGTGCCAAAGCGGACCAATGTGCGGTCACCTGACATATCGCGGATGTTAAGCTCTTGGCCTGCCAGCTCTTTCTCCAGCAAAATACCGCCCGGAGTGCTGGCATCAACAAATGCGCCAGACCCCTGAAAGATATAGGCAAATGCCCGGCGGTAGGTATCTATGTGGAACGTCTTGCGCACACCTGCGGGTAGTCTGATGTCCAGGTATTGTGGGTCAGCTGCGATGCCGTCGACCGGACCGGTTTTGCCCCAGAATTCGCCAGTTATGACGCGCACAGATGTCCCGTCGTCGTCAGTGACCACAGGGATATCTGCGGCGGTGACGTCTTGATACCGCGGCGCTGTCATCTTTTGGCTCGAGGGGAGATTCCCCCAAAGCTGAAAACCGTGCATCTGACCGGCGGCGTTTCCAGCGGGCATTTCTTGATGCAAAATACCGGAGCCCGCTGTCATCCATTGTACGTCACCAGCACCCAGCGTGCCCTCGTTTCCGAGGCTGTCGCCATGGGCCACCGTGCCTTCGAGTACATATGTGATCGTCTCGATCCCGCGGTGGGGGTGCCAAGGAAAGCCCTTCTCGAAATCTTCAACGCGGTCATTGCGGAAATCGTCGAACAACAAAAAAGGATCCAGCTCACTTGGATTTGAAAAGCCAAAGGCGCGGTGCAGCTTAACGCCAGCACCTTCCATGGTCGCTTGGGCCGCGCGGATTTCTAATGTGGGTCTAAGGGACATCGGGAGCCTCCTGTTTAGGGTTGATATTCACATAAGAAGCGTAACGGAGCTGGGCAAGCCGGGCGTATGTGCAGTGGCGCACAGGGGACTATCGATGGTCGCTTTTAGGCGAGACGGGCACTTGTTCAAAGCTGAGGTTCGGGGAAATAATCTAGAAGTAGGGACAGTTATGAAGGTTGGGTTTATCGGTCTTGGCAATGTCGGAGGTAAGCTGTCAGGCAGTTTGCTGCGCAACGGCGTTGACCTCTATGTACATGATCTGAATGAGGGTTTTGTTTCTGAAAAGGTCGCGAGTGGGGCGACAGACGGCCAGGGACCAGCGCAGATGATGCGCGACTGCGATGTGGTGATTACGTGCCTGCCGAGCCCCGCGGCATCCGCGGCTGTCGTCGCGCAAATGATGCCCGAAGTTGGGCCCGGCAAGATCTGGATGGAAATGTCGACAACGGATGCGTCTGAGGTCAAGCGCCTGGGCGCAGAGGTCATCGCTTCGGGTGGGGCGGCCGTGGATTGCCCAGTTTCGGGCGGGTGTCACCGTGCGGACACCGGCAACATCAGCATTTATGCAGGCTGTGACCGGGCAACGTTCGATCGCGTATTACCGATCCTGACGCATATGGGGCGGCGGGTGCTGCATGTGGGCGAGATCGGAAATGCCAGTGTTCTCAAGGTGATGACGAATTACCTTGCCACAGCAAACCTGCTGGCGGTCTGCGAGGCGCTGACGGTTATGAAAGCTGCGGGCATGGATATGGGGCTGACCTATGATGCGATCGCGATGTCGTCGGGGACATCCTTTGTGCATGAAACCGAAAGCCAGCTGATCCTATCAGGTTCAAGAGATGTGAATTTCACGATGGATCTAGTGCAAAAAGATATTGGGCTGTTTCAAAAGCTGGCCGACGATTTTGCCGTACCGCTTGAGATTTCGCCGCTTGTTATCGAGATGATGCGCGACGGGCAAAAGCGATATGGCGATCGGGCACAATCTGACCGCATGATCGAGCGTTTGGAAGAGGCGACAGGCCTAAGCATCCTCGCGGATGGCTTTCCGCAAGACTTGGTCGATGATGAGCCGGAAGAACGGGGCCATGAAGTTGTGTCTCGGCAACTAATATAGCGCTTTAAGGTGCTAAATTAAGATGTTGTATTCACAGTATAAAAATTAGATTACGCGTGTTCTTGCTAACCCGTTGCCCAACCGCATTGGGTGACGGGGGCTTGTGGCCTCTTCTGGGCTTCGCTAGTCAGGTCGGCATGATTGATAAACCCTCTGAACCCGAAGAAATCCTGGCCATTGCACGTGCTTCTAAGGGGCGCCGATTCTTAGGCTTATTCTCTCTTGGGATGCTGGGTGTGCTGGTGGTGGGCGTGGCATTGTTCCGAACTCCAGCTTTGGAATGGCGGGTTTTTCTACTTGTCGTGGGCTTTGCGTCTTTCTGGATGGTGGAGCAAATGCGCCGCGCCACAGTTGGTCAGATTGAGCTGACAGAAACGGTTTTGCGCGACAGCGACGGCACAGTTATTGCTTGGATCGACGATATCGAAGGGATGGATCGCGGTGTTTTTGCGTTCAAACCTTCAAACGGCTTTTTGCTCAAGACAAAACAGAGTGCTGAAAAGGCGTGGCGACCCGGGATGTGGTGGCGCATGGGCCGGCGGATCGGGATTGGTGGTATGGCCCCGGGGCACCACACCAAATTGATGTCTGAGATTATCGCTGTCATTCTTGCGCGGCGCGATATGGAACCGGACGACCGGCTCGACTAAACCTCCGTAGTGAACAAAAAAACCGACCCCTTTTTCAAGGGGCCGGTTCGTTTCATATTAGGTATGGGATCAGGGCTACGGCAAATAATCGCCATCCCGACCATCATCAAACCACAATACACGTGGCGCATAGCGGGGACGTGTGAAAACGAAATTTCGAATTTCGCGCTTTTCCAATCCGGTGTTGAAAGGCGGGTCATATTTCGACCACGTCTCAACAACCATAATACGCTCATTATGTCTCATAAGCGGCAGACGATCGGTCCATGTGCGCACTTGATCATCATTCAGGGGCTCAACCCAACCGCGCACTTTTGACCAGTCGTGTTTGAACTTGTCGTTGGTCTTGTCGTAAGCCAAAGAACTAACCCGGATTGCGCTGTCGCTGCGCGAGCGGGTCAGATAGTCGAACAGGTCCTGAGAGCCGTTTAGATAGTCGTTATCCAGTGGCAGTGTCTCGCGAGAGATCATATCGCCGATGGTAAACGAGGCTTTTTGGTTGATGCTGTACTGACGGAACGCATCGAAGATCGAGAACATCGACAGGTATGTCCAGAACAACAGCGGTAGAATAATCACTGTTTCAATGGCAACAGTGCCATCCTCGCGGCGGGCAAACTCCAACCGCGCAATAGATTTAAGTGTCATTTTTAACATTAACCTGGCTCCTGTACGAAGGCAGAGACCGATATCATCTTGGCCAGTCCAGCACCGTCTTTTTCAAGCGCATATCCGAGACCCGTAGCTGGGAAGACAGGCTTGAACTTTACGCAAGCGCGCAAAACCATCAGCTCGTGTTCCTGACCAAGGCTGAAGCCACGTACGGGCTCCACCGGTTGCGTTGAGTCCACGCAATCCGCCGTTTGGTCGAACGCTGCAAAAGCGCGGGGATCAAGCGGCTTCATTTCCAACCGAAGGGAGTCATTACAATCGGGCAAGAAGCCAGAGTTTGTGCAGATCATATCCTTTAGCTGATCGTGGGTCATCGTCGTGTTGGTGTTGAGCCGAACGTGGCGCACCGTTATGTCGAGCCCGCGATCCAGAAACATCTGGCGCATGGTGTAGACGCCCATTTCGATGGACATCATGAAAGCGATAAAGATGAGTGGCACCATAATAACGAATTCAATCGTTGTGACAGAGCCGTCTTCGTTCTTGCGGAACCGACGCAGTCGGCGGGTGAGGGCACGCATCATTGTGTGAGCCTCAACTGGTTGATCTGCCGTGCGATCGCTTTGAACGCTTCGGTCAATTCGATACCTTCGACCCGGAAGAAGTGGCTGGGCGAAGAAGCACAGCTCTTCATGACGTTTGCACCGTGGTCGTTAACTTCAAAACCGATCGACCAGATTACGATATGGCTCTGCTTTGCGGATTCGCAAACATTGTGGAGCAGTTGATCGCCCTGTGCTGCGTTGTACTTTTTGTAGGACCAGTACTGGCGCTGGCTATAGCTGACGTAGCGGCTCAGATAGTAGTTGAAGTTATAGTCGTTCCAGTGCCGTGCGTGGCTTCTGGTCGAGTAAACGCTGTCGACGATCCGGTTGGAATTGTCGTTTTGCCCGTCCGTCATCAAAATAACGGTCTTGAGCGTTTCACTATCATCAAAGCTTGCAGGCCGTGTGCTGAATACACCGTCAACCACACCGCCGGTGGACAGTTCCGAATTAAGCGGCCGGAAAGCTGGATCAAGCATACCTGCACCCCATTTCATGCCCAGAAAGATTGACGTACCAGCACGTGGCTGAAGTTGGTCGATCTGTGCTTTTAGGGCGCCAGCATCTTGGCTGAACGGAGTGATGGTTTCATACTCATAACGTGGGCAAACAGTGTCATGCCGAGTATTTTGGGTATTACCTGTGCTGTTGGAATATGAGTTCCACTGATAGTGCTGCATCTGGTCGTAGGTCATGCCCAGATTGATGACAGTTGAATTGAACTGGTTGTCAGGGAATTCAAGACAGTTGATGTCGCCCCAATCGGGCGATGCACCATAATCATGCACATAGTTTACATTCATGCGCGATGCGATTTCTTTGCCGGGGTTCACATGCTCTGAGTAAGGCACCAGTGAAATCGAGATCAAATCCTTTGTGTCGTCGGTGATGACGGTGTCCACAAAGGTTTTTGCAGCCGTCCGCAAATTCGTGATCTTGCTGTCATTTTTCATTGAGCCGGAGATATCGACGACCAGCGAGATTTCGACTTTGTTCACACGCTCTTCGGCAGCGGAGGAGCCGGGCACGGGCAATTCATCGACACCGACCATCCGCATGAAGCGGGTAGGCGTAGTCGTGTCGGCATCCACGCGCACAGTGCGGAAGTTCAATCCTTCGGTGATCGTCACCGAGTTGACCACCGCGTTTGGTGTAGATTTCTCAAAATAGTCCTGCACAACGAGGCTAGGATCGTTTTCCTGGTCCAAGTCAGCGGCGGCAAGAACCGCGCGGTCCGAGATGTTTTGAATGCGGACACGTTCCATTTCGTTTCGCATTAGATCTACGCCGATACCACCGACTAAGAGCATCATCAGTATGACGAAGCACGCGAGCACCGTCATAACCCCATCCTCTTCTCGAGCGAAGCCACGCAGAAACGCCGGAGATTTGGTATCTTGAGCGCGTTTGGCGAAATGCAACTGTGTCATCTAATCATTACCTCTCATGCCCCAGTGTGGGCGGAATCGTATCGTCGCGGACTTATGTCTTCACGGTCTTTTGCCTGAAAAACATGGCTGAATTGGGGCGGTCACGTGGCTGAATGGCTTGTTTTAAGGGGTTTTTATGCAAAATCTTGGCATCTGAGGCCCGTCTGTTTCCGACTGAGAACCAATGGTTAACTTTGTTGTACTAGACGTGCAGCAGGTCCGGCGGGTGAGTCGGAAGGCATGCATTGGCGCGGTGTTTTCAAATTGACTAAAAAAGTAGCGCTTCTCTGCGCGTCCGCTTAGGCTGCGCGGATGAGGGGGCCGCGCCGAGTCGACACAAGGCGCTGTATGACTGCTCTTCAGACATCAAAAAGGATCCATATAATGAGCCAACCTTCCAACGAGCCGAGCTTCCGTGAGAGTGTTGATATGATGTTCAACCGCGCGGTGGCATTGATGGAGCTACCGCCCGGGCTCGAGGAAAAGATCCGTGTCTGCAACGCGACCTACACCGTTCGCTTCGGCGTGCGCCTGCGGGGTCAGATCAAGACATTCACTGGCTACCGTTCTGTGCATTCCGAGCATATGGAGCCGGTCAAAGGTGGCATCCGCTTTTCGCTGGGGGTCAATCAAGACGAAGTTGAGGCATTGGCGGCCTTGATGACTTACAAGTGTTCTTTGGTCGAGGCACCCTTTGGCGGCTCCAAGGGCGGGCTGTGTATTGACCCGCGCGAATATGAGGAACACGAACTGGAGTTGATCACCCGTCGTTTTGCATATGAGCTGATCAAACGCGACCTGATTAACCCTGCGCAAAACGTACCTGCGCCCGACATGGGCACCGGCGAGCGGGAGATGGCGTGGATTGCTGACCAGTATAAACGCATGAACACCACGGACATTAACGGCGTTGCCTGCGTTACGGGCAAGCCGATCAATGCGGGTGGTATCCAAGGCCGGACAGAAGCCACGGGCCGTGGGGTTCAATACGCGCTACACGCGTTCTTCCGTGATCCGGAAGGCCTCAAGAAAGCTGGCATGGTAGGGGCGCTTAAGGGCAAGCGCGTTATCGTGCAGGGCTTGGGCAACGTGGGCTATCACGCCGCCAAGTTCCTGAGTGAGGAAGATGGCTGCAAGGTGACCTGCGTGATCGAATATAATGGTTCTGTCACCAATGATGACGGTCTCGATATCGAGGCGCTCAAGCAGCACATCACCGAAACCGGTGGGCCTGATGGGTTCACGGGGGGCACTTTTCACAAGGACGGCACGCATCTTTTGGAAAAGGAATGTGACATCCTGATCCCGGCTGCTCTTGAAGGGGTGATCAACCTCAGCAATGCCAACAACATCAAAGCGTCGCTGATCATTGAAGCGGCGAACGGTCCCGTCACGGCGGGTGCCGATGAAATCCTGCGCGATAAGGGCGTTGTGATCATTCCTGACATGTACGCCAACGCCGGTGGTGTGACGGTTAGCTACTTTGAGTGGGTCAAGAACCTAAGCCATATCCGTTTTGGTCGCATGCAAAGGCGTCAAGAAGAGGCGCGGCACCAACTTGTGGTGGATGAACTTGAGCGGCTTTCGTCGGATTCCGGCATCGGCTGGCAGCTAAGTCCGAACTTTAAGGATAAGTATCTGCGCGGCGCGGATGAACTGGAGCTGGTGCGTTCTGGTCTCGATGACACGATGCGCAATGCATATCTGTCGATGGCTGACGTTTGGCACAGCCGTGGTGATGTGACGGATTTGCGCACGGCGGCCTATCTGGTGTCGATCGGTAAAGTGGCAGCGAGCTACCGCGCCAAAGGGCTGTAAGATTTAAGGGCCGGGGCGTTTGCTCCGGCCTTACTCTTTGGGCAATCCCGCCAAGATCAACCCATCAAAGAAACGTTTGCCACCATCGCAGCCGGCGTAGTTATTGGTGGCCTGCCAAAGTCTTATGGTGCGATCTGGTTCCAAAATTCGGTAGTGCACCATGGCTTCCTGTGCTTCTTGGATCCGTCCCAGATTGGCGAGTGCCGCGGATTTTGCGCTGAAATAGGTTGGATAGTTATCCGTCAGCGCCAGCCCTTTTTTCACATACGCCAAGGCGTCCTCATCGCGGCCAAGCTGAACGCAGGCTGAAGCGATACCTCCCAAGGACGCGACATAGGCAGGGCCGCGCCGCCCGAAATCCAATGATTTTTTAAAGCAGTCAAAAGCATCTTGGGTCTGGCCTGACCACAAATTGGCCCACCCACAGTAGCCAAGGATGCGCGCATCAAAAGGAGCCAGTCGCAGGGTTTGGGCCACTACATCTTTCAGGGGCAGGGGCCGCTGATCTTGTAGATATGTTGCAATGGCAATGCTGAGCGTCAGCATCGGATGCCCCGGTGCCAGCGCTCGGCCCGCTTCGACCCAGGCAGGCAATTTAGCAATATAGGCCAGGAGGTCTGGCTTGCGGCTCATTGTCTGCGCGGCCACTAATACGATCACGCCCTCCGCATAGGCGTCCGCCAAATCGGGTTTCGCTTTGATGGCGCGCTCAAAGAATGCGACAGAGTTAGCGAATGATACATGGCCAAAATCGCGCCATGCCATAATGCCCATCAACACGCATTGTTCGGCCGTCAGCTGGTCGTCGGGAATGGTTGTCAGGCGGGTTGTTTCTGCTTCAAGGATCATGCCCAGACAGTGGTCGGCGATGTCCGCAACCACGCTGTCTTGCCAGTCAAAGGCATCATCCAGAGTGCTATCCGACTTATGTGTCCAGATAATATCACCGCGATCATTTTGCAGCCGTGTCTCAAGCCGTAGCCTGTCGCCGCGGGCCCGCAACGTTTGGCGCAGGCTGTAAGCCTCCGTCGTCTCAGATCCAGAAATTTTGGTTTGCAGCCAGTTGATGCCACCAAAATAGGTACCCAAATCTGCGGTTAACCCGTCGGCAATGTCCTGAAGTTCAGCGCGTGGGTCGTTGTTAATGGTGGGATGAATATGCAGACCGGGCAGGGTTGATACGTCCTGCGCCGTGTCCGTGCGTTCGCGTTCAACTGCGGTGTGCGACATGCGTGCCCAAGTGATGATGGGCCGTGTAATGTTCTTGAGCTTCTGCGTGCCTGCCGCCTCAAATGATGGTGACAAAGTACCATCTAGGCTGGAATATACGGCGTCCGAGATCAGGACGCTTCCGGGTGGTGACAGCGCCTCAAGGCGAGCCGCAATGTTGATACCGTCGCCGTAGATGTCATCTTCGTTGCGGGTGACATCACCGATATGGA
This sequence comes from Sulfitobacter sp. SK012, assembly GCF_003352085.1. Classification (NCBI taxonomy): domain Bacteria; kingdom Pseudomonadati; phylum Pseudomonadota; class Alphaproteobacteria; order Rhodobacterales; family Roseobacteraceae; genus Sulfitobacter; species Sulfitobacter sp. SK012. The sequence goes on from NZ_CP025804.1 coordinate 1,619,845, forward strand.
TGCCCATGCGCAGGGTGATTTCGGCGTGCCCTTTAAGGCGGTCTTGCACCTGCATGGCTGCCGAAACGGCAGCAACCGAGCTGGTGAATTCCACCAGCCATCCGTCGCCCATGCTCTTGACGATTGTACCTTTGTGATCAGCAAAGACCGGGCCAAAAATTTCGGCACGCAGCGTTTTCAAAGCAGCCATCGTCGCCGCTTCATTCGCACCCATCATACGAGAGAAACCAACGACATCAGCCGCAAGAACAGCAGAGAGTTTTCGGTTCATAGGCTCGCGTCGCTCCTCTTTACGTAAGGGAATGATAGATCGGGTCGGGTGCGGTGGCCAGTGGGGGTGAGGGGGGTAGGATCAAAGCAAGGTCGACACGCGACATCGCTTGGTCGGAAATATGGGTGGACGGCAATACGCGGTTTGATACTCCATATTATGGCGGCTATGGTTTGCCCGGTTCAGCAAGGAGAATCTAATGCGGTTTTCAGGATGGCGCGTTCTGCGTGAAGGCTTGACCGGTAATAAGGGTTGGGGTCCCCATTGGCGTGACCCCGAGCCCAAGGCTGAATATGATGCAATCATCATTGGTGGCGGCGGCCACGGGTTGTCGACTGCTTATTATTTGGCCAAAAATCACGGAATGACCAATATCGCTGTGTTGGAAAAAGGCTATCTGGGTGGCGGTAACGTTGGACGGAACACGACCATTGTGCGGGCGAATTACTTCCTTGAGGGGAACTCGGAATTCTATTCGCATTCACTCAAGCTCTGGGAGGGGCTGGAACAAGATCTGAACTACAATGTTATGCATTCACAGCGCGGCTTGATTAATCTTTTTCATTCCGACGGCCAGCGCGATGCCTTTGCGCGGCGCGGAAATGCGATGATCAATCAAGGAGACGACGCCGAGCTTTTGGACCGCGAGGGCGTGCGCAAATACCTGCCCTATCTGGATTTCGACACTGCGCGCTTTCCTATTTATGGTGGCTTGTTGCATGGGCGCGGCGGGACCGCGCGGCATGATGCTGTGGCGTGGGGCTATGCGCGGGGGGCAGATCAACGCGGTGTAGATTTGATCCAGCAGTGCGAGGTAACCGGCATCGACATTGAGAATGGCAAAGTGCGCGGCGTTCAAACCACACGCGGGTCGATCCGAGCCAAAAAGGTTGGGATCGTGGTTGCGGGTCGCTCAGGTCAGGTGGCGGCGATGGCGGGCATGCGCCTGCCAATCGAGAGCCATGTCTTGCAGGCATTCGTGACCGAAGGACTGAAACCCGTCATCGATCATGTGGTCAGCTTTGGGATGGGACATTTTTATATCAGCCAGTCGGACAAAGGCGGGTTGGTGTTTGGTGGCGATCTGGATTTCTATGCATCTTATGCCAGCCGAGGCAATTTGCCGATGGCCGAGCATGTAATGGAAGCAGGGATGACGTTGATGCCGATGATTGGCAAGGCCAAGGTTTTGCGCAGTTGGGGCGGGATCATGGACATGACGCCAGACGGATCGCCCATTATCGACAAGACCGAAACCGAAGGTTTGTTCATCAACGGCGGCTGGTGTTACGGCGGGTTCAAGGCGGTGCCGGGATCAGGCTACAGCTTGGCACATTTGATGGCCACAGGGGACCACCACGCCCCAGCCGCCAAGTTCCGATTGGACCGCTTTCGCAGCGGCGTTGGGATTTTGGACGAAGAGGGCACCGGCTCTCAGCATAACCTGCATTGAGGATGCCGATGACTGGTCTTGAGTTCGTTTTGAGGGATGAAGCAAGGGCTGCGGCTCTATTGGGGGTGTTGGCATGAGGATCAAGTGTCCGATATGCGGAGAGCGTGACCGACGCGAGTATTATTACAAGGGCGACGCGATTGCTTTGAACCGTCCTGCGCCTGACGCGGGTGAAACCGCATGGCAAGATTACGTACATTTGCGCGATAACCCCGCTGGACGCACCCGCGATTTATGGCAACACGAGGGGGGCTGCGGAGCTTGGGTTGTTGTGACCCGCGATACCGTAACCCACGAGATATTCGAAGTGGTTTTGGGAGCGGAGGCTGCGCGATGAGGATTGCAGGCAAAGGATTGATCGACCGTAGCAAGCCGGTGTCGTTTACGTTCGACGGCAAAAGCTATGGTGGATTTGCCGGGGACACTGTCGCGTCAGCGCTATTGGCCAATGAGGTGCGGTTGATGGCCCGATCGTTCAAATATCACCGACCCCGCGGCGTTTTGAGTGCAGGCAGCGAAGAACCCAACGCCCTAATGACCATCGGCGAGGGCGCCGGAGCAGAGCCGAATGTGCGCGCCACCGTGCAGGAGATTTACGACGGGCTGAAGGTGCGTTCACAGTCGGCGTTTCCGTCGCTTAATTTTGATGTGATGGCCGTGAACAACTTTGCCGCGCCGTTTTTGGGAGCGGGATTTTACTACAAAACTTTCATGTGGCCCAAGAAGTTTTGGGAAGCGCTGTATGAGCCGATCATTCGGCGTGCAGCAGGCCTGGGTGGTTTGAGCGGTCAAAGCAATCCCGATACATATGAACGCGCCTTTGCCCATTGTGACCTGTTGGTGATTGGGGCGGGTCCCACGGGGTTGATGGCCGCGCTGACAGCAGGGCGGGCCGGCGTTGACGTGATCTTATGCGATGAAGACACGCGGATGGGGGGGCGATTGCTGGCGGAGAGCGACGCCGTTGGCCACCAGCATGGTGCTGCTTGGGCGGCAGATATCGTGGCAGAGCTTGCGTCGATGGATAATGTTCGACTGATGACCCGCACGACGGTCATAGGGGCTTATGATGGCGGCACCTACGGTGCGCTGGAGCGCGTTGGGCACCATCACGGCGCGCGCGAAATGCTCGTTCCGCTTGAGTGCTTCTGGCGTATTGCGGCCAAACAGACGGTGCTTGCGGCAGGTGCCCTGGAGCGGCCCGTGGCCTTTCAAAACAACGACCGACCAGGGATCATGACGGCGGGGGCGGTGCGCGCATACCTCAATCGCTGGGGGGTCAGCCCGGGCAAACACGTCACGGTCTTTGGCAACAATGATGACGCCCACCGCACCGCACGTGATCTGGCCGCGGCAGGTGTGCATGTGGCTGCCCTGATCGACAGCCGGCCCGAAGCCGATCCGGGCAATGTGCCTTATCCGGTTTACCGAGGTGCGCAGGTTTATGGCAGCTCTGGCCGCAAACAGCTTGAGAGCATTCAAATCCGAACCATGGATGGGAATTTTGCGGTCCAGACAGATTGCCTGGCGATGTCGGGGGGCTGGAACCCGACGGTGCATTTGACCTGCCATATGAACGGGCGGCCCACGTGGCGCGACGACATTCAGGCGTTTGTCCCGACCCAAGGTTCAGTGCCAAATATGGTGTCTGCGGGCGCGTGCAATGGCGTGTTTTCGACGGCAGCGTGTTTGGCAGATGGCGTGCGCGCCGCAGCGGATGCACTAAAGGCGCTGGGCAAGAAGCCTGTAGCTGTGGATTTGCCTACGGCCGAAGATGCACCTTACCGCATCCGCGCACTTTGGGCCGTAGCAGGTAAAGGGCGTGCTTGGCTCGATTTTCAGAACGATGTGAGCGTGAAGGACATCAAACAGGCCGCAGTTGAGAATTTCAAATCCGTTGAGCATATGAAGCGTTATACCACGCAAGGCATGGCGACCGATCAAGGTAAGAATTCCAACATGGCGGCTTTGGCGGTGCTGGCGGATGCAACGGGGCGCGGCATATCTGAGACGGGGACCACGACGTTTCGCCCGCCCTACACACCGGTCGCGATTGCGGCGATGGGGGCAGGCGCACAGGGCACAGGTTTTGCGCCCGAACGTTATACAACTTCGCAGAGGCAAAGCACCAAGATGGGCGCGCCAATGATTGAGGCGGGGCTATGGTACCGCCCCAGCTATTTCCCACGCACCGGTGAGACGACATGGCGGCAGTCTTGTGACCGCGAGGTAGGTTTTGTGCGCGGGACTGTTGGGGTTTGCGATGTCAGCACCTTGGGCAAGATCGATATTCAGGGGCCGGACGCGGCCAAGTTGCTGGATTTGGTCTACACCAACATGTTCTCGACGCTGAAGGTCGGCCGAGTGCGCTATGGTTTGATGCTGCGTGAAGATGGGACCGTCATGGATGATGGCACCTGCGCGCGGCTGGGTGACGCGCATTATGTGATGACCACCACAACCGCTGCAGCTGGCGATGTGATGCGGCATTTGGAATTTGTCGCGCAATGTTTGCATCCTGAATGGCAGCTGAACATTGCGTCGGTGACGGAGCAGTGGGCGCAGTTTGCTGTGGCCGGGCCAAAATCGCGCGAGCTGTTGAACGGTCTGTTGGATGGGCAGATCGACGATGAAACCTGGCCGTTCATGGCCTGCGGAGAGATGGAGGTTGCGGGTGTTGCAGGGCGGCTGTTCCGCATCTCTTTCTCGGGCGAGCACGCCTATGAGCTTGCGGTGCCTGCGCGCTACGGGGCGTCGCTTTTTGCTGAGTTGGTGCAGCGCAGTGAAGCCCTTTGCGGTGGGGCTTACGGGATGGAAGCGTTGAATGTGCTACGTATCGAAAAGGGGCATATCACCCACGCAGAAATCCATGGCCGCACAACCGCGTTCGACATTGGCATGGCGCGGATGGTGTCCGCCAAAAAGGATTGCATCGGCAAGGTGATGGCCGCGCGTCCGGGCCTGGTGGATGACAATCGCGAACAGCTGGTCGGGCTAAAACCTGTAGGTTCGGTCAAACAGCTGACGGCGGGCGCGCATGTCTTTGCTGAAGGTGACGACGCGGTGCGCGAAAACGGCCAAGGCTATGTGACATCCGTGGCGTTCTCGCCTGATGTGGGAACCTATGTCGGCTTGGGGTTCGTCAAAAATGGACCTGCTCGAATAGGTGAAGTGATGCGCATGGTCGACCATCTGCGCGCCATTGAAGCTGAGGTTGAAATTTGCAGCCCCGTCTTTGTCGACCCAACAGGAGGGCGTGTACGTGGTTGAATTGACGTCAAAAACACCCTGTGCTGAGTTGCTGCCGTTGGAGATTGGCGGCGTAACGCTGGAAGAGATTGATCCCGGGCAGATGACGATACTTGGCCCGTTTGCCGATGCCAAAATGTCGAACGTTTTGGAAGCAGCTCATGGGATGGCGTTGCCAGTACCGGGGCGCAGTACGGGTAAAGAGGGCGCGCGCTGTATCTGGTTTGGACGGGGGCAGGCGTTGCTGATGGGGCCTGTGCCGGATGCGAAATTGGCCAAACATGGTGCGGTTGTTGATCAATCCGACGGTTGGGCCGTGGTCACGTTGAATGGCGAGGGCGCAGACCAAGTTTTGGCGCGTCTTATGCCGCTTGATCTAAGGCCTGCGCAATTCAAGCGCGGTCACACCGGGCGTACGCAGCTGGGGCATATGGCCTGCAGCGTCACGCGACTGGGCTCCCAAAGCTTTATGATCGCGGTGTTTCGATCAATGGCAGGTACGATGGTGCATGAGCTAAAGACAGCTATGGCAGGGGTCGCGTCTCGGCGTTAGGCTGGGGGTGAAATCAAGATGTGGAGACTAAAATGGTTCGTTTCGTAAAATTCGCTGTCGTATGTTGTTTGGCGCTGCCTGCGGCCCCTTTGTTGGCTGCATCGGCCAAAGAAACCGATTGTGCGTATCAGGGGAATGTTGTTGAGGCCGTTCGTCAAGCGCGCATTGCTCGGGTGCGCGAGCGTTCTGTGCCGGAACATATCGCCAAGACGCAACCTACGTGGCCAGAAAAGTACAATGCCGTCATCCCGCTGGTTGCCCCGTGGATTTATGAGATGCGGATGAAAGAAGTGCGCACCACCGATTTGCAAGCGGGTTGGAAAGAACTTTGTTTGCAGCAGTAAGCACGTCTGCGTCTGGACTCTGATCCAGCGCGCCCAATATAAAGTGGCATGAGCCTGCCCCCTGGATTTTTGGATGAACTACGGACCCGCGCCAGCCTGTCACAGGTGGTGGGGCGTAAGGTCATGTGGGATGCGCGCAAATCCAATCAGGGCAAAGGCGATATGTGGGCTCCGTGCCCATTCCATCAAGAAAAATCGGCCAGCTTTCACGTCGATGACCGCAAGGGATTTTACTATTGCTTTGGTTGTCATGCCAAGGGCGACGCGATTTCCTTTGTGCGCGAGACGGAGAATGTGAGTTTCATGGAGGCGGTTGAGATTCTTGCCCGCGAAGCTGGGATGCCAATGCCAGAACGCGATCCGCGTGCGCAGGAGAAATCTGATCTGCGCACGGAGCTCTCTGAGGTGATGGAACTAGCGGTGCGGTGGTTTCGCCTGCAGCTCAAGACTGGTGCGGCAGAGGCGGCGCGCAACTATCTGATCGGCCGCGGCTTGGATGATGAAGCGCTTGAGCGGTGGGAGATCGGGTTTGCCCCCGACAGCTGGCAAGGTCTTTGGGATGCCCTCAAGGGCAAGGGCATCGCGGATGATCTCATCCTTGGTGCGGGCCTTGCAAAGCCTAGCACCAAAGGCGGCAAGCCCTATGATACGTTCCGTGGTCGGATCATGTACCCAATCCGCGATGCGCGGGGGCGTGCGATTGCCTTTGGGGGCCGCGCGATGGACCCTGAGGACAAGGCGAAATACCTCAATTCACCCGAAACGGCACTGTTTGATAAGGGCCGCAGTCTTTATAATGTGAAGGACGCGCGTACGGCCGCGGGCAAGGGACAGCCCTTGGTTGTTGCCGAAGGATATATGGATGTGATCGCCTTGGTGCAGGGGGGCTTTGGTGCGGCGGTTGCACCTTTGGGCACTGCGATTACCGAAAACCAATTGCAAATGTTGTGGCGCATCGCACCTGAGCCGATCATCACGCTGGACGGCGATACTGCGGGCCAACGCGCGGCGCTGCGGCTGATCGATCTGGCGCTGCCTCTTTTGGAGGCGGGGCAAAGCCTGCGGTTCGCGATGATGCCCGACGGGCAGGATCCTGATGATCTTATTCGCAGTGCAGGGGCAGGTGCGCTGCAAAAACTCTTGGATGCGGCCCAGCCCATGGTGCAGCTTTTGTGGCAACGCGAGACTGAAGGACGTGTTTTTGACAGCCCAGAGCGCAAAGCCGGGCTGGACAAGGCGTTGCGCGAAAAGATCAAGCTGATCAAAGATCCATCAATCCGCAGCCATTACGGTCAGGAAATCAAGGACCTGCGTTGGCAGCTTTTCCGCTCAAAAGGGAGTGGATCGCGTCAAACTGGCGCAAAATGGGTGCCGGGCGCGAAGTTTAAGGGCGCGCCAGAGGGACCGTCGGCTGGCGCTAAATCTTCCGTTCTTGCGACCTCGCCAGATGCGCGTGCCACAGATCATCTGCGCGAGGCGGTGATCCTTGCGGCCTGTATCTGCTGTCCTGAGGTGGTCGAGGATTTTGAAAACGGGCTGGAGAGCATGGCCTGCACTGACACCCAGCACGCCGTCTTGCGCGACCTGATTCTACGCCACGCGGCCCAAGGTCCGGAGGTGTTGCGCCAAAATATAATGAGCGCGCTTGGGGGCGGAGCCCTTGAAAATCTGCTGGGTCAAAGCCACGTTGCCATTACACCTTGCGTGCGTTCGCCCGGAAATGCGGAGATCACAGCAATGACGGTGACCGAAGAATTGGCCAAGCTGGAGGCCGTGCGCGGACTGGCGGATGAGATAGCGGATGCCGCAGAGGATTTGAGCGGCGTGGCGGACGAAGGTGTGACATGGAGGTTGTCCGAAGCGGCGCGTGCGTCGGACCGGGCGCACCGAAGCGGACAAGAAGATAAGGCGGAATATGATCTGGGTGACAACGGTGCGCGCATCAAAAGAGACGAACGTAGCGCACTGGACGCGCTCCTAGATCAGATTACCTTTGCCAAGCCCAAAGGGCGTGCAGAAAAAGACAGTTAAGCAATGCGTGGCCTTTTGCCCGCATTTTACTGAAAAGAAGGGCTTATGGGTTTAAGAATCACCCCAAACCCCGCATGATTCGAAAAACCGAATCACCTTAGTGATTCGCGAGAGACCCATAGGAGCTTTCATGGCCGCCAAAGACACCAACGAAGACGCCAAAACCGACGACCAAGATTCCGGCCATTCGCTGGATATGAGTCAGGCCGCAGTCAAAAAGATGATCGGTGATGCCCGCGAAAAGGGCTACATCACTTATGATCAGCTGAATACTGTTCTGCCACCTGATCAGGTCTCGTCCGAACAAATCGAAGACGTGATGTCGATGCTCAGCGAAATGGGCATCAACATCATCGAAGACGAAGACGAAGACGCAGAGGATGAAGATGCCAAGGGTGGCACCGAGGTGGCCACAACGGATAACAACCGTGACTTGACCCTTTCAGCGAGTACGACAGAAAAGTTGGACCGCACAGATGACCCTGTACGGATGTATCTGCGTGAGATGGGCTCAGTTGAACTTCTGAGCCGCGAGGGCGAAATCGCCATCGCCAAGCGTATTGAGGCTGGCCGCAACACGATGATCGCAGGGCTGTGTGAAAGCCCGCTGACCTTCCAAGCGATTACAATCTGGCGTGACGAACTTCTCTCCGAAGACATTTTGCTGCGCGACGTTATCGATCTGGAAGCCACGTTTGGCACCCAGATGGGCGAAGAAGAGGCGACGACACCTGTCGTTCCTGCCTTTGGCGCTCCTACGGCCCAGACAAAAACCGAGGGTGGCCAAGAGCTGGACGCCGATGGCAATCCGATTACTGCAGATGATGATGACGACGACGATGATGACGAACAGGCCAACATGTCGCTTGCTGCGATGGAAGCGGCCCTGAAACCACAGGTTTTGGAAGCGCTCGACATTATTGCCGATGACTATGTCAAGCTAAGCGAGATGCAAGACAGCCGCATTTCCGCTACGCTGAACGAAGACGGGTCGTTTTCTGCAAAGAATGAAAAGGCTTATCAGAAACTGCGGTCAGAGATCGTGCTGCTCGTGAACGAGCTACATCTGCACAACAACCGTATCGACGCGTTGATTGACCAACTTTACGGCATCAACCGCCGCATCATGCAAATCGACAGTGCAATGGTGAAGCTGGCAGACCAAGCGCGCATCAACCGCAAGGAATTTGTGGATGAATACCGTGGCTATGAGCTTGATCCAAATTGGATGGAGCGGATGGCAGGTAAGGCCGGTCGCGGCTGGCAGATGTTTATCGAACGCTCGTCCGGAAAAGTCGACGAGCTACGCTCTGATATGGCGCAGGTCGGTCAGTATGTAGGTCTGGATATCCCTGAGTTTCGCCGCATCGTGCAGCAGGTTCAGAAGGGCGAGAAAGAAGCGCGTCAGGCCAAGAAAGAAATGGTCGAAGCGAACTTGCGTCTGGTGATCTCGATAGCGAAAAAGTACACGAACCGCGGCCTGCAATTCCTTGATCTTATTCAAGAAGGTAACATCGGCTTGATGAAAGCCGTGGACAAGTTTGAATATCGTCGCGGCTATAAGTTCTCAACTTATGCGACGTGGTGGATCCGTCAGGCGATCACGCGTTCTATTGCGGATCAGGCCCGTACGATCCGTATTCCGGTTCATATGATCGAAACGATCAACAAGCTGGTGCGTACAGGTCGTCAGATGCTGCACGAAATTGGCCGCGAGCCGACGCCAGAAGAACTGGCCGCAAAGCTGCAAATGCCGCTTGAAAAAGTGCGCAAGGTGATGAAAATCGCCAAGGAGCCGATTTCGCTGGAGACGCCGATTGGCGACGAAGAAGACAGCCAGCTGGGCGACTTCATTGAGGACAAGAATGCTGTGCTGCCCTTGGACAGCGCGATTCAAGAGAACCTCAAGGAAACCACGACGCGCGTTCTGGCAAGCCTTACACCGCGCGAAGAGCGTGTATTGCGGATGCGCTTTGGTATCGGGATGAACACGGATCACACGCTGGAAGAAGTTGGCCAGCAGTTTAGCGTTACACGCGAACGTATCCGTCAAATCGAAGCAAAGGCGCTGCGCAAGCTCAAGCATCCATCGCGTAGCCGCAAGTTACGGTCTTTCCTGGACCAGTAAAACTTGCAGAAATGAAACTGATTTAAATCCGTCCGGGGGCAGGCCCCCCGGGCGGATTTTCTTTTCAGCAGGGCGCAATGCCATTTTCAATGCTTGGCCGGACCTTCAGGCTTGGTTTGTCATAAATTCCGGCCCAAAGCACACCGACCGCCAAAACCACGCCGCATTCACTTCTGCACCGAGTTCTTTGGTGATGTCGCTTGCGCGGTCTTTGGTCTGTCACTGATCCGGTTGCCCCCGTAGTTGCTATCGCATCTGGCAAAGCTGGGTATCTTGGACTTGTCCGACCTCGCAGGCTGGCGCTAAGTTGTTTCAAGACTATTTAGTTTCTAAAGGAGACTTCCGGATGATCAAAACACTATTACTTTGCACAGGCTTGACCTTGGCCACAGCTGTTGCGGCAGTCGGGTTCCCGACACTACAGCGCTATAGAATCCCAGTTTTCCCAATTTCCAATGACAGTTTCGAAGTGATCGAAAACGACGGTGCCGGAGCCTCGCAATTGTGGTGTGCTGCATCGATATATGCGACCGAAGTCCTTGGCCAAGGGCGCGGAACCCTTACGATCACACGAGCTCGGGAGGCTTCCCAAAATGTGCCCGGACGCAAAGGCGTAATATTCACCACAGCGCAGGTTAAGGACGCATCATCGAGCTATTCGTTCAGCGTGCGCAAACCTGGATTGTCTTTTAAAACAGGGACAGCGGAAACCGCCTGCCCAGTCGATGGTCTCGGATTACAGGTTACTGTCCTGCGTTGATTTGCAGTGCTGTGCCGCTATTTTGATCAGCTTATGGTGCTGCCGCAACGCTCATGTAGCGGCAGCATTTCCCCTCTACCCAAAACCTTGTGGGTGACTTATACTTGTGGACAAGTGGGGCAATGATCCCACAATTGAGGCGGACGAGACAGAAAATAGGGGGACGGCGATGCGCTGCCCATTTTGCGGAAATATTGACACCCAGGTAAAAGACAGCCGACCCGCGGAGGATCATGTTTCGATCCGGCGCCGTCGTTTCTGTCCAGCATGCGGTGGGCGTTTTACCACTTATGAACGCGTACAGCTGCGCGATCTGGTTGTGATCAAATCCAGCGGCAAACGCGAGGATTTCGATCGGGACAAGTTGGAAAGATCCATTCGGATATCCATGCAGAAACGCCCCATTGATCCTGAACGTATCGATCAGATGATTTCTGGCATCGTGCGACGGCTGGAAAGCATGGGCGAAACGGACATTGGCTCCAAGCAGATCGGTGAGATTGTGATGGAGGCGCTGGCCCGGATCGACACCGTGGCCTATGTGCGGTTTGCCAGCGTTTACAAGAACTTCCAGGCTGCGGATGACTTCGATAAGTTCGTTCAGGAATTGCGCCCGGACGGCCTTCCCGAGACGTGAACGACTCCCGCTACATGGCGCTGGCCCTTAGTTTAGGGCGGCGCGGGCAGGGATCGGTTTGGCCGAACCCTGCAGTGGGCTGCGTTATTGTGAACGCTGGGCGGATTGTTGGGCGTGGCTGGACAGCCGCAGGTGGCCGCCCTCACGCAGAGACGCAAGCATTGGCGCAAGCTGGTGAACTGGCGCGCGGCGCGGATGTCTTTGTAACACTTGAGCCGTGCTCTCATACCGGCCAGACGCCGCCATGTGCGCAAGCCCTCGTTGACGCAGGCGTCGGGCGGGTTGTAGTGGCTTTGGGCGATTGTGATGCCCGGGTAAGCGGACGCGGTATCGAGATGCTGCGCGCGGCGCATATTTCGGTCAAGCTCGGCGTTCTTGAACGTGATGCAGGTGCAGATCACATCGGATTTTTTACGCGGGTTGAGCAGGGCAGACCCATGATCACGCTGAAGCTTGCCAGCAGTTTTGATGGCCGCATTGCGACCGGCACAGGCGAAAGCCAGTGGGTCACAGGACCCCATGCGCGCCGCGCTGTGCACATGATGCGGAGCCGTCATGACGCGGTTATGGTAGGCGGTGGCACGGCCCGCAAGGATGATCCGTCGCTAACGGTGCGCGACCTTGGCATCGCGCGCCAACCGGCCCGTGTGGTTGTGTCGCGCCGGCTTGATCTGCCGTTGATGGGTCAGCTTGCGCGCAGTGCCGCTGAGGTGCCATTGATCCTATGCCACGGGCATGATGCGGACCGCAGCTTGGTTGATACTTGGCGTGATTTGGGTGCTACGCTGCTGCCCTGCGCAGTGAAAGGAAGCCAGCTTGATCCACGGGATATCTTACAACAGTTGGGCGGGCATGGGTTAACGCGGGTCTTTTGCGAAGGTGGCTCTGCGCTCGCTGCATCGTTGATTGAAGCTGATCTGGTGGACCGCTTGGTAGGGTTTACGGCAGGCGTGATTATTGGTGCCGAAGGCTTGCCTGGCATCGGTGCGATGGGTCTGTCGCGGCTTAGCAACGCGCCTCGATATGTTTTGGAAAGCGTCGAGGTAATTGGCCCTGATACGCTGCACGTCTGGACCCGCGGCTAAGCGGTCAATCTTTACGCCACAGATGGCTGCGGCTGGCGAACAGCCCCTGCAGCTTTGACAGGGCGCGGTTTCCCGGCCCTAAGCGTGGAATATCTCCAAACATAAGCCGTTCTGCCACAACTTCGACAGGGCAGGGCAGGCCCGTGACTGGGTCGCGGTAACGCGGATAGTCAATGAGGGTGGCATGTACCAACCCTCCGAGTGTCGGCAGTGCACGGCGGCGCGGTGGGACGTCCCCAAGATCATTGGTCAGCCCCCAGCCTGCGTAAAACGGTGCGCCTAGTGTGGTGACACTCACGCCGCGCAATAAGGCCTCAAAGCCAAGCAGCGACGTCATGGTCCAAACTTCATCCACTGCAGGCAGCAGCGCCATGGGGTCTACATGGGTTAATATCTGGTCAGCGACTGCACTCGCGTCGATTTCCCCGCTGCGCAGGCCTGCCTCCACGTCTGGGTGCGGTTTGTAGAGGATTACGGCGTCAGGATGAGCTGCACGCACGGCCTGCAATAAGCCCAGATTGGTGCGCACATCGCTCGCACCCTTGAGGATTGATGCATCATCCTCGACTTGGCCTGGAACCAAAATGCGGTGCCCAGAGGGTAGCGCATCAAGATCGGCGGAGCCGGGCAGATTGTATTTACTAAGGCCTTTGTCCGTCAGCATTTTGATCAAAGCCGCTGCTCGGATTTCTTGGTCCGGACGCAAGTTGGTGCGTTTCTCGATCCACTTTTCAAGCCGCGAAGGGCGGTCTGGATCATAGTAGATGCCCAAGTCATCGTTGACCAACGACAGCGGCGGAATAAGCGTGGCACCCAATCCACGGGAACGCAAAAACCCGTCTTCGACTCGCACCGCGTCAGCATGCCCGACTTCGGCGTTGCCCGCCCAGACCATCCAGGGACGCCCCGTGGCACGCGCCTGTGAAGGGCCTTCCGCAAAGATCATCGGTTTGTGGCGGCCATAAAATTCCTGAAGCGGTTTGCGTTTCCACATGCGCATGCCTGAGGCAACCCAGCCAAGGTGGTCTTCGCGCCATGCTCGGGCTTGGGCGGACAGACAATCGATGGCATCTTCAAGGGTCCCGAGTTGGTCACGGTAAGGGTCATACCAGCGCGGATAAAGGATCATTGCCGCTGCAAAAAGCTGTGCGCGGGTGAGGCGTCGCTGTCGGCGCTGAACCTCGAAGTGATCTGTTGTCAGGCCCCAACCCGCATAAAATGGCTGCCCAAACAGGACCGGTTTGTGGCCTGCAAAGATTGCCTCAAACCCCATTTGGGATGACACCGTGTAGACCGCAATCGCGCCTTCAAACAATGTCCAAGGACTGATTGGATCGCTGAATATGGACACGCGGTCTGAACAATCGTCGGGGCCGAAATGGCCAGGGCGGTGGCTCTGCTCAGTCTCAGGATGCGACTTGATCAAGATGCGCGCACCGGGGTGGTCTTGCTGGGCATAAACCAGCATCTCCAGAAACCGTGCGCGATCCGCGCCGGAGGCGGTGACAGACGCGTCGCCTTGCGTTTGGTCGATGACCAACACGTAGCCCGGTTCGGGGGTAGGGGTATCAAGTGGGACGGCGGCGTATTTGGTCAGATGATCCTCTGCCAACCGAGCCAGTGCAGCGCGGGCGCGGTTCAGCAAGGCCGTATCATCCAGCGGATGAGTGGCCAGCAAAACCTCAAGATCAGAGGGCTGTGCAGGGTCAAAATGATTGCCACGGTGATCAATCAGCAGTCCCAAGGGCGGCTCGCCTGAACGCCCGGGTTTTAGGGACCGCAGCATCGGATCTTCGATCCGCACAATCGGTGCGCCGCGCTTGGCTGCAATCACAAGACCGCGGTGGGCGGTCCCGGCATTGCCCCAGATTGCGACGCTATCGCCATCGCGAGGTAGCCCTAAATGCAGCGAATATCCCGACAGTGCCAAGATACGCCGCACGCGTTTTTGGGTTAGAAATCCACCATTAAAGATGAAAAGCCGCCGGTCCTTTTCAGGGCCGGCGGCGTTCGTGTCATAAGTTTCAGGCCCTAGAGCCATGGGCCGTTAACCGCCTGTGGCGAGCGAGGTGATCCCGCTGACCGAGAGGGTGGCACCCGTGATGGCCGAAATAACCTTGTTCCACTGGGTCCAGGGAGCTTCGGTAACATAGATTGTGTCCTCGTCACGGATCACGAAATCGCGGGCCATGAACATGCCGTTAGGTTGTGTGAGGTCGAGCACATAAACCATACGCTGCGCACCGATCAGATCGGTGCGGCCGAGGACCTGATTTGAGATTGATGCGGGTTCGTTGCGCATCACAAACACACCAGTAGGGTCAGCCGCAGAGGAGGATAGACCGCCCACTTGGGCGATGGCCTCAATTGCTGACAGGTTCTGGGATTCAAACGCGACACGTGCTTGTGTGCCCGTCGCGCCCAAGGCCGTGAAAGACCTGGTATCTTGTTCGACCAGAATACGATCGCCGCCACGCAGTGCGATATCAAGTTCGGGATTGCCATAGAGGTCTTGGAACCAGATTGTTCCCTCGGATTTTCCGCGAATAACGGTGATCTGGGCAATCTCAGGTTCAATCGTCACACCACCTGCACGTGCGAGCATGGCTGACAGTGTCCGGGTGGGGCGTTCAATCGGATAAACGCCCTGACCGCCGACAGACCCTACAAGCGATACGGTCGCACCATCACCAGCAACTCGGCGCACCTGCACCTGTGGATCTGGCGTCTGGTCGGAGAGCTTATCGGTTATGATGCGGCGGATTGCTTCTGGCGAGTTGTTCGCAGCGCTGATACGGCCAGCGTATGGAATGAAAATAAAGCCGTCGCCATCAACCTGAACTTCTTCAAGAATGGCGGCATCCGTTCCTTCGGAGCCCAGCAGCGGGTCATCGACGTTTTCCCAAACAGTGATACCCAGCACGTCGCCCGCGCGGATCGTGTCAGAGCCTACCTGGGCCGCATTTTTGAATTTGGTGTCAAAGCCAAGCGCTTCGGTGACGGCAGTTGCACGGGTCACGCGATCATTGACTGAAACAACGAATGCGTCGCCTTCACGCTGGACTGAACCCGCATAAATCTGTTCTTTGTTAGGCCCCACCTGCGGCAAGCCACAGGAAGAAACAACGGCAAGCGCCGCTAAAAGGGCGATGGGACGCGCCCACCGGTACGGTACGGATTTCACTGCCCGGTCTCCTCGACCTAGTCTTATCTGCCTCAAAATCGCCGATTAATTCGACGTATTATTCCGAACGTTAGCGCAGCTTGCTGGGAAAATCTACTGTCAGGCCAAGCCTATGTCATGTGACAGCGCGTAACTGTTGCCTTGGTGCCGCGGTCCCTAGACCCAGCGCATCGTAGGGATCATCGCTGCTGAGCATCATGTCGACCACTTGGCGCAGCAGTTGCCGCCGCCCTCGCGATGAATAAAACCCGCCCGGAAGCTGCGAAGTTTCCAGCAAATATCGCCGGTAATCTTTGTAAGCCCGGTTGTCAGGGCGGGCAGCTGCGGCAAAGAACTCTGGCAAAGGCTGATCGGATACGAATTCTGGTTGTTCATAAACCGCGCGGCCAAACACCTTAAGCGGGATGCCGCGCCAGAGCACTTGTTGGCCAGCAGTCGAATTCACGGTCACAGCGGTGCGTGCATCATTCAAGAGCTGCGCCAGCTTGCCGCCCCGCGCATAGTGGACACGTCCTTGAACGCCACGTGATTTGGCCAAGCGTTTGATTTCGCGGCGCACCGGCACGCGGCCGTCTTCCAAAGGATGAGCTTTGACCACAAGGTGGTGATGTTTGGGGGCGCCGGCAGCAAATCCGTCGATAACCAACTCAAGAAAATCTGTCATCGTCTCGAACGGAGAATGCTTTTGGAAGGAGCTGTCATGCTCAAGCTGCATGAGGGCCAAATGGTAGGGAAATCCGCTGCGCCGGATGCGCAGGGTGGCCAGACGCCGCTCAATCGCATGAAACGGCATCAAGACAAGTTGTTGCAGATAAAGCCGGAATTCTTTGGTCACCGGCATTGCGCGGTGGGGGCGAAAGTTGGCGTATTTGCCGTTTAGGAACATCACAAACCAATGATACAGCGCGCCATAAAAGACGTGCTGGCGCATGTCGCCCCAGTGCCCGGGGGGCAGGGGAGCTTCCATGTCCGACTTGGAAAGGGCGTCCTGCATCTTAGGGATAGTCATCTCCATCAGGCGCGAATTCCCGTTGGAGCCACCGCGTTCATACGTGACCCAATAGGGCCGCATGTATCCTTCTTCGAACACATGCACCGTGATGCCGAGGGTTTTGGCCTGTGCGACCGCCGCAGCGTGGATGGGCCGTGTATCACCGTATAAGACAATGTCGGTGACACCTTTGTCGGCCAACAATTTCGCATAGGTCTGCGGCCATTCCTCAGGGGTGCCACGGAAGGGAACGTAGCTGCTAGGGTGGAACCAGAACGCGCGATCACCAGCATTGAACCCAACGCGCCAGACCTGTGCACCTGCCGCGCGCAGCATTTTTCCCAGCCGATTGAAAAACGGGCCATGTGGTCCTTGTAGAAACAAAAACACCCGATCATCGGGGGCGGCACTGGTCATTATAGGCTTTCGGTTCACTCAGTTATGGCCACTAGGGCATATGATGCTGTCTAAATTATGACCCCAAGAAAGTCTCGCTTGCTTGTAAGAAAGGCGTCGTGGGGTTAGGTCAGAGCTGATCAAGGGCAATTAACAGCGCGGGGAAGTGCTATGTTCACCGGGATAATTACCGATATCGGCATCATTGCCAAGCTGGAGCAAGAAGGCGACCTGCGCGCGCGCATCACATGTGGCTACGATACAGGGACCATTGACCTAGGTGCCTCTATTGCTAGCGATGGGGTTTGCCTGACGGTCGTGGGGTTGGGGGCTGACTGGTACGAGGTGCAGGTCAGCGCCGAGACGGTGGGCAAAACCAATCTGAGTGGCTGGACAGCGGGTCGGCGCGTCAATCTAGAGCGGGCCTTGCGGGTCGGTGATGAGCTGGGCGGCCATATCGTCTCGGGTCATGTTGACGGTGTCGCAGAGGTGATCGCCATGGCGGATGACGGCGACAGCACCCGTGTGACATTGCGTGCGCCGCAAGATTTGGCGCGGTTCGTGGCCCCAAAAGGATCCGTTGCGTTGAACGGCACGTCGCTAACGGTAAACGAGGTGTCCGGCTGTGATTTTGGGATCAATTTCATTCCTCACACAAAAGTTGCGACCACGTGGGGTGATGTAGAGGTGGGCGACCAGGTGAACCTCGAGATCGACACGCTTGCACGTTACGTCGCGCGACTGGCTGAGATGTCCTAAGGTGAACTGCTGGCCTTGCCGCGCTGGCTGGGCTAGAGCATGCGGCCAAGAGGCTAAGGAAAAGATGCGATGAATTTTGAAGAACCCGGACCCGTCGAAGCAGAACTTGCTGGCGCGATTTCGCCCATTGCGGAAATCATCGCTGAAGCCAAGGCGGGACGCATGTTCATCCTCGTCGATCACGAAGACCGTGAGAACGAAGGCGACTTTGTGATTCCTGCGGAATTTGCCGATGCCGACGCGATCAATTTTATGGCAAAGCATGGGCGTGGATTGATCTGCTTGCCAATGGCGTCTTCGCGGATCGACCATCTGGGTCTGCCGATGATGGCCGTGAATAACTCCTCGCGTCACGAGACGGCGTTTACCGTCAGCATTGAAGCGCGCGAAGGCGTGACGACCGGCATTTCGGCGGCTGATCGGGCGCTGACCGTTGGGGTCGCGATTTCGGAACAGGCGGGGCCTGCTGATATTGCAACGCCGGGCCATGTGTTTCCGCTGCGCGCCCGCGAAGGCGGCGTGCTTGTGCGTGCAGGACATACCGAAGCTGCGGTCGATCTAAGCCGTTTGGCGGGGCTGAACCCTTCGGGCGTGATCTGCGAAATCATGAAAGAAGACGGTACCATGGCGCGGTTGCCGGACCTTGTTGAGATCGGCCGGGAACACGGCCTGAAAATCGGCACCATCAGCGATCTGATCACCTACCGTAACAAGCATGACAACCTGCTGGTAGAACGCGACAGCCGCACGGTAACCTCCGCCTATGGTGGCGATTGGATGATGCGTACCTTTACCGATCAAATCAGCGGCACGGACCACGTTATGCTCAGCAAGGGCGATCTGAGCACGCCAGAGCCAGTGCTGGTAAGGACCCACGCTGTTAATGCGCTTGAGGATATCTTGGGCCTTGGTCCCAGCCCCGCAAATGAACTGCCACGCGCGATGCAGATCATCGCGGATGAAGGGCGCGGGGCAGTGTTGTTGTTTCGCGATCCGTTTCCGCGCCTGCGCTTTGAAGGGGATGAGGATGACGGCCCACGCACCATCAAACGTACCGGGCTGGGGGCGCAGATCATGGCCTCCGTTGGGCTGACCGAGCTGGTGTTGCTGACCGACAATCCTGATACGCGGTATTTGGGTCTTGATGCTTACCAACTAGAAATTGTGGGCACACGCCCCATCACGACGGAGTAATTCCATGGCCGCATCTATAGCGCATACCACTCTGGCGCGCCCCAGCTTTGATGAACCGGTAAAGGTCTTGATCGTGGTGTCGCCCTATTACAGCGATATTGCTGCGGGCCTGTTGCGCGGCGCCAAAACCGAACTTGAGGCCGCAGGAGTAAAGTGGGAAGTCGTCGAAATGCCCGGTGCGTTGGAAATCCCCACGGCCATCGGCATCTCTGACCGCAAAAGCAATTTTGATGGCTACGTGGCACTGGGATGTGTGATCCGGGGCGAAACGACGCATTATGAGACAGTCTGTAACGACAGCTCAAGCGCGCTGCAGTTGATGGGTTTGCAGGGGCTGTGCATCGGGAATGGCATCCTCACTGTTGAAAACCGCAAGCAAGCAGAAGTGCGTGCGGATGCGGATGGTCAAAACAAAGGTGGCGGGGCGGCGGCAGCGGCCTTGCATCTGATCGCGCTCGCCCGTAAATGGGGCGGCCAAAGCAAGGGCATCGGGTTCAAGCCATTCGGCCATGATACCTTGATGGCCGGCGACGAAAGCGGAAACACAATCGCATGAACAATCCCACGACCCTGTCCGGCAACCAAAAGCGTAAAATGCGCAGTGCAGCGCGGCTTTATGCCGTCCAAGCGCTGTTCCAAATGGAACACTCCAGCATGACTGTCGACATGGTGCGCATGGAGTTCCTTAATCACCGCTTTGGCGAGATTATGGACGGAGACGAGCTTCAAGAGGGCGACAGCGACCTCTTTACGAGCGTTCTTGAAGATGCCGTGAATTATCAGGCCCAGATCGACCAATTGACCGACCGCGCGCTGGTGGCAAAATGGGCCATTGCACGTATCGATCCGACTTTGCGAGCGCTGTTCCGTGCGGCAGGGGCTGAGTTTCGCGATAGTGCCACGCCACCAAAAGTTGTGATTGCCGAATATGTTGATCTGGCGAGCGCGTTCTTCCCAGATGGCAAGGAATCGAAATTCGTCAACGGCGTACTCGATCATATGGCCCGCGAGGCCCGGCCAGAAGCGTTTTGAGCATGAATTCGTCCTATGCGTCGCCCGAGAGTTTTGTCTTTATCGTGACATATGGGCGGTCCGGGTCGACGCTTCTGCAAAATTTACTCAATTCGTTGCCGGATTATGAAATTCGGGGGGAAAACCAGAATACTTGCCTTCAACTTGCGCAGGCTTGGGGCGCAATACGGAATTCCGAGCAAATTACAAACCGCCGTCAGTCAGGAATAGTAAGCGCGCCTACCAGTCCATGGTACGGGGCGGAGAATATTGATGCTGTTGCGTACGGTGCCGCGCTGGCAGAAGCGTTTGTGAAAACCGTGCTCTGTCCATCACCGGGCGTGCGGGTATCGGGATTCAAGGAAATCAGGTATCACAATCATCCGAAATTGTTCTCTTTGCATCTCAACTTCCTGAAAGTTTGCTTTCCGAATGCAAAGTTCATTTTCAATACCCGCAACCACAAGGATGTGGCGCGATCCGGATGGTGGCGCAATCTAGAGAGCGAGAAGGTAGAAGAGACATTGCAAAAGGCCGAACGGCTCTTTGCTGGTTTCATCAAGGCCAATCCACGGCAATGTCACGCGGTGCATTACGACAAGTATATAGCCGATCCAAGCATGCTAAAGGGTCTGTTCCGCTTCCTGCGCGAACCCTACGATCCGGCACTGGTAACGCGAATCTTGGCGCAGCGGCTCGATCATCTCAAGGAATGAAAGCCTCTCTGGGCAACTCATCGCAATCAGCGGCAGAAGTGTGACGGGACCGCCGTTGCCGGGTCGGTTTTATTCCCGGGGACCTGTATGTACAGGTGGGCGCCAGGTAACGTGACCAGGGTCATGACAGAGCCAGCATCCGAGGATTTGCTTAAGGCCACTGGAATTAACGTCAGTCGAGCAGGGCAGAACCCGCCACTCCCCTTAGGTAGGGTGGCGCGAGGGCTACGGCAAGGGCCGATTACTCAGTCTCAGGACTTTGTGTAAACCCGTAGCGTAGCAATTCCTCGGGCAGCAACACGTAAATCTCATTGGGCGGCGTCACGAGCGCGTGTTGCATGACCAGCGGATCAATCCCCATTTCATAAAAGTAACGCATGACCTCGCCCTGACCGCGCTGGATATCTTCAACGGCGACAAATGCGGGCAGAAAGGTGTTTTCGCCAAAGAAATGTTGGTGGACCCCGACAGAGGCGCTTTCAGGGATGTCCCGGGCAATCCCCGCGGCCAGCAGGTAAGGGCAGGCGGAATAGCAGATGTCGTTTTCGCGCATCTCAGTCGTCAGCCCGGCGTCGCGCAGTTCGCGACCAAGGCGCAGCGCATCGCGCACTGAACCGCCGGGGGAGTTTAGGATCACGCGCGTGGGTGCAGGAGCGAGCGCAGTGATTTGTTTGGTGATCCGTTCTGCATCGCCAACGCTGATTGCACCTTCCAAGAGAACCGCGGTACCGCCGGCGACAGGTGTTAGGACCAACCGACCGGGCAGGGGCGTGCTTGGCATCGGACGGCCCCCCGGTGGCGCGCTGTCAAGGCGAAAGCGGCGGGTTTGGTCGCCGGGGCGCACAGGTTCGGTCAAGGACGGTGCTTTTGGGCCAAAGCGTGGCAGGCTAAAACCATTCTGCAGATCACCCGCAAAGAGCAATACGCCAAGGCCAAGCTGAAAAATCAGCACGCCCATGAGCACGCGCGCGACGGGGGATTGTTTTGTTTTGACGGTGCTCATGATGATTTGATTGGCGTGACGCTGGGTGCGCTGATCGGTTTGGCGGGAACCTCTGGTGCCGCTTTAAATGCTGCATCCATGTCGTGCATGACGGCAACAGCTGCGCGCAGCTCGGCCAAGGTTAAGCTATCCTCAATGTTGGTGCCTTCGCGGCCTGACCGGATGGCGGATTGGGTGATGGCCAAGATGAAAACCAACACGGCGGGCAGTAGGTCAATTGCGATGGCGCCGGCCCATGAGGGTGCAAAATTACGAGCATATAGGATCACAGCATCGGCGCTTGAGATCGGGGTGTAGGTGGTCTCGCGCGGGGGCGGCATGGCCAGAACTGATTGGGCAGCACTTTCCAGCGTGGCGGCGCGTTGGGCAAGGACTTCGAGTACGGATGTGATGGTCGCGGCCTGGTCGCCCCGCGTTTCGGCGCTTCGCCCGTCTAGTTCTGGCAGCACGACGGAAGCGGAGAGATCTTGGGCGGCACGTTCCACCAGAGAGGCTACAGAAAGCTGGCGCAGTTGCGTGATCAGACCAGCCAGACGCACCGCCTGTTCGGAGAATTCGACGGAGCGTGCCTCAACTGGGCCGGGTTCAACTGTAAGGGCGCGCATGCGGCTAAGGATGGCGTTGCCTTCGACAAAGGCCGATTGGACCAGCGGGGTCTGGGTGGCGATTTGCGCTTCTAACCCCGAGAGTTCAGAAGATTTCTGGCGCAGCACGCGAAAGACGGCACCACGCCCAGCAAGGCCCGAAAGACCACCCGCCGCTTCTTGTTCGCTCAGGTCCTCAAACGACTGTCGCACTCGGGCGACGTCACGTTCAAGCCCTTGGGCAGAAGTGGCAATTTCGTGGGCGCGCTCTAGTGAGACTTGGTATTCTTGCACAGTTTTGGCAAGGTGCTGTTCGACTGCCGCGGACCCCGCAAGAGCGGCGGCATTGAGCCAGCTCGACATGGCGATGATCGCAACTGAGCCAAAGCCCATTGCGCCCAATAAAGCGACGCGGGCCCGTGCGCCGCGCACCGCCGGGAAAAGCCGGAGCATGTAGGACCAAAAGACAAATATGCCGACGGAGACGGCAACCGAATAGGCGATCGCGGCGAATACAGACATCGCGCCAGTATCATCAAGCAAGGACGACACGCCTAAATAGGTATAGATCCCGGAGGCAACCGCCAGCACGCCAAGCGCTGTTCCGGAGAAGGTATCAAGCCAACTCAGGTGGTCCTCAAGCTCGCGTGCGTACCGAACGCCGCGCGCTTTTGTCGACGGGTCCTGCTGATCGGCCATGGTTATCTCCTTTGCTCACCACTGGTGAAGATAAGGATTGGTGGGGCAAAGACCAAGTCTGTGGGGCGCTGCAGGGCAAAAGGCTTGCGCATGTTCACGTATTGTTCATACTTGCGGGCATGATAGAAAACGGACTTCAGAATTTTCAACCGGGGCAATTACTGGCGCGCGGCGTGTCGCGGCACCTTTCTGCGTGTGGCTTTGCTTGCGTAGAAGAGCTCGTGCCAACACGGGGTTTGCGCGTTGATGTGATGGCGCTTGGCCCCAAAGGCGAACTTTGGGTGGTTGAATGCAAGTCCAGCCGTGCAGATTTTATGTC
Source organism: Sulfitobacter sp. SK012 (assembly GCF_003352085.1). Lineage (NCBI taxonomy): Bacteria > Pseudomonadati > Pseudomonadota > Alphaproteobacteria > Rhodobacterales > Roseobacteraceae > Sulfitobacter > Sulfitobacter sp. SK012. The sequence continues at coordinate 1,643,212 of NZ_CP025804.1, forward strand.
GGACGCCAAATGGCAGGGTTATCTGGAGTGGGCGGACCGCTTTTTCTTTGCTGTGGATGCAGATTTTCCAACCGATCTGCTGCCACAGGATGCTGGATTGATCATTGCGGATGCCTACGGGGCCGAGACCCTGCGCATGGGGCCAGAAACCAAACTAGCGCCAGCGCGGCGCAAGGTCGTGGTCCAGAAGTTTGCTACCTGTGCCGCACGGCGGCTCCAAATACTGCGCGATCCGGACATGATGCCGGAATGGGGTTAAGAGCTTAGCGTTTGCCCTTTTTGCCGCCCAAGCTGCTGGCGGCTGCCATGATTTCTTCTGCAATTTCGCGGGCTTCGTCCGCTGTGAAATCCATTGGGATCTCAATTCCATTTGCTTCGATAAAAAGCCGGACCATGCCATTGTCGGTCGGGCCGATCTGCAGGTTCGCCTCGATGTCGCGTTCAGTGTCGATGCCCATGGTGCTTACTCCAGTCCTAGGATGGTGGGGATCGCTATCGCGCAGGGGCTTGAAAGGCAAGCCTTTGTGGGGTTGGATTGGGCATGGATGAGATAGAGATCAGGCGATTTTTGGCCACCGACCGGGATTGGCTCGTTGAGGCGCATGGCACGCATTATGCGCGTGATGAAGGGTTCGACGCCAGTTTCGGCGTATTGGTGGCACAAATCATCGATGGGTTTATCGACGGGCATGATGCTGAGGATGAGGCAGGCTGGGTTGCTTGGCGTGGGGATCAGCGGCTTGGATGTATCTTTTGCGTTCGGTTGGGCCCGGAAACGGCCAAGCTGCGGTTGTTTTTACTGGAGCCTAAGGCGCGTGGCCTTGGCCTTGGGCGGCAGATGTTGGCGACGTGCATGGGGTTTGCCAAGCAACGCGGCTATTTGGGAATGCAGCTTTGGACCCATGAAAGCCACCGCTCGGCGGGGGCGCTCTATGAGCGCAATGGCTGGACACTAACCAATTCGGTGCCGGTCGTGTCATTTGGGCAGCCAAATATTGAACAGACTTGGGAGATCACTTTCTAGGTCATTCTGGGCCAATCAGTACCTCTTAGGGTCTTGCAATCCTCAGGCACGGGCGCTAAATCCATCTTCGTTGCCGCCTTAGCTCAGTTGGTTAGAGCACTGGTTTGTGGAACCAGGGGTCCCCCGTTCAAGCCGGGGAGGCGGTACCATTCCCCTCTATTTCGATGTGCTCGGTTCGCAAGGGACTTTTTAGCGCGCGCATTCGTAACGGAGTTGTCCCGTAAACTCACCAATTCCTTAACTCAAAAGACGAATTCAAGGGGATGTGATCTCGACCGTTTGGCTGAGTTTACCGCTGAGGCGGTCGTAAATCAGGATGCGATTGTCGTCGGTTACAACCGCATACCACGTGTCGCCTTGGGTAAAGGCGGAGGCCGTGGCACCGTCTGGCAGGGTCAAAGTGTTGGGTAGATCGGGGGCGCTGGCGTTCAAGCGGGTGACAAGCAGTGCGATCACCACTATTACGCCGCCAATCATCACTGTTGTCAGCACCGTGACCAGTCTACGCAAAAAGCGCAGGTTGGCCGGTTCGGGGAAGTCATCCATGTCGCACCGCCGTATCACTTTTTCGCTGGCCGAGGGGCCACCACCGCGTCTTGATAAGGCGCTTGCACGAGATGTGCCAGAGCAAGAGGCGTTGTCGCGCACAAGGCTTATGAAATTGATTGAACGTGGTGCCGTGCAGGTCGACGGACAGGTTGTACGTGATCCACGGGCCGTAACGCGCGAGGGTGCTGTAATCACCGTTGACGTGGAGGAGGCCGAGGACAGCCACATCTTGCCGGAGGATATTCCGCTTGAGGTGGTGTTCGAGGATGCAGACTTGATCGTGGTGAATAAACCATCGGGGATGGTGGTGCATCCAGCACCCGGCAGTCCCAACGGTACGCTGGTAAATGCGCTTTTGGCCCATTGTGGGGATGAATTATCTGGTGTTGGGGGCATGAAACGGCCCGGGATCGTGCATCGGATCGATAAAGAAACCTCTGGTCTTTTGGTGGTCGCAAAATCGGACTCGGCGCATCACGGGCTGGCCAAGCAGTTCGAGGCGCACACTGTCGAGCGCTATTATCAGGCGCTGGTTTACGGCGTTCCGGATGCAAATGACCCGCGGTTGCGGGGCATCAAGGGCACCAATTTCGAAACTGGCAATATCCTTAAGATGACCACGCAGTTGGCGCGTCACAAGACGGATCGCCAACGTCAGGCCGTGCTGTTTCACGGTGGGCGCCATGCGGTCACCCGTGCCCGCACAGTGCGTAGGTTTGGCACACCTGCGGTGATCGCGCTGATGGAATGTTGGCTTGAAACAGGGCGTACCCATCAGATTCGCGTTCATATGGCGCATGCGGGGCATGGCTTGGTCGGTGATCCGGTTTATGGCGGCAAACGCAAGATCGCTAAGGCAGCCCTGCCAGAAGCCATGGCAGATGCAATACGCGCCTTTCCTAGGCAAGCATTGCATGCGGCTGTTTTGGGCTTTCAGCATCCGGTTACCGGCGAAATGGTCCGTTTTGAGGCTCCTTTGCCGCCAGATATTGCTGCGCTGCTGACCGTGCTGGAGCCCAGCCAGGCCTAAAAATGCACACGGCTGCGTGAGCGTACGCACCGTAAATGTTTCATTTACTCAAGTTAGAGCAATATGAACACGAAAGGCGCAGGCCTAGTCTTGAACACGGGCCCGAGGCCAACCATATTGTATGTTAAGCTCAGTAACATGAGCCCCAACTGGGAAGAGGAATGTGGATTATGGCAAATTATGCAAATCTGCCGGCACCAACACCGGAAGGCGGTCTAAACCGCTATATGCAGGAGATTCGTAAGTTTCCCCTGCTGGAGCCTCAAGAAGAATACATGCTTGCCAAAGCTTGGGTTGAGCAAGAAGACACCGAATCTGCGCACCGTATGGTCACCTCGCACCTGCGTTTGGCCGCAAAAATTGCCATGGGCTACCGTGGCTATGGGTTGCCGCAGGCCGAAGTCATTTCGGAGGCCAATGTTGGCCTTATGCAGGCGGTCAAACGGTTTGATCCTGAAAAAGGGTTCCGGCTGGCGACCTATGCGATGTGGTGGATCCGGGCGAGCATTCAGGAATATATCCTGCGTTCATGGTCGCTGGTGAAGCTTGGCACGACGTCTGGCCAGAAAAAGCTGTTTTTCAATCTGCGCAAAGCCAAGAACAAGATCGGCGCGCTGGAAGAAGGCGATTTGCGTCCTGAAAACGTGAAGACCATCGCCACTCAGCTGGGCGTGACCGAAAAAGAAGTGATCTCCATGAACCGGCGCATGTCCGGCGGGGACGCGTCGTTGAACGCGACTGTCGGGTCCGAAGGCGAAGGGACCATGCAGTGGCAGGATTGGCTCGAGGATGAGGATGCTGACCAAGCGGGCGACTATGAGGCTCGCGATGAGTTGGAAACACGCCGTGAGATGCTTGCCGAGGCGTTGGGCGTGCTCAATGACCGCGAAAAAGACATCCTTACTCAGCGGCGATTGTCGGATGAGACAATCACGTTGGAGGATCTAAGCGGCCAATACAATGTCAGCCGCGAACGGATCCGCCAAATCGAAGTGCGTGCCTTTGAAAAACTGCAAAAGCGCATGGGCGAATTAGCCCGCGAAAAAGGTATGATCACCGCTTCTTAAGGTACCTATTTGCTTTAGAATTGAACCCTCCGTGGCAGATGTTACGGGGGGTTTTTGTTTGTTGCGGCCAGGTTGCGCCGCCGACTGCGAGTGGTAGAGTAGTATTGATATAAAAGGGAAATGTTTGCCATGACGGTCTTGCGATGGGGTATTTTGGGCGCTGCAAATTTTGCGCGTCATTATATGGGGCCAGCAATTCATGCGGCCAAAGGGGCATCCTTGGATGCGCTTGCGACCTCCGATCCAGCCAAGGCCGCAAACTTCAGCGCCTTTGCACCGGGATTGCGTGTGCATGACAGTTACGAAGCGCTGTTAAACGATCCGCAGATCGATGCGGTATACATCCCATTGCCCAATCATATGCATGTGGAATGGACCCTCAAGGCGCTTGAGGCTGGTAAACATGTGCTGTGCGAAAAGCCGATCACGATGCAGGCCGATCAGTTTGATCAACTTATTGCCGCGCGCGATGCTTCTGGCTTGCTGGCGGCTGAGGCGTATATGATCGTGCATCATCCACAAATGCTGCGCGCGCGTGAAATTGTGCAGTCTGGCGCATTGGGGCAGTTGGGCCATGTGCAGGCTTCATTTTCCTTCTTCAATGACGATCAAGAGAATATCCGCAATCAGGCCGATCTGGGCGGCGGCGGGTTGCCTGATATTGGCGTGTACACCTTTGGGGCGGCGCGTTTTGTAACGGGCCAAGAGCCGTTGAGCGTGCCCTACGCGCGTATCGATTACACCAATGGTGTCGATACTTTTGTGCAAATGGCCGCGGATTTTGACGGGTTTAGCTATGGGGCGACAGTGGCCATCCGCCTTTTCAAGCAGCAAGAACTGACATTCCATGGGGAAAAAGGGCTGCTTCGCTTGAGCTGTCCGTTTAACGCGGGCGTGCTTGATCAGGCGGAATTGCATCTGGAAACGGATGACACAACCATCACCACCGAGCGCTTTGCGGGCGTGAACCAATATGTGCTGCAAGTCGAAGCCTTTGGCCGCGCGGCACAGGGCCACGAGGTGTATGGTTGCCCGCTCGAGTTCTCGCGGGGTACGCAGGCGATGATTGATATGACCTACGCTGCAGGGGGCCGGGGGTAGGGTGGTAAAAACCGCTTTGCCCTACGCCGGGTCGTTCCGCTAGGTTACGGCCATGTCGCAGGCGTTCATATACCTTCCCAAGAAGCTCTACCGTATGAACCCACCAGGTGGTGGCCAGTTCTATACCAAACTTCAGAAGGCCCTCGTGGAAGCAGGGATACCCGCCGATTTTCGCCAGCGGTTCAGCATTTATGGCGGCGAAGATTATGCCAACAAGGGCGCGCATTTTGTGCATCAAGGGCTGGTCCGTGCTCCCGGGGTTTTTAACACCGGGTTCGCCTAAATCGCGCCGTTTTGGTACGTCGATCCAAAGGGTATTTTTGGCGAAAGCAGCATCGCGGAGCTGACGTTTGACGCTGAGTGTGAAAACACCGAGCAGGCACAGGCGTTTTTTGCCCGGCTGAGCAAACGCAACATCACCCGCAGGCTGACCAAATACCGCCAACCTGAGGGCCGTCCTGTGTTGCCTGCGGATGCCATCGCAGTTTTCCTGCAAGGCCCTTCACAGCCTGTAGAACGGGCACAGTACTGCTCAGAGGCGCAGATGGTCAGCCGTATCGCCGTCGCTGCTGGTAATCGCCCGATTTTGGTCAAACCACATCCGCGCACCGCTGACCCAGAAACTTTGGCCCATGTCGAAAAACTCGCCAAAGCCCACCCGAATGTGCAGATCGTTGATGCCCATATCCACGACATGCTGGCCAGCGCTGCGCTGACCTGTTCGATCAGCTCTAGCGTGTCTCTTGAGGGGATGATGCACCGCAAACCCGCGCTGCTGTTCGGTATGACCGACTTTCACCACATCGCCCGAACCATTCACCAAACGGACGACGTCGCGGCGGCGCTGGATTGGGCGTTGGAGGTTGGGTCAAATTTGCCTTACGCGGCGTTCCTACATTGGTTCTTGCAAAAAAACTGCATCAACATGGGCCGCGATGACTGGTTCGATCGTATTTTGGCGCGGGTAGGTCTTGATGTTAACCAAGGGTAGCCCGCGCCAAATGCGCTGTAACTCTGCGGTATTAGTCTTCCATTGCCTCAAGCTCATCAATAAATCCTGAGATCATCGACAATCCCTTGTCCCAGAACGCCGGATCAGTGGCATCCAAACCAAACGGGGCCAAAAGCTCTTTGTGGTGCTTGGAACCGCCTGCTTTGAGCATGTCGAAATATTTGTCCTCAAAACCTTCGGCCCCATCGGCATATTCCGCATAGAGCGCGTTCACCAACCCATCGCCAAATGCATAGGCGTAGACGTAGAAGGGCGAATGGACGAAATGCGGGATATAGGCCCAGAAGGTCTCGTACCCGTCCATGAACTCGAATGCTGGTCCAAGGCTCTCGGCCTGAACGGACATCCACAGCGCGTTAATATCATCTGGTGTTAGCTCACCTGTGCGTCGTGCGGCATGCAATTTGCACTCAAAATCATAGAACGCGATCTGGCGCACGACAGTGTTGATCATATCCTCAACTTTGCCAGCGAGCAGGATCCTGCGCTCGGACTTGGTCTTGGCCCCATCCAGCATCTTGCGGAATGTCAGCATCTCGCCAAATACGCTTGCTGTTTCGGCCAACGTCAGCGGGGTAGAGGAAAGCATTTCGCCTTGTTCAGCGGCCAATACCTGATGCACGCCGTGGCCCAATTCATGCGCAAGGGTCATCACGTCGCGCGGTTTGCCCAAGTAATTCAGCATCACATAAGGGTGCACATTCGTCACCGTGGGGTGCGCGAATGCACCAGGAGCCTTGCCTGGCTTCACGGCCGCATCAATCCAGCCTTCGCTGAAGAACGGAGCCGCGATTTCGCCCATGCGTGGATCAAACGCGGTATACGCATCCATCACAGTCTTTTCTGCACTTTCCCAATCCAAAATCCGCGGATCTTCCATGGGCAGTGGCGCATTGCGATCCCAAACCTGCATCACGTCCAAACCCAGCCATTTGCGTTTTAGCTCGTAGTAGCGGTGGCTCAACTTTGGATAGGCCTCGACCACTGCATTGCGCAGGGCCTCGACAACTTCGGGTTCGACCTGATTGGAGAGGTGCCGGCCCATCTGCGCCGTTTCCATGCCGCGCCAGCGATCTAGGATTTCCTTTTCCTTTGCTTGGGTGTTGTGCACACGGGCAAAGGTTTTGATGTTGCTGCCAAAAACATCGGCCAATTCATGCGCCGCCGCCTCGCGGACCTCACGTTTGGGGTCAGTCAGCAAGTCCAAGACACCTTCGATATTCAACAGGTCGCCGTCGACCTCAAATTCCAGCCCGGCGATGGTCTCGTCAAACATCCGTTCCCATGCGTCGCCAACGACGCCCAAATCATGCAGGAACTTTTCCATCTCATCAGACAGCTGGTATTTTTTCATTGCTCGGATGTTGTCGAATATCGGCTTGTAGCGGGCCAAATCAGCGTTCTTTGACAGCAACCCCGCAAGGTGGTCATCCTCGAGCCGGTTCAATTCCAGCGTAAAGAAAACCAGTGGGGTGGTGAAGTTGGTGATCTTTTCCTGAACGTCGGACATGAATTTTGCGCGGTCCGCGTCGGTGGTCAGCTGGTAATAGCGCAGGCCGGCGAATGACATGATGCGCCCAGCGATCTGGCTAATCTTTTCATTGCGCAACACACAATCGAGCAGTCCCGCAGCATCCAGCGCTTCTAGCTTACCTTCGTAATCTTCGGCAAAGCGGGCGCAGGCATTTTCGAGCCAGTCCAGATCGCGCTTTAGCTCGGGCGCGTCCTCGCCGGTGTAAAGATCATCGAGGTTCCACTCAGGCAACCGACCCAGCGGCGAGTCACCGCCCGTTGCATTGGCATCAAAAACGGGGAAGGGCAGCTTGAACATGGATCAGACCTCATATTGGTTTCGCTTTATCTAATGTCCCGAAGGGAGCACGACAAGCAGCGAAAGCCCTGAGTGTGTTCAACAATTGTTCAAAAGCCGCATCGATCTGGATTTCTCAATGCAGGAGTTCAGAATATTTGACGCCCATCTGCACATCGGCGTCTGGATTATCCATAAATACGGAGCATTTCTGTGAGGTCTTCCAGGGTGTTGGCTTCTTGTAGCGTTTTGTCTTTGCACCAGCGCAATATGCGCGGAAACCGTAAAGTCACGCCCGATTTATGGCGTGGGCTGACTTGGATGCCGTCAAAGGCGATCTCGAAAACATGCTCTGGTGTGACTTGGCGCACGGGCCCAAAGCGTTGCGTTGTGTTTTTGCGCACCCATGCCGTGATCTCGCGGCGCTCGGCGTCCGTGAGGGTAAACTCGGCCTTGGTAAAGGGGACCAGATCATTGCCGCTGCGCACCGCGAATGTGAAGTCGGTGAACAGGTTCGCATGCTGCTCCGATCCGGCTTGTGCATAGATCATAACCGCGTCGATGGTGAGCGGTGCGACCGTCCATTTCCACCACGCGCCATTCTCGCGATCTGCCAAATACGGGCTTTGGGCGCGTTTGAGCATGAGCCCTTCGGCATGAGCTGCGCGGGCGGTGTCGCGGAAATGGGCGAGGTCATTCCACGTGGTAAACTCAAGCTGTGGAGACAGGCGTACCGGCGCTTCAGACGGCAGATCGGCACAGGCAGCCTCAAGCATGGCACGGCGTTCTGCAAAAGGGCGTGCGCGGACATCGTTGCCTTGCCATTCCAGCAGATCATAGGCTTGCAACACGACTGGCGCATCGTACAGCAGCTTTTTGGGTGCGGTTTTGCGGCCAATTCGGGACTGCAGCGCCTGAAAGGACGCGGGATGCGTGGCACCGGGATACCAGACCAGTAACTCGCCATCCAGAACGGTGCCAGCCGGCAGAAAATCGAGCCCGCGGGCAAGCTCTGGGAAGCGGTCGGTCATGAGTTCGTTGCTGCGCGACCAAACGGAATGTTCGCCACTGCGCAGGATCAATTGACCGCGAATGCCGTCCCATTTCCATTCGGCGTGCCAATCGGCTTCGCTTCCAAGCGTCTCGGGATCACCCTCCAACTGGTCCGCAAGGTGGAATGGATAGGGGCGCGCGGCGTCGGCGTTGATATCTTCGGCCTCAAACAGTTCATACCAACTGGTATCGTCGGGATGCCAATCGCCCATAAGACGGTGCGCAAGTTCCACCTTGTCGCGATCCGTTGCGCGGGCCAGGGCGCGGGTCATGAGCTTTTGGCTGACTTCGACGCGCATGCCGCCCGTGACAAGTTTATTAAAGATGAAGCGTTCGGTTCCGCCAAGCGTGGCCCATGCGTCCTGTACAAAGGCCTTTTTCGTCGCTTCAGTTGCCTTGTTGAGGTCACGTAAGGCACTGATCCAATATGATAATGATCTGTCGTCTGTTGTTTTATTGGGCGGTAAAACCAAGGCGATGGTTTCGGCCAAATCGCCAGCAATGGAGTGGCATTCATCAAACAACCAAAGCGGGATATCCGCCGCGTCCACACCCCAGTCGCGCAACTTGGCTGTGGTGACGGCACGCTTGGGGCGGCGACCTGAAAATAATGCGATTGCCCAAAGCCTGTCTGCTTCGGTGGCGGTGTTGAAATACTCTGCCAAAGCGTTGACCTGGGCCGCGGTTTTTGTGCTTTGGTCAATTGTATTGAACAAGCTGGCAAAGCGTTTCATGCCGCCTGTCCATCATCGAGCGTCTCAGCTTCGAATTTTGTGGGAACAACCTGTGCATTCCATCCATTTTCGTTAAGGTGTCGCGTGAATTTATCCGTGTAACCATGTGTAACGTATATATTTTCAGCTTGCGATTCTTTGACCGCCCAAAGCAGTCCATCCCAATCGGCATGGTCCGATATGACAAACCCTCGGTCGCCGGAACGCCGTCGCCGTACCCCGCGCAAGGCCATCCAACCAGAGGCAAAACCAACTTCATGTGCCCCAAAGCGGCCTATTGCAGTGCTACCAAAAGCAGAGGGCGGTGCCAGCATTAATGCGCCGGGATGTTCTTTGGGGGCGGTACTTGGCGTCATCAACGTGGTGTCCGGGAGGTTAAACCCCTGACCTCGAAGGATTGTATTAGTTTTCTCTATGGCGCTATGGGTCAGGATTGAGCCAATCGCGGGGTCGAGCATCGTTAACAGACGCTGCGCCTTGCCCAGCGAATATGCCCCCAACACAGCAACCTTGCCTGCAGCCGCGCAGCCTGCCCACCATGTGTTTAGCTCGGCCGCGACCTCGCTTTGCGGAGCCCAACGATAGATAGGCAGGCCAAATGTGCTTTCGGTGATGAAATGGTGGCATTTGACGGGGGCAAAAGGTTCGGACAGCCCATCGTCGATGACCTTGTAGTCGCCTGACGCAACCCAGACCTCGCCTGCGACCTCAACTCTGATCTGGGCGGAGCCGGGCACATGGCCTGCGGGATGAAAAGACACACGCGCATCACCAATCTGGCGGGTTTCTTCGAAATTAGTGCCTTCGGCTGAAATTGTACCAAGGCGGTGGCGAATGACGGGCAGGGCGGCATGGGTAGCAAGGTAATGGCCCATCCCTGGGCGGGCGTGATCGGCGTGGCCATGCGTGATCAACGCGCGATCCACAGAGCGCCATGGATCGATATAGAAATCGCCTGCTGGGCAGTAGATGCCTTTCGGCGTGAATTGAAGGACCTTTGAGCGTGTCATAGTGGGCAATCTAGCGGATATGACCGCCCAGCCCAGTCCTCAGGCGCTCATTGCGTTGAAAAAGAGCTTTGCGATCTTGTCGTAGGCCGGAGTGCGTATGGCTTCGACCTCCATCAAGACCTCGTGCTCGCCGCCTGGCATGGTCTCAAGCGTGCCGCCCTTCCAGTTGTCCATTTGCGCCACGATACGGTCGACATCGACGATGCGTTCGTTCTTACAAACAAATGAAATGCACGGCAGATTTGGTGCTTGGCGTTCGGCCAGATGTTTTGTTTCGCGCAGCGCCGCCCCAAGCCATTGATAGCTGGGCCCGCCAAGCGCCAAATCCGGATGTGCCAAAATCTGGTCGCGCATCATGTAAAACATCTCGCGGTCCGTCGTTAGCGAGTTGTTTTCAAAAGGTTGGTTGGCCACGTATGGTTCAAGCGTGGTGCCGGGCGGGTTGAGGTGGCCCTTGCCGATGCGCGGCATGAGTTCGGTCAATCCCTTTGCCGCGAGCCGTAAATGTGGCGCGATCTGAATGCCCCACATCGGCGCGGTAAAGGCCACGGCCAGAACAGGCAGGCGTTCCATCACAGCCCGTAGGCCGATGCAGCCTCCCATCGAATGAGCGAGCATAAAATATGGCCGAGGTAGGCCCAGCGTGCGGGCCGCGCGCATCATCGTGGCTAAGTCTTTTTGATAGTCGGGAAACGTCTCAACATGCCCAATCAGACGGTTGTCCAGCAACCTGTCGGCCAAGCCTTGTCCGCGCCAGTCGATGCACAACGTCGCGAACCCGCGATTTGCCAACTCTGTCGCCGCAGGGCCATATTTTTCAATGTATTCAGAGCGCCCGGGCAACACTAAAACTGTGCCACGGGCATTTTTGTGAGGCCATGCGGCAAGCCTGATCTGTTTGCCATCCGACGTATTTGCCCAATAGGCCGCACCGCTGGCGGGGCCTGGGTGTACGTCGGTAAACAGAGGAGCTATCGGCAGGGACATGTGGGCGGCGTATCAGGCCAGCGCGGACGCAAGCTTCATCGCCATGCCCATGTCGCCGTCGACCTTAAGCTTGCCGGTCATGAATGCGGAGGTGGGGTTAGTGTCGCCTGACAGGATGCCTTGGAACGTCTCAACATCGGCGCTGAGGGTCACATCGGCTTCTTCATCAGCGGCGCGCGCGCCTGTGTCGTCCATCATGACGGCACCTTCGCCCTCGATGGCAAACTTCGCGGTGCCGCCGAAATCGGCTCCGGTTAGTTTTTCGTTCAAAACTGTTACAGCTTGGTCAATAATATCGCTCATCTTTAGCCCTTTTTTGGCAAGCGGCTGCCAAGGGGTCTGGAAATGCGGCGGCAGCCTGTTACATTCACTTTTGTTATGCGTCTGAACCCCGTCAACCTCAAACGTCACCTTACGGCACTTGGTGCAGCTTTGTTGCTGTGCGGTGCCGTAAATGCGCAATCAGATGACTCTGAGTTGTTGCAGCGGCTTCAGGAGGCTGCCCCAGAAGAGGTGGCCAACTTGCAGCGTGATGTGGAGCGGTCTTGGGCGACCTCGGGATCCGCAGCCATGGATTTGTTGCTAAAGCGGGGCCGTGACGCGTTGGCGGTCGGGGAATTTGCCACGGCGATCGATCATTTGACGGCCTTGACCGATCATGCGCCAGATTTCGCCGAAGGCTATCATGCGCGCGCAACGGCTTATTTTCAGGCGGATTTATACGGTCCGGCGCTGGATGATCTGGAAACGGCGCTGGCCCTGAACCCTGACAATTACAACGCGGTTTTTGGCCTAGGGGTGATTTTGTTGGAATTCGGCGATACGCGCCGCGCAGCAGAGCTTTTCCGCAAGGTTATCGTGCTCAATCCGCATCATGAAAATGCTGCGACAGCGCTTGAAGCGCTTAAACGCGACGGCATCGGCCGCACGCTCTGAACTTAGGAAAAATTTGGTGAGTAATCAGGGGCGTGTTGTGGCCGTTTTAGGGCCGACCAACACCGGCAAAACGACCTATGCGATAGAGCGCATGTTGGCGCACCGCACAGGTGTCATTGGCCTGCCGCTGCGGCTGTTGGCGCGCGAGGTGTATGACCGCATCGTGGGGATACGCGGGCCGTCGGTGGTCGCGCTGGTCACAGGCGAAGAACGGATTGTCCCGCCGCGCACGCAATATTGGGTCTGTACCGTCGAGGCGATGCCCGAAGGCATGGGGGCAGATTTTGTCGCCATCGATGAAATCCAGCTTTGTGCGGATCCCGAACGGGGGCATGTTTTTACCGACCGGCTGATGAACATGCGCGGCCTGCATGAGACGCAGTTCTTGGGTGCTGAGACCATGCGGGGGACCATCGCAGCGCTGGTGCCGGAGGTGGATTTCATACGCCGTGATCGGATGAGCGAATTACTCTATGTTGGTCAGAAAAAGATAAGCCGTATGCGGCCTCGAAGTGCAATAGTCGGGTTTTCTGTTGAGAATGTATATGCCATTGCCGAGCTGATACGCCGCCAAAAGGGCGGTGCGGCTGTTGTTATGGGCGCGCTAAGTCCACGCACACGCAACGCGCAGGTTGAGATGTATCAAAACGGTGAAGTCGATTTTCTGGTGGCGACGGATGCCATCGGTATGGGGCTAAATCTGGATGTTGATCACGTCGCGTTTTCGGCTTTGTCGAAATTTGACGGCAGGCGGATGCGTCCCTTGGCACCCAATGAGCTGGCGCAGATTGCAGGCCGCGCGGGCAGGGGCATGAAGAACGGAACATTCGGTGTAACGGGGGATGCGCCTGCCTTGGATGATGGCGTTGCGCGCGCCATTATGGACCACCAATTCACACCACAGAACAAGATCAACTGGCGCAATTCAAAACTACAGTTTGGATCGCTAACACGGCTGATCCAAACGCTCGAATTGCCGCCCGATCATGAACGCTTTGTCAGGGCACGCGAAGCAGATGATTTGCGCGCACTCAAAGCGCTGTCGGAGGATGCAGAAGTGGCTGCACGCTGCACCGATGGTCCTTCGGTGAAGTTGCTTTGGGATGTTTGCCGCATTCCGGACTTTCGGGGCATCAGCCATGCCGAACACGCGGGCCTTTTGGAGCAGATATTCAACTATCTACACGAACGTGGCAGCCTACCTGATGACTGGCTTGCGCGACAAATTCGCCGCATTGATCGAACAGATGGGGATATTGATGCGTTATCAAAGAGGTTAGCGTTTATTCGCACCTGGACTTATGTCACGCAACGCAAAGGCTGGACAAGTGACGAAACCCATTGGCGCGCGCAAGCGCGTACCGTAGAAGACAGATTGTCGGATGCGCTGCACGAGCGTCTGACGCAAAGATTTGTAGACCGGCGCACATCCGTGCTTTTGCGCCGGCTAGGACAGAAGGAAGCCATGGTGGCCGATGTAAATGAGACCGGTGAAGTAACCGTTGAAGGCGAATTTGTAGGCAAGTTGGACGGGTTCCGTTTCCGCCCCGATAAGGGAGCTGGTGCCGCCGAAGACAAAACGATAAAGTCAGCAGCCGTTCAGGCGCTGGCTCCGCAGTTCCATCTGCGCGCGGATCGTTTTTATAACGCACCCGATACTGAGATTGATTTCACCGAGCAGGGCGGCCTGATGTGGGGCTCTTCGGCGGTTGGCAAACTTGTTGCGGGGGCTGACGGCCTGCGTCCACAGGTCGAAGTGTTCGTGGACGACGTTGCCGGGCCTGAAGTGGCTGAAAAGGTAAAGCGCCGTTTGCAGCATTTCATCGACCGCAAGGTCGCCGCGTTGTTTGAGCCGTTAATTGCTGTTCAAAAAGACGAAACGCTAACTGGGCTTGCGCGCGGTTTTGCCTTTCAAATGGTCGAGAACTTTGGCCTTCTGCCGCGTGCTTCGGTGGCCGAGGACGTTAAATCGTTGGACCAAGATGCGCGCGGCGCGCTGCGCAAGCACGGCATCCGCTTTGGCCAGTTCACCATCTTTATGCCGCTGCTGCTTAAGCCTGCGCCAACCCGGCTTCGGCTGGTGCTTTGGTCGCTGGTAAAGGGACTGTCCGAATTTCCCGAATCGCCGCCCCCCGGTCTGGTGACAATCCCGGTTGAAGCTGGCGTGCCAGAAGGGTCTGACACTATGTCTGGCTACCGCAACGCCGGCACACGGGCCATTCGCATCGATATGCTGGAGCGCTTGGCTGACATGCTGCGTGCCGAGGATTCGCGCGGTGGCTTTGAGGCCAAAGCAGATATGCTGTCGATCAGTGGCATGACGCTCGAGCAGTTCTCAGATTTGATGCAAGGGCTTGGATACAAATCGGAAAAAGGCGAGCGGGCAAAGGTAAAGCCTGTGGCCGACGCGAAGCCTGAAGCCGAGAAAGACGCTGTAGACGACTCTCCTGTTAAGGATGCTACTGAAGCAGAACCCGAAAGCGACGCCACCGAAGCCCCAGCCGCGCCTGAGGTTGAGGAAGTTGCGGCACCAGCGGAAGAAGCTGCGGTCCTGGTTTCCGAAGAGGCGTCTGAAACGCCAAGTGAGGCAGCGGTGGAGGCCGAAAGCCCCGCCGTTGAGATGGAGGTGTTCTATTCCTTCACGTGGGGCAGGCCCCCGCGTGCCAATACTGGGCCCCGTCGTGGCGCTGAGCGTCCACAGGGCAAAGGCAAGCCGCCTGCGCGTGGCAAAAAGGGTGGTCCACGCGGTGATCGTGACGACAAAGGCAACAAGGCAAAGAATTTCTCTGCTCGTCCGCCTAAGCCTGAGAAAAAGATCGACCCTGATAATCCATTTGCCGCGGCGCTGATGGGTCTCAAGACCAACAAGTGATGTGAGCGCGGGGGTGGAAAATCTCCGGCTTGATAAGTGGCTGTGGTACGCGCGGTTTTTCAAAACACGTTCGCTGGCTGCGGCCACAGTTTCTTCGGGCGCTGTGCGGGTGAATGGGAACCTAACCCATAAACCTGCCACAACGGTCAGTGCCAAAGACGTTTTGACCTTTGCTCAGGGTGATCATATTCGCGTGATCCATATCGATGCTCTTGCCACAAGACGCGGTCCGGCCCCTGAAGCGCAGGCACTTTACACTGATTTGTCCCCACCTGAGCCGCGAATTCGGGAAAAAACGCCTGAAAACCCGGCATTTGAGGGAAAAGGCCGCCCAACAAAGCGTGACAGGCGCATCCTTGATCTTTCTAAAGCGCGCCACCTTGAATGATCTGTGCCGGTGAATTAGCTAAACCTCGACACAAAAACGTAAAAGTAGACCCATGACCTATATCGTTAACGACAGCTGCATCGCCTGCAAATACACCGACTGCGTCGAGGTTTGTCCTGTCGATTGTTTTTATGAAGGCGAGAACATGTTGGTCATTCATCCCGATGAATGCATCGACTGTGGTGTGTGTGAACCTGAGTGCCCCGCCGACGCGATCCGCCCCGACACCGAGCCGGATATGGAAAAATGGGTCGAATTTAACCGCAAATACTCTGAGTTGTGGCCGGTCATTATTACCAAGAAAGACCAGCTGCCGGAAGCCGAAGAACGCGACGGCGAAGCTGGCAAGCTCGAGAAATACTTCTCCGAAGCGCCGGGCGAGGGCGGTTAGTCGAAGCTTTAATGCGATTCGTTTTACGTTGACCTACGGGCGGCAAGACTGGCTCGGTTGGCCAGTAAAATAGACCTCTGTGGGGTTCTGGGCCGCTGCTTTCATTGGGGCCGTTTTTGTGGTATGGTTCGCCTCAGATGATGATTGACGGACATAACATCCCACGGGCCGCGCAGGCACGTAAGAGTTGAATATCTGACATGACACAGCCGTACCGGGTCACTTGGCCTGTGTGTGGGTGTGATTTTTTGTGTAGTACCCCGCGCGCCAATGCTGGTGACGCTTCCGATAGGAGCCTTTGAATGACTAAATCGAAAAAACTGGACTTCCGCCCGAATGAATTTGTTGTCTACCCCGCACATGGCGTTGGGCAGATCGTTTCAGTCGAAGATCAGGAAGTGGCAGGGATCTCGCTTGAGATGTTTGTGATTTCTTTTGAGAAAGACAAGATGACGCTGCGTGTACCGACGCATAAAGCCACTGAAATCGGAATGCGCGCACTTAGCTCACCGGACGTGATTGCTCATGCGATGAAGACGCTTAAGGGCAAGGCCAAGGTCAAGCGGGCCATGTGGTCGCGCCGGGCGCAGGAATATGAGCAAAAGATCAACTCCGGTGATCTGATCGCGATTGCCGAAGTTGTGCGCGATTTGCACCGCACGGATGACCAACGCGAGCAGAGCTATTCCGAGCGTCAGCTTTATGAAGCAGCGCTTGAGCGCCTGACCCGCGAAGTTGCGGCTGTTTCTGGTGGCGATGAAGTTGGTGCGGCCAAGCAGGTCGGCGATGTGCTGGAAAGCCGCGTCGCGGCCTAAATGCGCTGACTTTAAGAATTGAGGCCGTGCTCGGGTGAACCGAGCGCGGCCTTTTTCTGTCGTCTTTTAGATTAGGGCGGCGGCGCAGGTTAGTAGGATCGTCATTTCGCAAAGTTGCTGTGTGGCCCCAAGTACATCCCCAGTTTGGCCGCCGATCTTGGCTTTGGCCAACAACGCCACCCCTAGGGCGATCAGGCCTGCCAGAATCGCGACGCTGAACGCCAATGGTCCTAGGCATAAAAGAGCAATGGCCGCCCCAAGGGCTGCAGCCTGCCAAGCAACTGACATTGAAGGTTGTCCAACGCTATGGGAAAGCCCATCGCAGCGCGCATGTGGCAAGCCTGCCATCACCACAGGCATGGCACCCCGAGACAGAGCCGCGGCCGCGACAAGGGGCCATAGACCGTAAGGCAGGAGGGCTACAAGCGCGCTCCATCGCAAGCCAGTGACCACTATTAGTCCCAGCACGCCATAGGTGCCGATCTGGCTGTCACGCATGATGATCAGTCTTTGGGCCGAGTCGCGGCCTCCCCAAAAGCCATCGCAACAATCGGCCAGGCCGTCTTCGTGCATCGCACCAGTGATCAGCATCATTGCGGCAAGGGCCAATCCGGCAGCGGCAATATCAGGCAGGCCCAGATGCATCGCAAGCAGACCGACAATTGCGCCAACAGCCCCAACACCTGCGCCGATCAGCGGATAAGCCCATACCGCGCGGGGGGCAGCTTCAAAGGCATCATCAGGCAGATGCGGCAAGGGCAGGCGGGTCAGTAAGACGCCCGCTAACCAAGGGTGCAACTGCCACGCCTTGTGTATGTCGTTTTTTGTCACCGGCTGACCCTTTCGTCGCTTGTGAGCGGCGTAGCAATGGGTAAACAGGCAGGAGAGCGGTTGCAACGAGGGTTTCACGCATGGCTGATTTTTCTGATCTCGACGGGTTTCGTGACGCGCTGGCCGCAATGCCCGGTCCGGACGCTGATGCTGGTGCCGCCGCGCTAGATCGCAATGGCCAGCTGACCAAGCCGCCCGGCGCGTTAGGGCGGCTTGAAGATCTGGCGATTTGGTATGCGGGATGGCGTGGAAATGCCACGGCGCGGGTGACGTCGCCTCAAGTGATCGTATTTGCCGGCAATCACGGTGTCGCAGCGCAGGGCGTGTCTGCGTTCCCACCTGAAGTGACCGAACAGATGGTCATGAACTTTCAATTTGGTGGCGCGGCGATCAATCAAATCGCCCGGGCGGCTGGAGCTAGTTTAGACGTGCACGCCCTGGAGCTTGACCGGCCAACACAGGATTTCACCAAAGGCCCAGCCTTGAGTGAGACGGATTTACTGGCGGCGCTGCAAACGGGCTGGAATTCGGTGAACGACGATACTGACCTGTTGGTCGTAGGTGAGATGGGGATTGGCAACACAACCCCGGCTGCTGCGATCGCCTGCGCGTTGTTTGGCGGCGATGCTGAGGATTGGACTGGGCGCGGGACGGGCGTTGACGATGCGGGGCTGCAAAATAAAATCCGCGTTGTCCGTGAGGGCTTGGCCCTTCACGGCGCGACCGACGATGGGCTCGAAGTGCTGCGGTGCCTTGGCGGGCGCGAATTGGCTGCGATGGCGGGGGCGATCGCATGTGCCCGTGCGCGGCGTATCCCTGTGCTGTTGGATGGGTTCATCTGCTGTGCTGCTGCGGCCTGCCTTGCGCAAACGGTGCCGGGTGCGCTGGATCACTGCGCAGCGGGACACCTCAGCGCTGAGGGTGCACATGCGCGCCTGTTAGACGCCATCGACAAGGCACCGATCCTGTCGCTAGGTTTGCGCCTAGGCGAGGCGTCAGGCGGCGCGCTTGCCATTTCAGTATTGCGCGCGGCCCTTGAGTGCCACTCTGGCATGGCAACATTCGCCGAGGCCGGGGTTAGCGACGCTTAAGCGCTTTTCTTGTCGTCGTCGTTGCGGTCCAAGAAAGCAGTTTCAAGGTCCTTTTGCAGTTCTATGGCGCGCGCCACGTAAGCTTTGTTTTCCGCTGGCGGGACGTCGGGGCGCCACAGGGCAGCTAATTCGCGGACCGACGCGCGATCGTGTTGGTAAAAGATACGCTGCGCTTCGGCGGCCTCATATTCGGACAACCCAAGGTTTTCCAACACATAACGGCCAGCGCGCAAAGAGCTGTCAAACATCTCTCGCACAATGTCATTCGCGCCACATTGATACAGCCGGTAGACATCCGTCCGGTCATGGGCACGCGCCACGATATGCATGTCCGGGCGCAGTTTGCGGGCGTATTCGACTAGCGCTCGGGCGGCTTTTTGGTCATCAAGTGCCACGACAAGAACCCGCGCTTCTGCCAAGCCCGCTTTGCGCAAGATGTCAGGGCGCGACGGATCGCCCAAGAACGCCTTGTAACCAAAACGCCGCATGACTGCGATGGCTTCGGGATTGTGATCGAGCACAACCGTATCAAACCCACTGGCCTGCACGATGCGGTTCACGATTTGCCCGTAACGGCCGATGCCCGCGATGATCACGGTGCCTTCTTCGTCGATCTCATCCTCGGGGATGACGCCTTGGCGCTCGCTGTACCGCTTTGAAATAACTTCATAAAGAATGAACAATAGCGGTGCGATCAACATCGACAGCGCAATCACCAACAGCAACGTTTCAGCGACGCCGTTGGGCATCACACCGGTTGCCACCGAAAAACTCACGAGGACAAAGCCGAACTCGCCTGCTTGCGCCAATCCCAGTGCAAAGAGCCATTGGTCACGCCCCCGCAAGCCAAAAGACCGGCCCAAAACATATAGGATTAACCCTTTTACGATGATCACCAAAAGCGCCATGCCAACGATTATGATTGTATCTGAGAGCAGCAGATCAAAGTTAATGCCGGCACCAACCGTGATAAAGAACAGCCCAAGCAACAGGCCTTTGAATGGCTCAAGGTCGGTCTCAAGCTCATGGCGGAACTCTGAGCTGGCCAGCACCACCCCGGCAAGGAATGCTCCAAGCGCAGGCGAGAGGCCGACGACCATCATCAGCAGCGAAATGCTGACCACAATCAACAAGGCAAGGGCGGTGTACATCTCGCGCAGTTTTGCGGAGTGGATGAAACGGAACACGGGCCGGGTAAAGAACACACCAGTGATGATGATGGTCGCGATGGCCCCGATGGTGGCCAGCGTCACGCCCCATGCAGGCAGGGTGTCGATCAGCGAGAAGGCGACCTGTGCCGCTTCGGATCCATGACCGCCCTCGGCTGCCTTGTTTGCGGGATCTAGTTTGTCTGCATTCAGAGAAATGGAACCGTCTGGCTGAATTCCTGACGGCAGAGTAACGGCCAGCAACGGCAAGAAAGCTAGGATCGGGATAACGGCGATATCTTGGGTCAGCAAAACAGAGAAGGCCGACCGGCCACCTGCGGTCTGCATCAGCCCTTTTTCCGACAAGGTCTGCAACACAATCGCAGTGGAGCTGAGCGACAGCGACAGGCCCACCGCAAGCGACACCCCCCAAGGTTGCCCATAAGCCATCGCGATCCCCATCAAGGCCGCGGTACTGATCACAACTTGCAAACCGCCAAGGCCCAGCAGCCGGTGGCGCATGTCCCACAGCGCGCGCGGCTCAAGTTCCAATCCGATCAGAAACAGCATCATTACAACGCCGAATTCAGCAAAATGCTGCAAATCTTTAGTTTCAGCCCCAACCAATCCAAGCACTGGCCCGATCAAAATCCCTGCGGCCAGATACCCCAACACAGACCCCAGCCCAAGGCGCGCGGCAATGGGTACCGCGATCACAGCAGCAGCAAGATAAATAGTGGCCTGAAACAGGAAGCCTTCCATGATCGTCCTCTCAAAGGTGAGTTCAGGTTGGCAAGGGGCCGTCCCGTTTAAGCTGGTCCATCACAATCTGGCTGTGCACGCGCGACACCGCCGGATGGGGCAGCAGCACCTCGTGAATCAACCGGTTCAGGGCGGGCAGATCGGCACAGTAGACCCGCAGAAGGTAATCCGCATCCCCCGTCATTGTCCATGCGCTCACAATCTCGACTCGAGTGGCAACAAGCCGCGCAAAGCGGGCTGAATGCTCTGGTCCGTGGGTGCTAAGGTGGACCTGTACGAAGCCTTGTACCTGAAGTCCGAGCCGCACAGGATCAAGGCGCGCGGTATAACTTTGGATCACCCCGTCTGCCTCCAAACGTTGACGGCGCCGGCCGGCCTGGGAGGGCGACAGGTTCAGGATTTCGCCCAGCTCTTGAGCGGTCAGATGCGCGTTGTGTTGCAGGGCGTCCAGCAGGTGATGATCTGTTTTGTCCAGCATGATGCGGCCTTTGAATGATATTTTCCTCTAGTATGCGTAAATCACGCGAAATATACCATAGCGGTGCTGAAATACGCGCAAACCACGTGCCCATCTTGATGTAGAACACGCAAAAGACATGCCAATAGGAGCAAACCCATGGGTCCTTTCCCGCACGACGCCGCAAAGTCACAGATTACAGCTGAAAACCCCGCAGGCACCGATGGGTTCGAATTTGTCGAATTCGCCAGCCCGGACCGCGAGGCGCTCCGCGATGTTTTTGCCCGCATGGGGTATGTCCACGTGGCCAATCACAAGACCCAAAAGATTGAACTGTGGCAACAAGGTGATATCACCTATGTGCTGAATTTCGATCCCGATAGCTTTGCTGCGCGGTTCGTGGATGTGCACGGTCCTTGCGCCCCTTCAATGGGCTGGCGCGTGGTTGATGCGCAAAAAGCGCTGGCGCATGCGGTTGCCAACGGAGCCGAGGAATACACCGGGGACGGCAAGGTGCTTGATGTGCCTGCAATCATGGGCATCGGTGGATCGCTCTTGTATTTCGTCGACCAATATTACGACACGTCGCCCTATAATTGGGAGTACGATTGGATTGCGCAATCTAAGCCCGAAGGGGTGGGGTTCTACTACCTCGATCACCTCACGCATAACGTGTTCAAAGGCAACATGGACAAGTGGTTCAAGTTCTACGGCGACCTGTTCAACTTCCGCGAAATCCGCTTTTTCGACATCGCGGGCAAATTCACTGGCCTATTCAGCCGCGCGATCACCTCACCTTGTGGGCGCATCCGCATTCCGTTGAACGAGGATCGGGGAGAAACGGGGCAGATCGTTGCCTATCTCAAGAAGTACAATGGCGAGGGCATCCAGCACATCGCGGTTGGTGCGCGCAATGTCTACGACGCGACAGATGAGATTGCACAAAATGGTGTGAAATTCATGCCGGGCCCGCCGGATGCGTATTACGAGCTCAGCAAAACACGCGTCGTAGGCCACGAAGAGCCTCTGGAGCGGATGAAGAAACACGGCATTCTGATCGACGGAGAAGGCGTAGTGGATGTTGAGGGCGTTGAGGGCGGCGAAACCCGCATCCTGCTGCAGATATTCTCAAAAACTGTTATCGGCCCAATCTTTTTCGAATTTATCGAGCGCAAAGGCGATGATGGCTTTGGCGAAGGCAACTTCAAGGCGCTGTTTGAAAGCATTGAGCAAGAACAAATCGATGCAGGTGAAATCGGCGCCGATTAAGTCTGAGAGGGTGCCATCGCGAATGGAGATAATGCGGGGGATCAGGGAACTGGTCCCCTTTTACGTTGCCAGAAAAGCGGTTCGTTAGCCCTTTGGCATCTTCAAAGTAACGTTGCGCCCGCCCTTGGTATAGCGCAGGTCGCTGTCGCCGATGGCCGACACCCGACCGCCATCAATCCGGTCCCCGACGGTGACTTTCTTGTAGCGTCCATTGGACAACCGCACCAACGCGCGTCTGCTTGAAGGCTTGCCGTAGACACCGATCAGGTTCACCCGCCGCAGGTTTATCGCGTTCTTAACAGTGGCGGAGCGGGCCACAGATGCTGTTGAGGGCACGGACGGCTTGACCGTACGCGGTGCCACTGTAGCGGCACTTGCGGTGCGTGTTTCTTTTGGGGCGGTACGCTGGGCGCGCTTTACGATCCGAGCGAAATTCCGGGGACGCGTATCAGGGCGTCTGGATTGTGCAACGGCAAGGCGCGTCGCCGTCGCCGTTGGAGAGGCCGCTACGATCGCCGCTTCAATCGCGGCTTGTGTTGCGGCCGCAGCTTGCTTTGCGGCAAGCTCTTGGGCAGCGGCTTCGGCGGCTAGTGCCGCACGCGCGTCGGATTCGGCCGCTTGCAGAACTGAGGCAGGACGCAGGGCCGGGCGGTAACCCGCAAGTTCGAGCACAGTCAGCCCGTTCAGCTGTGCACGTTGTGCATTTTCTTGAAGGCCACTGGGGCGTGTCCGGGGCCGCGCATCGACCAAGGCTGCGCGGGCGTCCACGACTTCGGGAGCCTCTTCGACCTCAGGCAGCGCGTTGGGTGGGATTTGCGGCGGTGAACCAAGAAATACGGTATACCCACCCGGCGCGAGCGTTCCCTCAGGCGTGGCCGCAACAAGCGCGTTGGGGTCTTGGCCGAAAAGCGCCCCATAAGGTGCCGGCCGGGTCAGGATCACGGGGATTGCATCGGTCTCAAACCCGTCGACACCAGGCAAGGCAATTGCATCGTTGGTGGCGCTTACCTGCTCCAGACTGTTGAGGTAGACGACCTCTGTTGGCAGGTCTGCACGTATCTGCGGCACGTCCGGCGACAGCGGCCAGACACCGGTCACTGCATAACGCGCATCAGCCTCGTTAGCGGTGATCACCTGTGTTTCGGGCTGTGCCAGAACGGTCGCGTCGCTCTCGATAAGACCGGGTTCAAGGGACGCTACGGCGATCCCGACTGGATCAATCGGGGTGCTGGCCTCTGGCGTGGTGCGAATGATTTCGGGGTCAATTTGGTTTTCGAGGTTGGAAGCGGTCGCCCGTTCTTGGCGCGGGGAGAACAATCCCGCGACCCCGTCATCCATAAAGACCGTGGCCCACGCGGCAACGCCGGCCAAGAGTACAAGCAAGACGGCCGTCAGGATCAGGCCCAGAAACCGCGGTTTGCCGCCCACATCGCTTTCGCGTGCGCCAAAGACCGTCATGCGATCGGCCTCGTTGCCGGCGGTCGCCGTTACAGCAGCCGCTGGCATGGCGGCGTGCAGCTTTTTTCGGCGGCTTAGAAAGCCGGGTTTTGCCTCGGTTGGCGCATCCAGAACGTGCGGGGCAGGTTGATCAAGTGAACTGCTGTCGGGCAACGGAGCTGCCTGAACCGGCGTTGGCGCTTGCACCGTGCTGGGTGCCGGAACGTTATGCGATGCGTTTGCACCACCATCCCGCGATGCGCCCCCCAGCTTTTTAGCTTCTGTGGTGGCATTGGGTTCTTTGCGCCGGCTGCTAAAGCCCAAAGGTGCTGGTACGTATCCGGGCGGCCGTGGCTCGAGGTCAATGTCTTCTTCTATGAGTTCTTCGTCGGCTTCATTTGCTACTGTTTCCGGCGCTTCGGCTTTAGCGTCTGAGGTTTCGGTCTCGCGAAGTGACGCCGATGCTTCGGGCTGTATCGCGTCGTCCTCATCAGCGCTCTTTGTGGTTGGCTCATCGTTCTTGAGAGTAATTTCTTTGTCGTTTTGGGCTGGCGGATCTTCTAGTGCGGGCTCGACAGCAGGCACCTCGGCTGGACCCACGACAATAATTGCAATGCCATCCGCTTCAACTTCATCGCCGGGTTCCAGTAGGGCGTCGGCACCTTCTGTGACGCCAAAGAACGGTTCCCCGAGAAAGCTATCTCCCTCGGGAATTGCCACAAAACTGACGGGATGGAACCTGTGCTCGCGGGCAAATTCTTCTGCTTCTTCAAGAGTTTCATAGGCAACAGCAGCGATATGCGTGCGCGCGCCGTCGCTGCTGATATCATAGGCCAGCTCGGCGACTTCATAAGGGGTCGCGCCAGCCAATGCGGCCTCGGCGGCCTTGCGGCGCTGAGGCTGGGACTGATCAGCGGTGTCGATGGTTAGGAATTTGACCTGGCTGTTGGGGATGATCAACTTGCTGCGCACGCCGCCGGGCTCAAGGCTGGCGGCGGTTTTGCGCAACGTCGCCAGCTCAGCTTCCATATCGGCTGCACTTAGCGATACTTCGCCAACCTCGCGCCAACCGCCCGCTGCGCGATGCAACAGGCGAATGCCTTCAAGCGACAAGGAAAGCGCAAAATTAGGCTTCATGCCATGCCTTTATCTCTGGTCCTGCAACAACGAAATACGACTTTCACCTTAGAATAGAGCACCGCGCCATTCAAGGAAAGCATGCCTCTGCGTACCCGGCGCATGACCGCGCACGCTTCTTTCAATTAACTGTGCCACGCCGCTTAGAAACAGGCGTGGCACAGAGACATTGATTTAGGCTGTCGCCTTGGACAACGCTTGATCCAAATCCGCAATGAGATCATTGGCGTCTTCGGTGCCAATCGACACACGAACAACATTCGCGCTGGCACCAGCGGCTTCTTGTTGTTCTGCCGTCAACTGCCGGTGTGTAGTGGAAGCCGAGTGAATGATAAGCGAACGCGTATCCCCAAGGTTGGCCACGTGGCTAAAGATTTCCAGCGCATTCACGAGTTTGATGCAGGCGTCATAGCCGCCCTTAACTGCAAAGGTGAACAGACCTCCGGCACCTTTCGGGCAGACCTTTTTCACCCGGTCAAAATAGGGCGAGGATTTCAGGCCCGCGTAGGTGACGTAGTCAACGCGGTCGTCTTTTTCCAACCAAGTTGCAATTTTGGCAGCGTTTTCAACGTGGCGCTCCATCCGCAAAGACAGCGTCTCAGTGCCCATCAGTGTGTAATGCGCGGCTTGGGGGTTCATCGTCATGCCCAGATCGCGCAGGCCAATGGCAATGCTGTGGAAGGTAAAGGCGAGGGCACCAAACGTCTCATGGAACTTCAGGCCGTGATAGGCAGGCTCCGCTTGGCTTAGCGAGGGGAATTTGTCGTTTGCGGACCAATCGAATTTGCCTGAATCGACGACGCAGCCTCCGGTGACGGTGCCGTTTCCGGTCAGGTATTTCGTGGTCGAATGCACCACGAGGGTCGCGCCATGTTCAATGGGGCGGCACAGATAGGGTGTGGCTGTGGTGTTATCGATAATCAACGGGATGCCAGCTGCATCGGCCACATCGGCCACGGCGCGGACGTCCATGATATAGCCGCCGGGGTTTGCAATCGCTTCGCCAAAGATCGCGCGCGTGTCTTCGTCCACAGCAGCAGCGACCGCATCAAGATCGTCGAAATCAACGAATTTGCAGGTCCAACCAAAGCGCTTAATGGTGTGGCTGAACTGCGTGACCGTACCGCCATAAAGCCGTGTGGAAGCGATGATGTTTTTGCCTGGACCCATCAATGGGAACAACGCCATGATTTGTGCGGCGTGACCCGATGAACAACAGACAGCACCCGTGCCGCCCTCCAGCGTTGCAATGCGTTCTTGGAGTACGGCAACTGTTGGGTTGGTCAGGCGAGAGTAGATAAAACCGACCTCTTGCAGGTTAAACAGCGCCGCGGCGTGATCAGCATCGCGGAACACATAGGCCGTCGTTTGATAAATCGGCGTTTGCCGCGCGCCTGTGGCGGGGTCGGGCCGTGCGCCTGCATGAATTTGGAGCGTATCAAAGCCGTATGTGGGGCCGTCAGTCATTGGGGTCTCTCCTCGAATTTCCGTTTGAACGTATGGTTAAGGGATTGGCCTATGCCGCACAAGGGACGGACCATAGCTGCTTGTGTATCGAGGGTGTGGCCTAACCGAATTGCCCTCGTTCTTACGTCGGGTCGCGAATCGCCACTGCGGCACCACGCAATACCTTTGGCCGAGCAAAAAGCGGATTGTGGCCAAAATATGCACAGTTTGGGGCAGGCCCGCCATCTTGATCCAATTTCGAAACAAAGATCTAAAGAAATCGTTAAATTTCAAAAGGTTTGGGGGTTCTCGAGTGGTTGATGAATGCTAGTGTGGTCATTGTCTTTCGGATGGTGCCGGCTCATTTCTGGGCTGAGAGGCGTTTTTAAGGTAACCTAATTTAAGGATGAGATTGATGAAAACGACACTCAAAACAGCCAGCAGAACTTTGCTGGCAACCGCCGCCGCTGTCGGCGTGTTGGCAATGGCCGCGCCTGCGATGGCTGCGACCCAAACCGTGGACGCGCTGGTTGAGACCGGTACGATCTATGATACAGGTCAAGGCACCGTGAGCGTTGACTACTGGCAATTCGATGTTTCGACGGCCGGTACCGTGAGTATCGATATTTTGTCACGCAATGTTCTGGGTGGTGACGGCGGGGCCGGTGGCAATACATCGGGTCTAGATCCACAAATATTGCTGTTTGGTTTTGACAACACG
Source organism: Sulfitobacter sp. SK012 (assembly GCF_003352085.1). Taxonomy (NCBI): domain Bacteria; kingdom Pseudomonadati; phylum Pseudomonadota; class Alphaproteobacteria; order Rhodobacterales; family Roseobacteraceae; genus Sulfitobacter; species Sulfitobacter sp. SK012. Next base: position 1,670,290 of record NZ_CP025804.1, read on the forward strand.
GGCGACCAAGGTCTGCTTGGCAGCCTTATCGGTGGTAACGACGACAGTTCTGGCGTTGGTAACGGATCGGACGACGGATCCACTAGTAGCTTGGATTCATTCCTGTCAGTTGCATTGGGTGTGGGCACGTATGTCTTGTCGCTGTCTGATTGGGGATTTGCCGAAAGTGAAGCACGATCCGGTGTAAATTCCACCTTCTTCTTAGGTACCTACGGCGACTACCAAGTCACCTTTACTGGGATCGATACAGCCCCGGCGCCTGTTCCGCTTCCTGCGGCGTTGCCATTGCTGCTTGGTGGTATGAGTGTTCTTGGTTTTGTTGGCCGTCGCCGTTCGCGCGCCAAATCCTGAACACAACGCAAACCTAACCGTGATCCTTCTTATCAAGGGTGCGGGTAGAACTTAAAACAAGCCCTGCGGTGCATGCCGCGGGGCTTAGCGCATCCAGAACCCTTCGGATTTGATCCGGTTGCGGATCGCCTGTTCCTTGCGGGGCAGGTTTTCTTGATCAAACAGCGCGCGCACTTTCAGGCCGCGTTTTTGGTAGATCATCCGTTTGGCGGGCTCGTAGCCCTTCAAGACCTTCTTTAGCTTATTGGGCTGAGCGACCTCGTGCAGCAGCGCGACCACGGCATCGCTTTCGCGCGCATAAAGCAAGGGCAGGGTGCGGTAATGGCAGCTGACCGCGCCGTCCAGCAACCCATCGGGCAGCGTGTCGCGCCCACCGCCAAAGCTGTGGATCACCAGCGGTAGGGCAATTTGGTCCAACCATGGATCAAAGCTTTGTGCGCAAAGCGCAACGGGCGGTGTGTCGCGGATCGCGAGGGCATATTCCTCAAAGCGGGCTCCGAATTCAAGCGGGCAGCGGAAAAAGAAATATCCGGCGTTGAAGTAGAGGTAGCGTTTCCAATACTCGTCCGGCTCCGTCAGATCGAGGCTGCTCTCAAAATCCAATCCGAACTTGTCATAGAGCGATTTCCACAACCCGGCGTATCCGGGGCCATAAAGCTGCGGTTCGGGCCACGTACCAGTGCGGCGCAAAGACGCCATGGGGCGGTCGAAATCAAAAGGAACAGTGCCCAGATCGCCGGTGATCAGCGTGTCTGTATCAAAGAAGACAAAGGGTTCGCCCTTGGGCAGGGCGCGCAGCATTTCGATCTTGTTGCCATAAGGATAGACCGTGCCGAAATGACGGGATTCAAACGGGATTACTTCTGCCCCAAGGGCCGCCAAAGCGTCGCGGACCTCTGGCGCGCGGATGCTGGGGTCTCTTTCCCACAAGACGCTGGGCTGCGGTTCCATGACCAGCAATCGACCCGCAAAATTCGGGTTGGTGTGGCGCAATGAGGCAGCAAAAAGCAGTGCCTCATAGGACAGCCGCCCATGCTGGCCTATGATCGCGATGTTATAGATGGGTGGCGTTGCCGGTTTGCTTGCCATGCTCGATATTGCGCCCTTTGGGGTTTTCGGTTCAGTATAAGGGCGCAGCGCCGCTTGAAAAGGTGGGAATTTTAACGCTCGTTCGAAAACCGTTTCGGGAGATTTTAGATGTTTGATTTTATGTTTGCGATTGTAGCACTTGCGGCAGCGTCTGGTGGGAATAATGACAGCACGAGCGCAGAGGTTTCCCCAGCGCCGCAGATTGTTGCAGAAGCCGTAACCGACGCGCCAGCTGCGCCGTCCAGCGTGATCATCGGGCAGGGCGCGATAATCGGGGGCAACACGCTGCTCGAAGGCGTTGGCGACAGTACCGCCCCCGCAGCTTTACCGGTTCTACCGTTGCCAAGCCTGGGTCCACAGATCAACGAAGCCGTTATTCCAGCAGGCCTTGTGGCGGATCCCCAAGACCCCAGCGGCAAATTCACCACTGCCACTGAGATCAAACCGATCATGGATGCCACCAAAGGCAGTTGGATCGCAGTGCGCGAATTTAACGGGCAGGATTTGCTCTATGTTACGCACCTTTGGAGCTGGCGCTGTGGACTGGCGGCGATGGCCATCTCAATAAACGACGAGCCCATGCAGAACTGGCCGCTGCCGCCATGCCACATGAAATATGCGACGCCCAATGCCATTCTGGAAGAAGATGGATTGCCCTACCTGACGCTCAGGCTGGGCGCGGTCGAAACTGTTGTCATTCAGGTGGTTTTTGACGACCTGACGACAGATGCTGTCGAATTCAAACGTGGTGACGTGCTGATCCCCTAATGGGGAAGGCAGTGGGGGCACTGGAGCGGCCATCATTTCGATAAGAAACTGTAAGCGCTGTAGTTTGGAGTTTTGTTTCGATGTAACGCCACACCTAACTGGTGCACTTACCTCAGCGTCGCAATTAGGAATGGCGCTGGAATGGCACACGAACATTGGCTGCACTCCGCAGAGATGGCAGTTATGCGGGACTTAGCGTGAATTCGCCGCGATTGATCAAAGGTCCGCTTATTCCCATCAACATTATGAGATCGGTTGCTCCGTAGCGCAATCACCCGTGCCGCCTATGCCTCCCTCGCGGGGGCAGTCTTTTGCGGGCAACACCTCGGGAGTCGAACATGCAGTCAGAGCAAGAAGGACGACGAATGCAATTGTTTTACGGATCATGTTATTTGGCCTTACAATTTAAATCATCGGAAAAATATCCACCGGCTCGGAAACGGTGAGGACCATCTTCGGTCGCTGGCAAAGTCCGAGCCATCGTGTCTAGTTCTTGCAATGTTTGCTTCATTCGGGCACGGAAGTGTTTATCCAACTGCTCTATCGCGCTTGCGGATAGACCTTTGTAGTGAACAGACATATCGTAGTTTCCTGCTTCGCCTACGACGTTTGATACCGCTGTCGCGAGATGATCACCTACATTATCCGCGAGATAGGCCAGTTGATCATCTGATCCAGAAAGCGGTTGGTAGCTACGGGTGTTCAGAATGACCTTGTCTCCGATTTCTTTCACAGCGCCGTTCTCAATAAGAACGTCCAAAAAGGTGCGCGGATGGACATCTTTTCGTATGCAACGAGCAAGGTCGGTAAAACTTGGGCCATCGCCCTGTACGAAGATTCCTTTAGGGTCATAGGCTGGATTATCCCACCAAAGTGCAATGATTTCAGCCAAGGGCTGACGTTGGTTCTGAGGCGGAATTACTTCGCGACGCAACCGAGCGATGTCGCGTCTCTGTAATCCAGTTAGGATGCTGACCTTGCTGTCCGTCGAAGGATCTTCGCCAAGGGTGTCAGCAGCCTCGATATATGCGTGTCGCAAACGATGCTCCACGATTGGAAACAGCCAGCCCTTTCGGACAGCAAGGCGCGCAAGAGGGCGCAGGATTGGGTCGAGCCAGATCATGTGTGCAATATACACATTTATCTTGACCGAGCAACATAAAGATGAAATGTGCAAAATACACATTCCGCCCGATCTCAATCCTATTAACCGGAGCACATATATGAAACTGATGATGATTGTTTATCTTGCTGCGCTGCTAAGCGCTTGTTCAATGCCAACCTTTGTAGGGGATGCCCCACCAATTCCGGTGACGTCCAAGACTCCGGATCATTTTGAACTGCCCGCTCGTTTCGCGTTTGCACGAGTTGTGTATGGGGCGACGCAGGCAGCAGGTATGAGAGAGACGGCGCTATGGACTGATTTGCCCAACCAAGCCGAAAGACTTGGCAGCTTTTCACTCCTGATTGGTGGTAACGTCCATCGGTGGTCTGCCACCAGAGCCAACTTGATCGAAACGGCACGTAAGCAGCGTTTCAACTACCTGCTTGTGGTGCGGATGCATCCCGAAACTGGATCGGCTGACGTAGCCCTACTTCACGTGGGTTCCGGTGGGGTGATGGCTACTGCGCAAGCTGTCTCGCCCTCTGGTGGCCGACGCGGCTTTTGGGGCGGGCGGATCAAAAATCCTTCACGATTGCAGCGCGCCACACTAAAAATTGCGCAAGCAACAGCCCCAGTTGTTGAAGAAATGTTGCGCGGTGCTGCGGAACGACAGCACTAATCACTTGGCTCACCTACAGCATAGCAGACATTCCTGCAGCGCGCAGCATTGGTCACAACGGGCTCGAAGCTGCCATTCGCTGCGGTTGCGAGAGCCAAGTGATGCTACTTGAAGGCTTGAAGCCGGCTGTGTGGACAAAGCGAACCTACTCCTGGCAGCTTTCGGTCCCAACGCGCCACGGGAATTGATTTTGCGCTAGGGCAGTCCTACGCTTTGCCCAAACATGGCTGGAGGACAAATGATGCCAAAGACCAGCGAACGACCAAATGTCATCTTGATCCTCGCGGACGATCTGGGATTTGCGGATCTCGGGGTTACGGGTTCAGAAATCAAAACTCCGAATATTGATGCGCTGGCCCGCGATGGCACCATGTTGTCGGCCATGTACAACTGCGCCAGATGCTGTCCGACCCGCGCGTCGTTGCTGACTGGGTTGTATCCACATAACGCAGGCGTCGGTCACATGGGGGCCAACCTTGGCACGCCTGCTTATCAAGGTTTTTTGCGCAACGACAGTGCCACGATTGCAGAACATTTGCGGGCGAATGGCTACCGAACGTTGATGTCTGGGAAGTGGCATGTGGCGGGGGATTTCATGGCCCGAGAGGTCGATAGCTGGCGGGTAGGGGATCTAGAGCACCCAACACCGCGGCAACGTGGCTTTGATCGATTTTATGGTATTGTGGACGGCGTCACGCATTTCTTCTCACCGCATTACATGTTGGAAGACGATTCCCGAGTTGAGACCTTCCCCGATGATTTCTATTTCACCGATGCAATAACCGACAAAGCGATTGGTATGATCGAAGAGACGCCCGATGACCAGCCGTTCTTCCTTTATCTGGCGCATACTGCCCCACATTGGCCGCTGCACGCCCATGAAGAGGACATCGCGCGCTATGATGGCGTTTATAACGCCGGTTGGGATGCCATACGTACCGCTCGGCACGAGACCATGAATGGTATGGGACTGTTCCAAAAGAACTGGGATATCTCTCCGCGCGATACTCAGGTGCATCCCTGGTCCACTGAGAAAAATACCGATTGGGAAGCTCGCAAGATGGCGACTTATGCTGCGATGGTGGACCGTATGGATCAATCCATTGGCCGTCTGATTGCAGAGCTTAAACGTATGGGGCAGTTCGATAATACGTTGATTATGTTTCTGTCCGACAACGGTGGCTGTGCTGAGTTTATGGCCGAAGATGGCTGGGCCAAGTTTTTCCCAGACACAACATCGGACGGCCGCAAAATTGAAATGGGTAACAGGCCAGACGTCATGCCGGGCGGGGCGTTAACCTATCAAAGCTATGACAAACCTTGGGCAAACGTATCGAACGCGCCGTTTCGGCTGTTCAAACATTACGTACACGAAGGCGGAATATCGACGCCACTGGTCGCCCATTGGCCAAAAGGGTTTCAGCCACGCGACACCGCCCATGCTGCGTGCCACGTCGTGGACATCTTGCCCACGATCCTTGAGGCGACGGGGTGTTCCTATCAGACCGAGGTTGGAGGCCATGAAATCCAGCCAATGCAGGGGGAATCGTTGCTTTCGTTGTTCCAGGGCAAAGCATGGGATCGCGAACAACCGATCTTTTTCGAACATGAAGGGAATTCAGCGATCCGGCTGGGACAGTTCAAACTTGTGCGACAACATTCCCAGGACTGGGAACTCTACGACATGGAAGCGGATCGCACAGAATTGCACGACTTGGCTGGTACGTCCCCAAAGCTCGAGGCGGATTTGAAGGGTCAGTATTTGTCATGGGCAACACAAACCGGGGTTCTGGAATGGGACATAGCATTGCCCAAGTTACTCGCCGCTTGGAAGATGGACTCCGCGGAGGGATAACACTCGCTGTCGAAGCTACAGAAAAACAGCGCTGATTTGGGTGAGGCCGGTGTTTTTCCAAGCAACAATAACGGCTTGGTGAAGTGGTGGGCGACCCTGGAATCGAACCAGGCGTGCGTCTCCGCGAGGGAGTTACAGTCCCCTGCCACACCTTGCGGCCTGTCGCCCACTGACGGGCTGATTACCTGTGGGTCTGATAAGCGTCAACCACAAAATGGGCCAATCTGCTGTGTCATGGGCCCAGAACGCGCGCTGGCGCTATTTGCACAGTTTTTCATATGTTTCATCACAGTCGCGCAGCGAAGTATGTTGAAAATGAAGTTCATACAATTGATGATCCCGGCCACGGATGCAGCCTTGATCCATTTGCCGCGTAGGTTCGTCGAATTTGGAGCCCGATCGACCTGCGAGCGGTCTGTTAGCCTTTCAATAACCGGTGTTTATGCGATTTTACGCAGCGCGGTTGGATACGGCCTGTCATGTTCAAATCGTCGACGGTAACAGCTTGCTGGGTGCTTACGGCCTTCACAGCGGGGCTGCTGTGGTTTATCGCATTCATTGCGGTGCCCTGAGACCTGACACACGGGTCCAGCCCGCCCGAGCTGCGGAAGGGCGCGTGATGAAAAAACCAAAGTGGGTTGTGCAAAAAGAACAGGACAAGAAGGTCGAGGCGAATTTGACGCTTTGGCTCTTTGGCCTGCATGCGGTGCGCGATGCGCTGGTGAACCCTGGCCGCGAAAAGCTGAAGCTGATGGTGACGCCAAATGCTGAGGTAAAGCTGGCAGATGCGATTGCTGAGGCAGGGATCGTGCCCGAGATCATAGAGCCACGCAATTTCCGCCCGCCCATCGATCAAAATTCCGTTCACCAAGGGGCCGTGCTTGAGGTTAAGCCGCTCAATTGGGGAAAGCTTGAGGATGTGTGCATCGGGGCCGAGGCACCGCGTGTGCTGCTACTGGACCGGGTGACGGATCCGCATAATGTCGGTGCGATATTGCGCTCGGCTGAAGTGCTGGGTGCCTCGGCAGTAATCGGAACGCGGCACCATTCGGCACCGGAAACCGGTGCGCTTGCGAAATCGGCCTCAGGCGCGCTGGAGCGCCAACCGTATTTGCGTGTGCGCAATTTGGCGGATGCAATCCGAGAGCTACAGGCGATGGGATATCTCGTGCTCGGGCTTGATGGCGAAGCTGAATTGACCATCGAAGCCGCTGTCGAGGGCAAACGTGACCGACCTGTGGCACTGGTGCTGGGGGCCGAGGGGCCGGGTTTGCGCGCAAAGACACGCGAAACGGTGGATGCGCTGGTGCGTATCGATGCCAGCGGTGGCTTTGGGTCGTTGAACGTATCGAACGCCGCGGCGATTGCGCTCTATGCCAGTCGCCCGCACGGCTAAGCGCGGATGATCACCAAGATCACGACCTGCTGTCATTGCGGGACGCGCGCGGTGTTGCGACTTGATGGGGTCCGGCACACGCTAAGCTGTGACAGTTGCGGGGCACCGCTTTCGCGGATGAAGGCTCTGCCCATGGCCCCGAAGTTTCAAAAGATAACCATCAGCCATCAACTGCCCCCCAAGCGGAAAAAGTCGAAAAAGGTCAAAAAAACGCGCCGTTTTTATGGGCGCTGGTTAAAGAATGTGGCCGAAGATGTTTTCGATTTCGTCGAGGACGTTTTTGACTAAATAGACCATCGGCCAAAACACGCTAAATCCCCGCCATTTCCCCAAGTTTTTTCCACAGGGTCTTTTTTTGCCAAAAGGAGCACCTATTTAATAATTGAAGGCAGCAGGTTTGGAACTCCTGCAACGCCCTTGACTGTCCCTCGTTCCAAACCTTTGCGCCCGTTGGATATTCCATCGGGTGCTTTTTTTTGTGCATTTACCGCGCTAGAAGGGGGGATGAATTATTCTGATGCCTTATTGCGCGATGTCTTGAACCGGACCAAACGCATTGCCGTGGTTGGCGTGTCGAGTAACCCCGTGCGCCCCAGCTATTTTGTAGCGCGTTATCTGACCCTTAAGGGGTATGATGTGGTGCCGGTGAACCCCGGAATTGCAGGGCAAAAGCTGTTCGGAAAGATCGCTGTCGGGAGCCTTGAAGAAATCGAAGGGGGCGTGGATATGGTCGACATCTTTCGGCGTTCAGAAGCTGTGCCTGAAATTGTCGCATCTGCGCTGGCGGCGTTCCCTGCGCTAGGTACGATCTGGATGCAATTGGGCGTGCAGCATGACGCGGCAGCGGCCCAAGCCGAAGCGCGAGGCGTGACCGTTATTCAGGATCGCTGCCCAAAAATCGAATACCAACGCCTGTTTGGTGAGTTGCGCATGGGTGGTTTTGCGACCGGTATTATTTCAAGCAAACTCTGAGGTGCAGTTCTACCGCGCCGCTTTTTCCGCGATGCCCGATTGGGATTGCCGATTAGAGAGTTCGGTCAAGACATCCTCAAGCGGGACATCGCGCGCGGCCAGCATCACCAGCAAATGATACAGGACATCCGCGGCCTCAGCGGTAAGGGCTTCGCGGTCCCCTTTGACGGCTTCAATGATAGCTTCAACCGCTTCTTCGCCGAATTTTTCGGCGCATTTCTCTGGACCCTTGGAGAGCAATTGTGCGGTCCAACTTGAGCCGGGATCAGCCGCTTTGCGAGTCAGGATCGTGGCATAAAGTTCATCAAGCGTCATGTGAGCCTCATTGGGATGCCTGCGGCGGCCATGTGCTGTTTGGCCTGCGCGACGGTGAATTCGCCGAAGTGAAAAATTGACGCGGCAAGCACCGCAGAGGCACCGCCCTTGGTTACGCCTTCGACCAGATGATCCAGCGTGCCAACGCCACCAGATGCGATAACCGGAACGCTCACAGCGTCCGAAATGGCGCGGGTGAGGGGTAGGTTGAAGCCTTGCTTGGTGCCGTCGCGGTCCATGGAGGTCAACAAAATCTCCCCAGCCCCTTTTGCGGTAACGGTTTTGGCAAATTCAACAGCATCGATACCGGTGGCTTTGCGCCCGCCGTGGGTGAATATTTCCCATTTGCCGGGCGATACGGTTTTGGCATCGATCGCAACAACAATGCACTGGCTGCCAAAGTGATCAGCAGCCTCCGAGACAACATCGGGGTTTGCAACAGCCGCAGAATTAAAGCTGACCTTGTCGGCCCCTGCGAGGAGCAAAGCGCGAACATCCGCAGCCGTACGGACGCCGCCGCCAACGGTCAGAGGGATATAGCAATGCTCCGCTGTGCGGCGCACAAGGTCGAACATCGTGCCGCGGTTTTCATGGGTTGCATGAATGTCGAGAAAACACAGCTCATCCGCGCCTGCCGCGTCATAAGCGATGGCTGCATCAACGGGATCGCCTGCATCGCGCAGGCCGACAAAATTGACACCTTTGACAACGCGGCCATCAGCAACGTCGAGACAGGGAATGATGCGGGTTTTAAGCATGTGGGTGGTTTAGTCCGGGGTTCGCTCTGGGGCAAGTGAAGAGGTGAGGGGGCAAGTTCCCATAGCTTCTACCAGCTGGATAGTTTGGCCAACAGGTATCAGGATTTCAGGGCCGAAAGCGCTTCGCCAAGATCAATCGCCCCGTCGTATAACGCGCGACCTGAAATGGCACCCGAGATAACACCCGTGGCTTTGAGCGCTGCAAGATCGGCCAGCGACGACACACCACCTGATGCGATCACGGGTATGGAAACTGCGCGTGCAAGGGCGGCTGTGGCATCAATATTGGGGCCGGCCATCGCACCGTCGCGGTTGATGTCGGTATAGATGATCGCAGCCACACCTGCATCTTCGAACGATTTGGCAAGGTCCGTTACCATGACGTCGGTTTCCGTGGCCCAGCCTTTTGTTGCGACGCGGCCGTTGCGCGCGTCAATGCCAACGGCGACTTGGGAAGGGAAGGCTTTGGCGGCCTCGCGCACCAACTCGGGGTTTTCGACAGCGACAGTTCCGAGGATCACGCGGGCGAGCCCCTTATCAAGCCATGCCTCAATCGTGGCCATATCCCGAATGCCGCCACCCAGTTGTGCGGGGACCTTGCAGGATTTCAGTATCGCCTCAACGGGGGCGGCATTTACCGGCTGGCCCGCAAAAGCGCCATTAAGATCAACTAGATGCAACCATTCACAGCCCGCATCCACAAAACTGCGGGCTTGGGCTGCTGGGTCGTCGTTAAAAACGGTTGATTGCGCCATGTCGCCGTGCACAAGGCGGACGGCTTGGCCATCCTTAAGGTCTATCGCGGGGTAGAGGATCATGAAACTTGCCCTTTCGCAAGGTGTTTGGGGCGGTTTTGCATGGATCGTGGTGATGTGCAACGCGACCCAACGTCAGGCTTGCCTGCGCGGGGACGTGGCTATCAAACTGCGGCTCAGGTTACGGGAGGAATGTACCATGAAGATGTTTTTGGCCGCAGTGGCATTGGGAGTTGGCTTTGGTGGGGCGGCATTTGCCGATCCGGTTTTAGGGGTCTGGAAGACGCAGGTTGATGATGGCGCTTATGCCCATGTCGAGGTCAGCGCTTGTGGCGCGGCATTGTGCGGTGTGATCGCGCGCACATTCAATGACACGGGTGAGTATAAATCGGACAACATCGGCAAAAAGCTGGTGTGGGATATGCAGCCCGTCGGCGGTGGTGCGTACAAAAAGGGAAAGATCTGGCAGCCCAGCACAGACAAAACCTACAAATCCAAGATGGCGTTGTCGGGTGACACGCTCAAAGTATCTGGCTGCGTGGGTCCTATCTGTAAAAAGCAAACATGGTCGCGGGTAAATTAACCGCGGGTTTGCTCGCGGTTAAATGGCCGAAGCTGGCCTGATTTTACGATCTTGGAAGAATGCGAAGGGGCAATGGGCGTGATCTTACGCCTGTTGCCCGTTTTGTTTGAACGGATGCAAGGACGACAAGGTTTTGTTCTTATCGGGCGGCAAATTGCTTTTGGCAGAAACCGGTCCGGCGAAGTTGCGCCACTAATATTTTGCGAGCTTCTTGTTGCGCGCAGACACAATAGAGCAGCGTTTTTCCGCATTTTTTTCATAACTCCTCCTGTATTCCTTTATACTCAAAGGCCCCGAACCCTGTACTATGTGTGGTGTGTGGGTGGAGCAATGAGGGCAGCGTGGGTGAACCGGCCGTCAGACAAAGACAGATTGCCAGCGAGGGCCTATCCAGAGACGCTGGAACAACCTGAAGCGGCGAGTAGGTTTATCTATGGACGTATTGAGAACTCCCGACGATCATTTTTCAAACCTGCCGGGTTACGCTTTTGCACCGAATTACGTCGATGACCTAAGGGGCTATGAAGGTCTCCGGGTGCACTATGTGGACCAGGGCGCGGACGATGCAAACCGGACGTTCCTATGCCTGCCGGGAGAGCCAACATGGGCTTACCTGTTTCGCCACATGATACCCGTTTTTTCGGATTCGGGTGCGCGGGTGGTTGTGCCAGATTGGTTGGGTTTTGGAAGGTCCGACAAACCCGTCGATGACGCAGTCTATACCTTTGATTTTCACCGCAACATGATGCTTGCCTTCATCGAGAAACTGGACCTTCAGAACATCACCTTGGTTGTGCAAGATTGGGGCGGTATTCTGGGGCTGACTCTGCCAATGGATCAACGCGACCGATTTTCCCGATTGATTGTCATGAATACGGCAATCCCGGTTGGAGAAAGCCTTGGCGAGGGGTTTCATGGCTGGAAAGATTATGTGGCAAGCCGGCCTGACATGGATTGCGGCGCATTGATGAAGCGGGCCTGCCCACATTTGACCGAGGCAGAGGCGCAAGCCTATGAGGCACCGTTCCCGGATCAACGTTACAAAGCGGGCGTTCGCCGGTTTCCGCAATTGGTAATGATTGAGCCGGGGATGGACGGTGCCGAAACAGCAATGCGCGCACAAAAATTCTGGCAATCTGAGTGGGAGGGTGAAAGCTTCATGGCCATCGGAGCAAAAGATCCGGTTCTGGGCGTGCCAGTGATGAATAAGTTGCGCGAAACCATCAGAAACTGCCCAGAACCAATGGTTTTGGAAGAAGCCGGGCATTTTGTGCAGGAGTGGGGTGACTCGGTTGCGCGGGCGGCAATGAAGCACTTTGGCGACAATTGCTGAGTGAGCCGATTAACCTGGGCTAACAGTTCGCTTTGGGCCCCGATCGGGCATGGAACAGACATCTGGCCCATTTTGCCGAGCGCCCACTCTGGTGTCTAAAAAGGTGTAGTTGAACTGATGCCTTCTCTGCGAGACTAACCTACCAGTTCATGTAACGCTTCCAGTTCAGGCAGCATTTACCCATTCGGCTTCGCGTATTGATCTGCTTGGCTCTGCAAAGCCAAAAGCACCTCCATCGCCTGATCGCACAGCTTAGATGGTACAAACACGTGGTCGTGGTGAAAAGCTGCTACCATATTGCAAGCAATCCCATTCTCGCCGAGAGCCGCTGACACGGCCGCTGTTAAACCAACACCTTCCAGCGAAGAAAACACGTTCAGTGTTATGAACCGCATTGGCGCATCCACATTCAGCTTTGATTTCTTGGCCAATTCCACGGGGATGAGCATTGAGAGCCCTTCCTCTTCTTTGAAAGTAGAAATGGCTTCGGAAGAAAGCGATGTAACAAGAGCAGGATTTTTCGTTGTGATGAAAACAAAGAGGCCCGGCTGCAAAACTGGCGTCATCCCTGAAATCATTTCATAGGCGGTTTGAGCTATTTCTGGCATTTGGTTGCTCCATCTGAACTTTCGCTGACTATGCGCTTTGTTTCTGGATCTCGGCAAGATGCGGTGCAGATGCTGCTGTTTGAGGGTGATTTGGTTGCACAGGCAGTGAGTTCGCCCCAATTGGCAGAGCAGTGATGAGCACAGGCGACACCCTTGAGGACATCTGGATACGCGCGGCCAAGATCAGGCCTAATTATGCCTGCGCTAAACCTACCTAAGGTGCCCAAGATAAGAAGTTTGAAATCAACCGCAGCCCAGTTGCTTGGCTTTTCTCAGGGTGGAACTGCATACCTAGCATGGTGTCGCGGCCGATGATGGCGGTGACATCTTGACCGTAATCAACATGCGCAATTCGCTGAGCGGGGGATGTGACGGCCATATGGTAGCTGTGTACAAAATAAGCGTGATCACCGGTCACGACGCCGTCCAACACAGCATGGGGCGTGTCGATCACCAGATCGTTCCAACCCATATGCGGAACCTTTAGCGTGGGATCTTTTGGGACAATCCGTGTCACCTCGCCGCCGATCCAGTCTAATCCAGCGGTGTCTTCGTATTCGCGGCCCATTGTGGCCATCAACTGCATTCCGACGCAGATGCCAAGGAAGGGGCGGCCCTTTACTTCTACGGCCTCGACCATGGCATCATAGAGCCCACTGCGCCCCTTCAGGGCTGCCATGCAGGCCGGAAATGCGCCATCACCGGGCAGCACAATACGGTCTGCGCGCGCCACTTCATCGGCGTCAGCGGACACCGCAACGGTGCCGGCATCCGTCTCGCGGGCCATACGCTCAAACGCCTTATGTGCCGAGTGCAGATTGCCGCTCTCGTAGTCGATCAGCACCGTGTGCATGTCAGAGTGCGCCCTTGGTTGAAGGGATCGCGTCCGCTTTGCGCGGATCACGTTCCAACGCATCGCGCAGGGCGCGCGCCACAGATTTGAACGCAGCCTCTGCAATGTGGTGACTGTTAAGCCCGTGCAGCATGTCGACGTGCAACGTAATGCCACCGTGTGTCGCGAAGGCCTGAAAGAACTCGCGCACCAACTCGGTATCAAAGGTGCCAATCTTGGCGGTTGGCATTTCGACGTTCCACACCAGAAAGGGTCGGGCGGATAGATCAAGGGCGCTGCGCACCAACGCGTCGTCCATCGGCAGCAGGCAGGATCCGTAGCGTATGATCCCACGCTTGTCGCCCATGGCTTGGGTCAGCGCTTGGCCTAGGGCGATGCCTACGTCCTCAACGGAATGGTGATCGTCGATGTGCAAATCGCCCGAACAGCGCACTGTCATATCAATCAGCGCATGGCGCGATAGCTGATCGAGCATGTGATCAAAGAACCCAATGCCGGTCTTGTTGTCGTAAGCACCTGTGCCATCGAGGTTTATCTCGACGCTGATGTCGGTTTCGGCGGTGGTCCTGGTGATCTTAGCTTGGCGCATTTTGGCTCTCCGGAGTGGCGATCTGCGCTCTTATAGCAGCGCACCTGCTCTCGCCAAGGGGGCGATATGGGATTGCGGCCCAGTAGCGTGATATGCGAGCCTTGCGACAAGAGACAGGAGCGCCCCTATGAGTACATGTGTTTTCATCCAAATCCGCTGTAAGCCCGGAACAACGTACCGCGTGGCCGAGGCGATCGCGTTACGTGAAATCCACTCAGAGCTTTACTCGACCTCGGGGGATTATGACCTACTGATGAAGCTATATATCCCAAAGACTGCAGATGTGGGCGTCTATATCAACGACCAACTGCTGGATATTGAGGGTATTGAACGTTCCCTGACCACCATGACTTTCAAGGTGTTTTGATGGGGCTGCGCGGCCTGGTTTTGGCCGTAACTTTGGTATTGAGTGGGCCAGCCACGGCAGGTCAGAAGGTTTATGAAGGTGAAGAGGCCTCGGCCCTGCGTTGCGCGAATATGCTGGCGCTGACGGGGGTGACCTTGCGGAATGCTGAACTGATGGACGATGCTGAGCAAGAAGTGTTGCTGGGCGTGACGATTCTGATCTTGGAGCGCCACGTGTCGGGCACGTGGGCGCAAAAGAAAGCTGCGATGGAGCAGATGCGCGATCGACGCAGCATCGAAGATACCCTGGCGGACTACCAACGTAACGCGCCACTGTGCCTGGGTCGATTTCCCATTAACTAAGCGTTCGATGAGGGGTGGGACTAGCAAACCCCAAAAAGCAGAAAGGCCACCCGAAGGTGGCCCTGTCTGTCTTCTTTCGCATCTGCCTTCCACATTGCAGTGGAAATTGGAGCGGGCGAGGCGATTCGAACGCCCGACCCTAACCTTGGCAAGGTTATGCTCTACCCCTGAGCTACGCCCGCATCCTTGGGTATCCGTCAGATACCCAGAGGCGGGGCAGGCCGCAAGGGGTAATATTGTCCCTGCGCAAAAAAAATTGCCAGAACACAAAAGGCATCAAATGGCAGCGATCTACCCAGCCGGATCATCTTGAGGGCGGGATCAAGCCAAAGTGGTGCCCGCGCATCGGTTCGGCTGATCACCGACAACAACAGGTTGAAACGCAGGGCGGTTTCATTTCACCACATGGCCTATATATTGGGCGCGCCAAACGCGCCTATGCGCGCAGCGAGGGCCAGAAGATCAAGTTGAACACAGCGTTTTGGTCGGGGACTATTCTGGCGCGCCAAGTAAGTCCCAGCGATTGCCAAAAGGGTCGCGAAAGACGGCAACTTTGCCATAGACCTCAGAACGCGGGGTTTCCTCAAAAGTAACGCCCGCTGCATTGAGACGGTTGTAATCTGAATCAAAATCATCGCTTTGCAGGAACAACCAAACACGCCCTCCGCCTTGATTTCCGATTGCGGCAGATTGCTGTGGCGTAGCAGCCTGCGCCAGAATGAAAGAGGCTCCGCCGCCTGGAGGGTTTACACGCACCCAACGTTTGTCGCCCTGAGGAAAATCCTCGGCCAGTTCAAACCCCATAATCCCGCAGTAAAACGCGATCCCCGCGTCATAGTCGGGCACAATCAAAGAGACAGCTGCAAGTTTCATCAGGAGGGTATGCCAGATACCACTACAAAGGGCGAGATGCCGCATTCGGGCAGGGCCTAAAACCCGGGCGACATGCGCGCGCAGCCCAATGGTTGGTCCTGATCAACCGATGGAACGCTGCGTGCGACGCACCGACTAGGCCGAACTCGGGGGTCCGCGCCACGCCGATCCGACCCACAAATCTGAGGGCGGATGGCGGGACTACGTTCTAGCGCGGGGAAGGGCTGTTAGTCTTCGAATTCGACCAACAAGTCCTTGGCATCGATTTGACCACCTGCTTGCACATGCACTGCCTTGATGACGGCGTCGCGTTCGGCGTGAATACCGGTTTCCATCTTCATCGCCTCGATTGTCAGCAGCAGATCGCCCTCTTTGACGGGCTGGCCCACAACCGCGCCCACAGAGGCCACAACACCCGGCATGGGTGCGCCGATATGGTTGGCGTTGCCGGCTTCTGCTTTGGGCCGTTGGATGGTTGTCGACTTGACCAAACGGTTCGGCACTCGGATCACTCGCGGCTGGCCGTTGAGCTCAAAGAACACCTTCACTTCGCCGTCTTCATTGGTTTCAGACATTGCTTGGAGGCGGATTTCCAGCGTCTTGCCGGGGTCAATTTCTGCGGTGATCTCTTCGCCCGGCTGCATGCCATAAAAGAACGTATGCGTAGGCAGGGTGCGGACCGGGCCATAGGTGCGGTGACGGCCCATGTAATCAAGGTAAACCTTAGGGTACATCAAATAGCCTGACAGATCGTCATCCTCGATTGTGGCACCTTCAAGCTCAGCAGACAGCTCTTTGCGTGTGGCTTCTAGGTCAACGGGGGACAGGTGCGCGCCGGGGCGCTGCGTTGTCGGTGCATCGCCCTTGAGGACCTTGTTCACGATACCTTTTGGAAAGCCGCCGGGAGGCTGGCCCAAGTTGCCGCGCATCATGTCGATGACTGAATCAGGGAAGGCGACGTCCGTGTCCGCGTCTTCGACCTGCGCGCGGCTAAGGCCTTGGGTGACCATCATCAACGCCATATCGCCCACAACTTTGGAGGACGGGGTAACTTTGACGATATCACCAAACATCTGGTTCACATCCGCATAGGTGCGCGCGACTTCGGGCCAGCGATCTTCCAACCCCAGCGACGCGGCCTGCGCCTTTAGGTTGGTGAACTGACCGCCGGGCATCTCATGTAGATAAACCTCCGAGGAAGGGGCTTGCATGCCTGTTTCAAACGCACGGTATTGGCGGCGCACTTCTTCCCAATAGTCAGAGATTTCGCGCACTGCAGTCATATCAAGGCCTGTGTCGCGGTCGGTGTGCTTGAGTGCCTCAACAACCGATCCCAATGTCGCTTGGCTGGTGTTGCCCGACAACGCGTCCATCGCGCAGTCCACAGCATCCACACCGGCCTCTGAGGCAGCAAGGATCGTGGCGCAGGCAATGCCGGCCGTATCATGAGTATGGAAGTGGATCGGCAGGCCCACCTCGGATTTCAAGGTGCGGATCAGGATGCGCGCTTGGGCTGGCTTCAACAGCCCGGCCATGTCCTTGAGGCCCAAAACATGGGCCCCCGCCGCCTTCAGCTCTTTGCCCATTGCGACGTAATATTTCAGGTCATATTTCGCGCGCTCAGGGTCAAAGATGTCACCAGTATAACAAATTGTACCTTCGCAAACCTTGCCCGCGTCTTGTACCGCATCCATGGCCACGCGCATGTTTTCCACCCAGTTAAGGCTGTCAAAAACGCGGAAAACATCAACGCCTTCTTTGGCTGCGACGCGCACAAATTCCTGCACAACGTTATCAGGATAGTTGGTATAGCCGACGCCATTGGAGGCACGTAGCAGCATTTGGGTCATGATGTTTGGCATCCGCTCGCGGATATCGCGCAGACGCTGCCACGGACATTCCTGCAAGAACCGGTAGGCCACATCAAACGTCGCGCCGCCCCAGCATTCCATTGAGAAAAGCGTGGGCAGGTTTCCGGCATAGGCAGGGGCAACCTTGATCATGTCATGGCTGCGCATCCGCGTGGCAAGCAAGGACTGGTGCCCGTCGCGCATGGTGGTGTCGGTGATCAACAACTGCTGTTGCTGGCTCATCCAATCGGCGACCGCCTGTGGGCCTTTTTGCTCCAACAGATTGCGTGTGCCCATCATCGGCTCGGCGCGCACGGCTGGCGGGCGCGGCTGATGGATCGCAGTAGCGGGCAGGGGCTTGTCCTTGGTCTCAGGATGGCCGTTGACGGTGATGTCGGCAATATAGGTCAACACCTTGGTGCCGCGGTCGCGCCGGCGCTTGAATTGGAACAGCTCGGGCGTCTCGTCGATGAATTTGGTGTGGTACGTGTTATCAAGGAACGTGGGATGCTTGAGCAGGTTTTCAACAAAGGCGATGTTTGTCGACACACCACGAATGCGGAATTCGCGCAAGGCACGGTCCATACGGGCGATGGCCATTTCGGGCGTTGGGGCTTTGGCCGTAACCTTGGTCAGCAGGCTGTCGTAATACCGCGTGATCACCCCACCCGCATAGGCGGTGCCACCATCAAGACGAATGCCCATACCAGTCGCCGATCGGTAGGCTGTCAGGCGGCCATAATCGGGGATAAAGTTGTTCTGCGGATCCTCAGTGGTGATCCGTGTCTGTAATGCGTGACCGGTGAGGGCGATGTCGGCCTGACTGGCTTTGCCTGTGGCCTCTTGGATCGTCTTGCCCTCAGCAATCAGGATCTGGGCGCGCACGATATCGATGCCAGTGACCTCTTCGGTGACCGTGTGTTCGACCTGCACGCGCGGATTTACTTCGATAAAGAAGAACTTGTTGGTTTCCATATCCATCAAGAATTCGACGGTGCCGGCGCATTCATAGCCTACATGAGCGCAGATTTTGCGGCCCAGTTCGCAGATTTCAGTCCGCTGCTCTTCGGTCAAATAGGGGGCCGGGGCGCGCTCAACCACTTTTTGGTTGCGCCGCTGCACGGAACAATCACGCTCATAAAGGTGGTAGATATCGCCGTGCATGTCGCCAAGAATTTGCACCTCGACGTGGCGGGCTTTGAGGATCATCTTTTCCAGATACCCTTCGCCATTGCCAAACGCGGCCTCGGCCTCGCGACGCCCCTCCAGCACTTTTTCCTCAAGTTCGGATTCGTTCATGATCGGGCGCATGCCGCGCCCACCACCGCCCCAAGACGCCTTGAGCATAAGGGGATAGCCAACTTCAGCCGCCTCTTTGCGGGTTTTCTTCATGTCGTCGCCCAGCACCTCGGTGGCAGGGATGACCGGCACACCTGCGGCCATTGCCACGTGTCGCGCCGATGCTTTGTCGCCAAGTGCGCGCATGGTGTCGGCCTTGGGGCCAATAAATGTGATGCCGTTCTGCGCGCACGCATCCACGAAATCGGGGTTCTCTGACAGCAGCCCGTAACCGGGGTGGATCGCATCAGCCCCCGCCGCCTTGGCCACGCGGATCATTTCTTTGATGCTCAGATATGCGGCCACGGGGCCCAACCCTTCGCCAATGCGGTAGGCTTCGTCTGCTTTGAACCGGTGCAGGCCCAATTTGTCCTCTTCGGCGTAGACCGCGACCGTCTTTTTACCCATTTCATTGGCGGCCCGCATGATGCGGATTGCGATCTCGCCACGGTTTGCGATGAGGATTTTTTTGAAGTCGGTCATGGGCAGGCCTTCCGGATTAGAGGTGGCAGCAGTTTAGGGATGCTGCGCTGCAGCGCAATACCCGCTTCTACGTATGGGGGGCATTTCTTTAATGCACTGTATTGAAACAAATATTTGGTGATCTAGAGCGGTTTTCGGATGACGGCAGGCGGCAAAGAGGTCAAATCGCGGGCGCCAAGTTGGCCCATGTTGGACACCATGTCCTTAGCCAGAATGTCGATCAAGTGCTCAATCCCCTTTGGCCCGAGGGCTGCTAGGGCAAAGTGAAACGCACGACCCAACATGACAAAATCCGCGCCAAGGCTGAGGGCGCGTAAAATGTCGAGTCCGCCTTCAATGCCACTGTCAAAAATCAGCGGCAAACTGGTGGCTGCGCGCACGTCTGGCAGTGCTTCAATGCTGGCAGGGGCTGCATCAAACTGGCGACCTGCGTGATTAGAAACCCAGATCGCATCAACTCCAAGCGCTTCAAGCTTTGCCGCATCTTCGCCCTGCAATATGCCCTTAACGATCAGCGGGCCGTCCCATTCGTCGCGCAACCAACTGACGTAGTCCCAATCCGGGGCCGTACGAAGCAGATATCCAACATGTGCCGTCGGAGAGAGCCCGTTGCTGGCCGCATCGGTGTATTTATCAAGTCCTCGCATATGCGGCATTCCGCGTTTGGCCATGCCCATCGCCCAAGCGGGCCGCATCGCAACCTGTGCCATCAGGCGCGGCGTCAGGCGGGGCGGATTAGTTAGGCCTGAACGCACCTGTCGCTCGCGACGTGAGGCCACGGGCACATCGACAGTAAGCACCAACGTCGAGAACCCGGCAGCTTTGCCACGTGCGAGCATGTCGCGCCGGATTTCCGGGTCGCGCGGTGGATAAAGCTGGAACCAAGATTGCGGGCCAATATGGGGTGCGACATCTTCTGGCGATTGCGTGGCCACGGTTGAGATACAGTAGGGAATGCCCGCCCGCGCCGCTTCGCGCGCCAGATGCCCTTCAGCGTCGGGCCACATCAACCCGGACATGCCAATAGGGGCCACCCCAAACGGCAAAGGCAAAGACTGTCCCAGAAATGTGGTGCTAAGATCAGGTGTGAATTCACCATGAAGGACCGATGGCATCATGCCGACCCGGTCGAGTGCTAAGCGGTTGCGCGTTTTCGTCGCCTCCGTCCCGGTGCCACTGTCGAGGTATTCCCAAACAAATTTTGGGATACGCCGCTGGGCACGGGTGCGCAGGTCGGAAAGGCCGGGGTATTTTGCGTGCAGGTCCATAGGTGACTTGTGCGACCGGCACTTTGCTTTGTCCAGCATTCGCGGGGTTTGCCCAAAGAATTGAGGCGGAACAGGGGGAGAACATGGGTTTTCCTCTGACGCAATTGGCGTTAGGTTGCGCGGATGAGCAGTTTTGATGAAACAGACGCCTTTGAGGGTGCATCATTGTCGGCCCGCGCAATGGCCGCGCGCCCGCAACCTTATATGGACGGGTTGAACCCTGCACAGCGCGCCGCTGTTGAGCAGATGGATGGCCCTGTCTTGATGCTGGCCGGGGCTGGCACGGGCAAGACGCGCGCCCTGACCGCACGGATTGTGCACCTAATGAACACAGGCCGTGCACGCCCCAACGAAGTGCTGGCCGTGACCTTTACCAACAAAGCCGCGCGCGAGATGAAGAACCGCGTGGGGGCTATGATGGGTCAACAGATCGAGGGGATGCCCTGGCTGGGGACGTTCCACGCGATTTGTGTCAAATTGCTGCGTCGCCATGCCGAATTGGTCGGATTAAAATCGAACTTCACCATTCTGGACACGGATGATCAGCTGCGGTTGCTCAAACAACTCGTGTCCGCAGAAAGCATCGACGACAAACGGTGGCCCGCGCGGCAATTGGCTGGGATCATCGATGGCTGGAAAAACCGTGCGATCACGCCCGACAAAGTGCCAAGCGCTGATGCGGGGGCCTATAACCACCGCGGGGTCGAGCTTTATGCCGCCTATCAGGTGCGGCTCAAGGAGCTAAATGCCACGGACTTCGGCGACCTGCTGTTACACATGGTCACGATCTTTCAAACCCACGAGGATATTCTGGCGCAGTATCAGCGTTGGTTCAAATTCATCCTCGTTGACGAATACCAAGATACGAATGTAGCCCAATACCTGTGGCTGCGGCTGTTGGCGGCGGGGCATCAGAATATTTGCTGCGTGGGCGACGATGATCAATCGATCTATGGATGGCGCGGTGCCGAAGTGGGCAATATCTTGCGGTTTGAAAAGGATTTTCCGGGCTCGCATGTGGTGCGGCTGGAACAAAATTATCGTTCGACCCCACATATTCTGGCCGCTGCCTCTGGTGTGATCGCGGGCAATGAGGGGCGTTTGGGCAAAACGCTTTGGACCCAAGCACAGGACGGCGAAAAGCTCCGGTTGATCGGCCATTGGGACGGTGAAGAAGAAGCGCGCTGGATCGGCGAAGAGATCGAGAGCATGCAAGGCGGCACCCGCGGATTACACCCCTTTGATCTGGATTCCATGGCGATTTTGGTGCGCGCCAGCCACCAGATGCGCGCATTCGAGGACCGATTTTTAACCATCGGCCTGCCGTACCGCGTCATTGGCGGCCCTAGGTTCTATGAACGCTTGGAAATCCGCGATGCGATGGCCTATTTTCGCGTTGTGACATCGCCGGACGATGATCTTGCATTCGAGCGGATCGTCAACACGCCAAAGCGCGGGCTTGGCAATGTGGCCCAACAAAAGATCCGCCGGATGGCTCAAGAGCACGGCACAAACCTTGTCGAAGGGGCGCGGATCTTGCTGGCTCATGACGGCATCGGCGGAAAAGGTGGCGCGCAACTGCGTCTGCTTATCGACGGGATCGATCGCTGGGGCCGGATGGCGGGCGACACGACCCTAAGCCATATGGAGCTGGCCGAGATCGTTCTGGACGAGAGCGGCTATACCGGTATGTGGCAAAACGACAAAACGCCCGAGGCACCGGGCCGGTTGGAAAACCTCAAGGAACTGGTCAAGGCGCTGGAGCAGTTCGAAAATCTTCAGGGGTTCCTGGAACACGTCAGTCTGATCATGGATAATGAACAGGAAGGCGAGGGGGCCAAGGTCTCCATCATGACATTGCATGCGGCCAAGGGGCTGGAGTTTCCGGCCGTGTTCTTGCCGGGGTGGGAGGACGGATTGTTCCCCTCCCAGCGTTCAATGGATGAAAGCGGGATCAAAGGCTTGGAAGAAGAGCGGCGGCTAGCCTATGTGGGCATAACCCGCGCCGAAGAAATCTGCACGATCTCCTTTGCGGCCAACCGTCGGGTGTTTGGCCAATGGCAAAACTCAATGCCGTCGCGGTTTATCGATGAATTGCCTAAAGAACATGTCGAGGTGCTGACGCCGCCGGGCCTCTATGGCGGTGGTTTTGGCGCGGCAATGCCAAGCAGCACGCTGCACGAGGCGGCGGCTGAGGCAAATGTCTACGATTCACCTGGTTGGCGACGTCTGCAGGCGCGCGCCGGCGAGCGCGGTATGGGCCAGCCCAAAGAAACGCGCAATGTGGTGATTGACCTGAACGCGGTCAGCGTCTTTACGATGGGCGAACGCGTGTTCCATCAAAAGTTCGGCTACGGCGAAATCATCGGGATTGAGGGCGACAAGCTGGAAGTCGCATTTGAAAAAGCGGGCACCAAAAAGGTAGTTTCGCGTTTTCTCAGTGGGTCAGACGACGTACCTTTTTAAGCGTTACATCGCATTTGAATGAAAGAACGGCGGTGCCATGGGAGGATGGCACCGCCGTCATTTTATGCATCCTTCCGAGGGAGGTCGGGACGGGGCGCACGGTGCAGCGGGTGAGTTCAGGGAGGAGAAAACGTTCCCGCTGCGGTTCCTGAGCCTGCCACATGGGCCGGCGAGGAATTCTGTTGTTTATTTCACTTTTGCCGCTGCTTCGCTGGCGACGTTCCGCAATTCAGAGCGGTGAAGGCCAAGATCGCTCAATTCGCGACTGTTCAGTACGGCCAGCTCATTGAGCGTGGTGTTGTAGGCCCGGTTCTGGCGGTAGCGCAGGCTGATAGCATCAAAAAATGCTGCAGCGCGGCTAGAAATTGAATGGGTCCATGAGGCGGTTTCATTGTAGTAAGCCATTTTGCTCTCTTCTCGTGTTTTCGTTTCTGTTGAACTAAAGATAGGGGCTCTGAACGCCGCTTCAATCGACAATTGGACAACTCCGGTATGCAATTCTTGCATGGGACGACATTTTCTAAACATTTGTAATAAAACGTTAAAATTTTCACAAAAGTAATGAGTGGGTTTTTGCAGGTTGATATCAGTGGGGTAAAAAAAGGGGCGACGACATCTGGGAGGAGGTAGGTGTCGTCGCCTAGAAAAGATTTGCCCGGGAGGAGGTGGGCGCATCTTGGTCTCAATTGAGGTCGACCGTTTGGCCAATCTCATGCACCTATATTGATCAGTATGCTGCACTTGCACAACGTTTTTTTCAGCATTGCTGCCATGCAGCATAAACATAGGTTGCCTGCTTAATCCTTGGGCGTTCGGTGCAAGGTTTGTGCAACTGGGCGCAGGCCCTTGCGATTTGCGCAGAACATGCCATTTGGAGAGGCACGTTTGAGGAGAGATTGAGCATGTCAGTAACCAAAGCCCAGATCGAGGCGGCACTTGCCCGCGTGACCTTGCCAGATGGAAGGGACCTGCTTGCACATGATTTAATCCGTGCCCTTACAGTTCAGGACGGCGCTGTGCGGTTCGTAATCGAAGCACCCAGCGCAGAAGTGGCCCAGCAGATGGGCCCACTACGCGATGCCGCTGAAAAAGTTGTTCGCGAAGTACCGGGGGTGACATCAGCCTCCGTGGCGTTGACGGCGCATGGGCCCGCGGCCAAACCTGCCGCACCTCCAAGCCTTAAGATCGGTGGGCACCCGAAGCCGCAAGAGGGCCCCACGAAGCCCACTGGTGTGCAGCGCATCCTTGCCATCGGGTCTGGTAAAGGCGGCGTGGGTAAATCCACCGTCAGTTCAAACCTCGCGGTTGCCTTGGCGCGGGCAGGGCGCAAAGTCGGGCTGCTGGACGCTGATATCTATGGTCCAAGCCAGCCGCGCATGATGGGGGTCAATAAACGCCCCGCATCTCCCGACGGCAAAACGATCATTCCGCTGCACGCGCATGGCGTTACGTTGATGTCGATCGGCTTTATGATGGAAGAGGGTAAAGCGGTTGTGTGGCGCGGGCCGATGTTGATGGGCGCGTTGCAGCAGATGCTGGGCCAAGTCGAATGGGGCGAGTTGGACGTACTGCTTGTCGATCTGCCGCCCGGCACGGGGGATGTTCAGCTGACACTTTGTACCAAGTCGGAATTGACGGGTGCCATTGTGGTGTCGACCCCGCAAGACGTGGCGTTGATCGATGCGCGCAAAGCTCTCGATATGTTTGCAACGCTCAAAACGCCCGTACTGGGTCTGATCGAAAACATGTCGATGTTTGTCTGCCCAGACTGCGGGTCAGAGCATGAGATCTTTGGCCACGGGGGCGTCGCAGCAGAAGCCAAGAAAATGGGCGTGCCTTTGTTGGGGTCTTTGCCGATTGATCTTGATACCCGGCTGGCTGGGGATGGCGGAACACCCATTGCGGCAGGGGATAGTCCGATGGCTCAGGCCTACGCACAGATCGCTGACGGTCTGATCAAAGGTGGCATGGCCTAAGGGTCACGCCAGCGGGCGGTCCTGTTGTAGATGCGCGTAAAGCGTGGTCAGAACGCCAAAGATCAGCAGTCCTTGTATAAGATAGATAGGCATTTCCATTGTGAGTGCTGCCAATGCATTGCCGGTGCTGGTCAATTCCACTGCCTTAGCAATTAGGGTGTTGAACGCGGCTAGCAAACCCGCAACGCCCCACAAGGGCCGCATCAGAGGCCCGGTTTCGCGCCAGCTGTCTACGATTGGCAAAGGCCGCCCAAGGGCTGCGGCAGGCAATACCAGGCTCAGCCTCAGCGACAGCCAGATCATAACGATCTGCGCCAGAAAGGTTGTCACCAAAATTGCGATGGTATTTGGTTCAATGCCCTGCGAAGGAGTAAAGGCCGCTGATATCAGCAATGGGATCATGATCGCCACGCTGAATGCAAGCTGGATGATCCCCAGCAACACAACGCGCCACAGATAGCCCAAGAGCAAACCAAAGCTTAGGGGGCGCGGTTCAGTTTCGGCCAGCGCATAACGGTGCCACAAGATCGCCATCAGCGCATAGCCCACGACAAAGAAAAAGGTCAGCGACACGCTTAAGATAACGTTCGCGTCGGCGGGCCACAGGGTTGGATCGTTGCGCGCCGCACCGGTCGTCAGCAAATAGGGCGCTTTAAAGTACGTCACCAATCCTACGCAGATCAACAACAGCAACGCGGGGGCGATCACCCGCAAAGTCTTTACGGGATTCTTAAACAACATGCGCAAGGCATGTCTAATAATGGCGGCAGCCGTGTTCACTTGTGGAATCCCCTTTGTCCCTTTCACTTACTGGCCCCATCTGCACCTGAGATCAAGTCGCGCTGCGGTTGCGATAGTGGCAGAATAGGGCCGGGAAACCGTGGAACCGGGGTTTCAGGTGCTGCCGTTTCTTAAGGTGATGTGCCCGAATCGTGTAGATTCGAGTGAATCATCCCGAATTTGGACTTTTTTTTCCATGAGTTGCGCGGAACAAGTCAAGAACATGCCTTGTGGATAACTTTGTGCATGAAAAAACTTGGGAAAACCTGGGAAAACCTGTTCTTTGACGAGGTGTGTCTATATATTGTGTTTTTGCGTATAGTGAGCACAAATTGAGGTGCCAGGCGTTGCTGTTAGATCATTAGTACTCGCATTTTTGTCCTGTGCAGAACCGTATCCTGTGGGTATTTTCGCAGAAAAATGTAGACGCCCACGATTTCCCATGGCATTCATAGTCCATCAGATGAGAACGAGATACGGGGCACCAAACGACCCCACGCAGACAAAAAAACTCTAGCAGGTTTCATACAGGCACCTCGCTTTCATCAGACGAAGAGATCCGGCGCGCGAGCGAGCAGACATCCCCCCAGGTGGCGCGCGCAGTCGGACTTACCCGCAAAGCGGGACATGGGCGGCGGGTTTGATCAGTGGCAGCAGATCAAAACCCGCCGTTTCCATTTTCAGACATCGGGGGGAGCAGGCAAGAGGATCCGCATCAGGTGGTTCTGGGTTTTAGAGGCACATTCAGCCAAAAGGTTGATACAAAAGGACGTATGTCGGTTCCCGCCGATTATCGTGCTGTGCTGGTGGATGGTGATCCGCGTTGCCCCGAAGTCCAATTGCCGCGCATGGTGGTCCTCACGGGCAAACACCTCAAGGGCGTGCTGCATGCCTATACAATAGACGCCATGGCAGAGATCGAAGCCGGCATTCGCAGGCTCAAAAAGGGCAGCGATGAGCGCAAACGCGCCAGCCGGATGATCCTTGGGAACTCATGGGACACCGAAATTGATAAAGACGGCCGCATTGTGCTGCCCCAGCGTCTGCGCCAGCAGATCGGGCTGGAGGGCGAGGCAAAGATGGTCGCTATGGGCGATTATTTCGAGATTTGGAGCGCTGAGGCCTACGCAGACTTCGAGCGTGATCAGGAAGAAGAGTATGACGAGGACGACGATTTTGATCCTCTGATGCTAATCCCGGACGCGGAGGACTGATCCAGATGGCTGCTGCGGCCCATACTGACCCTTCTGCTCCCCACACACCCGTTCTTCTGGAACCGATACTAAAGGCCTGCGCGCCAATTTCTGGCACTTGGCTGGACGGAACGTTTGGCGCGGGCGGTTACACACGTGCGCTGCTTGATGCGGGTGCTGATCGTGTAATTGCAGTGGACCGTGATCCGCTCGCCTTTGAGATGGCGCAAGACTGGATCGCGCAATACGGCGACCGTCTTGTCCTACAGCATGGCGTTTTCTCGAAAATGGACAACTACGGTCAGGATTTGGACGGTGTTGTGCTCGATCTTGGCGTGTCTTCGATGCAGCTTGATCTGGCGGAGCGCGGCTTTTCTTTTATGCGCGACGGGCCACTTGATATGCGGATGTCCCAAGAGGGGCCAACGGCCGCCGACATCGTAAACAACGCCGAAGAAGAAGAGATCGCAAATATCTTGTTTCAATACGGCGAAGAACGCGCGAGCCGCCGCATTGCAAGTGCGATCCTGCGCGCGCGTGCCGAGGCTCCCATCACTCGAACGTTGAAGCTGTCCAAGGTGGTTGAGGGGTGCCTGCCGCGCGCCAAGCCCGGCCAATCCCATCCTGCCACGCGCAGCTTTCAGGCGCTGCGGATCGCGGTAAACAACGAATATGGTGAGCTTTTTGAAGGACTTATGGCTGCTGAACGGGCATTGAAGCCCGGAGGATTGCTGGCCGTGGTCACGTTTCATTCGGTCGAGGACCGCATGGTCAAACGCTTTTTGACGGCGCGTTCGGGGTCGGGTGGGAATGCAAACCGCTATGTGCCTGAACAGATAACAGAGGCACCGCAATTCACCATAAAATCGCGCAAGGCCATTTCTGCGGATGCAGATGAACTGGCCGCCAATCCACGCTCGCGTTCTGCCAAGTTGCGGATCGGCACACGGACGGATGCGCCCAGCGGAACAATTGATGCCAAATCCATCGGAATGCCGATGACAAAGGGGGCAAAATGATGCGGACGGTGCTTTTTGTGCTGACAGCGCTTGGTGTGATCGGGCTGGCTTTTTGGGCCTACCGCGAGAATTATGCGACCCAAGCAGCCCTTAGCGAGACGACAAAGCTGCACCATAATATCCGCGAAGCACATGCCCGTTTGGCCGTTTTGCGTGCGGAATGGGCCTATGAAAACCGCCCCGACCGTCTGCGCGACCTAGCAGAATTAAATTTCGACCGTTTGGGCCTGTTGCCGCTGCACCCTGATCAGTTTGGGCAGGTGGATGAGATCGATTATCCGGTCAAGCCGCTCTTGCCGATCACCTATCCCGTGGATGTATCGACAATGAACAGCAACGAAACGCCTACCATCGTTCAGGGAGATTTCCCATGATCCGCACACCGCTTCGCCCACTGGCGCGTATTCTTCAGGCCCGTGCAAAGGGCGAAAACCCCGACGCGATTGAACGCGAAAACAAACGTATCCGGCACGAGCAGATGCGGGATCACTCCCGGATGCGGGCCGAAGGTCGGCTATTGGTGCTGAGCGTGTTCTTTTTCTGTGCTTTTTCTGTTGTTGGTGCCCGTATGGGCCTGTTGGCGATGTCTGATCCGGTAGAGCCGCGCGCGCAGGCACCGGGATCGGTTATCTCGGCCACGCGGGCCGATATCGTGGACCGCAACGGCAGTATTCTGGCCACAAATTTTGACACCCATGCTCTCTATGCGCAGCCCAAACAGATGATTGATCCGCAAGCTGTGGCAACAAAACTGGTGGGTATTTTTCCAGACCTGAAACAAGAACGCCTGGTTAAAGATTTTACGGGCAGCCGTAAGTTCTTGTGGATCAAAAAGAAAATCAGCCCTGAGCAAATGCAAGCCGTGCATGAGATCGGCGACCCGGGCCTACTTTTTGCTCCGCGCGACATGCGACTTTATCCCAATGGCAAGCTTGCCGCGCATGTGATGGGCGGGGCCAGCTTTGGCCGAGAAGGTGTGCGTGCAGCAGAAGTGATCGGTGTGGCAGGGGTCGAGCGGTATTACGACGACTATCTGCGTGATCCGGCGAATGGCGGCAAACCGCTTGAGCTGTCAATCGATCTGAGCGTACAGGCGGCCTCCGAACGGGTTCTTTGGGGCGGCATGAAGCTGATGAACGCTAAAGGTGCCACCAGTATTTTGATGGATGTGAAAACTGGCGAAGTCATCAGCGTTGTTTCACTGCCCAGCTTTGATCCCAATAACCGTCCGCGCCCTATAATTGTGGGCGATGCGTCTGACAGCCCGCTTTTTAACCGCTCGGTTCAGGGTGTGTATGAGTTGGGCTCGACCTTCAAGATTTTCGCCGCCGCCCAAGCGATGGAACTGGGGCTGGTGAATGCGTCTACTGTGATCGATACCAAAGGCCCGATGCGCGTTGGCGGACGGCGCATTGGTGAATTCCGCAACAAGAATTACGGCGAGCTAACCGTGTCTGAGATCATCGAGAAATCCTCGAACCGTGGCACGGGCCGTATGGCGTTGATGATTGGGCCAAAGCGGCAGCAAGAATTCCTGAAATCAATGGGCTTTTTTGAAGCAACCCCGTTTGAGATTGTCGAGGCGTCAGGTGGTAAACCCCTGTTGCCAAAGAAGTGGACTGATCTATCGGCAGTCACGATTTCTTATGGGCATGGCATGTCCACCACGCCAATGCATTTGGCGGCGGGCTACGCCGCGATTGCCAATGGGGGGCGTGTGGTCAAGCCGACGCTGCTCAAACAAAACGGCCCGCAATTGGGCGCTCGGGTGATGTCAGAACAAACGGCACATGAGGCCCGCAAAATGCTGCGCGCCGTGGTGGCCAGTGGTACCGCCAGTTTTGGCGAAGTGCCTGGCTATGAGGTTGCAGGCAAAACAGGCACCGCAGATAAACCAAAGCCAAGCGGTGGATATTACAAAGACAAAGTCATCGGCACGTTCGCGGCGATGTTCCCTGCCTCGAACCCACAGTACGTGTTGGTCGTGACGTTGGATGAACCAGTTGAAACTTCGGGCAAAAAACCACGCCGCACCGCAGGTTGGACGGCCGTGCCTGTCGCCGCAGAGATGATCAAACGCGTGGCCCCTCTCTTGGGAATGCGACCTTCTGTTGAACCCGTGCAAGTCACTGGTATAACGCTGACCAGCAGCAACTAATAAAGCATAAATATGAGCGTGAAGGCCGTCCCGTTAACCTCTCTCGGTCTCACCGCTCGCAGCGGCAAGGCCCCCCAGATCACTGGCATTGCGGTGGACAGCCGCGCTGTAAAAGACGGCTATTTGTTTGCGGCAATGCCTGGATCAAAAATTCACGGGGCCGAGTTTATTCAATATGCTTTGCGGCAAGGGGCCGTGGCCGTTTTGACGGATGCGGCAGGTGCGGCGATTGCTGCTGATTTGCTGGCGGAGGCGGGCACTGCCGTGGTCGTGACGGATGCCCCACGTGAAGCGTTGTCGTGGACCGCTGCACTTTGGCACGGCGCGCAGCCAGAGACGGTTGTGGCTGTCACCGGCACCAATGGAAAGACCTCGGTGGCCACGTTTGTGCGTCAAATCTGGATTGAGTTGGACCTCGCGGCGGTCAACCTTGGCACAACCGGGGTTGAGGGCGCGTGGTCTGCTCCTCTTGCTCACACTACGCCCGAGCCTTTGACGCTTCACCGTGTTTTGGCCGAAGCCACAGTCCACGGCATCACCCATGCGGCGATGGAGGCATCAAGCCACGGCCTTGATCAACGCCGCCTTGATGGGGTGACACTAGCGGCTGCTGGTTTCACGAATTTCACGCAAGATCATCTGGATTATCACGACACGTTCGACGCTTATTTTGATGCCAAGGTCGGGCTGTTTTCGCGTGTGTTGCCCGAGAATGGCACAGCGGTGATCAACATCGATGATCCCAAAGGCGTCGACATGGTTGCAATCGCGCGGGCGCGCGGCAATGCGGTTTTATCTGTGGGGCGCGACGGTGGTGATCTGCACCTGACAGGGCAGCGTTTTGATGCGACGGGACAAGATTTGCGCTTTGAGTGGCAAGGCAAGACCTTCCAAAAGCGGCTGGAACTGATTGGCGGATTTCAGGCCGATAACGTGCTGCTGGCCGCCGGATTGGTGATCGCCTGCGGGGCAGAACCCGCTGATGTGTTTGATACATTTCCTCATCTAACGACCGTTCGTGGCCGAATGCAGTTGGCCGCCACGCGCGACAATGGTGGGGCTGTATTCGTCGATTATGCTCATACGCCCGACGCCATAGCCACCGCGCTGGCCGCGATGCGGCCGCATGTGATGGGACGGCTCGTGGCGATTGTCGGTGCAGGCGGTGACCGCGATGCTGGTAAACGGCCTTTGATGGGGCAGGCGGCGACACAGCATGCAGATGTTGTGTTTGTGACGGATGATAATCCCCGCAGCGAAGATCCCGCAACCATCCGGGCGGCCGTTCTGGACGGTGCACCTGATGCAATTGAAGTTGGGGACCGCGCCGAGGCGATTTTGCGCGGGGTCGATGCCATTGGCCCTGGTGACGCGCTGCTGATTGCGGGCAAAGGGCATGAGACCGGGCAGACCGTCGGCGACGATGTGCTGCCCTTTGATGACGTGGAACAGGCGAGCGTTGCAGTTGCAGCACTTGACGGGAGACTGGCATGAGCTTGTGGACAGCAGCAGAAGCAGTAGCGGCAACCGGGGGGCGTGCCGTCGGGGACTGGGCTTGCGACGGCGTGTCGATTGACACCCGCACGATTGAACCGGGTGATTTGTTTGTCGCGCTCAAAGATATCCGCGACGGGCATGATTTTGTCGCACAGGCGCTTGAAAAAGGAGCTGGTGCCGCGCTGGTAAGCCACGTGCCGAAGGACGTTTCCGCAAATGCGCCTCTGCTGATTGTGGATGATGTGCTGCGCGGTCTTGAAGCGCTCGGTGTGGCTGCGCGCGCGCGCACAAACGCCAAGGTCGCCGCAATCACGGGCAGCGTGGGCAAAACATCAACAAAGGAAATGCTGCTTGCGATGCTTCAGGGGCAGGGCCGGACCCATGCCAGCGTGGCAAGTTACAACAACCATTGGGGCGTGCCGCTGACCCTTGCGCGGATGCCGCAGGACACTGAAATTGCCATCATCGAGATTGGCATGAACCATCCCGGAGAGATCGCCCCGCTGGCGCGCATGGCCCGTCCGCATGTGGCGATGATCACCACGGTTGCCGCAGCGCATCTTGAAGCATTCGACGATGTCTCAGAAATTGCGATCGAAAAAGCCAGCGTTTTCGAGGGGCTCCCGATCGGGGGGGCGGCAATCGTCAATGCAGATATTGAACATGCCGCTATCTTGATGGCCAAGACCTTGGATTGCCGGTTAAACGGCATGAGCTTTGGCGAGCATGGCTATGAATATAAAATGAAAAACGTCTCTATCCAAGGTGAGATAACAGTAGCTCAGGCTGACGTGAACGGAACGCCGCTATTGTTTAAGATCGGCACGCCGGGGCGGCATTTTGCGATGAATGCGCTGGGTGCGTTGGCCGTGGTTGAGGCGTTGGGCGCTGATCTGGCGCTGGCCGCGACGGCTTTGGGACGGTGGAGCCCCTATAAAGGGCGCGGCGTGCGGGAGGTCATTTACCTTGATCCCGTCGAGACACATATGACGCTCAATTTGATTGATGACAGCTACAACGCCAATCCGACCTCCATGGCAGCAGCGCTCGAGGTGTTGGCGGGTGCCCAAGTGACCCACGATATTGGCCGCGTCAGCAAAGGTCGGCGGATCGCGTTTTTAGGTGACATGAAAGAACTGGGGCCAGACGCCATTGCTTTGCATGCTGGCATCGCTCATCTGGACGCAACAAAAGAGCTGGACGTTGTCCATTGCGTCGGCCCCTTGATGCGCGCGCTTTATGATCTGTTGCCAGATCATAAGCGTGGCCATTGGACCGAGACTTCTGAGGAAATGCTGACCGGTCTACGCGGGCGGCTCGACAGTGGCGACGTGGTGCTGGCCAAGGGATCGCTGAGCATGAAACTGGGCCTGATCGTTGACGCCATCCGCAAAATGGGCCATCCGGGTGCAGGGGTGTGACACGCCACGCACCCACTAGATTTTGAGTTAGGACGCGCGCGATGCTCTATTGGTTGACACATCTGTCGGACGGCGGCGATTTTTTTAACCTCTTTCGCTATATTACATTCCGCGCCGGCGGAGCGTTCCTGACCGCTTTGATTTTTGGCTTTTTGTTTGGCAAACCTTTGATTGCGGTGCTGCGGCGGCGGCAGGGCAAGGGACAACCCATCCGAGATGACGGCCCCGAAGGGCATTTCGTCAAAGCGGGCACACCGACCATGGGTGGCTTGCTGATTGTGGGCGCTTTGCTCACCTCGACATTGCTTTGGGCCCGGTTGGACAATCCGTTTGTTTGGCTTGTGTTGTTTGTCACGATGAGTTTTGCGGCGATTGGATTTGCCGATGATTACGCCAAGGTGTCCAAACAGACTGTGGCTGGTGTTTCCAGCAAGGTCCGGCTGCTGTTGGGGCTGGTGATATCGGGCATTGCAGGGTTCTGGGCGGCGCAATACCACCCCGAAGCGTTGCAATATAAATTGGCATTGCCGGTGTTCAAAGACACGCTGCTTAACCTCGGCTTCTTGTTCGTGCCTTTTTCGGTGATTGTTATCGTGGGCTCTGCCAATGCGGTGAACCTGACGGATGGCCTTGATGGGCTGGCGATCATGCCGGTGATGATTGCGGCGGGCACGTTGGGTGTGATTGCCTATGCCGTCGGGCGGGTCGATTTCACCGAATATCTAGACGTGCATTATGTACCAGGAACCGGTGAAATCTTGGTCTTTACCGCTGGGATATTTGGCGGGGGGCTTGGATTTTTGTGGTATAACGCGCCGCCTGCGGCTGTGTTCATGGGCGATACCGGATCGCTTGCACTTGGTGGTGCTTTGGGTGCGATTGCCGTGGCCACCAAGCACGAGTTGGTGCTGGCGATCGTCGGTGGTTTGTTTGTGGTCGAGGCGATGTCGGTGATCATTCAGGTGCTCTATTTCAAACGGACGGGCAAGCGGGTGTTTTTGATGGCACCGATCCATCACCACTATGAAAAAAAGGGCTGGGCTGAGCCGCAGATTGTCATCCGGTTCTGGATTATCTCACTGATCCTCGCGATGATCGGGCTGGCGACGCTGAAGGTACGCTAAACGCGGCTGTCTTGTTTTAGGCTCACCACATTGCCCAAGTTTCGCTCTCCGCGCAGGTCATCGGTGACTGCGATAAGTTCTCGCATGATGGGGCAGCTCCGGCTTGTGGTGCCAGCGCTTTGCGCCCATTGTAATCGTCAGCAATAACAGGGGGTGCAGCGTGATTCCAGTTCAGGGATTGGCGGGGGCGAAAGTCGCCGTTTTGGGGCTTGGCAGGTCAGGTTTGAGTGCCGCGCGTGCATTGAGGGCAGGTGGCGCTGAGGCGATTTGTTGGGATGATAACCCTGCCGCGCGCGACGTGGCCGAGGCCGAAGGGTTTTTGATACAAGATCTGCGCCGAAACGGATCGTTTGAAGCGATTGCGCGACTGGTTGTTAGTCCTGGAATTGCGCATCTATACCCTGCGCCGAACCCTGTGGTTGCTGCGGCACTTGAGGCAGGCGTACCGGTTGATAATGATATTGGCCTGTTTTTCCAAAGCTTCGCGACACAAGCTTGGGACAACATGGGGACGATGCCTCGGATCGTGGCAGTCACTGGATCAAACGGTAAGTCGACGACTTCTGCGCTTATTCACCACATCCTGACCGAAGCAGGGCGGCCCAGCCAGTTGGCGGGCAATATCGGGCGTGGTGTTCTAGACATCGAACCTAGCGAAAATGGCGGCGTCGTTGTGCTGGAGCTGTCGAGCTATCAGACTGAGCTCGCCCGCAGCCTAACGCCGGATGTGGCGGTGTTCACCAACCTTAGCCCTGATCACCTGGAACGACATGGCGGAATGGGCGGCTATTTCGCAGCAAAGAGGCGCCTTTTTGCTGAGGGTGGGCCGGACCGTGCGGTGGTCGGCGTAGATGAAAATGAAGGGATGTTCTTGGCCGGACAACTGACGGAGGGGCGCAGCGATGATCGCGTGATCCGTGTCAGTGTCACCCGCAAGTTAACCGGACCGGGATGGCAGGTGTTCGCACGCAAAGGGTTCTTGTCCGAATACCGGCGCGGAAAACAAGCAGCGTCGGTTGATTTGCGCAGTGTGCCGGGTTTGCCGGGTGCGCATAACCATCAAAACGCCTGTGCAGCCTATGCGGCATGTCGGTCGTTGGGCCTGCCTCCCAAGGTCGTTGAGGCAGCGTTCCACAGCTTT
Organism: Sulfitobacter sp. SK012; assembly: GCF_003352085.1. Lineage (NCBI taxonomy): Bacteria > Pseudomonadati > Pseudomonadota > Alphaproteobacteria > Rhodobacterales > Roseobacteraceae > Sulfitobacter > Sulfitobacter sp. SK012. The sequence continues at coordinate 1,705,594 of NZ_CP025804.1, forward strand.
GGCGGGTTGCCGCACCGCAGCCAGATGATCGGCGAGGCAGGTGGTGTGCGTTTTGTGAATGACAGCAAAGCAACGAATGTGGATTCGGCGGCCAAAGCCTTGGTAGCGTTCTCGAATATCCGGTGGATTTGTGGCGGGTTGGAGAAGGAAGGCGGGTTGTCCGGGCTGGCAGTCGCCTCCAAATCCGTGCGCAAAGCTTATGTGATCGGTCGAGAGGCGGCAGGGTTTGCAATGCAGCTGGAGGTCGAAGCCGAAGTTTGTGGCACGATGGAAGCGGCCGTCGCCAGTGCTGTGGCGGATGCAGAACCGGGCGATGTGGTCTTGCTGGCGCCTGCGGCAGCGAGCTTTGATCAATATGACAGTTTTGAGCGGCGCGGCGATGATTTCATTGCGCAAGTTGAGGCGCATTTGCAGCGGGACTAAGCGCTAAGCGCAAGGGCAGTGACCATGGCCGAAGACCAAGCCCATTGAAAGTTGTATCCGCCAAGCCAGCCCGTGACATCGACCGCTTCGCCGATGAAATAGAGGTTTGGATGCGCTTTGGTAGCCATGGTTTTTGACGACAACGCATCAGTGTCTATCCCGCCCAAGGTGACTTCGGCGGTGCGGTAGCCTTCGGTCCCCGATGGTGTGAGCTGCCAGTCTTGCAGCGCGGTGATGAGCGTAGTGAGGCGGGTGTCCGACCAATCCGCAAGGTTCCCAGACAAGTCATGGATCGTGGCGAGGTGATCAACCAAGCGCCCGGGCAGCAGACGCGCAAGTTCAGTTGTGAAGTTGCGCCGGCCCGCCGTTTGGCGCTGCGCGCGCAGTTGCGACAGCAGATCAGGGCCGGGACAGATGTTGACCGAAATGGGCGTGCCTTCGTCCCAATAGGATGACGCCTGCAAGATCGCGGGCCCAGAGAGCCCTCGGTGGGTGAATAGCATTGCTTCTTCAAAGCTGACGGTGCCTGCGCGCACGATCGAATGCGTTGCGGTGCCTGAAAGGGGGGCAAACCGGCTGTCTGCAAAGGTGAAAGGCACAAGCGCGGGTCGTGTTGGTGTGACGGGGATGCCAAATTGCGTGGCGATATCATAGGCCAACCCTGTCGCGCCCATCTTGGGGATCGATTTGCCACCTGTCGCGACAATAAGGTTCTTTGCGGTGATTGTCATAATTTTATCAGGCGTTTGCAGCTGAAAGCTAAAGTGGTCACTTGTTTGCTCAAACCCGGAGGCCGAGCTGTTCAGGTACATTTCGACGCCGTTTTGTTCCATCATCTCGCGCAGCATTGCGACGATCTGTTTGGCTGAGCCATCGCAAAAGAGCTGACCGAGGGTTTTTTCATGCCAGTCGATGCCGTGGCTGTCGATGAGATCGATAAAGTCCCATTGAGTGTAGCGGGCCAAGGCGGATTTGGCGAAATGAGGGTTGTTGCTTAGGAATGCATCAGGGTTTGTATGCAGATTGGTGAAATTGCAGCGCCCGCCGCCTGAAATGCGGATCTTTTCACCCGGTGCACGGGCATGGTCCACGATCAGCACGCGCCCCGGTGCATGGGCGGCGCACATCATGCCGGCGGCTCCGGCTCCTATTATGGCTGTGTCAAACTGCATCCGGGCGGCGTGCCTGATCGCGGAGGTGCGGTCAAGCGCCGGGGTGCTGTTTGCAAATGACACCGAAAGCCAGTTTACGAAGCTCTGGAAGTTCGCAGGCGGCGACAATCAGCCGCTTTAGAGACCCATAAGGGGATCATATCTGTTTAAAACAACGTGTTTGCAGGGCGAAACAGACTAGCTTTGAGCCGATTTTAGCGCTATGCTTGCGCTTGAGACTCCCGAAAAGGGGGCGGACGAGGCAGTGTAAGGCAGTACCCATGACAGAGATGGTCTATGGCGCAGTTCCAGTTCGGGACGGCGAACCAATTCTTCCAAAATGGTGGCGCACCATTGATAAGTGGGCTTTGTCCTTCATCTTAATGCTGTTCGCCGTCGGCTTGTTGCTTGGCTTGGCGGCATCGCCCCCCTTGGCTGCGAAAAACGGGTTTGACCCTTTTCATTATGTGCAGCGACAGGCATTTTTCGGCGGTGTTGCGATGATCGCCATGCTTCTGACGTCAATGATGTCGCCGGTTTTGGTGCGCCGTCTTGCGGTGGTGGGGTTCCTTGCAGCCTTTGTGGGGCTGGCATTGCTGCCGTTTTTTGGCACAGATTTCGGCAAAGGTGCGATGCGCTGGTACAGCCTCGGCTTTGCGAGCATTCAGCCTTCTGAGTTTCTTAAGCCTGGGTTTGTTGTCGTTACGGCCTGGATGTTGGCTGCGAGCCTTGAGATTAACGGACCACCGGGGCGCACGTGGTCATTCGCCCTGTGTATCGCGATTGTTCTGATGCTGGCGATGCAGCCTGATTTTGGCCAAGCTTGTTTGGTTCTGTTTGGCTGGGGTGTGATGTATTTTGTGGCCGGCGCACCGATTGTGCTGCTGGTTGGAATGGCAGGGCTTGTCGTAGTGGCGGGCACTGTCGCCTACTCAAATTCAGAACATTTTGCGCGCCGTATCGATGGCTTTCTGAGTGTTGATGTCGATCCGACCACCCAGTTGGGGTATGCGACAAACGCGATCCGCGAAGGCGGGCTTTTTGGTGTCGGCGTGGGGGAGGGCGAGGTCAAATGGTCGCTGCCTGATGCGCATACTGATTTCATCATTGCCGTCGCGGCCGAAGAATACGGTCTGGTGCTCGTTTTGACCATTATAGCGCTTTATACCTTTATTGTGGTACGCTCGCTCTTGCGGTTGGTGCGGGAGCGTGACCCGTTTATCCGGCTTGCTGGCACAGGGATTGCGTGCATGTTTGGGGTTCAGGCCATGATCAACATGGGAGTTGCGGTGCGGCTGTTGCCGGCCAAAGGCATGACGCTGCCGTTTGTAAGTTATGGCGGGTCTTCGGTGATTGCGTCAGGCATCGCATTGGGGATGTTGCTGGCGTTTACACGCAACCGTCCGCAAGGCCAGATCAGTGATCTTTTGTCCCGAGGGCGTGCGCGGTGAGGCAGCCCCTTCTTATTATCGCGGCAGGCGGCACGGGCGGGCATATGTTTCCCGCGCAGGCATTGGCCGAGGTTATGCTGTCGCGCGGTTGGCGCATCAAGCTGAGTACGGACCCACGTGGCGCACGCTATACCGGCGCGTTTCCGGACGCAGTTGAGATTGCGCAGATCAGCAGCGCCACCTTTGCGCGCGGTGGTTTACTGGCCAAAGCTGTCGTGCCTTTTCGGCTCGGCTTTGGCGTGATCAAAGCGGCGATTTCCATGCTGATGGACAAACCTGCGATGGTTATCGGCTTTGGCGGATATCCAAGCATTCCCGCGCTAAGTGCGGCGACGTTGCTGCGCCTTCCACGTATTATCCACGAACAAAATGGTGTGCTGGGCCGCGTAAACGAGATCTTTGCAACCCGCGTTGATGCTGTTGCATGCGGCACATGGCCCACAACTTTGCCAGAAGGCATTGATGGGTATCACGTCGGCAATCCTGTCCGCGAAGCTGTGCTGGACCGTGCGGGTGCGGGCTATATTCCGCCCGGCGATTACCCGATGGAGTTGTTGGTCATGGGCGGCAGCCAAGGCGCGCGCATCTTAAGCGATGTTGTGCCACCGGCCATCGCTGCGTTGCCCATCGATCGGTTGCGCAATATTCGGGTCAGCCACCAAGCCCGCGAAGAAGACGGCCAACGGGTCGCTGATTTCTATGCTGAGGCGGGGATTGAAGCGGACGTTCAGCCGTTTTTTCATGACGTTCCGCGGCGCATGTCTGAGGCTCAATTGGTAATCAGTCGGGCAGGGGCATCGAGTGTTGCTGATCTGACGGTGATTGGACGTCCGTCGATCCTAATTCCGTTTGCCGCAGCGACAGGCGATCATCAGGTTGCGAACGCCCACGGACTTGTGGAAAAGGGCTCCGCCATCTTAATCCAAGAATCTGCAGCGACGCCGGAAAGTCTGGCTGAGAATATCGAACTGGTGCTCTCCAATCCGGATGCTGCGCTGCAAATGGCCAACTCGGCGTTGACGCTGGGCAAGCCGGAAGCCGCGCAAACGCTAGCGGATATGGTCGAGTATTTTGCGAACAAGGAAGAAACAACATGAATGCCGCAACCAAACTGCCCGGTGACGTAGGTCCCATCCACTTTGTCGGCATCGGCGGTATCGGTATGTCAGGCATCGCTGAGGTGTTACTCAATCACGGATACACCGTGCAGGGATCCGATTTGAAAGCGTCCAAGATTACGGACCGGCTCAAAGAATTGGGCGCAATCATTTTTGAAGGTCAATGCCCCGAGAACATCGAAAATGCGGATGTGATTGTGATTTCATCGGCGATCAAACCGGGCAATCCTGAGCTTGACGCGGCGCGGTCGCGTGGCCTGCCCATCGTGCGCCGGGCGGAGATGTTAGCAGAGTTGATGCGGCTGAAATCCAACATTGCGGTTGCTGGCACACATGGCAAGACAACGACTACGACAATGGTCGCAGCGCTTTTGGATGGCGGCGATCTGGACCCCACAGTGATCAACGGCGGGATCATCCATGCCTACGGATCCAACGCGCGCAAGGGCGAAGGCGAGTGGATGGTGGTTGAGGCCGACGAAAGCGACGGTACCTTTAACCGGCTGCCCGCGACCATTGCGATTGTGACCAACATCGACCCGGAACATATGGAACATTGGGGCACGATCGAGAACCTGCGCCAAGGTTTCCTTGATTTCACCTCCAACATTCCGTTTTACGGGGTGGCGGTGTGCTGTACGGATCATCCAGAGGTTCAGGCGCTTGTGGGCAAGATTACCGACCGGCGTGTGGTCACGTATGGCTTTAACGCGCAAGCAGATGTGCGGGCTTTCGGGCTGACTTACAAAGCGGGCGTGGCGCATTTTGATGTCGCGTTGCAGCAAGATGATATCGTGATCCGCGATTGCACGTTGCCGATGCCGGGGGATCACAACGTCTCTAACGCGTTGGCAGCGGTGGCGGTGGCGCGTCAGTTGGGCATGAAGGCCGAGCAAATCCGCAGCGCATTGGCCAGCTTTGCCGGTGTTAACCGGCGGTTTACAAAAGTGGGCGAAGTTGACGGTGTGACCATCATTGATGACTACGGCCACCACCCGGTTGAAATTACCGCGGTTCTGAAAGCCGCACGACAGGCCACCGAAGGACGCGTGATTGCGGTGCATCAGCCGCACCGTTATTCCCGGCTGAGCCACCATTTCGAAGAATTTTGCACCTGCTTCAACGACGCTGATGTTGTAGGCATTGCCGATGTCTATGGCGCGGGAGAAGACCCAATCCCTGGTGCCAGTCGCGATGATTTGGTCGCCGGATTAATTGCCCATGGTCACCGCCATGCGCGCGCGGTCCAAGGGCCCGATGACCTTGCCCGACTTGTCGCCGAACAAGCGCGGCCCGGTGATATGGTGGTGTGTCTTGGTGCTGGTACGATTAGCGTTTGGGCCAATGGCCTACCTGAGGCATTGCAAGCGTTAAAAGGGGAGGCTGCGTGACTCTTCTTTTGTTCTGCATATTCTGGGTTTTTGCCTCAGCGGGTGTCGCGATGCTGCCCATGCGGCGGCAGTATGTTCCGGGGGTGATTTTGTTGATCGCAGCTCCGGTGTTGATTGTGATGATCGGTTTGGAACTAGGGTGGATCGTAGCGCTGCTTGCGCTTGCGGCCTTTGTCTCGATGTTTCGTAACCCACTACGTTATTTGCTGGCGCGTGCGCGTGGGCACCATCCGGAGACCCCGAAATGAGTTTGTCCCTGACGCTTGCCTGCCTTTGGGCCATTGGTGCCAATATCCTGGCGATGACACCAAGCAAGGACCATCATTGGCGCAATGCCTATGTGCTGATCGCCATTGGCATTCCGATTGTCGGATATGTGGCGTTGCAGCACGGACCTTGGATTGGTTTGCTTGTGATGGCCGGTGGGTGCTCGGTGCTGCGTTGGCCGGTGATCTACCTGATGCGCTGGGTGCGCCGGATCGGGTCTCGTAACGAACCAGCGGAGTAATTTCGTGAGCGGCGTAGTCCTAGGTTTCCTAATTGTTTTAATCCTGTGGATGCTGATCTGTGCGGCCTGTGGCTACGCTGGGCAGCTTAAACTTTTTGCACTGATTGCTGCGATTGGAATTGTCGGCAATGCCGTTTGGATGCGGCTGGCCCTTGGGTTCAGCCCGATTTCCGGCAATGCGTTGATGGCGCATGTGTCAGCGATGCTGTTTGCGTTGTCGTCTTGCGGGTTTGGCTGGATACTTGGTCGGTTCATACGGCAATGGCACGAAAGCAGGGTTGAGGAATGAACGACTTACCAACGCCCCGCGGCAAGCTAACGCCGCAGCGTAGTTTGAATGATCTGACATGGTTGCGTGTGGGCGGGCCTGCGGATTATTTGTTCCAACCTGCTGATGTTGACGATTTGCGCGATTTTTTGCGTGATTTGCCCAATGACGTGGCGGTTTTCCCCATTGGTGTGGGCAGTAATTTGATCGTGCGTGATGGTGGATTGCGCGCTGTTGTGATCCGGCTTGGTCGTGGATTTAACGGGATCGGTATCGATGTGGATCATGTCATTGCAGGGGCCGCGGCGCTGGACGCCCATGTGGCGCGCCGTGCGGCAGACGCGGGTTTGGACCTAACGTTTTTGCGCACCATACCGGGCAGTATTGGCGGGGCTGTGCGGATGAACGCTGGCTGTTATGGCAGCTATACGGTGGATCATTTTGTGTCTGCGCAGGCGGTGACACGGGACGGCGCGCTGATCACGCTGGGGCCAAACGACATGAATTTTTCTTATCGCCAGAGTGACTTGGCCGAGGGGGCCGTGTTGATCAATGCGACCTTTGCGCCGCCAAAAGGGGACAGTGTTGAGCTGCACGCCCGTATGGAAGCGCAGCTGAAAAAGCGGGACGAGACACAGCCGACCAAAGACCGCAGTGCAGGATCGACGTTTCGCAATCCGGCCGGGTTTTCATCGACGGGGCAGGCGGATGATGTGCATGATCTCAAGGCTTGGCGGGTCATCGATGACGCCGGCATGCGCGGTGCCACAAAGGGTGGCGCACAGATGTCGCCCAAACACTCAAATTTCCTGATAAACACAGGGGCTGCCACGGCCGCCGATCTTGAAGGATTGGGCGAAGAAGTGCGAAAAAAGGTTTACGCTCATAGCGGTATCACGTTAGAGTGGGAAATCATGCGGGTCGGCGAATTTCTTGCCGAAAACGCTGAGGCATAAGCCGCAAAGCGGCATCTAAATAATAATATGGACCGCAAAAGGTCCGGGAAAAAAGGCACTCCGGTGGGTACGTCGAGCAGGACAACCCCGACAGTGGCGGTATTGATGGGTGGCCCTTCCGCGGAGCGCGAAGTGTCGCTTTCGAGTGGGCGCGCCTGCGCCGCTGCATTGCGGGAACGGGACTACAATGTGATCGAGGTCGATGCTGGCCCCGACCTTTGCTCCGTTTTGACTAATTTGAAACCTGACGCTGTTCTCAATTGCCTGCATGGCCGTTGGGGCGAAGACGGCTGTGTGCAGGGTTTGCTTGAATGGGTGGGTATTCCCTACAGCCATTCGGGCGTGCTGGCGTCGTCGCTGGCCATGGATAAACAGCGCACCAAAGACGTCTACCGGGCGGTTGGTTTGCCCGTGGTCGAAAGCGCAATCGTGCTCGCGGCTGATGTGCGTGCGCGTCACATGATGACACCACCCTATGTGGTTAAGCCCAACAGCGAAGGATCTTCGGTTGGCGTCTATCTGGTTGGGCTGGATAATAATGGCCCGCCTCAGCTGGATGCGGATATGCCCGAGCATGTGATGATTGAGGCTTTTGCGCCGGGGCGTGAGCTGACGACGACCGTGATTGGACAGCAGCCTTTGACCGTCACTGACATTATCACCACCGGCTGGTACGACTATGACGCCAAATATAAAGAAGGCGGATCCAGCCACGTGGTGCCTGCCGATATTCCCACTGACATTTTTGATCTGTGCCTCGATTACGCTTTGCGCGCCCATAACGCTTTGGGATGCCGTGGTGTGAGCCGCACGGATTTTCGCTGGGATGAGGCGCGCGGGGCCGATGGGTTGATCTTGCTTGAGACAAACACCCAGCCCGGCATGACGGCCACATCTCTAACGCCCGAGCAGGCAATGGTTATGGGAACGTCGCTGGCTGATTTATGTGCTTGGATGGTGGAGGATGCCTCATGCTGTCGTTGATCCGTAGGAACAAAACTTCGCGCTCTGATCCTGCGCCGTCGCGCTGGTCTTGGCGGATGGAGCGCTTGATGCTCACGCCGGTGTTCCGTTTTGCCTTGAGGGTGGGCGTGCCGTTTTGCATCACCTTGGCAGCAGGCACTTGGTACCTGACCGACGAAGCGCGCCGCGACATGATTGCACAGACAGTCGCAGATGCCCGCGCCAGCATCGAGACGCGTCCAGAATTTATGGTCAATCTGATGGCTATCGATGGGGCCGAAGATGATCTGGCAGCGCATATTCGAGCCGCTGTGCCGCTTGATTTCCCGGTCAGCAGCTTTGATTTGGATTTGACGGCGATCCGCCAGACCATCACCGAGATTTCTGCCGTCAACCAGGCCGCCCTTCGCATTCGGCCGGGTGGGGTGTTGCAGGTCGATGTGACCCCTCGGGTGCCCGTGGCGATATGGCGCTCTGAGACTGGGCTGGCCTTGATCGACCGCGATGGCATTTATGTCGCAGAGATTTTGACACGTTATGCGCGCCCTGATTTGCCGCTGATCGCGGGCGGAAAAGCCAACCAATCTGTGACCGAAGCGCTTTCCTTGATTGCAGCCGCTGACCCTTTGGGCGACCGATTGCGCGGCGTTGTGCGTATCGGCGAGCGGCGCTGGGACGTTGTTCTGGACCGGGGGCAACGGATTTTGCTGCCCGAAACCGGCGCGTTGCAGGCGCTTGAGCGGGTGATTGCCCTTGAGGGCGCGCGCGATGTTTTGAGCCGTGATGTGGCGCGGGTGGATATGCGGTTGGGTCAACGACCCACCGTTCAGATGAGTAAAGAGGCCTCCGATCAATGGCGGGCCCGGCAGACGAACTTTAAGGCACAGGAAAAATGATGGATCTCTACGACAGCCAACGATCGATGCGGAATATGCGCAAAATTGCGATGCAGCGCGGGGTTGTGGCGATCCTTGATGTGGGCAGTTCAAAGATTGCATGCTTGGTGCTTCGCTTTGATGGCACGGGCAGCATGGTCGAAGACGGCGAGATCGGATCATTGGCGGGACAGTCGGGCTTCCGAGTGATCGGTGCGGCGACCACACGCTCGCGCGGGGTCCGCTTTGGCGAGATTTGCGCAATCCAAGAAACGGAGCGGGCCATTCGCACTGCGTTGCAGGCCGCGCAAAAGATGGCGGGCATCCGTGTTGATCATGTCATTGCGTGTTTTGCAGGGGCCGAACCGCGCAGCTACGGGCTTGATGCTGAGGTCGAGTTGGAAGGCAGCGCCGTTTCTGAGCAGGACGTGGCCCGGGTGCTCGCATCGTGTGATGTGCCTGACTACGGTGCGGAGCGCGAAGTGTTGCATGCACAGCCAGTGAATTTCGCACTCGATCACCGCTCAGGTCTGAGCGATCCGCGCGGTCAACTGGGCAATGCGTTGTCGGTTGATATGCACATGCTGACGGTGGATGCCGATGCGGTTCAACACCTAGCGCATTGCATCAAGCGTTGCGATCTTGAGTTGGCTGGGATTGCATCTTCGGCATATTGCTCGGGCATCTCAGCCTTGGTGGAAGACGAACAAGAATTGGGTGCTGCTTGCATTGATTTGGGCGGCGGAGCGACCAGCGTGTCGATCTTTATGAAGAAACACATGATCTACGCGGACAGCATCCGAATGGGCGGTGATCACATCACTTCGGATATTTCGATGGGCTTGCAGGTTCCAATGGCCAACGCCGAACGGATCAAGACGTTTTACGGCGGTGTGCACGCCACGGGCATGGATGACCGTGAGATGATCGAGATTATGGCCGAAACCGGGGATTACCACCACGACCGCCGTACGGCGAGCCGGGCAGAACTGATTGGCATCATGCGCCCGCGTGTCGAAGAGATTTTTGAAGAGGTGCGGGCACGGCTCGATGCGGCTGGTTTCGACCATCTGCCAAGCCAGCAGATTGTTTTGACCGGTGGCGGCAGTCAGATCCCTGGCTTGGACGGTTTGGCCAGCAAGATTTTGGGCCAGCAGGTTCGCCTTGGTCGACCTTTGCGGGTGCATGGGTTGCCACAGGCTGCAACGGGACCCGGATTCGCGTCTGCTGTGGGGCTCGCATTGTTCGCGGCACACCCGCAGGACGAGTGGTGGGACTTCGATATTCCCGCAGACCGATACCCTTCACGTTCTCTCAAGCGGGCGGTTAAATGGTTCAGGGACAACTGGTGATCGCAAGATGCAGTGTTAAGACCGAAATAATGCGGGAATTGGCGAAAAATTGCCCACATTTAGCGGTTTCGTAACGATTTCTAGGTGACGGCAACGCCTCCAGCGACTAGGATTGGGGGAATTTAGGCACACAACTCCCGCGCTTTGCGGGCAAGCAGAACAGGCGGACTTTTACAATGACATTGAATCTTTCATTGCCCGGACAGGATGACCTTAAGCCACGGATCACCGTATTTGGTGTCGGCGGGGCGGGTGGCAATGCTGTAAACAACATGATCGAGAAGCAACTCGATGGTGTGGATTTTGTCGTCGCCAACACGGACGCTCAAGCCTTGCAGCAGGCGCAAGCAGAGAACCGCGTTCAGCTGGGTATCAAAGTCACCGAAGGTTTGGGGGCTGGGGCCCGCGCCGCAGTTGGTGCCGCCGCAGCCGAAGAAAGCATTGAACAGATTGTTGACCATCTGGCCGGTGCTCACATGTGTTTCATCACTGCCGGTATGGGGGGGGGCACCGGGACAGGCGCTGCTCCAATTATCGCACAAGCCGCCCGCGAATTGGGTGTTCTGACCGTTGGTGTCGTGACCAAGCCGTTCCAGTTTGAAGGTGCCAAGCGCATGCGTCAGGCCGAGGACGGTGTTGAGGCGCTGCAAAAGGTTGTTGATACGCTGATCATCATTCCGAACCAAAACCTGTTCCGTTTGGCCAATGAAAAAACCACCTTTACCGAAGCCTTCTCCATGGCGGATGACGTGCTTTATCAAGGTGTTAAGGGCGTTACAGACCTGATGGTACGTCCTGGCCTGATTAACCTCGACTTTGCTGATGTGCGCGCCGTAATGGACGAAATGGGCAAAGCCATGATGGGGACAGGCGAGGCGGACGGCGAAGATCGCGCGATCCAAGCCGCAGAAAAAGCCATTGCCAACCCGCTGCTGGACGAAATCAGCCTGCGCGGTGCCAAGGGCGTGCTGATCAACATCACCGGCGGTCACGACCTGACCCTTTTCGAACTGGACGAAGCTGCAAACCGCATTCGCGAAGAAGTCGACCCAGAGGCAAACATCATTGTCGGTTCCACGCTGGATACCGAAATGGGTGGCACAATGCGCGTCAGCGTTGTGGCGACGGGTATCGATGCGATGGATGTGAACACCGAAATGCCGGTTCCACGTCGTTCCATGCGTCAGCCTTTGCCACAAAGTGCGCTCGACGACGCGCAGGAGATTGGCCAGATCGAAGCGCCTGAGCGCCAGCCGATTGCCGCAGAATCGCAACGCCAAGAAGACGATGCACCAAGCTTCCTTGACGATCTTGATACAAAAGAGGTCGCTGCACAGGACATGCATGACGATATCTTTGATGAAGACGCACAAGATGACGAAGACGGTCTGCCAGCCCCGGCATATACGCCAGAAGTGACCGCATTCGAGCCTCGCCGTGATGCCATCGAAGCTGAGCCAGAGGCATTTGTTGCGCCACGCGCTCCTGTGCCCGGCACGCCATCGCCTGAAGCACTTGCACGCCTGCGTGCCGCCGCACAAAAGGCGAATCCGGCAGCCCAGCAACAACATGCAGCACGCCAGCAGCAACAATCGGTAGAACCCAGTGCCGCTTCTAGTGAGCGTCCACGGTTTGGGATCAACTCGCTGATCAACCGCATGACAGGCCAAGAAGGTGAGCGTCCTGCAGCAGCCGCGCCGCAGCCTGCGCGCCAGCAACCATCGGTCAAATCGCCGTCTGCTGCGTCGGCTCCTCAGCCCCGCGAGTCTGTTGATCCCGATCAAGAACGCATCGAAATCCCCGCGTTCCTGCGCCGTCAAGCGAACTAAATCACTTTTCAATTCACGGAATGGGCTGCCTTCGGGTGGTCCTTTTTCGTTTTACAACAGGGGCTTGCAATCGTGACGGCTGGTTTGCGCCGCTTTGTAACATTGATGTTTCAGTCGGTTACAAAGATTGAATTGTGATAGCGCAACCAGCGGCATAGGTGTGACTTCAAGCAAGACAAACGATGTCTTAGACCCTGAGGTGCGACGTGCAAACAACTTTGAAATCAGCGATCAGCTTTACCGGCAAAGGCCTGCACTCTGGTGCGCCTGTGACTGTTACACTGCGTCCTGCTGGTGTGCACCACGGGATCTGGTTCAAGCGGACGGACATTGATTTGGGTGACCGGATGATTCCTGCGCGTTGGGATGCTGTTAACCGTTCGCCTTTGTGCACCAAGCTGGAAAACGCAAACGGTCTTCAGGTTTCTACTGTTGAGCATTTGATGGCAGCCATCGCAGGCTGCGGTATCCACAATGTGCTCGTTGAAATCGACGGTCCAGAAGTTCCCATTCTTGATGGCTCTTCCGCCCCTTTCGTGCGCGGTATCATGCAGCGCGGCGTTCGTGTTCAGACTTCCCCTGTGATGGCGTTTGAAGTTCTGAAAACGGTGACTGTTACGGAGGGCGATGCGTCTGCATCAATCGCGCCGTCAGACACGCTTCGGATTGATTTCACAATCGATTTTGTTGACGCTGCCATTGGGCACCAGCAAAAATCATTGGTCATGAACAACGGTTCTTTCGCGCGTGAACTTTGTGACAGCCGCACCTTCTGCCGTCAGGCAGATGTGGATGCGATGCAGGCCAGCGGTTTGGCACTTGGCGGGAACGCTGGCGAAAATGCTGTTGTTTTTGATGGTGAAAACGTCGTGAGCCCTGGTGGGTTGCGGCATGCGGATGAGCCTGTACGCCATAAAATGCTTGATGCGTTGGGTGATCTGGCCTTGGCGGGTGCACCGCTTTTGGGTCACTATACTGGCGTGCGTGCGGGCCATTCCTTGACCAACACGCTGCTGCGCGCTCTTTTTGCGACGCCAGGGGCGGTGCGGATGGTCAAATGTGACGGCGAAATGGCTGCGCGTCTTCCGGGCCACGGTCTGGTTTGGGATGAAATTCCTGCCGTCGCCTGAACCTAGCTTTTGCATCAATATTCAAATATTACAGGACCTGCAGCAACGGCTGACGGGCATTTGAGCATCTTGGGGTGGTTAAATGCGCAATCGGCGTTTTGCACTGGAAATTATTGTGTTAGTCAGAGGCGAACTGACGTGAAAATGCGCCGGGTACGGTTATTAAATGAGGGTGGCAGGGCATGAAAGTGCAGGGCTCAGCAAAACGGGTAGCGGGAGTGATGCTGATTGTAGCGTCGTTGGCTGCCTGTAGCACGGATTCCGGGCGCTTCACATCAAGCTTCTTTAACCGGCAAGAAATCCCTCTTGATACGTATTCAGCTGAGCAGATTTTTGAACGCGGCGAGTTTGAGTTGAATCGCAAGCGCCCAAGCGACGGTGCGTTCTACTTCTCAGAGATTGAGCGTCTTTATCCCTATTCAGAATGGGCTAAACGCGCGTTAATCATGCAGGCTTTTGCCTATCATCAAGACAAAGATTACCCCAACAGCCGGTCTGCGTCGCAGAGGTTCATCGACTTCTATCCAGATGATGATGATGCCGCCTATGCATCCTATCTTCTGGCGCTCAGCTATTACGATCAGATCGATGATGTTGGCCGTGATCAGGGGCTGACGTTTCAATCGCTGCAAGCGCTGCGTGATGTGATTGAGCGCTACCCAGATAGCGATTATGCCCGTGCTGCGGTCCTGAAATTTGACCTTGCTTTCAACCATCTTGCGGGCAAGGAAATGGAAGTCGGGCGCTATTATCTGCGGCGCGACCACTATCCGGCAGCGATCAATCGTTTCCGAGTGGTGGTAGAGGATTTCCAGACAACGTCACACACCGCAGAGGCATTGCACCGGCTGGTTGAGGCTTATCTAAGCCTTGGTCTGACGGATGAAGCGCAGACGGCTGGGGCGATTCTGGGCTATAACTACCGCTCGACCGTGTGGTACGAAGACAGCTTCAAATTGCTGTCTGGCCGTGGGCTTGAGCTTAAATCGTTTGGTGACAACTGGCTGTCTTCGATTTACCGCCAGACCATCAAAGGTCAGTGGCTCTAGCAGCAACCGGGGGCAACCTCGCCCTTGGGGTGGAACAAAATGCTGCGCGGCCTTGATATCTCGGACATGTTAATCATTGAACGGCTGGAACTTAGTTTTCAGCCGGGTCTAAATGTGTTGACCGGCGAAACTGGTGCTGGCAAGTCTATCTTGTTGGATTCACTTGGTTTTGTCCTCGGTTGGCGCGGGCGTGCTGATCTTGTACGCCAAGGCGCGGCACAGGGTGAAGTAACCGCGTGTTTTGATCTGCGGCCTGACCATCCAGCCCACGCAGTTTTGCAAGAAGCCGGGTTACCGGATGAAGATGAGTTAATCTTGCGACGCATTAACACCATCGAGGGCCGTAAAACCGCGTGGGTTAATGACCGGCGCGTCTCGGGCGAGGTGCTGCGTGCGCTGTCTGATACCCTTGTGGAATTGCATGGTCAGCATGATGACCGTGGGCTTTTGAACCCGCGCGGACATCGAAAAATCCTAGATGAATTTGGGGCGCTTGATAGCGCCCGGTCCAAGACGCACGCCGCTTGGGGGGACATGGGCCGCGCGCGCAAAGCAGCCAATGCGGCCGCACAGGCCCGCGATGCCATTCGGGCCGAAGAGGAATTCCTACGCCACGCCGTCGCTGAACTGGATAAGCTGGACCCGCAAGCAGGCGAAGAAGCGATCCTTGATACCCAGCGCCGCACAATGCAATCGGCCGAAAAAATTCGAGCGGATGTGGTGAATGCCTACGAAGTGTTGGGGCATAGCGGGGCAGAGGCGCAACTGTCGGATGCAATGCGCTGGCTTGATGGGGCGGCGGCAAAGGCAGATGGCCATTTGGACGCGCCGATGGCTGCTCTTGACCGTGCGATGGTCGAATTGGACGATGCGATGACCGGCGTTGTTACCGCAATCGAGGCACTGTCGTTTGATGTGGGCGAGTTGGAAGACACCGAAGAGCGGCTATTTGCCATTCGTGGTTTGGCGCGAAAGCATAATGTTCAGCCAGATGAATTGGCTGGGTTTGCGCAGACGCTGCGTGCCAAGCTAGAGGCGCTGGATGCAGGCGAGGCACGACAAGCAGAGCTTGAAGCCGCCGTTCGAGCAGCAGAAGAGCGCTATGACACGGCAGCCTCTGCTCTGAGTGCTTCGCGCATCAAATCAGCGACCAAATTGGACAAAGCCGTCAGTGCAGAACTTGCCCCCCTCAAGATGGAACGTGCGGTTTTTAGCACGCAGATCAGCCCAGAGACCGAAGGCCCCGATGGCCGCGACGCGGTGTCCTTTACTGTGGCGACAAACCCCGGCGCACCCGCGGGACCTTTGAATAAGATCGCGTCAGGCGGGGAACTTAGCCGCTTTTTACTCGCCCTTAAAGTTTGCCTTACTCAAAACCAACGTGGCCTCACGCTGATCTTTGACGAGATCGACCGCGGTGTTGGCGGTGCAACTGCGGATGCCGTTGGCCGGCGGTTGGCATCGATTGCAGATGGGGGCCAAGTGCTGGTCGTGACCCATTCGCCGCAGGTCGCCGCATTGGGCGCGCATCATTGGCGCGTGCAAAAATCTGTGACCAAAGGCATGACGACGACCAGTGTTGTGCCGCTTTCGGCGCAAGACCGTGTAGACGAGGTGGCGCGCATGGTGGCAGGCGATACTGTGACCGATGCCGCGCGAGAGGCCGCCCGCGCCTTGCTAGGGGCCTGAGTAAAATGCGGTGTTCGCCAGCCTGGCAATCGCCTAGCATCACGGCACGCACCAAGGAATTGCGATGACCGACCCGACCCGCTCCTTTATTGGCCAGCAGATGCAGATTGCCATCGCGACCTTTCGGTCGGGCTGGCAGGTGTTGCGGCTGCGCGGACCCAGCAAGATCACCTTTTGGTTTATCGCCCTGCTGATTGGCATCGCGGCTGGCTTTGTAGCTCTTTTTTTCCGCAAGGCGATCAACGCGTTACAGGCCAAATTCTATGGAACGGATGATGTGCAATATCTTCATAGTTTCATCACTGATCTGCCGTGGATGTGGGTCGTATTGATCCCGACACTGGGCGGTTTGGTGGTAGGGCTCATCCTGCATTACTTTACCAAAGATGCGCGTTCGCGCTCGGTGGCTGATGTTATTTTGGGGGCGGCGTTACATGACGGGCGGGTTGAAACCCGCGCTGGGGTCGCCTCTGCGTTTGCGTCGCTGATCACGCTCTCGACGGGTGGGTCATCGGGCCGCGAAGGACCTGTCGTGCATATTGCAGGCGTGATTGCCACCTGGGTCAGCCGCCGGATCAACGCAGACGGCATCACGGGGCGCGACTTGTTGGGGTGCGCTGTTGCGGCGGCAGTCTCGGCCAGCTTTAATGCACCGATCGCGGGGGCACTGTTCGCGCTTGAAGTGGTGCTGCGCCACTTTGCAGTTCATGCATTCGCGCCCATTGTGATTGCCAGTGTAGCAGGCACCGTGATCAACCGGATCGAATTTGGCGGCATGACTGAATTTGTCCTGCCGTCCTATGGCGACGTTCAGTTCTATGTCGAACTGCCAGCCTTTTTGCTGCTGGGCCTCACTTGCGGGCTGGTCGCTGTGGCGCTGATGCGGGCGGTTTTTTGGGCGGATGATTTTGGTAATTTTGTTCAGGATCGCACCAAGCTGCCTCGCTGGCTGCGCCCGGCGATCGCTGGTGCCATGCTGGGCGTGCTCGCCTTATGGTTCCCTCACATCATTGGGGTGGGATATGAGACAACCTCGCTGGCGCTGACCGGAGAGTTGGCGCTGCACGAGGCCACGACATTTGCTGTGCTCAAGGTGATTGCCGTCGCGGTTACGCTTGGCGGGCGCATGGGCGGCGGGGTGTTTTCGCCCTCCTTGATGATCGGGGCGTTGACCGGGTTGGCATTCGGCTTGATTGCGACGGGGGTCATGCCTGAAGTGTCTGGATCAACGTCGCTGTATGCTCTTGCGGGTATGGGCGCCGTTGCTGCAGCGGTGCTTGGCGCACCGATCTCGACCACGCTGATTGTGTTCGAGCTCACAGGGGATTGGCAGACGGGCCTTGCCGTAATGGTCGCGGTCAGCATGTCGACGGCCCTTAGTTCTCGGATCGTAGATCGCAGCTTTTTCCTGACACAAATCGAGCGGCGCGGCGTTCATTTGGCCGCAGGTCCGCAGGCCTATTTGCTCTCGACGTTCGTTGTCTCAAAGATAATGCGCAACCCTGATGATCCACATGCCGCCAGCGAAGAGCGCTGCTGGGAAATGGTGGACGAGGGGACGTATATCGATGCCAGCGGCACGCTTGAGGTTGCCATGCCGATCTTTGAGCAATCAGGCGCGGAATTCATTCCCGTCGTCACCCTAAGCGCTGACGCCCCGCCCGAAATGCTAGGGGCGCTTTTCCAAGTTGATGCTTTGCGCGCATATAACCGCGCGCTGGCCGCCACTGCCGCCGAAGAGCATTCATAAGATATTAAGGTTAAAGCTGTTCTACCGTGATCTCGTCGCTTGGATAAAAGGCTAGGTGGCCTTTGATCTGCGATACGCCATCTTTCGGGTCCTCATAGGACCACACGGCATCCTTCAAAGTTCGGCTTTTTGTGACAACGGAGTAATAGCTGGCATCGCCTTTATGCGGGCAATGTGACGTCTTTTCAGAGGTATCTAGAAACGCCATCGCAATATCGCCGCGCGGGAAATAGATCACGGGGGTATAGTCGCCCTCAGTCAGTTCAAGTGCATCGGAGGTTTCGCCCAACACAGCGCCGCCAGCGCGCACGCTCCAGGTTCCTTCTGATTTGGTAACCTTGATGTGATCTGCCATGGGTTTTTCCTCCGTTGGGGAGCGCTCAAATCGGCGCTGTTGCAGCATCCAACCATAGTTTTGCGGGTTGTGATAGGCGTGGGCCGATCTTTTCGGCAACCTGCGCGTGGTAGGCATTAAGCCAGCTGCGTGCGCTGGTGTTCAGCAGATCAGGCAGGATTAGGCGACGGTCAATTGGCGCATAGGCCAGCGTGCGCCAATCCAGCATTTCTCGGTGCACGTCACCACCGGGCAAATCCGCTGCTTTTTGCACAACAAGCAGGTTCTCGATGCGGATGCCAAATGCACCCTCGCGGTAATATCCTGGTTCGTTGCTTAGGATCATGCCCGGGGCCAGCGGCACATGGCTGACTTTACTCAACCGTTGTGGTCCCTCATGCACACTCAGATATGCCCCAACGCCGTGGCCTAACCCGTGGTCAAAATCTTGACCGGCCATCCATAGCGGCAGTCGCCCGATCATCTCAATGTCGCGCCCGGCCAAGCCTTTGGGCCAGCGCAATCGGCTCATGCCGATCATACCGGCAAGGACGCGCGTAAACGCCTCCTGCGCCTCGCGGGGCGGGGTGCCAATGGCAACGGTCCGCGTGATATCGGTCGTCCCGTCCAGATATTGCCCGCCACTGTCGAGGACGATCAGGTGGCCGTCTTCAAGCACTGCGTCGGTTTCTTCGGTGACGCGGTAATGCATGATGGCCCCATTAGGACCTGTGCCAGCAATCGTCTCGAAACTAATGTCTTGCAGGGCATTGTCGCGCTGGCGGTATCCTTCGAGCTGGCTGACCACTTGGGTCTCTGTCAGGCTGCCTGGGACTTGGTCATCAAGCCATGCAAGCAATTCACAGACCGCAGCGCCATCGCGAAGATGTGCCGCAGCTGAGCCTGCGATTTCAGCTTCGTTTTTGCAGGCTTTGGGAAGTGCACAAGGGTCGTCACCCCATTGAACGCGGTCACCTATGACATCAGCAACGATGACAGGAACAGATGTTTTTTCAAGGCGCACAGGACCATCAAGCCTCTCCAGAAACGACAGGAAATCACCGGGGGCATGGGATGTGACGTTTGGGCCTAAATGACCCTCTAGGCCGTTCAGCTTGGACGGTTCCATGAATAGATCAATGGCACCAGAGCCATGCAAAACCGCAAAGCCATGAGCAATCGGATTGCGTGGAATATCAGCGCCGCGCAGGTTCAAAAGCCAACATAGCGAATCCGGCAAGGTGATCACAGCGGCCGCATGACCAGCCGTTTGCAATTCTGCGCCCAGTCGCGTGCATTTATCAGTGTGGCTTTCTCCCGCAAATTCAAGAGGGTGCACCTTGGCAGGCATCATCGGGGGGGCTGGTTGGTCCTGCCAAATCTGATCCACTAGATTTCCGCAATGCCGCAGCGTGATGCCCGTGCCCTCGAGTGCGGTTTCAACCTGCGAAATCTGCGCCGGAGTGTGGAGCCATGGGTCGAACCCTACGATGCTGCCTTTGGGGAGTTGTTCTTTCAGCCAATCGCCCAATGATACCTCAGGCCACGGTACTGGGGTAAATTCTGCTGCGACCTGCGCTTTTACCTGCGTGCGGTAGCGCCCATCAATGAAGACACCTGCGACCTCGCGCAGGGCTGCGCAAAACCCTGCTGAGCCGGTAAATCCAGTCAGCCAAGCGAGGCGTTCATCATGCGCTGCCACATATTCACCCTGATGCGCATCTGCGCGGGGCACCAAGAAACCATCAAGCCCTTCGGTTTCCAACACCGTGCGCAACGCTTTCAAACGGGGCGGCCCTTGTTGGGGCCTCGCTGTCACCTCGAAACTCTGGAACATTGTGATCCCCTTCATCTTGTAAAATTTGCGGCCTCTTGAAGCCTCAAGCGTCTAGCCTGTGCGCCGCATGCCCCGTGCTCGAACACGCGGATCGTTGTCAAATAGGGCTGCCAACTGCTCGGTCATCGCACCGGCAAGTTGATCCACATCCGTGATTGTTACCGCGCGGTCGTAATAGCGCGTCACGTCATGGCCGATCCCGATTGCCAAAAGTTCGACTGCGCGCTTTTTCTCAACCATCGCGATCACGTCCCGCAGATGTTTTTCCAGATAGTTTGCTGGGTTTACCGACAAAGTGCTGTCATCTACGGGCGCGCCGTCTGAGATTACCATCAGGATTTTGCGGACTTCGTGGCGAGCCATCATCCGGCGGTGCGCCCATTCCAATGCCTCACCGTCGATGTTTTCTTTCAGCAGGCCTTCTTTCATCATCAAGCCCAGATTGGGCCGCGTCCGGCGCCATGGCGCATCAGCTGATTTATAAATGATGTGGCGCAGGTCGTTTAATCGGCCGGGCTGGGCAGGGCGACCTTCGTTCAGCCATGCCTCACGCGATTGGCCGCCTTTCCAAGCGCGGGTGGTAAAGCCAAGGATTTCGACCTTTACGTTGCACCGCTCTAGCGTCCGAGCCAGTACGTCGGCACAAATCGCTGCAATCGAAATAGGGCGTCCGCGCATGGACCCGGAATTGTCCAACAGCAAGGTCACGACCGTGTCGCGAAACTCGGTGTCTTTCTCGACCTTAAAGCTCAGCGGGGTAGTCGGGTTGGCGACCACGCGCGCCAGACGTCCAGCGTCCAGCGTACCTTCTTCGAGATCGAATTCCCAAGACCGGTTCTGTTGGGCCTGAAGGCGGCGTTGCAATTTGTTGGCCAAGCGGCTTACGGCCCCTTTGAGTGGTTCCAACTGCTGGTCGAGATAGGCGCGCAGACGCTCCAACTCGACAGGCTCGGCCAACTCTTCGGCTCCGACAACCTCGTCATGATCGATTTGGTACACTTGATAATTTGGGTCGGCATCTGACACTGGCTGTGGGGGAGGCGGGTCCATTGGCGCATCGCCCTCTGGCATTTCCGCTTCATCGCCCAACTCTTGGTCGGCCATATCATCCATCGAAACTTGAGCTTGGCTTGCGTCCTGCTCTTGCTCCTGAGACTGCTCAGGCGTTGCCTCCGCATCCTCATCGTTTTGGTCATCTTGGCCGGTGCTGTCGGGATCTTGGTCCTCTTCGGTACCTTCTTCGGCCTCGTCCTGCTGATCTTCGTCAAGCTGATCGGGGTCGTCGCCCAGCTGATCGCCGTAGCCGAGATCTGAAATCATCTGACGTGCAAATTTCGCAAACATCGCTTGGTCGTCGAGGGAGCCATCAAGGTTCTCAAGCGTTCCATCGGCGCGTTCTTCGATAAATCCGCGCCACAACTCCATTACGTTTTCAGCACCGGCAGGCAAATCGCGGCCCGTTGCGAGGTGGCGCACAAGATAGCCCGCAGCGACAGCCAACGGCACATCTGAGGCCTGCTTGGCTTGATCATACCCTTTGCGGAGCGCATCATGTTTGATTTTTGCGTCGATGTTGCCCGCGGTGCCGGGCATGTCCCGCGCGCCCATCGCCTCACAACGCGCCGTTTCCATCGCTTCGTAAAGGTCGCGCGCCATATCGCCTTGGGGGGCATAGCGCGCATGGGTTTGACCATTGTGGTAGCGGCGGTTCAGCGCCAGCGCATCTGCGGTGCCACGTGCCAACATCACCTCGTCGCGGGTCATCCGGCGCGATACTTGCGGCAAGCGCATTGCGTCGCCTGACAACCCTGATGGGTCCACGGAATAGCTGACCGTCAAATCAGGGTCGTTGGCCATCACCTTAGACGCTTCGGCGAGCGCTTTTTTGAAGGCATCTGCTGGATTGTCAGTGGAGTTGGTCATTTTCTCATGCCTCAATGCAAGCGGCAACGTCATTCGGCAGCTGGCCTAGTCTATGCGTTGGGCCTGCCTTAACAAGCCCTGTGCATTGATGGAAAAAGCCAAGCTGTCCGAATGCAGTTTCAGGTAAGTTGAGCAATTTTGGTAATGTTGTTGCGCGAGCTGCCTGTGCAAAAGCGCAAGCAGCTAACGCAGCAATTATGACCGCAGTTGCTCTCACCCCAAGCTCACACTCGCCGCGCTTTCTGGCAATTCCTCATCAAACAGACGCTGATAAAACTCAGCTACAGTCTGGCGTTCCAACTCGTCGCATTTGTTGAGGAACGACAGGCGGAAGGCATAGCCAACGTTGCGGAAAATCTCGGCGTTTTGGGCCCATGCGATCACTGTGCGCGGCGACATCACGGTCGACAGATCACCGTTCATAAACGCAGTGCGCGTGAGGTCAGCGACGGTGACCATCTGTTTGACGGTCTTGCGCCCTTCGGCATTATTGTAATGCGGGTTCTTTGACAGCACGATCGCAGTCTCTGCATCAATCGACAGATAGTTGAGCGTGGCCACCAGCGACCAGCGGTCCATTTGACCTTGGTTGATCTGCTGCGTGCCGTGATAGAGGCCCGTCGTGTCACCCAAGCCCACAGTGTTTGCAGTGGCAAAAATGCGGAAATAGGGGTGGGGTTCGATGACTTTGTTTTGGTCAAGCAGCGTGAGTTTGCCGTCAACTTCGAGAACGCGCTGGATCACGAACATCACGTCAGCACGGCCGGCGTCATATTCGTCAAACACGATGGCGGTCGGGTTGCGCAAAGCCCAAGGCAGGATGCCTTCTTGGAAGTCAGTAACCTGCTTGCCGTCCTTAAGCTTGATCGCGTCTTTACCGATCAGGTCGATCCGGCTGATGTGGCTATCAAGGTTCACACGTACGGCAGGCCAGTTCAGGCGGCTTGCAACCTGTTCAATATGCGTGGATTTTCCTGTGCCGTGGTACCCTTGGATCATCACGCGGCGATTGTGGGAAAATCCTGCCAAAATCGCCAAAGTGGTGTCTGGGTCAAATTTGTAGGTGCTGTCCAGATCAGGAACGCGTTCTGTACGCTGAGCAAAGCCCTTTACCATCATATCTGAATCGATGCCAAAAGCCTCACGCACCGAGATATCTTCGGTTGGTTTTGAATCAATATCTAATGCGCCGTCGGCCATCGTTTTAGTCCCCTTGGTTCTGCCCTTGGTGTTGCAAGGGAAATTCCGTCTTCGGATGCAACATATCGTGGTTACGTGCAAGGGAAAGGGGCAAAAATCAAAGAGACTTAAGGCCAGTTTGGCTCGTCTTTGGTTAAGTTAGCCAAGCAATGGCAGCAGCCAGCGGACCTGGGCGTTGCGCAATCGGTGCTGTAGGTGCGGCAAGGACCTGCGCGAGTGCGGGGGCCAACCGAACGCCGGACCTATCCGGGAGCATCTCGCAATCCGTCAACTTGATCATTTTTGCACCTGGGCAGAGGGTATCTTTTAAGCGCGTCAGGCGCATTATTTGAGCGTCCTGCATGGCGTGATCAAACATCACAATATCCAACAGACCTTTTTGCAATAGTGGTTTGGCGTCCTGCACAGTGCGCGCGCGGGTTGCGCTATGACCCAAGCTTTCGATCTTGTCGCACAGCATTTCGGAAAATATCGGGTCCATTTCAACTATCAGGCAGCGCATAAATAATCCTAGTGACTGGTGCAATGCTCACAACTTGAGGCCGAGATGTTGTTATTTAATTAAGATAAACAGCCGCTTGCGCGATATCTGCACAAATACGCGGCCTGTGTTGCGCAAATCGTGCCCTAGAACAGACAGCGTCACAAAAGGAGAAAACTCATGACGCATCAAAATCTAAGCAATCAGACACGCCTTTGCATCGCAGCGCTGACAGGCCTTGTTGGCTTGGTAACCGCCTTTGCGATGACGGAGCTGGGTGGCAATTTGCGCCACATGTTACCCGACACAGGGTTTCACCTGGCGGCTATGATCGGCGCGGGTGTTGCCGGGTTTGTATTTGCGGATGGGTTCGGCCGGCCTGGCGGCAAGGGCATGCTGTGGGCAGCGCTCAGCGCGATCGGTGCGACCCTTGCAGGTTCAGGTTTGGGGGCAATGTTGATCTTGCCTCTGCCGCACGCGCAGATGGGCGTTTTCGTGTTTGGCTGGGTTACCTTGGCCGAAGCTGCAACCCACAGTTTTTTATCTGTAAAACTGTGGGTTGCAGCGATGGTTATGCTGCATTTGGCAACCGCGAAATTGCGCCACCAGGCGGAAATCAGTCCTTGAAGTTGCGGCTGCTCTTAACCTGATCCCAAGCCCAGACAACCTGTTGGAGTTGCTCTTCTTGGCTGCGATCGCCCCCATTCATATCGGGGTGGAGCACTTTGATGAGCGCCTTATAGGCCTTGCGCACCTCTGGTTTGGTCCATGTGTCCTTGGCTTCAAGGATCTCGATCGCGCGGCGCTCTGTGGGGGGCAGACGTCGGCCTGCCTGCGGTCCTTTGCCGGGGTTCTGGGTGGCGTTGGCCCCCAAAACCTGATGGGGGTCCTCAATGCCAAGCCGAGCCCAAGCGCGTGCTTCGGGATCGCCGATAGGTTTCGTCGGGCGTTCCCAAACTTTGTCGCTCGACATCTGTGCGTTCAACTCAGCCTCAGTGGTGCCGTCAAAGAAATTCCACTTAAGATTGTATTCACGCACATGCTGTTGGCAGAACCAAAAGTAGTCGTCCAGCACATCTGGCGCTTTTGGGGCGCGGTACTTGCCCGGCTCCTCGCAGCCTTCATGATCGCACAGCCGCCGGGAGGTTTCAGACGCCCCTGACATGCCTCGACGACCACGTGGGTTTTTCTTTTTCGCCGATGACACTGACATGTCAAATCCGAAGGGATCGTTCTTTGGCATTGGGTGTGGACCTTTCCGACTCAGGCTGGTCAGTTTAGACTTGTCGTCGAGAGATTGAAGGGGGCAGGACGAAAAAATCCTGAAAGATTGGTATGGAAATGAAAGAAAAAATCGAAACGGCGCTAAATGGGGCATTTGTTGTGGTCGAACTTGAGGTGGCCGATGTCAGTGAAGCCCATAGGGGGCATAGTGGCTTTCGCGAAGGGGGCGAAACCCATTTCGACGTACAGATTACGTCCCCTGATTTCAAGGGGTTGAGCCGCATTGCGCGGCATCGTGCGGTGCATAATGCGCTGGGATCGTCGCTGATCGCGCAAATCCACGCGTTATCTTTGGATATATCAGATGAGGTTTAGTCACTAGTCTTCTGATTTAGAAGCGTTTCTCTTCGCGGCCAGCAGGCTGAGTGTCGTGCTTATGCCAGTTTTGGCCGGGGTGTCTTCGACGATGTTATCAACGGCGCCTGGAACCACTGGTGTTGGCTGCTCTTTGATCTCTGGCTCAGAAATTTCTTTTTCTATAGAAGACATTACCGGCTCTTGAGTGGGCGCGGGCAACAGCTCGGGTTGGAAGTCAGAGGTGTCGCTTTCGCGAGGGCGGCGGAAAATCATTACGTTGCGCCATTCAGTGGTGGATCCGGTCAGACCTGAGCGCTCTGTCGATGGCAGTGTTTCTGCGCGCAGATACTCCCATCCATCACTTGAGAGTTCATTCATAAGATCTTGTAATGCATTGGAAAAGCGTGCTTCGGCGGTGCGGACACCTTTGGCCTTGAGGCCTTTGGTCGGGGCGGGGACGACTTTGTACTCAAAACGGGGCATTGGCGATCTTTCGGGCAATTTGTCACATGTCTGTATCAAGCGAAAGCGCGCTCCGAAAGGGGGGTGATACCTGTGCACAAGCTGTGCACCGGGTTGTGCACGATTTTAGGACTTTGGGATCCAGCCGTAGAGGCAGGTCGCTATTGGATTCGCCACATAGCAGAAAGGCCGCACTCGGTGATGAGCACGGCCTTGAAAATTACTGCGTAATTTTGTGACGACGTAGATTAGCTTTTGCGGCGCGCCCGGCGTGCAGCGGCCAAACCACCAAGGGCGGAGATCAACAAGATACCACCGGCGGGCAGTGGAACTTCGGAAACTTCGAAGGTGTCGATCCGGAGAACCAAATCATCAAAGTCATTGTCGCCAGCACCGTCACCAAAGAACGCGTAGACGCTCGTTGCAAATGGATCATTGGAGATGTCCGAAAACGCAATGGAGAGCCGAGAATCGCTTGCACTGCCAAACAGGTTGCTGATGAAATCGCTTTCGCTGAGATTGTTTGTTTCGAAATTCAGATCAACAAAATCATCAAACGTCTGTTGGGTGGTAAAGTTGTCGCCGTTAACGGATGTGGCGTTGCTGAATGAATTTGATCCAAGCGCGAGGGTAGAGAGGTTTGTCGCGCTCGCCTCTGAACCGATGAACGTGTATGTCAGCCGGGTGTTTGCTGTCGTACCGCTCAGGAACAAGCCACCAAATAGGGATCCCTCATCCCGAAAGCTTATGATTGGGAATGGCAATACCGGCTCGATAAGCGAATATGTCGATGCGGGCAGTGTTGTTGCCGTACCGTTGATAGGAACTAGGCCGAAGGTTGCAGCAGTCGATACTGTCGCTGTGACGGCGATTGTCGCGGCGACAGCAAGCGTCATTTTAAAATTATGCAATGCCATTAGGTGTCTTCCTATTCCTTCCGAGGCCTTTGCAAGAATGTCTGTAAGGCCGATTTCAAATCTGAAGTTTCTAGTAACACTGCAGAAAAGGCTTCGTCCAGAATTGTAGAGATTATGGCGGAATTGCGACCTAGGCGTGTAAAATTGATGGTTGATCGGGCTACAATGGCAGGCCGGGGGCAGCATTGTTGCCGTGTTGGATGAGCGACCGCCTAAAACC
Source organism: Sulfitobacter sp. SK012 (assembly GCF_003352085.1). Taxonomy (NCBI): domain Bacteria; kingdom Pseudomonadati; phylum Pseudomonadota; class Alphaproteobacteria; order Rhodobacterales; family Roseobacteraceae; genus Sulfitobacter; species Sulfitobacter sp. SK012. The sequence continues at coordinate 1,732,452 of NZ_CP025804.1, forward strand.
CATGTGATTCGGCGAGACATTGCCGATCGGTGAAGCAGGTTTTGGCGACCGGGTCGCAAAAACCGCCGATAAAAGAGAGTGCGTTGGGAGGCTATCGACGAGGGCGTGAATGCATTTGGTTTGGCATGGGCGACGACCGAAGTTTTCTGCGATTCGAAGCGGCTGGCATAGGGATTTTGACCCATGGCCGTCGGAATGTCTGAACTGTGCTAGTGCATCATTCGTGGCACCGCATCCAGTTGATTGCATAGCCCATTTGGGTCAAAGAGGCAGTGTTAGTTTCCGGTTTTTTCAGATTTGAACCACGGCCGGGAACCATGCAGGCATTGATCGGCCTTCGGAACCGAAGCAAGCGCATCGAGAGTTCGCACAAATGCGCGTGCTTCCCCAGAGTTTGTGACAGTTCCGCGGTTGTTTTAGCGGCGCAATTGGGTCACTGCGCCAGCTTTTTCGCCACCAGTTCGTTCACCGCTTTGGGATTGGCCTTGCCGCCCGTCGCCTTCATCACTTGGCCTACAAACCAACCGGCGAGTTTGGGGTTTTCGCGGGCTTTGGCGACTTGATCGGGGTTGGCGGCGATGATCTCGTCGACAGCTGTTTCAATCGCGCCGGTGTCAGTGACCTGCTTGAGGCCTTCGGTTTCAACAATTTCGGCAGGGTCGCGGCCGGTGGTGTAGGTGATCTCAAACACGTCTTTGGCGATCTTGCCGGAAATCGCGTCTGAGGCGATCAGGTCGATCACACCGCCAAGCTGGGCTGGGGTGACGGGGCTGTCAGCGATGTCTTTTTCATCCTTTTTCAACCGGCCAAAGAGCTCGTTTATCACCCAGTTCGCGGCCATTTTGCCGTCGCGGCCTTGGGCGGTTTCCTCAAAATATGAGGAGGACGTGAGATCGGCAGTCAAGACGGAGGCATCGTAATCCGACAGGCCAAAGTCGGCGATAAAACGCGATTTCTTGGCGTCGGGCAGTTCGGGCAGGCAGGCGGCGATATCATCCACCCACGCCTGTTCGATTTCCAACGGCAATAGATCGGGGTCGGGGAAGTAGCGGTAATCATGGGCTTCTTCCTTGGACCGCATGGAGCGCGTTTCCTGTTTGTCGGGGTCGAACAAGCGCGTTTCTTGCGTCACTGTACCGCCCGCTTCAACGATGGCGATCTGGCGTTTTGCCTCAACTTCGATGGCCTGCTGAATGAAGCGCATGGAATTCATGTTTTTGATTTCGCATCGGGTCCCAAGGTGGCTGAAATCTTGGGTGGCCTGATATTTTTCGTACTGCCCGATGGGACAGACCGAGACGTTGACGTCCGCGCGCATGGAGCCGGACTGCATGTTGCCATCACAGGTTCCCAAATACCGCAGGATCTGACGCAATTTGGCGAGATAGGCGGCAGCCTCTTCGGGGGAGCGGATGTCGGGTTGCGAAACGATTTCCATCAGAGCGACGCCGGTGCGGTTGAGATCAACAAAGGACATGTTTGGGTCCATGTCGTGGATCGATTTTCCGGCGTCTTGTTCCAGGTGAATGCGTTCCACGCGTACAAGGCGCGCAGTGCCGTCGCCAAGCTCCACAAGCACTTCGCCTTCCCCGACGATGGGGTGATAAAGTTGGCTGATTTGATACCCTTGCGGCAAGTCAGGATAGAAGTAGTTCTTGCGATCAAAGGCCGAATTCAGGTTGATCTTTGCCTTGAGGCCAAGCCCGGTGCGCACGGCCTGTTCGATGCAATATTCGTTGATCGTGGGCAGCATGCCGGGCATGGCGGCGTCCACAAAAGCGACGTTGGAGTTTGGCTCAGCACCGAATGTAGTCGAGGCCCCTGAGAAGAGCTTAGCGTTGGATTTGACCTGCGCATGGACTTCCATCCCGATGACGACTTCCCAGTCTTGCGTGGCCCCGGCGATGATGCGGGGTTTTGGGGTGTCATAGGTCAGGTCAAGCATGGGCGGCCTCATAGGTCATGTGATGCGTCTGGTCTTAGCTCTGCAGGGCAGGTGGGGCAAGAGGGCGCGGCTTGGATAATCTGCGCAGCGGTGGCTTCATCATGCTGGGGTTAGGAGGCCGGCGTTCAATTGCCACGCCACTCCTGACGCAATCGCAGAAGCGACCGCGTCTTAGCCGGCTGTCGCGACGGGGCCGTCTTCTGTGAACACAATACGATTGCCCGCGGCGATTTCGCGTTTGAACAATATCGTGAGGATGCGCATGGCGTCGGCTTGGCCGGCGGCGGCAAAGCGAGCGGCAGAGCGGATGCGAAGGGAGTTGTCGAAACCTTGGGCGGCGTGGGCCCAAATCATCGGGTGCAATTCAGTTAGGTGTTCGCGCACGATCCAGTCGGCGCAGGCTGCGATTTGGGCGCGGTTTTGATCGGCGTCGTTGTTACCTGAATAGGCCTGACCCATGGTGTTGGCGCAATAGGCGGCCAGCAGATTGACGATATGAGGATCGCGGCGGCGCGCGAGGATGTCATGCAGTCCTTCGATAAAGAACGGCAAGTCAAGTCGGGCGCAAGCCTCATCATCGCCGGAAATCGCATCGAACATCACCCATGTATAGGCCCCTGCGCCCCAGATATTTCCGGTGCGTGCGGCAGTACGGCGGGCTTCAAGTTCAAGCGCGTCGTAGGATCCATGCCAGCGCGGCAGCAGATGATTGCCCATGGCGCGCATTGGAGCGGGGTTGCTCGTGTTGAGGTCAATCAGTGCTTCATAGCGGTCGGCAGCCGTTTGGGCGGATTGGCCAGGGCCTGCCAGCAGTGCGCAGCAAGTAGCGGCGACCAGAGGCGAATGGGAGGCTTCGGCCCTAAAGGGGGCCATGATTTCGGTGGCGCGTTCGAAATGCGCGCCAAAAGCTTCGCGGTTTTGGGGAGGCACGTCGATGTCCCAACCCGTGCCACGCCACGCCCATGCAACATCAATATGCGCAAGCGCCACGACACAAGCGATGGCAGGGTCCTCAGGGTGGTCCTGCAGTACATATTCCAGCGATTCGATGCCATTGAGCAGCGGCGCATCGCGCTCTGGCGTGGTGTCAAAGAGTGCATGTTCGGCGGCATGGACCACATCAGCGCGCGCGCCGTAAGCCATCAGTTCTGCCACAGGCATGCTGCCGGGCGTCATTTTAAGCGTTCGGTCGGCGGTCTGAATGAGGTTGGACAGCGTGGACCAGTCTTCTTGGCGCACAAGATTGAGGGCGCGGTTTTGGTGGGCATCGCGGATGCGGTCTTCGGCGGTGGGATCGGGGCATGGGATGCTTAGCATGTTTTCATGCGACACGGTTTCGGGGGATGCACTTTGGACCGCGTGCGCAGGAACCGGGCGTTTGCGCGAGGTTTTCACGAAGTCGCTCAGCGGTGCGATTGGCGTATCTTCAACATGCGGCACAGGGGTCGTATCCTTGGCTTTTTTCAGCCGGATGTGCAGCGCGTTGAGTATTTGTTTCATGCAAAGGGTCCGCCAAAAGGAGCTGATATTCGTTAGCGACAGTTGTGCTGCTGGATTTGGGCGGCTTCGTGGCGGCGCCGCGGTGTTCGTGCGGAGTTTCATGCAGCTTGTGGGCGAATTCTTGCCATTGTTGTGGCGACTGTTGCCGCTTTGGTGATGGTGTTGGGTTTGGTGAGCGGGTTGTTTCCTAAACCGTCCATAGCGGTCTAAATTCTTGCGAATGCGTTAATCTTGGGTCAAGAAATTAATTATGAAGTGTATTGTATTGATTGGACTGTTGGCTGTGGCTCCTTTGGGGGTGTTGGCAGAACAGGTGGCCCTGCCGGCAAGTGACGCGAAGCCAATTTCGCCAGAACAATCTGGGGTCGCGGTTGCAAACCTCAAAGTAGCTACCAAAGATTCATTTGTTCCAGAAGATGTGACTGACAATCCTTATAACTTGCGACCACCAGCGCGCCTAGCGGATCTGCCACGCACGCGTTGGCAACATATGCCGGGCAATGAGATTTGGACGCGCGCAGCGCTGTCGGCACTCAAAGATCACGGCAAGCCGTTGGTTGATCTGGTGCCGGGCGACATTGAAACCTGGTGCCCGGCTTATGAACAGAATGACGATGCCAAGCGGCGGGCGTTCTGGGTAGGGTTCATGTCTGCGCTAGCGAAATATGAGAGCACGTATAAGGCCACGGCCGTTGGCGGCGGGGGGCGTTGGTACGGGTTGTTGCAAATCCTGCCCGCTACGGCGCGCGGGTATAGGTGTAACGTAGGCACGGGAGCGGCGTTGAAGAGTGGTGCGGCGAACCTAAGCTGCGCCGTTCGGATCATGGCGACTACGGTACCACGTGATGGCGTGATTTATGGACCCGGCGGCAAGGGCGTTGCGGCGGATTGGGGTCCGTTGCGTAGCAAGGCCAAGCGGCGCGAGATGTCGAGGTGGCTGAACGCGCAGACTTACTGCAAACCGGTGAAGGACACGCGGCCCCGGACGCGTCCTTGAGCCCTATTGCATAAAGGTAAAGTGATGTCGCCGCGTGGGGATGTCATGTGCATCAAGTGCAGGTTCAAGCAGGCGGGCGGGGGGCGTTGCCTCAAACGGCAAGCGAACTTTGCGACCCGTGTGCAAGATCACCGTCGCACGTGTCGAGAAATCGAGGCGTGTATCAAGGCGGATATGGTCGATTTCTGATAGGGCTACCTCGGCCTTGGCGCGGCCAGAATACCAGCGGATGCTTTGTTGATCGAGGGTCAAGCCGGCGGCAGGGTTTGCCGCCAGATCATAAAGTGCAGGCAGCGTGAATATGCCAAAAAAGGCGATCACCCACCACGCGGCCCCCACCAAGACATAAGCCGCGAGCAGGGCTGCCCAAACCCCACACACAACCACGGCGGTTAACACGTTGCGCGCTTGGGTATGGTATTGCAGGGGTGTGATCATCTTGGGCTAAAGACATGTGCAAGATCGGTCAGGGCTTCGGATTGGCGGGTGCTTGGGCCACCTTTGCTGCCTGCTGAAGTGACCTCAGAGAGGATTTCGATGAGAGTAGGGAAAGATGCGCCTTCGTCGAGTTTGTGCAGGCGTTTAGAGAGGCGCGAGAACGCGGGGGCGGCACCGCCACATTGCTCTACCAACCAGTGTCCCAACACTTCGATTTCCTGAGCCGTGTCACCGTCGAGATTTAGGTGGCAGCGCAATGCTACATCCAACGCGCGGCGGGCATCGGCGGTCGGCAGATCGTCAAGCTGCATAAACGCGGTAGCTAGTGCTGCGACGGCAAGGTTTGGATCCTCCACGGCTTCCACGGGATGCTGGTTTCCTTGGCGGCGAAACCCAAAGCGGCGCGCTGCACCGCGCACATCCTGGGCGGCATCCATCAACCCGGATGCCATTTCGGCACCGCGTTTGACGCGCACGATCACGAAATAGGCGCTCGCAGCGAGGCCAATCAGACCAAGGAGGATAGGCATTACCAAAGCTCCGTGTTTTCCAGTTAGACGCCGCGAATGCGTGTCAGCATCTCAGTGGTGTCCCGGCTGAGCGCAGGGGTCGCCAGAATGCGATCAAGCTGTGACTTGATCAGGCTTTGGCGGTCACCGTCATAGCGCGCCCATGTCTGGAAGGCCGAACACATGCGTGCTGTGGTCTGCGGATTGATCGGATCAAGCTTGATCAGCCAATCTGCCAGCAGCGCATAGCCCGCACCCGTGGCATGATGGAACCCAGCGTGGTGCATCGCGAGACTGCCAAAAACAGCGCGGAAGCGGTTGGGATTTTTCCAATTAAAATCGGGATGCTTGGTCAGGTTTTCAGCGATCTCATGGGCGTCTTCGGGATCAGCTTCGATAACTTGCAGGCCGAACCACTTGTCCATCACCAGCCGGTCGTCTTTCCACTGTGCCTCAAATGCCTTGAGGGCTGTATCCCCGCGACCCGCACGGATCAGATTGGCCAAGGCAACCAGCTGTTGGGTCATGTTGTCGGCGCTGTCGTATTGCGCTTGCGCCTGTTTGCCGTCGTCGCGGCGCGTAAGCAGGGCAAGGACCGCATTGCCAAGGGCGCGCCTGCCTGATTGCACAGCATCCGGTTGATACGGCGCGGTCACCAGATTGGCGGCATAGAGCGCGGGCAGTGCGGTATCAAGCTTGGCGGCCAACGCATCGCGCATCATTTCAGTTGCGGCATAGATGATGTCAGGCTCTGGCGTGTCGCCTGCGTCATGCAGGGCGGTGGCCAGATCAGATTGGCTGGGCAAGCCCAACATCAGGGCGCGGTAGGCAGGGTCGAGCCCGTCGTCCATCGCCACAGCCTGGATGCCGTCAAGATAGGCGGGATTGGGACGTGTGCCGTTGCGGATCATCCCCAGCAGTGCATTGCGCGCAAGGGTGCGCCCGGCTTCCCAACGGTTAAAGGGATCGGTGTCGTAGGCCAGCAGATGGGCGTGATCAGCGTCGTGATCCATAACCACAGGGGCCGAGAAATCGCGTAGGATGGACACAGCAGGGCGCGATTTGAGGCCTGAGAAGGTGAAGTCTTGGTTCGCCTTCGTCATTTCCAGCACAGTTGTCGGGGTCACTTCGGCGCCGTCCGCGCCAATAAGGCCGACCGCGATCGGGATGACATAAGGCTGAGGATCAGGGGTTGCGGTGCTGGCGGGCGTGGTTTGGGCAACGCTCAGCGTCAGGGTGTCGCCCTCAAAGCTCTCTGTCACTGACAGGCGCGGCGTGCCGGCCTGCGAATACCAGCGTTTGAATTGGGCAAGGTCGCGGCCGGTGGTGTCTTCAAATACCTGTAGCCAATCCTCAATCGTGCAAGCTTGGCCGTCGTGGCGGTCGAAATAGAGGGTGACGGCCTGTGCATAGGCGTCATCACCGACAAGCGTTTTGAGCATGCGTATGACCTCTGCGCCCTTTTCATAGACGGTTGCGGTGTAGAAATTGTTGATCTCTTGAAAACTCTCGGGACGCACCGGATGGGCCAGCGGCCCTTGGTCTTCGGCAAACTGGCGGCCACGCAGGTCGATCACGTCGCCGATACGTTTCACAGAAGCAGAGCGCATGTCAGAAGTGAATTGGCTGTCGCGAAAAACCGTCAGCCCTTCCTTGAGGCACAGCTGAAACCAGTCGCGGCAGGTGATGCGGTTGCCGGTCCAATTGTGGAAATACTCATGGGCGATGATCGCTTCGATCCGCTCAAAGTTCAGATCGGTTGAGGTTTCAGCGGATGCTAGGACAGCGGAGGAGTTAAAGACGTTAAGGCCTTTGTTCTCCATCGCGCCCATGTTGAAGTCGTCAACGGCCACGATATTGAACAGATCAAGGTCGTATTCCCGTCCATAGACGTCTTCATCCCACTTCATGCTGTCTTTGAGTGCCTGCATGCCAAAGGCGCATTTGCCCTCGTCGCCGGGACGCACATAGAGGTTCAGATCGACCACGCGGCCCGATTTGGTGGTGAATTGGCCGGGGTGGGCAATCAATTCACCTGCAACAAGCGCAAAGAGATACGCAGGTTTGGGCCAAGGGTCGTGCCATTTGGTTTGGTGCGTTTTTGTCTCCACCGGATTGCCATTGGACAACAAGACCGGATGCGGCCCCTCAACGGTGACGGTAAACACGCTCATCACGTCAGGACGGTCGGGGTAGTATGTGATCTTGCGAAACCCTTCGGCCTCGCATTGGGTGCAATACATGCCGTTGGACATATAAAGTCCTTCGAGGGCGGTGTTGTTTGCGGGATCAATCTCGACCTCGGCCTCCCATGTGAAGGGGCCCGTGGGCACGTCGCAGTTGAGCCCTTCGGGGGTGAGCGTCGGCGTTACAGGGATGCCATCGATCTGAGCGGAGATTAGTTTCAGGTTCTCACCATGCAAAAACATGGGGAGCTGGGGCGCGTCGGCGTCTTTATTGCTCTCCGGATTTGGGACAAAACGCATTTTGCTGCGGACCCGCGTGGCATGCGGATCAAGCTGAAAATGCAGATCGACACTCTCTATCTGCCAGCCAAAGGGCGTGTAGTCTTCGAGGTAGATGGTTTGGGGGGCGGCGTCGCGCATGGGGTCATCCTGTCGGAGGGGAAACAAATTTGTTAGCCACACGTTAAGTCCGCATCAGGGGGGCTGCAAGATGGGCTTGGGCTGCTATTTGAGAGAATGGATAAGCCATCCCAAGACTGACATCACAAAATGCATGGCTACAGGCGCTGGTATCTTGGAACTGCCGTGATAAATCTGTCGGCGGCGTACATTGTAGAGGTGCGCGATTGCTGCAAATGATGCCGCTGGTTTAGGGTGACATCACAAAAATGAGAAATTGGTAAGATAAATTTACCAAAATGCTTGATCGGCTGCGGGAATGACCGTATTGGTTCGGAAACCGCGCGACATAATTGACACCGAAAAGGGGACTTCATGGAACGGATCAACAAACACGGCCTTGAGGTAGACAGCCAGTTGGTCGATTTCATCGAAGCTCAGGCGTTGCCGGGCACCGGTGTTGAGGCGGATACTTTCTGGACTGGGTTTTCAGCACTAGTCCACGAGATGGGCCCCCGCAACCGGGCACTGTTGGCACGACGTGGCGAAATTCAGCAGCAGATTAATGACTGGCACAAGGGCCGAGCTGGCAAGCCGCATGACGCAGCGACTTATAAGGCGTTTTTGGAGACCATCGGCTATTTGGTGCCTGAGGGTGCTCCGTTTCAAATCGAAACGACGGGTGTTGATCCTGAAATCGCGCATATGCCCGGGCCACAGTTGGTGGTGCCAATTACCAACGCCCGCTTTGCGCTGAACGCTGCAAATGCGCGTTGGGGATCGCTTTATGATGCACTTTACGGGACCGATGCGCTGGGCGATCTGCCCAAGGCTGGCGGCTATGACGCTGAGCGCGGTGCGCGGGTCATCGCATGGGGCCGGGCGCATTTGGATGCTGTTGTGCCGCTGGCGACAAGGTCATGGACTGACATTGACGGGATTTCCGTTCAAGACGGTGCATTGTCGGTCGAGCTAAAAGATGATGCACAGTTTGTCGGCCATTCAGATGGCAAAGTTCTGTTGCAAGCCAACGGGATGCGGATCGAAATTCAGGTTGATTCCAGCTCGCAAATTGGTGGGCAGGACCGCGCAGGTATTTCCGATATCGTGCTGGAAAGTGCCCTGAGCACGATCATGGATTGCGAAGACAGCGTCGCGGCAGTGGATGCCGAAGACAAGGTTGTCGCCTATACCAACTGGTTGGGCCTGATGAAGGGTGACCTGTCCGAAAGCTTTGATAAGGGCGGCAAGACCATCACCCGCGCGTTGAACCCGGACCGGACCTACATGGGCCGTGATGGCAAACCGCTGGTCGTCAAGGGCCGTGCGTTGATGTTGATCCGCAATGTGGGGCATCTGATGACAAACCCTGCGGTGCTGGACCGCGACGGCCTCGAGATCGGCGAAGGGCTGATGGATGCGATGCTGACGACGATGATCGCGATGCATGACCTCAAACGCGAGGGTGGCAATTCGGTTACCGGATCGGTTTATGTGGTTAAGCCTAAAATGCACGGGCCAGAAGAAGTTGCATTCACGGACGAGATATTCACCGCCGTTGAGCGCGCTCTGGGGTTGCCACAATATACGGTCAAACTGGGGATCATGGACGAGGAACGCCGGACGTCGGCGAATCTGATGGAGTGTATCCGTGCCGCGAAATCACGGGTGGCGTTCATCAACACCGGCTTCTTGGACCGGACAGGGGATGAGATCCATACATCGATGGAAGCCGGGCCAATGGTGCCCAAAGGCGAGATGAAGAACGCGCCGTGGATTGCTGCTTATGAGGACCGTAACGTTGATATCGGTCTGGCTTGCGGGCTGAAGGGCCGCGCGCAGATCGGTAAAGGGATGTGGGCGATGCCCGATCTTATGGCCGACATGCTCGAGGCAAAAATCGGCCACCTGAAAGCGGGTGCGACCTGTGCTTGGGTGCCATCACCGACGGCTGCCACTTTGCACGCGACGCATTACCACCACATCGATGTCTTGGCGCGCCAGGACGAGATCGCAGCGGGAGGGCCGCGCGGGACGCTTGATGCATTGCTGCAGGTCCCCGTGCTTGAGGGCCGGAACCTGAGCGGTGAAGAAATCACCCGCGAACTGGAAAATAATGCCCAAGGGATTTTGGGATATGTTGTGCGCTGGGTTAATCAGGGCGTCGGTTGTTCCAAGGTGCCTGACATCAATGATGTGGGTCTGATGGAAGACCGCGCGACTTGCCGCATTTCTGCGCAGGCCTTGGCGAATTGGCTGCACCATGGGCTGATCAGCCGCGAAGAGATCGTGGATGGTTTGAAAAAAATGGCAGTGGTCGTGGACCGCCAGAATGCCGGCGATCCAGCCTATATGCCGATGGCACCGGGGTATGATGGGGTGGCGTTCCTTGCGGCGTGTGATCTGGTGCTAGAAGGGGCCACGCAGCCTTCTGGTTACACAGAGCCAGTGTTGCATGCCCGCCGGTTAGAGCTGAAGGCAATGACATAAAGATCGGCTCTCAATGCTTTTATATTAAAAGGAAAAAACATGATAGTTACACTGGATCACGCACGTAAAATTATCGCTGCCACAATCAAAAATGGCCACGAGTTGGGGCTAAAGCCGCTCTCAGTTGCCGTTCTTGATGCGGGTGGGCATTTGCTGGCATTTGAGCGCGAGGATGGCGCGGCACCGGGCCGTTACGCGATTGCGCAGGGCAAAGCTTATGGCGCGGTGATGCTGGGTATGGCGGGAACGGCGCAAATGGCGAGGGCAGAGGCACAAGCCTATTTCATCACAGCGGTGAACGGCGTTTTTGGCGGACAGTTTGTTCCAGTGCCGGGTGGCATTTTGATCCGTGACCTGCAGGGTGCGGTGATCGGGGCCGTGGGTGTCACAGGCGACACGTCGGACAATGACGCTGCCGCAGGGTTTGCTGGCATCGAGGCGGCGGGGCTGAAAGGCGAAATCTGATCCGTGCACAGTAGCTCTGCCGTTTTGGGGAGTTGAGGCTGCTGGATTGCCGCGTTACCGTGTGCGCGAGTTTGTTTAGACAACAAGAGGCGTTTTGTCATGGCACGGCCCGTAATTGGTATCATCGGCAACCATTTTCTTTTGCACGATCAGTATGGTGTCCATATGGCGGGCACGATGAATTCGGAGGCTGTTCACCAAGTGTCGGACTGCGTTCCACTGATCGTGCCAAGCGATCCCGTGCTGAGCAATATCAATGAATTGATGGATGTCTGCGACGGCTTTTTGCTGACCGGTGGGCGGCCCAATGTGCACCCTGAAGAATACGGCGAAGAAGAAACCCCGGCGCATGGTGCCTTTGACCGGGCGCGCGACGCGCTGACTTTGCCGTTGGTTCGGGCTTGTGTTGCACGGGGGCAGCCTGTGTTAGGTGTTTGCCGTGGATTTCAAGAGGTTAACGTTGCGATGGGCGGTAGTCTTTACCCTGAAATTCGTGAATTACCGGGGCGGATGAACCACCGCATGCCCCCCGATGGCACCCTCGAAGAAAAGTTCGAGTTGCGCCACACTGTGCGCTTTTCCGAGAGCGGTGTGTTCCACCGGCTTATGGGCGCGCAAGAGGTGCGGACCAACACGTTACACGGGCAGGGGATCAAGGACGCCGGGCCGCGCATCGTAGTGGATGGCTATGCGCCCGACGGCACGCCGGAGGCGACCTATATTGACGGCGCACCGGGTTTCACGCTGGCGGTGCAATGGCATCCAGAGTGGGACGCGGGCAATGATCCTGTTTCGCGTCCGCTTTTTGAAGCGTTTGGCGATGCGGCGCGGTCTTGGGCCACGCGGGGCGAACGGGCATTGAAAGCGATCTAGTCGCCTCCCTGACAAAAATTTGCGCTACATATGTCCGCCAGCGATTTCGATTGTCTGGCCGTTGATGCTTTGTGAGCCGTCCCCGATAAGCCATGCCGCCGCGGTGGCGACTTCTTCGGGCAATATCAGCCGCTTGTGGCGGTTGGCGCTGATCATCATGTCGCGGGCTTTTTCCTCGCTGACACCGGCGCGTTGGGCAATCGATGTGGTGTTGCGCGTCACGATAGGAGTGTCGACGTAGCCAGGGCAAAGCGCGTTGAACGTATAGGGTTGGCCCAGATAGTCCTCGGAAAGTGACCGAATTAACCCGATCATCCCGTGTTTGGAGGCGGAATAACACGCCGCCCCCGGCAAGCCGCGCAGCCCTGCGATGGAAGCGATTGCGATGACACGGCCCCAGTCGGTTTGGCGCATGGATTTAAGGGATTCGCGGATGGTCAGGAACGCGCCATCGAGGTTGGTGGCCATCATGTTGCGCCAAAAATCAAGCTCGGTCTTATGTACCGCGCGGCCTTCGGCGATGCCGGCGTTGGGGATGCAAATCTGGATGGGTCCACGTGCCGCGACGGCGGCAGCGATTTTGGACACTACATCGTCTTCGTTACGCACATCCATGGCCATACCGGTGATGCGGTCGGTTGATACGGCGTCCAGCACTTCTTGGCGGCGTCCGGTGATTGTAACGGTGCACCCTTTCGCCGCGAGATCTTGAGCGATGGCCAGCCCGATGCCCGTGCCGCCGCCTGTGATAAGCGCGTGTTTGCCGGTTAGGTCCATACTGTTCTCCAATGGTGTTGCCCATGCCGCTGCCGGGTTACTCAGCAGGGACCGCGTTATTTGAGTCACACAACATTGATTTTGCAATCAAAAACACCGGGCTTGTTGTGAGATTCCCGTTTTGCTATCAATTCATACACAGGCAACCTGAAAACAGGGCCACAAAATCTATTGGAGCAGTTCAATGAATACCCTTAAGTGCGCCGTGATCGGTGCGACATTTCTATTTTCAAACGCCGCTTTGGCGGGCGAAATCTCCGGCGGCTCGATCGGGTTGTCGTATTCATCCTTTACCGAAGATTCAGATTTTTCACGCATCGGCGTGGAAGGCTCTATCGAGTATGCATTTAACCGCGACTTCAGCATACAAGGCGATTTGGCGTTTCAGAACTTTGGCGAATCGGATCTGGATTCCACAACATTCGGCGCGCACGGCATTTACCACGTAAATGATGATACATCGCTCGGCGCGTTCTTCATGCGCGAGGATGTCGATGACGGCGATGGCAACTTCTATGGCATTGAAGGCGGTTATGAGACCGGCCAAGTGGAGCTCGAAGGATACGCCGGGAATTTCGATGGCGATGGCGATAACGCCACAATCCTGGGTATTTCGGGGCGCTATGAATTCTCGAATGCGTTGGGACTGACAGGATCGTTCGACCAGATCGACGGGGACGGCGTTGAGCTGTCGCGTTATGGCGTGAAACTTGACCGTGACGTCTCTCCGACGTTGAACCTGTTTGTCGAAGTTGGCAGTGCGGACGTTGAAGCTGGCGGTTTGTCGGGTTCTGAGACGTTTGTCGGCTTGGGCGGCAAGATCGTCTTTGGTGCCGAGCGTGGTGCCACGTTTGAGCAACGCGGCCTGACACGTCTTATCCCCGGTCTGTAAACAATCAAAGCAGGTCGCGCCGGGCTTCGGGCCGGCGCGACCAGTGCCTTTTTGACTTTGGCGCGCTTTGTTTGCGCTAAAGCTGCAAAAGCGCCGCTCTTGGTGGCACCTTTTGCCTGCTTGCCCCTTCAACTGCTTGAATTATTCTGGCGTGCGCGGTATCGCTCAGCTCATATTATTGCGCGGTCAAGCGTGATCAAAGGCTCAAAGCGGGGGATGCTGGATTGAAGATCGGGACACCAAAAGAGACTTATTCGGGTGAGCGCCGCGTCGCGATGACGCCTGAAAGCGCTACGCAGCTGCAAAAGCTGGGTCATGACTGTGTGATCGAGACCGGGGCCGGGCTTGAGGCCGGGTTTGACGATGCGTCTTATAAAGCGGCCGGCGTGTCGGTGGTAAAGACGGCCACGGCACTGTGGAAAGCCGCGGAAGTGGTCACCAAAGTGCGCGCGCCCTCTGAGGCCGAAGTCAAGAAATTGCGCGACGGGCAAACACTGATCTCGTTCTTTAACCCTGCTGGCAATGCCGATCTGATGGAGGCATCAGCCAAGAAAGGCGCCACCGTCATCGCGATGGACATGGTGCCGCGTATTTCACGGGCACAAAAAATGGACGCGCTGTCTTCGATGGCCAATATTGCGGGCTACCGTGCGGTGATCGAAGCAGGCAACAACTTTGGCCGCTTCTTTACCGGACAGATCACGGCCGCGGGCAAAGTACCGCCTGCCAAGGTTTTGATTGTTGGTGCCGGGGTGGCCGGGTTGGCCGCGATCGGGACATCGACGTCACTTGGCGCGATCACCTATGCATTTGACGTGCGGCCCGAAGTGGCCGAGCAGGTTGAATCGATGGGGGCTGAGTTTGTTTACCTCGATTTCGAAGAAGAGCAGGCGGATGGGTCCGCATCTGGCGGCTATGCATCCGTGTCCTCGCCTGAGTTCCGCGAAGCACAATTGGCCAAATTCCGAGAACTGGCCCCAGAGATCGACATCGTTATCACCACGGCGCTGATCCCGAACCGCGAAGCTCCTGAGATTTGGACCGAAGATATGGTCAAAGCGATGAAGCCCGGATCGGTCATTATCGATTTGGCGGCGGAAAAGGGCGGTAACTGCAAGCTGACAGTGATGGATGAAAAAGTTGTCACCGATAATGGCGTGACCATCATTGGGTATACCGATTTTCCAAGCCGGATGAGCGCGCAAGCCTCAGCGCTGTATTCGACCAACATCCGTCACATGTTGACGGATCTGACACCGGAAAAAGACGGTGTGATCAATCAGAACATGGAAGACGACGTGATCCGTGGGGCGACGATTACCCATGCAAAGAAAGTCACCTTCCCGCCGCCACCGCCCAAGGTTGCAGCGATCGCGGCGGCTCCGAAAAAGGACAAGCCCAAAGAGCTGACGCCAGCTGAAAAGCGCGCCAATGAAGTGGCCGCGTTCAAGGCGGCGACAAAATCTCAGGTGACGATGTTAGCTATTGGTGGTGCTGTGATGCTGCTGATCGGGACATTCGCGCCAGCGAGCTTTATGCAGCACTTCATCGTATTTGCGCTGGCCTGTTTTGTTGGGTTCCAGGTGATCTGGGGTGTTTCCCACAGCCTGCACACGCCGTTGATGGCCGTAACCAATGCGATCTCTGGCATCGTGATCTTGGGCTGCCTGTTGCAGATCGGCTCGGGCAGTTGGCTGGTTGTCTTGCTCAGTTTCATCGGTGTGCTAATTGCGTCGATCAATATTGTCGGCGGGTTCCTCGTCACGCGGCGCATGCTTGCCATGTTCCAGAAATCCTGAAGGAGCCGACATGTTTAGTATTGGCATCACCTCAGCGGCTTACATCGCCGCATCTGTTCTTTTCATCCTCAGCCTTGGCGGGCTGAACAACCAAGAAAGCGCCAAGCGCGCCGTATGGTATGGCATTGCCGGCATGGGCATAGCGGTTGTGGCCACGGTCTTTGGGCCTGGCGTTTACAACCTGTTCTTGATCCTAGTTGCCATCGCGGCAGGCAGTTTTGCGGGCTACTATGTGGCGGGCAAAGTCCAGATGACAGAAATGCCGCAGCTTGTGGCGGCGCTTCACTCCTTCGTGGGTCTGGCGGCGGTCTTTATCGGTCTGAACGCGGATATCATGTTGTCTGCCGTGCAAGAGTTGAAGGCGGCGGGCGTTGATCAAAAGGCGGCTGAACTGACCGGCTTTGGCGATCAGCTTTGGAAAAAAGACGCGGTTGAGATCGTCATCCTCAAGGTCGAAGTGGCATTGGGTATCTTTATCGGTGCGGTCACGTTTACAGGCTCGATCATTGCGTTCGGCAAGCTGGCGGGCAAAGTCGATGGCAAGCCAAGCAAACTGCCGGGCGGTCATATGCTTAACCTTGCGGCGGCGATCTTGTCGTTGATCCTGGTGATCATGTTCGCCAATGGATCTGGGCTTTGGACGATGGTGCTGTTGACGCTCATTGCGGGCTTTATCGGCTATCATCTGATCATGGGCATTGGCGGCGCGGATATGCCGGTCGTTGTGTCGATGCTCAACAGCTATTCAGGCTGGGCGGCGGCGGCGATTGGTTTCACGCTGGGCAATGATCTGTTGATCGTGGTGGGCGCGCTTGTGGGCTCCTCCGGCGCGATCCTAAGCTACATCATGTGCAAAGCGATGAACCGGTCATTTGTGTCGGTGATCCTTGGTGGCTTTGGCGGTACCACTGGTCCGCAGATGGAGGTCGAAGGCGAGCAGATCGCGATCGAGGCCGAAGGTGTGGCCGCAGCGCTTAATGACGCCGACAGTGTCATCATCATCCCGGGCTACGGCATGGCGGTCGCACAGGCGCAGCAATCTGTGTCTGAGTTGGTGAAAAAGCTACGGGCGGCAGGCAAGACGGTTCGTTTTGCCATTCACCCTGTTGCTGGGCGTTTGCCGGGGCATATGAACGTGCTCTTGGCCGAAGCCAAGGTGCCGTATGACATCGTGATGGAAATGGACGAGATCAACGATGATTTCCCCACGACCGATGTGGCGATTGTGATCGGCTCCAACGACATCGTGAACCCCGCCGCGCAGGACGATCCGAACAGCCCAATTGCGGGTATGCCGGTGTTGGAATGCTGGAATGCCAAGCAGGTGTTTGTGTCTAAGCGTGGGCAGGGCACAGGGTATTCAGGGATCGAGAACCCGCTGTTCTTCAAAGAAAACACGCGCATGTTCTATGGCGACGCCAAGGCCAGCTTGGACAAGTTGATCCCGCTGATCGACTAAGGGGCGTATCAAATCACTCGGACAAGGCAGGCCCAATGTGGCCTGCCTTGTCATTTGTATCTCATGGTCCTCAAATTGTCGTAAATATCCCCAATTTTTGCACCCGGTGTCTGGCAAGCTAAAGGCGATCAATGCACTGAGGGCAGCAGTAATGGGGTTACCGACGCCTTTTCGAAAAACAGCGATTGAAGCAGGTCAGCAAGGTGGGTTTTCCCACGGAATGGCCCGCCATTTTGCCTGCCACTTCAAGCGGGATGACACGCTGGTGGTGACGTTTGATCACATGAAGGCGCGCGATCTACCAGTCCCGCGGTACCCGTGGGGTTACGGCCCATTGGCTGCGCGGGGTCATTCGCATCTGGGCATTATGATGCGGTGGCGCAATGACTGGTTTCGCCACACAGACTTGTTTGATTTCTTCGACGATCTACGCGACAGCGGCTTTTTCCAGCAATACCGCCGCGTGCTTTTCTACGGCAGTTCGATGGGTGGCTTTGGGGCCTGCGCCTTTGCGTCGGCGGCTCCAGGGGCAGATGTGTTGGCCTTGATGCCGCAATCCACGCTGGCCTCCGATTTGGTCCCGTTTGAGACGCGCTATGCTGCGCCCCGCTTACGCGGAGACTGGTCAGATCCACGGTACCGCGATGGGGCGGACGGGTTGGCAACGGCGCGCCGGGCTCATTTGGTTTACGATCCCTATTTTGCACCAGACCGAGCCCATGCGGATCGGATGCAAGGTGCTCATATTCAACATCTGAAATGCTTTTACGCTGGGCACAAGGCGGGGCGACTCTTGCATCTCACGGGGCGGTTGTTGCCATTGCTGGATGATGTTCTTGAGGGTGAACTTAACCCCTTTCAATTTCAACGTGATTATCGAGAACTGCGCCGCAGCAGCGTTATATATGACAAGATGCTGAGGAATGTCATTTGGGCCAGAGCTGACCGCGACAGCGCTGCGAGTGGGCGGGCCTCGGCGGCGCTTGCGTTAAAGGGTGCCACACGCGAATCCAATGAGCGGCAGAGGGGTAGCCGCGCCGCGTAAGATTGTGGGGGTAGGGCCTAAGAATTGCCAAAACGGATCTGGCACCGATGCCTGCTATTCCCAGCTTCGGTCGCTAACCCAGGCCCGGGGCAGGTATGAGGTTTTGGGGCAAGGGTGGTTCTGTGGGCCCGCCTCTTTCTGTGAAACGACAAGGTGCCACGCCGTTATGGCAGGACGTGTCCGTTGCAGGAATGTCAGTCGACGACCGTATGCCGAAGGTTTTCTCGTCTTTTTTTCAACCGCGCGATAGCTGTTGTGGATGGCTCTTGGCCACCCAGCCCATCAAGTGAGAATGAAAATGGCTCCGATCAAAGATCACCCGCAACGCTACATCCTGAGCGGTGAGCTGCACGCGCGGCCGTTCCCTGCCGTTGCCGCGCCGTCCTCTGCGGTGTTTCTGGCGATCAAGCAACCCGAAGATTCGGCGACCCGCGACCGTGCGGCGGATTTTGCGCATTTGACACAATTGCTAGAGCATTATGGTGCGCCAAAGCCTGACCCTGATGCCACGCATTACTACGGTGAAATGGGCAGATATTCGTTGAAGTGGGAACAGCACACGGAGTTTGTCACCTACACAGTCTTTAAGTCCGAAGCGGGTGGTAAAGCGTTTGATGCAGCTGAGTTCGATGTTTTCCCAGACTACTGGCTGGATGCTGCCCCGGGGCAGCGGGTCACGTCTATCGTGCTGCGCGTCCTGCCACGGCCCGATACCGACAAGGAAGTTGCCGGGCTTTTGCAGAATTGGTTTGTCCATGAGAGCCTTGCGGTGGGTTCGGTTCTGGATGACTGCGCCGTGGTGGCAAGCGATTTCCGGATTGACCCGGCAGGCCATATGCGGATGGCGATTTTTATGAACCCCAGCGTCGGCAAACAGCGCATTGGGCGGATTGTGCAACGCATGTGCGAGATAGAGACTTACAAGGCGATGTCGATGTTGGGCTTCGTTCAGGCGCGCACCCTTGGGGGGCCACTGACAGAGTTGGACGGCAAGCTGGGGGAGCTGATGCGCGACATGTGCGGATCCAAAGCAAGGGCCGAAGACACGCTGCATGCGCTGTTGGATGTATCTGTGCAGCTAGAGACCATGGCGGCGCAATCGGCGTTCCGTTTTGGCGCAACAGGGGCCTACGAGGCGATTGTGAACCAGCGCATTCAGGTGCTGCGAGAGGCCCGGTTTCGGGGGCGTCAGGGCTTTGGCGAATTTATGATGCGCCGCTACGAGCCTGCGATGCGGACCGTGAAATCCACGGAGGCGCGGCTGGATACAATCTCTGCCCGGGCTGTGCGCGCGGCTGAGCTGCTTCGCACCCGGGTGGATGTGGAACGCTCTGCCCAGAACCAAGCGATTTTGGAAAGCATGGACCGGCGCGCCGATCTGCAGCTGCGATTACAGCATACGGTTGAGGGGCTGTCCGTCGTCGCGGTGAGTTACTACGCCGTGTCCTTGGCTGGATACCTTCTCTATCCGCTGCAAGAGGTCACGGGCATCAGCAAGGGCATGCTGACGGCGATGATAACCGTTCCGGTGGTGGGTCTTGTGTGGTGGGGCCTGCGCCGTTTGCGGCGCAAGCTGTGATTACCGTCCGCGGATGCGCGGATCGAGGGCATCGCGGAGACCGTCACCAAGATAGTTGACGCTTAGCACGGTCAGAGAAATCGCAATGCCAGGAAGTAACACGCGCTCTGGGAATTCCTGCATACGGGTAACGGCGTCCGCGAGAAGCTTGCCCCAAGTTGGGAAGTCAGGCGGGAAACCGACGCCAAGAAAGCTCAGCGCAGATTCAGTGATGATTGCAGTCGCAAGGCCCAGCGTTGCAGAAACCATAATCGGCGAGATCACATTGGGCAGCAGGTGCCGGCTGATGATCTTGAACGGCGTGGTGCCGATAGAGCGGGCGGCGAGGATGAATTCGCGTTCCTTTAATGCAAGGATTTCGCCACGCACGATGCGCGCAGTCTGCATCCAGGAGGTCAGGCCAACCACACCCACGATAAGAATGAACATGCCGCCTTCAGGCCCGAAATTCTTAGTCAGAGGTTGGCGGAACAAGGTCACTGCAACCAGCAGCAAGGGCAGGATTGGCAGCGACAGGACCAGATCGGTAAAGCGCATTAGCCACGCATCCAAACGCTTGAAATAGCCCGCGACAACGCCGATCGAGGTACCGATAATGAGCGCTAGTAGCATCGCCATCCAGCCAACGGCCATGGAAACGCGCCCGCCATAGATCATCTGTGCCAAGATATCGCGGCCCAGCTGATCGGTGCCCAGAGGGTGGGTCCAGCCGGCCAATGCCCCAGAGTCCCAAATGAGGGTGTAAATTGGACGCCAGTTTTTGTTGCGGATATCAAGCTTGGTTGGTTCCAAGTTCCACAAGAGCGGGCCAATGAGGACCGCGAGTGTGATCAGGAGGAGAAAGAACCCGCCGAAAAGCGCGCCTTTGTGTTTCTTGAACTGGTCCCATACGTCACGCCACTGGCTGCGTGGCGGCGTTGAGGGAACCTTGTCTTTAAGGGCACCTAGCACTTCGGCTTCGGTGTCTGGGGCTACGATGCTTGGCGCGTCAGTCATAGCGGATCCTCGGATCAAGTACGCCGTAGAGGATGTCGGCGATCAGGTTAAAGAACACGATCAGTATAGCAAAGATGAACACCAGCGTCATAACCATGGGCATGTCATTGGCGCGCAGGGCAGTGATCAAGAGTTGGCCAATCCCGTTCACGGCAAAGATGACTTCGGTGATGATGGCACCGCCAAAGATCGCTGGGATACCAAGGGCGATCACCGTCACAACGGGGATCATCGAATTGCGCAGAACGTGGACCATAACCACAACACTTTCGCGTAGGCCCTTGGCGCGGGCTGTGCGCACGTAATCTTGGTTGAGGTTATCGAGCATGGCACCGCGCATGTAGCGGCTGATCTGCGCGGTGGTCTGTAGCGCGAGCACCATTACTGGCATGATCATCTGTTTCATCTGATACACAAAACTATCCCAGTCATTCACCACATGTGTGGTGTCATAAATGAATGGCAGCCAGCCTAGGTATACCGAAAAGACGACGATCAGCAGGGGGCCAGTGAAGAAGGGTGGGATCGAAAAGCCGATCATGGTGATAAAAGTACCGGCCTGATCGAATACTGAATAGTGCCGGTAGGCCGAATAGATGCCGATGGGAATGGCGATCACGATGCCGACGACATAGGCCAGCCCAACCACCCAGAGCGTCTGAGGCATACGCTGTACAACAATATCCATGACGGGGCTGCGGGTCTGCCAGCTGATCACACGCTGTTGTGGCTTAAGGTTGCCGGTGTCGGCATCTACGACCATCGACAGCTGGGTGTCGGGCAGCCAGCCAAAGAAAAAGCTCTCCCGTGTTGCCCAGTCGATCAAGAATTGCGGTTCGACCACAAAGAACTGATAGAGCCATTTGAGGTATTGGATGTGCAGTGGCTGACCGAGGCCAAGCGCTTCGCGCATCTTTTGTTTGACCTCAGGCGGGACGGTCAGAGGGACCTGCGCCATTGGGTCGTTTGGGGCCAACTGCAGCAGCATAAATATAGCAAGGCTGATGAGCAAAAGCGTCGGTATGGCGAGAAACAGTCGTCGGATGGTGAAGGTCAACATACGTCGCGGCGCCTTTGCGGATCGGTCTTTGGTGACGTTGGGAAAGTTGGGAAATGCCGGAGGCGCGCACAAGACGCGCCCCCTGCATCAGCCCGCACACCAAAATGCGCGGGCTATTAGGGTCACATCGTTATTGGATGCGGTACCAGTCTGCGATGTTCCACAGCTCGGAGTCCCATGTGTTCAGGATAACGCCGCCAAGAGTGACGGAGGCACCGGATACACGGCCACGGTCAACCAGCGGCACGATTGTCATCGTGTCACGTGTGATCATGTTATTGAGTTGCTTGGCAATGTCGCCACGCTTTGACAACTCACCTGTGCGCGACAATTCGTCGAGCAGCGCGTCATAGGCTGGATCACAGAAGCGGTTGATGTTTTCACCCTGCCATTGGCTGGATGGTTTTGGCTCGCCGCCACAACGGTAGGCCGACAGGTATGCCTGTGGGTCTGTGCCGTCAAAGTTGTTGGCGTACATTTCAACATCTGCATAGAACTTCTGGAACGTGTCAGGCGAACCTGGGTCACCACCAAAGAAGACAGACGCGTCAAGGTTGCGCAGTTCGACTTCGACGCCGATCTGGTTCCACCAGTCTTTGATCAGTGCTTGGAAATCCTGACGTACCGCGTTGGTAGACGTCTGGTAAAGGATCGCCAGCTTAACGCCGTCTTTGTCGCGTACGCCGTCGCCGTCGCTGTCAACCCAACCGGCTTCGTCCAAGAGTGCCTTGGCTCCGTCGAGGTCTTGGGTCAGGCATTCTTCGTTGTCGGACGCATAAAGTGCAGGGGCAGGGACCAGGTTACAGGTCGGACGGCCCGCTTGACCGTAGCCAACTTCGACCAGCAAAGGGCGGTCGATCGCCATGGAAAGCGCTTTGCGCACGTTGAAGTCTGACAAGAAGGGGTGCGGATGCGCGATTGTTGCGCGTTCGCCTTCTGGCAGATCAGGTGACGGGTTTGTGAGGTTCATCTCAAGGCGCTCGACGAGTGTGCCGAATGCAGAGATTGGAACGCCTTTGCCGGCTTCAGCCATTTTGGCCAAAACATCGGGTGCCAGCTGCAGGTTCCAAGCGTAATCGTATTCACCGGTTTCCAGTACCGCACGACCCGCAGCAGTTGCGTCGCCACCACCTTTAAAGTTCACACTCGCGAACGCCGGCTTCATCGGGTCACGGTAGTTCGGGTTCGCTTCCATCTGGATTACGTCGTTTGGACGGAAATCGGTGACCATGAAGGGGCCGGTGCCGATTGGCATGAAGTTTGCATCTGTGCACTCAGGTGCTTTTGCACCGAGGCAATTTGCAAACTGTGCGGCCTGAATGATGGGGGACTGAGCACCCATGAAAGGACCGTATGGGTTTGGCTTGGCATCTGAGAACGTGACTTTAACTGTCAGGTCATCAATTGCGTCTACCGCTGTCACGCCGTCAAATTTGGACGCCTGTGCGCAACCGCCTTCTGGGTGCATGCAGTATTCAGCAGTGAATTTTATGTCTGCTGACGTGACGGGCGTGCCGTCAGACCACAGCAATCCTTCTTGCAGCTTCCAGGTGATTGATTTGAGATCGGCGCTCACGCCACCGTTTTCAACGGTTGGAATTTCTGCTGCCAGATATGCAACCAGCGCGCCGGTTTCGTCATAGCGGCCCAGCGGTTCGATCACGAGGCTCGCAGACTCGAGGTCTTTTGTGCCGCCTGAAAGGAAAGGGTTCAAGATCGACGGGGCTTGCCAATAAATAATGTTAAGCTGGCCGTCGCGGCCGCGTTCTCCGGTATGGCCATCAGCAAATGCTGTGGGCGCAAAGGCAGTCATCGCGACCGCCCCCATCAGTAGGGTTCTAATTTTCATAGCTTACTCCATGTTGGACACTCACGACGTGTCACTTTTCTTTCCGGGTCAGGCCCGTGGGTTTTTTTATCGACTGAAGGGTGTACCGGAAAAGTCGCAAACCGTGGTGATTTCCCACAAAATTCAGACAGTTGACCGATCGCCCCCAAAGCGCGTGCTCCCATCGAAACATTTCTGGCGGAAATTGCAAGCCTCGTGATGGTCGAACTGAAAATGGTTTGCTCGAATTCGGGCATTCGCCCGTAGTTTGGGCGGTTGCGCTATCAGGTTTACACGCGGTGTGTCTTAGGGCGTTTGGACGTGTGCGGCGTTGACGGGGTTTGACAGTGGCTGACGAATGGCCGTAGCGTCGTGAAAAACGCAGGTCTTTGCGTTGGGGGACAGGAACAACATGCTGGATCAGCCATCTGCCGGGCCTATTGCCCAAATCAAGAGCCTTCGGGTCGAGTTTCAGACCAAGGACGGCCCTGTGGTGGGCGTAGAAGACGTCAGTTTCGATATAAACGCCGGCGAAACCGTCTGTGTTGTGGGCGAATCTGGGTCGGGTAAATCGGTATCTTCGCTGTCTTTGATGCGGTTGGTTGAATTCGGCGGGGGCCATATCGCGGGCGGGCAATTGCTGTTTGATCGCGGGGCGGAGGGCCAAGTTGATTTGGCCCAAACCGGTTCTGATTTGATGCGTACGATCCGTGGCAATGAGATCGGGATGATCTTTCAGGAACCAATGACGGCGCTGAACCCTGTTTTCACAATTGGACGTCAGCTGACCGAAGGTTTGCGCCTCCACAAAGGCATGAGTAAGTCCGAAGCCGAAGCCCGCGCGCTGGAGCTGATGAAGCAAGTGCGAATTCCTGAGCCGGAGCGGCGTTTGCAGCAATACCCACACGAGCTGTCGGGCGGGATGCGCCAGCGTGTGGTAATCGCGATGGCACTCGCCTGCGAGCCGCGTTTGTTGATCGCGGATGAACCCACAACGGCCCTTGATGTGACCATTCAGGCTGAGATCCTTGCCTTGATGGACCGCCTTAAGCGCGAGACGGGCACAGCCGTGATGTTCATCACCCACGACATGGCCGTGGTCGCGCAAATGGCTGACCGCGTGGTGGTCATGTTCCGTGGCAACAAAGTGGAAGAAGGCACGGTAGAACAGATATTTGAGAACCCGCAGCACCCCTACACCAAGGCGCTGCTGGCGGCGGTGCCAAAGCTGGGCGAGATGTCGGGCAAGGCCAACCCTGAGCCCATGAAATTGCTGGGCGACGAAGATAAACCTATCGTGCCGATCACGGGCACTGATGAAGTTCTGTTGCGGGTCAAAGGCCTAACTACGCGTTTTCCAGTTCTGGGTGGTTTCTTACGCCGTACGGTAGCGAATGTTCACGCGGTTGAGGATTTGTCGTTTGAGATCAACAAGGGGCAAACGTTGAGCCTTGTGGGGGAGAGCGGGTGCGGTAAATCGACAGCCGGTCGTTCGATCCTGCGGCTGGTTGAGCCGATGGCCGGTGAAATCGACATAGACGGCAAGAATATCATGGCGCTGAACCAGAGCGAATTGCGCATGGCACGCCTTGATATGCAGATGATTTTCCAAGACCCCTTTGCCTCGCTCAACCCGCAGATGGGGTTGGCCGATCAAGTCGCCGAGCCGATCCATAACTTTGGTACGCTCAAAGGTGCTGCCGTCAGTGAACGCGTTGAGATGCTGTTTGACCGGGTCGAGTTGCCGCGCAGCTTTATGCGGCGCTTCCCTCATGAGCTGTCGGGTGGACAACGCCAAAGGGTTGCGATTGCCCGCGCGCTGGCGCTGAACCCAAAACTGATCATCGCAGATGAAGCGGTATCAGCGCTGGACGTGTCGGTGCAGGCGCAGGTCCTTAACTTAATGCTAGAGCTGCAAGCAGAACTTGGTCTGTCGTTCTTGTTTATCAGTCACGATATGGCCGTGGTGGAACGCGTTAGCCATTACGTAGGTGTGATGTATCTGGGCCGGATTGTTGAGTTGGGGCCGCGGTCAATGGTGTTTGAGAACCCGCAACACCCCTATACGCAGGCGTTGATGAAGGCGGTACCGATCGCCGATCCGCGCCGTCGCAAAGATGAGCGGGACCTTAACTTTAAACCGATCCCGTCGCCCATCCACCCTGCAAGCTATGAGGCCGAACCGTCGGTCTATAGAGAGGTTGCACCGGGCCATAAGGTGCTGATCACCGACAGCGGATACTAAGGTGCACGTGGCGCATGAAGCTGACACAGATCACTCCGTTTGTTCCGTGCACATCTTTGGATCGGCAAATTAAATTCTACCGGGATGTTCTTGGCTTTGTTGTTGGGTTTCAGGCAGAAAACTATGGTTATTTGAAACGGGATGATGCGGCTCTCAGGTTGGTCGAGGTATCACCTAGCGTTGATTTGACTAATCCTGAGCGACGGGGATCATTCTATATCGACGTTGTCGAGATCGATGCGCTATATGCATCGCTTAAGCCCGCTTTGGATGAATTGCCCGTGCGGCGGGTTCGAGCACCTTTTAATCAGGACTACGGCCAGCGGGAATTCCATGTGGCCGATGAGGACTGCACACTTGTGTTTTTTGGAGAGGCTTTGACGACATCATGACGGACAGATTGAGCCCTTTGGCGTTGATGGAAAAGCTCATCAACTTTCCGACCGTATCGCGCGATACAAACATTCCGCTGATCGATTGGGTGGCGGAATACCTCGAGAGCCACGGCATCGCATCGCATCGATATGTGGACCCAGATCAACCGAAACATGCGCTTTTTGCCCATGTTGGCCCTGATCAAGAGGGTGCGATTGTTCTGTCAGGTCATACTGACGTGGTCCCGATTGATGGCCAGCCGTGGGAAAGCGATCCGTTCACCGTGGTTGAAAAAGAGGGCCGCTATTACGGGCGCGGCACCTGCGACATGAAAGGCTTTGACGCGTTGGCACTTTGGGCGCTGGTCGAGGCACATTATGCTGGCGTCAAACGCCCACTGCAGATTGCTTTTAGTTTTGATGAAGAGATCGGATGTACCGGCGCGCCGCCGATGATCGCCGCGATGCAAGGCGTGGTGCCCAAGGGTTCTGCCGTAATCGTGGGTGAGCCATCAAACATGCAAGCTGTAACGGGCCACAAAGGTGGGACAGGGTTTGATACGCATGTGGTCGGCTTTGAAGTCCACAGCTCGATGCTGCACAAAGGCGTCAATGCGATCATGTCCGGTGCCAAGCTGATTGAGTGGGCCAATGAGATGAACACCGCCAATATGGCCATGAAGCCAAACGATATCGCTGCAATGTTCGACCCACCTTTTACCACCGTGCACGTGGGCATGATTGAGGGCGGCACAGCGCATAACATCACCGCCAAAGATTGCCGCTTTGCCTTGGATTTCCGCGTCGTACCGGGCGAAGACAAGGATAAATGGGGTGCTGCATACCTGAAAAAGGTCGCTGAAGTTGAAAAGCAGATGAAGTCTGTTGTGCCCGGGACCCGCATCGATGTGACGCCGCGCTTTGACGTGCCTGCCTTGCAGCCCGAAAACGATGGGGCTGCGGAAATGATTGTTCGTCAAATCACTGGCGATAATGCCAGCCATAAGGTTAGTTACGGCACCGAAGCGGGCCAATTTCAGGACGCCGGGTATTCTGCCGTTATCTGTGGGCCGGGTGACATCGCGCAGGCCCATCAACCCAATGAGTTCATTGAGATTTCGCAGTTTGATGCAGGCCATGAATTCATGCGCAAGCTTGTCGCAAAACTGGCGGAGTAACGTGATGAATTGGGCGGTGTGCTGATGGCATTTCCGATCACGGACAATACGCCGATATCCTATCCGGGTCCCCACGGGGACGCGGCGGATGTCGTGGTGATTGGTGGCGGGGTGATTGGCGTCTGCACGGCGCTCTATCTGGCCCGCGAAGGTCAACGCGTTATTTTGTTAGAAAAGGGTCGAATTGCAGGCGAACAATCGAGCCGCAATTGGGGCTGGATACGCCAGCAGGGCCGCGACCCGCATGAGCTGCCGATCATGACCGAGGCGCGCCGGTTGTGGCAAGAATTGGCACGTGAGACCAACCAGGACATCGGGTTGCGCCAGGCTGGCATTACTTATTTGGCGAAAACGGACAAAGAGATGGCAGGCTACGCCGCTTGGTTGCCGCACGCGCAAGCGAATGGTTTGGATTCAAAGCTACTGTCTGCGCGCGAAGTTGCCGCGATGTATCCAGATATGCAGCGCTCTTATTCTGGGGCGATGGTGACGCCGTCTGACATGCGAGCTGAGCCTTGGGTCGCGGTGCCGGCACTTGCAGGGATTGCGGCGCGCGAGGGCGTGCAAATAGTCGAAGGTTGTGCCGTGCGCACGCTGGATATTGTGGGTGGCAAAGTAACTGGAGTGGTGACGGAAACCGGGCCAATTGCTGCACCGCGTGTCGTGTTGGCAGGGGGCGCGTGGTCGGCGTTGTTCTTGCGCAATCATGGTATCTCGATGCCGCAGCTTTCGGTGCGCGAGAATGTCGCGGCGACCCATGCTTTGCCTGAGATTTCTGAAGGTGCGGCGGCGGACCGCAAGGTAGCCTTTCGACGCCGCGCTGATGGAGGTTACACACTGGCTCCACCGGGCGCACCGGAGCTGTTTATCGGTCCCGATGCCGTGCGCGCCTTGCCAAAATACCTGCCGCAATTAATCGCGAACCCCATGGGGCAACGTCTGCTCCCGTTCGCCCCGCGCGGCTTTCCTGATGGCTGGGGGACCGCGCGACGTTGGGGGGCAGGCGATGCGACACCATTTGAGCGGATGCGCATCCTTAATCCCGCACCAAACGCGCGCAAGATCGCCCGACTTGTGCGTGATTTTGCCGATATGTTTCCTTCGTTGCCGCCGGTCAAGCTAAAGGCCTCTTGGGCTGGTATGATCGACACAATGCCCGACATCGTACCTGTCTTAGACCATGCTCCTATCGAAGGGTTGGTGATTGGCACAGGGATGAGTGGGCATGGATTTGGCATCGGACCGGGAATGGGTCGGGTGCTGTCTGCCCTCGCGATGGGGCGTGATCCGGGCTATGATTTGGGGCGCTTTCGGTTTGACCGATTCACCGATGGCACAAAGATGGATCTGGGTCCCAACGTCTGAACCCAGCTAATCAAGGAACAACATTTATGCCGATCAAGAACCGCTTTGCCGAAACCCATGCCGAAATCACCGGCTGGCGGCGCTATTTGCATCAGCACCCTGAATTGGGGTTCGACGTGCATCAAACAGCCGCATTTGTTGCTGAAAAGCTGCGTGGTTTTGGCGTCGAAGACATCACCATGGGAGTCGGGCAGTCCGGCGTCGTCGCCGTGATCAAAGGCCGCACGGACACCAAGGGGCGCGTTGTGGGGCTGCGTGCCGATATGGACGCGTTGCCAATTCTAGAGGCCACGGGGCTTGAGCATGCTTCCACTGTGCCCGGAAAAATGCACGCCTGCGGACATGACGGTCACACCGCGATGTTGCTAGGCGCGGCGCAGTATTTGGCTGAGACCCGCAATTTTGACGGCACTGCCGTGATGATATTTCAGCCCGCCGAAGAAGGTGGCGGTGGTGGCGACGAAATGGTGAAGGACGGGTTGATGGACCGTTGGGGCATTCAAGAAGTCTACGGGCTTCATAATATGCCCGGCCATCCGGTTGGTGAATTTGCGATCCGTGAAGGAGCGCTTTTGGCCGCGACGGATCAGTTTGACATCGAGATTGAGGGCAAAGGGGGCCATGCAGCCGCGCCACATGAGGCGATCGATAGCAATCTGGCGGCCGCCCATGTGATGGTTGCGCTGCAATCCATCGCCAGCCGCATTGTGGACCCGATCAAGCAGGTTGTTGTTTCCGTCTGCACCTTGCGCAGCGATACCGACAGCTACAACGTGTTGCCGCAAAAAGTTCTCATGCGCGGCACCGTTCGCACGCTTGATGCAGGTATTCGTGATCTTGCCGAAGAACGTCTGCACGAGATTGTCACGCATACCACAATGGCCCATGGCTGTACCGCGCATATTAGCTATGATCGGGGCTATCCGATTACAGT
This sequence comes from Sulfitobacter sp. SK012, assembly GCF_003352085.1. Lineage (NCBI taxonomy): Bacteria > Pseudomonadati > Pseudomonadota > Alphaproteobacteria > Rhodobacterales > Roseobacteraceae > Sulfitobacter > Sulfitobacter sp. SK012. The sequence continues at coordinate 1,761,785 of NZ_CP025804.1, forward strand.
GAACAACCCTGAGAATACCGTGATGGCCGCTGATGCTGCCGAAAAGGTCACACCGGGTGTAGACCGCGACACGCCACCCATCATGGCGGGCGAAGATTTCAGCTATATGTTAAATGTACGGCCCGGTGCGTATATCATGCTTGGCAATGGCGATGGCCCGACGGTACATCACCCTATGTATGATTTTAACGATGATGCAATACCTGCGGGATGCTCGTGGTTCGCTGAAATGGTCGAAACCCGAATGCCTGCGAGCTAACCGTAGCCCACCAATACATAAATTCCTGTCAGGAGACAGCCTCATGCCCGTCAAGAACCGCTTTGCCGAACTGCACGACGACATCACCGCGTGGCGCCGCGACATTCATACACATCCAGAGATTTTGTTTGAGACGCACCGCACTTCTGCGCTGGTCGCGGAAAAGCTGCGTGCTTTTGGCTGTGATGAAGTGGTGGAGGGCATCGGACGCACCGGCGTCGTGGGTGTGATCAAGGGCAATACAACCGCATCGGGCAAGGTGATCGGGTTGCGGGCGGACATGGACGCCTTGCCGATCAACGAAGAAACAGGTGTGGAATACGCCTCGCAGACGCCGGACGCGATGCATGCATGTGGCCATGACGGGCACACCGCGATGTTGCTGGGTGCAGCGCAATATCTGGCTGAGACACGCAATTTTGACGGAACTGTTGTGGTGATCTTTCAGCCCGCCGAAGAGGGTGGTGGTGGCGGCAAGGAGATGTGCGACGATGGCATGATGGACCGCTGGAGCATTCAAGAAGTGTACGGCATGCACAATTGGCCCGGTATGCCTGTTGGCAGCTTTGGTATCCGGTCGGGCCCCTTTTTCGCCGCGACGGACCTTTTGGAAATCGAAGTCGAAGGTCGTGGGGGCCACGCGGCCAAGCCACACGAGACCATTGATACCACGGTTGTTTCAGCACATATCGTCACAGCACTGCAGACCATCGTCAGTCGCAATGCTGATCCCATCGGCAATATTGTGGTGTCGATCACGTCCTTAGAGACGTCTTCGAAAGCGTTTAATGTGATCCCGCAAAAAGTGCAGATGAACGGTACCGTCCGCACGCTGTCGAATGATCTGCGCGATCTGGCGGAAAAACGTGTGGTCGAGATTTGCGAAGGGATTGCTGGCAGCTTCGGGGCGACGGCGAAGGTCAAATACACCCGCAACTATCCGGTGATGGCCAATCACGACGAACAGACTGCCTTTGCGGCGGACGTAGCGCGGTCTGTTTCGGGCGCTTGTGAAGAGGCACCGTTGGTTATGGGCGGCGAAGATTTTGCCTTTATGCTCGAGGCGCGTCCGGGTGCATATATCCTAGTGGGTAATGGCGATACTGCGAATGTTCACCACCCCAAATATAACTTCAACGATGATGCGATTCCAGCAGGGTGCAGCTGGTGGGCAGGCCTTGCCGAACAACGGATGCCGATCTAAGGCGCGTCCAGCAGGCGGCGGTAGACTGCGACAATGGCTGCCGCCTCGCGCTTGATCGAATAATCCGCCTCAACGTGGGCGCGCGACGCCGTGCGCCAACGGGCAAGCCGCTCGGGGTCTGATAAGGCCTCGGCGGTTGCCGCCGCGAGGCCAGGGATATCGTCTGCATCCACCAGCAGACCGGTTTCATCCTGCACGACCAATTGCTCAAATGCGCCGACGCGGGTGGCGACAACGGGACATCCCGTCGCCATGGCCTCGATCGGGGTCAGGCCGAAGCCCTCCCAGCGCTGAGGGGCCACATAAAGATCAAGAGCTGCGTACCAGTCGGCCATGGCTTCGGTCGGAACCTCGGGCATGAACAAGATACGCTCTGCCAGACCGGCTTTTGTCACGCGGCTCCGCAGGTCGCGCTCAAACGCCTCATGCTCTTGGGTGGCACGGCCCATCACAAGGGCGGATGCGTCTGGGTGTTTCCCCAAGACTTCGATCATTGCATCGACATAGGCGTCCGTGCCTTTTTGCGCGCGAATACGGCCATAACAGCCGATCAGTGGACCGCTCGTCGGCAGGCCCATTTTCTTGCGCAAGGCCTTGCGATCTGACACGGGGGCAAAACCCTCAGTGTCGATGCCATGCATGATAACGTCAGCCGCGCCCTCAAGGTAGCTGGCCGTGCGGTCCGATGTGGCAATCACACCGTCCATGCGCCGGATAAGCCACCGTGTCAGGCCGGTCTGCTTGCGTTGCGACGCGGAGGTGAACAGCAGCTTAAGCCGTTTGCCTAACAGGTATTTCAGCCCCAGCCCGCCCAGCATTTCAACATTGCGGCGGGCGTGCCAGACACGGGTTGGCCCGCGCGACATGGTGATCAGCTGGTGCAGCGGGATTTGTGGCACATGGCTTGGCAGTACCGGCCCGGTGGCGACAATTTCGATGTCTTTCGCTTGCAGCGGGACAAGGCGCACGATGGTTGCGGTCACCCCCGAGAGGCGGCGTTTGAAATTCGGGGCGATGACGCGAAAATCTTGGCTCATGGTGCAAAACCTAACGCTTTGATGACCCGTGCGGCAATACGGTCGAGTTGATCGGTCTGAGCATCGGCAAATTGCGCGATGGCGGATTTGGCCGTATGCAGCGCTGTGTCATCATCCAGCAAGGTGGCAATTGCCTGCGCCAACGCAGGGCCATCTTCGACGTGTTGCGCGGCACCTGCGTCTTCCATCTCGGCAAAGGTTTCGGCAAAGTTGGTCACATGTGGGCCTGAAATCACGGTGGCCCCGGATTGAGCGACCTCAAAGGGGTTGTGCCCGCCGATAGGTTCGAGCGATCCGCCGAGGAACACGATGTCGGTGAGGGCATACCACGTACCCAGTTCTCCGAGCGTGTCGGCCAGAAAAACCGCACCTCCGGGATCGTCGCCGCTGCTGCGCCGCGTGTAGTTGAGACCCATCTCAGATATCAGTTCTGCGATTTCATCACCGCGTTGAGGATGGCGCGGCGCGAGAATTAGATGCAGGTCGGGAAAACGCTTCAGCAAGATTTGATGGGCCTGCAAGACCTCGATTTCTTCGCCTGGATGGGTCGAAGACGCCACCCAAACGGGGCGGTGACCAAGGGCTGCGCGTGCCTCAAACAGGGCGTCTTGATCCACAGGCAAAGGGCCGGCCAACGATTTAAGGTTGCTGCCGCGTGCAACACGGTCAGCGGGGGCATTCATATCGACCATGGCTTGGGCCATTGCATCATTCTGGGTCAGGATCAGGTCAAAGACGTCAAAGACATAGGCCGACAGCTTTGCTCTTTTGGTCCATTGCGCGATGGATTTTGCGGATAGGCGCGCATTGACCAACACCATCCGGGCACCGCTTTCTTTGGTCCGGCGCAGCATTTGGGGCCACAGCTCGCTTTCGACAAAAACGACCGCGTCGGGGTGCCAGTGTTTCAAGAACCGTTTGAGCGGGCCAGGTGCATCCAATGGCGCAAATTGGTGCATGCAGCGGGGCGGCATCCTTGCGGCAATCAGCTCTGCTGACGTTGGAGTGCCGGATGTGATGAGGAAATGCGCGTCTGGCAAAGCGACGCCTATGCGGGTGATCAGCGCCAAAACCGAGAGGCTTTCACCAACTGATGCGGCATGAAACCAGATCAGTGGCCCGCTGCCCTGACGGTCTTCGGTCGCGTGGCCTAACTTTTCATGGGCACGGTGTACGGGCACCCCGGCTTGGCGCAGTTTTTTAGTTTCCAGATAGGCGGCAAGCGGTACCAGAGCGCATGTGAGGGCAACATATGCGCGGTACAAGAAAGGGGCCGAGGCCATGGATCAGCCGCCCGTATGGCTCATGTGGCGGGGCATCTGGCCGTCTGCACGTTGACGGGAGTAGTCAAAATCATGGCCCTTGGGTTTGAGTGCTATGGCGGCACGAATCGCATCTTCGAGCGGGCCATTGTCATCCGGGTGGGCCCGCAAAGGCGCGCGCAGATCAGCGGCGTCTTCTTGACCAAGGCAAAGAAAAATCTCGCCGGTGCAGGTGAGGCGAACGCGGTTGCAGCTTTCGCAAAAATTATGGCTGAGCGGTGTGATAAACCCGATCTTTTGGCCGGTTTCTTCAAGCCGGACATAGCGGGCAGGGCCACCAGTGCGTTCTGCCAAATCAGAGACGGTATAGTGTTCTGCGTAGGCTGCGCGCACGTCGTTGAGGGACCAATATTGGCTTAGACGATCTTCATTGCCAATATCGCCCATTGGCATGACTTCGATCCATGTCAGATCCATGTCCCGCTCAGCACACCACTGAGTGATCTGCGGAAGCTCGGGTTCGTTAAAGCCTTTGAGCGCGACGGCGTTGATTTTGACCCGCAAGCCTGCGTTTTGGGCCGCATCAATGCCGCGAATAACCTGAGGCAGACGGCCCCAGCGGGTAACTTCGGCGAATTTGGCATCGTCCAACGTGTCGAGCGAGATGTTCACCCGGCGTACGCCTGCTGCATAAAGTTGATCTGCGTACTTCTCGAGCTGGCTGCCATTGGTTGTTAGCGTCAGCTCTTTGAGGGTACCTGCATCAAGGTGGCGTTTCATACCGTCAAAGAACTGCATGATGCCACGGCGCACCAAAGGTTCCCCGCCTGTGATGCGCAGTTTTTCTACGCCAAGCCCGATAAAGGTGGAGCACATGCGGTCCAATTCTTCGAGGGTCAGCAGTTCCTTCTTGGGCAGGAACGTCATGTTTTCCGACATGCAATAGACGCAGCGGAAGTCACACCGATCCGTCACAGAGACACGGAGGTAATTGATGGTGCGGGCGAAAGGATCGATCAGGGGTGCATTCATAATTTAAATGGTAAAGGCCCGCCGATCAGGGGGCAAGGTGGTTTGTGTGATTGAAGCGCGGGACGGCGCGGGGTAATCATGCTGTATGATACGTGTATTGATCGTTATTGCGGCCGTGGCGTCCCTTTCGGGCTGTGCGCGGCTTGGTGTGCCATCGCCCTTTGTAAAGGGACCAAAGCCTTTGCCCCCGAGTATCGTGGCCCTAGACGGACCGGCAACTACATCAGAGTTAACCGCCGCACCACCGCCGCCAGCTGCCGCGAAGACGGCAGAAACCTTGGATACCACCACGGCTGAGCAACGTGCGGCCGCAGCTGCACCAGTTGCCGAAGTGTCCAAAGCGTTGGGAACAACGGTCGCGTCCTTAGGAAGCCCTACAGAGCCGGGGTTTTGGTTAAAAACACCACTGGTCAAGACGCAAACACAGGGGCGGGTATTGAACCCTGCCAATGGAAAATCCTCTGCTGTTTTACTGATCCCGATCGACGGACCCGCGACAGGGGGCAGCAGGATGTCCTTGCCCGCGATGCGCCTGATTGAGGCTTCGTTGACAGAATTGACTACCGTAGAGGTGTCGCTGGACGGTTAGGTTTTGGGCCACACCGCAGGCGCGGCGTGGCATTCTTAGACAAATTCAAATGAAGATGTGTTGGTTTAGGTTTTTGGCAGCTGTCGCGCGGCTTCCTTGGCGGCGAAGGCTTTCATCTGAGGCCCATGCTCAGCAAGGAACGCACGGGTAGCGTCCGGGTCATGTTTGCTAAGCTCGCGCAGCCACGTCGCGATGGCTTTTTGGATGAACCATTTGTGGTCTGGCACATAAGTAGCAACCCACGTGAGGATCCGTGCGCGCGCGGCGCTTTCATCGGGCTTTGGATGGTTCTGTTTGGTCCAAGGCAGGGTCACAACTAGTGCCGCGCGCCGCACCCAGAGGTTCTCGGACGTTGTCCACGTTTCTACTTCGTCAAGGCGATTGGGATCGGCGACAAGGCGTTTTTGACTTGCCATACACGCGTGATCCGCGATGCCCCAGCTGTCAAAATCAGGTGCCCAAGAGGCGATCAGTGCCCACGCGGCACTGTCATCAGGCCGCATGCGGGCTTGGGTCAGCAGTTTGGCGGCGGCCAAGCGTGCTTCAAAAATATCAGTACGCCAAAGGCTGTCGGCAAGAGCCACGCGGTCGGCCAGTTCCAGTTCCTGCCGCCAGTCCTGTGCCAGTGTATTGATCTGCGGGTTGGTCAGGCCCAGATAGACCCGATCTGCCTTGTGATAGCTGCGCAAACCGATCGCGCGGGCCGGGTCTGCTAGGGCTTCAAGCTGTTCCATGGCATCAATCATTCTACGGTCACCGATTTTGCGAGGTTGCGGGGTTGGTCCACATCCGTGCCTTTGGCGACGGCGGTGTGATAGGCCAGCAACTGCGCTGGGATTGCATAAAGGATAGGGGCCACAGCATCGGCTACGGCAGGCATCTCAATCGTATCCCAAACACCCTCGGCGGCCTCAGCGAGGCCTTTGGCGTCAGAGATTAGGATCACTTTACCTTTGCGGGCCATGACTTCTTGCATGTTGCTCACGGTCTTGTCGAAAAGCGTGTCGCGGGGGGCCATGACAACGACGGGGACGTCTTCATCCACGAGCGCGATGGGGCCATGCTTTAGCTCGCCGGACGCATAAGCTTCGGCATGTATATAGCTGATTTCTTTTAGTTTAAGCGCACCTTCGAGGGCGAGGGGGAACATGGCTCCGCGCCCCAAGAACAGCACGTCACGGGCCGACGCGAGCTTGCGTGCGGTGTTGGCCATGTCCGCATCGCGTTCCAGTGCAGTGGTGATAAGAGCTGGCAGGCCGCGTAGCGCGGAGATGTGATCGGCAAGTTGTTCTGGCGTAATTTCCCCACGGTCAGACCCCGCCTTAAGAGCGAGCATAAACAGGACCGAAAGCTGGCAGGTGAACGCTTTGGTCGAGGCCACACCGACTTCTACACCAGCATGGATCGGCATGGCGATATCGCTTTCGCGCGCAATCGAGGATTCCGGCACATTAACCACGCTGGCGATCTGCGCGGCCTTGCCGTCGCAATAGCGCAAAGCGGCAAGAGTGTCGGCCGTTTCACCCGATTGGCTGACAAAAAGGGCCAATGTATTACTCGGGATCGGTGGTTCACGGTAACGGAACTCGGAGGCAACATCGACTTCGACTGGGATGCGCGCGATTTGTTCGAACCAGTATTTCGCGGTTAGGCACGCGTAAGACGCCGTGCCACATGCAACCATGGTGATGCGCTCAATCTTGGTGAAATCAATGCCTGGGTCGGGCAGGGTGATCTGCCCATCTTGGCTGAGGTAGTGGTGCAAAGCGTCGGCGATCACGCCGGGTTGCTCGGCAATTTCTTTGGCCATGAAGTGTTTATGCCCGGCCTTGTCGATGCGGGTATTGTTGACGGAAATCGTCTTGATTTCGCGATTGGCCAGCGTGCCATTGGCGTCAAAAACCTCGATGGAGTTTCTGGTAAGAACGGCGCGGTCACCTTCTTCAAGATAGGCAATCCGGTTTGTCATCGGCGAAAGTGCGATCGCATCTGAGCCGACGTACATTTCGCCGTCACCGTATCCGACGGCCAAAGGAGAACCTTTGCGCGCGGCGATCATCAGATCCTCTTCGCCGTCAAACAAGAACGCGAGGGCAAATGCACCATGCAGCCGCGACAGCGTTTTGGTGGTCGCATCAACGGGGGACATGCCTTGTTCCAGATAGTGATGCGTCAGGAGTGCGACGGTCTCGGTGTCGGTTTCCGTTACGAATTCCACGCCATTTTCAGCAAGCTCTGCGCGCAGTTCGCGGAAATTCTCAATGATGCCATTGTGCACAACGGCAACTGGTCCCGCCTTATGGGGGTGTGCGTTAGACACTGATGGGCCACCATGGGTCGCCCAGCGTGTGTGGCCTATGCCAGATTTACCTGCCAGCGGTTCATGCACCAACAAATCACTCAGATTGACCAGCTTGCCCACGGCGCGACGGCGATCAAGTTTGCCGTCGTTAATGGTAGCGATGCCGGCGCTGTCGTAGCCGCGATATTCGAGGCGTTTTAGCGCCTCAACCAAGATTGGCGCAACTTCATGCTGACCAAGGACCCCAACAATACCACACATAATTAACTACCCCTCTGGGATTTGGCCTTCTTGGCCTTTAACATTTCGAACAATTTTCGTGCCATGCCGGGTTTCTCAATTTGTGGTGCGCGGGCAAGGGCCAGCGCGTCGGCTTCTACGTCTGAAGTGATCACCGAACCTGAACCCGTCATCGCGCCATCACCGATATGCACCGGCGCAACCAGCATAGTGTTGGACCCAATAAAGGCACGCGCGCCGATATGTGTATGATGCTTCATCACGCCGTCATAATTGCAAGTGATGGTGCCCGCACCGATGTTTGCACCCGCACCAATATGCGCGTCGCCGATGTAGCTGAGGTGGTTTACCTTGGCTCCAGGTTCGATTTGGGCATTCTTGATCTCAACAAAATTACCGACGCGGACGTTTTCGGCTAACTCGGCACCCGGGCGCAGGCGGGCATAGGGCCCAACAATTGATCCGCGAGATATGTGGCAACCTTCGAGGTGGCTGAACGCGCGTATGGTCGCGCCGCTTTCAACGGTCACACCGGGGCCAAAAACCACATTCGGTTCAATGATGGTGTCGCGACCGATCACGGTGTCACGAGCCAGATAAACCGTATTTGGTGCTGGTAGGGTCACGCCATCTTCCAGCAAGGCAGCACGGGCGCGGGTTTGAAACGCAGCTTCGGCCTCGGCCAGTTGTGCGCGTGAATTGACGCCAAGGGTTTCGTCCTCGTCACAGGTAACAACCGTAGCGCTTAGGCCGCGAGCGCGGGCGAGGGCGACGATATCAGTCAGGTAATATTCGCCAGCCGCGTTTTCATTGCTGACCGCATCGATCAACGAAAAGAGCAGCGTTGCGTCGCAGGCTATTACGCCAGAGTTGCACAACGTAATCGCGCGCTCTTGCTCTGAAGCATCCTTGAATTCGACAATGCTGTCCAGCGCGTCACCAGACAGTACAAGCCGCCCGTAGCGTCCAGGATCTGCAGCTTCAAACCCCAAAACAACCACGTCGTGGTCGACACTGGCGTCGCGCATCTTTTCCAGCGTCTCTGGCTGCACAAACGGGGTATCGCCGTAAAGCACCAGAACCGTCCCATCAAAACCCTCAAGCGCCGGGCGTGCTTGAGCAACCGCGTGGGCCGTGCCCAACTGTTCGGTTTGCACAACAACCCGGGCTTCGCCGTCATACGCGAGGGCGGCTGTTGTGACCATTTCGGCTTCGTGGCCTGCTACGACGACAGTATGCGCGGGCTCAAGTGTGGCCCCTGCGGCCATCGCATGGATCAACATGGGGTCGCCCGCAATTGGGTGAAGGACCTTGGGCAAGTCCGAATTCATCCGGGTGCCTTTGCCTGCGGCAAGGATGACAAGTGCTGTTTTCATTATAATCTCTTTGTACTCTTGATAGCCCTTCTTTATCGGGTTCCCTGTGTGGCGCAAGCCATGGCGAGATCAAACAAGATTGCGGTTTGCAACAACTGGACGCAGAACTCCGCTTATTCGGCGGTGAATAGGAGCAGGCATGAAAACAGTCATTTTTGATCTAGACGGGACATTGGCCGATACCAGCGGTGATCTGATCGCTGCGGCCAACAGCTGTTTTCGGGCTCTAGGAGAGGGCGACATGTTGGACGCAAACCGTGATGCGGCAACAGCGCTAAAGGGCGGGCGCGCGATGCTGCGGCTGGGAATGACCCGCCTAGGGCGGGCCGAGGATGACGCCGAAATCGATGCGCAATACCCCCATCTGCTCGCGGCCTACGCCAAAGACATCGACAGTCATACCACGATGTACCCCGGTGCGATGGATGCGGTCGAAGCGCTGAAAACGATGGGTTACGGCGTGGGCGTTTGCACCAACAAGCCCGAAGGGTTGGCGGAAATTTTGATGACGCGGCTTGGTGTGCGGGCCGCGTTTGCTTCGCTTTTGGGGGCAGATAGCCTTTCTGTGCGCAAGCCTGATCCTGAGCATTTGTATGAAACCGCGCGTCGGGCGGGCGGTGACCCCAATAAATGTCTGTTGGTGGGTGACACGGATACAGACCGAAAAACGGCAGCGGCAGCAGGGGTGCCTTGTGTTCTGGTCACATTCGGACCCGCAGGTGGCGATATGCTTGCGTTAAATCCTGCGGCATTGTTGAAAGACTATGTCGATCTGCCGCAGATCGTCGTGAATTTGTTGGGAGAAGCATGACGGATGGATGAGGATTTCAAAGGCAGTTTCACCCAGCAAGAACCGATACCCGAAGCCGGGATCGAGGCCGCGATAGCCGTTATGCGCAGCGGGCGGCTGCACCGCTATAACACAGCCCCTGGAGAGACAGCTGAGACAGCGTTGCTGGAGCAGGAATTTGCCACCAGTGTTAGTGCAAAATACTGTCTTGCTGTGGCGTCTGGGGGCTATGCGATGGCCACTGCGCTGCGGGCCATGGGGGTTAAGCCGGGGGATAAGGTCCTGAGTAACGCGTTTACGCTGGCCCCTGTGCCGGGCGCGATTGCGGCCCTAGGAGCGGTGCCGGTGTTTGTGGGTGTGACACGCGACCTTACGTTGGACCTCGAAGATTTGGCGACCAAGGCGGATCAGGCGCAGGTTTTGCTGCTCAGCCACATGCGTGGGCATATCTGCGACATGGAGGCGTTGATGGCGATCTGTGACGCCCATGATGTGCAGGTCATTGAAGATTGCGCTCATACTATGGGGGCCAGCTGGAAAGGCATACCATCGGGGCGTTTTGGTGCTGTGGGCTGCTATTCGTGTCAGACCTATAAACATGTGAATTCCGGTGAAGGCGGTTTGCTGGTCACAGATGACGCTGAGATTGCTGCGAAGGCGATCATGCTGTCGGGATCGTACATGCTTTATGAAAGGCACTTGGCGGGGCCGGATTTGGCTGCGTTTGAAACGGTGCGCTATCAGACACCAAATATTTCGGGGCGCATGGACAACCTGCGCGCAGCTTTGTTGCGCCCGCAACTTGCGGACCTTGGAACGCAATGCGCACGGTGGAACGAACGGTATTATGCGATCGAAGACGGATTGCGCGGGACGCCGGGACTTACGGTGATTGAGCGGCCCCCAAACGAACGCATTGTCGGATCATCGATCCAATTCTTGTTAGAAGGGTGGACCGAGGGCCCAGTGCAAGAGGTGTTGGCGCGCTGCATTAAGCGCGGTGTTGAGCTGAAATGGTTCGGGGCGGCGGAGCCTTTGGGCTTTACCAGCCGATACGACAGTTGGCGTTATGTGGACGCAGCCCCCATGCCGCAAAGTGATGCGATCCTTGCGGGGATTGTGGATATGCGCGTGCCGCTGACTTTTTCGCTAGAAGATTGCGCGTTGATTGCGCGGATCATCCGGCAAGAAGTGAGCGCGGTTTTCCAATCACAGGATTGATCCAAAGGTGCGCTGGCGCGCATTTTGCCTGATTTGAATCGCCCCCTGCGGGATGGGTTGTCCGCAGGAGGCGTCTCTCGTGCGGGCTCTCGTCGTGCGACGCAGGCGTTGAGACAAAGCATGTTCTTGACCGGTTGAAGTGGTTTGTATATCTATTGAACAACTGTTCAATAACTTGATCCACGATTCCGAAGGGGAAAATAATGTTCAACGCCACCATGCAGTTTGACCTGGGCGAAGATGTGAATGCGCTGCGCGAGTTGGTGCACCGTTGGGCGCAAGAGCGGGTCAAGCCGATGGCTAAAGATATCGACCTCAAGAATGATTTCCCTGCCGAGCTATGGCGCGAGATGGGCGATCTTGGCTTGTTGGGTATGACGGTCGAGGAAGAGTTCGGCGGCACTGGCATGGGCTATTTGGCGCATACTGTCGCTGTAGAAGAGGTGGCGCGGGCATCGGCTTCGGTGTCGTTGTCTTATGGGGCGCATTCAAACCTTTGCGTTAACCAAATCCGTTTGAATGGATCAAACGAACAGCGTCGCAAATACCTGCCGGGGCTATGCTCTGGTGAGCATGTTGGCGCGCTTGCGATGTCGGAGGCGGGGGCCGGATCGGACGTCGTGTCGATGAAGCTGCGCGCCGAAAAGCGGAACGACCACTACCGGCTGTCTGGCAATAAATACTGGATCACCAACGGATGTGACGCCGATACACTGGTGGTTTATGCCAAAACCGACCCAGAGGCTGGCAGCAAGGGGATGACAGCGTTCCTTATCGAGAAGTCGATGAAGGGTTTCACGACGTCCTCGCATTTCGACAAGTTGGGGATGCGTGGATCAAACACCGCAGAGCTGATTTTTGACGATTGCGAAGTGCCGTTCGAGAACGTTCTTGGCGAAGAGGGGCGCGGCGTGCGCGTCCTGATGTCGGGCCTGGATTATGAGCGCGTTGTGTTGTCGGGGATTGGCCTGGGCATCATTGCGGCCTGTCTGGATGAGATCATGCCTTACATGGCAGAACGCAAACAGTTCGGTCAGCCGGTCGGTTCCTTCCAACTGATGCAAGGCAAGATGGCGGATATGTACACGGCGATGAATTCTGCGCGCGCCTATGTCTACGAGGTTGCAAAGTCTTGCGATCGTGGCGAAGTCACGCGGGCGGATGCCGCTGCGTGCTGTCTCTATGCGTCCGAGCAGGCGATGGTGCAGGCGCATCAAGCGGTTCAGGCGATGGGCGGTGCGGGTTATTTGTCGGACAATCCAGTTGGTCGGATTTTTCGCGACGCTAAGTTGATGGAGATCGGGGCGGGTACATCTGAAATCCGCCGCATGCTTATCGGTCGCGAGATGATGGGAGCGATGGCGTGACGCCATGCCTCTTCATTCGATGCGGCCTTAAAACCTGCGAGGATGTGCGCGCGAGATGATTTTACCGGGTTTGGACAGCGAAGGCCGATGGGCCGTGCCGGACCGATTGAACATGGCTGCGCAATGCTTGGCCCAACCGGCAGATGCGGTTGCGATCATCGATTTAACCGGGGATGTGCGGCGCGAAATCACCTATGCAGCCTTGGGCGAGATGGTGGACGGTCTGGCGCGCGCGCTGCTTGAGCGGGTGGTTGCCGGTGACCGTGTTGGCGTACTTCTGAGCCAGAGCCCCTGGTGCGCGGCGGCGCATCTTGCGATCTGGAAAATCGGTGGCATTTCGGTGCCGCTGTTCAAGCTATTCAAGCACGATGCATTGGCCAGCCGTGTTGGTGATGCGGGCGTGCAATTGGTGCTGACAGATGACGAAGGTGCCGCGTTACTGGGTGATTTGGCTGAGCCCTTGCTGGCGGATCAATCAGCGCAGAATGGTGCGCCAGTCGATTTTGCCGATACAGCGGCCGACGATCCTGCCGTGCTGATCTACACCTCTGGCACCACCGGCAGTCCAAAAGGGGCGCTGCATGGCCACCGGGTGCTGACCGGTCATTTGCCCGGGGTCACAATCAGCCATGATCACCTAGGCCAGACCGGCGATTGCCTGTGGACGCCTGCGGATTGGGCGTGGATCGGAGGGCTGTTTGATGTGGCCATGCCGGGGCTCGCGCTGGGGGTGCCGGTGGTAGCTGCACGGATGGCAAAATTCGATCCGGCGGGCTGTGCGCGGATCATTGAGCTGGGTGGGGTGCGCAACGTGTTCTTTCCACCCACGGCATTGCGGATGCTCAAAGCTGCGGGGGCCGAGATCAGCGGTTTGCGTTCGGTTGCCAGTGGGGGGGAACCACTGGGACCCGAGATGCTCAGCTGGGGTCGGCAAGCCTTTGGGTTAGATATCAACGAATTTTACGGTCAAACTGAATGCAACATGGTCGCCAGCAGTTGCGGCGCTGAATTTCCCGCGCGGCCCGGCTGCATCGGGCACGCGGTGCCGGGGCATGAGATCGCTGTTCTGGACGCAAAAGGCGTCCCAACAACGGACGAAGGCGACGTGGCGATCAAACGCGGTTCGGCCTCTATGATGCTGGGCTATTGGCAGCGCCCAAAGGAGACGGCGGCGAAGTTTCGGGGCGCGTGGATGCTGACTGGGGATCGCGGTGTCTGGGAGGGCGATTTCCTGCGCTTTGTGGGCCGGGAAGATGATGTGATTACGTCGTCTGGATACCGCATTGGTCCAGCCGAGATTGAGGATTGCTTGCTGACCCACCCTGCAGTCGCGACTGTGGGTGTTGTGGGTAAACCCGATGCGTTGCGGACCGAGGTGGTGAAGGCCTTCGTCGTGCTTAAGTCGGGGGAAAATGTGGATGCCAAGACGCTGCAGGACTGGGTCAAAGACCGGCTTGCAAGCTATTCATACCCTCGGGAAATCACTTTTTTGGATGCCCTGCCGATGACCGTGACAGGTAAGGTGATCCGGCGCGAGTTGAAGGCAATGGCCGTGGCGGAGGGAGCCTCATGAATGCAATGGCATGCCGCGACGCCGATCTCAGCGGTCCTGACTGTCATGTGGGTAAAACGCACACGCCCCCTGTAAATACCCGCCAAGACGGCTCCTCTCGTTGCGATATCTCCGATGTGCGCTTGCGGGCGCTCGGGTCGACCTTTGTGATCGTGCTCGCTGTTGTTGTCTTGCGCGCGTTTAATGTCCTAGCTTTTCAGCCTGTCGCCGTGGTCCTTCGGGCATGTAGCGCGATAGGCTTTCATGCACCCCACGTAAGCCCTTGTTATATTTTGGAGAAAGCACAATGAAGCTTCAGTCACAGGCATTGCCTTCTTCGGAACAGTTCAAAGCCAACAAGGCGGCCCATCTCGAGGCGCTGGCGCAAATTGGGGACGTGGCAAATGCGGCCTCTTTGGGTGGCGGTGAAAAATCCCGTGCACGCCATATCAGCCGAGGCAAGATGTTGCCGCGTGAGCGGGTGGCGAACTTGCTGGATCCCGGCAGCCCGTTTCTGGAAATCGGGGCGGTCGCTGCACATGGGCTTTATGGCGGGGCCGCACCTTGCGCTGGTGTGATTGCGGGGGTTGGTCAGGTGCAAGGCCAAGAGGTGATGGTGGTCTGTAATGACGCGACGGTGAAGGGGGGGACATATTACCCCATGACCGTCAAAAAACACCTGCGCGCCCAAGAGATTGCAGAGGAAAACCAACTGCCTTGCATCTATTTGGTCGACAGCGGTGGCGCGAACCTGCCCAATCAGGATGAGGTGTTTCCCGACCGCGATCATTTTGGCCGGATTTTCTATAACCAAGCACGGATGAGCGCTAAGGGTATTCCGCAGATTGCTGTGGTGATGGGATCGTGTACCGCAGGGGGTGCCTATGTGCCTGCCATGTCGGACGTCACTATTATTGTGAAAGAACAAGGGACTATCTTTTTGGCTGGACCGCCTTTGGTTAAGGCAGCGACAGGTGAGATTGTCACCGCAGAGGACCTTGGCGGTGGTGATGTGCATACGCGTCTGTCGGGCGTCGCGGATTATTTGGCAGAAGATGACGCACATGCTTTGGCGCTGGCACGGCGTGCGGTTGGGCACTTGAACAGGGCCAAACCCAGCACTGTGCAATGGGAAACACCCGAAGAGCCGGCCTATGATCCGTCAGAAATTCTTGGCGTGGTACCCGCAGATTTGCGCACGCCTTATGACATCCGAGAGGTCATTGCGCGGGTGGTGGACGGCAGCCGGTTTGACGAATTCAAACCGCGCTTTGGCGAGACATTGGTAACGGGGTTTGCCCATCTCAAGGGCTGTCCGATTGGGATAATCGCCAACAATGGCGTGCTATTTTCGGAATCGGCGCAAAAGGGGGCTCATTTTGTGGAATTGTGCTCTGCGCGGGGGATACCGTTGGTGTTCTTGCAAAACATCACGGGCTTTATGGTAGGGCGCAAATACGAGAATGAAGGCATCGCGCGACATGGGGCCAAAATGGTGACGGCGGTGGCTTGCACCAATGTGCCAAAGGTCACGATGCTGGTCGGAGGATCGTTTGGTGCGGGAAATTACGGCATGGCTGGAAGGGCTTATAGCCCAAGGTTTATGTGGTCGTGGCCTAACTCGCGGATTTCTGTGATGGGCGGCGCGCAAGCGGCGGGGGTGCTGGCGACGGTGAAACGTGACGCGATTGAGCGCGCCGGTGAGAGTTGGAGTGTCGAGGATGAGGCGGCATTCAAGCAGCCTACGATTGATATGTTCGAAGAACAGAGCCATCCGCTTTATGCTTCGGCGCGGCTGTGGGATGATGGGATTATTGACCCTCGAAAAAGCCGCGACGTGCTGTTTCTGAGCTTGTCTGCGGCGTTGAACGCGCCAATCGAGGAGACGAAATTTGGTGTGTTCCGGATGTGATTTGCGCGGTGCACATTGCGTACACAACCCGTGCACCGGACGTACACCACTGCTGTGCACGATAGGAGAACTCGGATGACGTTGGACGAGGCGATGAAGAAATATCCCGGGGCGGCGACATTTTCGTTTGGCGACAGCCCGGCGCTAATCGCGGAGCTGACAGGGTTGGTGCGCTTGGGGCACAAGCGTGCGACGTGCACAGCGGTGATCGATATTGAAGCGGGGCGTGAAGCCAAGCCGAAGATTGGCCGGCGCGACATTGCCCTTGGGCCATACGGAGCCCCGGCGCTTGTTATTGAGACTAAGGAATTGGTCAACACGACCTGGGCGCAGATGACCGAAGAGATGGCACTGGCGGAGGGCGAAGATGAGACACTCGAGGGCTGGCGGGCAGGGCACCGGCGCTATTATTCGCGCCAAGGGATTTTCGCTGAGGATATGGCACTGATCTGGGAACGGTTCGACGTGATCGAGGATTTTGGGGGATGATGCGCGAGAGAAACGCGCGCATGCATTAGAATTCGATTTATATGATGAAGATGAAGCAAGGTGATGGGATGAAGAATGTTTGATACGATCCTGATTGCGAACCGCGGCGAGATAGCTTGCCGGGTGATGGAAACGGCCCAAGCGATGGGTGTGCGCTGTATTGCGGTTTATTCGGACGCGGATACCGCGGCCAAGCATGTCGCCATGGCGGATCACGCTGTTCATATCGGTGGATCGACCCCGGCGCAAAGCTACCTCAGGGGGGATGTGATCATTCAAGCGGCGTTGGACACGGGCGCGAAGGCCATCCATCCGGGCTATGGCTTTTTGAGTGAAAACCCAGATTTTGTGGATGCGGTTGCGGCAGCGGGGCTGACGTTTATTGGACCGAGTGCATCTGCCATTCGCGCGATGGGTCTTAAGGATGCGGCTAAGGCGTTGATGGTTGAGGCGGGCGTGCCTGTTGTGCCGGGATATCACGGGGCGGATCAGAACGATGCGCTGTTGGCAGATGAGGCCGGCAAAATCGGCTATCCGGTCTTGATCAAGGCGGTTGCGGGCGGCGGCGGTAAAGGCATGCGGCTGGTTGAGGAAGCCGCGGAATTTCAGGCCGCATTGGACAGCGCGCGTTCAGAAGCAAAGACGGCTTTTGGCAATTCTGATGTGCTGGTTGAGAAATTTGTGACCCAACCCCGCCATATTGAGGTGCAGGTATTTGGCGACGGCTCAAACGCGGTGCATCTGTTTGAGCGCGATTGTTCGTTGCAGCGACGCCATCAAAAGGTGATCGAAGAAGCGCCTGCTCCGGGCATGACGCAAGACATGCGCACAGCCATGGGCAAAGCGGCAGTGCGCGCGGCGGAAGCCATTGGATATAGCGGCGCAGGTACGGTCGAATTTATCGTTGATGGCTCTGACGGATTGCGATCTGACGGGTTCTTTTTCATGGAGATGAACACGCGTTTGCAGGTGGAGCATCCTGTAACAGAGGCCATTACTGGTGTTGATCTGGTAGAATGGCAGTTGCGGGTGGCCGCGGGTGAAGCCCTGCCTGCACAACAAGAAGAGTTGAGCATCAGCGGTCACTCCTTTGAGGCGCGGCTTTATGCGGAGGACGTGGCAAAGGGTTTCTTGCCCGCCACTGGGACGCTGACGCATTTGTTGTTTCCGAAAGGCTGCCGCGCTGATAGTGGCGTGCGGGCCGGCGATGTGATCAGCCCGTTTTATGATCCGATGATTGCCAAAGTGATCGTGCACGGACCCACCCGCGCGGTCGCCCTTGCGCGGCTGCGTCAGGCGCTGGCGGGCACACAGGTTGCGGGGACGGTCACCAATCTGGCCTTTCTAAGCGCGCTGGCAGGGCATGCGGGCTTTGGCCGGGGCGAGGTGGATACCGGGCTGATTGGACGCGATATTGACACTTTGACAGCGGTCCCTGAAGTGGCTCCGCGCCACGTAGCGCTGGCTGGAATGGCGGCACTGGGTCTTTTGGAAACAGGCGCGCAGGCGGGGTTTACGCTTTGGGCACCCCTTGAGCGGCAGGTGATGCTTCGGTGGGATGGTGAGGACCACCTGATCAAGGTGGCGGTACGTGGACCGGATGCACAGGATTGGCAGATCGGGGATGTGCTGGTTGAGGCGCGGCGCTTGGGCGGCGTTTGGCGGATTGGGGATATCTTTGCAGCCCCGGTGAGCCAGTCGGGTGGCGTAGTGACAGTGTTTGATCATGCCGGTTTGATCTTTGACGTGGTTGATCCCTTGGACCGTGCGGCGGGTACGCAAGGGGACGGAAACCTTATTGAGGCACCGATGCCAGGGCTGGTGCGGATGATGGATGCAAAGGTCGGGCAGGTGGTGTCAAAGGGCGACAGGCTTGCCGTGTTGGAGGCGATGAAGATGGAGCATTCGTTGCTTGCTGCGCGCGACGGGGTGGTGGCTGAAGTGCTGGCGGCCCCCGGCGATCAGGTTGAAGCGGGTGCTGCGCTTGTTCGGCTGGAAGCGGAAGTGGAGGTGGCCGCTTGATTACGCTCCATCACTGCCCGCAAACACGGTCCATGCGCACACTTTGGTTGCTGCATGAATTGGACGTGCCGTTCCAGTTGCGCAGCTATCCGTTTGACCAAACATTGCGCAGTCCCGAGTTTTTGAGCCTAAGCCCCGCAGGCCGGGTGCCTGCGCTGGAGATCGAAGGCGAGCGGATGTTTGAAACCGGGGCCATCACCGAATTTTTATGTGAGAAGTTCAGCACGGATCGATTGGGCCGCAATGCACGCAGCCCCGACCGGATGGCATGGCTGGTTTGGGTGCATTTTGCTGAAACCATCAGCCAGCATATCGCAGCCTTGACCCAACAGCACATCATGCTGCGCGAGGATTGGATGCGCAGCCCCACAGTGATGAAGTTAGAGGCCGCGCGGCTGACCAAATGCTACGTCGCACTTGAGGCCAGATTAAGCACACCCGTCGAGCGGCGCGATTACCTTCTGACCAGCGGCTTTTCTGCGGCGGATATTTCCGTTGGGCAAGCGGTCTACATGGCGCAATACTTTGCTAAGATTGATGAATTTCCCGCAGTGGCAGATTGGTACGAGCGTATTTCCGAGCGGCCAAGCTTTGCCAAGTCACTGCCACAGGGCGGTGGAATCTATGCGCGTGAATTTTATCCCCCCTGGCCGACAGAAGCGCGCTAGGGTGGGTGAATACCAACTGAGAGGGACAGCAATGCGGTACGAAAAATTCAAATTTAAAGACCGGGTGGGCATGCGATGAACTTAGGCACTTGCGAGATTTTCGAAGTAGGACCGCGCGACGGGCTACAAAATGAGACCCGTGAGATCCCGGTGGCTGAAAAAGTCGCCTTGGTCGACAAGCTGAGTGAGGCTGGTTTTGGGCGGATCGAATGTGCAAGTTTTGTGAGTCCGAAATGGGTGCCGCAGATGGCGGGCTCTGGCGACGTTCTGGCCGCGATAAATCGCAAGAAGGGCGTACGTTATGCGGCGCTGACGCCGAATATGCGTGGCTACGAGGATGCGATTGCCGCAGGCGCGAATGAGATCGCCGTCTTTGCCTCGGCCTCCGAAGGGTTTAGCCAAAAGAACATTAACGCCAGCATCGAAGAAGCCTTTGAACGGTTCGCCCCCATTCTGGAAGAAGCGCGCCATATCGATTTGCCGGTACGCGGCTATGTGTCTTGCGTTGTGGAATGCCCCTATGACGGTGCGATCTCGCCCGCAGCGGTGGCGGCGGTTGCCGATAGATTGTTTGCGATGGGCTGTTACGAAGTGTCTCTGGGCGATACCATTGGTGCCGGCACGCCTGACAGCATCGCGCGGATGTTGCTTGCGGTCCGAGACGTGGTGCCAGCGGGCCGTCTTGCGGGCCATTACCATGACACGGGCGGTCGGGCGATGGACAACATCGATGCCTCGCTCAGCATGGGTGTACGGGTGTTTGACACGGCCGTTGGTGGGCTGGGCGGCTGTCCTTTTGCCCCGGGCGCGGTGGGCAATGTCGCCACTGAGGCAGTGAATGCGCATCTGACAGCACTCGGCTACCAGACGGGCCTTGATCAAGAGCTGATTGTTGAGGCTGCAGCACTTGCGCAGGCGATGCGAGGATAAACGATGCATGAGACGATCTCGATCAAGGTCGATGCGCGCGGCGTAGCGACCTTGACCCTGAACCGCCCAGACAAACACAACGCCATGTCCGCGCTTATGTTGGCGGAGCTGACCCAAGCAGCTGCCGATTTGGGCGCGGATGAGAGCGTTCGGGTTGTGGTGTTGACCGGCGCTGGGCGTAGCTTTTGCGCAGGGGGTGACCTTGGGTGGATGCGCGACCAGATGCAGATGGACGCCGCTACACGGGCCGGTGAAGCGGGCAAACTGGCCACGATGCTTGGCGCACTCAATACCCTTCCCAAGCCGTTGATTGGCCGCGTGCAAGGTAACGCTTTTGGCGGTGGGGTTGGCATGGCGAGCGTTTGCGATGTGGCGATTGGCGTCGATACCCTCAAAATGGGATTAACCGAGACGAAGCTAGGCATCATTCCGGCGACCATCGGTCCCTATGTGATTGCCCGTATGGGCGAGGGGCGGGCGCGGCGTGTGTTTATGTCCTCGCGGTTGTTTGAGGCTCCTGAGGCAGTGGAACTTGGTTTGCTGGCGCGCGCGGTGCCTGAGGCCGATCTGGATGCGGCGGTTGAAGCTGAGGTGGTGCCTTATCTGGCCTGCGCGCCGGGGGCGGTGGCCGCGGCCAAGAAGCTGGCGCTTGATCTGGGCGGGGCGGCAACACCGGAGGCCGTCGAGATGTCGATTGCGGGACTGACTGCCCGGTGGGAAACTGACGAAGCATCCGAAGGGATCGGCGCATTCTTTGACAAGCGCAAGGCGGCGTGGGTGGTGTAGGCGACCTCAAATTTGAACCATGGTACCCCGAATTATCAGCGACTGAGGGGAATGGAGATGCGACTCCACACAACGAGAGCCGGTCATGCGGAACGCTCAAACATCAAAGCTGCGCGGACCTTTGCGCTGATTTTCTCAACGTCAGTGCAGGGTGGGCAAACTTGGACAAGTCATGACGCCATGTAGTGTTGAACGTCAGATGACTTTGACCTTTACGTCAAAACCTGACCGAAACACCGGTGGCCTCAACTGGTCGACGCAACACTTTAATCTTTAGAAAGAGATGGAGTGTTTTGAATGAAGTATCGTCGCAGGATTTACTATTCAGCTGAGCAGCGTGCCGAGATCTGGGATCGATGGCAACGTGGGGAGTCGATGAGTTCGATTGGGCGGGTCTTTGATCGCCAATCGTCGTCGGTATTTTCGGTCATCTCACCTACGGGCGGGATACGGCCGCCGGATCGCAGGCGTGGCAGTTCTGCATTGAGCCTCTCTGAGCGCGAAGAGATATCCCGCGGGCTGAGTACCAAGCAATCCTTGCGTGCGATTGCACGCCAGTTGCGACGTGCGCCCTCAACGATCAGCCGGGAGGTGCGGCGCAATGGCGGATCAGTCGGCTATCGTGCGTCTAGTTCAGATCAGGCTGCTTGGAACCGGGCTCTGCGTCCAAAGATATGCAAGCTGGCTTGTCACCCGACATTGGCCCGCGCAGTATCAGCAAAGCTACGGCGCAAGTGGTCTCCCGAGCAGGTTGCGGGTTGGCTCAAACGGGCGTTCCCGGAGGAGGCGCACAAACAGGTGTCACACGAGACTATCTATCGAAGCCTTTATATACAGGCACGTGGCGTTCTCAAAAAGGAGCTGCTGGCGCACTTGCGCGCAAAACGCACAGTCAGGCGTTCCCAGCATGCCAGCCTAAAGCGCAACGGTAATGGCCAGATTAAAGATGCTGTGTCCATCAGCGAAAGGCCTGCATCCGTCGAGGATCGCGCTGTTCCGGGTCACTGGGAAGGCGACCTGATTGGCGGATCGAAGAACAGCTATATCGCGACCCTGGTCGAGCGGCATTCACGATACGTGATGTTGGTGAAAGTCGCGAACAAGGACACTGAAAGCGTCGTCACTGCGCTGATCAAGTCGGCTCAGAAGCTGCCGCGAGAACTTTACAAATCCTTGACGTGGGATCGTGGCAAAGAGCTAGCAGATCATCCGCGCTTCACACTGGCCACGGATGTCGATGTCTACTTCTGCGACCCGCAGTCACCTTGGCAACGTGGATCAAACGAGAACACCAACCGGCTTTTGAGGCAGTATTTGCCAAGAGGAACCGACTTATCCGTTCATTCTCAGGCAAAGCTCAGCGCAATTGCAAGGCAACTTAACGAACGTCCTCGCAAGACCTTGCAATATCAAACCCCAGCAGAGAAGTTCGCTGAGTGTGTTGCATCGACCGGTTGAGGTCGCCCCTAAAATCGGACGTTCAGGTAAGATGCAGCGGAAGTCCGTTGCGAGCCCATTGAGTACGTGACTTGAACCCCCCCAACTATCCAAGATTGAAGAATTCACATAGGCTTGGTCGAAACAGCCCGAAATTCATTATTGACAGGTTCATCATCAAACATTTTTTGGCACTTTTGTCGGTATCGGCTTTTTATCTTGGCGGGGCAAACGCAATCCTAGCGCGATTTGCGGGCACATGCACTCAGGGCGATGCCGACCGTCTCTTCGGTGCTGCCCTCTCGATCATACTTTATTGTATTGCGTTGATTGCCTTACACTTTGCCAAAAATAGGCGCGTTATTTTTCTATGCACGCTACCGCTCTGGCCTATATGGATTTGGCTAACAATCTTCACACTCCAACTGAGTAGCGCGTTGTTGGTAAGTGGCCAGACAGCCTGTTCGTTTTTGGAAGGCATTTCTTATCCAGAAAGCGGAAATGAGGTGTTGTTTGCCACTCTTTGGATACTGATGACCCTAAGTTCGATAATTGGAGGTCTCTGTGTCTGGCGCTCTAGGAAGCAAGTCTCGAACGGTAACTAAGTCCCGCGCTGCCGACCTTGGCAAAGATAGTGGTGAAGGTCCGGTTTGGGGCAGAAATGCTTGATGTTCGGGCCAAGGCTGCATGGCGCGGATCCTTGATGGGGTTCAGGGAATCCGATGCATCGAGTCGTAGATGCGCGGCGTTCCACATGTGTGAAGATGGCGGGGCAGGTTGCGGCCTCATGCATCGCAAGCGCCAATCATGAAACTCCAGCCCAGCAAACCTGGCGTCAACGCGGGTTTTATCTGGCTGTTGCTTTGCGCGCCACGGGCCCAAGGCCATGACGTGATGGTGCGCTTTGAGCCCCACCTTTCGCTGCACATCCCGTTGACCCCACCTCGTCGCGCCGTTAAACCCGACTAAAGCCTGTTCCGCCGGGCCCTTTGCGTTCGTTTTAGGGCCACATACCGCTAAAGGAGCCTCCTCTTGGACGACATGCTGCGGGAATACCTGCCTATCCTTGTTTTTATGGCCGTTGCTATCGGTCTTGGCCTTGTGCTGTTGCTGTCTGCGATGGTCTTGGGGGTGCGCAATCCGGACCCTGAAAAGGTGTCTGCCTACGAATGCGGGTTCAACGCCTTTGACGATGCGCGGATGAAGTTTGATGTACGGTTTTATCTGGTTTCGATTTTGTTCATCATTTTTGATCTGGAAATTGCATTTCTGTTCCCTTGGGCTGTGGCCTTTAAGGACGTGAGCATGGTCGGTTTCTGGTCGATGATGGTGTTCTTGGGCGTGCTGACGGCGGGCTTTGCTTATGAATGGAAGAAGGGGGCGCTGGAATGGCAGTAGCATCAACGGCCAGCGCGGGCATGGACCGCGACGTGGCGACCCAAAACCTGAATGCTGAACTGCAGGACAAAGGGTTCCTGCTGACATCAACAGAAGACATCATCAACTGGGCGCGCACCGGCTCGCTGCACTGGATGACCTTTGGTTTGGCCTGCTGCGCAGTTGAGATGATGCACACCTCAATGCCGCGTTATGATCTGGAACGTTTTGGGACGGCGCCACGCGCGTCGCCGCGCCAATCAGATTTGATGATTGTGGCTGGGACGCTGACCAACAAAATGGCACCCGCCTTGCGCAAGGTCTATGACCAGATGCCAGAGCCGCGGTATGTGATCTCGATGGGATCCTGCGCCAATGGTGGCGGATATTACCATTACAGTTATTCGGTGGTGCGCGGTTGTGACCGCATTGTGCCGGTCGACATCTATGTGCCCGGTTGCCCGCCGACGGCGGAAGCGCTGCTTTACGGTATCATGCAGCTGCAACGTAAAATTCGGCGTACCGGGACAATCGTGCGATGAGCCGTGCGTATGAAGGAAGCCTAGCATGAGTGAAGCGCTGAACGAACTTGGGTCCTACATTGAGACCAAGCGCCCTGATTGTGTGCTGTCTTGGGATGTGACCCAGGGTGAGCTGAATATGAACGTGACGCTGGCCAACATCGTGGGCTTTGTGGAGTTTTTGAAGGGGGACGCGACCTGTCGGTTTTCGTCTCTCGTGGATATCACAGCCGTGGATTATACCGGTCGGGCCAAGCGGTTCGACGTGGTCTACCATTTCCTGTCAATGTACCAAAACCACCGCATCCGTCTGCGCGTTGCAGTCCGCGAGCAAGACATGGTGCCGTCGCTGGTTGATGTGCACCCCTCAGCCAATTGGTTTGAGCGTGAAGTGTTCGATATGTTCGGCCTGCTGTTTTCCGGCCACCCTGATTTGCGCCGGTTGCTGACGGATTACGGTTTCCGCGGCCATCCACTGCGCAAGGATTTCCCGACAACAGGGTATACCGAAGTGCGGTATGATGAGGCTGAAAAGCGCGTGGTCTATGAGCCGGTGTCACTGGTCCAAGAATACCGGCAGTTTGATTTCATGTCTCCGTGGGAGGGTGCCGAATACATCCTGCCGGGTGATGAAAAAGAGGCGGCGAAATGATGGATGGTACCAAAGGTTTCGATGACGCCCTAACCGGCGAGCAGAAGATCCGCAATTTTAACATTAACTTCGGGCCACAACACCCTGCGGCGCACGGTGTTTTGCGTCTTGTGCTGGAGCTGGACGGCGAAGTTGTTGAGCGCTGCGATCCGCATATTGGCCTGCTGCACCGTGGCACTGAAAAGCTGATGGAAAGCCGGACATACCTGCAAAATTTGCCGTATTTTGACCGGCTTGATTACGTAGCACCAATGAACCAAGAGCACGTCTGGTGTTTGGCCATTGAAAAGCTGACCGGTGTCGAAGTGCCGCGCCGCGCGTCACTGATCCGGGTGCTGTTTTCTGAGATTGGCCGGATCCTTAGCCACCTGCTGAACGTGACAACGCAAGCGATGGACGTTGGCGCGCTGACCCCGCCGCTTTGGGGTTTTGAAGAACGCGAAGATTTGATGATCTTCTATGAGCGTGCCAGTGGCGCGCGTTTGCACGCTGCATACTTCCGTCCGGGCGGTGTGCATCAGGATCTGCCACCAGAATTGCTGGATGATATCGAGACTTGGGCGCATAAGTTCCTTTCGGGCTTCATGGTCGATATCGACGCGCTGCTCACTGAAAACCGCATCTTCAAACAGCGTAACGCTGACATCGGCGTGGTGAACGAACAAGACATTCAGGACTGGGGTTTCTCCGGTGTGATGGTTCGCGGTTCCGGCCTCGCGTGGGATCTGCGCCGTGCGCAGCCTTATGAATGCTACGATGAATTCGAGTTCCAAATCCCTGTCGGCAAGAACGGCGACTGTTATGACCGCTACCTTGTTCGGATGGAAGAAATGCGTCAGTCGACGCAGATTATCCTTCAGGCGATTGAAAAGCTCCGGGCACCCGAAGGGCAGGGCGACATCTTGGCCCGTGGCAAGATCACACCGCCCAGCCGGTCGGATATGAAGACCTCAATGGAAAGCCTGATCCACCATTTCAAGCTTTATACCGAAGGGTTCCATGTGCCTGCTGGCGAAGTTTATTGCGCTGTTGAAGCCCCTAAGGGCGAATTCGGTGTCTACCTTGTTGCGGATGGATCGAACAAACCGTACCGCGCCAAAATTCGCGCGCCGGGGTTCTTGCACCTACAAGCGATGGACTACCTGAGCCGTGGGCATCAGCTTGCAGATGTGGCTGCGATCATCGGTACGATGGACGTGGTCTTCGGGGAGATTGACCGGTGATGGCACACATCTCTGACTTCACCTTTGCACCTAAATTCCTGCCGGAGACCGCCTTGGTCTGCGCACTTACGAAAGCCTGACCTGATGCTTCGCCGCCTTCACCCTGACCAACCTGACAGCTTCGCTTTTACCTCCGCCAACCAGGCGTGGGCCGAAGCGCAGATCACGAAATACCCAGAAGGGCGTCAGGCCAGCGCGATCATTCCGCTTTTGTGGCGCGCCCAAGAGCAAGAGGGTTGGCTGTCGCGTCCTGCGATTGAACACATCTCTGGAATGCTAGGTCTTGCGTATATTCGCGGGCTTGAAGTGGCGACGTTCTACTTCATGTTCCAATTGCAACCTGTTGGATCTGTTGCGCATATTCAGGTTTGTGGCACCACGTCCTGCATGATTTGCGGTGCCGAAGATCTCGTTGGGCTGTGCAAAGAGCGGATTGCGGGCAAAGCGCATCAGCTGAGTGAAGATGGCAAGTTCAGCTGGGAAGAAGTTGAATGCCTTGGAGCGTGTTCCAACGCGCCAATGGCGCAAATCGGTAAGGATTATTACGAAGACCTTACAACTGAGCGCCTTGGTGAAATTCTTGATGAGCTAGCGGCAGGTAAAGTTCCAACGCCGGGCCCACAGAACGGCCGCTATGCCGCAGAGCCGCTTTCGGGTCTGACGTCGCTGGTGGATCACGACAGTGGCAAATCCGCGTATAACGCCAGCGTGCAATTGGCGACGGATATTGGCGACACGGTCAAACGGATTGACGGCACTGAGGTTCCATTGTTGGCCCCTTGGCAGGGTGTTGCGGCGAATGACGACAAAAAGCCGGCAAAACCTGCGAAAAAGCCCGCCAAGAGCAAAGCTGCAAGTGCTGATGTCGCAGCGAAGCCAAAGGCAGCTGCCAAGCAGGACGCAAAAGCGGCTGAACCCGCGGCGACCGGAGCGGGCAAGAAGCCGCGCGGCATGAAAGCGGCGCGCAAAGCTGGGGCGGATGATCTTAAGATGATCAAAGGCGTCGGCCCCCAGCTTGAAAAAATGTTGAACGAGTTAGGCTTTTTCCACTTTGATCAGGTGTCCAAATGGGGTGCCGAGGAAATATCGTGGGTTGATCAAAACCTGAAGGGTTTCAAGGGTCGCGCGTCGCGGGACACATGGGTCGATCAGGCACGCGCACTTGCTACTGGTGGGGAAACCGAGTTTTCCCAACGGGCCAAGAAAACCGGCATATATAAAGACCGGACGTGACGGTGTAATCTGGGGAGACGTTAAGGTATGTTAGATTTTGAGAACAAAGACGCGTGCAGACGCGGGTGTTGGCGCATGGCGGGTGGCGTTGGGCTGCTTTTGGCGATTGTGCTTTGGCTGGCCGCGGACTGGGGCTTTTTCCAAGCATTGTTCGCAGGGATCGTAGTCGGTGTGATCTGCGGCTTTCTGTTCCCATCGTTTTTCTGCAAGTCTGACAGTGCCGCGCAAAGCAGCATGGGCTCCGCAGCGGCTGATACAGCATCAGGATCGGCAAGTGCCGGCGCTGCAGGATCGATGGCTGCATCTGCGGCAGGGACATCCGATGCGGTAACGTCCGGATCTACGCCGTCTTCTTTTACTTCTGCTCCACCAGCAGCAGCACCTGCTGAGGCGGCACCAAAAGATGCGGCGAAGCCAAAAGTTGCCGCAAAACCAAAAGCCGCTGCGAAGCCTAAGGCAGCAGCGAAACCAAAGGCTGCTGCAAAACCCAAGACCGAGGCCAAGCCCAAAGCCGCTGCAAAGCCAAAAGCGGCAGCGCCTAAAGCTGCTGCCACGCCAAAGCGCGCGGCTGTTGCTGCTGATGGTCAACCCGAAGTTCTAACGGGCCCGCGTTCGGGACAGACCGCCGATGATCTAAAGCTGATCAGTGGTGTGGGTCCAAAGCTTGAAACGACGTTGAACGAGCTGGGCTTTTACCACTTTGATCAAGTCGCTGGCTGGCGCAAAAAGGAAATCGAATGGGTCGATTCCCGTCTGCGCTTTAAGGGCCGAATTGAGCGGGACGACTGGATGTCTCAGGCCAAAATCCTAGCTAAGGGTGGCGAGACTGAGTTTTCGAAAAAGAAGAAAAAGACCTAGAGTTTAGGAGCCGTTTGTGGCGCAGAGTGACGATAAACTGATGCGTGACGGACGGCGACTTGCTTTGGTAAGTGTGGTGGGCGCGTTCGCGTTTATTGGTATCGAGGCCGCCGGGGCTTATTTTAATTGGCCCAACCAGACAATGGGCCTGCTGGAACTTGGCATTGCTGCCATGTTTTTGTGGGTCTTTATACAAGCATTCAGGCTGTGGCGGGTTCGCCAGTCTGAGAAAGACGGATGAGCATCATGTTGCAAGACCAGGACCGCATCTTTACCAATATCTACGGCATGCATGACCGCACGCTGAAGGGCGCGCAGAAGCGTGGCCATTGGGATGGCACTGCCGGGATCATCAAAAAGGGCCGCGACTGGATTGTTGACCAGATGAAGGCATCCGGGCTTCGGGGCCGTGGCGGGGCAGGGTTCCCGACGGGTCTGAAATGGTCGTTCATGCCCAAGGAAAGTGACGGACGCCCCAGCTATTTGGTGGTGAATGCGGACGAGTCTGAGCCGGGGACCTGCAAAGACCGCGAGATTATGCGCCATGATCCGCATACTCTGATCGAAGGGTGCCTGATCGCGTCTTTCGCGATGAATGCCAATGCTTGTTACATCTATATTCGCGGCGAATATATTCGCGAAAAAGAAGCCCTGCAGAACGCCATCGACGAAGCATATGAAGCCGGCCTGGTGGGCAAGAATGCCTGTAAGTCAGGTTGGGATTTCGACATCTACCTGCACCACGGCGCGGGCGCGTATATCTGCGGCGAAGAAACTGCGCTGCTCGAAAGCCTTGAGGGCAAAAAGGGCATGCCGCGGATGAAGCCACCGTTCCCGGCGGGCGCTGGTCTTTATGGCTGTCCGACCACGGTGAATAATGTGGAATCGATTGCGGTTGTGCCAACGATCCTGCGGCGCGGGCCGGAGTGGTTTTCGTCGTTTGGACGCCCGAACAACGCTGGCACCAAGCTGTTTGCGATTTCGGGTCATGTGAACAACCCTTGCGTCGTTGAAGAAGCGATGAGCATTTCGTTTGAAGAACTGATCGAGAAACATTGCGGCGGTATTCGTGGCGGCTGGAGTAACCTCAAGGCTGTTATCCCCGGTGGATCGTCCGTTCCGATGATCCCTGGCGCGCAAATGAAAGACGCGATCATGGACTTCGATTACCTGCGCGAGCAGCGGTCGGGTCTGGGTACGGCGGCGGTGATCGTGATGGACAACAACACGGATGTCATCAAAGCGATCTGGCGTTTGTCGAAGTTCTACAAGCACGAAAGCTGTGGCCAATGCACGCCGTGCCGTGAAGGTACCGGTTGGATGATGCGGGTCATGGACCGTTTGGTAACAGGCGATGCGGAGCCTGAGGAAATCGACATGCTTTTGGACGTGACCAAGCAAGTCGAAGGCCACACGATCTGTGCGCTTGGCGATGCGGCAGCTTGGCCGATCCAAGGCCTGATCCGGCATTTCCGCGGCGATATCGAGGATCGTATCAAACACAAGCGGACAGGACGCGTATCTGCAGCGGTTGCAGCAGAGTAAGCAGCCCTTGAGTACATATCTTAACTTTGCGTCTGTTTCCCTGTTTCTCGCGATCATCTATGTGTTGGCGCGTGCCAACCAGTGGCCGAGACTGATGTCCTGCGCTGTTGCATTGGGCTTCATATCGGTCCCATTCGTAGTAACAACCGCTGCTCATTCTTTTGAGATTCCAGCGATGGTTCGAGAAGTGGTCCTTTCGTCAGTACCCGTTGGTATTTTGATCGGGCTGTATGCTTTGGCAAAATCTGTCGCCAATAGGGTCAAATCCGACCCGTAAATAAACTGTCTTTTAGGAACCTAAAAATGGAACAATTCGCAGCCTACGGCCCCGCCATTGTGGCGCTGGCACTTTGGGGACTCTTGATTTTGGTTCTGACAATTTATTCTACGTTTGGCCGCACAGCGGAGGCGCGGTGCGATTGCGGCAAACCCAAGCGGGACTACGCAGACCCAGTGTATCGCCGCGAACGGGCTTATATGAACGCGGTTGAGACATCTGGCCCGTTTATCGCAACCACGCTGGCGGCCATGTTGGCCGGTGGAGCGGTATTCTGGGTAAATCTATTGGCGGCGGTATTTGTGATTTCGCGGATTGCGATGGCTGCCATTCATATCGGCACAGAGAACCAGCCGATGCGTTCCATCAGCTTTATGGTTGGATTTTTAGTGATCATCGCCTTGGGGTTGATCGCGGTTTTTGCGGCGCTTTAAGCCAGAGCAGCTAAACGAGCCGGTCGTTCATTGTGATACTTGGTTGACTGGCTGAGCGCTAAGCGTATGCCCGAATGGGGCAGGGAGCGGGACGGCTGCCTTGCGTATCTGCACAGGCATTCCGTATGTCACCGCAATGCCAAGGAGTTTGTGAGTTGAGCCACGCGTACTTCATTTGGACAATGCAACGAACAGGTGGCACGACATTGGCCATACTTTTGCGCCGTCTTTCGGAGCACCCAAGTGTCGAAGATGAACCGTTCAACTTGACCCGTGTGTTCGGTCACATTATCCTTGATCGCCGTTCTGAGAGAGGCCGGATTGTTTCATTAGAACAGGCCGATGCGACCGGGGCATAGGGTAGAAGGCAGGCCAAAGAGGTTTTTGCTGAAATTTTGAATGGAACGAAGCCTGCTCCGATACTTGATCAAAAGCACGTCACTGACTATTTGGCCAATTCTTATCAGCGCCGCGAGGAATTGGCGCAGCAGATGAGCGCCGCTGGTGAGACGCCTTTTATCGTCTTTTTCGAAGACATTTATAACCAGCCTGCCGAAGTCGGAAAAGCTCTGCTGCTCCGCCTATTTACCTTTTTGGACATCGATCCCGCCGATCATTCTGAATATGATGCACTGGTGAATGACGCGCTATTCAATCGGGGTCAGAAAACGTCCAGCGTTTTGGAAAAAGTGCCAAATATCGAAGAACTACGGGCAAAGCTGGACACACTTTCCAATGGTTTTGATAAAGTGTTTATTCCGTCCTAGTCGCGCAGCGGGTTGAGCTGTGCAGCAAGCAATGTGAAATACCCGCGGGTATGTCGAAATCGGATCGGGGTAGAGATGAAAGATATGCAACTGGCAGAGCTGAACGTGGGGCGGTTGATCGCTGCGACAGATGATCCGCGTGTTGCGGAATTCATGGACAACCTTGATAAAATTAACGGTTTGGGCAAGCGGATGCCGGGTTTCATCTGGATGATGGAAGGATCAGGGGAGCCGGGGACCGGCAATACGGATGCCAAAATCGAGGGTGATCCGCTCTATGTTGCGAACCTGAGTGTTTGGCGCGATCTTGCCGCGCTTGAGACATTTGTCTGGGACACGCTGCACAAACGCTTCTATGAAAAGCGCAGAGCTTGGTTCGAAGTGGCTGCGGCCCCGCATTTCGTGATGTGGTGGGTGCCGCAGGGCCACCAACCTACGCTCCAAGAAGCACTGGCACGGCTGGAGCATTTGCGCGATAACGGCGATAGCGATCATGCCTTTGGCTGGTCTTATGCAAAGCAGGCAGCGGAACTGGGGACGGAATAATGACACGGATTTTGGGGATGATTGTGCTGGTTGCATTGGCAGCGAGCTGTACGGCGCGGGCCGAACGGGTGGCGTTTGATGGGCAGTTCTTTAGTGCCAAGGTGCGTAAAGTTGATGGCCAGTATGATGTCTTTACCGTGACCGTTGGAGGGGTTTCCAAATCGTTGGATGGTGCACGCGAAGCCGGCGGGTACGAGGGTATCAAATACTGCCTCAATACATATGGTAATTCCGATATCGATTGGGTTGTTGGTCCGGACACGCCGCCCGAACAGCTGCGCATTGAAAAAGACAAGTTTGTATTTCAAGGTGTCTGTCCGCAGTGAACGCACGGGCGCAAAATTGCCTGAATGGCTCCAAAACAGCTGATGTTATTGCATATCAAGCTGCGCACACTCCATTTGCAGGTTGGGCAACCAAGCCCACCCGCTCTTGAGGAGAGTAGATATGCGTGGATTACTGATCGCTTTTGGCGTTATGGCGATTTTGGCCAACCCAGTTGCCGCCAAACCGCCCTTGCGCGATGTACCCAAAATTGACAATGCACTGCTTGACTTGGGCATCGCCGACATTATCCGCAAACAGTGTCCGGATATCTCTGCGCGGATGCTTAAGGCGTTGAATTATGTTTGGGGATTAAAGGCTGAGGCCGGCCGTCTTGGCTATACTGACGCGGAAATCGATGCCTACATTGACAGTGACGCGGAAAAAACGCGCATGAGGGCAAGGGGTGACGAATTTTTCAAGGCTAGGGGGGTCGAAACTTCGGACCCGCAAAGCTATTGTGCGCTAGGACGCGCAGAGATTCAAAAATCGAGCCGGATCGGTTCGTTACTGAAGGCAAAGTGAGCACATGAGCGACATTCGCAAGATCATCATCGACGGCAAAGAAGTTGAAGCTGAGGGGGCGATGACGCTCATTCAAGCCTGTGAGCAAGCGGGCGTGGAAATTCCGCGCTTTTGCTACCATGAAAGACTATCGATTGCTGGCAATTGTCGTATGTGTCTTGTTGAAGTTGTTGGCGGTCCTCCCAAGCCTGCGGCCTCTTGTGCGATGCAGGTGCGCGATTTGCGCCCCGGTCCCGAAGGCCAGCCTCCCGTTGTGAAAACCAACTCACCTATGGTCAAAAAGGCCCGCGAGGGGGTCATGGAATTCCTGCTGATCAACCACCCATTGGATTGCCCGATTTGCGATCAGGGCGGCGAATGTGATTTGCAAGATCAGGCGATGGCATATGGCGTTGATTTCAGCCGCTACCGCGAGCCCAAGCGCGCAACCGAAGATCTTGATCTGGGGCCGTTGGTCGAGACCCATATGACGCGCTGCATTTCGTGCACGCGCTGTGTGCGCTTTACCACCGAAGTCGCGGGCATTCACCAGATGGGCCAGACGGGCCGGGGTGAAGATGCTGAGATTACGGCCTATTTGGGTCAGACGCTCGATTCGAACATGCAAGGCAACATCATTGATTTGTGCCCCGTGGGTGCGCTTGTTTCTAAGCCCTATGCGTTCACGGCGCGGCCTTGGGAATTGAGCAAGACCGAGAGTATCGACGTGATGGACGCGCTTGGGTCCAACATTCGTGTGGACACCAAGGGGCGCGAAGTCATGCGCATCCTGCCGCGCAACCATGATGGCGTCAACGAGGAATGGATTTCCGACAAGACACGTTTCGTTTGGGACGGTCTGCGCCGCCAACGTTTGGATACGCCTTATATCCGCGAAAACGGTAAGCTGCGCAAAGCAAGCTGGCCTGAGGCGCTGGGTGCTGCAGCGGCAGCGATGAAGGATAAAAAAGTCGCAGGTTTGGTTGGTGATTTAACGTCGGTTGAAGCGGCCTATGCGCTTAAGACCCTCATCGAAGGGCAGGGCGGCGTTGTTGAATGTCGCACGGACGGGGCAAAGCTGCCTGCGGGCAACCGTTCGGGTTATGTCGGGACGGCCACGATCGAAGAAATCGATACGGCTCAGGCGATCATGCTTATTGGGGCCAACCCAGCTATTGAGGCTCCAGTGCTTAATGCGCGCATCCGCAAGGCGTGGTCGCGGGGCGCAAATGTTGGCGTGATCGGTCCAAAGGTGGATCTAACGTATGAATATAACGATCTGGGTGATGATCCATCGGTGATGTCTGCTTTGTTAAAACGCGACCATTCGGACGTTGCTGAAAAGCAATCGATCATCATCGTCGGGCAGGCGGCGTTGCGGCGTGCGGATGGCGCGGCCGTTTTGGCCGAGGCGATGGCATTGGCAGCGAGCACGAAATCGACCTTTATGGTTTTGCATACTGCAGCGGGCCGCGTTGGCGCGATGGATATTGCTGCCGTGGCGGAGAACGGCATGGATGATGTGACTGCAGCAGAGGTGATCTATAACCTCGGGTCTGACGAAGTCGAAATCGCTGCCGGGCCGTTCGTGATCTATCAAGGGAGTCACGGCGACCGAGGCGCGCACCGTGCGGATATCATTCTGCCGGGTGCGGCCTATGCCGAAGAACCCGGTTTGTTTGTGAACACCGAAGGACGCCCGCAGATCGCACAGCGCGCAAGCTTTGCCCCTGGTGAAGCCAAAGAAAACTGGGCAATCCTTCGCGCGCTTTCTGCCGAAATGGGTGCCACGTTGCCGTTTGATTCCCTTGCGGCCCTGCGCCGTGCGTTGATCAAGGACGTCCCGCATTTGGGAGATGTCGACGCGGTGCCCGAAAACGAATGGCAGGCGGAACCTAAGGGCAGGCTGGCCAAAGGCGGCTTTGATGCAGCGATTGCAGATTTCTACCTTAGCAATCCAATCGCGCGCGCATCGAGCCTGATGGCTGAGCTGTCGGCAAACGCAAAGGCGCGCCGCACGGAGCAACTGGCCGCAGAGTGAAGCATTTCGCGATCATAGCACCTGTGCTTTTGGCCGCGTGCGTGGAACCTGTGCCGACCGCCGAGGATTTTATCCCTGAATATAAGGGCGTAGAGACCGTGTTACTGGATGGTGATTTGGTTCAGTT
The DNA here is from genome assembly GCF_003352085.1 of Sulfitobacter sp. SK012. Classification (NCBI taxonomy): domain Bacteria; kingdom Pseudomonadati; phylum Pseudomonadota; class Alphaproteobacteria; order Rhodobacterales; family Roseobacteraceae; genus Sulfitobacter; species Sulfitobacter sp. SK012. The sequence continues at coordinate 1,796,689 of NZ_CP025804.1, forward strand.
TAATGTTGCCATGACGAAGGCGCGCACGTCTGATAACGTTGCGGCTTATGCGGAATGTGCTGCTGCGCAATATACACTGATCCGAGGCTATGGTTTTGCGCGACATGTGCGGACAAATGTGCTCGAAGAGGGTGGCATATGGCGCGCAGATGCTATTTACACAATCTCGCCGAGCCTGCCACGTGGCTTGAAGACAATTGATGCTGAAGTGACCACGCAGAACTGCGTGGAAAAAGGCATACCGACGGTGTGAGGATATATGGCTGATTTCTTTTCCACTCCTGCGGGCATCGCTGTGCTGATACTAGCGCAAGTGCTCGCTGTGCTGGCTTTCGTTATGATATCCTTGCTGTTTCTGGTTTACGGTGATCGCAAGATCTGGGCCGCGGTCCAGTTGCGCCGGGGTCCAAACGTGGTGGGCACCTTTGGCCTGCTGCAAACTGTGGCCGATGCGCTTAAATATGTCGTCAAAGAGGTTGTGATCCCTGCGGGGGCCGACCGAACCGTATTTTTACTGGCCCCTCTGACGTCGTTTGTTCTGGCGATGATTGCTTGGGCGGTGATCCCGTTCAACGATGGGTGGGTACTGTCAGATATCAACGTGGCGATCCTATTTGTATTCGCGGTGTCCTCCTTGGAGGTCTACGGCGTGATCATGGGCGGCTGGGCGTCGAACTCAAAGTACCCGTTCCTTGGCTCGTTGCGGTCCGCCGCACAGATGATTTCATACGAAGTCTCGCTGGGTTTGATCATCATTGGGGTGATCATCTCGACCGGATCTATGAATTTCAGCGGCATTGTAGCCGCACAAGACGGTGATTGGGGCTTCTTCAACTGGTACTGGCTGCCGCACTTCCCGATGGTTTTCCTGTTTTTTATCTCGGCGCTGGCGGAAACGAACCGCCCTCCGTTTGACCTTCCCGAAGCTGAATCCGAACTGGTGGCGGGCTATCAGGTGGAATATTCCGCGACGCCGTTCTTGTTGTTCATGGCTGGCGAATACATCGCGATCTTCTTGATGTGCGCTCTGACGACACTGCTGTTCTTTGGTGGCTGGTTGTCACCGTTCCCGTTCCTGCCCGATGGCGTGTTCTGGATGGTCGGCAAGATGGCGTTCTTCTTCTTTCTCTTTGCAATGGTAAAGGCGATCACGCCGCGTTACCGCTACGACCAACTGATGCGTCTGGGCTGGAAAGTCTTCCTACCGTTCTCGCTGTTTTGGGTGGTCTTCGTTGCATTCGCAGCAAAATTCGACTGGTTCTGGGGGGCATATGCCCGTTGGGGCGTAGGGGGCTAATATGGCACAGATCGATTATACACGGCACGCCAAGTACTTCCTTTTGCAGGATTTCTGGGTCGGCATGAAGCTGGGGATCAAGTATTTCTTCCGGCCCAAGGCGACGTTGAACTATCCGCATGAAAAAGGCCCGCTCAGCCCGCGTTTCCGGGGTGAGCATGCCCTGCGTCGTTATCCCAACGGCGAAGAGCGCTGCATTGCGTGCAAACTTTGCGAAGCCGTTTGTCCCGCGCAGGCCATCACGATTGATGCTGAGCCGCGCGATGATGGATCACGCCGCACCACGCGCTATGACATCGATATGACCAAATGCATCTATTGTGGTTTCTGCCAAGAAGCCTGCCCGGTGGATGCTATTGTTGAAGGCCCGAATTTTGAGTTCTCGACTGAGACCCGCGAAGAGCTGTTTTACGACAAGGACAAGCTTTTGGAAAATGGTGAGCGCTGGGAAGCCGAGATTGCGCGTAACCTTGAGATGGATGCGCCGTACCGATGACCGATAACCCCTTTGAAGCAATGACCAAGCAGATGCAGGAAATGGCCAAGTCCTTTCCGGCGATGGATGCGTTTTCGCCCAAGGGTTTTGAGGCGATGATGGGCCTGATGCCCAAGGACATGATGGAAACCTTCTTTGGCAACAAGCTTAACCCTGATGGGTTGGACGCCAAGACGCGGCTGCTTTTGACGTTGGCGGGGCTGACCATGCAAGGCGCACAGAACGAAGTTGTTTTGCGCCAAACTGTGCGCCACGCCGTTGAGGCGGGTGCACACAAGCAACAGATTATTGATACGATTGGCCAAATGGCCGCCTTTGCCGGTATTCCTGCGATGAACCGCGCGATGCAACTGGCCCAAGAAGTGCTGGACGGTGACGCGGCGGATGAAGCCAAAGATAAGGAACGTGACGCATGAGCATTTTTGCATTCTATCTATTTGCAATCTGCGTGATCACAGGGGGGCTTTTCACCGTGATCAGCCGCAACCCCGTGCATTCCGTGCTTTGGTTAATCCTGTCATTCCTGTCTGCAGCGGGCCTGTTTGTGCTTTTGGGTGCAGAGTTTGTCGCGATGCTCTTGGTCATCGTCTATGTCGGGGCCGTGGCGGTCCTGTTTTTGTTCGTTGTGATGATGCTGGACGTTGATTTCGCCGAATTGAAAGCCGAAATGGCGCGCTACATGCCGCTGGCGCTGTTGATCGCGCTCGTGATTCTCATGCAATTTGTGATGGCCTTTGGCGCTTGGGAATTCAATGCCGCCGCTGAGGGGCTGCGCGCGCAGGTGACGGATATGGATGTCACAAATACCGCCGCGCTTGGGTTAATCATTTATGACGATTACTTTTTGCTTTTCCAGCTGTCGGGCCTGATCCTGCTGGTTGCGATGATCGGTGCAATCGTGCTGACCCTGCGCCACCGCACAGATGTCAAACGCCAGGACGTGGTCGCACAGATGATGCGTGATCCAGCTAAGGCGATGGAATTAAAAGACGTGAAACCGGGGCAGGGGCTGTAGGCGGGCGATTAGAGATATTGCCTACCAAAATACTATCGTGGTCGCGCTGAGCATTCTATTCGGCGGCTACAACCTGATCTGAGATCAGCCGGACCCGTATCCGGCACATAAGAATACTGCCCCGCAAGAGGGCCAAAAGACTGAGGGACGACATGATCGGACTTGAACATTACCTGACAGTGGCGGCGACGCTGTTTGTCATCGGCATCTTCGGGCTTTTTCTGAACCGCAAGAACGTGATCATTCTGCTGATGAGCATCGAACTGATGCTCTTGGCGGTGAACATTAATCTTGTCGCATTCTCCAGCTTTCTGGGTGATCTGGTGGGGCAGGTGTTCACGCTGTTTGTCCTCACGGTTGCCGCAGCAGAAGCGGCGATTGGTCTGGCCATTTTGGTCTGTTTCTTCCGTAACCGTGGCACGATCGCGGTTGAAGACGTCAACGTGATGAAGGGCTGAGGATTATGGAAACCACACTCCTTTTTGCCCCGCTGGTAGGTGCGATCCTTTGCGGGTTCGGTTGGAAGATCATCGGCGAAGTTGCCGCGACTTGGATTTCAACCGGGCTGTTGTTCCTGTCGGCACTGCTCAGCTGGGTCGTGTTCCTGACCATGGACGCCAGCGTCACTGAGCATATCCAGATCCTACGCTTTATCGAAAGCGGTACACTGAGCACCGATTGGTCGATCCGTTTGGACCGTCTGACGGCGATCATGCTGATCGTGATCACGACAGTGTCGAGCCTCGTACACCTTTATTCCTTTGGCTATATGGCCCATGACGAGAATTTTCGGGATAACGAAAGCTATCGTCCTCGGTTCTTTGCCTACCTGTCGTTCTTTACCTTTGCGATGTTGATGCTGGTGACGGCTGACAACCTTGTGCAGATGTTCTTTGGGTGGGAAGGCGTGGGCGTCGCGTCTTACCTGTTGATTGGCTTTTATTACCGTAAACCAAGTGCGAATGCTGCGGCTATCAAGGCGTTTGTGGTCAACCGTGTTGGTGATTTCGGCTTTGCGCTGGGTATCTTTGCGCTGTTCTATCTGACTGACAGCATCCGTCTTGATGATATATTTGCTGCGGCCCCTGATCTGGCCGAGCAGCAGTTGAGCTTTCTGTGGCGCGAGTGGAATGCGGCCAATGTTATTGCCTTCCTGCTGTTTGTTGGCGCGATGGGTAAATCGGCGCAGTTGTTCCTGCACACTTGGCTTCCTGACGCGATGGAGGGCCCGACCCCTGTGTCGGCACTGATCCATGCCGCGACAATGGTAACCGCCGGTGTTTTCCTTGTGTGCCGCATGTCACCGATCATGGAATTCGCCCCAGAAGCGATGATGTTTGTGACCTTCATCGGCGCAAGCACCGCGTTTTTCGCAGCCACCGTGGGTCTGGTTCAAACCGACATCAAGCGCGTGATTGCTTATTCGACCTGTTCGCAGCTGGGCTATATGTTCGTGGCCGCAGGCGTTGGGATGTACTCGGCTGCGATGTTCCACCTCTTCACCCACGCGTTCTTTAAGGCAATGTTGTTTCTGGGCGCGGGGTCGGTCATTCATTCGATGCACCACGAGCAGGACATGAATAACTACGGCGGTCTGCGCAAAAAGATCCCCTACACTTTCGCGGCGATGATGATTGGTACGTTGGCGATCACAGGCGTTGGCATTCCTCTGACGCATATTGGTTTCGCAGGTTTCCTCAGTAAGGATGCGATTATTGAAAGCGCTTATGGCGGCGATTCAATGTACGGTTTCTGGCTTTTGGTAATCGCTGCTGCGATGACGAGCTTTTACAGCTGGCGCCTGATGTTCATGACGTTCTATGGCAAGCCACGTGGCGACAAGCACACCCATGAGCACGCGCACGAGTCCCCGATGACCATGCTGATCCCACTGGGCGTACTGAGCCTTGGAGCCGTCTTTGCTGGTATGATCTGGTACAACTCCTTCTTTGGTCACGCTGAAGATATTGGCGAGTTCTACGGTATTCCCATGGCTGAGATGGCCGAGGGTGGTGCCGCGCATGTTGAAGGTGCCGAAGAGGCACATGATGATGCCGCGGCTACTGGCGATGATCACGGTGAAACCCATCACGGTGCTGGGTTTGCAGGGGCACCGGGCGAAGGTGCGATCTATTTTGGAGCCGACAACCATGTTCTGGACGCGGCCCATGGCGCGCCCACATGGGTCAAAGTCAGCCCGTTTATTGCGATGCTCTTTGGTTTTGTGATGGCGATGTGGTTCTACATCTGGAACCCAAGCCTGCCTGCGCGTTTGGCAGCAAGCCAGCGCCCGCTATATCTGTTCTTACTTAACAAGTGGTACTTTGATGAGATCTACGACTTTATCTTCATCCGGCCTGCAAAGGCGCTCGGCCGCTTCTTGTGGAAACGTGGGGACGGTGGCGTGATTGACGGCACGCTCAACGGTATTGCGATGGGTATCATTCCGTGGCTCACACGGCTCGCGGGCCGCGCGCAGTCTGGCTATATCTTCACCTACGCTTTTGCGATGGTGATCGGTATTGCTGTGTTGGTGACTTGGATGACGATGACCGGGGGGGCACACTGATGGAGCATCACTTGCTTTCTATCGTGACCTTTATGCCGGCCTTTGCCGCCGGTATTTTGGCGCTTTTCCTGCGTGGTGAAGACGAAGCCGCTGCGCGCAATGCGAAATGGCTGGCACTGATCACCACATCGGTGACCTTCCTTGTGTCGATCTTTGTGTTCCTTGAATTTGATCCCACCAACACGGGCTTTCAATTGGTGGACGAGGCCGATTGGCTGATGGGCCTGAAATACCGCATGGGCGTTGACGGGATTTCGATCCTGTTTGTGATGCTCACCACATTCATGATGCCGCTTGTTATTGCGGCCAGCTGGAATGTGAACACGCGGGTCAAAGAATACATGATCGCGTTTCTATTGTTGGAAACGCTGATGCTGGGCGTGTTTATGGCGCTTGATCTTGTGCTGTTCTATCTGTTCTTTGAGGCTGGCCTCATTCCGATGTTCTTGATCATTGGTATCTGGGGCGGGGCGAACCGGATCTACGCGAGCTTTAAGTTCTTCCTTTATACCTTCCTTGGTTCGGTTCTGATGTTGGTGGCGATGGTGGCGATGTACGCGGATGCGGGAACAACCTGTATCGGCGGCTGCGAAGTGAGTTTGCTCACCCATACCTTTGGCTCCGAGACGTTTAGCGTGCTGGGGATACAAGTCGTTGGTGGCGTACAGACCCTGATGTTCCTTGCGTTCTTTGCGAGCTTTGCGGTCAAGATGCCGATGTGGCCGGTTCACACCTGGTTGCCGGATGCGCACGTGCAGGCCCCGACTGCGGGTTCGGTTGTGCTGGCGGCGATCTTGCTCAAGATGGGTGGTTACGGCTTCTTGCGGTTCTCCTTGCCAATGTTCCCGGTCGGATCAGATGTCATGGGACCTTTAGTGCTGTGGATGAGCGCGATTGCGATTGTCTACACCTCGCTGGTGGCGCTGGTGCAAGAAGACATGAAAAAGCTCATCGCCTATTCATCCGTTGCGCACATGGGATTTGTAACCATGGGTATTTTCTCGGCGAACCAGCAGGGCATTGATGGCGCGATATTCCAGATGATCAGCCACGGCTTTATCTCGGGCGCGCTCTTTCTTGCGGTTGGTGTGATCTATGACCGGATGCATACGCGCGACATCGATGCCTATGGCGGGCTAGTGAACCGTATGCCGGTTTATGCGATGATCTTTATGTTGTTCACGATGGCCAATGTCGGACTGCCGGGAACCAGCGGATTTGTTGGCGAATTCCTAACACTGATTGCAGTCTTCCAGGTTAACACTTGGGTTGCAGCTGTGGCGACGACCGGTGTGATTTTGTCGGCGGCCTATGCGCTGTGGTTGTACCGCCGCGTGGTGATGGGCGACCTGATCAAAGAGAGCCTCAAAGGCATCACCGACATGACCTCGCGTGAAAAGTGGATTTTTGCTCCGCTGGTGGTGATGACATTGCTGCTGGGCGTCTACCCGGCGCTGGTACTTGATATAACCGGGCCCTCTGTGGCCGCGCTGGTTAATAACTACGAAGCTGCGTTGGACGTTGCGGGTGCCGCCGTGCAATCCGCCGCATCGCACTGATTAAAGGACGACCACGATGATCACTGCCGATCTCAACATCATCCTGCCGGAAATTTTGCTTTCCGTCTTTGCCATCCTCGCGCTGCTTGGTGCGGTTTATACGGGCAAGGATCGCGTGGCGAGCCTCGTGTTGTGGCTGACTGCAGGGGTCATGGTGATCCTTGGGTTCTGGATTGGGATGACCGGTGAGGGCACCCGCGTGGCCTTTGGTGGCATGTTCAATGACGACGGTTTTGCACGGTATGCCAAAGTTACAATCTTGTTGTCGGCGGCCGTTGTTCTGGTGATGTCCGAAGGCTACATGCGTGCGCGTGATCTGCTGCGGTTTGAGTATCCTGTCCTTGTAGCGCTAAGCGTTGTGGGCATGATGATGATGGTGTCCGCTGGCGATCTGATGGCGCTTTATATGGGGCTGGAGCTGCAATCCCTGGCGCTTTATGTTGTCGCTTCTTTGCGGCGTGACAGCGTAAAATCCACAGAAGCAGGCTTGAAGTACTTCGTGCTCGGCGCGCTGAGCTCTGGGATGCTGCTGTACGGTGCCTCGCTGGTCTACGGTTATGCCGGCACGACGCTGTTTTCGGGGATCATTCAGGTGGCTCAAGCCGGCGAGACCTCTATTGGGTTGCTCTTTGGTATCGTATTCCTGATCGCGGGTATGGCCTTTAAGGTTTCTGCTGTGCCGTTCCACATGTGGACGCCAGACGTCTATGAGGGCGCACCGACACCGATCACAGCCTTCTTTGCGACTGCGCCCAAGATGGCGGCGATGGGACTGTTTGCACGGGTACTGCATGATGCATTTGGCAATGCGGTCAGTGACTGGAGCCAGATCATCGCGCTGCTGTCGGTACTGTCGATGTTCCTTGGAGCCATCGCAGCGATCGGGCAAACCAACATCAAACGTCTGATGGCGTATTCGTCGATTGCGCATATGGGCTATGCGCTGATGGGACTGGCCGCCGGGACTGCCTTTGGCGTGCAAGCGATGCTGGTCTATATGGCGATCTACATCACGATGAACGTCGGAACATTTGCGTTTATCTTGTTGATGGAAAAGGACGGCCAGCCGGTCACAGATATCGCGTCGCTCAATATGTATTCCAAGCAACATCCCGGACGCGCCTTGGCGCTGCTGGTTTTGATGTTCAGCCTTGCGGGTGTGCCACCCTTCGTGGGCTTCTTTGGCAAATTCTATGTGCTGCGCGCTGCCTATGAAGGTGGCTTGGCGTGGCTGGCAATCGCGGGTGTTATCGCATCGGTGATTGGCGCGTATTACTACCTGCGCATCGTGTTCTTTATGTATTTCGGCGAGGACCGCTCAGATGCTTTGGATAACAATACGGGCGGCGTTTTGCAGATCGTTTTTGTTGCCTCAGCGGTGATGGTCACGCTTGCGAGTATCAGCATGTTTGGCGTCGAAGAAGCAGCGGCGGCTGCTGCCGCGATGCTGGTCAATTGATCCTGAACAGGGCTGCGACTGAACAGTGAGCAATATGGGGAAATGGCCGCAGGGTTATGACCGCCATGTGCTCGACAGCATCGATTCCACCTTGTCAGAGGCTGCACGCCTAGCGCCGACGTTGGCTGCGGCCACTTGGATACTTGCCGCGGAGCAGACGGCCGCGCGCGGCAGACGCGGCCGCAGTTGGGCAACACCGCGCGGCAATTTCGCAGCAACCCTTATCATGCCACGCACGGACCCACCTGCGCAGGCCGCTTTGCGCAGTTTTGTAATGTCGCTGGCGCTGTGGCGCAGCTTTGTTGAGGTGACGGGCCGTGAGGCGGATTTTGCGTTGAAATGGCCGAATGATGTTTTGCTGCGGGGCGGCAAAGTGGCCGGAATATTACTAGAAGGCACCGGCGACCATTTGGCCATCGGCATTGGCGTAAACCTTGCCCATGCCCCTGGTGCGGATCAAGTTGAGGCAGGGGCCGTGCGCCCAGTATCGCTGTCCAGCACCGGGGCAATGGTCACGCCAGAGCATTTTCTGGATACGCTGGCGGCCCAGTATGCCGTGCTTGAAGATCAATTTCGCACTTACGGATTTGCGCCGATACGCGCCGCTTGGATGGAACAGGCCGCACGGCGCGGCGAAGTGATCACTGCGCGCACCATGCGCGACGAAACAGTAGGCGTCTTTGAAGATGTGGATGCATCAGGTAACCTCATCCTTGGGACACCCAAGGGCCGCGTGATCGTCACGGCGGCGGATGTGTATTTCTAGGCAGAAGGGGGCAACAATGCTTCTGGCGATTGACTGCGGTAACACGAATACGGTCTTCTCAATTTGGGACGGCAAAGCGTTTATCGCGACGTGGCGCACGGCCACTGAATGGCAGCGGACGGCGGACCAGTATTACGTCTGGCTCAGCACGTTGATGAAGTTCCAGCAGATCGAGGCGAACATCACAGATGTGATCGTGTCCTCAACTGTGCCACGGGTTGTCTACAATCTTCGCGTTTTCGCTGATCGGTATTTTAACACGCGACCGATGGTGGTTGGAAAATCTGACTGTGCGCTGCCGGTTGATGTCCGCGTTGATGCCGGTACTGCCGTAGGGCCAGACCGTTTGGTGAACACCGTTGCGGGTTATGATCTCTATGGTGGTGACCTTGTGGTTGTTGATTTTGGCACCGCGACCACCTTTGATGTTGTGGCCCAAGATGGCGCCTATATTGGCGGCGTTATCGCACCCGGCGTGAACCTAAGCCTTGAGGCGTTGCACAATGCTGCAGCCGCTTTGCCGCATGTCGATATCTCCAAACCGCAGGCGGTGATCGGCACAAATACTGTTGCCTGTATGCAATCTGGCGTTTTTTGGGGTTATGTCGGTCTCGTTCGTGAGATATGTGCGCGGATAAAGGCGGAACGTGACCGCGAGATGCGCGTCATCGCAACCGGCGGGCTAGCCCCCCTGTTTCAGCAAACTGAAACGCTTTTTGACGCCTTTCAAGATGACCTGACAATGCACGGATTGACCGTGATTCATAAGTATAACAAGGATTTGACGAAATAATATGAGCAGTGAAAGACTGATCTACCTGCCCCTTGGGGGGGCGGGTGAAATTGGCATGAATGCCTATGTTTACGGCTATGGCAAACCCGGCAAGGAGCGACTGATTGTCGTGGACCTTGGCGTGGCCTTCCCGGATATGGACACAAGCCCGGGCGTTGATTTGATCATCGCCGACATCGCATGGCTGGAAAAACGCCGCAAACAGATCGAAGCGATCTTTGTTACACACGCGCACGAAGACCACGTGGGCGCGGTGGCACACACCTATGACCGGCTGCGTGCCCCGATTTATGCGCGTAACTTTACCGCCAACATCGCGCGCCGCAAAATGTCAGAATACAAACACCCCGATGATGCAATCACCACGGCGCAGGTTTGGCCCGCACAGATCACAGCTGGCCCGTTTACCGTTGGCTTCATGCCGATCTCGCACTCGATCCCTGAATCGTCAGCTTTGATCATCGACAGCCCTGCCGGCCGGATTGTGCATTCGGGCGACTTTAAGGTCGATGTAACGCCCGGCGTTGGCGAAGCGTTCGACGCCGCTGCCTTTGCTGAGATTGCCAAGGACGGCGTCAAAGCTTTGGTATGTGACAGCACGAATGTGTTCTCACCCGAACCAGGTCGCTCTGAAGGGACCCTTGGACCCGCGATCGAAGAACTGGTTTCTTCGGCCAAAGGTATGGTTGTGGCGACAACGTTCGCGTCTAACGTGGCGCGGGTCAAAACACTTGCTCAAGCGGGCGAGCGGGCAGGGCGGTCTATCGTTTTGCTGGGTCGCGCGATGAAGCGGATGGTTGATGCGTCGCTTGAAACCGGCGTGATGAAAGATTTTCCGCCTACCATCAGCCCCGAGCAGGCACGCGGCATTCCACGTGAGAACGTGATGCTGCTGGTCACGGGCAGTCAAGGCGAGCGCCGTGCTGCCAGCGCGCAGTTGGCGCGCGGCAAGTACATGGGCCTTGAGATGAAAGAGGGCGATATGTTCCTCTTTTCGTCAAAAACCATTCCGGGCAACGAGCGTGGCGTGATCAAAGTCATGAATTCGTTTTCTGAGATGGGTGTTGATGTTGTCGATGACAGCAACGGCAAATACCACGTGTCTGGCCACGCCAACCGTCCTGATCTGGAAACATTGCATGACATCATCAAGCCCCAGATCCTGATCCCAATGCACGGCGAGCATCGTCACTTGCGCGAGCACGTCAAGATCGCGGATGCCAAAGGCATTGCTGGTGTGCTGGCTGTCAACGGTATGATGATCGACCTGTCTGGCAATGCGCCTAAGATTGCTGAGTACATCGAGACGGGGCGCACCTATCTGGATGGCTCTGTACAGGTTGGCGCGTTGGACGGCGTGGTTCGTGACCGTATTCGGATGGCGTTGAACGGTCATATGACCGTGACCGTGATCATTGACGATTCCGATGAGCCTTTGGGTGATCCGTGGGTCGACGCGATGGGCCTGCCGGAAATGGGCACGTCCAAGTCTCCGCTGGTTGATGTGGTTGAAGCTGATCTGGCGCAATGGTTGGGCCGTGCTTCGCCCAAAACCTTGCGCGATGACAAGCTGCTGGATGATGGCCTTCGCAAGATCGCACGTCAGTCTTCGAACAACGAGATCGGTAAGAAGCCTGAAGTTACAGTTGTGGTTAGCCGCCTAAGCTAACCTTTGTTCCCGCCCGCAGCATTTGCGGGCGGGAACATTCTCAGAGCATCATAGCCTGAGAAATATTGGCATCCGCCGTTTTTTGAATTTCACGATCAGTTTGGCTTTGTCGCGTTCGGACGCGGCCACGTTTTGGACGACCAAATCTCCTTGCGGGCGCAAGAGCGGCATCATTGAAAAACGCCGACCCAGTTGGTGCAGGATCAATTCACCGTCGAAGATGTTGTCGAGGTTCCATTGGTGTAGGCCCTTGTAGTCTTCGCCTTCTGCGTCATTGGGGCGCAACATCATGATTGCCCCGCCGCCAATTCTGCAGATGCTGATGAGGTTAAAAAGCCCGAGCACCGGGTCGTTGGAATGGTCGAGAGAGCTGGCTGACCAGACTTTGTCGTACTTATTTGCCCCAGGCTGCCATAGTGCGCCTTCAAAGAACCCTTTGATCGGACATCCCACGCCAGGTGACGCATTTGGCGTTCAACTTAGCGCCATATTCATCCGCCAGCGGGGCGACCGATTGCAATTACCCGACCGAGTGCCGATCCAGCCGAGGGGGCCTGAGCAGATATCAAGGATTTCTATGGTCGATCCGGCTTTGTATCTGATTGATGCAAAAGTTTTCCAACATGGGCGAAAGCATGGCGTTTGGATCAGTCTCGGGCCTAGAAGCCATCTTTCCACTTCATGTATTCGGGCGCGTTCCAGCTGTTCCAAAACCCATCTCGTGCTCAGAACGTTTGGTCAAGTTTTCCCGGTCATTTGGAGTATTGGACCATCAACCATTCTCAGCTTTCCCCAATTCGTCTTCAAGGATGCAATGATAGGTTTGCAACTAGGGCAATCGCCCGTGGGTCTCGAAGCGTTTTAGGGCGTATTGATTGGCATGGGCGCAATCGATCAGGCACCAGTCCGTTTCGCGGATAAATGCGTGTACGGCTTGGAAGACACCGTGATGCATGGATTCAGGGTTAATCGCGAAATCATCTCCCGCGATCACGCCGTCGTCTTTGACTATCACTGCCACGCGCTGCAGTTCGGCCAGTGTTGCTTCGAACTTATGGCTGGCGTCCAAATATACCCAATCGAGCTTTTCGGCGATCTGTCCGGCACAAGCGGGAAAACCTTCTTCTATCACAACGACTTCACTACAACCGCCACGCCGGGCCCGCAGAATACTCTCGTCTCGGGCATCTGCAGTTTTGAGTGCCCCAAAATTGGTGTATTCTTTACCCCAGCCAAATGTCTCGCCAGACTTGGTCCATGGGTCGATCAGGTACAACTTTCGCGGCGCGACCACATTACAAATCATTTCGCTGAAATGGCCGCGAAATACACCAATCTCCGCACCGATGCTCTTTTTGGGCAAATGACGTAGGATGCGACGACGGTTTGCCATGCGCGTAATTTCCCCTTCGGGAAATGGGCAGGCATTCTCGAAGTTCCGAATTTCAGCGTCAATCTTGCGTGCAGGAATAGCCCAAGCATCCATCGTCGCGATCCTTTTGTGCTGTTACGCCTTCTGGCGGTCTTCGAAACTTAACTCGATGAAGTCTGGCGTGTGATTGCCAAGCCCTACAACTTTGTTACCACCGCGATCGTTGTTTCCACCACGGTTGTTATTATTGCTGTTGTTGCGGCTTCGATTATTGTTGTTCCGGTCCTGCTGTTTTGGCGGATCCGTCTTCTCTGGCGCTTCAATCTTTGGCTCAGGTGGGCTGACCCCTTCGACCTTCGTTTCGGGCTCTGGCGTCTCCGCTTTAACCACTGGTTTTGGCACTTCTGCCTCAACTTTGGGCTTATCGTCAGACTTGCGGCTGCGTGACCTGGTGCGCTTGGGTTTTTCAGCTTGGGCTTCAGCTTCTGGAGCCGCGGGTTTTGCCGCTTCGGCTGGCTTACCGCCGCCCAAAGGATCATCAAGACGTGGGATTTCGCGCTGTACCAAACGTTCTACATCTGCGAGGTTTTTCTCGTCCCGAGCAGTGCAGATCATGATCGCCGTGCCGTCACGTCCGGCGCGACCCGTCCGACCAATGCGGTGGACATAGTCCTCGGCGTGGCTTGGCACATCAAAGTTAAACACGTGGCTCACGGCGGGCACATCAAGGCCGCGCGCGGCCACATCAGAGGCCACAAGGAACCGTAGCGAGCCTGCGCGGAAACCATCAAGCGTGCGCGTGCGCTGACTTTGCTCCAGATCTCCGTGGATCGGAGCTGCGTCATATCCGTATTTTTTCAACGACTTAGCAACCGTATCGACATCCATCTTGCGGTTGCAAAATATGATCGCGTTTGTGCATTTTTCGCCTTCAGCGTCGATCAGAGCCCGCAGTACTTTGCGTTTTTCCGTCGCTTCGCGGTCCTTGCGAGATGCTTTGAACATCAACACGCCTTGCTTGATGTTCTCGCCTGTGGTGGCTTGGCGCGCAACTTCGATCCGCTCAGGGTTGCTGAGGAACGTGTTGGTGATCCGCTCGATTTCCGGAGCCATGGTGGCTGAGAAAAACAGCGTCTGGCGCGTAAACGGCGTCAGGCCAAAGATGCGTTCAATGTCAGGGATGAACCCCATATCGAGCATCCGGTCCGCCTCGTCTACGACCATGACCTTTACATCGTTCAAGATGAGTTTGCCGCGCTCAAAATGGTCAAGTAGGCGGCCGGGCGTGGCGATCAACACGTCCACACCTTTGTCGATGGCGGTGTCTTGCTCTTTGAACGACACGCCACCAATCAGCAGTGCTTTGGTCAACTTTACATGCTTGGCGTAGGTGTCGAAGTTTTCGGCAACCTGTGCGGCCAATTCCCGTGTGGGACACAGCACCAGCGAGCGTGGCATGCGTGCACGTGCACGGCCTCGCGCCAGCATGGTGATCATTGGCAGCGTAAAGCTGGCGGTCTTACCCGTACCGGTCTGGGCGATGCCCAAAACGTCGCGCCCTTCTAGGGCGGGGGGGATGGCTCCGGCCTGAATCGGCGTGGGGCTTTCGTAGCCCGCCTCTTCGATGGCTTTGAGGACCTTAGGGTTTAGCTTCAGATCAGAAAATTTTATCATGTGTATCCGTGGTTTGCGGACACGCATTTGGCCCGCGGCAGCGATTTATGCCGGCCCGAATGGCCCAAGCGGCGACCTACGATCGCGACATGCATAAAAGCGCATAGCAGGACGTTCGGCACGCGTCAAACACAAGGTAAACTTAGGGGATTACAGGAAATTGGTGCATGCGTGCAGCATCAAGGTCCAGATCAACCAAGTGCAACAATCCGCGTTGTTCCAGCCTTACACGCAGGGCGGGAGAATCGGCGCAAACTTCGTCGTAAAAGGTGCGCAGTCCGGCGGGGCCAGCGTCGGCCTCGATGGCGTGGAACAGCTCGTGCATCGTGATGCCACCGAGCTTGCGCGCCCGTGCCGGGCCCAGATCAGCTCGGTATGATCCTTTTTCCAGCCGGTAGCGGAAACTGGCCTGCCACGCGTCCCAAGTGGGCGCGTGGCAATGCGCCAGATCAACTGCCGCCAGATCGACCTGAGCCGGGTTCATTTCCCCGTCCTGAAAGGCATTGTGGATCCGCAATTTCACGCGGCTAAGCCCGGTGCGTAGGAAGATTTTTCCCGCCAGATGGCTTAGAAAACCGCCCTTTAGGTGTTCACCAAAGGTCGGATACAGCTCTGCCACCAGCCGCTCACGGTCCGGACCTGCGGGGATGAACCGTTTGAAGGCCCCTGTGCCGCCGGCCAGCAATTCCATAGGGCGGGCGCGGGCAGTCAGTGTGCCGGAGGGCAGATTTGCAAGGTGCTGAGCCACGGGGGCGTCCGACACCAAAAACTCGTCCACGTCCATGTGGATCAACCAATCAAGTTCGGTTTCGGCAGAATAGGCGTGCGTGGCGTTGATCGTTTGGCGCGGCTGATGCATGGGCGGGCGACCGCCGTTCAGCCGTTTCCAATGATCTGCGTCGCATAAGGTTGCCTGAATCTTGGGGTGCTTCGCTAAAACGGCTTGCGCTTCGGGGCAGGGTGCATCGAGATACAGGCGTAACCGATGCGCGCCTGCTTCAAGATGGTAGGCGGCAAATCGCAGGACGTCTTCTGCCGGGGCCTTTATCGTCGCAACAAGACCCCATGTCGGCAGCGTGGTCATATCCTGCCTCGCATCACACCATCATCTCTTTGGTCGCCGTTAACCTTATGTCGGGATAGTCGCGGTCCACGCGGTCTATGTCCCACTGCAGGCGGGTCAGATAAACAATGTCGCCGTCATGATCATAAGCGATGTGCTGTTGATTGGTGTCGGTGAACTTATCAACGTCTTGCTTGGTACCGTTTACCCAACGCGCGGAGGTGAATTGTGACTGCTCGAACCTAACAGGCAAGCCGTATTCCAGCTCGATCCTGGACGCGAGCACCTCAAATTGTAGCTGCCCCACAACGCCCACGATAAAGCCCGATCCGATTGAAGGCTTGAACACTTTCGCAGCACCTTCTTCGGCAAATTGCATCAACGCTTTTTCAAGGTGCTTGGATTTCAGGGGATCACCTGCACGCACACCTTGCAACAATTCAGGGGCAAAGGACGGAATGCCCGTGACGCGCAGGGCTTCGCCTTCGGTCAGCGTATCGCCGATGCGAAGTTGGCCGTGGTTGGGAATGCCGATGATGTCGCCAGCCCAAGCTTCTTCTGCCAGCTCGCGGTCAGAGGCAAGAAACATCACAGGTGCGGTAATCGCCATCTGCTTTTTCGACCGCACGTGGGTCAACTTCATACCGCGCAGGAAATGACCAGACGCCAGGCGCACAAAAGCCACCCGGTCGCGGTGCTTGGGGTCCATGTTCGCCTGAACCTTAAAGACAAAGCCGGAAACCTTTGTTTCTTCGGGTAAAATCTGGCGTGGCTCGGCGGATTGGATTTGCGGCTCAGGCCCGAAAGTGGCGATGCCGCGCATCAGTTCCTTGACACCAAAGGAGTTGATCGCAGACCCAAACCAAATCGGCGTGAGGGACCCTTCGTGCATGGCGGCGATGTCCAAGGGTGGCATCAGTTCGCGCACCATCTCTAGGTCTTCGCGCAGCTTTTCCAACAGGGCGGCGGGGACATGCTCGGTGAGTTGCGGATCATCAAGGCTGTTGATCTCGATGGATTCTGACACCTTGTTACGGTCAGCGCGGTCCATCAATTCCAGCCGGTCGCGCAGGATGTCGTAACAGCCGATAAAATCGCGGCCGACGCCGATGGGCCAACTGGCTGGGGTCACATCAATGGCGAGGTTTTGTTGGATTTCGTCAATAATCTCAAAGACGTCACGGCTTTCGCGGTCCATCTTGTTACAGAACGTCAGGATCGGCAGGTCGCGCATCCGGCACACTTCAAACAGTTTTTGCGTCTGGCTTTCAACACCTTTGGCCCCGTCGATCACCATCACAGCGGCGTCCACAGCCGTCAGCGTACGGTAGGTATCTTCCGAGAAATCCGAGTGGCCCGGTGTATCGACCAGATTGAAGCGAAAATTGGTGTCTTTTAGCGCAAAATCAAACGACATCGCGGAGGCGGATACCGAAATACCGCGGTCTTTTTCCATCGCCATAAAGTCTGAACGGGTGCGCCGGGCCTCGCCTTTGGCGCGGACCTGTCCGGCCATCTGAATAGCTCCGCCAAACAGCAGGAATTTTTCGGTCAGGGTGGTCTTGCCTGCATCCGGGTGGCTGATGATCGCAAAGGTACGGCGGCGCGCAATCTCGGCAGGCAGGGCTGGGCGGTTCTGGGGGGTGTCACTCATAGCTGCGATATAACGGGCAGGCCTGCGCGCGGCAAGCGGCGTTGATAGCATCGTCCGCAGATTGGTGCGGAGTGTCACGCAGCGCCCATCACAGGCGCTGCGGTTTGTCAGCTTAGACCGCGTTTAGGCGGTTTTCTTTTTCCGACGTGCGGCTGCAAGGCCCATCAAACCAGAGATCAACAACACGCCACCTGCAGGCAGTGGCACGGCAGACGGTGCTGCGGTCAAATACACATCGCCCGCGCCGGTGATCTCGTTGGTAAAGGTCCCAGTTTGGCCAGCCTGAAAAGCACTGGTAATCAGGAAATAATCTTGACCCGAGAAAAGCGCCAAATCATCGATATTCGAAGTGCCGATACCGCCGACACCGTCATCGTTGCCTGCCAGTAGGTTAGACGGTTGATCCGTTGGGTCGAAAAACGTCTCATATACATGCAGGTAACCGTCGTAGGTCTGGACGCTCGAAAAATCATAGTGGCCGTCAGCACTGACGCTGAAAATCTGCAAATCGTAATTGACGGGGCCAAAGGTAGAAATGGCGGAAAGGCCCCGGATTGGTCGCGCCCATGAACCGTCGCCCGGGTTGTTCGACCCGATATAGGTTGCGGCCGAACCGGCCGTTGCAGATGCGGCGACAATTGCGGCAGCTGTGATTAGTTTCTTAAAATTCATGATACGTCCCTAGATTTCTATTAATTCCTCAGACTTAGGGTCTGTTCACGGATTGGTGCGTTCACCTAATGATTCATGAATTTAAGGATAATTTTCCAGTACAGATTGAATTGAGGCGGCTTTGTGGCGGCAATGGGGCCGGAGGGTCATGATTGTCGCGGAACGCGAGCCAGAAAATGGTGCAAAGAATCATTCACTTGAATGAATCGCCCCGGCAAAACTCGATTTGATGGCTCAAAAACCGCGCTTAGCGTGTACTCGCCTTGCGCAACAGCTCCGCCGCATCCGGACGGCGCAGCAGCTTTTCATGCACATCAAGGCCCGCATGGGGCAGGTTGGAATGGCCGGGAATGACGTCGCCCAGGGCGGCGGACATGTCATGGGGCAGCACCGGTTTGGTGCGGCTGTCGATCAGCATGGATTCCGCTGCAATCCCTTCGGCATAGATGATTTGGTGGCCATCAAATAGCAGTTGGAAATAGTCCACAAAACCGCCTTCTTGGACCGTAACGCTGTCACCGTTGACCAGATGGCGCGCTTTGACCAACAGCTCGGACCGGCCCGCGCCCAACTCGTCGCGCCGCTGATAGATAAACAAGCGGTGGTCGGGGCTCACGATCAGGTCTTGCTCGTTGTTCAGCGTCCCCGCACGAATGCAAATCGGGGCGAATTCACCCACGGCGCGCGCAGTGCTTTGCCCGATCCAGCGTAATGTTTGAACACCGTCATCGCGGGTCAGCAGGCGGTCACCGATGCGCAAATCCTCGATCGGGCGCTGCTGACCAGAGGACAGGGTAATCTGGGTGCCGCGCGTGAATGAAACACAGGCGACCTGCGCGAATTTCTGGAGCGCCGTATCCGTGTCTATGGTGACAAGCCGGTATTCCATGCGGGGCACCATGGTCGACAAGGGTAGCAAATAAATGCCGGCAACATTGCCATCCGTGTCCACTTCGACAAGCAGCATCGTGTCGGTTGTCTTGCCGTTTTGAGACATAAACATAAGGGCGCTGTCCAGATGCACCGCGGCACCGGGGGTGCCAAGGGCGGTATCATCGCCGATGCAAAAGCTGCCATCGTTATGCGCTACCAGAGACAGGCGTTCAGGGGTGGTACCAGCGGAAATCTCGTAAACATCGTCGTTCAAAAGCTCAGCCGCAAAGGACAAAGTATCCCCCATATTGGCCCCGTCCGTCGCGTGGATCTGGGCCGCGCGGTAGACCGGAACACTTTGGGACGTGGCGGACATGAAATGGCCTTTTGCGAGGGAGTGTCTAGGGGTAAGCTTAGCGTAGAATTGTGGCAGGTGTCGGTCAATCGTCAGGTGTTTTGCTGGCCTTTGCCGCGCGCCCAGTGGTAGCTAAGCGGCAAAGCAAAAGGAGTGCGGTGATGGATCTTGGGATCAAGGGTAAACGGGCGTTGGTATGTGCGTCGTCAAAAGGCCTCGGGCTGGGTTGCGCAGAAGCGTTAGCAGCAGGCGGGGTCGACCTAGTGATGAACGCACGCGGAGCAGACGCGCTGGAAGCCGCAGCCGCGCGCATCCGGGGTGAATACGGCGTAAACGTGGTTACTGTGGCAGCAGATATTGCGACGCCAGAAGGCCAGAAGCGCGTGATCGAGGCCGCTGAGGGCGTCGATATTTTAGTCAACAACGCCGGCGGGCCGCCTCCGGGCATGTGGTCCGATTGGGACCGTGATGATTTCATCGCCGCACTGGATGCAAACATGCTGGCCCCCATCGCGCTGATCAAAGCACTGGTGCCAAGTATGATGGATCGGGGCTGGGGCCGGGTGGTGAATATCACGTCGCAATCAGTGCGGGCCCCAATTGGCGTTTTGGGACTGTCGAATGCGGCGCGGACGGGCCTAACGGGTTATGTCGCGGGCACCAGCCGTCAGGTGGCAGGCAAAGGTGTGACAATCAACAACTTGTTGCCGGGTATTCATGCGACAGATCGGGCTGATGCATTGGATGGTGCGGTGGTCGCGGCCAACGGCATATCCTTGGATGAAGCACGCGCGGCCCGGGCGGCAACCATCCCTGCTGGGCGCTACGGCACGCGGTCGGAATTTGGGGCGGCCTGTGCGTTTTTATGTTCGACCCATGCGGGGTTCATCGTTGGGCAGAACCTGCTGATGGATGGTGGTGCCACCAATATCACAATGTAATGGCTGAGAAATTCTCGCTTAACGATCATCTCTTTAATCCGCGGTCGGTCGGGCAGCTGGCGTCTGAATATGCCGCTGGCGTGCCCGGCTTTGACGTCTCGAAGTTCGAGGCTGATGCACTGGCCGGGTTCGCGGACCGTGGGCTGCTGGAGAGGTTGGATTGGATTGCGACCTGTATTGGTGCGCAGCTTTCTCCGGAATTTGAAGCCATGGCAGATCAGCTTGAGGCCGCAATGCCTGCGCGCCTTGATCCTGAGTTGCGCGATGATGATTTCGGTCAATTTATCCACGCGGTGCCGGGCATTCTGGCGGTTCGGCACGGGTTGGAAGATCACCGCGACCGTGCGCTTGATCTGATCCATGCAGGGACGCAGCGGTTTTCGATGGAATTCTACATTCGCCCATTTCTCAACCGGTGGCCGGAAGAAACGCTGGCTCGGTTGGCGCTTTGGGCGCGGGATGATAATTACCACGTGCGCCGCTTGGTGAGTGAGGGGACACGCCCCAAACTGCCATGGGCCAAGGCGGTCAAACTAGTGCCAGATCAAGCGCTGCCGCTGCTGGATATGCTGCATGCTGACAACACCCGCTATGTCACGCGATCAGTAGCCAACCACCTAAATGATTTGTCAAAAACAGTGCCTGAGCAGGTCTTGGAACGATTGGCTGCGTGGGGCAAACAGGAAGGCCAAAACGCCAAAGAGATGGCTTGGATGACGCGCCATGCGTTGCGCACGCTGATCAAGCAGGGGCAAAGCGGGGCGATGACGGCCCTTGGCTACCGCCATGACGTGGAAGTTGCGGCGGAACTACAGCTTTCCGCTGAAACGGTTCAAATTGGCGATGTCCTTGCGTTCGATTGTATCCTGACGACCAAATCTGCAGCCCCGCTGCTGATTGATTACCGGATCGAATTTGCGCGAGCAGAGGGTAAGACCGCGCAGAAGGTGTTCAAGCTCAAGGTAGCCAAAACGCAGGCTGGCGTGCCTCTGACGGTGAAAAAGACCCACCGGATGAAGGGGGATGCGACCACCTTCCGGCTGTATCCCGGTGCCCACAGGGTGATTGTGCAGGTCAATGGGCGCGACGTCGCAGAAGCTGGGTTTGTGCTGGCTTGACGTTTGTACGACTATGATCGGTCTAATCAACTTTTCGTAGGGCGCTGGTTGGCGGAGGAATGCGCTGCTAGGCAAAGCCCAAATGCGCAAAAGGAATTCCCTACCATGTCCTCAATTCTACTGATTGCCTTGTTCGCGGCTGTCGTGGTCGCGTCGCTGCTGGCAGCCCCGCGCCGCGCTTCGGTTGAAGGGTTTTTTGGTGGCATGGGCGCAGACGGGCGCAGTCCGGGCCTTTGGGTGCTGGTGCTTAGCCAAGTTACCACCTGGATTTTTGCGCGCAGTTTGATGAACGCGGCGATCCTTGGCTATTACTACGGCATTGCAGGCACCTTGGCATATGCAGGTTACTATGTGTCTTTCCTGACGGGTGGATACATTGTGGGCCAGTTGCGCAGCCAAGGCGCGCGGTCAGTGCAAGACTGGCTGGGGGGGCAATTTGGAGCGGTTGGCAACGGCTGCTATAACTTTGTGATCGCTCTGCGGCTGTTGTCTGAAGTGTTCGCTAATTTGTTAGTGGTGGGCTTGATCTTTAACGCTGTGCTGGCGGGCAGTGGGACCTCTGCGATTTTGATCGTTGCGGTATTGGGGCTGGCCTATTCTGCGTGGGGCGGATTGTCGGCGGCGCTGCGCACTGATGTGGTGCAGATGCTTGTATTTCTGGTGGTGTTTGGCATGGCCTTTGTGGCGTTGGTGACAGCACCAGGGTTCGATCTGGGCGCTGTTTTGACCGCACCGGGCGTGGCGGGCTCCTACAATGGTTGGGTATTGCTGGCCGTCGCAGCATTGCAGGTGTTTTCATATCCAGCACATGATCCGATCATGATGGACCGCGGCTTTGTCGCAGATGAGGCAACCACGCGGACCTCGTTCTTGCATGCGTTTTGGATTTCGACGCTATGCATCATCGGCTTTGGCTTTTTCGGCATCCAAGCGGCGCTGATTGGCGCGGCCTATGAGGGTGAACTGATTGGGACTTGGGCGGCGATGTTTGGCCCATGGGTCTTTGGCGCGCTGATGCTTTCCTTGCTTGTCTCAGCGCTCTCGACGCTCGATTCTGCGCTGTCTTCTGCTGCGCGGTTGGTGGTTGAAGAAACCCGTTTCATCCCGCGCAACCTCGCATCGGGGCGGGTCGTGATGCTGATCTTTATGCTGGCAGGTACGGCGCTGACGTTGTGGGGAAATGCAACGCTGTTTGATGCGGTTGCGGTATCTGGCACGGCGTCGATGTTCCTTACGCCGGTGTTGATTCTGGGGCTGGTAAAGGGGCGGCAAATTGCGCTTTGGTCCTATTTGGTGGCTTTTGGGGCCGCGATGCTGGGCGCATTCATCTATTTTGCCCGCGGTTGGTCCACAATTGCTGCGATCTTGCCCGAGGGGCATAAATATGAGCAGCTTTTGGGCATCTGTATTGTTGTCTTGGTTATTGGCTTTGGGGCGGTGCTTGCGGGCGTGCGCCGGGCCTGATAGCTCATATCCGACTGATTTCATCGGATACTTAGCCAGACTATGCCAGCGCCTATCCCACGGTTAGAAATACGCGACATTCGGCGCAGCTATAATGGGCGCACCGTTGTCGACAATGTAAGCCTTCAGATTATGCCGGGGCAGGTGACCTGCCTGTTGGGTCCGTCAGGGTGCGGAAAATCGACAACTTTGCGGATCATCGCAGGGGTCGAAATGCAAGACAGCGGGTCGATCTATGTCGATGGGGCGTTGGTCTGTGATACTGAATTCCGCGTCCCGCCGGAGCGCCGAGGCATTGGGCTGATGTTCCAGGATTTCGCGCTATTTCCGCATTTGAGTGTGGCGGGTAATGTGGGCTTTGGTCTGAAATCGGGCACCAAGGCAGAACGGCGCGTCCGGATTGAAGAAATGCTGGAGCGCGTTGATTTGGGGCGGTTTATCGATGGCTACCCTCATCAGCTGTCGGGCGGAGAGCAGCAACGGGTTGCCTTGGCCCGAGCACTTGCGCCGCGACCGCGCATTATGCTGATGGACGAGCCTTTTTCGGGCCTTGATAATCGCTTGCGGGACGGCATCAGGGACGAAACCCTCGCCATCCTCAAAGAACAAGACACGGCCGTTTTGCTGGTAACCCACGAACCTGATGAGGCCATGCGCATGGCCGATGAAATTGCATTGATGCGCGGCGGCAAAATCGTGCAGCAAGGCGCACCTTACAACGTCTATACGCGCCCCATGGACCGCGCGGCAGCGTCGTTCTTTTCCGATGCGAATGTGTTGCGGGCGCTGGTGTCGGGTGCGTTGGCACAAACACCCTTTGGTCGCTTTTTGGCACCGGGTGTGCCGGACGGCACACATGTTGATATCGTCTTTCGCCCCCAACATGTGCGGATTGATTTCGACCGCGGTGGGCAAGGCCCAAAGCCCACGGCAAGTGACGGCACGGCTGCACGCGGCGTGGTTGAGCGGGCAAGGTTTATGGGCAATGAAAGCCTCATCGAATTTGTGATGGATCACGATGGATCGACGCTCAAGGCGACGGTGCCGAACGTGTTTTTACCTGCGGAGGGGACGCCGCTTTGGCTGACGATCCGGCGGGATAAATGTTTCGTTTTTGGAGCCTAGGGGCTGCAGCAGGAGGGTGCTATGGACAAACTGTTGGTGGAATTTGGAATGGGGACGTCGCTGCGCAAAGGCGACTATACCCAAGCGGCCAAGCGCGCCGTAACGGATGCGTTGTGGCATAACTCGATCAATTTGGCTGAGCTGTTTGGCTTTGATAAGACGGACATGCAGATCACGCTGGACGTTGGCGTACAGCAACCAGATGCCGTTGATCCAGAGGTGCTGCGCGCGGTATTCCCGTACGGTCAGGTAACAGTGAATGTCATGCGCGGCGGGCTGGATGTGCCCCGCCCTGAGGGAACAGGAAATCCGACGATCATGGCCAATGCCGCCCTGTCGGTGAGTTTTGATATGGAGCGGGCTGATGACTGAACCCCAGACCGAACAACGTGTGATCATTGAGATGGGCATGGGCAATGACCTGCACGGTATGGATTACACCAAGGCCTGTGTCCGAGCGATTGAAGACGCGTTCCGCCATTCGTCCTTGCCCTTGTTTGGGGCACTGAAGCTTAGCCATGAAGCGATGCGTGTGCAGGTGACTGTCGCGGTGCAGGAGCCTGAAAAGGTAGATGTCGACGCCTTAACTGCCACGTTGCCGCGCGGAAAAGCCGAAGTGCGCGCCGTGTTTGGGGGGCTCAATGTACCTTCAGGCGATGAAACCATCGTTGTCGCGCAGGCGAGTGTTGAGGCGTTCTTGCCGCCGCAAACCGGCTGGCGCATCAAGGGCTAGCGATCAGACAGCTGTTTGCCCGGCTCGTCTGTAAAAAGGGCGGGCAGGGCTTCTGCTGTTTCAATCAAATCAAGTCTGAAATCTCGAAAATCATGGCGCAGTTCGCACCACGCGACGAGCGTCCAGATGCGACCCAGATAGCCAAGGCGCAAGGGCCGTATCGTGCGCGAGGTCACATGCGCGTCTATGCCAGTATAGGTCAGGCGCAGCTTTTGGCGCGCAGTAATCGCAGCGCGCAAAGTCGGCATATGGCCCAACCCGCGTGCGGTATCCGCAAAGGGATAGGTAGCGAATTTCCAAATGTCTTGCGGCGCAATGGCTTGGGTGGGCAGGCCAGCATCGACCTTTGCTGCCAGCGACAAGCTGGCGGCGCGCAGCTCGTTCCCGCCCAGCTCCGCTGTAAGGGCAAGGCCGAGCTGCAGCACTTCAAGCTCAGCAGGGGTCAATGTCATGGGGGGCAAAGGCGTTGCATCTGACAGCCTATAGCCAGCACCGCGGGTGCCGATCACCGGAATGCCCGACGCCACCAGCGTATCCATATCCCGATAAAGCGTTCGATCTGAGACACCCAAGGTGCGCGCCAGATCAGCAGCCCTGTGCAGCGCGCCGTCTTGGAGTGTTTGCAGCAAGAGCGACAATCGATCGCTGCGTTTTGTGTTGGAGATGTCCGACATGCTCCTGACACTATCATGTCAGTTGGTATCAGCAAGGTGAAAATTCACGAACTTGCGATGCTACTATGTGCAGGTGCAGCCGCTTTGACGCTTTTGCCGAACGTCAAATCGGCCTAGAATCACTGGGATTAGACCGCCCTTGGGGGCGGCGTGCATTTGTTGGGAGACATGACATGCTGAACAATATTGGTCTGCCGGGCCTGCTGCTAATTGCAGTTGTGGTGCTGGTTCTGTTTGGACGCGGCAAAATTTCATCGCTGATGGGTGAAGTCGGAAAAGGTATCACCAGCTTTAAAAAGGGCATCAACGAGGGCGAAGAAGAGATCAAAAACGCCACCGATGTTGACGAGGCCGAGTTGGCTGATCAGGCCGATGCCGGCGCTGACGTCAAAAACACCAAGGATCGGGTGTAACCTACTATGTTTGGAATGGGCTGGTCTGAGCTGTTGATCGTGGGCATCGTCGCGTTGATCGTGGTGGGCCCAAAAGACTTGCCCATAATGTTCCGGCAAGTCGGCCAATTCATGGGTAAGGCCAAGGGGATGGCGAGCGAGTTCACATCCGCGATGAATAGCGCTGCGGATGATAGCGGCGTGCGCGACATCTCTCGCAACCTCAACACCTCGATTAAAGCGGCGTCAAACCCATTGGGCAGTGCCTTGGACGGTGTTAAATCAGCGGCGAGTTCGCTGACCGATATTGATCCAGACAGCGAGACGGGCAAGTTGGCTGCGAAACGGGCCGATGAGGTCAAAAAAATCCAAGCCAGTACCGCACGCGCCGCTGCAGATCGCAAAGCGCGTGAAGCAACCGACGCGTTGGCCCGTGCGGATGAGATGGAAGCGACCCTGACGCCTGATGCGGCGCCTGCCAAACCAGCTGCGAAAAAGGCACCAGCCAAAAAGCCAGCTGCAAAGAAGGCACCGGTTAGGAAAGCCGCGCCTAAGAAGGTGGCTGCGAAAAAACCGGCTGCTCAGAAGACTGCAAAGAAGAGTGATACATGAGCGCTAGCGAAGATATCGACGACAGCGCCGCCCCGCTGATTGAGCATCTGGCAGAGCTGCGCACGCGGCTGATCCGTGCTGTTCTTGCATTCCTCGTTGGGATGATCATCTGCTTTAGCTTTGGCAGTATGCTCCTCGATTTTCTATTGGTGCCGATTGAACAAACTATGCGCAACCTGGGCAATCCAAACCCAGTGATGCAGTACACGGCACCGCAAGAGTACTTCTTTACCTTGATCCGCATCTCGATGGTCGGGGGGCTGGGGCTGTCTTTCCCAGTGATCGCAACCCAGCTGTGGCGCTTCGTTGCGCCAGGCCTTTACAAGAATGAAAAGAACGCGTTTTTGCCGTTCCTGATCGCTTCACCAGTGCTCTTTTTGGTGGGTGCTGCGTTCGCCCACTACATTGTTGTGCCGCTGGCGATGCAATTCTTCTTGGGTTTTTCAGACGCCGCGTCCGTGCTGTCCGCATTGGTAGCCGAAGGCGACGCGCGCAAGTCAGGGATTGATATTGTTTTCCAAGGTAAAGTGAACGAAAGCCTTGATATCACACTGAAAATGATCGTGGCCTTTGGCCTGTGTTTCCAACTTCCTGTGCTTTTGACTTTGATGGGCAAGGCTGGGTTGGTGACGGCCGAAGGGCTGGGGAATGTGCGCAAATACGCCGTTATTGGCATTTTGTTGCTGGCAGCATTGGTGACACCACCCGATGTGGTGACGCAGCTTATCCTCTTTGTGGTTGTCTACGGTCTATACGAGATCTCGATCTTCTTGGTGAGCCGTGTAGACGCCAAACGTGAAGCAAAATTGCGTGCAGATGGGTATTACGACGACGTTGAAGAAACGCCGGAAGATACCGAAGAAAAATGACCGACGAACCGCTAGACCGCATTGCGCGCGCGTTGGAGCGCATGGCCCCAGAACCGCTGGCTGCCCCCGACTTTAGCGGGGCAGCGGCGTTTGTCTGGCATACCGCGCCAGAACGGTTGGAACCTGTGGCACAGGTATCGCGCGTGGATCTAGACCTGCTTATTGGTGTGGACCGGGCGCGTGATACGCTGCTGCAAAATACAGCGCAATTTGTGGCGGGGTTGCCTGCTAACAATGCTCTTTTGTGGGGCGCGCGAGGTATGGGAAAATCCAGCCTTGTCAAAGCCGTGCACGGCGCTGTTCAAGCGACACATGAAAATTTGAAGATGGTTGAGTTGCAGCGTGAAGACTTGCCCTCAGTGGGGCGCTTATTAGGCCTTTTACGGGACGTGCCGCAACGGTTTATTCTCTTTTGTGACGATCTCAGCTTTGGCCATGACGACGCGCATTACAAATCGCTTAAGGCGGTTTTGGATGGTGGGATCGAAGGGCGGCCTGAAAATGTGGTGCTCTATGCCACATCCAATCGCCGCCACCTGATGCCGCGCGACATGATCGAAAATGAACGTGGATCGGCCATCAACCCAGCGGAAGCGGTCGAGGAAAAAGTGTCACTGTCGGATCGGTTTGGGCTGTGGCTTGGCTTTCATGCCTGCGATCAAGACCAATATCTGGCGATGATCCGGGGCTATTGCGACGCGCATGGTGTCTCGATCGATGACGCAACCCTGCACGCTGAAGCTATCGAGTGGCAAGCCACGCGCGGTGCCCGGTCAGGCCGCGTCGCGTGGCAGTATTTTACCGATCTTGCAGGCCGCAAAGGCGTGACGATCTAGTTTTACTTCAGGTATGGGCCGGGATCGACGCTGTCAAATCCGTTGCGCACCTCGAAATGCACGAAGGCATCAGAGCCGCTGCGCAGTTTTGCGATGCTCTGTCCGCGCGCGACGTTGTCGCCCTTTTTCACAGAAACATCCGTGACATTGGCATAAACGGTCAGCAAGTTATCAGCATGACGAAGCACTACGATTGGGACGTTGTCGGCGCTTTTTGTGATTGCAGCAACGGTGCCGGTATCGGCGGCTTTGACCGGTGATCCGGGGCTGGCCTTGATGTTGATGCCTTCATTTTTGCCCTTGCTGTATTCCCGGATAATCGTGCCGGTCACCGGAATGACCAACTTGGCTGAAGCAACAGGCTTGGAGACTTTGCCGACATCGGCAACGGGTTTGGCAGGTGCTGTCGATTTAACCAACGGTTTTGCTGTTTCATCCTTGGGCAGGGGCTTGGCCGCAGACGGCGGCGTCGGCGTCGGAGAACCTGCACCTGGCAATGGTTGTGCTGTGGCGGTGTTTGTTGCTGTGCTTGCTGGCGGAGATTGCTGAGCGACGGGGATCAATAAGAACTGCCCTTCGCGGATTGCGAAGTCAGCACCAAGTCCGTTCCACTCTGCCAATGATTTAACCGGAACGCCATAAAGTCGCGCGATGGTATAGGCACTTTCGCCCCGCTCAACCTTGTGACGCACGGGTTCTTTGGCTTCCGGCGCGACAGGTGTTTTGGTTGCGGGGGCCAGGGCGGCAGTTTGCACCCCGGGCGTGGCTGGTGCGCGGTTGATTGCACCGCCTGCGACGCTGTTGATGTCGACGTTTCCGGGTGCACCGGTCGCAGCGGAGGGCTCTGCGACACGGTCGGGCAGGGCGATGATCTCGTCTTTGCGAAGTTCTACGTCAGGCGCGATGCCATTATAAAGTGCGACCTTGGTGGGGTCTGCACCAACGCGGCGCGCAACATCCGTCAGCGTATCGCCTTTGCGGGCCACGGCGACTTGGTAATTTGGATAAGAAATCACACCGCGATTATCTGGCTCTGGACGTTCACCTACTGGTGCGACAGCTGCCTCAGCAGTTGAAAACCCACCTGAGATGCCCCTCAGATCGACATCAAGGGGCTGGCCACAGGCGGTCAGCAAGACGCAGGATGCACCTGCAAAAAGGCTCAGTCGCGCGCGCGCGCGGGCGGTTTGAAACGTCATCTGCTTGATCCTCATCGCGATATCCCGATGTATTCCCGGGGTTTCGCGCATCTTAACCTATTTATCCGTCCTTGCCCAACCCTTCGAGCAACGGAACAAAGCGAACTGGGCGTAATTCGTCATATTCCAACCCGTCTGGGGTTTTTCGCACACGAATTAGGTGTTGTACGGCGTCGGATTGCCCCACGGGGACGACCATGATGCCGCCTTCCTTAAGCTGTGCAAGCAGCGGGCCGGGAGGGTCTTCGGCGGCGGCTGTCACCAAGATGCGATCAAATGGTGCCTGCTCTTCAAGGCCAAAGCTGCCGTCGCGGGTGATCGCTGTGATGTTGCTTAGATCAAGCGCATCAAAGATTTCCCGGGCCTCGCGGACAAGACGGCGATGGCGGTCGAGTGTGTAGACCCTGCGTGCGAGTTTACTGAGGATGGCAGCCTGATAGCCGCTTCCGGTGCCGATCTCGAGCACCTTGTCCCGCGCGCTGACTTGCAGGGCCTGCGTCATCAATCCCACAACCGACGGCTGGCTAATGGTCTGGCCGCAGGCGATGGGCAAGGGCATGTCCTCGTAAGCACGCTCAGCAAAAAGGCCACGAATAAAGGGACCACGATCAATCGATTCCATGGCGGATAAAACGCGTTTATCCGTCACGCCCTTGGACCGCAGGGCGTAGAGGAACTGCATTTTTCGTTCTGCTTCGCTGCCTGCTTCGTCGTTCATGTGGCGATGCCTTTATGTGCATCAAAGCTGACGTGGTCGGTCAAATCCGCGCGCATTGGGGTAACCGAAACATAACCTTCAAGGTTAACGGCGGCGTCCGTGCCGGGGGCCGTAGGCACCTGTTGGTCGCCGCCTTTGATCCACAGAAAACGGCGCCCGTTCGGCGCGATATGCGGTTCAGTCGCAAAGTTCACGCCGGGGCGGCGTCCCTGAGCGGCCAATTTGATGCCCTTTACATCGCTGGCAGCGACGGGCGGGAAATTTACGTTATAAAACAGCCGGTAATCGGAGGTTTCGGACGGTGTGTGGTCAAGAATGCGCCGGATCACGTTAACGCCGTGCTGCGCCGCGGCCTCAAATGGATTGTCCAGCTTGTTGTTCCCAGGTCCAAAAAACTGCGACAGGGCGATGGCAGGAATGCCTTGAAGCGCGGCTTCCATCGCGGCACCAATAGTCCCGGAATAGAGCGTGTTTTCGGCTGAGTTATTCCCGCGGTTTACCCCAGAAAGCACCAGATCGGGCGGGTTGCCTGCCATTGCGTCGTAGAGGGCCGCCATAACGCAGTCAGCGGGGGCTCCTTCGGCGGCAAAGCGGCGCGGGGCCAATTCAGTGATCATCATGGGTTTGGTGTAGCTGATGCAATGGCCAACGCCTGATTGTTCAAACGCTGGGGCAACTGTCCAAACGTTCTCAGGATTTCCGGTCAACTCACGGGCGATGGCTTCGAGAGTGATTAATCCCGGTGCATTAATGCCGTCGTCGTTGGTGATGAGAATACGCATGATAGGCCCCTTTTCGCTTTGATAGGCGAGGGCTGGGGATGCGGCAAGGCAGGGAACCTCTGGCGGGAGTATTTTCAGCCTAAAGAAATGGGGAGTTGCGCCAGAAGCGCAGTGGCCTGTTCATTTGGGGGGCAAAGAGCGTTGCGGTCTTCGCCGGGAAAGAAACGTGCCCGGGTGGCCGTGGGCATAGGATCTGGGGTGACAATGTGAACTTTGGGGCCAATTCTGTCGGCTTCAGATTGCCAACTGCGGGCCAGAGCGATCTGAGTTGATTTGGTCGCAGCATAGCTGCCGAAAAACTTTTGACCGGCGCGAGGATCGTCAAAAAACACGGCTTGGCCTTGTTGACCCAGCAGCGGCGACACAAACCGGATCAGGGTCGCTGTGGCTGTGATGTTGTTCGCAATTGATTTCTGGAGGTCCTTGGGATCGATGTGATCTGCAGGAGTGAGGGGGGCTGCGTGGATCGCCGTGTGCAGCCATAGATCAAGCTTGCCCCAACGCTCGTGGATACCTCGGCACAGGGTCGCCATCGCTGGTTCGACCGTTATGTCCATCGGTGCGAGCGTGCAGGCACCACCGCGGGCCTTGATGCGGTCGTCGAGTTCTTCGAGAGCCCCTACAGTGCGCGCGACAGCGATAATGTGGTGGCTAGGGGCGAGCGCCTCGGCAAGGGCGGCACCCAAGCCGCGCGAGGCACCGGTGATCAGAGCAATTTTTGTCATAATGCGCGTTTGCACGAGGGGCTGGGGTGCCGTCAAGAGTGCTTAGCTTTTGGGCATGCGCAAGACCAATTCACCGTGAAGCCGCGACAAGATCAGGCGGTCCGTATCAATGGCCAACACAGTGCCACCAGCAACCGCGTCGCCGATGACGACACGGGAAATTTTGCCATTGGGCAGTCGCACCAACGCACCGGGCAGCGTGGCAGAGCCAAAGGTGCCGATGAGCGCGGTGCGGTCAAGGTTGGTGGTTTCGGTCGCCAGTTCGGTGACTTTGGGGGGCGTGGGGGTCCCGTCGGTTGGGGTGGTCATGGTGGTCCTTCTGCGCGCAACAGCGCTGCTTGCGATTCGGAATGCTGCGGTGCAGCTATCAATCCGTGCAGGTCTGCAAAAGGGTGACGAGAGGTCATAGGCCAGTCAGCGCCACCGGGGCGGCGGAAAAGTGCCGTCAGCGCTTGGCGTGGTACGTAAACGTCAGTCTGGCAAGGTGATCCAGCGCCTGTTCGGGAACTTCGCCTGTGAGCGGAAGATGCAACGCCCGGTTGCCTTCGTATGCAAAACTGTCGGGATAAAGATCGCGCATGGTGGCCGCGAGTGTCGTCTGGCAATGGACAAAAATGCCGATATTGCCCGGGTTCTTATCTGACCACGAAACCCGCAAAGTGCTCCCTTGGCTGGTTTTGCTTGGCCGCCATGCCGGTTGGCCCCATTTGAGGCTTTCGGTCATAGGCCATTCTTGCGACGCGCGCAGAATGATCGTCCGGATCTCAGAAAACCGATGCTGGGCGGCGGTAGGCCATGTGGCGACTGTTTCGTCGAACGCGTTGGGGAAGGCGGACATTTTCATGGAACCCTTCTAGCACATTCGTAGTGACAGTTTTTGGCAGCAGGTTATTCGGCGGCTGGTTTCATCTCAAACCCGTTGTCGACTTGGTCAGCGGGGGTGACAGGGTATTCGCCTGAAAAACATGCGTCGCAATACTGCGGACATTTGGCGTTGCGCCCCTCTGCTTCGCCAACTGCACGGTAGAGGCCATCAAGCGAGATGAATTTGAGCGAATCGACACCCAAATGATCGCGCATCTCGTCTTCTGACATTGTTGCCGCGAGCAATTTTTCACGCTGTGGCGTGTCCACGCCGTAAAAACAGGGCCACGCTGTTGGGGGTGAGGCGATCCGAAAATGGACCTCAGCAGCGCCCGCATCCAAAATCATCTCTTTAATTTTGCGGCTGGTGGTGCCCCGTACAACGCTGTCGTCGACCAAAATGATCCGTTTGCCGCGCACCAACGCGCGATTAACATTGAGCTTGAGGCGCACGCCCATGTTGCGGATCTGTTCGGTCGGTTCAATGAAGGTGCGGCCCATGTATTGATTGCGGATGATGCCCATCGCGTAAGGAATGCCACTTTGCAGGGAATACCCGATGGCGGCAGGGGTGCCAGAATCAGGCACGGGGCAAATCATATCAGCGTCCATTGGCGCTTCTTTGGCCAGCTCTCGGCCGATGGCTTCGCGGGTCTCATAGACCGAACGACCGCCAAGGATGCTGTCAGGTCGGCTGAAATAGACGTGCTCAAAGATGCAAAAGCGAGAGGCCTGACGGCGGAATGGAAAATGCGATTCGACGCCCTTGGCGGTGATGACAACCATTTCGCCGGGTTCAATCTCGCGCACAAAATCGGCACCGATGATATCAAGCGCGCATGTTTCAGAGCTCAGCGCCCAGCCATCGCCGATCTTTCCAAGCACCAGTGGGCGTACGCCCAATGGGTCGCGCACACCAATCAGTTTGGTGCGGGTCATCGCGACAATTGAAAAGGCACCTTCGACCCGGCGCAAGGCATCTTCCATCCGTTCGGGGATGTTGCGTTGCAGCGAGCGGGCCATCAGGTGGATGATGCATTCGCTGTCGGATGAGGATTGAAAAATGGAGCCGCGCTCAATCAACTCACGGCGCAAAGCGTTGGCGTTGGTGATGTTGCCGTTATGGGCAATCGCGGCACCACCCATGGCGAATTCGCCAAAGAAAGGTTGCACATCGCGGATCGCTGTCGGCCCTTTTGAGCCAGAGGTGGAATAGCGAACATGGCCGATTGCCAGCTCGCCGGGCAAAGTCTCCATCACACGCTGTGAGGTGAAATTATCGCGCACATAGCCAAATCGCCGGGCGGATTGGAAACCAGCGGTGGCGTCATAACTGACGATCCCGCCTGCTTCTTGACCGCGGTGCTGCAAAGCGTGCAGGCCAAGGGCTACAAAATTCGCGGCATCGGCAACGCCGACAACGCCGAAAACGCCGCACTCCTCTTTCAATTTATCGCCGTCGTCCCCATCCCGAAGGTAGGTGGCGTCGAAAGGGTGTGCGGGGGGCATCATTTTAGGGGGCAAGGGCAGCTCCGAATCCAGCAGGGGTGCGCAGCCTTTATCTAGGCGCTTGCAGCGCTCGTGTCACCCTTGAACGTCAACGAGATGCCGTCACGTAGCAAGAACGTGTAAACTGCGGGTGGTGATAGGGCTGAAATGGCGAGTTTTACCGCGACGGCAGCCCACGGTATCAGTCACAATACTGGGCTGTCCGCGCAGTCCAGCGCTAAGCTTATGCGCTGAAAAGCCCTAACAAACGGCGAATGGCGTAAGTTGCTTGGGCTGATTACTGACTGCAGCTAGCAACAAGTGCTTCGTAGCGACCGGTGATCCAGCCAAGCGCTTGATCGGGGTCTTGGTTTTGGATGTCATCAGAGAACTTGCCAAAAACCAAAGCAGAGCGGCTCTCATCGACGACCGTAAAGTTCTGGCCGGTGATGACGGTGGAATAGACAAAGAACGCCACGGCCACCAAAAGAACACCGCGGATGACGCCGAACAAGAATCCCATGCCCTGGTCAATGCCGCCCAAGACGGAGCGCTGCACCAGTGACGAAAAGAGCGGCGTAAAGAGTGAGACCACGATAAGCGTAAGCGCCAAAACGATCGTAAACGCTCCGATCACTGACAATTCGCAGCTATCGGCAAGGAATTCACCGACAACGGGCAATTCGCGCACCAATGGCTCGACCTTGGGGGCGAACATATAAGCCAACACGGCCGCCGCTATCCAGCCAACAATGGCCATCAATTCGCGCACAAAGCCCCGGCCATATGCCAACAGCGCAGACATCACGATGACCAGCGCCACAACGCCGTCAATGATGGTAAAACCTTCCATGCTCGTCTTGCCTTTCTGCCCGGATCATTTTGACCCTAGAATACTATGGGGGAGCTGACTATCCCGCCCCGAAAATCTCACCAACAAAACCTGTCAGATCGCTCATTGTTCTGAGCGTTATGCCTTGCGCGCCCACGGCTTTTCCACCTGAAGGAGCAATGGCGGACGTAAAACCAAGTTTTGCTGCCTCTTTCAACCTGTTTTCGGTCTGTGGGGCCGGACGGAGGGCTCCAGACAGGCTGATTTCGCCAAAAACTACGGTTTCGGCGGGCAAAGCCACATCCTCACGTGCGCTAAGAAGCGCCGATGCGACAGCCAGATCAGCAGCGGGTTCTGATATTTTCATGCCGCCCGCGACGTTCAGGTAAACATCCAATCCCGCAAAGGGGATGCCGCACCGCGCTTCGAGGACGGCAAGGATCATTGCGAGACGGCCTGAATCCCAACCAACGACTGTGCGGCGGGGTTGCGAATGGGGCGACGGAGCGACGAGTGCTTGCAGTTCGACCAGAACAGGCCGGGTGCCTTCGATGCCGGCAAATACAACGGATCCGGGGCTCGGCTGTCCACGCTCGGATAGAAACAGCGCCGACGGGTTGGTAACTTCGGCCAAGCCGCGGCCTGTCATCTCAAAGACGCCAATCTCATCGGAGGGGCCAAAACGGTTTTTTACGGCGCGCAGGATGCGGAACTGGTGCCCGCGCTCGCCTTCGAAATAAAGGACAGTGTCGACCATATGTTCGACAACCCGGGGGCCGGCGATTTGACCTTCTTTGGTGACGTGGCCCACAAGCACAACAGACACGCCGCGCCGTTTCGCAAAACTGGTCAACTCATGGGCGGCAGCGCGGACTTGGCTGACTGAGCCTGGTGCGCTGTCTACATTATCAGACCACATGGTTTGAATGGAATCGATGATGGCAAGCTGTGGGCGTTCGGTTTCAAGCGTTGTTAGGATGTCACGCAGGTTGGTTTCTGCGGCAAGCCTGACTGGCGCATCCGATAGACCAAGGCGTTGAGCGCGCATGCGGATCTGGGCGCTGGCCTCTTCGCCAGAGACATAAACGGTCTGCAGGCCTTTTGAGGCAAAAGCGCCTGCGGCCTGTAACAGCAGTGTTGATTTTCCGATGCCGGGGTCACCTGCAACCAGAATGGCTGAGGCCGGGACAAGGCCGCCACCGAGCACGCGGTCTAGTTCTGCCAAACCCGAGTTTGTGCGGGGGGGCGGATCTTCGTGGGCAGAGAGATCGGTGAGCACCATGGCGCTGCCGCGCTTTGCGCCCAGAGATTTCGACGGGGGGCCTGAGGAGATCCCCTTGTCTTCGGAGATCGTATTCCATTCGCCACAATTGTCGCAGCGCCCCGACCATTTTGGAAAGATCGCGGCGCAGCTTGTGCAAGAAAAGGAGCTGGATGATTTGGCCATGACGCCCTTTTGGCGCAGGGCGCAGATGCGGTCAAAGAGAAACCACCCAGCTTTGGTTTATTCCGCGGCTGTTGCCGGCATGCCAAAGACGCGGCTGCCGTTGGCATTGATACACGGCTTATCAGCGCTCGATACAATTTTGCTGCCATTCATTTTGGTTTGAATGCCGAGTTCAGGGAGAATTTGCTGAAGCTCAGTGCGCAATTGGTCGAGTTGAGCGTGAACAAGGTTTTCTTCCATCTCGACCTCGTGCTGCCATTGCTTCAGCTCGGCTGAGACCAGCTTGGCTTGATCAATACGGATCTTGAAGGTCGCCATTTCTTCCTGACGCTGGGTCAGAAATTTGCGGGCGCGGTCAACTTTGTCGTCGGAATAGACCACGGCAAGTTCGTTGGAAATCTGGCTCATCTGGCTCGCGACTTCAAGAACTGTCGGCTCAAGCGTGCTGAGATCCGGATGATCGCGCAAATAGGCGATACGTTCGCGAACAGCGTCAAATTCTGATGACATCTTGAAGACTTCTTTGCGGTCATTGGCATGCACATCTGCATAAGCCCGGGTCACGTCCCGCATCGACATGTTGAAATCACGGTGCGACGTCTCAAGCTTCATGACGCGGCGGTTGGTCGGCAGGAAGAAACACATCGCGATCACAAGAGCGGTCAGGCCGATTTGTGCGTACATGCCAGCATTTTCAAGAAGCGCGCCGTTGTAACTAAGGTTCAGGTCGATCCAGCGCAATTGACCAAACGCGGCCATCAAGGTTGTGCCAGTAAGTGCGATGGCGGAGATGCCAAAGGCACCGATTGCGAGCCATTGCAGGATTTGCTGTGCGATATGCCCGTAGGCTTTGAATTTTGTCATCTGCTGTCCTCCGAGATGTCATTCCGAGCAGTTTTGCACGAAATACCTATATTTTAAGCGGGCTGGGCGGTGTCTGATGACAGCTTAGCCACACTTCCTGAGGAAGAGATTAATTTTGATTGTTGCCGATTCTGTGGCAATTTCGCGGTTATTCGCCGGATTGTTGCGTTTTCCAACTTACCCAGAGTGAGGCCAGAATGCAGGCCGTGAAAAGATACAGACCCCAAGCAACCTCGATTCGACCAACACCAACGCCTTTACTGAGCGTGATATAGAGCGCGATCAAGAAAACATCTGCCATCGCAAGTTTGCCCAATGTCTGCAGGACGGGCAGAACGTTGGGCCTCAGCAGACCAAAATGGATCAGGCTGAGGCCGATTGTTTTGAGATAGGGTGCCACAATTGCAAAGATTGTGACCACGACCGCGAGAAAGATGTCCGAGGCCCAAAGTGATTGCAGGCCCGTCAGGACAGAAATCTCACTGAGTCTGAAGAGTGGCAGCGGCCCCGCCTTCATTAAGGGGGCAATCCAAGCGATCGGATATAAGATGAGGAGCGCGAGGTTAAGATAGCGGGCAATCATTGGATTTCACGGCCGCAGCAAAGGGCAAAAGACGTCACGCCAGCCAAACCCGATTATAACGCGCACCAAGGTTTGTGAGAATTTCGTAGCCGATGGTACCTGCAAACTCTGCAACCGTATCAATGGACTGGTGGGGTCCTATGAGTTGCAGTGATTCAGGTTCAAAGGGCAGGTCGGTTACATCAACGGTTATGAGGTCCATAGAAACACGGCCCACGACGGGAGCTTTTTGCCCATCACTGGTCAGCGTCGCATTGGTCCCCATCGCCCGGATCAGCCCATCCGCATAGCCAGCGGCCACCGTCGCAATGCGAGATCGGCGATCTGCAACCCAACCACAAGCGTAGCCAACGGTTTCGTCAATTTCGACGTCGCGGGTTTGGATGACGGGCAGGTCCAGCGTCACCACTGGGGTCGCATCGACAAACGGTAAGCCACCATAAAGACCCACACCCGGACGGGTCAGATCAAAGTGGTACTGTTCGCCCAACATCACGCCGCCCGTTGCCGCCAAAGAGCGGGGGGCATCGATACCGGCGGTCATCTCTTCGAAGACGCCCAATTGGTGCAGGTTCATTGGGTGCGGCGGTTCATCGGAACACGCGAGATGCGACATGATCTGCGTAGGAAGTTGAGCTAAGGCAATCTCTCGCAGGACGGAAAATTCAGCAGGCTCCATCCCCAATCGGTTCATGCCGGTGTCGAGTTGCAGGCCAAAAGGGTGACCGGGCAGGGTTTCGACATGAAGAAGCATCTGATCGACAGAGTTAATCAAGGGTACAAGGCTGGCAGCGCGGATCATTTCGGCATCACCGGGCATGTGGCCAGAGAAAACAGAGATTGATGGCCCTGGACCCAGCGCGCGGCGTAAGGCGACACCTTCTTCGGCGACGGCAACAAAAAACTGACGTGCGCCTGCAGCGGCAAGGCGTGGTGCGACACGTGCGACGCCTAACCCGTAAGCGTCAGCTTTTACCACGGCCCCGGTTTCAACCTCGGTCAGCTTGTTGAGGTTTGTCCAATTCGCCGCAATGGCGGAAAGGTCGATTGTTAAATTGGCTGTGCTCATGGGCTGGGGTTTTGACAGGATGGGAGGCCGCGTCAAGCACCTTGGCAGGATCTTGGACCAGTGGAATGTCCAAAAGGCTGAAGATTTGGCACCGTATCTATTCACCTTCGTTGCAATCAAGGGGCGCGGAGCCTGTGCGGGGGTGATGTTTGGGGCAGGGATGGCCTACAAGCCGCCTTGGCTGGTTGGAACGGCCTTCATGCAAATGCGTACCCCTGCAGACACGGCCAATAGTGCCAGCAAGTTCCAAGATGCCTGAATTATGGAGGTATCAGCGTTGGTACGTCGATCCCAAATTGCATGACATAAAAGTGCGATAACGTGGCTTGCGAAAAGAGCAGTCAACCGTAGGGTTGAAGAGCTTGATTAGGAGATCGATATGACGCGTAAAATTGTTACGGCACTCGGCCTTGCGGCTGTTGCAGCACAGGCGGGTACGGCTGTAATGGCTGAAAACCGGATCGACACGCAATTGCCGGGCGCGCCAGAGTTGGCGGCCTATGGGAATTTGCCGATTGGCGTGCGCCAGATTGATCTTGTGAACCCCAATCAAATCGACATTCTTGCGATTGATCCTGATGCTCCCAAGCCAGAAACGTGGCCGCGCTATGATCGCCCTTTAACGGTTGAGATGTGGTATCCCGCCGCCGAAGGTGCAACCGGCGATACCGGCCTGCGCGCCTATCTGCGCGATGCAACAACTGAGGTGACTTTGCAGGGTCGCGCCCACCGCGATGCACAGATTGCCACGCCCCAGAAACCCTACCCCTTGGTCTTGATCAGCCACGGCTACCCCGGCAACCGGTTCTTGTTGTCGCATTTGGCGGAAAATATCGCCTCCAAAGGTTATGTGGTGGCGTCAATTGATCACACCGATTCGACCTACCGGACAAAAGCGGCGTTTGGATCTACTCTGGTAAACCGACCGCTTGATCAGCTGTTTGTGTTGGGCGTGATGGCGGAGATGGCCGAAGGGGAATTTTCCGGCCTTTATGATGTAAATAACACCGGGCTGATCGGGTATTCTATGGGCGGGTACGGTGCCTTGATCACCGCAGGAGGCGGTGTGACAGAAGCGTCTGTGGGCTTTGGGTGGGGTGGGCCGCATGGCACGCTAGACATCCACCGCGCAGGCTCTGACACGCATAATGCGCTGCCAGACCCACGGATCAAGACGGCAGTGGCGTTCGGCCCTTGGGGCATGAACACCGGCTTTTGGGACGCGGAGGGACTGGCGGGGGTGCAAGTCCCGATGCTGTTCATTGCTGGGTCACAGGATGATGTATCGCTTTATGAAAATGGCATTCGTGCGATCTGGGAAGGGGTGAGCAATGTGGAACGTGCTTTGCTGACCTATGCAAATGGCGGGCATAATTCTGGCGCGCCAATGCCGGCACCAAAAGAGGCATTTCGCTTTGATGAGGCGTTGGGCGGCAGCGTTTCCGACCATTACACGGATGCGGTTTGGGATACCGCGCGGATGAACAATATCGCGCAGCATTTTGTAACGGCCTGGCTGGATGTGAAGCTGAAAGACGATGCAGATGCCGCTGAATTCCTAAGTCTGGTTGAGGATTCAAATGCAGGTTTCTGGTCCGTGAATGACGACGGGACCGAAAAAGAGGATCACTCCTATTGGAAAGGGTTTGCCAAAGGCACGGCCAAGGGTCTGATGTACGAGGTCAAAGCGCCAGAGTGAGGCCGTTCTTGCAAGGAGGCTTAAGCTTCCTTGCGTCCCATTTTTGCGCTGACACCGCGCAGGCGCTCTAAGATCACGGCGATGATCTTTGGCTCAAACAACAATCCCATGCCAAAGCGGATGCCAAGATTATTGAGGTTCTCAATCGCAATTGACCGCGCGGCGCGGCTGAAACCTCCCGTGCTCGCTTCTTCAAAGTTGCCATTGACCGATAATGTGTCAAAACCAAAGGAATTGAGGAACAAGAACTCCAAAGATTCCGAGTGCATGATCAGGTCAGCGGGGGCACCCGTTTGTGTAAACGTGCCTTTGGGCGGGTCAATTTCCCAACGCGTGCCCAAATCATCAAGCTCGATCACCACGGGTTTTAACACTTTGATCGGGCTGAATTTCTGCGCGCATTTCATCACAGGGCGGCTGTTGTTTTTGAATACCCGCGTGCGCCATTTGGCAAAGGCCGTCTGCAATGCCTGCGCATCCACCGTTTCATAGGTCATCAGATCATCGCCAGCTTTGGCATATTGCGTACGCCACCAATCGCAGGCCTTGGCGCTGGCCGCTGGATCGGCAGAACCATCGGTTACATCACCGGGTGCCATGACCTGAATGGCAAAAGGCGCGTCCTTAAAGTTTTCGACAACCGCGTCGGGCGTGTTGGAGGCATCGTTAAGATAGTTGTTCCGCTCATGTGCAAAACTCACAAAGCTGGCGAAAGGGATAATCATCTTTGGCTCCAGCACATGGGCTTGAACGCTGATGTTATCGAGCTTTTCTTGCGCTGCTGTGACGCGCCAAGCGCGGTTGTCGCGTCCGCCTTTCCAGGCCGCATAGCTGAATTGGGTCAGTAAGATATCGCAGGTGCCGACCGCATCGCGAAACTCCTGCGCGCGCTTGGCTGTGCCAACATTGCAGTCGTTGAGGTTGAGGATATGCGTGTTGCCTGCGCGCACCGAAAGGGCGCTGTCGATGAATTCATCCTTGATGCATGTCACGGAGACATCACTGCTCAGATCAATGGATTTGCCAAACGGCAGGAAGGTTATGACGAAGTCTTGGGCGCGGAAAAAATCGGCAACACGCTGATCATCGATGTCTTGGAACAGCAACATGATGCCACGATCACGGATGATTTGACCGTAGCGTTTGAAAAATCCGACCGAAAAATGATCGGGGTGTTCATGGCTCAGCCAGATGTGCGTGGTGCGCTTGAGTAACTCTTCGACTTGCGGTGCGTGGGTTTCTACCAACAACCGCCAACCGTTGTGAAAGGCCGGACCTTCGTACCATGGATCGCTCAATAGGCTGACGTCGCCATGGCGGATCAAAACAGAGGCGTGATTGACAAACTCGATCTGCATGTCGCTGGAACTCCGGATTATAGACCGCGCTGTTCTCACCTATTCCATCTGCAGACGCAAGCGCGGCCATCCCCAGATCGCGTCGGTATGTCGAGTAAGGTCCTGA
This sequence comes from Sulfitobacter sp. SK012, assembly GCF_003352085.1. Lineage (NCBI taxonomy): Bacteria > Pseudomonadati > Pseudomonadota > Alphaproteobacteria > Rhodobacterales > Roseobacteraceae > Sulfitobacter > Sulfitobacter sp. SK012. Next base: position 1,838,473 of record NZ_CP025804.1, read on the forward strand.
ATATCAGCGCTGTTTTCATTTGCGCAGCAATTTGCACAAACATTGATGGATGCCCTAGAACTCGGTCTCGTCGTTGCCGGTTTGCCAAGACTTCGCGAGATTGCCAAAACGGGTAAAACGGCCCTCAAAACTCAGATCGACAGTGCCGATAGGGCCGTGGCGCTGCTTTCCGATAACAACCTCGGCCTTACCATGCAGACGTTCCATCTCTTCTTGCCACATGGCCATCTTGTCGAGTTCATGATCACCCGGCTTTTCGCGCTCTTTGTAATATTCCTCGCGGAACACGAACATCACCACATCGGCATCCTGTTCGATCGAACCAGATTCGCGAAGATCTGAAAGCTGGGGACGTTTGTCTTCGCGGTTTTCAACCTGACGCGACAGCTGCGACAGCGCGATGACGGGAATGTCTAGTTCTTTGGCAATGGCCTTAAGGCCCATGGTGATCTCGGAAATCTCGTTAACGCGGTTCTCGTTCTTGCCCGTACCACGCACCAATTGCAGGTAGTCAATGATCAGGACATCAAGGCCGTGGGTCCGTTTCAGGCGACGCGCGCGTGCTGCAAGTTGGCTGATCGGCAGGGCAGGCGTGTCGTCAATATAAAGCGGGCAGGCCTCAAGCGCTTTGGCCGCGTCAACGAACCGGCGGAATTCAACTTCGGTCATGTCACCAGAACGGATCTGCTGGCTCGGGATCTCGGAGGCTTCAGACAGGATACGCGCCGCGAGCTGTTCTGCGCTCATTTCGAGGCTGTAAAAACCCACAACACCGCCGTCGATAGCTCCTTCGGTACCATCGTGAAGCTTGCCGCGCTTATAGGCTTTGGCGACGTTAAATGCGATGTTGGTCGCAAGCGATGTCTTCCCCATAGATGGGCGCCCTGCGAGGATCAAAAGGTCAGAGCGGTGCAAACCGCCAAGTTTTTTGTCCATATCAATCAGACCAGTAGACACGCCCGATAGGCCACCATCGCGCTGATAGGCCGTGTTGGCATTGTTAACAGCATCCGTGACCGCTTTGAGAAAGCTCTGAAAGCCGCTTTCGGTCTGGCCTTGTTCGGCAAGCTTATACAGATGTTGTTCTGCCTCAACGATTTGCTCGCGTGGTTCTGACGAGACGTCGACCTGTGCGGCTTTTGCAGAGATGTCGCGGCCCAGCAGGATCAGATCGCGGCGGACGGCCAGATCGTAAATCATTTGCGCATAGTCGCGTACCGCAAATGCAGAAATCGCAGCACCGGCCAGTCGGGCAAGATATGCAGGGCCGCCAAGTTCCTTGAGGCCTTCGTCGTCTTCCATGAACGCCTTGAGCGTCACGGGCGATGCGAGGTTGTTCTTGGCGATACGTGCGGCCGCGATCTCATAAATGCGGGCGTGGACGGGATCGTAGAAATGCTTGGCACCAATGATCGACGCAATGCGGTCGTAAACATCGTTGTTGGTCAGGATCGCGCCCAGAAGCTGTTGTTCAGCCTCGATGGAATGCGGCATTGTCTCGGGGGCCTGTACAGCAACTTGGTTCGCGTTCAGTGACGAAATCTCGTTCATTGTCTCACCCTTTTCTGCCCCGGTGTCAGCCCTCATGAGGTCTTATCCAGCGGCGGCCGGGCACGCAAACTGTATGTTTTTGTGGATATCTGGTGGATGCTTTGCCCGCCCCACATCTTGACCCAACAGAGTGCGTTTCGTCAAGATGATGTGGCGGGCTTGGTTATGTCTGGCGCGCTTCTTGCCAAGCGCGGGGCGCTTTTAGAAAAGATTCAACCTCGGTGAGTGTCTCTGCAGAAAAGCTGCCTTGGGCCTTGGCTTCGGCCAAAACATCCCACCACGTGCACAGGTGATGTAGCGCAACCCCATGATCACCCAGCGTCTTTTCAGTTTGTGGAAAGATATCATAATAGAAGATCACCGCCGTATGCCCGCAGGTGGCTCCAGTCTCGCGAATCGCATCCACAAAAGAGAGTTTTGAGCCGCCATCGGTGGTGAGATCTTCGACCAGCAGAACCCGCTGACCTTCTGTCATCACGCCCTCGATACGGGCGTTGCGGCCGTATCCTTTGGGCTTTTTGCGGACATAAGTCATCGGCAAGGCCATCCGTTCGGCAACCAAAGCGCCAAAGGGAATACCCGCAGTTTCGCCGCCGGCGATGTTATCGAACGCCTCAAAGCCCACATTGCGCATAACGGTGACAGTCAGAAAATCCATCAAAGTCGTGCGGATACGCGGGTAAGAAATAAGCTTGCGGCAATCGATATACGTCGGGCTCGGCAAACCCGAAGCAAGGGTGAAAGGTTCATCGGCATTGAAATGCACGGCCCCAATTTCCAGCAACATACGCGCGGTCAGGCGGGCCATTTCGTCGGCGGGCGGATAGCTGGTTGGGATCATCTGCGGTGTCCTTTGTGCGAGTGGGGCAAAAGAAATCATGCCTCTGGTAAGGGTACTGTTAAGAGTAAAGCCTCAGGTCACAGTCCAGTGCAACGGCATTGCTGGGTCAAAAACGGTAACGGGGCCTTCGGGCGTGTCGACATGGCTTGGAAAGCTGGGCGGCGAGCGGGTTAAGGTCATTTTCGCTTCATTCGCGGGCAAGCCGTAAAACGCGGGCCCGTTAAGCGATGTGAACGCCTCTAGCTGATCCAGCGCGCCGTCTTGCTCAAAAACTTCCGCCAAAATGCTGAGGGTATTTGGCGCGGTGAAGCAACCTGCGCAGCCGCACGGCAGCAATTTGTTTGCGTCCGTGTGCGGTGCCGAGTCTGTGCCAAGAAAGAACCGCGGGTCGCCAGAAGTTGCCGCAGCCCGTAGCGCGAGGCGATGATTTTCGCGTTTGGCCACCGGGAGACAATAGTAGTGCGGCTTGATCCCGCCGGCCAAGATATGGTTGCGGTTGATCACGAGGTGATGGGTGGTGATCGTCGCGGCAAGGTTTTCAGGGGCCGCACGGACGTAATCAGCAGCTTGTTGTGTGGTAATATGCTCCATCACAACGCGCAAAGCGGGATGACTGCGGCGGATGGGGTCAAGAACACGGTCGATAAAGACAGCTTCGCGGTCAAAAATATCTATTTCAGGATCGGTGACTTCGCCGTGGGTACAAAGCGGTAAGCCGATCTCAGCCATCTTTTCCAGGACCGCCCCAACACGGTCAAAATTTGCCACGCCGCTGGCAGAATTGGTGGTCGCACCCGCGGGGTAAAGTTTGACCGCGTGGATCAAACCGTCCGCATGGGCTGCGGCAACATCCGCGGGGTCAGTATTTTCCGTAAGATAGAGCGTCATCAGTGGGTTGAAATCAGCTCCTTCAGGCATCGCTGCGAGAATCCTGTCGCGGTAAGCGGCGGCATCTTTTGCCGTGACCACTGGGGGGACTAGATTTGGCATGATGATGGCGCGGCCGAAATGACTGGCGCTATGGGGCAAGACCGCGCACAGCATGTCTCCGTCGCGCAGATGCAGGTGCCAGTCGTCGGGACGGCGGATCGTGAAAGTTTTTGTCATGGCAGCGGGCTAGCACAGCCCCCTTCGGCGCGCTAGTCGTCTTGTGCCTCATTCAGCTCTGCCAAACGGCGGGCAAAACGGGGTGCTTTCATCCGCGCGGTCACATTTTGCGCCAACGCACGTACCAAGCTGTCACGCCCTTGGCTATCAAGAGCGGTCATCAAATTTCGCAGATATGGAGAGTGATTGCGACGTGACCGCAGCAATTTTGAAAACAGCCACTCGTCCAGCGTATCGTTCGCCGCTGCCTTTAGCAGCGCGTCAAAAATATCCATTTCCAACAGATCGGTTTGGATCGCGTCCCCCATAAAGCGCAGGCGATGTTTCACTACGTTTGGACGGGTAAAGAGTGCTGCGTGCATTGCATCAAGCTGCTGCGCTGGATCGTAAAGCACATGGGCGCGCTCCGCCCCATCAATCATATCAGGGGCATAGCCATAGCGTGCGGTGAAATCGAGACGGCGCATATCAGAAAAACGATCGTCCCATTCGGTGATCCGCGGATCAAGAGTTGCCTGAGGCTGGACCACAACAACCCGCGCACCAGGGGAAGCGACGGCGTAGGCGGCGGCGGCATATCCACAAGGGCCGGCACCATAGAAAATGACCGTCTCAAATTCGTCGAAGAACCCATCATCCACGAGCCGGTCAAAATAGCCAAAAACGGCGCGGTCGCGGAACCATGTGTCGCCGTCGGATGCTATGCACAAATGCGACCAACCCTCGGCTTGGATCATGCGCCAACCCAAAGGTTGTGCTTTGGGCGAGAGGGCGTGAATGCCTTGCAGGGTTTCGAATGTGACCAAAAGCGTTGTTCCGGCTTCGATAAATGCTGCGACGTGCCGTTTTCCTAGGCGCTCAAGATAGCCGTCGTCCTCGCAAAGGGATGCCAGAGCAGCTAACCAGTCTGCCTTTTCCATCTCGGCCAGAGATGTGTCGAAACTCAACGCTTCGCCTGCCATTTTGCCATCCTCAAATGTGCCCGTTCCCTATCTCGGATCGTGGCTTTGAAGGGTTTCTACAGGTCTATTGCGGCGAAATTAGGGACAATCAGCCCTAAATTGGGGCGATTTTGCGCAAAATCACGTAGTTTTTTTGGGAGCAGGTTGGCGGGCCATATTTGCGTGCTGGACCATAAACTGCGCGGCTTTTTGTGGTACTGGGGCTGATCCAGGCGTCATCAGGAGCCTGCCAAAGAGCGCGCGGAAGGGCTCGAGCTGCATCAGCTCGGTAAAGCGGGCTTTGCGCCAGGCGACGGTCGTTTTGTGCAACTTGGCCAAAGTCGCATCGGTCATTAGGTCGGCCAAGTATGCATCACGTTCGGGTTTGAGGGCATGGATCGTTTGGTCGCGGTCGGTGTTGAAATTTCGTTCCACCCAGTAGTCCATGCCAAGCAGATGGTCGCTATGCACAGCGCGGCCCCGGTCGGCCTTGAGCACATAGCTTTCTAATGCGCCAAGGGCATAGTGGTTGAGTTGGACCAATCCGTAATTATCGCGGCCAAAGTTTGAGAAAATGCGTTTGGTCTTGAACATATCGGGCAGGAGGGTGCCGTTGCCATCGACCCAATTCGCATTTGCCAAGCGGCTTTGATCGGGGCTGCGCGGCCGATGCACGCCGGGTTTGGCGTATGTGCCGTCATTGCGGTAAAGCGTCTTGAACATCGATGCACGCCAAGGCCAATACATCACTGCGGGTGCGCATTGGGTGAAGGTTTCGGTCATGGGCGCATCAGAGTATCGGACCTGACCCGCCGAACCAAACAGCCGCCATGTCAAGGTGATCGCGGTGGCATCGGGAACCGCGGCATGCAGTGCGCTAAGCGTGTGGTCGCCCACATGAATGTTAACGAACTCGTCTATATCCAAGGGCAGAATCCAGTCGGCATTCTTGACCTGATCTAGTTTCGCGGCTGCTTTAAGCGCTGTGAATTGGATACCGCCCTTGTCATATGGACCGTCGTTGCGGATGTGGGTCAGCTGACCCATTTCTGCGAGCCGGTCCAGGACTAGATCGGTGCCATCATCGCAATCGTTTGAAAAGACAAGGAAATCGTTAAAGCCAACGGCACGATGATGGGCCAGCCATTCCAGCAGAAAAGCCGCTTCGTTGCGGACACAAAGGATAGCGAGATGGGTCATTTACCAGCTACGACGAAATGAAACGACTTTGCGCGTTGATCCGCGTGCATAATACGCCAGACCCGCATCCATAAAGGCGCGAAAAACCGCATTGACCCCGTCAGGGCCGATCCATTGCGGATGCAACTCGATCACGGCGGCACGCAACCCACTAAGATCCATTGCTGGAATCAGATCGGCTTCCGCGCCTTCGATGTCGCAGATCAGCACATTCGCCTGCGTTTCTTTCATCACCTGTTTGGCATTCAGTACATCGACTTTGACAGAATATGGGGCCTCTTCGCCCTCTTTTGGAACAAGTGAAGACGCGAGCAGGTTTTTCCGAGGATAGAAATCGACGGTTCCCTTGCGTGCTCCCAAAATGGCGTTGTGCACATGTGCATTTTTAACGTTGTTGGCGGCATGAACCGCGTGAATATAGGGGATCAGGTTTGGGTTTGCTTCATATGCATACACTGCTTTGAGCTTCCGTTTGGTCGCAACCAACGTGGACATATAGCCAATGCCAGCGCCCAGCTCGATGACCACGTCGTCGTCGCGCACCACCTTCATCACGGCGTCGGATTCCTTGCCTTCATACAAATCTTTGCGCAAGGCACCGCGAATTTGACCCTTGATGAACTGATTGTCTTTGGGGAATTTCATGCCGCGCGACACGATAAAAGGTGAACGCTGCTTGCTCTTTGCTTCAATCACAGTGCCATCCATTTTAGCTCTCCATATCAAGAGCGAGGGCATATGCGACCCGCTCCGTTTCGGTCAGTTTGACGTTTAATGCTTGCGTAAGCAGGTCTGCGAATTCCGGGTTTTTCTTGAGTTCACCTGCTTTGGCGCGGTGCCACTCAGATCCTTTTTTGTGCCATTTCTTCAGCGTCTTATCCTGCATCAATCTGTCGTACTCAACGCGCAGGCGCAGGATATTCCGCTTGATCGTGATGTCGCGGAAATCGGACCAATCCATCCGAATCCAATAGTTTATCCCGATAGAGCGATCCACATGCAATGCGCGGCCTCGCTGCCGTTTGATCAGAAACGATTCCGCCGAGCGCAGTGCGTAGTGGTTCAGTTGTAAAAGGTCATAGCCAATTGATTTCTTGGAACTGCGCCAGCCATTTTCAGCAACCTCGCGGGTCATGTCTTTGCCTGATCCGTTGACCCATTTGACCTTTGATTTGAACGCACCATCCAGCTTGTTGGGGCGATGACAGCTGATCTTTTCATAGGCTCCGATATTCTTGAACATGGTCTTGAACCCCCAGACCGTATGAGGTTTGGGGCAGAATTTCGGGGCGCAGGTGTCGAATTGATCGACGACAAAATCATCTGACAGGTCGGTGATGCCATTGTGGCCAAACAGCCGCCACGTCATTGCAACATTGGTTGCATCAGGCACGGCGTCTAAGAAATCTTGAACCGTGCCGTTGCCGCAGCGCACGTTCATAAATTCATCCACGTCGATATGGATGATCCAATCGGCGTTTTTGATGACAGGCTCTTTCAAGGCCTGGTTCAGCGCATATTGTTGGGGTGAATTGCCCTTCCAATTGTCGTTGTTGCGGTGCTGCAAGATGCCCATTTCTTGCAAGCGATCAAGTATTTCGGTGGTCCCGTCTTCGCAGCCGTTTGTGTAGATCAAAAAGTCGTCCACACCCATGGCGCGGTGATAGGCGACCCATTCGACGATGTAGGGGGCCTCGTTTTTCATACATCCGACGATGACATTGCCGCTGGAACCTTTGGGCAGGCTGCGCGGGGGGATAGCAGTGTAAGCAGCAGCGAGCGCTTCTTCGTTCACAGCGCCCATACGGTTGTGCGGCGCAAAGGAAGACGTGCGCAATTTTTCAAAATTCTGGATGGCGAGGGGCGGCATGAGCGCGCGCGCGCTGTCGCTGAGGCCATCTTGGGGGGGCGTAGGCAACGTGCCTTCCGACATTTGCGCCAGATCAGGCAACTTGTCCTTGCTTGCCTCTGCTGTCGCCTTGTCGATCCGCCACATAAAGCCCAGCAAGTATTGCGAGGCTCGGTACCCAAACAAAGGATCGGCTTCTTCCCAAACGCCTTTTGCGCGGGGGCGTTTGAAGGTTGCCGCACGCAGGGCCGGTTGCGTTTTCAGCAGGGCCTTGTTGCCCGGTTCAAGTTTCTTTGCAATCTCATGCAGGCCAGCGATATCTATTTCTGGGCCGTCCACAGCAACCTCTTGCACCAATGTACGCCACAGCTGTCGCGGCAAAATGCGGCTTCCTTTGGCAAGCACCTGAAGGATCAGTGCGTTCAATTGCCGTCCACGGGCCAATGCGGCGGCCGGCATTGCTGGGGCAGGGGTTTCGGCCTGTGCTTTGCCAATGTTGGCAGAGATCCCAAAGCCTGCGCGCAGTTCCTCGGTCACGGTTGGCGCGCCAAAGACGTCTGCGTCATAGGCGCGTAAATGTACACGGCCCTTGCCAAAGGTACTTTCCCAGAACGTCACAAGCGCTGGATAATCAAGCCAAAATGCGGGGGCCTGCGTTTCGGCGAACACACCTGCGGCGGGGTTAATCGCGGGGGTTTGAGCCAGAGCTGCGTTCCACCAGCTGCCTTTGCTAGCCAGTGCCATTTCGACGTCGAGTGTTGAGCCACGCCCCTCAAGGATTTGTGCGGCATACCATCGCGACAAAAGTGCGGTTGGCTCATCAATATGGGCGATGATTTCGATGTCTTTGGACAGCGGCGTCAGCAAATCATAAAGCCGCGATAGTTCGGTGCCGGTCCGTAACCCAGCGGCAAGCTGGCTGCAGGACACGATCAACACGTCAGGTTTGTGTTGAGACACTTCTTTCGCAAGATCACTCGCCACGGCATCGCGCAGAACAACCTGCTTTTCTGGTGTGATATAGCCACGGTTAAACCGCAGCGGATCAATGTGGTCAGGATCCGTGACTGCCATAAACAGTCGTGTGTGGTTCTTGTTACCCAAGCTGCGTGCATAGAGAACGCCTTTTGGCACCATCTGATCGCGTTTGGACGCCAACACTGATTGCAAGCGAGGCGCGCCCGCCTCTTCAAACCCAATATGCAGATAGATTTTCATGCGAGTTTACCCCGATTGGGGTTGGCATTGGCGCGGCCCCACCACGGCAGATCGACCCCCAAATGCGCGCCTACGGCAGCTTGCGCGCCTGGGTTTTTAACGTCGAATTCCAGGTAAGCCGCGTCACCAGAAAACATCGCCGTCAGATGCGCATAATGCCCGTCAATCCATTGCATGCGCTCTTTGGTGGTCTCGCCGTACCCTTCGGGCAGGCCGGGGATGTCACTTGCGGGCAAACGGTCCATGCCAAGGTCCGACCAAGCCAGCATGGACTGGGAGACATCCCAACTGTCGCGCCTGCTGCCTAAGAAAAGAACTTTAGGGTGATACCGGCGAATGGCGTCAATCAGGGCAAAATCCATTTGCGGCCACAGGGATTTCCCGCCGCGCAACAGGCTCAGTTCGGTCAAAGCGTTGAAGTCGGCAAAATGAGCACCGGGATCACCAGTTTCGAAATAGCCGCGATAGAGCAGATCGGCGACGAATTCACCGTGTAAGCGAGCAACATCGGTTTGTTTGGCCCGTACTCGGTGATCCGCGACCCTAAAGCCAGCCATCTTGAGCGCCCTTGCAAGGGTGGTTGTGCCGGTTTTTGGAAGGCCAAGGTTGATAACACGCAAGCTCATGTCGCACCCTCAAGTAATCCCAGATCGCGCAGCATGGCTTCTTCTTGGGGGGGCAATTTGGAGGCGATGCGCAATTGATCACGCATGTCGCTATACGTCTTTTGTTCCAGCAATGCGTCGCGCATAGCGCGGTGTTTCTTGACGCTGGTGTTGTGCAGCGAACCGATATTATTTTTTGACTTCAACTGCTTCACGGCGTCTTTTAACGCAGGAAGGTGGCGCTGTATTGATGTGTCTAACCACGCGGGATCGTTGCGTTCGCGCCAATACGTATCGTCAAATTCGCGGTTTTCGCGGTTCACATCGCCTCGATCGTTCTTGACTAAATAGCTGTCGAGACTGCGCAATGCGTAGTGATTGAGCGTTGCGAATTGCCGTGCGCCTGCTGCAGGAAACCGCCGGATGCGCCGGGGGTTGGCGGCCACCAAAAAGCGGTGTGGCACGGTGCGGCCTGATCCGTCTGTCCAAGTGGGGCGGTTGCCCTTTTTTGTTTTTGGTTTGAAGAATGGGCGATGTGCACCGAAATACTGCAGCGGAAAGTCGTTTCGGACCAACGTCTTGACTTCAATCGCCGCTTCACCACACCACAGATCTGGATTGTGGCTGTGGCTGAACTGACCGATCACGGGCACGTCCATAAATTTCTCCACATCATCATTGGCGAAGAACTGGAAGTTCAAACTGATGGCTTGGGGATTGCCACAAGCTTTGATGAGGGCGGCAAAACTATGGTTGCCGACGTGGATGTTGGGGAATTCGTCTACATCGGCGACCCATACCCAATCGGCTTGGGTCACGATGTCTTGGCGCGCGGCATCTTTTAGGGCCTCCATCTGATAGTTTCGCCCCTGCGCAGGGTTTGGCAGGTGTTGCACCACGCCTAAATCGGCCAAAGCATCCAGAAGTGTATCGGTCCCGTCGGTGCAATCGTTTGAATAGAATAGAAAATCGGTCACGCCCAAGAGCTTGTGAAAGGCGATCCATTCCAAAAGAAACGGCCCTTCATTTTTTACACATGTAATTGCCGTGATGCGCATATCAGTGCCCACGTGCCTTGGCTGTTGCCGCCTTGGAATTACTCATCACTGCCTCGCCCTTTGGGCCCGGGTCCAGATGCTTGTGCCCTGTAACCTCTTTTATACGCCTTAACAGCTTCGCATTTCAGGGGAATCGCGTCAATCGTTCCGCAGTTTCATCAGGCATCACGTGACATATGCGCCAGACATCCCTTGACCGCGCGGCCCGTGGGTGCACCTTTGTGCGTCAGACAAGGGGAGGCATTATGGCCGATATTTCATCCATCGACGGCGTGCAGGCGCTTTTGGCCGAACAGGGCTATGTTAGCGATCGCTCTTTGGGCACCGTGGTGTTCTTAAGCCTAAAGCTGGGTCGGCCTCTGTTTCTTGAGGGCGAAGCGGGCGTCGGCAAGACTGAAATCGCCAAAGCATTGGCCAAGGGGCTGGGCCGACGGCTTATCCGGTTGCAATGCTATGAGGGGCTTGATGCGTCTTCTGCCGTCTATGAATGGAACTTCCCGGCGCAGATGGTTGCGATCCGGACAGCTGAGGCGACAGGTGCCGCGGACCGCGCGGCACTCAATACGGAGCTTTTCAGCGAAGATTTCCTAATCGAGCGGCCTTTGTTGCAGGCTCTGCGCCCTGATGAGAATGGCGCGCCCGTCCTGTTGATTGATGAGCTGGACCGGACTGATGCGCCCTTTGAGGCGTTTCTATTGGAGGCGCTGAGCGAATTTCAGGTCACGATCCCTGAGCTGGGGACGATCAAAGCACCAGAGCCACCCATAGTTATTCTGACGTCCAACCGCACGCGCGAGGTCCATGATGCGTTGAAGCGGCGGTGCCTGTATCACTGGGTCGATTATCCCGATTTTGACCGGGAGATGGACATTCTGACCGCCCGTGCGCCGGAAGCCGCAGAGAACCTGAGCCGCGAAGTTGTCGCTTTTGTTCAGCAGTTGCGGACTGAGGATCTATTTAAAAAGCCGGGTGTGGCTGAGACCATCGATTGGGCGAAATGTTTGCTGGCGCTTGATACGTTGACGCTGAGCCCTGAAGTTATCGCTGATACGTTGGGGGCGGTCCTGAAATACCAAGACGACATCGCAAAATTGCATGGATCAGAAGCCAAACGTATTCTTGATCAGGCCCGCGCAAGTCTAGAGCCAGCCTGATGTTTGCAGGTTCTCGCAATATCTTGAGCGCAAAGCGTGGTTGAGTACGCCCCGCTTGAACTGCCTGATAACCCGCGACTTGCGGGCAACATAACGCATTTTGCAAGGGCGTTGCGGCGGGCAGGGCTGCCTATTGGCCCGGGTCGTACGCTTGAGGCTATCCGCGCGGTTGAGGCTGCGGGTTTCTCGGAGCGTCGGGATTTCTACTGGACGCTACACGCGTGTTTTGTGAACCGGCCGGAGCAATCACGGGTGTTTGCTCAGCTGTTTCGGCTTTATTGGCGCGATCCGCGATATCTTGAGCATATGATGGCCGCGATGCTGCCTGCGATCCGGGGCGTGCAAGAAGACCGCCCGGCCAAACCGGCCGAGAAACGCGCAGCGGAGGCTTTATTGGATGGCGCAGAGGCACCGGCGCAGGACGATCCGTCCGAGACGCCAGAAGAAGACGCGCTCGTCGAAGTAGACGCCAGCCTGACGATGTCCTCGTCTGAGCGTCTGCGTAGCCTTGATTTCGAACAAATGAGCATTGCTGAGATGGCGCAAGCCAAGCGGATGCTCTCCAAACTCAAACTGCCTATCAAACCGCTGCCGTCGCGCCGTACTGCAGCAAGCTTTGGTCAAGGTCGGATAGACCCGGCAAGGTCGCTGCGCGCGGCTTTGCGCAGGGGCGGTGAAATGGATCAACTCGCGTTCAAAAAGCCACGAGCGCGGTGGCCCAATCTGGTGGTTTTATGTGATATTTCCGGCTCCATGAGCCAGTATTCCCGCGTTATCCTGCATTTTCTGCACGCTGTTGCCAATGAAAAGGGGGCAGGCTGGGCGCAGGTGCATGCCTTTACCTTTGGCACGCAGCTGACGAACATCACCCGCCATTTAGCGACCCGCGATGTAGATGCCGCACTCGCGGCTGCGGGGGCCGAAGCACAAGATTGGGAAGGTGGAACTCGTATTGGCAAAAGTATTGCTGCATTCAACCGTGACTGGTCGCGTCGGGTGCTGGGGCAGGGAGCTGTGGTGTTGCTGATCACAGATGGTTTGGACCGGGACGACCCAGACGATTTGGCGCATCAGATGCAGCGGCTTCATTTATCAGCGCGACGGCTGATTTGGCTTAACCCACTGCTGAGATGGGACGGGTTCGCGCCCAAAGCTGCAGGCATTCGCGCGATGCTACCGCATGTTGACAGTTTTCGGGCAGGTCACTCGATCGCGTCGTTGGAAGAGCTTGCGAGCGTCATCTCCAAGCCCGATGATTTAGGTGAAAAAGCACGGTTGATGGCGGCGTTGCGGGCATAAAAAAGGGGCTGAAACCGGTGTCGGTCGCACCCCCTTAGTCATCACTTTGTATTCAAAACGTTGTTACGCAAAGGTTTTTGCGAAAGTCTCACGGTAGAGTGTGCTCAGATCGGCGAGGTTGGCGGATGCGGCACCAAACGAGAGAGTGTCGCCGCCGAATGTGCCGACCCTAGCAAGGCTGACGTTTGCGGCAGTGGCTGCGGCGAGTAACTTTTCTGCCTGCGCTGGTGTTGCTGCAATAAGGTAGCGCGCCTGATCTTCGCCAAAGACGGCAGCGGTGTCGTCTAGGGTAAGAGTTGCGCCAAGCTTTGCGTGGTCGGCCATTTCGAAAGCCGCGAGCGCGAGGCCGCCATCCGACAGGTCAGTACAGGCATCAATGTCTGCGTGGTTGGCGCGAATGAAATCGCCATGACGTGCTTCGGCGGCAAGATCGACATGCGGCGCGTCGCCGTCTTTTCGGCCGAACGCTTCGGCACGCAGGGCGGATTGGCCAAGGTGGCCAGATGTTTCACCCAACAACAATGCGACATGACCGGGGCGCACATCAAAGCCGATGATGTCGTCGGTATGTGCCAGCAAACCTACAGCGCCAATGGTTGGGGTCGGCAAAATACCTGAGCCATCAGTTTCGTTGTAAAGCGACACGTTGCCCGAGACGATCGGCATGTCGAGAGCTTCGACCGCTTCGCCGATGCCTTTGATGGCACCAACGAACTGGCCCATGATTTCAGGCTTTTCTGGATTGCCGAAATTGAGGTTATCCGTTGTCGCAAGGGGCTTTGAGCCGACAGCGATTAGGTTGCGGTACGCTTCGGCGACGGCCTGTTTGCCGCCCTCAAAGGGGTTGGCGTGTACGTAGCGCGGTGTGACGTCTGACGTGAAAGCCAATGCCTTGTCGGTGCCGTGCACCCGGATGATACCTGCGCCCCAACCGGGGGTGCGGGCGGTATCGGCCATAACCATCGTGTCGTATTGCTCAAACACCCAAGATTTGGAGGCGTAATTCGGGCTTGAAAGGAGTGCGCGCAGACCCGCAATCGCATCAATGCTCGGGATGTCTGTGAGAGGGGCCGCAGGCGGGGTTTCGACCCAGGGGCGGTCATATTCGGGGGCCGTGCCGGAGAGTGCCTTGAGGGGTAGGTCGGCTTTGAGCTCACCGTGGTGGCGAATAAGAAAGCGGTCCTCGGCGATGGTTTCGCCGACGATGGCGAAATCGAGGTCCCATTTGTCAAAGACAGCTTTCGCTTCTGCCTCAAGCTCGGGGCGCAGCACCATCAGCATGCGTTCTTGGGATTCCGACAGCATCATTTCATAGGCTGTCATGTTCTTTTCGCGGGTAGGGACCTTTTCGAGGTCAAGCACCACACCAAGGTTGCCCTTGTCGCCCATTTCAACGGCCGAACAGGTAAGACCCGCAGCGCCCATATCTTGGATGGAAATGACTGCGCCGGTTGCCATCAGCTCTAGCGTGGCTTCCATCAGTCGTTTTTCGGTGAACGGATCGCCAACTTGGACGGTGGGGCGCTTTTCTTCGATTGTGTCGTCGAATTCTGCTGACGCCATAGTTGCACCGCCAACACCGTCGCGGCCGGTTTTGGCACCAAGGTAGACGACGGGCATTCCAACGCCAGAGGCCGCCGAGTAGAAAATCTTGTCTGCGTCGGCTAGGCCTGCAGCGAATGCATTTACCAGACAATTGCCGTTATAGGCTGGGTCAAAGCGCACTTCGCCGCCAACTGTTGGCACGCCAAAGCAGTTGCCATAGCCACCAACGCCAGCCACCACACCGTGCACAAGCTGGCGTGTCTTGGGGTGACTGGCCACACCAAAGCTAAGCGAGTTCATGGCCGCAATCGGCCGTGCACCCATGGTAAAGACGTCGCGCAAAATGCCACCCACGCCTGTCGCCGCACCTTGGTAGGGTTCAATATATGAGGGGTGGTTGTGGCTTTCCATTTTGAAAACCACCGCTTGGCCGTCGCCGATGTCGACCACGCCTGCGTTCTCGCCGGGGCCACAGATAACTTGAGGGCCGGTTGTGGGCAGGGTGCGCAGCCATTTCTTGGAGGACTTGTAGGAACAATGCTCATTCCACATTGCCGAAAAGACGCCAAGCTCTGTAAAGGAGGGTTCGCGGTCCAGCAGGCCTAGAATATTTGCGTATTCATCCGTGCTGAGCCCATGCTTGGCGATGAGTTCGGGTGTGATGGCGGGCTCTGTCATGAGTGCGGTTCCCCTCGCGTCAATGTCACCGCGTCTTTAGAACAGTGGCAGGCTGAGGAAAAGGGCAAAGGCCATAACAGCAGCCGGCAAGCGTCGGGCAAAAAAAGACCGGGCACAAAGGCCCGGCCAAGTCCAACAGGGAGGTACAAAGCGATGCGCCCGAAGGGCATCCATCTTCATACAGTCTAAATAGGTAGCAAGGTGCCTTCGTTCAAGGCATTATAGCCTAACGTATATGCAAACCCGATATGCACTTGGTGCATGGCTGCCGGGGCTAACCGTTTTCTTTGGCCCGCTTTTGTTTGCGATAGGTTATTATTTCATCTTGCACAAAGTCACGGAAAGCAGCGACCCGCTTAGATTGGCGCAACTCTTCGGGGTAGGCGAGGAACACCGGAACATCGGCTGATTCCACATCCGGCAGCACCTGAACGAGGTCCGGGAAGTCTTGCAATAAATAATCAGGCAGGACGCCAACACCCAGATCGTTCAGCACGCCTTGCAGCACACCAAAGTAATTATTGACCGTCAGCAGTGAGCGGATGTCGTTGAGCAGTAGCTGTTGCACTAGATTGAGGCCTGCACCAACCTGATCACTGTCCGTATTTTGGCAGATCAGGCGGTGGTCAGCCATATTTTCGATCCGGGTGGGAGTGCCGTTGGCGGCCAGATATTTCGGGCTGGCATAGAGGCACATGCGTACGGTCATCAGCCGTTTGCGGACCAGATCGGCCTGAGAAGGTTCTTTGAGGCGAATGGCGACATCGGCCTCGCGCATGGGCAGATCAAGGACACGTTCTTCGAGCATCAGATCGACTTTGAGGTCGGGGTATTGCTCATAAAGCTTCGACAACCGCGGTGCGAGCCAGAGTGTGCCGAATCCCGTAGTCGTGGTTACGCGCAATTCGCCGAATACTTCTTCTTCGCTGTCGCGGATGCGTGCCGTGGCGGCATCCAAGCGTTTTGTCATCGCGGAAGTGGCGTCAAACAGCAGCTCGCCTTGCTCGGTCAGTATTAGGCCACGTGCGTGTCGGTGAAAGAGGTTGGTGTTGAGCTGTTCTTCAAGCCCGCGCACTTGCCTGCTTACGGCAGATTGCGACAGATTCAGTTTGTCGCCAGCATGGGTCAGAGACCCAGCATCCGCCACCGCATGAAAAATTCTGAGTTTGTCCCAATCCATCGGACCACACTTTCATAATAGACCTTCTTACAGCTAAACTATTGTATCGGAAAAAATAAGGGGAACCGGCAAATTCTTGCTGCACTGCGGCGGAAGTGCCCCCTATACAGGTCAGTAAGTATGACCTATATATACTTCTGACAAGACGCTGACACACCGCTGGGGAGAGCTGCCATGACCATGCAGAAGATTTCACTGAATGATCGCTTTGATTTAGAAAAATCGCCTGTGCTGCTCAATGGCACACAAGCGCTGGTGCGGATGATGATGATGCAGGCGGCGCGTGACCGCGCGGCTGGGCTGAATACCGCAGGGTTGGTGACCGGGTACCGTGGCAGTCCGCTGGGGGCTGTGGATTTGCATATGAGCAAGGCGGCCAAGCCTCTTGCCGCGCATAACGTGACCTTTCAACCAGGATTGAACGAGGATTTGGCCGCGACCGCCCTCTGGGGCAGCCAGCAGGCGGAATTGCGCGGCGAGGGCAAATATGATGGCGTCTTTGGTTTGTGGTACGGCAAAGGGCCGGGGGTGGACCGCTCAGGTGACGTGATGCGTCATGCCAATATGGCCGGCAGTTCCAAAAACGGTGGCGTGCTGATGGCGATGGGGGATGACCATACGGGCGAATCCTCGACCGTGCTGCACCAATCAGAATGGGCGATGGTGGATGCATATATGCCCATCGTTAGTCCCGCCGGTGTGCAAGAGATTATGGATTACGGCATCTACGGTTGGGCCCTGTCGCGGTTCTCGGGGTTGTGGGTTGGCCTTAAGACGATGAAAGACACAGTTGAGGCGACCTCTGTTGTGAACGGCGACCCGCACCGGGTGAAGGTGGTGTTGCCGGAATTTGCCCTACCAGAAGGGGGGCTGAACATTCGGTTGGTCGATACGCCCCATGCGCAAGAAACGCGGATGATCGATCACAAACGCTTTGCCGCAGAGGCATTCAGTCACGCCAACAAAATGGACAAACGCGTCTGGGGCAAGCGCGGTGCTAAGATCGGGTTTGTTGCTGCTGGCAAGAACTGGCTGGACCTGGTGCATGCGTTGTCGCTGCTCAATATCGATGAAAACGAGGCGGAACGGCTGGGGATTACCACCTATAAGATCGGCCAGACCTTTCCGTTGGACATGCGCGGGTTTCACGCGTGGGCCGAAGACCTGGATTTGGTTGTCGTGGTTGAAGAAAAGCGCAAGCTGATCGAGGTGCAGATCAAAGAAGCGCTGTTCTCGGACCCGCACCGCCGTGTCTATGGCTGGCACAAAGGCGGCGGCGCTGGCATGGAGCATGGTGAAGAGCTGTTTCCGACGCGCGGTGCGCTGGATCCGATCTTGATCGCTGAAAAGCTTGGCGGCATCTTGCTTGAAGAAGGCCGTAACACCGATGCGATAAAGGCCGGACTTGAGGCGTTGTCAGAAGCCCGCCACGCCGATAATGCCGAAGATATTGCAGCGCGCACGCCCTATTTCTGTTCGGGTTGCCCGCATAATTCCTCCACCAAGCTACCGGAAGGCAGCCGCGCTTATGCGGGGATTGGCTGTCACTACATGGTGCAATGGATGGACCGCGAAACCACCGGCTCTACCCATATGGGCGGCGAGGGTGCCAATTGGATCGGCGAGGCTCCGTTTTCGACGCGCAAGCATGTTTTCCAGAATATCGGGGATGGGACTTATAACCATTCTGGCCTGCAAGCCATTCGCGCGGCTTTGGCGGCAGGGACAAACATCACCTATAAGGTTCTTTACAACGATGCCGTGGCGATGACGGGCGGGCAGAGCAACGAGGGTGATTTGGATGCGCCGCGCATTGTTGCTGAGCTGCGCGCGTTCGGTGTTCAAAACCTTGCTGTGGTGTATGATGAAAAAGAAGATATTGATTTAAAGGCATTTTCCGGCGTGCCTACCCATGAGCGTGCGCAGTTGGACGCTGTTCAAAAGGACCTTGCCACCAAAGAGGGCGTGAGTGTCATTGTCTATGTTCAAACCTGCGCCGCAGAAAAGCGTCGCCGTCGCAAGCGAGGGCTGTTTCCTGATCCTGATAAACGCGTGTTCATCAATTCGGACGTTTGTGAAGGCTGTGGCGATTGTGGAGTGCAATCCAACTGCGTCTCGATCGTGCCGAAAGGCACCGAGCTGGGACGCAAACGGGCGATTGACCAATCATCGTGCAACAAAGATTTCAGCTGCGTCAAAGGGTTCTGCCCATCATTTGTGACGCTTGAAGGGGCCAAAATCCGCAAGGAACCAACGGCGGAGGTAAAAATCCCCGATCTGCCGATGCCTGAGCTGCCTGCTATTAACGGCACCTACAATGTCGTAATCACTGGCGTTGGGGGCACGGGTGTTGTGACCATCGGGGCGGTGATGGCGCAAGCGGCTCAGCTTGATGGCAAAGGCGCTGGCATGATGGAGATGGCGGGGCTTGCCCAAAAGGGTGGCGCGGTGAATATCCACTGCCGGTTGGCGGAAAAGCCTGAAGATATCTCTGCCATTCGTGTCGCTACGGGGGAAGCGGATGCGTTGATTGGTGGCGATCTGGTCGTCTCTGCGGGCAACAAGACGCTGGGCCTTACCAAAGCGGGTAAAACTGGTGCCGTGGTCAATGCGCACCAGATTATTACCGGCGACTTTACCCGCGATACTGAATTCCAGATGCCCTACGACCGCCTGACGCTGGCCTTAGAAGCGCGGCTGAAAGAGCGGCTTACGATGTTTGATGCGTCTGATCTGGCCAAGGCGACGTTGGGGGATTCTATATTTTCCAACATGATAATCTTTGGGGCCACTTGGCAGCGCGGATTGCTGCCATTGTCCCTCGAGGCGATTACCGAATCCATCACGATGAACGGAGCCGCGGTTGAGCGAAACCTGAAGGCGTTTGAATTGGGGCGCTGGGCGATTGTGCACCCCAAAGAAGCGGCGCGCGTGGCAGAGCCAAAGGTGATCGCCTTGCCCAAAACGCTGGACGAAAAGATCGCGTTTCGCTCAGAACACCTTAAGGCCTATCAGGGTGGCAGGCTGGCAAAACGTTATGCCAAGCTGTTGGGGCAGGTGTCAGATACGGGCGTGAAGGGTGCGGTGGCACTCGGGTTTCACAATGTGCTGAGCTACAAAGATGAATACGAAGTCGCCCGCCTGCTTTTGACAAGCCGCGAAAAAGCGCAGGCAGAATTTGATGGCGATTTCAAAATGACGTTCCATATGGCCCCTCCCATGATCTCAAAGATTGGACCTGATGGCCGGCCGATCAAGCGTGAATTCGGCGCATGGTCGGAGCGGCCTTTGCGGCTTATGGCGAAATTCAAGGGCTTGCGTGGCACGCCATTCGATCCGTTTGGCTATACGGCGGAGCGGCGCATGGAGCGCGCGCTTATCAAGCAGTACGAGGCGGATATGAAAGTGGTGCTGCCGCTGCTGAACGATCAGACCCGTGATGCAATTGTTGCGCTTGCGGAGCTGCCATTGCAAATCAAAGGCTTTGGCCCGGTTAAACACGCCAATGAGGCTAAAGCTGCCAAGCGTCGCGAGGAATTGCTTAGCGTGATCCGGGCGGGGGGCACTACCGCTGCGAAGGCCGCGGAATGAGCGCCGCAAGTCTGTAACCTGCGGGGCCTAGGGGATTTCGAGTGTGATGAGGGTCGCTTCATGGGTTTGATATGCCGCCAAGCGTCAGTCGGTGATCTGAGCTATACATGGCCCGCTGAAACGCGAAGCAGAAAGGCGAGGATCCGGGGACACAGTAAGCACAGCGACATGGCCGTTTTCATACTCCATGGCCCCCAATTGGCGGGTTTTCACCGCGCGACTGATTGGTAAATCACTTGCGCGCGTCGTACCAATCTACTTTGCCGGGCACACCAGCCGGATGTTCCAGATGACACATTATGTGCATGCGAATTCGTGGATGGATTTGCTGATTAAAGAGTTCCAGTGCTGGGTCGATATGCCGGTGGGTGTTGCTGTCGGTGCGCCAATTGAGCGGGCACAGTTGGGCCCATTGGCAAAAGACAGTAAAGCGGTGATGGATTTCCCGCGCAAAGCCACGTATGTGCTGGCACCAGAACCGCTCAAATCCCTTGATGCGGGCTATGAATTCGAGGAACGGCAGTGACGCCGTTGACGTGAATGGCTGTAGGTATTTTTGATTCCGGTCTGGGTGGTTTAACCGTATGGAGTGCCGTTCAGGCGCGTCTGCCTGACGTGGATTTTGTGTATCTGGCCGACAGCGCCCATACGCCTTATGGCGTGCGCACGCCGGATGATATCTACGAACTGACCTGTGCTGCGACCCAGAAATTGTTTGATTCAGGCTGCAACTTGGTTGTTCTGGCATGCAACACGGCCTCTGCTGCGGCGTTGCGCCGGATGCAAGAATCTTGGGTGCCGAAGGACAAGCGGGTGCTGGGCGTGTTTGTGCCCCTGATTGAGGCGATGACCGAGCGGCAGTGGGGCGATAATTCACCGCCTCGCGAAGTCGGCGTGAACCACGTGGCGCTATTTGCTACTCCGGCGACGGTATCCAGCAGGGCGTTTCAACGCGAGCTGGCGTTTCGTGCGATTGGGGTGGATGTCGAAGCACAAGCCTGCGGGGGCGTGGTCGATGCGATTGAAGAGGGCGATATGATCTTGGCCGAGGCATTGGTCCGCAGCCATGTGGATGCGCTCAAGCGCAAGATGCCTGATCCTCAGGCCGCGATCCTTGGATGTACGCATTACCCGTTGATGCAGGATATCTTTCAGGCAGCTTTGGGGGCCGATGTGCAAGTGTTCAGCCAAGCCAATCTGGTTGCCGAAAGCCTTGCGGACTATCTGGAACGCCATCCCGCGATGATTGGAGAAGGTGCGCCTGGCTTTCTGACGACCGGTGATCCGCAGCGTGTCAGCAGCCGTGCCACGCAGTTCTTGCGACGAGAGATGTCGTTTCAGGCAGCATAAGGGCGGCCATTTTGGCTTTACGATACCTTTTTTCGACAGGACACGACCATGACATATAATATCGCAATTCTAGGCGCTTCAGGATATACTGGCGCTGAGTTGATCCGGCTGATCTCGGGGCACTCTTCGATGCAGATCAAAGCGTTGGGGGGCAATTCTAAAGCGGGACAAAGCTTGGCATCGGTCTTTCCACATCTGCGCCACTTGGACCTGCCAGACCTTGTAAAGATGGATGAAATTGATTGGTCGGGCATTGATCTTTGTTTTTGCGCGCTGCCTCACAAAACCAGCCAAGAGGTGATCTCGGTTCTCCCCAAGACCCTGAAGATTGTTGATTTATCAGCGGATTTTCGGCTTCGCGATCCAGAAGAATACGCCAAATGGTACGGGAACCCACATGCTGCGCTTGAGCAGCAGGCAGAGGCGGTTTACGGCCTCTCCGAATTCTACCGCGAAGATATCAAAGCGGCGCGGTTGGTTGCGGGTACGGGATGCAATGCCGCGACCGGGCAATTTGCGCTACGGCCACTGATAACGACAGGCGTGATTGATCTTGATGAGATCATTCTGGACCTTAAATGCGCTGTCTCGGGTGCTGGACGCAGCCTGAAAGAAAATCTGCTACATGCAGAACTTTCCGAAGGGTATCATGCCTATGCGGTCGGCGGCACACACCGTCACTTGGGAGAGTTTGATCAGGAATTCTCGGCGCTTGCAGGTCGTCCGGTTAAGGTGCAATTCACGCCGCATCTGATCCCGGCAAACCGCGGTGTCCTTGCTACGGTTTACGTGAAGGGCGAGGCACAAGCTATTCATAAGGCTTTGGAAAGCGCTTATGTTGATGAACCGTTTATCGAGGTGTTGCCTATGGGCGAAACACCAAGCACGCGGCATATTCGGGGTTCGAACTTTTGTCATATCGGGGTGGTTGCTGACCGCATTGATGGAAGGGCTATCGTGGTTGCAGCGCTTGATAACCTCACTAAAGGGTCATCCGGTCAGGCGTTGCAAAATGCCAATCTGATGTTAGGTCTTCCAGAGACGCAGGGGCTGATGATGGCCCCACTTTTTCCTTGAGGACGTATGAAAAGCCTTAAAAAGCAACGCCGCATTCAACTGATCGCCGTCGCGGCGGTGGCCCTTGTGCTGTCGACTGCTTTGATTGGCTATGGGTTGCGCGATGGTATCAATTTCTTTCGCGCGCCGTCGCAAGTTGTAGATGAACCACCGGGCCCGGGAGAAGTGTTTCGCATTGGTGGGTTGGTCGAAGAAGGCACATTGGTCCGCGGCGATGGGGAAACGATCCGCTTTGCTGTGACCGATGGGGGCGCGAGTGTTCCGGTGACGTTTACCGGCGTTTTGCCTGATCTTTTCGAAGAAAATCAAGGCATGGTGGGGACGGGCCGTTACATTAATGGGGTCTTTGAAGCTACTGAAATACTTGCGAAACACGATGAAAATTATATGCCAAAAGAGGTGGTGGACGCCCTCAAGGCACAAGGCGTTTATCAAGAACCTGACAGCTAGCAGCGTACGCTCTGGCTGCGGTTCGTTAACTTAGATATGGCCAGCTTTCTCCAACGATTGAGGGAGAGTATTGCCAATGCAGACTATCAGACAAATTACAGATCACATCGTCCACCGCGAGGGTGGCTATGTGAATGATCCTGATGATCCAGGTGGGGCAACTAATTTTGGTGTGACCATCCACACGATGCGCAGGCTTGGCCTTGATCTGAACAAGGATGGCGCGGTGACGTCCAAGGACGTGCGATTGCTGACCCGCTCGCAGGCTGTTGATATTTTTATCAAACATTATTTTGAAAGACCGCTGATTGCGGAACTTCCCGAGGCCCTTCAGGCGTCGGTCTATGATATGTATGTGAACGCGGGGGCCAATGCGGTGAAACTCCTGCAGCAGCTGTTGCGTGAGATGAAGTTTGGCGTTTCGGTTGATGGAATGTTGGGGCCACAAAGCCTCGGGGCCGCGCGTGCGGCGTTTGAGGCCGCACCGGGTCATATGGTGGATGCCTACGGCATAGCGCGACGCAACTATTATTTCCGGCTTGCCGAGCGTCGGAGCGCCAGCCGCAAATACGCCCGCAGTCGTTCGGGTGGCAAAGGCGGTTGGATCAAACGGGCGGAAGAGTTCATTTCCCCCCAATTTCACCTATCTCATGACCAATTCAAGCAAAGGACCGCATCATGGGGTTGATGGAGAGGATATTTGGCATCGTCTTTGGCGGCGGTCGTAATGTGGTGCGCGAGACTGCGGAGGTGTTCCGTGAAAACGCCGAAGCAGGGGCCGCACGCGGGGCCGTCGTGCAAGGCCAGGCTATGGCGCAATATGGCGAAGAGTTTAACGGCACGCGCCAAGGTCTGTTTGATCGCTTTATGGATGCTGTGAATCGCCTGCCGCGCCCCGCGATGGCATTGGGCACACTAGGGCTGTTTATCTCTGCCATGGTCGCGCCGTTGTGGTTTTCTGAGCGAATGCAAGGGATTGCGTTGGTTCCTGAACCGCTGTGGTGGTTGCTGGGGGTGGTTGTATCGTTTTATTTCGGCGCGCGGCATCAAACAAAGGCGCAAGACTTCCAACGCTCGATTGTGCAGACCATGGGGCATGTGCCGCAGGTCATGGAAAACATCGAAAAGATAAAAAAGTTGCGGGCGAGCAGCATTAATGCCGCCGATACTGGGACAGACGCGCGGCTATCGGCCAATGCCATCGCACCAGAGCAAAACTTGGCATTGGATGCGTGGCGGCGCGCGGAATAAGCCGACTGCCAGAGATGTGACAACACGCCCTCCTTTCTTGCATTGGAAAGGGGGGGCTTGCAGGCTTATACTCAGCCCATGGTTACAGAACTCGGACATTTCGCTCTTATCCTCGCATTCGGTGTGGCGCTCGTGCAGATGGTGGTGCCGATGATCGGGGCCGCACGTGGGATGCCGGGCTGGATGGCCGTGGCAGAGCCAGCCGCGGGCGTACAATTTGTTTTGATAGCGGCGTCTTTTTTAGCGTTGATGTGGGCCTTTATAACTTCAGATTTCAGCCTAACGGTTGTTGTTGCAAACAGTCATTCGGCAAAACCGCTGCTCTATAAAATCAGTGGAACATGGGGCAATCACGAAGGATCTATGCTGCTTTGGGTGTTGATCGTTAGCCTTTTCGGGGCAATGGCTGCGTGGTTTGGGACCGCATTGCCGACCAGCCTGCGGGCGCGTGTTCTGGGTGTTCAGGCCGCGATAGGTGTGGCTTTCCTCGCCTTTATTCTTTTCACGTCAAACCCGTTTACGCGCATGGCTGTGCCGCCCTTTGATGGGCAGGATCTTAACCCTCTGCTACAAGATCCCGGCCTCGCATTTCATCCCCCGTTTCTTTACCTCGGTTATGTTGGGCTAAGCATGACGTTCAGCTTTGCGGTGGCGGCCCTGATTGAGGGGCGTGTTGATGCCGCATGGGGTCGCTGGGTGCGGCCTTGGACGTTGGCTGCGTGGATATTCCTGACCATTGGCATCGCACTGGGCTCATGGTGGGCCTACTATGAACTGGGCTGGGGTGGCTTCTGGTTCTGGGACCCGGTCGAGAATGCCAGCTTTATGCCTTGGCTTCTGGCCGCTGCGCTGCTGCATTCGGCTATTGTTGTGGAAAAACGCGAGAGCCTGAAAAGCTGGACCATCCTGCTCGCGATTCTAGCCTTTGGCTTTTCGCTCATCGGGACGTTCATCGTGCGCTCGGGCCTCCTGACGTCGGTGCATGCCTTTGCAAATGATCCTGAACGTGGTGTGTTCATCCTTGCGATTATGGGGTTCTTCACAGGAGGGGCGCTGCTGCTCTTTGCCTTGAGGGCAGGCACGATGGAAGCGAAGGGCGTGTTTGGCGTTGCCAGCCGCGAATCCGCGCTGATCCTGAATAACGTTTTGTTGGCGGTTTCCTGCTTTGTTGTGTTCATCGGTACAATGTGGCCGCTGCTGGCAGAGATGTTCTTTGATCGCAAACTCAGCGTTGGGCCTCCTTTCTTTAATTTGGCATTCACCCCCTTTATGGTGGCGCTTGGACTGGCCTTACCGATTGGGTCCGCGCTGTCGTGGAAGCGCGCGTCCTTCATGCGCACCATTCGGCCGTTGCGCTGGGTGTTTGTCACCGCACTTGCGATCGGTGGCCTTGTTTGGGCGATGCAGACCGGGCGGAGCCTGATTGGACCGGTGGGCATGTTCCTCGCGGCGTGGGTTGTGATGGGCACCGGCGTCGATCTTGCGCAGCGCACTGGGCGTGGGCAGGGCCGGTGGCGGCGCCTAATGCGGTTGCCGCGTGCGGATTGGGGCAAGGCCACGGCACATGCAGGCCTTGGTATTACGATGCTTGGTGTTGCGGGACTGACGGCTTGGACGGTCGAGGACATTCAGGTGGCGCGTATTGATCAACCCTTTGATGTTGGGGCCTACAAGTTAACCCTGCGTGAGGTGACCGAGGGGCGCGGGCCGAATTATTTGGCCACGACTGGTGTTCTGGATGTCAGCCAAGATGGCCGCTCCTTGGGGCAGCTATCGCCAGAGAAACGCTTTTACCCCGTCGCGCAGATGCCAACGACCGAAGCTGCGATCCATCAGAACCTCGCGCGCGATCTTTATGTTGTGATCGGTGATGAACAGACCGGTGGCGGCTGGGCCGTGCGGACCTATATCAAGCCGCTGACCAACTGGATTTGGATCGGCTGTGGATTGATGGCTCTGGGTGGGTTGCTCAGCCTGTCAGACCGGCGTTTCCGGGTTGCCGCAGGTGCCCGAAAAGCCAGACAGGTTCCAGCCGAATGAAGCATCTTTGTCTGATCTTGGTGCTGCTCGCGACGCCCTTGGCGGCGGTTCAGCCTGATGAAGTCCTCAGTGATCCGGTGCTCGAAGCGCGGGCCCGCGATGTTTCCAAAGAACTGCGATGCCTTGTATGTCGCAACGAGAGCATTGACGAGAGCGAAGCGAGCCTTGCGCGCGATCTGCGGATTTTGCTGCGCGAACGGTTGGTTGCGGGCGACACAGATGCAGAGGCAGTTGATTTCATCGTCGCGCGGTACGGTGAATTTGTACTGCTCAATCCAACGTTGGGTGGCGCGAATTGGCTTCTTTGGGCTGCGGGGCCGCTGATGTTGTTGATCGCAGGCGGTGTTGGGGGCATATACCTGCGCGCACGAAGCCGTGCACCGACGCTGGGTGAGGATGTTTTGTCCGACGCAGAAGAAGCCCGCCTGCGCGATATCCTAAAAGACTGACGCTCGGTTTCGCTGGCGAGTAGCGCGTGCTCTGTTAGAACGGTGGAAACCGATTGGACGAAGGATACCCGGACCATGGAATACCAAACCCTGACCTATGACCTCAGCAACGGCGTGGCGATTGTCACCCTGAATCGTGCTGATAAAATGAACGCCCTTAGCACGCAGATGCGCGCCGAGATTGCCCATGCATTTACGCAAGCTGGCAAAGAATCGCGGGTGGTTGTTATCACCGGGGCAGGGCGGGCTTTTTGTTCGGGCCAAGATTTGGGTGACCGCGCGTCCTCGGCGGACATTGATCTTGAACGGACATTGCGCGACGAATACGCGCCAATGCTGCGCGCCATCTATGACTGCCCTGTCCCAACAATCGCTGCGGTGAATGGACCAGCTGCGGGGGCCGGGGCGAACTTGGCACTGGCCGCAGATGTGGTTTTTGCAACCGAGAGCGCATATTTCCTGCAGGCCTTCACGCGGATTGGCCTTATTCCCGATGCGGGCGGCACCTATATGCTGCCGCGCCAGATGGGCATGGCCAAAGCTATGGGGGCCGCACTTTTTGCCGATAAAATCAGCGCACGTCAGGCCGACGATTGGGGCATGATCTGGGAAGCGGTCGCCGATAAAGATTTTGATGCGCATTGGCGTGCAAAAGCTGCGCATCTTGCCTCGGGTCCAACAGCAGCGTTTGAATCTGTGAAAAAGGTCATACGCGGCAGCTGGGACAATACCCTTGATGCGCAACTGGCATTTGAAGCGCGCGAGCAGGGCAAATGCGGCAAATCACGTGATTTTAAGGAAGGCGTGATGGCCTTTATCGAAAAACGCCCCGCGGAATTCGAGGGGCGCTAAGCGATCTTAGGTGTGAACGCTGCGCTCAACCAAAAGCACATCCGCGGGATTGAGGGCCGCGCCAGTGCTGCGGGCGATCACTGCAATGGCCACACCATTGGCTAGAACCGTGTGCACCATGCCAGAGGTTTCCTTGATCGTAATCTCTGGCGGGGTGTCACCACGGTCATAGACCACAGCGACGTGGTCGCAGTTGTGGTTGCTGTCGGGAACAAGCGCTCCCTGCAGTCCTTTTTGATTTGGGGCCGTCGCAGGGATCAATCCCTTTGCGTTCGACCATTCGTAGTTTGCATATTTGATATAGCTTGCCATGGTATTCCTTTGACCTCTCGGCCCGTCCTAAAAGTTTATGCAACTAGCCCGTTTAGCTGCCTGTTGTATTAAGTTATGCGACTGCCGCCGGAGCGTTTGGTTCAAACAGTTGCACTACCGTCGCTTCGGTCAAGACGGTGATATCGCCCGCGCTCAAAGTGCCACCCGCACCCGTAACCCGTGCCACGACCGTTCCGTCAACACGCACAATGGCATCGCCATCATTGTTGTTAACAGTGACATTCACATCGGTGTCGTTCTCTACGATGACAGTGACGCTATCGTCGACTTCATCGTAATCCATAATAGTTGCAACGCCGGCACCCGCCTGTTCGTTCAGTACGTGGAAGGTGTCTTCGCCGTTGCCACCGGTACCCATGTCCTGGCTACCCAAGATCAAGTCATCGTCGCCAGCGCCGCCGTAGAGAATATTACCCAAGCTGTCATCGCGCATGTCGACTTGGCCACCATTTAGGTCTGCCAGCGTGGAGGTGCCGTCGCGCAACGCGTCCATTTCTTCAAGGTCCAAGGGCAAAGCGTTTACGATCCCACCAAAGAGCACATCATCCCCTGAGAAACCGCCCAAGTTGTCAAAGCCGCGTCCGCCAACCAGCGTGTCGGAGCCTTCGTTGCCGCGCAGTAGGTCAGCACTGTAATCGCCAGAGATGAAGTCGTCGCCACCTTGGCCTTCGATGGTGTCGCTGCCGCGGTTACCGGTGATAAAGTCATCGCCATCGCCAGAACACAGCATGTCAGCACCGTCTTCGCCGGTGATAATGTCGTCGCCCTCTCGGCCAAAGATGGTATCGTCGCCGGCCAGACCAACAAGGTCATCATCGCCCGCACCACCGTCCAAAAAGTCATCGCCCTGGCCGCCTTCAAGAGTATCAGCGTTTTCGGCCCCTTCCAGGCTTTCACCGGAATCGTCGTCGTCGTCATCATGGTTTGCCACGACCACGCCAATGAGAGCGACAGGCAATAAAAGTGAAAGTATTAAAATCATACCGGAACTCTCTAAAAACTCGTTAACACATAGTTATTCGCCTGAGGATTGCTGGGTCAAGCTTTCTGATTCCATTGTAAGGCTGGTCGAAACAATGCCACATTATGGCCTTTTTTGGTGGCTTAGCGCTGCGTAGTAGACACGCATAGGTGGCGACAATCCGCTGTTTCCGTTGGAGATTATTATCGGGACTGCTTCGGCAACATATGATTCGAATCAAACGATTCGGGGCACCAACTGCGCAAGCGGTGCCTTTTTTTCGCCACATTTGGGGAGGTCAAAAACCGCTCAAAACGAAAAAGGCCCCGGCATATTGCCGAGGCCTAAAACATCTAAATCGAGCTGTGAATTAGCGGTTTTCAATGTCCACGTAGTTGCGTGCGGTGGCCCCTTGATAAAGCTGACGGGGCCGGCCGATTTTGAGTTGTGGGTCGCTGATCTGCTCTTTCCACTGCGAAATCCAACCCACCGTGCGCGCCAGCGCAAAGATCGGTGTGAACATCGATGTGGGGAAACCCATCGCTTCGAGAATGGTGCCTGAATAGAAGTCGACATTCGGGAAGAGTTTCTTTTCTGCGAAATACGGATCTTCAAGGGCGGCTCTCTCAAGCTCCTTTGCGACCTGTAGGATCGGGTTGTTTTCCACGCCCAAAAGCTCGAGCACTTCGTCAGCGCTCTCTTTCATCACGGTCGCACGCGGGTCAAAGTTCTTATAGACCCGGTGGCCAAAGCCCATCAGGCGGAAAGGATCGTTTTTATCCTTAGCGCGCGCAATGAATTCTGGGATCCGGTCTGGTGTGCCAATTTCCTTGAGCATCTCAAGGCAGGCTTGGTTTGCGCCGCCATGCGCAGGGCCCCAAAGGCAAGCAATACCGGCTGCAATACACGCAAAGGGGTTGGCTCCAGAGGAAGAGGCCAAACGCACAGTTGATGTTGAAGCGTTTTGTTCGTGATCCGCATGCAGGGTAAAGATGCGGTCCATTGCACGGCTAAGGATCGGGTTCACCACGTAATCTTCGGCAGGCACGGCAAAACACATGCGCAGGAAGTTAGAGGCATAATCCAGATCGTTGCGCGGGTGCACGAAAGGTTGGCCGACGGTATATTTATAGGCCATCGCGGCAATCGTGGGCATCTTTGCAATCAGACGGATAGAGGCAACTTCGCGCTGCCACGGGTCAGTGATGTCTGTGCTGTCGTGATAAAACGCGGACATAGCGCCCACAACGCCAACCATGACGGCCATCGGGTGCGCGTCGCGCCGGAACCCACGGAAGAAATTCATCATCTGCTCGTGCAGCATGGTGTGATTGGTGACGCGGTGTTCAAAATCTTCAAGCTCTGCAGGGGAGGGTAGCTCCCCGTAAAGCAGCAGATAACAGACTTCGAGGTAGTGTGATTTGGAGGCCAGCTCGCCGATGGGATACCCACGGTGCAGCAAGATACCTTCTTCGCCATCGATAAAGGTGATGGAGCTGTCGCAGGCCGCCGTTGAGGTAAAACCCGGATCGTATGTAAACACACCCGCTTGCGCATAAAGCTTGCGGATGTCGATCACATCGGGGCCAACGCTGGGTGAGAAAATCGGCAAATCTATCGTTTTGCCATCAATGGTCAATGTTGCGGATTTTGTACTTTCGGCCATGGTATCCCTTCCCGATCTGGTGTCGCGAAATTGTTTTTCGCAATCTTGTATGGCGCACCCTTAGGGGCGCACCACCGTTTAAGTCTTAAGTTGGCCAGCGGCCATTTGGGCCACTTTCAGGTTGCCGCATCGCTAAGTCGCGCGATGGTCTCATCCCTGCCAAGCACCAGCATCATGTCATAAACTGACGGTGTAACCGCGCGTCCGGCGAGGGCGGCACGTAGCGGTCCTGCTAGTTTGCCAAATTTGGTATCTTTGCTTGAGGCAAACTCGTTCAGAGCCTGCTCTAACGTTTCCTTATCCCAGCTAACAGTTTGCAGATGCGGCGTCAATTCTCCCAGTATACCGCGGGATACCGGATCAAGATGTTTTGAGGCCTTTTCATCTGGCGATATTGGGCGGCTGACCAGCGCAAATTCAGCCTTTTCAAGGAGTTCTGGAAAGGTTTTGGCGCGTTCCTTGAGGCAGTACATCGCAGCTTCAAGACCTTGTGATTGCCGTTGGGTCAACGCAGGTTGCCCTGCGGCTGCTAGATATTCCTGCGCTTCGTGCCGCAGTGCAGCGTCATCAGCGGCGGCAATCTGCTGGCCTGAAATGTTTTCTAGTTTTTTGAGGTCGAACTGCGCGGGACTTTTGCGAATACCGTCCAGATCGAACCACTCACGGGCCTGCGCGTCGCTGAAAAACTCGTCATCGCCGTGGCTCCAGCCTAACCGCGCGAGGTAGTTGCGCATGCCAGCCGCGGGATAGCCCATGGCCTGATACTCCTGAGCGCCAAGTGCGCCGTGGCGTTTGCTGAGTTTCTTACCATCGGATCCGTGGATCAGCGGGATATGCGCCCAGACGGGTACGTCCCAGCCCATACCGTGATAGATCATCATCTGACGCGCGGCGTTGTTGAGGTGATCATCTCCGCGGATCACATGTGTGACGCCCATATCATGGTCGTCCACCACCACCGCCAGCATGTATACAGGTGTGCCATCGGACCTAAGCAGCACCATATCATCGAGCTGATCGTTGCCAATGGTCACGTCGCCTTGAACAGCATCGCGGATCACGGTTGTTCCTGTCAGCGGTGCTTTGATGCGGATAACAAATGGCGCGTCTGGGTGGGTGGCTGGATCTGCGTCGCGCCACGGCGAGCGGTAGAGAGTGCTGCGCCCTTCGGCCCGTGCCGCCTCGCGGAAAGCCGCGATTTCATCTTGGCTGGCAAAACACTTGTAAGCGGCTCCCGTGCTCAACAGCTCCTGTGCGACGGCTGCGTGGCGCGGGGCGTTGTCAAATTGACTGACGATGTCACCGTCATGATCAAGGCCAAGCCAAGCCAACCCTTGCAGGATAGCCGCAGTTGCCTCGGGGGTGGATCGCGCGCGATCCGTGTCTTCAATGCGCAACAGAAACTTGCCGCCATGACCCCGTGCAAAAAGCCAGTTGAACAGCGCAGTGCGCGCCCCCCCGATATGTAAAAAACCAGTAGGGGATGGAGCGAAACGGGTAACGACAGGAGCAGTCATGTGGCAACGATACCTTTGCATTTAGGGGCCAGTCCCAACCGCTTCTGCTTTGTGAAAAGCGATGTTTACCATTTGGTAACCAACGGGAGATTAGGTTTGTCGCCTGTCTAAACAGTGCAGCAACCGGGGGCAAGCATGGGCCTGCGCCATATGTTCTTGATGCAACGCGGCGCGCTTTTCGGTTGGGTACCTGTGTGTCTTGCTGTCGGCATCGGCACGTTTTTTAACCTCACCTGGGAGCCCTCCCCGCCGTTGTTGATCGGCTTGGCCGCAGCGGCGCTTTTAGCAATGATTGCTGGGCGCTTTTCGGGTGAACTGCTTGGCCCCGTGTTTGTGGCGATTGGTCTGGTCGTGGCGGGTTTCGTATTGGCTGGCGTGCGCACCAATTCCGTTGCGGAGCCTGTGTTGGGTTGGCGGTATTACGGGCCCGTTGAAGGGCGCATCATCGCGATTGATCGCAGCCAATCTGACGCGTTACGCCTAACGCTGGACCGGGTTGTGCTGGCCCGCGTAGGGCCCGACAAAACGCCGGCCCGCGTGCGTATATCACTGCACGGCGACCGTAGTGATGACATCGCGGCAGAGCCGGGGTTGCGGGTCATGACAACAGGGCATCTGTCACCGCCGTCTGGCCCGGTAGAACCCGATGGTTTCGATTTCCAGCGTCATGCTTGGTTTGTCCAACTGGGTGCCGTTGGCTATACTCGTGTGCCTTTGATGGGCATCGAACGTGCGCAACAGGGGCAGGCGGGCCTTGCTGTCTTTCGTATCCGCATGGCGGCTTCTGCCCGTATCCAAGCGGTGTTGCCGGGCGACATTGGTGGATTTGCAGCAGCCATCACAACGGGCGACCGAAGCGCCATGAGCGCTTCAGCACTCGATGCGCTTAGGGCCAGTAATCTTGCGCATTTATTGGCGATTTCTGGATTGCACATGGGGTTGCTCTCAGGCGTGGTTTTTGCGGGCCTGCGGATCTTGTTTGCCCTAATCCCTTACGTGGCCTTGCGCATGCCGGCCCGCAGTATGGCGGCGGGTGGTGCATTGATCGCGTCCGCAGGATACCTCGCGCTGTCGGGCGGCAATGTCTCGACCGAGCGCGCGTTCATCATGGTTGCTGTCGCATTATGCGCGCTGATGCTGGGGCGGCGCGCAATCAGCCTGCGGGCCGTCGCGATTGCTGCGATCATTGTGCTGGTGCTGCGCCCAGAAGCGTTGATGGGTCCCGGTTTTCAAATGTCCTTTGCTGCGACCACGGCGTTGGTTGCCGTCTTTGGCTGGCTGCGCGATGCCGATCTGCCGCTGGGTCCTGCATGGCTTCGGCCCGTGATCGGTGTGGTCATGTCGTCTGCCATTGCTGGGTTTGCGACGGCTCCGATTGCTGCCGCGCATTTCAATGCATTCGCCCAATACGGGCTCATTGCTAATGTGGTCAGCGTCCCGTTGATGGGGGTGTTGGTGATCCCGGCCGCGGTGGTTGCCGTGGTGTTGGCACCCTTGGGGCTTGAGTTTATCGGCTTGCAGTTCATGAGGCTTGGGCTGCGCTGGATCCTTTGGGTGGCGCATGGGGTGGCCGGTTGGGATGGTGCGCGCAGCTATGTTGTGGGGCCGGGGCCGTGGGTGTTGCCGCTGTTAACGCTGGGGTTTTTGTTCGCGGTGCTGTGGCAAGGCCGTCTGCGGTGGGCCGGTGGTGTCGCAATCGCGCTGAGTTTCGTGCTGTGGCAGGGGGCCACCAGGCCTGCTCTTTTGATCGCAGATACGGGCACATTGGTAGGGGTGATGACTGCCCAAGGCCGCGCCCTGAGCAAGCCAAAAGGTGCGGGTTTCGTTGCACGTAACTGGTTGGAGAATGATGGCGACGGCAGTGATCAACTGGCCGCGGCAGCGCGCTGGAAGCTAGGGGCGCTTGGCGACGTGGAGGTGATCCACCTCTCTGGCAAACGCGCAGCCGCCAAGCTGGCACGCTGTGGCAAGGGCCAAATCGTGGTTGCATCCGTGGCGTGGGAGGGGGCTCAGGGCAAGGGCTGTACATTGTTTGAGCCGGACGCATTGCGTGAAACGGGATCAATCGCGTTCATCATGCAAGACGGCGCGTTGATCAAGCGTACGTCGCGTGCAGCCGTTGGTGACCGACTTTGGACCAACTGGCCCAAAGCGCGCCGTACCAAACGTGTCGCATCAAAGGATCAATAGGACCTAATCAACCCAACCAAACGACCCTGTACCTTGACCTGATCTGCGTTAAAGACCCGCGTCTCATAGGCGGGGTTTGCCGCCTCAAGCGCGATGGAGCGGCCTTTGCGCTTAAACCGCTTCAGCGTGGCTTCGTGATCTTCAACCAATGCGACAACAATATCGCCGTCATCAGCCACTGAAGTTTCGCGAATGACTACAACGTCACCGTCGTTGATCCCGGCCTCGATCATCGAATCGCCTTTGACTTCGAGTGCATAATGCTCGCCAGAGCCTGACAGCATCGCACCCGGTACGGCCACGGAATGGGACTGCTGATTGATCG
The DNA here is from genome assembly GCF_003352085.1 of Sulfitobacter sp. SK012. Lineage (NCBI taxonomy): Bacteria > Pseudomonadati > Pseudomonadota > Alphaproteobacteria > Rhodobacterales > Roseobacteraceae > Sulfitobacter > Sulfitobacter sp. SK012. Next base: position 1,872,751 of record NZ_CP025804.1, read on the forward strand.
CTTCAATCGGCACACCGGCGGCGATCCGGCCCATCATCGGCAACTCAACTGAGCTGGCCATAATCATCTGTGCGGAGGGCGGAGGCGGTGCATCAGGACGATCGCCTTCGATTACGCGTGGGGTAAAGCCAACTGTTGCTTCACCGCCAAGGCTTTCGGGTAATTTCACGACTTCAATTGCGCGCGCTCTGTGCGCAAGACGGCGGATAAACCCGCGTTCCTCTAGTGCTGTGATAAGGCGGTGGATGCCAGATTTCGACCGTAGATCAAGGGCTTCTTTCATTTCGTCAAAGCTGGGCGGAACGCCGTCGCGCTGAACGCGTTTGTGAATGAAAGCCAGAAGATCGAGTTGTTTTTTGGTGAGCACGGTCGTTCCCTTCGCCTGTCAAAGTTAACCTTTGTTCTAGGGATGTTCCCGTTTTGTGTCAACCTTTAAGGCTAGTTCCTAGATATCGATGACTTGGACCATTTCGCCGATCTCTCGCGCAGGATCATCAATTGGCCGCACCATTAGCACATCGGCTGTGGCCAAGATGCTGAGCAGGCTGCTGTCTTGTTGGCTCTCAGGGTGGACTTGCCCGTCCTGAAGCTGCGCGCGCATGTAGTGTTCGCGCGGACCATTTGCAGGAATGGCCCTGGCCAACGGTACGCTGCGGCGCAAAGCGGGCTCGGTGGCAAGTCCCAGCATCAACCGGATCATTGGGCCCAGAAACACAGTGCCACATACCATTGCTGAGACGGGATTACCGGGCAGCCCAACCATTGCCGCGTCCCCCAACCGACCCGCCATCAGCGGTTTTCCGGGACGCATGGCAACTTTATAAAACGCCTGTTCCATTCCGAGTTTCGCTGCAACTGGTGCTACGAGGTCGTGATCGCCAACGGACGCGCCGCCAATGGTCACAATAAGATCGGCACCCTTTGCCAACCCAAACGCCTGAATCAAAGCGGCTTCGGTATCAGCGGCAATCGGCAACATCCGCGCGGTGGCGCCAATACCCTCAACCATCGCGGCCAAGCCATAGCTGTTGGAGGCGATGATTTGATCTGGGCCGGGGGTTTCACCGGGCTGCACCAATTCATCCCCGGTGGCCAAAATCGCAACGATTGGTTTGCGGGTCACAGGCACGGTGGCAATGTTCATGGCCGCCAAAAGGGCGATATCAGCAGGGCGCAGCAGCCGGGGGGCCGTCATCAATTCACCTGCGGAGAAATCACCACCTGCGGGGCGAATATTGTCCTTTGTACCGACTCGGTGGCCCAAAGTGATCAGGTCGCCACGCCGTGTCACATCTTCTTGAATAATAATGAAATCAGCGCCTTGCGGCATAGGAGCGCCAGTAAAGATACGGACAGCCTGACCCGCGCGCATCGTGCCTTCAAAGCGGTGCCCGGCTGCGGCTTCGCCGATAACCTTGAACATCGCATCAGGCTCAACTTCGGCGCGCCGCACTGCATACCCATCCATTGAGGATGCCGCGAAGGGCGGCTGGGTACGTGTAGCGGCAACATCGCGGGCCAAAACCCGACCTGATGCTTCGCGCAGCGGAACATTTTCGACGTCTAACGGCGATACAAGTGAAAACAGCTGATCGAGGGCCTGCGAGACGGTGATCATGTCGCCACGTAGCGGCCAGATTTCCCACCGTCTTTAAGTGTGACATGTAGGCCGTTGATTTCCATATTTTTATCGACGGCTTTGCACATGTCATAAACGGTAAGTGCGGCGACAGACGCGGCCGTTAACGCTTCCATTTCGACCCCGGTTTGGCCTGTCGTCTTGACCGTTGCGACAATCCGGATACCGGGAAGTTCTGGATCAGGGGTTAGATCGACGCTGACCTTGGTGATGGGGAGCGGGTGACACAGCGGGATCAGATCAGAGGTTCGCTTGGCTGCCATGATCCCAGCAAGGCGTGCGACGCCCAGCACATCACCCTTTTTGGCGCGTCCTTCGGTAATGATATCAAAGGTTTCGCGGTGCATTTTGATGTGGTTTTCAGCCGTGGCAATCCGCGCAGTGATGTCCTTGTCAGACACATCCACCATATGCGCGTGGCCGTCTCCGTCAAAATGGGTCAGTGCCATCACATACCTCCAGCGTTAAGAGGGTTGGCCAGCAAATCATGGGTCGCTTTCGCAACGTCTGCTTGTCGCATCAAACTTTCGCCAATCAAGAATGTGCGCGCCCCGTATAGCGCCATGTCAGCAAGGTCTTTGGGGACAAACAAGCCGCTTTCGCAAACGATAATCCGGTCGGCGGGGACTTCTTTTGCGAGCGTGCGGGTCACATCCAAAGAGGTCTCGAAGGTATTGAGATTTCGGTTGTTTATGCCGATCATCCTGCTTTTAAGCCTTGCGGCACGGACCAGCTCTTCGGCGTTATGAACCTCGATCAGGGCGTCCATGCCCCACTGGGTTGCGGCGTCTTCAAGCTCGGCAGCCTGGGCGTCAGAAACCGAAGCCATGATGATCAAAATGCAATCGGCCCCAAGGGCACGCGCTTCGGCAACCTGATAGGTGTCATAGAGGAAATCTTTACGCAGAACCGGCAGGGTGCAGGCCTCACGGGCCTCAACAAGAAAGGATTTTGCCCCCTGAAAACTTGGGGTGTCGGTCAAAACCGAAAGACATGTCGCACCGCCTTCTTGGTAGGCCGCAGCAAGGGTCGCTGGGTCGAAATCTTCGCGGATCAGACCTTTTGACGGGCTGGCCTTTTTGATCTCGGCAATGAGGCCGTAACCTTCGCGAGACGCGTTAAACAACGCATCTGCAAAGGGGCGCACTGGCGATGCGGCCTTTGCGTCGGCTTCAATCACCTCGATCGGCTTTTCAGCCTTTGCAGCAGCGATTTCTTCGAGCTTATAGGCTTTGATTTTGTCGAGAATGGTCTGTGTCATTGGGCCTCCGGGTCGGTCCAGTTTATGACGGGCTGGCCTTGGGCGTGCAACCACGCATTGGTGCGGCTAAAGGGTCTTGCCCCAAAGAACCCGCGCCGCGCCGACAAGGGTGACGGATGCGCGGTCTCGATTTTGAGGTTTGTCATGGGGTCGACCTGTGATGCGGCCGCCTGTGCAGGTTTACCCCAAAGTAGATATGCCCGCGGCCCGTCGGCCAATCGCATTAGGATTTGTGCCGTCAAAGCCTGCCATCCCAGGGCTTTGCGTCCTTGGGGTGTACCCGCAGGAACGGTGAGCACCGTGTTCAATAGGAGTACACCTTGATCTGCCCAGAACCGCAGATCCGCGTGACGGGGCGCGTCCCCGATGTCATCCCGCATTTCTTTGAAGATGTTAGATAATGATCGCGGCAAAGGTTTGGTGTTTGCATCCGCGGAGAAAGAAAACCCGTGAGCATGGCCGGGCGTTGGGTAGGGGTCTTGGCCCAAAATAACAACGCGCACCTTATGCGGGGGCGTCCGCGCAAGCGCTGCAAAGACTTGATCTTGGGGCGGCAAAAACGCCTTATCGTCCAGATGCGCTTCGATGGCGGGCAGGGTGTCCGCAAAAAAGGGCAGGTCGCTCCAAGCGCCAAGTTGATCTAGATCAAAGCGCATCAACCTGCTTGGGTAATGCGCGCGACGGCTGTGATTTTGTCGCGAGCGGCACCAGAATCAATGCTGGCGCGGGCCATCTCTACACCGGCTTTGAGATCAGGGGCTGCATCCGCCACAACCAAAGCCGCTGCGGAATTGAGCAACACAGCATCGCGGTAGGCTGACGGCGTTCCGTCAAGCAGTGCATTGAAATCACGCGCATTTTCTTCAGGAGTGCCGCCAATGATCGCCTCGAAAGGGTGGACCGGCAGGCCTGCTTCTTCGGGATGCACTTCGAAGTCGCGGACACTGCTGTCTTGCTCGAGTGCTGCCACCCAGCTTATGCCGGTGATCGTCAATTCGTCCGTCCCATCGGAGCCGTGAACCAACCATGCGCGCTCTGATCCCAATTGCCCCAGCGTCTCGGCCATGGGGCGTATAAGATCACGTGAAAACGCGCCGGTAAGCTGGCGTTTGACGCCTGCAGGGTTGGTGAGTGGCCCAAGGATGTTGAAAATTGTGCGCGTCCCGAGTTCAGAGCGCGTGGGCATGACATGGGCAATCGCGGGGTGGTGCATGGGGGCCATCATGAAACCGATACCCGCCTCAGCGAGGGCTGCTTCAACCACCTTGGGACCAACCATGACCCTGAGGCCCATTTGGGTCAGCGCGTCGGCGGCGCCTGATTTTGAACTGAGGTTGCGGTTGCCGTGTTTGGCCACCACGACGCCAGCGCCTGCCACGACAAAAGCCGTCGCGGTTGAGATATTAAGCGTGCCTTTGCCGTCGCCCCCGGTGCCAACGATGTCCATCGCCCCCTCAGGCGCGTGAACCTTGTGGCATTTGGCGCGCATCACGGCGGCTGCGGCGGCGTATTCATCGACCGTTTCGCCGCGCGTGCGCAAAGCCATCAGCAATCCGCCGATCTGGCTGGGGGTTGCTTCGCCGTCAAACAGGATTTCGAAGGCGGCCATGGCTTGCACGCGTGTCAGCGGGCCGTTGGCTGCGGCATCAATCAGGGGCTTGAGGGCGTCACTCATGCTGGAACCTTCATTTCGTTTAGGAAGTTTTGGAGCAGAGCGTGGCCATGCTCTGACCGGATCGATTCGGGGTGAAATTGTACCCCATGCAGCGGCAAATTGCGGTGCTGCAGGCCCATAATGGTGCCGTCTTCAAGGGTTGCGGTCACCTCAAGGCAGTCCGGCAAGCTGTCCGCATCAACAACCAAGGAGTGGTAACGCGTGGCAGCAAAGGGGCTGGGCAGGTCTGCAAACACACCTTTTCCGTGGTGAATGATATGCCCCATCTTGCCGTGCACGATGTCTTTGGCACGGATTACTCTACCACCGAATGCCTGTCCCAGCGTTTGATGACCCAAGCATACGCCCAATAAAGGCAGCTGTGCATCTGCGGCTGCGTGCGTCATTTCAAGGCAAATGCCGGCTTGATCAGGGTCACAAGGACCTGGCGACAGCACGATCCCCGCAGGGTTCAGCGCCATCGCATCTTGCGCTGTGATCGCGTCATTTCGGTAGACAGTAACATCAGCACCAAGCGTGCCGAGATAATGCACCAAATTATAGGTGAAACTGTCGTAGTTATCTATCAGCAGCAACATTCAGCTAACTTCGCATTAGGACTAGAGGTAACCCGCCGGAACGGGGTATAGATCGGAGCTACATGGTCAGGCTTGGCCGCGCTCGTCAAGAGGCGGGGGAAAGCCGGGACAGAGCAGGACGAAGGACAGGCAGCATGGCGCGCGGCGTACTCAGTGGAATGATCTTTGGGGCGGTGGCAAGTCTGGGGGTCGCAGGGGCGATCTCTGTACTGGTGCCTGTGGCACCTCCTACCCCAGCACCTCAGGTGCCCGAAACGGCGCCGGAACAGGCCGCTGCATCTGATGCGGTGCCGCAGGATGTGCCCGCAACACCGCCACAAGATGAGGCGGTGATTGAACCGCGCGAAACGCCGCAAGCGCTGCAAACCCCGACAGACACAGCCACGTCGCCCCTCGATGTTGAGGGTGGGTTAGGGACGCAGGCGCCGAAACCACAGACTGGTGTGGTGGATGGCCTTGGCACACCGCAGTCTATTGCACAGAGCGCAGCAGCTCAGCCTGAGGATGATGCGCCAGTGTTGCCAAACCCGCAGGCCTTGGCCCCGATGGAGCCCTTGCAAGAAGACCAACTCCCGCTGGATACCGAGCCTGCAGCAAAAGCGGTACCCCCAGTTGCCGAGGTCGTCGAAACGCCAGTTGCGGAATCAGATTCAGAAAAAACTGAAGAAGTGCCTGAAGCGGATGCCGTTGTGCCCGAAGCCGTCGCTGAGGTTGATACGCCAGTCACCGAGCCGGTTGAAACCACCGAAGTGCAACCGGTTGAAGAGCCACAGGCCGACCCCGACCTAGACGTCGCGGACGTGCCGCAGGCTGACGCGCCATCACCCCAAGCACCGGCTGAAGAGGTGGCAGAGCTACAAGATACGCAAACACCCGAGGACCAAGCCGTGTCCGGGGGGCCGCGCATTGGCAAACCTGCGACCAGCCTTTTGGCGCGCGACAGTGGCATTCAGGTAAATCGGCCCGAAGCTGAGGATGCTGCCGCTGTGGTCGTTGCTGGCGCCGCAGATGCCGCTGAGCCGGCCCTGCCAACCACCGTGACGCCGCAGGCACCTGCGGTTGATTCAAATCTCCCTATTCACCGCTATGCCCAAGTATTTGATAATCCAGAGCAAAAACCACTCATGGGCATTGTGCTGATTGATCATGGTTTTGATCTGGACGCAGGCGGCATTGGATTGCCCGCGTTGGGCAGCTTTCCTTATCCGCTCAGTTTTGCAGTAGATGCGAGCCTGCCGGACGCCGTTGCGCGGATGACGCGGTACCGCGAAGAAGGCTTCGAAGTGCTGGCGATGATCGACCTGCCCGAAGGCGCACAGCCCGTTGATGTTGAAACCAACCTTGCGGTGATGTTGCCACGTATGGCCGAAGTCGTTGGTGTTCTAGAGGGCACGGGCACCGGTTTTCCCGATCAGCGCGAAGCCACGGACCAAGTGGCCGCTGTTTTGGCGCAAACCGGGCATGGGCTGATCACGCAGGCGCAAGGCCTGAACACGGCTGCCACGCTGGCGCGCAAACAAGGGGTGCCTGCGGTGGCGGTGTTCCGTGATTTTGACGGCAAAGATCAAAGCGCCAAGGTGATCCGTCGTTTTCTGGATCAGGCCGCTTTTAAGGCAAGCCAAGAAGGCGGTGTGATCATGCTGGGTCGCTTGCGCCCTGAAACGATCAAGGCGCTGTTGGTTTGGGGGCTTGCCGATCGTGCGTCTCAGGTGGCACTGGCTCCGGTATCGGCGGTTCTGACGCAGAACTAGCGGTTCAAATAATCTCGTCTTCGTCAAAAAGCGGATCATCCGAGAGTTGCTCGGCCATTTCTTCGACAGTGTCGGGATCGGCGCGCGGGGCAAGCTTGGCCAAGTGAAACACTGCATCGCCTTCGTTGACGATCGGCAACGTTGCTCGGCCAATCAGAATGCCTGCGTTGGGCGCGATGATATCGGTTTCGGATTTGCCCATCGGGTCAGATACGCTGGCCAGCACGTCACCTTCAGCGACCATCTCGCCCTCAGCCCGGAAGATGCGCAGCAGCCCGCCCACAGGCGCGCGCAGCCAGCTTGATGCCGCACAGATATGCGAGGGCGTGCGCGATGTGGCGATGCCCTTGGCGGCAAGCATACCCTCGGCCAGCATCACACGCAGGATGCCTGCAAGACCGGCACGTACGGCCATTTCATCAAAGCGCAGCCCTTCGCCCGCCTCAAAAAGCAGCACAGGCGTGCCCTTGGCGGCCGCCACGCCGCGCAACGAGCCATCGCGCAAAGATGAGGTGAGAATCACAGGCGCGCCAAAAGCTTTTGCCATGCGGTGGGTGACCGGATCAGACGGAGAAATACGCAGTTGCGGAAGGTTGGTTCGGTGGATCGCAGCAGAATGTAGGTCAATGCCAAACGCGCAGCGCAGTACAACTTCGTTCAGGAAAATATATGCCAAACGTGCACCAAGTGATCCCGATGGATGGCCGGGAAAACACCGGTTGAGATCTCGGCGGTCGGGCAGATAGCGCGACTGGTTGAGAAAGCCGAATGAGTTGACCACTGGGACGACCAAAAGTGTGCCGCGCAGGCTGGCCAATTGCGGGGCGCGCAACACGCGGCGCACAATCTCGACCCCGATGACTTCGTTGCCATGGACCGCGGCGCTGATAAACATCACGGGGCCTGGGCGCTTGCCATGAATGACCTCAACCGACAGGGTCACGGGCGTATGATCTGGGAGGTTCGATACCGGCAGGTTGACGGTCTGGCGGGTGCCGGGGGCGACAGTTATGCCTGCGATCTCAAAACCGGTTGGCATCAGCCGTTGCCCGAACCGCCAAAGCGCGCTGCGTCTTCGGCTGCGCGGCGAATGGCACCGGATTTATGCACGGTCTCCATGAACTCCGCTTCGGGGTCGCTGTCATAAACAACACCGCCGCCAGCTTGGATATAAAGCGTTTCGTCTTTGATCACCGCTGTGCGCAGGGCGATACACATGTCCATGTCGCCGCCTGCGCTGAAATAGCCAACACCGCCGCCGTAAAGGCCGCGCTTTTCTGGCTCCAGCTCGTCGATAATCTGCATGGCGCGGACTTTGGGCGCACCAGAGACGGTGCCTGCAGGCATACCTGCAAAAAACGCATCCAAGGAGTCTTTGCCTTCGGCAAGTTCGCCTACCACGTTGGAGACGATATGCATGACATGCGAATACCGTTCGACGATGAATTCTTCGGTTGGGCGTACGGTTCCGATTTTGGCAACGCGACCCACATCGTTGCGGCCCAAATCAAACAACATCAAATGTTCGGCCAGCTCTTTTTCGTCACTCAAAAGGTCCGCTTCTAAGGCACGGTCTTCTTCGGGTGTGGCACCACGAGGGCGGGTGCCTGCAATGGGGCGAATAGTAACTTCATTGCCAAACACACGGACAAGGATTTCCGGGCTGGCGCCGACAACATGAAAGCCGCCGAAGTTGAAATAGAACATGAAGGGCGAGGGGTTCGTACGCCGCAAGGATCGGTACAGCGCGAAGGGCGGTTGCGCAAAAGGCTGCGCCCAACGTTGTGACGGGACCACCTGAAAGATATCGCCCGCGCGGATGTATTCTTGGGCATCGCGCACGGCCTGTTTGTAGCCGTCGCGGGTGAAATTGCTGACGGGCTCTGGAACAGCCGCGGCGTCGCCTAAATCACGCGAGGACGCTGCGGGGCTGCGCTCGAGATCACGCACGGCATCCATCACGCGCTCAGCCGCTTGCGCATAGGCGGCGCGGGCAGTTTGGCCTTCGGTGACCCACGCAGGGGACACGACCGTAACGTCGCCTTTGACACCGTCCAGCACGGCCACCACGGACGGGCGCAACATCAGCGCATCGGGCAGGCCAAGCGGGTCGGGATTAATGTTTGGAAGATGTTCTACCAATCGGATCATATCGTAACCGAGATAGCCAAAAAGGCCTGCGGCAGCCTGCGGTAAACCGTCAGGCAGATCGATCTTTGAGGCATCTATCAGGTCGCGCAAAGCATCGAGAGGATCGCCCGCAATTGGCTCAAACGCATCCGGGTCATAGCGCGCGGCCCGGTTGACCTCGGACGTGGTGCCACGGCAGCGCCAGATCAGGTCGGGTTTCATCCCAATGATCGAATAGCGCCCACGCACCTCGCCGCCGGTGACTGATTCCAGCATGAACGCGTTTTCCGCAGCCCCGCTGAGCTTGAGCATCAATGAAACAGGCGTATCAAGATCCGCGGCCAGCCGGGTGTAGACAACCTGATGTTCACCCGCAGCATAGCGGGCAGCGAAGCTTTCAAAAGATGGGTTCAGCGCCATGGCTACTGGAAGTTCACGTTCACGGCTTGCACAGCGCGTTGGTCGATTTCTTGGCCTGCGCGCAAGATCGTGTCATTTGCGTAGACGGTGAACAGGGCTTGGGCCAACGCCGCGTTTTGTTGTGTGGCGAGGCTGTCGAGCAAAGCCGCGCTTTCGGCGTTTTGTTCCGCAGCTTCAATCCCATCAAGCCGCACGATTACAACGGTATCGTCACCCGGCAAGACGCGTAGATCACCTGGTGCCATCTCAAACACGGATGCCATGAAAGCGGTTGGTGTGCCATTTACGAAGGCACTGCGGTTTTGGCCTTCTTCAACCACAGCATCGAGGCCCAGTTCGGTCATATCAGTGCCTGCTTGGATCTGAGGCAGCAGTTCTTCGGCTTGTGCAGTCAGGCGGGTCAGGATTTGCTGAGTGCGCACCGCGGCGGCAATGTCGTCGGTGACCGCTTCAAAAGGGGCAGGGCGCGGGGGCAGTTCTTCGTCCAGACGCATGGCAAATATGCCGCCGTCTTCAAGTTGGCGGATTTTCGGGAAATCATTGAGGGACACGCCCGCGGCGGCCTCGCGGAAATCGCCATAAGCGGCCAGCCCGTCGCTACTTTGTGGGGTCCAATCGATCTGACCCAAAGTCATGTCGGTTTCTTCAGCCAGTTGTTCCAGCGTTGCACCGCCAGCAAGGCGATCGTCAAAATCTTCAGCCTGCGCCTCGACCAGACGGACAGCGCGATCGGCTGCAAGGATATCACGCAGCTGCGGTTCGGCCTCTTCAAAGGTGACGTAGAGTGCAGGCAAAACGGCGTTGACCCGGAAAAGTGCGGGTCCCAGATCGCTTGGCAGGGGGCCGACAACATCGCCAACTTGGGCTGAAAAGACATCCAAACCGGCAGCGCCTAATTCTTGCTGACCCATATCGCCCAGATCAATATCAGAGAGGTTCAATCCACGCTCTTGGACCAGTGCTTCAAAAGTGGTGCCGTCGACCTCAAGATTGGCAGCGGCCTGATTGGCGGTCTCTTGATCGGAGAACACAAGACGTTCTACCAGACGGCGCTCGGGCTGTTGGAATTGGTCGATACGCGTATCAAATTCGCGGCGCAGTTCTTCTTGGGTCAGGTCCACTTGGTCAATCAGATCATCCGGGCTGAGCACAACATAGGTGAGTTGTTTGGTCTCAGGCAGGGTGAAATCATCGCCATTTGCGTCGAAATAGGCTTGCAGATCAGCTTGGCTGGGGGCGCTTAGAGGGGGATCCATCATAGTCTCGTCCAGCAGACCCCATGTGAAACTGCGGGTTTCACCGACGTAATTCACCAGCGTGCGCGCGAAGGTCTGAGGCATCTCAACCCCACCAAGGATCGCGTCTTGCAACAGCGTGCGGGCGGTGTCTTCGCGCAGGGTTTCTTCAAATTCTTTCTCGTTCAGGCCGGCCTGACGCAGGGTCTGGGCATAGCCTTCACGGTCAAATGAGCCGTCAATGCCTTGAAACCCTGGGATTTCGAGGATGCGTTCACGCAAGATCTCGTCGCCAATGGAAAGGCCCATCTGCGAAGTTTCATGATCCAGTGCGCGGTCGCGTACCAGCCGCTGGATCACGGCACGGTCCAGGCCGATTTGCTGGGCCTGGGCAAACGTGACCGATTGGCCGGTTTGTTGGCTGATTGCGCGCATTTCTTGCTGCATTTCGCGGAAGTAGCGGTCCACAGTGATGGTCTTTTCGCCGACCGTGCCAATGAGCCGAGCGTTGCCTGACAGGTCAACGGCCCCAAAGCCAGCCAGACCTAAGATCAAAAGGCCAAGCAGCACCCAAACGGCGGTTTTAGAAAAGCTCATTCCTTTGGCCATGTGGGCCCCCTTTTTTCGCGTTTCGCACTGTCTATGCGTTGACGGTTCGCGGGGCAAGACCTGCTATTTTGGGGGCTTCAGCCCGGCAAGGCGGTCAAAGAGCACGCCAAGCCCTGCCGCATCCAAATTGGCGAAGGCCAGTCTGATTTGTGAGGCACCGCTGACATCGCCTTGCGGGCAAAACATGGTGCCGGGCAGGCACAGAATTCCAGCATCGCGGACCAGTGCAGGGGCCAAATCGGCGCTGCTGATGTCGAAGGGATGTTGCAGATAGGCAAAGTATCCGCCAAGGCCCAGAAGCTTCCAACCGTGAGTTTCAATGCGCGGCATCAGCTGTGTAATTGTGGCGCGGCGTGACAGGATTTCGTCGCGCTCTGATGCCAGCCATTGACCAAGGTTCTCCAGGCCCCAAAGGGCGGCATGCTGCCCGATCTGGCCGGGGCAGATGGCAACAGTGTCTAGGAATTTCTCAACCTCGGCCAAGCGTTCGGCACTTGTGATCAAGGCTCCGACACGGTGTCCGGTCAGGCGGTAGGCCTTGGAGAAAGAGTAAAGGTGGATCAGAGTGTCGTGCCAGTCTGGATCTTGGAAAAGGGGATGGGCAGGGCCGGAGTGGCTGTGAAAGTCGCGGTATGTCTCATCCACGATCAGCGAGATGCCGCGGCTGCGCGCCAGATCAAAGAACGCTTGCACCAGATCGGCGGGATATTCGACACCGCATGGATTGTTGGGTGTGACCAGTGAAATGGCGCGGGTGCGGGGTGTTATCAGGGCGGCGGCCTGAGCAGGATCGGGCAGCATCTCAGGACCGGCAGGAAGAGCGACTGCGTTAACACCCGCCATATCGAGCCACATTTTATGATTGAAATACCACGGGGTCGGCAGAATGACCTCGTCCCCTTCGGCGCAAAGCGACGCGATGGCGGCCGCAAATGCCTGATTACACCCCGAGGTGATGGCAACTTGGCCCCCAGTGACGGTGCCGCCGTAGAGGGACTGTGTGGTGGCGGCCAAAGCATCGCGCAACTCGGGCAACCCCAAGACAGGCCCATAAAGATGCACATCATCACGGGTCAGGGCGACATCTGCCATCACCTGCCGCAAAGCGGGCGGCGGCGGATCAACGGGAGCTGCTTGGCTCACGTTGATCAACGGCCGATCCGCAGGATGGGTCACGCCGTCAAGCCAGCGGCGCGCTTCCATCACAGGCGGGGGAAAGGTAGCGGCGGTGCGGGTCAGCGACATGATGGCTCCGGTTTGGGCGTTTTGGACTGGCTTCAGTCCTTGCCGCGGTAAGGTTCAACATATTGCAGCGCCATGTCCCATGGAAAAAAGATCCAAGTGTCTTGGCTGACTTCGGTGATGAACGTGTCGACCTGCGGGCGACCTGAGGGTTTTGCGTAGACTGTTGCAAAATGTGCGTTCGGGTACATTGCGCGGACGACCTCAAGGGTTTTACCACTGTCGACCAGATCGTCGATGATCAAGATACCAGTTCCGTCCCCCATCAGGTCTGCATCCGGTGCCTTGAGCACTTTGGCTTCAGATTGTTCCTGGTGGTCGTAGGATTTGATCGAAATGGTGTCGACAGTGCGAATGTCGAGTTCGCGTGCGGCAATCATTGCCGGGGCCATGCCACCGCGGGTGATGGCAACAACGGCGCGCCATGCACCGTTGTCGGGGCCTTTACCGTCAAGCCGCCAGGCAAGCGCCCGGCTGTCGCGGTGGATTTGGTCCCAGCTGATGTGAAAACCCTTTTCGTGGGGCAAACGGCCCGGATCTTTGGTCGCGTCAGTCATAGGATTTACCTTTGCAGCAGAAGTTTGAGGCCTAAACCACCCAGCAACAGGGCGGCGGCACGGTCGATATGAGGTTTCACACGCAGATAGCGGGTCCGCGCTACCGGGGCACTTAGAACAAAGGCGCAGCCTGTGTAGAAGAGAATTTCCAGCGTAAAGTGATTAAGCACCACTGTCGCTATTTCCGCGCCCGTCAGGTTGGGTGGGAAGACCACCACCAGAACGGCAGCGGCGAATAGCACAGATTTGGGATTGCCGAGGTTAACCAGAAATCCGTCGATAAAGGCGCGGCCTTGTGCTTTGGGGGCCGCAGTGACGGGCTGTTTTGCCCCACGCCATGTCATCACGGCGAGGTAGATAAGGTAAGCCGCACCACCGATTTTTAGGGCTGCGAAGGCCCAAGGGAACAGCGCAAAGATAGCATCCATGCCCACAAGGGCCGCGAGCGTCCAAAGACTCGCCATTGTCGCAAGGCCAAGTCCCGTCGCGATGCCTGCGCGCCTGCCGCCTGATACGCTGGCACGCACAGCCATCAAAAACGCAGCGCCGGGGCTAAGGATCGACACGATCAGCACGGCGTTGAAGGCGATGAGCTGCTCAAATGTCATGTCGCGGCGCCCTGTTAATCTTTGCTCATGTCAGGCGCGTCGACGGCCTTCATGCCCACCACATGATATCCTGCGTCCACATGCAGGTTTTCGCCGGTGGTGCCGCTGCCGAGATCACTGAGCAGGAAGAGCGCTGCCTTGCCCACTTCATCAGTGGTCACGTTGCGGCGCAGGGGAGAGTTGTATTCGTTCCACTTCATAATGTAGCGAAAGTCGCCGATCCCCGATGCGGCCAATGTCTTGATCGGACCGGCGCTGATGGCGTTCACGCGAATGCCGTCTTTGCCCAGATCTTCGGCGAGGTATTTGACGCTCGCCTCCAACGCGGCCTTGGCCACGCCCATGACATTATAATGTGGCATCACCTTTTCCGCGCCATAATAGGTCAGCGTCAGGCACGAACCGCCTGGGTTCATCATCTTTTCGGCGCGCTGCACGACGGCGGTAAAGGAATAGACTGAGATATCCATAGACATCGCGAAATTTGAACGGCTGGTGTCGACGTAGCGGCCACGTAATTCGTTTTTGTCAGAGAAGCCGATGGCATGAACGATGAAATCAAGAGTGCCCCAACGCTCTTTCAAGCTGTCGAAAAGCGCATCAACCGATGCTTCATCCCCAACATCGCAGGGCAGAACAATGTCACTCCCTAGTTGAGCGGCAAGCGGGCCAACCCGCTTTTTTAGAGCGTCGCCTTGATAAGAAAAGGCCAGTTCGGCACCTGCATCGGCAAGATGCCGCGCAATGCCCCAGGCGATCGACTTGTCATTCGCCAAGCCCATGATAAGCCCACGTTTTCCAGCCATTAGGTTGTTTGACACACGCAGACTCCAAAATATCCTACAATTGCTGACGGTTTAGGACATTGCAGAGGGCGCATCAAGGCGGCAGAATCGCGATGGGCGATAACTCAACCCACGGGATATTGCTCATGGTGGTTAAAAGGCGATGCCTAAGAGGGCAAAACGAACGAAAGAGTTGTTGGGTTATGCACAATGCTGTAGCTCTAACAGAAGAACGATCCACCGTAAAACCCGTGCCAAAAAGGCCAAAGGAGGGGGCGATGACGACACGAACAGGCATTTTCGCCGGCGAAAATCCTTTTGATCTGGCGCATAGTTGGCTCAAAGAAGCCGAAGCGGCAGAGCCAAATGATGCCAATGCGGTCGCGCTGTCGACGGTTGATGCTGAAGGTATGCCCAATGCGCGTGTCGTATTGCTCAAAGACATCGAGCAAGATGGCTTTGTTTTTTACACCAATTACGAGAGTGCCAAGGCGCAAGAACTTGATGCTTCAGGTCGGGCTGCGTTTGTGATGCACTGGAAATCTCTGCGCCGCCAAGTGCGGGCGCGGGGTCTGATAACGCGCGAAGACGGCCCGCAGGCCGACGCGTACTACAAATCACGTTCGCTCAAGAGCCGTTTGGGGGCTTGGGCGTCGCGTCAAAGCCGTCCGCTGGAGAGCCGTGAAGTACTGCTTGAAGAAGTAGATAGAATTAGCGCCGAGAAAGGCACCGATCCTGAGAGGCCCCCATTCTGGGGTGGTTTCCGTCTGACCCCGCTTGAGATAGAGTTCTGGGCGGATGGCGAGGCGCGCTTGCATGATCGATTTCGATGGCGGCGTGAAGCACCTGGCGCACCGTGGACGGTGCACCGACTAAATCCGTAAAGGTTACTGAGTAAATGTTTGTTCCGAATTTGTTTCCCGACCCTCTAATATGTGACGATGATCCTGTGACAGATACCCAAGAGACGAATAATGAGCCTTCCCGCGTTGAGGGTATTGTAAAATGGTTTGATCCCCTGAAGGGATTCGGTTTTGTTGTCTCTAACGAGGGCGGGCCGGACATTCTTTTGCACGTCAATGTGCTGCGCAATTTTGGGCAAAGTTCCGTCACAGATGGTGCGCGGGTCGAATTGATGAGCCAGACGACCGATCGCGGCGTTCAGGCTACCGAAGTTTTGTCGATCACCCCGCCGGATAGTTCGCAGATTACACCCTTGAGCGATATTGTGGGGCTGGATTCCGAAGCAGTGGCACTAGCTCCGATGGAGCCTGCGCGGGTCAAATGGTTCGACAAGAGCAAGGGATTCGGTTTTGCCAACATATTTGGCAAACGCGAAGATGTCTTTTTGCACATCGAAGTACTGAGGCTGTCTGGTCTGGCGGATTTGCAGCCTGGCGAGGCGCTTGCGATGCGTGTCATTGACGGAAAACGGGGCCGTATGGCGGCTGAGGTGCGGGCATGGGAAACGATCTACACAGACGAGGACGAGGCCACTGGCGCGGACCTGGACGCGGGCGAATCCGACGCAGGCTAAGCCTTGCCGTTGTATTTGCAGTTCTTTGGGCTGGAAACGCCGCTGCACAAGAGTGCCGCCCCGATACCGTGCAGTTGCGTGGTGACTGGGGGCAGGCGCGATTCACCGTAGAGATAGCTGATGACCGCGAGGAGCGCGCCCAAGGGCTGATGCACCGTACCAGCATGCCGTCGAGCGCTGGGATGCTCTTTATTTATGAAGAGCCCCAGCGGCTGTCGTTCTGGATGCGGAACACGCTTATTGAGCTGGATATGTTGTTTATCGACGAACACGGCGTTGTGCGCCACATCCACCACCGGGCACAGCCGTTGGATGAAACGCCTATTGCGGGTGGAGAGGGGCTGATTGCCGTGCTTGAAATCGGTGGCGGTTTGGCGCGCCGAATGGGCATCACAGAGGGCAGTTCGTTGCGTCATCCTGCCTTTGCGAAGAGCACGCCGGCATGGCCATGTTAGACTATGTGAGATTTGTGCTTTCCAATCCCGAAGACAGGCGATAAAGAACCCTCAGTCGGGGCGTGGCGCAGCCTGGTAGCGCACCTGTTTTGGGTACAGGGGGTCGGAAGTTCGAATCTTCTCGCCCCGACCACTTTCAAGATCATATCTACATCTTGTGGGACTTCCTTGCCTTCGGGCAAGGAAGCCACAATCTGTGGTTTGCGCATCCTAACCCATTTGAGTGGAAAACCGAAAAAATCTGCGGTGCCGTGGTTTTTTTGCAGCAACTACTTTTGCGCGAAAATTAATCAATATTAACGTTCATGGTTGAGCATGGCCTCACTCAAGACACGCGTTGCATCGGGTAAGTCGCAAGGATTATTTGCTTTTCCCCGCTCATAGTACTGCCACCGCGTGACGTTTCTGCGTTGGCGTTAATACTATGAATCACACGAGGCCGTGAACGGCACATCCAAGGCCCATGGGTCAACCCAGAATATGTGAAAAAAAAGTGAAAAAATTCGTTGACCGGGTAGGGGTTGGTACGCCAGTTTGTGCAAGTCGATGATACCGCCACAAGATGTAGTGTGGAAAACAATGAGGGCGGATCAGGCAACAGGGCAGGCAGACGATCATACTTTGACGTTCTGATGTGGTTCGCGCTGAGTTTTTCGGGGCGTAGGACAGCATGTTTGTGGCTGTTGCGGGGCAATTGAGTGGGCTGCATGCAATGACATGCTGCACAAAGTGATAAACTGCTGGATGTGAGGCGCTGTTAAAATGAAAATTGAACGGAAATTTACCAAGCTCGGACAGGACGCTTACGCGGATCTGGATTTTGTGAAAACCGTGTCCGAAATTCGCAATCCCGATGGATCCATTGTGTTCCACCTTGATGGTGTCGAAGTCCCGAGCAGCTGGAGCCAGGTCGCCTCTGATGTGATCGCTCAGAAATATTTCCGGAAAGCTGGCGTGCCGACTCGCCTCAAGAAAGTCAAAGAAAAGGGCGTGCCAGAATTCCTGTGGCGCTCTGTTCCTGATGATGGGGCCGTGATGGGCGGCGAGACGTCGTCCAAGCAGGTTTTTGATCGGTTGGCAGGTGCTTGGGCGTACTGGGGTTGGAAAGGTGGGTATTTCACCACCGAAGCCGATGCCCAAGCGTATTACGACGAAATGCGCCACATGTTGGCCAGCCAGCGCGCGGCCCCGAATTCTCCACAGTGGTTCAACACAGGTTTGCACTGGGCTTACGGCATCGACGGGCCAGCGCAGGGCCACTACTATGTTGATTTCAAGACACAAAAACTGACACGCTCAAAGTCGTCTTATGAGCATCCTCAGCCACACGCCTGCTTTATCCAGTCGGTTGCAGATGATCTGGTTGGCGATGGCGGCATCATGGATCTGTGGGTTCGTGAAGCACGTTTGTTCAAATACGGCTCTGGGACAGGCACCAACTTTTCCAGCCTGCGCGGTGCCGGAGAAAAATTGTCTGGTGGTGGTAAATCATCGGGCTTGATGGGTTTCTTGAAAATTGGCGATCGCGCTGCGGGTGCGATCAAATCAGGCGGCACCACGCGCCGTGCGGCGAAGATGGTCATTGTCGACGCGGACCACCCCGATATTGAGGATTTCATCAACTGGAAGGTGCTTGAAGAGCAAAAAGTGGCGTCCATCGTCGCTGGTTCCAAGATGCACGAGCAAAAGCTGAACTTGCTCTTTGCTGCGATCAAAGCTTGGGATGGTGCCGAAGAAGATGCCTATGACCCGGCCAAGAACGAGCAGCTTAAGCAGGCGGTTCGCGAAGCCAAAAAGGTCGCTATCCCAGAGACATACGTCAAGCGCGTGCTGGATTATGCCAAGCAGGGCCACACCAGCATCGAATTCCCGACATATGACACCGATTGGGACAGCGAGGCGTATAACTCCGTCTCTGGCCAAAACTCCAACAACTCGATCCGGGTGACAAACGGGTTCCTTAAAGCCGTCGAAAAAGACGCCGATTGGGAATTGCTGGACCGCACAACAGGCAAAGTATCCAAGACAATCCGGGCGCGTGATCTTTGGGCGCAGGTTGGCCATGCCGCATGGGCTTGTGCTGATCCGGGCATCCAATACCACGACACGGTTAATGACTGGCACACATGCCCCGAAGATGGCGCGATCCGTGGGTCAAACCCGTGTTCAGAATACATGTTCCTGGATGATACGGCCTGTAACCTTGCTTCAATGAACCTCCTAACGTTCTTGTCGGACGGTGAATTCCAAGTCGAAGACTATATGCATGCGTCGCGTCTTTGGACGGTCACGCTCGAAATCTCAGTGATGATGGCGCAGTTCCCATCAAAGGAGATCGCACAGCGTTCGTATGATTTCCGCACGCTGGGACTGGGGTATGCCAACATTGGCGGCCTGTTGATGAACATGGGCTTTTCTTATGACAGCGACGAGGGCCGCGCTCTTTGTGGTGCCCTGACTGCGATCATGACGGGCGTATCTTATGCGACCTCTGCCGAAATGGCGGGCGAGTTGGGGGCGTTCCCCGGCTATGTCAGTAACAGCGAACACATGCTGCGTGTTATCCGCAACCACCGCAACGCCGCGTATGGCGAGGCGAATGGCTATGAGGATCTATCGATCAAGCCGGTCCCATTGGATCACGGCAGTTGCCCGCAACCCGGTTTGGTTGATGTGGCAATGTCATGCTGGGACGAAGCGCTGAAACTGGGCGAGACACATGGATACCGCAACGCGCAGGTTTCTGTGATTGCGCCCACTGGGACCATTGGTCTGGTCATGGATTGCGACACGACCGGCATCGAGCCTGACTTTGCTTTGGTAAAGTTCAAGAAACTTGCCGGTGGCGGGTATTTCAAGATCATCAACCAGTCAGTGCCCGCGGCATTGGAAAAGCAGGGCTACGGTTCTGCGCAGATCGAAGAAATCGTCAGCTATGCGGTCGGTCACGGTAGCATCGGCAATGCCCCTGCGATCAACACCACCACGCTGATCGGTCACGGTTTTGGCCCTAATGAGTTGGCCAAGATCGAAGGTGCATTGGCGCAGGCCTTTGATATCCGCTTTGTTTTCAACCAGTGGACGCTGGGCGAGGAGTTCTGCACGCAGGTTCTTGGTATTCCTACGGCCAAGCTGAATGATCCGACCTTTGATTTGCTGAAATCCTTGGGCTTTAGCCGCGGCGATATTGAAGCGGCCAATGATCATGTATGTGGCACGATGACCCTTGAGGGCGCGCCGCACCTGAAAACTGAGCATTACAGCATCTTTGATTGTGCCAATGCCTGCGGGAAAAAGGGCAAGCGTTATCTCGGCGTTAACAGCCACATCTACATGATGGCTGCTGCGCAATCGTTCATCTCTGGTGCGATTTCCAAGACGATCAATATGCAAAACGACGCAACGATCGAAGATTGCCAGAAGGCCTATGAGCTAAGCTGGTCACTGGGTATCAAAGCCAACGCGCTCTACCGCGATGGGTCCAAACTGTCCCAGCCATTGGCTGCTGCACTGGTCGAAGATGACGACGAAGCGGCAGATATCCTAGAGAGCGGGACGATGCATGAAAAAGCAGTCGTTCTGGCGGAAAAGATCATTGAGAAGGTGATCGTCAAGGAGATCATCAAGTCACACCGCGAAAAGATGCCACAGCGTCGCAAGGGCTATACCCAAAAGGCGAACGTGGGTGGCCATAAGGTTTATCTGCGCACTGGCGAATACGAAGATGGCGCCTTGGGTGAAATCTTCATCGACATGCACAAAGAAGGTGCTGGCTTCCGTGCGATGATGAATAACTTTGCCATCGCGGTCAGCGTGGGTCTGCAATACGGCGTGCCGCTAGAGGAGTTCGTGGATGCGTTTACCTTCACCAAGTTCGAGCCCGCCGGCATGGTTCAAGGCAACGACAGCATCAAGAACGCGACGTCGATCCTTGACTATATCTTCCGCGAATTGGCGGTGAGCTATCTTGATCGTACTGATCTGGCGCATGTCCAACCCGAAGGGGCGACATTCGACACGCTGGGCCGTGGCGAAGAAGAAGGTGTGGCGAACATTTCTGAGATCAGTGAAAGCGCGGCGGCTAAGTCTTTGGAAGTGCTGAAGCAAATCACGTCGCCGGGATATCTGCGCAACCGTGTTCCTTCAAGCTTTACCGTGCTTCAAGGCGGTCAGGCTGCGATGAGCGATGTAGCATTGGCACCCGACGTGGCAGTTGGCGGCGGTGTGGCAGTTGCCATGGCATCGTCCACCTCCACCATGGTGGCCACGTCGATGGATAACCGCACCAAAGCCAAGATGCAGGGCTACGAGGGCGAAGCGTGCGGCGAATGCGGCAACTACACGCTGGTGCGTAACGGCACCTGCATGAAGTGCAACACCTGCGGCGGGACATCCGGCTGTAGCTGATACGGATTAGGGTGGGGCGCTTGATAAGCCACTCATAGTTTGTCCAAATGAGCGAATTTTGAGTGGTTTCACGAAGCATAGTTTGTCCAGAGTTCTGCAACCCTTTGTTAAGGTTGTATATAAATTTTTGGGGCTTCTGGGTGTAGCTGAAGCAATACGTGTCCCTGGGAAGGGGCGCGAGGGACTGGGCCGGTCTTACTGATCCGGCTTCCGACGAGGCAGGGTGAGACGAGACGCGACTTGAGTCCTTCTCATCCTACTACAGAGGCAGAGCGATTTGCCTTTGCTACACGGGGCGGGTGCGCTCGCCCCCGACGACGTTCAGGCCGCAGGCAAAAAATACCGAGCGGTTAACAAATTGAGCTTGAACGGCGAAACTTAACGGAGGGCTTCGGCTCTCCGTTTTTATTTTTCAGATATGTGATGCACAAGGGAGTTGAGGGCCATTTGGTAGTTTTGGTGCCCACTTCTATCTTTCGGTCGGCCCTTCTTTTGGTTCTGTACACAGTCGCTTGTAGGGTTTTGGCTGTGCTTTCCCGCTGTGCGGCGCACGACATGTCTACTGCTTCGTTTTTTCTGCAATCGTTCTTAGGCGGTCAACTATCTCAGCTAACGCCATGAGTACCGCAAAGGCGACAATCGATTGGATGGCCGCTGTTCCATACATCCATGGTTGGTCCAAACTAAAGCCTAAGAATATGCCGAAGGCCCCTGAGAAGAGCGCGCCAAATGCAAGTATTCTCAACATCATTTCGTTCTCCCACTTAGTTACCAATTTTGAGGGGGAACTCATATGAAACCCTCCACCAAAGCAAACTGTTTTCTTGAAACCTTGGCTATGCGCCGGAAAGGACGCCTGAAGGCATTTCCGCATTTCTGACTGTGCGCCCGATTTCTAGTACCTCGCCAACAATCCCGCTAGGACTGTGAAGAGTAGACGGGTTTCAATTTTTTCTGTCGTGAGCCTGAAGTGTCACTTCGAAATGTTCTTCAGAAGGCTATGATCTCATCCAAAAAATAACTCGGCTGGCTAATCACGCTATCGTTGCATTACCCCACAACGAAAATCCAGTTTCCGCCGTTACTGCCGAAATGTGCATGGTGCAGAATTGGTCGCTTTGGGCGGCGGTCTCAATTGATCGACGCAACACATGCACTGAAACGCTCTGCGGGTGTCTCATATCCCAGCGTCATTCGTGGTCGTTCGCTAAGCTGTCTTGCGACGGCGCTCAACTGAGCGCTCCAGTACGGCATCACCTTGCCAGTCTCAATCGCGTCGACGCTGATATAAACCAGACCTTTAGCTCCATCTTAACCACTCAGCACTTTGAAAAAAGGGCCCCGCCCTCGCGGTAAGAATACGACCTCACGTTCCAACTGCCCTTCATCTGGGATGACAAGTTATAGTCCACCTGGCATTTCGCCTCGGAAACCATCAAGTTCAGGAGCAAACGTGCTCTCTAACAATCTAGAACTCCGTGCTGCGCAGGAGCGCGTTTCATCTTATGCCAGATTTACCTGACAGAACCTGCTGGCAAACTTATCTCTGCAATCCGGGCCAGGGCCTCTTCCGCCTGCGCCACGAACAGGCTGCGCACCCGCTCCAGACGGCGTGTGTTCAGCCATTTAGACCATTTTCGCGTTGGTATCGCCTGCTTGCACCCAAAACTATCGATCCAAACAAACCGGCCGTGGCCCGGCCTCTCTGTTTGGAAAATGATATTGTTAAGGTTCTCATTACTAACCACGACGTGCTGCGCGATCAGCGTGTCGAAAAAGGCGTTTAGCAAGGGCACGTGCCAAGCTTCCAAACACCCCGTGTCGATCATTTCCTTCAGCGTCGGGGGCAGGCTGCCATCTGGGTCCGAGATGCGTTCGTAGACAAGACCCAGCCCCAAATCGGAAGGCACCGTTCCATGCACTGCACAGATCGGCAGCAAGACGCCAGGCTCCTGTCGGTGGGCCTTAAGTTCAAGATATTCTCGGAACTCGCGCACGAAACTCTTGTACATGGTGGCGCGGCGAAAGCGGCGTTCAAACCAGTTCGTATTCGGGATATGGCCATCGGGCTCGAAGGTTCCGGGTTGCGGAATTTTAACAAGCAGGGTTGGATCGCCGGGGTGCGCATAGACATGTTGCCGATTACCCTTGGCAATGACGGGCTCGTCACTAAGCTTCAGCATTTTTCGACGTGCGCCTCCTTTTGCCTGACATTCCCCTAGTAGACTGCCTTCCCAAGAATTTGTCGCTGTTTTGCGCCCAGATCAAGCATCTTCGAGAAACAGCCATGATATCGGTGTCGGCCGCATGGGCTTGTCAGGTTTCTGTCCACGCGAGTAAAGCGGACTTTCGCGGCGTACAACACGAACGGCAGCTAAGGGCCGGAAGCGCCATTTGCCTCACTTTGGCTGAACGGCGGCTTTGCCCCGCATAGCAGCCATTGGTGGATGGCGCAGCGAAGGTCTGCTTTGTTACATTTGGCGCTTTGAGATTTAATAGGTCCAGACCCTAGAAACGAGATCAGCTATCTGAAAGCCGCTCCTTTGAGCGGCTTTTTTGTTTGGCCGGAAAGTCGGTGGACAACTTATGGGGGGTCAAATGGACAAAACGTCCGCCGCGAGGGAGCTCCAAATCTTAAAAACTTGTTGTTTTCAGTAGTTTTATCTAGGGCTGTGGACAAACTACGGCGGTCTTTACAGCGCTTTTTGTGCCTCACCGATAACTGGGGTGGTCGCTGCGTTCAAAATGGAACGACGACAGCTACCTCTTTGTCCCACCTAATACGGGGCAACTTACACGGGGCGGGTGCGCTCGCCCCCTGACGCAACTTGGGCCGCAGGCAATAAAAACATTGAGCGGTTAACATATTGAGCCTAAGTGGCGAGACTATGAGGGGAGCGTTCGCGCTCCCCCTTTTTATTGCTTCGTGAAACAGGCATTGGGTAAAAGATGATCGCGTATATCAGCCTTTTCATGTCAGCCCTTGTGGCGGCGACCATCCTGCCGATGCAATCCGAAGCCGTTTTGGTGGGGTTGTTGCTTAACGATGCCCATCCGGCGTCTGTTTTGATCACCGTCGCGACAGTGGGCAATGTGTTGGGATCAGTGATCAACTGGTATCTTGGGCGCCATATGCTGCGTTTCAAAGACAGACGGTGGTTTCCATGCTCAGAACAGCAGCTTGAACGCGCCCAGAATTGGTATCGGCGCTACGGCAGGTGGTCGCTTTTGGGGAGTTGGCTGCCGATTGTCGGCGATCCGCTTACCGTCGTGGCGGGCCTTATGCGCGAACCATTTGCACCATTTGTGCTGCTGGTCACGATCGCAAAGGGGGCAAGATATTTGGTTTTGGCAGCACTTGTGTTGAACTGGTTCTGACAGCGCAAAGCCGCTTTTCTACTCGAATTAGAATGCTTGGGAAAACTTCTGTCCTAGTGAGTGCCGCATCTCTGGCTTTCAGTGAGGGAAAGCATGGGGATATGGGTGTTCTTGAGCTAAGGGACAGCGGGTCGTGGTACCCGGGGCCAGAAAACTGGCCCCGGATGAAAGGCTTACTGCCAAGATTTGATCAACTCATCATAAGAGATCGTCACTGGAGTTTCGTCTTCGTTGTCCAGCTTCGGCTTTGGTGAACCGGGCTGTGAGAGCCAGTATTCTGGATCCTGCTCTTCGTTCATTTTCGGACCGATATCCCCTTGGACACCAGCGCGCTCCAGACGGATCAGAACTTTTTCCTGATCAGCACACAGCGCATCAAGTGCTTCTTGTGGGGTTTTCGCACCGGACATTGCATCGCCGATGTTCTGCCACCACAACTGGGCCAGCTTTGGATAGTCAGGCACGTTGGTACCTGTTGGCGACCACTGAACGCGGGCTGGTGAACGATAGAATTCGATCAAGCCACCCAGTTTCGGTGCACGCTCGGTAAAGCTTTCGTGCTGGATCGTCGATTCACGAATGAATGTCAGGCCAACATGGCTTTTCTTCACGTCCACTGTCTTGGAGGTCACGAACTGCGCATAGAGCCAAGCGGCCTGTGCACGGTCTACTGGCGTCGATTCCATCAAGGTCCATGAACCGGCATCTTGGTAGCCGATCTTGGTGCCTTCGGTCCAATATGAACCGTGTGGCGAAGGTGCCATACGCCATTTTGGTGTGCCATCTTCGTTCATCACAGGCAGATCAGGCATCACAGAAGCTGCTGTAAACGCTGTATACCAGAACATCTGCTGAGCGACGTTACCCTGAGCAGGAATTGGACCCGCTTCGGAGAATGTCATACCAGCTGCGGCAGGAGGGGAGTACTTCTCCAGCCATTCGATGGATTTTGTGATCGCGTAGACAGCTGCCGGTCCGTTTGTAGCGCCGCCACGTGCAACACAAGAACCAACAGGCTGCGAGTTTTCGTTAACGCGGATGCCCCATTCATCGACAGGCAGGCCGTTTGGCTCACCTACGTCGCCGGCACCAGCCATGGACAGCCACGCATCAGTGTAGCGCCAACCCAAGGATGGGTCTTTTTTGCCGTAATCCATGTTACCAAAGACGTCGCCTTCGACGCCCAGACGCGACAGGTCGCGACCGGTGAAGAATTCAGCGATGTCTTCATAGGCTGACCAGTTAACCGGAACGCCCAGATCGTAGCCGAATTTCTCTTTGAAATCAGTCTTGTTCTGTTCGTCGTTGAACCAATCATAGCGGAACCAATATAGGTTCGCGAATTGCTGGTCAGGCAACTGATAGATTTTGCCATCTGGTCCGGTTGTGAACGAAAGACCAATGAAATCTTCCAGATCAATATTGGGGTTGGTGACAGCAGCGCCTTCACCAGCCATCCAATCAGTCAGATTGCGCGCTTGCTGGTAGCGCCAGTGCGTGCCGATCAGATCGGAGTCGTTGATATAGGCGTCATAGATGTTCTCGCCAGACTGCATTTGTGTTTGCAGCTTTTCGACAACGTCGCCTTCGCCAATCAGGTCATGCGTGACTTTGATGCCAGTGATGGCTTCAAACGCAGGAGCCAGAACGGTGGCTTCGTATTCGTGTGTCCCGATTGTCTCGGACACCACATTGATCGACATGCCTG
This sequence comes from Sulfitobacter sp. SK012, assembly GCF_003352085.1. NCBI lineage: Bacteria > Pseudomonadati > Pseudomonadota > Alphaproteobacteria > Rhodobacterales > Roseobacteraceae > Sulfitobacter > Sulfitobacter sp. SK012. The sequence continues at coordinate 1,898,726 of NZ_CP025804.1, forward strand.
CATAAGGTGCGGCTGCGTCGACAAAGAACTGTAGCTCGGATTCTTGATCGGCCCGAGACAGTGATGACAACTCTCCGATTTCGCTGTCCAAGAAAGCCTTTGCAGCATCCATGTCCGCGAACGCCGGAGCGGCAAGCATGCATGTTGCAAGGCCTATCGCTGTCGTTCCTTTTAGTCGCAAGTTCATTGGTGTTCCTCCCTAGATAAGAACGGTTAAGGCCGGCCGGGTCTTGCACACCGGTGGCCCATTTGCTTTTTCTAGACCCAGCGAAATACTGCGAGAGCGTAGAAAAAGCATACGATCAGTGCACCCCATTGGGGCGCGCTGAGCAGTCCAAGCCAAGCCAGATTAAGAAAGGCTGAGCCTAGTAGCGTGATGAACAAGCGGTCACCCCGCGTCGTTTCGATCCCCAAAACGCCATTGCGCGGCACTTCGGGGAATTTGATTCCGAGCACCGTAAAGGTGATCAGTGTCACCGCAATAAATGCGAAGAAAGCGGCGGTCGGCCAAGTCCATGCCATCCATTCCATAGGTCTCTCCCTTTTCTTAGTTACACGCGGCCCAGGGCAAAGCCCTTGGCGATGTAGTTGCGGACAAAGTAAATCACCAAAACGCCGGGCAAGATTGTGAGAACCCCGGCAGCAGCCAGAACACCCCAGTCAATCCCAGCAGCACCGACGGTACGTGTCATCGTGGCTGCAATCGGCTTGGCGTTAACGCTGGTCAGTGTGCGGCTCAGCAAAAGCTCAACCCAGCTGAACATGAACAAAAAGAACGCGGTGACGCCGATGCCTGAGGCAACAAGTGGCGTGAAAATCCGGATGAAAAACCGCGGGAACGAATAGCCGTCGATATAGGCCGTTTCGTCGATCTCTTTGGGTACACCGCGCATGAACCCTTCGAGGATCCAAACCGCCAGAGGCACGTTGAACAGGCAATGCGCCAAAGCGACGGCGATATGCGTGTCGAACAAACCAACCGAGCTGTAGAGCTGGAAAAACGGCAGCGCAAAAACAGCAGGGGGGGCCATCCGGTTGGTCAGCAGCCAAAAGAACAGGTGCTTATCACCAAGGAACGTATAGCGGCTGAACGCGTAAGCGGCGGGCAGGGCGACGGCCAGTGAGATGACCATATTCATCACCACATAGGCCATGGAGTTTAGATAGCCGGTGTACCACGAGGCATCCGCCAGGATCGTGCGGTAGTTGTCGAATGTCAGATCATTAGGCCACAAGGTGAAGCTGTTTAGGATCTCCGTGTTTGTTTTGAGGCTCATGGTCAGCAGCCAATAGATCGGCAGCAGCAAGAACAGCAGATAAAGACCCATTACAATGGCGCTGCCCTTTATCTTGGGTAGGCGACGGGCGGTGGGATGAGAGACATCAGACATTAGTGGCCATCCCTTTTGTCGAGGTTCGTCATGACGGTGTAGAACACGTATGAAATCAACAGGATAACGAGATAATACATGATCGAGAACGCCGCAGCAGGTCCAAGGTCAAACTGTCCAAGCGCCATTTTGACCAGATCAATCGACAAGAACGTAGTCGAGTTGCCGGGGCCGCCACCAGTGACCACAAAGGGTTCGGTGTAGATCATAAAGCTGTCCATGAACCGCAGCAGGATCGCGATCATCAGAACGCCCATGATCTTGGGCAGTTCAATAAAGCGGAACACTTTCCAACGGCTGGCCTGATCGATTTTGGCGGCCTGATAATAGGCATCCGGGATCGATTGCAAACCGGCATACGCCAGAAGGGCGACCAGAGATGTCCAATGCCAGACATCCATAACGATGACGGTTACCCATGCGGCATAGAAGTTTTGCGTATAGTTATAATCGATCCCAATGGCATCCAGCGTATAGCCCAACAGCCCGATATCGACGCGGCCAAAGATCTGCCAAATCGTGCCTACAACATTCCATGGGATGAGCAGGGGGAGAGACATCAGGACCAGGCAAAGTGACGCCCAGAACCCGCTTTTGGGCATGTTGAGCGCTACAAAGATGCCCAAGGGAATTTCGATCGCGAGAATGATCCCCGAGAAGGCAAGCTGGCGGCCCAAAGCGTTCCACATCCGCTCTGACGACATCATTTCCTCGAACCACTCGAAACCGGCCCAGAAGAATTGGTTGTTGCCGAATGTGTCCTGAACCGAATAGTTTACCACCGTCATCAGGGGAATGACCGCTGAGAAGGCAACAAGCACAAGCACGGGCAGGATAAGAAACCATGCCTTTTGATTGACGGTCTTATTCACAACGCAGCTCCTTCAACGAAATGACAGGTCGGATGGATTAAGCTTGGGCGCATCTCATGCCCCCTTTGGCGCGATGCGCCAGCTATCGGCGTAGACGTTCACACCGGCAGTATCGAAAACAACGCGGTTCATTTCGGGTGAAACCGTCTCGCCCTCAGCGAGGATTACGTTGATCGCGGTGCCTTGAAAATCTGCGCGGACAATCTTGTGGCGGCCCACATCTTCAACCCGCTTGATGGTGACGGGAATACCCTCATCTCCTTCAGCGAGTGAGGTGAACTCAGGCCGCACCCCAAGCTCTACTTTGCCTGTTGGTGTTCCATAGGCCTTGCCCAGTGAAATCTTGTTGCCTGCAATCACGGCCGTGTTGCCAGAGACTTCGGCATCAAGGACGTTCATGCCCGGAGAGCCAATGAAATACCCAACAAAGGTATGCTCAGGTGTCTCAAACAGCTCCTGCGGCGTGCCCATTTGCACAACGCGCCCGTCATACATAACGGCCACTTTGTCGGCAAAGGTCAGCGCTTCGGTTTGGTCATGCGTCACATAGATCATCGTGTGGCCAAACTCATGATGGAGCGCCTTTAGCTGTGTGCGCAGCTCCCATTTCATATGGGGATCGATGACAGTTAGCGGCTCGTCAAACAGCAGCGCATTCACATCCTCGCGGACCATGCCGCGGCCCAGCGATATCTTTTGCTTTGCGTCTGCCGTGAGGCCGCGCGCCTTGCGGTCCAGCATTTCTTCCATGCCGATCATATTTGCGATCTGCTGTACTCGGTCGCGCACATAGGCCGCATCAGCGCCCCGATTGCGCAGCGGAAAAGCCAGATTGTCACGCACGGTCATTGTGTCGTAAACGACCGGAAACTGGAACACTTGCGCTATGTTGCGCTCTGTTGTGGGCGCCATTGTCACATCTTGATCATTGAACAGGATGCGACCCTGACTTGGGTGCAAAAGCCCCGAGATGATGTTGAGCAGCGTGGATTTACCACAGCCCGAAGCACCAAGCAGGGCATAGGCTTCGCCGTCCACCCAATCATGGTTCAACTCTTTAAGCGCGAAATCGTCTTCGCCCTTGGGGTTGGGCAGGTAGGAATGCGCCAGATTATCGAGGGTTATTTTTGCCATTCTATTTTCCCCTCAGGCCGCAGTTGCATAAGATGCAGCTGCGATTGCTGTGCCGTCTTTGGCAAAGATGTAGACATGTTTTGGATCTAGATAGACCTTCAAAGCGGAGCCGATCTCTAGGATTTTGACCCCATGGACCAATCCGACCCAGCTTTCGCCTTGGTGGTCCAAATGCACGAAAGTTTCTGATCCGGTGATCTCTGTGACGCTCAACTTGCCGGTGAATTCCAAGGCGGCCGGCGAATGTTTGGCCAGCTCAAGATGGTTCGGGCGGAACCCGGCAAGATATTCGCCATCGGCCAAACCTGCAAAGGCATCAGAAACCGGTGCTGTTTGCCCCTCTCCAAAATGTAGACGCTCGCCAGTTTTGCGGATTTGCAAAAAGTTCATAGGTGGATCAGAGAATACCCGCGCTGTTGTGGCATCAACGGGCTGGCGGTAGACGATCGGCGTTTTACCAAATTGCGTGACCCGGCCTTCCCACAAGGCCGCCGTATTACCGCCGAGCAACAAAGCCTCTTCGGGCTCGGTCGTGGCGTAAACAAAGATTGAGCCTGCTTCCTCGAAAATCTTGGGGATCTCGGCGCGCAATTCTTCGCGCAGCTTGTAATCGAGATTGGCCAATGGCTCATCCAACAAAACAAGGCCTGCGTCTTTGACAAGGGCGCGCGCAAGGGCGCAGCGCTGTTGCTGACCGCCCGACAATTCCAATGGTTTGCGGTCCAACATTGCAGAAAGCTGCATCAAATCGGCGGCCTTTTTCACGGCGCCGTCAATCTGATCGGCTGACTTACCAAGCAGCCGCATTGGGCTGGCGATGTTGTCATAGACCGTCATAGAGGGGTAGTTGATGAACTGCTGATAAACCATGGCGACGCCGCGGTCCTGAACGCGCATGCCGGTGACATCGGTGCCATTCCAAATGACCTTGCCGGTGGTCGGCACGTCGAGCCCCGCCATCACACGCATCAGCGATGTCTTGCCCGATGAGGTAGGCCCAAGCAGGACATTCATCGTGCCGGACGACAGCTCCAGATCGGTAGGGTGAATATGTGTCTGGCCGTTCACGACCTTGGACACACCCTCTAGAACAAGTGACATTTCTCTCTCCCTTGTCGCAGTTTACACTGCGCTTTGCAGCGACGAGGCGGTGGGCACGTTGGCCAACCATGTGTCGAGCAAATCAATTTCTTGCGTTGTTAGCCTGAGGCCAAGCTTGGATCGGCGCCAAACAATATCTTCTGCGCTGACCGCAAATTCCTTTTGGGTCAGCCATTTTACTTCACGTTCCGTCAGGTCTGCTCCGAAGTCTTGCCCAAGGTCCGCTGCGGTTTTCGCATCACCCAAGACTTCAAACGCTTCAAGACCGTAAGCTTTCACCATACGTGAAGCCCAGCGTTTGGACAAAAATGGGTATTTCTCCGCCAACTGACCTTGCAGCGCCGCGACACCGTCTACCGGAAAATCTCCACCCGGCAGCGGAACGCCGGCCGTCCATGGCTTTTGAGCATGACTGAAAAACGGCTCGACCTTTTCCAGCGCGGATTCAGCAAGCTTGCGGTAGGTTGTGATCTTGCCGCCAAAGACGTTCAGGATAGGCGCACCCGCAGATTGGTCGACCTTTAAGACATAGTCGCGCGTTGCAGATGTCGCTGAGGATGCACCGTCATTATAAAGCGGGCGCACACCAGAATAGGTCCAGACAACATCGTCCTGTGTCACAGGTTTCTTGAGGTAATTCGATGCAAAAGCCAAAAGATAGTCTTGTTCTTCTGGTGTGCAGACGGGCTTCTCACCCACCGATTCATGATCTGCGTCTGTGGTCCCGATCAGTGTAAAGTCGGTCTCGTAGGGAACCGTAAAGATGATCCGTCCGTCTTCACCTTGGAAGAAATAGCATTTGTCGTGATCATAGAGTTTCCGGGTCACGATGTGGCTGCCCCGGACCAAGCGCACACCTTCTGAGGAATTGATGCGCACGGTATTGCGAATGATATTTTCGACCCATGGGCCACCTGCGTTGATCAACATCCGCGCTTTGACCAGCCGATGCTCGCCTTGGTCCTTTGCCTCAAGCATCACGTGCCACAGGCCGTCCACTTGTTCCGCAGAGATAACCTTGGTTCGAACATTGATCTGGGCACCGCGGTCTTGGGCATCGCGGGCATTCAAGACCACCAAGCGGCTGTCTTCGATCCAGCAATCAGAATATTCGTAGGCCTGCTCAAACCGCTCCTGAAGCGGCGCACCCTCTGGGCTGCCCTTAAGCCGAATTGAGGTCGTGCGTTTGAGGATTTGGCGCCCGCCCAGATTGTCATACATGAACAAGCCCAACCGAATGAGCCAAGCGGGGCGGCGGCCTTTCATCCATGGCATCACAACATTTAGCAGTTTTGAGGTTGGCGTATCGCCTTCAAACCGCATGTCTTTGTGGTAGGGCAGGACAAACCGCATCGGCCAAGAGATATGCGGCATCGCTTTGAGTAATGTTTCGCGTTCGATCAACGCCTCGCGGACAAGGCGGACTTCCCAATATTCAAGATAGCGCAAGCCACCATGAAACAACTTTGTTGAGGCGGAGGATGTTGCCGAAGCCAGATCATTCATTTCGGCCAGCTCAACGCTCAGGCCACGGCCAACCGCATCACGTGCAATGCCACATCCATTGATCCCGCCGCCTATGACGAACAGATCGACGATGTCTAGGTTTGCACCTTGATCCAATGAAGCCCCCCGCATTCATGACCCGCCAAAGACTCAGCGTTTCCGGCGTTGCGTCACTAGGCACTAAGCGTCTTTAACGGTCAAGTCCGAATGTTCGTTTTTTTTCGCTTCTCTAATTTGAACATATTTTCATCAACATTTCTCGGCATAAGGGTGAAATTCTTGTGGCGCTGGATCAAAGCGAACCCAGCGCTCCCTTGACGCGCATGCGCTGGTGGTGATTGTTGTCAAACGCAGCGCCCAGACAAGGACGTGCTATTAACCAAGCGGGCACAAGCGCCCGGGGAGAAGACCATGGCCGCGAATTTCCGGCAAAAAGAGATAGTTGAGCTGGCGCGTAAGGAGGGCAAAGTCACCGTTGATGGGCTTGCTGACTTTTATGATGTGACCGTCCAAACCATCAGACGTGACTTGTCCGAATTGGCAGAGAAGGGACGGCTTGAGCGCGTGCATGGCGGCGCGGTTGTGCCTTCAGGGGTTGTGAACCTGGTCTATGACGAACGCCGCCGCATGAACGAAGACGGCAAGAAAGCGATTGCTGTCGCATGTGCCGCCGCGATTTCGAATGGGGCATCGGTGTTCATGAACATCGGAACCAGTACCGAAGCCGTTGCGCATGAACTGCTGGATCACGAAAATCTGCTGGTTGTGACCAACAACCTGAATATCGCGAACACACTCGCAGCCAACCATAGTTTCGAGATCATCCTGACAGGTGGCGTTTTGCGGCGTGCGGACGGTGGGCTTGTTGGTGGCCTTACCGCTGAAATGGTGCGGCAATTCAAGTTTGATTTCTCGGTTCTAGGGTGCTCTGCGATCGACGAAGATGGCGATCTTTTGGATTTTGATGGCCAAGAAGTTCTGGTGAGCAAAACCGCCATTCAACGCTCGCGCAATGTCATGGTTGTTGCCGATCACCTCAAGCTTCAACGCAAGGCACCGCTCACAATTTGTTCTCTCAGCGATGTGGGGGTTTGGTTCACGGATGGCGCATTGCCTGAGAAGCTCGCAGGCGACTGCCAGCGGTGGGGCACACAAGTTGTGAAGGTCTAAGGCCTCAACGGACCATCAATGCAGGCGCATGTGATCATTTATCGTGACACAAGTGACTGAATTTAGCGGATGCAGTGCTTTTTGCACTAACGCCGTTTACCGCGGGCTTGTGTTTTCTTGTTGCCGCGCGCCCCGGTCGTTGTGGGCGTGTTGTCGCGGTTTTCCTCTGACAGTTTGCGCCACCGACCCAGGCGTTCCGCGTCGAGCGTGCCATCCTTGATGGCCGCCTGAACCATACAGCCCGGTTCGTGCATATGCGTGCAATCTCTGAAGCGGCAGTGCGGGGCCAGTTCCGTGATTTCAGCAAAGAGCACATCCAGCCCAGCAGAGACATCGCTGACGTGCAGCGTGCGCATGCCCGGCGTATCGATCACCCAACCGCCACTGGCAATTTCATGAAGCGACCGCGAGGTGGTGGTATGCCGCCCCTTTGCGTCGCCCTCGCGGATGCCACCTGTCGGCTGCGCTTCTTCCTCAGATTTGGCGGCCAAGGTATTGAGCAAAGTGGATTTTCCAACCCCAGATGATCCAACAAGAGCAACGGTTTGGCCAACACCACACCACGGAGCAAGCGCCGTTACCGCAGCCTGCGTTTTTGCGTTCAACGTCACGACAGATAGGTCGCGTTGAAGGGCCGCTGCCTGCTCTTCATAGTTCGACACGTCTTCTACCTGATCCGCCTTGGTCAAGACGATCACCGGATCTGTTCCAGCTTCATTGGCGAGGGCGAGATAACGTTCCAAGCGGGCGGGGTTAAAATCGTCATTGCACGAGGTAACGATAAAAAGCGTGTCGATGTTTGCCGCAATCAATTGCCGGACCCGCGCGCCCATCGTTTGCCGCTGGAGCAATGACTGTCGTTCAAGCCGGCGAATGACCATGTGATCCTGAGGTTCCACAAGAACCCAGTCCCCCACTGCGAAATCGGTTGTCCCCATCTGGCCGGGCAGGCTCAGCTTGACTGGGCCATCTTCAGATTGCGCCGTCAGTCGGGAGCGATGAACCGTCGCGATGCGTACGCGCGCATACGCCGTTTCGTCAGCGTCCAGTTGGTCGTCAAAGAACTGAGACCAACCAAGAGAGGCCAACGAGGATGAAGCAGGATCAGTATTTTTATTCACAGTTCTCTGAATGGTCGCGCCATCCGCGTGATGCAAGGCTTTCTATTGGTATCTACATGCTTTGATGTCCAAAGCGTCAGGCAGGTTACAGTAACAGCAGCATTTGAAATTGGCGTGGCGTGAACCCGTGCTCAGACAAAATTACGGGCGACGGGATAAAGGCCGCAGGATCCGCAGATGAAAGATCGTGATCCCAGTTGTGGCCAGCACACAGATGCACAGAGCGATTTTTGACGTAGCCCCCATTGCGCCTTCGATCATCAGCGCGTGGACAACTGCGCCGATGACAACGGCCAGAGCCAGCAAATTATGTGTAATTTTCCAAGTGGTTGGCTTCAGTCGCAGCTTGTGGCGCGCGGCGACTAAAATCGCAGTTAGCACCACTGCCCACATCGAAACGACGCCATAGACGGAAAAGGGCGTCGGGGAGACCAAAAGGAGTGCATCAAGCGCATCTGGCGGGCTGGTTAGATAAAGGCCTCCGACGTGCACTGCCACGGCCGAAACCAACGCGATGCCGACCCATTTGTGCCAGCGGCGCAACACGGCTGGTCTGACGCCGGGCAGGTATCCCGCGGCGAGCAGGGGTTGGATCAAGAGCAGCGCCAGTGCTGTGATGCCCGCCATGCCGCCCGTGACATAGGCCGCAGACCGAGACGCGAGCAGCGGGTTCTGCGCTGCGACTAAGAAGGGGCCAATCATCGTAAACGCCATCACGGCCCAGACAAGCGTGCTTGCCCAGCGTGGCAAAGGGTCTTGGCGGCGGGGCAGGGCGTTAGGCCCGTTCTAGAATGAAATCGGCGCGCAAGCTGGTGTCACTGGCGCTTGGCATCACGGGGCGCAGGAAAACGGTTTGAAATGCGTCATCGTCATACGCCAAGTGGGCGTGCGGTTGACCAAAATTCGGAACGATCTGCTCCATCTCCAACCGGAAGCTGCCATCAGCCGCGGTGAGCACGCTACCGTGGTTGCTCGGTTCGCGCTCTCCGCCCCGTTTGGTTGCCGCCCAGATTTGGATGCGCACATTTGCCAGTGGTGCGCCGTCATCGGCGCGGCGCACGTTGCCCGACATTTCAAATCCTGAGCCAAGGTTGTCGACCAGTGGCGCGCCGGGGCTGTAGTTATTGCTTCCCCCGCGCATTGTCTGCGTGGGCGATAGTACGGTTTGCGCTGCGGCAGATGTGATCAAGCCGAGAGGATACGCTAGAGTGGCGGCTGCGCCACCGATAAGCATGCTTCGTCGATCGTAGGCGGGGATTCTCATCAAAGTATCTCCTGTTCGGGCTCAAAGGATCTTGTCTGGTCTAGCTTAGATAATAGGTCGGCGTGCATAGACCAGTCCACACATGTTTGTGAGGTAGGCTCTTTGGCAATAGGACCGCGTTCCGTCACAACAGCGCAGATACAGGCTCGGACCCCTCAAGCCCCATTTCGCGGCGCAAGCGCGCGCGGGCACGGGCGAGGCGCGACATGACGGTACCAACCGGGCAACCAACAGTGTGCGACAATTGCCGCGGACTTGTCTCGCCTTCCATAACAAGGCGCATCAGGCGGGCTTGATCCGGCGGCAGTCGGTTGATGGCATCGATGATCTGGCTGCATGCAAGCCGCGCTGTTCCGCTGTCAGGTGTGCTAGCGTTGTTCTCTTCCAGCTCTTGTGTGTCGTGACGGTCGCGCCAGCGTTGCCGCGCAAGGTTGTGCACAATGATCATGCCGTAATGCTCGGGGGCCGCGATCGGGGCGCGGTCCATGGCCTGTAGTAGGCGCAGACAGGTTTCCTGAACCAAATCTTCGGCTTCGGTGCGGGTTCTGGTCAGCCGCCGAGCACGGCGCCGCAAGCGGGGTAGAAAAACTTCAAGGGCGTTAGGTGTATGTTTGGGTGTCATGGTGATTTTCCTGTTGGGTCAGGCACCAACATTCAGAAAAAATCACAGTTCAACCAGAGGGGGAATTTCCGCCGATTGCCGCACACCCCTTTTTTGGGCGGTGGCTTGCCCAGCGGGTAAGGCGCAATCGGCGGGCTTTGGCGGGTGATACTTTGGGGGCGGACGCAAAGGGCATGAGGCGCATCTAACCCTCTGAGAGCCACACTGGCCCTCGGACGACAACTTAGATGATTAACTCAAGGAGATCACCATGACACATACAACCAAACTCGCGACGATCGTCATTACAGCCCTTTGCTTGCCGGCATTTGCGATGGGCCAAGGGGCGACGGAAATGGACGCTAATGGGGATGGCATGTTGAGCATGGCAGAGCTGCAAGCGGTCTATCCTGACATGACGGCAGACCAGTTTGCCACCGTTGACACCAACGCGGATGGATCGCTGGACGCCACCGAAGTGGCGGCGGCCACGGATGCTGGGCTTCTCCCCGCAGCGCCCACAGACGGCTAACGCTGGCTGCAGCTAAGGCCCGTTAGGACGTCTAGTTGCAGATTTGAGGCCCGGCTTTCCCCCGCCGGGCCTCATTTGTATTCAGATACTTACGCGGGAAGGTGAATGTTGAACTTCGCCCGTATCTCGGCATCAAGGTCTGCGGGAAAACGGGCTTCTGCGCGGGTGGCAAGGATCGCTTCTTTTCTGGCCGTTGCCCCAACAAGTAGATCAGGTTTTTCCATCTCAACCCATTCCTTGGGGGACATGCGGTTGCCCAAAGCAGGATAGACGTTGTCGCTTTGCATACGGCTTAGCGTCTCGTCGGTGCCAAGGTAATGTCCGGGACCGCCCATACAGACAGACGCAATTTGATCGACGGCAAGGGTTTCTTCGTTCACCTCGATCCCGCGCACACAGCGCATGGCCTGACCAATCAGATCGTCGCTAAGGATCAGCGATTCATGGCAGAAACCCAATAGCGAGGCATGCATCCCTGCAGCCTCATAGACCATGTTGAGCCCCGAAAGGCCCGCCATCACGTTGGAGCACATCTGCTCCCAACCCGCCTGCATATCTGGCATTTTGCTGTCAGCGATACCTGCAGCAGCCCCACCTGGTAGGTCGTAGAACTTGTGCATTTGCGCGCAGCCCGCTGTGAGCAGCGCTTGTTCGCCAGATCCACCCGTCATAGCACCAGTGCGTAGATCCAGATCAAACGGCCACGTGCCAAAAACCGCTGTGGCACCGGGTTTGATCGCGTTTACATAAACCAACCCAGCAAGGCATTCCGCGACCGCTTGCACAATGGCACCTGCGATGGTCGACGGAGCAGTAGCCCCTGACATGCCCGCAGACAGCAGCAAAACAGGCATGCCGTGTTTGATGCATTCCTCCATCACCAGACAGGATTCAGTGGCAAATTTCATTGGCGGCACAACAAAACAGTTGGAGTTGCTGACAAAAGGCCGCTCGCGCCATTTGTCTTCACCGCCTGCGATCATGTGCAGCATCTCGATTGCGGGGGCTACGTAGGCGGGGTCCGTAAAGGAGGTGCCGATGTGTTTGGTGGTGCCGCAAGTTGTGGCATAGATGCTGTTGATATCCATCTCGAAGTTATCGAAAATATCGCGGCAAACCATCGGGCGTTGGCAAAAATGCACATTGTCCAGCACGTCAACGATATGCGCTGCATCATGCAAATCTTGAACGGTGGATTCGCGGTAATGTCTGCCGTCCACATCGACCATATGCACGGCTGCGCCTGCCGTGCCGTAGTGAACGCGGTTGCCCCACAGCTCCAGATCATTTGCACCGTTGCGGCTGCATAGGGTTATGCTGCGGTTGGCGCGCGCGATTGTATCTTCGACCAATGCGCGGGGAAACCGGATGCGTCCGTCGTCGCCCTCAATGGCACCAGCTGCAGTTAGGTATGCCACGCCCGAGGGTGGTGCGTCGGCCAGCCCAATGCGTTCAAGCGCGTCAAGGGCGGCACTGTGGATTTGTGCCATATCGGTATCGCTGAGCGGGCGGTATGCGCCACCCTGCATACCGGGGCGGATTGGCCGGAGGTGATCGGCTAGGGGGGCTGCGCGGGCGGCACGGCGCGCGGCGCGGCCACCTGAGCGGCCAGGGGGAGAGATAGCGGAATGTTCGGTCATAAATAGAGGTCCATGGATTGCGGAAAAAGAGCAGGGTGGCGTTCAAACAACTAAGTCTGGCGCGCCCCGTGCTGCACGTCCGCGCTCCGCCCCAATGGTGCGGATGATCAGTGCTATCATACAAATACTGTGCTGCATGGCTCTGTCCTCTTTGCTAAGCCAAGGCTGGCAACGCAAGGTCCGCGGTTCTGTCCTATTTGCGACCTATGGTATGTTTGCGACATGAAATGCACATGGCCCAAAAAGGGGGCAGATCGCCCAATGGGGTGATTTTCGGCGCAAAATTTGCTTATCGCAACAGTTTGGACAGCAAATGCAAAATCCCACCCCTGTTGGCGTTTAGGCCTCGGGATGGGTTAGATCTTGTGGGGTGGGCAGAACCTGTGTGCCGCGCGAGGAAGAGGGCCGGTGTTAACCCGCACGCCCTTCTGCATATTTACACAGACGCTCCAACGCTGCGACAAAGCTGTCATCTGCGATGGTCATCGCCACACGCACATGGCCCGCTGCGGCATCTCCAAAGCTCTCGCCCGGCATCACTGCGATATGCTCTGCATCCAGCAGATCATTGGCGAAGTCTTCACCGCTAAGTCCAGTGCTGCGGATATCGAGCATCAGATACATCGCTCCTTGTGCCGGAACGAGCGACACGGCATTCTGTTTCGCAATAACCTCTTTTGCAAGTGCGCGGCGGCGCCGGAAGGGGGCGGCGATTTCTTCTTCCAGTTCGGCACCCTGTTCCAGCGCAAAAGCGGCGGCATCCTGAATGTAGCCCGGCACGCCGTAGGTCGTATTGGTGGCAAGATCAATTAGGTACGCAATGATGTCGGGTGGCCCAACAATCCAGCCACAGCGCGAGCCCGTCATGGCATGGGATTTTGACATTGATCCACAGACAAGTGTCCGCTCAGCCATACCGGGTAGGGCGCGGGGGCTGATATGTTGTCCCTCCCAAACCTGCGAGTCATAAACCTCGTCCGAGATGAGCCAAAGATCATGGTCAATGCAGACCTGCGCGATGCCGTCCATCGTGGCTTGGGAATAGACCACGCCGGTTGGGTTGTTGGGTGAGTTGATCAGCAGTGATTTTGCGCCCTCAGCGGCGGCAGCAATGTCACTGGCGCGGGGCTGAAAGGCGTCGTCGGCTCTGGTCGCAATACGCCGCGGCTGTGCCGAGACGCTGCGCAGGGTACCGGGGTAAGTCGCGTAATAGGGGTCTAGATACAGGGCCACATCACCGGGATCAGTGACGGCGACATGGGCAGCAAAGAGCGCCGATTGCCCCCCGGGCGTAATCAAAACGTTGTCGCGGGTGGTCGGCACGCCTGTACGGTCGGTATAGCGCGCAGCCACGATATCGCGTAGCTTGCTCGTTCCAGGTACGGAGGCATAGCCGGTGTGACCTGCCATCGCGGCGCGGTGCATCTCTTGCAAGATTGGCGCTGCAGTACGGATGTCATGCTCGCCAATTGTCAACTCGGTCACGGGAACACCGTCGGCGATCATATCACGTGCTTTGTTAAAGACGTCCCAGCCGTCTGAGCCGCCGCCAAGAAGTGTCGTGATACGCTGTGATGGTTTCATGTCGGTGCCTCCGTTACTGTTACTCGGCAGGGGCGCAGAGGACATCTGATTTGTCAATCAGGCTTGACCACCCCCGTGCCCACGCGCTACGCATTCCCCATGAACATGTCGATTTGCATTTGCTGTCCCATTACCTGCTGAGAGTTTTCTCGCGGGCCTGTTCATGTCGTTTTCATTCTGATTGATATGTGGCAAGCCCGCGCCAGAGTTGCGCGAGGAACCAACCCATGACGTCCCCAATGCCCACCCTACGACTGCACAACACCAAATCCCGCAAACGCGAGGATTTTGTGCCAATCGACGACCAAAACGTGCGGATGTATGTGTGCGGACCGACCGTCTATGACCGCGCCCACATCGGCAACGCGCGGCCGGTGATTGTGTTTGATGTGCTCTACCGGTTGTTGCGGCATGTGTATGGGCCGGATCATGTGACTTATGTGCGAAATTTCACGGATGTGGATGACCGCATCAACGAGACGGCGCAGAAACGCAAAGCGGCAGGGGCGCAGGGGAGCTTGGAAGAGCTGATCGCCAGCCGCGCGGATGAGACCATTGAGTGGTATCACGCCGATATGGATGCGCTAGGCGCGATGCGGCCAGATGATGAGCCACGCGCGACAGCGTATATTGCGCAGATGATCGCGATGATCGGGGTTCTGATCGACAAGGGCCATGCCTATGAAAAGGAAGGCCACGTGTTGTTTCGTGTGCGCTCAGATAGTTCATATGGCCAGCTTTCAGGGCGATCCGTTGACGATATGATTGCGGGTGCACGGGTCGAAGTGGCCCCGTTCAAAGAAGATCCCATGGATTTCGTACTGTGGAAGCCGTCGCCAGATGATTTGCCAGGGTGGGACAGCCCGTGGGGGCGCGGTCGGCCTGGGTGGCACATCGAATGTTCTGCCATGGCGGATGAGCTGCTGGGCAGTCACTTTGATATCCACGGTGGTGGCAATGACCTGCAGTTTCCACATCACGAAAATGAAATTGCACAGTCGCGTTGCGCGGGGCACGAATTTGCCAATGTCTGGCTGCACAACGAGATGCTGCAGGTCGAAGGTAGGAAAATGTCCAAGTCGCTTGGTAACTTCTTTACGGTACGTGACCTGTTGGACCAAGACGTGCCGGGCGAGGTGATCCGATTTGTGATGCTCAGCACGCATTACCGCAAGCCAATGGACTGGACGGAAAAGAAGCGGGCGGAGGCGGAGAAGACGCTGCGCAAGTGGTATGCCATTGCAGCCGATCAAGAAGAAGGCGTGCCGGACAGCAAGCTTTTGGGATTGCTCGCAGACGATCTGAATACTGCCGGTGCCATTACCCATCTTCATGAACTTGCCAACGCGGGCAAGGCCGCAAGCTTGCGCGCTGGGCTTCGCATGGTTGGTCTGATGGGGGATCTGGCACCTGAATGGGCCGCAAGGGCGCAGTTTGATCTGTCGGTCTACGAACTCCTTTTGAGTGAGGCGCGGATCACCGCGATGGAAACCAAGGATTTCACCCATGTGGACCGGATCAAAGGCAAACTGATGGAGGCCGGCGTCGAGGTGCAGATGAGCAAAACAGGCGTTGTGTTGATGCCAACCCCTGAGTTCGATGAAAGCAAGCTTGAGGCCGTCAAATGATCGCTCCTCAGGGTATGACCAATCTCGCAGAGCCTTGGCCAAATGGCACAGTCTGTAATCCAGCAAGGAGGGCCCACCCATGACCCGGACACGCCTTTGCATCTATGACACCACCCTGCGCGATGGGCAGCAAACCCAAGGCGTCCAGTTCTCAACGGATGAGAAAATGCAGATATCCGCGGCGCTTGATGCGCTGGGCGTGGATTACATCGAAGGCGGTTGGCCGGGGGCGAACCCAACGGACAATGCGTTTTTTGATGCAGCCCCCAAGACACGTGCCGCGATGACAGCATTTGGCATGACCAAACGGGTAGGGATTTCGGCGGAAAATGACGACGTACTGGCCGCGGTTCTGAATGCGGGGACCAAATCCGTCTGTCTGGTTGGCAAGACCCATGAGTTCCACGTGACAACGGCGCTTGGGATCACGCTGGACGAAAACCTCGACAATATCGCCCGGTCTTTTGCACATCTTGTGGCCCAAGGGCGTGAGGCACTGTTTGACGCTGAGCATTTCTTTGACGGCTACCGTGCCAATCCTGAATATGCGCTCAAAGCGATCCATGCCGCGTTTGACGCAGGCGCACGTTGGATTGTGCTGTGTGACACCAATGGCGGTACCTTGCCTGCCGAAGTGTCGCGTGTGACGGCGCAGGTTATCGCAAGCGGCATTCCGGGTGACCGTTTGGGCATTCACACGCATGACGACACTGAAAACGCGGTTGCCTGTTCGCTGGCGGCTGTGGATGCGGGTGCGCGGCAAATCCAAGGCACATTGAATGGCTTAGGTGAGCGGTGTGGCAATGCAAACCTGACCACGCTGATCCCGATTTTGCTGCTCAAAGAACCCTATGCCAGCCAGTTTGAGATAGGCGTCAGCCTTGAGGCGCTCAAGACACTGACCCAGACCAGTCGGATGTTGGATGAAATCCTCAACCGCGTGCCGATGAAGCAGGCCGCGTTTGTTGGATCTTCGGCCTTTGCGCATAAGGCGGGGTTGCACGCGAGTGCGATCCTCAAGGACCCATCGACCTACGAGCATATCGAGCCAAGTATTGTTGGTAACGCGCGCATCATTCCGATGTCCAATCAGGCTGGCCAGTCCAATCTGCGGCGTCGTTTGGCCAGTGCCGGTCTGTCCGTGGAAAAGGGTGATCCGGCGCTGGGCCGCATCCTAGAAGACGTAAAAGCCCGAGAGGCTGAGGGATATTCCTACGACACGGCCCAAGCGAGCTTTGAGTTGTTGGCCCGCACTGCTTTGGGACGGATGCCTGAGTTATTTGAGGTCAAACGCTACCGAGTGACGGTTGAGCGGCGCAAAAACAAATACGACCAGATGGTCAGCCTGTCTGAGGCGGTGGTTGTGGTCAAAGTTGACGGCGAAAAGCGGCAGTCGGTGTCTGAAAGCATGGACGCGCTGGGCTGTGACCGGGGGCCGGTGAATGCCCTTTCCAAGGCGTTGGCCAAGGATTTGGGGCAGTATTCAGCACATCTTGAAGACATGCGCTTGGTGGATTTCAAAGTCCGCATCACCCAAGGCGGAACTGAGGCTGTGACCCGCGTCATCATCGACAGCGAAGATGCGCTTGGCCACCGTTGGTCGACCGTAGGGGTCAGCGCAAACATAGTGGATGCGAGTTTTGAGGCGCTGCTAGACGCGATCCGTTGGAAGCTGATCCGCGACACAGGAGGGGCGGCAACATGAGTTTTGATCCCGAGGCGTTTTTCACCCTGCACAGGGATTTGTCGCGCGAAGGACCGGGCGAGCCTGCGGATGTTGCGTGGGCAGCGGCTCTGGCCAAGCTTAGCCCAAAGGCTGTTGTGGGCGATGTGGCCTGCGGTCCAGGAGGGGACATTGCGGCATTGTTGGATGCGGCCCCTCAGGGCCATGTCACGGCGCTTGATAAGACACCGCATTTTGTGGATACGGCCCGAAACGCGTGGCGCGGCGACGACCGTGTTACGGTTTTGCGAGCAGACATGGCGCGGGTGGCAAACCAATATGACATGATCTGGTGCGCTGGTGCTGTCTATTTCCTTGGGGTTACTCAGGCCTTGCAAGCGTGGCGCAAATCATTGACCAAAAGCGGCGTGATCGCGTTCAGTGAGCCGTGTTGGTTTACCGATGATCGCTCGGCGGAAGCACAGGCAAACTGGGCCGAATATCCAGCGATGACCGATACGGCGGGTATTGCCGCTAAGGTTGAAGCGGCAGGGTATGAGATGCTGGGCACCCGTGCGCTGTCTGATGCGGCGTGGGAGGCCTATTATAGCCCGGTAGATGCGCGGATCGCGATGTTGCGCGGAACCGGCGACGCGGCTCTTGAAACTGTTCTGGATGAGGCCGAAGCAGAAGCGGCTTGCTGGCGCGCCAACCGCGCGAGTTTTGGCTACTTGCTTTGTGTGGTGCGCCCCGCGTGAGTTTTGACGCCGATCTAAATGCCTGCGCTGCTCTTGTTGAAAAGGGCGATCCATTGCGCTTTCGGTGCGCGATGGCAGCCCCCTTGGCGGCGCGGCGGGTTCTGTTTCCGCTTTATGCCTTTAACGTTGAAGTCGCACGCGCCCCGTGGGTCACGCAAGAACCGATGATCGCAGAAATGCGCCTGCAATGGTGGCGTGATGCCTTGGAGGAAATTGCCGAGGGCGGGACTGTTCGTCGCCACGAGGTAACGACGCCCTTGGCCGCAGTGCTAAGCCCTGATTTGGCCAAGATGTTGGATGCATTGGTGGCCTCGCGACGTTTTGATATCTACCGGGACCCGTTCGAGGATGAGGTGCATTTTGAGCGCTTCGTGAATGAGACTTCGGGGCATTTGATGTGGGCAGGCGCGTCGTTGCTGGGCCACGCAGATGAGGCGACAGTTCGAAACGCGGCCTATGCGGCTGGGATTGCAAACTGGTTGCGCGCGATCCTGCAGCTGGAAAAAGCGGGCCGTGTGCCGCTTTTGGACGGAACGGCGGCTGGCGTTCGGGCGCTGGCTCAGGACGCATTGAACCGGCTTGGGACGGCACGGTCCGCGCGGCGCAGTATTTCAAGCGATGCCGCACCGGCAATTCTGCCCGCAGCAGCAGCGGGGCCGGTGCTAAGAGCCGCAGTGGCAAATCCAAACTGTGTCGCAGATGGGTTGCTGCCAGAACCGGGCCTTGGGTTTACGCTGCGCGCAGCCCTTCGGCGCTGGTAGATACCTTAAGCGAGAGCGGCACGCCGTTCGTGCAGGGTTAACCAGATCAACGACCCGCCGGCGAGGATCAAAAACGGCACCATCGCATAGTTCACCGCAGCCCATCCTTCGACGGCATTGCCACCTGAACAGTTCATCAGACCGCCAGATGCGAGCGATGCCACCGTCACACCACCAAAGACCAACAGATCGTTCAGCCCTTGCATGCGCCCGCGCTCGTGTGGGGCGTGGGCACCAGCCAGCATGGTCGTCGCACCGATAAAGCCAAAGTTCCAACCAAGGCCCAGCAGGATCAGCGCGAAAAAGAAGTTGGGAAGGGCGACGCCCATCAGGGCAACCATACCAGCGGCCGCCAAGATCGCGATACCAATCCCCATAATCCGCTCGACCCCGAAGCGCGCAATAAGGTGCCCGGTGAAGAATGACGGTGCGAACATTGCCAGCACGTGGCCCGTCACCACATCGGCCGCAACGGATTTATCAAAGCCGCACCCAACAACGGCCAGCGGCGTTGAGGTCATAACCAAATTCATCAACGCATAGCTGACCATGGCGCAGATGACGGCGACTGCGATGCGCGGGGTCTTCAAAAGCTCTAACCGGCTGCGCCCCTTGGGTGCGTCATGTTGTGGGACGGGTGGTTTGGGAATGTCGATAAAAACAAACAGCAAGCTGCCGATGACGTTTAAGGCGATTACCGCGATATATGTCCCCAAGAACGGGATCACGTATGCGTCGGCGGTAAATTTGACCAGTTGTGGACCCAGAATGGCGGATATTAATCCACCGGCCATTACATAAGATATCGCCTTGGGCCGGAACGTCTCGGATGCGGTATCAGAGGCGGCAAACCGGTAAAATCCCTGCGCTGACATATAGATACCCGTCAGCAGGCTGCCCAATAAGAAGATTGGGAAGGACGCCACATAGAGGCCATATGCACCAACCGCGCCCCCCAAAGCACCGCCTGTCGCGCCGATGATAAATCCAACGCGCCGTCCGTAGCGCTGCATGATCGCAGAGACCGGCGTGGCGGCCAGCATGGATCCGATGACGATCATCGTAATTGGCATGGTCGCAAAACAGATGTTGGCCGCAAGCGATTGCCCAGCAAGGCCCCCAACCACAAAGATCATCGGCATTTGACTGCCCAGAAACGCCTGTGCGGCGACCAATACAAAAACGTTGCGCTTTGCGCGTGCGTCATCGGATTCAATCTGCTGCACTGGGTCGGTCATTTTGGTGGTCCTTTGCCTGTGCGGTATGGCTAGACCTCGCGGCGGGGGGGAGCAAGCCCCCTTGCGCATACGCGCGGGCGAGATAAGCATGGTGACATGAGTAAGGTCCGATCCCTGATGTTGATGGCTGGCAGTGCTGAGGCCAACCTCCTTGCTGAGGCGCTGGTTTCACTACCGATCACAACCCGTTCTATCATGTCAGAACCACCGCGGGGCCTGCGCGCTCCTGCGATTGAGCCTGAGGTCAAACAGTTTTCTGATGTGGACGAAATGGTTGGCTATTTGGCAAAGGCCGGAAGTGACGCGGTGCTGGACGCAAGCCACGGGTTTGATGGGACAATGACGTCGCTGGGGTTTTTGGCCGCAAAAAAGCTGGGGCTGCCGTTTTTGCGGATTGATCGTCCGGGTTGGCCGCTTCCCGAAATTCCGCGCGGGCGCAGTGCCGTGGACGTGGCTGCTGCGATGTCACTGATTGCGCCGGGCACACGGGTGTTTTCGGCGACTGGATGGGAAAGCCTTCCCCAGTATAAGGGATTTCCGGGAGAGACCTTGTTGCTGCGACAGACCCGACAAGAGGACCGCGCGCCGCCATTCAGTTTTGTAGAGCCCGTCTTTGGCATTCCGCCATTTACGGTGGACAGCGAAGTGCAGCTTTTTGAAGGAATGGGCGTTGATCTGCTGATCTGTCGCAATCTGGGCGGCCGCGCGAGCCGCCCCAAGGTGGATGCGGCGATCAAGCTGGGATTGGATGTTATCCTCATCGATCGGCCAGTATCGCCACCCGATATGCTGAGTGTGGATAGCGTTAGGGCTGCGCTCGACTGGGTTGGTGCCCTGTGAACTCGCGGATCATCACGTGTGTTGCTGATGTGGCCGAAGGGGCCGCATGGTTGGCCCGGGCGCAGCCGCGCTTTGAATATGCGATGTCGCTGATGGGGCCGCTGCCCTTGCGGTTACGCGGCGATGGTTTCGCCACCGTGCTTCATGCCATCATGGGGCAGCAGGTTTCGGTCGCCTCAGCCAACGCGATCTGGGCGCGGATGCTGGCGCTGGGGATGGACACGCCCGTTGGGGTTATTACGGCAGGCGAGGACGGTCTGCGTGCTGCGGGATTGAGCCGTCAAAAGATCCGTTATGCCTTGGCGCTGGCTGACGCGGGCATCGATTATGTCGCTTTGCGCGAGCAACCTGATGCAGATGTCATTGCGACGCTGACCCAAGTTCCGGGCGTTGGGCAATGGACGGCGCAAATTTATGCGATGTTTGGATTGGGCCGCGCGGATGTGTTCGCACCCGGCGATTTGGCCCTCCAAGAAGCAACCCGGATCTTATTTGAGTTACCAGAACGACCAACACCCCGGGTGCTGGCTGTGATGGCTCAAGACTGGTCGCCGTGGCGGGCAGTTGCAGCGCGGCTTTTGTTTACGTACTACCGAGTAGCAAAAGACAGGGAAGGGATCACATGACACGGATTTTAAACGCAGAACAGCGTGCGCCGCTTTCGGGAGAAACACGATCAGTCGTGGTATTCTTACATGGCTACGGCGCAAATGGTGCGGACCTTTTAGGTCTTGCCGATCCGCTGGCGGAGCACCTGCCGGACACGCTTTTTGTGGCCCCTGATGCGCCAGAAGCCTGTGCTGGCGCGCCGATGGGATTTCAGTGGTTCCCAATCCCGTGGATAGACAATTCATCCGAAGAAGAGTCTGCGCGCGGCATGGCGTATGCGGTGGATGATCTAAATGCGTTTCTTGATGCGTTGATGGTAGATAATGATGTGCTGCCCGAGCAGGTCGTGCTTTTTGGATTTTCCCAAGGCTCGATGATGGCGCTGCATGTGGCCCCGCGCCGCGAAGATCCGGTGGCGGGCATTGTTGCATTTTCGGGCCGCCTTTTGTCGCCAGAGACCCTGGCGGATGACGTTGTAAGCCGCCCGCCGGTTTTGCTAGTGCACGGCGACGAAGACGATGTCGTGCCGCCACAATCGTTGCCCCAAGCGGCAGAAGCGCTACAAGAGGCCGGGTGGAAAGATGTCTTTGCCCACGTGATGAAAGGGACCGGTCATGGCATAGCGCCTGATGGCCTTTCGGTAGCGCTGGCCTTTATGCGCGACAAACTAGGACTGTAGGTTCCGGTCGGTCCACGCACCTCGTTTACGTTTATGCGCGATATCTTGTGGTTAAGCTTTGGGTTGCCAGAGTAAAACCACGAGATATAGTCGGATAAATGGGCAAGGGACGACACCGGATATGCACGGCGACTTCAGAACCGAATTCACGCGCCAACCTGGTGCGCTAAAGCATCGACCTGCATTGGTGCTAAACGCGGATTACCGTCCGCTTAGTTACTATCCGCTGTCGCTGTGGCCTTGGCAGGATGCGATCAAGGCCAAGTGGCTCGACCGGGTGGATATCGTTGCTGAATACGATGACTGCGTGCACAGCCCGTCACGGACAATCCGAATACCGTCGGTTGTTGTGCTCAAAGACTATGTGAAACCTCAAAAGCGCGTGGCCTTCACGCGCTTTAATTTATTTCTGCGCGATGAATTTTGTTGCCAGTACTGTGGTGCGCGCGGTGATCTGACGTTTGATCATGTGGTGCCACGGGCCGCTGGTGGGGTGACCAGTTGGCAGAACGTCGTTGCCGCGTGCAGCCCGTGTAACCTGCGCAAAGGATCTAAGGCGTTGCACCAAACGGGGTATTCATTGCGCAAGCCGCCGCGCCAGCCCGGTGCCGAAGAACTGCGCAATATGGGTCGCAAGTTCCCACCGGGCCACCTTCATGAAAGCTGGATGGACTTCCTGTATTGGGACGCAGAACTGCAGGCATGACGCTGTTGACGCGCTCCGTGTGGATCCTGTCCTACAGCCGTCGTTAAAGCGCCAATTCCACCCAAACCGGAACATGGTCTGAAGGCTTTTCGCGTGCTCGGATGTCTTTGTCGATCTGGCAATCGCGCAAAAGATCGGCGGTTTGCGGGCACAGCAGAAAATGGTCGATGCGAATGCCGTTGTTTCGGTTCCACGCCCCGGCTTGATAATCCCAAAAACTGTAATGACCTGGCCCCTGATGCCGCGCGCGGAATGCTTCGGTTAGGCCAAGATTGAGCAGCTCACGCCATTTCTCACGCGATTCCGGACGAAAGAGCGCGTCCTCGCGCCAGCTGTCAGGGGTGGCTGCATCTTCGGCCTGAGGGATAATGTTGAAATCACCCGTCATCAGGAAGGGTGTTTCTTCGGCCAGCAATGCGGCCGCACGGTCGCGCAGGCGGTCCATCCACGCCAACTTGTAGTCGTATTTTGGGCCCGGCACCGGGTTGCCGTTGGGCAGGTACAATCCGCACAGGCGCACGGCATGAGCTTCGCCCACCACAGTTGCTTCGATATAGCGGGCTTGTTCGTCTTCTGGGTCACCGGGCAAGCCCCGGGTGACGTCCTCGAGTGGCAATTTCGACAAGATCGCTACGCCGTTGAATGACTTTTGCCCGTGGGTTTCGACGTTATAGCCGCGCTCTTCAAAAACCTCGCGGGGAAACCCTTCGTCGACTGATTTGATCTCCTGCAGCAGCACGACATCGGGGGATGCTTCGTCCAACCAAGTGGGCAGGGCGTCGATGCGGGCTTTGATGCCGTTGATGTTGAAGGTCGCGATCTTCATGGCGGGCTCCTTTTGCGGTCTGTTTGCTATCGCTGATCGGGTCGGTTTGGGCAAGGGCGGTGACTTTGGGAGAATCACTTTATTGGTTAACAAAAGAACAATATTCCCGCATGAAGGGAAATTTAAGTCGAGATTTCTGTTTAGCTCCGAATTAGTGGGGCTGTGGATAAAAAATTTCTGCCGTTAACCATTCCCAATCTTCTTGCTCGGCCGCCACGGATTGGACGGCGCAGTTGATGTGGATAAGTCCCGAAATTTCCGAGGGTGTCAAAATTTCTTGTTGGCAGATCGCCTTTAACGGGCAAGCGTTGATCCATCTGCAACTATAAATAGAACACTGAAAAGGATGACCCCAATGACAGCACTTGCACAGCGTATCGAAGCACACGAGATTTTTGGCGACGACATGTTCACAGGCCACGGCACCGAGCTTTTCTCTTCGGGCTCAGCTCCAGCGGCGGGCGACACACTGATGGGGGACGCAACTGAACTGTTTTCCTCTGGTTCTACGCCAGCAATGACCACTGAAATGCTAACAGGCGACGGAACCGCGCTGTTTACCACCAGCTGCATCACGGCGGATGCATCATCGATGGCGGGCGACAAAGTTGAGATGTTTACCACCAGCTGCGTGACCGCAGATGCATCATCGATTGCTGGCGATAAAGTCGAGATGTTTACCACCAGCTGCATTGATGCAGGCACCTCGTCGGATGGCGGTGATCAAGTCGCTCTGTTCACCACCAGCTGCTGAACAATCTTTGAGGCGGCGCTATGCGCGAATTGTAACAATGAGGATCAAAATATGTCCAATGTGGTTTCCCTTCGCGATATGCGCCGCCCCGAACCTCGGCCGCGTCTGCCTGCACTGGTAGAGGCGTTCGCCGCACACCGTCGCGCTGGCGATGATGTGTTCTGGCTCAAGGAAAATGCTGAATTTCTAGGAATACTGGCCTGTAGCGGGGCCAAGCTGCCGGACGGTGCGCTTGCTCCGTTCGATACCTTTTACGAACAAATCGAAAAGCGGCTGCGGTTTTTTCCGCAATACTACCGGTTCTTAGTTTCTGTGTGCCTCGACCTCGAAGATCTGGGGATGGGCGGCAACAAGGCATCAGCGCTTTGTACCTGGGCGGCCCAAGCTGGACTTGCTGACGCGGAGCTGTCCGATCTGCAACGCGCAGAAGCGCGCAGGCTTTTTGCGCGGCGCGGCATTGAAGTGGTCGATGACGGGTTAACGGAGCGCTTGCACAGCTTTATGAACCGCACGGATACGTTTGTAATGCCCAACAAAAAGGCAGCCTATGAGTTGACCCATATTGTCTTTTACCTAAGTGAATATGGTGCGCGGGATCCGGGCCTTGATGCATCTGCAATCACCAGCCTCGAATACGCTGGCTTGCTTGCCTATCTTGATCAAAACATGGATCTTTTGGCCGAAGTCTGTGTGGCGCTGCGCTTTGCGGGGCGTGTTCCTTCTGCGATTTGGGAGGCTTCTGTCGAGGCGTCCGTGGCCCACGCAACCATTACACCAGCAGGACCTGACACAGTCCCTGATACCTACCACGAATATCTGGTGGGCAATTGGGCGCTTCGGGTCGCGGGCCATGACGGTTTCGAGCAGGCCGTTCCCGAAGGCCGAGTGCAGTTTAACGGCCTTGGCTCAGGAACGGGGGCATTGCGCCCCATGTCAGAATGCATGTTTGAACTTGATGACGCGCGCAATGGCGATTGGGACCGGATGCGCCCCCATGTTGAGCTATACCTTGGCCCAACAAGCAGTGCGATCCTAAGTGGCGCAGAGCAATCAACCGACAAATTCGAAGCGTTTTTTGCGGGTTTTGCGCGGGCCGGAACCGCGCTGGCCTAAGCAGCAGCCAAAGGCCCAATTACATGGAAAAGGACGTCCCGCAGCCGCACGATGACGTGGCATTGGGGTTCTCGATCACAAACCGGGCGCCGATCAGCTCTTCGGTGAAATCAATCGTCGCATTGGCCAGAAAGGGCAGGGAGATCGCGTCGACCACAACCTGCTGGCCGTCGCCTTCTAGGATCAGGTCGTCATCCTTTGGGGCATCAAGCACGATTTCATACTGAAAACCTGAACATCCGCCCCCATCAACGGCAACGCGCAGGGCTTTACCATCCTCAGCAGCACCAATCTCAGAGAGACGTGCGAAGGCGCGGGGGGTCACTTGAGGTGGTAGGTTCATGATCAGGCTCCGGTACACGGGGAGTGGGTCGGTTTGCATCCCACGATACCTTATATATAGAAAGCTAAGGACAGGCCACAAGGACCCCAGCCCATGCGCGCAATTTTTGCCTGTGATCCAGCAACAGCTATGGCGCGTTGCGTCCCCGAAGAGGAAAGCACCTTTCGGTCGTGTTATCAGCGGGATCGCGACAGAATTATCCACGCCTCAGCGTTTCGGCGGCTCAAGCACAAAACGCAGGTATTTGTGGAACATGAGGGCGATTATTACCGCACCCGGCTGACCCATTCCATCGAAGTGGCACAAGTTGCGCGTACAATTGCAGGGGCACTGAACCTGAATGGCGAGCTGACCGAAGCCGTGGCTTTGGCGCATGATTTGGGTCACACCCCCTTTGGTCACACGGGCGAAGACGCCCTGCATGCACTGATGGCCCCTTACGGTGGGTTTGATCACAACGCACAGGCCATTCGCATTGTCACATCGCTTGAGCGGCACTACGCAGATTTTGATGGGCTGAACCTGACGTGGGACACGTTGGAAGGGATCGCGAAACATAACGGGCCTGTGGTTGGCGATCTGCCCTATGCGCTTGCTGAATATGACGCTGTGCATGATTTAGAACTACATACCCATGCATCTGCCGAAGCGCAGGTTGCCGCATTGTCCGACGATATTGCCTATAACAACCACGATCTGCATGACGGTTTGCGCGCAGGGCTGTTTACCGAAGATGACATTGCTGAGTTGCCGCTGGTGCGCGCAGCTTACGCCGAAGTGGACCGCCTTTACCCCGACACCGATCCTTACCGTCGCCGCCACGAGGCATTGCGCCGGGTGTTCGGTGTGATGGTTGCTGATGTCATCGAGACGTCTCGGGGTTTGTTGGCAAACTCAAATGCTACGTCTGCCGCTGATATACGCCATCTTGGTCGGCCGGTTATTCGGTTCTCGGACAGTTTGTGGCGCGATTTGCGCGAAATTCGGGCGTTTTTGTTTACCCGCATGTACCGAGCGCCCGTGGTTATGGAAAAACGCGCTGAGGTCACGCAGGTGGTCGAGGATTTATTCCCGCTCTTTCTGGCCCAACCCGATTTACTGCCGCGTCATTGGGCGCGTAGCATTGCCGCTGCGGGCAACGACCGCACGGCGCTGGCGCGTATGGTGGCGGATTATATTGCCGGGATGACGGACCGATTTGCGCTGCAAGAGCACGCCCGACTGGTGCCTGCGCGCTGAGGCCCGTTTTTCAAACGCTGAAAGTCTGTTAACGTACGACAACAGCAACGATGGGGGTGTTGTGGGGCTCATTCACGAATTTACTGGCCGCAGAGTGGTCATTGCAGGGGCGTGCCAGACGCCTGGGCCAATCTGTGCGCAGCGTTTGGCCAAGGCACGCGCACGCGTTGTTGCACTTGATCAAAACGCGGCTGGCCTCAGTGACGTGGTCGCAGGCTCTAGCGCCCGGATTGAATCGTTGATGCTGGGCGCAGATGTGCCCGCAGCCTTGCGCCGGATTGGTCAAAGCTGGGCCAAGACCCCGCTGCACGGCGTTTTGAACCTGTTACCTTTGGCGCACCCTAGGGAAATTGATGCCCAGATCACCAGACTTACCGCTCTGACGCGGGCTTTTGCACAGGGGCTAGAGGCGGGCGAGGGGGCGTTGGTCACGCTGGCTACGCACCCAACCGATCCGTTTGATTTAAGAGCTGCCGCAATGGGCCCTGCTTTGGGGGCAGCGCATCAGGCCCTGGCCAAGGTTTTGGCCCTGCGCGGTGTGCAGATCAATCTGGTTATCGCGCCACAAGATGATCCAGAACGAGGGCTTGCTGCTGCATTGAGCCTTTTGTGCCGCGAGGCAAAAGATTTAACAGGCCAAATCATTCATATCGCGGCCAAGTAGCCGCGTTGATTGACCTGAGCCGCAAAGCTGGTACATGCACGGATACACCATGAAAGCACCTAATACATGAACCTTTTCGCCGATATCCGCACCCTTGTTCTGTCCGCCCTTGATACAATGGTCAGCGATGGCCGTTTGCCGTCGGGCTTAAAGTTTGATGCCGTCACGGTGGAGCCGCCGCGCGACACGGCGCATGGCGATATGTCGACAAATGCAGCGATGGTGTTGGCAAAGCCCGCGGGGCTTAAGCCGCGCGATATTGCCGAAGCTCTGGCGGCGTTGCTGATGGCTGATCCGCGGGTGATCAGCGCTGATGTGGCCGGGCCGGGGTTTTTGAACCTGCGTTTGGACGCGCCACAATGGCAAGGCGTCGCGGGCGCAGTGCTGGCTGCTGGTACGGATTTTGGCCGCTCAGATCTGGGGCAGGGTGCAAAGGTTAACGTCGAATATGTTTCTGCCAACCCAACGGGGCCATTGCATGTGGGCCATACACGCGGCGCGGTTTTTGGCGATGCATTGGCGTCACTGCTGGATTTCGTGGGCTTTGAGGTCACGCGGGAATATTACGTCAATGACGGCGGCGCGCAGGTCGATGTGCTCGCGCGGTCCGTGTACCTGCGTTATCTTGAGGCGCATGGCAAAGAGGTCGCGTTTGAGGATGGCACGTACCCAGGCGATTATCTGATCCCGGTCGGTGAAGCGTTGAAAGCCAAGGTCGGGGATGCGTATCTGGGTGCAGATGAAGACGTCTGGCTTGCGGATGTGCGCAGCTATTCGATTGATGCGATGATGCAGTTGATCAAGGCGGATCTGGCGCTTTTGAACATCTCGATGGATCTGTTTACCAGCGAGCTTGAGATGTATGAGGGCAACCAGATTAACGCCGCGATTGAGTTGTTGGATGCCAAGGGCCTGATCTACCAGGGCACGCTGGAGCCGCCCAAGGGCAAGTTGCCCGAAGATTGGGAAGCCCGCGAACAGATGTTGTTTAAATCCACGGATTTTGGCGATGACGTTGACCGCCCCGTCAAGAAATCTGACGGTTCTTGGACTTACTTTGCACCCGATATTGCCTATCATTACAACAAGGTAAACCGCGGCTTTGATGCGTTAATTGACATCTTTGGCGCGGATCACGGTGGCTATGTCAAGCGGATGAAGGCGGCCACCTCAGCGCTCTCAGATGGCAAAGTGCCGCTCGATATCAAGCTGACGCAGTTGGTGAAGCTTTATAAAAACGGTGAGCCGTTCAAAATGTCCAAACGCGCAGGCACCTTCGTGACTTTGCGTGATGTGGTCGAACAAGTTGGCTGTGACGTGACGCGGTTTGTGATGCTGACCCGCAAGAACGATGCGCCGCTTGATTTTGATTTCGACAAGGTGCTGGAGCAGTCTCGCGATAACCCGGTGTTTTACGTTCAATACGCCCATGCGCGTGTGGCCTCTGTGCTGCGCAAAGCTGCCGAGGCGGGCATTGCTGTTGATGATGCGACATTGGCGGCTGCGGACCTTAGCAAGCTTGATCACGATGCTGAAATTGGAGTTCTGCGAAAGCTGGCTGAATGGCCGCGTCTGGTCGAAACAGCCGCGCGCAGCAACGAGCCGCACCGCGTTGCGTTCTATCTCTATGAGCTGGCGGGCGATCTGCACGGTCTTTGGAACCGGGGCAATGATGACACGTCGTTGCGGTTCATTCAGGAAGACGCACATCAGACGTCTCAATCAAAAATCGCCCTTGCGCGGTCCGTCGCGATTGTAATTGCAGCCGGTCTGGGTATTCTGGGCGTAGAGCCGGCGCAAGAGATGCGCTAGCAGCATCGCACCGGCACCTACAGGCGACGACATAGATACTGGCAACCAAACGATCAGACCCGCACGGCAATGTACCAACGCGGGCAGCGAGGCAGAGATGGCAGATTACACTTCCTCCCCCGAGGACGGGGGCCAAATGGCGTATTACCGCGCGCAAGGCACTTCAACAGAGCCGCGTAGTGGTTTGACAACGCTTACGAATACAGCGGGCGCACTTGTGTCGCTGGCATTGATCGCAGGCATTGGTGTTTGGGGCTACAAGATCTTTGTACGCGATGTCAGTGGCATTCCAGTTGTCCGGGCGGCAGAGGGAGAAATGCGCATCCTCCCCGATAATCCGGGCGGTCAATTGGCACAGCATCAAGGGCTGTCGGTGAACGAAGTGGCCTCGGTTGGGGCCTCTAGCACACCGGTCGAAGAGCTACGGCTTGCCCCAAAACCGATTGAGCTTTCTGACGAAGACCAACCTATGGAGACCGAAGTGGTTGCCGATGCGCCACAGGCTGTTGCCGAAGAAACCCAAGCAGAGGCCGTAGCGGTCGATGTAGCGGCAGCACTTCAGGCGGGCACCGTGGACGATTTGGTCGCACAGCTGACGAGGGGCGTCGCGCCTTTGGAAGAAATAAAAAGCGAAGAAACTGCACCTGAAGTAACCCCTGTTTTGGCGAGCGTCGCGGCTGAAGTGCCGGCGGTAATTGTTACTGGCCCTGGTCCGCGCAGCTCATTGCGGCCGCGCAACCGCCCAGCTGCTGATGTGATCCAAGCGTCTTTGCAGGTTCCGGCGGATGTGTCGTCGGAATCGGCAGAAATCGATATCTCGACCTTGCCAGCTGGCACGCGACTTGTGCAATTGGGGGCCTTCGACAGCCCCGAGATCGCGCGCGAACAATGGGTCGTGTTGCAGCGAAAATTTTCGGCTTATCTGGGTGACAAACAACGCATCGTTCAGCAAGCAACCAGCGGCGGACGCACGTTTTACCGCCTCCGGGCCCATGGGTTTTCTGACATCTCGGATGCGCGGCGGTTTTGCTCTGCTTTGACGGCACAAAACGCCGATTGTATTCCGGTTGTGACGCGGTGACAGACCAGCGCTTTGGCGCGACGATACTGGATGCAGCGGAACTGCGTCTGAGCGTTGAAGAAAAGGCGCTGTTTCGGGATGTGAACCCGTTTGGCTTTATCCTTTTTGCCCGCAATATCGACAACCCAGATCAGGTTCGCGCGCTATGCGATGATTTTCGCGATTGTGTGGGACACAATGCCCCGATTACGATCGACCAAGAAGGTGGGCGTGTTCAACGTCTGCGCGCGCCGGTTTGGCGCGAATGGTTTCCGCCCCTCGAGTTTGTTGACGCTGCAGGTGGGCAGGCCACGCGCGCGATGTACCTGCGTTACCGGCTGATTGCAGATGAGCTTTTTGAGTTGGGCATTGATAGCAACTGCGCGCCGATGGTTGACGTAGCTGGTCCTCAAACTCATGATTTCCTGCGCAACCGCTGCTATGGCAACGATGCAATGCAAGTGGCGGCCCTTGGTCGTGCTGCCGCCGATGGCATGCTGGCCGGTGGTGTGTTGCCCGTGGTCAAGCATATCCCGGGACACGGGCGCGCCACGGCAGACAGTCACTTTGACCTGCCGCGTGTTTCGGCTCCGCGTGCGGATTTGGATGCGGTTGATTTCGCGCCCTTTAAGGCGCTTGCCGACCTGCCGATGGGGATGACCGCGCATCTGGTTTACGACGCGATTGATGAGGCTCCTGCAACGCTGTCAAAGCCGGTGATGCAGGTGATCCGCGAAGATATTGGTTTCGATAACCTGATCATGACCGATGACATTTCAATGAAAGCGCTCGAAGGCACGCTCACTGACCTGTCGCGCGGTGCGTTAGAGGCTGGGTGTGATGTAATCTTGCATTGCAACGGCACGCTGGCAGAGCGCGCCGAAGTCGCCGTTGCCGCCGGAGAGATGACCGATGCCGCGCAAACCCGCGCGCTGCGGGCGCTTGATGCACGCCGTACCCCTGATGATATTGACATTCCCGCCCTCCAGAGCGAGCTTGAAGCGCTTTTGGGCGGGGCATTGCATGGCTGATACCACTTTCGAAGAAGACACTGTTTCGGTTGCGGATCGCCTTGCGGCCGAAGCGCTGATTATTGATGTCGATGGTTTTGAGGGGCCGCTTGACCTACTGCTCACGCTCAGTCGTACGCAAAAGGTCGATCTGCGCAAAATCTCAGTCCTGCAACTTGCGCGCCAATATTTGGCCTTTGTCGAACAGGCCAAGGCGCTGCGCTTAGAACTGGCGGCGGATTACCTGGTGATGGCAGCGTGGCTCGCGTTCCTTAAATCCCGACTGTTATTGCCGCCTGATCCCACAGAAGATGGCCCATCAGGCGAGGAGCTTGCCGCGCATTTGGCGTTTCAATTGGAGCGGTTGGCCGCGATGCGCGATGTTGCGGCGCGACTTATGGCGCGTGACCAATTGGGTCGTGATTTCTTTGCCCGCGGTCAAACCTTTGAGGTGCAGCGCGTGCGCAAAGTGACCTATACCGCGACGCTTTTGGATCTGATGCAGGGATATGCGCGCATTCGGACACGCGATGATTTTCGACCCTTTGTGCTGGATCGAGAATCTATATTTACAATGGAACAAGCGCTTGAACGGATGCGTGGTCTGATTGGCTTTGCTGGCGATTGGGGTGATCTGATGAGCTATCTGCCTGAAGGTTGGGAAGCCGATCCGGTGCGGCGTCGCTCTGCTACGGCATCGACCTTTGCGGCCTCGCTCGAATTGGTAAAAGAAGGCCATCTGGAAATACGTCAGGCCGAGAGTTTCGCGCCGATCCAGTTGCGTAAGAAGGATTAGGTGCGTGTCAGAAGACATTGAAGAAAAAGAAGAAAGCCTATTTGAGGCTCCTCCCATGGCCGAACAAGAGCGCATGTTAGAAGCGGTGCTGTTTGCCACGTCTGAGCCGATCACGTTGCGTGAACTCGAAGCGCGGATGCCACATGGTTGCGATGCCGGAGAGGCGATGGTGTATGTGCGCCGTCGCTATGAAGGGCGCGGTGTTCATGTGATGAAGGTCGGGGATGCCTACGCCATGCGCACCGCCGCGGATCTGGGGTTTCTGATGCAAAAGGAAACCGTAGAGATCCGCAAGCTGAGCCGGGCGGCAATCGAGACATTGGCGATTATCGCCTACCACCAGCCTGTCACCCGTGCAGAAATCGAGGAAATTCGCGGCGTGTCGGTGTCTCGGGGGACCGTGGACCAGTTGCTCGAGATGGAATGGATCCGCTTTGGTCGCCGCAAGATGACGCCGGGCCGTCCTGTGACGTTTGTGGTAACGCAGACATTCCTTGATCACTTCGGGCTTGAGAATGCACGCGATCTGCCGGGCCTCAAAGAGCTGCGCTCTGCTGGGTTGTTGGAAAACCGTCCACTGCCATCGAGCTCGCCGCTGTTGGGTGATGGTGATGATGAGGAAGAAACCGAAGAAGGCCAGAGCGAGCTTTTCGAAGATTGACCTGAAAATCGCCTCATTTCATGCTATATTGGTGGCTGAGGCAGTTAAAAAGGCAGAACAATGAACCAGTTGATCAACATGATCACGAGGCTCTTGATGCGCAAGCTGGTGAGCAAAGGGATCGACGCAGGCTTTAACAAAGCGTCGCAGCTCGGGCGTGGTCAAGAGATGCCAGCAGGCGAAATCGACGATTTTGGCAACCCGGTGAAGACGCAAAAGCAAGTTCGTGCAGAACGCCGTGCACGCAGGCAGGCGCAGGGTCAGTCCGGAAACGGCGGACAACAAGCCAAACAGGCGATGAAGGTTATGCGTCGAACCTCACGATTTTAAGCTGCTTTAAAGTGCTTTGACAGCTTAAGACCCTGTCCTTGGTAATTGGATGCAATGCCAACGCCGTAAAGCTGCGTTGGTGCCTCTGCCATGCGTTCATAGACCAATCGTCCAACAATTTGCCCGTGCTCTAGAACAAATGGGGCCTCATGGCAGCGAACTTCCAATACGCCGCGTGATCCCGCACCGCCTGCGGCTTCGAAACCGAAGCCGGGATCAAAGAATCCCGCGTAATGCACGCGGAATTCACCAACCATCGCGAGGTAGGGTGCCATTTCTGCAGCGTAGTTTGGCGGGATCGTCACAGCTTCGCGGCTGACAAGAATGTAAAATGCACCGGGGTCCAGAATGATCTGGCCGTTGTCACTGTGGACTTCTTCCCAATATTCGGCAGGCGCATAATACCCAATATTATCGAGATCAATAACGCCCGTGTGGGGTTTGGCACGGTAACCGACCAGCGTTGTGCCGGGCAGGCGTAGATCGACAGAAAACCCCAGACCGTCGTCGATAACAGCGTCACCATTCACCAGCGGAACTTCGGCATGCAAGGCCCGCAACGCGTCGTCATTAAGCACTGCATCGCCTGAACCAAAGCGGATTTGGTTCAACCGCATGCCAGGGCGCACCAGAACAGAAAAAGAGCGCGGGCAAATCTCGGCATAAAGTGGGCCGTGATAACCATCCGCAACACGGTCAAATTCCGTACCGCCATCGGTGATCATACGGGTCAGCAGATCAAGTCGACCGGTTGAACTCTTGGCATTGGCGACCGCAGTTACGCCCTTGGGCAACGCGAGGTGTTCCATAAGCGGCACGACATAGACGCAGCCTTTCTCCAGAACGGCACCAGAGGTAAGATCAACGCGGTGCATCTCGAACTCTGCCAGGCGGTCCTCAACGCGGGCACCGTGCCCAGCTAGAAAAGACGCGCGAACGCGGTAAGCCACTGTGCCCAGACGTAGATCAAGGCTTGCGGGTTGGATTTGAGCATCCGTTACAGGCGGCGTTGCGCTGATCTGTCCAGAGGCGATCATCGTGCTGAGCTGTTGGTTGGGGATCACACCGGCCATGGCCACCTCGTAGATATGCAAAACGCCCGTGCGGCGGGGGCACGGGCGTTTTTGATATGTCGGTTGGTCGGGCTAGCAGGACTCGAACCTGCGACCTTCCGTCCCCCAGACGGACGCGCTACCAGACTGCGCCATAGCCCGACATGAGCCGTTTCATAGCGAAATTGGGGCAGCGTGCAAGGGCCAATTGCCAAACTGAGCAACGGGTCTCGTGCTGAGATGATGGGCCTGCCGCCGATCGGTTGCGTCACGCGGCCATTCGGTCGCGCAGGGCGGCTAGCTGTTCCAACAAGGGGGCGATCTGATCGGCGTTGTCTTTTGACATACCGGTCAGGCGCGCAGATGTCGCGAGGACGCCCGTTTCGACCTTGATGTTCGCTTCAGGGGTGATTTCAGGCATGCCGATATCGCGTGGTTTGGCGGCCTCGGGCTGAGGTTCCGGTTCGACGTCCGGTGCACTGACCTGTTCTTCTGGCTCTGAAACGACGGTTTCTTCGGCAGAGGCCACTGCGGGTTCCGCCTCTTCCGGGTCCGACATCTCGGGCTCTGCGGGATCCTCGGGCGCGTCTGTTTTGTCAGAAGTAACCGCGGGCTCTGGCTCTGCCGGTTCGCTGAGGAAGCTTGGCATCGGCGACATTTCTTCCGCGGCGGTTGGTGCGTCGGTTTCCACGGTCTCAGCTACGGCTGGCTCAGAGGCGGGTGCTTCTTCGGCTGGTGTGTCAGCTTGCGCGACTTCATCAGCGACCTCCGCGGTCGTAGATCCTTCGTCGCCTTCAGGCGCATCACCGTCTGAGGTAGTTTCTTCCACTGCATCAGCGGCTTGCACGCCTTCCTTCACGTCATCTTTGGCTTCGGAAGGAGCCTCAAAAGACAGCACAACTGCTTCGGGTTCTGGTTTAGGTTTAGCCACTGGCTTTGCCGCCTTCGCGGCTATTTCCAATGCAGGGTCATCCAGAGAAACGGACAGGTCCGAGACATGGCCCATGCCTTCCTCGCGCAGGATTTTTTGAACGCCTTTGATCGTCAGGCCATCATCATGCAACAGCTTCTTGATGCCGCCCAAAAGCAGCATATCGGCAGGACGATAGTACCGCCGACCGCCTGCGCGTTTGATCGGTTTAATTTGGCTGAACTTGCTTTCCCAAAACCGCAACACGTGCGCTTGGATACCAAGCCACTCTGCGACTTCGGATATCGTGCGAAATGCGTCTGGCGATTTGGGCATCAGATCAGGACTTGTTGCCGTCCGCGACGCGATCTTTCATCAAGTGCGAGGGGCGAAAGGTCAAAACGCGGCGTGGGTTGATTGGAACCTCTTCGCCCGTTTTTGGATTGCGGCCAATGCGGGCTGACTTGTCGCGTACTGAAAATGTTCCAAATGACGAAATCTTAACTTGTTCGCCACTTACCAATGCGTCGGACATTTGGTCCAGTACGGCTTCAACAAGTTGTGCGCTTTCATTTCGTGACAGGCCGACTTCGCGGAATACCGCTTCGCTCAGATCCATTCGCGTCAATGTCTTGTTCGTCATGTCGTCCCCCGGTTTTTTTTAACAACATAGGCCAACGTATTTTTCCGAGTCAATATCAATGGCTTGGAAGACGTCGTTTCGGCACCATCTAGAGTTACCACCGCAGGACCACTGCACCCCAGGCAAGACCACCGCCAATGGCCTCGGTTACCAACAAATCGCCGGTTTTAATTTGCCCGCGGCTGTAGCCAACTGAAAGAGCAAGAGGAATAGAGGCCGCCGAAGTGTTGCCGTGGTCTTGTACGGTAACGACGACCTTTTCCATGGGCAGGCCAAGCTTTTTCGCGGTGCCCTGAATAATGCGGATATTCGCCTGATGCGGCACAACCCAATCGATATCGCTGGCCTCTACGCCAGCCCGCGTCATGGCAGTTGTCGCGGTTGAAGCCAGCTTTTCTACGGCGTGGCGGAAGACCTGATTGCCTTGCATGCGCAGATAGCCGGTCGTGCCCGTTGAGACACCGCCATCCACGAACAACAGGTCCCGATAGCTGCCGTCGGAGTTCAAATCCGTCGCCAAAATACCGCGGTCAGCAGAGGTGCCTTCGCCGTCTTGCGCTTCGAGCAATAGCGCACCAGCTCCATCGCCAAAAAGGACGCACGTGCTGCGGTCGGTCCAGTCCATGATGCGGCTGAATGTTTCGGCACCAATGACCATGACGCGGCGCGCCTGGCCCGAGAGAATCAGCGCATTCGCGTTCGCCAATCCATAAACGAAGCCAGCGCAAACGGCTTGCACATCAAAGGCAAAGCCTTGTTTCATGCCTAATTCGGCTTGAACCATTGTGGCAGCGGATGGAAATGTCAGATCGGCTGTCGACGTCGCGACGATGATTGCATCGACCTCGTTGGCGTCCATGCCAGCCATCTCAAGTGCCGCGCGCGCAGCGGCAGCGGCCATTGTCGATGTGGTTTCCCCTTCGGAGACAAAATGACGCCGTTCGATGCCAGATCTGCCGCGGATCCATTCATCATTGGTGTCTAGCGTTGCCTCAAACTCGGCATTCTCAACGATACGTTTGGGCAGGTAATGTCCGACACCGCGGACGACGGCGCGAACAGTCATTGTTGGGTTCTTTCTGCGATTGGTAGGGCGGCTGCCACACGGGCTGCGAGTTTGTCGTTAAAGCTGTTGTCGGCCAGTTGCGCGGCCAGTTTGATTGCGGCGGACACACCGGTCGCATCCGCTGAGCCGTGCGATTTCACCACCGTGCCATTGAGGCCCAGAAAGACCCCGCCATTGACGCGGCGCGGGTCGATCTTTTTCTTGAGCCGCTGAAGCGATGTGTATGCAAGCAGCGCGGCCAGCATCGAAAGCGGCGAATGTCTGAAAGCTTCGCGCAGGCGGGTGCCGATCAGATTGGCAGTTCCTTCGCCGGTTTTGATCGCAACATTTCCGGTAAAGCCATCTGTGACAATAACATCCGCGACGTCGCCAGAAAGATCGCCTCCTTCGACGAATCCAACAAAATCATAGCCCGCGTCCGGCGCATGGTCGCGAATCAGGTCAAAGGCTTCCTTAAGCTCATTACGGCCTTTGTGCTCTTCGGTGCCGACGTTCAGCAGGCCAATGCGCGGGCGCTCCACGTCCATGCCGTTGCGTGCATAGGACATGCCCATCAGGGCAAAACGCAAAAGATCGTCGGCATCCGCGCGAATGTCGGCCCCAACGTCGAGCATCACGTTAAATCCGTGCGTGTTGGTCGAGGGGTAGAGCACTGCAATAGCGGGCCGGTTGACGCCGGGCAGCTTGCGCAGGCGGATCATCGACAGGGCCATCAGCGCGCCTGTGTTGCCGCATGATACTGCAACGCCGGCCTCACCGGTCTTGACGGCCTCAATGGTGGACCACATCGAAGTGTCCTTGCCGGTGCGCACAACTTGGCTGGGCTTGTCATCCATCGTTACAACGCCAGGCGCATCACGGATTTCACAGCGACCGATCAGCGTTTGGCGCTTTGCCACCAAAGGCTCAAGCGTGGCGCGGGGGCCATGCAGAATAAAAGCAATGTCAGGATTGATCTTGGCAGAATCGGAACACCCGGCAACAACGGTTGCCGGGCCCTGATCGCCACCCATCGCATCGACCGATATAAGGGTGCGTGCGGCCTTCGCGGTAGAGTGATCGGTCTGTGCCGTCATCGGTGCGAGTGCCTTTAGTTGTTCAGTCGAACCTTACCTTAGGCAGCGTCGTCTTCGAGATCAATCTCATCGTTCAGCGCGACGATCTCATTGTCATCATAATGGCCACAGGCCGCACAGATGTGATGAGGGCGCTTAAGTTCACCACAGTTGGTGCACTCGTTTGGATTTGCTGCAACGAGCGAATCATGTGCGCGACGATTATTGCGGCGCGATTTGGATACTTTGTTTTGCTGGACAGCCATGTCTGGTGCCTTTGTCTTCGGGGCCGGTGAGGCAGCATACTGCGCCTACGGCCGTGTTTCATATCAACTCCCGTTCGGGCGTGGGCTGCGTGTAGGCCTACGCTCGGCGGTTGTCCAACCTTAATTGGGATAAGATCGGCAAAATACTGCGAAAAGGAGCGCATTCAAGAGAGAATCGTCGCTTAGTCCTTTGGCTTTTTCTCCAACGCGTCCTTTAGAGCGGCCAAACCGGCGAAAGGGCGCGCATCTTCGTCCGTCATCGGGGTCACACCAGGTTCTGCGAATTGTGTGGCTGATAGGGCCGCATCTGCGGCGCGTGGGTATTCCGGCAACGCAAGGGTCAGCGCTTCGGTCATCACAGCGACAGGGTCGATCCATGCCCCCAAGACTTCGGTGGTGTCATCCTCAGGCATTTGGACCTCAGGATCGTCGGGATCATCGTATTCCCGAATGAACCGACGCAGCACATCGACTTCGATTCGTGTCGTTACAGGCACCAAGGTCACAACGCAGGGCTGCACAACAGTTGCTCCGAGATGACCGTTCAACTCCCAATCGGACTTTCCGTGAGGCGATAACGATCCTGTGAAAACAAGTTTGCGTAGATCGGTGATCTTGATCTCCTGTGCGATCGTGGCCAATTCCGCCTTTGTAGGGCGCAACTCAATCGGTGTTTTCCCCGATTGAGAAAGCTCGGAGACACGCATGCTAGTGGCAGTGGGGGCTTGTCGTGACATTATCTTGTGCTTTCGTTTCTTGAACCGAGGGGCATCCATGGTGTATGCGAGATAAAAGCCGGAGACGCCATCGACAAGAGGGCACGGCAACAGGAAGACAGAGGGCAGCATCATGGGCCGCGAATACAGCACCATCCGGCGGGTCACCGTTACATTGGCTGCGCTTGTCGTCGTAGGCGCGCTGAGCGCTTGTTCCCCTCGATTCCAAAACCACGGCTATATCCCCGAGCCAGAAGAGCTTGAACTGATCGTGGTTGGCGTGGATACGCGTTCGTCTGTTGAAGAAACGGTAGGCGTGCCGACGTCTGCCGGAATCCTAAATGACAGTGGTTATTATTTCGTACGTAGCCGCATGCGCAGCGTTGCGTTTCTGGAACCCAAAGTGATTGAGCGCGAAGTTCTTGCCATCAGCTTTGACACAAATGGCGTTGTCGCCAATGTCGAGCGTTTTGGGCTGGAGCGTGGTCAGGTCGTACCTTTGGCACGCCGCGTTACGGATTCGGGCGTTACCAACACGGGCTTCCTACGCCAGCTCTTGGGTAACTTTGGTCAGGTTGATCCGGCAGGCGCGATTGGCGGCTTATAATTTCACTTAAATGCCGCGAATCCGCGCGAGGCCTGTATTGGGCTGGCGATTGGAGCTGCGGATGATTTATTTGGATAAAGGGCGCTATGACGTCCAGCAAGCCAAGACGCAGAGCGACTTGGATGCCGCTCAGGTCCTTCGAGCGCAGTGCTTTGGCAGACCACATACCAACGACATTGATGCATATGACACGGCGGCCACGCATATGCTGGTCCATGATGTCGCAAGCGGTACTTTGGTTTGCTGTTTTCGGATCTCGCTTTTGACCGGTGAACGCCTGACGCAAAGCTATTCAGCACAGTTTTACGAGTTAAGCGCACTGTCTGCCTGCAAAGGGCCAATGATGGAGCTGGGGCGTTTTTGCGTGCACCCTGATTGGCATGACCCTGATATTTTGCGGGTGGCATGGGCGGCGATGACAGCCGCGGTGGATAAAGTGGGCGTGCAGATGATTTTTGGCTGCGCCAGCTTTGCCGGTGTTGAAACGGAGCAGTACCTGGACGCTTTCGCGATGCTCAAGGCGAGGTATTTGGCCCCAAAGCGCTGGTTGCCGCAGGTCAAATCCCCAGATGTGTTTCGCTTTGCTGCCAAGCTGCGGCGCAAGCCTGATGCAAAAAAGGGGATGTTGCGGATGCCGCCACTGCTGCGCAGCTACCTGATGATGGGCGGCCGCGTCAGCGATCATGCCGTGGTGGACCGGCAGATGGGGACGCTGCATGTCTTTACGGGCCTCGAGATTGGCGCGATCCCTGTGGAGCGCAAACGGCTGTTGCGGGCGCTGGTTTAACTGGCGGTCCAGAAAATCTGACTTTAGGTGAGAATTTTGAAGCAATTGCAGGCCTTGGCACATTGACCCTGACAGGCGACGGCGATAGCTGGCAGGAATGGCACGTACACCCCTTTTGCAAGTTAATGATATTTCGCTGACCTTCGGGGGCGATCCGGTTTTTGATGGCATGTCGCTTGTGGTCCAACCGGGTGACCGGCTGGCGCTTGTCGGGCGCAACGGTTCTGGGAAATCGACGCTGATGAAGGTGATGGCCGGCATGGTTGAACCTGATGGCGGCGATGTTATCGCAGGCGCTGGCGTGACAGTTGGATACATGGAACAGGATCCTGACCTGAGCGGCTTTGCGACGTTGGGCGATTTTGCGGCCCACGGGCTCGAAGCGTCGGAGATGTACCGCGTCGAGCGTGCGGGTGAGGGCCTAAAGTTTGATCCAGCGCGCCCGGTGGAAACAGCCTCTGGTGGCGAGCGGCGGCGCGCAGCCCTTGCGCGGCTTATGGCGTCAGAGCCGGAATTGATGTTGCTCGACGAGCCAACAAACCATCTGGATATCGAAGCGATTGCGTGGCTGGAAGCCGAGTTGAAAACCGCGCGCGCAGGCTTTGTGATCATCAGTCACGATAGGGCGTTTTTACGTGAGCTAACGCGCGCAACCCTTTGGATTGACAGGGGTGAAGTGCGCCGCCAAGAGATTGGGTTTGGCGGGTTTGAGGCCTGGCGTGACCAGATGTGGGAAGAAGAAGACACCCAACGTCACAAGCTTAATCGCAAGATCAAAGCCGAAGCTCGGTGGGCCGTTGAAGGTATTTCCGCACGCCGTAAGCGCAACCAAGGCCGGGTGCGCGCCTTGCAAGATTTACGTGCTGAACGGGCAGGCCAGATCAAACGGCAAGGTGCCGCGGCCATGGCACTTGAGGCCGGTCCAAAGTCGGGGCGCAAAGTTGCTGAGGCAATTAACATCAGCAAAGGCTACGGCGACAAAACGATTGTGCGCGATTTTTCCCTGACCATACAGCGCGGGGATCGGATTGCGCTGGTTGGCCCGAACGGTGTGGGCAAAACCACGCTGTTGAACATGCTGATTGGCCGTGAGCAGCCAGACAGTGGTGAGATCAAGCTGGGTACAAATATCGCTTTGGCATTGTTCGATCAGGCGCGTGCGCAGCTGGATGGTAACATGAGCCTTTGGGACAGCCTGACGGGCGATCCCGACATGCGTGTTTCAGGCAAGGCTGACCAGGTTTTAGTGCGCGGACAACCCAAGCATGTTGTTGGTTACCTTAAGGAATTCCTGTTTGACGAAGGTCAGGCGCGGGCCCCTGTACGGTCGCTTTCGGGCGGCGAAAAGGCTCGTTTGCTCTTGGCCAAAATCATGGCGCGCGAAAGCAATCTGCTGGTGCTTGATGAACCGACCAACGATCTGGACGTCGAGACATTGGATCTGATGCAGGAGCTTTTGAGCACCTATGATGGGACCGTATTGCTCGTCAGTCACGATCGCGACTTTCTGGACCGCGTGGCAGCCACGACCATTGCCATGGAAGGCGACGGGCGTGCCACGGTTTATGCGGGCGGATGGAGTGATTACCTTGCGCAGCGTGGGCAGGATGATTTTGCTCAGAGCGTTGTTAAGAAAAAGGTTTCTGGCGCTAAGGCTGAGGCTAAGATCACTCAGAAAACCGGCCTTAGCTTTACTGAAAAGCACCGTCTGGAGGCGCTGCCAGAAGATATTGCGCGGCTGGAAGCTGAGATCGGGAAGCTTGGCGAGCTGATGAGTGATCCCGCATTATTCACCGATCATCCGGTGAAGTTCCAGAAGGCGACAGACGCGCTTATGGACCGTCAGGCCAAGCTTGAAGCGGCCGAGGAAGAGTGGCTGGCATTGGAAGAAAAAGCAGCGTCGCAAGGCTAATTGCCGCGATGCACAGCCTGTGCACCGAGCGTGTACAACATGTGCACCGCTACAGTGCACAAGTTTGTTTCACCGCATCCGCAGCGCGCCATCCAACCGGATCACTTCGCCATTAAGATATCCCATTTCGATGATGAACGCGGCCAAGCGCCCGTATTCAGACGGATCGCCCAGCCGCGCGGGGTTCGGCACGTCAGCGGCGAGGGCTGCTTGGATGTCATCGGGTAGGCCCGCCAGCATCGGCGTCTTGAAAATGCCCGGTGCGATGGTCATCACACGAATGCCGCTGCTGGCTAGATCACGGGCCATGGGCAGGGTCATTCCGACAATGCCACCTTTGGACGCGGCGTAGGCGGCCTGACCTTTTTGCCCATCATAGGCGGCGACGGAGGCGGTGTTGATGATGACCCCGCGCGCGCCATCCTCGTCAGGCGTGTTTTGCGCCATGGCGGCGGCGGCAAGGCGGCCAACGTTGAAACTGCCCACGAGATTGATATCTATGGTTCGCTGGAAAGCATCGAGGGGATGGGGGCCATCGCGGCCTACCGTTTTGATCCCCAAGGCTATTCCGGCGCAATTTACCGTGGCGGTGATGTGACCCATTTTGGAGAGCGCAAATTCAATGGCCACCTGCACAGACGTTTCGCTGGTGACATCTGTTTCAACAAAATGCCCGCCAATCTCATCTGCGACTTGTGGCCCTCGCGTGGCATCGCGGTCGAGCAGGGTAACTTGCGCGCCTTGTGCCGCAAAATGGCGGGCGGTTGCCTCGCCCAAGCCTGATGCGCCGCCGGTGATGATGGCTGTTGTGGTGGCAAGTTGCATGAAATCCCCTTTCCGATTTGAACAGGCGTTCATTTCATCATGTGCCTGCCTTGCGCGCAAGAGGGTGCCAGCGCAGCCATGTGCCGCCCATCAGCTGAGGGCGTGCTCCGGCCCGCAACTTAAATCGGGTGTGGCTTGGGGTGCTGTCATTGAGTAGCCCAAGATCCAGCGAGGTGCTTCCGCGCACTGCCAGCCAACATGACGCCGTCCAAAGCAGCAGATTATGGGCGTGATGCGCGCGTCCTTGTTGGGTGCTGTGACCGATATGATAGGTTGCGCGGTGGCCGTGACGCAAAAACAGCATATGCGCGACCTTGGTGCCGTTGAGTGATGCGGTGAATAGACGGGTTTGATCTGGGGCGGTGCTAGCAAAAGCTGCTGTTAGGGGGGCGGGCCAATTGGCATAGCCGCGTTTTCGGGCCTGATCCTCGTTCAGACTCAAAAGGATGTGGTCGGGTTTAAGAGAGGCGGAGGTTACGCGCAGCAACGACGCCTCGGCGCGACATAGTTGGTTGCGCCATTTTTGATGCAAGGCGGCGCGGCGGACCGTATCACTTTGTTGTAAATCGATAATCGCGGTGCTGATCCCTTTGCGTAGACGCAGCGCCCGCATGTGCCCCAAGGGCCGCTCAGGCGACAAAATGAGCGGGATCCGGGACAGTCCGACATCCTTAAGTTGGGCAAGTAGATCTGGGGGCGGATCGGCACGCGGCAGCATCGCAACAGGGATACCAGCGAGTTTGCGGTGCAGCAGAATCAAGCCACCAGGCAAAGTGACAGGGGCCTGCCCGCACAGGCTGAGGGCCGCGGCAAAGCTTGGGTCTTGGTGAAGGGCATGGCCCGGCGTGGCCGGTGTGGCATCAAACATAGCTCATTTGATGCCAAGCGTGGTAAACGCCAC
The DNA here is from genome assembly GCF_003352085.1 of Sulfitobacter sp. SK012. Classification (NCBI taxonomy): domain Bacteria; kingdom Pseudomonadati; phylum Pseudomonadota; class Alphaproteobacteria; order Rhodobacterales; family Roseobacteraceae; genus Sulfitobacter; species Sulfitobacter sp. SK012. The sequence goes on from NZ_CP025804.1 coordinate 1,942,872, forward strand.
GTTAACCGGTCCGGCGTGGCGTTAGCCCAGTTGGACCAGCGCGTGCCGTTTTTTGCCTGCGCTGAGCTTGATCGGCGATGACAACGCCTGTGCATCAAGCATCATGCCCGCATTTGTCAGCGGCTGGTCATCGATGCGTGCCCCATTTTCTGAAATCAGGCGCTTGGCTTCCTTGCCGGAGCCCGCGAGGCCGGATTTAACGATCAACTGCACAATGGAGATACCGTCCCCCACATCCTCAGCGCTGAGGGTCAGAGTGGGCAGGTCATCGCCAACGCCGCCGCGCTCGAACACTTCGCGAGACGTGGCTTCGGCCGCAGTGGCCGCGTCGGCACCATGCAGCAAACCAGTGACCTCATTAGCAAGGCGAATTTTGGCCTCGTTAATTTCGGATCCGGCAAGGGCACCAAGGCGGTCGCATTCATCGACAGGCATTTCTGTATAAAGCTTGAGGAAGCGGCCCACATCGGCGTCCGTCGTGTTGCGCCAGAACTGCCAGAATTCGTAAGGCGACAGCATGTCAGGGTTCAGCCAGATAGCGCCGGCCTGCGATTTGCCCATTTTCTTGCCGTCAGAGGTGGTCAGCAAGGGCGATGTCAGGCCGTAAACTTCGCCCTCAATCACGCGCCGTGTTAGGTCGATACCGTTGACTATGTTGCCCCATTGATCGCTGCCACCCATTTGCAGTACACAGCCGTAGCGGCGATGAAGTTCCATGAAATCATAAGCTTGCAGGATCATGTAGTTGAATTCAAGGAATGACAGAGACTGCTCGCGATCAAGGCGCGATTTAACGCTCTCGAAGGATAGCATCCGGTTGATTGAAAAATGCCGCCCGATGTCGCGCAGGAAATCGAGGTAGTTCAACCCATCGAGCCATTCTGCGTTGTTGATCATCAGCGCATCGGATGGCCCGTCGCCGTAAGTGAGGTAGGCCGAGAACACTTTTTTGATGCCAGCGATATTATCGTCGATCTGGTCCGGGCCCAGCAGGGGGCGTTCATCCGCGCGAAACGAGGGATCGCCAACCTTGGTCGTGCCGCCGCCCATCAAAGTGATGGGCTTGCCGCCGGTTTTTTGCAACCAACGCAGCATCATGATCTGAATGAGTGAGCCCACATGCAGCGATTTCGCGGTGGCGTCAAAGCCGATATAGCCAGGTTGTGCACCTTTGAGCAGAGCTTCGTCGAGCCCCTGAAAATCGGTGCAATCAGCCAGAAAGCCGCGCTGCTGCATCACAGCAATGAAATCCGATTTGGGATGGTATGTCATGGCGCTTGCTCTCGGCTGGGAATGCGTTGCACTCTATAGGCGGTGCGCAGTCAAAGGAAAAGGCCCTGAACAAGAGCATGGAAAATGGGGCAGGCGGGATATTGAGCAAAACGGGTGTTGTGGCTGCGTTAGGGGTGATGTCTGGCACGTCGCTTGATGGTGTAGATGCTGCGATGCTGTATACCGATGGGCACGAGATTTCGCGCTTTGGCGCGGTGGCGTATCGCTCGTATTCAGCGACAGAGCGGGCGGTGGTCGCGGCGGGCTTGGGGAAATGGTCCGGGCCAGAGGTTCTGGCCGCGACGCAGGTGATTGAGCACGCGCATCTGGAGGTGCTGAAACCTTTTGAGGGCGCTGAGCTGATTGGATTTCATGGCCAGACGCTGGCCCATGCGCCGCGCATCCATGGCACGTTGCAGGTGGGCGATGGCGCGATGCTGGCCGCGGCGTTGGATACGCCGGTTGTTTGGGATTTCCGCAGCGCGGACGTGGCAATGGGCGGCGAGGGTGCGCCGTTAGCACCGTTTTTCCACTTTGCTTGCGCGCGCCATATCGGTGCCGAGGGGCCGGTGGTATTTTTGAACCTTGGTGGTGTGGGCAATTTGACGTGGGTCAATCCGCAGGCGGATGCCCCCGAGACTGAGGGGGCGTTGCTGGCGTTTGACACAGGCCCTGCGAACGCGCCTTTGAATGATCTGTTGCAAGCTCGGTTGGGTATTCCCTTTGACGAGGGCGGAAAAATTGCGGCCAAGGGAGAAGTCGAACACGGCGCGTTGGAGTTGTTTTTGGCAGAGCCGTATTTTGCACGTATTCCGCCCAAATCATTGGATCGAAACGATTTTGCTGAAATGGTGGCTCTGGTCAGCGAGTTATCGGACGCCGATGCCGCCGCGACCCTGACGGCGATGTGTGCCGCTGGCGTGGCCGAAGCGATGCAGCATTGCCCGACGCCGCCATCTCGCGTGCTGGTGACGGGCGGCGGGCGGCATAACCCTGTGTTGATGCAGATGCTGAGCGTGAGCCTTGATTGCCCCGTGGCTCCGGTTGAGGACGTGGGACTTAATGGTGATATGCTCGAAGCACAGGCCTTTGCCTATCTGGCTGTGCGCGTGGCACGGGGGTTGCCGACGTCATGCCCTGGCACGACGGGCGTGCGGGCCGCTGTGGGTGGCGGAACACTCAGCCGTCCGTAATTCCTCGAACAGAGTGCGCGGGTAGACGCAGCATAGCCCGGTGCCAAGGTCTTGATGTGTTCAGCTGCATCCCCGTACCGCGCGGGCAACTGGTGTAACGGCACCAGCGAAATTGCGTGAAGCGCTGCATGGTCAGCATGTTCCATGCGATAGAGCGCACAACACGGTTGGTCAGCGGTGCACGGGTATTTTCCAGGATGTTTGCGGCAGGCGGGCAGTAGCCATGCTCGGCTAGTGAATACGGCCGCAAGAAGGGCCGGCCAATCAGCGCAGGCTCAGATGCAACAATTCAAAGGATGCTGGCGCCGTACTAGGTCTTGAGGCGAACCAAGGGACGGTTGCCATCGTTGGCAAACTTCAGTTTTGGTAACGCTTTGATTAACCCGCTCAGTTTTGCAAAACCGTAGCTGCGGGTGTCAAAGTCGGGGTGTGCTGCCATCAGATTCTTACCCACTGGGCCAGATGATACCCATTCGTCCTCTGTCTCACACCGCGCGATTGCATTACAGATCAGTTGATAGGCATGGTTCATATCGGCCTTGGGCTTAGCAGCGGTGTCGTTACTGTCGTTGCTTTCGTTTTCGTCCTTGAGATTTTCCACGAGAATGAACCGATTATAGACGTTACGCAGGGCAGGGTTGGTCTTTTCCTCACCAATGCCTATCACGGTCAATCCGTCCTCACGTAACCGGTTCACAAGTGCTGTGAAATCGCTGTCGGAGGACACTATGACGAAGGCGTCAAACTTGCCCGAATGCAGGATGTCCATTGCGTGTATGACGAGGCCGATGTCGGTTGCGTTCTTTCCTCGTGAATTTGCTGTTTCCTGATGCGCGACAAGGCCGAGAGTATGGATCGGTTCACGCCAACTTTTCAGGTGCTCGTTCGACCAGTCGCCATAGACGCGCCGCAGAGCCGGCTCTCCAATGGAAGCGATTTCGTTCATAATCTTGGCCGCATGCCGGGCTGGTACATTGTCTGCGTCAATCAGAACGGCAAGCAATGGGCGGTCATGGTTTGGCATAATGGTGTCCTTATTCGGCATTCCCAAAATTGAATGCCTTTTTTCATGTTGGCGCTGCTTTGTGGCTTGATCAATCCTCATGCGAAGAATTCACGGAGATCTGGGATCTAAACGGCACTGAAGCCAAAGTGTTTCTCAAAGCCCTTGCTTGTCGCTTAGGTAGTTTGAAGTCTTACTAGGAATGTGCGCGAAAGGTCATGGGGTACGTTGTGAACGTATGGCGACCCGCGTCGTCTCTTGTTTGGCGGGAAGCTGTTGACCCAAATGCGGCCGCCGCCAATCACGTTGAGATAGAGCGATCCGCGGTCCGAATACCGTCCACCCTCAGCTTTACGATCCCGTGCGCCGTCAATTTCGTCATGTTTCTACCCCTCATTTTACCCGGCGCTCAAGAGCTGAGCCGTGGATAGAAGGATTCCATAAAAAGAAGGTTAATGTGGGGTCGTTTTAACTTATCTGGGGATGCCCCAACCGGGGGGCGCGAGGGTGAAACCCTCAAAGGAAAACCCCGGTGAAACGGTACAGCTGACGAGGGTGAAATCGCCGGTGCTGCGCGCAGATTGCCAGTGGTTTTCCGGCACGATGATTTGTGGTGCGCCGTTGCTCAGGTCAGGTGTCAGCAGATGGTCTTTGGCGGGGCCTGCGTCAGATGCGCTGAGCGACAGGATCAGCGGCGCACCAGAATGGTAGAGCCAGATTTCGGTGGCGTCGACGCGGTGCCAATGGCTGTGCTCGCCCGCCTGCAGCAGAAAGTAGATGCAGGTGCCGGTGGGGCGTCCGTCATTTTCTGCGACCCAAGTTTGGCGGTAATGGCCGCCCTCTGGATGCGGCGCGAGGTTTAGATGCGCGATGATTTGATCGGCGGTCACAAGCGTGCCTCAAAGAACACCAGATGCGGTAAGGCAAAATCAGGAACAGGTTGGTAGGGGCCCCGTTCGGCGAAACCAAGCTGCGTATAGAGCGCGCGGGCGGCTGTCAGATTGGCGGAGGTATCCAGGAGAACGCGGGTGAACCCGTCGGTGCGGGCCTGCGCCATCACAGCGGTGCAAAGCTGGCGCGCGACGCCTTTGCCGCGTGCCGCGGGGGTGACAAAAACGCGCTTCATCTCGCAGGTGTCTCCATCGAGCGCATGCGACATCGCACAACCGACCGGAGTATCGCCGTCACTGGCCAGCAAGATGATGCCGCTCGGGCGCGCGTGTTCTGTTGCCAGAGCGTCCATCAACACGCGGTATTTGGGTGCCGGATAGAAGGTCTCCATCAGATCCCATTCAATCGCGGATAGGGCGGCCAGTTGGTCGCGGTAGGCCCAACACAGGGTGCGCACGGCGGCGAGGTCGCTGTCAGTTTCCGCCGCGCGCAAGCTGATCATTTGAGGATCGAACGGCCGGCGTATTTGGCCGTTTCGCCCAACGCTTCTTCGATGCGGATAAGCTGGTTGTATTTAGCAAGCCGGTCAGACCGTGCAAGCGAGCCTGTTTTGATTTGACCGCAGTTTGTGGCAACGGCGAGGTCCGCGATGGTTGCGTCCTCTGTTTCGCCGGATCGGTGGGACATCACGTTGGTAAACCCAGCGCGGTGTGCCATATCCACGGCCTGCAGCGTTTCTGTCAGGGTGCCGATTTGATTGACCTTCACGAGCATTGAATTGGCCGAGCCGCGCTTGATGCCTTCGGCCAGACGGGTTGGGTTGGTGACAAAGAGATCATCGCCGACAAGCTGGATCTTTGATCCAAGTTTATCTGTCAGGGCCTTCCAGCCATCCCAGTCATCTTCGGCCATGCCGTCTTCGATTGAGATGATGGGGTAATCATTTACCAGCGCTGCAAGGTAGTCGACATTCTCTTCGCTCGTGAGGGATTTTCCTTCTCCAGCAAAGACATATTTGCCGTCGTGGAAGTATTCCGTCGCGGCACAATCCAATGCGAGGTAGATTTCTTCGCCCGGTTTGTAACCCGCCTTTTCGATAGATTGCAGAACGAAATCAAGTGCGTCACGCGTGGAGTTGATGTTGGGAGCAAAGCCGCCCTCGTCGCCGATACCAGTGGACAGGCCCGCGGCGGTCAACTCTTTTTTCAGCGTGTGAAATACCTCAGAGCCCATGCGGACAGCTTCGCGAATGTTCTGCGCGGCAACGGGCATGATCATGAATTCTTGGATGTCGATGGGGTTATCGGCATGCTCGCCACCGTTGATGATGTTCATCATTGGCACCGGTAAAACGCGGGCCGACGTGCCACCTACGTAACGATACAGCGGTTGGGTGCAGTAATCTGCAGCTGCTTTGGCCGCAGCCAACGATACGCCAAGGATGGCATTGGCACCCAAGCGTTCCTTGTTGGGCGTGCCGTCGAGCTCGATCATGCCTTCGTCCAGCTCAACCTGATCGGTGGCGTCCATGCCCAAAAGCGCTTCTGCGATTTCACCGTTCACGGCAGCGCAAGCTTCGCGCACGCCTTTGCCCATGTAGCGGGATTTATCGCCATCGCGGCGTTCGACTGCCTCATGGGCCCCGGTTGACGCACCAGAGGGCACAGCAGCACGGCCCATTGTGCCGTCCTCAAGGATCACGTCGACTTCAACCGTCGGGTTGCCCCGGCTATCGAGAATTTCACGCGCGTGGATGTCGATAATGGTGCTCATGGCAAAGTCCTTTTTCGGCTGAATATGGTTGAGCGTGTCTTAGCGCGGCACACCCGGCTTGGAAAGGCTCGCGGCGGATGGAGCGCGGTTTTTGCGTTCGCGAAAGACCGTATAGATGCCAGATGCCACGATAATCGCGGCCCCAATAAGGGTTGGCATGTCAGGGGATTCGCTAAAGACGGTGATGCCGATGATCAGGGCAAAGATCATACGTGTGTAGCGGAATGGCGTGACGAAACTGACTTCGCCGACGCGCATCGCGGCAACAATGGCGTAGTAGGCGAATACCCCAATGCTGATTGTGGCCGCAAAAATAAGCGCAATTCGCGGCGACAACGCGACAGGTGGCGTGCCCGAAAAGATCATCAGAAAGACGCCGGCAGGGATGACTGCAAGAAAACCAAGATAGCTGAGTTGCATGGTTGTCACCTGAACGGAGGCTTTGCGCGTCGCGATATCGCGGATTGCCAAGCCTAAAACGCCGCCGACCGCAAACAGCGAAAGCGGGGAAAAGCCTTCCATACCGGGGCGCACAATGAGCAACACGCCAAAAAATCCGACAAAGATCGCAGACCAGCGTCGCCAGCCAACGGGCTCAGACAGGAATAGGGCTGCACCCAGCGTCACGACCAGCGGTGTGGCCTGCAAAATAGCGGACGCAGATGACAAGGGTGTCACCACAATTGCAGTGACAAAACATACGGTGCCAAAAATCTCGCCTGCGGCCCGGATCAAAATTGGCGGGGCAAGCATGGCAGGTTCAGCCAGTCGTTGGCCCTGAAACCGAACGATTGTGCCAAAAACCAATGCGCCGCCGACGCCGAGCATTGCAAGGATTTGGCCGACGGGCAGGGCCCCGGCCATGAACTTGATCAGCATGTCCTCGATCGCAAAGCCAAACATGGCCATGACCATCAAAGCTGCGCCACGCAGGTTATCCATTGGGTGCCTTTCTGGGGTCGGATTTTGAGCGTGATGCGCCTTTACTCTGGCAGGTTCAAGGTGTTGCGGACTGGTGAGCACGGCCTTGGAGTGGTAGGTCGACCCCCATGAGATGGCCGCAGATATCAAGATCACCGCGTGATGCGGCGCTGACGCTTGGGGCTGGTATTGTGGGCGCTGTGGTTGGTTGGGCGTTGAATGCGCCGGTGTATGTGTTGCTGGGGCCTGCGGTCGCCGTAAGCCTGCTTGGGGTTGCGGGGATGCGAATGGTTGTGCCGCCGCAGCTGCGCGATGCGTGTTTTGTGCTGCTTGGGCTTGCCGTTGGGGCTGGATTTGACAGTGACGCGCTAGGCACGATGATCCGTTGGCCGCTGGCTTTTGTGGTGATCGCGGTTATGATCTGGATCACGATGGTGCTTAGCCAAAAGATGTTGGTCCGCGGATTCGGATTTGATGCGCCGTCAGCGTTAATGGCGTCCGCGCCGGGGCATCTGAGTTTTGTGATTGCGATGGCCACCGATTCTGGTGCGGATGTTGCGCGAATTTCGGTCACGCAATCGGTACGGCTGTTGTCGCTGACGCTGGTGGTGCCATTTGCTGCCATGGCAATGGGGGTTGATGTAGGCGGTACGGTCATACCCCAAGGCGCGCCGATGATCTGGGGCTCCGTGCTGGTGTTGATTGTTTTGGCGGTACTAGTGGGACAGCTTTTTGCAAGGCTTTCAGTTCCAGCACCGCTTTTGATCGGAGCAATGGTTGTATCGGGAGCGGGCCACATAAGTGGTCTGACACCGGGGGTGATGCCCACGGTGCTCATTTTGCCTGCCTATCTGGTATTGGGCGCATTGATCGGAACGCGGTTTTCTGGCGTGACATTAGCATTGCTGGCAAGCAGCGCAGGGGCAGGGCTGGCCATCACTGGCGTCGCTGTGGGATTGTCGACATTGGCAGCAGTTCCAGTCGCGGCGGCTTTGGGGATGCCAGTTGCGCATCTGTTGGTCGCGTTTGCCCCCGGAGGCCTTGAGACGATGATCGCCATGGGCGTTGTGTTGGGTGTTGTGCCGGGGTTCGTTGCAGCGTGCCATATGACACGGTTGCTGGTTTTGAGCGTTTTGCTGCCGGTGATGTTGGCGCGCAGTATGGCGCTATTACAGCGTTGACCTGACGCGCCGCCAGCGGGTTTTATTACTATTGGGCAATGTCGTCGCAGTTAGATTTTGTGCAAATCCAGGTCAGCCCAACCTAGGCGCAAACAGTCGAGTGCAGAGGGGTCACTTGCGCTTTGGGACGCCATAAAGCTCAAGCCGGTGACCGCGTAACTCATAGCCCAGCTTGGCTGCGATGCGTTCTTGCAACGCTTCGATGTCGGGATCCACAAATTCGATCACTTCGCCTGAATTCATATCGATCAGGTGGTCGTGGTGGTCGCGTTCGGCATCTTCGTAGCGCGCCCGGCCATCGCCGAATTCGAGTTTGTCCAGGATGCCGGCCTCATCAAACAGTTTAACCGTGCGGTAGACCGTCGCGATCGAAATGCCCGCATCTTGGGCCACGGCGCGGGCGTATAGCTGCTCGACATCGGGGTGATCATCACTGTCTTCAAGCACTTGCGCGATCACACGACGCTGGCCGGTCATGCGCAGGCCTTTGTCTTCGCAGCGGGTGATGATGGTCTTGTTCATGTGCGTCAGCCTCCGCCGGTGCCGTTTGGACCCGCTTTTTAGCGGGGATCGCGGAACGGCGCCACCATCAATTGGGGCAAGAGCATTGACATATCACCTTAAACCCCCCATTTGCCTGATTAAGCGATGCCTTCTGCCGCGTGAGCAGTTGCAGCACCCCACATGGGTGACCTGCCGTGCAAGGCCGCTAAATGTTCCCGATATCACGCGTGGGGCCAAACGCAGCCGGACAGAGGCGCGGCACTTGGCTGGCCTTCTGCGATCCGCGTTCTGTGTGACCTCGATAGCCTGCGCTGGCCATAGCCGCGCAGGGACAAAGTGAGTTTGAAGATGAGTGATTTCTCGATGATGGGGCTTCCTAAAAGCCTTATGAAAAGCCTTGGCGCGATGGGGTTGGTCGATCCGACCCCGATCCAAGCCCAAGCCATCCCACATGGGATGAACGGCCGTGATGTCATGGGCCTTGCCCAAACCGGCACCGGCAAAACCGCAGCCTTTGGCATTCCGCTGGTTGCGCAGATGATTGAGCAGGGCAAGCGGCCGATGCCGAAGTCCGTGCACGGTCTGGTGCTGGCACCAACCCGGGAACTGGCCACGCAGATCAGCGTAAACTTGCGCGATCTAGCCGCTGGCACACCGATCAAAGTTGCGATGGTGGTGGGCGGTCAGTCCATCGGAGCGCAAATCAAGCGGCTGCATGGCGGTGTGGACCTTTTGGTTGCTACGCCCGGTCGTTTGCTGGATTTGATGGACCGTCGTGCGGTCCGACTGGATGCGGCAACGTTTCTGGTGCTGGATGAGGCCGATCAAATGCTCGACATGGGTTTCATCCATGACCTGCGCAAAATCGCGTCTGTAATCCCAAAAAACCGTCAGACAATGTTGTTTTCAGCGACCATGCCCAAGCTGATGAACGAGATCGCGTCGAGCTATCTTGAAAGCCCGATCCGCATCGAAGTCTCGCCTCCGGGCAAGGCGGCGGATAAAGTTACCCAAGAGGTGCACTTTATCGCCAAGGCCGAAAAGAAGGCATTGTTGATGGAGCTGTTGACCAAGCACAAAGGCGAACGTGCACTGGTCTTTGGTCGCACGAAACATGGCTGTGAAAAGCTGATGAAGGATCTGGTGAAAGCTGGGTTCGACGCGGCATCTATTCACGGCAACAAGTCACAAGGCCAGCGGGACCGCGCAATTGCAGCGTTCAAATCTGGCGAAGTGACTGTGCTGGTGGCGACGGATGTGGCAGCACGCGGCCTCGATATTCCAGACGTAAAACAGGTCTATAACTACGAGCTGCCGAATGTTCCTGACAACTATGTTCACCGTATTGGCCGGACCGCGCGTGCGGGCAAAGATGGTGCCGCGATTGCGTTCTGCGCACCGGATGAAATGGGCGAGCTGAAAGATATTCAGAAGGTCATGAAGATCGCTATTCCAGTGGCCTCTGGCCGTCCATGGGAAGCGATTGATGCACCTGACAAGCCCAAGGGCCGTGGTCGTGGCCGCGGCGGTCGCCCCGGTGGCGGCGGTGGCGGTGGTCGTCCCAACGCGGGTGGTGGCGGTGGCGGTGCCCCCGGTGGCGGCGCAGGCAAGCCCGGTGGCGGTCGTCGCAGGCGCAAGCCAGGCGGCGGTGGTAGTGCTGGCCAACAAGCGGCCTAATCCCAATAACTCGACATGAAAAAGGCGCGCCTTACGACAGGCGCGCCTTTTTTTATCATTTTTTCGAACCGCTTAGGTGTAGAGCGACGGCACGCCAAGCTGCGCGTGGATGTCATTCACACTCTTAGGCTTCATTCCGTAGCCTTGAGCGAGTTTGTGCAAGTATTGCGCCTCGTCCTGCGAATCGAGATCAATCGCGAGCACCGACATCATATAGATTTGCGGACCCATGCCGTTTGGCGTCTGATTAACCAACGCGTCGATGTCCATCGGAGCGGCCATCTGCTGTTTGACAAACGCGGCTTCCTGCGCGTCGACGTCACCCAGTTTGCTCAACAGCTTGTCGCGCTCCCCGTCATCGAATGTACCGTCCGATTTGGCAGCTTGGATCATCGCGGCCAGCATCAGGCCTGCAGTGGCTTCTTGCTCGCGTGACGGCTCAATCGCAGGCTCTGGTGTCTGGTCGAACTGCGAGTTCAAAACCGACCCAAACGACTGATCGTTGGTTTCTGGTGCACGGCGCATTGTCTCATCCGTGCCGGACAAAAGGCCACCTAGACCGCCTGCGCCAGCAGCGCCTGCAAGGCCGCCAAGCAACCCACCAAGGCCGCCGCCGCCACCAGCAGCGCCACCGCCACCAAGTTGTTCAAGCAAGCCGCCCAGACCGCCGGGCATACCCGCACTGCCGGCACCGCCGCCGCCGCCCAAAAGGCCGCCCAGCATGTCTTCAAGACCGCCGCCACCACCCGTGCTGCTGCGCGAAGCACCTGCGCTGCCACCTGCGGCACCGGCTAGACTACCCAATAGGCCGCCCAATCCGCCGCCTTGGCCTGCGCTCGACGTGCCCGCACTGCCGCCTTTGTTCATCATTGCCTTGGCCCCTTTGGCCACAGCCACACCAATTGCCACTTTGGCCAATGTATTCATCAAGCTCATATTTGAATTCCCCAGTTGTTTAATATCCGAAGACCAGCATGGCAGGTTTTTCGAAAAAACGCAGGGGGAAAGTTACTGATCCCACCTCAGAGCATTGACAGTGGGCACTCTCGCGCGCCTGTTCGCCCTATGGAACGTAAATCACAGATGGATATTTTTGGAGCGGCTTGCCTGATCGCATTTGCGCTGCATATGGCGTTCAATCAGGTCGTTGTCAAAGTCACGACGGGTGGGTTCAATCCGGTGTTTTCGGCCGGGATCCGGTCTGCAGGTGCTGGTTTTGTGCTGCTGCTTTGGATGTATTTTCGCGGCGTGCCGATGCGGATCCCGCGGGCAGCATGGGCAGGGGCGATCGCATCAGGTCTGCTGTTTACGTTGGAATTTGCGTGCCTATTTGTCGCGCTTGATAAGGGAGATGTCGGCCGGGTTTCGGTGATCCTTTATTCAATGCCGGTTTGGCTGGCGTTGGCGGCACATGTGCTGTTGCCTGGCGAGCGATTGTCAGGGCTGCGCATTGTGGGCTTGGTGCTGGCGATGGCAGGGGTCGCGGTGGCGCTGCTGGACCGTTCGGGTGGCGCGTCGGTCAGTTGGACAGGCGATCTGCTGGCGTTGGCGGCGGCGCTCTGCTGGGCTGGCATCGTTCTTTGTGTACGGATCACCCCGCTTTCAGAGGTGGAAGCCGCGCCGCAACTGATGGCGCAGGTGGCGATTTCCGGGCCAATCTTGCTGCTGATCGCGCCGTTATTTGGGCCACTGATCCGCGATTTGCAGCCCATATTTTTGGCAGGGCTGCTGTTTCAGATTATCGCCGTTGGCAGCTTTGGGTTTCTAGTGTGGTTTTGGTTGATCAAAATCTATCCCGCGTCTTCCGTCGCCTCGTTCAGTTTCCTGTCGCCGGTTTTCTCGGTGATTTTGGGCTGGTTGTTGTTGTCTGAAGATGTCGCGCCGTCCGTTTGGGCCGCATTGGTGCTGGTGGCCGTGGGTATTTACCTGATTAACCGCAGACCAACGGCTTAGGTTCCGCAGAACGTCGCAGGGACGATTTCGGAGGGGCGCGGTTGTTTTGCCAGGTCGGGATCGGTCAGGGTAAATGGCGTTTTCAACGCTGTCATCAACCGCTCAAACGGGGCCATGTCGCCCGCGACGGCAGCGTCGATCATTTGCTCAATTCGATGATTGCGCGGGATAATTGCAGGGTTTGCGGCGTCCATCGTCGCACGCGCGTCAGGCACATCCGCAATGCGGGCGGCATGTGCCACGGCCCAGCTGTCAAAGGCATCACGATCGGTAAATTGATCTGGCGCGTCTGGAGTGCCAAGATTGCGGAAGGTGTTGGTGAAATCAGCGCCATCTTTCTGCATCAAGTCCAGCAGGCTTTGGATCAACGCTTCGTCGTCTTTTGTTGGTTCAGAGATGCCGATTTTGGCTGCAAAGCGCTTGAGCCAAGCGGCCTCAATCAGGGCTGGCATGGCGTGGATGATTGCGGTGGCTTCTTCGACGGCTGCGTCCTTGTCTTCAAAGAGCTGGAGGAGCGAAGTAGCAAATTGGGCCATGTTCCAGACTGCAATATTAGGTTGATTGCCAAAGGCATAGCGGCCTTGTTGGTCGATTGATGAAAACACGCGCCCCATGTTGAAATCATCCATGAAAGCGCAGGGACCGTAGTCGATGGTCTCGCCGGAAATGCTGCAATTGTCGGTGTTCATCACACCGTGGATGAAACCGACGGACATCCAAGCCGCAATCAGTTCAGCTTGCGCGCTGCAAACTTCGCGCAGCAGGTCCATTGGGGTTTTCGCCAGCGGGTAGTGGCGCTGCGAAGCGTAGTCAGTGAGGGTTTGTAAGGCTTCTATCTCGCCACGGTGGGCAAAGATCTGAAAGGTGCCGACGCGCAGATGGCTGGACGCAACACGGGTCAGAATGGCACCGGGGAGCATGCCTTGTTCGCGTAAAATATCCTCGCCTGTGGCAACTGCGGCCAATGCGCGGGTTGTCGGGATGCCAAGCGCATGCATGGCCTCAGACACTACATATTCGCGCAGCACTGGACCCAGCCAAGCACGGCCATCGCCGCCACGTGAATAAGGCGTTCGACCGGATCCTTTTAGCTGAATGTCGCGGCGCAATCCGTTGGTATCAATGGTTTCTCCCAGAAGTATCGCGCGACCGTCTCCCAGCTGTTGATTGTAGGAGCCGAATTGATGCCCGGCATATAGCTGCGCCAAGGGTGTGGCTCCTTGGGGTATTTTGTTACCCCCAAACACAGAAGCTAGGTCGCCTAACTCAGAGGGATTGATCCCCAACACCTTTGCGAGGCCATTGTTGAAGGCCAATAGAACGGGGGCTTTGACTGGCGTCGGGTCAAGCCGAGTATAAAACCCTGAAGGTAAGGCGGCATAGCTGTTGTCGAAATTAATCATACGAGGCGCTTTGACATGAACATATATCCTTCGCGCGGCGCGAAACCGGCGCGTTTATAAAGCTTGAGTGCGGCTGCATTGTTGCTGTCGACCTCAAGGTGGATCGCGCGGAGTCCACCTTCCTTTAGCGCACGCGGTAAAGCCGTCAACGCCTCAGAGGCGATGCCGCGTCCGCGCACACCAGGCCGGATGTAGAGTTCATCGATAATGGCATCGAGACCGCCAAATTCCACGGACCATCCAAAAGTAATGACCACATAACCGATTGGCGCGCGCGGCGGTCCAATCAGGTACGCGCAGCCATGTGGGATGCCGTCCAGTAACGGGGCCACGCCGTCACGGCGGGCCTTGTCGGTCAGGGTAATATTGGCCTCATGGTGAAATGCGCTGACAAGGGTTAGCAGGCGGTCCAAATGGTCCGGCCCCGCGAGGGTGAGGACTGCGCTCACAGGCGGCCAATCCGTTCCACCAACAAGGAAAAGAACCCGTCAGCGTCGATTTCACCCATAAATGTCGCGTTGGGTGCGCGGTCTGTGACGCCCCACCAATCCGCGACGGTCATACCCATGGTCAGCTCGGATTGGGTTTCAATTTCCACATTCACGTGGCGGCCTTTGAAGAGATCGGGATTGATCAGATAGGCGGTCACGCAAGGGTCATGCAGCGGTGCACCATCCGAGCCGTATTTTTCCTTGTCGAAACGCTCAAAGAAGTCGGTCATTTGCGCAACTGCGATGCCAGCAGGTGTGCCGATCGCACGGAAAGCATCATTGCGAGATTTGGTCACCAACGCTTTATGGGTGACATCAAGCGGCATCACCACAATCGGAATTCCTGATTTAAACACAATATCAGCGGCTTGCGGATCGACGTAGATGTTGAATTCAGCGGCGGGGGTGATGTTGCCGCCTTGGAAGTAGCCGCCGCCCATGAGCACGATCTTGGCGACGCGTTTCGCGATGTCGGGGGCTTTTTGCAGGGCCGTTGCGATGTTGGTAAGTGGGCCAAGCGGACACAAGGTAATCGTGCCCGGCGCATTGTCGCGCAGAGTGTCGATGATGAAATCAACGGCGTGGCCCTCGGCCAGCGGCATCGTGGGGTCAGGCAAATCTGGACCGTCGAGACCGGATTTGCCATGCACATGCTCTGCGGTGACCAGATCGCGGCCCAATGGCCGGTCGCATCCGGCATAGACGGGCACATTAGGTTTGCCCGCCAACTCACAGATAATGCGGGCATTTTTTGACGTCAGATCAAGAGGCACATTGCCTGCGACGCAAGTTAGCGCCAGCACTTCAACGTCTTCGGGGCTGGCTAGCGCCAGCAGAATGGCAACGGCGTCATCCTGTCCGGGGTCTGTGTCGATGATGATCTTACGAGGTTTCATATGCTGTCCTTTTCCCGTTCAGAGATAGGGGATGCGAAGGTTGATTAGAAGAGGTCCGCGGCGTGGGCGGCGGTGTTATGTCGGCGGGCTGGCACAAATATGCTGAGCATCATTTTTCATGGGTGGTATTTTTGGATGCGCGCTCATCTGCCTTAACGGCGTCCCAGAGCGCGTCCATTTCGGCCAAATCGCTGTCATTTGGGGTTTTGCCTAAATCGCGTAGCTTGGCTTCAACCCCTTCAAAGCGGCGGGTGAATTTGGCGTTGGCTGCGCGCAAAGCGGCTTCGGGTTCCAGGCCCAGGTGACGGCCCAGATTGGCCATGACAAACATCAAATCGCCAAATTCCTCTTCGACCTCGGCTTGTGAAAGTTCATCACGTGCTTCGACCAGTTCGGCGGCTTCTTCCTTAATTTTATCAATCACATGAGAGGCATCAGGCCAGTCAAATCCAACGCGGGCCGCGCGTTTTTGCAATTTGTGGGCGCGCAAAAGCGCCGGCAGCCCAATCGCCACACCGTCAAGCGCGCCACCTTGGGCTTTGCCTGCGCGTTCCTTGGCCTTGATCGCTTCCCAATCGGCCGTTTGTTGATCCGCGCTTTTATCCCGGCTTTCGTCGCCAAAAACATGCGGATGCCGCGCGACCATTTTGTCTGAGATGTTGCGCACCACGGATTGAAAGGAAAACAGTCCTTTCTCTTCGGCCATGGCGGTATGGTAAACAGACTGCAGCAACAGATCGCCCAATTCGCCTTCAAGCTCAGGCCAATCGGCGCGTTCGATGGCATCTGCGACTTCGTATGCCTCTTCGATGGTGTAGGGCGCGATGGAGGCGAAGTCCTGCTCGATATCCCACGGACAGCCAGTGTCGGGGTCGCGCAGGCGGCGCATGATCTCTAACAGCCGCTCGATGCCGGCGTTTTGGTCATTTATCAACTCGTCTGGCATTGCGGCTCTCCCTAGACTGGTGTCAGATAAGGACAACAGCCCAGAGGAGTCCACCCATGCCTGTGATCAACCGGATCGCCGATTTTGCCACCGATATGACCGCATGGCGGCGGCATTTGCATACGATCCCCGAATTGGGGTTTGACTGCCCGAAAACGGCGGCCTTTATCAAGGAACGGCTTGTCGAGATGGGTGTGGATGAGATCCACGAAGGGATCGCGCAGACGGGTATTGTGGCGATCATCAATGGCACTGGCGCGGGGCGCACCGTAGGCTTGCGCGCGGATTTTGATGCGCTGCCGATCGAGGAAGAGACGGGGGTCGAGTATGCCTCTACTCATGCGGGCAAGATGCATGCCTGCGGGCATGACGGGCATACGGCGATGCTGCTGGGGGCTGCCAAATATATGGTCGAGACGCGGAATTTTGCAGGCCGTGTGGCGCTGATTTTCCAACCAGCCGAGGAAGACGGCGGCGGCGCGCAAGTTATGTGTGCCGAAGGGATGATGGACCGGTTCGACATTGCCGAGGCTTACGGCATCCACAATTTGCCCGGTGCCGAGGAGGGTATGTTTTTTACCACGGCGGGGCCGATCATGGCGGCGGTGGATACGGTCACGATCTATATCAACGGGCGCGGCGGCCACGGTGCCATGCCCCATGAGGCGGCTGATCCGGTCGTGGCGGCTTGCGGCGTGGTTCAGGCGATCCAGACCATCGTAAGCCGGAACACCAAGTCGGGTGCCGAGAAGGTGATCTCGGTCACGCAGATCCACACGGGCAGCGCCAGTAATATCATCCCCGACACAGCAATGATCAACGCCACGGTGCGCACCTTTGATGTGGAGACGCGTGCGTTGATCCGCAAGCGCCTGGAGGAGATCGTGCAAGGGCAGGCGGCGAGTTACGGCGTGACCGCCACGATGGATTATGAAGAGGGTTATCCCAGCACCGTCAACACGCCCGAGCAGACCGCATATGCCGCAGGTGTGGCGCGCAGTGTTGTGGGCGCGGATAAGGTCGACGAGAATTTCCCCAAAGTCGCGGGGTCGGAGGATTTCGCCTATATGCTGGAGGAACGTCCGGGAGCATATCTGTTCCTCGGGGCGGGACCGGGGGCCGGCCTGCACCATCCAAAGTTTAATTTTAACGACGAGATTGCGCCCGTTGGTGCCTCGTTCTTTGTGCAGCTCGTCGAGCAAATGCAACCGGCGGCCTCCTGATATGGCACTGGAGGACGCGGCGACGCAAATCGATCTGGCCTTCACGCGTGAAGACCTCAAGGGCCCTAGTTTTGAGCTTACATTCGCGGGGGCGACCTCGTTCATGCGGCGGCGCTATACCAAAGACCTCACAGGTGTGGATATTGCTGTGACTGGCGTCTGCTTTGATCAGGCGGTGACTAATCGACCCGGTACGCGCCTTGGTCCGCGCGCCATCCGTGAGGCCAGCGCATTGCAAGCGCCTGATGCGCCTTATGGCTGGGACTTTGATGTGATGAGCGAATTTGCCATCGCGGATATTGGCGACATGGCGTTTGACCATGCAAATGTGCCGGCCTTTCCAGCGCTGCTGACAGCGCATATCAAGACGATACTGGAGGCTGGGGCCGCATCACTGGTGCTGGGCGGCGATCACTATATCACCTTTCCGATCTTGAAGGCCTATGCCGAGAAATATGGCCCGATCAGCCTGTTGCAGTTTGATGCCCATTCCGACACTTGGCCCGATGACAATATGGACCGGATCGATCATGGTACGATGTTCTACAAGGCAGTGAAATTAGGGATCGTGGACCCGGCAACGTCTGTGCAAGTGGGCATCCGGACGACGAACCCGGATACGCTGGGGGTGACCACCATTGATGCGGCCGAAGTTCACCGGGCCGGGCCTGAGGCTACGGTTGCCAAGATCAAATCCATATTGGGCGACCGGCCTTGTTACCTGACGTTTGATATTGATGCGCTGGATCCGGCCTATGCGCCGGGCACGGGCACGCCGGTATGGGGTGGGCTGACCAGCGCGCAATGTGCCGCGATGCTGCGGGGGCTGTCGGGTATCAATATTCAAGGCGGCGATGTGGTTGAGGTATCTCCGCCCTTTGACACGACCGGGGCAACAGCGATTGCAGGGGCCCATGTGGCAACAGAAATCCTGTGTTTGCTGGGGGCAAGGATGCGCGGATGAACACCAAGAACCAACCCATCAGCGGCAATGATTTGGCGCGATTTTCGGGGCCGGGGACGTTTATGCGGCTGCCTGCGGCCAACGACCTAAAAGGGTTGGATGTTGCGGTGCTGGGTATCCCGATGGACATTGGGACATCTTGGCGGTCGGGCACGCGTTTTGGCCCCAAAGAAGTGCGCAGCCAATCTGCCATGCTGCGGCCCTATAATTTGGCGACGGGGGCCGCGCCTTTTGACAGTTTGCAAGTCGCTGATATCGGTGATTTAGCGATCAACACGTTCTCCTTGAGTGAGAGCCTTCGTATAATTTCAGAGAGTTACGGCGCGATCTTAAACTATGATGCCATGCCATTGGCGATTGGCGGTGATCATTCGATGACCCTGCCGATCTTGCGCGCGATGGCCAAACGGCACGGGCCTATGGCGTTGGTTCATGTGGACGCCCATGCGGATGTGAATGACCACATGTTTGGCGAACGTGAAACCCACGGCAGCTTCTTGCGACGCGCGTTTGAAGAAGAGCTGGTGATCCCAAAAAAGACCTATCAGGTTGGTTTGCGGGGCACGGGATATGGCGCGGATGATTTCACCGAAGCGGCGGGTTGGGGGTTTCAGCAATTCCCGGCGCATGAGTTGTGGGGGCGCAGCCTTGCGTCACTTGGGGCCGAAATCAGGCGCGATATTGGCGATGCACCCGTTTACATCACCTATGATATCGACAGTCTTGACCCGGCCTTTGCGCCCGGTACCGGCACGCCTGAAATTGGCGGGCTGACAACGCCGCAGGCGCTGGAGCTGGTTCGCGCGCTAAAGGGGCTCAATATCGTTGGGGGGGATTTGGTTGAAGTGTCGCCACCCTATGACTTGTCCGGAAATACGGCACTGACGGGGGCGAATATCCTGTTTGAGATGTTGTGTGTTCTGCCCGGCGTGGCGTATCGCTGAGCAGACAAATGCTTGGCAGAGGTAAACTGGGGTGAAGCGGATGATCTTAACGGTACTTATACTGCTGAGCGTGGGCTTCTTGGCTTATGTGCGATTGGCACCAACAGATGTATCGCGCTGGCATGTCCCCATTGGCGACGCCGAAGACGTCACCGGTTCTGGTTGGGCCGCGCGGGTCATCAAGGAAAAACCTGGTGCCTTGTCAGAACTCAATCGCGCAATGCTCAAACTGCCCCGCACTGAACTGATTGCCGGGTCGGTCGGAGAAGGGCGTCTGACGTATATCACACGCAGCAAAGTGATCGGGTTTCCTGATTTCACGACCATCGAGAAAGATGGCGATTACATCAAGCTTTATGCCCGTTTGCGGTTTGGAAGCTTAGATTTTGGGGTAAACGCCGGGCGACTGGAGGGGTTGATCACCACGCTTAAGGCTGGATGAAAGGCACCCTTCCTGCGTTTCGCGCCACATCGGAACATTCAGCGACATCTGACATTGCGCCATGAACATACGCCCGTCCACGAACAAACAGATTGTCTCGCCAAGCTCCAAACGTGCGCCACTGGTGTCGGTGCAATAACAATCAATCGTTCGACCCTGAGGGGTAACGACATCTGCCAAAGCGGGCAGGGGTAACAGTGCCAGGATGAGGGCAAAACGTGTCATACTGAAAATCGTACCACATCGGAGGCCTTGACCAAAGCCCCTTGATTGACCAAAGGATGCGCGATGATACCCATGGACCGCCTTGCACAGATTTCTGCCCGTTTCGAGTATCTCGAGGCGGCGATGTCGACGGCGGGTGGTGATATCTCCAAGCTTGCCAAGGAATATTCCGACCTGCGGCCGGTGGTCGAACAGATCAGCGCGTACCGTTCACTGCTTGATGATCTGGACGACGCACGGCTGATGCTCAAAGACCCGGAAATGGCGTCCTTGGCCCGCGAAGAAATCCCGACACTTGAGGCACAGCTGCCGGCCGCTGAGGCCGCATTGCAGCTCGCACTTTTACCGCGCGATGAAGCGGATGCCAAACCTGCGATGCTGGAAATTCGGCCCGGCACAGGTGGCGATGAGGCCGCGCTGTTTGCTGCGGATCTGTTGCGCATGTACCAGCGGTATTGCGAAGCGCGTGGCTGGAAGTTCGACATGATCGAAGAGCAGGCCACCGAGCTGGGCGGGATCAAGGAAGTCGTGGCGCATATTACCGGCGAAAACGTTTTTGCCCGGCTAAAGTATGAAAGCGGCGTCCACCGGGTCCAACGTGTGCCGAGCACGGAAAGCGGCGGGCGCATTCATACCTCGGCGGCTACAGTCGCGGTGCTGCCCGAAGCGCAGGATGTGGACATTCACATCGATCAAAACGATATACGCATCGACACCATGCGCAGCTCTGGTGCGGGCGGCCAGCACGTCAACACAACCGATTCTGCGGTGCGCATCACGCATTTGCCCACCGGGACCGTTGTGACCAGCTCTGAAAAATCGCAGCACCGTAACCGAGAGATTGCGATGCAGGTTCTCAAAGCGCGGCTTTATGATGCGGAGCGGCAACGCGTAGACAAAGAACGCTCCGATAGCCGTGCCAGCCAAGTTGGCAGCGGTGATCGATCCGAGCGGATCAGGACATATAACTTCCCGCAAGGGCGGATGACGGACCACCGGATCAACATGACGCTCTACCGTTTGGATGCGGTGATGCAGGGTGATCTGGATGAGATTATTGATGCGCTGACGGCGGATGCGCAGGCGCAGATGTTGGCGGAGATGGGCCAATGACGACCGCGGGTGCCGCAATGGCCACAGCGACGGCGCGGCTGCGCGCGGCAGGGGTGCCGGACCCCGCACGCGATGCTCGAGTGTTGCTGGCACATGCGGCGTCGGTTGATGCTGTCCGTGTTACGCTGATCGCGCCCGAAGAAATTGCCCCTGAAATATCCGAACGATTTGAGCACCTGGTCGCTTTGCGTGCCGTTCGGGTGCCGGTGTCCCACCTGGTTGGTGCGCGCGCCTTTTATGGCCGTTCCTTTAGAATCAGCCGCGACGTGCTTGACCCGCGTCCCGAAACCGAGACGCTGATCGAAGCGGCTTTGGTTGTTCCCTATACACGTGTGCTGGATCTGGGCACAGGATCGGGCTGTATTCTTGTGACGTTGCTGGCAGAGCGCCCTGACGCGCACGGCGTGGGCGTTGACTTGAGCGAAAGGGCCTGTCTGCAAGCTAGCGCCAATGCGGTGTTGCACGAGGTTGCGGGACGTACAGAGATTGTCCAATCGGATTGGTTTTCTGCTGTGGAAGGTCGGTTTGACCTGATAGTGTCTAACCCGCCTTATCTGGCCCAAGCCGAAATGGCGGACGTAGCCCCGGAACTCGCCTTGCATGAACCTGCCATGGCGCTGACGGATGGCGGTGATGGGCTTAGTGCGTACCGGATCATCGCGCATCAAGCGCAGGGGTATTTGACTTCTCAAGGTCGCGTTATGGTTGAAATTGGGTGGCAGCAGGGACCGGACGTCGCTGAAATATTTCAGGCGGCCGGATGGGCGCGCGTGGCGATTCTACCGGACCTTGATGGGCGCAACCGTGTAATCTGTGCCGAAAACCCGGCATAACGGCGTGTTTTCGCGCATTTTACTTCATTTGTATCGCATTCCCTCTTGCCCCCTTGGCTCTCGCGTGGTTTGTGAGACGTGTTGCAGCGGTGGATACCTTAGGGTGGTCCCGCGCGGCGTAAGCCCAACAATCGCATGAGCCGGGACAGACCAACGCAGAGGCTGCGTGACCGGCAAAAAGATCATTAGCACACAAGGCTGAATTCCCAGATGAAATCGTCGAGATCACGTTCGAGGTCCAAGAATAACCGTAACCGTGGCGGTGGCCAGCAGGGCGGCAACGTCGTCAACCGTGTGTTCGATAGCTCGGGCCCCGAAGGCAAGGTGCGCGGCACGCCGCAGCAGGTTATTGAAAAATATAATCAGCTGTCACGCGATGCGCAGTTGAGCAATGACCGCGTTGCAATGGAAAACTTCCAGCAACATGCGGAACACTATTTGCGCCTGCTTTCAGAAGCACAGCGCGAAATGGACAGCAAACGTGAAGAGCAAGAGCGCTTTAACCGCGAACGCCAAGAAGAGCAGGATCGCCAGAACCGCGAACGCCAAGCTGAGCGGGACCGCGAGCGGGCCGAGCGTCAAGAACGCGAAGCGGCAAATGGTGGTGGTGATGCGCCGCAGGGCGATCAGAACTCTGGCCACAACACTGAACAGCCAAGCGTCCAGCAGCCTGATGTAGCACCAAAAGAACATACCAACCGCCCAAAGCGTGAGCGGCGACCCCAGACTGGCCACGACACGGCCGATCTGCCTGATTTCTTAGTGCAAGATACTGGTGCTGAGGAAAGCGGATTGGTGGAAACGCCAGAAAGCAAACCCAAGCCCAAACGCGCGCCACGGCGCAAGCCTAAGCCCAAGGAAGACGCCGCACCGCAAGGTGAGAGCGATCAGCCCGACGCGGCCGAGTAGGTATTTTGAAAAGGCCTCGCATCACGCGGGGCCTTTTTTACATCAGCAGGTATAATGTAGTGGGGGTTTTGTCGCTCTTTGCCGTTTGACCGACGGCGCGTTTACTACTTACGGCATTGCTGTAGCAGCGGTTCGATCTGCGGCCATAGCTTGGGTCTTTCGTTAAAAGTGACAGAAACTTCACGCTCGGCCCGCCTTCTTTTGATCCTGGTACAAGAAATCACGGACGTGCCGCTTTTTACTGGGTTCTGGGGAAGAAGAAGCGCGCTTCGTTCCCCTAAGCGCTTAATAGCTTCAGCTTTCCCGAACCGCAACGTATCCAATATGGTTAGTGCCTGAGGCGGCTCTAGTACATCAAGCGTGACCCAAAGAATCTGTTTGTCGTCGTACTTGCGCCACTCCATTTCGCGAACTTCATCCAAAACAATTGTCGTAATTTTCCAGTTTGGCTGTGTGTCATAGTCACATGTATCGCGCAGGTGCGTCTTGATCTGCAGCGTGCAGCCGTTCAAGGTTACCGTCGTGCTGTGGTTGGATCACGTCATGGTATCGCGTATTTCAGCGAGCACGGCAGCGGTGTCGGCATTTGAGTGATCTGCATGGGCCAGGGGCGCGCAAAGCACGGCCCAGAGTGCTGCCCCTGTTACCAATTTCCCAAGCGGCGTTTTCATTTCGCGACTTCACGTGCCAAGGCACAGAACGCCTCAAGCGGAACCTGTTCGGCACGCTCTGTTGGTTTGATCCCGGCGGCAAGTAGGCGGTCTTCGATATCGGGGGCTATGCCCTTGAGTGCGGAGCGCAGCATTTTACGCCGCTGATTGAATGCAGTTGCGACAACGCGGGATAACACAGCGGCGTCCGCCTCAAACTTAGGCTTTGGCAGGGCCGTTAGATGCACCACAGCGCTGGAGACTTTGGGCGGGGGTGTGAAGGCTTCGGGCGGCAGGTTCATCACAATGCGTGCGTCGGCCCGCCACTGCGCGAGCAAAGCCAAACGCCCGTAAGCCTTGGAGCCGGGTTTGGCGACAATACGTTCCGCAACTTCGCGCTGAAACATCAGCGTCAGGCTTTGCCAGAACGGCGGCCAGTCAGGCGGGGTGAGCCAGCGCACCAACAATTCGGTCCCGATGTTATAGGGTAGATTGGCGGCCACGCGGATCGGTGGCGTCAAATGGGCGAGCGGGTTGATTTCAAGCGCATCGCCGTCGATCACGGTGAGCCGCCCTGGATAGGCGTCCGCTATTTGCGAGAGCGCGGGCAGACAGCGCCGGTCCTTTTCAATGGCAAGCACATGGCGCGCGCCCTCGGCCAATAAGCCGCGGGTCAACCCGCCGGGGCCGGGGCCGATTTCCAGCACATCGCAATCTGCCAGATCACCTGCTTGGCGCGCGATCTTAGCCGTCAGGTTCAGATCCAGCAGGAAGTTCTGGCCCATTGACTTGCGGGCCTGCAGGTCATGGTCGTCAAGGATCTGGCGCAAGGGGGGGAGATTATCGATCATTGGTTTGCTGCCATTCGGTGGGCCAAACGCATGGCTTGTATCATGCTTGATGGGTTTGCAATGCCGCGCCCGGCGATGTCAAAGGCGGTTCCATGGTCGGGCGAGGTGCGGATGAATGGCAGGCCCAACGTGACGTTCACACCAAGGTCAAAATCAAGGGTCTTGATCGGGATCAACGCCTGATCGTGGTACATACATATTGCGGCGTCATAGCGCGCACGGGCGGCTGCGTGAAACATCGTATCTGCGGGCAAGGGGCCTGTGAGGTCAAAGCCCTCGCCGCGCAACTCGTCCACCAGTCCGGCGATCCAGTCTACCTCTTGGTGTCCCATTGTGCCGCCTTCGCCCGCGTGGGGGTTCAGACCAGCGACAGCAAGGCGCGGTTTGGGAATGCCAAACTGGCGGCGCAGGCCTTCGTCGGTGATCTCAATGGTGCGGCGCAACAAAGCTGGCGTGAGCATGTTGGGGACGTCTGCAAGCGGGATGTGAATTGTTGTGGGCACCACGCGCAGTTGATCCGAGGCGAGCATCATCACCACTTCGCACTGTCCCGCCAACGCCGCAAGGTATTCGGTGTGGCCGGGGTAGGCAAAATCAGCGCCGTCTTTCAGAGCCTTTTTGTGGATCGGCGCAGTGCACAGGGCACAAGCCGCACCGCTGCGCACCAGAGCAACGGCCCGCGCGATCACATCGATGACACCAATGGCATTTGCAGGATCTGGCTGGCCCGGTGTGGCGCTTCCTGCAAAAGGATGGGCAAGCACCGGCAGCGCACGCGGCGTGACCTCAGCGGCCTGCGCTGGGTCGCTGATCACTTCATGGGGCACGTCACCGGGCAGGTGGCGCGGATCGCCCAACCACAACATCGGCATCTGGTCAGCCAAGGCTTCCCAAGCGCGCACGGCGATTTCGGGCCCGATGCCTGCAGGCTCCCCGCAGGTTAGGACAAGTGGTTTGGTCATTTGCGGACGATGCGCGCCTCGGCCCGCAGTTGGGCCAGCAGGCTGTCGGCGAAACCTGCTAGACGGCGTTGGCGAATTGCTTCAGCAACGTCTTCGCGGCTAACTTCGGAATTCCCCATGGCCGTGCGGCCGCATAGCATCAGGAACACAAGGGCTTGGCCGTCCGAGCGCGTGAGTGCGGTGGAGACTTCGCCAGGATCAAGTTTGCTGAGTTCAATGGCGAAATCCTGTGGTAGTTCGCCGGGTTTTTTCACCTCGCGGTCCAACACACTTTCGGCTTGACCCTTGGCAAAGGCATAAAGATCATCGCAGCGGTCGACCTGACCGCGCAAGTTTGAGGCCTGCTGCAGGGTCTGTTCGCTACGGCCGCCGGCCATGTAATAGGCGGCGTATTCGATGGTTGAATATTCGCGGGCAGGCGCGCTGGTTTCTTCAATCGCGCGCAACTGGAACAGGGCTACGGCATCAGGGATCGGCAACGGCGCGGTGACATCACCGGGGGAAAGCGACATGATCATGGGCTGCAAGGTTGGCGGCAATTGGTTGAGCGGGGTCCATTCAAGGCGTCCACCCTGTTCGCGCGAGGCAGTGGCGGAATACTCACGCGCATAAGCAGAGAACTGCTCCGCTGACGACGAGTCTGCAATTTGTTCGGCAATCGCATTTACCTCAGCGGCACGCTCAGGCGGCGCAGGGATGATGATTTCGGACAAAAGCACCCGGATTGCAGAGCTGCCGCCGTTCTGTTGCGCCAATGCGCGGTCGATTTCGGCTTCTGAGATTTCCACCCGCCGCCCATAGCGCCCACGGATGTAGTCGCGCCAAACAATTCCGTTGACGACGAAATCACGGAAGGTCTCTTCAGACACGCCGGCTTGGTTCAAGATGCCGATGAATTCTTCGCGGTCTAATTCTGCGCGGCCCGCAAATTCCTCTTGGGCAGCCAGAATTGATTCTTCGCTCAGGTCCAGGCCGGCCTCAGTGGTTTTTTCCGTGCGCAGCCGTTCATCGATCAATGAGTTGATGGTTGCCTCATCATCGCCATTTGGGGCGTTGAGCAGGGTCAAAAAGAGCTGGCGTTGCTGGACTTCAAAAAGCGTGATGCCGGCCCCATTTACCGTGGCCACAGGGGCAAAGAGGTTTTGTGCAACCGCAGCTGAGCCAGCAATAGCGGCGGTAAATGCGAGTGCGACCAGCGGCCGAGAGATCAGTTTGAACATGAGCGGGCGTATCTTTCTGTTCCAGAGCCGGCGGAGAACCCGCGCAAGCCGATGTTAAACCCGATATCGGTGGAGGGCTCAACACTTGATGAGGAGGTATTTCTGCGCTTTACCGTCAGATCAACAGTCACACATTCGTTTTTATAGCTTAGGCCCAGCTCAGCGGTGGAGGCACGACCAGATTCTGTGTCGTAGTGCCAGTCTGCGCTGGCTGTCCAGAATTGGTTGACCTTGAAATTTCCATCAAGTGTGAACTCGGAAACATTGCGATCGCGGTCCTCATCGGGATCGTTGCCCAGCCAAACATAGCTACCGCCGAGACGCCCCCGGCGAAAATCCCATTCGCCGCGCAACTCGGTTTTAGACATATTGAAGTCTTCGTTAAGCAGGCTGCGACCTGTCAAAGCCAGCCCGTTCAGCCCGGTGATCTGACCCGCAACCAAAAGGTCTGACGATGTCCCACGCAAGCCTGAGCTTTCGGTAAAGGCATCGTCGTACCGGTCGCGAAACACTTGCGCTACGGTCAGATGCGCGTCCCATCCAGTTGGGTCGAACCGCGACCAGTTGACCCCTAGCGCGCCAACAGAGCCGTGTTCGCGCCGATCAGGAGCCGGGAAGCGGGACATTGAGAGGATGTCGCCCTGGTCAAATTCAACCCGCGTGCTTTCTTCGTTGGGAATAGGTAGGCGTCCGCCGCCGGTCCAAGAAAATTGGGCGATGGGTTCGAGCACCTGCGCGCTGCCGCCCTTGCCTGCACGAGCCATCGGATAGCGCAGAGTAAATGCCGCAAAAGGGACCGCATCATATTGAGTTTGGCTGACGCTTGCGTCTTGGGAGATGTTAAAGATGTCAAACGCTGCGCCAAAACGCCAATCGGTTTGCAGACCCCCACGGTAGGTTGTTGTGTTGAGCCATTCAGCGCGGGCATTCAGCCGAGCAACATCGCGCCCATCCACAATGTCGTCCGCATCAGGCCCGTCAGTCGCAAGCGAGGACGTCCGGTAGTGGCTATGCGCTTCTAGCCCAAAGCGGAATTCTCCTCCGATGCTGACCGGAAACACCCGGCGTTCATATTCGCCGTCCAGCACAAGGGTTGGAATTGTGTCGTTATCCTCGTTGTCGCGCAGGGTTCGAAAATTGATGAGGCTGGCGCGGATGTATTCATCACGGCGCGCGCGGTCTACTGTCAGCTCTGATTTCAGCCGGTCGGCATCGGAGTAGTCGTAATCAATCAAATAGGCATCATCGCTGGTTGTTTCGATTTCAAACCGCAGGTTGAAGTCCGAAGGCAGGTCAAAAGCACCCGAGCCAAAGAAATACCCACGCGTTTTGCCGCGTTCAATTTCATCACGGGTCACCGCCGCATCAAATTGGATGTTTCCGTTGATGAATGCTTGCCGATAGCGGAATTCTAGCGTCTTGGTTTTGGCCGATACATAGGGTGTCAATGTCAGATCACGGTGTTCGCCGAGTGTTATGAAATAAGGGATTTTGACGCCGATCCCCAATTGGGACGTCGTGCGGACGGAGGGTGCTAGGATACCAGTCGCACGTTCCACAGTTGGGCCCGGCAGGCGCATGCGTGGCAGATAAAAGATCGGCACATTGCCCACACGGAACTGTGCATTCTCAAGATAAAGCTGGCGCTCAAGATCATCATGGATCACCCGGCGTGCGCGGATTTGCCAAAGCGGTGGGCGTCCATCGTCACAAACACGGCACGAGGTAATGGCCGTTTGGTAAAGCTGGCTATAGCGGCCATCCACGCGGTCAATTTGCGTCGCGGCCAATTGCAGGCGCTCGTCTAACACCAATCTAGCGCCGCGCAGTATCCCATTGCGCAAATCGGCGTCCAGCGATGCTGCATCTGCGATGATGACGGTCCTGGTACCTTCCGTCAGGATGATCGGGCCCTCGATGGTCATAGCGCCGGTGGCCTGATCGTAGCGGATTGACGTGGCGCGCAGACGGGTGTCGCCCTGAAAGGCCTCGACGTTGCCGGATGCGACCAGCACGCGGTCTGGGGTGATAAACAGTTCATCCGCAACCAAGACCGCCGAAGGGGACGTTTCTTGAGCAGCCAGGCGCAGCGGGGCCAAAAGCACTAACATAACAGCAAGGAGGCGAAGCATGTCAGCCATCCTCCGCATGTAAAAGGAGGCCAAGCGCCAACAACACGGATGCAACAGGTGGGGCCCAAGCGGCCAGCAAAATCGGAATTTGCCCGTTCTCGCCAAGAATCTGCGCAAAGCTGCGGATGAAATACAAACCAAACCCTAAAAGAACGGCGCAAAGGACGGCAACGCCAGTCCCTCCGAACCGGGTGTGGCGCATGGTGAATGCGCTCGCGACAAGAACCATAGCCATCAAAAACAGAGGGCGCGCCAATTCAGTTTGCAGCCAAACCTTATGACGGCGTGGGCTGAAGCCGGATTGCTCGAGCTGGCGGATATAACTTGGCAGTTCGTAGATCGAGATCGCGGCCGGCTTGCCAAAGCTATCGCGAATACTGTCGAGCGTCAGGCTGGAGGGGATGATGAGATGGTCAAAGACCTCTGCGTTGCCTTCTGAGTTGATGCCCGCGCGCAAGGGCCAGGATTTTGCGCTGCTCAGAAACCAGCCATCGTCTTGTAAGGCTGCACTTTCCGCCTCGATCCGGCGGATTGGTCCGCCGTCTGGGGCGTAAGAAATAAAAGTCACATCATAAAGCTCGGACGCATCTGCGTTGGAACGCCATGCGCGGATCACTGTCTGGCCCTCAGCACTTCCCTGGCGCAGCCACAGCCCTTCGTCGCTGATCGACAAGGCCGAAGCCCCATCAGAACGGTAAATCTCAGAAAGCTGGGTATAGCGTTTCGATGTGGCGGCAACGATCGGGTTAAATGTGGTAACGGCCAATCCGCCAATGACCAACGCCACGCATAATGGTGCCATCAACGCAGCTAAGGCCGAGCGTCCAGCCGCCCTTGTCACCACCAGTTCGGATGTCCGTGCCAGCGAGAGGAAAAGCATGACGGTGGCAAGGATCATGATCAACGGCAGGATCAAGTTGAGCGTTTGCGGTGCATTCAGCATTGTTAGGCCAAAAATACGCCCAAATCCAATGTCATAGTCTGAAAAACGACGGGTTTGGTCGATCAAATCCACAAGGACCACGAGTGCGAGCAAAACCGTCGTGATCAGCAAAAAGCCGAGGGTGAATCGCCGCGCGAAATAGAAATGCAGGGTCATGGCGTGGCCTTCTGCCGACGCAAGCTTGCGCGCCAGCCGGGATTGGACGCGTAGGCCAGCATTGCGATCACCAGCACCGTACCGATCAATACAGGCAGGTACATCAATGGCCACATATCCGCATCGCTGCGCACCTTATCGACAAGCGTGCCGCGCAACCCGTCGATGGCGATTAATAGGCCAAACGCGATGGCGACCTCCCGCCAGACGCCAAATCGCGAGTATCCGCCCACCAGCAGGGTAGAGAACCCGACCAAGGCCGCTACGATGCAAAACAGCGGTTGGGCAAAACGGGCGTGTACTTCTTCGGCGATGGTGCCGTTGGTTTCATTTGCCAGCACTGCCAGCGCATCCCAACCGCCGATCAGCGACGGCGTGATCATGTTGCCAATGCGGACTTCTTTAATGCTTTCGCGGCTGACAAGACCGGAGATGTCGAAGGAAAAATCTTGAAACTTTGCTGTGGCAAGGCGCTTGCCTTCAGTTTGGAGCCGCTGAGCGAGGCCGTCGACCATGATCAACGTCGTCCCTTCGCCATTGCGGATCAGGTACGCTTCGGCCGCAGTATAAATCACACCTTCGTTGGGGTCGCGCCGGTCAGACAGAAAGACATCGCGCAGGACGCCGTCCTTGCCGATGATGCGTGTGTAAAAGGTGACTTGATCGGTTGGATGCAAAAACGTGCCTTCCGTCAACAGCCGCGCTGATACGTTTTGGGCGATCTCGCCTTCGCGCTCGTTCAGCTGGCCTTGCGCCAATGGCACCAGAAAATGGCTCAGGACGGACATCATCACAGCGACACAGAGGCCATATGCAAAAACCGGGCGAGCCAAGCGCCAGGGTCCCGTGCCAGTTGCCTGCAAGACAGTTAGTTCAGATTCGCTCGACATCCGGTTGGTCACGTAAACCGCGCCTGCAAATGTCGCGATGGGAAGGACGGTTGTGATCAGTCGCGGCATGCCGAGGGCCGTAAACTCAAGGAAAACAAGGGCAGTTTGGCCATCACCGATCAGCCGGTCAAACAACACCACAGCTCGATTGATCCAAAAAATGGCCACCAGAACAAGCGCAAAAAATCCAAACAGGACCAGGAGTTGCGACAGCATATAGCGGTCGATTTTGGCCACACGATATCCTCTCGGTCTGCTCTAACGGCGTTTAATAGGCAGGTTAGCGTAAAATTGCGGGTCATAAAACTGATATCTGCTGCTCGGTTCTGGCAATGGCGGGCATGGCGCGCTAGGTCTGTGCAGGATCCGCAGCGAAAGGCTTTTTAGATGACCCACCTGACCCCGATTTCCTTTGATGCCACAGACATTGACCAAATTGCAGAACATGCCGGCCGTGTGGCCGTAATTGTGGACGCCGAAGGCAAGCTCGATCCCGGGGCGCGCAGGGTCAACAAGCTGACCAAGGGCGCGCTGAAACGGCTGGTCGAAGGGGTAGCGTTTGGCAAATTGAAGGCTGGCGGGCACATAAGCCTGTCCTATCCGACGGGTATGGCCGCAGATGCCGTCGATGTGATCCGGCTGTCGCGCGGCGATGACGTGACGACCGCACGGGCCGGTGGCGCTGCGTTGGCGCGGGTACGTGGCGGGGCGGATATACTGGTCATGGCAGGGGGATTTCGGCGTTCGGCACAGATCGCGTACGGGATCGCGATGCGCGACTACGGCTTTGATGATCACAAGACCGGTGCAGCAGAGCGCAAGGGCACGGTTAGCATTATGGTGTCAAAGCCAGATGAAGTGGCGGCGGCAGCTGTGCCGTTGATGGCGGTGGCCGAGGGAGCGTTTATGACGCGTGATTTGACCAATGAGCCTGCGAATGTGTTGACGACGACCGAATTCGCGGATCGTCTGAAAGAGATGGAAAAGCTTGGCCTAAAGGTCGAGGTTTTGGATGAAGAAGCCCTCACAAAGCTCGGAATGAACACGCTTTTGTGTGTGGGGCAGGGATCTGACAGCCCGAGCTATGTCGTTGCGATGCGCTGGGATGGCGGCAAAAAGGGCGACGCCCCGCTGGCGTTGGTCGGCAAGGGTGTGGTGTTCGACACTGGCGGCATCAGCCTCAAACCCGGTGCGGGCATGGAAGGCATGACAATGGACATGGGCGGTGCTGCCGTTGTGTCCGGCGTGATGCGCACACTGGCGCTGCGAAAGGCCAAGGCGAATGTGGTCGGGATTGTTGGGATCGTGGAAAACATGCCTTCTGGCAACGCTGTGCGGCCCGGTGACGTGATCCACTCGATGAAGGGCGATACGGTCGAGATCATCAACACTGACGCTGAAGGGCGTTTGGTGCTGTGTGATGTGATGTGGCACACGCAGGAGAAATATAAGCCTGCTGCGATGATTGATCTGGCAACACTCACGGGTGCGATCATTGTCGGATTGGGCCATGAAAATGCAGGCGTCTTTTCCAATGATGACGCGCTGTGCAAGGCGTTCCTGAAATCAGCGGCGTCTGAGGGCGAAGGCGCGTGGCGCATGCCGCTGGGTCAGGCCTATGATGATATGTTGAAAAGCCGCATCGCGGATATGAAAAATATCGGCGGGCGGGCTGCAGGGTCAGTCACTGCTGCACAATTCCTCAAGCGTTTTGTCAAAGACGAAACCCCTTGGATCCATCTGGATATCGCGGGTGTGGCGTCGGTTAAATCGGAAACGGCGCTGGCCCCTAAGGGCGCAACGGGTTGGGGTGTGGCTTCTCTTAACCGATTGGTCGCGGACATGTTTGAAGCGGAGTAAGAGCAGATGGGTGCTGCTTATTTCTACCACCTGACGCAGCGGCCTTTGGCCGATACGCTGCGGATGTTGTTGGATAAATCGCTGGCCAATGGCTGGCGCGTTGCTGTGCGCGGCACGGATGCGGCAGGGTTGGAGGCGTTGGATCAAGCGCTTTGGCTGGGACCACCCGACAGCTTTTTGCCGCATGGCATGGCTGGCGGGCAATCTGACGTGGACCAACCCGTGCTGCTTGGGACCGGCACCGACGTTCTGAATGGTGCCGTGTGCGTCATGGCGGTGCAGGGTGCCGAAGTGACGGCCCAAGAAATCGTGTCGTTGGAGCGTGTCTGTATTCTTTTTGACGGCCATGATGAGGCGGCGCTTGCGCGGGCGCGTGTTCAGTGGAAGTCGCTGACCGGAGCAGGGGCTTCGGCGCAATATTGGTCTGAAGAAAGTGGCCGTTGGGAAAAAAAGGCCGAGGCCTAGCGCGTCAGGATCATCTCGCCGTTGGCGATTTCAATCCGACCCCAGCGTTGCAAATAACCCATGCCCAAAAGCGATCCGCTCATCTCGCCTTCGTTCACCACCGCCGCAACATTTGTATCGGTGATGCCGCCAAGGCGCACAGTATCAAGGCGGATGGGTGCGGTGCGCACTTCGCCGTTGGCAGTATTGGCGCGGCCTAGATAATTTAAACCTTGCGGGTCAATCCCTGCGGCACGCGCGTCTTTTTGGGTCAGGACCATCTGCGTGGCACCAGTGTCGACAACAAAGCGCACCGGCTGGTTGTTGAGATCGAGGGTCAGGTAATAATGCCCGTCAAGTTGGCGCGGCACGGCGATCTGACCGGTGCCAATCTGCACGATTTGGTTGCGCATACTTGAGCGTTGGATATCGTTCCACAGCCCATAACCTGCGACCACACCAAGGAATAGAAATCCCCAGATCATTGCCTGCTGCAAGGTTTTTCCAATACTCTCACGACCTTGGACTAGGAACCAGCCACCGACGCAAACGCCCAGAAGAACAAGATAAATCAGGCGGGCTGTATCATCTCCGGTCATGGCGGCTCCTTTCTTGCTATCACTAAGATAGGGACGGGATGCTGCTATACAACAGGTGTAACAAATCCGAATTCGGCTAGGCCATCGAGCACGAATTGCACAGACAGGGCTGCCAGCAGCATGCCTAGAACCCGGGTTGTCACGTTGATCGCCACCTTGCCCATCGCACGCTCCAGTCCGCTGGACAGGAGCAACATGACGTACATGATCAGCAAAATCACGGCGGTGATGCCAAGGATAGAAACCAGCCCTTCGCCGCCCGGCTTTTCGCCAACCAACAGAATAACCGACGCAATGGCACCGGGACCTGCAACCAGCGGAATCGCTATGGGAAAGACGGACGGATCATCGTGTTCAGAGTCTGTGACCTCAGAGCTGTCTTCGCGCCGTTTGGTGCGCCGCTCAAACAGCATGTCCATCGCTGTGAGGAACAGCAAAACGCCCCCCGCGACGCGAAATGCGGCCATGGAGATACCCACAAAATCGAGCACAGCCTTGCCGAAAAAGGCGAATATCGCGAGAATAAGCCCCGCCACGAGAACGGCACGCAAAGCGATGCGCGCGCGCTGTTCGCTATCCATGCCAGGCGTAAGGGCGAGGAATATGGGCGCAATCGCCACAGGATCGATCACCACCAATAGCGTCACGAAAGCCGTGATCATATAGGCGGTGTCCAAGATCATGCCTGTGCTTTCTCCAGTTTTTCGAGGCTCGCCATCCACATCGTTTCAGCGCGGTCCAACGCGGTCATGACTTCAGCGTATTTCTTGTTCCAGACCTCAAGCTCACCCACTTTGTCCTTTTCGTAAAGGGCAGGGTCGGCAAGTTTCTTGGCCAGCTTGTCGCGCATGTCGTTAATCTTGGCCACCCGGGCCTCGCCTGTTCGAACTTCAGAGCGCAGCGCTAGGACGTCCTCGCGGCTGGCGCGTTTGGCTTTTGGAGCCTCAACGTTTTTAACAGGGTTCTTAGAGTTATTCTTTGATCCGAGCTTTTCTGGGGTCAGCAGCATCTTGCGGTATGCTTCAAGATCGTCGTCATAAGGTTTGACCGTGCCATCGGTGACAAGCCAAAGACGGTCCGCGACCATCGACAGCAAATGCATGTCGTGGCTGACCAGAATAACAGCGCCGGAATAGCGGGTAAGCGCCTCGACCAAAGCTTCGCGCGATTCGATATCAAGGTGGTTGGTCGGCTCATCGAGGATCAGCAAATGCGGCGCATCAAGAGTGGCCAACAGCAACGACAATCGCGCCTTTTGACCGCCCGACAGACGACCCACTTGGGTTTCTGCCTGATCGGGACCAAGGCCGAACCCAGCCATTTGGGCACGCAACTTGGAGTGCAGCACACCGGGGCGTGCTGAGATCAAGTGTTGTAGCGGTGTCTCGTTGACATGCAGCTCTTCGACCTGATGCTGGGCAAAGAACCCGATGCGCAGTTTCGAGGATTGGATTGCCTTGCCGTCCATCAGCACAAGGCGGTTAGACAGCAGTTTTGCCAGCGTCGATTTGCCCTGGCCGTTTTTGCCCAAAAGCGCGATGCGGTCGTCTTGGTCGATGCGCAGGTCAAGACGCGAAAGGACAGGGTTGCCAGGCGTATACCCAACAGAACCGCCTTCTATGGCGATGATGGGGGGCGACAGCTCGTCTGGCTGCGGGAACGTGAACACCTTGCGCGCGGCTTCTTCAGGCGGCGTGATCATGTCCATCTTCTCAATCATCTTGAGACGGGACTGGGCCTGCTTGGCTTTGGAGGCCTTCGCTTTGAAGCGGTCCACAAACGATTGCATGTGGTCTTTGCGGGCCTGTTGTTTTTTGGCCATGGCGGACAGCACGGCGCGGCGTTCGGCGCGCTGGCGGGCAAACTGATCGTAAGGGCCCGAATAATAAGTCAATTTGCGCTCTTCGACGTGCAAGATGGCACCGACGGCGCGGTTCAGCAGACCACGGTCGTGGCTGATGATGATAACCGTATGAGGGTATTTCGCCAGATAGCTTTCCAGCCACAGCGCCCCTTCGAGGTCGAGATAGTTGGTCGGTTCATCAAGTAGCAGCAGATCAGGTTGCGCGAACAACACGCCAGCAAGGGCCACGCGCATCCGCCAGCCACCTGAGAACGAAGAACACGGCATCTGTTGTTCGGCATGTTCAAAGCCCAGACCCTTAAGGATCGAAGCGGCGCGCCCTTCGGCAGACCATGCATCGATGTCGGCAAGACGGGTCTGCACTTCGGCGATGCGGGCAGGGTCGGTTGCTGTCTCGGATTCCGCAAGCAAGCTTGCGCGTTCGGTATCAGCGGCAAGCACCGTATTGAGCAGCGACACCTCTGAGGACGGCACCTCTTGGGCCACGCCGCCAATCTTGGCGCGCGATGGCAAGGAAAAGCTGCCGCCGTCTAGGCCCAGCTCTCCGCGGATGATGCGAAACAGCGTGGTTTTACCCGCACCATTTCGGCCCACAAGCCCCACTTTATGGCCATCTGGGATGACGGCGCTGGCTTCTTCGAACAAGGGGCGACCCTCGACGGAATAGTTGATCTCTGAAATGCGTAACATGGGCGCGGTGTGGACCAAGCGCCCGCCCGCGTCAATCGCAGCTTTTCATGGGCTGGGCACCATGCTAGGGAGCGGCCAAATTAACACCCATAGGAGCAAGCCACATGGCCCTTGAGCGCACTTTTTCGATTGTTAAACCCGATGCCACACGTCGTAACCTGACCGGTAAAATCAATGCAAAATTTGAAGACGCAGGTCTGCGCATCGTTGCACAAAAGCGTATCCACATGACCAAGGCGCAAGCCGGCGTGTTTTACGCGGTGCATTCTGAGCGTCCTTTTTATGACGAATTGTGCGAATTCATGGCCTCCGCGCCAGTGGTTGTTCAGGTTCTCGAAGGCGAGAACGCGATTTCCAAAAACCGCGAAGTGATGGGCGCCACGAACCCAGCAGACGCCGCACCTGGCACAGTACGTGCGGATTTCGCAGAATCTATGGGCGAAAATTCGGTCCACGGTTCAGACGCGCCAGAAACAGCAGCGATCGAAATCGCGTATTTCTTTTCTGGCCTTGAGCTGGTTGGCTAAGCCACGCAGTTAGGTTTTATGGAATAGGGCGGCCTTCTGGCTGCCCTTTTTCGTTTGTGACGACCGCAATGGGCGCGCTACCTGACGTGTTGGAGGTAATTGCGCCCCGGCTGACATCATGAGAGTTGCGGAATGGGAGCCGATGTCCCTCGAGGTTCGAATGTAAACGCGCTCTTAGGTGTTGCGAACGCCGATCAAGTTCATCATCCGTTCAAATTCTGACGATCCCTTGTCAAAATGCCCAGCCTTTAAAGCATCAAAGCGTTTGCGCAGGGCGATTTTTTCCGCGCCCTTGCAATCGTTCCAGGGCCGCCCCTGAAGCGCCATGACCAAGACGTAATACCCGATGAAATGCGGTTTGGTGCCGGTGCTCAAAAGTTTGGCATAGGTGGCATCTGCACCAAGTTCGCGCAGGGTTTCTGCGTCGGGGATGCCCGCGTTGATGCAAGCCTCCTCCATCATGGGACCGAGGTTGCGAATAGATGAAATCGTAGTCGCCATTCGCTAAGTTTAAGCGATCACGTACCCGGTGTCACGGATCACAAACTGGCATAGTCGGTTATTTTTGGCTCCTGCGGGGGATGGTCTTTTGAGGCAGTATTTGCAGTTTGGGCGGACAATTTTTGGTCTGGCATTGGCGTTGGTACTTTGGGTTCTGGATCTGACATACACGCATTCCACTCTTTACTATTTCGCGACAACATAGGCCTGCCGCAGGTATAAGCTGCGCTTTGATCCTGCCGGCGGTAGGGCGACATTAAGGTATTGTTTGGAAATAATGTGCCGACTGCGCTGCCGCGCGGTTGAGCAAAAGGTCACCCCATTATGCGCGGAATAGGGATACTCGACGCGAAACACCTGATTGTCGTTTGACCTTGATCTGACTACACTTGCCAAAGCTTAATCGAGCACACGCAACGACGCGTAAAACTCTGGTCACAACGAAAGAGTAACATGCAATCTGTTGAATTTCCGCCGCGCAGCCTTTTTGGGCCTGTCCGATTTCGTGCACTTGGTTGGCCCGTGGCACTCTCGCTTTTCTTGGTAGGATGCGGTGAAGGGTCATATAACGAGATCGAACTGATGCCGTCGCCGGCCGTCTATGCGCAGACCGGGTTCACTCCATTTTTGGCGGCAGACGCCGCGGCGCTGTCTGCCCGCTCAAAGCTCTTTTACGTAACAGACCGCGAGACCGCTGGTCCGGAGGACAAGCAGTCGCATTATACAAACCAGCGCGGTCAACTCTCGCGTGCGGGGTATGCCGAGGTTGAATTGTCGCCAACGGTGGGCAGCTGGCAGCAATTTGTCGATATTACGCTGCAAGGTGATCGCGACCGGAAATATCTGCTGAATGTAGTAGGGGTAACCGAGATAGGCGTGCTGCCCTACAGCGTCGCGGATTTGTACGAAACTCCCCCGAGTGATGCTGAAATGGAGGCCGCAGGCAAGGGATTTGCCAGTGAAATTGATGCTCAACTGGCTTTGTCGAAAAACAAAGACGTCCATATTTATATTCACGGGTACAACGTTGATTTTGAGTATTCGACACTTGTTGGCAGAGAGTTGGAGCATTTTCTTGGATATCAGGGCGCTTTCATTACCTATAATTGGGCGGCGACACCCAACAGATTTGCGTATTTCAAAGATCAAGAAACGGCGTCTGCAACCCGGCGCAATCTAAGGTCTTTGATTGAGTTCTTGTCTGAGAATACCAATGCCGACCACATTAACCTCATTGGATATAGCGCTGGATCGCGTTTGGCGTTTGAAGTGACATATCAAATTGCACTTCTGAACCGAGAGGGTTCAGGGCCGCGGCTGGGGGATGTTATCTTGATCAGCAGTGATTTGGACCGCAGTTACTTTGGACATGCCTTGGCAGACGGTATCTTGGAGGCCGTCGATCAGCTGTCGGTGTACACGTCGGGCACAGATTCAGCGTTGGGGGTTTCGAGCCTCGTGTTTGGTCGCGACCGGCTTGGACAGAGTTGGGACAAAGACGGCGATGATGTCTGGCCAGCGCTGGAGGCCAAGCTGGCCAGTTTGGACAAGCTTGAAATCATAGATGTGACGGATGCCGAAGAATCCTCCGCTGGAAATGGTCACTCCTTCTTTCGTACGTCCCCGTGGGCGAGCAGTGATATTTTCATGTCCTTGTTGACGCGGTTCACCGCACAAGAACGTGGATTGGTGCGATCTGAGGGTAAATCAGTGTGGACCTTCCCGCCAGATTATCCTCAGCGTTTGGTCAGCATCACTGCAAAATAATTGGCTGCGGGAGGGCTGAAGCTGGGTTCGCAGCGGGCTGTTTAGACCTACGGGTCTTGCGCTGCCCTAGCCGGGTGGGCTTAGAGGTGCCTTCAATGCTGTCGAGCGTAGCAATGCAGGAGCACGAGGTGCTTGAAGTAGCCATCGATCCTGCGAGTTGCGCGGTCGCCATCAGGTTGAAACGGCAGGCGTTTTTGCAAAAATTTGATAATGACCAAACCGGTAGACTGCTTGGACAGCCTGAAAGCCGTCAAATCGAAATCCGGTGTTCCTGAAAACTTAGCACTGACTATTGCGGCCAGCCTTATTCGTTATGCTGACAGACAGCTGATAGAGGAAAAGCAGGCCCGCTAGGGGGAGAAAGTGGTCATCCCCCTTCCGCTTTCTGGCTTGGCAATAAGGGGACAAGCCAGCTTTAAGCGGGAGGGATCGCGATTGGCATTCACTAGCCCTTTTCCGATTATGCAGCACGCCGCTCTTCGAAATGGCGCATTCTGGCTGTTTTGAACATCGGTTGTGTCTTCATTTTCTCGCGCATGGTTTGAAGATTAAGTACTTGGCCTGAGCCTTCGTTAACCTGCTTTTTGATGCGAAGGTTTTCGAGGGCTACGATACGATTACGGCGTGCGGTTTCCAAAAGCGAAATGTTCATTGATTTCTCCTAACGAACGGTGGTTGTGAGTGGGAAGGATCAGGCGGCGTTACCGGGGCAAGCCAGCACGGAAGTGATGAAGAACACACCATTCGGCGTACGCAGCGCTTGAGGCCTTTTCTTCCAATCAGTGAGAGACACGACATTGTTGGAGAACCGCTTAATAATCGCACAATTTCGGCTACTGGTACACTTCTTGAAAGAGATCACGTTGTTCATTTTACTTCCTAACTTGCAGCAGGCGTTTACGCCTTGTTTTTTTTAGTGCAACCATCCCATAGGTCGCATTCGTCCCTCGGAGCTGTAGGCAATCATAGGAGAGCCTACGGAGCGCCAAATCTTAACCATCCTTTAACTGCTAAGAGTGATGGTGAGCGGGCCGGCTGGTTAGTGTGTCTCCCTTTGGTTCTTGGGAGAACTTGGCCGTTCCTTCTCACCTAAGCAGGTATCGAATACCTACTCATGATTGAGCTCAACTCTGACGGGAATCGTTCTTTTTTAAGTCGAAAATTTGTTGAATCACATTTCTGACACTGGATTGTCGCCAAAACTGCCAATTAATAACGCTGCAGCGTCAAGGTCTGCCAAGATTGGAAACAATCCTTCCCTCATGGCGGGAATAAACTGACGAATCGTTGCCGGACGTAAGGGTCACATTTCGCTTCCCTATTCGCCGAATTTTCACACGCCGCTTGAGCGATGTTTTGATCCGCTGCATTTACTTGGAAGCGCGGCTCGCAATCATCGAGCCTTTTTGCATTGTCGCGCCGTGATTGGATAGCCTTGCACGGGGCGTTAGCGCCGATAACAAGAAACAGCGTGTGTGGTTTTCCTTGAATGAAGCCCGCCATGGCTTTCAAATTGTAAGGTACAGCAGCTTTCCTGTGAACAGTGAGTGCCGAGCCTTGACATCGTTTCCCGCTATGAGGGTAATTCAATCACCCTGCGCTGGTACATTTGTGCGCCCAAGAAAATTAAATTCAACTAGTTCCGGCGCCAGCTTTGGTTGAGCTAAAAAGGTTCCAACGTTTTTACAGAGTTGATTTGCTATTGCGGCCTGACACCATCCCATCAGGCAGCTTGAACGAATTTTAAAGAGTATAGGGCCGTGCGGGTGGTTCCCGGGCGGCCCAATTTAACCCAGAGATTGTTTTTTGGGCCTTGTGAGTAGATTTGTATATGAAGAACGCTCGGACACATAGGGCTGCCGATTTTCGGCATTCGCCTGATGGTTACTTTTTAGAAGAGCTTCCTGAGAGTGTGCTTGCCGATCGGTTAGAGCGGAGGCACTCCATCACAACAGCAGCCTCTGTAATCGTATGCGTATCGATGATCACGCTGTGTTTTGTGGCTTGATGCATTCTAGCTGAGAAGCCTTTCGGATCAATCTGGTTTGAGCCGGGTAGGGGACCTCGTGGTGCCAGTGGATGACAAAACGGTTCCTTTGCCGCTATTTTGGAACGAGCACCGAGATTATTCACCGGACGCTGATGGTGTATTTTCGATTCCCACTTTCGCTATGCAATGTGGAATTCCCGCTTCACGAGCGTGACTGCCAGACAGTCAGGACCGAATGTCAAAATAGAACAAATTGATAAGCTGGTGTTGTTGGCTAGAGGCCCCTTGGGCCGTATTCGACATGATGGAATGCTTGGTTCGGTGCTCAGGGCATAGAGCAATACAGAACGCTGACTTCGATCGAGTATCACAGTTATTGAAAAATGAAATCTAACCTCTTCAATAAGAACCCTTGGAGTCTTGCGCCTCGACGGCAGTTTTAAGATGGTTACTAAGTCCGTGCCCAACCAAACTAGCGAGCACCCAAGGAAGCAGACGGGAAGAGGGAGGTTAACATGCTGAACAGCATTCGGATTATCGAGATCGAAGGGGTCGGTCCGGGCCCATTTTCGGCCATGCACCTTGCCGATATGGGCGCAGACGTCATTGTGGTTCACCGCAAAGGCGGCAACCCGACCCCAGGAATGCCCGACCAGCCAATAATCGACCGTGGCAAACGGTCCATCTCGCTTGACCTCAAAGACCCCAATGACGTGGCGACCCTAAAGGCGCTGCTGCGGACTGCGGACGGGCTTATCGAAGGATTTCGCCCCGGCGTCATGGAAAAGTTGGGGCTTGGGCCGAAAGACTGCCACGCAGTCAAACCAGCGCTTGTATACGGCCGCATGACGGGCTGGGGGCAGAGCGGCTCGATGTCGCGAACGGCAGGGCATGATATGAACTACATCGGGGTGTCGGGCGCGTTATGGTATGCTTCGTTGCCGGGTCAGCCTCCGGTCGCGCCGCCCACGCTTGTGGGGGACATCGGTGGCGGGGCGCTTTATCTTACGGTCGGTATGCTGGCAGGCATCCTGAACGCCCGCGCAACTGGTAAGGGCACGGTGGTGGACGCCGCGATCGTGGATGGATCCGCGCACATGATGAATTTGCTGATGACCCTAAGGCAAAGCGGACCTAAAAGT
The DNA here is from genome assembly GCF_003352085.1 of Sulfitobacter sp. SK012. Classification (NCBI taxonomy): domain Bacteria; kingdom Pseudomonadati; phylum Pseudomonadota; class Alphaproteobacteria; order Rhodobacterales; family Roseobacteraceae; genus Sulfitobacter; species Sulfitobacter sp. SK012. Next base: position 1,984,817 of record NZ_CP025804.1, read on the forward strand.
TCAGAGAGGGGTATAGGCCTGCTAGATGGTCCTCACTGGAGCCGGACTTACGTCTGTGCTGATGGCGGTTTCATGAGTGTCCAATCTCTTGAACCGAAATTTTACTCCGTTTTTCTGCGTCGGTTGGGCGTGCAAGATGATCCTGATTTTGCCCGACAATTTGAGGCGGACAGTTGGGGTCAGGCTACCCGTCGTCTTGTCGAGATTTTTGCAACGGAGACCCGGGACTATTGGGCTGCGCGGTTTGACGGTACGGACGCCTGTGCAGGTCCAGTCCTCAGTCCCGATGAGGCGGCCGAGCATCAGGTGAGCAAAGAACGTGGCATCTGGCACGATGATGACCAACTGCAAGCGGCGGCTGCCCCACGCTTTGATGGACGCGCAATACCGCCCGGAACCCCGCCCGCGCGCGGCCAACACACCGAAGAAATTCTGGCCGAGCTTGGCAAATCGATCGAACGCTGGAGGGTGTAAAAGGATGACTTACGCCTCTCCCTCTAATGGATGGAGAATGTCGTATGTTCATTGGTGCAATTGAAAAATTATGCCCGGTTGCTGTGTTCGGTAACAGATGCTGAAAGCGTTTCAAGTATGCTGTGTGAAGCAAGTAAAGATGCGACATGGGCAGTCCTCCTGTCGCAGATGAATCACAAAGCCACAATGGATGGACTCGGCCGTACCATTGTCTGTTCAGCACGGAACAGCTGTCATCCGACCAAAACCGTCAGCTGACGGCATTGAGCCCTTAGTAGCTGGCACTTCGGTATGCATTTTTAGACATTGAGGGCGAGATGCGGTTCCGGGAAAGACGGATGCATCGAACCGCGTATCAAGACCCTTGCTCGTTACATCTGTTTCGTTTTTCTAACAGATATTGTTGTATTCGTACTGATAGCCAATGCAGGATGTTAACAACGTTCGTACAGAGAATTGAAGTCCCCTAGAGGAGGTCGGAACCGATGGCCGTGAAAACTTGGACGATGTCAATGTTCACAAGCGGCCTGTTGCTGCTCGGGAGTGCGGCAAGCGCTGAGGATCGACCGAACATCTTGCTGGTTATGGCGGATGATCTGGGTTGGACTGATCTTGGCTCATATGGTAGCGAAATTGATACGCCGAATTTGGACACGTTGGCCCAACAAGGCATGCTGTTTACGGATTTTCATGCTTCAGTGTCGTGTTCTCCGACCCGTTCGATGTTGATGTCAGGCAATGACAATCATGTCGCAGGGCTTGGCACGATGAGCGAGATGCTGGTCGCCAATCAGGTTGGACAACCGGGTTATGAGGGCCACTTGAATGATCGCGTCGCTTCAATGGCAGAGGTGCTGCAAGCAGCGGGTTATCACACCTATATGTCTGGCAAGTGGCACCTTGGTCATAAGGAAGGTGAACTGCCGTTTGATCGCGGCTTTGAATCGAGCTTTACGATGTTGGTTGGCGGGGCAAGCCACTGGGACGATATGCTTGGCATTCTGCCCGAAGACCACCCGGCTCCCTATGCTTCTAACGGCAAGCACATTGATAGTTTGCCTGCAGATTTCTACTCAAGCCGCAGCTACGTCGATATATTGATCGACCAGATCAGAACCAATCACGGAGATGATAAACCGTTTCTGGCCTATCTGGCCTTCACGGCACCGCATGACCCGGTGCATGTGCCGGAACCATGGTTGTCAAAGTACAAGGGTCGGTATGACGAAGGTTACGATGTCCTGAAAGACCGACGCTGGACCGCGGCCAAGGACTTGGGTCGGGTGCCCGAGACCGCAATTATGCCGGCACGCCAGAAGGTTGTGAAGCCGTGGAATGAGTTGTCTGAAGAAGCAAAAGCCACAGAAAGCCGCGGCATGGAAGTCTATGCGGGCATGGTCGAGGCCATGGATTACCACTATGGCCGAGTTATTGACTACCTCGCTGACATAGGCGAGTTGGACAATACCGTGATCGTGTTTTTGTCTGACAACGGTTCAAATCCGTTTTACTCGGCAGATTATCCCGGGGCTACTAACCCAGAATTTGTCAATTTGTTTGACCACAGCTTGGAAAATATTGGCCACCCGGGGTCGAACTACGCCTATGGCCCAGGCTTTGCGACCGCGTCGAACGGACCGCTTGACTGGTTCAAGCTGACCGTTGGTGAGGGTGGCATCCGGGTGCCGCTGATTATGGCAGGACCGGGTATCCCTGAGGGAGAAACAACCGACGCGTTTGCTTATGTCTGGGACGTTTTGCCGACGCTTTTGGACGTTACAGACGTTGAATATCCCACAACATTTAACGGCCATGAAGTAGAACAACCGCGTGGTCGAACGATGATGCCGTTGATCAGTGGTGCAGCGCAGGAAGTTTATGGGCCGGAAGATTTCGTCGGCGGCGAAATGGGCGAAGGTAAATGGATGCGTCAGGGCAGCTACAAGGCTGTTTTGGTTCCGCCGCCCTATGGCGACAGCAAATGGCGCCTGTTTAACGTTGATGAAGATCCGGGTGAGAGCAACAATCTGGCAAGCGAGAAGCCAGAGCTGCTGGCCAAACTCGTGGCTGCATGGAACGATTATGCCGCCGATGTCGGGGTCGTTCCAGCGGTGCCGTGAGAACGCTCTAACTTGGTCGGCGTGGTCAGCCCTCAAAAATTGAACTGCCCTGATATGGAGAAATATGCCGTTGGCGCAAGGCTCGACTTGTTGTTCCTGAGCCTAAGGCGTCCTAAGTAAAGCGGTCCGCTCTCGCTTGGGGATCGGGGTTTGCCTGTCCTGTGGAGGCCGCGCAAGCGCACGCTTCCGAAACGATCATTCTAGGCGCCGGAATTGTTGGCCCGGAGATTGGGCTACGTTCCTGTTCGAATGAATGAATGCTGTCCGTCTAGATCCTAAGGTTCGTAAAGACCCTACCTTTCCGTCACCAGCAGAATGGGCGGTCAGTGACCAAAACCCTTTGCCGATTTCGACCTCGCATTTCTAGAAGCTGACCTTGGGGCACGTGCAGCGAAAGCACACTTGTCCGCATGACAGACCTTGTTTCAACGCGCCGCGAATGACCGGTTCGAGACCAGACTGCAGGATTGTGAAAGCTACATAGATGACCGCAAAGAGCTGGATACGAAAGCCAGACTTAGGCTTGCTTTCAGCATCAGGTCAGTATTCGCACTTTTGCTCAAGCTGGCAACAACTACTCTAGAAAATACGGCTCGCGTCGAGGCGCAAAGCGAGCTCCAAACAAAGAGTTCCCAAAAACATCAAATCAGGTGAGAATAGCGCAGCGAATTAGTGGGCTAGCATGAAAAAATTGATCACACAGCAAAGCATACGGAACTTACTGTTGCATTGTGCAAAGGCGCAGCCTGGTCAGCGCCTACTGATTGCCTATGAACCCTCAAGTTTTGGATTTTTTAGTTCAAAAATCATTGAACAGGTGGCCGCTGGTGCGCTTGAATTAGGATTGCTGGTCGAGTGTCTGGATGTTGGGTTTTCAGCTGAAAACCCCTCGATGAATCCTGAGCTACTAGCAGCGATTGAGGATGCGGATATAGTCGTCTTTTTGGCGCGCTTAGGGGATCAACTCCGGTTTTCTGAGATGCCGAAAGGCAAGGCAATCATCAATAGTTATACGCTGAACGAGCATCTGCTAAATTCCGCATTTGCAAGTGCACATTACGACGCTTTCTTAGCCCTAAAACATGCCGCTGATCGCTGTATTGCTGACGCCCAATTGATCACCATAACCTGCCCAGCGGGGACATCGGTTTGCGGCAACCCAAATCTGCAGCACAAAAAACAGACCGACACTGCTTTGAAGCGGTTCCCGATGTCCGTATTCTCGCCGGTCCCGGCACAAGGGTTCTCGGGTAAGGTTGCATTGGCCGGCTTCTTAACCGGCACTGGTTCACAGTATTACGACAATTACACGGTCGAATTCGAGGGGCAGGTTTTTGCTGTTCTTGAGGCTGGCAGGTTAGCTGGATTTGAGGGGCTGGCCTCAGATGTTTCTGCAGCCAATGCGCATTATGATCGGGTTGCAGGTCTTTTTGAAATCGATCGGAATTTTGTGCATTCGTGGCATGCGGGGATACATCCGGGATGCGGGTTCCCTTGGAATATACGCCAAGATTATGAGCGTTGGGGTGGCGTCGCATTTGGCAACCCACGCGTTCTACACTTCCACACCTGCGGTAACTATGCCCCCGGTGAGATATCGTGGAACGCCTTAGACCCAACCATCGTGGTTGATGGTGTAACGATCTGGGAAAACGGTGTTTTTCGTGCAGACAAGTTGCCCGAAGGGCCGGATATCCTAAAGCAATTCCCATGTGCAGCGTCGGCTTTTGCGCATCCTGATCGAAATATTGGACTGCTGGAAAAAGCCTAATCCTTTAACGCTCGGCACGCCTGTTGAAACGCAACAAATTCTTCCCCGATTGCTTGTGCCGCAGCTTCTAGGAGCATTGCCCCATGTTCTGGCGTCGCCAGAGCAGAATGAGACCCAACCCGGCCATCAGGAAAATCGGCGCGATGCTGATCTGGCGGACCGTGCCGATCACCGCTGTGTGCACGAATGTAATCTGTTGTCAGTTTCTTTGGCGGTTCGGCTGCGACACCTGCGGCGCGGGCACCGTGTAACGCCTGAGTGATGGCAACTTCGGACGGAGTGGCGTGCATGCCCTCCCAATCGCCGTATAAGTCAGCACGCATTCCATTGACCAAAGCAGGCGCCCACCAGCTTTGGATTGCGACCGTAGATTTTGGCAAACTGGCCGTCGCCTGAGCGATGGGTTCAAGGTTTGCGCCGTGCCCGTTCACAATAAATACGCCCAAGAAACCCTGATCAAGCAGGCCTTGGCAAACTTGCGTCACCAGCGCACCAAAGAGGTCTGGTGTAATGGAGACGGTCCCCGCGAATGCAGTGTTAAATGGTGCAGGCGCATACTCGATTGTTGGGGCGACAATAGCGCCCACATCTTCGGCGGCCTTTTGTGCAACGGCAGTTGCGCAAATCGCATCTGTACCGATTAACCCCATAGGACCATGCTGTTCAATCGAACCGACGGGCAGCAGCGCACATATCCCATTCGATAGTTGCTCATCGACCTCGGGCCAGGTCATCATACTTAACAGCATTTGGTCCCACCTTTCCGTTTTGCGCAGTTTCTGGTGACGTGAAAAACCGATCATCCGGCAAGTCGCAGAATGGGTTTTCGTTATGCTGAATTTACGTCTGAAATCCGTTCTAGCGCGTCACATCGTACAGTTTAACTACTGACGCTAAGTGTCGCTTTGATTTCTCTTAATTGCCACAATGAAACGCACGGCAATTGAGCAGCAGATGGCCTAACCACCTGCTGCACTTTTTTGGTGGGACTACAGGCCCCAATTGGCTTTATTTGTCTCAAAGAAACCCTTGGCCTTCTTCACTTTAACCCAGTTGTTCACATAGTTGATCCAAACTTGATCCGTTTGCGGCAGCAACATTGCGATCGGCGTAGGCGAGCGGGCCTCTGCGCCTTCTACGCGCATGACGCCGAACTTCTCTTCCAACGTGGAACCTTCAATATTGGATGTGATAAAGACGTCTGCACGCCCAGCCAACACTTCCTGATAGCCACGCGCCGGGGCTTCAACAACTTTGATATCCGCATTTGGATACCATTCACGCACCAACTTTTCGAACGTTGTTCCCAAGGTGGTCGCAACCTTTACACCCGGCTGGTTAATTGCGTCATGGTCTGCAAACTTTCCAGCGTTCTCCTTGATCGTGAAGGGGTAGATTTCCACGGATATATAGCTTTCAGAGAAACCCGCCGCTTTCATGCGTGCAGGCGAGATCGAAGCGGAGCCGGTGATGTGGTATTGGCCTGCAACCACACCGTTCACCAGTGTTTTCCAATCAGTGGGAACGAATTCGACTTCTACGCCCAAGTCTGTCGCCAACTCGGTCATGATGTCGATGTCAAAACCTTTATAGCTGTTGGTTGCGGGGTCACGCACACTCATTGGGTTCCAATCCCCCGTGGTGCCAACTTTTAAAACGCCAGTTTGGAGTATTTCGTTAAGTGCAGATTGTGCTTGCGCCGCACCACTAAGGGTAAGCCCCAAGACAGCGACTGCTGCCGCTTTGAAAAGTCTGTTCATCGTATTCTCCCGTAGGTGATTTATTTTGTTGTCTTGTCTTGTCTGGCATACTCGCTTGTATGGTCCTGAATTTCAAATAGAGTATCAGGACAAGAAATCCACCAACGCTAAATAGTCAGGACCCGGATGCCGCAAACAGCAATCGAGCTTGTTGATGTGAATAAGTGGTTTGGCACGTTTCATGTCCTCAAAGATATCAACTTAACTGTCGGTACGGGCGAAAAAGTTGTGATCTGTGGGCCATCGGGGTCCGGGAAATCGACCGTCGTTCGCTGCATCAATCGGCTCGAAGAGCATCAAAAGGGCACGATCCGGCTTGATGGGCGCGAGCTTACTAATGATCCCAAATCCGCCGCCTCGATCCAAGGTGAGGTTGGAATGGTGTTTCAACAGTTCAATTTGTTTCCGCATTTGAGTGTTCTAGAAAACCTAATCCTTGGCCCTATGAAAGCGCGTGGCCAAAGTCGGGCGGATGCCACTGCAACGGCACGTCTTTACCTCGAACGCGTCCGCATTCCAAACCAATCGGACAAAATGCCCGGACAACTTTCGGGTGGCCAACAGCAACGTGTGGCCATCGCCCGGTCGCTGTGTATGGAGCCAAAAGTGATGTTGTTTGATGAGCCAACCTCATCACTGGACCCTGAAATGATATCAGAGGTCCTTGATGTCATGGTCGAACTGGCGGGCGAAGGGATGACCATGGTGGTGGTGACCCACGAAATGGGATTTGCCCGTAAAGTCGCCGACAAGATGATCTTTATGGATGAGGGTGAGATCGTCGAACAAGCTGACCCCGAAGCATTCTTTAGTAACCCCAAGACGGAGCGTTGCCGCACCTTCTTGAGCCAAATCTTGCAGCACTAGGGGGAGCAGATGAAAAAAATCAGTATCGCCTTGCTGTTATTGCTTGCTTTAGGTGGGTGTTCTTCAGGCCTCTGGGGCTGGTACGTGATCAACCCCATGACGGACGCAGGTTGGGTCAATGTCCGGTTCATGATTTCGGGGATGGGGGCCACGATATCGATCTCACTCATCGCCGCTGCTATCTCGATCATATTGGGCCTGGTGGTTGCGCTGCCCGGACAATCGACAAGACGTGGCTGGCGCATCGTGAACCGAGTTTATGTAGAATTCGTTCGATCCATCCCCCTGTTGCCGATGCTGTTTTGGGTGTTTTACGGATTACCATTGGTCTTTAAGGCCATGGGATTGAACATTCCCATCGATCCGTTCTGGGGCGCGATCATCACACTGGCCGTTTCCGACAGTGCGTTTACGGCAGAAATTTATCGTTCCGGCATTCAGTCCATTGAAAAAGGCCAACGTGAAGCGGCACAGACCATCGGTCTGAACTACATGCAAACGATGCGCTATGTCATCATGCCGCAAGCCATCCGTCGCATTCTGCCACCACTGGCCAACCAGTTTATCTACATCGTCAAGATGAGCGCTTTTGCCTCTGTCATTGGCATGCAGGAACTCACCAGACGCGCGAACGAGTTGGTGGTGACGGAATATCGTCCGCTTGAAATCTATTCGCTTTTGATTGTCGAATATCTGATCCTTGTGCTGATCATCAGCGCTGGCGTGCGTTGGCTTGAGCGGCGCATGGGATCAAATGAACAAGGGTAAGGAGAGCTCAAATGGACTGGCATGACTTCATGGCTGAAACGGAGGCAAATCTGGCGGCGTTTTCCAAAGAGGTGCCGCAGACCGTCAAAGGGTTTGGCCAGATGGGGCGGGCGGCCAAAGCTGAGGGCGCGTTATCTGAAAAGACCAAAGAGTTTATCGCCCTTGGCATCGCAATCGCCACGCGGTGTGACAGCTGCATTGGCTTTCATGTACGCTCACTTGTGCGTCTAAAAGCAAGCCGAGATGAGCTTAACGAGGCTTTGGCTATGGCAACCTATATGGGTGGCGGACCATCTTATGCCTACTCTGCCAAGGCGCTGGCAGCATTTGATGCGTTTTCAAGCGAGGCCGAGTGATGCGTCCCGATCTTGCAGGGTCCGAGGGCTACATCCGCAATACATGGTATGTCGCGGGTTTAAGCGAAGACTTTGGCCGGGATCTTACACCTGTCATCATGCTTGAAGACGAGATTGTGATTTACCGAGACACTCAAGGCAAACCTGCAGCCCTTGAAGATGCCTGTCCGCATCGCAAACTGCCCCTGTCACGTGGTACAATTGAAGGTGACTATGTTGTCTGCGGCTATCACGGGCTGACGTTCGATTGCTCCGGTGAATGTGTGATCGCACCTACGCAATTGGACAATCCACCGCGTCGCGCCGCTGTGCGTTCCTATCCAGCAATCGACCGTTGGGGGTTTTTGTGGGTGTGGATGGGTGATGCTTCTCTTGCAGCAGATACCCCGATTATCGATATCCCAAACTTTGATAATTCTGACTGGGGCAAGACCCCTCGTGGCGGCATGGCTATGGATTGCCACTACTTGTATATCGTTGATAACTTGCTTGACCCCAGCCATGTCGCTTGGGTGCATCTGACATCTTTTGCTGGGGCCGGTACCGACAATCGCCCACTTGAAATTGAAGAGCTGGATGATGGCGTAATCGTTGGGCGCTGGATCGCTGACGAGGTTCCACCGCCTTATTACCAAGATATGCTGCCCTTTGGCCCAAAGGTTGACCGTAAGCAGCACTATGAATGCCGGCTCCCTTCCACGGCAATCAATATGTCGGTTTACACCCCAACGGGCGAGGGTGGCGCGGACAAACCGCTGTCGCAAAACGCGTTTATCAACATCTCCTATAACTTCATTACACCAGTGGATGCCTGTACCACCAAGTACTTCTGGTTTCAGCACCGCAATATGCACAGCAATGATGATGCCCTATCTGAACGCATGTTTGAGGGGGCTAAAATGGCCTTTCAAGAAGACAAAGATGTACTGGAATTCGTTCAAAAGGGTATGGCTAAGCGCAAAGGCGGCTATCTCAATTTGGGTCTTGATGCGGGGGCTGTTCGTTTTCGCAATCGAGTTGCCAAAGCCATCACGGCCGAAAGTGCGACAAAACAACTAGGGGATGCATGACATGACCGCGTGGATTAAGATGGTTGATGATAAGGATGCGGGCCCGCGCCTAAAAGAGTTGCTAGATCATGCACGTACGCCCCATGGCACAGTCGACACTGTCATGCGCGTGCATTCTTTGCGGCCAGAGACGATGAACGGTCACGTGACGCTCTATCGATCTGTCCTGCATTCGGACGACAATCAACTGTCGTTCTTGTTTCTAGAAATAGTCGCCAGCTATACGTCAATCCTGAACGACTGTACTTATTCGTTAACCCACCACTTTATGAACGTGCGCAACCTTCTACGCGACCAGCCGCGCAGCGACCGCATATTTACTGCGCTCAAATCGCATCGTCCTGAGGATGAGTTTGATGGCAAAGAACTGGCATTGCTACGCTATGCAGGCAAGCTTACCCAAGCAGTTGGGAAGATGGTCAAATCCGATTTTGAGGCCTTGAAAATCGCCGGATGCGAGGATGGCGAAATACTCGAGGTCAATCAGGTTTGTGCGTATTTTAACTATTCAAACCGTCTATTGAATGGGTTGGGATGTACCACGGATGGGGATCAGATTGGGTATTACAAAGAGGACGCACCGGATCCGGAGACAGATTGAACTTGGGCGCACTCTATAAATAACCAGTCCGCGCGCAGCAGATTGAACGTTTCAGATCGGTGCCGTGCGCCTCTATTGCCAATCTACAGCGGTGCAGCGAATGGTCGGTCACGGATTTTTGGCCCAATCTTCAACTCTCTGCTCACCGCAAAGACCGATATCTTGCGGCTAAGCAGACTTCGCAAGGTATTGACCAACTCGTTTCAACCCTTCTTTCAAAACCGCAGGGTTGTTAGCGTAGCCAATACGCACATACCCCTCCATATTTAACGCCGACCCAGGCGTGAACATGACACCCGTTTCTTTTAACAAATCGACGCAGAAATCGCGGGATGTCATTGCCAATTCGAATTTCAACAAAGCAGTCGTGCCCGACACTGGCTTGAGCCATTTGATCAAAGGTTGCTCTGCGACCCACGCGTCCAAAATTGCCAAATTACCGCGTGTGATTGCTTTGCTGCGCCCTAGCACTTTGTCACGATTCTCCAACGCGAGGGCCGCGAAATGGTCGTTGATCATTCCAACTGAGATTGTGTCGTAATCGCGGTGGATCGCGACCGCTTCGATCACGTCGCGCGGAGCTGCTATCCAACCAAGGCGCAGACCTGCAAGCGCGTAGGCCTTGGACACACTGGCGGTACTGATCCCTTTTTCGTAGACATCTGCGATTGATATAGTCGTACCAGAACCCGCCTGATCCACGCCACGATATACTTCGTCACACAGCACCCATGCGCCAACTTCACGGGCGATGGCCGCTATGTCTTCTAGCATAGCCTGATCCATTAACGCACCGGTTGGGTTGTTGGGGTTGTTTATAGCAATCAGTTTCGTACCCGGCACGACAAGCGACCGCAGTTCTTCTAGATCAGGCAGAAACCCGTTTTCCGCTCGCAATTGTAAAGGATGCACATCGGCACCAATGCTTGCAGGGATCGAGTAGTGCTGTTGGTAGGTTGGCACTACGGCCACAACCCGATCACCCGCCGATACCAAGGTTTTGTGGACCAACATATTGGCTCCGATGGTCCCGTGGGTGACGATTACGTTTTCTGGTTTCTGTTGATCATAAAGGGCGCAAATAGCGCGGCGCAGGCGCATTGATCCTTCGATTTCACCGTAGGTCATTTTCATTGACAGAAGCTCTGAAAGGTCGGTGTCGTTTTTGCCTACCAGAGCCAAAAGCTCGGCAATCGTCAGGCTTTCGACGCAGGTTTCAGCCAAGTTCCATTCGCACTTGGTCTCCCATTCGTTCATCCACATTTCGACGCCAAAAGGTTCAATATACATACTGGAATTCCTATTTTTGTGCGCAAGCGGCGCGGTAGATGGCATGGGCGATGGCAATGTCTTCAAGGCCCAGCCCAACAGATCGGAAAAATACGGGACGTCCCTCAGCTGGTATCGGGCATGTGCCCACGGAGAGTTCGGCCAAGTCTCCACGCAAATCGGCAACCGTCCAACCGTGATCCCGTGCAGCAAGCACCATCTCACCTGCCGTCGCTGGTGTCGTTGCGCGGTAATCGCAATAGACTTGTGCATGGGTCAGAAACGCAGGCGATACTTCGTGGGCTTGATGCGCATTGGTGCTGATCGACGTTACCAAAGCGTTGGATGAAAGTTTCGTGTGGTCCACAACGGGTGATCCAGAAGATGTGCAAAGCATCACGACATCGGCGTCCTGTGCTGCGGCCTCTGCGCTGTCTGCAAGAATCACATTCGGGCAGACCGATTGCCAATGTGCCCAGTTGTCGGAATCTTTTTTCAGGTTGGGTGAAGAAACATGGACCTGCTGCCAAGGACGCAGTTTTTGCACATGACGCCAATGAGCGGCGGCAACAGGCCCAGATCCGATGATTGCTATACGTTTCGCGTCTTGGTGTGCCAACAGATCGATGGCCAAAGCCGTGGTTGCCGCTGTGCGTTCCGTTGTCAAAGCTCCTGCATCGCAGAGGCACAGCGGTTGGCCCGTTTGCGCAGACATCAGCACCGTCCACGCCGTGATGATCGGTTTGCCGCTCGTCAAAAGGTAGGGTGACAGTTTGGCCCCGAACACGCCCGCGTTTGTGTCAGCTCCCAGATAGGTAATGAAATCGCCTTTGTCCTCGGACAACAGCGCCAAAGTCTGAGGAGGTTGGACCGCTTGCGCGTTGCCAAGCCCGATAAAGAGTTGACGCATTTCCTGCAAAACATCGACCTGCGGCAACAACACTTCTACGGCGGTAGCGTCCAGTGTTATTGGGGGCGTGGTCATTAGGCTCAACTCCATTTATTTGAAGCACTTGTATTAGAGCTCGGTAGATTGGGCCATCATCCCAAAGGATGATGCCTGGCATACACCGCCAAGTTCGGAAAAATTCATCGGGAGGGTACATTGGACTTTGACCCTGACAATATTGAAGCACTGAATGTGACCTTATCTAAGGTTATTGAAGGGCGTGGAATCGCGCTGGATATGATCGCTGCGGCCCAAAATGTTATTCCCTTTGCAGCAGCCTTTTGTGTCGTCAATCGCATCGATCAACCGCCAGTTTACTTATGCGACACCTACCGCGAAGGGTCCCCAAAAGAAGCCGTTCAGCGCTACATCGATAGTACCTATCTGCTCAACCCTCTCTACAACGCCTTCTTGGCGGGGCTGCAACCGGGACTCCACCGCATGATCGATCTGGCACCTGACAACTGGCAAATATTTGCGGATCCATCCGAAGTGGTTTTCGAGCAAAAAGAAGAAATCGGATTTCGCACGCGAGGTTGGCCTGAAAATTTGCAAGAACTTGCTCTGACAGTAGATTTTCCAAATGGAATGATGGGGGAAATCAGCCTGGCACGCCCATCAGAACTTGGTGGATTTTCGCCGGAAATGGTCGCCAGGCTTCAGCCGTTCTATCCTTTGTTTGCTACGGCATTTCGACACCTATGGGCGCGCAATTCAGATGCCGCGGCCACACCGATCGAACGACGTCCGCCACTCGATGATTTCGCAGTTGGCATTCTTTCGCCCCGCGAAGCTGAGATCGTGCAATTGATCTTAAAGGGGCATTCGAGTCTATCGATTAGTTTGACGCTGGAAATTGCGTTGCCGACGGTAAAGACCCACAGAAAAAATGCTTATGCAAAATTGGGTATCAGCACCCAACAGCAATTGCTCAACACATTTCTACAATGGCAAGAGACCGTGATCCGAGGCAGATAGAGGGCATTGGAAGGCGGTAGGTCTAGGGCGGCTCTGAGCCCGTAGAGACCACGGTGGCGTCGTGCCAACCTTTGCAAGCTGACACGCATCTGGACTTCACCCGGCTTTGAGATAGGGAATTGCCCCGGCAATATCCGTGTCGTCGATAACGTGGTAATTGCTGACGCTTCCGGCCTGTCGGGCCTGTCCAAAGGGCGCGTATTCGGGGTCTGCAACAAAATTGTTCAAAGCTTCTCTTGTGGGAAATTCAAGAATTGCAATTAGCGTGCTGTCCTTGTCTGACCCCTCCAAGGTCTCGATATTTCCGCTGCGGGGTAGGTATTTTCCGCCGTGTTTCTTGTCCAAGTTATGAACATTCGTTGCATATTCTGGAACCCAGCCGGCATCGGTAACTTCAATGTCTGCTATTGGAAATACACTCATTCTATTCTCCTATTGAATATTTGCTGCGGCAACTTTGCATGGCAGCGTGTGTCCTCATAAGTGAAAAGCCGACAACGTCTGCGGCCAAACTTGCGGCAAGTCTACGTTCCAAAAAAAGTCCCCCCAAGCCGAGATGGTAGCCGTAAACTCTGCTGATATCTATCTCGAATAAATCGGAGAAATTGAGTATTGGAGATTAGTTCTTTGTTTCGCTGTCTGCTTACGCACCGCCGATACTCATGATGTAAGCATTGCCTGCACTGAGTACTAAGGTCCGTTAGGAGTCGAAAACATCAGTCGGACTGTCCACCACGCATGTGCTATCACCTTCAAATTGGCTGAGGTCGCTGTAAGTGGTAATCTGTTAATACGCATCTTCGCAGCCAACCAACAGCTGCCTGTGCCACCGGTCCCTGCTTGAGAAAGCTAGAGGCAAAACCCTAAGGAAAGTGGCTCGGCAAGCCTGACTAAACGGATGACGAGCAGGCCAAGTGTCGGGCTAAATCTGCTGCGGAGGCCTGCGATCCCGCACTGATCGCGTGTCAAATGCACGATCTGCGGCACAAATCGACTAATAGGCCTGATAGACGCGCAAATCGGCCGCACCATTAAATGGTTGGTATTCTGCTAGGAAAATGTCGGCCAAATAAAACTTGCCATTACCCGGATAATGAACAAATAATATTGACGCCCCAAGGGACAATTAAGAAACAGGAGATCTATGCCATGCTTAAAATGAAATCGATTGCCGCAGCTGCAATCATCACTGCGGCACTTACAACATCCGCCGGTGCCGATACTTTTGAAAAATATGGTGAAGTCGAGGGTTGGAAAGTCTTTGCAGACAAAGACAAGATGTCCTGCCTTATCGAAGCGGTGGACAGCGCTGAAAACGTCGTTCAGATGGGCCTCACCGAGGACCGCAGCCTAGGTTATCTGGGTGTTTTCACCAAAGGTGAAACCAATCTCAAGAAGGACGACAGAGAGGCTGTTGTTATCGTGATCGGAGAAAACACTTACTATGGGGAAGCGACTGGGATGCGTGGCAACATCACCAAAGGCTACTCGGGTGGCTATATCACCAACAACCTTCCACAGTTCGTCAAGGACATTGAGCAGCAATACGAGATGGTCGTTTTCCCGGAAACCGATTACGTTTTCGTCATTGATTTGACTGGGACAAAAAAGGCCATCGCTATGGCCCGCGAATGTAACGCAAAGCTGGTGAACTAAGACCAAATGTCGGGATCTCCCGGTAATAATAATTGAAAAGGTCCCGCAATTCGTGGGGCCTTTTCATTTTGTCTTGTGTATTTGAGGTCAGAGAATTTTGGTTGAGAGACATAAGATGTCGCTTGCGGTGAGTGGACTGATCTAGCCGAGTTCGGTTAGGGCAAGGGGCGGCCTTTTCTTCTGCCCCCCTTTGCCTGCGATTGTGCATATCAGTTTTCGAAAAATGAAGTCTGACGTCCACAAAGAAAACACTTGGGACTTTGCACACATACGCCTGATCCGATCAGCCGAGGAAGTGCGGGCATTGCACCAGCGCCTGATCTCCGGTCAAATGTCTGTCGGCGTCCAACGGAAGCGGGCCTTCACGTTGCCATGTAACAACGTCTGCTAAATGGAATTCCGCTGTCACGGCTAACTGCTATAGAGCCCCGTGATAAATGATAAGGCGGGCCTCAGTAAGTGGTCAAAATTCCCTACTAGCCGGAGGTGCCTCCTCAAATAGGTGCACCAAAATACCTCAGCGCGAGATGCTTCCTACGAGTTACTTGTCAAAATACCGTAGATCTCATCTTTGAGATTCATGCGCCGCTTGCGCAAGTTGTTCATGACCTCATCACTCACTGGCTCTACATTGGTTTCACTTCGGTGAACTTGCCGGTTTATCTGATGATACTCATCAAACCGCCGAGAGAAATGCAGGTTTGAAGCTTTTAGGTCGTGCATCTTTTGTGTGAGCTCTGGGAATTCTTCAGCAAGCTCGTGCGGGACGTGGGACATGTTCTGCTCCTTGTTTATTAGGGTAACTCGCGACGGGTTTGCGGATGCAGCGAAGACGCTATGATATGTTCGGATTTCTCCACAACTGTGTTTGCTTGACCCACGATCTTGGGGTCGGGTGTTTTTACAATGGAAGTGTCCTTGTTTGGATAATCGATGCTGGACAGGAAATGCCGCATACAGTTAAGCCGCGCGCGTTTCTTGTCGTTGGATCGGATGATCGTCCAAGGAGCATCCGCCGTATTCGTGTAGAAGAACATGGCCTCCTTGGCTTCTGTGTAGTCTTCCCATTTATCCAAGCTGGCGCGGTCAATCGCTGAGAGCTTCCACCTCTTCAACGGATCTGTCTCGCGCGCTGCAAAACGGTTCTTTTGCTCGCTTCGAGTTACGGAAAACCAGTATTTGAACAAACGGACTCCGCTACGCGTTAGCATCCGCTCGAACTCGGGCGTCTGGCGCATGAATTCAAGATAGTCGTTTGGTTTGCAAAAGTTCATGACGCGTTCCACACCAGCCCGGTTGTACCAAGACCGGTCGTAAAGAACCATTTCGCCCGACGTCGGAAGATGTTTGATGTAGCGCTGGAAGAACCACTGTCCCCGCTCTTCGTCCGTGGGTTTGTTTAGCGCGACGACATGCGCTGTTCGGGGGTTGAGGTGCTCAGTGAACCTTTTGATCGTTCCGCCTTTGCCAGCGGCATCACGTCCCTCGAAAAGCAGCACAAATCTCTGGCCAGTTTCTTGCACCCAATGTTGGACTTTCAACAACTCAACCTGGAGCTCCGCCTTTTCGGCCTCATACTCCTTTCGGCTCAATTTGGTCTCATAAGGGTATTCGCCGGTATCAAAACCACTCACTTTGTCCTTTGAAGACGCCGGGCGCATGAGATCGACGGCCGCATTAACATTAAGATTGTCTGCGGTTCTTTTTCTGTCTGCCATTACTTGTCCTGTTCGCTACGCTCACAAACAAGATATCTCTATCGGTGGTCGAGAGTTTTGACCTGTGTCAATTTCTCGGGAACCTTCAGCTAAAAATCAAGGGAGCGATCTGGCATGTCGCCGAATTGTGATTCCGTGGGCCCAAAGCTTGGCGTCCAGGTCAAGAGGTCGCGATTATCGAAGTAAGGTGCCGCTGGGAATATGAGATTAAATATTGGGGCTAGGCTCAGCAGCAAAGCCTGTTGTGAGGATACTAAGAAACGCGGGCAGGCGCCCTTGCTTGATCGGGACATCGTCGCAAGCAGTGACCTCGCTAGGCTCGTGCCTAAAATTATTTTCGGTATACGAAGGTTGGTGCCTTGAATGTGCCAAGTTTGCAAACACGTTATGACGAAAGAAGGTGCATGGGAAAAGGTGCTCACTGGCACGCCGCGCATCTCATGATATGGAGAAACCATGCGTTCAGCTTTGAAACTTGCAGCTGTTGTGTTTTTGTTGTTTGGCGCTCCTTCGCCGCTTATCGCCGAGGGCAACATAATTGGGAATTTTGAACGCCAACCCGAGACTAGATGGCGCTTCTTTGCTGACACCGTAATGGGAGGTGTCTCCTCGGGGCAGGTGACCTTTGAAACCGATGATGAAGCCGCTTATGCCCATATGACCGGACGTGTCAGCACTGCAAATAATGGCGGTTTCATCCAAATACGGACGGAGTTGCAAGATGAGGCACCGGTTGGAACAACAGGTGTACGCTTGATCGTGCGCGGCAATGATCAAGTGTATTTCGTCCATCTCCGAACAAGCGGAACAGTGCTCCCATGGCAGTATTATCAGGCAGGGTTCGATGTCACGCGCAATTGGACCGAGGTTCGGTTGCCTTTTGCGGTCTTTGAGGCATCAGGTCGAATGCTGCGAAAGATTCCCCGTGCACAAAGTCTTAGGTCGGTTGGAATAGTCGCATACGGGCGGGATCATGACGCTGAGATTGATATTCGAGAAGTTGGGTTTTACTAAACGCGATTGGGTCGATTTGGCATTGATTGGCCGGCTACTCCGCAATCTTCGTCAGGGCAAGACCCAAGGCGTGTAGTAGAAGTCATTACATTTTTTCACCCTGCTCCACGTATTCTTTCAGTTCCGCACCCAGACCGACCTGTTTAACCAAAACACAAGTCCGAGTAGCGCATATCCATGGGCCGATCGACTATGCCCTAGGTTTGGATCAAGTGGATTGAGCCTCTAGGCAAACTCGGCATCTTCGATAGCTGCTTGATAATAAACTAGATATGCACCGCAACATGCAGAAGACACTCGAACGAGAACCGAATTGGGATTGATGCTTTTGGCCTGCTGGATGGACCTGTAGCCTAGATCGGGCTCGCCACCCAAGTAGGCCATAAAATGCCCTGCATACGTCAGTACCAGTGGGTCACTTTGCCGACCGTCAAGCAATGCCTGTGCCAATGGAAGGCCTTCGCGCGCCTCATCATGTGTCACCGCCCGCGCAGCTGCAGCCATCATATAGGCTCGTATCTTCAATGCCTTGGCATATGCGTAATCTGGGTCAAGCGCCAACGCACGATCCAACAGGTCCAACGTCTGCGCAAGAGCGGCCTTCGATGAAACGCGCATTGCCAATGGCACAGCCTGAAGACACAAGTCATATGCCCTGACATCGTCGGTTGGCGCTTGCCTTGAGCGGCCGGCTTCGGCGAACATCACATTCAATTCCAATGCCGCCGCAGTGCGTTCAGTGATCTGATCCTGAAGCGCAAAAACATCCTGCGTTGTGCCCGCAAACCGTTCTGACCAGATCGTATGGCCTGTCTGCGCCTCGACAAGTTGTCTGGTAATGCGCAGTTGGTCGCCCGCTAATTGGATGCTACCTTCTAAGACATAGCGCACGCCCAATTCGGTACCGACGTCCCGCAATGACACGACCTCGCCTTTGTATTTAAAGCTAGAGGATGACGCGATTACAAAAATTCTGGGTACACGACTGACGACAGAAATCAGATCAGCAACAATGCCATCGATAAGGTAATCAGTCGCACCATCCGCGGTCAGATTTGTAAAGGGTAAGACGGCAGCTGAAGGCTTTTGTGGAAGCGTCGGACCGTCGACCAAAGGTTGTTTTGGTTTTCCTGGATGAGCTTGTGGCCCACGCCAGGAACCGTCGCGATAGCGTCCGTGCCAAGCAACTTGCGCAGCGCGCTGATCTGGACGCTTAGGTTTCCCTCTTCAACTGCCAGTCCGCCCCAGACATGTTCTATAAGCTCATGCTTAGAAACGACACGATCGGAATGATCATCGAGGAAAGCCAACACATCGAAAGCCCGCGCACCGACCTGAACCGTTTGCTCCGCAACCTAAAAACTCGAGCACCTCGATCAATCTTAAAGGGCTGCATGACAGAAGTTCGCATAATTGATCCTGTAGCTAAGGGCAGCATATCCGCCACTGATCAATGCTAAAGTAGCTCACTGATTTACCAATGTCATTGCAAAGTTCTGCGCCGTTGCGAAAGGCCACTTTTGGGAAGCCGCCCTGCGACAGTAAAATCATCACGACCGGTAACTACGAGCCGGAAGGGGTACTTAAAGCTTGAGTTCAGAACCGCAAATTTGTCCGCGACACCTGAGTTCATGCATCGCGCGGCGAAAGGTTAGTTCGAGATCAAGCACGGTTGACCAATTTGAACGGCTGCTTCGGTGAAGAATGCTGCACTGCCAAAAAAACATCGCCGCGACTGCGAGCAAATGCTGCGTCAGCAATAGATGCACCAGCGTAAGTCCGGTTTGTCCGGCATTGCAGTCATCGGCCCAACCAAATTGCTGCGCACCATTGCCAATGTCCGCTTCGGGAAAGCCGCGACGCGGCATTGTCGGGATAGGTCTGTTGTTGTTGCGCTATCAAGTCAGGACACTAACAAAAGATTGAATAAACCGCACATGCGATAGCGATAGTGGTGACTCCGCTATGTTGTCGCCGTCCATCTGCGTTGAGTTCCATCTCGGCTTGACCCGCGGTGGCACCTCCCCGGGGAAAGCCCAGGAAAGTCGTGGGGACGGCTGGCTGGCAGATCAGTGAAGCAGGGTTGACGTAGTTAACGCAAAAAGCCCCCGACGGGCCGGGCGGCCAATGCCGCCTTACCTGGCTTAGTCAGACGGTAATGGTACCCAGCCTTCACTGGGGTCAAAGCTCTTCATTTCAAAGCTCATGTCCAGACCGTCATCTCCCAAATCTTGCTCTAGGATGATTCCGTTTTCGGACACCATAAAGCTCATGATACCGGTCACGCCGTATTCTGCAGGGACCGCCATCGCCGCATGACCTGCAACTTGGTGCCCGTTCACGACATAGTCCATTGCACCGCCCGAGGCTGCGTCGCTTTGACTTGAGAACATTCTGTACACATAACCCTCATAGGGTTCAGGGGCTTGCTCTTCGCCATCAGCCACATATCCATTGGCAGATGCGCGTGCGAACAACTCACCAGCCGGGCTGTCGACGCCCGGCCAATACAAACCATCTTTCTCACCTTCAGACGAAATGACGGTAGAGGCGAACTCTAACACACCATCGCCGTCCCAGTCTGTGCTTCTGTATGCAGCCTGCGCATCGGAATAGCTTTTGAGGATCTCGATGGTCTCAATCTCATTGCGGCCGATCTCGCGGTTGGCCATTTCCTCGAGGCCTTCTTCGACATCGAACACCCACAACCCGTCCTCATTGCGCATCATTGGCATTGGAAAGGCCCAATTGTCCTCGCCAATTAGAAGAACTGCGTATTTTCCGTAAATCTCCTGAACAAAGTGCTCTTCGTCATAAGCAGCTGTGAAGCTCTCCAGAATTGCTCTGTCTTCGAACGTTTCGCCTGTTGTCATTACGTCAAGCGCGCCTGTCCCAAACAGGTCTTCCATCTGCTCAGCTGATTGGGAGCGGATCGCTGACACCAAAGCACCCGCGAGTTGCTCTGAGGTGGCATACCCAGCCTTTTGACCAGAAACATCTGCAAACGCTGAATTTCCAAAGATCATCAGGCTTGCGAGGGCAAAGATTTTCATTTTCTTAGATTCCATTATCTTCTTCCTCTTCCACCACCACGGGACTGGTGTCCGCCGCCTCTTGACGATGATTTTCTGGCACCGTGGCCACTCTGATGTCTTTTCGCACTCGAAGGCGATGTTTTTTGCCTCTGCTGCTTTGGTGCCGCCCTCTGTTTGGTTGAGGGTTTTGATCTTGTCTTAGAAGGCGCAACAGCTTTATTCTTGGATGCCGCGGGCCTTTTGGCGACACCGCTGCTCTTTGGGCGGGCTTTGTTATTTGCTTTTGGTCGATCACGCGAAATGTCCCGCGCCGCATCCCGATTTTCCGGCCGACTGATATCTCTGGCACCGGTCTTTGCGCCCAAATCCTTGCGCATCTGATCTCCACGCGAGGGCCTGTCGTTCATCGAAGGAACTTTGCCGGGTTTGGACCCTGGGCGATCCTTCAGACTACCACGATCTTTTCGATCGCGGATTTGGTCTTGGCCACGTTTTTTTCGATCCTGATTGGGGTTCCATTGGTTCCCGATATTTACGTTATTACCGATATTCACATTGCCATTGATATCAATGTCGCCGCCGCGATAATGGACAGGCCGGCCATTCCAGCCGCCGCAATTCCTGCAGCCCCAGTAGTTGTTCCAATAGTTGTCGTTATTGTTGTTGACGATTGCTGCGATCAAGATCGCCGCACCAAAAAATACCAACGCATCATTGTTATTGTTGCTGCTTGTGTCGGTAACGTACACGGTCGTGGTATCGTATTGCGGCACGTAGATGACTTCGGGGTTGGCTGGAAGAATGGTCAAAGCTTCGGTCTCATCGCGTGAGACCACCTGCTCGGGGGTGTCAACAAGGCTACCGGCTTCAAACGCAACTTCACGCATGCGTTGGATCGATGCCATCACGTCATCGGATTGCGCCAACATGGTTGAACCGGCAAGTTCGGTCCAGTCCATGTTTTCCGCCATACGTTCCAACACATCTGGAAAGGCTTCGGCTAGAACTTGAACACTGGGGTCCCAGCTCTGCTCTTGTACACCCGTAGAAAGGTCTTCCTCGCTCATGCCTTCGTTGTCTTCTAACCACTGCTGGGCCTTGATAACTTCCAAGGGGTAGGTTGCTGCAACCAAAATCTGAATGAGCAGGGTGTCAGGAAACAATGCCACCGGGGCTACCAACTCGTCCAGCTCATCGCTGCTCAGCAGAACGTCTTCAGCGGCCTCAGTTGTGGTCGCTGTTTCTTCGCTCGTGCTATTGGTCTGCTGTGCAAACGCTGGTGACAGCGGATACGTCGCAAGAGCAAAAACCAACACGGCGGAAGTCAATGGATTGTACAATTCTCGGCCCCCTAATCTACACGACTAGCTTACCGGGGCTAGACGAGGATGCAACAAGTGATGTTTCAGCCGATATTACCTAAGTGAAACACCTTCTTTTTCATGCTCTGGCTCTTTCGGGCACCGGTCAAGCCGCTCTGAGCTGAGTTTACCGTGATTTGAAGCGCGTAGCCGGCCTCTATGTCGGGCGCAGTTGATGTCTAGTTTGGGCTCTTCTTTCTAAAATTTTGCAGAATTGAATTCTGCTGGAAAACTACTTCCTGCCCGGTGGTAACATTGGACCCACGGTTTCCAGCTGCTACAAAAATCATCGACGTGCCTTATCGAAAAGAGGGGCCATGCGCCCACACCGTAAAAGAATGACGTATCCCGCGCGTGACGGGTGTCACTTGGTGCAGGTTAAAGCTTGGAAAGATACTAACGCAGCCTTGATCGCGACTGGCGGCAAATACATTTGCACATGGCATGACCTGCAAATCACCGCCTTCATAGGAGTTCGGCTTACTGAGTTGTAAAACCAACGTGAGCTTGCGCCTTTTTGCGAGCTGTCCGTCGCCGATATCAGAATGCCATGCAAAATGGCCACCGGCTTCTGCCTTATAAGTCGCGACCTGCGGACTTTCGGCGAAGTCACTAAGATCAAAGTCAAACTGGTCGCGGTTGGAAGTGCGTACAATCTCGATTACACGGTCCATGATCCAGCCCATGCCGTCGACGTTATCCACCCAAACCAATTCCGCGCAGCGTTGGTTGTGATCGCGATTCTTGCCGACAAGCAACGCCTCCTGTGAAGGTGACGACGCCACAGTTGTAATGATCCATTCGCATTCCTCAACGCTGAAGGCTTGCGGCATGGAGTGGAGAGATATCACTTCATAATGCCATCGACACAGCGGGACTGTTGGGCACCGCATCGGCGTTCGGTCCAAGGTTCGTATTTCGCGCGGCTGATTGTGCCATGACCATCTGTTTTATCCGTGTGGACGATGTCCTTGGATTATACGTCACTTGAGAAATCTGTTTTCCCATGTCGCGCAGATAGGCATCCACATCCAGATTGTGCGGATTGCTGCCCCAATCTTCGCCCACCACAAAGATATCGACGCCCACGGCTTTGCAGCCCGAAACGTATTCCAACTCGTGATAGGGGCGAACAATGTCGACACAGCCTAGTGCTTGGAGCATTTCCACACGCTGATCTAGTGGCACGACAGGAACGTTGGGCTTGTACATATTCACGACCTCATCGGACGCGACGCCAACAGCGAGGATATCGCCCAAGCTCTTACAATGGTTCAACAATGCAAGATGGCCAACATGCAGAAGGTCAAACGTGCCGACGGTATAAACGATCATGGTTCATTTTATCCTGTTGCCTACGCATAAACGATGCTAGCGAACGGGATCTGAATCCACGAACGCACGATATTTATTCAGTAGTTTCACACAATTAAGCTGAGAAAACTCCAGACCTTCAACAGGCTGGGGCGGGTCGGTGTTTTGAAAGCTACATGTTTCAAATGCACGCAGAATGGAAATAGAGAGAGTGCCTGTCGAGATCGACCAGCATCAGACCGCCTAACGCAAAGGACTTGCCATGACAACCGAAAACGCTGCGGACGTACCGACAAGACCGATCCTGTCCTACATTAAGGACCTGCCAAATTTGTGTTCCTTGGCGGGGCTGGGATGCACCCTAATGGCGATCTATTTCGTGATCACGGGTGTCTACGCCGCCGCGATGATCGGCATGATCTGGGCCGTTGGGTTCGACTGGGCTGATGGTTTGATCGCCCGTAAAATGAAGGGGCGAACGGGAGCTGACCGGCGGTTCGGCGGGCAACTTGATTTGCTTATCGACATCGTCAGTTACGGCGTGACGCCTGCGCTTTTGATAATGAGCTATGGAGGCTTTAACCCAGCCTTTCTGCCGGTTGCATTTATCATGCTGGTTTTTGGGGCAGTTCGTTTGAGCTACTTCAGCACATTTGGCCTGTCAGATGACGCGAAATACACGGGCCTGGCCATTGATAACAACAGCATCTTCCTTGTGTTCCTGTTCTTGTTTGCGGATTTTTTCGGCCAACCTGTGTTTTCGATTATTCTCGCGATCAGTGGCTTGTGCCTTGCAGTCCTGAATGTCTCTCAGATCAAGACGCCAAAGCTATCAGGAAAGCCTGTGAACGTTGTCCTACTGGCGGCGTACACGCTCGTAGTCACGGCTATTTATAGCTGGAAACTGACCTAGGTTCTGAGCTCAAGGGTGGATATTTCGACCCGATTTTTCTATAGTCTCTAACCTTCGCGGTCCCTTTCGGTACTTTCATTTGAGGACCAATTCAAAGCCGTTTGGTTGGAGTTTTGGCCCGCCGACCTCAAAGGCAGCTTTCCGCCCATTATTGCCAATATGTGCATAGAGCAGCATCGGTAACAGAGGGCTCAATGCAGCCATTCGCTGCGGTTTGGGCTAAGGTTTGCTATGCTTAACAAAGCTGCTCGATGCGGGTGCAGCAAAACTCGTTGAACCCGCCTGATCAAGAACGCGACAGTTCCGCGCGCTGCGGCAAGTTCCCCGGAAACCTCCGCTCGCAATGGGCTGAAGATAAGAAACCAAACCGGTCGTTGGTTTTAGGCCTTTTCGAAGTCTCATTTGCAGCCAAAACGACATTTGCTTCAGGTTCGAGCAACTGGCCCAGTATTAGCCGCTCAACCATGAGTGACGCTTTCCAATTTAGGATTGAGCGTCTCGATAAGATCAGCATTGGCCAAAGCGATGTCCAAGAGTTGTTCCGCGCCTAGGAGGGTGCGGCACCTCGCCGCATTGAGAACAGACAAGCCCCGCCCATTTCGTTCTCTATGTTAATGTTTAGAAACGAGGAAATAACATGTTCAAAGGACTAGGAACTTCAATTGCAATAATCTGTCTTGGAATGCTGGGTTTACCGGTCCTCATGGTCGGAATTCTTTAGAGCGTCGGAGATGAAAAAGGCAACAACCCTAACCGGGATCGGGTCAAAGGCGTATACACTGAGTTTTGCGTGATTTGGGTCGACATGCTGACCGGGCTTTCTTGAGTGCCAAG
Source organism: Sulfitobacter sp. SK012 (assembly GCF_003352085.1). NCBI lineage: Bacteria > Pseudomonadati > Pseudomonadota > Alphaproteobacteria > Rhodobacterales > Roseobacteraceae > Sulfitobacter > Sulfitobacter sp. SK012. The sequence goes on from NZ_CP025804.1 coordinate 2,009,645, forward strand.
CTTTGATGCTTTTCTGGGCAATCCATTTAAGCTGATTAGGGAGCTCGCCGAAATGGGCGGTGGCCTCAACTGGTCGACGCAACACTTTAATCTTTAGAAAGAGATGGAGTGTTTTGAATGAAGTATCGTCGCAGGATTTACTATTCAGCTGAGCAGCGTGCCGAGATCTGGGATCGATGGCAACGTGGGGAGTCGATGAGTTCGATTGGGCGGGTCTTTGATCGCCAATCGTCGTCGGTATTTTCGGTCATCTCACCTACGGGCGGGATACGGCCGCCGGATCGCAGGCGTGGCAGTTCTGCATTGAGCCTCTCTGAGCGCGAAGAGATATCCCGCGGGCTGAGTACCAAGCAATCCTTGCGTGCGATTGCACGCCAGTTGCGACGTGCGCCCTCAACGATCAGCCGGGAGGTGCGGCGCAATGGCGGATCAGTCGGCTATCGTGCGTCTAGTTCAGATCAGGCTGCTTGGAACCGGGCTCTGCGTCCAAAGATATGCAAGCTGGCTTGTCACCCGACATTGGCCCGCGCAGTATCAGCAAAGCTACGGCGCAAGTGGTCTCCCGAGCAGGTTGCGGGTTGGCTCAAACGGGCGTTCCCGGAGGAGGCGCACAAACAGGTGTCACACGAGACTATCTATCGAAGCCTTTATATACAGGCACGTGGCGTTCTCAAAAAGGAGCTGCTGGCGCACTTGCGCGCAAAACGCACAGTCAGGCGTTCCCAGCATGCCAGCCTAAAGCGCAACGGTAATGGCCAGATTAAAGATGCTGTGTCCATCAGCGAAAGGCCTGCATCCGTCGAGGATCGCGCTGTTCCGGGTCACTGGGAAGGCGACCTGATTGGCGGATCGAAGAACAGCTATATCGCGACCCTGGTCGAGCGGCATTCACGATACGTGATGTTGGTGAAAGTCGCGAACAAGGACACTGAAAGCGTCGTCACTGCGCTGATCAAGTCGGCTCAGAAGCTGCCGCGAGAACTTTACAAATCCTTGACGTGGGATCGTGGCAAAGAGCTAGCAGATCATCCGCGCTTCACACTGGCCACGGATGTCGATGTCTACTTCTGCGACCCGCAGTCACCTTGGCAACGTGGATCAAACGAGAACACCAACCGGCTTTTGAGGCAGTATTTGCCAAGAGGAACCGACTTATCCGTTCATTCTCAGGCAAAGCTCAGCGCAATTGCAAGGCAACTTAACGAACGTCCTCGCAAGACCTTGCAATATCAAACCCCAGCAGAGAAGTTCGCTGAGTGTGTTGCATCGACCGGTTGAGGTCGCCGCTCGTTGCAGTCATTGCATCGACCTTCACCCAACGACTGCTTCAAGCCACCAAATTTCCGAGTGTCGGGTTACACATTTGAAAAATTATACATCCGCGTTTTGGGTATGGCTGTTTCTGGAGCGTGATTGAAGCTTGACCCGCTGTGCGCCACAAGTCGGTTTTGAGCCCCAAGTAGCGATTGGCTGTGGAAACGACCAATGGGAATGAAGCCAATCAGCTGGCATTCATCATTGGAACTGTTACGCAGACATACTGGCAAAAATTCAATGTAGAAAGCGCATCAAATGATTTCAGAATTTCAACATTGGATTGATCAAAACCTTCCCAGTCAAAAAGGCAAGACAATCCTGATTACCGGGGGGAATTCAGGAATAGGGTACTATTCTGCCTTGGCTCTGGCGAAAGCCGGTGCGCATGTCGTTATTGCAGGTCGTAACCCAAGCAAGATCGACCAAGCAATCAAGAGCATCGAAGCTGAGGGGGTCGATGGATCCCTTAAGGCCGGAATTGTTGATCTGGCAAGCTTGGAGTCTGTGAGACAGTACGCAGCCCAGTTTGTTGTGGACCACTCAAAGCTCGACATCTTGATCAACAACGCAGGCGTTATGATGCCGCCGGAGGGCAAAACCGAAGAAGGTTTCGAGAGCCAGTTCGGGGTCAACTATTTAAGTCACTTTGCGCTAACCGGTCTGCTCTTTGACCGATTGCAATCTACAACTGGTTCACGCGTGGTGACGCTGAGTAGTATTGCGCATAGAGGGGCGCAGATCGACTTTGACAACTTACGGCTGGAAAAGCCTTACGATCAAAAGCGTGAGTACTACCAAAGTAAGTTGGCCAACCTTCTGTTCGCATTGGAGTTTGGTCGCCGCATCGATGCAATAGAGGCGTCGGTTCTATCTGTTGCCTGTCATCCAGGGTTTACGAAAACGGAATTGCAGCGACATGTTGACCCCGCAATCCTTGAAAAGATGACATTCATGGATGCATGGCAGGGATCGTTGCCGACGTTGGTGGCCGCGACAGGGCACAATGTAATTCAAGGGGATTATTTTGGTCCAGATGGTCCGGGCGAATTGGGCGGTTTCCCAGCTATTGGTGAGATCGACGCCTCCGCAATGGATACCCATGTTGCGAACCGACTGTGGGATGTGGGGCAGGACGTGACGGGTGTTGCCTATCCATGACTAAGTTCATGGTATTAACGGTCTTGTTAATGGGGTCACAAAGATGAAATTTGAGCAGCAATACAGGTCTCGGCGCATGGTGGTGAAAGCCGCCTTTGCCGGGGTTTGCGGCCTAGTGGCCTCAGCGGGGGTCTTTTCCCAAGCGGCTGCAGCCGCAGAAAATGAAAGCGTTGCGATGGGCCCAACTGAACTGATCAATGCGTTGAGAGCAATTGGAAAACCCGTTTGTCTGGATGCGGCTGATAGTTTGGCGGCATCGACAAGATCATCGGCCGGATTTGATCTACATCTGCGACATGCGGAGTTGAACGAAGCCGATACGCAAATTCTTGCAAACGGGCTGTTGGGTTCTGCGGCAGACAATGGGTTTTTCTTACGATCGTTCAGCGCAAGTTATAACCCCGGTTTGGGAGACGCTGGTGCCGCCGCGTTAGCTGCAGCATTCCCAAAAACCATGCTGGAGTTGGGGCTGGTGGGTTGCTCCATTGGTGATGCAGGTGGCCGCTCGATCCTGAAATGGGCTCTGACTGCACCCGACCTTCGGATGATCTGCATCGAAGGCAATAATTTTTCGACGGGTATGAAATCACAGTTTCAAACTCTGGCGACACTCGGCCGTGATGTTCTGGTGGTGGTCTAATCCTATCTAGTCTTTGGAGGAGGCTACGAATGCGTCCGAAACCTTCGATTAGTGCATAAAATCACAATTGGCGTGATCGCAATGAACGTCTGTTGCCTCCGTGCCTCCTTAATAGGGCCTCGGGAGCTCGCTGCGACAAAGACGAACGGCCGCTTTCGTAGCTGCGTTGCAGAGAGGTGCTCGGACTAATCAGCGCGGATTTTTTTGCTGCAGGAGCGAAAGATCCGATTTAGATCCGACCGCTTTGGGCTCAATGCAGCCATTTGCTGTGGTTTGGACAATGGTTGCTGTGCAAGCTTCAAGAGACGTTCGCTGCATCTGCGCTAACCTCGGCTTCCTAATGACCTCGGCATCGTCACACTCCAATTGGCTTGGCGATCTGCGAGATGCGCTGGAATTTCTTTCGATAGGCGGCTGGTGATAGACCAACGCCTCGTTTGAAGACCCTGCGAAAAGATGCCGGGTCCTCATATCCAACTGAACCGCCAACCTCCTCAACAGAGTGGACATCTGTTTCAAGCATTTGCTTGGCTTCTTCTATCCTGAGTGCCTGAACATATTCGATGGGCGCAAAGCCAGTGGCAGAACGAAACCGGCGCGAAAAAGTACGTGGGTTCAGCCTGGATCGCTCAACCATCAGTTCAACCGGCCTCGAGAGGGCGTAATTGTCAGCTATCCAAACTTGGCAATCGGATATCTGTGCATCTGACGTTTCCATCGGACGGGTCATAACCGAATACGGCGACTGGCCTTCAGAGTGGCCGCTGAACAGAAATACTTTTGCTGTCTCGATGGCATGCTGGTATCCGCAAAATCTGGCAATCAAGTAGATTGCCAGATCATGCCACGCGCTGACACCACCTGCAGTCACAATGCGGTCTGCTTCGGCTGCCAAGCACAAAATTGATTCATTGCGAAAGGCGACTTTTGGGTAATGACGCTGAAACATATCGCGGTACGCCCAATGCGCTGTCGCCTCTTTCCTGTCTAGGAGCCCTGCTTCGGCAAGAAGGAGAGACCCTGAACAGACGGACGTAAGCATAGCCCCATCCGTATGCACCTGTCGCAACCAAGTAATTTCTCGGGGGTATCGGCCCTTCGGTACATCGTAGATCGACGTATACATATCGCAAATGACAACGGCATCAGGTGTCGCTTGATCAGTAATGGACGAGTGTGGTTCGACCGGAATATTCCCAATGCAATGAAAAGGCTTTCCGTCAGCCGAAGCAATCTTGATGTCCAGCAGTTCGTCTCCCGGCGATCCGGATACCATGTCAGGATAAACTGCGCCCACGGAGAGTAAGACATCATACAATCCATAAAGAACGGATGCTGATGTTTCTGGTGCAGCGAGTAGCACAATCAGGGGCTTCTTGGTTTGGGTCATGACTGATCCTTGTCCGATTAGGCACGGTATTGGCAGATTTGCCTTGGTCACTTGTCCAGTATGCCTTGTGCTTGTCTATAATGCCACTCTGCCGAGCCGGTGCGATGGGATAGCCTGAAAGCAAGTTTTGAAAAGGAGGCACAGGGTGGATGACATTAGGAACACATTAGATGCGCTGTCACTCGATTTTGGTGGTGAGATGATTGGCCCCGAAGACGCGCGATTTGAGGGTGCGCGGGGCGTCTGGAACGCAATGATAGATCGCCGCCCCGCGCTGATCGCTCAATGCAGAACTGCTGGAGACGTGCAGACTGCAGTCAAGCTCGCGGTTGCCCGCGACTTGCCCATTTCCATTCGTGGTGGCGGGCACAATGTTGCGGGCCATGCGGTCTGTGTCGACGGCGTGATGATCGACCTTTCGCTCATGCGTAGTGTTTCGGTTGATGCATCTACTCGGCTTGCCAAGGTGCAGGGCGGAGCGTTGTGGCGAGATGTGGATGCCGCGACGCAGGAGCATGGGCTCGCGACACCCGGTGGTCTGATTTCCGACACCGGGGTGGCAGGTCTAACCCTGTCGGGGGGAATTGGCTGGCTGAGAGCGCAGCATGGATTGTCGATCGACAATCTGGTTGCAGCTGACGTCGTCACCGCCGACGGTGCGCTTATCCACACAAGCGCAGACGAAAACCCCGAACTACTTTGGGCGCTGCAAGGTGGGGGCGGCAACTTCGGTGTCGTGGTGCAGTTCGAATTCGCGCTGCACCACATCGGCCCAGAGATTATGTTTGCTGCTCCAATATACCTCGTCGAAGACGGCCCTGAACCAATTCGCGCATGGCGCGACTTTCTTGCCAAACATGGCGATAGAGTCGGATCGCTTTGCGAGTTTTCCACTGCAGGGGGCGAGGATTTTCCCAAGAAGCACTGGGGGAAGCGGGTATTCACGTTGGCGTGTGTGTACAACGGTGATGCTGATGAAGGGGAAACGCTTCTTCAGCCACTTCGCGAGCTTGGTGAAATGTCGACAGATTTTTCCGAGCGAATGAACTACTGCGATGTGCAACAACTATTCGATACTCTCATGCCAGCAGGAGATTTTCGGTGCTATTGGAAAGCCCGCTATCTTTCTGACTTAACAGACGACATGATTGATCTGGCCTTGGCCAACGCGTTGGCTGCGCCTTCGGACAACTCGCTTTCATCTCTTTGGAACTTTGGTGGAGCGACAGCGAAAGTATCAGCAGATGCCACCGCGTTTGGTGACCGATCGATGGGATGGATGTATTCACTGGATGGCGTTTGGACTGATCCCGGTGACGATGCCGCAAACATTGCCTGGTCTCGCGAAGGTTGGTCAAATTCTGAGTGTTTTGGCCATCAGGGGCGTGCTTACCTGAATTTTGCGGGCCACGGTGAGGACAACGCGGCGCTGACGCGGACCAGTTTCGGTCCGAATTATGATCGGCTTGTTGAGATAAAAACCAAATACGATCCGCACAACCGGTTCCGCTTCAATCAGAATATTGCACCTGAGGCTTAGGGCCAGCGAGCCAGTGAGGTGCCCCTAGATTTGTAGACGCTTTGCTTGGTAATTTTGGAACCAAGGAGAGACGGATATGAGTGAGGGAATTCGGTTTACGGATGAGTTTAAGCGGGACGCGGTGGCACAGGTCGTTGAGCGCGGATACGCGGTCAGCGAAGTGGCTGAACGGCTGGGGATCAGCACTAAGTCGCTTTACACATGGAAGGCGCAGTTTTCGAAGCCACCGCATGTACGGGCCGAGGTTTTGGATCAGGCCACTGAGATAAGGCGGTTGAAGCGCGAACTGGCGCGGGTGACCGAAGAACGCACAATCTTAAAAAAGGCGACCGCGTACTTCGCGCGAGAGTCTCAGTGAGGTACGCGTTTATTGAGGCTCATCGGGCGGAGTTTTCTGTTCGGTCAATGTGCCGCGTGCTGATGGTCCATTTCAGCGGGTTCTATGCATGGCTTAAGGAACCGTTAAGCCCGCGGGCGCTTGAAGATGCGCGGCAAACCGATCTGATCCAACAAGCCTGGACGGACAGCGGCAAAGTTTATGGATACCGCAAGCTGCACGATGATCTTCTTGATCAAGGCGAGACCTGTTCTGAGAACCGCGTAGCGCGTTTGGCCAGCTTAGCTGGTATAGCCGCCCAGATCGGTTACAGGCGTCGCCCTGGTCGGTATGGCGGTAAGCCAGCAGTCTTCGCCGACAACACATTGGACCGACAGTTCGAAGTCGAGGCGCCTGATCGGATTTGGGTGACAGACATCACGTACATCAAAACGCACGAGGGCTGGTCATATCTGGCTGTTGTGATCGATCTGTTCTCAAGGCGTGTCGTCGGTTGGTCTATGCCGTCGCGGATGACAACGGACCTCGCCTTGCAGGCATTGCTGAGCGCTGTTTGGCGACGCAAGCCCAAGGCCAAGGTTATGATCCATTCCGACCAAGGCTCACAGTTCACCAGCAAAGAGTGGCAATCGTTCCTTGGTAAACACAATCTGGATGCCAGTATGAGCCGACGTGGGAATTGTCATGATAACGCAGTGGCCGAAAGCTTCTTCCAGCTTCTGAAACGGGAACGGATCAGGCGGCGGACATACTTAACACGCGATGCCGCAAGGTAGGATGTGTTCGACTACATCGAGATGTTTTACAACCCGACACGCAAGCACACAAACAACGGCATGCTGTCACCAGTTGACTATGAAAAGAAACAGCAGAAAATGAACGAGGCAGGCGTCTAGGAAACTAGGGGCACCTCAACCGCGATCTTTCACATGGCCCTCAATGTTCACACTCAGGGTTTTTTCCGGAATCTGACATTCAAAACATCGTGGCTCACACATTACGTTGCTGGCGAGCACGGGTTGATGCTGGCGCTCGTAAGCGCAGCGGCTGGTTTTTGGTTTCGGTCGAGCCGCACACAGCTTCCACCAAGCGGCTTGTAGGGTTCACTAAAAAAGCGGTCAGTAACGAAGTCGAAGAAAACGGCCGCTTCGTGCCGCAGAGCATACGTTAAGGCAGGTCGCAGCAAATGGCGGCATCAAAGAAATCCATCCTATTTGACTTGCCGCGTGTTTCAGCGCCCAATGAATCATTGATTTTGGGAGATGTCATTTGAAACCTCGCCTATTGGACGTTCTAGGAGCCGACAAGCCAATCTTATCTGCGCCAATGGCAGGGGCCGCTGGACCAGACTTGGTAGCGGCAGTTTGCAATTCGGGGGGCTACGGAGTCATTCCGCTTTGGGGCAGACCCGCAGATCAAGTTATTAGCGGAATAAATGAGCTTAGAGCGCTGACCGATGGGAACTTTTCCGTCAATTTGAACCTATCATTCCCCTACACCGAACAGTTGGAAGCGTGCATCGAAAATGGCGTGCATGGCGTGTCGTTGTTTTGGGGGATGGAGCCCGCGGCCATCGCGCGTGCCAAGGCGGGAGGTTTGGTTGTCTTGGCAAGCGTAGGGTGCGCGGAGGAAGCTCGAATTGCCGCAGACGCTGGCGCTGACGTGATAGTAGCCCAAGGTTGAGAGGCCGGAGGGCATGTCTGGGGACAAGTTTCGACAATGGCGCTCGTTCCAGCCGTGGTTGACGCCGTTGATATTCCGGTCGTGGCGGCTGGGGGGATAGCTGACGGTCGCGGGATGGCCGCTGCACTGATGCTTGGCGCGTCAGGCGTTTGGATCGGAACGCGTCTTTTGGCAAGCTCTGAGGCGACTATTCACGATATTTATCGGTCCAGCATCCTACAGGCCTCAGAAGCTGATACGCAATGGGCTCACGAGCTCTACGATGTCACTTGGCCCGACGCGCCCCATCGGACACTAGCCAATTCGACATCCCGGGCTTGGGCGGATGCCGGAAAGTCTGTGCCTGGCAACAGGCCGAGCGAAAAAGAACAAATCGGCCAGCGCCCGAATGGCGATCCAGTAATACGCTACGAAAGCTATACTCCGCTGCCCCAAACAGTCGGCGACGTCGAGGCGATGTCACTTTGGTCGGGACAAGGCGTGGCATTGGTACGCGAGATCATGCCCGTGGCGGATATTGTTGAAGAGATTTATCGGGAAGCAAAGAAGTGCCTACAGACAGGAGTTTCTGTTCTCTGAAACATCTCCAAATTCTGCCATTGTAATCTGGCGGGTACGTCGTGCTTGGCGGTTAGAAAAGAAGGGTTTTTAGGATGTTGACTGTCGATGAGGAAATAAGAAGCGTGTCACGCCTACGCGAGTTGCTGCCCACAGACGGGTTCACGAACACCTTCTTGAAAGTCACAGATCAGTTGAACGATGTTGCGCGAAAATTCATTGCCACTGCACCCTTCATTATAGTCGCCACAAAGTCCTCGGAGGGTCTAATTGATGTTTCGCCAAAAGGTGATCCTATCGGTTTTGTAGAGGTTTACGACGACAAAACCCTGATAATTCCTGACAGATTGGGCAATCACCGCGTCGATGGCTTCTTGAATATTCTTGAAGATCCCAATGTGGCGATTTTATTCATTGTACCCGGTCATGGAGACACTCTCCGAATTGCTGGCACCGCCCGGATCGTAAAGGACAGCGCAATTAACAAACGTCACGCGATAAACGGCAAAGAACCTCTGCTAGCCATGGTCGTGGAGGTGCAAGAAGCGTTTATGCATTGCTCTAAGTCACTAATTCGGTCGCGCCTTTGGCACCCAGATAATTGGCCTGTTCGTAAAACAGCACCTACATTAGCGGAATGGGTCCTTGCCACTGTTGAGCGGGAACAAACCTTAGGCGAAGTTCAAGATGACCACTCAAGTGATGAGACAACACGGTTATATTGAAGAGGCAGAAGCGCTGAAAGCGGCCTTTGGCGCTGCCGCAGCGAATGGTCACTCTGTCCCGCTTTGCAGACGTTGGAGGCTGTCGGGGTGAAGGTCAGCTTTGTCTAAAGTGGCCTGATATCCGTCGCCCAAAAAGTCGTCGATATATCCCCTGCAATATCTGGCAATAAAATGATCCGAGACGTTACATTTATAAATCGGGCAAATGTTTTATGGTTGGTATTGCCCACACCCGTGGTATTGTTTCAGATGTGTTCATGTCGAACATGTAGGATGATCTCTGCAACTGAGATGCCTGAATAGAGACGGCGGGAGTGGGTAAAATGGCAGTAAAAAAACCTAGGCTACTTGTTTATGTTATTGCCTGCATGATTGTTGGCGTCTCTGCCGCAGCGGAACGATCAGAAATCGGTTGGGCAGAACTCATACCGCCGCAGTCAGCCATTGAAGATCCTTTCACTGAGTTAGGTCCCGAACAACTGGATGCGCTCAGAAAGATACTCCGGTTTGAAGCATCAAAGGACACGACATCAAGCTTCATAACGCCCGAAGAAGCCGAAAAACTGCGCAGCCAGCTATCGGGTGATGGGCTTGATGTAGATCGGCTCTTTGAGCAACGTGAGATAATAATACAAGAGCGTCGAGCGCAATCTACCGCAGTAAACCCAAACGTAATCGGTATAGACGTCCGCATACCGGGCTACGTTTTGCCATTGGAATTCAAAGGTAAAAAGGTGACGTCTTTCTTGCTCGTACCTTACGCTGGTGCTTGCATTCACACACCGCCACCACCAGCAAACCAAATGGTGCATGTTAACTACCCTGACGGAATTGAAGTTTCGGGTTTGTTCACGCCGGTGTGGATAGAGGGGAAGATGATTGCCAAATTCTCGGTTCAAAACGTGGGATTATCAGATGGTGGGGCCCAAGTAGAGGTGGGCTACGAAATGTCACCCGAAGACATTTATTTGTATTGACTGAAAATCGTTTTGCGCGATGAAAAGACCGATCGAGGCACCGGAGCCGATGGTGCTATGTTCGTCGGAAAGGAGCAAAAGACGATTTCTGATTTGTCCGCAATGCGGATTGAAGTTCGATCTTTTGGGGTACTAGTCGCAGCCAACGTTAGCTTATCCGCAGAGCCGTCTTGGGTAACTCACGTAGAAAAATGCGTAGTCCACTGCCTTGAGAGCCAAAAGAAAGGGCGAACAGAAATGGTAAGCCCATTTATCTTACGGCTCAATCGACGCGGGGATTATGCCCGATAGGGTTCGATTTTGTCGGCTGACAATGCGTACCCAATTTCCGCCAGCTGTGTGGAAAGGGAGGATACCCCAAACATCCCAACCACGCTAACCGCTTCGAATAACCCGTCATTTTCGTAGGGTGTTTGAGTGGTTACAAAAACCAGCTGATTAGCGGGCGGAGGAGGGACATGCACACAGGCACCAACGAAAGGAACAAGGATGAAGGCGACGACACCGGTCCCACTGTAGTCAATTGGGACGATAAAGCCGGGAAGCCGAACGATTTTGCCATTCCAATCCCCTCTGACATCACTTGATGGAGGCTGCTGACTAAGCAACGGCGCGTCATCATGTTGGATCAGGCCACGCAGCTCGTTTGGTATCGTTGTTTCCCCTTCAGGTAACAAATCAGACCAGTTCAGGTCGATAATTTCCTCTGCAAAAGCGCGGCTTCCCAGAAAAGGCAGTATTGGAAGAGCTGCTAATAGACTGCGCCGCAACGGATCTTCTATTGTTTGCTGGAGTAGGTTTGTCTCGGCATTCTGTTCGGACCGATTATTCATATTCACCTCCAGTTGCTTTTACGCCAACTTCACGGGCACGGGCCATATAAACTGAAATGGTCAGTAGATCACCCAGGGCAACGGAACGTTCGCGCACCAGCGGTTCCAGAGCAGTGGATTGTGACCAGTCAGAACGCAATGAGAATTGCCGTGCGACGATAACGCCAGCTTCGGGGCGCTGGATAACCAATGCGTTGATGCTCTCTTGGATGCTTGTCTTTATTTGTTGATCACCGATGCCATGATGAACAGACATCGCCATAACAATTTGTTCAAGCTTGTTCAGCGGCTGGTTGGGGGCAAGGAGCATGGTATTCGCCAGATGTTCGACGCCAGATGCGCCTTCAAGCTCGATGTAAGCCGCAGCGAAAGCGCCTAGGTTGTTGGCCCATCCCCAATCCGTGACCCGGTTGATGTAGTCGTGTATTTCAGCTCTAGCGGCAGGCGTTCCAGAGAGCCCTAAAAGCAGCGCGCGAATGGCCTGATAAGGGTATCCTGTCCTGGACCAGAGCTCTTTTAACAACTCCTCGTCCGAAATGCGTATATCCAATGTCCGCAACACGGCGTACGGCACTTTGTCCAACTCGCCGATGACGACAGTTTTATGCGCAGCTACAGAGCTGCCTTGCAAAGCGGTGATGAAGTTTAAGCGACTTTGCGGTATGCTGTTTTGCCAGGCGAGACGATGATCCAATGCGGTTTGCAGAAGGCCGCGAAAGCTCTCATCCACATAAGCGACCCGCCGCCATCCCTGATCGAAACTGTAGGCGAATAACACGGCGTCTGCGGGGCGCGCTGCCAATATTCGACGGCTGGAACTGTCCACAAGCTGGTTAATCGGTGGCCCATCATCGACGCCGGCTAAGACGCGGATCACATCGAAGGCGAAAGGGTTTTCATCGCTGGGACGGGCCAACACCAAGACCTCTGAGTCAACAATCCAGTCGATTGTCGTCTTTTCGGGTTTCACCATGTCAAAGGCGCAGGAAATGGCCGGACCCGAGGTAAAACAAAACGCTGCCAGCAAAACGCCGAAAGCACGCGCACGAAACCCGTTTGAGAAAGGCGGGTGAAGTCGCTCACAGTTCTCTTTGGTGAAAGAGGTCACCACTTATAGAGCTCCATTTCTTCGGCTGCGATTGAATAGCCAATCTGGCCAAGGTTGGTTGATTGAAGTTGCGTCCGTATCACCCCGGTGACCCAGACAGCGCCCCAGAGGTTGTCGCCCGGCCATGGTAGCGCTGTAGTCACCATGACCAGTTGATTTGCCGGTGGTGGTGGCGTGTGGATGCAGGCACCGACATAGGGGACCAGCATAAATTCCTTCACGCCTTTTGCACCAACCTCCAAGGGGATGATGTAGCCCGGCATCTTGATATAAGCACCGTCAAGATCTTCGTTCAGCTTAACACCATTCGCATCATAGATCGGGTTCCAAAGGTCGTTGATCTCGTCGAGTTCGCCCTCTCCAATGATTTGCGAATAAGGCACGCCCTTCGGGATCAGGTCATCCCACACGATCTCGCGCGGGGTTGCCGCAAAGCCGACCGTCGGGGCCATGACAGATCCAGACAAGAGGGTCAGCATTCTTCGGCGATTCAGCATTGATTCCACCTCGTTCTCGACGTTAGGTTCTTACCATCATACCATCAGCGACCGACATTCTGTAAGCCCGTAATGCAGGGACAAAGCTCACAAGAGCGCTAGCGGCGATCACAGCGAGCATCACCCAGATTTCGCGCATCGTTGGCGCATCAATCGGGAGCCAGAGGCCAAAGGCACTGTCGATGATGGGCTGTCCGATGGCCAATCCGATGTAGAGAAGCGCAAGGCCAAGCAAAGCGCCGACCGTCGCCATCACCATAGCTTCGAAAACCAGCATGCCTAGAATGGTGGCGGGTCGCGCACCCATTGCCCGAAAAATCGCCATCTCGCGGCGGCGTTCATTGAGGTTGGAGAAGATTGTCGCCATCATGCCTATCAATGCCGTGACAACCACCATGGCCGAGACAGCCAAAAGCGCGGTTTCTGCAATACCAACAATGCCCCAAAGCTCTTGTAAGGCAACACCCGGCAGGATCGCCAACAACGGCTCCTCAGGGTAATTGTTGATTGCGCGTTGGAGTGCAAAGGTCTGTAGTGGACTGTCCACGCCCACAAGTGCTGCCGTCACGGCTTTGGGGGTCAGATCCATCTTGCGAACCTCTTCCGCAGGCGTTGAGCTTCCCGGGATTTGTGCTCCACTTTGCCAATCGACATGGATCGCCTCAATCGCCTCCATATTAACAATCACGGTGCGATCTACCGGAGTGCCGGTTTTTTCCAGAATTCCCGACACACGAAATGGCTGATTCTTGTGTTCGGTGAAGGACGCCAGCCCATGAGCAACCACGATCGGGCTATCTACATTGTAACCCAGTGCCGCGGCGACATCAGCACCGATGACGGCATCAAACAGATCATCCATGATGGCCCCGTCAGACACCTCCAGCGATCTGCCTTGCCGGTACTTATAGTGCTCAAAGAAAGCCTGGGTTGTTCCCATGACCCTAAACTGGCGATGGCTGTCACCCAGGGAAATCGGAACAATCCAGTCGACATCGGGCCGCGCCGCAATGTCTTGATAACTTTCCCACGTCAGGTTGTTCGTCGCGTTGCCAATGCGGAAAACGGAATAGAGCAAGAGCTGAACCGACCCGGACCGCGCTCCGACGATCAAATCGGTGCCCGAAATGGTATCCGCAAAACTGGCCTTGGCCCCGGTTCGCACCTTTTCAACGCCAAGGAAGAGTGCCACCGACAAGGCGATGGCAAGGATCGTCATACCCACCGTCAGCGCGCGCGCGAGAAGTGATGCAAAAGCCAAACGAAGTGTCATGCCGCCCTTTCTATTTGGGCAATCTCTTCCATGCGGATGACCCGGTCAAACCGTTCACCAAGTCTGGCGTCATGGCTGACCATCAACAGGGAAGTCTTGTGTGCCTCTGTCTGCGCAAACAGCACGTCTAAAAAGGCGGCCTGGCTGCCTGCATCGAGAGCCGACGTTGGCTCATCTGCAACGATCAAAGGCGGTTTCCCGATCAATGCCCGTGCAACAGCGACACGCTGCTGCTGACCAACGCTCAGTGTATTGGCCTTTGCGCCGACGACACCGGAAGGTAAGCCGAGTGCTGTGCACAAACTTGCAGCTTCCTTCACTGCATTATCGGCGCGCTTGCGCCGTTCTGGCGCAAAGCGTAGCGGCAGTAGAATATTGTCGGAGACAGAGCCGAAAGGCAGCAGATTAAATTGCTGAAAGATGACTCCAATCTGCTCAGCCCGAAACCTGTCGCGTGCACCTCCAGAAAGTTCAGATGTGTCTGTCCCCATGATTTTCAACGTACCGCGGTCCGGCAGGATCGTGCCACAGATCAGTGACAATAGCGTCGATTTCCCCGATCCGCTATCGCCCAACAGCAAAACCGTTTCCCCTTTGGCAACGGTTAAATCCGGCACAGTCAGCGAAAATCCCGCCCGTCCTGGCCATTGATACCCGACGTCAGAAAGCGTGAGGACAGCCTCCATCATGTGGAGTCAGCGCCCCAGATCGAGGACCGGTGCGCCACGCTCGACTTCATAAGATTGCGCGCCCGATGTTGTGATCATCTGGACTTCGACCTCCTTCGCGTTGGGGAAAAAGTCAAAATAGGCAAAAGTGATTTTGTTCAAGGCGTCCGGATTGTCGCAGGTCAGGGTGTACTCTGCATGGAACTCCGTGTGGCCTGCTTCTTCGGCTTTATCATCATGACCTTCATCGGCGTGCTCTTCGTCGGCATGGTCGTCATGCCCATGTTCATCGCTTTTCTCATCATGGCCATCTTCACTCTCGAGGCCCGCCTGTGCTGTGGTAGGCGAGCAAGCTGCGGCATCCGGCATAACGAACAGATCAAGCGGCACGCCCAGTGTTACCGTGGCCGCTTCGATCGCGGCTAGATCGGCATCACTTTCAGCTGCATATTCAAAGCCGACAATATCGGCTCCAGGTGCGTGGAATTCCATTGCGACGGTGGAGCCTTCGATCGCGATGTTCAGCGCACCAACGCCATGTTCATGTGCGTCAAGTTGGCGTGAATCTTCTGCAAGTGCGGGCAGGGCTGCCGTAAATACGATCAGTGTGAGGGCTTTTTCCATGACATTTCCATTCTGAGTTTCTGGAGACAAATTAGGCAGCGCATGCCCCGCATTGCCCGTGAATTTCGACGATGTGCCGCGCCGGCTTAAAGCCGCTTTGATAGGTGAGTGCAGAGATTTTCGGTAGAATTTCACTCCCGTCATGCTCTTCGACAGTCCCGCAGTCTTCGCAGATCGCAAGCACTGGAACATTTTTGACGTGGCTACATCGACAGGGCACGAACGCCTTGATTGATTCAAGACGGTGCGCTCGGCCCTGATCTGTCAAGGCAGATAGAGTACGGTATACCGTAGGGGGCGCGATGTCGGGTTCACCCACCTGCAACCTCTCCAGAATCTGGTAAGCTGTCATAGGCCGAGCGCATGCGTTCAGAACACCAAGGACATCACTCTGTCGGGCTACCGCGCGCTTTCTCATTCATCGACCTCCACTTTTTCCGATTACTTACTTTATAAAGTAACAAACGGCAAGGTGTGATCATCGCTATAGACAGACGGCTTGCGCTCTTGGTTGCAACGCGTTTCGGACAAGTCTCTTTGAGGCCGCCAGCTGTGGAGTGATTTTTTTATAGGAGGTCCGCGCAATCAATGGTGTAGCCTGTTTTTCGGCCGCTTTTGGCGATCTAGGGAGGTGGGGTGGTGTTCAAATATCCTGCACAATCGCGCGAATGCCCAATTGTGCGGCATCAAAGGTCAATTCCGCCCAGCATTTAAGCAAACAACTATGATGGTTGATTTAGTCTTCAGACAAAATTGCCCTACGTGCCGCAACGCAGCAATCATAGGCCATCCCCTGCCGTTGAACCGTGACGGCGACAAAGAGGGGTGTGTGACGACCGGATGAATTGGACCTCAGGCCAGCCGCCACACGGTTTGCAACATTTAAGTTGCAGGGAATAGCTAGTGCGCATGTCTTGCGAGAGCAAGATACGGCTGGTTTCCCTGCATGGAGATATCACATGAAAACGACCACTGCTCTTGCCACTGCTCTTGCCACGCTGACAGCCCTGCCTGCCATGGCCGCTGATTGCCCAATCAAGGTGGGTGTGCTGCATTCACTTTCCGGAACGATGGCAATTTCCGAAACCACGTTGAAAGACACGATGCTAACGCTGATTGAACAGCAAAATGCAAAAGGGGGCGTACTAGGGTGTCAGCTTGAAGCCGTTGTTGTTGACCCGGCCTCTGATTGGCCCTTGTTTGCTGAAAAAGCGCGCGAGTTATTGACGGTTCAAGACGTCGATGTGATTTTTGGCAACTGGACCAGCGTAAGCCGTAAGTCTGTTCTGCCGGTTATTGAAGAGTTGAACGGCCTGCTGTTCTACCCTGTCCAATATGAAGGTGAAGAAAGCTCCAAGAATGTATTCTACACAGGTGCTGCGCCAAACCAGCAGGCTATTCCTGCCACAGATTACTTTCTTGAGGAACTCGGCATCGAAAAGTTCGCGTTGCTTGGCACTGACTACGTGTATCCTCGCACGACGAACAATATCCTTGAAGCTTACCTGAAATCCAAAGGTACTGCGGACAGCGACATCTTTGTAAACTACACACCCTTTGGCCATTCCGACTGGTCCAAGATCGTGGCTGATGTTGTTGCCCTCGGCGCAGACGGCAAGAAGGTTGGCGTGATCTCGACCATCAACGGCGACGCGAACATTGGCTTTTACAAAGAGCTTTCAGCGGCAGGAATTTCAGCAGATGACATTCCGGTTGTGGCCTTTTCGGTTGGTGAGGAAGAACTCTCCGGCCTGGATACCAGCAACCTTGTCGGGCACCTCGCGGCTTGGAATTATTTCCAATCCGCCGACACGCCCGCCAACGCTGAATGGATCGCGGCATGGAAAGAACGCATGGGCGAGGAGCGTGTGACCAATGATCCGATGGAGGCGCATTATATCGGCTTCAACATGTGGGTAAATGCAGTGACCCAAGCAGGCAGCGCAGAAGTTGATGCCGTCCGCATAGCGATGTATGGGCAAGAGTTCCCGAACCTGACAGGCGGCACTGCCGTCATGCTGCCTAACCACCACCTCGCTAAGCCAGTGCTGATCGGCGAGATCACGGCAGAGGGTCAGTTCGACATCATCAGTCAGACCAGCGAAGTACCGGGCGATGCATGGACCGACTTCCTTCCAGAATCTGCCAAGCTGATGTCGGATTGGAAGGACTTAGGCTGCGGTATGTACAACACCGAGACACAGACCTGCGTGCAGACTCTGTCCAACTACTAATCAACTTAGCGAGGGCATGTTTCGGCGTGCCCTCCACCTCTGATTTCCCGGAAAATATTCATGAAGACCTTACTGCTGGCTCTTAGCTTCGCGCTATCCCTGAGCCATTGGGCCTCGGCTCAAACGACCCCCGTCCAAGATGTGTTGCAAAACCAGCGGGCGCTGATCGAGAAAAGCTCGCGTCGCACAATTGGTCCCGCAATTGATGCACTGGTGGCAAGCGGGTTGCCGCAGATGCAGAATGTGCTGGAGGTGTGGCAAGCCAAGGAGATGTGGCAACACAAGGCTGATGGGTTGTTCTATACCGCGACCAAGAACGCGGACGGAACCTATAGTCTTCAAGACTTTGAGCAGGGCATAGAGGTTGGTACGGCCACTGCCACCGATCTCAAACAGCTCAAACCCAACAGCGGTGTGCGGGCGATGATCGCCACCGCTTTGGTGCAGTTTCAACTTTCCGACCCTGACGTATCCAAACGTGCCGATGCGTTGAACTCGATTGCGCGCGATCCTGAGGCCGCGTTGTTGGTGCCGCTACGGGCCTCGATCGAGGGCGAAACGGACGCGGATATACTTGCACGCAAGATGCGTTTGGAGCGGCTGATGAGCATGGCCTTTGACAGCGATGTTCCGACTCGAGTGGCTGCTATCAATGATATGTCGGGTGATCTGGGTGTCGACTTTCGCGCAACGCTGAACCCGATCCTAAGCACCACACGGGTTGTGGCCGAAATCCAACCGGATGCGAACATCGCCCAAGAGGTGAAAGTGGGTAGCGATACGCTGACACGTGATGCCGCCTATGCGCTACTGATCGCAGCGGGTAAAGCACCGGTCGAGATCACGGCTGAAGCCCGCGATGCGGCACTTGAGGCGCACATCGAAGGTGGCCGGATCACAGGCTTGCCAGTGGCGCAGCTGTCTACAGAAGCCGCGCGTGACAGAGCGTATGATAGGCTTGTTTCGCGCGGCCAAGCGGCCCCTCGGGTGACGCAAGCGGACATCGACGCGAGCCTTGCCACTTATCGTTTCTTTGACGTCTATTCTGAACCTTCACTGGCGGTCACAGCGTCTGCCAAGGCCGCGCTTGCGGCGTCCGAGGCAAGGGTGGCGATCAGTCGCGCGGCCGATCTGGGCCTAGATGCGCTTTCACTGGCTTCAATCTATTTTCTCGCCGCCATTGGCCTTGCCATCACTTTTGGCGTGATGGGCGTGATCAACATGGCGCATGGTGAGTTCATCATGATGGGGGCCTACACCGGTTACGTCGTGCAGTTGTTCGTGCCTAACCACACGGCCTCGATCCTGATTGCAGTTCCTTTGGCCTTTGCCGTTACTTTTGCTGCCGGCGTCGCATTGGAACGCCTTGTTGTGCGTTGGCTTTATCACCGTCCGCTTGAGACCTTGCTCGCGACTTTTGGTGTCTCAATCGCATTGCAACAACTGGCAAAGAACATCTTTGGCACTCAGGCACGTCCATTGACCTCGCCTGCATGGCTGGACGGCGCTTGGGTCATCAATGATGTGGTTTCCATCAGTTATATCCGCATCGCCATTTTTATCCTCGCTCTGCTTTTTCTGGCCCTGTTTCTGTTCATCATGAAACGCACGCGGCTAGGTTTGGAGACCCGTGCCGTGACACAAAATCCACGTATGGCAGCTAGCATGGGGATCAATCCGGACCGTGTGAATATGCTGACCTTCGGTCTTGGATCTGGCATCGCGGGCATCGCAGGTGTTGCGATCGGTCTATTCGCCAAGGTGACCTCCGAGATGGGTAGCGACTACATTGTGCAGAGCTTCATGACCGTAGTTGTCGGCGGCGTTGGCAATATCTGGGGCACGCTGGCGGGGGCGGCGATGATTGGTGGCTTCCAGAAGGGTGTCGAATTCCTGAACCCTTCAAACACATTGGCGGCGCAAACCTACATGATCATTTTTATCATCATCTTCATTCAGTTCCGGCCGCGGGGGATCATCGCCCTCAAAGGCCGTGCGGCGGGGGATTAACGCCATGAACAGATCATTTATTGCGCGCAATCCCTCGACTTTGGTTTTCCTCGCGGGTCTGGCGTTGTTCACACTGGTTATCACTGTCTTGTCCGAAGGCTTCGGCATAGGTGCCATCTCAACCAGTTTCGTCAAGATCTTGGGCAAGACGTTGTGCCTGTGCCTGATCGCCATCGCGATGGACCTGATTTGGGGCTACACGGGCATCCTGTCGCTGGGTCACTTCGCGTTCTTCGGCCTTGGTGGGTACATGATTGGCATGTGGCTGATGTACGAACGCACCCGGCAAATCGTCGTGAATTCATTGTCAGAAGGAGTGCTGCCCCCGACACCCGAAGAAATCACAACTGGGATCGGCAACCAAATATTTGGTGTTGTGGGCAGCAGTGAATTCCCGTTGATCTGGGCATTCGCGGACAGTTTGGTTTTGCAATTGGCCTTTGTGGTGCTCGTTCCCGGCCTCCTTGCACTGGTTTTCGGCTGGCTCGCCTTTCGCAGCCGCGTGACAGGCGTGTACCTGTCGATCCTGACCCAAGCGATGACCCTAGGCCTATCGCTGTATCTGTTTCAGAACGCCAGCGGGCTGCGCGGCAACAACGGCCTGTCAGGTCTGCAGAACCTTCCGGGCGTCACCGCCCCACAGTCAGTGGTATCGCTGTGGTTCTTTTGGGCCTCTGCGCTGGCTCTTGGCCTTGGCTACCTGTTGGTCGCGTGGGTGGTCTCTGGCAAATTCGGTTCCGTCATTCGGGGCATTCGCGACAACGAAGCACGGGTGCGGTTCTTGGGGTACTCGGTTGAGACCTACAAGTTGGCCGTGTTTACCCTGACAGCCTGTATTTCTGGTATCGCAGGGGCGCTGTATTACCCGCAGGCGGGTATCATCAATCCTGCTGAAGTGGCCCCAATTGCTTCAATCTACCTCGCTGTTTGGGTGGCTATTGGCGGACGCGGCAGACTCTATGGCGCGGTGATCGGAACAGCATTTGTCAGTCTCGTGTCCAGTTGGTTTACAGGCGGCCAAGCACCGGACGTCTCTTTGGGTTTTTACACGATCAAATGGGTGGATTGGTGGCTTGTGCTGCTCGGTCTCAGCTTTGTGCTGGTCACGTTATATGCGCCGAACGGCATGGGTAGCTTGATTGACCTGCTAAAGCGCAAGCACAAGGAAACGGATACATGAGCACCCTTCTCGAAGTCTCAGGCGTCACGGTTAGCTTTGACGGGTTCCGTGCCATCAACAACCTCTCATTCCAGATCGCGAAAGCTGAATTGCGGGCTGTGATCGGGCCAAATGGTGCGGGCAAGACGACATTCATGGACATCGTCACTGGCAAAACACGGCCCGATTCTGGGCGTATTCTGTGGGGCGACAAAAACCTGTCCCTTATCGGCATGTCAGAGGCCAAAATCGCCCAAGCTGGCATCGGCCGCAAATTTCAAAAGCCAACCGTGTTCGAGGAGCAGACCGTTCAAGAGAACTTGATGATGGCCCTGCGCAAAGATCGTGCGCCCTTGGCGGTGCTGTTTTTCAAACCCTCCAAGTCAGACTTTGCCCGCGTCGAGTCTCTTGCTGAACAGATAGGGTTGGACGAGGCGCTGTTACGCGTGTCCGGAGAGTTGAGCCACGGCCAAAAGCAATGGCTAGAGATCGGCATGTTGTTGGCGCAGGAACCGCAACTGCTGTTGGTCGACGAACCTGCAGCGGGCATGACCCTGGCCGAAAGGGAGAAGACCACCGCGATTCTTGTTCATGCGGCCAAGACCCGCGCAGTGGTCGTCGTCGAGCACGATATGGAGTTTGTCAGGCGTTTGAATTGCAAGGTCACCGTGCTCCACGAAGGGGCAGTTCTGGCAGAGGGATCGCTGGATCATGTGACTAAAAACCAAGACGTCATCGACGTTTATTTGGGGCGCTAAGATATGTTGAACGTAAATGAACTAACCCTCCACTACGGAAAGTCGGAGATCCTCTACGGCATCTCAATGCATGCTAAATTGGGCGAGGTGACTTGCGTCATGGGCACAAACGGCGTCGGAAAAACCAGCCTGCTCAGAGCAATTTCTGGCACGCATCTGCGGTCGGGCGGGGACATCACATTTGACGGAAAATCCCTCGGCCAAATAGGTGCGCATAAAATGGCTCAGATGGGCGTTGGCTATGTGCCGCAGGGGCGCGATATTTTTCCTTTGCTCACAGTGCGCGAAAACCTGCAAACAGGGTTTTCCTGCCTGCCCAGTTCACAGCATTTTATACCGGATGATATCTTTGAGTTATTTCCCGTTCTCAAGGAAATGGCGCACCGTCGGGGGGGCGATCTGTCGGGGGGGCAACAACAACAGTTGGCCATCGCTCGTGCTCTGATCACCAAGCCAAAACTGCTGCTGTTGGACGAGCCAACGGAAGGAATCCAACCCAACATTATCCAACACATCGGAAAGGTCATTAGCCTGCTGCGGGATCGTGGAGATATGGCGATCGTTTTGGTCGAGCAATATTTTGATTTTGCATTCGAATTAGCGGATCAAATTATTGTTATGCGACGTGGGGAAATAGTTGAGAATGCGGTGAAAAATGAGATTGAGCGTGAAGACATTTTAAGAGAAGTATCCGTCTGAAGTGTCAACTGAAACATCGGTTGATAGTCTAATCTTGACGCTTCGGAATGCCCCGCACCAACTTCATAAAAAATGTGTTCTCCCATACTGGTCACCCCTCTGCACTATCTCTTGATAGTGCTGTTCTTTACGACTGCTGAATTCTAGCAGCAGTAATTAAAGTAGGTCAGCGAATGCACTCATTGATCCAACTTGGTTAGTTGGAGCCGACCGCTTCAAACGGTTGGTCAGAATTCTGCGGATTTCGATGTCATCGAATGACCGGCTTGGGTGCTGTATCTCTGAGAATCTGACGCTGCGGTTGCAATGGATTTCACTAAATAGAGGTTCCCGAGTTTCGTTTTATGTTCACCATCTCAGCATGGAACAGCCCCTTAGGGAAATTGCGAGAATGGCTGGTTGAGCAAACCTGCGGTGCGGCATCTGGTTGGCCAGTGTAATGTCGCTATGAGCCGCAAGAGTTTGTCAGATCATAGATCTTTTTGGCTTATTCTTCATGGCTTGCTTGACGCCCATACAGGTATGAAATG
Source organism: Sulfitobacter sp. SK012 (assembly GCF_003352085.1). Taxonomy (NCBI): domain Bacteria; kingdom Pseudomonadati; phylum Pseudomonadota; class Alphaproteobacteria; order Rhodobacterales; family Roseobacteraceae; genus Sulfitobacter; species Sulfitobacter sp. SK012. The sequence continues at coordinate 2,032,363 of NZ_CP025804.1, forward strand.
TTACAAATTTGTCTAGCGGGCGTTGTTTAATGGTTAAGACCTCAGTTTTCCTCAGTTTTCCAAACTGATGCCTTTGAATAAGTGCTTGATCTGCCTAGAACAACTTTTTTCCGACAAATTACATACTAAAAGCAGCACCGATCTAGTTTAAGTTGCAGCCTATTTTTATTTACCAGTGTCCTGTTTCGATAGGCATGTTTGACCGACCTGAATAGGTCGTGATGATCTTACGGTTTTGTACTGAAAGCTACCTCTACAAACAATTTGTAAATCTTAGATGTTGTTGGCGGCAAGCACCTACAGCAGGAAGGGCATCCTCAGACAGGCCCGTTCCTTTGCATTTGCAGCGTGTGGAATTCCACGTTCATTTTCCAGTCCCGAAAAATGCAAAGTAAATTGCTATGCCCATTACGGTGTGTTGAATATTTTTTGGGTGGGTAGTTGTGATCCAAATATAGGTTGATGACCAAAATAACCTTTAAAAACAACAGTTTAGAAATATTAGATGGAGGCGAGTGGGAGAATCGAACTCCTGGACACGGATTTGCAATCCGTTGGTCCAATCTTGAGAGGATCTGGTGATAAATTCGGTGACAAGGTGAGACCCTTAGGCTTTCCCCTAAAGCAAAAAAGCCACCAAGCTATTGAGCTCAGTGGCTTTTTATGGCTCCGACGGTAGGGATCGAACCTACGACCAATTGATTAACAGGCGATTTTCAAACGACTGTAAGTCTGTGATTTTATGGGCTCTCACACTAAAAGTGATTATTTATACTTTATCTCAACGACATAGGGGGCATCGATGTTGACAGTCATCGCCAGAAGACGCCATTTAGAGCCTGTACGGTTGGTGACAAATCCGGTGACAAATCTTGGGCCCCAAAGCCTTCGCCGCGCTCACAGCAACGGATGGTTATCAGGGTGGTTTCGTTGAGCTTGGCTGACTTAACTATTTTAGGGACTTGGGGCGAGGGTAGGGGTAAATGGCAAAACTAACGGACGGCAAAAATGGGATCATCGCCAAGGAAGCTGCTCCAGAGCATGGGCAGCGTTTCATCTATGACGATCATCGCGATGCGCCACGTGGTTTCGGTCTCCGGATTACGTCGGCAGGGGGCAAGGCTTTCATATTGAGCTACACAGTGGACGGCAGAAAACGTCGTATGACTATTGGCGACTGGCCGACCTGGACGCTCGAAGCAGCTCGAATTGAGGCACGAGAATTGGTGTTGAAGATTAGTTCTGGCGCTGACCCACTTGAACACACGCGTCGGCGTAAGTCAGAACCATTGGTTCGCGATTTGGCTGTGGAATGGCTCGAGATGCACGCCACTGGTCTCAAGAGCGAGCGCGCCATTCGAGGTTACATCATTAATGACCTGGTTCCGGCCATTGGTCGCTTGAAGGTGAGCGATGTTCGGCGTCGAGACGTTATCGAGGTTGTAGAGGCGAAGGCGGAACATACTCCACGTGCTGCGGCCCAGCTGCTTCTCTATGCCCGTCGAATGCTCGACTACGCGACGGATAGAGATTACTTGCCGGCGAACCCCCTCGCTGGCCTAAAGCCTTCTTCCATCAAGGTGAAAGGCAGGCGTGACCCATTGAAGCCAGTAATGCGGACCAGAGTTCTGGATGATGACGAGGTCAGAGTGTTTTGGCGCAATGTCGAAACATCTGGCCTTCACCGTTTAACTGCACTGGCGCTCAAGCTGGTACTGGTAACAGGGCAAAGGCCGGGTGAGGTGGCCGGGATGCATATAGACGAGATCGAGGGCCGAATTTGGACCATTCCTGCAAGTCGCAGAGGTAAAACTCAAACAGCACATACTGTCTATTTGACCGACACGGCGCTCGGTATTTTGGAATGTGCGAGATCAGAACTGGACCGGCTGCAAGAGCGCAGGAATGTTGCTTCGAAAGGCTATCTGTTTGAGGCGAGGCCGAAGCGCCCCATTACCAACGCTGCACTTTGCCGTGCCGTAGACCGACAGAGCGAAGCGCTTGGGGCCAAGGATGTGCTGCCATGGGGCCGGTGGACCCCACATGACCTACGCCGCACCATGCGCACAGGGCTTTCCGCCTGCAAGGTCCGCCCTGATATCGCTGAATTGACAATTGGCCACGTCAAGACCGGTATGGTCGCAGTCTATGACCAACATTCATTTGAAGATGAACAACGCGAGGCCCTGATTGTTTGGGAAAACCGACTATTTGGGGTTGTAGAGGGACGCGGACTGGCCCTCGAACCAAAGAATGTGGTGCTGCTTAGGGAGAAACGGACCAATGCCTGAGGACGTCAAAAGCGGTGTCGGAATGATGGTGCGTACCCAGATTCAATATGATTTGACTGCAAAAGGTGGAGAAGCCGAGTGGCAAGCATCTAGAGACCATATGATGATCTCATTCATGGGGACCGGTGAGAAACGTCAAGAAATAGCGGAACAGTGCAGAGTTCATCTCAAAAGCAAGGGTGTCGAGGATCCACAGGATCCAATGGCTCTGAATAATGCGCTCAACGAATTTGCTGAAGATACCATGACGCATCTCGCAGCAAAGTGGCTCTTCGAATTATATCGCATTAATTCTGTCAAAGCAGAGGTGCTAAAGGATGCCAACCCAAAGTCATTGGAACACCTCATTTATCACGCTGTAGAGATGGGCAAGATCCAAGAACGCTTTTTTTGGAGGCAGGGCAACGAAGATGCGACTGGCAAAAGCCGCGAAACACTCGGTCTCGCGGGGAAACGACAAGTCAAAAATGGTCAACAAGGCAACGAGATGCGAACAGATAATAGTTTCGGTGTTCAGCGCGGAGCAGACGCGCAGGCCTATGTTGATGACCTCAGTAAACGCAAGCCTCACTTGTCGTGGGCTGATTTGCAAAGAAGAGTGGCAAAAAAGTTCGACGTGAGCGAGTCCACGATTAAACGACACCTCACAAATCCAAAGAAAGTAGGGTCAAGCAGGAGCGAATGACCCTCCGACAGTGAGCGACAACGGCGTCATGATGTAACTAGATGAGGTCATTCATGTCATTCCGCGATCTAATATCCGAAACTGACTACGCAGAGCAACGTGGCGTTTCAATTCGTTCTGTCCAACGTGAGCGGGCACAGCGTGTCGGCCCGCCGTTTATCAAAGTTGGACGTAAGGTGTACTACCGGCCTGCAGCCATCGAAGCATGGCTGTTGTCGATGGAACAGATTCAACCGAGATCACCGAGGGCTTCGTCATGACTGGCGCTCTCGTTCCATTTGAAGAGAAAACCGGGCATCACTTAGTTTCCCGTGGTCGAGCCAAAGTTAAGGATCGGTGCTTCTGTAGCGTCTGCAACTTAGGGAGTTGGGCTGAATTTTGCATAATGCGGTTAAATGCAGGGCAGGGGGTGGCCCAATGACAAAACGAGCCCCGCTTGATCTATTACAAAAATGGCACGTGTCCCAATATTGGACGCGCCGGCAACCACTCCTGACACGTACTGCTCTTCTCGTCCTTCTGAGGTTGTTGGATCGACAAAATACCAAAACCGGCCGGTGCGACCCATCGGCCTTAGGCCTGTGTGAAGAAACGGGTTTTTCGGAACGTGGCGTACGTGGTGCATTCAAGGAACTAGAAAGCCGTGGCGCACTAAAGCGGCGTCATGTAGCCAAGCGTGCCCGCAACCAATTCCTCATATTCTCTGTGGATGAGATTGGCCAAAACCAACGCTCGGCAGAGTTGAAATCGCGCGCAGGAGCGCGAACAGGGTTGCAGCCTGTTGCCGCTCCCCCTGCAATGCGCTGCCGCAAGAACCTGAAGCGGACTGCACCCGAACAAATAAAAGAAACTATAAAGAAACAAGACAGAGCTGAGAGAGTGGAGGTGGTCGGGCCAACGTCGCTTCGGAATGCCGGGGATAGTGCAGGACGACAGATCAATCCTGGAGACTTCGAACGGAGAATGGTGAAGGTTTTTGAGAGCAAGGGCTATGGTTATGAAGGATTGCTAGAACTTCCGGCTGGCAAACTGGAGCAGGTATTCGAGTCCTACAGAGATGGAGGCAGATCTTTTGGACAGTCGGTCGGAGATCTTTTGGACGCATACAAAGTTCAATTGGACTGATGAACATGGCTTTTGACGGAGCTTCTGGCAGCCAAGTCCCTCAATCAGGGCATTTGCCGCAAACGCCGCAAATGCCGCAGCAGCAAGCGCCTGCATGCAACGTTTTGACAGATCAAAAAGACACCTATGAGGAGCGTCTTTGTATTTTGCCCGGCCCTGCTGGGATCCAAGCGGCGGGGTTGGCAAATGAGCACGGCCCCGCCGCTGCAATCGTCGCTGGGTCGACAAGAGGAAAAAACACCTCTGCGTGGTTCCAGCCCGGGTCTGATCGATGTTCAAGTTTTAACCGCCTATGTTCCCTTCACGCGACGATCGCGAGGAGGGATGGGCCATATCAAAGGAAGCACAATAGGCGGCAGGGGGGGCCGATTGCTGCACCACGCACATTTTGGCGCTAAGGGCGGAAAGGAGACGTTCGCTGCAAAACAGAGGGGAAACCCATGCCATGCCCCAAGCAGACATCCCGATGCAGGCAAAACGGACAGGTGCGCCTGAAGTGAGACCCTAATTCGAAATGTAGGTCAGGGTGGTCGGTCTCGAGCTCATGAAACATGTATCCCGATCTTCTGTTTTCTGAGAAGGTTGCTTATGGAGTCTTCTGTTTCCAAATGGCTGGGACAAATTGGGTTAGGTGTCTACGCGGACATTCTGGCCGAAAACGACGTTGATATGCGGGCCCTGCCACTTCTGTCAGAGGCAGATCTTCGAGAGTTGGGCGTGTCTCTTGGGCATCGCAAAATATTGATGGCTGCGATCGCTGATGTTGGTTCGACAGTTCAACCACAAACGACCACCTTAGCCAAACCGTCGGAACCAGATCCTACGCCGGAGGTCACCCCCACAGATGACGCAGAACACCGGCTGTTGACTGTTTTGTTCGCGGATATCGTCGGGTCGACCGAATTGTCGCGACAACTTGAGCCCGAACAGATGCGCGAAGCTTTGCGCAGCTTTCAGGACGCCGTGAATGGGGTTGTTTCCAGATACGGCGGTTATGTAGCAAAATATCTTGGAGACGGAGCGTTGACCTATTTCGGCTGGCCGACGGCCTACGAAGATCACGCCAGCCGAGCCGTTCATGCCGGGTTGGAAATCATTGCCGCCCTTAAAGAAATCCGGCCAAATGGTAAGGCTCTTTCAGGCAGGGTTGGCATTGCAACTGGCCGCGTCGTCGTTGGTGATCTTGTCAGTTCAGGTGGAACTGAAACCGGTGCTATTGCGGGCGATACCCCTAATTTGGCTGCCCGATTGCAGGCCGTCGCCCAACCCGGTGACGTCGTAATCGGCCCTACGACCCGCAGACTTTGTGGGAAAGAATTTATCTTGGAAACCTTAGGTGCGACGCGGCTCAAGGGATACGAAAACGAAGTTGAACCCCATCGCGTTGTGGCACCAAGCACCGTCGAAAGCCGGTTTTCTGCACAGCGTCTATCAGGTCTGGTACGTTTGGTCGGGCGCGTTGGTGAGCGGCAAATTCTTCTTGATCGTTGGCAGAGCGCTATTCAAGGCCGAGGTCAGGTGGTTATGATTTCAGGTGACGCGGGCATTGGGAAATCCCGTCTTGTCGAGGCACTGATGAGCGAGGTGAACCATACGCCGCATGAATTGATACGCATGCAGTGTTCTCCTTACCATTCTACCAGCGCGTTTCACCCAATCGCTGAACGCATTCTAAGATCTTCTGGCATTCGGCCCGAAGACACAGCCGACATTCGAGCAACCAAGATCAAAGCTATGCTCGAGACCACCCCACAACAGGTTCCGCGTGCGGCCGAGGTTTATGCCGAACTTTTGTCAATCGGGCACAAAGAAAACACTGAAATTGGCACCCTCACGCCGCAGAACCTGAAAGACCTGACAATACAAACAATCGTCGAACGGATGGCCGCGATGGCATCGCAAAAAGCGGTTCTAATGGTGCTGGAAGATTCCCATTGGATCGATCCGTCCTCTCAGGAGGTTCTTGAGAGATTGACCCTTAAAATTGCCGATTTGCCGGTTCTTTTGCTCGTTACGCAGAGACCTGAGGGTGCATCTGATTGGGCGCTCGACTATGACAATGCAACGCTGTTGCCACTAGGGTTGCTGACCCGCGACCAGACGACGGAAATGATTACGAGCATTTTGGGTCAGGCACCAGATAGTGCTTTTGTTGACGATATTGAAAAACGTGCGGGCGGCGTTCCGTTATTTGTCGAAGAATTGGCACGATCTGTTGCAGAACGAAGCGAGGGCGACGGCGAGGTAACCATCCCCGAGACACTTCAAGGGTCATTGATGGCCCGGCTTGACAGGTTGTCGCGCGGGGCAAGGAACGTTGCTTTGGTTGCGTCAGTCATCGGGCGCGACTTTGATGCAAGCCTATTGGCGGCAGTTCTTGGATCGGATGGGGACGAACTGGATGTCTGCTTAAGTGAGTTGGCGAGCGCCCGTATACTCGTGGCCAGCGGGTCTGCTCCTGGGGCACGAATGTTTCGGCATGCCCTTATTCAGGACACGGCTTACCAATCGCTGCTTTCGCGCACCCGCCAGGCGCATCACCTGTCCATTGCCCTCCAATTGGAGGGCAGACCTGGCGACGCTATTGACCGGGAACCAGAGGTGATTGCGCGCCACTTTTCCGAGGCTGTGCACCCCCACGAAGCCATAAAGTATTGGATCAAAGCCGCTGAACGGGCCTTGGCGCGATCAGCCGATTTTGAGGCCGTCGAACATGCCAAGGCTGCGTATGGGCTTGCGGATCAGCTTGAAGACGCCGCAGATATGACCAATGCAAAAATAGCAACTGGCGTCCTGTTAGGGCGTGCGTTCGAAAGTTCGGGTGAGATTTTCGAGGCCTGTAAGGTTTTGAAATCAACTGCGGGCCTGGCAAAAGTGTTTGGGGATAACGAGCGGTTTGCCAACGCGGCCTTACATTACAGCAATGCGTTGTTTATGTCCTCATCGTCAGTTTCTCCATCGATCGCACTGCTGGAAGACGCGCTCAGCGCGACACCTGCGGATAACGAAAAGCTACGCTGCGAGCTGCTTAGTAGCCTGGCGCGCGGTAGCCTGATGCAAGGAGATGGCCGAAAAGGATCACGATATCGCGCAGAGGCCCTGACCTTGGCGCGGAAACTGGATGACATAGGATCGCTGTGCAATCTCTATTTCTCAGAGCTGCTCACACCGGCTGGGGTGCGAGAAGCCGTCGAGCTTGGGTCATGGCGCACGAAGCTTGATGAAATGTTAGACGTCGCAACACAGCTTGACGACAGCCATCAAGCCCGTGCTCGGGCGCTCGAAGTTTTTGTGTCCGCCGAAATGGGAGATCGCGATCGCATGAACCAGGCGCTCGAACAAATGGCGCTCTTTGGTAAAGACAGACAGCACATGCATTTTGAAGTCATTGTGTCTCACGGGATGGCAATGAAGGCGATTTTGGATGGTGATTTTCAGTCGGCGGAAAAACTTACAAACACAGCCGTTGACCTTGGTCAGAAGACATATGGCGGATCAACAGAGGGAGTGCATGGCATGCAAATGTTCACCATTCGCCGTGAGCAAGACCGATTAGCTCAGATCGCGCCCGTCATCAAGAAGATGCTGGACGATGACCCGTCGGACGCCGCCTGGAAGCCCGGGTTTGCGATCGTTGCAAGCGATTTGGGGCATGTAGATGCCTCTCGGCGGATGCTGCGTGAGATGGCCGAGAATGATTTCTCTTTTGCTTTGGACGCCAAGTACAGCACTACACTGGCCTATCTGGCCGAAGTCGCAGCCATTTCCGATGACAAGGGTCTGTCTGAACGCCTCTATGACCTATTGCACCCCTATGAAGAGATGACGATCACGGCAGGTGTCATGACGGTTTGTCTGGGCGCAGCCGCGCGTCAGCTTGGAATGCTATCGACAGCTTTGGGCGAGTGGGATCGTGCGGAGCGGCACTTTGAGTCAGCATTGGATTTAAACCAGCGCATGCGAACATTGCCCTGGGTAGCGTGGACGAAACACGATCTGGCAGCAATGTTGTTAAAGCGTGGTCGACCCGCGGATCGTCAGCGTGCCCTGTCAGCGGTTCAGGAAGCTATAGACGTAGCGTCTGAATTTGGTATGATCCGTTTGGCGAAGAGCAGCAAAAGCCTATTAGGTTTTGATGCATGACCTGACCCGATTAGGTCAGCTAATTGATCTTTTGGAGACCAAAATGCCGAAGTTTATTATTGAACGCAATTTTGCCGAAAAATTGGAACTGACCGCGGACGGAACAGCAAGTATTCAACAGATCAACGATGACGAGGAAGTTCGTTGGATCGTTTCATTTCTGAGCGCCGACAAGCGCAAATCATATTGTCTTTACGAAGCGCAGGATGCGGAATCTATCAAGCGCGCTGCCGACCGAGCGGGGGTGCCAGCGGACGTTATTATGTCTGTTGACGAATTTGACCCAGCTATATTCGCCTGATCTGAGCATCGCCATTCGGGACGTCAGTTGGGCTTTTTTTACGAGTATCGAATACTTGTCCTAAAGATGGCCTGAAGACCGGCACAGATCTCTGCTTTGAGGCGGAACACCAACAGGCGCGTGACCTCCATTCATTTCTGGGAGGCAACAATGACGGTAACTGTTACAGCTTGCAGCGGCAATGCCGTGGAAATTACTGAAGACGCAATCGAAGCCCTAACGGCATCTTTGCGCGGCGACGTGGTAACCCCGGACGATCCTGGGTATGACCAAGCTAGGACAATCTGGAATGCGATGCATGACCGCCGCCCCGGCCTTGTGATCCGTGCGCTTGGAGCCTGTGACATTCAGGTGGCCGTGAATTTTGCGCGTCAGAACGGGTTACTGATTTCGATTCGCAGCGGTGGCCATCAGATCGCCGGGCATGCGGTTCAGGACGGCGTCCTGCTGCTGGACCTTTCAAATATGAGATCGGTGCACGTCGATCCAAAGTCGCGTCGCGCACGTGTTGAACCTGGGGCAACATTGCGAGACGTGGATTGCGAAACACAGGCCCATGGCCTTGCTGTGCCTGTAGGGATCAACTCCACCACGGGGATTGCTGGTCTGACCCTGGGCGGTGGTTTTGGCTGGATCACGCGGAAGTATGGCATGACAATCGACAGCCTGATATCAGCGGATGTGATCATTGCAGATGGCACATTGGTAACTGCCAGTGCCGACGAAAATCCTGACTTGTTCTGGGCCATCCGTGGTGGTGGCGGAAATTTCGGAATTGTATCATCGTTTGAATTCACCCTGCACCCGGTCGGCCCGGAAGTGACAGCCGGTTTAATCGTTCATTCGCTGGATGCTGCCAGTGATCTGTTGCCCCACTATGAACGCATCGCTAAGGATGCACCCGACGAATTGACGGTCTGGGTGGTCATGCGCAAAGCCCCACCTCTGCCATTCCTTCCAGAAGAATGGCACGGTCGCGATGTGCTAATTTTTGCGGCCTGTTTGTGCGAAGAAACCGACGCGGGTCGAAAATCTGTGGCAGAATTGCGGGCCCTTGGCGACCCGATTGTTGATGTGATCGGCCCCAGCGCTTATGTCGGATGGCAAGCAGCGTTTGACCCATTGCTGGCACCCGGTGCGCGCAATTACTGGAAAAGCCATGACCTGATATCTTTACCTGTGAATGCAACGGACACGATAATCGACTCGGTGCGAAATGCACCCAGCCCGGAATGCGAAATATTTCTCGCGCATATGGGCGGTGTGGTATCCAACGTGGATGCGAGCGCGACGGCCTACCCTCAGCGAAATTCGCATTTCATCATGAATGTACATACCAGATGGCATAACCCGGACGATGACGACATTTGCCAGACTTGGGCGCGTTCCCTGTTTGACGATGTATCACCGTATTCTGTGGGTACGGCCTATGTGAATTTCATTCCCGACGATGAACCAGGACGTGTCGCTGATGTTTACGGCGCGAATTACAAAAGGCTGATCGAAGCAAAGAATGCGTATGATCCAGAAAATATGTTTCGCATAAATCACAATATTGCACCGCAGGCATAGCCCTATGTCCTAGTGTCATCGGCGCTCCAATCTGCAACTCTTTTCAAAGTGAAAACTGCATTTCGTTGCGCCGATGGCATGTCAGAAACGGTAACCTTTCGGCCTATTTGTATTCTGGATATCGCAGCCAGAGTGGTTTCTGGAATGCGGATTCGGGCCGGAAGCGTCCATAGCACTCCACCCACAGGGCGGGCGGAATCCGGACATTTGCCGCGCGCCTGACATGCGGTCGGCCCATTCACTGAAGCGGCCATTTAAGTGGCGAACTGGAGTCCTCACCAGACGGCCGACGACTCTACAAATTTCCAACGCTGTTCGTTGAGGAGTTTATAAAAACTTCGAAGGACGAGGGGCATTGCGGTGCCCGGCCACTTCGGGCGGGGCACCGCAATCCGGTCAATCAATTAGTTCAACGCGTTGAGGCTGCGGGCACGTTTGGGCGAATTGGCGAGTGTCGCACGATAAGCATCTGCCGCTTCATCGGGCTGACCCACCTCGCGAAGGATATCACCCAGAAGCTCTCGCGCAGGCATGACATGTCCGGGGGTCACCGGGCTTTTGCCGATCCCATCTTCCAGATCAGCCGCCCTCGTTTGAAGCGTGACGGCAAGTTCGTCATTTCCCTCTGCCAGTTCGATCCACGCCTCGACGCTAAGGATCTGGCCTTCGGTCAGTTTCGCCCAATAGCCTTGGCCGCGTTCCTGCATCGCTTGATGCAACGCCTTTAATTCCTCCACGGCTGCACGGGCTGTCTCAACATCCTTGATCTGTGCCGCTCCCAAGCCCTTAGCGAACCAGCGCATCGCGACGGTCTGTGGGAACTTTTCCCATGGGATTGAAGAATGCATATCTGACGAAAGCGTGGCTGCCTCTGCCCACTTGTCCTGTTCCAGAAGCAATCGTACGGGCGACGCAGCCAAAGCGTATGCTCCGCCGAAACCAGGCTGATGGTTGTTGATCGCCAGCATGTCGTCGACCAATTTCTCCGCCTTCTCGGGCTCTCCCATTTGGAGATGGGCGTAGACCATGTAGTCGACCGCATGGGCGTAATGGTTCTGGACGACGTCGCCTGAGGTCTTCAGCGCGGCTTCGGCAGAGCGACGATTGAGATCAATCGATTTGGACCAGTCGCCGGTGCGCGTGAAGATATGGGCTGGCATATGAAGCGCATGCGCCGCATCGGGAGCGGCCTTGTCGTAGATGTCGGCGTATGGCAGCCCCCGGTCTTTGAGCGGCGGATTGTCATAGGCATGGATCGCGTAGTGGATGACGCCGGGGTGGTCCGGCGCATTCTCATGCAAGCTATCGAGCAGATCGCCCACTGTCGCGTTGGCCTCGACGCGCCCTGGTCCGCGCGGCGCTGTTGCTAACCGACCAAGAGCGGCGAGTGCCGCAGCGTCGATGTTGTCGGGGTTTCGCGCGTAAGCGTCATCCTGAGCCGCGGCCCATGCTGAGATACGAGCGCGGTAGTCCTTATGCTCTGGGGAATAGAACGCGGCCGCAGCTGCGGCGAAAGCCTGTTCGAGCGTGTTTCCCGGTGTCTGTTCAGATAAACGCCCTGCGGCGGCGGTGCCACGTGCGGTTTCGTCCTCGGTTGGACCGCCCGGCCAGAGCGGATGGAAATTTGCCATTGCGATCCCCCATTGGGCCATCGCGCAGTCGGGATCGAAATCGGCGGCGCGGCTGAAGGAGGACTCGGCCTGAATGTACATCATATTGTGCAGCAGAGTCAGACCTCCGTCGATTGCGTCGTCGGCCTCCGCGATGCAGGTCGTCGGCAGATCCGCCGCTTGGGCTGCGCTCGAAGATAGAACGGCGACCGTGGCCAACAGCGTGACCAAAGCAGACGTGGATCGATTAATCGGGTTGAGCATCTCGAAATTCCCTTTGCTTATGTTCTGGTGCAATGCTTCGTGAATAGCGCAGGCTTTATGGACCCCCGTTTCTTCGCGCGAGGCTTGAAAGACGCTTGAAAGAGGTCACCTCACTAAGAAGAATTCTAGCACATTTACCCGTTTGAGGCGGCACATTCCTGGGATGTTGTTCTAGCGCATTGATACCAAATGGGATTGGCGTGAGTGCACTTGGTTAGTGCGCGCATTCTTTAAGGGCATCACTGCGATTCGCAGGTTTCGCTTCTGGGAGCAGTCTCGCTGAGCTAACAAAGGTCGAACCGCGGGTTTGTCCCGCACACTGTGAGTTCAGTTAGGTGCGTGTTTTGCAGACGCAGCGAACGGCAAGATTGACGGGCCGCATCGCAGCATACAACATGTCCGGCGAGCGGCAGGTAAGGGCCGGGAGCGGGGGTCGCGCCTATTGCGGTCAACGGCGGCTTTGTCCCACATAGCAGTCTTTGGTGCAAAACGCAGCGAAGGGCGGCTTAGAGCCTATTCTGTTGAAACACTCAAATAATTGGATTCCGAAAGTTTCAGCAAAAAGCACGCACTTGCGTATACAAAGTGAAGATTGCCGCGAACGGTTCCAAAGAGACGCAACAGGGCTTGGAGCCGACCTTTTTGCCGAACCCCTCGCCGAAATATTATAGATGCTCTGTGCGGGGGAGTATTTTCGATATTTGGCCGAAATTGGAGTTTTTCAACAGAATAAGCCCAAAGCTGACTCGTTGCGCTACCAGTGCTATACAAGAGTCACATGTTTTCAAAACACGCCGATGGGGAAGACCAATATCTGACAAGGACAAGAATTTTAGGAGCATGGTCACGGTTTCGAAAACGGAAGATTGACGTCTTCACGACTTGGAGACTAGCCAATAGGGAGAGTGATAACATGAGCGATACTTTGGAAAGTGATGCCCCCCCGGCAGGACCTCCGTGGATCCAGCCCGAGATTCAGCAGATGATTGAGTGGCGCGATGGCGACGTCGTCATTTCGGTGCCCATCAAGAGCGGCACAACTTGGACAATGAATATTGTCCATCAACTGCTGACCGGTGGAACTGCTGATTTCCGCGACATCTACGAGCAAGTCCCTTGGATAGAGTTTTTGGGTTTTCCAGGGCAGTCCCCTCAAGATGTTGTGGACCGCGTGGCCGCGATGCCTACCGCAGGTCGTCGCGCATTCAAAACACATTCCCCACCTCCCGGTGTGCCATTCCAGGCCGCAGCATCGGGCAAAGACGTGAAGTATGTCGTCGTTTTCCGTAACCCCGAAGAAGGTGTCGTTTCTTTTAAGACATTCCTCGACAAGCACACAGACGAGTGGTTCGACCTCTGGGGGATGCCAAGAGAAGCGTTGTGTCGCCCAGACTTTCCGTCATTCTATTCCGAGGTTATTGATGGCCATGGCATGCAGGGGGCCTTCTTTGGATTTCTCGCGGCGTGGTGGCCGCTTCGGCATGAACCAAACGTCATGTTCATCCATTTTGCGGATATGAAGCAAGACCACGAGGGATCTGTCCGAAAAATAGCGAAATTCTTAGGCGAGGAGCCGAACAACGATCAATGGGCCAAAATCCTTGAATACACATCGTTCCCTTGGATGAAGAAGAATGAGGGCAAATTTGAAGCGAGCACCGCTGGCAAGGTTCCGATTATTAATTCTGGCGCAATGATTCGTAAGGGCGAAGTTGGCAAAGCAAAGGCCGACGGAATGACTGACGAAATATCCCGGCACCTGCGCGAGGTGGGCAGCCAGATTTTTCCCGATACCGCAGCCGTTAAGTGGCTTTACGAAGGGGGCGAACTCCCCTGATATGAAAGCCGCCTGAGCACGTCACCGACTTCCAAAGATGTTGACACAGACCTATCGGGATTGTGGTTTGCATCGCCAAAAGTGCATTGTTCAGCATAGCAGTCATTGGCACAGGGCGCAGCGGATGGCGGCTTCGAGCCCATAGTGTCCGTTGCCGCAACACGCAGATTCCGACACTAAAGTGGGAAATCCGGCTTTTTACAGCTTGATGCACCAGGGGTTTGATATTCGTGAAAAGCCGTCATACGAATTGAGGTCGCGCACATGTGATACCGAAGCTTTTCTGCGCGGTTACACACAGATATGGTCAGAGACGTTTTTTCTCCGCCGCAAACGGGCTGAGACCCAGCCAATTCTGCATCTTCTCAGCGATTGTTCGAGACCCGTCTAGGCTAAGCGTTCCCTGTTCAAGTTCTTGCCTGACAGTCGTAAAACCCATCCAGATGGAAGTCATTGGCCTGAGCGTTGTGGTCACATAAAGGTCCACTTCGAAACCCGGATCAATGGAACATAAATCGATTGAACCAGTTTCTTCGGCTATCATCCACCAGTTCTGCTGGGCTTCGGAAAGGTCCGTATAGTGAAACTTAATGACACTCTGGCGTTCGGGTAAGGGGTCTACGTTCAAGTTTCGACGCATGTCCCACATCAACAAGGTAGGGTCGAGGTTCTCAAGTGTGAGATCAGCATCTACCCAACGCTGCCCCCAAACACCGATGGCTTCGATCACGCTTCTTAGGTCACGGCCTGCCTCGGTCAGTACATATTCGTAAGCGCCACGTTTGGTGGATGACTTTATTCGGTCAATCACGCCGGAGGCTTCAAGCTCCTTTAAGCGTTGTGACGGAAGTGCCGGCGACATGCGCGGCATCCCCTTTCGCAGATCACCGAATTTAGTCGACCCTTCCACTAACTCACGCAGAAGTACGATCGTCCATTTTGTGCATAGTATTTCTGAAGCCATCGCAACGGGGCAAAATTGTTTGTAGCCAGCAGTCATTATGTTGTCTCCTTTATAACTCCAGAGCTGATCTGGAAGGTATCTTTAGAAGTTTAGACTGTATCTACAGCGTAAACCACAAAGGTTCAGTTTCTGAACTAGACGGCAGGAGATTGAGCTCACTAGAGTACATCCAAGGCAAAATCTTGATATTTGGTAAAAGGAATACAAAATGACCGATACGCTTTATTCACGCCTGGGTGGAACAGATGGTATCCGAAAAATAGCTGACACTCTTGTGGACAACCACACTACCAACGCTGCGATTTCACCACGGTTTGCTGGCACCGACCTGACAAACTTGAAAAAGATGGCGGGCGATCTGTTGATCACCGGGTCGGGCGGACCAGAAATCTACTCGGGTAAAGACATGATTTCAGCTCACAAGCATATGAACATCAGTGGCAGCGAATTTGTTGCGGTTCTTGATGACGCTGTAGCTGCAATGAACGCCAACAGTGTCGGACAGCGTGAAAAGGAAGAAGTTCTGTTTATGCTCTACAGCCTGAAAGACCAAGTGATCGAAGTTTGATAGGTTAGCCGCGAGATAGTTGCCTCCGCACTCTTGCGGCCAAAGCCTGTGTTCTGATTTCACAGCCGAAAGGTGATACAATCCAATTTGGCGGATTGGTTCAACCGGACCTTCGCCGCAACGATTACCAAGGTTTGCAGTGGGCCCAAAGCGGTGGCTGGATTGGCTCGAACTAACGGCAGTTTTGTCCCGCATAGCGATCCCTCGAGGTTTTGAATTGCTGCACTGTGCATGAATGTCCGGTTTAGTTAAGCTGGGTCGCGGCGACGGACTAGACCACGAAGGTCTGCTAAGGGCCGTTCATGACCATGAACGAAGAGGGAAGCGGCCCGATTAGCTAGTTGCCACAGGCCCAGTATTGCGCAGTAGTTAAGTAGTCGCCATCACACCAATCGCGCGACATCGTGAACCATATGCAGGTGAAGTCCGATCCCATGTTCGTCGTCCAACAACGGAACGCGCGTCTCTACCTCAATACGAAATCCGAGATGCCGGTAGAAGCCAACGGCTTCATTATCAGCGGCCACATCAAGACAAATCTGTGCGCACCCTTTTGCACGGGCCTGCTCCTTTGCCGCTTTGAACAGCTGACCGGCAATCCCTGCACCCTGTGCATTTGGGCTCACAGCAAACTCGAGGACATAATAGGACCCACATCGCGGAACCGGAAACAGCCGATCCATCCAGTGCAGAGCAGCCTCCATATGGGTAGCCTCTTGGCCTCCCAGTGCAGTCGGTTGATTGGCAACCGAATAGTCAAAGTTTGCAATGTACTCGTCCTCTGCGTGACCGATCAGCAGCCCTACGATGTTACCATCTTTCGAGGCGGTAAACGCTTGTTTGTGTGAAAATAACCCTTTTTCGCCCGACCATTCACTGTCAATGAGCTTATGCAATGTCGACATTCTGCCGAACATGTATCCATTCAACTGCGGGTCGGTGCTCTAGAGAAGGTCCGCCAGTTCCTGCGGTGAAACACCTTTGGGTGCGGCCTCTATCACGACGGTCATGTTCAATACTCCTGATTGAGTGGGTCAGGTTCTAGCGCAGTGCCCGCTGCACTTACCCCGATGCTTGGGTCCTTCCTAGGTCCTTACCACACGCGGGTAATTCACACCGCGTGATGCCAGTTTGTTTCAAGGATAGCTTGTGTTGAGATTTGGGTTGTTGTTATTCATTTGGCTGCGGCCAGCGTCGTGCCATAAAGCTGGGCACTTTTCCGAGCATGACGGGGTCGGATGCGCGCTCAAAAAGTCTTGAGCTTAAGGCATCGGCCTCTGCAGGCCGCGATCCTGTAGCTGAGTTGGAAGATAGGCAGATCGAAGTGGCCATCAACCGCGAGTTGGTTGGGGCCAAGGGCAGGCGCTTCTTCAAAGCCGTTGACGAGTATCTGCGCCTTCATCAGGTGGGCAGGGTATGGGCAGGTGAATTTACCCAATTGCGGCACCATGCACATGTTGGCAAGAAGGGCGGATTGCGGACCTTCGCTGCGCCATGCGTGGAGGTCCGCAATGCGGAGTAAAGCGGCCTAATGTGAGTGCAGCAAAAATCACTATCGTATTACGGTCAGGTTGGAAACTGCCTCGAGGGGGTTTAGCGCGACTTTTGGGAAACAGTCAGGCTCCAGGGGAAAACGGACCGTAGCCCAAAACTTGCAGCTGAAACCGGTTTGATGAATCCACAATGTGACCCGCCTTCGACCTGGCGGTGTGAACACTACAAAAAGTACCGTGATTGTGCTATGGTCCAGCAGAAAATGAGTATCTACTGCTACGAAAACGTGCAGTTTGACGATTAATCAATGCGACATCGCTGGAATTTTTCAATGACCCGAGCAACGCTAAAGGGGGCTTTCCAATCGCCGATTCTGAAAGAATGGCTTCCGGTTGCAATGGTCGCCACTGCGGGCGCATGCCTTTCAATAATTCTCTTCCTTTACAGCTACAACGCCGAACAAAACCGTTTGTTGACAAAATTTGAAATTACCGCGCAACAACCGGTCTTAGCGGTCAACAAACTGATTGAGACCGATCTGTCGGCGGTCCAGTCTATAGTCGCGTTTTATGAAAGCTCTGAGCATGTGACCCGACAAGAATTCAAAAGATTCGCTTCATCCATTTTGTCCTGGCACAACGGAATTCAAGCATTGGAATGGTTGCCAAATGTATTGGCCAACGAACGTTACTCATTTGAGCAAGATGCGGAGCTGGATGGTCTGTCTGAGTTTCGGATAACCGAGCTCGCTGACGATGGAAGATTGGTGCCTGCAAGTTGGCGTCCCGAGTACTATCCCGTTTACTATGTGGAGCCCATTTCGGGCAACAAAGGGGCCTTCGGCTTTGATGTGATGTCAGAGCCAACGAGGCGCGCCGCCTTGTTCCACAGTCGGAAATCAGGCAAAATGACCATATCTGATCCCATTGATTTGGTGCAAAAATCCAAGGGCGAATTCGGGGTATTGGTTATGGCTCCTGTTTTCAGGCAGGGTCGGGCGTTCGAAAAGATGACCCAGCAAGACAAACAGTTAAGTGGTTTCGTTTTGGCGGTGCTGCAAATCCCCGATTTGATTACCGCAGCTACAAGCCGTTGGTTGGAGACACCCGAATTTGGCGACGTTTTTGTCTTTGCGAATTTGGGGAACAAAGGTCAAAAACTTGTTTTCATACGGCAAGTTACCGAAAATACCTTGCCAGACTCTGCTGGGGCAATCTCCGGGCCGTTCGCTTCATACCAGATTGAGGTCGCGAACCTTAGCTGGCAGATTGTAGTCAAGCCGCCAGCAAAATGGCCAACGACGGGTGATCTTTGGTTGCCATGGTCACTTCTATTCTGTTCGCTTGGCTTAACTGCGATCGCGTCCATGGTCTATCGGATGCGTCAGTGCGGTGTCATGCAGTTGAGGCGGCTCGCCGCGTCCCTGCAAGATAAGAACAAGCATCTCGAAGAAGTTTCAAAGTTGCTGGCAAGGTATCTGCCTCGACAATTATGGGAATTTGTTTTGAAGGGTAAAGGCGACCGGTTAATTGGGGCGAAACGTAAAAGACTAACGATATTTTTTGGGGATATCATTGGGTTCACACACCTGTCCCATCAATTGCAACCAGACGACTTAAGTTTTATCCTCAACGACTTTTTTTCTGAGATGTCAGCCGTTGGATTGCGCCACGGTGCGACGCTTGACAAATATGTGGGCGATGCAGTTGTCATGTTCTTTGGCGATCCAACAAGCGATGGCGTGCGTCATGACGCGGTGACATGCGTCAATATGGCAATCGAGATGCAGCATCGAATGATCAAGCTGCGGAAAAAATGGCAAGAGCTAGGGTATTTGGAACCAATCCATATGAGAATTGGAATTCATTCTGGCACTTGTGATGTCGGCAATTTCGGCTGCAACGAACGCATGTCATACACTATTGTCGGGTCACAGGTAAATATTGCCGCCCGTATCGAGAAATTAGGTCTCCCGGACAGGGTGACCATAACAGACGATACTTTCAAGTTGGTGCACCAACGATTTCAATGTGCCCCACTTGACGAAGTTCAATTGAAAGGTGTCGGGCGCGAAGTTCAACTTTACTCAGTTATTGCGGGGTGAGTGAGCTGTTTCTTGTCAATGACCGGTATGGGTGGCGACCTCAACCGGTCGATGCAACACACTCAGCGAACTTCTCTGCTGGGGTTTGATATTGCAAGGTCTTGCGAGGACGTTCGTTAAGTTGCCTTGCAATTGCGCTGAGCTTTGCCTGAGAATGAACGGATAAGTCGGTTCCTCTTGGCAAATACTGCCTCAAAAGCCGGTTGGTGTTCTCGTTTGATCCACGTTGCCAAGGTGACTGCGGGTCGCAGAAGTAGACATCGACATCCGTGGCCAGTGTGAAGCGCGGATGATCTGCTAGCTCTTTGCCACGATCCCACGTCAAGGATTTGTAAAGTTCTCGCGGCAGCTTCTGAGCCGACTTGATCAGCGCAGTGACGACGCTTTCAGTGTCCTTGTTCGCGACTTTCACCAACATCACGTATCGTGAATGCCGCTCGACCAGGGTCGCGATATAGCTGTTCTTCGATCCGCCAATCAGGTCGCCTTCCCAGTGACCCGGAACAGCGCGATCCTCGACGGATGCAGGCCTTTCGCTGATGGACACAGCATCTTTAATCTGGCCATTACCGTTGCGCTTTAGGCTGGCATGCTGGGAACGCCTGACTGTGCGTTTTGCGCGCAAGTGCGCCAGCAGCTCCTTTTTGAGAACGCCACGTGCCTGTATATAAAGGCTTCGATAGATAGTCTCGTGTGACACCTGTTTGTGCGCCTCCTCCGGGAACGCCCGTTTGAGCCAACCCGCAACCTGCTCGGGAGACCACTTGCGCCGTAGCTTTGCTGATACTGCGCGGGCCAATGTCGGGTGACAAGCCAGCTTGCATATCTTTGGACGCAGAGCCCGGTTCCAAGCAGCCTGATCTGAACTAGACGCACGATAGCCGACTGATCCGCCATTGCGCCGCACCTCCCGGCTGATCGTTGAGGGCGCACGTCGCAACTGGCGTGCAATCGCACGCAAGGATTGCTTGGTACTCAGCCCGCGGGATATCTCTTCGCGCTCAGAGAGGCTCAATGCAGAACTGCCACGCCTGCGATCCGGCGGCCGTATCCCGCCCGTAGGTGAGATGACCGAAAATACCGACGACGATTGGCGATCAAAGACCCGCCCAATCGAACTCATCGACTCCCCACGTTGCCATCGATCCCAGATCTCGGCACGCTGCTCAGCTGAATAGTAAATCCTGCGACGATACTTCATTCAAAACACTCCATCTCTTTCTAAAGATTAAAGTGTTGCGTCGACCAGTTGAGGCCACCGTCTTTTTAATGAAAAGCTCTTACTCGATTCAATAAACACTCGCTGACCTAGTCTCCATAACGGCACTGTCAGAAGAAAACTGGTTGAGGCGGGCAGGGTAGGCACCTAGCGTCGCCGGATGATAAAACGGTCCCCTTTTCGTTACTTTAAGACCTCCCCCGAAATCATCCGCCTGGCGGTTATGATGTCTGTGCGTTTTCCACTTTCGCTCCGGAATGTCGAAGATTTGCTGCACGAACGCGGCATCGAGATCAGCCATGAGACGGTGCGTTTCTGGTGGAACCGTTTCGGCCCATTGTTTGCTGCAGAGATCCGAAAGAAACGGATTCACCAACTTCGTGCTCATTCGAACTGGCAGTGGCATCTGGACGAGGTGTTCGTGAGGATCAACGGAGAAACCCACTATCTTTGGCGCGCCGTTGACCACGTGGGCGAAGTGCTTGAAAGCTATGTCACCAAGCGCCGGGATCGTAAGGCCGCGTTGAAATTCCTCAGAAAAACAATGAAGCGCTTTGGCCCACCGCATGTCATCGTAACCGATCTACTGCGGTCATACGGTGCCGCGATGAAGGTTATCGGCAATGCTGACAAACAGGAAACGGGACGCTGGAAAAACAATCTCGCCGAGAATTCACACTTGCCATTTCGACGAAGAGAGCGGGCTATGCTGCGCTTCAGGCGAACGCGAACATTGCAGAAATTCGTCTCCGTCAACTCCTCGATCCACAATCATTTCAACCAGGAACGCCACCTTTACTCACGCGCCAATTTCAAGCTGAACCGAACCGCCGCTCTCACCGAGTGGCGTCAACTCGGTGCTGCATAAAGGGCAGCCTCATTGTCCCTTGCAGTGACTGGTTCGCATTCGTCTGACAGCACCATTATATCTGATCCGGCTCAGCAAGCACTTTGAGTGCCGAGCGATCCAGCACCATGAGCCCCCCCCTAGACGCTTCAATCAAACCAATGCGGTTCCACGCGGCAAGCGTTTTTGAGACAGCTTCGCGTGTTGCACCTACAAACTCCGCCAGTTCGGCCTGTGACAAATTGAGCTTTGATAGACCCTTCGAGCGTTCAGGGGTTAGGTACAACACCTTGCGCGCCAATCGGGTCGGCATAGGTAAGAAAACTTGCTCATGAAGCTGCCGGCCCATCCACCTCATGCGCTGACCGGCCAAATGGATCAAATCAACAGCCAATTCCGGTTTCTTCCGGACCTGTTCAAGCACGTCCAAATTTTTAACGCGCAACACATTTGAAGGTTCAATCGCCGTTGCAGTGGCGGTGCGGTCTCCGGGATCAAACAATGCAATCTCTCCAAATAACGCGCCAGGTCGCATGACGGCCAGCCCCAGCTTTCGTCCATTTCGTTCCAACACACTGATTTCGATTGATCCTGCTGTGACTGCAAATAGAGCACCGCCTTTGTCGCCCTGCTCAAACAGGGTCTCACCTGCCTGCATTGAGATTTTGGTAGCTTGTGCTTTGAGCATTGTCCGCAACTCTGTCGAGGCCCCGAAAAGAAATCCAGTCTCTGGTAAATCTGTCTGTTCCATGTCGTTTCCCCCGCCACGTTGTATCATAGTCTCGTCGATATATCCTAAAAAGAGTGTTTTGTCCTGCAGGGTGCCCGGTTTTCTGCCCCGATCAAGCCTCTTGGGGGGGAGACGCGCGAACTGAGTGTGCCTTCTGGCTTTGGCGGAGGGGTTGATCGGGTTGTTGGTCTGACCGACTTCTACTTGGACGGACGGCGTTGCCAGAGGATTTGGCTTGAGGCGGGCAGGGTGGCTTTGCCGAACAGTAAAAACCATCCCATTTCGGTACTTCCGAACGAGGCCGAAGATCATGCGTTTGGCTGTGATGTTGTAGGTTCGGTTTCCAATTTCCCTGCGAAATGTTGAAGACCTGCTTCACGAACACGGTATAGATATCTGCCACGCGTTAGTGCGTTTCTGACGGAACCGCATTTGGTCTGTTGTATGCCGCTGAGATCCGCTGGAACCGCGTCCAGAATCTCCGCGCCTGCTCCAACTGGGGGGGTATTTGGATGAGGCCTTCGTGAAGGTCTACCGAGAGTCGCGCTGCCTTTGGTGGGCTGTTGGTCACTAAGGAGAAGTCTTGGAATGCTATGTGGCCAAGCGCTGGGACCGTAAAACGACATTGAAATTATTAGAAAAATAGAGGAAGTAATATATCCAGCCCGAAATTATCATTTCGAACAAGTTGAGATCATATGGCATGGCGATGAAAGTCTTTAGGGGCGTTGGCTGGCAGGAAACTAGTAGCTCGCTCAACAGCCGTGGCGGGAACTCTCACCCACCGTTTCAATGACCAGAACGTGTCATCCTCCGAGTTAGGCAATTGCGATCGCTGCAGGAATTCGTCGCCGGTTGTTTGCCTATAATCATTCAAACAGGAAATGGCTGCTCTACAGCGGAGATCATTTCAAACTAAATTGAAGAACTGCTCTCTCCGAGTGGCCCCGGATTTATTCTGGGTAGGTTCACGATCTCGGCGGTAAGCTCAGACTGGTTCGAATTGGTATGACAGCGCTCTTTTTAGATACTGGAGTACATCTCTAACTGTCACATCCCGGACGGTAGTATGGCTGTTACTTGAACAACTCCGGTTTGAGTTTGTGCCAGTCCTTCATCGCTTGCAAGGGCGTCTTGCTGCCTAGGGCTGACTGAGGAAGTTGCTGGTTATAGAGCCAGACATATCGATGCAGGGTGGCTTCTAGTTCCTCCCCAGATTGGAAGTGGTGGCTTTGCAAGACGTCCTCAATCCGGCCGTTAAATCGCTCGACCATGCCGTTGGTTTGCGGCGACATCGGTGGCGTCAGGCGGTGGTCGATTTCCAGTTCGACACAAAGCTTGTCGAACTCATGTTTCCCTGTTTGGGCGCGTTTGCGCAGACCAAAAAGGCGGTCGGTGAATTCTTTTCCATTGTCCGTGAGTATGGTTCGGATGCGTATCGGGCAGGCTCGCTCCAAATCCCGCAGAAAGCGGCGCACATTGGCCGCTGTCTTACTGTTGTAAACGCGGATGAAGACCCAACGGGTGGCCCGGTCAATCGCGACAAACAGGTAGCGGCGGGACGTTTGATCCGCCATTCACTGCCCGTCAGGGTATCGCGCAGCGATGTCCCGAGAGGGTGAGGCAGGTACTTCACATCGATGTGGATGTACCCTGGTTCATAAGCTTTGAAGCCAATGTGCTTGGGACGGGCCGCCTTTCCCTTGAGATCACGCAGGTTGCCCACGCCGTGCCGCCGCAGGCACCGATCCAGTCCGGAGCGCGAGACATCCGGGTTCAGGAACTCCCGCACCACCGCGAGCAAGTCATCCAGTGAGACAAGCAGCGTCTTGCGCAGCGCAACTGCGACAGCCTCCTGCGCCGGCGTCAGCGTCGTTTGCAGTCGATGAGCGGTATGGCTGCGGTCATGTACACTGTCGCGCTTGCGCCATTTCCACACTGTCTGTTCGGTTGTACCGTGCCGTTCAGCCAGAACCCATGCGGGTTCGTCGCTCGCTTGAATTTCCGCCCTTATCTTAGGTGTTGTCGTAGCCTGACTGTGAAGATTGATCAGCATTGGGCGTCCTCCCGGGCTTCCTCAAAAACCGATCTTGCAATGAAAAACGCAGAACGGCGAGGGTCTATGTGATCATCCGGGATGGAACATCTAACACTACAGTTTACATCACCTAAACGGATATGAAAGATTTTTGCAAAAACATCTTGCGTCGGTTAATATATCGCTAGCAGGCTTATAATTTAAGATTCTATCTTTGATGGGACGCAAATTGAAAAGACTCAATGAAATTCTTTTTTTCTTCATTCTGGGGGTCGTTAGCATATCCGCTGCTAGCGCCGAAACGATTAAAGAAGCAGTGCAGTTTGCCTTGACGACAAACCCCGCATTGAAAGTCACCGAGGCTGAGATGCGGGCGAGTACATTCGAATTGATTGAATTGCGCAGAGAGTACTTGCCGACGGTTAGGGTTTTTGGTGAGGCGGGTTTGCAACGGGTGAATGACCCAGAGAACTTGTCGCGTGCAGCAAACAATCGTGTGGATGATCGGGCGGAGATCGGAATTAATGCCAGCATCGTCATGTTTGATGGCTTCAGGCGCGCAAATCTAGTTTACGCCGACGCCGCACGGGTCGACGGGAATGTATTTCGCTTGCTTGATGCATCCGAAATAATGGCGCTCAACGTGGCTGAGGCCTACATTGATGTGGTCCGCCACAGGGCACTGATCCAAGTTGCAAAGCGCAACATAGCGTCACATCAGGCACTTGGTCGACGAATCCGAGATTTGGTGGCAGCTGGGCGTTTGCCGTACAGCGATGAATTGACGATTGACGACCGGATCAGTTTTGCAGAACTCGCATTGCTGGATGTCGAAAAAGCGTTGGGCGATGCCTCTGCGCGATATGAGCGCATCGTTGGGCGTAAACCCGATAAAAATATGCGGCTGCAATCGGGACCAGTCCCCAAGTCACTTGATATTCTAACGCAAAAATCCGTCGCGAACAGCTACCGTATCAAATTCATCCAGACAGAGATTGATCAAAGCCAGTTTCGCGCCGAAGTGGGACTTTCCGATAACATGCCCACAGTCACCTTGGATGCAGGGGTTTCCCAAGACATCAACCGCAATGGCGTGTCTGGCCGTCGCACCGACCAGTATGTTGGAGTCGGACTGCGATGGACACTATATCAGGGAGGCCGCAAGGCAGAGCGAAATGCTTTTGCGCAACGCACGCAAAAGGCGTTATCGGAGCGCGCGCTGGCAGTGCGTGAGGTAGTGGAGTTGGCGGCGCTGACATGGAACAACTATCAGTCAACGGCGGAACGTAACTTCATGTTGGGCCAGCAATTGCAGATCAACCGCCTGATCGTCAACCTTTACAACGAAGAATTTGCCGCCGCCAAACGGACATTGCTGGATTTGTTGGAAGTTCAGAGAGCTCGATTCAATGTGGAGTTTCAGAAAACAAGTTCAGATGCTGGAGTCGCATTTGGTACGTATCGCGTGTTGGCAGCAGGAAGTGAATTGGCCCAGTACTTTGGGATCAAAAACAGCGACATCGCGTTTGCACCGAACTTTCAGGAGCGCGTAAAGAACGCGCCGACACAAATTTTTAATGTGAATATCGAGCCGATGAAATGAGTGGCCCTGTCGACACCGCCGATATGGCTGTGTCGACCGATGGTACTTCGGAAAACGAGACCCCGGGCTTTGCTGCCATTGAATGGTATGCACGCTATTTCAACCGCCCCTACTCTGCCGCCGCGGTGGCCGCGCGACTTCCAGCAGGGGCAGACCTGCGCGATCCCCTGATGTTGACCCGCGCACTTGCGGCAATCGGGCTCAAGTCGCAGTTGGTCAAGCGCGCACCACGAACAATTGATCAGATAGCGCTACCCTACATTCTACTGCGTTCCAACCAGACGCCGCTGGTGCTGACTGCTATCACCCACAACGGGAAGAACGCTAGTGTGGCCGATCCCGAAAAGGGTGGAAAAGCCCGGGACGTAACGATGCGCGCATTGCAACGTGAAATCCGGCGTGAAGTTTTGCTGGTAACGCAGGCAGATGACCGGACGAGCCGGATGTTGTCGCCTGATGCCAATGCAGCGGCTGCACAGAAGGGACATTGGTTCTGGGCACCGGTTCGCGCGAACTGGGGTAACTGGATACAGGTGTTGGTGGCTGCACTTCTGCTCAACCTTCTGACGCTGGCGTTGCCGCTATTTGTCATGAATGTTTACGATAAAGTTATTCCAAACCTCGCCTTTGTGACGCTATGGACGCTGGCAGTTGGGGTTGGCATTGCGTTGATACTTGATCTGCTGTTGCGCACAGTCCGCTCCAATATCCTCGAAAATATCGGGCGACGCGTAGACCTCAAAGTTGCTGCGCGGCTTTTTGAGCAAGCCATGAATGTGCGCTTACTGTCGCGACCTGGTGGGGCTGCGGGAATTGCCAGCACAATCCGCGATTTCGAGATGGTGCGCGAGTTCTTTGCTTCAGCTACATTCGTTTCAGTCATTGACCTGTTGTTTATTGGCATTTTCGTGGCAGTGCTTTTTGCAATTGTGGGGCCAATTGCATTTGTTCCGCTGACGGCGGTCCCTGTCGTCTTCGTACTAGCGCTGATCGCGCAAATCCCCATCGGGCGTTCTGCGGCGCGGGCGCAACAGATGGCAACCAAGCGCCATGTGGTATTGGTTGAATCGCTTGCGAGTATCGAAACTATCAAGAGCCTGAACGCCGAACCCTTTATGCAGCAAGAATGGGAAGCAGCTGTTACTGCGTCATCACATATCAACGGACGTACAAAGTTCTGGTCCAGCGTTGCTACTAACGGAACCGTATTAGTGCAACAGGCCGTAAGTGTTTGTATTATCATTTGGGGCGTTTTCCTTGTCTCTAGAGGCGAGATCACTATTGGTGGATTGATAGCTGCAAATATTTTGGCGGGGCGCGTGCTTGCACCGCTTGGAACCATCGCGCAGACTATTTTCCGTGCACAATATGCCTTTAAATCGCTGGCAGCTCTTAATCGTTTCATGGCGCTGCCGGTTGAGCGAGACACTGCTATCACGCGGACAAGTAACGTGGTGCGTGGATCAATCTCGCTGCAGGATGTTTGTCTCACATATCCAGAAGCAAAACGCCCCGCTTTGAGCGGCCTCAGCTTTGAAATGGCACCTGGTGAAGTTGTAGCTCTGTTGGGCAAGGTGGGCTCGGGGAAGACCACAACAGGCAAAGTCATTTCTGGCCTCCTTGAACATGACAGTGGCACTATTTTGATTGATGGCATTGCGCAGTCACAATACGAAGCAGCAGATCTGAGGCGAGGCATAGGGTATCTCCCACAGAACCCTGATCTTTTTACCGGGACTCTGCGTGAAAATCTCTTGATTGGAGAAGCTAATGCAAGCGACGAAGCTCTGACACGGGCTCTTTATTTTGCTGCATTGGACGACTTTTTGACACAGACGCCTGAAGGTTTAGATATGTTCATCGGGGAGCAAGGCAACCGACTTTCTGGTGGGCAGCGACAGGGGCTTGCGCTTGCGCGGCTTTTGCTTCGGGGCCCACGCTTGCTGTTTCTTGACGAACCCACCAATGCGATGGATCAACAGATGGAAGCGGCAGTAATTACTAGGCTGCGTGTACTCAACCAAGAAGGTACCGGGCTGATAATTTGCACGCACCGCCAAAGCTTAGCCGCGATGGCGTCGCGGCTTCTCGTTATGGATCAGGGCCGGATGGTTCTTGATGGCCCCCGCGCTGAAGTATTACACAAACTGCGCGCCGCAAGTGCAACAAGGGCGGCGGAATAAACATATGTTCGGAAACCGGATCGAGGATGAGTTTGCCAACAACATCAGTGCCGCCCCAACGGCGTTGCATGACCGCAGTTCCTGGACTTTGTTGTTGGCTGTGGCGCTCGGTATCGCGGCGTTCCTCTTTTGGGCGGCAACCTATCAGATCGAGGAAACAGCACGCGCAGTGGGGCGAGTTATCCCCTCACAGCAAGTCCAGATTGTTCAAAGCCTTGAAGGTGGAATCGTGCGTGCGCTGATGGTGCGCGAAGGTGACATAGTAGAGGCAGGCGATGTCCTGATGCAGATTGACGACATTCGCTTTACCTCGGAACGGGGGGAACTTTTGGAGCAGTCCTCCGCGATCGCAGCAGAAACGACGCGGCTCAGAGCAGAAGCAGAGTTTGAGCCCAAGCTGACGTTTCCCGAAGAGCTTGTTGCACGCAACCCTCAGGCAACTGCAGTCGAACAAGAGGTGTTCCTTTCACGCCGCGAGCAATTGGTACGTGAATTAGAAATCTTAGAGGCAAGGTTAATTCAAAAGCGCAGTGCTCTTGAGGAGTCGCGGGCGCAGCGGGATAGAACTCGGGCAGTGCTCGCACCGTTAAGCGAAGAGATAGAGCTGACGGGAGGTATGGTCGATCGAGGTGTTGTTCCAAAGATTGAACTCTTGCGCTTGCAATCACGTTTTGCTGAATTATCGGGAGACATTTCTGTGAGCCTTGCAGCTGAACCGCGGGCAAAAGCGGCGATCGGGGAAGTTCAGGGCCAAATCAAAGCGGCGCGCTCTGGTTATGTGCTTGCGGCACGACTTCGGCTGGCAAAATTACAGCTGGAACTCGCGGTTGTGCAAGAAACGCTTCGTGCTGCCAATGATCGTGTCAAACGCGCCGAACTTCGCGCGCCAGTACTTGGGACGATTAACACGATTCACATGACGACGCTTGGCGCAGTGGTTCAACCAGGTGCTGCGCTGTTTGACATTGTGCCAATCGACGACAGCCTGCTGATTGAAGCGGATTTGGGGCCGCGTGACATCGCCTTTGTTCGAATGGGTGAGCGCGCTTCAGTCAAGATTTCCGCCTATGACTATCTGATCTACGGCGCGATGGAGGGGGAAGTGGTACGGATTGGCGCTGACACCATTAAACACCAAGACGGAACAGAATTCTTTCGGGTCGTGATCCAGACAGATAAGTCCTATCTGGGTACAAGTGAAAACCAGTTGCCGATCACCGCTGGCATGATTGCATCTGTTGACATTCAAACCGGGCAGAAAACAGTGCTGTCTTATCTTGCCAAACCAATTCTGCGGGCGAAATCGGAAGCGCTGCGCGAGCGCTAGATCACTTTTTTGTCAAAGCGAAAACACCATTCCAATTAGGCGGCGGCGGCTCAGCGCGCAGATCCGTTACGCGCCCTCGGTAAAGATCTACATACCGCTCAAGGCCCAACCTGAGCTCTTTAAACGGCGTTTCGATCTGCGACAATATGGACTCAACGCTGTCCCAATCTTGCGCACGATAGGCAGCGTGCATCGTGGCATTAAGGCTGGATGCTTGTTGAAAAACGGGGTCGGCGCGAAGTCTATCGTTCCCCACCAGCGCAAAAATATTCTCCGGAACCTCTTTGCCCACAACTCGGACCGTATCGAGTTCGAGAAGCGCGAAATCTTTCGTTGCGTCACGTGCTGTGTTGGAACCCAGAATGATGCGTGCACCGTAGTAACGAGACTGCCCCTCAAGTCTTGAGGCGACATTCACCGGATCACCCAAGGCCGTATAGTCAAACCGCGTGCTGGTGCCCATGTTGCCGACAACGCATTTACCCGTGTTGATGCCTATTCCCACGTTGATTATGTGCACATGCTTATCAGCATTCTCTACTTTCTTTCCGCCTATTCTTTTTCTTCCTGCGTGGGCTTTAACTCTTTGCATCCGGGCCAACCGCGCGGTTGCGCGTCGGCGCCTATTGAACTTTTCAACATCTGCTATCATCCGCAGAGCAGCATGACAGGCGGCGCGAGCGTGGTTATCGTTATCAAGCGGTGCATTCCAAAACGCCATGACAGCATCCCCCATAAATTTGTCGATGGTGCCTTTGTAATCGAGGATGCCGTTGGACAGGATTGTCAGGAACTGGTTCATCAACGTGGTCAACCCTTTTGGGTCATCCTTGAAATCTTCAGCAATGGCCGTGAATCCTCGCACATCGCTGAACAATAGCGTCAGGGTTTTTGTTTCCCCGCCTAACGTCAATCTGCCCCTGTTGTTGCTCAGTTGAGCAACAAGATCTGGAGAAACATATTGGCCGAATGCGCTGCGGATTTCGCGCCGTTGCCGCTCTTCGCGCAAGTAGTTTACGGTGGACATAAGTATTACGGTTGCGGTCGTCGCGATTACCGGAAAGCTGGGATCAAGGAGAACACGAGCGAAGTAAAACAAGTAGTAGGACGACGCAGCGTAACCGGCCAGCAACACGATTGCAGAAATGATCAGCCAACCTGCACGTAGGACTGGTGCAAATATTATAGCCAATAAGCAAAGCACTAAGGTCATGACCAGTTCGACTGCAATAGTGAAATTCGGGCGGCTTAGAGCAGATTTTGATAGGATATTTTCAAGCACCTGTGCGTGTATCTCTACGCCCGCCATCGAGACCCCAAGTGGCGTAGCGCGGAAGTCTTCGAGCCCGATTGCAGAGGTCCCTACAAAGACCAAATGATTTGCCAATCGCCCCTCCGGCATGCGCCCTTCAAGAAGATCGACAGCAGATATATAACGGCTTGGCGAAGATGGAGACAGATAGGGCCAGAGCGTGCCGTCACCTGCTGTTTTTAAAAGTTGACGCGCAACAACAACGCCCTCCACTCCGGCGTCGTTGGTCCTCACTGCAAAGGGTTCCCCACCGGTTGCAATACGGAGTAACTCTGGGGCCAAGCCGAGCCGAACCTCGCCTTGTACACTCATCACAATGGGAACGCGCCGGTGGACGCCATCAGGATCAGGGCGCGCTGTAAACATTCCGTGCCCGGCAGCGGCCTCTTCAAGTTGAGGCAAGTTTTGAACGGCGTCAGGAAACTTCAGAAGAAATGGCTTTGGATCTGGCCCTATAAACCCATGCGGAACATCGAGCATGTCTCGCCTTTCGTTGCGATTTCCGGCGACATTGCGCACACTGGTTTGACCAACAACGACACGCGCAGCTTCGAAAGCATTGGCAAGTACGTCATCGTTTCTGGGCAGGCCCTGCAGCCTTTTTGTAAGGTCTGGTGGAATATTGGGGTTGTCTATGGCGATTTGCTCTGGCGAAAGCCGGTCTGGTTCTGAGAAGACAATATCAAATGCGATGGCCACAGCACCCGCTTGTGTCGTTTTTTCCACCAATTCGGCGATGCGTGTGCGCGGCCAAGGCCATTGCCCAATTTCCGCGATGCTGCGGTCATCCACATCTATAATTGCGACTGGTTGTGAGGTTATCGTGCGGGGCTTGGACTGATGGTAAAAGTCGAATGTGGCGTTCCTCAACCCTGCGAGCGGGTTGGGATCAGCGACTCTGATCGTCAGTCCGCAGAGCAGTCCGATGATGGCCACGAACCGGACCCATCCCAGCCATTTAGAAAACCACTTCCGCATAAATTCCTCTACCTGATCGTATCAGATTTGGAGCCTTAAGTGACCGGTAGATATTTCTACGCAATACCTTAAGGACCCGATTCGTAGTTTCGCACAAATACCAAATTTTGACATAGCAACACCAATAGCCTCGCTCAGGATTCATTAATCAGCATCAAAGCACAATCACAGCGGGAAATTTAAGAGCTTTATTCGTAGTATGTGAGGTGATTCACGGGATAACTCAGCGAAAAATTGCCAATTTGGCTGTATACTTTGTTTTTGGGGGATGCTGCCGTGTCATTGTTTTCACACGTCCAGCCGGACGAAGGAAATACCGCGATCACACTGATGCCCGGACCTGATGGGGGTCTCATCGTGCCGGACGCGCAGCAACTTTTTGAGGCTGACTTCCAACGCGCCGGGTCTGATCTTTACCTGCTGAACAAGGGCGTAATTTCGCTGCGAATTGCTGACTATTTCAATTCGGATCATCCTGCTGACATCTATGCGGTAAATGGCGCGGTGCTGCGCGGCGATGTCGTCACTCGACTGGCAGGACCGTTGACGCCGGGACAATACGTGCAGTCCGGCGCTCGGGATGGCGCGGAGGCTATAGGTCAGGTCGAAACGTTGGACGGCGATAGCTCAGTCCAGCGCGCTGACGGTACAGTTGAGGTTTTGACTGTAGGCAAGAAAATCTTCGAAAATGACCTCCTCCAGACAGGCCCTGACTCCACCGTGTCGGTCACTTTCGTGGACGGGACAATATTTTCGCTATCTGCCAACTCGCGAATGGTGATCGATTACCTTGTTTATGATCCCTCGAGCAACTCAAACTCAGGTAGTTTCAACCTAGTTCAAGGGGGCTTTGTTTTCATCGCGGGGCAGGTTGCCAAGACGGGTGGCATGGATGTCAACACGCCATCCGCCACAATGGGCATCCGTGGTACAACGGTGATAGCGGATGTTCAGATGGTCAATGGCGTTTTGACTACCGAGGTCAGCCTCTCGCGCGATCCCGATGGCGATGTAGGCGAAATTGTATTGCGCGATCTTGATGGCAATATCGTTGCCAACATCACTGGAACGGATATCAAGTGGTTATTGACGACTGAAGGCCAAGTGTTCGAAGTAACCCGTTCGTTGCAGGACGATGCGGATGACAGCTTCTTGATTGCTGAAGCTGTGGGCGCGTACCGAAGCGCATTTGCACGGGTTGATTCAGGTGAAACGTTCGTCACGTTTGGTGATACCCGCGGTGGTCGTAACGGTGGCGCTCCCGTAACAGGGACCGGAAGTGGTTTGGAGTTGGATTCCGTTGATGAACCGGGCAGAACTGCCCCCGATGTTGTCCCCGAAACAGATGGTAACGGAGACGACAGCGCGCCCTTCGACGATGGCAATTTGAATATTGAAGATGATTTTTTTGCCACTGATACCGTTGTTGCGGGATTTGAAGACCCTTCTACTGGGGCAATTACCGGATCTGTTCCCATAGGCAACGCGGATGTTTCCGCGCTTGAATTTACCATCGTACAAGCCCCTGTGAACGGCACTGTGACAATCTCGCAAGACGGATCATTTGAATACGTCCCGGTGCCGAATTTTAACGGGGAGGACCAATTTACGTATCGCGTGATTGGAGCCGGAGGTATCGACAGTACCGGTACTGTCCTTGTTGAATTGGTGCCTGTCAACGATGTACCAGAGTTCAAGAACAGCGTGGTGCAAGTGTCCGAGGATGGGTCGATCACCCAAATGTTGGTTGCAACGGATGTGGACGGTGACGCGCTGAGCTATAGTTTGGAACGACCCGCTACGAACGGTGGAATGGTACTGCTGGCAGATGGAACCTACAATTATACTCCTGATGCGGACTTCAGTGGTGCCGACAGCTTCAGTGTACGTGCAACGGATCCAGACGGGGCCAGCGTTGTTGCAAATATTTCGGTTACTGTGGCCGCAATCAACGACATGCCAACAATTGTCGAATCGCGCAGCGTATTTTCAGCAAATGTGGACGAGGCTGCGGCTGAAACTGTTGGAGGAACTCTGACAGCGCAGGATGCAGACACTGGCGACATGCTGACGTGGAGTGGCTCTGCAATTGGCACATACGGAACCTTTGAAATTACAGCAGCCGGTATCTGGCAATATACTCTTTCCTCGGAAAATGCGGATTCTCTTGTAGAAGGCGAGGTGGTTTTCGATCGCTTTTTGGCAACTGTTACGGACAGCAGCCGAGCTACAGATACCCAAGAGATCACGGTGACGATCACGGGCACAAATGATGTTCCGGAGATTGGTGGCGTGACGGCGGGCAAGGTGACGGAGGAGGATGCTGCGGCGACGCTGACGACGGGTGGTGCGCTGACGATCACGGATGTGGATGCGGGCGAAGCCGTCTTCCAGGTGCAGACGGGAGCTGTTGGGTCGAACGGGTATGGCAGCTTTGATCTGCTTGCGAATGGCACGTGGAGCTACAGCGCGGACAACAGCCAGACGGCGATCCAGGCACTTGGCGCGGGCGATGAGGTGACGGACAGCTTCACTGCGATATCTGCGGATGGATCAGCGAACGAGGTCGTGACGGTGACGATCACGGGCACAAATGATGTTCCACGTATGACTACAGCACCTGGCGGTGATGCAGGACTCCTCACTGAAGGGACCGATATCGCCTCAGTAACA
The DNA here is from genome assembly GCF_003352085.1 of Sulfitobacter sp. SK012. NCBI lineage: Bacteria > Pseudomonadati > Pseudomonadota > Alphaproteobacteria > Rhodobacterales > Roseobacteraceae > Sulfitobacter > Sulfitobacter sp. SK012. The sequence goes on from NZ_CP025804.1 coordinate 2,066,231, forward strand.
GGCCAGTTGAGTGCGACAGATCCCGACAATGGCGCGGTTGTGACTTGGCGCGGTTCCGCAGCAGGTACGTATGGCGAATTTGAAGTTTCCGAAGACGGGAGCTGGATATACACGCTGAATGCTAGCGCTGAAGCGCTGTCAGTGGGCGACATTGAGACTGAAACCTTTGAGGTTTTTGTGACCGACGGGCAAGGGGCGGAGGTACAGCAGTTTGTCACAATAGAAATCGTAGGCCTAAACCAGTCACCGATGGTTCGGGGTACCACGATAGTTGAAGCAATTCAGGACACCCCTTTGTTGGGTCAGCTGACGGCAACGGACGCTGAGACAATTGAAGGTGATCTCGCTTTTGCGCTGGGTTTGAATGGCCCCTCTCAAGGCGACTTGGTCATGAACTCAGATGGCAGCTATGAGTATAGGCCTAACGAGGGATTTCTGGGACTCGACCGATTTGAATATACTGTCACCGATTCCGATGGTGCTGTAACGACGGCTCGGGTTGAGGTGGAAGTGGAAAGTGAGTCTGGTTTCGGTGACGAAGGCCGCGCTGTAACACTGGCGATCAACACAGAGGCAACCGAAACCGCCGCCTCAGGAAGCGTCGCGATAACCTCTATACGAGCCGATACCAATACGATCAACCTCTCCATTGCGATGGACAGATCAGGTAGTATTGGCGCTGCAGGCTGGGAAGATCAGGTTGATGCGGTGCTTGAAGCCTTGCAAAACTTGGCACGCACATTTGATGGCGCATCAAACCAAGTGATGGTGCAGGTCATCACCTATGCAACGACAACGATTTCTTATAGACCTTTTGAACTGCAGGATTTCGATCTGGCGCGTTCAACACTCATTGAAAGCTACGACGGTGGCGGTACACGATGGGACCGCGCGTTGGCAGAAGCACAAAGCTTTTTTGAGAATAATAATCCCAACCCCAGTAACGAGACAAACTACCTGTTCTTTATTACGGACGGGGTGCCAACTGAACCGAGAAGTCTGCCGGCCGATCAGGGTTGGCGGGCGTTATCTGACGATTTGAGGACTGACGGTGGTGACGGATATTCTGTCTTCATCGAGGCGTTTGGGATCGGCCCTGCTTATGACGTGGAAAACCCTCCTCAGAGGTTAACTGACCTCGCTGGCAGGACACCAACGTTTCTGGCCGATTCAAGCTTGCTTGGGGCGGTTTTAGACGCATCACCTCTTTTCAACCCTACGCTGATTGATTTTGAGCTGACATTAGAAGTTGATGGGCGAGAGGCGCTGGTTATAGCAGACGAAAACAGCCCAGCCTTTGCGACAAACTCGTTGGAATATGAACTTGCTTTGGCGGAGATAGCGGATATCCATCTGCTGCTGGGCGAAAATAACCGGTTCAGTGCAACGGCAAGGTTCGATTTGGACGGTGACCCGGAAACACCTGAAATCGAACTCTTTTCGACTGAAGTATTTGGAAACGCTGGAGTAGCCCAGATCCTGAACGGAATGGCAGAAAACGATCTTTTGTTCGGAAGCCAAGAGGAAGATCAAATATCGAGTGGGGGAGGCAATGATGTTATCATCGGCCTTAGTGGCGACGACACCCTAAACGGTGGCTTGGGCCAAGATACAATCCTGGCTGGAGATGGAGACGACTTGATCGTTTTGTCCGTACTACCAATTGGGGCTGACGAGAGGATCGATGGGGGGAGTGGCGTTGATACGCTGCGGGTCGCGGTGACTGGCAGCATTGATGATGACGTATTGCTGATGCTAGATTTGAGCGGCATCGAGGTCCTAGATATGGACAATGGGCAGGCCAACTCCTTGAACCTGGTGACGTTGGCGGATGTGTTTGACCTGTCCGGCACTGCAGATCAGGAAATCACGGATCTGCTCAACGGTCCGGCAGTCGCGAATGTTTCGGTTTATGGAGATGCTGATGATAATGTCGAGCTTGAGAATACGGCGGCAACTCAGTTCATCCGCGCGAATGGCATAACCGTGGATGATGGCAGTGGCACTGTTATGGACATTTACCAGTACTTCGAGAATGGCGGACTGATGGCGACGCTAGGCATCGACGCCGAAGTAGAAGTGACTGTCGTCGTTGCTTAGTGTCGCTCGCCAAGTTAATCATTCAGCTCTTTTAAGAGCGCTGTCAGGCAAACCAACCTGATCCGGATAGGGGGCAGCGTCGGATTATGACAAAACACAACCCATTACGATATTTCAAAACAAGTCACGAAACCATGCGTTTGGCTTTTATACTCTACGTCCGGTTCCCACTTTCTTTGCGAATGCGGGTGATTTACTCGAACTGCGCGGAATCGATATCAACCAAGAGACCGTGTGCTTTTGGTGGAATATATTTTGCCCGATGCTCGCCGCAGAAATCCGGAAAAGGCGCACCCAACAGTTCAGGGCGTGCTCAAACTGGAAGTGGTATATTGATGATGTTTTCGTGAGTATAAACATTGAGGCGCACTACTTGTGGCGGATCGTAGTTCCCGAGGCGAGGTGCTGGAAGGTTATGTGACCTCACGACGTGCACGATAAGTTATCACGCTGCAGTGCCCTGCTAGGCTAAGCCAGACGCCGATAGTGAGGCGCGAACTAAACCAAAGAGCATCTTTTCTCCGAGGTTTCAGTCGTGACGCTTCGCGTACTTTTTCAGTAGGTTGACCCGTGGCGCAACGCCTGATTCATAGCCACTTTTGGTATTCAGGACTGAGGCGTTGGTCAGAGTGCCGACGATGTTTTCGCGCAGCACGATGTACAGTCTGCTGGCAATTATGATGCCCGCGCCAATCTAAGTTATAATATCGCCCTTTTGGACAAAGATAAGGATGCTATCGTCGGCAGTTCATAAGATTTGGTTGCATCACATCCGGGCAAAAATATCTGCGCCCCCTCGGCGATAGGCCGCGATCATGCAACGACCGGCGGCAAAGGCCAAAATCGAAACGACACTCAGCAGGCCCAAGTGTTGGGCGGGCAGGGAGCCCAACAGAGCGCCGTTAGGCTCATTAGTCAGGACGTGTCAAAGTTGCTGGATGGAAACTAGAGTAGCTCTGAGAGTCTTTGGAGGCATTTAGCTTGTCAGTGCGGCACATCCGCCTCTGAACCAACCGATCTGTCGACCAACCGAAAGCCTGTTGAATTTGTCTGACAGCACCTGACCAGTGTTTTTAACTGGTAATGATAGGTGAGCCGCTAACAAATTGTGCTAGGATGTGGAAAACGTCTTGACTCATAAGGGATGCGACGATGTTTAACCCAACTGCCGTAGTAGCCGCTCAATTTGGTGACCATCTAGCCGAAACTTACTTACAGTATTTCTCGGGCCGAAAGGTCGAATACGCAGCCTTTCTCCGCGGTTGTGCCAGAATGATGCTCGAGCGCCAAGGTAATTCAGATGCTCTTTATCATAATGCAGAGCATACTATGATGGTCACTTTGGTTGGCCAGCAGATCATACGAGGCCAGTTGGTGACCAAAGCCGTACAACCTGAAGACTGGCTGCACTTTATGGTGGCGCTGCTCGTCCATGACATTGGTTACTGCCGCGATATCTGTCAGGGAGATTCGGACAATGAGGTCGTTGTGAACGAGGCGGGTGACCGAGTTTGCCCGCCTCGTGGTACGTCAGACGCTTTTCTGGCTCCATACCACATTGACCGCGGCAAGATTTATGCCCGCCAGCGCTTCGCGCAATCCAGCCTTATCGACGAAGAACGAATTGCTCGAGCCATCGATTACACTCGTTTTCCTCCTCCGGATGAATCCGCGTATCGTGAAACCGAAAGCGAGCCGGCTCTTGTGCGGGCTGCCGATCTGATTGGCCAAATGGCCGACCCGTTTTACCATCGGAAGATTGGTCAACTATACCATGAGTTTAATGAAACCGGGTTCGCTGAAGAGCTTGGGTACGCTACAGCAATGGATTTGATGGAACAGTTTCCGAATTTCTTTTGGCAACAGGTCCAACCGCTCATCGGCCCCGCACTTGGGCACTTAGAGCAGACGATGGAAGGGAAACAATGGGTGGCACAACTCTATAACCACGTCTTCCAAGCTTCTCACCGCGCTAGTTGTCTTGGGCCATTTCCCGGTCCGAAAGGTACAGAGAAGCTTGATTAGGATGCTCATAGCATTTTTTAGCTATTTGGCAGACCGATGAAACGGAAACCTGCTTCAACTCAGGCGCATCCGCCGGATGAAACTATCTTTCATTGCGATGTTCACCTGATCCCGCGACAGGATGGCGATGTCAGAAATCCCCGCGGCGGAGTTCGCGGCGTTATCGCGGAGAAACAGGCGTATTGCAAAGCCCGTACAATGGGATTGCACTTGGCGCATTTATGATCCGATCACTGGCTTAGCCCCAGTCCAGAACCGCCTCTGCACCACCCAGCCCTTGCAGGCTCGTATGCTCATCATCAGCGCAGGTAATGAAGAGTTCGGCTTGTGTAGCAAAAGGCTTTTGCATGACTTCAATATAGCAATGTTAGACCATCAGGGGAATCCATGAGTTATGCAGAGGTCTCTGCTTGAAGCGAACCATTCAACTTATGCCAGAATAGGAGCCAACCCACTTGGAAACTGGGATATCTTTCTGAACGTTCTTAATCTTGCGGCAGAGAAAGGATCACCGGGGCAAGCTGTGTGAATTCTTGTATGGCCCAGCTGATAGCGATGAAAGCGGGGCTAATCTTGCGCTTCACAGTCTTTATTTCCATGACCTTCGGCCACTTTGCTGGGCTGGGCTGATAGAGGAACATTTTCTGATCGGCTGCCGGGTTATTAACCGTGTCTAAGTAAAGACCGCACTTTGGAGATCCGCGCTTCAGCTCAATACCGACAACCGCTTCACCCGTCATTGACGGGCACTTAAACGAAACGGACACGGTTATTTTGCACGATCGCCCAGTGGGTGCCGAGCAGTTGCTCCAGTTTCACACAGGAACGGCCCAGATTATAAGATAAGAGGGGGCCAAAGCGTTGGCGAGAACTACGACCCGGAAGGTCAAGTCATCCGGATCAATGTAGCAAGTTCTGTCTGTTCACGATGTCATCTGAAATCAATGCAATTTCCAGCGCGCCCCTGGTGTCTCGCCGAACTCTCCTTCAATCCTGCGCCAGAGCATTTGCTGAATGGTTTGAGATTGTGGCCGCTTGATCTGCGGGTTCGGCAACATATTTCGTTCATCTGTGTTAATTCGACAAAGCCGTCGGACCTCCTTTTTTGAACGTCACGCGATCCGGGCTTTGCGCAAATCATTTGATTAGAGCACTCGGATTCTGCTAAATCTGAGCTTGCGGCCTTTAACTGATCGTTATCCGTTAGGACCCACAAAATCGAACGCTCGCTTTTTGCCTTTATCTGGAAATATTCCCGGCGCGATCAGCTACTATTGCTTTTGGTGACTATTACGCTGTTCCCATTGCTGTATCTCACGCTTGAGCTGCCTAAACGCATTATCAATGATGCCATTGGTTCCGACGGTGAGACGGTAGCCTTCTTTGGAGTCGCCTTGCCACAGGTCACCTATCTGATGGCTCTGTGCGGGATTTTCCTTTTGGCTGTGTTGGTGCACGGGCTGATGAAGATGCGGATCAACACAATGAAGGGCGTACTTGCCGAGCGGCTGCTGCGCCGCTTCCGTTTTACGCTGATTGCCCGTATTCTGCGGTTTCCCGCCCCCTATTTCGAACGTACCAGCCAGGGTGAACTGGTATCGATGGTGACATCAGAATCTGAGCCCCTTGGCGGGTTGATGGGCGATGCAGTGGCCCAACCTGTGCTGCAAGCCGGGCAGATGATAACGATATTGGGTTTCCTGTTTGTTCAAAGTGTCACATTCGGGTTGGCGGCCTGTGCCCTAATACCAATTCAGGCGTGGATCATTCCAAAACTGCAACGGCAGATCAATCTTTTGAATAAGAAGCGCGTGGTGCAGTTGCGGGCTTTGGCCGCGGAAATTGGCGAAGGGGCTGCCGGCTCTACCGCGCTGCGAACCCATGGTGGATGGCGTTACCGCATGGCGATGATCTCGGATCGTTTGGGGCGGCTCTACTCCATACGGTTTGAGATTTTTCAAAAGAAGTTCTTCATGAAATTTGCCAATAATTTCATCACGCAACTGACGCCGTTCTTCTTTTATGCGGTCGGTGGTTATCTGGTGATCAAGGGCGAAATCACGTTCGGCGCGCTTGTTGCGGCTCTCGCGGCCTACAAGGATCTGAGTTCGCCTTGGAAGGAACTGCTGGCCTACTACACGCAATATCAGGACATGTCGCTTCGGTGGCAAGCGATTACGGAACGATTTGCCCCACCCGGCATGATCGAGGCAACACTTTTTAATGAAACTCCCGATGAGATCCCCAGCCTTGCAGGTGATATCGAGCTGAAGGATGTTTCGGTGCGCGATGATGACGGGAACGCGGTGCTAGACAAAATCACCGTGACCCTGCCTGCCGGAAGTTCTGTGGCGATCACCGCACCGAATGATGAAGACCGCCGGGCACTGTGCGCATTGTTGACGCGCGAGCTAACACCCAGCTCCGGCAAGGTCCTAATTGCAGGTCACGATTTGTCTAGGTTGCACCAGGCGACCGTTGCCGCCCGCATTGGGCACGCCACATCAAGACCGGCCCTGTTTTTTGGTACCTTAGGTGAAAACATACTAATGCCGCTGAAGTATCAACCCAAAGGAATTATTACGCAGACTGACACCATCCGCGAAAGTGCGCGCGCGGGTAACAGTACTGAGCCGTTGGATGCCGACTGGTTGGATATGGCTGCTGCCAGAGTTTCAGATGCAGACCAGTTGCGCAATTGGTGGTTTGATCTGGTTCAAGGTATGGGCAGTGCCGATGTGCTGTTCCGGCGTGGTTTGGATTTGCGTATCGATCCCGAAATACAAGACCGGCTTGCGCAGGCGCTGGTAGATTTGCGCCCCGAGGTCGCAAAGGCCCTGACCGCAAGTGGCTTGAATGATCACGCTTGGGTTATCCACCCGGCCACCTATAATCCGGCGTTTCCGGTCATTGACAACCTGCTCTTTGGCGCACCTCGTCGTCCGATCACTGCTGATGTGCTGGCCGAGCAGACCAAATTCCTGGATCTTTTGGCGGAACTGACACTCGAAGATGACCTATTGCAGCTGGCCGTTGATATTGTCGAGATGCTACGCCAGACTTTCGGTTTCGACGGCACAGACCATCCGCTTTTCCGAAAGTTGGGTCTGGACGCCGGGACTTATGAAGCCGCAATTTCTCTGATCGCTAGACAAAAAGATCGAAGCACGCTGACAGCCATTGAAAAGGCCCAGTTGCTGATCGTGCCCTTTGCCATCTCTGCCGAGAAGATTGGGCCTGCCTTTCCGCCTGAAATCATTGATCGCGTCCTGCAAATGCGGCACGGTCATGGTGACGCGCTGAGGGCCAGCATGCGGGACCTTTTTGTGCCCTTGGTCGCGGACCAGCCGGTTGCGGGGCTGAGCGTGCTAGAAAATGCCCTCTTTGGTAGAGTTTCGGAGGGGGCAGGCCGAAAAGGCGATGAACTGCGCTTGGTGGTCGGGAACGTTCTGCGCCAGGAGGGCTTGGAAAGCTTAGTTCTGAGTTTGATTTTCGACATGCCGATCGCATTGGGTGGGCTAAACTTGCCTGCTCAGATTGCCGAGCCACTCGCGGTCAGCCGTGCGATGATCAAGTGCCCAGATGTTCTGATCCTAGATTCAGTCCTGAGCAGTCATGAAGCTTCGGTCAGGCAAGACATGTATGGGCGTCTGCGAAAGCTGCTTCCAGAGGCGACTATGATTTGCCTTGAACGTTCGTTTGCCGACCCAAGCAGCTTCGATCTGCAACTTGAGTTGAAGCAAGGTCGAATTTCCGCTGAATCTGACGACATTACCAGCGAAGAAGACAGCGCAATCAGCGTTGATCAAGCTCGTAAGATGAGAGCTTTGGAGCAAACAGACCTGTTCAATGGATTGGACCGTAAACAGCTGCGGTTGCTTGCTTTTGGCGCACGGTGGTATTCAGCTCAGCGGGGTGAATATGTCTTTCATCAGAACGACCAGCCCACCAGTGGTGCCTATCTAATTATTGAAGGCGAAGCAGATTTGCTGATGCCGCAAGCTGACGGCGAGAGCAGGGTGGTATCGGCGGTCGGTCCGGGCATGCTGGTCGGCGAACTGGGGTTGATCCGTAATGTACCGCGCGCATTGGACATGCTGGCGACCACTGATCTTAGCTGCTTGCGCATTAGTGCCGAAGATTTTCTCGCCGTGGTCGAAAATGATGCTGCAACATCCTACAAGCTTTTGCAGGTGGTGGCCGGGTACTTGACGAGTTGAAAACGGTCGTTGGAAAATTGAAACCACTGAAGCTGGACTTCTAGTTTCTGATCTTGGACAAGCGCTATCTAGACAGCCCTTTCAATCCGCGCTTAGCCACGTGATCGCCAAAGTCTCGCCTCATATGTTAATCTTCCCCAGATCAGAAACCTTGAAGCCGGTGTGTTTAGTCCGAGTGACGGCACTGTCAAAAGAAAACTGGTTGAGGCGGGCAGGGCGACGACTTAGCCATCGCCGGATGACAAAACGCTCCCCTTTTCGCTACTTTAAGACGTCCCCCGAAATCATCCGCCTGGCGGTTATATAGAGCCTAGCTGCTCCATCGATAGCACGTCATCGCGGCTGGCTTCACGCTTACGCATGAACTCAGGGCGTAATTCGGTGTAGTCCATGTGGCGGGACCACCGGAAAAAGTGGATGAGAGCGGCGACGTAGCGATTGTAAGTCGCACCCGTCCATTGCCGCAAAACCAGCGTCAATTCCCTTTGGGTGATCTGCTCGTAGTCTTCCAGATGCGCGAAAACGCGTTCCAGTTGACGGTATCGCTCCGTCCCGTGCTTCAAGTTTTCAAGGTGATCGGCTCGATATTCGGCCAAGGCCAGTTTAAGTGACGACATATTCGCTCCCGTCCGAGGACAGTTGGAAGCCGGGAAATAATCGTCACCGTGCTGGTTAAGTTTTTCGTTACCCCGTGGGGGGTTAGCACTGGAGGCGAGTAGGAGAATCGAACTCCTGTGCACGGATTTGCAATCCGGAAAATTTCTCTGATTTAATAGGGAAAAATTGTAAACGGACTTGTTTCGTTCACGGTCACTTTTCAATGGGTTACGAGGCCGAGGTAAACGGTTTTTCGCAGGTCAAAAGGCAAAGAAAAACCGCTGAGGGGGCGGCCACCCACCTCAACGGCAAAGAAGAATTTTTCCTATCTCATGATTACGCGAATTTCGGCCTGACCTCAAGCCGATTGGCGGTGCGATTATGAGTTGGCGTGTTGCAAATGAATGCGCAGAGCGTCGCTTTGGCAGTGCCGCGCGCAAGCAGATCATCATGTTCCTGGCTGACAAGGCGAGCGATGACGGCTCGGGCATCTGGTGCTCCAAAGGCACGATCCAACGCCACACAGAGCTTAGCGAGAGCACAGTGAAGCGCACGATCATCGACTTCCTACGGGAGGGTATCTTGATCGAGACGGGGCAGCGGCAATGCCAGAATGGTTACACGGTCATTTACCGCATTGTCCTCGAACGCGTGGCTTCGATGGAAACCACTGCGGAACCCGATATCGTGACGGGGGTCACTGTGAACCCCGTCCAGCCTGAACCCGGTACGGGGTCCACGGTGGCCGGGGTACGGGGTTCACGGTGGACCCCAAACCATCCTAAAACCATCCATAAACCACCTACGCGCAGGCGCGAGGCGACGGAGGAGGTTGAAGATCCTGAATCTGCGAAGATCTTGGCGGCCTATCCCGAGGACAGGATCCGAAACCGGCGGACCAGTCTTTGTCTGATCGCAGGGGCGGTGAAGGCCGGGGTGAAGCCCGATGACTTGCTGGAGGCGGTCAAAGCCTATGCGAAGGAGGGTGAGGGCTACACGCGGAGCAAGGTCTGTTTCTCAGATAACTGGTTCAAGATGCGTCGATGGGAGAAGAGGCTTGCCCTGATATGGGCCGACCGCGAGAAGGCACGTGAAGCCGAAGCCAAAGGTCGCGCCAGCCTCGTCGAGTGGATTCACGAGCGCCATCCCCTTTGCCGCCATATCACCAACCGGCAGATCGAGGACTTGATCGTGTTAAAGCTGGTGACGCCTGAGCAAGTGCGTGCGGCGGGGCTGCAGGCGTGACCGGAGGTTTGGTGCGGCTCTGGCTCCGTTTTGCTTGGAAACGGGGGCTTGTCAGGCAATGAACGCGTTAGCTTGTTTCGTGGGCTCTTCATCTTGTGAACGAGGTACTGGTTGCATTTACGTTTATTTCGTTTATTTTGATTATTGCGAATAGGACGCAAGATCCCGCCGCGTGAAAAGGAGAGAACCCATGATGATGCAAGCAAAAGAAGCGTTCGCAGAGCGTTTACCCGATCAGGTCGAAATTGAAAATGCTGACAGTCTTCGCCGAATTCTTGCCTCGCAGGTGAACGGTGATGAGGCAGTGGAGCTGCGTCTGGCTCTTGGCGGAAAGCAGATCGAACCAGTGACGCTGGCTCCAGCTCTGGCCGCATCCTTGATGGAATTGTTGCGGCTGGTTTCAAGCGGTAGAGGGTTCCGGATGATCCCTGTTGATGCGGAGCTGACGACCCAGCAAGCAGCTGACTTGTTGAATGTTTCGCGTCCGCATCTCGTGAAACTTCTGGAAGACAGGGAAATTGCATTCTTCAAGACCGGAAGGCACCGCCGTGTGAAAGCTGCTGATCTTTTTGAATACAAAAAGAAACGCGACACAGACCGCTCTGATGCGCTGTCTGACCTAGCGGCGATGGACATGGAGAGCGATCTTTTATGAGTGACTATGCCGACCGTTTCACGGCATTGATTGACGCAAATGTTCTGGCCTGCGCGATGCGTAGAAACATAATTCTGTCATTGGCTGAGGCTGGATTTTTCCGGCCTCGGTGGAGCGACAAGATTATGGACGAGACTGCCGGTGCAATCGCCAAAATCACGAAAGGTGGGGCTGACACAGTCAAGCAGCGTTCTGCTATGGAGCGCGCATTTCCAGAGTCTTGTGTCGACGGGTATGCCTCTCTTGAAGCCAGTTTGGAGCTCCCCGACCCGGATGACCGGCACGTTTTGGCCGCGGCTATAACCACTTCTGCGCAAGTGATAGTGACAGAAAACCTCAAGGATTTTCCAAACGACATCCTTGGTCCATTTGACATAGATGCCATTTCTGCTGATGAGTTTATTTCTGATGCAATCGAGCTCGATCCACTCGCTGCGGTAGCCGCACTGCGAAAAATGCGCGCCCGGTTCAGAAACCCTGAAATGGATGCAGAAGCATTGCTGCAACGGATCAAAGCTCGAAAACTATTTCAAACTGCTGAAACTCTACATCAATTTCTAGAGCTGCTTTGAGCTGACTTAGACGATGTATTGTCCTGGAGGCCGCCTTTCGCTCTCAAGCATTTGTTTCTTCTGCACGATTTCAAGAGAACTGAATAAAGAAATGGTTGGCGGATCATATCTGGCGCACTGTTCTATGCTCATACGTGCGCAACAATCTGCTGCACGATCGGGTGCATCCAAGCTGGGACATGCCTGCTTTGCTTTGCCAGTAGCATCCGGTCCTTGTCATTCAGTGTGCGAGCAAGCTGGTCGATTATTTGGCTGTCTACACGATCCTTGCCAATATAACGCAATGCCTGGAAGACAACCCCGGTTTTATGGCCTGCGCCGACGAGCGTCTTGGAGGACGCGTTCCGGAATTGGATGACTTGCCGTCCAACTTTTTTGGTCCGCGTAGGGCCGTCTGTCATGTAGGTAGGCTTGGAAGGCACCTGAGTTGAAAGGCCCAACCGGTTGGCGGCCATTGATGGCGAGGGTTGCAGAATCTGACCGTCCTTACGGGCAACTGCCTTTGCGATATCATCTGTGGATGGCGACAGAAATCCGAAGCGAGGGCTCTTCTTTGGGTAGTCGTATAGCCCCCGTGTGAGCCGTCGGATCACGCCCTGATCGGACAGACGCGACAAAGCTTGGTCCACGCTTGCGCGGGACCCGATATCAAGAAAGTCAGCCGGTGCAAAGATTGCCCCGCGTCCTTTTCCGATGATGCGTTGCTTGATATTCGACGTAATCATGCTTGAACTCCTTGTCAGAAAATAGGGTATGTTTTTCTGAAAGTCAATGAGCTGTTGATAGCGGCAGATCAGGTCCGTGCGGCAGGGATGAAAGCGTGAGGTAGCATAGCGGTGTCAAATTTACGCTACAGCGCAAACTTCTCCAATTTACGCTATAGCGTAAACAGCCAGAAGTTAGGGTATTTGACGTATGATCTAAGGATCATAATTTAGTTTTATGATCTGAGTATGCCCCGGAGGTTTCCGTATGACTCCGCTCTATGATGTGCTGAGCGCCCAGAAGGCCGTTGATGACGGTCAAATCCGCCAGAACCGGATGCGCCTCGCCATGTCAGTGGACGGGCACTATCGGATTAATGAGGTGGTGCCGCGCCACTTTCTGCAGGTGGCAAAGGGGGCGGGGTATGGTGTTACGCTGGCGGAGGAAGTGTTGGCGGATGCCGCAGAACGAATTGAGCTTGCCATTGAGAAAACGGTTTCGGGTATGCCCACGAATTTCCCTGAAGACTTGGCTCAAACCATTGCAGACGGCGTCAGGCAGCGAACGGCATCCCTTATGATTCACAAGGGGGACCGCACGGAATGACCAAGCTTGAACTTCCAAATGGGATTCTGTTGGAGGAGATAGAGGAAGGCCTTCTCGTTCAGCAAGGCACGGAGGCTTATGTCGCGCGCAATTGGTGCCTGTCTGCACCCGTTATCGAGCTTGTGGAAGCGGCAATGGTGGCGGGTCTGAACTGGATGATCCGCACGGATCACCCGCGCCGCAATGCGCGCTGGCCAAACCGGCGCGGCGTGGTCTATCTGGCGTTCTCACCGTCAGAGCATCAGCAATGGGCGTTGGCCATAGATACGTTTCGACCGGTTAGTGGTGAGTTTGGGCATGGGGTGTTCAACGGAAAATATCACGAGCAATTTGTGAAGCTCGGGCTACCATTCACGTTTGAGAAACGTAACAAAGGGGCGGGGCATCTGGTTGTCGCGCGTGAGCATGTTTTGCCAACCCTTGCGGCTTTGCGCGAGTTTGAGCATCAGGTTCTCGATCTGGGTCGCACTGAGCGTAGCCATGCTGGATTTGCCACGGAATACGAAATTCAACGGGCGATCTTGAACCATTGGGCGGAAACTCCGTTCGCTAGGCGTCACGTCATCGTGCAGGACGAATACCCAGTGGACGGTGGATTGAATTCCCGCCGGATTGATGTGCTTGCGCAGGATCCAAAATTGGGTGATTGGCTTGTGATCGAGATCAAGCGGGCCGAAGCCAATATCGATGCTGTGCGGCAGGTTGAGGACTATCTGCTGGCACTCGGTCAGAAAGACGCATTTGCGTTCGGCAAGCTGGAAGGCGTGCTGATCGCCGAGCGCATATCAGCAGCGGTGCGTGAGGCAGCTCTGCACGCCGGGATTGCCGCTTATGAGATGGAATGGCCTTCGGCGCTGCGTCGGGTGGCATAACCTAACCAACGAAGAACTATTCTGCTGTTTCGGTGCAGGTTTTGCGAGGCAGCTCAGTCTGCTGCAGCCAAAGCCCGACCCTCAATGTCATGTTTCTGACCGCTGACCCGACCACGGATCCTTTCCGTAATGACCTGGAGCGCGAAACCTTGCGCGCCGAGTTGGAAGACCTGGTTGGCAAAGAACATGTCCCTGACCTTGCGGCAGGCGACGAGAGTACGCTGGACGAGCATACCGCCAGCGGAGGCTGAACAGAACTTCTATGCACAGCGCGACGTGCTCGATATGGTCGCGTGAAATGAAGCTAAAGGTCTCCGGTTAAACCGGGGCGATTCAGAGCCCTACGAACACCTTATTTCTAAGTCGTCTCGTAGCCACATTTTTGTGAATAATGCTTATGATCCCGTGAAACCTGTTGAGGCGTCCTCATGCACAGGCCAGCCCGCGCCGAAATCGGCAAGTTTCGGCGCGGTGCATACAACGGTGAGGTGACTACCTTCCTGACTTCGCCTCAAACGCGTCAAGGCCGCATAGATTGAGGCAAGATCTGTTTGCCCAGTTGCATGACCGATATGAATAACCAACAGGCGGGCTTCCCAACCTTTGAAACTGTGAAGCGTGGTAGCCTTGACCCGGGCATCCCCCATAAAGAAAGCCATCTTTCGACGATTTTGTTCGGCTTTTTCTCTGGCGAAGGTATGGGCACTGCGGACCCTGTAAGTTTCAAGTTCATCCACCACCTCTTTGCCGAAATCTATATTGTCGGTCAGAAATGTGATGTCTGCATTGGCCAATCCGGCTTTCCCAGTTTGCCGCATCATGGCCAAAATAGCGTTCACGCATTGCCGCATCGCGTCCTGTTCATCACACTGTATCCAACGTAAGTCGCATGGGAAAAAGTCCATATCCTGCTGATCTGGATCCGGAATGTCGCATGTCTCGATGGGCAAAAAGCGGTCGGCAAAATCCCTTACAACAGGATGGGCGTCAGGCGGTAAACGGTAACTGACGTCCAGCGTAGCCCAGCTACCTCCTTCAAAACCTGCACCTTTCATGGATAAATCCGTCCAGCTTTTAGCAGTGCCGTAAACGTCTTGCGTGGCATCGGCGACCAGAAGCATTTCCCCGTTATCACGAAGTGCGTTGCGCAACGCATTCCACCAGTGGGGGAGGTAGTCCTGACCTTCATCAACTAGAATGGCATCATAGCGTTTCGCATTCGGGTGCTTTGCGGCTAGGGTTGCGAGTGCGGGCACCTTGTCATTTAGGATGGCCGGCAAGATAGGGCGGAGCATCCGTGCTTCTTCAAGCGCACCCAGCTCCATAGCCTTTATCTTGGCGATAGGCTTCATGATCTCAGCATAGTCATCCGCATACCCTGTATTATATTCCTCGTCGCAACAGACTTCTCCACACCATTTATGAAAATGTCGAAAGGTCAATTGACTGCTGTTGCCCGCGCTCTTGACGTCTCGCACAACTAGATCGCGTAGGTAATGCCACAGCGTCATATTGAAGGTGACAATCAGCACCTCCTTTCCCTCATTTATCAGACTGGCCGCGCGGGCAGCCAATACCAAAGATTTTCCGGATCCTGCTGGCCCCTTGATACGGCGCAGGCCACTCTTGGTTCGGGTTTCCGCAAGGTTACGTTGGTTTCGATCAAGCTCCAACGGTCGGCGCTGTTCACGTGCAAAGTCCGGCTCAACTAACCAGCTGCGCAGATCGGCAGCAAGGGCAGGGAACATCAACTGCGGCGCGTTCGCCTCGCGGTTCAGAAGTGGCAAGATTGCGTTAATGTCATCCGTTTTTATCTCACTTTCCCCAGCCACAGGCCAATAAGTCTTGGCTTTCTTCTGCTCCTTCTCATTCAGGAAAGGCCTCTGGAGCTCCATGATACGTGCAGCGTCGGCAAAGGGGAAAATAACACCAGCTGTGATTGCTCCGTAGCCTGCCTTCTGCCGGAGGCGTGGGCAGTAAATATTGTATATTTCGTCTTTGTAACGCCTGATTTTTTCGAATGGATTTTCAACCGTGAATGTTTCTCCACGGTGCGTTGCGCGCAATTCTTGATACCCGCTTGGATACCCTTCTACATGGTATTTCATCGCATCAAGGTTCCAATCCTTGACCTCGTAAACACCAATTCCAACATTAGGATTCAAAATAACAAAATCGGGTCTCAGCCCATTTAGATGGGGCTGAACATAGATTTCCCACTCGGGAGAGAGTAAACGATCAAATAGTTGGAAGACTAACTTTTCGCCGCGCGTCATCGGCTGCCGGAGAAACTCGTGTTGGTCGATCGGCGGATCGACGACACGTGTAGTGTTTTGCACTATAGCCAAGGGCATTCCTGTTTTTGAACTCTTGAGATGAGTTAATGAATGTTGCGTCATTGAAATATCCAGCCATTGGTTCTGGCGAGACAGTTTCATGGAGTTTTGACAAAATTTAGGCGCACTCGTGAAGTCCTACTGGCGTAGCGACCTATCAAAACGGTATGTCATCGTCAGTCGAAGGTGTTGGTTTCCTACTGTCGGGTGCCACTTTGCTTTCTGATCCACCCTGCGGTTGCCCGTCAGTGAAATAAATTTGGTAACCTTGATCGTTGCGGCTGCGAACATGCGAGCGGGCGTTCGAACTGTCCCACGCCGAAAGCTCATCGTATGAACTGAAATGTGGGCCCTGCGTATATCCCTTTGCGGCCATCGCAGATGACCAGCTGTCATTGTGCCTCTGTTCTTTGGAACCAACATCTGAAGATGCGCCATTCCAATTCGCCTTTTCACTCCGGCTTGAGCGTTCATACTCGCGCGAATAACCGTCGATGATATCGTCCGCGTCTGCACCAGCACCGAATACGTCTTGAAAGTCGCCCATATTACAACCTCTTGTTTAGAAAACAGGAATGAGAGTTTAGTTAGCCTCGAAAAATGGCTTTTCTTAGTCGTTGTCAACGCTCAAGCAGTTCACCATCCGGCTCTAGATAAACGCCATCCGAGAGATACATCGGCTCACCATTCGTGTGGCAAATGTCGTTATAGAGTTCGCGCATGTCATTATTCGTGTCGAGATTTAGCGTGGCACCCATGTCTTCTGCGAGCATCGCCAGAGAGCTAATGCAACTGTCCTCTGAACCCTTCCCTGTGATTTCTGCGAACGGTCGGCCAACGCCATCTTGCCTGATTTCCAAATCACGATCGGAACCGGCGAACTTGACGAGAGCTACTTTCATCGCCGAGATCAGGGCTCCCTGATCCGGATAAACGGGCACGCCCCGATCATCACCGACCGTTGCGGTTTTGATGGCTCCGCCACTCAGTCCGTAGCTCGATCCACAGGTCAAGCGAAGTAAGGTAAACCCCTCAACGTCGGCCCTATACTGCGTATGTGAGTGATGTAACTTTTTCGATGCTATAATATCTATGTTCATGTCAACCTCTGCTTTCTAATGAATTTTGTAGCTCGAAGCTTACTGACCTCATCATGCTCTCAGGACCTTCGCCGAATTCTTTGAGGTTTAGAACATCGGCTTCGTCGGCAACCGTGTCTTCAATTTTGGAATAGATCATGATCTCGGCTCCTTTGTGCCCTGCGCCAACTATCTCCGTTGTGGCGCACCCGTTTTCTGCCAAAGCTTCTCCTTCCTTCAGGGTTTCCTCGGTAGCAGGTCACGACGGCACCATCGGCGCTCACAATTGCACGTAACTTCGTGGCAGATTTGAGGGCTCGAGCGTCATAACCTTCTGTTTTGAGCTGCTTCACGGTGCGGTCCAGAAGGCGATACCTTTCGCAACCACCGCCAGCGTCGGATCGGGATCCGTGGATCAAAAGAATGTCCAAGCTTCGGTCTAGGATTCCGCGCTGCGCGATACGGGTAACGGCATGTTTGCTGAGCGAGAAGGTGTTTTGATGGAATAGCTGGTTCATTGCCCGCCCTCCTCGAACCCTGCTTTAGCCTTCCGGCGATGGGCCTCCAATTGGTGAAATCGCTGATAGATCGGGTCGGTCATCGGAAGGTGAAGCTTCTTCGGAGATTCAATCTTCTTTGCCTGATACTCGGGCAGCGTTTCTTTGTTGATATGCCGGTCCTCCAAATAAGGTTCTATCCAGCAAAGCTTTTGAAGCTCCTCGTCATAATATGACGGATACCAGCCTTCCTTATAACAGTGTTTCTCGGCGATCTGGTCATATTCCTGTGCGAGATCGGGATAGCGGTTCGCATAAAAGGCGCGCCAAGCCTTGAGCTTCACAAGGCCTGCATCGCGATTTTTCGAAACCTCTTTGTTGTATTGATCATCAACTCTCGCCAACTCTTTGCGCAGCACGCGAATAAAGGATTCGGCGCCTTGGTCCTCACTGGCTCTGTGATCTTCGAGGCATTTCGAAAGACGGACGTGACCTTTGATTAGAGCTTCTGCAAGCTCGTTGTCCCCGCCAGTCAGCTCGACGAGCCCGTCCAAGTCAGGAATGAAGCCTACGGCTGATGGCGCCTTTCCTGGGGCGGGCTTTGCAAGGTGCTCTGCGTTCACGTTTTCTTGGATGTCGTGGCATAACCGCTGGATCGCCACATAAAAGAGATTGCGAGAATACTCTCCTTTCAAACCGAAACACTTTTTGTTCCGGCTGGCTCGGTCATCAATCCCCCAAGCGTCTTGAGCTTCTGGACTTCCTTGTCTCGCGTCAATCAGACCAAGACGTGCGGCTTGCGCGTCATCCTCACTGGGGACCCGCAGGGCATGGCCCGCGACGATCGAGAACAAGACCGGGGCCAACTCCATGATGTCCTTCTGGGAAACACCGTAACGGAGTTCCATCAGTTCATAGGCATTGTGCGCCGCGATGGACACGCGAGCATAAATGGCGACCTCACCCTCGCCTGTAAAGATTGGGTCGAATTCTTCCGGCGTGCAACCCAACGCGTTCGCAAGCGCCGTTAGATTTTTATCCGAGGGTGGATTCTCACCGCTGACCCATCGGCTCATGGTGCGTTTGTCTGTATTAACCTCTTTGGCAAGGGCCGCTTGGGTCTTACCTGCTTCCTTGAGTTTCGTTCGGAGGAGCTTTGCATCGAATGCCATCTGTATGTTCCCTGTGTTGTCTTACTAATTGGTAACATGACAAAATAGTATATTAATAGATGGCATCTCATGACCATATTCTTCCGTCAAAGCTCCGTTTCGTTCAGGAAAATTATATAATGGTTGACTATATGGACATTATTATAGACATTTATGTCATCGCCGAGGCAGCCCACTGCGAATCGCGCCGATTATCCGCCCCTTGAGCTGCCACCTCAGACATTCGGATGTCCTCACAGCCCTCTTACGACCTCGTAAGCGCACGTCGCAGCGCGCGATTTCCGGGATCCTCTGGTTCCTCACCGGGATGCCGACCACCGCCCTTCCAATCATCAGTTGCAAGACCAGCGCCTTTGCCGTTCCAGCGGATCAAAGCTCGAAAACTATTTCAGACTGCCGAGACGCTGCATCAGTTCATAGAATTGCTGTAAATCGGCGTGAGCGGCGGTTCACTCATAGGAAATCGTTCGCTTCTCGCAACGGCACGTGCATATGATCCGTAGATCATAAATGAAGTTTATGGCCGGTAGGTCATATTTGAAGGTGTCATCCAAACTGCAGGGCTTTCACTTCCTCCATCTTCAGCAAGGTTTTACATTCAGGTTTGGTGCACTTTGCCAAGTTCGGATCCTCAACGCTGTGTTTCTGATTGCTGAACATAAGCGGGCAGCCGTGTCAGACGCGGGACAAGCCCCGCTTCAACAAGAAAATTCCCCTGCGCCAGCGCCTTCCTCTCGAGGCAGTTTTCTCGCTGACATCCCCTTGGTGCCCGCTTTGGTAATGTTCATCGAAACACTCAAAGTTAGGATCAAACAATGGCTACTCAAACTCTGAAACTGAACGTCAAATCCGGAGAAAAAGATGGAAAAAACTTCTGGGACCGCTGCGGCGTCCTCTTCGTCAACACCGATGACGCCGGCATCATCACGTCGATCAACGTCAAACACAGCATGTTCCCTGACGTCGAAATGGTCGCCTTCCCGCGCCGCGTCGATGATCCGGTCACAGAGTGATCAGTACGCCTGGGCGGGTTGCCACCGCCGGCATAGCGGTCGAGGTACTGTTGGTAGATGTCGACGATTTGGGTCTTGGTCAGGCCTGAGACATAGGCTGTGTATTTCAGCGCTTGCCAGGTCACATCACGCCCGCTGTCATCGAGCTTGTTCTCGATCACAACAAGGTTCCCGCGTCGCGATGAAGATCCGGTCACTGATTGACGGTCCCGCCGGGGCGGGTTTGCCCGCCCTGGCTTTTCTCCAAGGCGGGCAAACTTAGCTGTTTATTGGTTTTCCATATGAATTTCAAGTATATGCCGATTAAAGCTAAGATGGCAAAGTGTGAAAAATTCTACATCAATCCAGGCGTGTGTTGTGATCTGGATTTTTGAGTCAAGCTTTGGCTCAATGGCAAAAAGCGCTCTACCGTTCTTGTGATTGGGGCCAATTCACTACGGCGCTTTTGGTGAGCCAAGACCCACACCAGAGGTCAGGGGCGGTAGAGATGACGCGCCGTGGCCGTCGATGTAAGCTCATGTGCCAATTACTGATCAAAGACTATTTGTTGAGCCAAGGCCAGACATGCTCCCAACATAGTTCGGCAGTATTCCTGCCGCGGGCCGAGACAACATCTTCATTCCATAATTCGACGTTGCGGAGCGGATCAAGAAGGGAAAGCCGCGTGCCTTCTTGTAGGAGTTTGGCCGTGTTCTGCGAGAAGCTGATCCCTGCCGCCTTTGCCTCTTCAATACGCCTATCCTGATCAGCCACCGATGATTCAGTCAGCGCAAGATAGAACTTCTTCTTCTTCTCCCAGCTGTCGCTTCCGATTGCAGAGTTCTCTTTTGCTGGCAGTAGCACGAGGTTGCCAAGAGTGTGTCTTAGAATGCTATCTTTATAGAGGCCGTTGTCCCACCCATGCTTCGGGACTGTTTCCGGAGCGATGTGCTCGACGGTGGCGTAGTGATTGCCATGCCAGGTTGCGTAGTTGCAGAAGTTGTTAGTATGGACGCTCGCCTTTACGCCGTCCGTTTTCCAGATGCCGGGTGTGGTCTCCGACGGAATGGCCTGATGCGCTGCCGTCAGAATCATGAACCTGACGAGTTCCCGGGATTGTTGGTAAAGCGGGTTTGCCGCCGCCATCCCTACCCAGCTCTCCTTCGTAAGCGTCTTCAGTTTGTGCGTCAGAAGGGCCTTGAAGGCCTCTTTGAGTTCGTCTGGTGAGAGAAGGTCGTTCGTATGGTCGACGCCCGCACAGAGGCCGAATTTGCGGCTTGATCCGCGGCCGAATTTGGGGGCCATTATAGCCCTGAAATCACTATCGATCCCTGCCGTGCCGCCGGTCGCCGCGCGCCGTAGCACAAGGAATGCGGCTACAGCCCTGAGAACCTCAACGAAGCGATCTTCGCCGCTATGTTTCAGATCATCCGTCCAGTACCGCGAGAGTATGGGAAGCGCGAGGCTGGTCTTCATATCAGCAATGAATGAGGAGAGGAGCTGCACCTCGTCCACCGTTTCGCTCCGGTGAAACCTGCCGAGTTCCTCGACGCCGCCGCTCTCCCAGTAGTAGCGTCGGAACTGCGTGGCGTCCGCAAGCGCCTGCACGAATTGGCGCGCGGAGCTCGGGCTGTTCTTTGCAGCATTGTCGTAACTCTGGCGCAAGAAGTTACGCTGTGCTGCAAGGTCTTTCGAGAGTTTTCTGCCTTCGAGATAAAGCGCGAAGGTAACGATCAAGTCCTTGGTCTCGGCTTGTTTCTTTGCCGTATCCGAAAAGCGTTGATCCAGATTGCCATCTATCGTGGCAAACGCACTTTCTGAAGGTGTTCCGGCATAGCCATGCTGTTTTTTTTCATAGTTTATGACACGGGGCTTTAGGGTTTCGAGTGCTGTGAGAGGCTCGCCGGTCGTATTGAGAGCATCAAAAATATCGAAGGCCGCAGATTCGTCGTGTGTTGTTACGCGTGTAAGCACAATGCAATTGCAAAAGTAGGATGCGAACAGGAGCGTCCGCGTCAGGCAATGAAGTTCTTGATGCTTGAGGATCGTATCGAGCGCCCGGTTTCGGTCGCTGTCATTCTTTATGAAGTCAAAAAATCTATCGAATAGAGTACGGCACTGCGCCCGCTGTATCCATGATATGTCGAACTGCTCACATTCGGTATCCTCGTACCAATCCGCATCGTTTAGATTGCCAATAAGACGGCGGATGAGCTGGTAGTTGCCCGCAAGTTTCTCGGCATCGGTACCGCTTCCGAGCGACGGAGGAACATATTCAGTTTTTTCACTGTCAACATATTCGGCAAATCCGTCAAGAAATCGTGCTATGGCGGACTTATAATCCGACGTGGGCTTGCTTCGTCCGCGCGAATCCTCCTGCCGGACTATTCGGGGGAACGGGAAGGTGTTCTTCGGCGAAATGCGTTGCGATCCGACAGCACACTCATAGAGCGCATAGAGTCGTTCGCTCAATTCCTCTTCGAGCCATTTCTTCAGAGTGGCGTCAACGGAGGATGGAAAGTCTGTCCGTTCAAGTTGGCGGCGCAATGCTTCGCTGATAGCGCAGGCAAACAATGACAAGGTAGTCAAGCGCTGCTGCCCGTCTACGACGGCAAAGGAAAGGCCGCCAAAATCCTCTTCCTTGTTCTCCTCTTTAACGAGGATCAGCGTGCCAAGAAACGTAAAGGCGTTGGCATCGCCGCTTTCCGACGTACGGGCAAAGCCATTTAGCGCATCGTAATAGAGCCTTACGATGTTGGCTTCGGCCCAATCATACTGGCGCTGATACTCCGGGATCGCAAAACCGACACGCCCTTCCTCAAGCATTGCCATCTCAAGAGGGCTGGTTGCTAGTGCTTCAAACAGGTCTTTCGCTTTTTTCATGCTCACCTCGCAAGTACTTTTGGTTTTTATATCATGTGTTTGAGATCATAGGCCCGCAGCACGGGAGCAAGTGTGTGGGAGAGATGACACGCCGTGGCCGTCGGCGCAAACTCATATGTCAATTTCTGAGATCCTTGCGTGGTAGAAATCTTGAAGTGCACAAATCTGATCCATGTTTAGCACTTCACCACACACGATCTCGTGGAGTTGTTTTTCTACAATGGCCTTTGTCGTCCATGGCGTGGATGGCTCCTTGGTCAGCCAGCGGTCGCGGATCGCAGCGCTTGCTGCTGATCGGTATTTCTTGGGTGCGAACTCCGGGGCGTTGGAGAAGATAAGCCGCATACCCAGTTGCTTGAGGCGGAGGTCGTCTAGTTGAGCGACGATTTGAGCGCGGTCACGCCAGTCGGCAACCTCGAAATCTTCAAGGACCCGTTTGTCACCGGCGTTGTAGAATCTGTCATAGATTAACTGTTCGACGTGTTGGGCTGGCTCTTTGTCCGCATAGCGATTTGCCAAAGCCTGTCCCACACGTTGATGAAATTCAGGATGCGCAGAAACTAGCTGGGCAAGCGAGCCATGCGCGGAGCGGGGGTTGGCTACAGGAAAGACGTTCGGGGCTTTGTTTATCGCAATCGTTCGTATCAGCTTGGGTGATGCAGCAACCGCTTTGGCAAGATCTTGATCGTTGGCATCGATGATAGAAGCATCGCAAAGGTCCAGATCGAGAAATGCAACGGAGTTATTGTTCTGCGGGTTTGTGCCTGCGAAAACACCAAAATAGGATCGTGGCTGTGCCGCGCCAAATCGTTCGATCAGGCATACTGGATGCCCACTTTGTAGCAATCGGTCAACCTCGTGCTTGTCGCGGTTCAACAAGCATTGATCCCAGACGGCAGGAGCATGCTTGCGAATGACTGATGCGATATGGATCGTCGCCTCTACGTCGCCGAGGGCATCGTGGGCGTCATGATTTGCAAACCCGTTTTCGGGAGCGAGGCGATCAAGTTTAAAGCTTTCGCGCCCAAGATCATCAAGTGGCCATTTGAGGGCGTCTGGCTCGCGATCCCTTACTGCGTAGATCACCTTCATGAGATCGAGGCGGTCATTGTTGGCAAACTGGGTTTGATATAAATTGGGATGAAGATTTTGATAGAACGATTGCCTGAGAAACTCTTCGTCAAATGCAAGTGTGTTGTAACCGGCCCATGTCGCTGGAGCCCAGCGTTTGATCAGGTCGCTTATCTGATGTGAAAACTCGAACCATGATGGAAGGTCAGGGTCCACCAACTGATCTGGCGAGATCCCTGTCACAGCAAGCGCCCATGGTGCCGGAAGAATGTGCGGTGCCAGTCTGCAGCGAATATCCACGCGCTCGGCCTCGTTCAGGTCGTTGTCTGTCAAGATCGCCGCAAACTGTAGGGGCTGGTCGAAAGCGGGTGATGTCCCCGTGGTTTCAAGGTCGTAAAATGCGAACATGCGTGTCTAATACCCGTCTCTTTCTGGCCAAGCCTACATTCTACCAACCAACGCGACGAAAGCCCAATTGTGTTTCATCTAGCTAGGAATCTTTACGCCAGCCTTGAGGAGGGTCTGAGCAAACTCCCGGAAACTCGGTCCTTCATTGTTGAAATTAAGAGTGTTCAGATCCAAGACTTCCTGATCAAACGCTTTCTGTGCCGCTCGTCGAGGATCAGCATCTGTCATGTAGCGAGATTTTAGATAAAGAAGCCGAACGTCATTGTTTGCAGAATGGTCGATGATGGAAACATCAAAAGTGTCGAACTCGACTTTCACCCGAGTCATCAAACGTGGGAGAAATGATGTCTCAAAATCGGCATATGTCAGGGCAGTTAGCTTACGGCTGTTTATGTGTATTCTTAGCAGAGTTGTTTCGGACAGATCACCAGCCAGTCGTTCCGCGAGCGCAACATACCCTCGAAGCCTGACGGACAGGTCCTGGAGTCTGTTAGCGGAAAATTGGAATTTGCCGTGTTCTAAATGTCCGATCCTGGCAGTGGCTGCAGCTGCGGCATCTTCTAAGAGCAGGTCTTGATTGCCGATGGAATAGAGAAGCTCTTGTCCAGATTCCTGCGCTCGCTTGTGGCTGCCGAAGAAAGCCCGAATGTCGCGCCTCAGTTCCGGAGGAAATGAGCCATACGATTTTCTTTGTGAAAATGCGTGCATTGCGAAGTGGAGGCTTAGATCTTCAGTTCTAGTGGCAACGATTTCTTCAAGTTCTTCATGACCTATGTCAGCAATTGCTTGACTTGCCGCATACTGAAGGCCTTGTTTTGAATGCGAAAGCTTTGTCGCAAGGCTTTTGGGAAGCTCTGAGAGGTCGGGCTGGCGGCCAAAGGCCCTGATCTCAGCAGCAAGGTCTCGGATGGTTGTTTGGCTGAGCTTTTCAGAGGATTTATTTGGGATGCTTTTTTGAGGTGTACTTGGTTTTGGAACGGCGCGGTACTCACGCGCCTTGAAGCCAATTTGACGCCTTAGCAAATATCTTTGCTCTTCTAACTCATCCCGAAAGACCAAAAATATGCCTTGGCCGACAGCTAAGGGCTCGACATCTAAAACACTGCTGATGAATTCTCTAAGTTCGGACTGTGTATAATATTTTTGGAACGTCTTTCGGGACGTCAAGTATCCGTCGCGGTAAGGCCGCGCGCCACTTAGATCAGCTTTGCCGTACAGCATGACGGAAACGGCTAGGCAGACCTCCGTCAAGCTGAATGCGCGTTTCAGCGCCTCGGCCCGCTCTTCAGGGTCTTCGATAACGTTCAGTACAAACCCGAGATTGGTGACTTGGCTCTTTTTCAGAGAGCTAGGATCTGATCGATAATGTGGATCCCACCCTTCGACAGCATACCCATCGGACTCCAGGGCTCGGATGTCATCGCCTTGGCCACATCCGTAGTCCAATACGGTGCTATCGTGACGGATAAGCCCACTAGTAAACAGCAGGTACATTGGCGCAGAGAGTGCAGCGCGTGTGATCGCTGTCTTGTGTCGCTCAATCTTCTTGTTTTCTGAGGTGCTTATGTCATCAGTTTTAGCCTCGAGAAGCTCGTCTGACCTTGAGCTACTAAGCACCACGTTTGGACCTTCGACTGTCAGTCCGGCTTCAGCAAGTGTCTCCATCCAAATCCGCCGCGTTCCCTTGTTTGCCATATTCTTAAACAGCCCATTGCTCTCTAAGGACTGCGTCAGCTTGGCAAACTCATCTCTCAGCGGATGATCCGGGGCGAGGAGTAGCTCTTTTCTGTGGAGAATGGGTGGATTTGCGTCAGAGTATTTTCTCAGTTTTGCGCCTTCTTCTGCGAGGTGGACGAGTAGGCTTGCCCGCAGCTCTGGAAAAGCCACGGCGCTGAATTCTTGGTAGTCCAAAAATGAGAAGGTCTGATCGTCTTGCCCCGAGATCTTTAACACCGACCATTGGAAGTCTTCCGGAACCCTTTGCAGTGCAACGCTCAGCTTATCCTTTGCGCTCGTCTGAAGGTAATCAACCGCGCCCCGGTGCACGTAGATTGCTTGGCCCACCTTTTTTCCAACCGCATTTTTGGGAGATCTTTTGTCTTGCAAGTTTCAGCCTTCGGGTTTGGACCTTTCTAAAGGTTCTTCTAACACATCCTACCTGATCGAAGGGCGATCGATCTAGAGTACCGCTATTATGGCCTCTGCGGCTGTTAGAGCTTCATCCGATGTGTTGGTGTGCCCAAAGCTAAAACGAATGGAGGCTTGCGCTTCATCCGATGTAAGACCGATTGCGCTGAGGACGTAGCTTGGTTCCGTAATTCCCGAAGAGCAGGCAGAACCCGTCGAAGCTGAAACGATAGGCTGTAATCGTTGGAGCATTTCATCGGCATCGTGTCCTTCGAACCTTAGATTCGCATTGCCAGGATGACGGGAGGCGAGCTTTTCGCCATTTAATCTTATATGGTCACGGCTCGATTGCAGTTTATTTACGAAAAGATCTCGTAGTCTTGCTACACGCGCTCTCATGGCAGCTCCGGCCTCCGAGGCATGGAACTCCGCCGCTGCGCCAATACCAACACACAAAGGGAGGGGCAACGTACCGGACCGCATCCCACCCTCTTGCCCGCCTCCGTGAAACAAAGGCTCAATGTGGTCCTTCAATTCACGACTCACAAAGAGCGCGCCAACACCCATGGGCCCACCAAATTTATGCCCCGATAGACTGACCATATCGGCCAAATTCGCATAGTCCATAAGGTCGACTGCGCTTGGTGCCTGCGCGAAATCAGAGTGGAGGATTGCGCCCGCATCACGGCAAAGTGCTGATATTGAGGCAAGATCTTGGACGGTTCCGATCTCATTGTTGACTAATGCTACGCTTACTAACAAGACATCCTCGCTTAGCATGTCTCGCAGTTTATCGAGGTCGACGTGGCCTTTCCCGTTGACCGGAATCTCTAAAACCGAGCATCCTGTTGTCTGAGCAACATAGGCGGCACTTTCCAATACGCACTTATGTTCCGTCGCCGAAACTAGGATTGTCTTGCGTTGACTTTGCCGTTGCTTCGGAATGCACAGGCCCTTTATCGCAAGATTATTCGCCTCTGTAGCGCCGGATGTGAAGATGATCTCATCCGGATCGGCTCCAATATAGTTGGCCACTTTGGTCCTCGATGACTCAGTAGCCTTGTTTGCAGTCCACCCTGTGGAATGTTCGGATGAGTGTGGGTTGCCATGGAAGTCAGCCCAAAACGGCTGCATTGCGGCCCGAACTGTGGGCAGGATCGGGGTGCTCGCTTGATGATCAAGGTATACGGTCAAAGGGTTTTTCCTACCAAATAGGAGCTTAGCTGTAGACCAAGCTTGATCCTGGGGTCAAGCACCAGGACGCCGTTGACCATCTCCTTGGAAGATCGCTATAACGACCCCAAAGCGGGGTAGCAGCTACATGAAAAAGCAAACAACATTCACGCAGGATTACAAGCCGCAATTCTCGGGGCACGAAACCTTTCCCTTGCGTTATGGGTGGTTGGAAAAGGCTTTTGAAGCTGTTGATGCTAGCGGCCTGAATAACAACAAGATTTTTTCAGACAGCACGGCAATCGCGCATTTTGGCGTCGGCAAAAATATGGTAGCCGCAATCCGGTTTTGGGCACAGGTCGCAGGTATACTCGCAACCGATGGGAAGGATGTAAGGACGACCAAGTTAGGTCAGCAGTTACTTGGGCCCAATGGTATCGATCCATACCTTGAAAACGCTTCATCGCTCTGGAAAATCCACTGGGACGTTGCGTCTAATCCCAAGCACACAGCCACATACTGGTTGTTCAATATTTTCAATGAGCAAAACTTTGACCGCGATACGGTTCTGCGAAGGTTGCTAGAATTTATTGGTCAGCGTGGTTGGAAGGTGCCAACGGAGAAGACGTTAACAAACGATATAAGCGTCTTGTTGGCTAACTACGTCCCTAGCGTCCCAAAGCGTGGTCCAAGCGAAGAGGCATTCAATTCTCCGCTGACTGAGCTAGGTTTGATCCGGCGGCGCTCCAATGGAAAGTTCGGTATGAACTTGGGGCGGAAACCGAGCCTGTCTAACGGTGTTTTCCTCTATGCGGTGTGCGATTTTTGGGAACGAACGTCATCCGCAAACACGCTTAGCG
This sequence comes from Sulfitobacter sp. SK012, assembly GCF_003352085.1. NCBI lineage: Bacteria > Pseudomonadati > Pseudomonadota > Alphaproteobacteria > Rhodobacterales > Roseobacteraceae > Sulfitobacter > Sulfitobacter sp. SK012. The sequence goes on from NZ_CP025804.1 coordinate 2,094,426, forward strand.
TTCAGTCGATGCTACTAGAGCCCGGGTCTCCCGGAAGGGTGTTCGCACTTGAGGAGTGGGAGCTGATTGATAGGTTGGCCGATGTCGCTGACATGACCGACGGTTTGATTTCCTGGTCTGAGACGGCTGGATTGAAGCAGCTTCTTAGACTTGGGGAGTTTCCCCCGGATTTTGCAGAGAACCTCTGGTCCTCCGACATTTCCGACTTGAGAGGTTCACATGCCGCTTAACGAAATTGTCTCGGTGAATGGACGCTTCTTGCGATCTGTTCGAATTGATCAAGATGACCGCAATGAAGCACTAGAAGGCTTTGTCTTCTCATCATCAGTACGGGAAATCCTCAGTAATTTTTCACATCAACAATTTGAGAGTGGGCAAGGTGCCTTCACATGGACCGGTCCGTATGGAAGCGGGAAGTCGAGCCTCGCACTAGCCCTCTCTGCGTTGTTGAGTGGGGATAAGCAAGAACGGGCGACGGCCGCGAGCAAGACTGATCCAGAGTTTGCAAAGGAACTATGGAAGTTACTCCCTCCGAAGCGAGATGGCTGGAAGTGTGTGTCGGTCGTAGGACGCAGTGTGGAACCTTTCCAGCTGATCGGTGATGGTATCAAGGATGCAGGACTTGCAGCACGCCAAAGGAAGTTTGATACGCCTGAAAAAGTCATCGAGTACTTGCAGTATCTGGCCTCCGCGGACAGTGAACATTCGGGAGGTTTAGTCCTCTTTTTGGATGAAATGGGGAAGCTACTTGAGCACGCCGCATCCTCATCAGGAGATGCATATTTCTTCCAACTGCTTGGTGAAGCGGCTTCGAGAAGCGGCGGCCGCCTCATCGTTGTGGGTATCCTTCATCAGTCATTCCAAGAATATGCGAGCCGCTTGGCGCGCGATATCAAAGATGAGTGGGGAAAGATCCAAGGTCGCTTCATCGACATTCCCGTCAATGTCTCTGGCGATGAGCAGATTGAACTGGTGAGTAAGGCGATTATTGCTGCAGATCAGCCAGATAGCGCTAGCCAGAACGCAGAAGCTGCTCTGGATCTTCTTGCCGACGCTCGACGCGGCGCGTCCGCCGTTTCGAAAGAGTTGCTTACTAGCGCTTGGCCCCTCAATCCGCTTGTTACATTGGTGCTCGGGCCTGCATCCCGACGGAGTTATGGGCAAAACCAGCGTAGCATCTTCAGTTTCTTAGGGTCATCCGAACTGTTTGGCTTTCAGGACTACCTTGAAAAGGCGAGCATAGAAGATCCGAAAGACTACGGATTGGCTGATTTTTGGGATTATCTCGATTTCAATCTGCAAGCCGCAATCGCGGTGTCTTTGGACAGCCATCACTTTGCAAATGCGAGGGATGCAATTGCACGGTGGGAAGCGAAAGATGGCGGCGAACTCGGTGTGCAACTGCTAAAGTCGCTAGCCATTTTGGAGCTGACACAAAAGCAAACCGGAGTAGGTGCGACGCTGGGTGCACTTTGCCTGTCAATAAACCAAACAAGTGCTGCAGTAGAGGAGCTTTTGTCAGAACTTGAGGCGGCGTCGATTGTTGTTTTTCGAAAGTTCAGAGGTACTTACTCCCTCTTTGACGGGAGCGACTTTGACATTGAAGTGGCGCTGGATGAGGCATTGAGAGAAAGATCAGACTTCGATCTCAGCTCAATCTCAAACGCTTTGTCTTCACCAAATATCGTGGCTAAACGGCACTACCGTGAAACTGGCGCTTTGCGCTGGTGCGAACTCAAGGTCATGCTCGAAAGCCAGGTAGAAAACTATGTCACCAGCTTTGCCCCTACAAATGGATGCTTTGGCGCATTTATCGTTTCACTGGACGATGCGCCGACAAGCATTGTTGAGGATTTTGGTGAGTATGGGTGGGGGGCTGACTTTGCGGTTGTAAGGTCTGAAAAATCAAAGAACCTTGTGGCACTTGCACGAGAGCACTCGGCTTTGAAAGATATCTTGGCATCGCATGCTGAAATTCACCGAGACAAAATTGCGCGCAGAGAGCTTAACGATCGTATCGAGGCGATTGTGGGCCGCATTGAGCATGAGGTCTGGCAATTGATCGAAAGCGCAGAATGGCAAACTGGAATTGATGATCTTCCAATTCCTGCGCGTCGGAACCTCACAGTTTTGGCGTCAGAGATGGCAGACCGTCGATTTCCAATGTCGCCAAAGTTAAACAACGAACTGCTGAACCGAACCAAGCCATCGGCATCGGCCAATTCAGCGCTCAAGCTGCTACTGCATGCCGCCGTCCTTAAAGAAGGTACTCCAGGTCTTGGGTTTAAGAAATTCCCTGCTGAAAAAGCTTTGTTCGTATCGCTAGTTGAGGCTAACGGATTATACTTCGAAGAGGGCAATGAATGGAAGTTTGTCCCTCCATCAAGAGATGATGCTGCCAATCTGATACCCATTTGGAAGGCAACGAAAGATTTCTTGAAGAAGCGGGGCAACCGCAACGTACAACTCACTGATGTGTATGACCTCTGGCGGGCACCTCCCTTTGGACTGAAGGATGGTTTGATGCCATTCCTTGCTGTGTTGTTCATGCTCGCGGAGCGTCGGAACCTGTCACACTACCGGGAGGGTATTTTTCTATCGACTATTTCGGATGTTGATGTGGACTATGTTCTGAGAGCGCCGCAAATGGTCCAACTACGCTGGATCGAAATGAACCAAACGACGAAGAGGCTCCTCACTGAGTTGGCAAACGCGGTCGGTGAAGTTGTTGACGATCGAGTCTCAACGCTAAGTCCGCTGGAAGTTGGGCGCGCACTCATCGCAGCATATGAGACATCAGCCCCTTGGGTTCAACGAACCTCACGTCTGCCTGAGCATGCAAAAAAAGTAAGAGCGCTCTTCAAGCGTTCCAATGACCCACAAAAGTTCGCCTTTGATGACATTCCAGGTCTCTACGGAAAGGACATCGATATTCTAACAGATCAAGGGATCTCTGAGATCGCTCAAAACATCAAAGAAGGGCTGATTGAAATCCGTGCGGCTTACCCTGCGATGCTCACCAGAATGCGCGAACACATTCTGAATGAGCTGCAAGTTCATGGGCGCACTTCGAAAGCGTACCGAGAGCTGAACGAGCGCGCGAATAATATCCGAGATGTTGCCGGTGACTTGCGGCTGCGATCATTCATCACTCAGCTCACCAGCTTCGGAGATGACCTGCAATCGATGGAGGCACTTGCGGGGCTAGGTATCAACAAACCCGCCAAAGCCTGGATCGATAGCGACATTGACCGAGCAAATGTGCAACTCACCTTGCTTGCGCAGCAGTTCAATCAACACGAATCTGTCGCGCGTGTCGCTGGGCGAAAGGACAAGCGGTCCGCAATGGCATTAATTGTCAGCGTTGATGATCGGCCAACCCCTGTGATGGAGGAATTTGACATTTTGGATTCCGACAATGAGCAGGTGAACAACCTCAGTAGAAAGATTGAAGAAGTGTTGCAGCAAGCTGCAGAAGGCACCGGTAGAAACGTAATCCTTGCTGCTTTGGCCAAAGTTGGGGCCGCGAGGATCAAACAATCAAACGCGAGTGAGGAAGTAGATGGCTGACAAAACTAAACATGTATTGGGCTTGTCAGGGGGCAAAGATAGTTCAGCTCTCGCGATCTACATGAGCCAGGCTCACCCAGAACTCGATATCGAGTATTTCTTCACTGACACGGGTGAAGAGCTGGACGAGGTGTATGAGTACCTAGCAATGCTTGAGGGTTTCCTTGGCAAGAAGATCCGGTACTTGGACCCAGGGCGAGATTTTAAGTTTTACCTTGCTCAGTATAATCAATTTCTTCCGTCAGCTCAGACGCGTTGGTGTACGAAGGACCTGAAGATCAAGCCTTTTGAAAAGTGGGTCAAATCTGAATTTACCGAGCAGGGATACACTGTTTACAGTTATGTCGCGATCCGTGCTGATGAAGATTTTCGCCAAGGCCTGAACTCGAAAAATGGCAGTCTGATTACTAAACTGCCCTTCAAAGATGATGGGATCGACAAGGCCGGCGTTTTCGAAATTCTTGAGAACTCAGGGCTAGGCCTTCCAACTTACTATGATTGGCGTTCCAGGAGTGGCTGCACGTTTTGTTTCTTTCAGCAAAAAATTGAGTGGGTTGGTCTAAAGGAGCGTCACCCCGAAGCCTTCGAGAGGGCCAAGGAAATGGAGAAAACCTCTCTCGATCACGGATCGCCGTTTTCGTGGAGTGAAGGGGAGACGCTTTTGGAGCTAGAGAAGCCAGAACGCATCGCTCAAATCCGCGCAGATCATGAAAAGCGCGTCGAAAGAGCTAAGGCGAAGAGGAAGATTGATCCTCTTCGGCCAGAACAAGGCGCTGTTGATCTTGATGATATCTATGGCCAGCAAAAGGTGTGTTTGGCCTGCCATAAATGACCAGCTTCCAAAAATTAGCGAGACCGGTACTGATGGATTTTGTGGTTCAGATCTGGAAACGGTGAAAATTTGGCCAAAACCAAGCAACTAGGGCTGGTTTCTTAAAGAGAAATCTAACACGATCAGGAACGAAAAAAACCTTGGAGGACCAACTAATTGGGAACGGGTAAGCTGAAATCTGTACTTAGTAGGTTTGGGGTAGCAAAGCTATCAGAGCTTGTGGGAATGGAAACGCTTGAGAACATGGAAAAGTGGTTCCGTGTTCGTGTTACCGCACCTAAACTGATTGATATTCTTCTTCAAAGATACGGTTCATCAATACTTGGGAACGCCCAGATAAGAAAAATGGTGCTGAACCATGTTGATGACTTCGACCGAAAGTACATCTTAGGGAAGAGTTCTAAAGTAGTTTGGTCAAGCAGCTCAAGTAGCGCTCAACGCCTAGTGCAAACTCTTGAGCTGGGTACCGAATTCCTCCCGCCTGTCGCAGAGGCGAGCCCTCCGGCAAGCAATTCTATTCCCGTCTCGGCACCGCTGCATGAGTATCAGTTTAATGTCAAAGCTAGAGCCATTGCTGCGCTGAAACTTCCTAGTTCGCGTATTCTATTACACATGCCAACCGGCGCGGGGAAAACTAGAACAGCCTGTGAGCTGATGGTTGATGCGTTGAGGGCCGAGCCTCCTGGCCCTGCTTTGATTGTATGGCTCGCTCACTCGGAAGAACTTTGCACACAAGCTGTTGAGGCAATTGAACGAACCTGGTCAACAAAAGGTGATCACCAAGCATCTATTACAAGGATTTGGGGAAGTTTTGAAAGACCTTCGGATGCGCCACAGAGGGGATTCGTGGTGGCCAGCTTTCAGTCAATCCACGCACTTTTAACATCGGCATCAAGGGACTTAAGCCTGCTAAGAGAAATAGGGGCGGCAACCAAAATGATCGTTATCGACGAAGCACATAAAGCTATTGCACCAACCTATGAAATAGCCATTAACTCGCTCTCTATGGCAAGTACTCCGCCAAAATTGGTTGGTCTATCTGCAACACCGGGTCGCAGCGAAAATCATGAAGAAAACAGAGAGCTGTCAGAGTTTTTCGACAATACCAAAATTGGCTTGTGTGACGATAGCGGTAGGGAGCTGGAGGATGGTATCGGTTACCTACAAGATATGGGGGTCTTGGCCCGTCTTGATCGCGAAAAAATTGAAACTGACGTCTCAATTGACCTAAGCGAGAACGAAATGGCCAAGCTCTCAGAGCTCATGGAACTTCCAGAAAGTTTCTTGAGACGTCTTGGGGGACAACACGAGCGGAACTTGTTGATCTTCAATCGCATGATGGAGTTGTCAGACGCCAAACGGCAAGTCATTTTGTTCGCTTGCTCTATTGCTCATGCAGAGTTGCTAAGCGATCTATGTGTTGCACGGGACATAGCTGCTCGCCTTGTTACCGGGCAAACCGATCCGAAAGATCGAGCGAGATACATCGCTGAATACAAAGATGGCAAAGTGCAGTTTTTGATTAACTATGGAGTTTTGACAACTGGATTTGACGCCCCCAATACCGATACCGTTTTCATTACTAGGCCGACGGCATCTGTCGTTCTTTATTCCCAAATGATCGGTAGGGCGATTAGGGGACCAAAGAATGGTGGGAACGAACGAGCAAGAGTTATTGATGTGGTGGACAACTTGCACGGAATGCCATCCGAGAACATGGCCTACAACTATTTTAATAATGTCTGGAGCACACAATAATGACGACGTATATTTTTCCTGCATCCACTGCAATTGAATCCTTCCGGGATGCGGGTTATCGCGATACTTCGATGGCCTTGGCGGAACTCGTGGACAACTCGATTCAGGCAGAAGCTGACAACGTCCGTATTCTTGCCATCGAAGAAAACGTCAGTGTGCAGAGAACTGTAGCCAATGTGGGCTCCTTGGCGGTCTATGACGATGGTCATGGTATGTCTCCAGATGTCCTTGAGATCTGTTTGGCTTTCGCTCAAGGAACGAGGCTGAATACGCGCTCGGGGATAGGTCGCTTTGGTGTTGGACTTCCTCTCGCTTCGATCAGTCAATGCAAGCGCGTAACAGTCTACTCATGGCAAGAAGGCGATTGTTTTACTACCTATCTCGACATTGACGAAGTCAAAAAGTCGAAACAGCAAACAACAAACGAAGTAGAAAAGTGTGAAATTCCAGGAGAGATCCTGCGGCACCTTGACGTTCCCGTTAAAGACCACGGTTCGCTAATTGTATGGGAAGATTGTGATAGATTGGACCTAAAAAGAACCCAGACTTTGGTTAGGCGCATGGAGACAAGTTTTTGCCGCATCTATCGTCACTTCCTTGATGACGACGATACATATGGACGGCAAAGAGATATCCGAATTTTGATAGTAAAGCCGGACGCTGATGTAGTTGAAAGCATCAAGTTGCTCCCCAATGATCCCCTCTACTTGATGACGCCGAACAACCTTCCAGGTTTTGAAGACGAAGCTACAAACGAAGCTTACGGTGAGATTCAAAGAATTCCGGTAAGGTTCGGAAATAGCGGCAAGAAGTCAATGGTCGAAGTTAGATTCTCGGCTATCCGGCAGGATATTGCTAGGTGGACAAGGAATGCTGACACAGCATCCGTTGTGGACCACTATAAGGCAAACACCGGTATATCATTTGTGAGAGCTGGGCGCGAAATCGATTTTGGGTCTTTTGGGTATTTTAATCCACAAGAGCTAAAGGAGCGTTATTGGGGGTGTGAAGTCCGGTTCGGACCTGAGCTTGACGAACTGTTTGGCGTTACCAACAACAAGCAGGCAGTGCGCGATGTTGACTTCATAGAGAGGGAAGAAGTTGAGCAACTTCACGATGGCCTCAGTGAAGACGACATTGATTTCGATCATAAGATTGCTCTCAGAGCAGAATTAAGCAAGCGTTTCAAAATTGCGCACAAAGCAATTAGAGCACGCATAGACAGCTTAGCACCTGAGACGGGGCGAAGTGTATCCGGCAGAAAAACAGATCCGGCCGCACAGAGTGCGGAGTTAGCCGGTCAAAACTTTAAGAATGATCCAGCAAAAACAAAGACAAAAATCGAAAAGGATGCAGTGACTCCGGAAGAGCAGGACACAAAACTTAAAGATATGCTGATCCAAGAGCATGGGAATGACATCCCGGATAATGAACTAGATAGGATGGTTGAAGAGATTAAGGCGACGGGCGTGACAATTACTGAGAAGTCTTGGCCTGGGAATCAATTTTATACGATCGAGCGCCCTGGCGAAATCATGACGATCGCACTAAACGCTCGCCATCCTTTCCAAGTGGAGCTGTATGACAAAATTTGCAAAGGCCCTGATACTCAAGAGGCGTTGGCTATGAACCTTTTTCTATTGGCTGCTGCGCGAGCTGAAGACGAGCTGTGGGATGATAGGTCACAAGAGACTCTTGAAGAGTTTAGGGAAAAATGGGGAGGCTGGATTAAGAAGCTGCTGACGCAATTAAACAACTCATAGTATGCTTCTCCCGACTGCAGAGCTGAAAAGTAGATTACAGCAACAATTTTCGGATTCACGAAGGTGCTGGATTTACAGTGCCTTCATATCTCAACCCGGTATTGATTTCGTAATTGGACATCGTCATGAGTTCAGCTCAGATCGCTTACTGGTGCGCTGTGATCTTAGAGACGTGATGACAGGTGCATGTTCGCTCGCAGCGTTAAAAAGCGCGCTTGATGCCGGTTTTGAAGTTAGGTTGTCGTCTGCGCTGCACGTAAAATTGTACTTTTTTGACGAAAAACTGTTTGTAGGAAGCGCTAACCTCACTGGCAAAGGTTTGGCCCTAGTTGGGTATTGTAACGATGAACTCAGCACGGAAGGTGAGCCCACAGCTCGTGATGCAGAAATTGCCGAAAATCTGTGGTCCCAAGGAACAGAGATCAATCATGCTCGACTAATTGCCATGCAGAAATTCATTGAGCAGCTCGATACTGTTTCTAACAACACTCCCGCTAGCTGGCCTGACGCGATCTTTGTTGAAGAAAGGGATTTATACTGTTCCGACTTCCCCCAAAACACAACCGCTGACAGTTTTAGGTGGAACGACATTGAAAAGTTCAAAGTAAGCCCGGCATATTTATGGCTGATAAGTTCTGTTGAGGAAAATGGCGGCTCGGCTTCATTTGGTTGGCTTTCGAAGAAACTTCACACAGATGTATACGATGATCCCGCCCCCTACAGACGCAACATCAAAGAGCTTTTAGAAAACTTGCTCGATCTTGTTGTCGTGTTTCAACCCGATGGGGTTTGCGTTGAGAAGCCAAACGTGTCTTCGGTTGTTTTTCTTCGCGACTAGCTTTGGGTGGCTTGCTTCTCGGCAACGCTAATTTGTTCTCCGCTGTTCTAATTGGGTTTGGGCTTAATATTATCTGGGATCTCCGATTGAAGGCACCGCGCTTTAGCGCGCGGGCACTTGATGTCAGTCGGCTGAACCGGGGCTCAACGGGCCTACGGCCCGCTCACCCCAATCCAGGCATCTTTCTATTTGTTTGGTCCGCCCAACATCCCTGACCGTGGCGGTCAACCTTAGTCCATCCCCAAAAACAGCCACCAATTTCCCCTGTCTCGCGGGCGAGCCATTCCTCGCGCGGCAAATTGGCGTCTGTTTTTGACGCAGACATTTTCTTCGCAAATGTGGCCGATTGACAGCCCCGTTCAGGGCCATGGGTCGGGCTTTGCCCTCTCCCACTCTGTTCTGTCAATCCCGGAGTAAAATCGGTCAGCGTCCCGGAGAGAAATTGGCCAATTTGTCAGCTCCTTGGCTTCAGTTGGGTTTGTTCAGGCTGTGCGGTTTCGGCTTTGGTTCAGCCGATAGCTTTCACCATTCATCTCCAGGATATGGACGTGGTGTGTCAGGCGGTCGAGGATGGCACCCGTGAGGCGTTCTGATCCGAAGACCTCTGTCCATTCATCGAACGGCAGGTTGGATGTGATGATGATGGAGCCGCGTTCATATCGTTGACTGATCACTTCGAACAGCAACTCGGCCCCGGTCTTGGAGAGTGGCACGAACCCAAGTTCGTCAATGATCAGCAAATCTTGGGCTGCTAGTTGTTTTTGGTGTCGTTGCAGTCGGCGTTCGTCAACTGCCTCGATCATTTCATGAACCAGTGCAGCGGCTGTGGTGAAACGTACCTTCAAGCCCTTTTGGCAAGCTGCCAGTCCAAGGCCGAGAGCAACATGTGTTTTACCGGTCCCACTTGGTCCTAGCGCGATAACGTTTTGACGCTTTGCGGTGTACTCGCAGCGGGCCAATTCCATCACCAGCACCTTGTTCAGTGACGGGATCGTTTTGAAGTCAAAGCTATCCAGGCTCTTGGTTGCCGGAAACTTCGCGGCTTTGATACGCCGCTCTACCATCCGTCGCTCACGTTCGATCAGCTCCAGCTCACACAAGCGCAGGAGATATTGGACATGATCCTTGTTCTCTGCGGCGCATTGTTGGGCCTGTTTGGTGTATTCGCTTTGGAAGGTTGGCAGCCGAAGTTTGGTCAGGTGATGCCTGAGCAGAACCTGCGGTGTATCAGTAACAGTATCGTTCATGCGGCCACCTCGGACAACAGCACGGCATAGCTGGAAGGCTTTGTCGTCTCAACCACCGCTTTCGGCAGATAAGGATAGATATCGAGATCAAGCCTAGGCGGACGACGCTCAATCCGGCAAAGGATCAGATGCTTGATCGCATCGTAGCCAAGTGCGCCCAGGTCCAAGGCTTGTTTGATTGCAGCATGAACGTGCTCCATCTCGAAGGTTTCCAATAGTCGCAAGATCTGAACATATTCGCGCTTCCCCGCCTTACCCATGCGGGCTTCCAACAATCGATGAAGGGTCGTGAACGCATCGGGCAGATCCCAACCCTGCAAGGGTGCCGCCTGGTCGAGAGCACCAACCTTCTGCTCCAACAATGGCAAGTAATGCATCGGGTCGAAAATCATATCTGCCTTCTCGTAAGATCGTCGATGTCGGGCGACAATCTCGGTCCCACAGCCGATCACGACCTCATGGACATAGCCGCGTACCTGAACCTCATGATGGGCAAAGGCGACAGGGACGGAGTAATCGTTATTGCGATAACGGATCATCGATATTGAAGTTGCCCGAGTACTGACCTTATCACACGCATCGTAAGGTGTTGGGGGCAATGCCATCAACGCGTCCAGGTCTCGTAGCAACCGTTCACCAATACTCTCACTATGCCCGCGAACAACATCGTCCTGACGCTTCAAACATTGTTCCTCCAACCAGGCGTTCAAAGCATCAAAACTATCGAACCGGGGAGCAGGGATTAGGAAGTTCCTCCGTCCGTAGCCAATGACACCTTCGACATTACCTTTGTCGTTACCTTTACCAGGGCGGCCAAACCGGTCCTCAAACAGATAATGCGATTGTAGTTCCGAGAAAGTTCTGGTCCGGATCCGCTTGCCTCCTCCCAAGATCTTTGCAACCGCTATCACGGTGTTATCGTACAGTGCCGACAAGGGCACACCACCGAAGAACGCAAACGCAGCGTTGTGACCATCACAGAAGGCTTCTGTCGTTTCTGCCGGATATGCCTTCATGAAGAACGCATCCGAATGCGGCAACGATATCGCAATGTAATGCAGCTTTCGTTCAACACCACCAATCACACCAAGGGTCTCGCCAAAATCGACCTGAGCATGGCCAGGGGTGTGAACCAGAGGAACAAACACCTCTTGGGTACGTCGCTGCTTCTCACGAACATAGTCCGTGACGATGGTGATCCCGCCAGTGAACCCATGTTCATCACGCAATCGCGCATGAATACGTTTGGCTGTGTGGCGTTGCTTTTTGATGACCCGTTTATCGTCTTTCAGGATCTGATCAATTATCCCAATGAACGGATCCAACTTCGGACGAACTGGCGCGGTCGTTCTTTGATAACCCGGCGGAACCGAATGCTTCAAAATCTTCGCCACTGTTTTGCGGTCAATCCCAAACAGACGGGCCGCCTCACTATTGTTCTTACCTTCGACATGGCACGCACGGCGCACCCGACTGTACAAATCCACAGAATACATCTTCCCCACCCGTTGCTCGACAGCACCAGATGTTAGATTGCGGAATTTTACTCCGCGACGGTCAGATTACCCAACCATTTCCATGGCCATTTTGTCTCCGGGATTCACAACCAGCGGTGGAAGTAGTCCTTGCTGACATCAAACAACGATAGCGCAATCATGATCGGGGCGATGCCGATCATGAAGGCCAGCATGATCTTCGCGAAGATTAGGACAAGGCCGCAGAGCGCGCCGATCACGCCAAGGAGGAAAGCGCCGATCGCGCCGATGAGAGCCCCGGCCATCCAATGCATGTTGTCACCGGCGGCGTTTAGGTAATTACCAAACTCTTCGATCAGGTCGTCGAATGCACTGGCAAAATATCCAGCCCCAGCACCGCCGCCTCCAAGTCCTGCCACCATACCGCCCGCGAGCTGGTCGAGCCCATCGATTAGGGCGCTAGCGACTGCATTGAACTGGACCCAGTTCATCGCAAACAGAGAGATGAGCATAAGCTTGAGGGCGAACCAGAAGGCAGTCCGCCCGTCCATGGATTTGTATTGAAACACCATGTTGATGAAGACGCCGATCACGGCGAGCGTCGAGGCAACCGCAATAATGCCGCCTAGCTGACCGGCGACGTTGCCAAAAGTGGATTGGGCCGCGTCGTCCAGAAAGTTATCGGTTGTCTCAACCATCCAGGTGACGACGCTCATTGGGTGCTCCTATGCTTTTTCGGTCGGTTTGACACGCCAGATGTCGCGCTTCAGGAAGGCCTTCAGGATGTGTTCGCCGTCGAAATCCGGCACGACCGAGACCAGCTCCCAACCATCCTGACCAAGGGCGGTCAGCTGCGCCTCGATCTTCGGTGGCTTTGTCTTAGCGGTGTTAATCTGTTCAATCTTGTATTCAAACATGAGCTGTTTCCTTTGCTTGGGCCGGATCAATCGGCAGGTAAAATTCGGTAATGCCGCGCGCGCCCTCATGACGACCGGCCTGAATGATCACATCGATCGAGCGGGTGATGTAGTCGTTCATGTCCTGGTAGGTCATGGGCACATCGGTTTTCAGGGCGGCGATGGCCAGACGCTGGACCGCCAGCTGCGGTGTTTCGGCGTGAAGCGTGGTCAGCGATCCGCCATGGCCGGTGTTGATGGCCTCGAGGAAAGTCATGGCCTCTTTGCCGCGCACTTCACCTAGGACAATGCGGTCCGGCCGCATCCGCAGCGTAGAGGTCAGCAGCACATCCGCGCTGCGTGTGGCTTCATTGCGGTCGGACATCAGCGTGACGACATTGGGCTGTCCTGGACGCAGCTCAGCTGCCTCTTCGATAGTGACGATACGCTCGTCGGTTGGAACAAAGGAGAGGATCTTGCGCGCAGTAACGGTCTTGCCGGTCGAGGTGCCACCAGAGACGATCATGTTGAGCTTGTGCACGACGCAGAATTTGATTGCGGCATCTATATCACCCGTGGCCACGACATCGCGCAGCTCGGCGTTGCGCTTGCGCCGCGCACCTTCATTGCTGCGCTCTTTGCCGAAGAGGTAGGACAGCTTGATCTGCTCCAGCGGCAGGTCTGCGAAGAACCGCAACGATATTGCATAGCCGCCATCGACCGCCGGGGGCTGGATGACCTGCGCGCGGATGGGGCGGTCGCGATAGGCGATGCTGACCGATACGATCGGCTTGGTCCGGCTGAGCGTGGTGTTCGCAGCCGAGGCAATCTGGTTGCCAAGGTCTTTGATCTCATTTGGGGAGAGCGGCCGATTGACGGGCCGCATGAAATGATCCCCCTGAAACTCCGCCCAAAGCGAACCGTCAGGGTTGATGCAAAGCTCGATCAGCTTTGGATCACGCGCCTCGGGAATCTTGTCCATTGAGCTTTGAAGATAGCTGGCGGCCATGGTTAGAAGATCTTCAGATCACGGTCGACCATCACAGTGACGCGGGCACCTTGATCGACATAGATTACGGGCGAAACCGAAAGATATTCGCCGATGACGCCTTGCGCGCTGCCTTGCAGATCTTCGCCAATGCCTTCGAGCACGTCCGAGGTGATCGCGTCTTCAGTGTTGTGCGCGGCGACGGCAGGCAAGGCTCCGATCAGCGATATCAACGCGGCCGAGCCGAACCTGGTGCCAAAGCGGCTGTCGACAAAACCAGTTGTGCCAGAGCGACCCAGTTCATCGCCACCAAAAGCGCTGATTTCAACGGTTTGGTTGCTGGGGAGAATGATCCTGTCCCAGGCGATCGTCACCCGTTGCTGTGCGATGTCGAGGCCAGACTGATAACGTCCGATAAGGCGCGAACCGCGTGGGATCAGGATCCGCGAGCCGTCATAGGCATGGACGTCCTCCGACACCATGGCCCGCACCTGACCAGCCAGCGAGCTGTCGACTGCGGTCTCCAACACCGCTTGGATCATCGTACCCTGAACAACTGTATTGGCTGGGTTCACGATCAGCTGTGCCTGCGTCACTTCGGCTGGCTCGGCTCCATTGCGGACAAACTCGGTGTCGCCGTCAAGGCGTCGCTGCTCTGCTGCCGTTTCACTGTTTCCGGCGCCGGTGCCACCAAAAGCGATGATCGGGCTGGCGATGCGGGCTTGCAATTCTTCAAGCTCCGCTTGCCGCCGCCGCTCGAGCTCTTGAAGGCGCAGCTCCTCAGCAGTGGGGCCAGTTGGCACGGGCGTGCGCGGGGATTCCAGACGTGCAAGCTCCAGATCGTTCTGCAAACGTTGGAGTTGGCGCGCGCGTTCTTCCAGTTCTTCGCGCAAGGCGGCTTGAGCAGTCGCGGCCTCGCTGCGCAGGGCATCGACCTCTGCACTCAGGGTATCGAGTGCTTCGGTATCGATTGGTTGGGCCTCGGGTGCTGGCACATTGCGCAATGCCTCGAGTTCTGTGCGCATCGCATCCAATTGGGCGCGCAGTTCTTCGGACTCTAGGCTGGGTTCAGGCTCCGACGCAGGCGGCGTTGTGTCGATCGGTGCAGGACTGGGCTCGACAACGCCAAAGCCCGGTCCTGCCGTTTGGAATTCATCAGGTGAGGCGGTTTCAAGGGCTTCTTGTTCAGAGCCACCGGAGAACAGCAGCAACAGGCCGCCGAGGGCAATGATGCCCCCGATGGCGAGGGCCATAGTCAGAAATGACGGTCTCTTTGAGTGCTTTTGTTTTTTCCCTTCAATAGCTTCTAGGCGTTTCTTCAACTCAGCCGTTTCACTCATTGTGATTTGCCTCGCTCATCTCCTGCACGCAGATCTCATCCTCGCCAAGCCGTAGTACCCACCGATCACTGACACCTGAAACGCGGATGACGCCGTCTGTCTGGGCAAGCGCATTCACGCTACGCTCATTGCCCCCAGACCAACGAAAGATCGCGGGAAGTGGCGCGTTTGCGGCAAAGCGGAAATACGTGAATGTACCGTCGTCCCAGATTTCACGCGGCGTGATCTCGGATCGCGCACTAACCCCGTATGCATGGTTTGCGGGCTCGCTTGCGGCAACACGAGACTGCTGGGGGGCAGAGTCGGGATAGGTGAAGCGGATGACATAGAACGTCGGTGAGCTCGCCTCAGTGACGTTGAAATAATAGCTGCGCTGGTTGGTGTAGACGGTGATGTTGGTATGCGCACCGCGCGAGACCGGCTTGATCGCAAAAGCCTGACCACCGGGCACGCCGTCCAAAAGGAAGCCTTCGGTGTCGCCCGCGATGATCGAGCGGATGGTCTCGCCTTGGCCAAACTCGATGCTGGTGACATGGGTCAGGCTGGTGCTGATGCGATAGACTTGCCCATCTTGATAGGTGGCCAGCCGGACGCGGGTATCATAGGGGCCCTGTCGCGGCTGGGTTTCAGCACTGGCGGTGCCAACGAGCTGAAGGAGGACAGTGAAGATCAAGAACAGGCGGGCCATATGTTACTCCAAACGATCCGAGCGGATCGCGTATTCAGTGACTGTGAAGCCGAAAGGGTTTTGCCAGACATCATCGATAGACCGGCTGTTCTCGGGCCGGAACTCAAACATCAGCGTTGCTGTGAAGAGCCCGTTTTGATTGCCGCGCGGCGTACTAAGGCGTTTGCGCAGGCGCACCTGCGCGCGGTTTGCGCTGATATGGGTGATTGAGAGCACTTCGACCTCAAGCCGCGCATCTGTGCCGTAGCTGTCGGGTGGGTATGCCTCATGGCCACTGGTCCAGAGCGCACGCAAACCTGTTGCTGCCGCCCCATCCGACTGATCTAGGACCCGCCGCACCCGCACGTCATTGTCGAGCTGATTATATGTCTCTCGACCGATGACATAGCGGTAGACCTGTGCCTCGATGATAGCAGGGCGTTCCGTGAGTGAGATCGCGTCAACCATGGCATTGGGGAGGGCCATGCCAGTTGCGCTATCAAAGGGCACGATCATGGGCGGCGGGTCCACGTCGAAAAGGGCCACGAGGGCAGCGGTCAGGCAACCTGCCATGCCAAAGCCCAAGCCTGTCAGACCTAGTTTTTGCCAAAGGAGCTCGCGGCGTCGCGCCCCATAGACAAGTTCTTCTTCGATGATTTCTGCCTCGCTGCTCATGGGATCAATCCGCGCGCAAGTTTGGCAGGGTGAAGTCCATATAGCGGCGCTCTTCAGCCAGCGTGGCGGCATCGACAACGCCGGATTGACCTGCGCCGACGGTCTGGATGGCTTCCAACTCCCACATGCGCGTCATCGCGATGGCCAGCTCGGCGGTGACGCGGGTGTTGTGATCGACGGCTTCCTTGAGCGTTTCCATGTCAGGGATCAACGATACCAGCTGCTCGACCCGCTCCAGAGATTGCGCGGCCTCGTCGTAGCTGTTCTCGGCTGCCGCTGAAATCATCGCCCCGGTGCCTGCTTGGCTGGCAATCCGCTCAGCCCCCGGATTACCGCTGCTGGCCATGTCCGACAGGCTGTCTTGATCAAAGCCCGCGTCTTCCAGCGCTTGGGTCATGCGGCCTTCCATTTGAGGGGCGGCATTGCCGATGAGGCCGCTGAAATCGCCGCTTTGGATTTGCCGGATGGTGCCAAGAAGATCGCCGAACTCTTGATCGAGAAGCCCGTCGAGATCGCCGCCCATGGCCATTTCAATGATGTCCGTCGCGCCAGTCAGGGCTGCGTAGGTTTCGTTCAACGTGTCGAGTTGTTGCTGCACTAGATCCAGTTGCTCGAGAAGCGTGTCGAGCTGGTCTGTCTGGATCCCGAAGTCCTCGAGCATCTGCTGCAATTGGCGAATTTCCTGGGCAATGTTGCGTGCGTCGATTGTCGGCACGCCTTGGGCGATTGCAGGCGAGACCGCGAGCATCGCGCATGTGATGATGGCTGAGAAAAAGCGGATCATTGAAGTGCCTCCAGATCGAATTGCATGAAGTCTTGCTCACGGACTTGAGCGGCGGCCATGGCTAGCTCGGCAGCGCCAAGGGGGCGGGTATGAGCGGCTTTGAGGCGGGTACGAATTGCTACTAGGCGGGCCAGTTCGGCGCGTGCGTAAGTGTTAAGCGACATGGTGGCATGAATATCGTCCGTTTCGCCAATGCGAGTGATGATGTCCTGCACGCGCAGGGCCGCTGAGCGTACGGAGACAATGGAATAATCGCCATAGATCCCCGCGCCATAGGAGGTGAGGCTCATGGTCGAATTTGCGAGCAGCACGGGATCAATAGTGCCAAGCGCATCAACGCCGCCAACGCGCGCGAGGTAAAGGTTATAGCGCTCTGGGATAACCTGAACGTAATGCTGGGTCTCTGCAAAGGGTGGCACGCCGCCGTAGCGCTGCACGTTTCCGGGCCCCGCGTTGTAGGCGGCCAGACCGTGAATGATGTTGCCATCAAACATGGATAGCATCTGTGCCAGATAGCGCGCGCCGCCCGTGACCTGCACATAGGGGTTTTCATAATAGGCGGGATAGATCCCGAGATCCTGTGCGGTGCCCGGCATGATCTGAGTGAGGCCGAACGCGCCAACGGGGGAGCGCGCACCAATGGTGAAACGGCTTTCTTGCCAGATCAGCGCCTGCAACAGGCAACGCCATTGCTTGGGGGACAAGCCCGCCGCGCGCACACCGGACATATTGTGCGTTTCTATCGCAGCGCGAATGATTAGCTGTTCGATGGAGCCGGAGGCATCGCCAAACATCTGGGCAGCACCTGGGTTGGGATCGACCGGACCGTAGAGTGCATCTGCAGCACTTTCCGGTGAAGTGCCTGTTTCCAAACTGGCGACCAGAACACCCGAATTTCCGCTGCCGAGCGTGGATGCATCGAGGATGTTTTCCAGCGCTCGCAGTTGTTCCTCTTCGAGCCGCTCTAGCGCGTCTTCTCTGGAAAGGCGGTCCTGCTGCAGCGCCAAATCCTGCACTCCCTGATTCAACACGCGTTCACGCTGCAAGAACATGCCTGCATCAAAGGTTGGCACGCCTTGCGCTAACGCTATGGGCGCTGCGAGCGACACCAAGCCCGCAAAGATATGCGGGCAAAGGCTATTCATTCAGGTCGCCAATCGGTCCAAGCATCTCGAAATTGCAATTACTGCGGCTGACTTCGGCAAAGGAGGTGAAACATTCTGCCTCTGACGGCCGGTATTCCGCGCAGGCCGTGAGGGTCAGAAGGGTGAGTGTCAGGGTGAAAAGCTTGCGCATCAAATCTGTCTCCAAAATTCGGGGTTCTGGCGATAATCCGCGCCGACCAGCGCTTCGCCTTTTTCCATGCCGCCAAGGATCGTGAGATACGGGCCAAGGGCGCTGAGATCGGCGTCGATCACGACCGAGCCTTGATCATCGCGCACCAGCGCCAGTCGGGAATTGCTGCCCGTGCCGAGCAGCACACTGAGCTCTTTGTCAGTGAGCCCAAGCATCGCGTAATCGCTGGCCGAAGCACGAATATTGGGAAGCAAGACTTGCGTCGGAACGGCCTCGACAATCGTCTTGCCAGTCCGGGTCTTTTCGAGCTGACTGGCGTATTGGGTCATCATCACGACAACCGCGTTTTGTTTGCGCGCAGTCACAAGCCAGTTGCTAAGGCGGTCGGCAAAATACGGATTGTCGAGCGCTTTCCAGGCTTCATCGATGATGATCAACGTTGGTTTGCGATCCTCGATCACTCGTTCCACCCGCCGAAACAGATAGGACAGTACCGCCATACGTTCTTTCTCGCTTTCGCTGTCGAGAATGCCCGTCAAATCAAAGCCCACCACATCGCCCTCGAGCGAAAAGCTGTCCTCGAGACTTTGTCCGAAGATCCAGCCATAGCGCCCATTGGCCGTCCATTCCTGAATCCGCTCAAACATGTCTCCTTCATCGGCACCTGCGACGAAGAGGGAGGCCAGGTCTTGCCAGTTGCGGAGCGAAGCCTCGCTGGCACCAGCGTTCTGGCGCACCACTTCTTGGATGCGGTTGATCTGGACGGGACTTAAGGGCTTGTCCGCGCGATGTAGAAGCGTGGCGAGCCAATCAGAAAGCCATGCTTGGCCGCGCCCATCAATTTCGGTGCGAAGGGGATTGAGACCGGTTGCTTTGCCAGCCTTGATTGCACTGTAGCGCCCACCATTCGCGCGCACCGCCATTTCCATGCCCATGCGATAATCAAAGACAAACACCCGTGCCTCGCAGCGCCGGGCCTGGGACATGAGGAAGGCTGATAAGACCGATTTACCTGAACCAGGGCGACCGAGGATCAAGGTATGACCGCCGGTTGGTTCTTTGTCGGGCTGACCGGTCTCGTGGTAATTAAACAGGAATCCCGAACGCTCCGGTGTCGGGAACAGCGTAATCGGTTTGCCCCAGGGCACTTTATGGCCAGCCTTGCCCAGCTGACTGCGATGAAGCGCTGCGAGGTCGGCAAAGTTTGTGTTTGTAATGGCGGCCTTACGGCTGCGCATCTGCCCGTTGCCCGGATGTTGCGCGAAATAATGGGTGCGGGCGGCAAAACTTTCATTGGCCAGATTGACACCTTCACTGGCGGCGATGTTGCGCACCTCGGCAGCGATGGCCTCCAACTTTTCTTCGGTTTCGGCAAAGACAGTGACAGTCATGTGATGATCACCAAAGCTGAGCCGCTTGGATTCCAGATCATCCAGTGCGTCGACCAGTTCTTCGGCCAATGAGATGGCTCCGTCATCGCTGGCCTTCATCAAGCGCTGTTGCCGTTTAATCCGGCTGGCCATGATGTTGCTGCTGATCGGTGTGAAGGAGTGGGTGACCACCATGTCGATGGGCAGATTGAGCTCATCGAACATGGTGCAGCTGGTTCTTGCAGGATAAGTCTTGATCGCGAAACTGGTGCCAAACCGCTTGCCTGCCGTCCCATCGTCTAGCGTGAAGCTTCGCCCCTGAAACGTGACCCGTGTGTTGGCCACATCCTCGGCAATAATTCCAAAGCGCGATTTTGCGAAGAGCGGCCTTTCCTGACCTATGTTGAGTGCGCCAAGGAAGCCCAGTAGCTCGCCGCCGTCGGCCCCGAGCAGGCGCGGGTTCATCTCTGAAAAGGAAGACAGTAGGAATCCGACGACCTCGCTGAGCTTGCGCAATTGCTTGGCGGTCTGGTCTTTGAGCTGGGAGATCGAGTCTGAGCGTTTCAGCCGCAACCGCGCGGCAAGGGGCGGACGCTTTAGAACCGTGAGCGTGAGTGTTTTGTCGCGCAGGCCTGCTTGCGATATTGCCGCCTGCCACCGGGTATCGAGCGCTTGCGCAAATCCCCCGTCAGGCACCGGCGGCAGCGTAGTCTCAATTGCCTTTGAAACCTTGTGCACGTAAAAACTATATTCGGGCCCGATCTGCGCGATGATGGCAGCGAAGAGAGCCCGGATCTTCTCTAGGTGCGCGTCATCGCTGGTCATGCTGTTGACGCCATCGAGGCGGATACACTGGAAGAGGGCATTGCCGCGCGTGCGGATCGTTATGTCATCCACGAGGCTGACATAGGGCAGCATGCTGGCCATGGGGCGCTCTTTGCGCGTCCAGTCTGGCAACATGGCAAGATCATCTGAAGGGTCACGCAGCATAGTTGTCCCCTGAATGGATCTTGCGGTTCGGTGTTGGTGGCGTTTCCTGCAGCGCAGTTACCAGCACTTCAAGAAACGCAGGATCCCAGTCAGCGGCTTTCCACAGCGCGGGATAGGCCAGAGCGGCGATGATGATCACCGGCCAGCTCTGGACCCACAAAAACAGCAACACAAACCCGAACAGCCAGACCATTGCATACATGATCGGCAAACCGATGAGCTTTGGTGGCCGGATCAGGCCCAGGAAAAGAAGGGTTTGCGTTGCCATATCGGATTTACGCGCCCCAGATGGCGGTCACGATGGTTGGCGCAGCCGCGATGCCCGCGATTGCGACCAGCACCCAAAGGGCTTGGCGAAAATCCAGAATCCCGAAGAGCCAGGACAGGAACACACCGATCAAAGCCAAGGTGCCGATCACGATGCCCAAGGGACCGGTGATCGTGTCGACGATGCCTTGCAGAAGGTTTTGCACCGGCGAAAGGTCGATACTTTGCGCGAGCGCGGGATTGGCAATCATCAAACTGGCCAGAGCCAGCGAAAGGATCATGCGGATTTGTGTGTGCATCATGAGGCTCCAGTCAGTCGATCACGCACGGCCATGACACGGCGCACGTGATTTTGGGTTTCTTGGTAAGGGGGAATGCCGCCGTAGCGCGTGACCGCGTTAGGCCCCGCGTTGTAAGCCGCAAGTGCAAGTTCCGGCGTGCCAAATTGGGCAAGCATCATCAGAAGGTAGCGAGCAGAGCCATCCAGATTGGCCTGCCAGTCGTGAGGGTCTACACCAAGCTGCGCAGCTGTGGCTGGCATCAATTGGCCGAGACCGATCGCGCCTGCAGAGCTGCGCGCGTTGACGCGATAGGCGCTTTCGATCTCGATATTCGCTTGAAATAGCGTCTGCCATTCGGACACAGACAGACCCGCGCGGCGCAGGGCAGGGTGCCCACCATAGCGATGCGCAGCGCTTTCAAGGGCGGCGAGGATTTCGGGGCGGGGGATTGCTGGCGTAGGCCCAGACCCAACCGACATGCGGGGCGCTTGCGGTTCAGGCGCTGCGAAGACGGTCGGCTCTGATGCATTCGCGCCTACGCCGTCGATGTAGCTTTGTGCGAAACCGGACTGAGGAGCTTTGGTTTCCAACTGGCCATCAGCCCGCATTGAGAGCACGAAACCTTCAGCGCCAGCTGGGGCTGCGATAAACGCAGCAAGGACTGCAAGTGCTTTAGTCGGTGTCGCCTGGCTTGTGGGAAGCGACTTTGCCTTCGACCATCGGGATTGAAATGATCGATACGTCCAACCCTGCAAGGAAGCTCGATAAGCCGTTGATTGTCTTGAATTCTCGCGCGGCCATGTTGTTGCGTGCAGTGACGAGCAGGCGGCGCGTCTCGCCGTCAGGCGAGACGCAATGCACGGTCCAAACCCCGGACCACTGAGCACTTGTTCGTTTGGGCGTAACGCGGCACACGACATCAGCCGAGTGTCCCTCGGCAAGCAGTGCGCGCAGCCCTTCTTCGCTAACAACATTGGGGGCGTCTTGCATCAAATTCATTGAAACGAGCCTTGCTGAACTGTGCATGGACCCGGCAGTCCCTCATGGACTACCAGTTCGATACATGATTATAATTTTGCAATCAAGAGGTGCATTTTGAATTGATGCGCTCTTTATGCGTTGAAACGAACTTACTGCAACGGAGTGGCTGAGCCAAGATAATATGGTGATTTTGAAGCAGACATGGGCGGTTCTGGCCGTTTTGAGCTGGGGATCTGCCTCTGCCGCCGGAACTTGTTTACCTCCGATAGCGCCCTTGATGCCGACCGATACTGATGATGTTCGGGCCTATGCTGACCTGTTGAGACGCGACGCAGAGACATACTTTGACGATGTCGAGCAGTACTTCCGGTGCCAGGACCAGGAGCGACGTGAGGTGTTTGAGCAAGCGCGGGAGGTCAGCGAAGACTATGCGCGCGTTTTAGAGATTTTGGGGAGTGATAGTTAAGGGGGAGGGCTGCGTCGACGCAAGAGCGGCCGCTCACCATCATAGCAGCGAAGGTCGCCAATGCGGACAAAACCGACCTTGACCGCACCCACCTCAACTGGCCCTTCCGGCCCGGACCGGACCTCGAAAACCTCCCAAGATGCTGCGGTGCAGCCCGTCATTGCTCCCAATCGTGCAGAGCGCAGCATTTTGGCCAGTGAAACGCCGGTCAGCGGGCATTTCCACCGTTCGAATAAGAGCAACCGATTTCAGTGGCCGTCATGGGCTGTGCTGCTGTAGCGATAGGCGGATCAACTAATATCTGTTCTTATGATTTGCCGACTCGGAATTGCGTCGGTGTCATTCCCATCTGGGAGCGGAAGAAGCGTGTGAAATGCGCCTTGTCCGAGTACCCCAGTGAAGCGCCGATGTTTGCCACGGTTTGCGTAGGGTCCATTAAGTATTCCTTGGCCACGTCGATCTTCAGGCGTTTGATTTCGCGCGGCAATGTTGTGCCATTATGTTTCAGTGCATTGATGAGTAAGTCAGGGTCGATGCCGAGCAGACTGGCAACCGATGCAGGCTTCAGAACTGTCTCGTCCAGTTTGTCTCGCAGAGCAGATCGCAAGGCGGCAACCACTGAAACATCCTGCTCCGACGACACCGGTTGTGCGCTAGCGAAACGTGATCCGATTGCGACGTCCTTGTGAAGCCAAGCCGTCGGAAAGCTGATCTGCATACCTGGGTCGGGTCCGACCCGGGTTTCTATGCCGCTGTAGCCTAGTGGTACGCCGAGAAGATAACGACTTTCCCAGGCTACCACCGAAGGATCCCAGTTTGGGCCCGTAACCGATTGCAGCAGGCGGACGTAAACGGCAGCACCAAAGCCCGTGACTTGAAGTGGCTGGACCGACGGCTCTTGCTGTCGCGCAATACGATAAATCGCCCTGTCAGCCTCAACGATGAGACTGTGAAGAACAGAGCTGGATTCCTGCGGCACCAAGCGCACGAAATCGGCGAAGAACTTGAACAGAGTTGATGGTCCCTGAAGCGCATTGGTAAACGGAGGCCAAGATTGGAGGTCAAAAGTTTCACCGACATGGATACCAAGGTATTTGTCGCCAGACAGTTCCGACAGCTTGTTTAACAAACCAAAAACCAGTTCGGCGTGGACATAGACTTTGGCGTCGCGCATCAGGTCTTCACTCACACCAAATTCCTCCAGCGCCGGGTGTGGGTCAATGTCGCGAGCGTTCAGATAGTCCAAAAAAGGCAGCACCAGCGCCAAGCGAATAAAACCTTCCTGATGGGCCTGCGAATTGGTTGTGTGCGGCATGGGCGACTCCTTGGCCCAGCATACGCCTTAATTTCCTCAGCGGTTGCCATTTTTAGTTTCAGAATCGTGTTTTTGATCGAAAAGTGGCCACCGATCCTTCAGCTGATCTGCTAGATTTCCCCGGAAGTTCATCAGGGGAGATCAAGATCATGTCCAGTTCAATCAAATCGGTGGTGTTTGCGGCAGGTGTTGCCTTTGCTCCACTCAGCATTGCTCAAGCGGAGGAAGACGCGCCACCACCAATCTTGTTCACCAATGTCGATGTCTTTGACGGCTTCAGCCCGGACCTGCTCATGGACGCAAACGTTCTGGTCGAGGGCAATGTCATCACGCAGGTCTCGACCGACCCGATTGACATGGAAGGCGCGTTTGTTGTCGATGGGACCGGCAAAACGATGACCCCCGGGCTGATCGACATGCACCAGCACGTCATGTTGAATCCCCCAGAAGGCACAGCCGCATATCAGACGCGATGGGACGAGGCATCGGGCGGCGCGATCGCACAGCACCACCTCGTGAACAACATCCTGATGAAGGGTATTACCTCTGTTAGGGATATTGCAGGAGATCCGCTGGACATTGCCAAGGCCATTGACATGGGACTAATTCCCGGACCGCGGATCGTCTCTTCTGGTGGCGCTATCTCACAAACAGGTGGTCATGGTGATTGGGCCGGTCGCAACGTCCCTCCTGGGATTATCGCGGAACATGCCGACGTGACTCAAGCTTCGCAAAACTCATGGACTGTTGATGGGCCTGACGAGGTGACCAAGGCGGTACGCCTGAACCTGCGGCGCGGTGCAGGGTTCATCAAGGTCATGGGCGGTGGCGGTGTCGCCAGCGAATTTGACCCGCTCGACATTATGGGCCTGTCCGAAGAAGAAGTGGCTAAAGCTGTGGAAATCGCGGCCGACAACGGCACCTATGTCGCTGTTCATGCATATCACGACGAGAGCTACGAGAGGCACCTGCGCCTTGGGACACGGTCCTTTGAACATGGCTTCCTGATCTCGGAAGACATGGTCAAGAAAATGGTCGCTAAATACAAAGAGACTGAGGACATCGTCTGGAGCTTCCAGTGCTTTATGAGTGTTAACTCCTTCGGCAGCTACGAATCCATGCCCGCATTCTTTACGCATGAGCAAAAGCTGAAGGGTGTCCGGGTCGGCGAAGGTGTTCGGGCGATGTCCAAATGGATGAACGAATACGATATGTTTACCATCGGCGGTTCTGACATGTTCAGCCCCGGTCTGGTCGAGAAGATTAAGGAAGACATCACCTGCAATGTCGACGCTGGCTTTACACCTGCACAAGCTTTGAAGCACTGGACTGGAAATGCCGGAATCGTGATGGCCTGGTCTGGTCCGAAAAATCCATATCCGAGCTTCCACCTTGGCCGGATTGCCCCGGAGAGCTACGCAGACATTTTGCTTTGGGACGGCAACCCGTTGGAGGACATCAATCTGATCCTCGACGAGAGCAAGCTGCAGTTGGTGATGAAGGACGGCCGTGCTTACAAGAACACATTGGCAGACAGCGACAGCATCATGTACCGGCCCGCGGTTTCAGAACCAAAGGTCTACCCCTGATCCTATGATCTGGGCTTCGTCACAACAGTTGTGACACAGCGGGGCGGTTTGTTTACCTCGGCCGCCCTGCTTTCACCGGAATGAACCTCTAGACAAGATAGGGAATAACGATGAAGTATAGACTGGTTTCAGGTCTGACAGTTGGTGCGCTATTGGCCGCGACTGCAACCTCTGCGCAGGTATCGGATGCCTCCAAACTTGGCGCGAATGCTGGCGCTATGGAATACTGCCGCGACAATTTCATGACGGACGATGACAACGGTCGGTATGGTTTGCTTGTTGCGGCAACAACCAAAGACTTCAGTAATCTGTCTGCAGATGGCGATAAAACCAAAGCGCTGCTTATGAAGAAAGCGGCAGAGGATGGTGACTACCTCGGCAAGCCGCTGGATGCAGGGCGCTGTGAAAGTGTCCGGAAAACTCTTCTTACTCAATACGGCATCAAATGATCGGCGGTCTTCCGGCTGATTTCTGAGCTGTACGCGGGGCGGTTTCTTTACCTCGAGCCGCCCCGCAATATTATTTCCTAAGTGACCCAGAAATAAATAGATATCTCACCTGATGCGCTCGCGTCGAATTGGAAGTGCTGTTCTAAATTGTGCGCTGGCTGCCTGTGATACAATGATAGATTAGATAATTTCGCCTCCTCTGGATTCACGGCCGCCCTCCGCTGCAAAAACGAGCTTCCGATCTGCGGCCATTTAAATGTCTGCTCTCGCCGTTGACGCTATCTCGCCTCGCACCAGTAGCGAAGGCCCGGTGTCCGCCCAAAGTACCGAATGCTGCATTCACAACCTACGACTGCTGTGGGCTCTGTGCCGTCGTTCCGGACACTGTAGTCTAACGACCGCTTCAAACATCCGAATGTCCAAGAGTTGGGTCACGCCGCTGAAAGCGTTGTAGTTTCTGTGTTTTGGGAATGGCTGCTTACGGATCGTGGTGCAAGCCTGCCCCGCTGCGCCGCCGCAAGTCCGCTTCGAGCCCATTGTGTTGAAAAACACCGATTTCCGGAAACGCATTTCCTTCGCAGAATAGCCAGAAATCCGAAAACCGGCAGCAGTTTACCCTTCAGTCGCGCTGAGCTCCCCGTGGATCGGTGCAGTTCGAATTTGGCCGACCCCTCAGCCAAAATTTCCCAACGTCCTTGTACCGAGAAAAACCTTTCCGAAATTGATCGGAAACCGAGTTTTTCAACACAATCAGCCCAGAGCCGACCTATTCAAGTCTGCAAATGAAGGCGCGCTCGGCGCAGTCAAATTGAAGGTGTTCCAGTGTCGCGGGTTGCTCGTTGGCTAAGCCTTTGCGAAGCTGTTTTACCAAGTGAACCGAACACCCGCGGCAAACACATTGACGTCCTGAAATTGGAGCGTGGTTCCACCGATGCTGTATTCCCGATAAGTCGCATAAATTTGGGTCTGGTTGACCTCGATATCCTGCACCAAAGCTAGCCCCCAGGATTGTGAGCTGCTGGCACCCGTTATGGGATCCTCGCTGATGTAATAGTCAACGGAAAACGAAGTTCTGCCCCAAAACAGCAAATTCCGGATAATCCCGACCTTGCCGTATGCATAAAGGCCACCATCGTCGTCCGCGCCAGCAGCTAGCGAGAAGTTCAGTCCGGTTTGATCATCGATACCGGCGACAGAGCCGGAGAAGTAATCCGGCGACGTATCGTTATACGCGTAGGCGATCCCAGCCTTGACGCGGAATTGACGCCATTGCGTTTCATAGCGCAACGCAGCGTCGGCATAGTTATTATCGTTGTCCTCTTGCAGCACTTCGCGCCCAAGGGAAACGGACCAAGACAACCCTCGGTCCGCCAGACTGTCATACCGCGCCCGAAACCGGCGAGAGCCATCGAAAGTTGGAAAAAATGACTCTAGGCTCTGGTTGCTTTCTGCTCCGTTCGTGAACCTGGCGAGTTCTCCCGAAGCAGTGTCACCCACGCTGCTGTTGGCTGTGACTGTGGTGTTGGAAAAGTCAAAACCAGTAATACCATCTGCGGCCATGCTGCCCTGGCCAAAGGAAAAGAACCCAACATCCGGAATGGAAACACGCATCTCTGCCTTTCGGAGCAGTTCACGATTCCAATCCGAAGTTTCACCGGACGGGCCCGTTCCGAGAATGCTGTTGTAGTCCGTTCGCCGCAGCCCAGTTTCAAAATTAAAAAACAGCCCGCCCCCGTTGTCGAGGTCAGATTCCAGCCTTAATCCAAGGCGCCCTGGGGAATTGGCGTTGTCGCGCGCAAATGTGTTCGACTCAACCCCATCATCATAATCCAAATACATGATGTTGAGTTGGCCATAGAACGACAGGAGTGTGTTTTCCCCAATTTGCCAATTGAATAGATTTTGAAACCGGCTCTGACGTTTTTCAAGTCGATTGCGCCAGCTCTCTGCCCAATTCTTGGCCCAGTCGTTCGAATCTTCGCCTGCCTCATGGACGACTTCCGACTCGGCCTGTGCTCGCGCCGATGACGGCCACCATGCGGCTACGGTTGCGAATACACAAATCAAGCAGACGAACACGAAATGCATAGAGATTTGCTCCGGTATTGGCGGTCGCAGTGTCCAAGAAATAAACTAAGCAGTGCTTTGCCCAACTGACTCAAGAAGTCGCCTAGGCAAAAATCGCACCTGCACGCTCAACGACCCAGTAGGTAGCCACAAGGCTTGCCGCTCCCGCAGTTGTTACGCTTGCCACTCGCCAAACAGGTGCCGGGCGACGTCGCAAGAACAGCACTAGGGGCCACGCGGCGGCGACGATAAGGAGTTGGCCAATTTCGACCCCGATGTTGAACGCAAAAAGGCTCTGCCAGACGTTGGGTGCGTCGACTTTCAGGATATTCTGCAACATGAAGGAAAAACCGAAGCCGTGGAGCACGCCGATCAACGAGGTAACCACGACAGCACGGCCATTACTGCGCTCGGTTGCCGACCGAGCAACAGCGTCGACCGCAGCGAATATGATCGATAGTGCAATCAGGGTCTCGACCGCAGGGATGAACCAGGCGCCTTGCGGGGACAAGCCGAAGAAACCCAGAACGAGCGTCACAGTATGGCCAAGGGTGAACCCGGTCACCCGCGCGACAAGACTGCGCAGCGTAGCGGCACCTAGGATCATGCAAATGACGAAGAGAACGTGGTCGAGCCCCTCCAGAATGTGCCTGATCCCCTCGATCACGAAGGTCTTAGCCGCCGCGACGGCAGACCCGGACACAACGACCGGCGTCTCCATCAAGCCGCGACTGCGGTATGTGCGCGGCGACCCGTTGCGATAGTCGAGAAGCAGATTGGCTGTTTCTTCCTGTCCCGGCAGCCCTGGATCGGACGAGACCGATATCCGGTAGTCGCCCAGGCTCCCCGCTGCCGGAGCGTAAAGGTGGAGATCTACAAGCGCGTCCCCGACATAGGTTTCACCCGCATCAACCGGGAAAGCCGATCCGCCCGAGAGCGCGGCCTCAGCCTCCGCTCGTGTAGCAAACCCGGGTTCCGACCCGTTTGGATGAACTCTGACAGAGACAACGCTTAAGGGCAGCCGCTTGCCGGTGACCTCGATCGTCAGATCATCGGCTGCGATCAGACCCAAGCCCATCGGATCCTTCAGGAGCGCTTCACCGGCGACCAGATGCATCGGCATGCCATCTTCCAGCCGGTTGAAGGTATAAGGTGCGGGTGTGGGCAAGCCATCGGGTCCCATCGGGCCGGTTTTGTCCGCGACCAAATACGGCATCGGCGTTCGAAAGTAGATGTCGAGCCCGTCCTCTCCGTGCACCACGTGAAAGATCCGCACGTTGAGGTTCAACTTGAAATGCGCAATGGCCGCGCCGCCGAGCAACAGCGCCAACAACAAAACGGACATCCCTACAAATCGAGGATAGATCATATGCCCTCCTGTGCACTCAAAATTGTAAGACCACTCAGATACCACGTGCCATCGTTCTGAAAGACGTCCGCCAGCCCTCGATAGGTGATTGCACGGCGATGCAGATGGCCCCAGTGTCCGCCGCTTACCTGCGCGGACCAACTGGCGAGAACCTGATGGCCCGCTCCATTTGCGGCTTCGGTGACCTCTTCGACCGTTAGGTCCGTGATCTCCTCAATGCGGGCGCGGGCACCAGAGGGCAGCGAAACAGTCAGTCCGCGCCGGATCTCCGGCCCAACCGCGTCCACGTTCTCGGCGGCAACAAACGCGTCGAGCGCCGCTTCGAATTGGGCCTCCTCAGTCTCAAGCATTGCCGTACTTATGTTGTCCAACAAGCCCGCAACTACCCGATGCGCCGACTCGATGTCCGGGGCTCCCTGACCCGGAAGCTCGATCGAGGTGGTAATCGGATATGCAAGGATTGCACCAAGAAAAGCCGCCCCTGCCCCAGCCGCTGCGCCACTCCTTGCGCGACCCACCCCGCGAAGGGCAAGCAGAAGAGCCACGATTCCAATTGCGACCAGTATGCCTGTTAGCCAGGGGACATTGAGCACCGTCGCGGTGTTGACCTCCAGGGGGCGCACAACCGGCTCCTCCCACTGGGTCAGGTAGTTGATCCATTCGATCTGTTGCGCCTCCGGATCCAACAGGGTCAGGAATGGGCCGGCTGGATCGAATGTCGTAGCCGGAACGCGCGGTATGCGCTCGTTGAACAGCGGCCATCGTATTGAAACGTTCTGTGGGAGGGTTGTAACCGGATAGGAGATGATGACCCCGACAAGGGCCGTTGCCGGGTCAAGATCTTCTTCTCCTACGCTCACCCGGACGCCGGACGTGGTGATTGACAAGAACTCGGCGCGCGTCTCGGTAGGCGCAATGACCGATCCGTCCACTTCTAGTGGAGATAGATCCGCGAAGAATGCGCGGGCCGTTTCGGTGATGCGCGCCTGATCCTCGACCGTCAGGAGCTGCGCTTCGGGATCAAGACCTAGATCAACGAAGTCTTGCAGGTCCCGCACCCGTATGAGCGTCTCATGGCGCACATCACGAGGCTCGACGTAGAGGAATGTCAGCAAGCCGCTGTCATGGTGACGCTTGAGGTTCCTGTTCGTGAACCGCGAATACCAAGGGTCGGACCAATCGAGACGAAGGGTTTCCGGGCCGCTGAGGTAACGAAAATCCATAACATGGACAGACCCGTGAAACACCACGAAGCCGATGCTCACCTGCGGCGTCTCGGGTGGCTGCACCGGTGGCGAGAACTCCAGTTCTGCGGGCTGTCCATCAAACGGATAGACAAGATCCACATAGAAAACCCTGTCATCTTCTGGGGGTTTGGGGACGATCTGTGTGCCCGTCAGTTGCCCCGCGGATCGGGCGAAATCAGCAAGTCTGTCAATGCGGCGCCGGGGTTCGGCCAAGACGACGCTGGCCTCGAGAAGTTTCCCGTCAGCCCGGACTTGCAACCCGGTCTCTGCAAACAGTCGCAATCGTTCTGCCTCGGCAGGTCGGCCTTTTGCAGCGCCACCCTTGAACCAAGTGTCGGGAAGCAGATCCTGAAACACTTCCAGGTTGCCTACATAGACCTCGAGAGAGACCTCGACCCTGTCTTCGAGAACGCGAATCTCGGCGATATTCGGTGCCACCGCTGCGCCGTTGAGCGGCGACAGGTCTGCGTAGGCCGGTCCGCACATAGCAACGGCAAGCCAGCCGAAGAGACCCCACACTTGACGATACATCCAAGTTGATATTTTCATGGCCTAAAATGCCTTTGCAGCCGTTGTTTGTCTCTTGCCTGAGCTGGCAATCTCTTCATGGTGCAGATTGACCCGATGGTTTTTACGGTCGCTTGGACCATTCTAGTAATTGAGCCGCAGCCCGACACCCAGGCCCCAGTCATAGGGGCGATCAGCGCCCACGCCGACGAGCGCATCAGCATATAAACCTATGCCATCGCGGATGGTGCGCCCAATCTGAAATTCCGCAGTAATCGGCCATGTTTCATTTTCCCAGTCGTAAGGAATCTTGGCGTCGACTTTGAACCAGTTGGCATCCCCGAAGGGCTTTAGTGCGATTAAGCGGCCCGAAGTCTGGCTGATGTCAGGCCCCTCGCCGATATCCGTGAAATGCTGAGCCAATGGAATGAGCGTCCAACCGGAGTTTGCATGGCTAAAGGCAACTCCAACGAGAGGCGCGAACTGGTTTGTGCCGATGCCGATGCCTTTTGCCTGATCGCCAAGGTCAATTATCAGGTCGAATCCCACGGCTGTCCGATATCCCCACCCGCCGCTAAGTTGTCCCTCTGACGGAAAATAGATCGGCTTCAGAACGAGCTTCTCTAAGCCGTTTTCGCGCGTGCCGATGACGTCGGTTGACAGGTAGTGCAGCTCATATTTCAGTTTGAGCCGCGGTGTGACCATGTAGGCGCCGTCAATGAAAAAGTCATAGGTATCACCCGCATCGGCTGATTTACCCTGCAAGCGAAAGTCCGTATTGTTCACCGCCGCCAGTGGATTGGACGCATTTTCTGCGACACTCGCGGTTCCCAAAAGCCCAAGCCCCATCGTAAGCAGCAAGCCCACAAGTTTCCACCGAGGTTGCTGTTTTTGGGCCGCGTCAACGCATAGCTCATTGGGATTTTCCACGTGCCAGACTAGGTTTAAAGACATTGGTACTTCTTTCCACGAATACTCTCGTTAACCCGCACGCGAGTGAGCGGATTGCTTCTTCAGATCACCGACGTCTGTTTTTTCTTGAGATAATTGGCCATCTGTTGAAAGCAGTACCGCGATCCATCTCATCGCCGAGATTTCGGCACAAACAACCATAATGACGACCGTCATCGGTATTGCCAGAAACGCGCCCATACCGCCCCAGACCGTGGCCCAGAACGTAAGAGCGACCATTACCATGAAGGTACTGAGATTCAGAGAGCGGCCTTGCATCTTCGGTTTAATAACATTTGCGATGAACTGATCCGCAAGACCGTAGCCTAACAACACGATCAAAAAAGGCTTCAGAGTATCAAATTGGATCAGTGCCACGAGCGAAGGGAGCGTAATCGCAATGAACGCTCCAATGTTTGGAATGAAACCGGCAATAAAGACGGTCAGTGCGAGTAGTGGCGCGAAGTCTAGGCCAACCCATGAAAAAATGCCGAACGCAATAATACCGCTCATGGCACTCGTTACCGCATTAAGCCACATATACTGCTTCACGCCGTCAGAAATTCTTCCAAGCACTTTTTTGGCACGACGTGTTTCTTCCTTCGTCGAAGCCAAAAGCGGTAACTTAGCAGCCCAAGCCAGTCGTTCACCCGTCAGAAAAGCTAGGTAAAGCGTGATGAGGCCAAGCGTAGAAAGTGCTCCGCCTATTCCGCTCATCGCTGAAGTGATCCAAGAACCTACATCGGCTTGCTCAATGGCTTGCTGGGTGGAGGTCACAATCTTGGGCCCAAGAAAACCCTCCAGTTGTTCCGACAAAACCGAGAAGCGCTCCTGGTATCTGGGCAATGCGTCTTGAACATCATCTGCTGAGGACGAGGCAACAAGACCCAGAAGAACGATCGCACCGATTATAAAAACTGTGCTCAGGAGTTGAGCCATCCAACCCGGCGGAGACCAGCCCATAAGGCTTGTGTTTTGGATCTTGTCAACAAGCGCAGAGGTGAGAATGTAAAGAAGACCCGTTATGGCCAGCGGCATGAGAAACCCGCGCCCGAACCAAAGAGCGCAAATCACAAGCGCGATGGTGACCATCGTGAGGAACCAAATCGGCACACTTGCAGGTTCTTTGCTAACTGGCTCCATTCAATCGATTCCTATTGATGATCTTTCATCAGAGTGGACACGTAACGCAAAAAACAACATCGCTTGAAGGCCCCAAGGGGCTGGCTAGTAGTGCCAGGTAATCCCAAGGTAAGGACCGTGTTGGCTCATATCGAGAGCGAAGGGTCCGTCACTGCGGTCGGTACTGTAGTCAATGCTGTAGTACCGATAACCGAACCGCACTGACGTGTTCTCCCAAGCTCGGTAGCTGACCCCTGCAGTCGCGATAACCTGAAGGTCGTTGCCGCCCGCGCCAAACCCGCCAAAGTTGGCGTCAACTGCGCCAGCCCACTTGTCATTGATCTCCCACATGAGCCGCGCGCCGACGACCGGCTCCCACCATCTCTCTGTCCCGCCAATCGTCACGTTTGGGCCAGGTGTAGATATGTCAAATTCCTGCTTCAATTTGTTGTATCGGACGCCCCCTTGGAGGTCGAACGTCAGTCTTCGGTTACTTTGGCCATAGGTGGTGTTCACGGCCCGGTAAGCCGCCATGACACCCAACCAGGCCTGCTGGATGTCAGCGTCCACTTCGGGCCCGGGCACCGGGGCAATAACGGCCCCAAGCCTGACGTAGTTGGCGTCTACGATGATGCCCCAATCGCCGTTCCAGCCCTCGTAGCGACCGGCCAGCGCGAAATCGAGAAGATCGTTGTCGAGAACGTCCCCAAGACTGAGATCCAGATCAACATCCGAACCAGCAACTGTCGAAGTGCCAGAGGTCTGAGCGGGCAGGAATGCGTAGGCGGTCGAACTATGCCGCCAGCCATCCTCGCTCTGACCAGTCCGCGCCATGGGCTCGGCAACGACCTCGCTCGGCGAGCACATCAACGCGAGTGCCGTGGCAGCGATCAGCGCAAGCATTGCGGATTTGGACAAATCAGTGAACATTTTTCGTCTCTCCTTAGTGTTGAAGGCCTTAACGCTGCCCTGGCGTTGCGCGCATAGCTCTAGCTGTCACCATCGCCCCGGCTGTACGTTCGGAAATCCCAGAACCACAAAGGACATTATTTCCCGCACACCAAAGGTCAGAAGTCTTTGCGCAATCCGATGGGTGTAGTGCTGGCGTCACAGAACATCGCCAGCACCTTTGAAACCGTCACTGATCCGCAGGATAAACAAACTCGCGCCCAAATTCTTCGGACGTCGCTTCGTAGACTGGACGAATGGCGTCATCGACATTCCACTTACCGGATATTGTGAAGTCAGAGTATGACGTGGCCTCAATCGGCAGGCCCCGCTCTTCCGCGAATGCGATCTTGTCCTCGGGATTCGGCGGTTGGGCAGGTGCGCCCAGCGGCGGCGCCCATGTCGCATGCTCCGGATGCGCCATCCGGACGTGGATGTCATCCTTTGTGACATTCCAGACCATGTAATCCTCTGCAAGGCTCAGGGGTCCGTCATAGGTCGAACGAATGCCATCATACACATTCAGGATCGTGTCGAAGTCGTTGAAGAAGTGATAAGCGACCGCCATACGCGGCTCCAGTGCGCTCATGACCTTTCCAAAGGCTTCAGGTGACGTGTGAATCTGTGTGCCGACGACAAGCGCGGATTCCGGCGTGAAGCCCATCTTGTCGATCAGGTCCGGCACCGCGACGAAACATTCGTGAATGACGAGGTCGGCATCCTTTGAGTAATCAATGAACCACTTGTTCGGGTAGGTGTCGGAACTGAAGACGAATTTCAGATCGTTCCATTCAAGGGCATAGCTGACCGATCCGTCGATTGAGTGGATCGCCGGGAAAGAGCGGATGACAACACCGTTTTCCTTATAGACCACCTGGTTCTCGCCGCGAAAGTCGAACTCGGTGACATCCATGACGTAGCCGCGGAAATCCGTCAGACCGGCGCGGCCTGCGAGGTCCCAGGTCAGCATCTCCTGCATGCGGTCGATCGCATAGGCCGTGCCAAGTTCCGGTGTCGCTCCGCTCGGCCCCCAGATGCGCAGGGGCACGTTGCGCCCCATCAGCGCCCCGCCAATGAACAGATCATGAAGCGCGCCGAAGTGATCGGTGTGCAGGTGCCCGATGAAGACCTTGTCAAGATAGTTGTAGGGAATCTGCAATGAAGAAATTCGCTCGGCGGACCCGGAGCCAATGTCGAAAAGAAACTTGTCGCCGTTGCCGAGCTCCACGAGGAAACACGCCGCGGCTTGGGCCGCCCTTGTTGTCGGCATGCCGGTCCCACAGGCAATCACCCGCATCTCGTCAGGCGCAAGGTCCTCCGTATTCGGATAGTAGACGTCGCGGGGGCGATCCCGCACCATCGTTGGAGAGACCTCCATCTCTGCTTCCTGCGCGGCTGCGGACCACGAACTGGCCAGCCCCGTCATGGAACCTACTGCAAGCCCCAGCCCCAAGGCTGCGGCAGTCAAGAACTTCGTTGATCGAACCATTCGATGGACTCCCAGAGGAATTTTGTATACGAAAAAGTATGTACAATACTATTATGTACTTTGCTAGGCTTATTCTTGATGTCAGTTTCAGAGACCAACCCCATGCCCAAATCCAGTAATGACGGCCGATTCGACCGCGCCGCATGGCTTTTGGCTGCACTGAACGTTTTGGCGCGCGACGGTCAGGCTCGGCTGAACGTCGAAAAGCTGGCGGGCAAACTCGGTGTAACCAAGGGGAGTTTCTATTATCACTTCCGCAACCGCCAAGACTTTATAGAAAAGCTTCTTGCGTTTTGGGAGGAAGAATTCACCCAGCAGCAGCTCCGTGCACTCGCGGCCAGCAAAGCTCCGGCACACGAACGTCTCTTTCGGCTTGCGGTCAGAGTTGAACGCGAACAACTGAATAAATTCGATACGGCTTTTCGCTGTTGGGCTGCGCAGGATACGTTGGTCGCAAAGGTGGTGCGGCGCGTTGATGCCGCCCGTTTCACGGCCATCAAGGCAATCTTCGCCGAAATAGGATTTACCGGGGTCGACTTGATTGAACGAACGCGGATCTTTGTGCTCTTCCACAGCTCGCTCAGCATTGTGCAAGTTCCAGACGAATCACCGGTCACAGATGATTTGATCCGCGAACGGGTGAGGTTTTTCACTCAGTCGCGGGGAGATTGATCAAACCCGTTGCAAGATTTTTTGGGTCGAAAATTGTGGCAAAATTTACTGAATATGCGCCAGTCTGATTAACGTATGTGCTTCGAAGATACCATGATCGAACGGCCGCTATGTCCGCAACTCGGTCATGGCTCCTGTCGAGTTTGCTGCGGATTGCACCAACGGCCGCTTTTGTTTCTGCGGCGCAGCTGATGGTTTCGCTCAACTGAGTTACTGCATCTGCGAGCATCGGTGCCGGACCATGTCTGCATTGGGCTCTTTCCTGCTATTCGCTGCGATTTGCACCAAGGTCCGGTTCTGCCTGTTGCTCTGGGCAGCTTGTAGATTGAGGCAGGCCGTCTTCATACAGTGCAGCCTGCGTTTCGCCGTTGCCCCATTGATAGAGCAGGCCAATTTCAACGCCTGTTTTAATGCACGTAACGCGGCCGATGGCTTCAGCCGTTGTGCGAACACTCTCAAATTCGGGCAAAACTAGCCCCTCTCGTTAAACAATTCCTTTGCGTCGACCTCAAGGGCGCGCGCTATCCGCTCCAGAACATCCAATGATGCTGAAAATTTGGCGAGTTCGATCTCGCTGACATAACTGCGATCCATGTCCGCAGCTAAAGCTAACTGTTCTTGGCTCAATCCTCTGGAATTTCTTAGATTCTGGATATTTAGCCCTACTCGTTCCCTCAATTTCATGGCCTGTCTTCGGCCAAATCATGAGGGTTGCTCTACGGAATATATTCCACAAAACGCGCGCGAGCTGTTATAAGTGTCTTCCCGCATATGGTGTGACGAGGGAAGTTAAGCGTAGATTTTCAATACTATCGTAATGTTGTCGAAAGGTATTTATTGAAATGTCGCTCATAATCATCCGCAACTGGCTCGGCGGGGTCGCCTTAGCTTTCATTTCCAGCACGGCCCCGCAGGCTGCAAGGGCTTACCAAGTTGATTGTGCCATTCTGCTTTGCCTTGCTGGTGGGTGGCCAGCTTCAGCAGAATGTGCTCATGCCCGTGCCGTGTTCATCAGGCGGATCACGCCTTGGCCGATCGAGCCGCCGCTACAAATCTGGCGTTGCCCGATGGGGGTGGCAGAGCGCGCTCCGTTGCAAAGCACAGCTCCTCAGGTTTGGCAGGCGAATGACCAAGTCAGGATTGGTGTTGGCCAAGTCATCTTGGCACAGGTCGTAGACGGTGGCGCAGATATTGACATCAGCGGCTTGGAGTTCGATTTCGTGCGCTCGATCCGCGTTTGGGACGTGCGGTATTATAGCCATCGTGAACGTGGACGCGACGACGATTGCTCGGAAAGCCACAACATGCGGCTGGGAACCTATGGTTCTCAGGGCGATTTTGGATGGCAGCGCACCACGCCTGCGGCGGCCCCTCAATGGGTTCTGCCATCGCGAAGTTGTTCGTCATCGAATTGGCGACGAGGGGTCGGTGTCGAATGGGAGGATCACGAAGGCAACCACGGATATGAGTGGGTGGCCTATTGAGGCTAGTCTCCGATGTCCTTCATGCGCTCGGCGATATCACCAGCAATGCGCTCATATAGGGTAGCTTGTTTGTCTCTGGCGGAACCCGGTTTGGGATTTCGACGACGGATTCTTTTGGCGAGCCAGAACAACATCCGGGCAGCAGGATCGGACGTCGCATCCGGTTCTGCTGCTGGGTACTTTTCTTCCAGTGCCACAACGATTTCCTGAGACAGGCTGCGTCGGTTGATTGTGGCATGCGTTTCCAACCGTTTTTTGAGCGCGGCGGGGAGCAAGAGTTTGAATTGGAGCAAGGCTTCATCTTTCATGATTGCATGATGGACAATATTTGTCCCTAATGATATGGACATTTTATGTCCTTTTGTCGAGGTGTGAATATGAAAACAACCCAGTTCAAACTTAACCTGCCAGCGGACGTGAAAGCCTGGCTAGAAGAAGAGGCGGTGCGGAACCTACGCTCGCAGGGGTCGCAAGTTGTGTCCTGCCTGCGGGCAGCAATGTCGCGACAAGAGACGCTTCGCGAGGGGGCTGAGAAATGAGCCTGAACCAAATCCAACTGATTCCGACGCCGGAACTGGCGCTTTTGTTTGGGTACAATGAACCAAGCGCGTCATTCTACGATTTCTGCCGCCGGACGGGCATCGCCCCCGTACCTGGACGACGGGGTTGGTATGATCCGAAACTCATTCGCGCGCGATTGGATGCCGTTCAGGGCATAAGCGCCGCCGAGCGAGAGGCAACTACGCAACCGAGCCTCGTTGCACAGCGGAGAGCGCGCCATGCCCAGAAGTAACCTACCCAAAGGGGTTCACCGTGTCCGACGCAAAGTCGTATCTGGTGTTCGATATCATTTTTACGCGTGGCGAGGTGGTCCCAAGTTTTGGGAAGGGACAGAGCCAAACCCCAAAGAGCCAGAATTTTTCCATGCCTTTTCACAGTGCGGCATGCCGATTAGTCCTACCGAATATCTGACGACCCATTTGGTTGATGATTTTCTCTCTAGTGCGTCTTTGCCTAAAGCCGAGCGGTCCAAAGCAGATATTCGAAAGTGGCTGGAATTTTTTCGCGAGGAGTTCGGGGCGGATCCAATTGCAATGTTCGAAGAGCGCGCTTCAAGGGGCGAAGTGAATAATTGGCGAAAGAAATGGCTTCATTCGCCCAAGCAGCACGACATGGCGGGCACACATGCGACTCGTGTTTTGAATTGGGCGGTAGAAGAGGGGAAGCTCAAAGAGCACCACTGCCATAAGCTAAAGAAGCTCTATCAATCGAACCGTACCGAAATCATCTGGACGAGCGGCGATTTTGCTCAGTTTAATAGGCATGCGCCCAAATGGGTCCAACGGATCTTAAGGGCAGGTTGCGAAACCGGTTTGCGGGCGGCCGATTTGGTTCAGGTCAAGATGGACCAGTTCGAAGACACACCCCACGGTAAACGACTTCGCTTTCGCACCAGTAAGCGTGGGCAAATCGCTTTCATCCCAGCAACCGCAGCACTTGAGAAATTGATCGCCGAAACGCCAGAACATCAGGAAATGCTGCTTGTTTCTGAATTGGGTCGGCCTTTGACGGCTCGCTGGGCATCAAACCAGATCACGAAGTGGCGGCGCGAAGCGCAAATTCCCCCGTGGATTGATGGTCGGGAAAAAACTCTGTCCGATACACGCGGTACGGCTGCGACAAGATTGCTGAACGCAGATCTGTCTTTGCGCCAAATAGCAGTCCTGATGGGGTGGTCTGTGCGCTACGCCGCGCAAGTTATCGAACATTATGCGCAGGTTAGTCCCGACGAAAGCGATGCCGTTTTGCGCAAGCTCAATAGGGCAAAAACACTGTCTCAAAGCACAAAAATGTAAACGCCCCTGTAAACGGTGGGCCCCAAGCATGGGAAGGGATACTCTAAGTGATTGTTTTTAAATGGAGGCGAGTACCGGAATCGAACCGGTGTACACGGATTTGCAATCCGTTGGTCTAATCTGAAGAGAATTTGGTGACAAATTCGGTGACAAGGCGAGATCCTTAGATTTTCCCCTAAAACAAAAAAGCCACCAAGCTATTGAGCTCAGTGGCTTTTTATGGCTCCGACGGTAGGGATCGAACCTACGACCAATTGATTAACAGTCAACTGCTCTACCGCTGAGCTACGTCGGAACGGTCTGGGCGATATAGCAGCGGGTTTTTGGCGCGTCCAGTGGGATTTGACTTGTTCAGCGGGTTTTTTATCCAGCCTTCAAATTAGGCTGAAAACGGCGTCTGCGCGCAGTGTTGGGTTTGCCTCCACACGCGATTTACCCGTCAGATCAATCAAATGCGCCAAGACATTGCGGGTGGCGGCCCCAAGCAGAGCATTTGGCGTGTCGGAATAGATTGCAGCGGCCAATGTCGCTGCATCGCTGGGCGCACGTGCGAGGTGGTCTAGGATCGCGGTTTCGCGTGATTTGCGGTGAGCAATCAACCAGGCCAACCGCCCGGTAGGATCGGCGATTGGGGCACCATGTCCAGGGTGAAATACGCGCCAATTGCGGATATTTAGCCGTGCGCAAGAGGCCATGAAATCGGTTAGATCGCCGTCGGGCGGCGAGACGAGAGAAGAGGCCCATCCCATAACGTGATCGGCGGTAAAACAAGCATCCCCCCAGCCAAGGCTGATGTGATTGCCTAGATGGCCAGGTGTGTGGATGACTTCTAGGATCCAGTCTTTGCCCTCAATGGTATCGCCGTCGCGGAGCGTTTCGTCGCAGGTGAAGTCATGGTCTATGCCTTCTCCACCACCCCCTAGGCCTGTTGCGGCAAGAGATTGCATCACAGCGGAACGGCCTGCCTGAGCGCCGCCAAAGGCTAAGACAGGTGCGCCCGTTGCCGCAGCTAAAGGGCGGGCAAGGGGGGAATGATCCAAGTGGCTGTGTGTCACGATGATATGGCTGATGTGCTGGCCCGGTTCCACAGCTGCCAGAATCGCATCCAGATGCGGACGCAGGTTGGGGCCGGGGTCAATTACGGCCAAGGCCTGCGAGCCCAACACATAGGTATTGGTCCCACGGTAGGTCATCGGCGACGGATTCCCCGCAACGATACGCCGTAGTCCGGGCTCTAGCGTGTCAGCCACACCAATTTTGGGATCAAAGTCGTCAGGGTGCTGCATGGTTTCACCTTTCGCAGGGGCAGGGTGCTGGCTAAGGTGTATGCCATGTTCTTTGTATGGCTCAAACGGTATATGCCCCGTGGCATCTACGGGCGTGCTGCCCTGATCTTGCTTTTGCCGGTGGTATTCTTGCAGCTGGTGGTCACGGTGATCTTTGCTCAACGGCATTTCGAAGGCGTCACCACTCAGATGACCAACACTGTCCTGCGTGAGTTGGTGATGGTGATGGAGGTGGTCAATGCGGCCCCATCAGCGGCGGCTGTGCCCGGTGCCGTCGAAAATGCGCTTGGGCCGCTGGAGATCGAAGTTACCCCCGTTGAGACGCGGCCAGAAGGCAATCCGCGTGTTTGGTACGATTATTCCGGGGGGGTGCTGACCGGGCGCATCGCTGACAAAATGCCAAGCTTTGAGGCAGTTGATCTGATGCCGCATGGGATGGTGCATCTTTACGCTAACTCGTCTCATGGGCTGGTTGAGATCCGCTTTGATCGCGGGCGTATTTCGGCAGCAAACCCCCATCAACTTTTTGTTTATACAGTGTTTTTTGGCGTTGTGATGACGGCCGTTGCCTTCATTTATTTGCGCAATCAACTACGTCCGATCAAGCGGCTGGCCCACGCTTCTGAGGCCTTTGGGCGTGGCCGACATCTGCCCTACACACCCAGCGGAGCCATTGAAGTGCGTGCCGCTGGCAGCGCCTTTGTCGACATGCGCGCCCGGATTGAACGGCATATCGAACAACGCACCTTGATGCTTTCCGGGGTCAGTCATGATTTACGCACGCCGCTTACCCGGATGAGGCTGGGTTTGTCGATGATGGATGACGACGAAGCGGCACCCTTGCTCGATGATGTCGCAGACATGCAAGGGATGCTTGATGAATTCCTTGATTTTGCACGGGGCGCGGCCGAAGGGGAACCCAAATCGGTTGATCCACAAGCGATGGTGGCGTCGCTTGTGGATGCCGCTAAACGGTCGGGGCGCAATGTTGAACTGTTGCCCTTTGAGGGCGATGGCAGCGGCACAGTAATGTTGCGCGAGGTTGCGATGCGCAGGGCGGTCGATAACCTGATGTCGAATGCGGTGCGTTATGGCACGCGAGGCGAAGTGTCGGTGTTTTTGAGCGACAAGGCTTTGCGCATCCGCGTCGAGGACGACGGTCCGGGCATCCCAGAAACACGCCGTAGCGAGGCCGCTCGGCCTTTTACCCGTCTGGATGCCGCGCGCAACCAAGATAAAGGCGGTGGCGTTGGGCTAGGATTGGCGATTGTGACGGACATCGCGCGCGCGCATGGCGGGGTGCTTCGCTTGGGCACGTCAGACCGGCTCGGCGGATTGCGGGCGGATATCGTGATTGCCAGGTAGCGGTGGGATCGCTCGACGTAATTGGATAAATTATTCTTTAACAGGTACTTGATCGTATCTTCTAACTTAGCACGAGCGATAGCTTCGGACACCCCGGCAGACCGACTTGCCTCAACTATTTGCAATTGTTCCCCTCCGTGAACTGTTGAGAAACCCATCTCAAGCCAAAAGAAAGTCGCTGCAAATGCCGGCAACTTCTTCATATCTTGTAGCCTGTAATGCTTATACTATTTCATTGGGAATCCAGCGAATTTC
This sequence comes from Sulfitobacter sp. SK012, assembly GCF_003352085.1. Lineage (NCBI taxonomy): Bacteria > Pseudomonadati > Pseudomonadota > Alphaproteobacteria > Rhodobacterales > Roseobacteraceae > Sulfitobacter > Sulfitobacter sp. SK012. The sequence continues at coordinate 2,136,881 of NZ_CP025804.1, forward strand.
ACCCAAACCATGGGACAATCAGCTAGCTCATTCGCTCAAATTGACTGACCGAGTTTATAGTGGCCTTCGTCATCAAAATCTGAATAGTTTGGTCCTGTTTACATAGAATAACGTTTGGATCATGACGCCACCTTATGTGGTTGATGCAAATGTTCCGAAGTTTGCGCAAAAATTGGGATGGCGTCGTTGTCTCAAATAGGACGGAAAAGTTATGGTATTTGATACTTCTGAGCATCCAAGTATGAAAATGAAAAGCGTCACATGTGACGAAACAGGGATGACAGGTCCGCAGTGGAACGATTCCATTCGCCCTGACCAGCGAGTGTCTTATTTGGAGGCGCTGCCGGGTTGTGAAACTCCGGCCGTATCAGAAAAAAAGCGGCGCGTAACATATCGATCATTTGTTCAGGCTGCTGCAATCGTTGGTTTTTCTTCGTTGTTCATACCTCAAGCAGCGACAGCCAACCCGAACATTGTCGACAACCGATTTAACTCCGTGAAATCCGTTCAGGAGAAATCTGATTATGGTTTGAGAAATGGGTCATTTATTGTGGTTCCTGTTCCTTTCACAAACCCGATTGTTGGTGCAGGCCTTGCGATTGGCGGCGGATATCTGTTCCAGCTGGATCCAGAGGCCGAAACATCCTTTATTGGGCTCGGTGGTATGGCATCCGACAATAATAGCAGCGCATATGGTGTTGCTATAAATTTGTCATTTGGCAGCGGTTCGAGCTTCAATTTCGCTCTGGCTGAAGCGGACCTGTTGTATGATCTTTTCGTTGGGCCAGTAGAAGTTCCGATCAATCAAGATGGCGTGCTGCTCAACAGCGGATTTGACTACGGCCTAACTGATACAATCTCTGTCGGTGCGGCGGTCCGCTATTTGGACACAACGATCAGCCTGCAAACTGCAGGAGCTTCCATTCCGGCGGATTTGATCCCGGATCTGGGTCTTGAACTGCTAAGCTTAGGAGGCAAATTTGAGTGGGATATCCGTGATGACAGCGATTACCCGACCGGGGGCGCACGTTTGAACGTCGCGGCAAACTTTGGAACTTCGCTTTCAGGACCATCGCGGGACTATCTATACGCGTCAGCAAATTTTGATGCCTATCACTCTCTAAGCGAGACAACTGTTGTGGCGGGCAGACTGTCGACCTGTGGTGCATCATCAAACGCCCCATTTTTTGATAAGTGCTCGATTGGATTCAGCGATGGTTTCCGTGGTTTCTCACCAACACAGTTTTACAATACCAGGCTGTTGTCTGCCCAAGCTGAGATACGTCAACGATTGGGCAAGCGGTTCGGTGTCGTTGCATTTGGCGGTTTTGGCTGGACGGGTCCCAGCTTTGGATCACTCACCGACAATGGGCTCCGCGCTGCTGGCGGCTTAGGTGTAAGGTACCGTGTCTCGCAAAAGTTCCCGATAGATTTCTCAGTGGATATGTCAATGAACAATGACAGTGAAGACTTCCTGTACATCTATGTAGGTCAACGATTTTGACGTCTGACTTCCCGTAAAAGCATGGTTGGATTTTCATTTTTGGCACTACAAAAGCATCGGTTTTGAACGTGCAGTTAAGCGGTGTGTTCGCTCTGGGGTTTTGAGAGTTCCAGTTGTCTGTCTCATCGTCCACTTGCCAGGGTTGCCGATGAGCCACAAACACCCCTTTTCAAATTGCTCTGTTTGGATTCATGGGTGCTGACTTCAGGTATTACCAACGGATGCGGTCGCTCTGATCATCCAAAGCCCTCGTTTTCGACAATGGACGTGGACATTTCCAGGCTGAAACCGAAAGCTGGCGCAAACAGCGCGCCTCAGATGTTCCTTGCTCAACCTTGGAAACAGCTCGGCGGTCAAATCAATTGACGATTTGATTTATCTGTTTGGATGAAGGCGGAGTGGTAGGCCCGGCAGGCAGAGCACAAATTCACGAGAACAATATGTTAGGCTGACGAACTGCAAAAACACGGCCTTTGATATCATTGCGATTATTCGACATGTGACGAACCTTTTTTCGCATTCGTTCGGCGGTTCAAAGCCATGAGTGGCATGGCATTGATCTGGGCCGCGAATGTCAAAGGTTTGAAACCTGCCGCGAAGATCGTGCTGATCCAACTGGCAGACTTCCACAACAAAGAGACTGGTCAGTGTAACCCAAGCGCAAAGAGGTTGGCGGACGAATGTGAGATGGGCCGCGCAACGCTGTTTCGTCACATGACGACGTTGGAGGAGTGCGGGCTTGTCACGCGCCATGCTCGTGGAGATGGTGATGGCGGGCGAGGGTCTAACCAATACGAGCTGCACCTCGATATTACCCTTGGCCCCAGTTCGCGCCCGAAGGGCGGGGCGAGCGGTCCCAATGGGGTTGTGTCTCAAAATGAGACGGGGGGAAACGTCTCAAAAAAGCGGGGGAAAAGTCCCAGCCGTGAGACGGGGGTAGTCCCAAAGCGGGACAGTAACCTTACCATTGAACCTGTTAAAGAACCACCTTCGCGCAAGCGCGAGGCGGCGGGGGATGAAGAGGCTGAGAAGATTTTGGCGACGTATCCACCGGATCGCCTTCGAGGCAAAGCGGCCTGTATAGCCCAGATCGAAGAGGCCATGAAGGAAGAGATCGCGCCGGAGGATTTGCGGCTAGCGGTCCAAGCCTACGCCACCGACACCGCAGGTTTCACCCGTTCCAAGGTCTGTTTTTCTGACAACTGGTTTCAGTCGCGGCGCTGGCTGGCCTATGTTGAGAAGCAGGCGGAAGACCGAGAAAAGTCGGCTGCGTTGCAGGCCGATCACCATGCGCGGTTAGCTTGTTGGGTCAGTGAACGCAGCCCGATGTGCAAACACATCACGGCTCCGCAAGTCACTGCATTGCTTGCCTCAAAGTTGGTGTCGCAGGCACAAATTCAAGCCGCTGGCCTTAGAACATGACCGCGCCCGATCCGAAGACAGAGCAAACAGCAAGGTTACCCACCGATTACATCGGCGGGACTTGTGAGGGGCGGCGTGCCTCCCCTTCAAACCCCAACCAGACGCGCGGGGAGCGCGTCAAAGAAGGCCTCTCCGAGATTGTGATCTTCCGATGCACCGTTGCGGAGAAGGCCGCGCTTGTCGCCAAAGCGCACGCGGCTGGACTGCCCAACGCCACGCTGATGCGTGAGGCCTTGGGGTTGGTCCAAGCGCGGCGGCGCAAGCCCGTGCCGCGCGTTGACCCGTCGCTGACATTGGCCGTTGCCCGTGTTGGGGGCAACCTCAACCAATTGTCTCGATGGATCAACGGGGCCGTCAAATCTGGCCGTGCCAGCAACATCGACGCCTTGAAGGTCAGCGTGCGGCTGGTCGTGATTGAACGCCAGCTTGCGCAGATCACTGGCCAGCACAGCGAGGGCCAGCAATGATCATCTCGTTCTTTTCGTCTGGCACGGGCGGGGGGGCTGCCCCCGTTGACTACCTGACCGCACGCGAGGTTTTGGCTTACGACGAAAACCGCAACCTGATCCGCGATGAACACGGCCAACCGCAGATCAAAACCCGCAACCCATTGCCCGAAGTTCTGCACGGCAATCCCGACCAGACGCGCGATTTGATCGACGCAAGCGCGAATAAGTGGAGCTACACGGCTGGCGTGATTAGCTTTGCAGTCAGCGATCAGCCCAGCGAAGACGCCCAGCAAGAGGCCATTGAGCAATTTGAGGCTATGGCCTTTGCTGGGCTTGAGGCGGATCAATACGACTGCCTTTGGGTGCGCCATGTGCATGAAGGTAATGTCGAGCTGCACTTTTGCACGCCGCGTTTGGAGCTGGCGACGGGCAGGGCGTTGAACATCGCACCGCCCGGCCATGAGGCCGCGTTTGGTACTTTGCGCGACGTCTTGAACAAAACCCACTGTTGGGCCGACCCGATGGAACCTGACCTTGCCCGTGATTTCAAGCTTGTGCGTGAAAGTGCTAAACGCGCTGAGGCCCGTCAGGTCATCATCGGGGCGCTCTACGATCAGATTGACGCGGGCCTGATCACCGACCGCGCAACTATGGTCGCCTTCTTTGAGGACACTGGCTTCGAGGTCACGCGCCAAGCCGCAAAATCAATCAGTGTCCGTGATCCTGAATTTTCAAAACCGTTCAAACTTGAAGGCGTCCTCACTCATGAAAACTGGTCCACAACCCGACACGCAGAAATCGCGGCTGAGTATGAAACTGGCGCAGATGCAAACCGAGCAAGAAGACTTGATGGAATCTCACATGACCGCCTTCGTGCAAACCTCGCAGACCATGTTGAACGACGCACAGAATACAATGAAGAACGATACGGCGCACTTTCTGTTTCACAACATGAACTTGTTCGAGGAACGGATCGAGCTGATCAAGAATTGGATGACGTTCTCGCCTTGGATCATCACGGGGATCATCGTGACGGGGATCGCCTTGATGATGGTCGCGAGCTGGCTTTGGACGGTCCAACTGACGCGCTCGGAACTGACGGAACTGGGTTTGACGCGGATCGACAGGGAGGACGCGACATGGCTGGTGCTGGACCCGACCAAGACGCGCCTGAGGACCTGCACAATGGGCGGTCGGTCGGTGACCTGCATCAAGATCGAGGAGGATTAGATGACGACACCCCTGACAGCCTTGGAACGCGACTTGCTCGCCTGCGTCGAGCGGTTGGTGATGGCCTGCGAAGTCTCAGCAAAGGAATTGAGCGGCTTGGAGGCGCGCTCGACCAGCGGGATGCAGAGCCAGATGGATGGATTGGCCGCCTGCGTGTCAGTGCTCATTCAATCGCAAACGGCGTCCGTGGCTGCGTTGCACGGCTTGCTGAACGAAGGCTCGAACTACGGGAATTTGCGGAGGCAACTAGAGACGAGCTTGAAATTAGTGAAAGCCGCCGAGAGACAGTTGAAGCAGAACTAGAGACGCGGGAGTTAGAAATGGATCGAGGGATGACGCACTGATGATGCAACACCGATTGACAAATGGTAACGTATATGTCACCAATTCCTCCAATGAATAGGCTTGTTGTCTATGTCACCGAAGCGGGGAAAACGCCGTTTGAAGATTGGTTTAACGATCTGGACACAGCTGCTGCCCTGAAGGTAAGAACGGCGCTTGCGCGGATCGAGACGGGCAATCTGGGTGATGTGAAGCCAGTCGGACAAGGCGTGTCAGAACGGCGCATCACCTTCGGCCCCGGCTACCGCGTCTACTTCGGCAAAGACGGCGATACGCTTGTCATCCTGCTGTGTGGCGGCACCAAGAAGCGCCAGTCGAAAGACATCGAGCAGGCCAAAGCATATTGGGACGACTACAAAGCCCGCAAGGAGAAAGGTGACTGACATGCCACTGACGAAAGACTTCAAAGACACGATCAAAGCGCGCGCCGAGCGCGATCCTGAGTTCCGCGCGGGCCTCTTCCGCGAAGCCGTTGAGGCGATGCTCAGCGACGATCTGGAGACGGGTAAGGTGCTGCTGCGTGATTACGTCAACGCCACAGTGGGGTTCGAGGCCTTGGCGCAAGACATGGACAAGGACCCGAAGAGTCTGATGCGGATGCTCAGCGCCAAGGGAAACCCGCGCGCGGATAATTTGCTGGCGATGGTATCACGGTTGAAACAGCGCGAGGGCGTATCTTTGTCTTTGACCCAAGGCAATCAGTTACACGCGTGATTTTTTTCTGCCCATCTATGCGAGATATAGTCTCGCAGTCGCTTTCGAAAGCTTCAGCACTTTTGCGAACGAGCGAAACCGGATATTCGCTGCGCTCTTCCTGAACTGACACAACGCGGACAAAGTGACATAGTCATTGCCGGGTGCTAGTTTGTGGTTAGGGAAGGGGTGATTGCGTTTTGTCGCAGCCCAAATTTGCAAAGGGTCAAAACGAAATGGCAAACTTTGATGGTCTCTCATCTGGTAGCGGCCTTACTGATGTGTTGAAGTTGTTCCCGCGTAATTCTGAGTTACTTCTCCGCCTCCTCAATGACATCATGTGCGCAGATGGAGCGTTATCAAGAGGAGAGCGCGAAGCGATAGCTGCGTTCATTTCGAAGCAAAACACCACTCCCTATTGTGTTTTCTATCACACTGTATTTTCAGAGGTATTTGCTGGACCTGTTGAAGATACCAACAAACGTATCCAACCACTTTTGACATATGCCCTCGGTCTGCACAGCAAAAATTCCGACAAGATCACGGAGGCGTTCGATGCGGCACTGAGTGCTGGATGGAGCGAGGTTGCGGTTTACGAGGTTGTGGAAGTCTGCGGCATCTTTGATTTCATCAACAACATCGTACTTGCGTCAGGGATCAACACACCCGAAGGGCCAATGAATCCGTTTCCTACTGTGGACGGACTTAAAGATTCTTACGCAGCTATGGCAAATGCGATTTGTAACTGACAGTAACTCGGGCTCTCCCGACACCTTCGCCGCGCTGGTCATGAAAGGCTGGTTCAGGAAATACCGACTTTCGCTGCACCTTGTTCGAACCCAACAGATGCGGACTTTCCTGACATTCACGTTTGGCCATGTTGCTGACGCAGCTTTCGTTTGTAGTTGCGGCGGCAATACTTTTGGCGACGCAGCGAATTCACCAGAGCGGCCATTAAGAATGGTTAAAATTTGGCATTCCCAAACCACACTTTCGCTACACCGAACGTGAACTGTTACGATGCGGACTAGACGCCATTTTGCTACGGCAGCTACCATTGTCAGCTTTGCTAGCAATAGGTCCCCCCCATCGAACCCTCAGTCAACCGCCGTGTTTCGCTCGGCACCGCGAAGCCGACTGAGTGTGACCGGTGTGACACCGAGAAAAGATGCAATCAAATGATGGCCGAAGAGCCCTTCGTGACGCGGGAAATCTTCGCGAAACCACGCAAGGCGGTCTGCCCCGCCAAGCGCAGCAAGGCACCACTCCCGGTCAGCCTTACGGGCCAGTTCTTGTTGCAAAATGCCGTTTGCCCATTCGCGAATTGGCTCCGACACCAACATGAGCTCAGTCAAAGCGCGGCTGTCCATGTGCGCAACTAACGCGTCCGCAACTACATCTATTGATACGAGCGAGGTCCCGTTTCTAGTTCTCGCGACATTTGGTGCGACCACGCACGGACCTGCGTTAAAGCTAACGCAAACGCCGCGGCCTTCTGGATCGCTAATTTGGCTCGTGGCGCGCCCATCAAGAATGATGTGCTCCATTGGATCTGGTTCGCCTTGCGTCGCAATGCGACGCCCCTTTTCGACAAATTCAACATTCCATGCTGCCGCGAACTCATGCGCTGCGTCTCCATTTAATGCGTTCGGGGGACATGTCAGAAAGGTAAAGAGGTCCAAATCGCGAATTCCTTATCAAACGATAATGCCAGCTTTGCTCGCGCTCAGTACGACGGTGCCAACGGTAAGGAGAACAACCAATGAATATGACGATACCAACTAAGCAGTACGGGCGGCAAGCGGCACTCTTCGGTCTCGCTGCCGCCGGAATCTATCTGCTGATGATCTTTGGCACTCTGGCGCACATCGAGACCGTATCCGGCCTTCGCCCTTTCGACATGCGCCCCGGCGGATATTCGGCTGAATTGGCAGATTCGCTGATCGATGCCTTGGAATCCAGTGGAAGGTGGTACTATCTCACGCGACAAATTCCACTTGATCTAGTTTATCCCTCTCTGATGGCGCTGACCTTAATATCATTGTTCAAATGGCTTGGTTCACGAGACGTAAGTCAAAAGCCTGTTCGAATTGGAACTTGGTTTTCGATTGCGGCAGCTATCGCTGACTATTTAGAGAACGCCGGCATCTGCGTCATGATCCTGAGTTGGCCTGAAATATCAGCCAACACTGTCTTGGCGGCAAGTGTCGCTTCCATTTTAAAATCAGGCTTAACGACGACTGCTGTCTTGATCGTCTTGCTTGGTGTCGGCTCTTGGGCGTGCAAAAGGAAACGTGCCTACGCCTGATCGATGCCTGTTGAAGCCCCAAGCAATGGGTTGCTATCGTCAGACGTTTCTGACCAAACCGTCGCCCATCGGCTCAAACCGAGGGTCAGAGCCAGGGCCGCCGCTTGTGGCAGTCATGAGGAAAGTCTCAACAGAGACCAAGAGGGCGCGGCCGCCACGATCCCGCCTTTCGCAAAAAACACGAAAGGCGGGCTTTCGGACGGGTTGGCCTAAAGTGCAAACCGTTGCGCCCACTTCCCTGGACCACGCAGTACAAGAATGAGGCCAAACATTACCTCGAACGCGGCACCGGGGAGCAGCAGTAGCATCGACACTGTCTCAAAATTGGATGCTGCGGCAATCATCGCGACGACGAGACATACGTAGCCGATGAAACCCAACGCACCGAGCGCAGTATGAACAAACTTCGACCGGATCAGCCAGAGGCACATAGGTAAGCTGCCAAGGCCGAGTGCTATCATGCCGAGTTGATAAAAGGTGTCGGCTGATGTCGTCAATCCAATGAAACTGCCCTGTTGTGCCATGACCGATATGCCCAACAACAAGCCTTCAGCTATACGCGCCGAGAGATAGATGCCTCCGCTGCGTGGCGCTGTTGTCGCGATCATCGGGCGCATCAGAAGTCCGATGGTAATCACGGCCACGGAATTGCCGAGGCACATGAGCAGGCCAAGCCAGTGCCACTCACTGCCCAAGAGGGCTTGGCCAACTCCGAAAAGTGGGAATGCCGCCAAGATGCACAGACCAATGATCCTAAAACTGTGTGCATCAGACATGAGCTGTCTCCGCCATTTGAAGATCTTCGTCATCATGGAAATGCGCGTTACTTTGAGATTTGATCGTCACAACGACGTTGCCCTTCTTGTGCCCAGTATCGACATGGGTATGCGCGGCAATCATTTGGGAAAAATCAAAGCTTCGGTCGATGACCGGATGGAAATCTCCGGCAGCTGCGAGATCAACGACTTTGCGCAGGATATTGACTGACTCTGACGCCACACCGCCAATCAGACGCTTGCCGCGCAACCGGGCCTTGAGCCAACCCAAGATCATGTCGGATGTAGATCCTGCGATCAGCAGCATACGACCGTTTGGCACCAAGGCGTGCCGCGCCCGGTCCCAAGGTGCTGTGTCAACGGTATCCACGACCATGTCGTATTGCGGGCCTTCTTTGGTAAAGTCTTGCGTGTTGTAGTCGATGACATGGTCGGCCCCGATGTTACGCACGAGATCTACATTTGTGGCGCTGCAGATGCCCGTCACTTCGGCCCCGAAGTGCTTGGCGAGTTGCACGCAGGCAGAGCCGACAGATCCGGACGCCCCGTTGATCAGAACCCGTTCACCTGCGCGTAATCTCCCCTTATTGATCAGAAAATCATATGCGGTTGTGGCCCCAAATGGGATGGCTGCTGCTTCCTCGAAGTTCAGGGTTTCAGGTTTGCGGACGACCTTTCCATCGGCTGGCATCGTGATGTATTCCGCATGCGCGCCAAATCCTGCGCCTGGAAAACCGATGACAGCATCCCCAGGTTGGAAAGTGGTCACATCTGCACCGATGGCTTCGACTACGCCGGATAGATCAGTTCCAAGAACTGGCTTGCGGGGGCGCGTTATGCCGAAGACAAGTCGTCCAACAAGTCCTAACCCAGCGGGCATCGTCAAGCTGCGGGCTCGCCAGTCACCCGCACTGACGGTGGTTGCAACAATACGGATCAGCACTTCGTTTGCTTTAGGTGTTGGGGTTGGCAGTTCAACGAAATTCAAAACGCCGGGGCCGCCGTATTCAGTATAAGTATAGGCATACATTTCAAAAGCTCCTTAAGCTGTCTGAGGAGTGGAAACGGTTTGGGCAGTATTGCCGCGCAGGCCACGGATAAGCAGCCAAAACCCGAACCCAAGCTCCGCGATCGTAACAATCACGAGCAATCCGATAATGGTGATGTCCAGTGCTGCAACATCAGTGAACGTCAGCTCAACAAGGCCTTGGATCAGATAGCCAAACGCCCCGATAAACAGACCCCAGCCAAGTAGATGCGGCACCAATCTGGAATGCAGGATAATCCATCCAAGGGCCAGCAAATGTGCGCCAAAGAAAAGCTGCCAGACGTAAATACCAAGGGCATGCGCCTCGAAAAAGACTTGCGCAAAGGCCTGACTGTCAGTCGGGTCAAGCCCCATTGGTTGGGTCAACAGCACGTAGGGCATAACCCACAACAACAGGTTGATCGCCATGACGACGATCATACCCAAACGGGATACCATCGCGATAAGGGCAAGCCTTGGGCTGGTGGTGCGAAACATCTGATACAGGATAACCGTGATCGCGATCTCCAGCAGGATGACCGCGCTATCTGCAAGCACGCCCAATCGAAACAACCCAAGCTGGCCCATCAGATTGGCAGCTGTGGACGAGGCATCTCCTGTTACGACGATTTGCGCCGGCACATAGCCAATGCTGAAACCGCCGCAAACGGCAATGGTGAGGTAGAGCGCGCCTGCAATGCGGGCATCTTTCAGGTTCAATGTGTTTTGAATGTCCTTCGACATGGGATTTCCTTTCATGGGCCAAAGCGCGACTGGCGCTTTTGGGCAAAACCGAATTTCGGGGGTCGGCGTAAAGATGTTGACTTCGGTTTAGTACGTCCGTGCAGCTATGCGAATTGACCAAATCCTGTGATTTGATATGCATATTTGCATGGATTGGCGCTCAGTAAAATTTGATTGGAACAAAGCACGGGCTTTCTTGGTCACGGCTGAGGAAGGATCGTTGTCAGCCGCCGCGCGTGCATTGGGCATGGCCCAACCAACTCTTGGGCGTCAGGTAGACGGGCTTGAGCAGGAACTGGGAATCGTTTTGTTTGAGCGTGTCGGTCGCGGCCTCACACTCACGCCAAGTGGGTTAGAACTGCTGGACCATGTACGCGACATGGGAGAGGCTGCAGGTCGTGTCTCGATGACGGCTCTCGGCCAATCGCAAGCATTAGAAGGCACGATCTGCATCTCGGCCAGCGAGACCTATGCCGTGGTGCTGCTACCGCCAATCATTGCTAGATTACGCATCATGGAACCCGGCATTCAGGTTGAGATTGTCGTGGCCAATCATGCCAGCGACCTTCGTCGCCGCGAGGCCGATATCGCCATCCGCAATTTCCGGCCCACCGAACCCGATCTGATCGCCAAAAGGATCGGCGATGCTGATGCGGTGCTTTATGCAACACCGGACTATATTGAAAAGATAGGTAACCCAACGAAGCCCTACGATCTGCGTCACGCTGACTTCGTGAATATGGATCATGGCGGCATGATGCTCAAAGGTCTCAACACGCTCGGGCTTGGCCTGACTGAGGCGAACTTTCCGCTTCTTACCGAAAGTTATCTGGTTATGTGGGAACTTGTGCGCCAGGGAGCGGCTATCGGCATTCTGGACGCTTATATCGGCGACGCGGACCCCATCGTGCGCCGCGTTCTCCCTGATCTCGAACCGCTCATCTTCCCGATCTGGCTTGTCGCCCACCGAGAACTCTCAACAAGCCGCCGCATTCGCAGGGTCTATGATTTTCTGGCAGAAGAACTGAGGCGGGGTTAACTTCAGGACGCAGTATCGACAGGGGAGATAATGCCCGTGAGCAATCTGTCGGTCATCATCTTAGCGTAGGTCCAAGGGTAGTCACGGATCGTATTGAGACAAAGTGCGATGCCTATCATTCCAGATATCAGTGTGTCGGTGCTTGCTTTGACGTTGCTCTCATTTTGAAGAATGTCCTGCACCAGATCCGAAAACATCTGAAAGTGTGCCAACGTTTCTTCGTCCATGACAAATGTGCTGACGTCCGACCGCGTTACGTCGTTCGACATAAAGACGAGCCTAAAATGGTCGGGATGATCGACCCAATAAGATACAAAGGTATGCGCAGCCATTTGTAGACGTTCAGCCGGTGCATCGATCCGTTCTAATTTTCCTTGAATTTCGCTGGACATGTCGGCAAGAACATCCGCCCACAGATATCGTAGAATATCGTGTTTGCCCTCAAAATGCGCATAGATCGTCATCGGGGCACATCCGACCTCCTTGGCAAGACGGCGCATCGAAACCGCATCAAAACCTTCTGCGCGATAGATCGCGAGTGCTTGCTTTGCGATCTTTGATCTGTACTCCGCAATGTCACTCTCGCTGCGGGGCGGCCTGCCTGCGGTCTTAGCCATGGGTTGGGTTCTCCAATAGTATTTTAGCACGCGTCACAAATAATGCTTGCGTTGTCAAGGCTACATTAATATAGAACGCGTACTAAATAAAATGGATACCCAGCAGAACTCCCTCAAGGAACATGGAAATGAAAAAGATCAATTTACTGAATCTGGTTGTCACCATTGTCGGCGTAGCCATCATCTTTCTAGGACTGAACGTTGGTCTAGGTGGGATCAAAACACTCGGCTGGCAATCGACACGCGACTTCGTGGCGATCATGGATGCTGCAATATTCCACGCTCAGGATAGCCACATAAGGTTCATTGGTGGTATCTGGTTTGGTGTCGGTGCCGCCTTCGTAATCGGCGGTCTTGCGATGCGTACGTTCCGCCCAACATTGATCATTCTGTCGGCGATGATCGCGATCGCGGGCCTATTCCGGCTGAGTGACATCGACAGCGGTGTGATATTCAGCGCGGCAATTGCCCCGTCAATTGCACTGGAACTCATTGGCTTTCCGCTTCTTGCGTGGTGGCTCGTCGTGTCGGGAAGACGAGAGGATCAGAGCTGACAGTTAGGCAAACACTTTTTGACACTCTCGTTGCCCCGCTCGAATCCCGAATGGACGGTGAACACGGGGCGGCGCAATTGGCCATGTCGCCGCCAAGCAAGCGTGCAAAAATCATGACATGTGTGATTAGTAACAACGGCACCAGGAATGTCGGGATGTACCAAACAGCGGCAAAGTAAGGGACTGCTTCTGCTTGCCGCAACGCGTTGAGCAAATCGGCAATACCTACTAGGCTAAAAACCCAAACCAACGCCATGGCCACGGGCCAATTTCTCCGCAAAGCAATCAAGGCAAGTATCGCAAGAATCCCGCTGGCAAAATCACCATAGGCTGCGGCAGTGGCAAAGGTGCTTGGTATGCCCTCCTTGACGCCTGCTGGTGTCAAGAATGTGAGTCCGATGTGGCGGAATGCGTGTGGAAGGATCAGCAACCCTAAAGCAACTTGTTTAGATTTATGAGCAAGCCAAGGTGCGGCATACCATTTTGCAATCAAAGCGAAGACAATTACACTCAAGACAAATTGAACGCCAAATATTTCAAGGGTTTCCATAGGTATTCTCCAGATAATTTACGTGAGCGGAGGCATTCCTGCCACGGGGAGCCAACTTTTCTATGAGTGTGAAACGTAGTGACAAATGGCCGCAAGCTTGACCATTCTCTCCTCCATGATGGATGTCCTCTTTTGAAGAGCCGCGACCACATGCTCAGTGGGATCAAAATCCATCGCGTCCTCATAGGCGGCGATGGCTCGGTAAAACCGTTTCCAAAATGGGACTCCTGCACTTGTTGGATGAGAAATCGTGGGCATGGTATTTCCTTTGGTTTTGTCAGCCAGGCTGGATACCGCACCTCTTTGAAGGGCGCGGTATCTGCCGGTTCTTCTGGCGTGTTATGGGGTAGTATTTTGATCTAGGAACTCGATCATCCCAGCCGCGATATTGATGCCGAATTCTTCAAGCGCGAAGTGGCCGGTGTCGAGCAAATGGAACTCAATGTTATTCAGGTCGCGCTTGTACGGATGTGCGCCATCGGCAGGGAATATATGGTCGTTCTTACCCCACATCAGCAATGTCGGCGGTTGATATTCACGAAACAGCGCCTGCCATTTTGGGTATTCAGCTACGTTGGTACCGTAGTCGAGGAACATGGCCAGTTGGACCTCTTGATTGCCTGGACGATCCAGCAGGTACTGAACGTGCCAGAAATTGTCAGGGCTGATCGCGTCAGGGTTTTGCGTGCCATGGGTGAATTGCCATTTCGTCGCTTCCATTCCCAAAAACCCGCGCAGTGCGTCGCCATTTTCGGTTGAGGGTTCAGCCCAATAGGCTTTGATCGGATCCCAGAATTCGCGCAGACCTTCCTCATAGGCATTGCCGTTCTGGATGATGAAGCCCGACACCCGCTCCGGATGTTGTGCAAACATTCGAAAGCCGACAGGCGCGCCGTAATCCATCAAATAGACCGCGTAGTTGTTGACATCCTTGCGATCCAAAAGTGTGATCATCATCTCCGCGACCTTGGCGAAGGAGTAATCGAACTCCTCTGCCAATGGCATGTCTGACGCCCCGAAACCGGGATAGTCTGGCGCAATGACATGGTAGTTGGCAGCAAGCTCGGGGATGAGATTGCGGAACATGTGTGACGACGTTGGAAAGCCATGCAAAAGCAAGATCGTTGGTTTGGCCGGATCACCAGCCTCACGATATGCGATCCTGATGCCATCAATGATTTCCGAGTGAAACGACGTTTGTGTCACATCGATCATGGCGTTGGTTTCAACCGCGAAGGCGGGTGACGCGGCGATATTGGGGGATGCAAGGGTCAAAGCCAGAAAGCTCGCGCAGAGTGCCGACTTAATCGGATTGGTCATTTTGGTTTCCTTTTTGGTGGGGTGAATGTGAGGCGCTGATCAGTCGTTCAGACCAAGCGCAGTTCTTAGTTCTTCGTTCTCTGATTTCAGACGCGAATGTTCGGTGCGTATGGTTTCAAGTTGCGGTTCCAGCTCCTCCAGGGTCATCCGCTGTGGGATGTGTTGCGGGCAGTTCCAATCAAGCGCCTCAATCGTTATGACCACAGCGCGTTCTGGTCGCCCGCGATAGGACGTGTCCTGAAGTTGGGCTATCAGTTCCGGATTTTCGGTTGCCGCGGTCAGCTTTGCGCGGCCCCAAGCCTTGAGCCTTCGCCGATTTGGGTAGTCCATCAAGATCATTGAGACGCGATCATTTTGCGCAAGATTGCCTGCGCTCAGATACTGGCGGTTTCCCCGAAAATCAGCATAGGCAATCGTTCGATCATCCAGCACCTTAAGGAACCCCGCAGGTCCGCCGCGAAACTGCACATAAGGCCATCCAGAGTCTGAAACCGTAGCTTGGTAAAAGCCATCCCTTCCGGTAATAAACTCTGCTTCAGCGGGGCCGATCCGATCACCACGCTCAGCGTCCGGATGAAGAAACTTGGAATACCCTTGCGCCGAACCGTTCTGTGTCTGCAGGGCAAGAACGGAAGGTGTAAAACTAATTTCTGCGAATGCGCGTGGCATGGGATGTTCCTGTTCGTTTGTGAGGCTGTCACTCGGTGGGCAAGAGTTAGTCTATTCCTTGAATTTGCATAATACTTGTATTAGTAAATTGATTATTCAATAATATGGAATAATCAATTGGACAAACTACGATCCATTCAGGTGTTTATTGCGGTGGCTGACTGCCAAGGTTTCGCACCTGCTGCGCGCCGGCTGGGCATGTCCCCGCCCGCAGTCACGCGATACATCTCGATGCTAGAGGAACATCTTGGGGCCCGTCTGTTTATGCGTACGACCCGCTCAATCGGGCTCACAGATGTAGGCAAAAGGTTTCTGGCTGATGGACGGCGGATCCTACTTGAATTGGAAGAGGCAGAGAACGCGGCTGTTGGGTCACATTCTGAACCGCGAGGCGCGTTGAGCATTACGGCCCCGGTTCTGTTTGGCCGCATGTTCGTAACACCTGCGCTTGGCGAGTTCCTCAACACATACGCGCATGTTGACGCCCGAACGGTGTACGTGGATCGCGTCGTGAATTTGATTGATGAAGGACTGGATGTTGGCATCCGAATTGGAGAGTTGCCGGATTCTTCGCTCACTGCGGTGCGCTGCGGCAAAGTTCGGCAGGTTGTTTTTGCGGCACCCGAATACATCGAAAAACATGGGCTGCCGACGCATCCGGAGAACCTGAAAGATCACGCTCTTATTCAGTCTGTGGCGGCTGCGGGGTCTCACGCGTGGGATTTTCAAATCAGCGGTGCGCGGAGTTCGGTTCACGTTAAACCACGCGTGCAGATGAACACAAACGATGCCGCAATAGAAATGGCACTGCGGGGATGGGGCCTATCGAGAGCGCTATCTTATCAAGTTTCTCCGTTCATTGAAGCAGGGCAATTGAAACCAGTGCTAGAAGAATTCGAATTGCCATCGATGCCAATCCATGTCGTCCATCAAGAAGGCCGCATGGTCAGCGGCAAAGTCAGAGCATTTGTTGACTTCATGGTAGAGCGCCTTCGGACAGATAAGCACATCAGTTAAAGGTGCTGTGCGCCCAGCCCAAAAGGCGGAACTCCAGTCTAATCGGCCCCGGCAACGTTCAGATGTGAGATCGCAGTGGATCGCAAGTGCCACTTGAAATGTTTGGGCCGGATCAAAACATCCGGCCCAAATTTGATCATTGGTCTGCAGGTGTGAGACGACCCCCATTCGGGTAGTCGATGTACCCGTCTGCGCCGCCGCTGTAGAAGGTCTCTGGTTTCGGCTCAGACAGGGCGATACCGTTGGCGAAACGCTCTGCAAGGTCCGGGTTAGCGATGAATGGCACCCCGAATGCGACTGCATCAGCGCGCCCGGTTTCGACAACATCTGCTCCGGTTTTCTGGGTCAGAGAGCCATTAAGGATCATAAACCCATCATAAGCATCCCGTAGTGCCGGGGCGACAGAAGGCAATCCAGCAACCATCGGACTTCCGCTATCGAGCGCCGGTTCCAGTACATGCAGGTAGGCCAATTCTCTTTTTGAAAGCTGTCGCGCTGCAAATGAAAAAATTGCTTCTGGATTGCTGTCGCTGATTCCAAAAACAGCGTTTGTCGGTGAAAATCGAACGCCTACCTTGCCTGCGCCAATCTCGGCCACAACCGCGTCGACAACCTCCAATAAAAACCTGCTGCGGTTCTGCAGCGTTCCGCCATAGTCATCATCGCGTTTATTCGTTCCATCGCGCAAAAAAGCATCGATCAAAAAATTGTTGGCAGCATGAAGTTCAACGCCGTCCAGACCAGCATCAATGGCACGGCGTGCAGCAGAGGCAAACTCTGCGATCGCCTCGTCGATCTGATCCACAGACATCGCTTCTGGAGTATCGAAGGCCGTCGGGATGCCCTCGCTGTTGGGCAATTCGCCCTCTGCAGCGATTTCAGAGGGAGCAAGGGCCCTTTGCCCGCCTATGCTTTCAGACAGGACTGCACGACCCATGTGCCATATCTGAAGGAAGATGCGTCCGCCTCGATCGTGCACTGCATCCGCGACGGATGCCCATCCCGCTTGCTGCGCGTCTGTGTAAATGCCGGGCGCACCCGGCCAGCCATCACCACGCGGCGAAACTGCCGTGGCTTCTGAGATAATGAGCCCGGCACTGGCGCGCTGCGCGTAATAGGTCGCCATCATTTCGTTGGGAACCCCAGAGGCACCAGCGCGCGCGCGCGTCATGGGGGCCATGAAAATCCGGTTGTTAAGGCGGTAGTCACCCACTTGGATGGGATCGAAGAGATTTTTGGTCATTGATCTGTGCTCCGTTGTTTGATCTTCACCCTATATTGTTGTTTCTGTTTGAATGCGGTATCCGCCCAATAATCAAAACACTATTACTCGGTGGTAATAATGAACTCGGACGGGTTGAGTGAATTTCTAGCAGTTTCGCGCGCCGGTACGTTTACCGGGGCAGCAAGCGCATTGAACGTTTCTGTGGCACATGTCAGCCGTCAAGTTGGACGGCTTGAGGCACGGCTTGGAATCAAGCTGTTCCAGCGCAGCACGCGATCCGTTCGTCTAACGACTGCAGGTGAACAGCTTCGAAAAAGCTCTGAAAAGATATCAGACGATCTTGAAAAGGCATTTCAGGAAGTATCAAATACCCAACGCAAATTGGAGGGTCGCCTGCGCATCGCCTCCATGTCAGGTTCCTTTGCTGATCAGGTTGTCGGTCCCGCCTTGAACCAAATGGCCGCACAACATCCAGACATCGAGATTGAAATCGACTTTAGCCCACGGCAAGTCGACATTCTAAGCGAAGGGTACGACTTTGCGATCAGGGCTGGCCCGATGCAAAGCAGTGGTCTGATCGCAAAACCCTTATCCTCCCGGACAAGGGTCGCGGCGGTCTCACCGGATTATCTCAAGGCCCACGGTGTTCCTCGGCACCCAAGAGATCTGAAGGACCATCAGTGCCTTTTGACGAACGCCAAGTTTTGGCGATTTTCTGAGAATAAGAAGCAGCTGGACGTAATGGTTCGTGGACGGTTAAGTCTGAACGCGGGCCCGGCGATTTTAGACGCATGCATGCGTGATCTCGGTGTTGCCTATATGGCGCTTGCGGGGTTTGGTGACGCATTTGCAACCGGCGCAGTCGTTCCGGTTCTTCAGAATTTTTGGCATAGGGATCGATCAATCCATCTGGTGCGCCCCGATCGCAGATTTTCACCGCGTCGGGTCGATGTGGCAATCTCGCATCTGGAAACAATTGCCAAGAGAGTGGAGGCAAAGGAACGCGCCGAACTGGAAGCGATCAGATCACATTGATGTCAGAAAAGTGCTGAGCTGCTTAAATTCAGGATGCGTGCCGAACTTGGACCACTCAAATGCCGCTACCGGAGAAAATCGGCATTACTCAATTGCATGGCCAACCTGCGTGCCTATGCTTCGTTTCACTTCTGATTTCAGCCACTCTGATAATTTCTTGTAAACCTGCGTTGTCGCAAAATCCGCCGTGGTCACAAGCCAATACCGTGGTTGGATCGCACCCCCTGACAGTCATGACGGCGTTGCCTTTCTTGTGTTCGGTGGCGACATGCGCGTGGGCGGCTTTCATGTCGTCAAATGCCCGAGGAAACAACCCGCGCAATTTTGCGCCTGGTTGGCCGGGCGAGCCGCTGCATAGGCTCCTTCTGTTACTCATCTGATAGTCCTTCGGCTTGATCGGAGGGCCATTTGCAATGACCGGTCCTTTCGCTGTATGGCGGCGCAAACGAATGTGAATCTGCCGGATTTCCTTCGCTGCATGCGCACGCAGCGAAAAATCATCACTTCTCCTATGGGCTCACTCGAGACATTAGTCGCAGCTCGCGTGAACGGCTGATCTGAGAACATTACCATTCGCAGCATCCCGTATAAACGACTAAGATGTTAGGTGTTTCCGCCGTTGGCACTTTGGCCATTGCTGCTGAAATAGCCCACTTTCTTATGTGCATTCTGCTAGCCCAAACCAATTGTGGCCGTGTTCGCTACTTTGTTTGAGATGGAAGGCGGCAGATCAGCTCTTGGCAATCGAGTTTGATCCTTCTCAGCTGATTGGCTGCAATCACGGCAAATGCGAGAGCTCCAAGGCTCAAAAGTTGTTTCTCTAGACTGCCTGCAGTCCAAACGACGGCAATGGTCGCGCATGTAATCAATACAACGCTCGAAAGAAACGCACCCTTGGCCTGTTTGTGCATGGTTTGCGCCACCTCCAATGCTGTAGCCCCATCCGCGTACTGTTTCTTGAAAAAACGTGTCGGCATGATCACTCCTTTAGGCTTTGCTGTGCAATTTCCTGAGCATCGACTTGGGTTAAACCCTCGCCCTGCTTGAGGCTCAGTTTCACAAGCAATTTCAAGAAAGCCGCAGCTTTTTCGGGGCTTTTTTCGATTAACGCAGTTGGAACCGTGCCAAGACCTGCGAGCAGTGCGTTTTCAACGATGTCTAACTCAGTATCCCCAAGCGGGGTTTGCTTTCCTGTGAGAATCCACAAAGGTTCTTCGTTCATCAGATTGTGCAGTTTGATTAATATCGATGTTGGCACTTCACGTTCACCGCTCTCGTAACCCCGATAGGACCGATACGACGCGCCAATCGTTTCAGCAAAATCTTGCTGGTTTAGTCCGGTTTTCGCTCTGATTTCTTTCAGGCGCATGCCGATGCTCGTGTTTTCGCTAGACATTGGTAATATGTATGTCCATATGTTGACCTTAATGTCCAAATTTGGACATTAAGGTGCCTTTGAGGTCAAAAGTGTCTCAAAATGTATAACATCGCCGCAAAGAAAGGGAAGTCATGAGTGAAGCCATGTTGGAAACCAAAGATGTTGCGGAATGTCTTGGCCTTTCCGTGCGCCGTGTGCGGCGGCTCCTTTCGTCAAAGAAGCTGCGCCACATTCGTATTGGGAAGCAGTTTTTTGTCCCCGAACAAGCCGTCCAGGAATTTCTATCCCAAAACATGGTCGAGACTTGCCTCGCTGATGAGAAGGGCAATCCTTGAAAGATCTAAAAGGCTTAGAGACGTTGTTTATTTCACCGTCAGAGCGGAAGTGAAAACTGAGCTAGAGAGAAAAAAGAAGCCAGCCCAAACGGAGACATCTGCCATGCCCGCCAGAAAAGCTGTTTTGACCCAGACAGAACTGAAGCGCTATTTGGCCGCATACCGTGACGCGGGGATTCCTGTCGGGCGTACCGAAATTGGCCCAGATGGGACGGTGGTGATACATTCTGCGAGTGAGAACTCACCACCAACGATAAATGATTGGGACGCAGATTGAAAAAACGAGAAAAATATCCGGGCGCAAGCTCCTACAAGGATCGACACGGGAAACGCCGTTGGCGGTATAGGTCGCGCGGGTTCACTGCCGAACTGGGGTCTGACTACGGGTCAGATGAGTTTGAACAAAGGTATCAGGATGCCGTTAACCGCCAGAAATCGAAGTCTAGTGAAGGGGCAGGGGCTTCCCGCACAAAAGCTGGAACTTTGGATGATCTGGTCACCCATTTCTACAAGCTGCACTTTCCGACCATCAGCGAAAGCACACGGGCCGATTATCGCAGTGTCATCGAGCCTTTAAGGCTCAAACACGGTAAGAAGCGTATCGCGCATATGAAAATTCGGCACGTCATGGCCATCAAGGCGGAAATGCACGAAACGCCGATGCAGGCCAACAAGATGCTCAAACGGCTGTCTCAAATGATGGATCTTGCCGTCACGATGGATTGGGTCGCCGCCAATCCGGTCCTCGGTGTCAGTAAGTATGCGACCACGTCCGAAGGGTATCACTCATGGGACGAAGGCGAGATTGCTCGTTTCTATGAGGTTCATCCACTCGGATCACCTGCGCATATTTGTATGACGCTGATGCTCTACACAGGGGCCGCGAAGGTTGATGCGGTGAAGCTGGGGCCCGCGAACGTCAAAGATGGGCGGATAGAATATCGCCGTCAAAAGACCAGCAAGAACCCAAGCGGGGTGCTGATCAGCTTGCCGATCCATCCGGCCTTGGCAGCAGCTTTGGAGGCAAGGCCCGTCACGTTCACCTACCTTGAGACAAGCCATAACAAGGCGCGCTCTCGCAAGGGTCTTGGGACATCCATGCGCAAGTGGTGCGACAAAGCGGGCTTGCCTCTATGTTCTTCACACGGCCTCCGAAAAGCCATTTGCCGCCGTATCGCCGAGGCGGGTGGCACACCTTACGAAATCATGGCGGTCAGCGGGCACGTCACGCTGGCGATGGCTCAAAAGTACTGTGAGACGTTTGGGCGGCGGGACATGGCCGATTCAGCATTTTCGCGACTTACAGGCACGAAAGCGGAACAAAACTTGACGAACCACCCTGAAAGGTTCGTCAAAAAATCACCTAACACCCTATAATAAAAGGATAATAAATGATGTTTGGTAGGCCCGGCAGGACTTGAACCCGCAACCAAAGCGTTATGAGCGCTCTGCTCTAACCAGTTGAGCTACAGGCCCTCCGGTGGTTTGGGTAATCTTGTCGCGAGGTTTCGTCAAGGGTTGGCGTTGCACGGATGCCGCCAATGCTCTAACCCCGCGAGCATAGTCAATCGTGCGGCGGGGATCAGACCATGACAGACCAGAAAAAGGGCATAACCTATGCCGATGCAGGCGTAGATATCGATGCCGGCAATGAGTTGGTGGAACGGATCAAGCCCGCGGCCAAGCGGACGACACGGCCCGGCGTTATGTCAGGGCTTGGTGGTTTTGGTGCGCTCTTTGATCTTAAGGGCGCGGGTTTTGTTGATCCGGTGCTGGTTGCAGCCACAGACGGTGTGGGCACCAAGCTGCGGATCGCGATTGATACAGGCAATGTCGACGGTGTGGGCATCGATCTGGTGGCGATGTGCGTCAATGATCTGGTGTGCCAGGGGGCGGAACCGCTTTTCTTTCTGGACTACTTTGCCACGGGCAAGCTTGAGATGGATCAGGCCGCGCGGATCATCGAGGGTATCGCAACGGGCTGCGAACGCTCTGGCTGCGCGCTAATCGGGGGCGAGACGGCAGAGATGCCGGGCATGTACCCCGCAGGCGATTTTGACCTTGCAGGCTTTGCTGTGGGCGCGATGGAGCGCGGAACGGCCCTGCCGGACGGTGTGGTCGAAGGCGACGTGCTGTTGGGTCTGGCAAGTGACGGCGTGCATTCCAACGGCTATTCGCTGGTGCGCCGCGTGGTAGAGATGAGCGGTCTGGATTGGGACGCGGATTGCCCGTTTGATGTTGGCACGCTGGGCGAGGCGCTGCTGACGCCCACGAGGCTTTATGTGAAACCAGTGCTCGAAGCGATCCGGGCAGGTGGGGTGCATGGATTGGCGCATATCACCGGTGGGGGTCTTACCGAAAACCTGCCGCGCGCCGTTCCTGATGGCCTTGGGGTCGAAATCGATCTGGGCAGTTGGACGCCGGCGCCGGTGTTTGGTTGGTTGGCGGAACAAGGCGGGATTGCTGAGGCTGAAATGCTCAAGACCTTCAACGACGGTATTGGCATGGTCATGATTGTCGCGGCCGATCGCGCCGAAGATCAAATTGCCCTGCTTCAACGCGCCGGCGAACGCGTTGCCGTTTTGGGCAAGGTCACGGCCGGAGAGGGCGTCACCTATTTTGGCCACCGTCAGTGACCAAACGCGTTGCGGTTTTTTTGTCCGGTGGTGGCTCCAATATGGTGTCGCTGCTTGAGGACATGGCCCGCGCCGGTCATGCAGGGGCACCTTGTTTAGTTCTGTCAAACAACGCGACGGCAGGCGGGATTGCGCGGGCTGCGGCCATGGGCGTGCCTACAGCTGTGGTTGACCACCGGCCCTATGGCACGGATCGCCCGGCGTTTGAGGCCGCTCTAAACGCCGCATTGGCCTCGCACGCGCCGGATATCATTTGCCTTGCTGGTTTTATGCGCAAATTGACGGGCGGATTTACAGATGGCTGGGCAGGGCGGATGATTAATATCCACCCGTCGTTGCTTCCTAAATATAAGGGCCTGCATACCCACGCCCGTGCGCTTGAAGCGGGCGATCGCGTGCATGGTTGCACCGTTCACGAGGTCACCGCAGCCTTAGATGATGGGCCGATCTTGGGCCAAGCGACGATACCGGTTCTGGCTGATGATACGCCTGAAACATTGGCGGCGCGGGTATTGGTGCAAGAGCATCGACTTTACCCTGCCGTCTTACGCCGTTTTGCTGCTGGCAATACTGATCCAATGATGCTGACTTGCTGATCTGGTCAAAACCGGCCCGCTCCTGTAGCCCTATGATGAATCTGTGACGCAAGAAGAGTTTTCATGAGAACAATTACAACAACCGAAGATCTCGAGATTTTTTGCAAGGAAGCTGCAACGCATCCTTTTGTGACCGTGGACACCGAGTTCCTGCGCGAGCGGACCTATTATTCAAAGCTTTGTCTGGTGCAACTGGCAATGCCGGGCACCGATGACAGTAAGGGCGTTTTGGTTGATCCACTCGTCGAAGGCCTGTCACTGGAGCCAATGTACGATCTTTTCCGAGATACGTCAGTGGTCAAAGTATTTCATGCCGCGCGCCAAGATCTTGAGATTTTTTACGTTGATGCCAAGGTTTTCCCTCAGCCTCTGTTTGATACGCAGGTTGCCGCAATGGTGTGCGGTTTTGGTGATCAGGTTGGTTATGAAACACTTGTGCGCAAGATTGCCCATGAAGGCGTCGATAAGACTTCACGCTTTACCGACTGGTCACGTCGGCCCCTGACCGATGCCCAAAAAACCTATGCATTGGCTGATGTCACGCACTTGCGCCAGATTTATGAATTTCTCGCGGCCCGGCTTGAAGAAACTGGCCGTGCGGGATGGGTCGAAGAAGAGCTACGTATTCTGACCAACCCAGATACCTATATTACGACCCCCAAAGACGCGTGGAAGCGGGTCAAGACGCGCACGTCCAGCGCCAAGTTTTTGGCTGTTGTCCAAGAGCTTGCAGCGTTCCGCGAGACGCATGCCCAAGAACGTAACATCCCGCGCAACCGCGTCTACAAAGACGATGCGTTGGTTGAGCTTGCGTCTAACAAGCCTAAGAACCACGAGGAATTGGGCCGCGCGCGTTTGCTGCTGCGCGAAGCGCGCCGGGGCGATATTGCGGATGGTATCCTTAAGGCTGTCGAAAAAGGCTTGGCCTGTTCGCCCGGTGACGCGCCGCAGCCTGATCGCAGCCGCGAAAAACTACAGGTGAACCCGGCGCTGGCCGATTTGCTGCGGGTGCTGTTGAAGGCCAAGACTGAAAGCGCGGGGGTTGCCGCCAAGTTGATCGCCAACGCGGCTGATCTGGATGGCATGTCAGCAGGTTTGCGCGATATGCCAGCACTGTCGGGCTGGCGGCGCGAAGTGTTTGGCGCGGACGCGATTAAGCTGTGCGAAGGCAAGATCGCGTTGACGGCAAAAGGCAATGATATTGTATTGGTCGACGTCGCGCCTTAGCGGCTTACGACCAACGCATTTTCACCGCCTTCAACGCGGATGGTGCGCACGCCCAAGAGCTGCTGATCTGTAAGTTTGCGCGCAGCAACAACTTCACGGGTCGGCACTGTGCCGGTGTTGGTGGCATATGCAGGACGTATACCCTCAAGACGGTATGTCAGCACCCCATCGACGGGCGTCTGACCTTCGGTAGCTGGGGTAAGTTGCACGTCATAAACGCCTTGGCGCGCTGCCAATCCCGTGGCGCGGATGATTATGCCGCCCGGCACGCGATCGACCTTGAGGCTGGTAACTTGCTCAAATGGGAAGCCATCGTAGATCACCTCTTTCGGGGCTCTTCTTTGGAACAAACCTGATCTTTCGGGGATCAATGGGTTCGTAACCGTGTCGCCTTGAGCCACAGGCTCTGATGTGCTGCCGCTGCCACCAAACCAGTTGATTGGGTTAATCGCGCTATCGCTTACGGAGCCGCAAGAGGTCAGTACCATGGTTGATACCAAAAAAGCGGAGAGGGAAATGCGCATGTGACCTGCCGTGTTAACTGCCTTGCCTTCGGGTTAGCGCATCTGTCCCAGCTTGGGAAGGGGGTGGACCTTTGGCAAGGTGCGTCCTACGTCATACCAAACGCAGAAACAGGAGACGGCAATGGCCACGAGCGCATTCGAAGAGCTGGTCGAAGATTTTGAGTTTCTCGACGCTTGGGAAGACCGTTATCGCCATGTGATTGACATGGGCAAGGCAATGGATGCGCTGCCTGAGGCATTGCGAGTGCCCGCGACCAAGGTCGATGGTTGTGCTTCGCAGGTTTGGTTGCATGCTGAAATGTCGGATGGGCAATTGAATTTCGACGGCGCAAGCGATGCCATGATTGTGTCAGGGCTGATTGCTGTTTTACGGCAACTTTACAATGGGTTGACACCCGAAGCTGTCATGGCGGTGGATGCCCGTGCTGAGATGGGGCGACTGGGGCTGAATGAGCATTTGTCAGCACAGCGGTCCAACGGGTTGCGGGCGATGATAGAGCGGGTGCGAGAGACTGCAGCGCGCTCGGGCTAACTGGGCACAGCGAGTCACCTCTTCCGCAAAAGTTTGTTACGGTTTGTGGGCTAAGCGGTGGCCTACGAAGTTTTCAATTTTAGGATGACATGACGTCCGCTCAAATGCGTTTTGTGGAGTAAGAATTTGAGACGGCGGGCCTTATTTCTTATCCTGACCTTGGTCGCGGCGTATGGGCTGTTTTCCTTGTACCCGACGTCTCAAACTGAGTTTGTTCTAGACACGCGAGACGGGAAAAACGCGTTGGTCTATTCCTGTGAGATCTTGGCATCCGAGATGCAGACCCTTGAGCAGGCTGAACAAGCTCACGTTATTTCCAAGAGCAGATTGTCCTATTCGCACAAAATGAAGCCGCCGCTCTTCAAGCCGCAATGGTGCTTGCAAGCGAAACTGGGAAACAAGCAGACCTTAAAGCAGTTGTTGCAGGCATGCCCGATAGACGACTGGATCTGGTGAGGGAAGTTGATAGACAGTTTAACTGTCTCCCCATCGGAGAAAAAAAACCTTAGGGACCAAGTTCTATTGTTTTTTTGAGCTCGAAGCCGACCTTGATCGGTTTTTGATTTTTACCGGGAAGCCAGGTGGACTGAAAATTGCACCAACAAACTCGCGCATGACTTGCCATCTTTTTTCGTCTTGTCCTTGCCGGCCTTTATGCGTGGTCAAAGTATTGGGGCTCAGAGCGCGCGGAGATGTGTGTCCAGATCGCCATACCCGGTGTGGCGATGTTCAAAGGCGAGGCCAAGGGTTTCGGCGCAGGCTTTTGCTTTTTCGGTAAGCGCAGGATTGTCGGTCTGGGCTTGGTAGACCAGCTTTTCATAATTGCCGAAATACATGTCGCGCAGTTCTGGGTGACGGTCTAGTCCCATGGGCTTCATGATGAAGGCGTCGAATTGGCGGACCAGAAAATCAGTCAGATAAAACGCCGTTATCTCACTTTCACTGTGGCTCGCAAACTGTTCATTCCCCTCAAAAAAACTGTAACAGTGAGGGCCAGGGATCATCTTGACGCCCAGTGTATCACAGGCCACCTGAAGCAGGCCGCCGGTACCGCAATCGGCATAAACCACAAAGATATCGTCGTAATCACTACGGTGTTTGGTGACCGTATCCGTGACCGCTTGGGTGATTTTTTCAGGGTAGAGATGATATTTCGCGGGCAGGCAGGTCAGATCGAGGTGGGTCCACCCGTTTGCCGCCTTTAGGTCAATGATTTCGCGGGCAAGTGCACCGCAGGCGATCAGCAGAATTCGCCCCTTTGGGCTTTCAAGCGGCAGACCGTCTTCGGTCAGATGATTGTCTGAAAGGGTCATCGCAATTTAACGGCGGTGCCGTAGGCGACGATTTCTGAGGCACCTTTGGCGATGGAGGACGTCTCCATTCGAAACCCAACAACGGCATCGGCCCCTTTGGCGCGCGCATCTTCACACATCCGATCAAGCGCTTGTTCGCGCGCACCTGCTAGCAACGAAGAATAACCAGTTAGCTCGCCGCCAACAATTTGTTTGAGCGAAGCAACAATGTCCGTGCCAAGGTGTTTGGCCCGCACAGTCGCACCACGCACCAAACCGAGGCTTTCAATAACCTCGTAACCAACAAGAGTGTCTGTCGTGGCGATCAGCATCAGTTGTCCATCCCGTCGTAATGATCTTCGGTTTTGTTGCCGATACGTTGGACGATAACCCGGACGACAATGTAGGCCACGAGGGCGATTGGGATCAGCGCGACACTCATGACAGGAAACTCAAAGCTGACGAAAACCAGCGTTCCGACCCATACGGTGACCGCGGCGGCGATCAACACACAGACGAGGATTAGGACAAGGCGGTCGAGTGGCATGACGTGTCTCCTTTGATCCAGTATGTATGCGTTATGTGCTAAAAATAAAGGCCCCGCGTGATGCGAGGCCTTTTGTCATTCCGACATGCTTCGCTTAAATCAGGCGTTAACGCTATTGTGCTTGCGGCCCATCCATTCTTTGGCCGTTTCCACGGCAACAGCGGCATCGCGGCAATAGGCGTCGGCCCCAATGGCTTTGCCAAACTCTTCGTTCAGCGGCGCGCCGCCAACCAATACGATATAATCATCGCGGATGCCTTGTTCGATCATCGTATCGATTACGACTTTCATATAGGGCATTGTGGTCGTCAACAGAGCCGACATGCCCAAGATATCAGGCCCTTCGGTTTCCATCGCCTCTAGGTATTTCTCAACTGAGTTATTGATGCCAAGATCGACAACCTCAAAACCAGCGCCTTCCATCATCATGCCGACAAGATTTTTGCCGATGTCGTGGATGTCGCCTTTGACGGTGCCAATGACCATCTTGCCGACGCGCGGTGCGCCTGTTTCGGCCAACAGCGGCTTCAGAATGAACATGCCACCCTTCATCGCGTTCGCAGCGAGCAGCACTTCGGGAACAAACAAGATGCCGTCCCGGAAATCCGCGCCCACGATGGTCATGCCGCCAACAAGCGCCTTGGTCAGGACGTCGTAGGGGGCCCATTTGCGCGACAGCAGGATGTTAACGCCTTCTTCGATCTCTTCCTTGAGGCCGTCATAAAGGTCGTCAAACATCTGTTGGACAAGTTCTTCGTCGTTCAGATCAGCCAGGATGATTTCGTCGTCGTCGGACATGGTATTTCCTTTTGGTCGGCACCGGGGGCGTGAACCCTACATTCTTTTTTGTCAGAACCGGGCAATCTTACTATGCGAATTACGACACGAACAGAGCGCGTCGCGACGCGCTCTTGTAAAAAGCGGTCGTAAATTTGGGTTAGGGGTCAGGGTATTGTTGTAAGTGTTCTCATTTTGTTCTAATTTTGCATCATGGACAGAGAAGACCGGAGTTTCATCTTGCGTGGCCGCGGAGCTGCTAGCAATCATGCGGGGCGCTTTGAAAGGCATCTGCGCGAGGCAACGGATGACGGTTGGGGTGGCGATGAAGACCCGCTGCCGGTGCTGCGAACCACCACGCGCATAGAGCGGCCGCGCAGCATCATCAGCTACAACCGTTCGCCCGATTTGCCGTTTGATCGGTCGATAAATCCCTACAGAGGATGCGAGCATGGCTGCATCTATTGTTTTGCGCGCCCCAGCCATGCGTATCTGGGTTTGTCGCCGGGCCTGGATTTTGAAACGCAGTTGATTGCGCGGCCTGAAGCCCCAGATGTCTTGCGGCGTGAGTTGGCGGCCAAGGCATATCGGCCAGCAACCCTCGCCATAGGTACCAATACCGACCCATACCAACCGATTGAAAAGGAACACGGCATTATGCGTGCCTGTCTTGAGGTGTTGCGAGAGGCGCGCCATCCCGTGGCGGTCGTGACCAAAGGCAGCTTGATAGAGCGCGACATTGATATTTTGAGCGACATGGCTGCGGACGGACTGGCGCGGGTCGGAATTTCGATCACCACGTTGGATGCGCGCCTGAGCCGTTTGATGGAGCCGCGCGCACCTGCACCTGCGCGACGCCTGCGGATAGTGTCGCGTTTGGCGCAAGCAGGAATTCCCGTTCGCATAATGGCGTCGCCGCTGATCCCCGTGCTCACGGACCCTGAATTGGAGGCCATTTTGCAGGCCGGTCATGATGCAGGCGCAGACCATGCCAGTTGGGTGATGTTGCGCCTGCCGCGTGAGGTGTCGCCGCTGGTGCGCGATTGGTTGACCCAGCATTACCCCGGACGTGCCGCGCGGATCATGGGACGCCTGCGCGAAATGCACGGCGGGCGTGATTATGATCCGGCTTGGGGCAAGCGTATGAGGGGCGAGGGGCCTTACGCGCAAATGGTTGCGGCGCGGTTTGACCTTGCGTTGAAGCGGTTGGGTTTCGCAAAGGCCGCCACAGTGTTGCGCACGGACCTGTTCCGCGCGCCGGGCCGTAATGCAGCGCAAATGCAGCTTTTCTAACAGGTCTGATTTTGCGTGTTTCAAAGAACAGGGCCTTTTGAGAAAGTTCACTATTCTGGGCAGTTCAAGCAGCAATGGCATACCAAACCGCGCACCGAATGAAGGTGCGCTGATTTGGCTTAACCGCGACGACGCCCTTTGCGCGGTGCACGCACCGGCCCTTGACCGTCGGTTCCATCACTGGCTGAAGAAAACGCACCAAGTGCTGCGACGATTTCGTCGAGCTCAGGTGCGCAGCCTTTGGGCGTGGTATCCAACGCCTCACGCATGCGCTCAAGGTGCGCCGGCATCGTACCGCAGCAACCGCCGATAATGTTTGCGCCACAATTGCGTGCCATGATGGCATAGGTTGCCATCAATTCTGGCGAGCCGTCGTAATGGATGTGGCCTTCGTGGTACTTTGGAATACCGGCGTTGCCTTTGGCGATGATTGGCAGGTCACCACCCTTTGCGACAAAGCCCAAAACAGTCCGCAGCACATCTGATGCACCGGTGCCGCAGTTGGCCCCGTAGGCCAGCGGGCCATTCTCAAGAGCCGCAACCATGTCGACCATCCCAGCAGAGGTCAGACCCATCATCGTCCGCCCAGCAGTGTCGAAACTCATGGTGCCACACCACGGCAAACCAGCCAGCTCAAAGCCTTCGGCGGCGGCGGCGTATTCCTCGGGTGCACTGATAGTCTCAAGCCAGCCCACATCAGCGCCGCCAGCCTTGAGGCCATCTGCAGTCTCATGAAACATCTCGATCGCAATGGCGTGGGACAAGGTGCCGATCGGCTCCATAATCTCGCCCGTAGGGCCAACGGAGCCTGCCACGATAACCTTGCGCCCAGCTTTGTCGGCGACGTTGCGCCCCAATTCGGCCGCGACACGGCTTAACTCATGTACGCGCTTTTCGGCACCGTGCAGTTTTAGCCGTGAAGCATTTGCCCCAAAGCTGTTGGTGAGAAAAATATCACTGCCCGCGTCCACAGCGCCTTTGTAAAGGGCCGTGATTTTTGCAGGCTCATCGGTGTTCCACATTTCGGGAGCGTCGCCAGACATCAACCCCATGTTAAACAGGTTCGTTCCCGTCGCCCCATCGGCCAGTAGAACGCCTTTTTCGGCAAGCAGGTCGGAGAAGGCATTGGGCATCGAAAAACTCCGCAGATTGAGGGTAATTGGCTCTGTTCACATGCAGCGCGATATGAATCAAGTTCATTATTTTCATCTTCTTTATGAGGTTTTCCGTGAGACGCCCGCATCGCCGATATTCGAATTTCTCAGGCATTGATGGAGGCACCTCAGGCACAGCCAGCAAATCGCCGACAGGGCCGGTGAATCGCAAAACGCCCTTCCGGATTCAACCGAAAGGGCGCTCAAATTTAATCTCATAACCCTAAAAAGGGTTTAGGATTCGGACATCAGCTGGGCTTTGGCTTCCGCCATGTAAGAAACCATCTTGGCACGGATCGTGGCTTCGTCGGCTTTATCGCCAAGATCACCAGACACTTTGCGGTAGACGTCTTCATCACCGGCTTCTTCAAAATCCGATTTGATAACTTCACGCGCATATTCTGCGGCGTCATCACCCGATTTGCCCATCAGATCTGCGGCCCAAAGGCCCAAAAGCTTGTTGCGGCGGGCTTCGGCCTTGAATTGCATGTCGGCGTCATGGGCGAATTTGTTCTCAAAGGCGTTGGCGCGGTCGTCAAAACTGCTCATTTGGGCACTCCGTGGCATTGTTTATGTTCCCCTATGATATGCGGTTCCAAACCGGGTTGCGCAAGAGGGAGGGGCGGCTTGCGGGTTTTGTGGGGTTGCATTATGAGATGCGCAGGACCGGGGACACCCCTCGGGTCCGACAATCTGAGGGGACGGTCATGGCCCGGCGCAAGAAAATCTACGAAGGTAAGGCAAAGATCCTGTATGAAGGCCCAGAGCCCGGCACGATCGTGCAGTACTTCAAAGATGATGCAACGGCGTTCAACGCTCAGAAAAAAGACGTGATTGACGGCAAGGGCGTGCTGAACAATCGATTGTCTGAGTATTTCATGACCGGTCTGAACCAGATAGGCGTGCCGACGCATTTCATCAAACGACTTAACATGCGCGAACAGCTTGTACGTCAGGTTGAGATTATTCCGCTGGAAGTAATCGTGCGCAACTATGCGGCCGGCACCATTGCCACGCGTCTCGGGATTGAAGAAGGCACACAGCTGCCGCGTCCTATTGTTGAATACAGCTACAAGGACGACTCGCTTGGTGATCCGTTGGTCAGCGAAGAGCATATCGCTGCGTTCGGTTGGGCCAGCCAGCAGGACATGGATGACATCCTAAGCCTGGCACTTCGGGTCAATGATTTTCTATCCGGTGTTATGTACGGCGTTGGCATCAAGCTGGTGGACTTCAAGATTGAGATTGGGCGCGTCTATGATGGCGATTTCCAGCGTTTGATTGTTGCCGATGAAATCAGTCCAGATTCGTGCCGGCTTTGGGATATTGAAACAGGCCGAAAGCTCGACAAGGACGTGTTCCGACGCGATCTGGGGTCTCTTGCTGATGCCTACACTGAAGTGGCGCGCCGGTTGGGCGTGATGCCCAAGACGTCGACACCAATTACCAAACCTACGCTCATTAATTAAGACGCTCCGTTTGGGGCGTTGTCGAAATTTTGAGCTTAAAATGACAGATGAAGCAGGGGAATTGACCATGAAGGCACGGGTGCATGTGATGCTCAAAAACGGAGTGCTGGATCCGCAGGGCGAGGCCGTGCGCCATGCGCTTGGAGCCATGGGATTTGACGGGGTCAAAGGCGTGCGTCAGGGCAAGGTTATTGAACTGGACCTGGCCGATGGTTCTACCCAAGACGACGTGACGGCGATGTGTGAAAAGCTATTGGCGAATACGGTTATTGAATCCTATTCGGTGGAGATGGCCTGATGCGCGCAGCGGTTGTTGTGTTCCCAGGATCGAACTGTGATCGGGATCTGGCCGTAGCTTTTGAAGCTGCTGGAGCTGACGTCAGTATGGTCTGGCACAAAGATACTGACCTTCCGGATGGTATTGATATCGTTGGTATTCCTGGTGGGTTTTCCTACGGTGATTACCTGCGTTGTGGTGCGATTGCAGCGAATTCACCGATCTGCAAATCGGTGGCGGCGCATGCGGCGCGTGGCGGTTATGTCTTGGGTGTTTGTAACGGATTTCAGGTCCTGACCGAAACGGGTTTGCTGCCCGGAGCGTTGCTGCGCAATGCGGGGCTGAAGTACATTTGCAAGACGGTTGGCCTAAAGGTCGCGACGTCGGCTTCTGACTTTACTGCCGGCTACAATGCGGGTGATGTCATCGACATTCCAATCGCGCATCACGATGGCAATTATTTTGCCGATGATGAAACGATAGCAGCCTTGGAAGCCGAAGACCGGATCGCCTTTACCTATACTGACAATCCTAATGGTGCGCGGGCAGATATTGCTGGCATTTTATCAAAGAACCGGCGTGTTTTGGGGATGATGCCACACCCGGAGCGTGCCGCGGACACAGGCCACGGCGGAACCGACGGGGTGGCGCTCTTCCGCGCATTGTCAGGGGCGCTGACGAGGGCTTGACTTGAGGTGGGCTTCGCGCCCGCGTAGGTTATTGCCATGGATTCTGCGGGGGCAAATGATCTGAACAATGTGATTAACTGGCGGGTCCGGTTGGCGTTTGTCGTTTTGATGATGCTGGCGGTTTTAACAATAACGGTGACCAACAGGCTGCTGACGGATCGATTCACTGAAAGCACGCGCAGCCGGGCTGAGCTGAGGTTGGCGTTGTACAGCGGCAATCTGCTGGCTGATCTGCGCCAGAATGCAATTGTTCCACAGTTGTTGGGGCGCGACCCCACATTGATCAATGCGCTCCAGTCGGCGAATTATTCGCTCTCGACCCAGCGGTTGATTTCATTCGTTGAGGAAATCGGGGCCGCATCGTTGATGCTGTTTGATATTGATGGACGCACGGTTGCCGCAACAGACCGCAACCGATTGGGATCTGCCCATAAAAGCGAAGCCTATTTTGTGGACGCGGTCCGATCAAACGCGACGATCTTTAGTGTCATCCAGCAAGCCCCTGGCGGGTACCGGTTTTTCTATTCACGGCGCATTCAGGATGGCGGCACGACGATCGGCGTGATCGCAGTTGAAGTCGATTTGCAGAAATTTCAGCGTGCTTGGGCGGGTATTTCTGATGCGGTCATCGTGACAGATAGTACTGGGCAGATTGTGCTGGCAACGGAACCGCGTTGGCGCGGGCTGACCGAGGAAGTGGCGCTGGCTAATCAAACGCCGCAAAGCGCGATTGAGCGCGCAATTCAGGCAACCACGGATTGGTCCGCACTGGCCCCTGATGCGTATCTGCGCGGCGAAGCGGTGATGCGGATGAGCGCGCGGGTCAATTTTCGCGGGTGGCGCATGGCGTCTTACACCACCTACGCAAGTGTGCGCGAGAAGGTGAATGGGGTTTTGGCGCTTGAGGTCATGGGATTTGCGATTCTACTGGCGCTGAGCTTTTATGCATTGAGCCGCCGCACCGCAGGGAAGGCCGCACTTTTCCAACGAGAGTCGGCAGAGTTGCGCGCACTGAACGTTGCCTTGCAGCGGGAAATTGCCGAACGAAAACGCGTGCAAGAGACGCTCGCAGTGGCCGAACAGACCCTTGAACAATCAAGTAAATTGGCCGCGTTGGGCGAGATGTCTGCAGCCGTAAGTCACGAGCTGAACCAACCGCTTGCAGCGATGAAAACCTACCTTGCGGGGGCACGGCTTTTGCTAAGGCGCAACCGTCAAGAAGAGGCGCTGTCATCGTTTGGGCGCATCGACGATTTGATCGAGCGTATGGGCGCGATCACACGGCAGCTCAAGTCTTATGCCCGCAAAGGCCAAGAGGTGTTTTCCCCTGTGAATATGGGCGATGCGCTTGCCTCAAGCCTGTCCATGATGGAGCCACAGCTGCGCCAACGCCAAGTGCAAATCACCCGCATATTACCCGAAGCTCCGGTGCAGGTGATGGGCGACCGGATGCGGATTGAACAGGTCTTGGTGAACTTGCTGCGCAACGCTCTTGATGCGACCCAGTCTGAGCGCGCGCCCTTGGTCGAGATCATACTTTCAGCCGGCGAAACGGCCACACTAACAGTGCGGGACAACGGCCCTGGGATCGAAGATCTCGATGCGCTCTTTGAGCCATTTTACACGACAAAGAGACCGGGCGACGGCGTGGGCTTGGGCCTTGCCATTTCCTCGGGTATTGTGAACGACCTTGGGGGCCGGTTGACGGCGCGCAACGGCCAGCAGGGCGGTGCGGTATTCGAGGTCCAGCTGCCGATTTATGAAAACGACAGCACAACAAAAGCGGCGGAGTAAACACATGGCAAAGGCAATGAAGATCGCGATCGTGGACGACGAACAGGACATGCGGCAATCAATCAGCCAGTGGTTGGCCTTGTCGGGTTATGACACGGAAACTTTTGCAAGCGCAGAGGATGCGTTAAAAACGCTGGGGCCAGATTATCCGGGCATAGTGATTTCGGACATCAAGATGCCGGGCATGGACGGAATGCAGTTTCTTAAGAAACTGATGGGAAATGACAGTGCATTGCCCGTGATCATGATCACCGGGCATGGCGATGTGCCGATGGCGGTTGAGGCGATGCGCGTGGGTGCGTTTGATTTTCTGGAAAAGCCATTCAATCCGGACCGGATGAGCGAGCTTGCCAAAAAGGCCACTGCCACGCGGCGTCTGGTGATGGACAACCGTGCGCTACGCCGCGAATTGTCGGATGGCGGACAGTTGATGAAAAAGCTGATCGGTCAGTCGCCAGTGATGGAGCGTTTGCGCGAAGATATTCTTGATCTGGGGCAGGCCGATGGCCACGTTCTGATCGACGGAGAGACCGGCACCGGTAAGACATTGGTGGCGCATGCCCTGCATGCCGTTGGCAGCCGAGCGGGCAAGAAATTTGTCCTCGTTAGCTGTGGTGCACTCGAAGAAGATGCGCTGAGCAAACGGCTTTTTGGACCGATGCAGCCTGAGGATGCGCTCTTGCCTGCAATCGAAGAGGCGCGCGGTGGCACATTGGTGCTCGAAGACATTGAGGCGCTGTCCGAAACGTTGCAGGCGCGCCTGTTGAGCGTGATCAACGAACAGGGCACGCCAGCAGAGACGCGGATTGTTGCAATCTCAAACTTGCAAGAAGCAGGGCGGACGTCTGAGGACGCGCTGCGGAGCGATTTGTTTTACCGGTTGGCCGCATTGCGCATCACTGTTCCGCCCTTGCGCCAGCGCGGTGAGGATATCCTGACGCTGTTCACCCGTCTGTCAGAACAGTTCTCGGATGAATATGGATGCGATGCCCCGCAGGTGTCTGCGCAAGAGGCAGCGCAATTGTTGCAGGCCCCCTGGCCGGGCAATGTGCGTCAGCTGATCAACGTGGCCGAACGTGCGGTGCTGCAATCGCGGCGCGGATCCGGCACCATCGCGTCACTCCTAATGAGCGATCACGACGAAATGCAGCCTGTCATGACCACCGAAGGCAAGCCGCTGAAAGAATATGTCGAGGCGTTTGAACGGATGTTGATCGATAACACGATGCGGCGCCACAAAGGTTCAATCGCAAGCGTCATGGACGAGCTGTGCCTGCCGCGCCGGACATTGAACGAAAAGATGGCAAAATATCAGTTGCAGCGCTCAGACTATCTCTGATCGCTGCGGGGTGCGGGGGGTTACCCTGCACCCAATTGATAAAGCTGCAGGGGCGCGCCGAGGTCATCAGTCAGACAAACCCAGCGAGTTTGTGATGAAGGCAGATCGATAATAAGTTGGTTGATCTCGACGATCGGCAAGGTCGTGTTCACAACGCCAGAGGCATCGCCGGTCTGTTGGGTGACGGCCTGCACGCATTTGCGCCCGGCGCGCGCGTCGGCGCGTACCTGTGGATCTGAGTCAAATTCAGCGGGATCACAGGCGGAAAGGGCCGTCAGGGCCACACAAAGACCCAATACAGGGCGCAGAACAGATCGCATGTTGTCTCCTTCATCGTTATTTTAGGGCGCTTTGCTTCAGGTGTTTTCCCAAAATCGGACGCCACATCTCCCAGTGTCATGGGTAATGGTAGCGGCAAATGGCCGCGCCCTCAATAATATGTCAACGTCTGTTCCTGCACCTGATGGGCGTTTTGCGTCGATTGTGCCCACTTTGCCCATTGTCATTGCGCCCCCTGTCGACTTAACTAGAGGGATGGGTTGCATTGCGTCTTTTTGTTACGCGCGCCCGTTGACGAAATTCGCTGTTGCGCGCCGCCTGTATGGATGTGCCGGAACAGGCCGATTTGGCCGGAAACGGCTAACGAACCGCTGAAGTCCCAGACGGCAAACGCCGCGTAAGGCCCAGTATTTAATGGATATGAGTGGCTGAGGCCCTCATGTCGGAGAAGAAACGCGATGACGCGCGCAACTGCAACAGGCACTCAAACGCTGGGCCCTCCGGGCCTTGCTTGCGCCGCGTCCACCATCGCCCTGACAAGACATACCCCGCATCGCTGTTCGCCCCCACCGGGCGAAAGGCGGTCGCGGCTGTGCAATATGGATTTATGCCAAAGAAAATGCTTATCGATGCCACCCACGCGGAAGAAACCCGCGTCGTGGTTGTGGACGGAAACAAGGTTGAGGAATTCGACTTTGAATCCGAGAACAAACGCCAGCTTGCTGGCAACATATATCTCGCAAAGGTAACGCGCGTTGAGCCGTCCTTGCAGGCGGCTTTTGTAGATTACGGTGGCAACCGCCACGGTTTTCTCGCGTTCTCTGAAATCCACCCGGATTACTATCAGATACCCGTAGAGGACCGCAAAGCGCTGCTGGAAGAAGAGCGCGCCTATGCCGAAGCGCAGGCCGCCAAGGATGATGAAGACATCAAGCCAAAACGCAGCCGGTCACGGTCGCGCAGCCGTGCCAAGCCCAAGGCTGAAGAGACCATTTCTGAGGACGCAACAGTGTCCACGGAAATCGAAGGCATGGAGACGCTTGATCTTAGTGATGACGATGACGTCGAAGTTGATCAAAATGAGGCGTCTTCGCCCATGGAACGTGTGCCAGAGACACCTGTAGACACGCCTGAAGTCGAAGCATCCGAAGCTGAAGCTGACACGACTGAAGCGGATGCGGATGACGAGAACGGCGATACGGACGATGCAGATGATGCGGGCTCTGATGCGACTGCCAAAGACGAGACCATCGAATCTGTCGCGGACGAAGACGACAGTGAAGACATCCGTCCGGTGCGCAAGCCTCGGCCACGTCGCTACAAGATCCAAGAAGTTATCAAGGTTCGCCAGATCCTGCTTGTGCAGGTCGTCAAAGAAGAACGCGGCAACAAGGGCGCTGCCCTTACGACATATCTGTCGCTGGCCGGTCGCTACTGCGTCTTGATGCCCAACACCGCACGTGGTGGTGGCATCAGCCGCAAGATTACCAACGCCCTGGACCGCAAGAAGCTTAAAGAGATCGCTCAAGAAATCGAAGTGCCGCAGGGTGCTGGCCTGATTGTACGTACGGCAGGTGCCAAGCGCACCAAAGCTGAGATCAAGCGCGACTATGAATATCTGCAACGCCTGTGGGAACAGATTCGCGAGCTGACGCTGAAATCCATCGCGCCCGCCAAGATTTACGAAGAAGGCGATCTGATCAAACGCTCGATCCGCGATTTGTATAACCGCGACATCGACGAAGTGTTTGTCGAAGGCGAGCGCGGCTACCGCATCGCCAAAGACTTCATGAAGATGATCATGCCGAGCCATGCGAAAAACGTGAAATT
Source organism: Sulfitobacter sp. SK012 (assembly GCF_003352085.1). Classification (NCBI taxonomy): domain Bacteria; kingdom Pseudomonadati; phylum Pseudomonadota; class Alphaproteobacteria; order Rhodobacterales; family Roseobacteraceae; genus Sulfitobacter; species Sulfitobacter sp. SK012. The sequence goes on from NZ_CP025804.1 coordinate 2,175,370, forward strand.
GTACGGTGAAAACCTGCCATTGTTCGCGCGGTATCAGGTTGAATCGTACCTTTCGGGCATGTTCAACCCAACAGTTCAGCTGCCATCGGGCGGCTACATTGTGATCGACACAACCGAAGCGCTTGTCGCTGTGGACGTGAACTCTGGTCGTGCGACCAAAGAAGGCTCGATTGAGCAAACCGCGCTTAAGACCAACCTGGAGGCCGCCGCTGAGGTGGCACGCCAACTGCGTCTGCGCGATCTTGCGGGTCTGATTGTCATCGACTTTATCGACATGGATGAGCGTAAAAACAATGCCTCCGTCGAAAAGATGATGAAAGACAAGCTCAAGACCGACCGTGCGCGCATTCAAGTCGGCCGCATTTCGGGCTTTGGTCTGATGGAAATGTCACGTCAGCGTCTACGTCCCGGCATGATCGAGGCTACGACCCAGCCGTGTCAGGCCTGCCACGGCACGGGCCTCATTCGTTCGGACGACAACCTTGCGCTGTCGATCATCCGCCAGATCGAAGAAGAAGGCACCCGTTGTCGTTCGCGCGAAGTGCTGGTGAAATGCCCTGTGGGTATCGCCAACTTCTTGATGAACCAAAAACGCGAGCACATTGCGCATATCGAAGGCCGCTATGGCCTGAGCGTGCGTATTGAAGGGGATCCGCATCTGATCAGCCCTGACTTCACCCTCGAAAAGTTCAAGACAGCGACCCGTGTTGTAGCTCCGGTTACGCATGTGGTGTCTGTGGACACGTCTTTGATGGATCAAATCGACGAGGATGATGCCAGCGTTGAAGAGGAAGACGCGCCTGCGCCACAGGGAGCTCAGACCTCTGAGCGTGTTGAAACTCCAGAAGGTGATGGCGAAGAAAAGCCCAAGCGCAAGCGTCGGCGTCGGCGTCGCAGCCGCGGTGGTCGCTCGGGCAATGGTGACGGTCAAAACAACGACGACCAGAATGGTGAAAACCAGAACGGTGAAGGTGGCGATGCGCCGTCTGAAACAGATGGTGAGCCTGCTTCTGAGCAGCCAAAGGCCGAACCTGTAGAGGTAAATGTCGAAGGTGCGACTGAGGAGAAGCCCAAGCCAAAGACCCGCAGCCGTTCACGCAGCAAAAAGGTTGTAGCGCCGGTTGAAGCAGCAGCACCAGTTGCAGCCGAAGCGGCACCAGAGCCAGTGGTATCCGTTGAAAAAGCACCGGCCAAGCCAAAACGCACGCGGACCCGCAAGCCTAAGGCTGAAGCGGTTGCCGCAGAAATGGTCAGTGACGACATAGCAGTTGTGGCTGAGGCACCTGTGGTTGTTTCCGAGCCTGCGCCAGAACCTGTGCAAGCTGTGGAGCCTGAAAAAGCACCCGAGCCGGAAGTTGTGGTACCTGAGAAGGCACCGGAGCCCGTAATGGCAGCAGCTGCCCCTGAGCCAGCCCTAGAACCCGAAAAGAAGGCTGAGAAGCCCAAATCCAAGCGTAAGGGCTGGTGGTCACTGGGCGGCTGATGCCGTTCAGATTGTGAAAGAAAAGCAGGCCTTCGGGCCTGTTTTTTTATGCGCGCGCGCCACCTTTGCGGATCAGATACGTCTGAATTGCGCCATTCTCGGATAGTTCGACCAAGGTGTGACCTGCCTCTGCGCAGAAATGCGGCACATCAACAAAGGCGGCCGGATCATCTGCCTGCATCCGCAATTGGTCGCCAGGTGCCAGCCCTTGCAGCCGTTTACGTGCTTTTAACACTGGAAGCGGGCACAAAAGGCCAGTTGCATCAAGATCATAGGTATCCATATCCGAGATGTAGGAGGGATATTACAGCCTGTCCACAGCCTTGTGATATTAAGGTGCGTGACGGGGCCCAACTGCGGGGCTATGTGTACATGATGTTTGGAATTGACCTCATCGACGCAAGCTTGCTGCCTGCCATGATCGTCGCGCTTGTTGCTGGCATCATTAGTTTTTTATCGCCCTGCGTGTTGCCGATTGTGCCGCCGTATCTGGCGTACATGAGTGGCGTCACTCTCAACGATATGTCATCGGTCAGCGCGGCGCGTAAACGCGCGGTGGTCGCAGCATTTTGTTTCGTGCTTGGGTTGAGCACCGTGTTTATCCTTTTGGGATTTACCGCATCACTATTCGGAACCTTTTTCCTGCAAAACCAAGTGCTTCTGGCGCAAATTTCAGGTGTCGTCGTCATCATTTTCGGACTACATTTTTTAGGTGTCTTTCGCATTCCATTCCTCGACCAAGAGGCGCGGTTGGATGCCGGTGATAAGGGCGGTTCCAGCTTTGGTGCTTACGTTCTTGGCCTCGCTTTTGCCTTTGGCTGGACACCCTGTATCGGCCCACAATTGGGCGCGATCCTGTCGTTGGCGGCTAATGAAGCATCCGTTGCACGTGGCACGTTGTTGTTAGGCATTTACGCGGCGGGGCTGGGCATACCGTTTATGTTGGCGGCGATGTTCATCACCCGCGCGATGGGCGTGATGAACCGGCTCAAACGCCACATGAAGATGATTGAGCGGGTCATGGGCGCTCTTTTGGTGTTGGTCGGCTTGGCTTTGATTACAGGCGCGTTCACAACGCTCAGCTTCTGGCTACTCGAGACATTTCCAGCGCTTGCCGTGCTAGGATAACGTCTTACTCTTGCCGGAGATCTACGCTAGCTTGACCGAAACGAGCAGGTCGCCATGCGCAGCAGTCCTATCCCAACGGTCACCAATCGCCGGGTGTTTTATATCCCCGGCTATGACCCTATTTCGCCGCGCCGTTACCGCGAGCTTTACCGCAAGGAAGGCACCTCGCAAGCCGAGATTTCGGGATATGAAATCGCACTAAACCCAAAGACCCCTGGTGGAAATTATGGATGGAACGTCAATGGTTTGATCGACGACGTTCGTGTAAGTTCTGACGTCGATGTGCTGATCTGGTCCGACATCGTGCGCGACAGTATGGATACATCGATCCTTGCCACATACGTCCAATTGATCCGCACTGCTTGGGTCTATATCGGCTCTGGTACGCTGTGGCGTCTGATGAAGTTGCGCAAAGGCCCCGTGATTGCCGCGCTCTACCCGGTCGGAATGCTCTTGGTGCAGTTGTTGTTGGCGTATGCGGCTGCGGCAGGTGCGTTCTGGGGGATGAAGTCACTTTTGATCCCGCTCATGGGGATTTTGGGGCATGTGATGGCGATGGTCGTTGGCATAGCGGTATTCGTTTTGCTGATGCGGTGGTTCAAAAAGAAAGACGGCCGGTTTTTTGCCTACTACCTCATGCATGACTACGCTTACGGCGCGGCCACAAAGGGGGCAAACCCGCCTGAACTCGAGGCCCGCATGGCGCAATTTTCGGATTCTATCGCGGCGGCCTTTGAGACAGACGTGGATGAGGTGTTGGTTGTTGGCCATTCATCTGGCGCGCATTTGGGCGTGTCAGTTCTGGCTGATTTGATCCGTGCGGGCAGGGTGCCTGCTGATGGTCCGACCCTTTCGTTCTTAAGCTTGGGGCAAGTTGTGCCTATGGTGTCATTTCTGCCCAACGCCCACCGTTTACGGGCTGATCTGGCCTATCTGAGCGTTCAGGATGGCCTGACTTGGGTCGATGTTACGGCCCCCGGCGATGGTTGTGCTTTTGCGTTGTGTGATCCGGTTTGCGTGACTGGTGTTGCCCCTCCGGACAAGCGTTGGCCGCTGGTTTTCTCTGCAGCTTTTTCACAAACGCTCACCGCGGCGCGGTGGAAGGAACTGCGATGGCGGTTTTTTCGGCTGCATTTCCAATATCTCTGCGCTTTTGACCGGCCGGGTGACTATGACTATTTCCAGATTACCGCAGGGCCGATTACGCTCGGGGATCGCTACGCCGACCGCGCGCCTTCGAAGTCCCGGATTGAAACGCCGGTGAATAAATATCCGAGTATGGCACCATGACAGGGCCCGCAATCCTTCCGCCCAAACCCCCTAGCAGGGCAGATAAAGTGTCGCTTTGGCACTATGCTAAGCTGTTTCGCAGAGATCTGCTGTCCGCACAGCCTGCGCGGCTTTACCGTGCTTGGATGGCGGAATTCAAAACGCCGTTCTTTCGCAGTTATTTGGTCAATCAACCTGATCTGATCAAAGAGGTGCTGCGCGGGCGGCCAGATGATTTCCCTAAATCCGACCGGATTAGTGAAGGGTTGCGCCCGCTCTTGGGCAATTCGGTGTTTTTGACCAATGGTGAGACGTGGAAGCGCCAGCGCCGCATTATCGACCCGGCCTTTGAAGGAGGTCGGCTGCGCGAAACATTTCCTGCCATGTGGGACGCTGCAGAGGCCGCCGCGACCCGGCTGAACGCAAATGTAGGCCGCGATATCGAGATTGAGAGCGAGACAAGCCATGTTGCCGCTGACGTTATATTTCGCACGTTGTTTTCGATCCCCATCGAACATGAGACGGCGCGCGAAGTATTTGACGAATTTCGTACCTATCAACGCAGCCAACCGATCCTGAATTTGGGCGCGCTGATCCCTCTGCCGCGTTGGATGCCAAGGATGTTTCGGCGCGACACACGGGCGAGTGCGGCGTTGATCCGGCAGTTGATCACCAAGCTAACGTCTGCGCGGCGTGAAGCGATCAATGATGGGTCTGCGCCAGATGATCTAGCCACCAAGATCATGACAACGCCAGATCCCGAGACCGGAGCGGTGTTCAGCACCGATGAGATGGTCGACCAAGTGGCGATCTTTTTCCTTGCTGGGCATGAAACCGGCGCATCGGCGTTGTCTTGGGCGCTGTATCTGATGGCGCTTTTCCCTGACTGGCAGGACCGTCTATCTGAAGAGGCGCAGGCGCTGGATCATTGTGATTTTTCAGTCATGTCAAAGCTCAAGATCAGCCGTGATGTCTTTCGTGAAACTTTGCGGCTTTATCCGCCTGTCCCGATGATGGTGCGTGAAAACGCCTGCCCGGAGCAGTTTCGCGACCGCACAGTCAAGCGTGGCAGCCAGATCGTGCTCAGCCCTTGGCACCTGCACCGGCACACGCGGCTTTGGGATAACCCTGATGGATTTGATCCTGCGCGGTGGGCCACTGAGAACGGCCAGAAATGCCAGCGCGAAGCGTTTATTCCCTTCAGTGCGGGCGCACGTGTCTGTCCGGGTGCCGGGTTTGCGATGATCGAAGGGCCGCTTATCCTATCGCGGATATTGCGGGATCTTCGGGCGGTACCTGTCGCGACACGTACGCCTGTACCGGTGGCGCATCTGACGGTACGCTCTGAGAACGGTATCTGGCTTCGGCTGGAGCGGCGCTAGGTTCTATCATCACAACGCGGAATGTTCTAAGAACCGCACAACGGAATCACGATGAAACGAAGGAATGATTTTCTAATGTCCAATACCGCAGCACAACGTACACAAATCCATACCGGCGACGGTTTTATTGCGGCATTGGATCAATCCGGCGGATCAACTCCCAAAGCACTGAGCCTTTATGGCGTAGAGCCTGCGGATTATTCTGGTGATGTTGAGATGTTTCAGGCGATGCATGACATGCGTGCCCGCATTATCCTCGCAGATGATTTTACGTCCGCCAAAGTTCTTGGCGCGATCTTGTTTGAACGCACCATGAACGAGACGATAAATGGTACACCGGTGGCCGAACTGATGTGGTCTAAACGTGGTGTGGTGCCGTTTCTCAAGATCGACAAAGGGCTCGAAGATGAGGCGCAGGGCGTTCAGCTTCTCAAGCCCATTCCGGGCCTTGAAGCGCTGCTGGATGAGGCCAAAAGCAAAGGCATCTTTGGGACCAAAGAGCGCTCCGTCATTCATGCAGCTAATGAGGCCGGGATCGCTGCGATTGTGGCCCAACAGTTTGACCTAGCCAAAGCCGTTGCCAAAGCTGGCTTAGTCCCGATTATCGAGCCAGAGGTGACGATCACCTCTGATACAAAGGCCGATGCCGAGGGTATTTTAGTTTCCGAAATTATCAAACACCTCAACGGCTTAGATGATGTCGTTGAGGTGATGGTCAAGCTGACAATACCTGAGAATGCGGGCATCTACGATGTGTTGGCCGACCATCCTCGGGTGATGCGCGTTGTGGCGCTATCGGGTGGGTATTCAACACAGGACGCCTGCCACAAGCTGACGCAAAATCCCAAGATGATCGCAAGCTTTAGCCGTGCGCTGACAGAAGGGCTGAACGTCAAAATGACGGATGTTGAGTTCAACACTGCACTTGGCCAAAACATCGACAAGATTTACAGCGCGTCGGTGGCCTAAGGCAGGCGGTCCTTAAGAGACTGGAGCACGTAGACGCGGATGGCTGAGGCGAGACCTGCCTCAATCCCGCGTGCTTCATCAATGTCGGCTACTAGCGCATTGATAGGCATGCTTTTTTCTTCTGCGATCAGGCGTAATTCAAGCCAAAATGGTGCCTCAAGCGAGATCGATGTTCGGTGACCTCGTAAGGTCACCGAATGTTTGACGGGCCGCGCAGTCATGTTTCGCGCTTGTTGCCTTCAAGATTGCGCGCGATTTGTTCGGCGCGTGCTTTCAACACTTCTTTTTGGGCTTTGGACTGGCCAAAACCAACAGCATTTTCATCCGCCCGCGCTTTGCGCGATGCGCGGTTGCGCTCTTTTTTCACTTTATTCAAATTTATGGGCGCGCTCATTTCAGCATCCTATTTTGGGCCGATCATATTTTCCGGACGCACAACGCGCTCGAAGGTTTCTGCATCCACAAAGCCAAGGGCGATTGCCTCTTCTTTCAATGTGGTGCCGTTCTTATGCGCCGTCTTAGCGACTTTAGTCGCGTTGTCATAGCCGATCTCTGGTGCGAGGGCGGTGACAAGCATTAACGATTCGCGCATCAGCTTTTCGATCCGGTCCGGGTCTGCTTTGAGGCCGACCATCAGATTATCGGTGAAGGTCGAAGACGCATCACCCAAAAGCTGCATAGATTGCAGGACGTTATAGGCCATCATTGGCTTATAGACGTTAAGCTCAAAGTGGCCTTGGCTGCCTGCGAACCCGACGGCCGCATCATTGCCAAACACATGCGCACATACTTGTGTCAGCGCTTCGCATTGGGTTGGGTTAACTTTGCCCGGCATGATCGAGGAGCCAGGCTCGTTTTCTGGCAATACCAATTCGCCCAAACCGCAGCGGGGGCCGGAGCCCAGCAAGCGGATGTCGTTGGCGATCTTGAAAAGACTAGCGGCAACGGTTTTCAACGCACCGGAAATTTCGACCATCGCGTCATGGGCTGCCAGTGCTTCGAACTTGTTGGGCGCGGTGACAAAGGGCAGGCCGGTGATCTGTGCCATGTTATGGGCGACGGCCACGTCCCAACCTTTTTGGGTGTTCAGGCCCGTGCCGACGGCTGTGCCACCCTGCGCCAACTCATAAATACGGCCCAAAGCGTCTTTGACACGCTGAATGCCCATCGCGACCTGATGGGTGTAGCCAGAGAATTCCTGGCTGAGCGTAAGGGGCGTGGCGTCTTGGGTGTGGGTGCGGCCAATCTTGATGATGCCGTCGAATTCCTCAACCTTGGCTTGCAGGGCCGCGTGTAGTTTTTGCAGGCCAGGCAATAGCACGGTATGCGCTGTTGTCGCGGCGGCGATGTGCATGGCGGTGGGGAACGTATCGTTTGACGATTGTCCCATGTTGCAGTGATCATTGGGGTGCACCGGGTCCTTGGACCCGATCACGCCGCCCAGGATTTCAATCGCGCGGTTGGCGATGACCTCATTGGCGTTCATGTTCGATTGTGTCCCGGACCCTGTCTGCCAGACGACCAGTGGAAAATTATCGTCGAACTTGCCGGCGACAACTTCGCTGGCAGCTTCTACAATGGCTTTACCGCGTGTCTCGTCCAAAGATCCTTGGGCCATGTTTGCCTGCGCACAGGCTTGTTTGATCACACCAAGTGCGCGCACGATGGCGATGGGCTGTTTTTCCCAGCCGATCGGGAAGTTGATGATGGAGCGCTGCGTTTGCGCACCCCAGTATTTATCTGAAGGGACCTCAAGCGGGCCAAAGCTGTCTGTTTCGGTGCGGGTATCGGCCATGTCGGCTCCTGATGTGGCAAAAGGGTCGCCGTGCGGTTTAGCGTCCCGCAAGGCCCAAAGCAATTGGGCAGGCCAATGTACTTGGTGAAAGATGTTTACTTGCGGAAGCTGTCCAATGACACGATTTCAGCGTCACGCGGGCCGCTATCAGCCACTTCGAGCTCGGCTTCGTCGGTTTGGGTCAGTTCGGTGTCTGTATCCGCTTCATCTATTTCTTCGTCGCGCTGCTGGAATTGTAGGCCCAGTTCAACGGACGGATCTACGAACGTCGTGATCGCGCGATATGGCACATAAATTGTCTCGGGCGCGCCACCAAAGCGAACAGTCACAAAGAAACCGTCATCGGTGACTTTTAGGTCTTCGAACTCATGCTGTATCACCACAACCATTTCATCTGGGTAGCGATCAGACAGCCAATCTGCCAATTCGGCATCCGGGTGGCTGGTCTGAAAGGTGATGAAAAAATGGTGATCACCGGGCAAACCATTGGCCGCGACGTCCAGAAGGACCTTATGCAGGAGCCCCCGCATCGCGTCATACATTAGATTGCCGTAGTCAATGCCGCGGGTCATCGCGCTCTCCGCTCGATTAATACTGGGTGCAGCATAATGGATTCTACCGGCAAGGAAAGGGGGTGCAGACATCAGAAAACGGACAATCCAAGCCCAGCGACCGCAAGCAACATCATTGCGCGCACAAAGCCCAATTTAGCGCCCAGCATAAGGATTGCGGCCAGTAGTGTGAGGGCTGCTGCAATTGGATCGAAACTGGCCCAAACGGGAACGGGCAAGGCCCAAGATGCGCCGGTTTTTACCTCGGCGAAAATCACATGAAGAGCGAACCAAACAGAGAGATTTGCGATTACGCCAACGACAGCGGCGGTGATGGCCTGCAACGCCATGGCAAGACGCGGCTGTGCGCTAATCCGGTCAAGATAAGGACCGGCCAGGAAAATCCACATAAAACACGGCGTGAAAGTCACCCAAAGCGCCAAGAGGCCCGCCGCCAATGCCCCTGTGAGGCCAGATTGCGCAAACCCGGCGAGCAGGGCCACAAATTCGGTCACAAGGATCAATGGACCGGGTGTGGTCTCTGCAAGGCCAAGTGCGTCGATCATCTGCTGTGTAGTGATCCAACCCAGATCGCTGACGACGGTCTGGGTCATATAGGCAAGAACGGCATAGGCCCCGCCAAACGTCACGACTGCGAGTTTTGAGAAAAAGAGGCCAAGTTCCAGCAGGAATTGATTATCAAGCGCCGCGACCAGCAGCAAAGGCAGCGACCATAAGGCGGACCAGATCAAGAGTGTCGGCCAGAAATGGCTTTTGGTATCGGGTGGTGGCACAAAGGGTTCTGCGGCGGCATTTGCAGTAAACATGCCCCACAGCCCAGCAAGAATGATAATAAGCGGGAACGGAAGGCCAAACACGAAAAGCGCGACAAAGCTGAACCCCGCAAGGAGCCACCCTTGAGTGCCATGCAGCGCCTTGGCAGCAACTTTGCGCAAGGCCTGAAAGACCACAACGATTACTGCGGCCTTGATTCCCAGAAACGCCGCCTGCACCAGTGGCAATTGTCCGTAGGACGCATAGAGCAGCGCCAGCGCGGCGATGATGATTGCGCCCGGCACCACAAAAAGAAGTCCTGCCAACAATCCACCAACGGTGCCGCGCATGCGCCAACCCGCATAAGTCGCCAGTTGCATCGCCTCTGGCCCCGGCAGCAACATGCACAGGCTGAGTGCGCGCAAATAGGTTTGCTCAGAAAGCCAGGTGCGCTCTTCGACCAATTCGCGGTGCATCAAGGCGATCTGGGCCGCGGGCCCGCCAAACGACAAAAGCCCGATGTGCCCGAAAATGCGGGCCATCTCGCGGTAACTAGGGGCGTTCATTGGCCGCGGACCGCAGGCCAGTCATGGGTTTCATCCGCGCCGTCGCGCGCCCATCGGTACAAAGCGTCATACATCGCCATACCGGCCTCAAGCTGTTGTGTGTCATCGCGGTATTGCCGTGACAAACCAACCGAAAGGGCCAACAGGCCCGCGGCTTCGGGGGCTAGATCATGGGCGTTGGTATCAGCGCCGCGCACAACGGTGGACAATCGGTCGAGGGCAGGGGTTCTGAGGCCAAATTCATCCAGCATCACGTCAAAGCTGCAAAGCGGGCCACGGTGGGACCAAAATACGCCTTCGATGTCAAAGGGTGTGGCCTCATAGCGGGCCGCGACGCCTTCGACTTCGGCTGGCGAGACAAACAGGAACCGAGCGGAGGGATCGACAAAGCGGCGGATCAACCAGGGGCAGGCGATCCGGTCAATCTTGGGGCGATGGCGCGTGACCCAAAGCGTGCTGCCGGCGACGCGTGCGGGCAGGGCTGAGGCGGGGACACGCGGTGCCCCATCCAGATCGCGCCAACCGTAGTTGCCGCCCTTTAGGTATTCCACCTCAAGGCCTTCGCTGCGCATCCATGCAGTGAGGCCTTGGCTTAGTTTGATGCCTTGCTGGCAGGTCACCACAGCGGGCCGCCCGGCAAGTCGTTCGATAAGGCCGGGGATGTCGGTGTGCGGATGCCGAAAGGCACCGGGGATGAGGAAGGGATCCGCTTCAAAGTCTGGATCGATGGAAATATCCACCAGAACGGGCGCATCGGGCAGGCCAATACGGCGCAAAAGTTGAGCAGCAGTAATTTCATTGGGAGCAGGCATAGCAGCATCCTTTGTTTGAACAGGATGCGATACTTGGGCCGGAGCCTCACGGGGCGATCGCGCTGTCCCCATGGATCATGCATGCCACGCGAAAGGGCGTGCGGTCAATCACGCTGCGCCTTTTCGATGAAATTATTCAAACTTGGTTCCCGCGAGCAATAGTGCATGGACGTCGTGGGGTAGCAGGCCAAGTTGTTCAAAAAATTGGAGAAAGTCGAACAAGGGATAGGTTTCAGCCTTTTTGTCCCCGTCAAAACGCAACATGATCTGTTGGATGACCTTGATCGGTGCGCCGTCGCTGCGCCTGCTGCAGGAAATCTCCAGAATGGCGCTGAGCCAATCGCCTTGTTCTATGGAATGAATCGTACGGACTTGGATGTTGTCGACCAGGCCGCGTAACACACCGACCCATTCGCGAATTTCGCTAGGTTCAATATCGGAGCCAGGCAGTAAACGTTGGTCGCGCGCGGCGATGTTGAAATAGCTTTCGATGACGTCCAGATTGCCGTCTTCCCAAACCTCGCGGTACCATTTTGCAAGGATTTCGACCTTGGAGAGCATAGGTGGGGTCCTGACCATGAGTGTATAGAACAGTCATCGCTCAGCGAAGCTACCAATTGGTAAACGTGTTTGAAATTAGTGGGTTAAAGTGCAGGCTTCTGTTGCCAGGTGCCTGCGAACCCCGCCTTACACCGCTAAGCGCAAGGACTTAATTTTCAATAGTCCCGGTCGCTTACGCGGCCATCGCCATTGGAGCACGATTGTCATTTGCAATTGTACATTTTACGCCGATAACGGTGGCAGTCAGCCGAAACAAAGCAACCCCTTTAGACGTTCGTCGATCCTATTTCGTCCCCATGATCCTCAAATGAAGGATATTTGGTGGAGACGCCGGGTACCGCCCCCGGGTCCGATCCGCTTATGACGAGCGCGTTTATGTCCATAGTCCCGAAGGACATCTTCTAGATAGGGCATCTGGCGTGGGATTTCAATTGGCTGATCGGTGTTTGCTGCAATTGGTGCATTCCGCCTATGGGCGTGGCCGAAGCTTGTTGCGGCGGTGCCATATGGCGATGCTGCCGCCAAGCAAAAGGGCGACCCCGGAGGCGATCAAGACTTGCTGGGTTAAAGTTAGATCGCCAAAAATACGGGCGAATAGTATTGAGATGGCTTCACCTAGATAGACGTAAAACCATGCCCAAACCGCTGCTGAAACGGCGGCATGGGCCGCAAACCGGGCGGTGCCGATCCGCGATTGCGCCAGCACAGTTGGCCCCACGATGCGCATGCCGGGAATAAAGCGAAAAAGGCTCGCCAACACGTGTGGCTTTGCGTTGACCCCCAAAAGAGCCCGCTTCATTGTTGTGCGCGCCATTTGGCGCACCACCCATGCATGGGTGCGGTAACGGCGGGCCAGAATGAAAATACCAAAGTCAGTGGTAAATGCGGCTGTGAACGCAACGGTCGCGACCTGCCAAACCGGAAATAATCCGTGCTGGGCCATGACACCCCCAGCAATCGCCGCGGTTTCGCCCTCTAAGAAGCAACCGAGAAAAACGGCGACAAGGCCATAGCTGGCAAGAAAGGTCTCGATTGAGTGCATTGAGTTAACCTAGCTGCAGCCATAGGTGGGGGCAATGAACATGGGGTGTTTGGAAATCTGCCCCGTGGTACGGCATCCTCAAAACGTCTGTGATGCCCAAGCGGACGATCTAGCGTTCAGCCCGGGCGGCAAAAACGCTGCGGGCGAGGCTTTGGGTTTCGTCTTCAAGCGCGCTGAGGCCCTGCGCGACCTTGTCGCCGGCGTGTTCTTCAGCCGCATCTGCGATGGCCACATGAAATGCCACGATGGCGCTGCGGTCGCGGGCGGTAAAGGTGATCATGTTCATGAGGGGCTGCATTGCCTCAACCGCACCGGCGAGTTGGTAAGACAGAACCGGATTGCCAGCGGCATCAACGAGGGCGCGGTGGAATGTCACGTCAGAGGCGCAAAATGCTTCGTCCGTCAGGCCGGGCTGTTGCTGGCGGTGAATTTCGGCACGCATGGTGGCCAAATGGTCCGCGCTGCGGCGCGCAGCGGACAGGGGCGCACAGGCCCTTTCAAGCGCATAGCGCGCTTCGCAGGCGGTCCCAAAACTCACCGCATTCATCGAAAGGAGCAACGTCGAAGTAGTGACTTGCTGGGCATAAGCTTCTTCAAAGCTGAGCCTGTTCACGAATGCCCCACCAGACGCGCCGCGTTGCGTGCGGATAAGTGATTGCGCAGCCAAACGTTTGAGCGCCTCGCGGACCGTGGGGCGCGAGACGGCAAAATGATCGGCAAGCTCTGCCTCAGACGGCAAGCGTGCATCGACAATCAAACGGCCTTCAACGATCTCATCGCGTATCGCACTGGCGATCTGGGCCGACAGATCAGCGGGGCTTTGTGGGTCAATTTTCATATGTCTTACATTTAATGTTTGGCAAATATCTAAATGTCTGACATTAAAAAAGCAAGAACCGTTCGCGAGGCCTCTCATGCCACATCTTTTACGCTCCACATTCTGGTTAGGCTTTTTCGGCCTGATCCTCTTTGCGTGGGTCATGATGGCGCAGATGAGCGGGCAAATGGGCCTTGATTTGCTGGGTCGCCCAGATGCAATGGGCCGTGCGATGGCAGCGATGGATCCGCACATGGATATGGACATGCCGATGGCGCGATTCGGGCCGTTGGCAGGAATGTGGGCGCTGATGATGGCGGCGATGATGCTGCCAACGCTGGTGCCGACTTTGCGCGCCTATGAAGACCTGATGGACTCCGCAAACGGGACACGTGTTGGTTGGCTGGGTGTGGTCACAGGGTATTTCGCGGTTTGGGTCGTATTTGCGATGGCTCTGGCTGGTCTGCAACTGGCGCTGCTGTTTGGCGGTGTCATCGATATGCTGGGCATTGCGCGGTCGCGCTGGTTTGCTGTGGCATTGCTTTTGGCCGTTGGGCTTTTTCAATTCACCCGCGCCAAGGAGCTGTGCCACGGGGTTTGTCACGCGCCTGGGATGTATTTCTTGGGCCATTGGCGCACTGGATTTGGTGGCGGGCTGCGCATGGGTTTGGGCCTTGGGGCCTTTTGTGTCGGCTGCTGCTGGGGCTTTATGGCGTTGGGATTTGCAGGCGGGGTGATGAACCTTGCTTGGATGGGTCTTGCGACACTGTTTATGGTGTTGGAAAAACTACCACAAATTGGACATTACGTAACAAAACCAATGGGTTTTTCCCTGATCCTCGGCGCTTTCGTCGTGGCAGGCTGGCCCATGCTAACGGGAGGATAAGATGGCTACGAACAAGCGACCGGACGCGGATAAGCTGCCGATTTCACAGCGGATTGACAGCCGCATGCCAAACCCAAAACGCCGCGAGGCGACGCCGACGAACTGGGCGATCAAAGGGGAACTATTCCTCAATTGTTCGTGCACAGTGTTCTGTCCCTGCGTTGTGTCCTTGGGCGCGCACCCTCCCACAGAGGGGCATTGCCACGCGTGGATGGCGATCGCCATTGATGAAGGCCATTATGAGGGTGAAGACCTTGCCGGGCTTAATGTCGGGCTGTTGGTCGATATTCCGGGCCGTATGGGCGAGGGAAATTGGAAAGTTGCGGCCTACGTGGACGAACGCGCCACCGGCAAAGCCTATAACGGCATCCTGCAGATATTCTCAGGTGCTGCTGGGGGCACGACGGGCCTGTTTACGATGCTGGTCTCAGAGATCATCGGGGCAGAACGTGCACCCGTAGAAATCGTATGCGATGGCCGTAAACGCTCCATCCAGATTGGTCGCAAAATCCAAGGCGAGATCGAGATGATCGCTGGTAAGTCGGAAGACCACCCTGTGATGGTCAGCAATTCGAAATACTGGATGGGTCCTGACATCATTGCAGCAAAGGGCCTCAAAAGCCGGGTGCGCGATTATGGCCGCATTTGGGATTTCGGCGGAAAATCAGCTGAGATTTGCCCGATTGACTGGAAAGGTCCTGTTGCGTGATCGACAAGCGTTATGTCAGCATGATGGCGCGCTATAATGCTTGGCAAAACAGTCAATTACGCGACCTTGTTAAAGTCGCAGATGCGGCGGAGTTGCATAAAGATCGTGGGGCTTTTTTCGGATCGATCTTTGGCACTCTGAACCATCTTCTGTGGGGCGATACAATCTGGATGAGCCGCTGGTGCAGTGATGTGCCAGCGCCAGATGTGGGCATTCCCGACAGCATTGCCTTCACGCCCGATCTGGACGTGTGGGATACAAAAAGATTTCGGCTTGATGGGCGCATGCGCATTTGGTCGGAAACCTTGCGAAATGTTGATCTGAGCGGCGACCTATCGTGGCATTCAGACGCCTTGGCGCGTGATGTGACCCGGCCCATGGCCGTTTGTGTGGCGCATATGTTTAACCATCAGACCCACCACCGCGGTCAGCTGCATGCCATGCTGTCCCAAGCGGGAATGACCCCGCCGGTGAGCGATCTCTTTATGATGTCGGAGGACGTATAATGTCGTTGATTTCTCCTTCACGCCGGGTGCGGCGTACTCCTTTTTCTGATGGCGTCGAAGCCGCCGGTGTTAAGGCATACACGGTCTATAACCGGATGCTGCTGGCTTCCGTCTTTCGAAGTCCAGAAGAAGACTACCACCACCTCAAGTCTGCTGTGCAGGTTTGGGACGTGTCTTGTGAACGCCAAGTTGAGTTGCGCGGCCCCGATGCTGCACGACTGATGCAAATGCTGACCCCGCGTGACCTACGCGGGATGCTGCCGGGGCGGTGTTTCTATGTGCCCATCGTTGATGAGACGGGCGGCATGTTGAACGATCCTGTTGCAGTAAAGTTGGCTGAAGACCGGTGGTGGATTTCCATCGCAGACTCGGATTTATTGTTGTGGGTCAAAGGGATCGCCAATGGTTACCGGCTGGATGTGCTGGTAGATGAACCTGACGTGAGCCCACTTGCCGTTCAAGGCCCTCAGGCCGAAGATCTGGTGGCCGCAATCTTCGGCGATGGCGTTCGCGACATCAAATTCTTCCGCTTTGGCATGTTTGATTTCCAGGGACGGTCCTTGGCCGTGGCAAGATCTGGATATTCCAAGCAGGGTGGTTTTGAGATTTATGTCGAAGGGTCCGATTTGGCGATGCCGCTGTGGCATGCGCTGATGGAAGCGGGCAAATCGAAGGATGTGCGCGCGGGCTGTCCAAACATGATTGAGCGGATCGAAGGCGGGTTGCTGAGTTATGGCAATGACATGACCGACGATAACACACCCCATGAATGCGGCCTGGGTCGGTTTTGCGACACCCAAACTGCTATCGGGTGTATTGGCCGCGATGCGCTGTTGCGCGTGGCCAAGGAAGGCCCTGTTCAGCAAATCCGCGCGATTGAGATTGCTGGCGGCAAAGTGCCAGGTTCTGATCGGGCGTGGTCAATCAAGGCAGGTGACAAGCGTGTGGGGCAGGTGACCTCGGCGGCATGGTCGCCTGACTTTGGGACGAATGTGGCGATGGGCATGGTGCGTATGACCCACTGGGATCCCGGGACGCACCTGCAAGTCGAAACACCGGACGGCTTGCGCGATGCAATAGTGCGCGAGGACTTTTGGCTTTAACGCCACGCGCAATGTCGGGGCCTTCGACTGAATTTTTTGAATAAAGAGCAGGGCGAAATGCCCGGAATGGAGACAAATATGTTTGATGCATTGGTGGTGACCAAGGATGATGAGGGCAAAACCCATGCGGCGGTGACGCAGATCAGTGAAGATCAGCTTCCTGCAGGTGATGTGACGGTTGCGGTTGAGTATTCGACGGTAAATTACAAAGACGGTTTGTGCATTGGGCCAGGCGGCGGGTTGGTTCGGAATTACCCGCATATTCCGGGGATCGATTTTGCAGGGACGGTCGAGGCCTCTGATGATGCGCGCTACAAGCCAGGCGACAAGGTCGTGTTGACCGGCTGGCGTGTTGGCGAAGCGCATTGGGGCGGATATTCCCAAAAAGCGCGCGTTAAGGCTGACTGGTTGGTGCCGCTGCCCGCAGGTCTGGATGCACGTCAGGCTATGGCTGTGGGTACGGCCGGCTTTACCGCGATGCTGTCGGTGATGGCGCTAGAGGACCACGGCATCAAGCAAGGTCCGGTTCTGGTTTGTGGTGCAGCGGGCGGCGTTGGATCGGTTGCAGTAGCTCTGTTGGCAGCGTTGGGCCACGATGTTGCTGCTGTGACGGGGCGGCCTGAAACGGCGGATTACCTGAAATCTTTGGGAGCCACACAAATTGTTGCCCGCGAAGAGATCAACGAAACCATCAAACGGCCGCTTGAAGCCGAAGCGTGGGGCGGTTGTGTTGACGCAGTGGGCGGCGAGATGCTGGCGCGGGTCCTTGGCCAAATGGAATACGGTGCTTCTGTTGCCGCCGTTGGTCTTGCTGGTGGTGCCAATTTGCCCGCGACCGTGATCCCATTCCTGCTGCGCGGTGTGAACCTTTTGGGGATCGACAGCGTGATGCAGCCTTACGAAAACCGTGTCCGCGCTTGGGGACGTATCGCTAAGGACCTGCCGATGGACAAACTCGAGGCGATGGTGCAGCCCGCTACATTGTCGGATTTGCCGCAGCTGGGCCGAGATATCCTAAAAGGTCAGATCAAGGGCCGCGTGGTCGTAGACGTTAACGCCTGAAGCGGTTGAATCTTTGAAACCGTCCGTGTCCCCGTGGCATGGGCGGTTTTTTTATGCCGGCATCCCAATAATGAGCCGTGATCAGGTGCGACAAAATGTTCCAGTCGCGCTGGGTTTTTCCTTGTTTGGTGTAGGAAACAAGTTAGGATTAGCGACTAATAAAAAACAATAGGGACAAAAATTAATGGCACTTCAACCCCCTCTATCTGATCTACCGATCAAGACAGCGGATGTGGGCTTCTATCGAGGCTTTAGCATTAACGTCACTGTAATCAGTAAGGTCATAATCTCCGTGCTTGTGGTCTGGTGCATCTTTTGGCCCACGCAGGCTGGTGGTGTTCTTGGCAACTGGAACAGCGTTATTCTTGCAAATTTTGCGGCTTGGTACATCTGGGTCGTTGCGGCATTTGTGATCGTGTGTCTTGGCCTTGCGATCTGGCCGACTGCGGGGCGTCTTAACCTTGGTGGCGAAGGCGACAAGCCCGAGTTTTCCAACTTCTCTTGGTTCTCGATGATGTTTGGTGCCGGTATCGGTGTCGGCATGCTGACCTTTGCTGTGGCCGAACCGGTCGCACATTTTGGGTCCAACCCTGAAACCATCCAAGGCATGACGACGGGTGGCACAGCGGACAACGTTCGCATGGCCTACAAATGGTCGTTCCTGCACTGGGGACTGGGCGCTTGGGCGTGTTATGCGATCGCAGGCCTGTCGCTTGCGTTCTTTAGCTATCGTCGTGGTTTGCCACTGACAATCCGCTCGGGTTTGACGCCGTTGTTTGGCAAAGCTCTTTCGGGTCCTTTGGGTCACTTGATCGACATCGTTGCGGTTGTGGCTACCATTCTGGGCGTGGCGCAAACGCTTGGCTTTGGTGTTGAGCAGTTCTTGGCTGGCTTGACCCGTATTGGCTTTGGTGGCCTCGTTTCTGGCGCTGATGCAGTGAATGCAGCAGGCGAAAGCATTGCAGGCAATTCTACTACATTCGGTATCATCATTGCTCTTGTGATAATCATGGGTGCCTCCACTCTGTCGGCGCTGTCTGGTGTCGGCAAAGGCATCAAATGGCTGTCAAACATCAACATGGTGTTGTCGATTATCTTGCTGAGCTTTTTCATCATCTTTGGGGCGACATGGTTCGGCGCGCAGGCGATGTTCATTGGTATCTGGGATTATCTGATCGCATTGCCATCCATGAGCTTTAACGTCTTCAAATCCGATGGCGTTGCAGACTCCGAAGCGTTCAAATTGGCGCAGTGGCAGGGCTGGTGGCCCGTGTTTTACTGGGCTTGGTGGATCGCTTTTGCACCGTTCGTTGGCCTGTTCCTTGCACGCATCTCGCGTGGGCGGACAATCCGTGAATTCGTGTTGGGTGCAATGCTCGTGCCCGCATTGATGTGCTTTGTTTGGTTCTCATGGGCCGGTGGCACCGCCATTGACCTTGAACTGAACGGTGGCGCTGATGGTGCGATCTTTGGTGTGGCCAATAGCGATAAAATCTTTGCCATGACCAACTACATGCTTGCACCGATTTCTGAGGCGCTTTCATGGGGCATGACGTTGCTGATCGTTGTCTTGTTGATGACTTTCCTTGTGACGTCTGCTGACTCTGCGGTTTTGATCGTTAACACGATCAACGCGGCGGGTGATGAAGGTCCAAAGGCACGTCCGCATATCCTGTTCTGGGGTGCTGCATTGGCGCTAGTGGTCGGTGGGCTGCTAATGTCAGGTGGTACAGGTGCCATTCAGACCGCGATGGTGATCGGCGCGCTGCCGTTCTCCTTTGTGATGGTGTTGATGGCAATATCGTTGATCAAAGCGATCTTTAACGACGGTCGTCGTGAAGCCGCTGGTGTCACATCTGTGACGGTTGATGATGCCGCGGCAGCAGCGATGCCTGCTGAATAAACCGATCCAAAAAGAAGAATTCAAAGGCCCCGATGCTTGCGCATCGGGGCCTTTGTCGTAGGGTGCGTTTATGAAGTTAGACATTGAATTTGTACGCAGCCAGTTTCCAGCGTTTGCGGAACCCACGCTGCAGGGTCAGGCGTTTTTTGAGAATGCTGGCGGGTCCTATGCCTGTGGTGCGGTTGTTGACCGCCTGCATCGTTTTTACACCCAACGCAAAGTGCAGCCTTATGCGGCCTATGCTGCCAGCACCCTTGGTGGCGAAGAGATGGACGAGGCGCGAACCCGTATGGCTGCAATCCTTGGAGTTGACGACGATGAGCTAAGCTTTGGGCCATCGACCACGCAGAACACCTATGTGCTGGCGCAGGCCTTTGGCCAGATGTTGCAGCCCGGCGAAGCGATTGTGGTGACCAATCAAGATCACGAGGCCAACAGCGGGCCATGGCGCAGGTTGGCCGAGCGCGGAATTGAGGTGCGTGAATGGCAG
This sequence comes from Sulfitobacter sp. SK012, assembly GCF_003352085.1. Classification (NCBI taxonomy): domain Bacteria; kingdom Pseudomonadati; phylum Pseudomonadota; class Alphaproteobacteria; order Rhodobacterales; family Roseobacteraceae; genus Sulfitobacter; species Sulfitobacter sp. SK012. The sequence continues at coordinate 2,195,178 of NZ_CP025804.1, forward strand.
GTTGATCCCGCCACAGGCCACCTTGATACGGACGCGCTCGAAGAGCTGCTCGACGATAAAGTGCGGCTGGTCTGCTTCCCCCATTGCTCCAACGTGGTGGGCGAGATCAATCCAGTCACACAGATCACCGCTCTTGCGCATGCCGCAGGTGCGTTTGTGTGTGTGGACGGTGTGTCTTATGCACCGCATGGTTTTGTGGATGTGGGCGACCTTGGCCCCGACATTTACCTCTTTTCATCGTACAAAACTTTTGGCCCGCATCAAGGTTTGATGGTGGTCCGGCGCCCGCTGGCAGAGCTGTTGCCGAACCAAGGGCACTATTTCAACGGCAATAGCCTTTATAAGCGGTTTACGCCTGCGGGACCTGATCATGCTCAGGTGGCGGCGTGTGCGGGAATGGCAGATTATATCGACGCGCTTTATGCCCATCACGGTGGGGGCGACGCGGATGCCGCTGGCCGGGGCAAGGTGGTTCATGACCTGATGCGCACCCACGAAACCGGGTTGTTGCAGCAGCTGCTGGATGCAGTCAAAGGGCGCAACGCGGTGCGGTTGATTGGGCCAAGCGAGGCCGCAGGGCGCGCACCAACCGTTGCGCTTGCGCTCAACCGTCCGGGCGAGGACGTCGCACGTGAGTTGGTTGATCACGGCATCATGGCGGGGGGCGGTGATTTCTATGCAATGCGCGCGCTTAGTGCCATGGGCGTGGACCCCGATCAGGGTGTTTTGCGGCTTAGTTTCACGCATTACACTTCGCAGGCCGAAATAGATCAGCTTTTGGGCGCTTTGGATGCAGTTTTGTGAGGTCTCTCCCTTGATCGCACGGTGCACGGCCTACCTCGCTTAACAGTGTGTTAAAAAAGGTATCTTTGATTTGTCCGAAACATCCCCAGTCCTGATGTGGTTTCGCCGTGACTTGCGGCTGAGCGATCACGCGGCACTTAGCCATGCTTGCGCATCTGGCCGCCCGGTGATCCCGGTGTTTATCCTAGACGATGAGGCAGAAGCACTGGCTGCTGCGCCTAAATTTCGACTGGGGTTAGGGATTGAAGCCTTTGCAAAGGCGCTCGCGGACAAAGGGAGCCAGCTGATCTTGCGGCGTGGCGATGCACTGGATGTCTTGCGGACCTTGATCAAAGAGACAGGAGCAGGGGCGGTCTATTGGTCGCGGCTGTATGACCCCAGTGCGGTTGCGCGCGATACATCAGTCAAAGAAACACTGAAATTTGATGGGGTTGATGCTAAATCCTTTGGCGGGCATCTGATGTTTGAGCCGTGGACGGTTCAGACGAAAACGGGCGGTTATTACAAGGTTTACACGCCGTTTTGGAATTCGGTTAAGAACGTTGGCGTGGATGCGCCTCGGTCTGCACCAAGTGAGATTAGGCCGCCATCTGAATGGCCCGCGTCCGAAGACCTCAGCGATTGGCACATGGCTGCGGCTATGAACCGTGGCGCGGAGGTGGTCCGGCCCTTCGTTCGGCTGGGCGAACAGGCGGCGCAGGCGCGGTTGGCGGCGTTCATCGGCAACATTGTGGCCGATTATAAGGCCACCCGCGATTTGCCGGGCACCGATGGCACCTCAAACCTCAGCGAAAATCTGGCGCTAGGTGAAATATCTGCGCATCAATGCTGGCACGCAGGCCGCCGCGCCATGGAAGAGGGCAAACAAGGTGCTGAGATATTCCTAAAGGAACTTGTTTGGCGAGAGTTCGCGTATCATCTGATGCACCATACGCCGCGTATCTTGAATTCGAATTGGCGCGAAGAATGGCAAGCCTTTCCCTGGAAAGAAGATCAAGACAGCGCCGAAGTTAAGGCATGGAAAGGGGGACGCACTGGTATCCCTTTTGTCGATGCTGCCATGCGGGAGCTCTATGTCACGGGCCGGATGCACAACCGCGGACGGATGATCGTCGCGAGCTATTTGACCAAGCATTTGATGTGTCATTGGCGCATTGGTCAGAAATGGTTCGAAGAGTGTCTGATTGACTGGGATCCGGCCAGCAATGCGATGGGCTGGCAGTGGTCGGCAGGGTCGGGGCCTGATGCCACGCCCTACTTCCGGGTCTTCAATCCGGTGACCCAACTCGACAAATTCGACAAAAACCGCGATTATACTTCTCGTTGGATCGCCGAAGGGCGCGCGCAACCGCACAAAGATGCATTGGCCTTTTTCGACGCGGTCCCGCTTGAATGGGCACTCAGTCCGGATAATGACTATCCCCATGAGCCGATCGTGGCGTTGGATGTGGGCCGGTTGCGTGCCTTGGACGCCTATAAAAATCGCGACTTTTGAAGTACTATATTAATTATTGTTAATTGTGCCGTGCTGGGAAAGAGATTTACCGCCACGGGAGAAACGCTAGAAGGGACGCCGTAATGATCTTGACGAGCACCGAAGGCCAGACTGGATTGCCGCGCTATTTTTCCCGAGTATTGGCGACGGCCAAGGACCTTCATCAAGGACGGATTGATTTTGTGCTGCCTGACGGGCGTACCTTTCGGGCCGAAGGGGCAGAAGCCGGTGTTGTCGCTGAGATTCGCGTGCACAATGATGATCTTTTTGCCCGCATGATCCGTGAAGGCGATCTAGGATTTTGTGACGCCTACCTTGATGGCTGGTGGAGCACACCTGATTTGCAAGCCTTTATGGATTTCATCCACGCAGAGGCTAATGAGAATATTTACGACGGCTTTCCCGGCATGGCGTTGGTGCGTGGCTATGAGCGGTTCCGCTTTTGGCTGCAGCGCAACAACAAAGCGCAGGCCCTCAAAAACATCAGCTATCATTATGATCTGGGCAATGATTTTTACGGGTTATGGCTTGATGATACGATGACTTATTCCAGTGCGCTGTTCAGCGATCCGCAGCAAAGCATGGAGGCTGCTCAAACGGCAAAGTACAAATCCATGGTTGATGAAATGGGCGCGCAGCCCGGGGATCATGTACTTGAAATTGGTTGTGGCTGGGGCGGGTTTGCCGAATATGCCGCAGGCGAACGGGGGTTGAAGGTGACGTGTCTTACAATCAGCGAAGAGCAGTTTAAGTACGCTCAGGAACGCATTGATAAAGCTGGTCTTTCCGATCTTGTTGAATTCAAATTGCAGGACTACCGCGACGAACTGGGAACCTATGATGGCATCGCCAGCATCGAAATGTTTGAAGCCGTGGGCGAACAATACTGGCCCGCATATTTCGAGACCGTGCGCGAACGGTTGAAGCCGGGGAAAACAGCGACGCTTCAGATTATCACAGTCGCGGACCGCCGGTGGCACATCTATAAGCGTGGCGTCGATTTCATCCAAAAATACATCTTTCCGGGCGGTATGCTGCCCAGTCCCAGCGTGCTGCGTGGTCAGATTGAAAAGGCCGGGTTGGCTGTTGTGCGTTCCATCGAATTTGGCAAAAGCTACGACATCACGCTGCGCCGCTGGCATGAAACGTTTAACGAAAAATGGGACCAAGTTGCGGCAATGGGCTTTGATGACCGGTTTCGACGCATGTGGAATTTTTACCTCACTTCTTGCGCGGCGACATTTGAGAGTGGAAATTGTGACGTGACGCAGATTACGGTGCGTAAGCCACTGTAGTCACCGCGATAGGAGCCACACCAATGCCCACAGCCGCCCGATTGATGGCCGCAATCTGCTTAGCAATTGTGGCCTTGGTGCTGTCTGAGCAGGTCAAGCCGCTCATGCCAGAAAGTACGAGCTTTGGAAGGTTCACCTGGCTCAATATGGGTCTTGGGCTTCTTGCGGGGTGGTTTGTGATGGGACCTCGTGCTGGGCGCGGCACTGTTCAGGGAATAAACAACGGCCTGACGGGCGTTTTTGTACTGATCTTGTGGGGCCTTGGCGTTCAGGCGACCTATGAGATGTTCCGCCTTGCCATGCGCAACAGGTACAAAGACGCATTTGAAGCCCTGACCGCGATCTTTGAGATTGGCGCTGAATACGGCTTGATCATGTTGACGGTGCCTATTGGGGTTACGTTTTTGATCGGTGCGTTGATCAGCGGTCTTTTGACGGAATACGCTGAAGGTAAATGGCGCTGAGTGCCGTGAGCCGTCTCTTTTTCTATGGGTCGCTGCGGCATGTGCCGCTTTTGGAAATTGTGCTTGGGCGGTCGGCTGCTGAGCTTGAGCTAACGACGACCCATTTGCCAGATCATCAGGTCTGCGCCGTTGCCGAAGGCCCGTTTCCGACGTTGATTTCCAAATCTGGTGGACGGGCGGTTGGCCTTGTTGTTGCAGGCCTCAGTGCCGAAGACATCGCGCGGTTGGATTATTACGAAGGTGGCTTTGACTATGATCTGGTGGATTTGCCGCTGGAAGAAGGCGGAACCGCGCAGGTTTATATGTCCCCAGCTGGGCGTTGGACCGCGACAGAGCCTTGGTCGCTTGAGGTTTGGGAGCGCAACTGGGGCGCAATGAGTTGCCACGCCGCGCGCGAGGTCATGGGGTACCGAGGCACACGCAGCCGGGAAGAAGTTGCCGAGATTTTTGGGCCGATCCGCACGCGCGCTTGGGCGCGGGTTCTGGCGGCAGATGCCCGCCACGGGGCAGGGACGTTGCACGGCAAGGTCACATTGACGGACCATGCTCGCGTTTATTCAGATTTTTTTGCACTGGATGAGATGAACCTGCAGTTTGAACGCTTTGATGGGACGATGTCACCGGCATTGAAACGGTCCGTCTTTGTGCCTGTGGATGCCGCACTCGTGCTCCCTTACGATCCGGTGCGTGACCGGGTGATGATGGTGGAACAGGTGCGTGTGGGGCCGATTGTGCGCGGTGACGTGGCCTGTTGGCAGCTTGAGCCCATCGCAGGGCGCATTGATCCCGGAGAGACCCCACAAGAGGCCGCACGCCGTGAAGCCGAGGAAGAAGCAGGCGTCGCCTTGGGCAAGTTAGAGTCGGTAGCGGAATGTTATGCCTCGCCCGGCAATTCGACCGAGTTCTTTCACATTTTCGTGGGCATTGCGGATTTGCCTGACGACGTGGCCGGGGTAGGTGGCCTTGCGTCAGAAGACGAGGATATCCGCTCGCATATTATGTCTTTTGACGCGTTCATGACCCTGTGTGATACGCTACAAGTCGCAAATTCGCCGCTTGTTTTGGCGGGCTATTGGCTGGCGCAGCACCGGGAACGCTTGAGGTCTGAGGGGAGCACCGCTACATCATAGGGCAACATGATTTGGGGGCCAAAATGCAAGTAGCACGCGATCTAGAAGCAGCCGTCGGGAACACACCGCTCATTCGTTTGCGTAAGGCCAGCGAAGAGACCGGGTGCGAGATCTATGGCAAAGCCGAATTCATGAACCCCGGCCAATCGGTTAAGGACCGCGCGGCACTCTATATCATTAAAGATGCGATCGCGAAGGGCACGCTGAAACCTGGCGGCACAATCGTCGAAGGAACAGCTGGTAACACCGGGATTGGCCTTGCGCTGGTCGGGGCCTCAATGGGGTTCAAAACAGTAATTGTTATTCCTGAGACGCAGAGCCAGGAAAAGAAAGACATGTTGCGGTTGGCCGGCGCTGAACTGGTGCAGGTGCCCGCAGCGCCCTACCGCAACCCCAACAACTTTGTGCGCTATTCCGAGCGTTTGGCGCATGAACTGGCGCGCTCGACCAACGAAGGGGTGATTTGGGCCAATCAGTTTGACAATGTCGCCAACCGTCAGGCCCATGTGGAAACCACTGGCCCTGAGATTTGGGAGCAGACCGGTGGTAATGTGGATGGTTTCATCTGCGCCGTAGGCTCTGGTGGAACACTGGCTGGCATGGCGATGGCACTCCAGCCCAAGGGCGTTAAGATCGGCCTTGCGGATCCCGATGGTGCGGCCCTTCACAGCTATTACACGACCGGCGAGCTTGCCTCGGACGGCTCCTCCATTGCGGAGGGCATCGGGCAGATCCGCATCACCAAGAACCTTGAAGGTCTGAAACCCGATTTCAGCTATAATATCCCCGACAGCGAAGCGCTGCCGGTTGTGTTTGACCTTTTGCAGCATGAGGGGCTGTGCCTGGGTGCGTCTTCAGGGGTGAATGTCGCAGGCGCCGTCCGTATGGCGCGCGACATGGGGCCTGGGCATACGATTGTGACGATCCTATGCGATTTCGGCACGCGCTATCAGTCCAAGCTGTTTAACCCCGAGTTCCTGCGCGAAAAGGGCCTGCCGACACCAAGCTGGCTTGAACGCGCACCTGCAAGCATTCCTGGCGTGTTCGAAGACGTATGACCCGCCTTATGCTGCGCCCTTTTGCGATTAGCGTTTCAGTTACGTTTGCGCTCTTGTGGGGCATGCTTGCGGGGGCTGCCTTTGCGCAAGAGCAAAGGGACGTTAATCCAGCAATGTGGCAAAGCATTGCTGAGCTTTCGGAAGCCGCAGTCGAAGATTCTTCCATTAGCGATAGAGCATTGTTTGATCTGCGGGCGCAGGTCGTCAAGCACCGCGCTTATTTTGAATCGGCTCGCAGAACAAACGGTGCGCAGATTGTGTCACTGCGTCAGCAAATCGCGGCGCTTGGCGATCCCCCAGCTGATGGGGCAAGCGTATCGGAAGCCACCGAGATTACAGAAAAGCGCGAAGATCTGAGGCGCCGGCTGGCCGTGCTTTTGGTCCCGGTGCAGGTCGCGGAAGCTGGGTTTACCCGCGCAAATGGTATTGTGGGGCAAATCGACTCGATACAACGCGAACGCAAAGCCGATCAGCTGGTGTCGGTTATCGCGTCGCCCTTGAACCCCAAGCATTGGGGGCCTGCACTCACGGCTTTGGGAAATGCGGTGCGCGGCGTTTGGAAAGAGGATCGTCTAAATTTTGAAGAGAGCGGCTTGGGGTGGCGCGGTAAGCTGCCGCTGGTATTGGGCTCGATCTTTTTAGGTGTCCTATTGGTTGCGCGTGGTCGGGCGTGGGCTGTGCACATTGTCGGCAGCCTGCAGCAGCTTGGTGTGCGCGACATTGGCGTCTGGCGTTTCTTGGTCTCGCTTTTACGGATTGCGTTGCCACTTATTGGTCTTTGGTTGCTGGTTTATGCCTTGCAACAAAGTACCGTGCTTGGGCCCAGATCAACCACGCTGATCTCAATTATTCCTTTAATAGGCGGCGTGATACTTGGATTTCGCTGGGTGTCTGAACGCGTTTTTTCACGCGATGATGACGAAGCGCTAATCTTGCTCAGCGGGCATGGCCGTAAACACGCGCGCATGTGTATCACAGCCATTACTATCTTGATCATCGTGCTGGCCTGCTTGGTGGAATTGTTGAAACTGGACAATGCTTCAGCCACCAGCATCACTGTTTTAACCTTTCCAATTACGATCTTGATGAGCCTCGTGCTTTACCGTCTGGGACAGCTGCTACGCGGATATGGCGTAGAACTGACGTCCGACGAGGATGGCTCTGCAAGCGCAGGTACGCGGATCCGGGTTGTTCGGGGTTATGGCTCGGCCGCACTTTTGGTTGCGGTCATCGCGCCACTGCTCCAAGCGGCGGGCTATGCCACGGCGGTCCAAGCATTCGTGCCGCCCTTTGTCATGACGGGTATACTGCTTGGGTTGTTGATGGTGCTCCAGCGGTTCAGCGCTGATGTTTATGGCGCAGTCACAGGGCTGGGCGTGAAGGCCCGCGATACGCTGATGCCCGTTTTCTTTGGCTTTTTACTAAGCCTTGCGGCAATCCCGCTCGTGGCGCTCATCTGGGGCGCCGGCGTGGACGACCTCTCTGAGGCTTGGGTGACCTTCCTTCGTGGAGTTGAGGTTGGTGGATCGCAAATTTCACCGAAAGTATTCCTGAGCTTTGCTGTAATCTTTGCCATCGGCTATGGGCTGACTCGTCTTTTGCAAAGCACGCTACGGGGTTCCGTGCTGCCCAAGACGAAAATGGATATCGGTGGGCAAAACGCGATTGTGTCTGGGCTGGGGTATGTTGGCCTGTTCCTTGCTGGGCTGGTGGCGATCACAGGGGCAGGGCTCGACCTGAGCGCCTTGGCTTATGTTGCCGGTGCCTTGTCGGTTGGTATCGGCTTTGGCCTGCAAAATGTGGTGTCGAATTTTGTTTCTGGGATCATCCTTTTGATTGAGCGGCCCATTTCAGAAGGTGACTGGATCGAAGTTGGCGGGCAGATGGGCTATGTGCGCGACATCTCGGTGCGGTCTACCCGAATTGAGACTTTCGATCGAACAGACGTGATTGTTCCCAACGCAGATCTGATTACGGGGACGGTGACCAACTATACCCGAGGCAACACGGTAGGGCGGGTTATTATTGCTGTTGGCGTGGCATACGGGACGGACACACGGTTGGTGAATGACATTCTGACTGAGATCGCCTCGGAACAACCGATGGTCTTGGCCAACCCACCGTCCAATGTGTTTTTCGTGAACTTCGGCGCTGATGCGCTGGAATTTGAATTGCGGATGTACCTAAGAGACGTGAATTGGACGATGGTTGTGCGCAACAACGTTAACCACGTCATCGCAGAACGCTTTGCTGCCGAAGGCATTGAAATACCCTTTGCTCAGCGCGACCTGTGGCTGCGCAACCCTGAAATGCTGCGCCCCGGCAGAGAGATGCAGGCATCACCACCCAAATCAGACAAGCCCAAGGACGATTGATGACCAAGCCGCTTTACTTAGACGACGCCTATGTGCGTCAGGCTGATGCACGTGTTGAAGAGATTACGGCCGAAGGTGGCGTCGTTCTGGATCGCAGCTTGTTCTATCCTACGGGTGGTGGGCAGCCTGGCGACAGCGGTGTGCTGCATTGGCAAGGTCAAACCCTGCCGATCGCCACGGCAGTGCGCAATGACCAAGGGAATATTGTGCTGGTTCCGTCTGAACCTTTGGCGCTGCCGCCGCTGGGAGCACGTGTCACGCAAGAGCTGGATTGGGACCGACGTCACCGTCACATGCGGGTGCACACAGCCCTGCATCTGTTGTCGGTGGTGATGCCTTTCGGGGTGACGGGCGGGGCGATTTCAGCGTCGCACGGGCGGCTGGATTTCGACATGCCGGATGCCCCCGAAGATCGCGCTGGTCTAGAAGACACAATGAACAGTTATATTGAGATGGACGCGCGGGTGGGTGATGGCTGGATCACCCGAGCAGAGCTGGATGCGGCACCTGAGCTGGTCAAGACAATGGCCGTCCAACCTCCGCGCGGAGGGGGCGATATCCGACTTGTGCGGATTGGCGAGGAGGACGACTGGATCGACCTGCAACCTTGCGGTGGAACCCACGTGGCGCGCACCGGTGAAATCGGCACCCTGCGCCTGGGCAAGATCGAGAAGAAAGGTCGCATGAACCGCCGTGTCTATCTGCATTTGGGCGGTTGATTTCTTGCTTGCAACCCGGACCTCTCCCACGCTAAACCCCAGATTACGGACAGGTGGCCGAGTGGTCGAAGGCGCACGCCTGGAAAGTGTGTAGGCGGGTGACCGTCTCCAGGGTTCGAATCCCTGTCTGTCCGCCAACTAATTATAAATTACCCAATAATTTCAAAGTATTGAATTCCTTGCTTACTGCGCCATCCCCCATTTCATCCACCAAGGCATTCTTGAGAGAATCGCAGGTTTGCTAGAAGTATCGTGTCGTGATTATTGAGTAGGGTCAAAACAGGCGAAAATCCTCCAAGTTCGACCGACACATTGGATGGAGATGTGGAGAAAACGATAGCTCTGTTGAATATTAGTTTTTCGTTTCGGCCAAAGTTCAAATCGTTCTTATGCAAAGTATCGCTTTTACTGTCTGTAAGAGCCTGTGTGTGAATCCCGGAGACAAAATGGCCATGGAAATGGTTGGGTAATCTGACCGTCGCGGAGTAAAATTCCGCAATCTAACATCTGGTGCTGTCGAGCAACGGGTGGGGAAGATGTATTCTGTGGATTTGTACAGTCGGGTGCGCCGTGCGTGCCATGTCGAAGGTAAGAACAATAGTGAGGCGGCCCGTCTGTTTGGGATTGACCGCAAAACAGTGGCGAAGATTTTGAAGCATTCGGTTCCGCCGGGTTATCAAAGAACGACCGCGCCAGTTCGTCCGAAGTTGGATCCGTTCATTGGGATAATTGATCAGATCCTGAAAGACGATAAACGGGTCATCAAAAAGCAACGCCACACAGCCAAACGTATTCATGCGCGATTGCGTGATGAACATGGGTTCACTGGCGGGATCACCATCGTCACGGACTATGTTCGTGAGAAGCAGCGACGTACCCAAGAGGTGTTTGTTCCTCTGGTTCACACCCCTGGCCATGCTCAGGTCGATTTTGGCGAGACCCTTGGTGTGATTGGTGGTGTTGAACGAAAGCTGCATTACATTGCGATATCGTTGCCGCATTCGGATGCGTTCTTCATGAAGGCATATCCGGCAGAAACGACAGAAGCCTTCTGTGATGGTCACAACGCTGCGTTTGCGTTCTTCGGTGGTGTGCCCTTGTCGGCACTGTACGATAACACCGTGATAGCGGTTGCAAAGATCTTGGGAGGAGGCAAGCGGATCCGGACCAGAACTTTCTCGGAACTACAATCGCATTATCTGTTTGAGGACCGGTTTGGCCGCCCTGGTAAAGGTAACGACAAAGGTAATGTCGAAGGTGTCATTGGCTACGGACGGAGGAACTTCCTAATCCCTGCTCCCCGGTTCGATAGTTTTGATGCTTTGAACGCCTGGTTGGAGGAACAATGTTTGAAGCGTCAGGACGATGTTGTTCGCGGGCATAGTGAGAGTATTGGTGAACGGTTGCTACGAGACCTGGACGCGTTGATGGCATTGCCCCCAACACCTTACGATGCGTGTGATAAGGTCAGTACTCGGGCAACTTCAATATCGATGATCCGTTATCGCAATAACGATTACTCCGTCCCTGTCGCCTTTGCCCATCATGAGGTTCAGGTACGCGGCTATGTCCATGAGGTCGTGATCGGCTGTGGGACCGAGATTGTCGCCCGACATCGACGATCTTACGAGAAGGCAGATATGATTTTCGACCCGATGCATTACTTGCCATTGTTGGAGCAGAAGGTTGGTGCTCTCGACCAGGCGGCACCCTTGCAGGGTTGGGATCTGCCCGATGCGTTCACGACCCTTCATCGATTGTTGGAAGCCCGCATGGGTAAGGCGGGGAAGCGCGAATATGTTCAGATCTTGCGACTATTGGAAACCTTCGAGATGGAGCACGTTCATGCTGCAATCAAACAAGCCTTGGACCTGGGCGCACTTGGCTACGATGCGATCAAGCATCTGATCCTTTGCCGGATTGAGCGTCGTCCGCCTAGGCTTGATCTCGATATCTATCCTTATCTGCCGAAAGCGGTGGTTGAGACGACAAAGCCTTCCAGCTATGCCGTGCTGTTGTCCGAGGTGGCCGCATGAACGATACTGTTACTGATACACCGCAGGTTCTGCTCAGGCATCACCTGACCAAACTTCGGCTGCCAACCTTCCAAAGCGAATACACCAAACAGGCCCAACAATGCGCCGCAGAGAACAAGGATCATGTCCAATATCTCCTGCGCTTGTGTGAGCTGGAGCTGATCGAACGTGAGCGACGGATGGTAGAGCGGCGTATCAAAGCCGCGAAGTTTCCGGCAACCAAGAGCCTGGATAGCTTTGACTTCAAAACGATCCCGTCACTGAACAAGGTGCTGGTGATGGAATTGGCCCGCTGCGAGTACACCGCAAAGCGTCAAAACGTTATCGCGCTAGGACCAAGTGGGACCGGTAAAACACATGTTGCTCTCGGCCTTGGACTGGCAGCTTGCCAAAAGGGCTTGAAGGTACGTTTCACCACAGCCGCTGCACTGGTTCATGAAATGATCGAGGCAGTTGACGAACGCCGACTGCAACGACACCAAAAACAACTAGCAGCCCAAGATTTGCTGATCATTGACGAACTTGGGTTCGTGCCACTCTCCAAGACCGGGGCCGAGTTGCTGTTCGAAGTGATCAGTCAACGATATGAACGCGGCTCCATCATCATCACATCCAACCTGCCGTTCGATGAATGGACAGAGGTCTTCGGATCAGAACGCCTCACGGGTGCCATCCTCGACCGCCTGACACACCACGTCCATATCCTGGAGATGAATGGTGAAAGCTATCGGCTGAACCAAAGCCGAAACCGCACAGCCTGAACAAACCCAACTGAAGCCAAGGAGCTGACAAATTGGCCAATTTCTCTCCGGGACGCTGACCGATTTTACTCCGGGATTGACAACGGCGTGCCGATCTGCGTGATCGAGCAGGTGGTCGGTGATAGCGCGCACCACGGCAGCCCCAAATGCTAGCGCAGGTAGACGGCACCCTGTTGGATCGGCTCTGTCAGAAGAAACTAACTTGAGCCGGGCAGGGCGGTTTCGTAGCGTCTAAAGATGATACAATATGACCCATTTCGCTATTTTTAAACAAGTCGTGAGATTATCCGCCTGGCGGTAATGTTTTATGTCCGGTTTCCTCTGTCCCTTCGCAATGTTGAAGATTTGCTCAATGAACGGGGCATCGATGTCAGCCATGAAGCCGTCAGATATTGGTGGCATCGGTTCGGGCCGATGTTTGCTTCCGAGATCCGTAAACGCCGGATCGAAAGTATGAAATCCAGTCGCTGGCGCTGGCACCTGGACGAGATGTTCGTGAAGATCAACGGCGAACAGCACTATCTCTGGCGGGCCGTCGATCATGAAGGCGAAATCCTGGAAAGCTTCGTCACAAAGGCACGTGATAAGAAGGCCGCGTTGAGATTCTTAAAGAAAGCAATGCGGAAGCCCGTCAGTCCCGACCTGATCGTGACGGACGGGCTGGCATCGTATGGCGCGGCTCTGAAGGAGATGGGCGCTGCAGACAGACAGGAAACGGGCCGCTGGCTGAACAACAGAGCAGAAAACTCACACCTGCCATTTCGAAGACGGGAACGGGCGATGCTTCGGTTCAGACGGATGCGAAGTTTGCAGAAATTCGCATCCGTCCACGCTTCAGTCTACAATCAATTCAATCAGGAACGCAGCCTTTCAACGAGACCGAATTTCAAGCTCAACCGCGCCGCTGCTCTTGCCGAGTGGCGTGGTCTCTGCGCGACATAAGGGGCAGCTTCACTGTCCTTGCGGAGACTGTTTCGAATTAGTCTGGCAGCACCGTGGCGTCAACTCGATGCGGCATAAAGGGCAGTTTCATTGTCCTTGCAGAGACTGGTTCGCATTCGTCTGACAGCACCGCCAACCCACCATTTTTGTCATTTAGATTGAATGGCTTTGGTGATTTTTATCGGTGCGTATTTGATTGACACGGGGTCCTGCCGGTCGCGCCGTGCCAGAGATCACGCGCTTGAGATCCATGAAGTCCGCGATGCCATTATTCCCGGTACGATCAGCATGGCGTTGGAAATGGGCAAAAACGCGCGGGAAGCCCTTGCTAAGGATCAAGACGGTGCCACGGTTGTTGCGAAAATTGGTGCTGGGTTTGTCGCCTTTCGTGGCGTGGTCGCTGCGAATGATTGGAAGACCGAAGACGGTTTTACAATTGGCAATGTTTCGATCGCGGGAATTGATGAATTCAGGAACGACGAATATCGCATTTGGCTCAAGAACGAAAATATGGTTGGTTGAACCATACCGTTCACGCAACAATTCCAGATATGATTTGTATGATCGACACTGATACTGGTGCGCCTGTGACGAACCAAAACTACCATGACGGGCAAAGCATAGCAGAGGTCATTTTGCCAGCACCGACACAATTTACACCCACCAAAGGGCTGGTTGCATTTGGCCCAGCTTATGCAGGCTTGGATCAGCAATACCGCCCATCAGTCCCCCAAATACCTTGATCAAGGATTAGCGCCATGAGTGATGCGAAAGAATACAAGGTTGGTGAGCTTTCAGACAGCATGCCAGCACCGACCCAATACGAGACCAAACCGTTCAAAAAAGGCCGTCCACCTGCGCCTCTCCAGTTTGAGATTAATCTAACGGCAGAGGCACATGACCGGCAAAGGAAGTCCGGCATGGTGCAGGTGAACATCCCAGGTTTTTCCCCGGTCAAACTGTATTGCGATGAACAGACCCCGGTTGGCGACGACACAGCGCCGCCGCCTTTGGCATATCTGTGCGCGGGCATTGCATTTTGCCTGATGACACACCTGACGGACATTTATTCGGCCCGTAAAATCAAGATTAAGTCGATGAATATCGAGCAGAAGATGCGGTTCCAGACCAATCTGAGCAATATGCGTGATTTGGGTCATACGACTGAGGGCGAGACGTTGGGCATTGAAACGCATGTGTTGATCGAAAGCGATGAACCCCAAGAACGTATCATGGATCTTATGGACGAGGCCGAGAATGCCTGCATGGCTCACCATGCTCTTCGCAACCCAATTCCGTGGTCATCTCGTCTGATCTATAACGGGAAAGAAGTCATCAAACGCAATGGGTGATGGCTTCCGGCTTGATTTGACCCAATTTCGATGGGGAACGTGTTTCTGGTTGAGTATCTTGTGGCGAGGGGAAAGGGCAGCGCACAGTTTGGCCCCGAAACTCGGTTGGCTGCTCTTACGAGAAAGGCAAAAAAATCCATGACTGGTCGGATTTCTACCACCTTAAATGAGGCGGTTCACGCCTGTCAAAAAAGTGGGATTTTTGAACGAATAGGGAGGACCGCAGTGCGAAATCGCAGGCATTCGACGAATGCCTGCGATCTTCTGTGTGGAACCAAAACGCTTTCTAGAGAGCGGTCCAAAGCTGAAACAACAGACCGATGGCGAATGAGCCAGCGAGCGCAATGCCGAGATACAGGCAAAACACTTCCCTTTTGACCAAGGCCCAGACTGCGATAGCTGCGGGCAACGAGCTGACCCCGCCTGCGACAAGAAATGCCATGCCCGCGCCAGGTGCCATGCCTTGCCCCATTAGACCACCAACCAGCGGCAAAGCTGCGTACCCGTTCAAATATGCAGGCACACCTACAAGCGTTGCGATCCCAATAGGGGCGAGGCCGGTGCCGCCAAGCGAACGTGCCACCAGATCAGCAGGCAGCCAGGCCAACATCAGGCTTTCAAGAATGAAGGCGAGGGTCAGCCATTTGGCAAGAAATAGCGTAGTCTTGATACCTTCGCGCCAGAATTTGGCAACGCGCGCATCATCGCTCCAGAACTTCCAGACAATGGGTTGTGCCGTGCGGACCTTGGCCCCACCGCAACCCCCATTACCCACACCGTCGCGCAGTGGATCCGACAAAGCACCCGAACGGGACAGAAAGTGGACAACAAAGCCTCCAAGAGCGCCCAAACTCAAGGCTGCGATTGTCTTTGCTATCGCGAACTCGATGCCCAGTACCCCCGTCGTCAGCAAGAACATCGAAGGGTCCATCACCGGCGAAGCAAGCCAGAAGGCCATGACCGCCGAAAGCGGAACGCCCATCGCCAAGAGGGCGGCAATCAGCGGGATCACACCGCACGAACAAAATGGCGAAAGTCCACCAACTGCAGCTGCGATCAAGATCATGACAGTGGGCGATCCAGTGAAAGCCCGCGCGATCAGCCCATCAGCACCAGTCGCCCCAGCATACGCCGCTATCCCTACAGAAAGGGCGAGGAAAGGGGCTACGTTAAGCAGGTTTTGGGCTGCAAAACCCGCAGTTGTTACGCCGAGTTTCGGTGCAAAAATGAGCAAAACAGTGAGAAGAGCTGCTGAGAAAAGCCAGACCTTTTCCTTTGCCCAGAACCGGTAAATCAAGTCATTAGTCCTAGAGCGGGTATTAAAAAAGAGATCAGACATATCCATATCCTTAATTTTATAGTTTCTTTGGGGTGAGAAAAATTGCTGTGCCCACTAAGCAGCATCCTCCTGTGTGAGCTTCACCCCTGCGCAACATTGCGATGTAAGGAACGACACAGTTTGGTGCATAACATCGAAATCTACACGGTTTATGATCTGCCGCCCCAGCCGTTCTTGAGTCACAAGCTCTGCGTCGACCAGAGTCTTAAGGTGATAGGCAAGCGTTGACGCCGCCATGCCTAAGTGCTGGCCGATCTCACCGATATTGAGACCATCGTTTCCAGCCCGCACCAACAATCGGAAGACTGTCAGGCGAGTATCGTGGCCAAGAGCGGCAAGCGAGAGAGCGGCGGACGAGTGTTTCATCATAACACCAATAAAACTACATATATAGTTTTGTCAAGACGCTTCATTCAATTTTCTGCATTGCAGCCGATGTCTCAAAGGACTCCTTTTAAGATATTGTCCGCATTCCTGTCGCTGCAACAAAGCGCAGATATCAACGGCTTTGAACCTATAATTGCGATGCTGTGGAAAGTTTGAGTGTCTGCCATTGATCTAGGCCAACCCTCGTAACTAAGGGCTAGTGTGAACGACTGTCGGGTTAGCCAGAAAATCCGTGTCCGCAATGGAACCTTGAGCTTACTGGGCCTTTGGTTGAACTGGAAACTCTAGCAGAATTTTACGCCCAAGCCCCTTGGTGTTTGCTCCACCACCACTCTCTATCGAACCGTGTGAAATCAGCGACGTATTAGAAACAGCATTAGTCCTTGACCTTCCAGCAACTGGAAGCCCTATGTAGTGTTCATGTAAGAGCAGGAGCCTCAACATGAGCAGTCAAAATTCATTCACATTTCAGGTCCGCGAGATGACTTGTGCTTCCTGTGTTGGCCGGGTTGAAAAAGCACTATTGGCGGTGCCCGAGGTGCTAGAAGCAAACATCAACTTGGCTGCAGAAACTGCAACAATTGCTGTTGGAAATGCCTTCGATATGAGTTTGGCCGCTGACGCACTCAAGGACGCTGGATATCCTGCCGAGATGGCAACATTCCGGTTCTCTATTGAGAATATGTCATGTGCGTCCTGTGTCGGGCGGGTCGAGCAGGCTCTTGCAATGGTGCCAGGTGTTGTAAATGCCTCTGTAAATCTGGCGCAGGAAGAAGCGACGGTTCAAGCAATTGGCGTAGCGGCAAGTACGATAACGCAAGCCGCAGCCGCCGCAGGTTATCCCGCGAGCTTGCTTGTTGACGAAGGCAGTGCGGATAGGACCGCGGAGCGAAAAGCAGCAGAATCTGAGCATCTCAAAAATATGACGCTCCTTGCGGCGTTGCTTACTATCCCTGTTTTTATTCTGGAAATGGGCAGTCACCTGATCCCTGCACTTCATGATTGGGTCATGAACTCACTGGGTATGGATGTGAACTGGGGAATTCAATTTGTCCTCACGACCATCGTTCTGGCGTGGCCGGGGCGACAGTTCTATCTCAAGGGGTTTCCTGCACTGCTCAAAGGTGCACCTGATATGAATTCGCTGGTGGCACTTGGATCAATGGCTGCTTGGGGCTTTTCTACAGTCGCACTCTTTGCGCCTTCGCTTTTGCCAAACGGCACGCGTGTGGTTTATTTCGAAGCCGCAGCGGTCATCGTGACCCTTATTCTTCTCGGGCGATTTCTTGAGGCCCGTGCAAAAGGGCGGACGGGGCAGGCCATTCGAAAGCTTGTGGGTCTTAAGGCAAAGACAGCGCAGGTCGAACGAAATGGGCAAATCATTGAGCTGTCGGTGGATGATATTGTGGTCGGTGATCTCGTTCAGGTGCGGCCTGGCGAAAAGATCGCACTCGACGGTATCGTCATCAAAGGTGCGTCTTACGTCGACGAAAGCATGATCACGGGCGAACCTATTCCTTCGGAAAAGACAAAAGGCGCTCAGGTGGTGGGCGGTACAGTTAACGGGACGGGTGCGCTGGTATTTGAAGCCACCAAGGTCGGCAGGGATACCATGCTGGCGCAAATTATCCGCATGGTGGAAGAGGCCCAGGGTGCCAAGCTTCCTATCCAGGATTTGGTCAACAAAATTACACTTTGGTTCGTGCCCGCTGTGATGGGCGTTGCGTTGGCTACCTTTGTCGTATGGCTCTTGGTTGGTCCTGATCCTGCGCTCAGCTTTGCCCTGGTTGCCGCTGTGGCAGTGCTGATTATTGCGTGTCCTTGCGCAATGGGATTGGCAACGCCGACGTCGATCATGGTGGGAACAGGGCGCGCCGCAGAGCTGGGTGTTCTATTCCGGCGCGGTGATGCGCTGCAGTCTTTGAATAATGTAAGCACGATCGCGTTGGATAAGACAGGGACTCTGACACAAGGTCGTCCAGAGCTAACCGATCTGACTGTTACGGCGGGATTTGCGGAAGACGATGTTTTGAGGCTGGTTGCGTCCGTTGAGGGGACATCAGAACACCCGATTGCTGCGGCAATCGTGCGGCGAGCAGAACAACAAGGGCTAACATTGGCAGGGATTGACGGTTTTAACTCTATCACTGGCTACGGCGTAAGCGCCGAGGTTGAAGGTCGCAAAATTCTTGTCGGCGCAGACCGCCTTATGGTCCGCGAAGGCATTGCACTTGATCAGGTGGATGGCATTGGAACAAGCTTGGGGCAGGCGGGTAAGACACCTCTTTATGCTGCAATCGACGGAAAGCTTGCAGCCATCATTGCAGTGTCAGATCCAATAAAACCGAGCACCGCCGAGGCAATCTTTGCTTTGCATGATATGGGCCTTAAGGTTGCAATGATCACGGGTGACAATCAAGCGACGGCAGATACGATAGCACGTCAGCTTGGGATTGATACGGTTGTTGCTGAAGTCCTGCCCGAAGGCAAAGTCGCGGCAATTCAAAAGCTGCAGGAAGGCGCGCGCAAGGTTGCATTCGTCGGCGATGGTATAAACGATGCGCCTGCTTTGGCGCATGCAGATGTCGGCGTGGCAATTGGAACTGGGACCGACGTTGCGATTGAGGCCGCGGACGTTGTGTTGATGTCTGGTGATCTGAAAGGGGTGGTGAATGCCCTGCACATCAGCCGACGTACCATGCGAAATATTCATCAGAATCTGTTTTGGGCCTTTGGCTATAACGCTCTGCTGATCCCCGTCGCCGCTGGCGTATTTTACCCTCTGTTCGGACTGATGCTGTCGCCGGCACTTGCGGCGGGGGCAATGGCGCTCTCCAGCGTGTTTGTGTTGTCCAATGCGCTTCGCTTGCGGTGGATCGCCCCAACCCTCACCGAATCCCGCTCGAATACCAGCGTAAGCCCTGGCCTTGTGTCAGCGGCGGCGGAATAGGAGTTCTCAGATGAATATTGGAGATGTATCAAAGCGTGCTGGCCTGCCGCCAAAGACGATACGCTATTATGAGGAAATCGGACTGGTAGCGCCCGAACGAACCACAAACGGGTATCGTAGCTTTCAAGATAGCGACATGCACAAACTTGCGTTCTTGGGCCGTTCCCGAGCGTTGGACTTCACCATTGAGGATTGTCGCAATCTCATAGCACTCTGGGATGATCAGGATCGGGCAAGCGCAGATGTGCGGGCAATTGCAAAAGAGCACTTGGCGCAGGTTGAAAGCAAAATTTTGGATTTACAAGAAATTCAGGACACGCTGTCACATCTTGTGCGTGAATGTACTGGTGATGAGCGGCCTGATTGCCCGATCCTGAAGTCTCTTGAAAAATTCCCAATGAAGTAACCGGACCCTCTCGTTTTGGTGGTGTCCGGCCCGAGTGCAATTGGCGTCGGTGGTTCTATCCGGCGGCACGCATGGACGCCACGCTGATCAAAAGCGCAAAGACCTCCGCGACCGAAAGCCGGGCGGTGGCTTGGACCGATTGTGGGTCGAGTTGCAAACCACCCCCGCGACCCGGTTCGGAATGAATGACGAACCCCTCATCACGCAATGCGCTAATGTCCCGCAGCACCGTGCGCCGCGATGCACTTACGTCCTGCATCAGTTCGGCGATTGTCGAGGTCCCGTTGCGGCGTAGGCTGCGCACGATGGCGTCATGTCGACTGCGAATGTTCATTTTGAAAGGCTACCGTTTAAAGGTGCCAGTATTTGGCACCTTTAAACCTTAGTCAGGGGCAGAGCGTGTCAGCAAGGCAATTATGAAAGTGTCAGGCACATCCAGAAACTGAAATTGGAACTAAAATGTCTAACCCAACCGACTTTCCCAAGCCGATCCTTATCGCGACCAACGGCATCGAGCTCGAAGTTTTTGAAGCGGGCCAGCACAATGCGGGCAATCCGATTGTCCTGTGCCACGGCTGGCCAGAGCATGCATTTTCATGGCGCTATCAAATCCCTGCTTTAGTCGCTGCGGGCTACCACGTCATTGCCCCGAACCAGCGGGGGTATGGCAACTCGTCGCGCCCAAACGAAGTCGCTGATTATGACATTGAACATTTGACGGGTGATCTTGTCGGGCTTCTGGATCACTTCGGATATGACAACGCCAGTTTTGTTGGCCATGATTGGGGTGCGATGGTTGTTTGGAGCCTGACGTTGTTGCACCCAAACCGTGTAAACAGGCTGATAAACCTGAGCGTGCCTTACCAAGAACGTTGGGAAAAACCTTGGATTGAGATGATGGAGAAATTCATGGGTCCAGACTTCTATTTTGTCCATTTCAATCGACAGCCAGGCGTCGCAGACATCGTTTTGGGCGAAAACACAGCCCAGTTTTTGCGCAACCTGTATCGCCAAAACCAGCCCCCTGTCGCGCCAGCGGACGGCATGATGATGATCAACCTTGCCAAAGAAGAAACGCCACAGGGTGAACCCGTTATGAGCGACAGTGATCTGGCTGTTTTCGTCTCTGCATTTGAGAAAACTGGGTTCACAGGGGGTATCAACTGGTACAGGAACCTGGATCGAAACTGGCACTTATTGGCCGACGCGGACCCGATCATCCAACAACCCGCGCTCATGATTTACGGTGAACGTGATCCGGTCGCGAAGTCTGAAAACTTAACAGATTTTGTGCCCAATGTAGAGGTGATCAATCTGGATTGCGGTCATTGGATCCAGCAAGAAAAGCCGGAAGACACAAACCGAGTAATTTTGAAGTGGCTCAAGCAGCAGGATACCAGTTAGCCAACGGCACATTTCAGCGTCAATCTTACCCTTCAGTTTAACTGGAGGGTAACAGACATCAATCCGGGGCACTCCGCATTCGAAGGCCTGTTTTTCAGCGTGCTTGTCGCGCTCTTTCCATGAACAGCGCTTCGTGGGAGCCGCAACGACCAATAATCCTGTTTGAATATCCAACTTTAAAAACGACATTTATTGAGGCGGAGTTTCTAGAACTGAATATACAGGTGGTATGAGAAAATTCCAGATTGGCGTCTGCCCAACGGCATCGTCGATTATCTCTGTCAACAGTTGGGTATTCTCAGATAGGTCAAGTTCTTTGCGGTGCGAAACTACCAGAAATGATCATACTGCAAACGCGATGAATTTGTGATTGAGGTTTTTTTGCATTGGCTTCATCACGAGCTTGTCGGGCCATCCGGCAGTTGAAGGGGCAGGGTTTACCGCTGCTAATTGGGCTCAACGTAAATTTAGCCGCAAGGAGCCACCATGGAACATCTACAAACATTCCAATCTCGAAGCGTTCAGGCATTGCCAATCGTAAACACGAACGGCTGGTGCCTGAAGCGTTATGCCATTTTGTCCAAGGATCACGATTTTGATGACAAGATTGCCTCGGCTGCATTGCAAGCAGTGAGTGAACGGTTGCCGACGGCAGGCGATATTTTTGATGCCAGTACCAATCATGGCGTTGGATTTCAGATAGTTCATTTTGCAGAGGTCGCAGTGGTCGCGCCAGCATTCTACTGGAAATGGGGAAGCGTGCTCGCAAACGTAGAGCAGATCCGTGCACCCTGGGAGCAGCCGACAATTTTCGCTCCCAGCAATAACGAAGTGGTTGGCTGCGTGTGGGAAATGGACATC
The DNA here is from genome assembly GCF_003352085.1 of Sulfitobacter sp. SK012. Lineage (NCBI taxonomy): Bacteria > Pseudomonadati > Pseudomonadota > Alphaproteobacteria > Rhodobacterales > Roseobacteraceae > Sulfitobacter > Sulfitobacter sp. SK012. Next base: position 2,216,956 of record NZ_CP025804.1, read on the forward strand.
GTCAATTTTGAAGTTACCGCCTGGAAAAATACTATTTTGGGCAACTCTGGTACGCCCAACAAAAAGATAACGAAGTACCTTTTGAAACAGTATTCAACATAGCATTGGCCACCCGGATTTTAGCTATCCCAACTTGAGCGATCAACGGGAGGACAGGAAATTGGTTTGGGAGTTTTTCCCAAAGCGGGCTCGCCGAAGTGGTGGTCAGCTTCGAGCCCGCCTAGACTGCCATAGAATGATTGCATGCCGCGACATTACGCTCCGAGCATTCAGGATGCAGGTGCGATTATCCTTTGTGATGCGAGACTTGCAGCCCGTAGACGGGAGTAGCGATGCCTTCCATTCTAGCCTTTATTTGCAATGCCAGGAATTGCGAATAGTGGCGGGATTGATGGAGATTGCCGCCATGGAGCCAAAGCGCCTTTTGCTGAGTAGGCTTCCACATATTGCGTTGTTCCCCTTCCCATGGCCCTGGGTCTTTGGGCGTGTCAGAGCCGAGGCCCCAGCATTTTCCGACCTTATATGCGGTCTCTTTGTCAACGATGTCAGCGACCCAACCATTCATCGAGCCGTAGCCCGTGGCATAGACGATGACGTCAGCCTCCAGCTGTGTTCCATCGCCGAGGATAACACCGTCCTCCACGACTTCAGTGACTTGGCCATGGGCCAGTTTGATCTTACCGTCGATGATCAGCTGGCTCGCCCCAACATCAATGTAATACCCTGAGCCTCGGCGCAGGTATTTCATGAATAGTCCTGACCCGTCCGAGCCCCAATCCAGTTGGAAGCCTGCCTTCTCGAGGCCTGCATAAAAGTCAGCATCGACCTCCTTGATTTTGTCATAAACCGGGATCTGGAATTCGTGCAGGATCGCATAGGGCAATGACGCAAAGACCATATCGGCCTTGTTCGTTGTCATTCCAGAGGCCACCGCCCGCTCGGAATAGAGATCACCTAGCCCGATCTCCATCAACGGTTCAGAACGAACAATGTGGGTCGTCGAACGCTGGACCATGGTCACATCTACATCGTTCTCCCAAAGCGCTGCACAGATGTCATGAGCAGAGTTGTTGGAACCGATCACAACCGCCTTCTTCCCCTTATAGGCGTCGGGCCCTGGGTGTTTAGACGAGTGGTGCTGATCGCCCTTGAAGCTGTCCATACCGGGAAAATTGGGTAGGTTCGCTTTGGCGGACATGCCGGTGGCAAAGATCAGCTGTTTGGGCTTTAGAACGACCTTCTTGCCGTCGCGGTCCACTGTGACGGTCCATTCCTCAGTCGCTTCGTCATAGCTGGCGTTCTGGCAGGTGGAGCGGGTCCAGTAGTTGAGCTCCATGATTTTCGTATACATCTCGAGCCAATCACCCAGCTTGTCTTTGGGCGCGAAAACCGGCCAATTCGGCGGGAATGGCAGATAGGGCAGGTGGTCATACCAGACCGGATCATGAAGGCAGAGCGATTTGTAGCGGTTGCGCCAACTGTCGCCTGCGCGATCGTTCTTTTCGATAATGATCGTGGGTACACCGTTTTGACGCAACCGTGCGCCCAACGCGATACCACCCTGACCGCCGCCGATAATGACAGTGTAAGGCTGAGTGGTATAGCCGAGTTCGGCCGTTTCTTTCTCGCGGTCTTCCTTCCAGGTGGGGCGGTGCTTTCCAGCTCCGTGTTTGGCACCCATGGGACGCTCCGTGCCCAAGGGCTCCTCATGCCCCTTAAGTTCCACCATCGACGTCAGCAAAGTCCAGATTAGCCCGTCGCGCAGACGCATCAATCCGTAGCCGCGTGACACAGCGGTTTCGAAGCTGATCCAGGCTGTGGTAACACCTCCATCTTCTGCGGCGACTTCACCATCGGCAATTCGCCAGCCGTTTGGTTTGACAGAGGACAGCTGCGCGGACAGCATTTCGGCGATTGCGTCCTTGCCCTCCATGGTTTTGATATTCCAAGTAAAGGAGACCAGATCACGCCAATAGCTATCATCTGTGAAAAGGTTTGCTGCGGCGTGAGCATCGCCTGCAGTCAATGCTTGGTTGAGCGCATCAAGGACCTGTTCCACGTCGGTATCTGCATTGCGATCAAGCATTGGTATCCCCCCAGTCGGAATGTTCAAAAATGTTTCTAATATTCAGCGACCCTAAGCGGGCGTGTTTGGACTTGGCAAGCGCGACGAGCAATATCTCGCCTTACGCTCTGCAAATGAAGGCACCAGCGAGGAGCACACGGTATTATTCGCGAGTACTTCTGTATCCATTTCCAACCTACTTTCGACAGGATCACAGGGCCACAGGCATCAAGTTTGGCGCGCGAAATTGCGCAGAGTTTAAAAGGAAGCAAGGCGGAGGCACGGATGCAGCAGCTATCGTCTGGCCACCGGTTTACTTGCTAACCCAACAGTTGAAAGACATACGGTCGGCACTTCGGTAGCTGCGTTGCCGCCGATCATTGCAACCTCAGTGCGGTCATAATCCCCGATGGCTTTTGTCGCCAATGTTGGTATTTCTGCGCTGCCGATCATGTTTTTGTTTAGTTCGCATCTCTGCGTTTTGGGTGCAACACGGAAACAATAACCCCGATTTCTGGCCCAGTGTTTCGTTGCCAGCACCAAAGATCAGCCAAGTGACGTAATTTCTTGACCGGTTCGACCTAGCTGCTCATTTTCCTGCCAATATTATTTGGGGAGATTTACGAAGATCCTTTTTGGTCAAATGACGAAGATTGCAGTTTTTCTACTGGTCGCGCAGAGTGCAAACTCTGCGAGTATTAATTATACCTTTGAATTGGACGCCACTTTAACTTTGGACGGGACACCAACTGTCCTGGCTGTTCCAATCATCATTTCTGGCACAGGCGATACGGACAATATATTCAGCATAGATGCCACCAGGATTGCCAACGCATTCGATGCAACCATTGTTTTCGGAGGCTCCTCCTAATCCCTTGTTGAGCCAGTTTATGTGGTTCGCGCCGGAGGGACGCTGGCCTTTGCCGCGGACATTTCCGGTCTTAATATTGCAACCGTGTTGTCAGCCAATACCGTGCCAATTTCTTATGGCTTAGACACCGACGCAGCTTTTGATCTAACCCAAGCGGTGACTTTTGGTAGTTTCGATACCAATGGTGGGCTGCTGACATTTGATGCTTTCGCGCCAAACTCGATGGTAAGATACGAATCCAGCCCATTCCCAACACCAGTGGCACCCGTACCACTGCCGGCAGCGAGCCTATTGCTTATCTCTGCAATTGGCAGATTGGGAGCGCTGTCTCGTCGGCGCAAGGCGTAAGGCTCATACTTACGAATGCAAAAGGCGGCCTGACCTAAGTTGTCGGGCTGTATTCTAACGGGATCGGGCGGCCGTGTAGCCCGCGACCAAGCGCTCTAATCGGCCATGCGTTCCTCGTGAGCGAATGGGCTGAGGCCAAGCCATTCCTGCATTAAGGACGCGATTTCGCGGGTGCCGGTCAACACCAAGCGACTATCAGCCACCGCTTTCTGCACGGTATCCACGCCCATCCAAATAGCTGTCATCGTCCGCAAATTACTAACTGCGTAAAGGTCCACGTCATGGCCTGGATCGGCATAGCAAGCCTCAACTCCCGTTTCGGGGTCGGCCAGAAGCCAATAGTTCTGTTTTGCAGTGGGAAGGTTGTCGAACACAAATTGAAGGCAAATCCGCTTTTTCGGGAGAGGGTCGATATTCAAGCCGCGATGCATGTCCCAAATCAGCAATTCTGGATCCAGATTGTCGAGAGAAAGTCCGCTCTCGACCCATCTTTGCCCCCAAACGCCGATGCCCATGACAAGGGTGCGTAGCTCTTCTCCAGCCTTTGTCAGATTGTACTCTCTGACACCTTTTGCGCCTGTCACAGAATGAATCACACCTGCTGCTTCCAGTTCTTTCAGCCGCGTTGACAGCAGCGTCGGCGACATACGCGGCAGTCCGCGCCGCAGGTCATTGAACCGGGTACTCCCACACAGAAACTCCCGGATGAGCAGCGGAGTCCAGCGGGCACAGAGGATCTCGGCTGCCATAGCAATCGGGCAAAATTGTCCATATCCGCCGCGCATAATGTTCATCCTTCTCGCAAAAAAAATTGCCATCTGAGCCTAGCACGAGGGGTTTGTTCGTGTCCGGTACAGTTTCTGGACTATCACAAGACAGGGCATTTCGCGACTCTGGCAGCATATTTTGAAGCGAGGAGATGATTTCATGAACAATCTGATAGACCCAGAAATAGCCGTTATTGACGTCAGAGAGCGCACCAAAAAACTGGCCAAGAAATTTGAAAAACGGGCTGCGGCGAATGACGAGAATGACAAATTTGCTGAAGATAACTTTGCGGATATGAAGGCCGCGGGTTTGCTCTCCGCAGGCGTTCCGAAAGAGCTTGGTGGCGGCGGCGTCAAAGTTCGCGAGCTCTGCGAAATGCTGCGCATAATCGCGGGGGCCTGTGGGTCAACTGGGCTTGCACTCTCGATGCATACTCATCAAGTCGCAATTCCGGCATGGCGTTGGCACCATCAGGACGCGGCCCGCGCAATGGTTGAACCGCTTTTGCGTCGTGTCGCAGATGAAAACCTTGTCCTGCTGAGTTCAGGCGGATCAGACTGGATCGGCGGGTCCGGCAAAGCAGAAAAGGTCGAGGGGGGGTACCTGATCACCGCGCGGAAGGTTTTTACATCAGGGGCTCCTGCCGGTGATCTCTTGATGACTGGCGCAATCAGCGAAGAAGGCGGCGAACGCACAGTGCTACATTTCGGTGTGCCGCTTGGCGCGCCAGAGGTGAGCATCCTAGACACTTGGCGCACGATGGGGATGCGGAGCACGGGTTCGCACGATATTCAAATCGACGGGTTGTTCATTCCGGATGACAAAATTCCTCTGAGACGTAGGGCAGGCGAATGGCATCCGGCATTCCAAATGATTGCCACAATAGCGTTTCCTCTGATCTACTCAGCCTATCTTGGCGTTGCAGAAAGTGCCCGCGAGATCGCGATCGGTATTGCTGGAATGAAACCAACTTCTCATCGCACACAATCCATAGCAGGGCGGATGGACACGGCGCTGACGGCGGCACGTTTGGCCCAAAACTATATGATTGAAGTCGTTGAGCGTAACGCACCTTCCGCTGAGACTATAAATGATGTGATGATCGGCCGCCGCCTGGTCGAAGAGAACACGATCCGCGTCGTGGAACTGGCCATGGAATTGGCTGGTGGGGCCAGTTTTTATCGCAAAACTGAACTTGAGCGCAGATTTCGCGACATTCAGGCCGCACGCTATCACCCGCTGCAAAAAGAGGTGCAGGCCGAATATGCCGGTGCCATGGCGCTCGGCCATCCTGTTGATCGAATTTTTTGAGACCGCTCAAGTGCCACACCCTCCAATGCCCAAAATCCATTGGTAGCTAATTCAAAGGAATTTCAGATGAAAGTCGCAGTTATTCAGGAGCCGCCGGTCTATTTAGATCTTGCTGCCAGCATGGAGCGCGCCGTTGACCTGGTCGAGCAAGCCGCCAAAGACGGTGCTAAGTTGTTGGTCTTTCCCGAAACTTGGCTTCCTGGCTATCCGACGTTTTGTTGGCGTTTGTCACCAGGTGCAGACATGGGCAAGACGGACGAATTGTTCGCTCTGACACAAGCGAACTCCATCGATCTTAGCCGCAACGGCATGGCCCCGCTGCAAGATGCGGCAGCCGAAAACGATATGGTTATTGTGATCGGTTATCAGGAAATCGACGGAGAAGTTTCGGGCTCCACTCTATACAACTCTTGCGCGATTATCGATGCCGATGGGCAAATTGTGAACAATCACCGAAAACTGATGCCGACCAACCCTGAACGTATGATCTGGGGTTTTGGTGACGGATCAGGCCTCAATGTGGTTGAAACGGCGGTGGGTCGCATTGGCACTTTGATTTGCTGGGAAAACTATATGCCCCTGGCACGCTATGCGCTGTATGCCCAGAATATCGACATCTATATCGCCCCGACATGGGACAGTGGCGACACCTGGCTTGCCACGATGCAACATGTCGCGCGTGAGGGTGGATGTTGGGTCATCGGATGCGCGACTGCCTTAGAAGCGTCCGACATTCCAACAGGCATCCCACATCATGAAATCCTGTTCCCAGACAAGGATGAATGGGTGAACCCTGGTGACGCCGTCATCTACAAGCCATTCGGCGGGATCCAAGCTGGGCCAATGAACCGTGAGAAGGGGCTGCTCTGGGCTGACATTGATGTATCCGCATCTCGATCCTCTCGGCGAAAATTCGATGTCAGTGGTCATTATTCCAGGCCCGATGTGTTTGCGCTCGCGGTCGATAGAAGCAAAAAGGAGCCAGTTTCGTTCAGCTGACTGCAGGCATTTCATCGAAGCCAGCATTACTAAGGTCCGTTTGATTTGCTCGACCTTTCCGATAGTTACGAATATTTCCAAGGGTGACGGCAACCACTAGGATGCACTTGGAGAAGGCCATCTTTTTTCCCCGCAGAGTGTGAATTCGCTAGCCACCTGACGTGACAGTTTCAGCGGATGCCTCCTTGGACGTGCTGCACTTCGGCATGTGATTTGGTCGTTGAAAGGTCAGTTTTGGCGGCACGTGTCGGGCGGCCCAGAGACACAAATCGCAATGGCTTCAGAAATCGCTCACAGCTCGATTGCTGTTAACTGCTCGCTTCTGAAATCTTTGCATTTAGCGATTTCGCTGGATTGCCAGCGACGATCTGTCCGGGGAGCACATCTTTTGTAACAACGCTGCCTGCTCCAACCACAGCGCCTTCTCCAATCGTAATACCTGCCAAAATAATTGCGCCTCCGCCGATCCATGCACGTTTTCTGATATGGACAGGATGGGCGACCTCAAGGCCTTCATGAGTTCTCTTAATAGGATCCTGATGATGTTCAGCACAGAAAATTTGCACATTGGGCCCAAGTTGGCATTGATCTTCGATCGTGACGGTCGCGCAGTCCAAAATGGTGCAGCCAGCATTTAAAAACACATTGCGACCAAGGTGGATGTTGATCCCGTAGGAACAATGAAAAGGGGCCTCGATGATAGCATCATGTGCCGTGATGAGTTCACGAAGTTTTGGCCCGATGGCCCCACGTTCATCCGGAGCAAGGATATTATGTTGATGAACAGCAAATCGCGCGGCAACGCGCAGCTCTTCGAGTTCATCATCAAGACAGGTGTACCATTCACCCGCTTCCATTTTCTGTCTTTCAGTTTTTTGCATAACTACCTATGAACTTTTCCCCTGATATGGGCCGTTGGGGCGTGATGCCGGTCCCTGTTTCTTGCTGTTCATTTTGGTATGGTCAAGACATTCTGAGCGGGTTCGCAACCTCGTCTTTCAGAGTCCGTTCATTTGGATTGATGCCCTTCAAGCTAAAGAAGTGCAACGTGCTGGACCAATGTCCGGATTGGGGAAACAGCAGCGCAGCTCTTGAGGTCAAGGCCGGATCTGGGCCGTTTGCATAGTCTCGCTCGATAGGGTGCGAAGCATGCCTTAGCTGGACCAAAGCGGCGAAAGCATCCTGTTGCGCATTGTGGCTCACAATTCGAAACGTTCCTTCGATCATGTGTGTCATTCCAGCAGGGCGTGCTTAACCAACACGCTGATTGATATTCCGTGGAATTGAACTAATTTTTCCCCAATGCAGACGTGTAAGGAGTGAAGCCGATGTCCAAGCAAACCCGTAGAGCATTTTTGATGGCATCCGCTGCGGCCGCATCTGTCGTGGGGTTGAGGCCAGCGGTAGGGCTTACACCGACGCGCCGCATGGATGAACTGATCAACGAAGATGCAACGGGGCTAGCAATTCGTTTGCGCGCCCGCGAGTTTACTCAATCGGAATTGGTCGAGACAATTATCCGTCGGATCGAAGTGATGAATCCGGCGCTGAACTTTATGACGAACTCGGCCTTTGATCGTGCCCGCGCGAAGGCCGATACGATCCCACTTGATGCGCCTTTTGCCGGTGTCCCAATCTTGATGAAGGATATGATCGACATTGGCGGCATGCCTCGTACGGACGGTTCTCGGTTGATGTTGAATAACGTTCCGGAGCGGAGCGTGGAGTATGTCGAAGCTGTGGAGCGGGCTGGCTTGAACATTCTTGGCCAGACAAACGTTCCAGAGATGGCCAGTTTTGTCATAACAAACAACGAAGTTTTTGGGGCCACCAGGAACCCTTGGAATCCGGATTATTCCGTTTTTTCATCTAGTGGAGGATCGGCTGTCGCAGTTGCCGCTGGCGTCGTGCCAATGGCGCATGGAACGGACGGCGCGGGTTCAAATCGGCTACCACCGTCTGCGACGGGGATATTCGGCATGAAGCCGAGCCGGCGCCGAATGCTGTCGGGCGAAGCTGGCGGCGGGCACGATGTGGCGAAAACAAACCAGATGCTGTCTCGCACAGTTCGCGACAGTGCCCTTGCTTTTTCTCTTACAGAAACTCAGGCAGGCGACCCGTTTGCTCCCGTGGGTTTTGTTGAGGGAGCATCAACTCGGCGTCTTAAAATTGGTCTGGTGGTAGATGACGGAAAGCTGATTTCAACGAATCCGGAGGTTTCTGATGCGCAGCGCAAGGCGGCACTTTTACTCGGGTCGCTTGGCCACGAAGTAGAAGAGACAGCGTGGCCCGTTGACGCGGATGCTATGGCCGATGCTTATGTGAAGTTCTTTGCTGGAAAGGTGGGGCCTCTAAAGCAAGCGGTTGAGGCGGCCTCAGGCAAACCCCTTATGGAAGCTGGATTGCTGACGCCGTTGCTGGCCTCCAACATTGAGGCCTCAGCAGCCTATTCCTCCGAAGATATCGCTGCGGGCCGCGAATTCTTAGACAACCTGGTGCCTCTCTTCGACGGTGTCTTTCAACGCTATGATGTGCTTCTAGCACCGGTCGCCCCCGTTGTAGCACCGCCCTTGTATGAGCATACGCCCGACGAGTTATGGACAGATGAATTGGCGCAGTACGCGGCAGCACGGTTGAAGTTTACGTCCCCGATTAACTTCGCCGGGTGCCCAGCCATGTCAGTGCCTCTATTTTGGAGTGCATCTCTTGGACTGCCCATTGGATCACATTTCATCGCGGCAGAAGGGCATGACCGACTGTTGTACGAGCTGGCTTATGAACTGGAAGACGCTCGCCCATGGAAGAACATTTGGGCACCGTTTTCGTTGAAATACGTGCCAGTCTAGTTGGTTCTCTGTACCACTTACGATACGTTCCCTCCATGAACTCACCTGATCATCAAGGGCCCAAAGTTCTCTTTGCGGCTTCAATGGTTTCTATGGTGCTCGGCTCGATACACGCATTTTCAGTTTTTTTGGAACCTCTCGAAACCACATTCAAATCTTCTCGTGGAACTGTCAGTCTTATTTACTCGTTTAGTTTGGTCTTCCTGACCATCTCGGTTCTGTTTGGCCCGGCGGTATATTCCCGCCTGCAGCCGGCCACGATTTACATCTGGGTCGCGTTCCTTGGTGCCATCGGGACCGGCCTTGCCGGTATCGCGACCGGGTTAGAAACCGTTTGGATTGGCTACAGTTTTATTTTTGGTATCGCCAACGGTTTAGGCTACGGATTTGGCCTCCAATTCGCGGCACGCGCAAACCCAGACCATGCAGGGTTCGCCATGGGAGTGGTCACGGCAGCCTACGCCCTTGGAGCTGTCTTGGCTCCCTATGGATTTGAAGTCGCATTGGCGTACGGAGGTTTCTTTTTGGCTATGATCGCCCTTGGATCGGTTATCTTTTTTGTCGCCCTTGGTGCGGCTTTAATAGTATTAAGGAGCGGTGCGCAGTATTCTGACGCGCAAGCAAAACCAAAAACCTTCAACTTGCCGTTGGGCCGCATCGCCGCGATCTGGGTCGCATATGGCAGCGGTGTCGCCGCTGGGCTAATGGCCATTGGCCACGCAGCAGGCATTGCCGCAACCGCGGGGTTTGCCGGTTGGGTGGCAACAGCAGTTATTGCGGGCTGCAATCTCGTCGGCAGCCTCCTTTCAGGATGGCTATCGGAGAAGGTTTCACATCGCAGGATCCTCACAGTTCTACCGCTTCTTGGCACAGCTGCACTACTGGCGCTTTCAGTGTTCCCTGGGCTCACGATAGCGCTTTTGGGCGTCGTCGGTTTCGCCTACGGAGGGACAATAGCAACATATCCAGCTGCTATTTCCGTTCTTTTCCCCGGCGAAGATGGCCCCATCGCCTATGGCCGAATATTCACGGCCTGGGGACTTGCTGGGTTACTTGCGCCTTGGCTCGCAGGCCAAATCTATGACTGGGATGGAAGTTATGTCCTGGCGCTGTGGGTGGCTGCAGGGCTGGGCATCATTTCAGCAATTTCCGCGCAAAAGAGCATGCGACATAGCTGAGAACATTAGGCCCGAACGACAATGTGTATTGTCCCAATAGTCTTACGAGCGATCGTCGGCGATGTGATCGCTTCACTGCTGCCCGCTATTGCGATGTTTCGGGCAATGATTGCCCCGTGATGTAGGTGTATGAACCTCGCACCAAATGGAGCACAGCATCCAGTTCGGCCTGCGTGGTAGGGGTGTAGATCATCACGAACCCTTCCCATCCTGCCCGTTGATCGGCCCAAGGATGGGCGATAGCCCAACCTGCTTGGATCGCGGCGAGGGCCACGTCAGGATTCAATGAGGCGTGTAAGCTGCCATCCGGATGAATGTGTGCAAACTCTCGACCACCGACAATTTCATCCGGACGCGCGAGAGGTAGATCTTCTTCGAGCTGGAACCCAATGCCGCCCGGCATCGAGACACGTGTTGGTCCAAGACTAACGCCCGGAAATTGCGCCACGTAATTCAAAAGCGCTTCGGTGAGTTCTGGGACCGCATCAACACCGATCTGTACGTGGGGCACACCATCCGTGGTTTGGGGTATTGGCGTTGTGCGGATCGGTAGAGTTTCAGCATGTGACAACGTCGCAGACACCGCCAACAATGACAGCAGGCCATAACATGAAAGGTTCGGCAACGATGGCATGTCTCACTCCCATTTGAACTTGTTTCGGGTCAAGAAAGTCAGGCACCTTCCAGTCAGTTTTGTTGGAAGAGGATTTATCGAAGGATATCGATCGCCCCATGTGGACTCAAGCGGAGAGAGCAACTCATCTCTATGAACTGCAAATGCGCTCCCTCTGAAAACCATGACGAAGGTGTTGGGAACTAGCCTTGCATAGTATCGCGCATCAAAATCTGTACACTCAGTAACTTCGTTTGTTCCAGTCGTAGGAAACGGTGGTTCAAATGGAAATGTGGCCCTTACTATTAGGATGTCGATGCTAATTAGGCCCGCAAGAGGCGCTCCTATTGATCTATTGTGGTTTGCTTTAGTGTCTTTTGGGGTTGATGCCACCGCCCTAGTAGATAAATTATACACGCCCACTAATCGGCATGATTTCCAAATAGGACTTTACCACTATGCTCAGAATAAAACAGATTGCCACCGCAGCAATCGTGACCGCCGCGCTCACCACTGGCGCGAGCGCTGAAACCTACGAAAAATACGGTGAAGTTGAGGGCTGGAAAGTCTTCGTTGATCAAGAGAAAAAATCTTGCCTGATTGAAGCCGTGGATGCCTTTGAAAACGTTGTTCAGATGGGCCTGACTGCAGACCGTAGCATCGGTTATCTCGGCGTTTTCACCAAAGCTGACACCAATATCAAAAAAGGTGACACAGAAGGTGTAGCGATCCTCATCGGTGAGAATATCTACCTTGGTGAAGTGACTGGGATGCGCGGCAACATCACAAAGGGCTACTCCGGTGGATATGTCCTCAGCGACAGCCCCATGTTCGTGAAAGACATCGAGCAGCAATACGAGATGGTCGTATTCCCAGAGACAGAGTACTCTTTTGTCGTTGATCTGGCTGGCACAAAAAAGGCCATCGAAATGGCCCGTGAGTGCAACGACAAGCAGATCAACTAAGACGAAGCATGGACGCTTACCGTCCATTGCGAATAACAAGGTTCCGCCCATGGCGGGGCCTTTTTTTGTGCCTCCAAAACCCAATCGATTATAAAGACTGCAAAGTGTTTGAGTTGGCCGATCTCGCCTAATTCGGTTGTCGGCAAGCCCATTGAGAGTGCCTGGTCGCAAGTGAACATCGACGGACAATCAGTTCCTAGCATTGATTCAATATTTGCTCGCTGTCCGGTGGGCCGCAGACCAACACACCAAGTCAGGTGTTCAAGTTACCGCGCACGTTTTTCGACACCACAAGCCACCACGCAAGCAGCGGAAAGCCGATCAACTCCAGAGAAATGGATGGGGCAATTGCCGCGCTGAATATTGCGCCGCTGTCCATGCCGCTCAGTCGGAAAAGGCCGGCAATCGCGATCATCGCAGACAGAATGATCAATGTTGGGCGGAACGTTCTCAGTGCAAAACCCCCAATCAGGAACGTCGCACCAACACCGAACCAGATACCGCCAATAAACCTTATGTGGCTATCTTGTGTGTGAAATATTGCAGCATCTGTGATTGCGACAAAATCTCTTGTTGTTTGCCAGCCAAGTGTTCTGATCCCACCTAGACCAACATTCAATCCCAGAAAGATGATGGCAACGCCAACAATCACAACAACCAGATTCAGTAGATTGATCTTTTTCATTTCTGTGTTCCTTGAGTTAGTTTGTTTAGGTATTTGTATTAAGTGTTGCGCGTGCCATATTAATGCTGCCTTGACATTGCAAGGATTATTTGTGACGTGTTCTAAATTATTCTTGGAGAAACAAACCCATGGCTAAAACCGCCGGTAGACCACCCCGCAGCGAGAGAGATATCTCGGCGTACAGATCCAAGATCGCAAAGCAAGCACTCGTGATCTACCGCGCAGAAGGTTTCGAAGCGGTTTCGATGCGCCGCCTTGCCAAGGAGGTTGGTTGCGCCCCGATGACGATTTACGCTCATTTTGAGGGAAAACAGGACATTCTGCGATATCTTTGGGCTGACGTTCTTGCGGGTATGTCCGACGAAATTCAGGAAAAACTTAAACCAATTGTTGCCCCGGTTGAGCGTTTGCAAATGGCTGCGCAGACCTTTGTATCCTATTGGATCGATCACCCTGATCATTTTCGGCTCGTTTTTATGTCGAACAACGTATCGCGGTCAGATGTCAGCACGTTCGTTCAGGAAGATAAAACTTTGATGCATTTTAAGATGTTCTCAGATTTGGTGCGGGCTGTTACTCAAGGTGACCACGACGTCAAAACAAGTTCTGACACACTCATTTCTGGAATGATCGGCATTGCGCTTTGTATTAATACGGTACGTGATTATCCTTGGGCGGACGCGGCGATGATGACTGACCAACTGCTCAAGAACATTGTGTCACCAATCGATGACGCGACTTGACGTCAGCCTCTACGCAGCTCCTCAGCCAGAAAATCATAGACTCGGCGAATGCGACGGCTGGTTGTGAGTTCACGGTGTGAGACCAGCCAGATCGGAAAAACGAGCGGTTCGAGATCAGGGAGAACGCGGCGTACGATGGGGTCTGTGTCGCCGATGTGGGCGTCGAGGATACCAATAGCTGCGCCGTGGCGCACAAGTTCCCACATGACCAGATAGCTTTCGGTCAAAAGCGGGAAATTCGCATCGGTCAAGCCAAGCCCAAGCGTGTTGAGCCCTTTGAGCATCATGCCACCATGATCTAAGTTCACGAATTCAGCGTGACGCAGATCAGAGGGCTTCGTTGGGTTGCCGATCTTTGTGATATAATCTGGCGTTGCATAGAGCGCCGCACCCGCGTCACCGATCTTCTTGGCGATCAAGTCAGGTTCGGTGGGTCGGAAGTTGCGGATCGCGATATCAGCCTCGCGGCGGCGCAGGTCGCTTGCATGATTGGCGACGACAATCTCGACCTGAATGCCGGGCTCTAAGAGGCGTAACTTAGCGATAATCGGGGGCAACAACACAGCGGCATAGGTCTCGCTTGCTGAAATGCAGATCGACCCTTCTAGCGCTTGCGACTGACCTAGAGCAGTCATCGAGACACGGCCTGCTGCCTCTCCCATATCGCGGACATGGTCCAGCAGTTCCAGCCCACTTGGCGTGAGCGTTAGGCCGCGGCCAACGCGCTCAAACAATACGATGCCCAACTCTTGTTCTAGGCCATCAACCTGCCGGCCCAGGGTCGGTTGGGCCATACCCAATGCGCGCGCCGCCGCTGACAGCGATCCTTCTTCAGCGGTGACCAAGAAAGCCCGCGCCTTATTCCAATCAAATTTTACTGAGCGCCAATCCATGCATATATGCATATCAAATCACAGGACTTGGTCAATTCGCATATTTCGACAAGTTCTCTAAACCGAAGGCAGTATTGCACAGTTAACAAATTGAACCCAAATGGATTGGACCAAATATGACAACTCTCATCGTTGGAGCAAGCGGAGCAACAGGGCGTTTACTTGTGGAAGAATTATTGAACCGTGGCCAAACGGTGAAGATCGTCGTTCGATCACTTGATAGCCTGCCTAAGGCAATAAAAACCCACGCCAACTTGGTTGTGATTGAGGCGAGTATTTTGGACATTAGCGACGCCGAGATGGCCAGACATGTTCGAGGATGTCACGCGGTGGTATCATGTTTGGGACACAACCTAACCTTCCGAGGATTATTCGGAGGCCCCCACAGGCTCGTCGCTGATGCAACTCGCCGCTTATGCGACGCCATCCGGGCGAACGAACCGGCGGGACCCATTAAATTTATCCTGATGAACACGACAGGCAATAGCAACCGCGACCTAAACGAGCGCATATCCCTTGCGCAAAAATGTGTCATTGGCCTGTTACGAGTGCTGTTACCTCCGCATTTGGACAACGAAAAAGCGGCTGATTACCTGCGTATCAACGTCGGCCAAAACGATCCGGCAATTGAATGGGCTGCAGTGCGGCCTGACGGGCTTACCGATGACACCGAAGTTTCGGAATACAAGATTCACACTTCGCCAACTCGAAGCGCAATTTTTGATGCCGGGACTACCAGCCGCATCAACGTTGCACATTTTATGGCAAAGCTAATCAGTGCAGATATCACGTGGGGCAAGTGGCAGGGCAAGATGCCAGTAATCTATAACGCAGCATCCGCCTGATGGCGTGACTTAAGCGTAGCCATGACCTATCTGCTGAACTTGGCTGAGCGGCCTCGGTGTCTTTATGGTTGGCGGCCCTTTGAGAACAATTGTCCGCACCTTGTGGGAGGTGCCCAACAGTTCATTGAATTCCAGTCGAAGTCGCGCCAACCGACTAAAAACTTCCAAATATCTTTTAAAACAATGGAAATATCAGATGCTAAAGGCTCTATTTTCTACGATATTTGCTGCAATAATTCTATCTGCTTGCAGTGAGCCAACCGCCAAACAGCCGCTGCAAACGGATGTACCAGCAAACCGCGCGTACCAACAAAATCTGACAGAATGTCGAATTTTTGCAACAGAAATGCCGACGGAAGAACAGCGGATGAGAATTTTGAAGGGCTCTGCCAAAGGCGGAATTCTCGGAGCGGTCGTCGCCGATCAGGGCTATAGTCGGGCAGGAGCGGCGGCCATCGGTGCCGTACTTGTTGGAGGCGCCTCCGCAGCGGCCCACAAACGTGAGCTGAAGAAACAGCAGACAGAATTCGTGAGCCATTGCATGATCTCGCGAGGCCAGACCCTTGTGGAATAATTTCTGTTTGAATGCGAAAGAGGCCGCCATTGTCAGCAGATTGCACACCTTAAAGGGCGGTTAGTAAAATTTCGAAAGATGGGAGCCAACGGCTTTTTGAAAAAGTGGATTCTAGAGGGAGCTCCAGCAAGTATCTACCGGGCATAAGCATGCGCCCTTTTGAACGTCCAAAAGATTGCGCCAAGCAAGACAGTCAGCACAGCACCCGTCGTTAGACCGGATTTCACAATGGAAGCGACACTTGCCGCAAGGACTGTGTTTGCTGATGTTTCTGGCCAACTCAAGATCATAAGGCAGATACCTGTATTCTCTATGTAATCGGCGCTAGCTGCGCCAATCGAAAACCAAATTCCAATCTGAATGAGCCTGCGATCTATGCCCCGAGATCCGAGCCAATTGAGCAAGGACACTAAGGTCAGAGCCATAAGCGCGGGATACATAAGATCGAGCGGAATTTGTCGAGCGAGGTAATACCGCCTCCCGCTGGGCCCTAGGGCAGAGAGCAGAGAATTCGCCTGTTCATCGGAATACCCGCCGGGGCGCATGTCGAAAGGGCGAAGACCGGACAGTACCTCGATATGCGCTAGCGTGACAAAAATCATCAGCAGGTAAATTGCGCTGGCAGCGAAACCAAAGAGTGCCGCTTGCCGCCCGTACTGCTTCGTTGCTATCGTTATTTTCATTGGTCGTCTCCTTACCGTTAGCACCGTCGTACTGAACGCGCGCCAAACTGGCATTATCGTTTGATAAGGAATTCGCGATTGGACCTTTTAACTTTTCTAACAAGCTCTCCGAGTGCTTTGGACAAAGACACTGCGCGTCAGCTGACAGAGGCATGGCGCGTTAAATATGTCGAAAAGGGGCACCGCATTGCAACGCAGGGTGAACCAGATCCATTTGAACACATCATCCTGGATGGCCGCGCCACCAGTCAAATCACAGATCCTGAAGGCCGAGCCGTTTGTGTTGGCTTTCACGCTGGCCCCTGCGTGGTCGCACCAAATGTCGCGAGAACCAGAAATGAGGCCTCGCTTGTTTCAATAGACGTGAATTCGGACGCGTTAGTTGCGCAAATGGACAGCGGTTCCTTGACGGAACTCATGTTGGCATCCGAGCCAATTCGGGAATGGGCGAACGGAATTTTGCAGCAAGAACTGGCCCGTAAGGCTGATCGAGAGTGGTGCCTTGCCGCATTGGGTGGTGCAGACCGCCTTGGGTGGTTTCGTGAACACTTTCCGCTCCACGAAGGGCTTTTCGGCCATTATTTGATAGCCTCTTTTCTAGGGATATCACCGGTCACACTCAGCAGGCTTCGCGGTGCCGAGCGAGACGCCGCGTTTGATTGAACGCTTGCCTGTGGGAACCATCGGCTCGTAAAGAATGCCTTGGTCGCTAAAGCAAAAAGACGGTGCTTCTTCTCGCATATCCGACGTTAAAGGGGCATTGTAGCAGAACAACTTTTCGGCCTGCTTTTGTCAAACGTCTGCTTTGATACCTCTTTGAGCAAAACTCAGCGGTGCCGCAAATGGCAATCTAGTTCACACCAAACCTGCTGATTTTGCAAAAGGATCTCGGTTAGCGTCTTTGTGCCATTCATATTCACAACCCAAGGCGATTCTGTCGGCCATTTCCATGCCAAACAGATCGGCCATCACAGCAAGGGCCATGTCCATTCCAGCAGAAACGCCGGAGGACGTGAAGAACTTGCCGTCTTCGACCCAACGCGCTTCTTTCACCCAATTGACGTTCGGCGCGAGGGGGACTGTCTTGGTGAAATCAAGCTTGTTGGTTGTCGCTTTGCGCCCGTCCAAAACGCCTGTCATTCCTAGAAGCACTGTCCCGGTGCAGACGGCCATCACGCGCTCCGCGTTTGCGGAAGTTTCCCTGATCCACTGCATCAATTCTTCGTCTTTGGCCGCGTCCAGCGCGGAGTCGCCGCCGGGAATGAACAGCAGATCATAGTCGTTTTTCTCCGCAATGGTTTTGTCGATTACAATGCGCTGACGGTGTACACTTGGAACCGGATCGCGCCCTTTGGCCACTGTGATGATTTCGGTTTCTTTCCCTAATCCCCCGAGCATTTCCATGGGCCCAAAGTAGTCGAGTGTTTCGAACCCGGGAAAGACGAGTGCTGCGAGAGTTTTCATTATAATGGGTCCTGTCTTTATGTTTTGAGCTGTGCGCATTCGGGGTGATCTTTGACAAACCGCTCTGTGGATCCTGGAAATTTATCCAACATGTTTGCGGGACGAATTGGACGGCGCAGAAGTTCTCCACCGCAATTGGGGCATGTCTCGTGAAACACAGTGTCAGCGCAATCTTTGCAGAACGTGCATTCAAACGAGCAACTGCGTGCGTCTTGACTGTCAGGTGGCAAATCCGCGTCGCAGCATTCGCAATTGGGTTTTAAAATCAACATGGACCAATCCTCTGTTTGTGCTGTTGGTAGCCTAACAGGCTAAGTCATGGCATAAATGACAACATGACCTCTTTTTATGACAAATCACCCAGCCCGATGAACGTCGTGTTTATTGTGTACCCTAACATTGTGCTTCTTGACCTTGTTGGGCCGCTTCAGGTGTTCACCCATGCACGTAAGGATGCGCACGCAGGGCCAGCGTATCAAACGCATGTTGTGTCATGTGATGGGGGACGAATAGAAACCAATACAATCTTGCAGATCGACAGCGATCCGCTGACTGATTGGTTCGAGGCACATCAAGATACGCCCATCCATACATTGGTGGTCATTGGCGGTGACGGTGCACTCGTCGCAGCCCTAGATCTCCAGTTGGTCAGTCAAGTTAGACAGCTGGCGGAACGGTCCTACCGGGTGTGTTCAGTTTGTTCCGGTGCACTTGTTTTGGCGGCAGCGGGTTTGCTTGATGGCCGGCGGGCTGTCACACATTGGGAGGATTGTGATCACCTTGCAACGCAATATCCGGCGGTGAAAGTAGAAGTCGATCCGATCTACATCAAAGACGGAACGGTCTGGACATCTGCGGGTATCACGGCTGGCATCGACATGGCGCTGGCGATCATTGAGGAAGACTTGGGCACGCCCGCGGCTATTGAAATGGCGCGATCATTGGTGACGCCGATGGTCCGTTCCGGCGGGCAATCGCAATTCAGCCCCGAGTTGGACAGGCAAGCCAGAGACCTCGAAGGACGGTTCAGGCCTCTGCATGATTGGATTAACAGTAATCTTCGCAAAGACATTTGTGTGGATGTTATGGCCGAACGTTGCGGCATGAGCTCGCGAAACTTTTCGCGCCAGTACACCGCGACGATGGGGACGCCACCAGCAAAGGCTGTTGAAGCCATTCGAGTAAATGCCGCGCGTGACCTGTTAGGGGCAACCGAAAAAAGCATCAAGGCGATTGCCGTGAACTGCGGCTTTCAAGACGATGAACGCATGAGACGCGCATTCTTGCGGCAGGTAAAAACGACGCCTTCTCAATACCGTGCTCAATTTCAGTCGCAGTGACACTGGCAAGAAGACCATTGGCGGCAATTAGATTTCAAGGAGTTATCGTCCTCTAGGTCGATAGCTGACTTTCGCCTACATTTGGCCAATGGTAGCTCTGCTCAAAGACTGGGCGATATTGCTTGGCTAAGCGACGGCCCGCTTGGGGCCGAACGACAGATTTCGATATGGCGCTTATTACCCGCTTTGCGGATGTCGAGAAGGTACTATGACATTCGGCACCCGAATTAAGCTATGCGTGAGACCCGACGGTGTCTAGCTTTGTTCAAGCACTATCGGGAATTCGCTATGGACAGCTTTGAGACAGACTACATGATCATTGGGGCAGGGGCTTCGGGTTTGGCTTTTGCCGATACACTGCTTGACGAAACGGACGCGCATATCACGCTGGTGGATCGCCGTGACCAGGCCGGCGGCCACTGGAATGATGCATACCCTTTTGTTCGGTTGCACCAGCCCTCTTCATTTTATGGCGTTTCGTCGCTTAAGTTAGGCCGCGAGAGAATTGACCAAGCCGGACTCAATATGGGCTACGAAGAACTTGCCTCTGGCCCAGAGGTCACCAACTATTTCCATACGGTGATGCGAGATCGATTGCTGCAATCTGGTCGCGTGCGCTTTTTACCCATGTCCGAGCATTTGGGTAACGGTAAAGTCCGACAATTGCTTTCGAACAAACTCACCCAAGTCAACGTGGGCCACCGGTTTGTTGATGCAAGGTATTGTGAAAATAACATTCCTTTAACACATCAAAGAAAGTTCCATGTTGCTGGAGGTGTTGCCTGTATTCCGCCGAATTCTTTACTACAAAAGGCGCATTTACACGACCATTTCACGATACTGGGCGCTGGCAAAACTGCAATGGATAGCGTCCTTTGGTTGCTCGAAAACGGTGCGGATCCTGCACAGATCCGCTGGGTGGTACCGCGCGATCCGTGGATGATCAATCGCGCCTCCGTCCAGCCAAGCGGCGCGTTTTATCATGAGAGTTTTGGCGGCATAGCACGTCAGATGGAAGCCCTGAGCGAGGCGACTTCAACGAACGATTTTGCTGATAGAATGGAAGCCGCTGATTTATGGATGCGTCTTGATCCATCTGTTCGACCGCTCATCATGCACGGGCCTACGGTTGCCAAGGCGGAACTTACCCAGCTTCGCGAAGTTGGAGATGTTGTTCGCATGGGCCATGTCGAGACTATCGAGCCTGACATGCTTAGGCTTGTGGGAGGAGTTTGTTCGGCACGTGCTGATACGCTGTACATTGATTGTACGGCTCGGGCACTTAGTCATGCCAATACAACGCAAATATTCAACGATGATCGAATTACGCTGCAAATGATACGGATCTACCAGCCCACTTTTAGCGCAGCCTTGATCGCAAAAATCGAAGCAACTTTCGACAATAATGAGTTGAAAAATGCCCTCACGAAACCAGTGGCCATGACGGACACCGTTCAAAGCTGGTTAACTTCCCAACTTGTCAGCTCGACGAACCAAATCGCGTGGTCTCAGAACGCTGAAATAATAGCTTGGATCGCGACTTGCCGCCTTGATGGCTTTGGGCGTGCCAGCCGGGAAGTCGATAGAGCTGACCCAGAGGTAAAGGCGGTTTTTAACCGCATAAAAGAAATGTCTCTGCCGGCATTCCTCAACATGACAAAACTCGCAAAACAATGACGAGCTCTGGATACGAGTTGAAGCTCTGTGACCTCAGGACTGGACCGAAACTTAATGCATGGTGCAGCAAGCGGCCACGTCGTGCCTAAACCGGGCTGAGCTTTGCTGAATAGACCTTGGCAAGACAACATAGGGCGGAGGTTCAGATTACGATATTGGCCCACGAGATTATTGCATTCGACGTCACACTCGGTAGCCAATGCCTCCAACCGATTTGGACGGAGGCAGAATAAGGGAACACTCCATGAGGCGCGTCGCATTGGTAGCAGTTACGGCCATGGCGGGCACCTATGCAGAACCAGCACGCGCGCTCACAGCAGAAGACCGTATCTGTATTGAATTTGGCGGCAATGCTCTGAAGATCATATTTTTTCGCCAGAAAGAGGTGCCAATGCCTGAGCTAATGGAAATGATGATCGGAACCTCCGAAAATAGGCGAACACAGGATTTGATTAGTCTCATGGTGAAGAATGCGTATGAAAATCACGGGCTAGTGCCGGAGGATCAACGTGGCATAACCACCCACATCTTCGCCACCCAAGCGACGCTTGGTTGTCTAGCTGCCTTTCATCAAGCGGAGTTGGCCCCAAAGATCGATTGAGCAAGGATTCATTTTGTCCCGCATGGCAGCCCAACATGCAGCCGCTCGAGGCGCTGAAGCCAACTGTGTCGGCCGGGTTCCCAGCCGTCACTGCAATTAGACGAAATTCTACCAGTAAACTGCGGGGAAGCAGTGTGAGGGCGTTATTTGTTTTGAGTGCAATTCATATCGAGGAAAAGAGGCTCGAACGGCGCATTCCCAACTCGCAAACCTCCAAGGGCGAAGGCCAGTGGCCCCTAATTCGAAAAGCCCCTACCGGTTTTCGTGGCTGCCTATAACGGTTTGCAATGCAAAACGGTGGTAGATGGAAACGCAGGGGCAAGCTGTGCGCCATTCATACTGACGCCCGTTTCTAGTTTGGAAGCCAATGCCCAACTTTGCACTCTGTCGGGTTAATCGAGATCAAACCGATTGCGTATGTTGAGCGCTTCGGACGCAGGCGTAGCTTGTGCAATCGAAAGTTCACAGCCAATGACGTAAGCTCTGGTTTTTATGATATTTTCCAAAGCGCGTGCTGGCTTCACCATCGCTGGCGAGTTTATGAACACAGCGTCGACAAATCGACACAGCGTGCCCGCAGCACTTGATTGAGGCATTAAAACCGCTTCATATGAAGGCGTAGGCATTCCACTTGGAATATGCCGGGCTATGTAACATTTATTGTTCTTGTTTGGACTGGAGAATATTCGATGAAACATGCTGCAATACTGCTTTTTGCACTCACACTTGGCGCATGCGTGGAAACGGCCAATGAAACTGAAGGAACGTTTGCTTACCGTGGGGACACCTACCGGTCTGTCACGCGCGAATTTGTCCGTGACAACGGAACCACCTATTCTAGGCGGTATATCTATGTCGGGACACGCCCAGTCAGTTGTTCTGCCACCGATGATCAAAGCTGCATAGGGGCCATTCGTGACAACGATAACTTCTTTGACGGGAGTCTCCGGTAAACGGTGATCCGGTTCGTTGCGGTAAATGCCATATCTTCGGCATGAAGTCGCGCGGTTAGAGTTCATGAGACGCTCACGTCAGAGTGGGCGTCGACAGAACCAGCTCGTTGACCTGTGATCTGATCCAGCTCCGTTCCTGCGACGCGTATATGTGCCTTCAATACGGGTGGCTTTGTGCTGGCTCAATATCCTTTGCAATAGCTATGCGTCGTTCATCGGCTTCTTCAAAGGAGGACACGCTCCTTTCACCGGTGTCCAATGACAGATTGCACAGGCAACGAATAGAACATCGCAAGGTTTCTGAGCCTCAAAGAGATTGCGGATATTGAGGCCGTTCTGGTTTTCTCTCTCAGACGCTTTTCTCTTGTTTGGGTTTAGTGTTCCAATTAATCCGCGAGGGTCACCATGCGTAACACCCAGCCTGCCGCAACGCCGCGGGACCGCATCAAAAATGCAGGCGGTCAACTTTCCTTGTGTAATCCAAAATGCCCAATGCTGAGGTGTGAAAGAATTTCTACAAAATGTGCAAAGACATCATTCACTTGGCTTCTTTGGTCTCTAGAGAACTTCCGGGTGCCTTTGCAGGCCCTCGCGTTGCTCAGCGCGAACATAAATGTGATCGACGACCGGACCACCTTTGGATGAGACTTGGAAGTGATTTTTGCCGCAAGAGCACATCTGCTTGCGGCGAGCTATATAACAGGCGTCACCTTTAAAGAATTTCTTGCAGCTTAAGCCGTTGGATTTTCCCGGAAGGACCTTTCGGCAGTTCGGGTAGGAAATGCACATGATCGGGCGCTTTGAATTGGCCCAATTTTTCGATGCAGGTCGCGATGAGGTCTTGTGCCGTGAGGGTCGATCCTTCGCAAACCCGCACTGCGGCTTCGACCCGTTCACCGTATATTTCGCAAGGGCGTGCAAAGGCTGCCGCTTCGACCACATCGCCATGGGCATAAAGCGCTTCGTCGATCTCTCGCGGAGCGATGTTTTCGCCGCCTTTGATGATCAATTCCTTGAGCCGTCCTGTGACAAAAAGATACCCATCAGCGTCTTTGCGCCCCAGATCACCAGTACGCAACCAATCCTTGTGGAAAGTGGACTGCGTAGCTTCTGGATTTTTGAGGTATTCAAGCATGACATTTGGTCCGCGAACGGCAATTTCACCTTCAACACCCGTTTCGCATTCGCTGAGATCTGCCGCGAGAATCGTGACCTCGTTTCCAAATGCGATGCCAGGGGAGCCGATTTTGCGATTTCCCGGGGGCAGGGGGTTAGACAGGATTTGTGCTGCAGTTTCTGTAAGCCCCATGGTTTCGATGATCGGCAGGCCAAAGCGCGTCTCGAACGCAGTTTGCACATCGGGCGCTAAGGCTGACGAAGCCGAGCGGCCAAATCGCAGGCGTTGTTTGCTGTTTTCGTCAGGGTTTGCAGCGTTGTGCAGCAGGTGTGAGATGATTGTGGGCACGACAGAGAACCACGTCGCCTCATAGGTCTTAATCTGATCCCAGAACCGGCTGGCCGAGAATTTTTCGGCCATTGCCACGGAACCACCCGAAACCAACGCTCCCATGACAGTCACGCACAACCCGTTGATATGACAGATTGGCAAAACGCAAAGCGCGCGGTCTTGATCGGTCAATCGATGCGCCACAGTGGGTGTCCACCCCCCAGCGAGCAAGCTGGACTGCGTATGTACCACGCCTTTTGGCCGTCCGGTGGTGCCCGAGGTGTACATGAGCAACGCGTGATCGGACGCGCTTACGTTGTGCAGTTCGACATCATTTTCAATGAATGAACTCAGCCGTACCATTTTTTTGGGGCGCGCTGTTTCAAACAAGTCGCAAACGCTATCATGAACCAGCGCTATGCGGGCTTCACAATGATCCAAAGCATAGGCGATAGCGTCTCGCCCAGCTGCAAGGTTTACCATTGTTGCGCGAAACCCACCGTAGACCGCACCGTAGAAGGCCAAAACACCTTCGCGCCCGTTGGGTTGAAGGATTGCGATGCTTTCGCCTTTTGCTATTCCTTGAGCTGTGATCGCCCTCGCTATTTTGGCAGCTTCGTCTCGCAGATCTTTCCAACTTAGCGAGATCTCTCCTTCTGGAAATACAAACGCAATATCAGCGCCTTGCGCCCGGTAGTTAATCCAGTCGCGCAACGTTCCTTCCGGCGGCGTATCGTAAGACAAGTTCATTTACCCGCGGCGTCCCAGTAATCGGAAAAGATATCTTCGACCTTTGGCTCGCGTGGTGGGATTTCACGGATGATCTTGGCCGTTTGCATGAAGTGTTTCCAATGCACGTTGTCATCGATCGAATTGCCCCCCCATGATCCACATCCCATCGACAGAGAAAACGGCATTCCGTTGGTGAAGGACCCACCGGTTGCGAAGGTGTGCGCCTGATTGACGATCACCCGGCAGGTTGGGATTTCCATACCAAGCTGTAGCGCACGTTCTGGAGAGGTGGAATGCAGACCAACGGAGTGACCAGCCCCTTGATAGGCCATAATCTCATTGGTGATCTTGAGCGCATCGTCAAAGTCGTGGGCGCGGTAGAGCGCTGCGACACGGGAAAGTTTCTCACCTGAAAGCGGATGATTAGGTCCGATGCCCTTGGTTTCGACGGCTAGGAATTTGGTGTTTGCGGGCACCTCATTTTCCATAGCCAACGCTTGCAACATTTTGTCCGCGTCTTGGGCAATGACAGACCTGTTGAGGTGTCCGTCGGGCCATAATTTGCTGATTATTCTGGCCTCGTCGGTCACCTGAACGCCACCTGCAATAGCCAGAGCAGCCATGAATTCATCGTAGATTGCATCGACCACGACGATTGAATTCTCAGACGAGCAAGAGGTAGCATTGTCGAATGTTTTGGAGGCGGTGATCTTTTCGGCGGCTGCATCCAGATCGCAAGTTTCGTCGACTATCACTGTGACGTTGCCTGCGCCCACGGCGAGCGCAGGGGTCCCAGATGTATAGGCCCGTCTGACGTTGTTTTGTGATCCCGTCACCACGATCAGATCGCTGATTTCAAGCAAACGCTGGGTTTTTTCTTTGCTGCCCTTGCCGGGGACCATTTGAACCAGATCACGGTCTTCACCGATCTTGTCGAATTCAGCGTGAATATACCCAATTAAGACCTCGCAGGCCGGTACGCCTTTTGGGGAGGGGGACAACACAATTGCGTTGCCGCATTTCAGGGCATTGATGATGTTATTTGCGGGCGTCGCGGCAGGGTTTGTCGAAGGCACAACGGCCCCAATCACCCCGATCGGACGGGCAATTTCGGTGATACCTGTTTCAGCGTTGTCGCTGATGACGCCGTAGGTTTTGGCCGTGGCAATGTCGCGCATCAAACCCAATGTTTTGCGGTGATTTTTGGTGATTTTGTCGGGCACGTTGCCAAGGCCAGTTGTTTCAACGGCCAATTCAGCAAGGCGAGTGTTTCTGGAGGGCTCCATGATCGCCCATGCAGCAGCCTGGGCTGCGCGGTCATAGCGAACTTGAGAGCCATTTGCCTCAAAACGTCGTTGCGCGGAGCGGGCGCTTTCAACAACGGCTTCGACTTCGGCAAGATCATCAAGAACGGTCATTTGGGACGTTTCCTACTGTTTAAGAGATGATCCTCACCCGATATACCGGGTGAGGATCTATTTGATATCGTGTGGCTCTACAGACCTGCGAGCAGGTCTTTCAAGGTCTCTTCACGTGCGGCCCACATGGCCAGCACTTCGTCGCGCGTCATGATGTGCATGGGAGAACCACCAGCTTTCATTTTGCTGGCTACGCGCTTGTTTTCGAACATCGTTGGGACCGTTGCCGCCAGTTTGTCGATGATCGCTTGCGGTGTACCTTTTGGCACCATCACGCCACGAAAGTTCACGGAGGCATTATCAACGTCCAAACCGCCTTCTTTCATTGTAGGAACGTCTGGCAGGAACTCATTCCGTTCTAAATCAGCTACGGCGAGGATTTTGACATTGCCCGCTTGTTCGGCGCGAAAAGCGTCAGACAGGTTATTGATGCCTGCCATAACGTCGCCTGCGATCACGGCTTTCATTGCTGCTGCACCACCGCCCTTTGTTGGGATGTAGGCTATTTTCATGTCGCCAGCTTTTTCCATTTGCAAGGCTGCAATATGGTGGCCAACAAACAGTCCTGCGCCTGATGTTGTCAGTTTGCCAGGGTTAGCCTTCGCGAAATCAACTACGTCTTTTAGCGTATTGAATTCGCTATCTTTTCCAACGACAAGAACCGCAGGATCTGCACCCCAGTTTGCGATGGGTTCAAAGGATTCTGCGCTGTACTCAACGCCACCTTTGATGGATTGCGCGATGAAGTGGGGGATGTTGTAGGCCCCAAGCGTATACCCATCTGCTTCGGCTTGTCCCGCAAGCCAATTCCAACCGACACGGCCACCAGCTCCTGGCTTGTTCAGGATTGCGATTGGCATGCCCAACGCGTCCTCATTGCCAGCGGTCATGGTCACGATACGCGCCTGAAAATCGGTTGCACCGCCCGCGCCGTAGCTGACCATCATCATGATGGGGCGCTCTGGATAGTTGGCATGACCGTCAGCAGACGCTGTTTGGGTCAGGCCCATTAGGGCGCAGGCGGCCCCAGCTAGTAACTTTTTCATTGTAGTTCCTCCCTTAAGTGAATTCTGCCGCTTGTGCGGTTCAGAAAAAAATCTCCCGCGGCGTGTACACTTTGAGCAGTAGTGCGAAGAGACCGTACATAACGGCCATAAAACAGGCCGTTGTGATGACGCGCTTAACCCATGATTTCAGCGCATTGTGTGGCGCAGGGTCGTACTGGCTAAGCAGAATGAAAAACGCGATTGTTGTGGCTGTGTAAAACCCGAGGCCTTTGGCCACCCAGAAAATGTAGATCAGTGCGATGACCAACCCAGGTGCTAGGTTTTTGAACTGTGTCATGGAGATGCCGTTGCCGACTTTGGTCCACCCAAGGCAGGCCTTGAGGAAGGTCCAGATCGCTAAGACAACAAATACGGTTGAGATCAGGCGCGGGAATAGAAACGCCTCGGACGGTTGTTGTGTGTAGCTGATGTAGCAGACGGTTACTCCGACGGCTGCCACGATACCGGAGCCAATGATGTGCTGAAGACGGGGCAGGGAGATAGTGCTCATGCCATGATTTCCTCTTTGGATGTGTAGCGCTGTGATCTGAGCTCCATATAGGCAGAGTAAAGGATCGACAGGACCACAACCGCTATGAGGAACAGGTTCAATATGCCAGTTAGGAAATAGGGGGCGAGACCGTCAGTGGCCGTAGCGATCATGCTGCCTTGGATGAAGTTGCTTTCCGCGATGGGCCCTAGGATTAGACCAAGGACGAGTGGTGCCGCGGAAAAACCGAACCGTTCAAGGAAATACATCATCACCCCGAGCGAGGCCATGACATAGACATCGCCCATGCTGGATTGAACCGAATAGCTTCCGAAGACGGCAAGACCCAGCACAATCGCGGCCATCATGGACTGTGGAACTTGGGCGACCCGCGCGGCCATACCCGCCACATAAAGCCCAAAGATACACATCAAGATTTGCCCAATGAGCATCGAGTTGATGAAGGTCCACGCCACGTCAGGGTGGTTGTCGAACAGATCAGTGCCGGGAAAGATGCCATGGATCAGTAGGCCACCGAGCAGGACCGCAGCGGTAGGAGACCCGGGGATCGAGAGCGTGAGGAGGGGGACCAATGAAGGACCTACCATTGCGTTGTTAGCAGACTCCGCAGCGATCAACCCTTCGGGATGACCGGTGCCGAATTTGTCGCGATCAGTGCTGAATTTCTTGGATTGATCATAGGCGACAAGCCCTGCGATTTGGCCACCGACACCCGGTATCAATCCGATGATTGAGCCGGTGATCGTGCCGATGCCCATCGCGCGTTTGTAACGGAAAAGCTCGGATATTGCCCCTTTGATTGGGTGTTTTTTGACTTGGATCGCTTCGGCCCCGTCGTTTTTGCGGCCTTTTGCAAACATGGTGATGACCTGAGGGATTGCGAACAACCCGATGAGTGCCGCGATGATGTTGATGCCGCCGCCCAAAGAGGGGTGAAAGATAAAGCGCTGCGCGCCCATGATGTCGTCAAATCCGATTGTTGCAAGCCATAAGCCGATGCAACCTGAGAGCAATCCTTTGACCACCGATTTGGAATCCAGTGATCCAATGACTGTCACCCCAAGGATCGCGAGCCAGAACAGATGGCTTGGGCCAAATGCGAGTGCCCATTGTGCCAAAACGGGCGTCAGAAAAATGAGGAGAAGAACGCCGAACACACCGCCAACCGCTGACGATAAGAACGATAGCTGTAAGGCTTTGGCACCTTCACCATTTAGCGCCATCGCGTGCCCATCAAGGGTGGTGGCGATATTTGCGGGCGCACCTGGAATTTTGAGGAGGATTGCCGAAACCGCACCACCTGCGACCGTTGATGTGTAGGCTGCGCCAAGCAAGATCAGCCCTTGAGCTGCCTCGAGTTGGAAGGTGAACGGGATCAGCAGGGCAACGGCCATTGTAGGCGATAATCCCGGTGTCGCGCCAAGAATTAAGCCACCAATTGTGCCCAACAGAAGTAGGCCAAAATTGATCGGCGTGAAGACGTCACCAAAGTAGTAGATGAATTCCATTTCTCAAACGTCCCAGTCATACCTGTTGTTGACCTTTGAGGTTAGGTGATGAAAATAGTATTGCAAATGTTTTCATAAAGACTCCAAAAGGCACTGGCAAATGGCTGATAGTAAACAAAATAAGGTAGATATCTTCGCTGTAGCAAAGCGTGCGAAGGTTTCTATTTCAACAGTCTCACGTAGCTACAATCATCCAGAACTGGTCAATCCGGCGACTCGCAAGAAGATTGATGCAGCTGTGCGCAAGCTTGGATATATTCGCAATCGCGCGGCCCAAACCATGCATGGAATTCGCAGCGGAACCATCGGGTTGGTTGTGCCCACAATCGATCACGCGATCTTTGCCGAGGTGATCCAAGCCTTTTCCGACAGCGTTGACGAACATGGCTTCACGATACTTATCGCGTCGCATGGCTACGACTTGGAGAGGGAATACGCGGTTCTACGGAAATTTCTGGAACACCGCGTCGACGGTGTAGCCATTATCGGGGAGGACCATTCAGAGGAAACCTACGAACTGATAGAGCGCCAAAATATCCAAGCGATTTCGATCTGGAATTATACTGAAAACTCGCGGCTATCCTGCGTTGGGGCAGACAATGAGATGGCTGGTAGCTTGGCCGCCCAACATCTTGCGGATCTCAGTCACTTGGACATTGGTTTGGTGTTCCCTCCGACGACTGACAACGACCGCGCACGCGATAGGCGAAGTGGTGCGCAGTCCATTCTGACCAAAGTTGGTGCCCACGTTCATCCTCAATGGGATATTGAAAGCTCATACAGTATTGCTGACGCCAAAGACGCGGCCTTGCAGATCCTGAAAAACAAGCACCGCCCAAGCGCAATACTATGTGGAAATGATGTTCTAGCGATGGGGGTTTTGTATGCCGCGCGACGTTGCGGCCTGAGCGTTCCCGAAGACCTATCCATAATTGGAATTGGCGATTTTAAAGGCTCA
Source organism: Sulfitobacter sp. SK012 (assembly GCF_003352085.1). Taxonomy (NCBI): domain Bacteria; kingdom Pseudomonadati; phylum Pseudomonadota; class Alphaproteobacteria; order Rhodobacterales; family Roseobacteraceae; genus Sulfitobacter; species Sulfitobacter sp. SK012. The sequence continues at coordinate 2,246,998 of NZ_CP025804.1, forward strand.
AACGAAGTGGAGCCTGGTTTGACAACCATTCGCCTCCCGGCCCGGGAAATCGGACGCCAAGCTGGGGAGCACCTTAGTCGATCTATCATCGGTGAATTGACAGAGAGACGGCGAGTCAGCTGCGATATTGCGTTGATCGAACGTGGCACCTGCAAACACAAACCTTAGTTTCTTTAGCGGGCATGAGGTGCAAGAAGCGGACATTGTGCTGCGAACAACCATTAGTCAGATTTGTCCGCTTCGCTGGCATTTGCACCAAATCCAAACCAAAAGATGTTGCCTCTGAGCCCAAATGAGCCATCATCGTTCAAGATACCCAATCACCGCACGTGAGAAACAGTGAATTTGGACAGCCAATTCAACTGCGTGTTGTCACTTCCTAGGAAGCGATGGTAATTCTCTTCGCGAATTACATTTGAGGCACGGACCAAAGATGAAAGATGACGACCTTTTGTTGGCCACTCTTGAACGGTTCCCTCGAGCGGAAATCGGGCATCTGGCGACCCCTTTGGAGGCCATGCCAAATCTCGGCCGAGAACTAGGATTGTCACTCTTTGTAAAGCGGGATGACTGCACAGGCATTGCATTTGGCGGCAACAAGGTCCGGCAGATGGAATATTATTTGGGTGCCGCGCAAGCCGTTCATGCCGACGTCCTGCTTATCACAGGGGCCGTACAGTCAAATTTTGTACGCATCGCTGCTGCAATGGGACGCCGTCTTGGCATGGAGTGTCACATTCAGCTTGAAGAACGTGTGCCCGACATCTCTCATCTTCACCGCACAAACGGTAACGTGCTTTTGGACAGATTGCTTGGCGCGACGCTTCATTCCTACCCTGAAGGCGAAGATGAGGCCGGTGCCGACGCTGAAATCGCGCGGATTGCGGATGCGCTGCGGGGTAGCGGTCAGACGCCCTACATTATTCCTCTTGGCGCTAGCAGCAAACCGTTAGGCGCCCTTGGATACGTCCGGGCGGCGATAGAAGTTTTGCCGCAAATCCAGGCAGTTGGCGGCATTGATGAAATCGTGGTCGCGTCTGGCAGTGCGCTAACCCATGCTGGTCTCTTGCTTGGCCTTCGTTTGATTGGCGACAAGACCCCGGTGCGCGGTGTCTGCGTCCGCCGAAATGCAACGCAACAGACCGCGCGCGTCCTCCAACGAGTGGCAGCCACAGCGGCTTTGTTGGGCGTGGATGACCGGGTTGTCACTCCGGAAGACGTGCACTTGACTGATGCGGCGCTTGGGCCCGGATACGGCCAAATGGCTACTCACACCCGCGCAGCAATTGAACGGACGGCCCGGACGGAAGGATTGTTCCTAGATCCAGTCTATACTGGGAAGGTCATGGCAGCACTGATCGCAAAAGCACAAGAAGATGAGTGTAGCGGAAGACGTGTTCTGTTTTGGCACACGGGCGGGCAACCGGCACTGTTTGGCTACGCCGATCAGTTGTACCAAGATTGAATTACGAATTCTGACCATATCAGTCATTGGTGCTTGTCTTGCGAAAGCTCACTTTGTTCCGGATTTGCGAATTTTAAGAATCCCGCAGTGAATGACTGCCCAGAGCCCGATTTACCAATACTGCAAACCGCAAGACTATCTGCTATTCGGAAGGCCTGCCAGCAAACCGATACTTGCTAAGAATTACTTGGGCCTTTGCCGACCCTCGGGTGCACCCGAGTACCGTCCGATAATCCGATGCACAGCAAGATTTCATCTGCGCGCGGTGCGTCGGGCACCCAAAGGGTCATCGTGTCGATGTGATCAAATGACCATGCCTCATCTTTGTGCCCGAGCGGTAGATCAATGGTACCTGCCAAAGGCCCAACTTTGTGATTTGAGGGCATCAGTGATTTTCCGCCCCCAACGGCATCGCGCACAGGTTTCCCAAGCATTGGGTGCAGCACCGCAGCGCCATGCTCCATTGCGCCTGACGATCCAACAAGGGCGGCTTTGCCATAGCAAATAGGTATCCCTGAGAGCATATTCACCAGTTCCTCTGTCAGAGATCCGCCAAGCAGCGCACCAAATTCGAATAACTTCGAAAGGTCTTCTTGATTGATCCCTGCAAAGGGGTTTCGAACGACTGCTATGGCGGCGACACGCGTAATCGGTTCGCACGACTTGCCCATTTCATCTGCTGATATGATTTCTTTGGTGAAAATCGTTTTCCGAATGTCCATGATCAAACTCTCTTTTCAACGGCTTGATTAGGTTGGCTTTTGAAATGCTGAAATGCAATCGCAAGTGGGACCACGGATGCAAACAAAATGATGGCAAGCCATATTGGCCCCTGCGTGCTTCCGGCCCCGTTCAGTAATGCGCTCGCGAACGGGGGCGCGACCAACATGATCACGAAGTAGATTGTAAAAAATATGCCCATTCCGAATGCCCGAACCTATGGGCGCAGCGCTTGTCCGGACATTGCCATGATGACCCCAGCCGGGGCCATGCCAACCAAACCGAAACACTGGCTTGCGCCAAGTCCGGCACCTGGCAAGTTTAGCAGCAAAAGGGACACGATTGCGCCCCCCATGCAAATTGACAAAACAACGTTGCGGCCCCCAAAGCGGTCCACAATCTGCCCACATAGCGCCCCGGAAAAGATCGTCAGCCAGCTTCCGATGCTGATAATACCAGCAGCAGCGATCGCGGTGTGGCCAAAACACTCGAGGACTTTTGGGCCAAAAGACAGGTACGTAACACAAACAGATCGAACAACTTCTGGTCTGGGATCTCACGGGAAAACGCAAAGCTAACTCAGAAACTCTGCACAGCGCGATGCACCGGTAGCAGAACAGATTCGCACCTGTAATTCACAGTTAAATCTACAAAGCCGAAGGATAACTCTCATTGTTTCTAAGAGGTAAACGAAGAACTCCCGCATGACGAGAATTAACCATAAATAGGCCATATTTAGGCCATTTTTCAACCACTGGTCAAATCTTGTGGTATCAACTCTCTGGGTTTGGGCGACCGTTCAGCAAGTGTGAAATTTGTGAATTGCTGGATTTTTTGGAGAGTATTATGTCGGCTGTTTATGTTGAGACGCTTGTTAGTGAAGTTACGTTTTTTGAGGACTCTTTTTATGACCAACAAGCGATCGATATCGAAGTCGGCGATCAACTATCAGGCACCGTAGGGATTGAGTATCTGGCCGGACCTGAAGGTACAGATGTCTTGGACACGGCTTCGATCAATGTCATCGCAGGCAACACATATACCTTCACGGTTGCTGGCGACGCGCAAAGCAACCCCGTCAGCCTAAATTTTAACGTTGATGGGATTTCGGCGTCTGCCCCCAATGCCATCGGCACATTTGAATTAACCGTCACCTACACCGCGTCAACGTCAGGGCCAGTCGTGCTTGCCTTTGGGACCGACGGTAGCGCCACAGCGGGTGTCAACTATACCGTGACGCTTGCAGAAGTGATAATCCCCGGCCCAACAGAAGGGGACGACAACCTCATAGGGAACATGACGTCTGACCGAATTGATCTGTTGGGCGGGAATGATACCTATGTAGCGCTTGGTGGATCTGATGTGGTTACTGGGGGCCTGGGCGATGACAACATCGATGGTGTCTGCGGCAATGACAGAATTACAGGCAACGAAGGCAATGACACGCTTTTGGGCGGCAACGGTCGCGATATCATGTCGGGCGGCGCTGACAACGACCTAATGGACGGCGGCAACCAAGAAGACGTGTTGAACGGCGACGGAGGCAATGACACTCTGATCGGTGAAAAGGGTGATGACACAATTGATGGTGGTGATAACGACGACTTCATCACTGGCGGTAAAGATGATGACCTCATGACAGGTGGGGCAGGGGCCGACACCTTCGTCTTTAGCAATGGTGACGGACAGGACATCATCACCGATTTCACCCAAGGCGAGGACAAGATCGACCTAACCCTACTGAATGTTTGGGACATATCGCAGCTGGGGATCCAAGGATCGGCCGATGGCGTCCGGATCAGTACCGGTGATGGCAATTATATCGAACTCGTGGATTTGGCTGAAGGCATGCTGACCAACGACGACTTCATCCTGGACGCAGCACCCGTGATCGAGGTCACCGAAGGCGGTGACACATTCACCGGCACCGAAGCGAGTGAGACCTACCTGACGGCTGGCGGCTCTGACCGGGTCTATGGCCTTGGCGGAGACGATACAATCGATGGTGGCACAGGTCAGGACACGATTGACGGCGGAGAAGGCAACGACTTGCTGATCGGTGGTTCAGGTAAGGACCAAATCAAAGGCGGCGAAGGCAACGACGTCGTTCTAGGCGGTTCAGACAACGATAAACTCGAAGGCGGAAATGGCCACGATGACATCAACGGCGGAAATGCCAATGACCGTATTTATGGCGACAGCGGCAATGACACATTGGTCGGCGAGAACGGCAACGACAAAATCTGGGGCGGCGATGACGATGACAAATTGTTGGGCGGCGCTGGCAAAGATGTCCTGAATGGCGGGAATGGCGCGGACAAGCTTATCGGCGGGTGGGGTGATGATGAACTCACCGGCGGCCAAGGTGCTGATATATTTATCTTTACTGATGATCGCACCCGGGCTGATACCATCACAGATTTCGAGATCGGTATCGATATGATTCAGATCAGCAGCTATGGGATCACGGACATCTCGGAACTGGCATTCAGCCAACTGGGCGATGACGCGGTCATTACCCTCAGCGCCCGGGATAGCATAACCATCGAAAACACGCTCATCGGTGAACTTACAAACGCTGACTTTGAGTTGATTTTCTAAGAGGAAAACAAGAACCATCACAAAGGGGGGCGTCCAAATGGACGACCCTCTTTTTCAACGATGCACTATGGTGTTGTGTGGGTTCATGATCCTGAAAACCTAGTGCAAACATTCAAACACCCGATAAGCAGGTGTGTTTTCCTCCAAACAAGCAGGAGGGTGAAATTTCACAGCTAGACTTGCGGCGTCTTGAGTGGCTTGGGTTCCGCATGAGTGGGATGTGTGGCGCAATCTACTGTTGGCTTCTTAGGTTTACCCCAAGCGCCACGCTTGCCAGCGCCGAACCCGGGCTCACCAACTCTACAAACTAAGGAAATAGGAAAAAAGGGGACTTAACTTACGTCCCCCCAAACTTTGAACTTACAAATGGTCTTTTAGTGGAAGCGGTTCACCCGCCGTTGCATCCGGCAACACGCCCGAAAAGTCCGAGCAACTGCCTGAGTAATTTTGGTTTTATAGGTATGGATAAACATAATCATCTCCTCTGGCTGGCTTCACGTTACCCTAATTTGCCCGCGCGGTCTGTGAAGCACGTCACAGAGCACTTTTTAAACCCTTTGGCGGATGATCCATCGGGCGCTTGAGCGCGTTAAATTAGGCTGGGCTGTGATCACGTCAGAGGCGCAGCGCCAAAGCTCAGGCGCTGCGGTTTGTTTTTTTAGCTGACGATCACGCGGATTTCCTTTTCCGACGTGCTGCAGCAAGGCCCAACAGGCCAGTTATCAGCAAAACACCGCCCGCGGGCAGCGGAACTGCGGCGACTGTCGCTGGCGCAAAGGACGTCAGGGTATACAAATCCCCTTCAGGTCCTTCTGGTCTTTCAGGGTTGCCAATGCTTAGCGCTGCAAAGCGAGGTCTAAAACCGCCCTCCGAAAACACAAATGGTTCTACTCCAGAAAGCTCAGGTCCAAAAAAGTTAAAATCCTGAAAGTCAGCCTGACCGACCAAATCAATTGTACCGTCCAATGGGCCAGAGCTAAAGAATATGAATTCATCAAAATCTGACAAGCCAAACGTCGATGAGCCTAGTCCGTTTTCAACTGTAATGGAAAATGCTGTAATTCCCGATCCAGGAAAATTCCCGCTTGCTGCCCCTTCGAAAATTACATCGTCCAACGAGATTGACGCAGTTGCGGATGTCCCTTGGGCCGATCCACTGTAAGTAAGGTCGAAAGTCACTGTCGCAGCACTAGCCGCACCTGCGAGGGCTGTCAGAGCGATGCCAGTCGCAAGGCTCCTTAGTTTTGTTGACGTTGTCATAAATTTTTAACTTCCAATTTCAGCTGACATTCACCCAGTGGAATGCCTTAACCCTCGAGACCATTGCACAACTCTATAGAAAACCAAAGCATTACAGATATCTACGGAAAACCTTCAACGGTGCTGCAGCTTTTGCTGCTTTGTTTCAGCGATGCGATTGGAACCATGGGTTAGACCGTCAAGATCAAGGCACGGCACCAAATGCCCGACTTTTGCTCCGCCCTAATTGCAGGTTTTGACGCCGACCTTGATACCCACTCCGGTGGATTTGACGACCCCTGCGCAACTCCCGCCGACGCCAATCGGTACCGCAGTTGCAGCGTTGCCAGTGGTACGAAGTGGGTAACTTGAAGGTTGATAGCCTCATGGATCAAAACTGGAAAGGCCGTCGGGAACATCGATTGTGTAATTAATCAGATTGTACAATTTTTCATATTAGTGTTTGTTTTAGTTAGATTTTTTCCTATTCATTTTTTAAAAAAATAATACACAACAGCGCAAATGAATATTCCGATCGGTATTACAAGTTCATCAAGATCGAGTCTATTACCACTTTGGTATTCTAACTACATTAGGACTGCGACCAAACACATCGTCGCGATAAACCCAGAGGGTATTTTTTTAGTATGCGGGGCTCATTTCTCAAATTGAATAGTCGAAATCACAATCACAGTAGACGCATGGTTTTGCAATGTTTGACGTCAGCGCTTAACGGATAGATTTGCCTGACCTAAAGCAAGGGGCCTTGCCTACTGTTCAGAACGATAATTCTCGGCATGAATTCGTTAAACTTATTGATTATATTCCTGCGATGCGTCGCAAAATCCATGCAAGCCAAGTGTGTGGGTCGACGGTATTGAGTTTGGCGGTTTGGATCAGGGTGGATGCAAGAGGTTTGAGCGCAGGGGTTTGCAGCACGACCAAACCTGCTGGAAGGCAGAGCGATGGCGACGGCCTTGTGCCGGTTCTGAACCCGACCGGATGCGATAGTTAGATTCTGCGGCTAGTTGTCGACGAAAAGAGCTGGGCCGCGAGGCCGTGATCGTATCCGCAGATTTCGCGAGTGAAAGTTCGAGCATTTGCCGCCGGAACGCCGCTGGATGGCACGAGAAGACGGGAACCCTATGTGCCGCGACCTCAGGAAAGTTTAGCAAGGACATTTGAAGTAGTACGTGCGGGAAAGAGACGTTGGCGGCGGTCCGTGCTAGGACCTGCAAGCCGAACAGAACCCGAGTTCGCATGGAAGCAGCGACAGGCTTCTAAAGCCGGGACCTCAAAGAGCCCCAGCCGCGAGAACACATTGTCTTGCCAAGAGTATTCTGGCTCGACCAGTGAGTCTCAGATTGGGTTTTTGCACCGCAATTGAGTCGGTCTTGGGGCAAGATTGACCGCTCGATCGTGCGGGTACTCGCCGAAAACAAGGGTCGGCCCGCGCGGCTTATTGCTGTCGCTTCAAATGCCATATTATCGAGCGGTTTCCCGCACCACGGGCTTCAAAAATCTGGCCGCTATTCGCCGACAACTGGTGTCGGGAACTCTGTGTCTTTCACATGGCCTTAATCCTGCCACCAAAGGGAGAAATAAACTCGATAACTCACAAGGATATCTCTTATGTCACAGGCCGATTCTCTCGAACGACAGATGCTTGACCTTATAAATGCCGAGCGCACATCGCGAGGACTCGATCCAGTTCAGTTGGAACTCAGACTGAACGACGCGGCAGAAGATCACAGCGATTGGATGCTTCAGACCGACAGATTTTCGCACACCGGTATCAATGGATCGTCACCGGGCGATCGAATGCGGGACGCTGACTTTGTATTTTCGGGCAGCTGGACATGGGCGGAAAACATCGCCTGGCAGAGCGAGCGAGGGGCACCGGGCCTGAGCGATGATGTAGTCGACTTACACAACAGTCTGATGAATAGCCCAGGACACAGGGCCAACATCCTCAATCCTGATGTCACCGTCATCGGGATTGGGATCGAAACGGGTACGCAAATGGGTTTCAATGCTGTGATGGTGACCCAGAACTTCGCGCGCACTTCAGCAACACTGCAATTGGATACCGGAGAAACTGCGAGACAAGTCGTTTCTGCGGGAACGACAGGCACCGACAGCGCCGATTGGCTGGCTCTGGCGCAAGGGGTTGCCGGCAATCTCAACGGGTTGGCTGGAAATGACATTTTGGAAGGTTCTTCGACCCAGAACAATCTTTACGGCGGAAACGGCAATGACAGTTTGGACGGCGGCGCGGGCAACGACCGGCTGAATGGCGGCAGGGGGGGCGACCGCCTTGATGGCGGCGCAGGTATCGACCGCGCAGATTATAACACTGCAACCTCTGGCCTGCGTGCCGATCTTATGTTTTCTGGCACAAACACAGGCGAAGCCAATGGCGACACCTACACGTCTGTCGAGAACCTATTAGGGTCCAATTCCAACGACGTTCTTGCTGGCAATAACGGTGCCAACGCGCTCGTCGGGATCAACGGAAATGACCTACTTGTCGGCCGAGGTGGTAATGATTGGATGAATGGCGGCAACGGCAACGACCGTCTAAACGGTGGCACGGGTAACGACCGGCTGAATGGCGGTACGGGGGCTGACCGTCTTGATGGCGGGGCGGGTATCGACCGCGCAGAGTACAGCGCTGCGACCTCTGGGCTGCGCGCCGACCTTATCTTCACTGGCACAAACACCGGTGAAGCCAATGGCGATACCTACACGTCAATCGAGAACCTACTTGGGTCTAATCACAACGACGTTCTTGCTGGCAATAACGGTGCCAACGCACTCGCAGGGATCAACGGAAATGACCTGCTTGTCGGCCGAGGTGGCAACGATAAGTTATTTGGTGGGAACAACAACGACCGGCTGAATGGCGGCACGGGGGCTGACCGCCTTGATGGCGGGGCAGGTATCGACCGCGCAGAGTACAACACTGCGACCTCTGGCCTGCGCGCCGACCTTATCCTCACTGGCACAAACTCCGGCGAAGCCAAAGGCGACACCTACACGTCAGTCGAGAACCTACTTGGGTCTAATCACAACGACGTTCTGGTTGGAAATAATGGTGCCAACAGTCTCTGGGGCCAGGGTGGCAATGACTTCATCGCAGGCCGCAATGGGAATGACGCGTTGTTTGGCGGAAGCGGGAATGACTGGCTTCGTGGCGATGGTGGTTCGGACGCTCTTACGGGCGGTTCGGGTGCCGACATATTCATCTTCAATGCCAGTTCAGGCAGAGACAGGATCACGGATTTTCAAGGCAATGACACCATTCGCATCTGGAACGGTGCGGAAAATATGTCTGACCTAGAATTTACGGACACGGCTGCAGGACTACTGGTCGAATTCGGCAACGTAGACGTCTTTCTTGTGGGGTTAAACAGGGATGATGTTACATCATCCGATTTTGATTTCGTCTGATTGAATTTCTTATCTAGCGCTTGTGGCACTCAGATCAGGATAATCTGTTTGAGACTTGCTTCGCTCGGCAAAGGCGAACATCGGGGGGCAGTGCTCCCCCTTGTTTCGTTGAGTAAATGTTCATTGGTGGACGGAGTGCAAGCGTGGCAGATGGCCAAGCGCTGGTGATCGCGCAGTCTCGGCAGCTCGAGGGGGGGCCGCTCGCCCGGGCGGCCCATCTGATCAATAGATTCGGTAGAAAAACGCCAGTCTTCGGCTGGCACCTTCCGGTGGAAGCGGGAACGGTGCTGCGTTTCGAACCTGCGCTTCTGCCGCGCGATCGATTTCCTGCGAGCCTGAGCTGTCAATAATGTCGACCCAGCCCAGCGTTCCGTCAGGATTAATTTCAAACTTAACCCAAGCAAACCCTTGGCCTGAGACACGAACCGTCTCAACACGGTTTAAATGGACCAGAACCGAACCGGCATAGTTGGTGACGTTAGAGTTCCCGTTGCCGCCAGAATTCTGGAAGCCGATCCCGCCAGACCGGGTTCCGCCGTTTTGTTTGAAATTAAGATCGGTTCCGTTGCGTTGATAGGCTGCTAGCGGCGATTCAATGAGTGGCGGTGGGGTACGCTGAGCATCGCCCGAGGAATCCCCAGCTGGCCGAGGTGGTGGTGATTGCGGGCGCTTTGAAGAGACAACGGCCAAATCGGAGCCGGTACCTTCATCTTCGGCCTCTTCGGTTTCGGCATCATTAGGCGTGGGATCGACCGTCGTCTCCGGAGTTTCAGGGGCGACCGTCTCTACGCCCAGCGGGATAACAGGGATCGCCGAGGGCTCAGGAGCTGGTGTGACAGGCAAAGCAGGCGCGATCGCTTCTGGTGGTAAGGCCGCGAGTTGCTGCGTGACAGGAGGAGCAACGGGAGGGCTGGGCACCGGCTCGGCAGTGATTGTCTCGACGGGCTCTACGCTTGCCAGTGGTTCCCCCTTCGGCGCTTCGGCAATTGTCTCAGGCTCAACCTGCGAGGTTTCAGGCAAATCGGCAGGTGTTCCTGTTTCACCTGACGGCTCCACGGTCTCTGGGTCGGGGACCTGGCCTTCCTCCGGCTCGGACGGCCCTGTTGACTGAGGTTGCACGGCCTGCGCCGAACCCGTGTCGGGTGAAACGGTTTGTTGTGGGTTGGAAGAGGCCACAAGCGCCTCGCTGGTCGGCGTATCTGCGGGCTCCGGCTCCGGTTCGGTCGCCGGTTCCGGTTCTGGGCTTGGTGTATTTTCGGGCGCGACAGGCTCGGACAGGGTTTCGGCGACGTCCTCAAACGCATTTCCCACTCGAACCACATCGCTGGTGGTTTCCTCGGTAGATGGCTGCGGTTGGATGGGGGGGGCAAAGCCCAGACCGAGGAAGTGCACCAAGAGCGACAGCAGAATGGCCGCTGCAGCAATGGCTGTAGATCTTCGGATCATTCTAACGACCGAACGGTAACAAGGAAGACGGAAGGAGCGCCCAGACGGCGGAGCGCGCCGGTGACCTCCATCAGTCGCGAACCAGAGGCGTTTCGGTCAGGCACAATCCGTACTGGCCCCGTACCATGGTTGGCCATGTAGGCCGCCGGATCGGTCGGAACACCTCGGAAATTCAACGTCCCATCTTGGCGCAGCACCAGTGCATCTGGCGGCTCGCGCCCTTCGAGGTCGGATGTGTCCACAAGTTCCAATCCGGGATCGAGCGGGGGTGCCACCGTGCCTGCGATCAGGAAGAAGATCAGCATCAAGAAGACTACGTTGATCAGTGCAATGGTCGAGTCGCGTTTTTTGCGCGGAGGAGCAGGGGATATCATGCGCTCACTCCAGCACCATGACGGTCAGCTCAGCACGCCCGCGCAGCAGAGCCAGAAGATCGACCAGCCGTTGCGCTGACGCATCGGCGTCAAGGCTGACCAGCACCTGTCCGGTTTCTAGCTGCTCGGTCAGGTCTTCCAGCGCGATTGGCGCGCCGTTCAATACCAGTCGAGTGGCACCAAGCTGGACAAAGGCCCGTTCCGATGGCTCGCTAGGCGTGGCAGCCCCGGCAGTTGCCTGGCTAAGCTCGATCTCGCCGTAGCTCGAAAAGGTCGAGGTCAGCATGAAGAACAGCAAAAGCAAGAACACGATATCGATGAGCGGGGTCATCGAAACTGCCCGTCGGATAAAGGGTGCTGCGTTACGCATGTGAGGGGGCGGCTGCGGGGGATTCTGCCCCCATTGCCGCTGGCATGCTCTGGGCTGGTACCAGCACGGTACGTAGCGCCTTGTCTGCAAAGATCCGCTCGCGCGCGGTGCGACTTTCGAGCCAAGCAAGGATCATCGACGTCGGCATGGCGACCGCCAAGCCGACGGCTGTCGTCAGCAAAGCCACCCAAATTCCGCCTGCCAACAGCGACGGGTCAACCGAAGATCCGGCCGACTGCAAGCTCCGGAACGCCTCAATCATGCCAAGTACTGTGCCAAAAAGCCCAAGCAGTGGTGCGATCTGTGCGACTGTGTCCAACAGGCGAAAGCCGCGCTCGAGACCCGCGAGCGCCAGCCCAGCTTCGGCATCGAGCCGCCCGTTAATCCCAGGCTGGTCCAGCGATTTCATCGCTTTGCCCAGAAGCGGTGCGAGGTAACTGCGGCTCTGGGCGAGACGCGCTTGAGCCGCCGGCCGGTCGCCTGTATCCCAAGCTGTCAACGCCTCGGAAAGCACCCGGTGCCGGCCTACGCCGGAGACTGCAAATTGCCAAAGTTTGTAGAGCGTGACACCGAGTGTCAGCACCGACATCACAAGTAGGATCGCAACCACCGGTCCACCGAGGTCGAGGATCCCGAACAGCGTGTCTAGGGCGCTCATCCGAGCAGCTCAATCGCGAGACGGCTGCCAAGTGAGAGTGCCTCATGACACACCCCGCTTTCGGCACCATCGACGATGCAAGAACTTGAGCCGTTGATCAGCGCCTGTCCCACAGTGTCGCAGGCCATTGCCGGGAGCTCAAACTGACGCACCCGGGGCCGGTCCGCTGGCAGGTCGCGGAAATCAAAAAGCGACAGGCTCACCACGCCGCCTGATGTGTCAAATATCACCGTCTCGAACACGGCCTTGTCGATCGCAACGCCCGTCTCGTTGCGCGCTAAAAACGTCAATCGGCACGCACCGCCAACATCCCTAATCGAATTCAGTTCCAGAAAAAGCTGCGAAGGAGCACCTTCAGCAGATTGCGCCAACGACACACTCGGCATTGCACCGATGAGTAGTACGGCAAGAGCAAGGCGACGAAACGACATGGGCAGGCTCCTTATTACGCGGCGACGGCCATGACGTGCGGCGACGCGTCGCTGGTGCCACGACCGGACACTTTGCTCCACATATCGCGGACAGCAACCAAGCGGAAGGTCCGCATCAACTGTCACATCGACTGACTGGGTCTTGCAGTTTTGCACCATCGTCACACGTGCAGTATTCGCATCCAAGGCGTCCCATTCCACACCCGGCCTCGGCAACAGCGCTGCGGGTGTCCAAAACACGGCTTCCGACACGTATCGTGCAAATCCTGACAGAGTGTGATCTGGAGTTCCACCTGCCCGTGCTACAGGCACCAATCCAGCTAACCAGAAACGCGTCCAGCGAGCACTATCCGAGCCGGAAATGGCTTTAAGCCCGGTACCCGCAGACATTTTCCAGATAAATCCTTCAGGGGCCGCCAAGATCTGCTGCGCACTCACGGCCATGTAGTTTGGTTCATCGTTATTTCCGAGGCCGAACATTCCTGCCATCTCGATCCTTGCCACGGTGTAGAGTGGGGTCCCTTCATGAATTACAAACTCGAAGTAGCGACGTGCGGGGTCAGGCTGGTCTGCAACGAGGCTTTTTGTAAATATGGGGGGATCGATAGGTTGAAGGACCAAAAGACGCTCAAATTCGGCGCGGTCAGCTTTGTGATCAAGCAATCTCCAAACGAACAGAGCGGCAAGTACCAGCGCCAGGATGCAAAGGATGACAACTATGGTTGCTTTCATAAACGTCACTCCAAGAAAAAATTGCAAGTTTTAGCTTACTGGGAGCTGTGCGAATGACCCTTGATCTGAATCACAAGAGTCCAATTGGGATGCGCGCAACCGTCGCGCCCAAGTCGCTTGGGAGGGGGCCAGCGGAGCGGATAAAGCCGTCGTCCTAGGGCGCTGAAGCAAGGCCCGCTCGTCGTCTTTCTAATGTTGGCGGTCGCATGAGCCGTGGTCAGCCAAGGACGCGAAAACATAGCAGTCCCCAGAAACACCAGGGCCATCGCATCCCCTGGATATCCTACCCAGTCCCTTTTCTAGAGCTTTAAGGCATTTGACCTTTGCGGCCTCGCATGAGCGGTCAGCTAGTGTGGTGTTATTGAGGGGAGCATCAAAACTGAGCCGGTTGGATAAATCATCTTAGCCGCTGGATCGACGGCATCACCATCACCCCAATATAAATCACCTGTAACAACTGTGATCAGCCGCAGACCGCTGTCCGTACCATGGGCCGCGATTTCTTCACCGTCAGGCAAGGACAGCTGGATCACCGACGGTTTGCCTTCGGCATCCAGCGCCAGTTGCGTTAGCGTGGCCACATCATAAACCGTTTGATTTGGGGGATCGGCCGTTTGCACGACCGTCGTTTCAGAAAAGACAATGCTAGGAAATACACAGCGCTATAGCGCAAAAAATGGGCTGTTTCATAAAGGTTTTCCTTAGATGGGCAGGAGTTCCCGCCGTGGCATGCTGGCTGGCCGCCTTGGGCTGGCTGATTAGCGTGCGCCGCCCGCACTTGGGCGGGTAAGGACGTAAGTGGCTGCGGCTGATAAGGTCAACAATTGTATGATAAGTACGGTCGTTGGAAACCCCATCAAAAAGCTACCGATCATGGTGATCGCCATGACACAGCAGGCCAAAACCTTGTAGCGGCGTGCAATTGCACCGTGGCTTTCCCAATCTGCAATTATCGAACCGAACACGCGGTGTTCGACAAGCCAGAAGCGCAGGCGCGGTGATCCTCTTGCGAAAGCAAAGGCCGCGAGCAAAACAAAAGGCGTTGTTGGCAATAGGGGTAAGACCGCGCCAAACGCACCTATCCCCAGTGCAAGCAAACCAACACTTAACCAAGCCAAGCGCGGCAATGTTCCGATGCAGTTCTTGATCACCATAACCATATTCCAGCTTGAATTGGTATTTTAAATACCGTTTAAGGTGCGGCGACAGAATTGTAAACTCAAAAGGAGTCGGAGATGCGCCTGACAACCTTTACTGACTTTGGCCTACGGGCTTTGATGCGGATCGCAAGCGATCCTGATCGTGCGTGGAGCACAACGGCAATTGCCGATGAGTTCGGTATTTCACGACATCATCTAACCAAAGTGATTGCAGTGTTAGCCAACGAAGGCATCCTAAAGACCAGACGAGGTGGCGGGGGTGGCGCAATGCTGGCCCGACCTGCGGACAGAATCCGCGTCGGTGATCTGGTCCGATTGTTGGAAAAAGATCAAGCTTTGGTAGAGTGCTACAAAGGCAGCGGTAACGCATGTACCATCACACCGGTCTGCAAACTGAAAGGTTTTTTGGGAGCAGCCGAGACGGCCTTTTTGACGTCACTTGATGCTTATACGTTAGCGGATTGCGCGCTGCCTGCACAAATTCCAGATTTCATTTCTGAGGCTGCGCAGTGACCAGCTTGGACGCACCAATTCAACCGCAGCCTGCAAAACCGCCGTCTGCGTTTTTTTCCATTGGGTTGCGCCCGTTTTTCCTGTTGGGGTCGCTTTGGGCAGTAGCGGCAATGACGATTTTGATGACTGTCCTCGCGGGCGGGTTTACGCTGCCCAGCCGGTTTGATCCCGTTTCATGGCACGCACATGCGTTTCTTTTCGGCTATCTTGGGGCAATTATTGCAGGGTTTCTCCTGACGGCTGTGCTGAACTGGACCGGACGGCCCCCTTTGGCTGGATGGCCTTTGCTGGCACTCGTATTACTCTGGTGTATGGGGCGTCTGGCTGTTCTGACATCGGCCCTATTTCCTTTGATACCCGTTATAATAATCGACCTCAGCTTTCCCTTGGTGCTTGGGGCGATCATCCTGCGCGAGATCATTGCAGGCCAAAATTGGCGTAACTTGGTCATCGTGATTTTGCTGGCTTCTTTCACAACTGCTAACTTGGTGTTTCATGTTGAAGCCGCGCAAGGCGCGTATGCAGCCCAAGGGTTCGGTTTGCGTATGGGTCTCGCGACGGGGCTCATGATGATCGCTTTGATTGGCGGGCGGGTCATACCGACCTTCACCCGCAATTGGTTGAAAAAGACCGGCCGTGATGCCCGGCCTGCGGATGTTATGCAGGGCTTTGACAAACTCGTACTTTTCGCGACGTTGATCACGTTGTTGGCTTGGTTATTCTGGCCAAAACACACCGCGACGGGCGGCGCACTTCTTGTAATGGCTGGCTTACACGCCGCGCGTTTACTGCGCTGGAAAGGCACCCATACCAAAGCTGAACCGCTAGTATGGGTCTTGCACGTGGGCTACGCGTTTGTCCCAATCGGCGCTGCAGCCCTCGGGGGGTACATTTTGTGGCCCGACGCAGTAGGGCTGGCGGCCGCGCAACATATCTGGATGGCAGGTGCGATTGGTTTAATGACCTTAGCAGTGATGACACGCGCGACGTTGGGCCACACAGGGCGTGACTTGCGAGCAGGACCGGCGACTGTAGCCATCTATCTATCGATTACTGGGTCGGTTTTTGCACGTCTAAGTGCAGGGATTTGGCCGGAACACTCGTTGGTGCTTTACATGCTCGCAGGTGTAATGTGGATGGGCGCGTTCGGTGGCTTTGCAATTGCCTACGGCAGCGTTCTTCTGCAGCCAAAATGCAAAAACCAGTGATGAACTGGATCGGCTTTGCCATTGTATTTGTACTCTTCTTTGCAACGCATTCCATCCCAGTGCGCCCGGCCATAAAATCCCGTTTGGTGTCAAAGCTTGGGTCGCGCGGCTTTACTTTGGCCTATTCGGTCTTGTCCTTGGTTATGTTGGGGCTGTTGATCTTTGCAGCGAACCGCGCACCGTTCGTGCTGCTGTGGGATCTCGCCGTTTGGCAGAAATACGTCACCCTAGTGGGGATGTTTGCGGTGTGCATGTTACTTGCGGTCTCCATAGGAAGGCCCAATCGGTTTTCGTTTGGAGGGGCTAGAAATGATCAATTTGATACCGCACGCCCCGGTATCGTACGTTGGACACGCCACCCGCTATTAGTCGCCCTCGCGCTGTGGGCTGGCCTGCATCTGCTCCCCAATGGAAATTTGGCACACGTCATTCTCTTCGGTGTCTTCCTCGGATTTGCTATTTTAGGGCAGGGGATCATCGACCGGCGCAAGAAGAGAACGATCGGTCACAGTCATTGGCAGGATTTAATTAATGAGATCAGCATCACTCCGGTCATCCAAAGTCTGCAACCATTCCAGTTCCTATGCCTTCGGTTACTAGCCGGATGTCTGGCATACATGGCGCTCATTTTCGCACATACTTTGCTATTGGGAGTTTCTCCGTTGCCTTAAGTATTTGGCATGCGCAAGTGGTGGAAGGATGCCCTCGCGAAAGGGTCTTATTTTTTCAAATTTGTATCTGTCTACAATTGCACCCGCCAGAAAAGCCGCCATTGGCGCAAATAAAGCAAAATAACACAGTGTCAGCATGGCAGAACTTCGATTGTGACAGGGCGAAGGTCCATTTAAAGCTCAATGCAGATATGCTCCGTTCCTAAGGGCAGGTGTCCGTCCTTCTGGGTTTCCGACTGGTTCTTTATAAAAAATTTCTAGAGCTGGACCGGCGGATCATGAAACAAAACTAACGGGAGTTTTGTCGCTTGGCGAGAAAAGGCAGCACGTGGTCAAGAAAAAGCTGTGGCACTTCCTCTTGTACTGAGTGGCCGCACGGAAGGGCACAGCCCGATACATCCAGCGCCTTTTCCCGCCATGTCTCCAATACATCGTAAAGTGCGCCAACGGTGCCCTTCGACCCCCAAAGAGCTAATAGCGGCGCGATAACGCGCATATCCGCGTCATTGGCGTCGTGCAGCAGGTCAATACTGGCGGCGGCGCGGTAGTCTTCACAGATCGCATGTATCGTTTCGGGCTGTTGGTAGGCTTTCAGGTAGGCGATAAAGACGTCGTCGCTGACTGCATCCGGCGTCTTTAGCTGTCCGTCGATATGTTTTCTTAGAAAATATGCAGGGTCAGAAGAAATCAGCCTTTCAGGCAAATCAAAGGGCTGGATCAAAAAGAACCACCAGAAATAGCGGGTGGCGAACTCCTTGTCAGTCTGCGCGTACATTGTGGCCGTTGGTGCTATGTCGATGACCACCACACGTTCGACTGCGTCCGGTGCATCCAGTGCCATTCGGTGTGCGACGCGCCCGCCACGGTCATGCCCGATCACCGCGAAGCGCTCGTGGCCGAGTTTGCCCATCAGCGTCACCTGATCTTCCGCCATGGTGCGTTTCGAATAGGGTGCATGATCAGACGTACTGGCGGGTTTGTCTGAGGCCCCATAGCCGCGTAAATCAGACGCCACGACACTGTAGCCCACAGCCACCAATTCAGGCGCAACTTTACGCCAGACGATAAGCGTTTGTGGATGTCCGTGCAGCAGCAATACTGGTGGCCCCGTGCCGGCGACAGCGCAGTTAATAAAGACGCCATTACAGTCAATGCGCTGTTCGGCAAAACCTGGCAGAAAGCCTGCGGTGCTCATCTTGCTCCGTCTGCTAGCGCGTCAGCAATCGCTGCGCCGCAGGTGATTGTATCAGCGCTCCCACCCAGATCGGCTGTGCGCAGCTCTTTTTCAGCCAGCACCAGTTCGATAGCGGCAACGATCGCATCGCTTGCATCTTTGTGACCCAAATGTTCCAGCATCATCGCACCCGCCCAGATTTGTCCAACAGGGTTGGCGATACCTTTGCCCGCAATATCCGGTGCTGACCCGTGGACTGGCTCAAAGAGAGACGGAAACCGTCGCTCTGGGTTGATATTGCCTGAGGGTGCGATCCCGATTGTCCCGGTGCAGGCCGGGCCGAGATCGGACAGGATGTCGCCAAACAGGTTCGAGGCGACTACGACGTCAAACCAATCAGGATGCAGCACAAATTGAGCCGTCAGAATGTCGATATGGTACTTGTCCACTTTGACATGCGGGTAGGTCTTGGCCATTTCAGCCACGCGTTCATCCCAATAGGGCATGGTGATGGAAATACCATTGGATTTGGTCGCTGACGTCAGATGTTTGCCGCGCTGTTCAGCAAGATCGAAGGCATATTTCAAGATGCGGTCCACACCGACACGCGACATGATTGTCTCCTGAATGACGATCTCGCGGTCAGTGTTCTCAAACATGCGCCCGCCAACCGAAGAATATTCGCCTTCCGTGTTCTCACGCACAATCATCATGTCAATGTCACCGGGCTTACGGCCGGCCAGTGGAGAGGGCACACCGGGCATAGAACGGGCAGGGCGCAGGCTGACATACTGATCATAGTTCCGACGGAACTGAATGAGTGAGCCCCACAGCGAGACATGATCAGGCACGACGTCCGGCCAGCCTACAGCACCGAAAAACAGCGCATCCGCCCCATCAAGCAGGGTCTGCCAGTTATCCGGCATCATCTGGCCGTGTTCTGTGTAGTAGTCGGCCGAGGCAAAGTCGTGATCTTTGAAATCAAACCCGAGATTGAAACGTTTTGCAGCAACTTCTAGTACGCGCAATCCCTCTGGAACCACTTCGGTACCAATCCCATCTCCGGGTATGACGGCGATTTGGAAGCTATTGTTGGCCATGGGATTTTCCTGCCTTTGAAATTGATTTTGTAACCTGCGTTGCTTCACTTGCGGCGTCAATGCGCGGACCGGGATTATCTCTGGCGGGCCTCATGATGAGGGCGAAGTGCTAGAGAACTGCGCCACGAAGGCACGCGACAAGGAGGTAGCGTTGGCATTCTTAATGACAGCAATGCTCAACCAGCGTCGGTCTGCTCGTCAGCAGGTAAACTTCAAGCGGGTACGCACCGCCGTTCTGGTCCGCCATAAAGTGCGTTTTACTGGCCTGCCTGAGGTTCGTTCGAGTTTGCCTTACAGCACCGTTTCGGGCTCAGAGTGGTCTTTTTTCTGAACCGAACTAACTGCAGCGTTCCGGTCAATTTAGCTCGTTAGAGGTTCAGACCAAAGAGACTTCCTATACCGGCGGTAACCGCCATGGCCGCTGCACCCCAAAATAATACTCTGGCTGTCGCGCGAAGTTTTGGCGCTCCGCCAACATGTGCACCCAACGCGCCAAGACCAGCGAGACAAATCAAGGTTGCGACGACAACGATCGGAATGACCTTATCGCTCGGCGCCAAGACTGCAGCAGCGAGTGGAAGAGCTGCCGCAACAGAAAACGTGAACCCGGAGGCCACCGCCGCCTGTAGTGGATTTGCGGCGTGGATTTCGGAAAGCCCAAGTTCGTCTCGGACGTGGGCACTCAATGCGTCTTTTGCCGTTAACTCTCGTGCGACTAACATGGCTGTTTCAGCAGAAAGTCCACGAGACTGATAGATTGAAGCAAGTTCAGCTTCTTCCTCTTGTGGTGTATCAATGAGCGCCTGTTTTTCTCTCTCAATGTCAGCTCGTTCGGTGTCTGACTGTGAACTGACCGAGACATACTCACCTGCGGCCATCGACATTGCGCCGGCGACAAGTCCGGCAACACCCGCAACCAAGATGGCAGATGAACTGGGGGCCGCCGCCGCGACCCCGACGATCAGCGATGAAACCGAGACGATACCGTCATTGGCACCCAAAACAGCTGCGCGTAGCCAGCCCGATCGATTGATGAAGTGCATTTCCTCATGCGCAGATTCGTAAGGTAAGGTCATCATAATCTCCATGAAAGAAAAGGTGATTGTACTGATATATGATTGCTATCTAGCTTTTAAGAGGGCGATTGGCCACCGACATAACCGGCAGCTAGCCTATTGCAAACACTTGCCTATGCCGAAATTTGATGCTGTTTGCGAGGTCCTTGGGTTTATGACCATAGCCAATTGTCGCAGATCAATTCTTAGGAACATAACCGGGCTAAGATACCGGCCAGGGAGACAAATGACATTGCAAGACGATCATAGCCCACCGGACAGACGGACTTGGTTCCAGCGCGTCTTTCTAGACCTCGCGCAGCAGATGCGATGGTCATTTCTACCGCCACTCATGGTGTATTTCGCGGCTGGGGTGTCAGGCCTTACATCGGTCGTTGGGGCATTTTACCTCAAAGACTATCTGGATCTGTCAGCCGAGTTCATTGCGGGGCTGGCGTTTTGGGCGGGTCTGCCGTGGATTTTGAAAGTGCCCATGGGTCATGTCGTCGATCTGTTCTGGAAATGGAAAGGCTTGTTGATCTTGGTGGGGGCAGGGCTGATTACGCTGTCTTTGCTGATCATGTTTGGTCTGGTGTCGCGCCCGGATGAGATGCGCACAGTCCTCCCGCTTGCTACTTGGTTTGTCATTGCATTGCTGCTCGCCCCGTCCGGATACGCCATTCAAGACGTTGTTGCCGATGCAATGACGGTTGAGGCTGTCCCGTTGCTTGATGCATCCGGTCAAACCTTCAGTGAAACGCAGTCACGGGCCATGCACACCACCATGCAGGCACTTGGGCGGAT
The DNA here is from genome assembly GCF_003352085.1 of Sulfitobacter sp. SK012. NCBI lineage: Bacteria > Pseudomonadati > Pseudomonadota > Alphaproteobacteria > Rhodobacterales > Roseobacteraceae > Sulfitobacter > Sulfitobacter sp. SK012. The sequence goes on from NZ_CP025804.1 coordinate 2,268,172, forward strand.
CGCGATTATCTCGGGTTTTGTGTCCGTGGCAGCCATCAATATCTGGATTTTTACCGATGCGGAAGCGTTGCCGCGCGAGGCCCGGCTGGCACTTTACGCGCGGGTTTATCTGACCGCCCTCGCCATTCCGGTGATTTCAGTCAGCGGGATGTTTCTGCATACCCTTATTCAACGGCGCAAATCGCAAAGACGGGAACATCCCGATCCAGACAACGAGACAGAGGTCAATTGGAAGATCCTTGGCGGTGGGCTGTTCTTTGTGGTGCTTAGCATCGCATTAGGCACATCCAATCTGGTTTATGCGCAAGAGATCGTCTTTGTGGCCTCTCTTTCGATCATCCTGTACTTGATCAAGCAATTGCTCAAAGAGCTGGAGCCTTCTGCGGCCCGGATTCTGATTGGTACTGCTACGATCATCTTCGTTTTCAGGGCAGTGCCTTTGCCAGGACCGGGTCTGATTTGGTTTGAGATTGATGACCTTGGGTTTGATGAGCAGTTCCTTTCGATCCTTTCGCTCATTACCTCTTTGCTGGCGCTGGTGGGCTTGGTTGTTTTGCGCCCTTTGATGGCCAAATATTCAATCGCATATATTGTGGTGCTGCTGACCATTGCGGCGGGGGTGCTGTCGCTGCCAAATATTGGACTATACTACGGGGTGCAGGAGTGGACCGCAGTACGTACTGGCGGGATTGTGGACGCACGGTTCATTGCTGTTCTTGATACTGCGATTGAATCGCCGTTGGGGCAGATCGCCATGGTGCCGATGCTTGCATGGATCGCGCGCAACGCGCCACCCGATCTAAAGGCCACCTTTTTTGCGGTTATGGCCTCGTTCACCAACATGGCGTTGTCGGCAAGCAGCCTTGGCACAAAATACCTCAACAAGGTGTTCCTGGTCACGCGGGCCTCGGTTGATCCGGTCACTGGCGAGCAAATCTCAGCAGCGAATTACACTGAATTGGGTCAACTGCTGATCGTGGTCGGGGCAATCACTGTGGCGGTGCCGCTATTGGTCGTGTTTGTTGTGCAATCCTCGCGTTTTCGAACTTCAGAATGATACGCAGCATTACATAGAACTAGGCTCAGCTTTCAGGTTTCCAATCCGGTTGGGTCGCAAAAGAAACAACCTCTTGCCCAAGATGATCCCAATGTGGTTTGTCGCGCTCGAAGATGACGACTTCTACTTCCAGATCGCTTGCATCGTTCAACGTGCCAAGCGTAATTGTCAGATGATCCGGTATTCGCGTGTTCGTCCCGTAAATTGGGCTGCCACAGCTCGCACAAAATGCCTTCGTAACCTGAGAGTTTTTGTCAGACGCGTAATTGTACTCGCTCAACCTTCCGCTCATGGTTACGGCGTTTGTACTAAACATGGCACCTACTGAATGACCTGTTCCGCTCAATCTGCGACACTCTTCACAGTGACATTGTGCGACAACGAGAGGTGGCCCAATGGCAAGGTAAGTGACTTCGCCACAAAGGCATTTTCCGGTGTATTTCTTCCTCATAGGCCAAACCATACAGTCCGCATCGAAGTCTGTAACCCAGAAGAAAGAAAGGCAGCTTGGGTTCTGAACCGACATGTGGCGCTATCGCTTCGACAACACCGCCGTTGGGGACTGGTTCCTTAATTCCGCTGTAGCAAACAGCATCAAAGCAGGCTTTGAGAAAAACGAATAAAGGAAGGCGAGCATCTATTGATAAGTGCAGGCTACATTCGCGGAAAGCCCTTCGGCTTGGTGTATTGCAAGGCTGGTGAATTGGCTCTTGGAGAGGGGCATGTTATTGCAACTGTAACCATGTTTTTCTCGAAAAATCCATAAGGCACACCTATTAGGCGAGAAGGCTGCGCTTGCTCGTTTGGCTGGACTGGAAAGCTGGAGTAAAGCCAGAAACGCTAGAGAAATTTTATTTCATGCCAATTTTTGATCTGTCTCAGAATGGGTACATGAATTCCGGAAGCGCCTAAGATTTGGAACGGTAGAAGGTAGTTATGTTAAAGCTCTTTAATGCAGTTAATTTGATCAGACCCGTAATTTCCGCATTATTGATCATTGGTTTTCTGCGGGTGATCTACGGAGGGCTGGTAATGTTTGAGATTGAACCAATTGCAGGGAAAATCAGATTGTTAGAGCCCTATTTACCTGGTGGGTGGGGCCCTCTTTTGGCTGCCTAGGTCGGTATGTTTATATTAAGCAGGATGCAAAAGGAACGTGATCAATCTTAGCCCTTTCCCTAATGTTGGTTCTGCTCGCAGTATTGATATTAACGTTGTGGGTTTTGGTGCGGGCCTGATTTGAAGGGTGGTGTGTTCATTGCATGTCATCATTCGATTGATGCGAGTTCTTGATGGAGAGTCATGGATTATGAACGAGTGACGTTATCCAATTGAAAAGTATATATAATAATTTCACACCAGTTCCCATGCTAGTTCCTATTCCTATACCTTCGAAATCGGGGGCAGGGAGTACATCTCACTCGTTACACATCAGCGTGTTGGAGGCGTGAGTGTCTATTTTCATGAACAGTTTTGGTTGCCTTAAGACGTTAGCCATAGGTATTCGAACCCAATTTTTCAGTCCGCCTAACCAAGGTAATCAATGATCGGACAGTCAGGCATGTGATCACCACGGCAGGATGTCACCAGATAAGCCAACTCATCATGCAGTGACTGTAGCTCCCGTTGTTTCTCTTCGATCTCTTCCAGTCGCTTGGATGCAATGCGTTTCACTTCCGAACTGGTGCGGTCCTGATCTTGGTACAGGCTCAATAGTTCGCGGCATCCTTCGATACTGAACCCGAACGCACGTGATCGTCTGACGAACACCAGCTTGCGCACGGCCACATCATCATAGGTGCGGTATCCCGCCTCTGATCGCGACGGTGCTTCGACCAAGCCGATATCGGCATAATATCGCACGGTTTTGACGGGGAGGCCTGCAGCCTTTGATGCGGCAGAAATATTCATAAAACTCACCTTTACCTTCCTGTTACTGGAGAGATTAAGCTGATGATGAACGAGTTTCAAGGGTGCCATTCTGATGGGTGTCCGCACCCGCAATAGGATTAGATACATGGCCAAGGATACCGCAGCCAAAACCGCAACACTCTATCGGATGGTGATGACTGACCACATGTGTCCCTACGGATTGAGGTCGAAAGATCTGCTAGAGCGTCAGGGCTTGCATGTGGAAGATCGTCACCTCACCAGCCGTGATGAGGTTGATGCGTTCAAGGCCAAGCATGATGTAAAGACGACACCACAGACCTTCATTGGTAAAGAACGCATCGGCGGCTTCGATGACCTGAGCGGACATTTCGGGAAAATCACCACGTCCAAAGACGCGACAACGTATAAGCCAGTGATTGCGTTGTTCTCGGTCGCTGCGTTGTTGGCTATTGTGGTCACCTGGCTCACACTTGGTAACCTGTTCACAGGACGGACGGTCGAATGGTTCATTTCGATCTCAATGGTGTTGTTGGGTCTGCAAAAGCTGCAAGATGTTGAGCGGTTTGCCACGATGTTCCTGAACTACGATTTGTTGGCACAGCGGTGGGTTCGCTACGGATACATCTATCCGTTCGTAGAGACGGGCGCGGGGCTGTTGATGATGGCGGGTGTCCTCACGTGGCTGTCCGCACCAGCCGCGTTGTTCGTGGCCAGCATTGGCGCTGTCAGTGTTTTCAAAGCGGTCTACCTCGACAAACGTGAACTCAAGTGCGCTTGTGTTGGCGGTGACAGTAATGTCCCACTGGGATTTGTATCACTTACAGAAAGCCTAATGATGGTAGGCATGGCGATCTGGATGCTCTCGAAGCTGTGATGAGAAAGCGTTTGACCCTCCACCTACGGGAGGGCTTAGCGATGTCCAAAAATAAGAGGGTCCGTGCAGTCCATGAAATCGAATATCGCAATCTCTGCCGTTCTGGTTGTGGGTGGCCTGGGCTACGTTATGTGGCCTGTGACGTCACAAACAGCCGCGACTGACAGAGCCATCAGTGTAAAAGATGGGGTTCTCGCCAATGTCCAGCTACCTGAAACACTCTCGCAGAATGCTCAGATCGGGAAACTTGGCTTTGAAGCCAAATGTGCGGCTTGCCATGGCGCGAACGCTGCTGGTCAGGATGGCGTGGCCCCACCATTGGTCCATATCATATATGAACCGAGCCACCACGGTGATGAAAGTTTCCAACGCGCTGCGTCTATGGGTGTTCGAGGACATCACTGGACGTTTGGAGACATGCCCCCAGTTGAAGGTGTGACTAAGGGCGACGTGACCATGATCACCGCCTATGTTCGGGAGTTACAGCGTGCCAACGGGATCGACTGACTGACCGCAACAAAACAATGAGACAGGGAACAAAGATGAAAAACATATTGATTGCAGGAATGATCTGCGTTTGGGCCACTACTGGCTTGGCACACTCCCCCCTCCATGGCACGACCCCAGCGAATGAGGCCAGCGTTGCGGAGGCACCGACCGAATTACTTCTGGACTTTAAGGGCGATATTCGTCTGACGCGTGTGACCATGACGCATGCCGATCACGACAGTGTCGATCTGGACTTGAGCGGAAATAGTGGTTTCATCTCCGATTATTCAGTCCCAATGCAGCCCAATGGCAGCGGTACCTATGTGATCGATTGGCGTGGACTTGGTAGCGACGGTCATGCGTTGAATGGCACCTTCAGCTTCACTGCCGAATAAGATGCCTGATGTTTTCGGTTTGGCTGCAATCGTTACAAAGTTTGCGCTTTATCTTGGTGTGATGGCTGCGGCGGGCACGGTCATGGCCGCGTTGGTGTTTCGGTTGGATCGCACACGCGGTTTGGCCATAGCATTCGGTGGTCTGGGAATTGTTGCGACGATCCTTGCCTTCTGCTTGCGCGGTGCCAATCTGACGGGCGACGTGGGCGGCATGACTGATCCTGAGATGCTGGGCCTCCTTTGGGCGACACCCGTTGGCACGGCTATAATGTTGCGTCTTGGGGGCCTCAGCCTGTTGATCATGGGTCTGTTTATGGGCAGATCTGGGCCTTGGATTTCAGTTCTAGGTGGCATTGTTGCGGTCTGGTCGTTCGATCACGTCGGACATGTTTCTGGCCGTGACACCATGCTCCTCGACATCGCATTGACGTTGCACTTGCTGGCAGTTGCCCTCTGGATCGGCGTTCTTACGCCATTGAAACGCTTGGCTTCATCATCCAGCACATATGCTTCGGCTGCGGATGTGGGACATCGATTTGGTGTCATAGCCTCGATAACTGTCCCAGTGTTGATCATCGCGGGTGGTTACATGGGCTATCAGCTTGTGGGGTCATTCTCCGCTCTTATAGGCACCGGATACGGGCAGGCATTGATCATCAAGGTGCTGCTGGTCGGTGGTCTCTTGGGATTGGCCGCTGCTAACAAGTTTCGGTTCATACCGGCACTCTGGGCAGGTGATCCAGCGGCCGCAAATCACCTCTCCAAATCTATATCCGTTGAATGGATGGTTATTCTTGCCGTGCTCGGCACAACTGCGGTTCTGACCACAAATCTGACTTTGCCAACATGAGGCACCACATGAACAGACGACATTTCTTGGCTTCCGTCTCGGCCGCCGCGATCTTACCGATGCCGACCTTCGCGGCTCAAAATACGTTGCGACTGAAGGCCGAAACGGTAACGCAGCAAATCCTGCCAGACGGAGATGGTGCAACATCCATGCTAGGCTTCAACGGGTCAATGCCAGGTCCAGAACTGCGGTTGCGTCGTGGTGAACGGGTGAACATCGATGTCGAGAACGGTCTTGATGAAGGCACCGCAGTGCATTGGCACGGCATCCGGTTAGAGAACCAAATGGACGGCGTCCCGATGCTGACCCAAGATCTGATCAATCCTGCGGACACAAAAACCTACAGCTTCATCCCACCAGATGAAGGCACTTATTGGTACCACTCGCACTACATTTCTCACGAGCAGGTGGCGCGCGGAATGATGGGACCATTAATTGTTGAGGATGAAACACCCCCCGATGTCGATCAGGACATCACTGTGCTGATGTCGGATTGGCAGATACAGGAGAATGGTCGTTTATCTGATGAATTTGGCGATATGCACAGTCTTGCCCATGGCGGTTACATGGGAAACTTCGCCCGCGCATTCTTGTCTCAAGATGAGGTGAAAATTGGGGATCGCGTTCGGTTTCGGCTGATCAACGCTGCAACGAACCGTATCTTCACCGTTGCGATCAGCGGTATCAAAGGGTCGGTTGTGGCCTTGGATGGAATGGCCCTATCCAAGCCGCGCCCGATAACTGAACTTGTTCTCGCGCCAGCACAACGTGTCGATCTGATTGTGGACATCACTGGCCCCGTTGGGTTTGACATGCAGACCCGTCAGGGACCTTATCGATTGGCTGATCTGGCTGTGAGTGGCACCAATACGGATAGGCAAGCTGGAGCGATCATGGCTCTGTCACCGCCCAATCTGCCGGCACCTGATGAGCCTACGCAGCATCTGACGTTGACGATGATGGGCGGTGCGATGGGTGGACGACACAGCGGTGATAATATCTGGGCCTTCAACAATGTATCGGACCTGCAATCCGAACCATTCGGATCCTTCCAAAATGGCGAGACGGTACGGATCACATTCGCAAACGACACATCGTTCCCGCATGGCATCCACCTGCACGGACACCACTTCTACGAAGTTGATGAAGAGGGAGTATTGGGGGACCTGCGCGATACCACTTTGGTGAACGCTGGTGAGAGCCGTGACATCATCTGTGTGTTCGACAATTCTGGTCGTTGGCTTTTGCATTGCCACATGCTTAGCCACGCTGTCGGTGGGATGCGCACATGGGTGAATGTGGCATGAGATGGTTGATAGCAGTCGTGTTGTCCTTGGCCTCCAGCGCAACGGCTGATCACAATTGGGATCATCGCGACATTGAAGCGGGCCGCGGTCTTTATGCAGACAACTGCGCATCGTGCCACGGCGCAAACCTTGAAGGGCAGCCGAACTGGCGATCTCCCAACGACGATGGTGTGCTTCCAGCGCCGCCTCACGACGGATCAGGCCACACTTGGCACCATGACGATGAATTGCTGTTCGAATATCGGCGGTTGATGAAACTCTAGATTGAGGATTTTCCCGGTGCAAAACGGGTAAGTGGGCCAGTTGCGCCTTGTTCTTTCATCAATAGCAACTCGTTATAGACGGTCAGTCACGTTAGAACCCCGTCACTGCGCGGTCTGGATGCCTGACGTCAGCGCCTATGGGCCCAAATAGCGGTATTTGATAAGAGAGTGTTCTTGGCTCATGGATAGTCCTTACCTGATCTAGTCGTTAGTTGACACTTTGGGTCTCCGCTGAACTACCATGCGGCTCACCCAAAAACTTGACCGAGCGCTTGTATGGGCTATGTTAAGGCAGCTCATACGAGCTGAAGAATTCGAGCGGCAGTGGTGCACAGGTCTTTAATCGGTATTTCTTGGCTCTAGTACATGCTTGTACCCACTTTTCTGACAAGAAATAAGAGCAAGGATTTCCCAGAATGACCACCTACACACTCAATGGAGTTGCAGTACACCGCAGCACCAACAGCAATGCGGTGCTCGGTTTTACGCAGAACATTCAGCTGCAAGTTGTAGTTCCAGACAACGTATCCTCGTTAAGCTACTCCCTGCTGCCGTTTTCAGATGACGAATTCCGCTTTGCTGACATTTCGATCGACGACATAAACGCCCGACTGATCGGCAGTTCTTTTAACACGTTGGAAAACCTTGACGTTGAAGAAGAGTTCTTCATTGACGTCTCCGGTTCGGGCGTGTCCGCCACTGTTCTTGGTCTTTTTGTTGAAAACACTCGGATAAACGGTCTGGGCAGGAACGATACCGATTTTCTCTTTGTGCTCGATGGTTCGGTGCCGCCGATTTCGACGGCAGCTCAGTGGATCGACTTTGAAAACTCACTCACCTCTATCGGCAACGCTACCGGGGTCTTCGGGCCAGGAAGGGCGATCCCCCTGACAAGTTTGGGTGCTACGGTCACCGAACACGATTTGATACAAGGCACCACTGGCGATGATGACTTTAACGGTGGGCTCGGCAACGACACAGTTCTGTCCGGCAATGGCAACGACTCTGTAAACGGGGGGAATGGCAACGACGTGATCTACCTTGGCGCGGGCAATGACTTTGCCTTTGGTGCGAACGGTAATGACACCATTGGCGGCGGCGGCGGCAATGACACCGTTTATGGCGGCAACGGATCGGACGTTATTTTTGTTGGCAACGGCGTTGACTTTGTCGGCGGCGGAGCAGGCGACGATACCATTTATGGCGGCGGCGGCGGCGATACACTCTACGGCGGTGCGGGCGATGACCTCATTGGGGCTGGTGGTGGCGATGCTGCGGATCAGGCCTGGGGTTCTGGCGGCCGCGACGAGATCTATACCGGTGGTGGCAATGACACCGCTGGTGGCGGTGCCGATGCAGACGAGATCTGGACTGGGACTGGTGATGACGTAATTTACGGTGGTGGCGGCAACGATCTGCTGGGCGGTGCTGCGGGCGCGGATAGCGTCTATGGCGCGGCGGGCAACGACACTGTCTACGGCGGTGGCGGCGATGACTATGTCGCAGGTGGCACCGGCAATGACGCGCTCTTTGGCGGAGCCGGGAATGACACCGTGCTTGGTGGTGACGGCAATGATGCGGTCTACGGCTTCACTGAAAACGATGATCTGTCTGGCGGGTCGGGCAATGATACGCTTTTCGGCGGCACCGGCAACGACACGCTTGACGGTGGCACAGGTATCAACCGGATGACAGGTGGTGCCGGGGCGGATGTTTTTGTCTTTGCGGCGACCGCAGATACGATCACCGATTTCGCGGTGAATGTGGACGAAGTGCTGATGAGCACGGCAGCAGGCATTACCGATTTCACGGATATGATCGCAAATCACGCCAGTAATTCCGGCGGCAATGTGGTCATCACATCAGCTACAAATGCGACATTGACGTTAGAAGGTCTGGCTGTCGGCGATCTGGTTGAGGATGATTTCATCTTCTGATCAACAACTGATATATGCTATTGAAAGGGCTGTATCCGAATTGGATGCGGCCCTTTTTTCTATTCAACAGTTATATGGAGGCGAGTAGTAGAAGCGAACTCCTGTGCACGGATTTGCAATCCGTTGGTCTAATCTGAAGAGAATTTGGTGACAAATTCGGTGACAAGGCGAGGTCCTTAGATTTGCCCCTAAAACAAAAAAGCCATCAAGCTATTGATCTCAGGTTCTTTTTATGGCTCCGACGGTAGGGATCGAACCTACGACCAATTGATTAACAGTCTAGTGCTGAACTGCCGCAACTGGATCGGCGGTTCTCAAGGAGAACTGGAAAGCAACCAAGAAAACTCTACCTATTTCAGTCTAGTGCTTTTTCTCTCTTGCAAGTTCTCAATGATTTTTGCTCCAAGCGATTTTCGATCACTTGAATGGCAGGCATTATGGTAGGTAGGAAAATATAAAAATAACTTTATCTTTATATTGCAATAGGTTGTGGGGTAACTTGGCGGAGAGACAGTCCGCTATACTAGGGTCTAACCTTGTCCGAGATAATCCACTTTTTCTCAATATAAGATAAGATTTACTTCCAATCTCGTCTAAAAAAGTCTACTCTAATCCACAACTTTATGTGGGATAGAATGTTGGTTTATCCAATTTGATGTGGGATGGGATGGGGGGCTGATATGCCTAAACGTGCAAAGGGATTGACCGCCGGTTTTTGCAGCACTGTCAAAGCGCCAGGCAAGCACAGCGACGGAGATGGTCTAATGTTGGTGGTATCCGACAGCGGCGCAAAAAGATGGGTTCAAAGGTTAGTGATACGCGGTCGGCGGCGCGATATTGGCTTGGGAGCCTACCCCTTAGTGCCGCTCGCCAAAGCCCGTGCAGCCGCAGCGGAAAACCGGGGCGTTGCGCGCGCAGGCGGAGACCCGTTAGCCCGGCGCGATGAAGATTTGTCCCTTCGCACTTTTGATATGGCTATGGTCGACCTTCTCGCCAAAAAGGCCGGTGAACTCAGCAATGCCAAACATATTGCGCAATGGGAAAGCACACTGCGGACTTATGCGGTGCCTCGGCTTGGGAAAATGCGAGTATCTGAGATTACTGTCACGGATATTGTCGAGGTTCTTTTGCCAATTTGGAAAACCAAGAATGAAACGGCAAGTAGATTGCGCGGCAGGATCGAAGCTGTTTTCGCATTTTCAACTGCGAGCGGTTGGCGATCTGGACCCAACCCCGCAACGTGGGGCGGCAATTTGGACATGTTGCTGCCTAAGCCATCGAAGGTGAAGAAAGTTGTCCACCAGCCCGCGCTTCAAGTCCGCGATGCTCCATTCTGGTTTGATGAACTTGCGCAGCGGCGAGGATCATCCGCAAGATGCTTGGAGTTTCTTGCGCTTACGTGGGTCCGCAGCGGTGAAGCCCGTGGTGCCAAGTGGTCGGAAATTGATTTGGACAAAGCGATATGGCGCATTCCTGCAAGCCGAACGAAGACCAAAGAGGAGCAGATGGTCCCGCTCTCACTCGCTGCAATCGGTCTGCTGAGGGGCATTCCTCGCGTTCGCGAGGCAAACGACAAAGGTGGCGATCTGATTGACGTGGACTTGGTTTTTGTTTCCCCGCGAGGCGGCCAACTAAGCGATATGGCGTTGTCGGCTGTGATGCGGCGACTTCACCAAGCGGATTCGTATGATCGTGATTTATACAAAGCTAGAGGTTTGCTTGAGCATCAAATTGGATGGTTAGACGAGAGGTCCGGCCGGCCCGCTGTGCCTCATGGCTTAAGATCGACTGCGCGAGACTGGGCAGGCCTGCAAGGTTACCCAAGGGAACTGGCGGAGCTATCCTTGGGTCACAGGATCGGAAACCGCGTTGAGCAGGCCTATCATCGGGATAGCTTATTGGAGCGCCGCCGGCCTATGATGGAAGCGTGGGCGCAATATCTGCTTAGCGAAAGATCCGGCCACACCAATTCGATTGGGCTGCGAGCAGTTTGATGTGGGGCGATTCACAACTCTTCAGCCCATAATCCCTTATTTAGCTGCGCTTCTTCGCGAATGTTTCCGCCATGCTTGTCCGTGCATTTGGCGAGAGATGTATTCAGCCCATTCTGGGTCTCTCAATACTATTTAGGAGATCTCTCATGAGCAATGCACGAATACATAGCCGAGTACTAAAACTTAAAACCGTTGTGGAAACTACCAGTCTCTCAAGGGCAACCATTTACGTGATGATGGGGCGCGGCGAATTTCCGAAACCGATCCGCTTAGGTCGCCGTGCGGTCGCTTGGCGCGAAACAGACGTTCTCAACTTGCTGTCTAGCCGCGCAACGGTTTCTTACCCGGAAACTGAGCAAATGGGGGCAGCTAAACTATGATCCCACCATTCAAAACCCCGCCCGGTTGGCGAACCGGGGCAGGGCAATTTCGAGGTTTGTCTGATGCTCATTCTGACCCTAAAAAACTATCGCAATTCACCTTTGAAGTCGAGCAAGAAGACGAAGTACGGCTCATTCAGATTGCCTCTGGTGATCGTGAATTGCTTGGACGGATCTGCAACGCACCCGGCGGCCTAAATGTCTCACAGTCTGATTGGCAGTCCATTGAAAATCTGGCCCGTGCAGGTTTTCCGGTCACAATGACCGCTGGCAGTGAGGCGGGCACGCGGACGGCTTGCCTTTCGGACACCGCACGGCTTCGCGAGGTCTACCAATGACCAATAAGCGCAGACCCGGATTCTACAAAGCTCCTAGGTGGATGTTTCAAAACAATCCGCTGAGTTCTGATGAGCGCTTTCTGCTGATGTATTTCGACAGCCACGATCAGGATATTTGGCTGCACCATGAACCGATAGTGTCGGCAGATATTGGTTGGGGCAGGCAGAAGTTTTACAGGGTCCGCCGATCGCTCGTGAACCTTGGACTACTACGGACGGAGAAAGTTCGAAAAACTGACCCTGAAACCGGCAAGGTTGTTATAATTGGCTTTCGCGCGTTCACGTATCTAAATGCTGAAAATCATAACTTAGATAACAGACCTAAGTGTCGAATATCATCATCATCAAAATCATCACAGTTAAGTAGACCAACTACTAAGGGGGCGCACTCCGGTCCTGACGTTATCGATGATGGAGACGTTGTAGCGTTTCCAGACGTTAGGGCGCATCCAAGATGACAGGTCTGTTTTTCGTGGAAACGGTGTGGCGCTGCGCTTGCGGTATAGGTCGCACTTTCGCACAGAGGTTGATCTGCGGTTTCACCCCGAATGCATATGCTGAGAAGCCGTGTCGTTCGCCTCCAGGACGCGCATCACAGTCAGCCAATTCCCAAGCATTTAGCTACTTCTAGGGTCAGGACCCATTAAATCTAAAAGCGTCAAACGCCACAAAGCGGACTTTGATGCGCTCCGCAGCGAACGGCGGCTTGGAGCCCTTTGTGACCAATGCTGCACCATGCACATTTCGACACTAAGGGCGGATTGCGGACTTTCGCTGCGCGTTGCATCAAGGTCTGCTATGGGGGGCAAAGCGGCCTGATGCAAATGCAGCAGACATTGCTACGGCAGACCGGTCGAAACAGCGATCGTGTCGCGGCAGTGCAGCACAAATTCCCCGAAGCGGACGTTCACTACGGACAAATTGGCTGAAATTCAAACCGGTCGTTCGCTGCGTTAGTGCCCAATGTCTCAGTTGCCGGACGGAACAGTCCTTCGTTGCCCCTGCAGCGAATTTTTGACCCCGATGTCCGATACTGCCTTAGTCAGATATTTTGAATAACTAGAATCGCACGTTGCACCGTCCAGAGCGCGGCCACTGCAATGCAAGGCGCAGCTATACCCCAACGCGCCACCAGCCAGCCCCGCTCTCCCAACCGCGACAAAAAACGAAACAAAGGCCAGCAGGCAAGGATAATCAAAAGCTGACCAATCTCGACACCGATATTGAACGATAAGAGGCTTTGCCAGATATTAGGGGAATCGACTTGCAGAATCTTGTGCAGCACAAACGAAAACCCCAGACCGTGCAGGGTGCCGATTCCGGCTGTGACGGCAAACATTGTTAGTTCTGGTGGTTGGTGTCCCTTTCTCTGCCTCACCGCCACGAGGGCTGCGAAAATGATTGACAGGGCGATCCCCAACTCGATTGTTGGAATAAACCACGCCCCCGAGGGCACCAGCCCGAAAAAGCCAAGGCTCAGCGTTACACTGTGACCGATAGTAAATCCGGTCGTACGAGAAAACAGGCTTCTGAAACTCACGGCACCCAATGCCAGGCAGATGACAAACAAGACGTGGTCAAGACCCTCCAGAATGTGGAGCATGCCTTCTTTGATGAACGTGATGGCAGCGGCCCATGGCGACCTCGAGATTGGAATCGGGTCGTCCAGCAGACCGCGTGCTCGAAATACCTCAACGCTGCCAGGGTAATAATCAAGAATTAGATTGGCTGTTTTCTCCTGCCCAGGCAAACCGGGATTGAGCGAACTGGACACATTATAGGATGTCGCAGCCCCCTGGTTGGTGAATAGAAGGACCGTGTCGACAACCGTGTCGCTGACGTAGGTTACCGGAAATTCTGGCGGATAAAGCGCGCTCTGAAACGAAGCGCGGGCTTCATCCAAAGTCGAAAATGGTGGTTGGCGGGATCCGGGGTACACCCTGACGGTTTCAACCCGCGCCTGCAAAACAACGCCGTCGCCGATAAACTGATGGCCGTCCGCCACCAAATCGCCGAGTCCGCCAGGATCAGCCTGCAATGCCTTTGCATCAAGGTAATAGACGACATTCCCATCCTCTCGGATGTTGGTCGTATAGGGCGCGGGTTCTGGTAAACCTTCGGGCAGATCAGGGCCAACCAGATTGGCAACAAGATAGGGCATCGGAAGGCGCAGATAGACCCGCAAGCCATTGCTCAGATGTTCGACATGAATAATGCGCGTATTCAGATTCAACAAAAAATGCGCGGCCGTCTGGCCAGATGCCAGCAGCAGGACGCACAGCAGTGCTGCAGAAACCACGGTCGACAGCTTGAGGGGCCGACGGCCAAGTTCTACGAACTTCAACAGCATCTCTTCAGGTCTCCGGCTGGGCACTTGTTACAGTCATACCAGTCAGCTTCCATACGCCGTCAATCGGTGCGATATCCATCAAAGCGCCAAAGTGGATGGTCTTCTGGTGTGGATGTCCCCAGTGATTTCCGGACGCCGTCACGCTCCAGTTCACCGTTGCCATAAACCCGGCTCCCCCGGATGCGGGTGCAACATTCGTCACAACAAGGTCCCGGATGCCACCGATCGTCCCAACGCCCCCGCCTTGCATCTCAATAAGCAGAGCGCGGGAGAGTTCTTGTTTCACGTCTTCAAAAGAATCTTCTGAAACACTGACAATTAAAGCATCATCCAACCGTTCGGGTATCTTTTCTTGCAACCCCTTGTGAAAATTTTCGATCAAATGACCGGTGATACGCGCGGCAGCAGGGTCATCAGGCACTCCTGCGACAGGGTTAACGACCGTGACCCAACCAAATTGGGTTGATACACCCGTGACCGCAACCAGAACCCCTACAACGCCAATTCTGCGAGCGACAAGAACGGACCGCCTCCGGCTCAGAAGAGCCGCCACACCCAAGGTGAGTGCGGTCAGAAAGATCGTGAGGATAGGCACGTCGACCGTGCGCTCTTTGCCATAGACAACAGGCGCGATAATCGGCGGCTCGTAGGTTTTGAAGAAGTTGACCCAGGTCAATACCGAGTCGTCCGGAGTGAGGTCTGCTAGGAATGGGCCAGCGGCGTCCGTGGCATTGCCCGGAACCTTAATGACAGGTGCGGGAAACACAGTCCATTCGACTGTCGCTTTCTGGGCATATCCGTCTGTGGGGATCGAATAGATCAGACCGACAAAGTCTGCGTCTGTCAGAATTTCATCATCGTCTCCGAGAAAATTCAGGCCTCTAGTTCCAATGCGCATAAAACTGAGGCGATCAAAAGATGGGACGATTTTTTCACCTTCAACCGTCATTGGCGAGCGTTCATTCAAAATCGAGGGCAGACGTGTTTCGAACTCTTTGCGCTCAGCCGCTGTCATGGTCCGCCCTGCAATCGACACACCAGCCAACTTGGCGGCGTTACGCACCCGGATAAGGGCTTCATGACGGATTTCGTAGGGTGTCGCATACAAAAATGTCTGGATAGGAAAGCGATAGTGACGCCGCAACGTCGTGTTTTCAAAACGGCTATACCAAGGGTCGCTCCAGTCGATGTTCAGCGTTTCTTGACCAGACAAATAGCGAAAATCAATCACCGGAACGTCACGGTCATAGACGATCATACCTGTTGAGGCACGCAAACGTCCGTCTTCATCCATCGGCGGCACTATCGTTACTTGCTCGGGGCGGGTGCCCTCGAATGAATAGAAAAGCTCCGCGTAAAGCACGCGTTTGTCATTTGGTGGGGCTGGAACGATTTGCCCACTTGTCGGGTCGCGCCTGCCCGCAAGCGGCGAAGCGCGATCGACCCTTGTTCTCGACTCGACCAGTTCTGCGGTCACGGTTAGCGGAGCGCCATCAACGCCTCGAATGTGTCAATCCCGGAGTAAAATCGGTCAGCGTCCCGGAGAGAAATTGGCCAATTTGTCAGCTCCTTGGCTTCAGTTGGGTTTGTTCAGGCTGTGCGGTTTCGGCTTTGGTTCAGCCGATAGCTTTCACCATTCATCTCCAGGATATGGACGTGGTGTGTCAGGCGGTCGAGGATGGCACCCGTGAGGCGTTCTGATCCGAAGACCTCTGTCCATTCATCGAACGGCAGGTTGGATGTGATGATGATGGAGCCGCGTTCATATCGTTGACTGATCACTTCGAACAGCAACTCGGCCCCGGTCTTGGAGAGTGGCACGAACCCAAGTTCGTCAATGATCAGCAAATCTTGGGCTGCTAGTTGTTTTTGGTGTCGTTGCAGTCGGCGTTCGTCAACTGCCTCGATCATTTCATGAACCAGTGCAGCGGCTGTGGTGAAACGTACCTTCAAGCCCTTTTGGCAAGCTGCCAGTCCAAGGCCGAGAGCAACATGTGTTTTACCGGTCCCACTTGGTCCTAGCGCGATAACGTTTTGACGCTTTGCGGTGTACTCGCAGCGGGCCAATTCCATCACCAGCACCTTGTTCAGTGACGGGATCGTTTTGAAGTCAAAGCTATCCAGGCTCTTGGTTGCCGGAAACTTCGCGGCTTTGATACGCCGCTCTACCATCCGTCGCTCACGTTCGATCAGCTCCAGCTCACACAAGCGCAGGAGATATTGGACATGATCCTTGTTCTCTGCGGCGCATTGTTGGGCCTGTTTGGTGTATTCGCTTTGGAAGGTTGGCAGCCGAAGTTTGGTCAGGTGATGCCTGAGCAGAACCTGCGGTGTATCAGTAACAGTATCGTTCATGCGGCCACCTCGGACAACAGCACGGCATAGCTGGAAGGCTTTGTCGTCTCAACCACCGCTTTCGGCAGATAAGGATAGATATCGAGATCAAGCCTAGGCGGACGACGCTCAATCCGGCAAAGGATCAGATGCTTGATCGCATCGTAGCCAAGTGCGCCCAGGTCCAAGGCTTGTTTGATTGCAGCATGAACGTGCTCCATCTCGAAGGTTTCCAATAGTCGCAAGATCTGAACATATTCGCGCTTCCCCGCCTTACCCATGCGGGCTTCCAACAAT
This sequence comes from Sulfitobacter sp. SK012, assembly GCF_003352085.1. Taxonomy (NCBI): domain Bacteria; kingdom Pseudomonadati; phylum Pseudomonadota; class Alphaproteobacteria; order Rhodobacterales; family Roseobacteraceae; genus Sulfitobacter; species Sulfitobacter sp. SK012. Next base: position 2,284,930 of record NZ_CP025804.1, read on the forward strand.
CGATGAAGGGTCGTGAACGCATCGGGCAGATCCCAACCCTGCAAGGGTGCCGCCTGGTCGAGAGCACCAACCTTCTGCTCCAACAATGGCAAGTAATGCATCGGGTCGAAAATCATATCTGCCTTCTCGTAAGATCGTCGATGTCGGGCGACAATCTCGGTCCCACAGCCGATCACGACCTCATGGACATAGCCGCGTACCTGAACCTCATGATGGGCAAAGGCGACAGGGACGGAGTAATCGTTATTGCGATAACGGATCATCGATATTGAAGTTGCCCGAGTACTGACCTTATCACACGCATCGTAAGGTGTTGGGGGCAATGCCATCAACGCGTCCAGGTCTCGTAGCAACCGTTCACCAATACTCTCACTATGCCCGCGAACAACATCGTCCTGACGCTTCAAACATTGTTCCTCCAACCAGGCGTTCAAAGCATCAAAACTATCGAACCGGGGAGCAGGGATTAGGAAGTTCCTCCGTCCGTAGCCAATGACACCTTCGACATTACCTTTGTCGTTACCTTTACCAGGGCGGCCAAACCGGTCCTCAAACAGATAATGCGATTGTAGTTCCGAGAAAGTTCTGGTCCGGATCCGCTTGCCTCCTCCCAAGATCTTTGCAACCGCTATCACGGTGTTATCGTACAGTGCCGACAAGGGCACACCACCGAAGAACGCAAACGCAGCGTTGTGACCATCACAGAAGGCTTCTGTCGTTTCTGCCGGATATGCCTTCATGAAGAACGCATCCGAATGCGGCAACGATATCGCAATGTAATGCAGCTTTCGTTCAACACCACCAATCACACCAAGGGTCTCGCCAAAATCGACCTGAGCATGGCCAGGGGTGTGAACCAGAGGAACAAACACCTCTTGGGTACGTCGCTGCTTCTCACGAACATAGTCCGTGACGATGGTGATCCCGCCAGTGAACCCATGTTCATCACGCAATCGCGCATGAATACGTTTGGCTGTGTGGCGTTGCTTTTTGATGACCCGTTTATCGTCTTTCAGGATCTGATCAATTATCCCAATGAACGGATCCAACTTCGGACGAACTGGCGCGGTCGTTCTTTGATAACCCGGCGGAACCGAATGCTTCAAAATCTTCGCCACTGTTTTGCGGTCAATCCCAAACAGACGGGCCGCCTCACTATTGTTCTTACCTTCGACATGGCACGCACGGCGCACCCGACTGTACAAATCCACAGAATACATCTTCCCCACCCGTTGCTCGACAGCACCAGATGTTAGATTGCGGAATTTTACTCCGCGACGGTCAGATTACCCAACCATTTCCATGGCCATTTTGTCTCCGGGATTCACACACTGCGCCGTGCCATGCGCCAACAGGTTTTGTCATGGGGATGTGCCCTTGCTTTTGGTATCTAATTCAATAACACGCTCCAGCGTGCCTAGAAGGTTATCGAGCCCCTTACCGAGTGATGCCTTCATCTCCGACTGCGCCTGTGTCCAAAGCGGAACCGCTTTCACAAGCGCCGCGCAGCCCGCTGGGGTCAGTACCACGCTGCGCGCCCGCGCATCCGCGCAAGTCGGCAAAACCAGCAGACCTTGACGCTCCAGCACCTTAAGGTTTCGCCCAAGCGTGCTGCGGTCCAATCCCACAAGTTCAGCCAACTCGCTGATCGTTGCGTCGGGGTTGGCTTCGATCTGGCGCAAGAGGCGAAACATTGTCACCTTTAGGCCGGACGGTGCTAGCACCCTGTCATAGAGAGCAGTGCTGGCCTGAGCGGCCTGACGCAGAGACGTGCAAATACATTTGTCACTCATAATTTACGGGTATATACCCGTAACTTCACGTCGGCAAGAAAATGGATCAGGTTGTGGTGACGTTTGGAAAACCAACCTGCAAGCCGTTAAAAACTCTCGCTCTTGGATCAGGTAAAACCACATCGTTGAATGCAGCCACAGACCCCGTTCAAAAGCTAATCGATTGTAGAAGGTTTTTGCCTCTATGGTGATAGCGGGCATTAGCCGCATTGCAGAAATTCGGTAAAGAGGGCTCAGACCTGCCGTTCGCTGCAAAGGCCATCAAGGTCCGCTATGGGCCGTTTGTGACCAATGCTGCACCATGCACATTTTGACACTAAGGGCGGATGGACTAAGCCGCTCGCGCGGCAATGGCGTTTGTGGCTGGTGGTGCGCGCTGACCTCCACCGGGCTCATTTTGTGATCTGACGAACCTGTCCGACGATTGAGGCTCTCAATCCAAGGACAGGAGGCTTCCATGAGGGACGATAGAACGACGCCGCTGCGTGAGCGGATGATTGAAGATATGCGCATCCGTGGGCTAAAGGAGACGACGCAAAAAGGGCACATCCGCGCGGTTAAGAACTTCGCTGCGTTTCTGGGTCGACCACCGGACACAGCTACGCCAGATGAGTTGCGCGCCTATCAGCTACACATGACAGATACAGATGTATCGACAGCGAGTTTCAACACCCGGATCGTCTCTTTGCGGTTGTTCTTCGGCGTGACCTGCGGGCGCGAAGAGATGAAGCGGTACATGCAGTTCCGGCGCAAGCCGAGGAAGCTGCCGGTCGTGCTCAGCATCAAGGAGATCGGCGACTTGCTGGCAGCTGTTCCCGGACCCGGGCTGAAGTACCGGGCCGCGCTCGGGATTAGCTATGGTGCAGGGCTGCGGGCGTCCGAAGTTTGCCACCTCAAAGTGGCCGACATCGACAGCGACCGGATGTTGATCCATGTCGACGAGGGCAAGAATGGCAAAGACCGTAAGGCGATGCTGTCGCAGAAGCTTTTGGACCTGCTGCGAGACTATTGGCTCGAGGCACGACCCGAGGGCTGGCTATTTCCCGGAAAACCCAAGATCAATCCGTTGTCACCACGCCAGCTCAATCGCGCCTTCACCTCGGCAAAGCACATGGCTGGGATCAACAAACCGGCGACACTGCATACTCTGCGGCATAGTTTTGCGACCCATCTGCTGGAGGCCAATACCGATGTGCGGGTGATCCAGGTCCTGTTGGGTCATTCCAAGCTGAGCACGACAGCGCGCTACACCCACGTCGCCACCAAGACGATCCGCAATACGGTCAGCCCGTTCGACAACCTCAAACAGTTGCAGGATCACACGCTCCGACGAGGGTTGGAGTGACGCTCGGGGCCGGTGTCTCGTCCGAAGCTAGAGATTGCTGACATTTTTCGAAAGTACGGTCCCGCATGGCGGCAGGCCAATGCTGGGCATATCAGCCTCAGCCAGCTCAAAGTGATGTCAGCCATTGGAGCCTGCCGAACTGAGGCGCTCGGCGGACATGTTGCCGCTTGCACCAAGTGCGATCACCAGCACATCGCCTATAATTCCTGCAAGAACCGGCATTGTCCAAAGTGTCAGGGACCAGCGGCAATCGACTGGATGGCTGCGCGGGCTGAAGACCTGCTGCCCGTGGAGTATTTCCATCTGGTCTTCACACTCCCCGCCGGGATCGCCCAGATTGCCTACTGGAACAAGAAAACGATCTACGGACTGCTGTTCCGCGCCTCAGCCGAGGCGGTGACCACCATCGGTGCCGACCCCAAGCGCCTCGGCGCACGGGTTGGCATGACCAGCGTTTTGCATACTTGGGGATCGGCGCTGACCCACCATCCCCATGTCCACATGATCGTGCCCGGCGGTGGGTTGTCGCCCGACGGCACCCGTTGGGTCGGCTGCAAGCCGGGGTTCTTTCTGCATGTACGGGTGCTGTCGCGTCTCTTTCGCCGCTTGTTTATCGAAGGTCTATTAGCACTACACCGGGCAGGAGAACTGACATTCTTCGGCGATCTTGCTGGGCTGTCAGGTACCGATGTCTTCACTGGGTGGCTCGCCCCGTTCTGCAAGTCCGAGTGGGTGGTCTATGCCAAACCTCCCTTCGGTGGTCCCGAAGCCGTGCTGGCCTATCTCAGTCGATACACCCACCGCGTCGCCATCTCGAACGCCCGATTGGTCTGCGCGGACGCCAAGACCGTGGCTTTCAGCTGGAAGGATTATCGGATCAAAACAGGCGACCGCCAAAAGGCCATGCGCCTGGCTACCAGCGAGTTTATTCGCCGATTCCTGATCCACGTCCTGCCCGACGGCTTCCACCGCATCAGGCACTATGGCCTGCTGGCCAACGCGACCCGAAAGACCAACATCGCCAAGATCCGAACCCTGCTTGAGGTGGAGCAACCCGATCAAGAGCCACAGCAAAGCGCTGAGGTGATCCCGCTTACACTGCGCGAGCCATGCCCATGCTGTGGTGGGCCGATGCGTATCGTGGAGATATTCCGTCGAGGACAACAGCCAAGATCAAGGGCACCACCAAGGGAGCAGGCCGCATGACAAACCGCCCGTCACTCTCGTCTACCATGCCCCGGTCCAACTACCTGTTCCGGCCCGATCTCTATATGCTTGGCGTTCAGATATGGACCAAAGTCAAAGCTGTGGAACCCAAATGGCCCTCAGATCGCTCAGCTGCGTGCCGGTCAGAGGATGCCAATAGCGCCCGCTATCAATCAGGATGCCGATCCGACGAGAAGTCAAACCCAACCGTCAGCTCACTTTCCCCATAGACAGTTCCCAGCCCCCCGCGGCTTCCTCCTTCCGGGGTTTGTCAACGCGGGCCGCCATCACTTGGCGGCAGTCGTAACGCCGCGGCCCTCATCGAAAAACCTTCAGGATACCGGACGTTCGCTGCACTACGTATGGAGGTCTGCTTAGCGGACAAAGCCGCCTGATGCAGGTGCAGCAAAATCTGCGACAACACACTGGTCGAGACGGTGACTGCGTTTCGGCGTTGTGGCAAGATTTCCCGGAAGCGGCCGTTCAAAGGGTGCCAAATCACCAGAATCCAAACCGGCCATTCGCTGCGCCCGTGCCCGATCTCTCAGTTGGGGACAAAGCAGCCGTTTTTAGCATTTTTGCGTCAACTAAGTTAACCGAGCTAAAGCATGAAAAACAGGGATGGCTTCGGCCAAATCGATTTTCTGTCCATCAGCTCTAATGTTTTTCAGGGAAGGCTGGGCTTTGGCGCAGGATCCTGCAGTGACTCTAGGTAGTTTGCGATCTCGATCAGCTTAGTGGGCATAAGGAACGGATTGCCATTTCCCGGATCGAACTCACTCATGTCATGGTCCAAAATGTCGACAATAACGGGCATATCTTCCCGGGGTTGAGTATTGCGTGAATACCCACTCAGTATCTCCATAATCTCAAGCGCGGGCCAAATACCGTCGCGCCGGGCTGCAATCTTAGTCAAGTCCGCTGGCGCTGCGCTCAAACGCGCGGCTGCAGGCCCATCGCCCTTCCCATCAACACCATGACAAGAAACGCAATTTTGCATGTAGAGTGTTTTGCCGGCATTTGTGGTTTCTATGGTGGTTCCCATCAAAACTAACGGAACCAAAAGAGGCCAATGCTTCATAAGGGAGGTCTTTCTGAAACTGTGCGTTACAGTTAACGCTTACGCAAAACGGATACTTTGATCCTGGTCAAGTGACCGATCATGGATCAAGCAATGAGAGATTGCAGCTATGCGCATCCAAATGAGCGCACGCGGGAATACTTCGCGAGTCATAGGGGTTCTGGGTCGGGTTCCTGCTCTGCATTCCTAGAACGACGGCTTCCGTCGAAAGCAGGCTGTCAGAAAATGGCCGCGAAGGTCCGAGTTGCAGGACAAAGCTTCCTGTTGCAGATGCAGCGTAGATTATGAAGTTGGCACGTGGCCTAGACTCACAAGTTCTGAGGCAGCGCAGCGCAAGTCCCCAAACTGGACGCTCGCAGCACAGATGTCTTATGTCTCAGTTGCGGGACGAAAAAGCTATTCGTCGTTTTTGAATGAGCTGGCACGAATGATTTGCGGCAACTATCTAAGACAGCCTGAAAACACCAAGATCAGCCTTTGCTCGCAATTTCGTCGTTCTCCAACCCGTCGTTTGAAATCGCACCTTCTATCGCGGTATCTATTGTTACATCGTCTTCGTACTCGTCCACCTGAACCTCAAGTGCCTCTTCGATAACTTCGTCTGAGGGGTTGGCATCGCGTATGGCGTCAACGACCTCTTGCTCTTCTTCAGAAAGACGCATCCCTGGATCCTCTGATCCTGGTAAATCGCTTTTGTATTGGGCCAAAAGCGCATCTTCTGCGTCGAGGACCGCCTCGTTGGAAGGCGGTCCTTCCTCGACGATGTTGTTCGCTTCGTCGATTTCTTCCTGAGTCGGTGCGCCGTTCTCATCAATGAGGTTTGCCGCGTCTACAACCCTTTGAACTGTGTCTTCAACGGCATCTACCTTTGCTTGTGCTTCGCTGACTTCTTCAGGTGTGAAGGCATCCGGGTCAGCGAGAACAGCTTGCGCATCAGAAAGCTCTTGTGTTGCTTCGGATGCAGTATCTACCTTAGTTTGAGCTTCTTTTACCTCTTCAGGTGTAAACGCATCCGGGTCAGCGAGAACAGCTTGCGCATCGGCAAGTTCTTGAACTTTTTCTTCCGCAAGGTCTACGACGGCGTTGGCCTCATTGAGTGCTTCGACAAGATCTAATGTTTCCTGTGCCGACGCGAGTTCCGTCTCATATTGGTCCAGAGCGCCCTCGTAATTGTAGTCCGCCACTGCGAGTGCTGCCGCCAAGCTAACCGGCCCTTTCCCACTCGCGTACTGGCCGTTGGCGATGTGTGCCGCCTTGGCGTTGGGGCTTGAATTTATCGCGCCGTTCAACTTGCCGAGATTACTTGGATGCAATGGATCCAACTTGAAGCTTGCAGGTTTAACAGGTGGTCGTTTGGACTGTGTAACGGTCACATTCGATGTTTTTTTGCTAGTTGATTTTGTAACGGTGCCTGATTTTGTAGCAGTGCGTTGCGACTTCTGACCTTTGAACAAGCCGCCGAGGCCATTCTTCTTCAGATTGCGGCTAAAAGCTTTGAAATCGTCTTTAATCGCGCGGCCTTTGCCCTTGTTAGATTTTCCACCCTTGCCGGCCTTGGAAGACTTGGTTTTGTTGCCCTTGTCGCCACCGTTGGCTTTGCTGTTATCACCTCCGTTGCCAGCGCTGTTACCGCCACCTTTGCCGCCACCGCTTCCATTCCCGCCGCCTTTGCCACCACCATTCCCGCCGCCGTTGCCTCCACCGTTTCCGTTACCTGCATAGGCGTAATCTGCGCTGAGAACAGACGCGATGGGGGCTACAACAAATGCAGACAGGGCTAGAGCAGAGACGCTTATTCGGAGAAAGTTCAGCATAGCAAAAATTACCTTCGCATTAAGATCAGGGGCGCGCGTACAATTCTTCTGTCGCGCCGAAACACTCATTCATAACTATGTCGAAATTTAGGTCAGACCCAAATGGGGGCCATTCAATTGCTGCTCGTCCGATAGTAGCCTCACTAAGTTGACTATCCAACTGGGGGCTCAAGCCACTGAAATAGCTTGTGCATCGACGTTTCGAAAATGGCATTTTCCTGAGTCGGGTCCAAGTTTACCCCGCGGGGCCGCCTCAATTCCGCACTGATCCCAATGTGACCAATTCTGCTTCCGCAGGCTTTTGTAGGCATGAGTGGGTAGGAGGCATTGGGCCCAGTTGGTGCTCCTCGCCACGATTATGACAATGATGCATCCCTGCGCCAAGCTGCGGCCTATGGCCATTATTCCTTATAAGCGAGCGCGGCTAGAGAGGCAGAACAGACGGGTGCCATAAATCTGACTTCATGAAATCGCTATTCTGCCCCATTACACTTTTACGAAATGAGTCGCCTCAATTCAACAAAGGACCTGCCATGAACACGATATATTTTGAGATTACTGACGGCGATGTAAAAGTAGGTATCTCGATTACGGAACAAGCGGACGGATCGCTACTTTTCGACTTGGATGTGTTGGACGATACCGGCACAATTGGCGATCTCAACGGATTGTTCTTTGATCTGGCTGACGATTCCATCACAGACAACCTGATTTTATCGGGTACTGATTTGACGGGACAAAATATTGACGCCAATTCAGTGTCCAAGGTTGATGGCTACAACAATATCAATGGCGATGTCGTCAAAGAGGATGGAAAATTCGACGTTGGGGTGCAGTTTGGTACTGCAGGGATCGGTGCAGATGACATCCAGTCTACGTCTTTTACCCTTGCAACCTCTGATGGATCAACCCTGTCACTGGCAGATGTTTTGAGCCAAGACTTCGCTGTTCGACTAACATCCGTTGGCGAGATGGACGGCGATCGTGCCGACTCTGTCAAGATCAGCGGCACATCCGATCCAATAATCACTGAGCCACCTGAACCCACAAACCTCGCCGTGGACAATACCATGACGGTTTCGAACACTGAGACCTTTAGCGAAGATGACATGCCGGATCCGCTTGATGGTTTTTTTGTATTTAGCTTGTTGGAAAACGACAGCACAGGTGATTCACAACCCTATATAGGCGACGTTGTCACAGTAAACGGCGATGCGTTGGACGCAGGCACAAGCTATTTGGGCTCAAACGGAGGGCTGTTAATGGTGAACTCCGACGGAACAGTCGATTTCTCCGCGAATGGCGAGTTCGATACTCTTATGGGCATGGAAACAGCCAACACCCAGTTCACCTATGGAATCGAAGGCGGATCAACAGCGACCTTGGATGTTGAAGTCATTGCCTTTGATGACGGGGGAGGAACGGGTGAAGACATATTTGTGATTTAATCGTTCTCAAACCTAAGTTGACGCCGTCCCTTATGCGAGTCTCGGTTTTGTTGGTTCAAAGGGTTGGACGGTAGTACTTGCGCTGCTGCTGCTTCTGTACCAGCCCATTTTTCCGGTACAATTCGACTACCATTGGTGGCTTTGGATTGATCTAACCGCGTTTTGTGTCCTAGCGCTCCACACTTGGACCGTCTCAAAGCCTCTTTTCGAATTGTTGAGCTCCGCAGTTTCGAGGGGTGAAAACCCGCTAACCGTCCCACTGGATCTTGTGACCGCCGCAGTTTTCCTTGGGTATACTAACGCGGCATCACTTATGGCGAAGGCTGCAGAAGGCCTACAAGAAGAGCAAAAAAAACCGGCTAAGGGCCCGAAAGAAAAAGGCCCCCGCGAGGTTAACCCTGCCTTCGTTCAGCCTCCGCCGGCAGCGGTACAGCCGCCGCCTCGACCGTTATCAGATCCTCTTTATGCCACTTCGAATTCCCGCACATTGAGCGAACAGATTGTTGAAGCAGAAAAGTTAGTCAGGAAAATTCAGGCCGCGCTGGCTGCCTCGAACTTACCCTTGGACAGGCAACTGGAGTTGGAGCAGTCTTTACAAGCATCCCAATGCGAACTGGACAGACAACTGGCGCTGGAACTGTCGATACAGAAGGCCAAACCCCTAATCGCGGATAGAGAACCACAGAGGCAGACGATCCCTTCACCTGCCAAATGGGCACCCCATACGGAGAGGCCAACCGAAAGTCTGCCGGATGAGCAGAAAAAACTGACCAAGAGCCCTGAACAAAAAAACCTTAGCAAATCAAAGTCAGCCCGCGCCGGGGATTCTGAACCCGGTACGGCGGATCTCACTGACACGAAGATCGAAATCCTAAAAGTTAAACGCACGCAGATGGTTGAGGCGCTCAAACGCACAACGAAAATGAAACGCGCTCCTGCTGGAGCACGAAGTTCTAGATTGAAAGAGGGCGCGTTTGTTCCGGAACTCGTTGGCTTCCGAGTGGAAATGCCAGGCGGGTCTTCACTTGTCGACCTTGAAGAAGGTCGCTTGGAAAGAGAAGTCGTGTTTGTTGCCGCGAAGATGGAACCAGTTCTCAAAGTGCTGAGCAGTTACGATGGAGCCGACGATATGGTCGATATCAGCATCGGCGAGACTGAGATCGTTTTCCGCTGCGGTTCTTCTAAACTGACTATCCCCAAATACGTCTAGAATGATAATTTGAAAAATTGTGGAGAAGTGCCGCGAGCGTGTGAGACGACTATCAGATCAGCCGAGCAGAATTTACCCCCACCCCCCCCCAAAGCAAGGAATGCCTACCCCGTTAGAATCGTATGATAAAGCAAGCTCGTCCCTTCTCTCGATGAAGAGCGTTGTGGGCTCTTATGTGGTCTTAACTTGTCGAATTCCCATAATTTACCCATGCAATCAAATATTTAGGCTAAGTAATTGGCGGAGAGACAGGGATTCGAACCCTGGGAACGCTTGCACGCTCAACGGTTTTCGAGACCGCCCCGTTCGACCACTCCGGCACCTCTCCGCGGGGATCTAGGAGCGCCCGTGTAGTTCGGTTTGACTAAGCTGGCAAGAGGCCTGGGAACCTCACGGGGTTTTTCGTTGCGGTGGCGGCCAGATGGCCTAAGTTTGATACAACCAGAGTTTATAAGGATGCCCCTACATGTCTTTCTTGCACGTAACGTCGCGGTCATTTTGGCGGATCACGCAAGCTGCGATTGCGGTGCTATTCAGCTTGGCTTTGGCGGTGCCAGCACAGGCGGCGGACCGCGCGCGGCTGGAGGCGTTTCTAGAAGTAACGGGCTTTGACGTCGCCCTCGAGAGTATTCGTTTGTCCGCGGATTCTGCGCCGCAGATGCTGGGGATGCGGCCTGAGGATTTCGGGTCGGAATGGTCCCGACTAGTAGGTGACGTTTTTGCCTCTGAAATAATGCATGAGATGGCGTTGGAAATCTTGGGCGAAACGCTGAGCGATGAATTACTCAACCATGGTGCCTCGTTCTATGCTGACGATTTGGGGAAACGGCTGGTTGCGGCAGAAAATCAATCTCACATGCTGGAAGATGGCGCTGGCAAGGACGAGACGGGCGCACAGATCCTTGAAGGCTTAGAAAGCATCGGATCATCGCGAGTGGCATTGTTGCAGCGGCTAAATGAAGCCAGCGGATCCGAGGACAGCTCCGTCCGGGCAATCCAAGAAGTGCAGGTGCGCTTTTTGATGGCCGCAGCAAGTGCCGGTGTGATCGAATTGCAGATGGAAGAGGCCGACCTGCGCGAAATGTTGCGCAGCCGAGAAGGCAGCATGCGTGCGTCGATCCGGGCATCGGCGATGTCGGGGGCAGCTTATACCTATCAGGCGTTCTCGGATGCCGAAGTGGCGCAATACGCTGAGGCCTTAGAAGACCCTCGGATGAAAGAAGTCTATGCGTTGATGAACGCCGTACAGTTTGAAATCATGGCAAACCGCTATGAGGCAGTGGCCATACGGCTAAAATCGATGCAACCCAGTCAGGAGCTATGAGATGCGCCCACTGATCCTAAGCCTAGCCCTATGGCTCGGTGCGTCTCCGTTATGGGCCGACGCGCGGCACACGGTGTTGATGGATGTTCTGCAAATAGCGCAGCTTACGCAGATATTGCACGAAGAGGGCCTGGAATACGCCGAGGATTTGAACGCTGACATGCTGATGGGCACGGGTGGTGCCGGTTGGCAAATACAGGCCGAAGCAATCTATGACCCTTACCGGCTGTCTGAGGGCATTCGCAAAGGGCTTGAGGGCCATGTAAACAGCGATCATTTGGAAGAAAGCATCACTTTTTTCGCCTCAGACCTTGGTCAAAAGATCATTGGGCTGGAAAATTCCGCCCGCGTTGCGATGGCGGATGGGGAGGTCGAGGCCGCGGCGCGCGACCGGTTTGCGGCCCTCGAGGACACAGATGATGCGCGCTTGGCACTTTTGACGCGGATGACCCAGACGGGTGATCTGGTGACGCGGAATGTCACATCAGCGCTGAACTCCAACTACCAGTTTTTGCGCGGCATGGTTGATGGCGATGCGTATGATATGACCGACGACGAGATATTAACCGAAGTTGGCGCAGACCGAGAAGAAATCACCGCCGATACAGAAAGCTGGCTGGGCGCGTTTCTACTTTTGGCTTATAGCCCGCTAAGTGACGCGGAACTCGAGGCCTATGTCGCCTTTTCTGAGACAGACGCCGGGTTGGCCTTGAACGCCGGTTTCTTTGCTGGATTTGATCCTCTTTATGAGGACATAGCCTATGCTCTGGGCCGCGCCGTGGCGCTAAATATGACGGCCCAAGAGCTTTGACCCCAAACCGAGCAAATTAGCGCTTGATTTGAGGGCAGGGGCGCTTGACTTGAGGGGGCAATCGGCACATAAGCCGCCATCCCGACAGGTCAGCCTGTATGCGGGATTTATTTCAATGACGCCTAAGGGCGCGCAGTTCGAGGTGGGCATTCGCCCAAAACGCCCGATACCGGGGACCACAGAACGCGAAAGATGAGTGAAGGAAGATCTATGTTTGCGGTCCTGAAAACAGGCGGCAAGCAATACAAAGTTCAATCTGGCGATATGCTACGGGTTGAACGTATTGCGGCGAATGCTGGCGAAACAGTACAATTCAATGAAGTTCTGATGCTCGGTGGCGATAGCCCCGTTGTTGGCTCCCCGATGATCGAGGACGCTGGCGTTCAGGCCGAAGTTGTTGATCAGATCAAAGGCGATAAGGTTATCAACTTCGTCAAGCGTCGCCGGAAGCACTCTTCCAAGCGCACCAAGGGTCACCGTCAAAAGCTGACACTGGTAAAGATCACTGAGATCCTTACCTCGGGCGCTGGTAAGTCCAAAGTTCAGGCCGCGATCGGCACAGGCTCCGTAAGTGCCGCAGCCGTTGCTGCGATCACTGGCAAAGTTGTTGAGGGTGCTGCAGGCAAACCAGCCAAAGCGAAAGCTGCAAAGAAAGCCGCCCCAGCCAAGACAGCTGAAGCGCCAAAAGCAGCAGAAGCAAAGGCAGAGCCGAAGAAGGCCGCGCCTAAGAAAGCCAAAGCGTCCACAGATGGCGATGACCTGTCCGAGATTTCCGGCGTTGGTCCCGTAATCGTGAAGAAGCTTCATGGTGAAGGCGTGACAACATTCGCACAAATCGCTAAATGGTCTGAAGCAGACGTTGAAGCGATCGAAGAGAAACTGTCGTTCAAAGGTCGTGTTGGTCGTGAAGACTGGATTGCACAGGCCAAAGAACTGGCAAAAGGCTAAGGAAGAAACCAAATGGCACATAAAAAAGCAGGCGGTTCATCCCGTAACGGTCGCGACTCCGCTGGACGTCGCCTTGGCGTCAAGAAATACGGCGGCGAAAACGTCATTCCAGGCAACATCATCGTCCGCCAACGCGGCACGAAGTTTTGGCCAGGCGAAGGCGTAGGCATGGGCAAAGATCACACGATTTTTGCCGTGGTGGATGGCAACATCCAATTCCACAAAGGCCTGAAAAACCGTACATTCATCTCGGTTCTCCCAGTTGCAGAGGCCGCTGAATAAGCCGCACTCTTAGCGTTGAAAATTAGAGGGGCCGGCGTTATCGTCGGTCCCTTTTTCGTATTTTGGAGAGAGCCTGTGATGGGACGTTACGTCCAATCCAACCACACAGATCGGCAGGCCCGCAGATGAGTGTTGCGGTCGCCTCATTCGCCATCTTTGCGGCGTCTCAGATCGGTACGCCGGGGCCTGCTAATATGGCACTTATGGCCACTGGTGCGCGGTTTGGTCTGCGCGCGGCTTTGCCGTTCGTGGCGGGCGTTGTTTTGGGCAAACAGCTGATCATCTGGCCCATGGGTTTTGGCCTGATGGAGCTGTCAGAGGCCGCACCAGGCGTGTTTGTCGCGCTCAAATACATATCGGCTGCCTATATCATCTGGCTCTCTTGGAAGATTGCACACATGCGGCTGGGGCAGAGGCGTGAGACCGGCAAGGCCCCTGGTTTTGCTGCAGGCCTGATCGTGCACCCGCTGAACCCCAAGGCTTGGGCTATGATTATTGGCGGTTTCACCAGTTTTGTCGGCCCCGATACGTCTTCGCTTCATGCTACTGCCACAATTGCCGCTGTATTGCTGGTGTGTCAGCTTTTGCTGCACCCACTATGGATCATCGCGGGCACTGCAATTGCGCGGAGTGTTGCAGGAACAGTTTGGGAAACCTATCTAATGTGGACGTTGGGAGCTCTTACGGTTGCCTCCGTCCTGTTCGTACTATTCGGAAGAGGAACTTGAGTATGGAAATGCAGAAACTTGACACCCAGCTGGTGATTGAGACCCCGCGCTTTGACATGCGACCCTTGCGGCGCTCTGACCTTGGCCTGATCGAGATGTACGCAAGCGATGCGCGCGTGGCCAACACCACCACCACAATCCCGCATCCTTTGCCGCCAGGCATGATGGAAGCGTTTATCGTCCGCGCCACGTCGGAGCCGCGCGACGAGGATGTTTGGGCCATCGACGGCAGCCGCTCTGGTGGGACTGAGGTGATGGGTGTGATTTCACTCAGCCGGTTGGACCGCAACCAGTCCGAAGTCGGGTATTGGATTGCTCCAGCATTTTGGAACACTCATCTGGCATCCGAAGCGGTCAGCACCTTGGTTGCGTCAAACCCGTTGGCAAATGCAGCAATGTTCGCGTCGGTGTTTCATGATAACCCCGCATCCGCCAAAGTTCTGACCAACGCAGGTTTTCAATACCTTGGCGACGCCGAGACATTTTGCATCGCCCGCAACACAGCAGTGCCGACGTGGACGTATAGCCGAAGCCTGTAATCTGTAGGGGAGGAGCGCGCATCGTTCCGTACGCTTAGTGTAAAATGGTGCATTTCCATGATATCGAACCCCTCGAAAGTTGCTTTGATCGCCATCGGCAAAATCCCCCATAGGTAGCATTCTAAATGAGGATGCCTGAAAAACGGCTCAGAACCTAAATTGAAGTTGAACTTACGCAAATGCCTTACTTGGTGATAGCAGTGTCAGTCCTTTTTCTTGCGCCTTGAAACACAGGCGTATTCGTCATATTCGAGCCCTGCGGGGCACCTCCCGACCCCCTCTGTGGCGCAAGAGCCAAGGACCATCGACATGAAGTTTCTCGACCTGTGCAAAGTCTACATTCGTTCTGGCGCTGGCGGCGGCGGCTGCGTGTCGTTTCGGCGTGAAAAATACATCGAATATGGCGGACCTGATGGCGGTGATGGCGGCGGCGGCGGCTCTGTTTGGGCCGAAGCGGTTGATGGCTTAAACACGCTCATTGATTTCCGCTACCAGCAGCACTTTTTTGCTCGCAACGGTCAGCCCGGCATGGGCAAGCAGCGTACCGGCAAAGATGGTGAAGATATCATTCTGCTGGTGCCAGTCGGCACCGAAGTGCTGGATGAAGACCAAGAGACAGTGATCGCTGACATGACCGAGCTTGGCCAACGGGTCGAGCTGGCGCGCGGTGGTAATGGCGGTTTCGGGAACCTGCATTTCAAATCAGCCACCAACCAAGCGCCACGCCGCGCCAACGCCGGTCAGGACGGCGTAGAACGCACGCTGTGGCTGCGGCTTAAGCTGATCGCCGATGTTGGCCTGTTGGGCATGCCCAATGCAGGCAAATCGACGTTTTTGGCAGCCACGTCAAACGCGCGGCCCAAGATTGCGGATTACCCGTTTACCACCTTGCATCCGAATTTGGGAGTTGTTGGCGTCGATAATACCGAATTCGTGGTCGCCGACATCCCCGGCCTCATTCAAGGTGCCCATGAAGGCCGCGGCATTGGTGACCGGTTCTTAGGCCATGTAGAGCGTTGCGCTGTCTTGTTGCATCTGGTCGATGGTACTTCTGAGACCGTCGCGGAGGATTACCAAACGATCATCACGGAACTCGAAGCCTACGGTGGTGAGCTGGCACAAAAGCCGCGCATAACCGTGCTAAATAAGATCGACGCGCTGGATGAAGAAGAGCAGGCAACTGCCTTAAAAGATTTGGAAAAAGCCAGCCGCGGACCCGTGATGCAGATGTCAGGTGTCGCACAAACCGGCGTTACAGATGTGCTGCGGATGTTGCGTGGTCAGATTGATGATGATCGCTTGCGCATGCTTCCCGTGCAGGAGGAAGCGCCGTGGCGTCCCTAACGGCGGCCAAACGTATTGTCATCAAAATAGGCTCGGCGCTGCTGGTAGACCGGTCTACGGGTGCTTTGCGTGGTGATTGGTTGGTTTCTTTAGCGCAGGATGTCGCGTGGCTTAAAGGGTTGGGCAAGGATGTTGTTCTGGTGTCCTCGGGTTCTATTGCGTTGGGACGCGGAGTTTTGGGGATGCCCGCAACGACGCTACCGCTTGAACAATCACAGGCCGCGGCCGCCGTCGGTCAGATCCGCCTCGCGCGTGCCTATGAAGAAGCACTGGCTCCGCATGGAATTACCACAGCACAGGTTTTGGTCACGCTGGAAGACAGTTCAGATCGCCGCCGTTATCTCAACAGCCGCGCCACGCTCGAGACGCTTCTGGGCCTTGGGGTTGTGCCGATTGTGAATGAAAACGACACGGTTGCGACCGACGAAATCCGCTTTGGCGACAATGACCGACTGGCCGCTCAGATTGCGGTGACAGTTGGCGCGGACACGTTGGTTTTGTTGTCGGACGTGGATGGGTTTTACACAGCCAATCCCGCTGAAGATGCGGGCGCCACGCGTTTTGCCGTGATTGAAGCCATCACGCCGCAGATCGAAGCGATGGCGGGTGATGCCGGATCAGGTCTCAGCAAAGGTGGCATGAAAACCAAACTTATGGCAGCGCGCACGGCCACGGCCGCCGGTTGCGCAATGGCCATATGCGAAGGATCGGCCGTGAACCCCTTGCAAACATTAGAGAGTGGCGCGAACGCCACGTGGTTCCCCGCTCAGACGGATCCACAAGCCGCGCGTAAACGCTGGATTGCGGCGATGAAGCCTCGCGGGTCTGTCACACTGGATGCGGGGGCTGTTGCCGCGTTGGACCGGGGAAAATCGCTTCTTCCAGCGGGAATTACGGATGTGGCCGGCCCGTTTGAGCGCGGCGATGCTGTCGCTTTACTGGGCCCCGACGGGCATAGCGTCGGCTTTGGGCTTGCCCGTTATTCTTCAACGGAGGCCGTGCAAATCAAAGGCCATCAAAGCGCTGAGATATCGGTGATCCTTGGCTATCCGGGGCGTGCGGCGATGATTCACCGTGATGATATGGCGATCTAGAGTTACTCACATGAATATCGAGGTGTAAGGCTATGACAGAAAACAATATTACACAGATGATGGCCGATATTGGCACGCGCGCAAAAGCTGCAGCCGCTGAGCTGGGTTTCGCCACGGCAGAGCGCAAGTATGCCGCCTTGATCGGTGCCGCAGAAAACGTTTGGGCTTCGCGCGGAACTATTCTGGAGGCTAATGTCAAAGACCTAGCATATGGCCGTGAGAAAGGCCTAAGCCCAGCGATGATGGACCGGTTGATGCTGGATGAAGACCGTGTGCGCAGCATTGTTAGCGGGTTGCGCAGCGTTGCAGAACAACGCGATCCTGTTGGCGAAGTCATGGAGGAGTGGGACCGGCCTTCAGGCTTGCATATCAAGCGCGTCCGGACGCCGCTTGGGGTTATTGGGGTGATCTACGAATCCCGACCTAATGTGACTGCCGATGCAGGTGCACTGTGCCTCAAAGCGGGAAATGCAGTGATACTGCGCGGCGGCTCAGAGAGCTTTCATTCATCAAGTGCTTTGCATGCCTGCCTGCAACAGGGGCTGCGCGACGCGAACCTGCCTGAAGATGCCATTCAACTGGTGCCAACCCGCGACCGGGCTGCCGTCAGTGCAATGCTTACCATGACCGATACCATTGATGTGATCGTCCCGCGTGGCGGTAAAGGTCTGGTAGGGCTGGTACAACGCGAGGCACGGGTGCCCGTGTTTGCCCATCTTGAAGGCATTGTGCATATTTATGTCGACAAAGATGCCGACCCTGAAAAAGTCCTGAAAGTGGTGATCAACGCCAAAACGCGGCGGACTGGTATTTGCGGGGCCGCAGAATGCTTGCTGATCCACAAGGATGTGGCCGACACCATTGGCAAAGACACCATCCGCGCTTTGGTCGATGCCGGCGTGCGCGTGCATGCTGACGTTGAATTTCAGACGTTGGTCGGTGTGATTGCGGCGCAAGAGGACGACTGGGGTAAGGAATACCTTGATATGGATATTGCCGCGCGTGTTGTGCCTGACATTGACGCAGCAATTGCGCATATCCGGACCTATGGCTCCAACCACACGGATTGCATTCTGACCGAAGATACGGCCGCGGTTGAGCGGTTTATGACTCGGCTCGACAGCGCGATCTTGATCCACAATGCGTCAACACAATTTGCCGATGGTGCTGAATTCGGGATGGGCGCAGAGATTGGGATTGCCACAGGCAAAATGCATGCGCGCGGCCCGGTGGGGGCAACGCAGCTGACTAGTTTTAAGTATTTGGTAACCGGCGATGGAACTGTACGGCCCTGATTTGCCCTAAAAACGAAGACTTACCGTCGTTTCATCACTTTGCGCTACCACTTTACGGCCATCATCAGCGGCGATTGTTGGCAGCAAGGCAAACTGCACTTGCGCAGGCTGCAGAATTTCTGTGGGCTCTCCACCGGCTAGCAATGCCCAAAGTGCAGGATCAATGTTGAGTTTATCCGCACGTCCCGTAAGCTCCCAACGCCCGGAATTTTGCGAGACCTCAACACGCCCGCCATAGGGCATTGCAGTCTCAAGGCATTGAATTGCAAGGAAACACATGCGTACTGCAGAGCGTGGTTGCGCCTCAAGCGGCCCCAAGCCAAATCAATCCGCCCACCATCATGCAGGCCGTCTAGGATCGAAACGATTTCGGCACGGCCCATCATTTGCTCACCCGCAGCGCCAAACGCCACACGAAAGAACCGAATGCGTGCGCTGGCGCTGCCAACGCTTTCACTAATCAGGTCCATTTCGGGCCCAGGGGCGACACCAGACATCCCCAACAGTTCAATCCCGTTGTCGATCGCACCAATGGGCGATATCAAATCATGACAGATACGGCTTCCGATGAGGGCCGCGAGGTTCACTTGACTAAGCCCCATTGCGGGCCCCTTGATGCAAAGGAGACAACATGGAGGATCTGAACGCGATTTTGGCTCCCGGAATGTTGATACGCCACCCGGACCAACCCGATTGGGGCATAGGACAGGTGCAAAGCAACATTGGTGGCAAAGTAACGGTCAATTTTCGGGATGCGGGCAAGGTTGTCATTGACGGCTTTCGAATTGGGTTAATTCCGGTCTTTGATGCCTGAGTATAGTTGTCAAAGGGTTAACCACACCGTGAGAATTCAACTTAAAAGTGTAAAGAGCAAATTTGAGTCAAGTTGCTTTTGTGGCGCCGTGAGCATATTAAGCCCGAGGCAGGGACCGGAGGCAAAATGACACAGCAGGGTGCGGCAGAGTTCAGCGTAAAACTTGCCGAAACTCAGGCTGAACTGCGCCTTGCTCAACGGCTTCGCTACGACGTGTTTGTAGAAGAACTCGGTGGCAGTGGTGAGATGGTCGATCATGCCGCACGGTTAGAGCGAGACCGCTTTGACCCGTTTTTCGACCATATGATCCTAAGCGAACGAGCGTCCGGTGACGTAGTAGGCGTGTATCGGTTGCTACGCTGGGACCGTGCTGAGGCGGCGGGCGGGTTTTACTCCGAGGGTGAATATGATCTGAGCGTGCTCAAATCCTCTGGCCGGCGGGTATTGGAGTTGGGCAGGTCGTGTGTGCATGCAGACTACCGTGGCGGCACTGCACTGCATTATCTGTGGAGCGGTCTGGCGCAATATATTGCGGATCACAACATCGAGATACTCTTTGGTGTGGCCAGCTTTCATGGGACGGAGATAGCGGCGCTTGCGCAGCCTTTGTCCTTATTGCACCACCGACATCTTGCGCCAGATCAACTCCGGGTGCGTGCGTTAGATAAATCATTCCAAACCATGGAGTTGGTAGATGAAGCTAATCTGGATCGAAAGAGCGCGATGCTACAGGTACCCAGCCTGATAAAGGCCTATCTGCGCCTCGGAGGTTGCGTTGGCGAAGGCGCTTTTGTGGATCATGCATTTAACACGACGGACGTCTGCCTGATTATGGACACCGCCAAGATGAATGCTCAGAAAGCCAAAATTTATCGCAGCGCGACGCAGGTTTCATGAGCATCACTTGGGACAGCAACGAAGCACCTGATTTGCCACCGATTACGCCATTGGGCTGGCTTCGAGTTGTCCTGCGGGGGCTAACCCTTGCGGTGCTGGTTTTTGGTGGCTTGGTCGTTTTGTTGCTTGTGCGCTTGTTTGAGCGACCCATTTGGGGGCTTCACCGCCCGGTAACGCCTCATATCACGCAATTTGTGTGCCGGGGCGCGTTTCGGATATTGGGTTTACCTTTGATACAAACCGGAGAACCCATGACGCAGCGTGGCGCAGTGGTGGCGAACCATACAAGCTGGCTGGATATCTTTGCACTTAACGCGCGCAAGCGGATCTATTTCGTATCAAAATCCGAAGTGGCGGGGTGGCCGGGCATCGGATGGTTGGCCCGCGCCACCGGAACGGTATTTATTGAACGGAACCCCGCGCGTGCACGCAGCCAGACCGATCTCTTTGAGGCGCGGTTGCTTGCGGGTCACAAGCTGTTGTTTTTCCCCGAAGGAACCAGCACCGACGGATTGCAGGTTTTGCCCTTCAAAACCACGCTGTTCCAAGCATTATTTGCGCCAAAGCTGCGTGATGCGATCTGGGTGCAACCTGTTTCAGTCATCTATAAAGCGCCGCATGGCTTGGATATGCGGTTTTATGGCTGGTGGGGGGATATGTCGTTTGGGGCGCATTTGCTCAGCACGCTCGCCCCGGCGCGCCAAGGATCTGTAGAGGTGCGCTACGGCACGCCGCTAAAAGTGGCTGATTTCACGGATCGCAAAGCACTTGCGGCGGCGTGTGAGGCGGCGGTTCGCATCGGCCATCACGCTTAGGCAAATGTGTCCTCACCCAATAGGACCAATGGTCCTGAGGTGATCAGGCATAGTAGTCGGATCATGGAGCATTCAGCGGGGGTCGGTGCTTTGTTTGACAAGGCATTGCTGGAAAATTCTAGAGTGCCCCAGACACGCCCATCAAACTCAATTGGGGCACCTAGATACCGTTTGGGCTGCCGATTGGTTTGATCGGTCATTGTGCTGAAAGTTCCCATGCTGTTGTCCTCAATCGCGAGAACGTCGCGCCGTTTGATGACTTGGCGGCTCAAGGTTGCTTTGCGGTCTAGTCTTGGTGCTTCCCTCAGTGAGGGCAGGGACCTGCTTGAGAAACGTATTGGGCTGTCTCGATGTTGGGTCATGGTAATATAGCCATAATCCATCGAAAATGTCTCGCAGGCGCGATCCAAAAGAGCGCGGAAACGGCGATCTATCGGCTGTCCAGGTTGCGCGAATATACTTGATACGAAATCTGCCAGAGCCACCAAGTCGCAAGCTTCAGAAACTTTTTCTTGCGCTGGGAAGACAGTTTGCAGCTGTTTGTTCATTAAGCGCACATTCCAAAATTGAGCGTTGGTGTTGTCAGGCGTGGCGGCGGTTCAAACTTCCGCCTTTCTCGCAACTGTACTAGCCATAAACATGCCAGAAAATGAGTTAACATTTAGTTAACATTTGTTAACCTTTTCGCAGAAACCCCCTTTTTTAGGGGGGGTTCCACAGAATCTTATTTTGACTTCGAACGGCGTTATTCGGTGTGGGCAAACGCCTCGTCAGGAACCAAGCCCATCTCTCCTGAAACGTTCCAATCCATCATCAAGCAAGCAGAGCCTTTGCGCTGGAAATAGGTGGTTTCGATCGCATACCAGCCCGCTTCCGGGACGATGACTTCTTGTTCGCCCGCAGGTTCGCACGCATGAACACCATCGTAAAAGGCGATCTCTTGCCCACCAAGGAATGTCTGCACGCCGTCATTGCTGATCACATCGACTGTAAATGTCCCTGCCGCGTCAAAGCGCAGGAAGCCGGTGATCGAAGCGGCGACTTTCGTCCCCTTGCGCGAGGTCATGACCAGTTCGCCTTCAGGGGTGTCATATGACATGCCCTTGATCGCGGGGCCTGGGCGAGATTTTTTCAGCGCATCAGCTGCGTCTTCTAACGTTTTTGGGCTTTTGGGATAGGCATATGCGACGGCCAGCCCCGGGGTTAGGTCGCCAGCGTCAGGTTGTGGGTCCGCTGGCGTTAAAGTCAGTGGCTCAGCCCAAGCCGGTACTGCAAAAGCAAGCGCAATCAGCGTCGATGTGAATTTCATGGTAACTCCCTAAGTACTTGCCCTACTTATTTCAGGGCATTCTGCGACGTAACGTACAGCCCCGGCGCAGAGTTGCAATAACTTAGCTCATTTGTTCCTTGCACATATCGCGAGGCTCTCCTATACGCGCGTCACTTAATCCCGCAGTCGGGGATTGGGCTTTTTGGGGGAGACATCCTCAAAGGTCCGCCGGTTGGTCAGCACATGTTGGTCGAACCCCCGATGAGGCAAAACCGGAAAGGTAATAAAGACATGGCTCTTCCTGAGTTCACCATGCGCCAACTGCTTGAAGCAGGCGTACACTTTGGCCACCAGACGCAGCGTTGGAACCCACGTATGGGTCCTTATATCTATGGCGCGCGCAACGGCATCCACATCATGGACCTGACACAAACAGTTCCAATGCTGGACCTGGCCTTGCAGGTCATCCGTGACACCGTCGCCAAAGGCGGCAGCATCCTTTTTGTTGGTACAAAGCGTCAGGCTGCACAGCCCGTTGCCGATGCCGCAGAGAAATGCGCACAGTATTACATGAACCACCGCTGGCTTGGCGGCACGCTGACCAACTGGCAGACCGTGTCCAAGTCAATCGGCCGTCTCAAGAGCATCGATGAGCAGGCTGAGATTGGTTTTGAGGGCATGACCAAGAAAGAGCGTCTTGGCATGGAACGTGACCAAGGCAAGCTTCAGGCTTCTTTGGGTGGTATCCGCGAAATGGGCGGCCGTCCTGACCTGATCTTCGTGATCGACGTGCGCAAAGAGGCGCTGGCCATCGCAGAAGCCAACAAGCTGGGTATTCCAGTTGTGGCTGTGGTCGACACCAACTGTTCGCCAGACGGGATCGACTATATCATCCCAGGCAACGACGATGCGGCACGTGCAATTGCACTATACACCGATCTTGCTGCGCGTGCAGCACTTGACGGCATGTCAGCCCAATTGGGCGCGGCAGGCGTTGATATCGGCGCAATGGAAGAAGCACCTGTAGAAGAAGCGGTTGCTGAAGTTGTTGTTGAAGCCGTTGCGGTTGAAGAGGTTGTGTCTAGCGATGCGGTCGCCGCAGAAGCTGAAGCAGCCAAATCCTAATCTGACACGCGCCGCTTTCATGCGGCGCTGTCACACGCCTGTAACGCGGGGCAGGGATCTCCTGCCCCGAACCACTCGCAAAAGACATATCTGACATAGGAGTACCTGAGATGGCGATTACAGCATCCATGGTCAAAGAACTGCGTGACACAACTGGTGCCGGCATGATGGACGCCAAAAAGGCGTTGACTGAAACTGATGGTGACATGGAAGCGGCCACTGATTGGCTGCGGACCAAGGGCCTAGCCAAAGCGGCCAAGAAATCCGGCCGTACTGCGGCTGAGGGTCTTGTCGCTGTTAAGGTGAATGGCGGTCACGGCGTGGCAGTCGAAGTGAACTCGGAAACCGATTTTGTTGGCAAAAACGCTGACTTTCAAAAAATGGTATCTGGTATCGCTGATGTGGCGGTTAGCCAGTCCGACATCGACGCGCTGAAAGCGGCTGACATGGGCGGAAAATCCGTCGAGCAGGCCGTGACAGATGCGGTTGCCATTATCGGTGAAAACATGTCGGTCCGCCGCATGGCATCCATCGACGGTGACATCGTTGTATCTTACGTGCACAACGCGGCGGCCCCCGGCATGGGCAACATTGGTGTGCTGGTCGGCATGACCGGTGGCGACGAAGCATTTGGCAAACAGGTAGCGATGCATATCGCTGCTGTGAATCCAGCGTCTTTGTCCGAGGCTGACCTTGACCCAGCTGTTGTCGAGAAAGAAAAGCAAGTCCAGATGGATATCGCCCGTGAAAGCGGCAAACCAGACGCGGTTATCGAAAAGATGATCGTTGGACGGATGCAGAAGTACATGTCCGAAGTGACATTGCTGAACCAGACTTTCGTGGTGAACCCTGATCTGACAGTGGCCAAGGCCGCCGTAGAAGCCGGCGCAACCATCACTGGCTTTGTGCGTCTTGAAGTTGGCGAAGGCATCGAAGTCATCAAAGAAGACTTTGCAGCCGAAGTGGCAAAAGCCGCCAAAGGCTAAGCTAGCCTAAACTTTCGAAAAGGACGGCCCGTGTAAGCAGGCCGTCCTTTTTTTATGCCAAATCACTTGGTCAAAAGGCCCATTGTCATCGCGGCCAAGGCCACGACGTGGATCAACATGATCGCACGGTCCTTCCAGAAAACCCCCACAAGAAACCAACCCACAAGGCCAAAGAGGAACAAACAGATGTTCCAGGGGGTAAACCCGTAGGCCGTGGCAGTGTAGCCCATGATCTGAATGATCGAGGCGGTCCATTTCAGGACAAAAACCTTGTCGAGCGTTTTGGGTTGCGTGTTTATCATGAGTGCACCTCCATTTCTGCTGAGTTGGATTTGCCATGGGGCAGGATGGTTGACTAATCATGCTTTGACGCGCAAGCCTGTAGAAACTCTACTGCCTTGGAGATTTGGCTTATGCAGTCCCATCCCAACCTGAACGCTCTTCGGATGTTTCATGCCGCATCCCGTCACCTTAATTTCAGGCATGCTGCGCAAGAGCTGAACCTGACCCAAGGAGCCGTCGCGCAGCAGGTGCGCAGGCTGGAGCAGGAGTTAGGCGTGCCGCTTTTTCATCGCAAGGCGCGTGGGTTGGCGCTGACAGAGGCGGGCAGGGCGCTTGCCATTCCTGTCGGGGCAGGTCTGACTCAAATTGAGGAAGGGCTGCGGCAGGCCCGCGTCGATAGGCTCAGCCTGTCGCTGTCCGTCACACCATCCTTTGCGGCCAAATGGTTGTTGCCCCGGCTGCCGTCATTCCAAGATTTGCACCCCGAAATTGACCTACAGATCACGGCGGACCAGACCGTCGCAAATTTTCGAGGCGACGGTGTGGATTTGGCCATCCGTCAGGGACCGGCACCCGATGATACCGCGTTGGAGGCCGTGTTATTGGCCCTGCAGGACCTCGTTGCGGTGGCCTCAAAGGACCTGATTGCACGATACCCAGACGGCGCGCCGCTGGGAACATTTCCATTGATCGAAGACAGCCACCGCCCTTGGGCCCGGTTAATCGACGCAGGTGAGGTTGTTCCCGAGGGGCGGCTTCTAAAGGTAAATCAGACAGCGCTAGCACTTGATGCAGCCCGCAGCGGGCAGGGTGTTGCGTTGGTCCCTGAGGCCTATCTGAACTTAGACAGCGCGGATGTTGATCTTAGGGTCCTACGCCGGTTCCCAGCCACGGCAGGGTCAGGCTTTTACATGGTTTGGCCGCGCGGCAGCGGCGGCAACGCAACCCACCGCAAGCTCCGCGACTGGCTCGCGCACTGTTTTGCTGACGCAAGTTGAGGTCAATGCAGCGGCGACCAAACATGTTCTGCTGTAGGGATGTCAGGCCAAGCTCCTGCCTAAATGGCGTTTTTTCTTGCCTGAAATTTCCGAAGGGCGTCACATGACAGCATTTAAGCTTCAAGGAATTTATTCATGCCTCGCAAACTATACCTAGGACCTCTCACCGATAACCGCCGCTGGGATAAGTTCAGCGCACGTGCCGATGACATTTATGTCGTGACCCCGCCTAAATGCGGAACAACGTGGATGCAGACGATCGTCGCCCTGTTGCTATCGGGTGATCCGGAGGTTGAGCCAGAGCTTTCCATTAAAATGCCGTGGATCGACATTCGTATCCGCGAAATGGAGGACGTTGTTGGGCGGCTTGAGGCGATGACACACCGGCGTGCCGTTAAAAGTCATACGCCGCTGGACGGACTACCATACCGCAAGGACGGACAATTTATCTGTGTGTTCCGTCATCCGCTTGATGCGCATTTTTCCTTTCGCAAACATGTGCGCAATGTTCCCGTTGGCGGGTTTGAATTGTTCTATCCCGAAGATGACACCACGGGCATCGCCTTTCGCCGCTTTCTGGACGGTGGTGCCGAAGGCTTTGATATGGATGCGATGCCGCTGGCCCATATTCTACGCCACTATGAGGCGGCCCTTGCATTGAAGGATCAGCCCAACGTTTCGCTGTTTCACTACGCTGATATGTCAGCGGATTTGGCGGGCACCATGGCGCGCGTCGCTGACCTGCTGGGGATCTCACATTCAGCTGATCTGATGGCAAGATTGGTCAAAGCCGCAACGTTCGACAATATGAAAGCGCACGCTGACCGGTTTGCCCCATCAGGTGGCAAAGGTTTCTTCAAATCTGACAGTGCGTTTTTCGAAAGTGGCGCCAGCGGCAAATGGGAAGGGGTGCTGAGCCAAGCCGAGATTGCGGCATATGATGCCGCGATGGATAGCGCGCTCAAAAAAGACACGCGACGTTGGCTTGAATTCGGGCAGGGGGCGTGAATTAAGGTGCCGTAAACGGGACCCCACGTGTGCAAGGGATCCCGCTCGATACGCGCGTATTGACAAGCCGCTCGGGGAGGAGCACACGCGCATCTTCGCTCCGGCTCAGCAAGGCGTATCAATGCACCTTGCCAAACCGGCAACCCGCCAGAGCTTTGAAATTACAAAGAGTTACGAGCCGTTGTTACCACCAGCCTAGGCCGTTTGATGTGGTCACGGGGAAATTGTGCGCGTTAACGTCAAATTAAGAAAGTCAGGGATTCCTTACCTTACGTAAACATTTACCGGTTCAGGCGTCTAGGACGAACATTTGATTGGCAAACGCTGCCTTCAACACAGCTTGCGCTGTTGTCTCAACCGATAATGCTTCGCGCGCCAACCGCAAATGTTTCTCGACAGTGGCCGACGTGAGACCCATCAGCAGCGCGATATCCTGCATGGTCTTGCCGTCACCAACCCATTCAAGTGCCTCGCGTTGGCGCGACGTCAGCGAGCGGTTGGGCGCAGTATAGGGCAGGGTGAGGATTTTGAGATGCGCGATGTTGTTCATCAACGTGATATCATCGCCGTGCTCTGCCCAAACGGCATCGACTTCTTCTTGTTCCATCCCGACGCGTGCGGTCAGTGCAATCGCGCCCTTGGATCGCGCAGAAATTGCTTTGAAACTCACTGTATATCCTGCCGTGACACCCATCGAGATGTTGAACGCAAACACGCGTCTTTCAGCAGGGCTGAGCGTTTTGGATTTGTCCATGTCAAGCAGAGCACGCCAACTGCCGGCACCTTCGTTTTCGAGGGCCCAATGCACCATAGGCGCATGAAAATAAAGGCCTTCTCCCAGAAATACATCCGTGTAGGCGCGGCTGTGATTGGTCAAGATTACGAAATCTTCGGGATCGCCCAACGAGGTCAAGGTGCGGTAACGGGTAAAGCCGTAGAGCAGACGATCAAAGCCATATGTCGCCATTTTCTGGCAATGCGCGTCCCACAGGATCTCCATCGACTGACAATTCGCCAGAAACTTGAGATAAGGGCGCAGGCCCTTGCTCATTTGGCGCTCAACCGTGCAGCGAGCGCATCAAGTGCCAGAATGTAACCGTGCGGTCCAAAGCCGCAAATTTGCCCAATAGCAACGGGCGCTATGAAGGATTTGTGCCGGTAAGTTTCACGCGCATGAATGTTGCTGAGGTGCAGTTCAATCGTTGGCAACTCAACCGAGGATATGGCGTCCATCAACGCAATAGAGGTGTGCGTATAGGCACCAGCATTCAGGATGATCGCATCGTGGGAACCGCGGGCCGCATGAATATGATCAATGAGCGTTCCTTCATCGTTGGACTGCGCACAGGTAACGCTGATGCCAAGCGCCTTGGCGTGAGCAGCGCAGGACGCTTCAATATCCGCGAGCGTAGTTTTCCCATAAACTTCAGGCTGCCGGGTACCCAGCAGATTTAGGTTTGGACCGTTGAGGATCATTACAGAGGTCATGGGCATCCTTAAGCGTATCGTTACGTAAAGACTATTGAGCGACAGGCAGGGCTTGTCCAGCACGCGATTGAACAATGGCGTTTCATATTGGGGAGGAAGTCTGGTTAGCATGTCCCTAGGAGGCATACAAAAGACTTATAATCTTCATTATGTTAAATAACTGCATCCGATTATATGCACTCTGGCAGGCATAATGCGTGTTGTGCCATCAGGTATCGCATAACTGGTCGCCCCGTATTGTGCGCACGGCGCTTGTGCTTGGGCAACGGCAGAGGCTTTTCCTGTCCCGACGATCTCAGGCGCATCGGCACCGCTGACCACGGGTACTTTGTATCGTATGGGAAAGCTCGCGACATTCCCGGAATCACAAAGGATGCGAGGAACATTAGTATCAATCGATAAGATACCGAAAAATATACGTTTAATCCGGAACAGCCCGCGGTTTTGTTAGGAACCTGCGCAGGAACATTGGGGCTACAAACCCGGCAATGGCAGCAACCCAAAGCCCAATCGAAATTGGGGATGAAAACAGGAACGTCGCATCGCCATCTGACAACACCATCGCACGGCGCAGCGCATTTTCCATGTTACCGCCCAACAAGATGCCCAGAATGACAGGCACTGTCGGAATATCCAACTTGCGTAGAATGTAGCCCAGAACCCCAAAACCGACCATCAAGAGCAAATCAAAGTAGCTGCCTGAAAGCGAATAGATGCCCACAAAGCTGATCATGGTAACGCCCGGCAGCAGCACCCATGGCGGCACCATCAGGATCTTAACAAAGATCTTAACCATCGGCACGTTCATCAACAGCAGCACCACATTGGCAATCAGCAAGGACGCGATCAGGCCCCAGACGACTTCTGGCTGGTCTGTAAACAGCGTCGGACCCGGTGTGATATTGAGCGTCATCAGAAGCGCCAAGAGCACAGCCGTGGTTCCAGACCCCGGAACGCCAAGCGTCAGCATTGGGATCAGTGCACCACCGGCCGCGGCGTTGTTACCTGCCTCAGGCGCCGCGACACCGCGCGGAACACCGGTGCCAAATCCACCCTTGGGACCAGCGATAGATTTCTCGGTCATATAGGCTAAGAACGACCCAAGCGAGGCCCCTGCCCCTGGCAAGATACCAGCGATGAAACCCACGCCGGACGCGCGCAGCATTGTTGGCGTGCTTTCTTTAATATCACGCCAAGGAATGGTTACTTTTTCGAGTTTTACGCCAATGGATGACCCTTTGCCGTGGCTTTCGATAAAGAAAAACACTTCTGCAATGGCAAATAATCCAACGATCGCGACCAAGAAGTCGATGCCGTCCATAAGGTGCAGATTGCCTCCGGTCAAACGCGGCAAACCGGAGTTGTTGTCCACCCCGATCATAGCAATCCCAAGGCCGATACACGAGGCAATGGCTGATTTTGCTTGGTTGTTCGAGGCCATACCGCCCAGCGTACAAAACGCCAAAAGATAGAGCGCGAAATATTCTGCGGGACCAAACAAGAATGCGACCCGTGCCAGCAACGGAGCCAGCAGCATCAACCCGATGGTCGCCAGAAATGCCCCGACAAAAGAAGCAACGCCCGACAGCACAAGCGCGTCGCCAGCACGGCCTGCTTTGGCCATCGGGTAGCCGTCTAGCGTGGTCATAAGCGCAGGTTCATCGCCCGGAATGTTTAACAAGATTGAGCTGATGCGCCCGCCATACATCGCGCCGTAATAAACCGACGTCATCAAGACCAATGCCGAAGTCGCATCAAGGCCCAAGGTAAAGGCCAGCGGAATGAGAATGGCCACACCGTTGCTTGGACCAAGGCCCGGCAGCGCACCAATGATGGTGCCCAGAAAGCAGCCAACAACGGCCAACATCAGCGTATAGGGCGACAGCGCCACCCCAAAGCCGAGGATCAGATTGTCAATAATTTCCACGTCAGATCCACCCCTTTGGCAGTGCCACGAGGCTCAGCCCCAAAGCGAAACGGAACAGAACAAATAGCCCAACAGCAAGACCAGCGCCTGCAATGGCACTTGGGGCTGCACGGCCAGAAATCTGGTAGCTCAGGATGCCCGCGGCGATGGCTGTGGGGATCACAAAACCGAGCGGTTTTAATGCATAAGCGTATGCGACGAGCACAACGACAGCGACCAAGAGCGCAGCCCAAGTGCGAACCTGCGGCCAAGCCGGATCGGGGTCAGGCTTGATGATCAGCACGATGGCTGACAGCGCTGCGACCACACCAATCAGGATGGGGAATGATTTTGAGCCGACTGGATCGGCTAGAAAACTTGTCTGGATTTGCGTGGCGCTCGCAATATAGGCGAGCGCCACAAACAGAGTTACCAGACCGAATATACGGTCTGATGCCATTACTGGATAACCCCGATGTCCTTGGACAGTGTGTTGATTTCAATCACAAGGTTATCAACGTAACCTTGGAAATCATCACCAACTTTGGTGAATGGCGCTAGACCGTTGGCGGCCATTGCCTCTTTCCACTCGGCGCTGTCAGCAACCTGCTGCAACATGCCTGCCCATTCGGCGAAGCGCTCGTCCGAGATACCTTTTGGTACATAAAGACCACGCCAGTTCACCGCAACCACGTCAAAGCCTTGCTCTTTCGCGGTTGGAATGTCCTCAAAGCCTGGTACGCGCTCTTCGGTGAGCACCGCAATCACGCGGATATCGCCGTTTTTAAGAAAACCAACAACTTCGGACATGTCGCCCGTCATCGCTTGGGTAAAACCACCAACTGTCTGAGTGATCGCATCTGCACCACCGTCAACACCTATGTATTTAACTTTGCGAATGTCGGTAAAGCCTGCGCGCTGCAGGATCATCAGAGGCTTAAGGTGGTCAAACCCGCCAACGGCAGAACCGCCCGCAAATGCAACTGAACCGGGATCGGCCTTTACGGCGTCAACCAGATCACCCAGCGACTGAAACGGTGAATCCGCAGCGACTGCGATAATGCCTGGGTCGGCACCGATAGCACCCACGAAGCGCACTTGATCGGCGGTCGCACCTGCATAGGCGTTTTGGGCCAGACGTGTGGATGTGGCCGAGGAAGCAGCAATCATCACATCGGCGTCGTCATTGCGCTCGTTTACGATATGGCTGAACGCCAAGCCGCCGCCGGCACCCGCCATGTTTGTAACCTGAACCGGCTTATCAACCGCGCCAATGTCAAACATGATCTTGCCGATTTGACGGCATGTGAAATCCCAACCGCCGCCGGGGTTTGCTGGTGCAATGCACTCTGCCGCTGACACGGTGCCCGCACCGAATGTCAGGAACGCGCCTGTTGCTAGCGCTGTTAAAAAGCGTGAATTCATTTCTCTCTCCCTAGTAATTTGGGGCAGTTCTCCTGCCGCTGCACTCATTGCTAAGCGACAAGAACAAAGGTGTCACGTCCAAAAACCTAAGTGGTGGATGCGAAAGCGTATGGAAAACTAGCCCCTTAACCATGATCAGAACGGCTTTGACCTACTCAACAGATTGATGAAATTTACGACTTAAGACTTAAGACAACGCTGCTGAGGCAGGCCATTGATCGCGCAGCGGTCGTGAATGGCAATTACGAGTGGGGCGTCAAAGCATATGATCTGGTGCCAGGGCCCCTGCCCGATGGGTCGATTGCACCTGCAATTTTAATAAAATTTTTTGCGCCCGCAATGCCCGTTATGACAGCTTGATCGCAACATCCGCGCCATGTGAAGGACAGGTAAAAAAGTTTTGGCAAGCGCCCCCGTCAAAAACACTAATATTATGATCGCGCTTGCAAAAGCCTCCAAGTTGCCAATTGATGACAATATCTTGGTTGCAGATAGTAATATTATAAAGTATTGTTAAACAACGGCTTGGAGGATTTTATTAATTAATTAGGGGTATTAAGTTACCCCAAGGCATAGCCAGTCCCTCGGACAGTACGGATCGGGTCATCACCACCCTGCGCGGTTAGAACTTTACGCAGCCGAGCGATATGCACGTCTACTGTCCGAGTATCTACATATATATCACGGCCCCAGACATGATCCAGAAGTTGGTCGCGGCTGAACACACGGCCCGGTTTTTCCAGCAATGTGACCAGCAGACGGTATTCGGTTGGTCCCAGTTTCAATTCCGCCCCTGCCCGCGTCACCCGGTGGCTCTGAGCATCAAGGGAAATATCGCCAAATTTCAATACCTCGCCAGATGCACTGGGATGCGCCCGGCGCAATTGTGTGCGCACGCGCGCCATCAATTCGCGCAGATTGTAAGGCTTGATCACATAATCATCGGCACCTGTATCAAGACCGCGCACCGCATCGACCTCTTCTGAGCGCGCTGACAGCATAATCACCGGAATGCCCCGTGTTTCACTCCGGGATTTGACTTGACGGCACACCTCAATGCCGCTCATCAACGGCATCATCCAATCCAGAATGATCAAATCGGGCGGTGCCTCTGCAATCATGAGCATCGCCTCTTCGCCGTTCTCGGCACGGCGCACAGCATAGCCTTCCGCTTCTAGATTATAGGCTAGTACTTCGCGCTGTGCAGGTTCATCTTCGACCAGCAGCACCTGCAATTGTGTGACGGGCATGTGACTTACCCTTCTTTCGCAACCGACGTGGTGTCTGCTTTGGCGCGCGCTTCGTCAGGAAGGTCCCCAGTGACCAAATAGACGACCTGCTCGGCGATGGCAGTTACGTGATCACCCATCCGTTCAACGTTCTTGGCAATGAAATGCATGTGAATACAGGCCGTAATATTGCGAGGGTCTTCCATCATAAAGGTCAGGAATTCGCGGAACAGCGCGTTGTACATTTGGTCAACGTCTTCGTCGCGGGCAATCACGTCCATGGCCAATTCCGTATCACGCTGAATGTAGCAATCAAGCGCGTCTTTGAGCATCCCTTCAACCGTGCGTGCCATGCGCCGGATCGCACCTGCCCCATCATTAACGGGTAGCATGGTGGCTAAAACCCCCGTGCGCTTGGCCATGTTTTTGGAATAATCGCCAATGCGCTCAAGATTTGCACTGATCTTGATGACGCTCAGGATCAAGCGCAGATCCTTGGCTGTTGGTGCGCGCAATGCAATGATGCGGGCTGCTTGTTCGTTGATCTGCTCTTCAAGCGCGTCGATGGCCTTGTCGGCGGCGCGGACCTCTTGGGCCAGTACTTTATCGCGTGTCTCAAGGCTAAGCGCGCCCTGGCGGATCGCGTTTTCAACGAGGCCGCCCATTTTCATGATCTGGGCTTCTACCCCCTCAAGATCACGGTCAAAGGCCGAAGCAATATGTTGATTTTCCATAGTATTATCCAATCCGGCCAGTGATATAGCTTTCAGTACGGGGGTCTTCTGGCGTGGTAAATATCTTATCGGTATCGCCATATTCTACCAGATTACCAAGGTGGAAAAACGCCGTTTTCTGACTAACGCGAGCAGCCTGTTGCATAGAGTGTGTAACGATCACGACCGAATAGTTCTGGCGCAGCTCATCGATCAACTCCTCGACCTGAGCCGTCGCAATGGGATCAAGGGCAGAGCATGGCTCATCCATTAGAAGCACTTCGGGCTCGGTGGCAACTGCGCGTGCAATACAAAGACGTTGCTGCTGGCCACCTGAAAGACCAGTGCCGGGCGCTTGCAAGCGGTCCTTGACCTCGTCCCAGATGGCACCGCGGCGCAAGGCACGCTCGACGATCTCATCAAGTTCGGCCTTATTGCGGGCCAATCCGTGGATGCGAGGGCCGTATGCCACATTGTCATAGATCGACTTTGGGAACGGGTTTGGTTTTTGAAACACCATGCCAACCTTGGCGCGCAACTGTACTGGGTCGACGGCCGGGTCGTAAATATCCTCACCGTCAATGCGGATGTCACCGGTCACACGGCAGATGTCGATGGTGTCGTTCATCCGGTTGATACAGCGCAGAAACGTTGATTTGCCACAGCCTGAGGGACCGATGAAGGCGGTGACGGTCTTGTCCTCGATATCAACGCTTACATCCTTGATGGCATGGGTATCACCGTAGTGAACCTGCACATTTCGGGCCGCGATCTTGAGGGGATTGGTCGCCACTGCATTCTCCGAAACTAGATTGTCTTTCATCGATTTCATTCTCCTACCAGCGCCGCTCAAAGCGGCGACGCAACATCACGGCGACCGCGTTCATCGTAATCAAGAACACCAACAAGATGATGATCCCTCCCCAGGCACGTTCATAAAACGCTGGGTCTGCGCGTTTTGCCCATTCGTAAATCTGCGCAGGCATCGCCGAATTTGGCGAAAGCAACCCTTCGGCCAGGCCGTCGGGAGGATTAGACGCAATAAAACCCACCATACCGATCAGCAACAGCGGCGCTGTTTCCCCAAGCGCCTGTGCCAAACCAATGATCGTACCGGTCAATATACCCGGCGCCGCCAGTGGCAAAACATGATGGAATACAGACTGCATCTTGCTGGCCCCGACGCCAAGGGCTGCATCGCGAATGGACGGCGGCACAGATTTAAGCGACGCGCGGGTTGAGATAACAATCGTCGGCAGCGTCATGAGCGTAAGCACCAAGCCACCCACCAGCGGCGCTGAGTTGGGCAGATGCATGTAGTTGATGAACACGGCTAAACCAAGGATACCAAATACTATCGACGGAACCGCCGCGAGGTTCGATATGTTGACTTCGATGATGTCCGTAATCCAGTTTTTTGGCGCGAATTCTTCTAGGTATATCGACGCCGCCACCCCGATGGGCAACGCCAGCGAGAGCACCACCAGCATCATAAACAGCGATCCGATCATCGATACCCCCATGCCAGCGGCTTCGGGCCGCGCATCAGAGGCGTCCGCCCCGGTGATGAAGTTGAGGTTAAACTTTTTGCGCAAACCACCGCCTGCAATCAAATCATCAACAAGATCAAGTTTTTCGGCGTTGATGCTCTTGTCATTGGCGATGCTTTGGCGGGTCACGCGCCCCTTAAGATAGCCATCCACCCGACTGTTGGTCAGAAAGTCGAATTCGACCGTCGTGCCGATTAGTTCAGGGTTTTCCAACACAAAGTTACGCAGCTTCGCGGGGGCATCCTTAGACAAAATGGCGGCTTGCGCCTTTGGTTTAAGATCGGTGGTGATGCCAGCATCAGCCACTTTCGCCTCAAGGGCGGCGGCCAAGAGCGGCGCGTAGCCAAAGGTTGAAACCTTTTTGATCTTTTCAATGTCGCGGTCGCCAGCCTTGTCCAGTTTATCTTCGAGCAAGACAACCGGCAGCGTCAGAAAGGTCTGTTGAAACGCGCCCGTGCCGCGCGATATGATCGTGCTTAGCAAGATCAGCAGCATCAGCATACCGATGGCTATGGCGGTCAATCCGTAGATCTTGAACCGCGTCTCAGCCCGGTTGCGCCGCTTGGTGCGGGCATCTTGGATAAGCAGCGATCCCTTACGCGGAGCGTTGGGGTTGGGCATGTCGGTCATTCGTACTGCTCCCGGTATTTGCGCACGATATAGAGCGCCACCACATTTAGTCCCAAGGTCAGCACAAACAACGTCAGGCCAAGGGCAAAGGCCACCAGGGTCTCGGGTGACGCAAAATCAGTATCCCCAGTTAGTTGGCTGACGATGCGGGTGGTGATGGTCGTCATCGCTTCAAGCGGATTGCCAGAGAACCGGGCGATGGCCCCTGCCCCCAACACCACAATCATCGTCTCGCCAATGGCACGGCTTGCAGCCAACAAAATCGCCCCGACTATGCCAGGAAGCGCTGCTGGCAAAACCACGGTGCGGATCGTCTCGGACGGGGTGGCACCCAGACCGTAGGACCCATCGCGCAAAGATTGTGGGACAGCGTTGATAATGTCATCTGACAACGACGACACGAAAGGGATCAGCATGATGCCCATCACAAGGCCTGCGGTCAGCACTGACGTGGCCCCGGTCATCCATTCGACGCCAAGGATGCCTTCATCGCCGCGGCCAAATAGCCTGACCAGCGCAGGTCCCACCGTCAGCAGGGCGAACAGGCCATAAACGATTGTGGGAATGCCAGCGAGGATTTCCAACAGCGGTTTGGCAATCGCGCGCAGTTTGGGTCCGGCATACTCGCTCAGATAAATGGCTGCGAACAGACCAACCGGTACCGCCACAAGCAACGCAATCACCGAGATATATAGCGTCCCCCACAACAGCGGTAAGATCGACAGATCGCTGTTGCCGCGAAAATTAGGGGCCCAGCTGCCGCCAAGGAAAAAGTCCTGCCATGGGTGCTGGCTGAAAAAATTGATTGATTCAAACAGCATCGAAAACACGATGCCAACGGTCGTCAAAATTGCCAGTGACGCGGCGACAATCAACAGCGCGAGCACACCGCGTTCAACAACATTGCGGGCGCGGAACGCAGGCCCCGCGGCCCGGACAGCGACGAACATGCCAATTAGCGCTAGGGTCACAATAATAGCCGCCCGGCTCAGGTTAAGCTGAACATTCAGGGTGCGGGATTTTTGCGCGGCGGCAAACACATCGACACTCACTTCGGATCCAAGCGCCACGCCAACGCCCGCAAGCGTGCTGCGCAGGGTTGATGGATCGCCAACAAGGGCCGCAATGTCATCGGCGCTTAGCACGCCTTGAGCCATGGCAACGTCCAAACCGTCGGCCACGCGGCGCACATCGCTTAGCATCAGGTTGGCGGTGCCTGTGTCGCCCGCCAGTTCAGCAGGCAAAAGCGGCAGGACGGCACCTTGGATGAGGACCGGTTGGACCAGCAACCAGATCACCAGCACACCCAAGGCGGGAACGGCTGTGAACATCGCGGCGGTCATGCCGTAGTAATTGGGCAAGCTGTGCAAGCGGCGCGCATCGCCGCCCGCGCGGCTCATTGCCCGGCCCCGAGCAAGCCAATAGCCGGTCATGCTGAGCGCGAGCACAGTTGCGGCAAGTATTAGGGGGCTGCTGAGAAAGGATGCCATGCGTCGGACTCCGCCCGGTCTTTGAAAATTATAACGTCAACACAAGAAAGGAGCCGCCCTTTGGCAGCCCCTTGATTTTATTCGCGGATCGATCAGGATCCGCCAGCGATTATGGCCTCATCGGCGACCGCTGCTTGGGTTGCAGCCAGCTCTGGATCCGACACCAGACCGTATTCAGCCAACGGGCCGTCGGGGCCAGCGATCTCATCCAGTACGAAAAACTCAGCAAAATCTTTCAGGCCGGGGATCACGCCGATGTGGGCTTTTTTGATGTAGAAAAACAGCGGGCGTGACACTGGGTATTCGCCGCTCGAAATGCTCTCGGTGGAAGGCGTGACGCCAGACATGGTCGCGACCTGCAGCTTGTCCGTGTTGTTTTCATAAAACGCCAATCCGAACACGCCGATCCCGTTCTTGTTACTTTCAATGCGGGCCAGTGTTTCGGTGTAATCCCCGTCGATGTCCACGGATTTGCCATCAGAACGCAGTGAAATGCAGCCCTTTTCCGCGGCTTTTTTGTCACCGGCATTGACCGCTAAAAGCATCTCCATGGCTCCGGTCTCTTCGCAACCAGCAAGGATCACTTTATCCTCAAACACTTCGCGTGTGCCGTGCTTAGTTCCCGGAATGAACGCTTGGATCGGTTGGGCGGGGAAATCGGCATTCACCTCGTTCCACATGGTGAAGGGGTTCTCGACCAACGCGCCCTCGACAACCACCTTGTCGCTCAGTGCCAAGAACCAGTCACTGGCGGTGAATTCAAAGGAATTGCCCGCGATGTCGGAAGCAAAAACGATGCCATCATAACCGACGCGTACTTCGATGATCTCAGTTACGCCGTTGGCCGCACACACCTTCATTTCGGCGCTCTTGATCTGGCGCGACGCATTCGCGATGTCGATGGTGTTTTCGCCCACCCCTTCGCAAAAACGCTTGAGGCCGGCAGAAGAGCCGCCCGATTCCACAACCGGTGTCGGGAAATCAAAGTTTTCGCCAAACGCTTCGGCAACAATGGACGCGTAGGGCAACACGGTCGATGAACCGGCGATCTGAACCTGATCGCGTGCCGCCGCGGCGGTTGCAGATACGGCAACGATGGCAAGCACGGATGTTGTGAGTTTTGTGGGTGACATGAGTGTCTCCTATCAGCAGTCGTTTTCCAACCACCCCCATGGTGATCGTAGTGCCCGTTTAGGGACGCTGTACGAGACTTTTGTGACACCTACATTACAGTTTTATGACAGCGCCCTGACTCGGCCCAAAATTTGCGACAAACTGCGAATGTCATCTACGAGGGTTATGGGTTTCGCGGGTTTGTTGCCGACTAAGCTTAGATCAAAGACTGCCAAGATGTGATGCGGGTTGTACTGGGCTGACCTGATGGCGATCAAACGTGGTTGTTGCAGTCTTCGCAAAGCTGAATCGGATTTGGAAACGTCTCAAGGCACGCTGACGTCTATTCCAGCGGTAAGATTACCAAAAATTCCGCGCCATTTCCCAGCTCTGAGGTGATTCTCAACCGCCCGCGGTGCCGGTTGAGGATATGTTTTACAATCGCCAAACCCAACCCTGTACCGCCCAGACTGCGGCTGCGGTGGCTGTCCGCGCGGTAAAACCGCTCAGTCAGACGCGGCAAATGCACGGGATCGATGCCGGGACCTTCGTCGCGAATGCTGATCCGCACGCCGCGACTGCGCAGAGCCTGATCACGCTCTGACACGGTGGCGGTGATCCAGACCGAACGCCCCTGCCCGCCGTATTTGATCGCGTTCTCGATCAGGTTCGTAAACACTTGCTGCAATTGATCCGCATCGGCAGTCATCATCAGCGAGACGGCCCCCAGATCTGGGCGCAAGGCGACTTTCGCTTCCGTGGCCAGTGGGTTGAGGTTCCGCAATGTGGTGCCGAGCACATCAAGCAAATCAACCGATGTTGTCGGGCGGACGCGTTCTTCGGCCTCGACCCTGCTGAGCGACAAGAGATCGCCCACTAATCGGTTCATGCGCTCTGCCTCATCCGCCATGATGCCCAAAAAACGATCCCGTGCGGCAGCATCATCGCGTGCAGGGCCGCGCAGGGTTTCGATGAACCCCATCAGGGCCGTGAGTGGCGTGCGCAACTCGTGGCTGACATTGGCAACAAAATCGCGGCGCATCTGCCCGGCTTGGGTCACATCCGTGACATCCCGAAAGCTCAGTACAACGGTTTGCGCATTTGCGATCTTCGCCACAGAAACTTCGTAGACGGTCTCACTTTTGGTTTCTTGGCTCAGGTAATTGGTCGTGCGGGCAGTGCCGTCTGCAATGCATGCTTCTACCGCTTCGACGATGGCGGGTTGGCGCAGAATAGTAACAAAATTACGCCCCAATGCCGGGGTCGCCAGCAATGTTTGGCCAGATGCATTGATCGCAATAATCCGCTCCGTCTGGTCAATCACCAGCGTCGGCAAGGGCAGCGTGGCAATGATCTGCGCAAGCACCGTCGTCTGGGTCATAGCCTAGAGCGCCTTTAGCCCATCACGAAAACGCCGCGCGTTTGCCCGGTAACTCAGCGCGCTTAATTCCAGCGCTTCGATGGCATTGTCATCCAGCATCCGAACAACCTTGCCCGGTGCGCCCATAACGAGGCTGCCGTCGGGGATAGTCTTGTTCTCTGTGATCAAAGCACCGGCCCCAATCAGGCAATCGCGTCCGATTTTGGCACCGTTCAGGATGGTAGCTCCCATCCCAATCAGGGTATTGTCGCCAATCGTGCATCCATGCAGCATGACCTTATGCCCAATCGTGCAATTGCGTCCTATGACCAGTGGAAAACCTATGTCCGTATGTAGAACACAGGATTCTTGAATGTTACTGCCTTCGCCGAGGTGAATGACTTCATTGTCGCCCCGCAAGCTTGCTCCGAACCAGACAGAGCTGCCGGCTTCCAGCACCACATTGCCGATAATATTCGCATCAGGGGCAACCCAAGCGTTGGGATCAATCGTCGGGCTGATGCCATCAAGGCTGTAGAGCGTCATGACAATTCCTCGAACTCGGTTTGCAATTTGCGCACGTGCTCTAGCAGGCCGGGTTGCTGGGACCTCCGAAACCGTTCCGCTGAGATGATGGATTTTAACCGCGCTTCGGTTTCGACTAAATCATCGTTGATCAGCACGTAATCATAGCCATCCCAGTGGCTGATTTCGTCCCAACTTTCTGACATGCGCAGCGCAATCGTCTCGGCGCTGTCTTGCCCGCGTGACACCAACCTGCGGCGCAACTCGGCAATGGAGGGCGGCAAGATAAAGATCGATAAGACATGCTGCTTTAGCGTCGAATTGCTGATTTGCTGGGCACCCTGCCAATCCACATCAAAGAGCACATCGCGGCCATTATCAATCGCAGCCGTCACAGGATCGCGCGGAGAGCCGTAGTAGTTTTCAAACACCCGCGCGTGTTCCAGCATCTCGCCTTGGTTGACCATGGTGCGGAATGTTTCCTGGGACACAAAGAAGTAGTCCTCCGCCTCAACCTCTTTTGCCCGCGGCGGACGCGTGGTGGCCGAGACCGAAAATTTTAGAGACGTATCCCAGTCACGTAATTTGCCAGCCAGGGTCGATTTACCGGCACCCGACGGCGAACTGAGGATTATCAGAAGTCCAAGGCGTTCGCTCATGTCTTACTCCACATTCTGGACCTGCTCACGCATCTGGTCGATCACAGCCTTTAGCGCCAGACCGATACGGGTCAGGGCACTGTCTTGGGCCTTGGCACACAAGGTATTGGCCTCACGGTTGAATTCTTGCATCAGAAAATCAAGCTTGCGGCCCACCGCGCCGCCCTGTTCGATCAGATCGCGCGCAGCAGCAACATGGCCGTGCAGGCGGTCGATTTCCTCAGTGACGTCGGCCTTGACTGCCAGCAGCGCAAGTTCTTGGGCAACTCGGTCCGCGTCGGCCCCATCGGCGTTATCAAGCACCCGTGCAAGATTGCGCTGGAGGGTGACCGCGCTTTCAATGCTACGGGCCTCGGCACGCACCGCTGCTTGGGCTGTGAGGTTTGTAATTTCTTCAAGCTGGCTGCGCAGGACCGCCTCTAGAGCGGCCCCTTCTGTGGTTCGCATGGCGTTAAAATCCGCCAGCACATCTTCAAACTGCGCCAATACAGCTGCACTAAGTGCCTCGTTATCATCTGTGACCGGTGCCTGTTCCAACACGCCACGCATCGTCACGATATCGGTGGCCTTGGACGGCGCGAGCGAGATCCCTGCATCCATGGCGCGGGTTTCAATATCTTGCAGAGCGTTCAAAACGACATCAAGCTGGGCGGTATTCACGGCAAGCGCCCCTGCCCCTTCTTCGCGGTTGATACGCAGATTAAGCGTGACATTGCCGCGCGCCACGCCTGCGCTCAGGCCTTTGCGTAATGTCGCCTCAAGCCCGTCAATCCAGTCAGGCACCCGCAGGCGCAGGTCTAGACCCTTGCCGTTTACGGCGCGCAACTCCCACCCCCAACTGTGGGGTGGCAAAGCACCGTTCAGAGCCGAAAAGCCTGTCATGGACCTGATCATATGCATGTGTCTCTCGGTTGCGTCCGCCCTCCGCAGACTGCGGTGGCTTAAGGCCAAAGGGCTGCAAACCGCAAGCCCCAATGCGCCCAAGTGATGCTAGCATAGGCGTTAACCAGTTGCACAAACTCCGTAACACTTCGCTAAATTTTGTCGTATTAAGGCTTTGTTAATGTTGATGGCATTGTTGAAGACCTTCTGATGCAGAGCCAGCCACCGCTTGCTGAGAGTTAGAGAAGTGGTGTGGAAATGAACTGGAAAGAGTAGGTGTCTCAGTGGACAATTTAGGCCAAAAGGCGCAGAATGTAATCTCGATGGGTAGTTTTCAAAC
Organism: Sulfitobacter sp. SK012; assembly: GCF_003352085.1. Lineage (NCBI taxonomy): Bacteria > Pseudomonadati > Pseudomonadota > Alphaproteobacteria > Rhodobacterales > Roseobacteraceae > Sulfitobacter > Sulfitobacter sp. SK012. Next base: position 2,326,697 of record NZ_CP025804.1, read on the forward strand.
AGATACCGGCTTTGCCGCACTTGCGCAGGTAGAAGCCTATTGGGAAGCACTTCGCGGTACCCGTTTGATGCCCAGACGTGCGGAAATTGATCCACGCGGCATCGAACAGGTCCTCGAATACGCCTTCATCGTTGAACGGATCGCGCCCGGCATTGCACGTCTACGTGTCGCGGGAAGCCATTTGAGTGATATTATGGGAATGGAAGTACGCGGCATGCCGCTAACGTCGTTTTTTGCGCCGTCCGCCCGACGCCGCGTCAGCGATATGCTAGAAGAAGTGTTTGAAACCCCCGCCCAATCTACACTCAAGCTGACGTCGGAGCTTGAACATGGCCGTCCACCCCTTGAGGCGCGCATGCTGTTGCTCCCCCTCAAAAGCGATCTGGGTGATGTAAGCCGGATATTGGGCTGTCTGGTCGCCCAAGGCGATTTGGGCACTACACCACGGCGGTTTGACATTACCACAAGCGATCTGCGCACGATCACAGCTGGGAACGGCGAAGGGGTCATGCCTGCGCCACAACCGTCCAAGAAACAGCCCGTGCCGCAACCAATGCTACATGGTATGGCCGAAGCGCCTGCGGGTTTTGAAGGAAAAGCAATTGGAAACCGTCGTCCGCCTTACCTGCGGTTGGTGAAATCCGACGACTAAAGCCTTCGGTTTACGACAAGTTCCACAGACGTCTCGACAAGCTTAACTGCCGCCCAGGAGAACCCGGGCGGCGTTTTTTGTTTGTAGTCTAGCTCGCCGCCTTGGCCGCGACGTTTTCGCGGCGCGCTGACAGCTCTTCGGCCACAAGGAATGCCAGCTCAAGCGATTGGCTTGCGTTAAGGCGCGGATCGCAGGCCGTGTGGTAACGGTCTGACAAATCCTCTTCGCTCACGGCGCGTACGCCGCCTGTGCATTCGGTCACATCGGCACCGGTCATCTCAAAATGCACACCGGCGGGAATGGTCCCTTCTGCGGCGTGTACCCCAAAGAATTCGCGCACTTCGCGCAGAACGGAATCGAAGGGCCGCGTTTTATACCCAGTCGAGGATTTGATCGTGTTGCCGTGCATCGCGTCACAGGTCCAAACGACATTGGCCCCTTCTTCGCGCACGGTCTTGATCAGACGTGGCAAATGATCGCCTACTGATCCGGCACCGAAACGCGCGATCAGGGTCAAACGCCCCTCTTCGTTTTCAGGGTTCAATGTGGCCATCAGACGCTTGAGGTCATCGGGCTCCATTGTGGGTCCGCATTTCAGGCCAATCGGGTTTTGCACACCACGGGCGAATTCGACATGCGCACCATCAGGCTGTCGCGTGCGGTCGCCGATCCAGATCATGTGACCCGAGCCCGCCAACCATTGCCCGGATGTCGAATCGAGCCGGGTCAGCGCTTCTTCGTACTCCAACAGCAACGATTCGTGGCTGGTGTAGAATTCGACCGACTGCAGTGTATGCGCGGTTTCCGATGTAACACCGGCTGCAGCCATGAAATCGAGTGTATCTGAGATACGGTTCGCAATTTCGCGGTATTTCGCGGCTTTTTCACCATCGGTAAATCCAAGCGTCCAACCATGCACTTGATGCACATCCGCGTAACCGCCTGTTGAAAAGGCGCGGATCAGGTTCAATGTCGCCGCCGCTTGCGTGTAAGCGCGCAGCATTTTTTCCGGATCCGGGATGCGGGCTTCCGGCGTGAAATCAAGCTCGTTGATGATGTCGCCGCGGTAACTTGGCAGCTCAACACCGTTGATCGATTCCATGTTTGCACTGCGTGGCTTGGCGAATTGCCCAGCCATACGGCCCAATTTGATCACCGGCACTTTGGCACCGTGGGTCAGCACAATCGCCATCTGCAACATCACCTTGAAGGTGTCGCGGATCAGATCGCTGCTGAATTGCTCAAAGCTCTCGGCGCAATCACCGCCCTGAAGCAAGAAAGCCTCGCCGCGGCCTGCAGCACCCAGGTGCTTTTTCAAACGCCGTGCTTCTCCTGCAAAAACAAGCAGCGGATAACGCGACAACTGGGCCTCGACACGGGCCAGCGCGTCTTGATCTGGGTAGTCTGGCATCTGGATGCGCTCTTTTGCGCGCCAGCTCGATTTGGTCCATTCTGTCATGTTACGGTCTCCGGTCCTTGGCATCATACAGCCCTAAGCAGTCCTAAGGCGGTATGTCAGCGCTCACATAAGAATTTCTCTATACAAAACGACCGCGGGAGTGGCCATATCCCAATTTGACCCTCTTGACCTGCACGAGACGTCGTGAGCAAGGTTTCCATGACGATGTGCCACAATTGGCATGAATAATTTGCCTTCCAAATACTGGACCTGCCGCGATGCATACCCCGCTGACCGCCACCCGTTTACCTCAGGACACCGACAAACCCTGTCGTTTTGTATTTGTCCTGTTGGATAATTTCAGCCTGCTGGCCTTCTCAACTGCACTGGAAAGCCTACGAGTGGCGAACCGCATGGCGGGCCGCACTGTCTATAGCTGGACAATTATCGGCGAAGGTGGCGCATCAATCAGTTGTTCGGCCGGCACCAGTTTTCAGCTCGATAGCGATTTGGTCGACATGGGGCGTGATGACCGTTTGCTGGTATGCGGCGGTATCGACATTCAGGCCTCGACCACCAAAAAGCTGTTGGGTTGGCTGCGCCGCGAGTCGCGCAAAGGTTTGATGGTTGGCGGATTATGCACAGCCGCTTACACGCTGGCTAAAGCCGGGTTACTTGATGGGCGCAGAGCGACGATCCACTGGGAAAATCAGGACAGTTTTGCAGAGGAATTCGAAGATGTGAACCTCACCAAATCGGTCTTTGTGGTTGATAACAACCGGGTTACGACGGCCGGCGGCACATCCTCCATTGATCTGATGCTCAAACTGATTGCAGATGATTTGGGCGAAGACCTGGCCAATTCGGTTGCGGATCAGTTGATCTATTCCTCGATCCGCACCGATCAGGACACTCAGCGGCTGAGTGTGCCGACCCGTATTGGGGTGCGCCATCCCAAATTAAGCCAAGTCATCCAGATGATGGAAAGCAACATCGAAGAAACGATAAGCCCGTCGATCTTGGCGCGTGATGTCGGCATGTCGACCCGCCAGCTAGAACGGCTGTTTCGGCGTTATCTGAACCGAAGCCCTAAGCGTTATTATATGGAGCTGCGCCTCCAAAAAGCCCGCAACCTGCTCATGCAAACTGATATGAGCGTGATCAACGTCGCGTTGGCCTGCGGATTTGCCTCGCCGTCCCATTTTTCCAAATGCTACCGGGCACATTACGACACGACGCCCTACCGCGAACGCGGCAGTCACGCGACCCGGTTGTCGATCTAGGTCACCAGATCAGGATCGATCCGCGTTGGGGTATCATCGTTTCCGGTAAGCCATAGCACTGACGGCAAAATAACTTTTCTTTTCCCGATCACCCTCGTAGGCTCTGCGTCGAACAGGTTGTTCCAACAAGGGAGATACACATGAAAAAGTTGCTTATGGCCACAACGGCTGCAGCGCTGATGACCACACCCGCCTTTGCGGATGGTCACGCTAAAGAAGTGAAACTGGGCGTCGAATTCGGCTACACTGGTCCAATTGAATCGCTGACAGGTCCAATGTCTGCGGGCGCGGAAATGGCGATGAAAGAAGTCACCGACAGCGGCTTGCTGCTGGATGGTGCGACCGTCACGTCAATCCGTGCGGATTCAGGCTGTATTGATAACGGTCTGGCCGTGTCGAACGCAGAACGTCTGATTGCTGAAGGCATTAACGGCCTGATCGGTGCGGATTGCTCTGGTGTGACCGGCGCTGTTTTGCAGAACGTTGCGATCCCAAATGGCATGGTGATGATTTCGCCATCCGCCACGTCGCCTGGTCTGTCCACGATGGATGACAAAGGCTTGTTTTTCCGCACATCCCCTTCGGACGCGCGTGAAGGTCAGGTTATGGCAGAAATCCTGCAAGAGCGCGGCGTTAAATCTATCGCTCTGACCTATACCAACAACGACTACGGCAAAGGTTTGGCAGATGCGATCCAAACATCGTTCGAAGCTGCTGGTGGCGTAGTAACAATCGTTGCAGCGCATGAAGACGGCAAAGCGGACTACTCTGCTGAAGTTGGTGCGCTGGCATCTGCTGGTGGTGATCTGCTGGTTGTTGCCGGCTACCTTGACCAAGGTGGTGCTGGCATCATTAAAGGTGCGCTTGACGCTGGTGCATGGGATGTGTTCGGTCTGCCAGGCGGCATGATCGGTGAAAACCTGCCCGCAACAATCGGCCCGGACCTGAACGGTTCTTATGGTCAGATTGCAGGATCGGAAGGTACTGGCATCGACACGTTTATTGCAATGGCCGAAGCAGCAGGTTTTGATGGCACGTCGCCGTTTACGCCTGAATCTTATGACGCTGCAGCGCTCTTCTTGCTGGCGATGCAGGCGGCAGGCTCCATGGATCCAGCGGAATACGGCCCCAAGATCACTGAAGTTGCAAACGCTCCGGGTGAAAAGATCTATCCAGGTGAGTTGGCCAAGGCGCTTGAGCTGATCAAGGCCGGTACAGACGTCGACTATGTTGGCGCCTCAGCGGTTGAGCTGATTGGACCGGGCGAATCTGCCGGTACATACCGCATGATCGAGATTAAAGACGGCAAGCTTGAAACCATCGGTTTCAAATAAGCCATAGAAACGACAGGAGCAGCCCGGTTTTTCCGGGCTGTTTCAATACATTATAAGGCGCACCTAAAGCGCTCACGGGGATGGGATATATGATCGTCGTTGACGATTTACACAAACACTTCGGTGGTTTTCATGCCGTCGACGGCGCAAGTATGTCGATCGAAAAGGGCTCGATTACGGGTCTTATTGGTCCTAATGGCGCGGGAAAAACCACCCTTTTCAATGTGATCGCGGGCGTTCTTCAACCGACACAGGGTCGTGTGTACATGGACGGCGAGGATATTACTGGCCTGCCGCCTCATGATCTCTTTCACAAAGGCCTGCTGCGGACGTTTCAGATCGCGCATGAATTCCACTCAATGACCTGCCGCGAGAACCTGATGATGGTACCGGGTGGGCAATCAGGCGAAAAACTGTGGAACACATGGTTTGGCCGCAAACGCATCGCAGACGAAGAACGCGCGCTGCGTTCAAAGGCCGATGAAGTGCTGGAATTTCTGACAGTTGAACATTTAGCGGATAACAAGGCGGGCCAAATCTCGGGCGGGCAAAAAAAGCTGCTGGAGCTGGGTCGCACGATGATGGTCGATGCCAAGATCGTATTTCTTGACGAGGTTGGCGCAGGTGTGAACCGGACCCTTCTGAATACAATTGGCGACGCGATCATCCGACTGAACCAAGAACGTGGATATACCTTTGTGGTGATTGAGCACGACATGGATTTTATCGGGCGTCTCTGTGACCCGGTGATTTGCATGGCGGAAGGCCGCGTGTTGGCTCAAGGCACATTGGCCGAGATCAAAGCGAACGAGCAGGTCATCGAAGCATACCTTGGTACTGGTCTGAAAAATAAGGATAAAGTTGACGCATGAGCGATGCATACAGCGACCGTGGCAACAAAGATCGCAGTATCGCGAACCCCAAGGGGATGGGCAGCCTGTTGCCGCACGCCTCTGGTGAAACCAGCCCTGCCCCCGGCGGCCCATTCTTGATCGGTGAAGCGATGACCGGCGGTTATGGCAAGGGCCCTGACATCCTGCATGACTGTACGATTGCTGTCGATAAAGGCGAGATCGCTGTGATCGTTGGCCCGAACGGCGCGGGTAAATCCACAGCGATGAAAGCCGTTTTTGGAATGCTCGATGTGCGTTCCGGCCATATAAAGCTGGACGGAGAGGACATCACCGAACTGTCCCCCCAAGACCGTGTCGCGCGGGGTATGGGCTTTGTGCCGCAGACGTCAAACATCTTTACGTCCCTGACCGTTGAAGAAAACCTCGAGATGGGCGCGTTCATCCGTCGCGATGATTTTCGCGATACGATGGCGCAAGTGTACGACCTGTTCCCGATCCTCAAGGACAAGCGAAACCAAGCGGCAGGAGAGCTTTCGGGCGGTCAACGCCAGCAAGTTGCCGTGGGTCGAGCGCTAATGACCCAACCCAAAGTCCTGATGCTGGATGAGCCGACCGCAGGCGTCAGCCCCATCGTGATGGATGAACTATTTGACCGCATCATCGAGGTTGCGCGCACCGGTATCCCCATCCTGATGGTAGAACAGAACGCCCGCCAAGCACTTGAAATCGCCGATAAGGGCTATGTCTTGGTGCAAGGAGCGAATGCGTTTACTGGGACGGGCAAGGAATTGCTGGCTGACCCTGAAGTCCGCAAATCGTTTTTGGGGGGCTGAGGGTATGAATTTCACCCTTGCTTTGCTTCTCTTGGTCGTTGCGACCCAAACACAGGCATCACAAGACTACCTCTGCCCGTCAACTGAAAGCTGTCAGACCGAAACAAATTGTAAACCTCATGTCGTTCACAGCATTTTGTCTATCGAGGCCAACCTTAATTTACTATCTTTTGGAAGTGCGACGTACCCACGCGACACTTGTGCAAGCTATGAGATGCAACCTAATTCCGGCATCACCAAATACATCGGATTGGGTGGAGCAAAGGATGCAGTAGGTGCCCAGAGTTTTGTCCTATTTCAAAACATGGAATTTATTTTGACAAGTGCGGTTCAAGTCGAAGTCGGGGGCAAAGAGAAAGCCGTCGGACTATTGGTTTGGGGCGTATGCGAAAGGGCTGTTAGCTAATGGATTTTCTCAACGCAATCGTCGCCCTTGCGAATTACGTCCTGATCCCCGGTATCGCCTATGGCGCGCAGTTGGCCCTTGGTGCCCTTGGGGTCACGCTGGTTTACGGCATCCTGCGGTTCTCGAATTTTGCCCACGGCGACACCATGGCATTTGGCACGATGATCGTGGTGCTGCTGACGTGGTGGATGCAGTCCATCGGCATCAGTTTGGGGCCCCTGCCGACAGCACTTTTGGCCCTGCCCTTTGGCATCCTTGGTGCGATTGCTTTGCTGTTGATCACGGATAGGTTGGTTTACCGGTTCTACCGCGAACAAAAGGCCAAGCCGGTCATTTTGGTGATCGTGTCCATGGGCGTGATGTTTATCATGAACGGCATCGTGCGGTTTATCATCGGACCGGATGATCAAAACTTTGCTGATGGCGAACGCTTCATCATTTCTGCGCGCGATTTCAAGACGCTAACGGGCCTTGATGAAGGCCTTTCCATTCGTACAACGCAAGTGATCACCGTTGTAACGGCCGTTGTTGTTGTGGCCGTTTTGTTCTGGTTTTTGAATAAAACGCGGTCAGGAAAATCGATGCGCGCCTACTCTGACAACGAGGATCTGGCGCTGCTGTCGGGCATCAACCCTGAGCGCGTGGTGATGATCACATGGATGATCGTGGCCGCCCTCGCGACGATTGCGGGCGTGCTGTATGGGTTGGATAAATCCTTTAAGCCATTCACTTATTTCCAGCTGTTGCTTCCGATTTTTGCAAGTGCTGTTGTTGGCGGTATCGGCAGCCCTTTGGGTGCTATTGCGGGTGGTTTTGTGATCGCATTCTCCGAGGTCACAATCACCTACGCTTGGAAAAAAGTGCTGGTCTATATGATGCCCGATAGCCTTGATCCGTCGGGCCTCGTGCAGTTGATGTCCACGGATTATAAATTCGCCGTCAGTTTTGTGATCTTGCTGATCGTGTTGTTGTTCAAACCCACCGGGCTATTCAAGGGGCAGTCAACATGAGCTCTACAGCCAGAAATACGCTGATGTTTGTGGGGATGTTCGCGTTGATCATCGGGGCCGGTCTTGTGCAGGGCTGGAACAACGCGATGTTAATTTTCAACATGGGGCTGATTTCAGCGATCATGGCGTTGGGCGTGAACCTGCAATGGGGGTTTGCCGGCTTGTTTAATGTTGGTGTGATGGGGTTTGTCGCACTTGGCGGCCTTGCCGCGGTACTGGTGTCTATGCCCCCCACAACCCAAGCGTGGTCTGATGGCGGCGGTGGTGTATTGGTGTCGCTGCTGCTGGGCGCTGCGACGATCTTTGCCGCGGCGATGGTGCGGAGCCGGATGCCAGCGGGCCGGATACGTAATCTGGCGCTGTTATTTCTGTTGGTCGGCGGATTCTTCGTGTTTCGCTCCCTCTTTGATCCACAAGTCCAGGCCATCGAAGCAGTGAACCCTGCACAGACGGGCTACCTTGGGGGTCTTGGTCTGCCTATCGTTTTGGCATGGCCCGTGGGCGGGCTATTTGCCGCTGGTGCAGCTTGGTTGATTGGCAAAGCCGCACTTGGTTTGCGGTCGGACTATCTGGCGATTGCGACCCTTGGCATTGCGGAGATCATTATTTCGATCCTCAAAAACGAGGATTGGTTGACCCGTGGGGTTAAGAACGTTGTGGGTGTGCCGCGCCCGGTTCCATATGAAATCGATTTGCAAAGCTCGGCTGCCTTTGTTGAGCGCGCGGCAAGTTTTGGGCTCGACCCTGTTGAAGGCTCAACCCTTTGGGTCAAGTTCCTTTATGGGCTGCTGTTCGCGGCTGTCTTGTTGATTTTGATCTGGCTCAGCCAGCGGGCGCTCAATTCACCTTGGGGCCGCATGCTTCGGGCCATCCGTGATAACGAAGTCGCCGCCGAGGCCATGGGCAAAGACGTCACGCGCCGCCATTTACAGGTTTTCATTCTTGGATCGGCTGTCTGCGGAATTGCCGGCGCGATGATGACAACCCTTGATGGCCAAATGACGCCCGGTACTTACCAGCCGCTGCGCTTTACGTTTCTGATCTGGGTGATGGTGATTGTTGGTGGTTCGGGCAATAATTTTGGCGCGATCTTGGGCGGCTTTCTGATCTGGTTCTTGTGGGTCGAAGTAGAGCCGATTGGGTTGTTCATAATGAACGTGATCACCTCCGGGATGGAAGACGGATCTGCACTAAAAACGCATCTCATCGGGTCCGCAGCTCATATGCGGCTGATGACAATGGGGTTGATCATGATCTTAGTACTCAGGTTTAGCCCGCGCGGATTGATCCCGGAAAAGTAAGCCAGAAAAAGGGCCTCATCCAGAATTTCGGATGAGGCCCTAATGGTTTAGACAGGAAGTTTGAGCGGCTCAAATATCCGTTCAGCGCCCTTTGAAAAGCCCCCCCAAGATGCCGCGCACAATGCGGCGGCCCGTGGTGCCTTTGAGTTCTTTGATCACGACCTGCGCAATTGCGCCGCCGATGCCAGTATCGTTGCTTTGGCGCGTCGATGTCTTGCGTTTACGTGTCGAGGTGGTTTCTTCTTTTGGGCTGTATCGCCGTGCATTCTTGAAGTCGCGCAAAGAAGGAGCGTTTTTCTCTGCTTCCGCCGCGGCCTCGGCTTTTGCAATGGCGTCTTCGGCCTCTTGCGCTTCTTGTGCTGCTGCCGCCGCGCGATCGCGCAACATTTCAAATGCGCTCTCTCGGTCAAGCGGTGTGTCGTATTTACCTGCCATCGGCGAGCGCGCCATCAACGATTTGCGCATGGCCTCATCGATGGGCCCAAGTTGTGAGGACGGAGGCCGGATCAGGGTCCGTTCCACCACGCCTGGCACACCTTTGGGTTGGAGCATCGACGTCACCGCCTCGCCGACACCGACTTCGCGGATCGCTTCTTCGGTGCTGAAGTTGGGGTTGGAGCGGTAGGTTTGCGACGCCATCCGCAGCTCTTTTTGGTCCTTGGCGGTAAATGCCCGCAAAGCATGCTGGATGCGGTTGCCAAGCTGGCCCAAGATATCTTCTGGGACATCCGCTGGATTCTGCGAGATGAAATAAACGCCTACGCCCTTTGAGCGGATTAGGCGGGCAACTTGCTCCACCTTGTCAACAAGCGCCTTGGGGGCGTCGTCAAACAACAAATGCGCTTCGTCAAAGAAAAAGACCAGCTTGGGTTTTTCAGGATCGCCCACTTCGGGGAGCTCCTCAAAAAGCTCGCTCAGCAGCCACAACAAGAACGTAGCATAAAGTTTTGGCGCGCCCATCAGCTGATCTGACGCGAGTATATTGATCATCCCGCGCCCGTCTTCATCCGTGCGCATCAAGTCGGTGAGCGCCAATGCAGGTTCGCCAAATAGCTGTGTCGCCCCTTGGTTTTCGAGCACCAAAAGACGCCGCTGAATGGCACCAATAGAAGCAGACGAAACATTGCCGTAGCGCAGCGATAGGTCGCTGGCGTGTTCGCCAATCCAGACCAGCAGCGACTGCAGATCCTTTAGATCCAACAGTGGCAACCCGTCTTCATCAGCGAGGCGGAAAGCGATGTTCAAGATACCTTCCTGAGCATCGGTCAGGTCCAATAAGCGGGCCAACAGCAGCGGCCCCATTTCTGAAACCGTTGTGCGGACTGGGTGGCCCTTCTTGCCGAACATATCCCAAAACGCGACGGGAAAGGCATTGTAGCTGAAATCTTCAAACCCGATGGTCTCAGAGCGTTTGGTGAAAGCACCGTGCAGTTTGTGATCTGCGCTGCCTGCAACAGCCAGTCCCGACAGGTCACCTTTGACGTCTGACAAAAACACCGGGACCCCAGCATCCGAGAACCCTTCAGCCAAGATTTGCAGCGTGACGGTTTTGCCCGTGCCAGTCGCGCCGGCGATCATCCCGTGCCGGTTTGCGTATTTGAGGCTGAGAAACTGCTGTTCGCCGTAGGCTTTGCCACCGCCGCCAATAAAAATATCCGATGTCACTTAGTGCTCCTTCGCTGATGCGCGCTGGCTGCGCAAGTCGCGGAGCAGAGTGCAGTTGGAGCATACAAACTTAACTTTTCTACGCCATAGTCAAATTGTTCCGGGCCGCAGTGTCCATTTGGCCCTGAACGCTTCCTCCCTGTCCGACTGGCCGCGCCTTCGGGCGCGGTCTTTTTTCGTAACCCTCTATTTTTAAATGTTTATTTTGCAGTTTTTTGCTGACACATAATTTTAGTTGACCCGTGCGCGAGGCTTTACTACCTTACGGCCAATAAGTCGGCACAGTTCGACGGGGAGAAGTAATCTAAATAAAAGAGGGTGCATTGCGCCCTCTTTTTTCATGGGAACGCCCTCGGCAGCATCTCAAATTTTTGCGTTTGATCGCTGCATGCCCCCTGACATCCCCGGACGTGCATGTTAAAAGTAATCGACGCATTTATACTGGATTGATCATGTTCAAACTTATGTCCGCTCTACCGCTTTGTGCGGCCCTTGCCCTTGCTGCTCCTGTGGCCTTTGCCCAAGAGACAACCACCGCAGAAACGGATGCTCCAGCAGAGCCTACCGTCGATGATTTGCTAAGCATTGCTGACGATACAGAATCTGAAGTCGGAAAGCCTTACACCAAAGAGGTCATTGGCGGCTGGGAGATGCGCTGCATCAAGAACCCAGATGCGGAAGACCCCTGCCAGATGTACCAGTTGCTCAGTGATGACGAAGGTGTACCTGTTGCCGAGATTTCGATATTCCGTTTGCCCGAAGGCAGCCGTGCCATTGCTGGCGCTACCGTAATCGTGCCGCTTGAGACGGCGCTGGCAAAGCAACTGACCATCATCATCGATGGTGCCAAGGCGCGGCGCTACCCGTTCGCATTTTGCAATCCAGTGGGCTGCTATGTCCGCATGGGTCTGACCGCCGAAGATGTCGCCGCCTTCAAACGCGGCAATGGCGCAATCATGTCGATTGTGCCGGCGTTGGCACCTGATCAGACGGTGGAGCTTAAGTTGTCGTTGGACGGATTTACTGCAGGCTACGACAAGGTCTCGACGATCGTACAATAAAGCGCATTTGGTTGTGTAATCAGGCCGCGACCCTTTCTTGGGTGGCGGCTTTTTTGTGGCCATCAAACGTTGCGCAGGGCAATCACCGCATTCATACCGCCAAACGCAAACGCATTGCTGAGCGCCACATCGACCTTGGCCTCGCGCGCCTCATTTGGAACGACATCCAACGCACATTCTGGGTCAGGTTCCTGATAGCCAATGGTGGGGGCGACCACCCCATCGCGAAGCGCCATGATACATGCCAAGAGCTCCACCGCCCCGGTGCCACCAATCAAATGGCCGTGCATTGATTTGGTCGAACTGATCATCAGCCGGTCCGCATGGGGCCCAAAGACATCCGCCACAGCAGCACATTCGGTCTTGTCATTGGCCGCAGTTCCGGTCCCGTGAGCATTGATATAGCCAACCTCGTCGCGATTGATACCAGCATCCGTCAGCGCGCCCGACATGGCCCGCGCGGCGCCAGATTTCGACGGCATCACGATGTCGGAGGCATCCGAGGACATCGCAAAACCCGCGACCTCGCACAAGATATCGGCACCGCGTGCACAGGCGTGCTCATATTCCTCAAAGACAAATACGCCAGCCCCCTCGCCCTGAACCATACCGTTGCGGTTGGCTGAAAACGGACGGCACGCATCACGGCTCATCACGCGCAACCCTTCCCAGGCTTTGACACCGCCAAAGCACAGCATCGATTCAGATCCGCCCGTGACCATCGCGGGGGCCATGCCAGAGCGCACCATTGAGAACGCCTGCGCCATAGCATGATTGGACGACGCGCAGGCCGTCGACACGGTAAAGGATGGGCCCTTGAGGTTCCATTCCATACTCACGTGACTGGCGGCGGCATTGTTCATCAGTTTGGGCACCACAAAAGGATGCACCCGGTTTTTGCCTTCTTCATAGACAGCGCGGTAGTTGTCATCCCACGTGCTGACGCCGCCGCCCGCAGTGCCCAGCACCACGCCGGAGCGTGCAGAAACCTCGCCCGAAAACACAATGCCAGATTGCTCAATCGCTTCCTTAGCAGCAGCGAGCGTAAACTGAGTATAGCGGTCATACAGCGAGATTTGCTGGCGGTTGTACCGCCCCTCAGCCTCAAATCCGCGGACCTGCCCCCCAATTTGGATCGACAAGCGATCAACATCGCGAAATTCAAGCTGGCCAATGCCGCAAACGCCATTCTTCATCGCAGCCATGGTATCCGCGACGGAATGCCCCAGCGCGTTGATCGTGCCTGCGCCAGTGATCACAACGCGCTTCATCAACCTAGCTCTGCTCGGACTTCAGGCGCTCAATGCCCGCGATGATTGTCGCAACAGAGGTGATATCAAAATCCGATTCCTGTGGTGCGTTTGCGTTGAACGGCACTGTAATGTCGAAGGCCTCTTCAATTGCAAAGATGCTTTCCACCAGCCCAAGACTGTCGATGCCCAAGCTTTCAAGCGTACTGTCCAGTTGGACATCCGTAGGCTCCAACACGGCCTGTTCGGCGATGATGGAGATGACCTGATCTTTGATGCTCATGGCGTTAAATCCTCACCTCATGGCAGCAGTTGTAGATCACCTAATCATCCTTGTCAGATTTGAAAACCACCTTCTGCAGCGCTGTAATGTCGCGCAGGAGCCGCGGCAGGCGGCGGATGGACTTGTACATTTCAACCTGTTTATCCATTTGCGTTGCAGGATAGCCAAGCATGGTACGGCCTGCGGGGACATTGGTCATGAGCTTGGTGCCGCCTCCCGCAATCACGCCATCACCAACAAATATGTTGTCGCTAACGCCGCATTGCCCACCCAGCACAACGTTGTCACCAATCACAGCTGAGCCCGCGATGCCAACTTGCCCACAGATCAGACAATTGCGCCCGATGACAACATTATGACCCAAGTGCACAAGGTTATCGATCTTGGTATTATCGCCGATGGCGGTGTTGCGGATCGTTCCACAATCGATGGTAACGTTCATGGCAACTTCGACATCATCGCCGATTGTCACCGCGCCAAGCGAATGGATACGCGTCCAAGGTTGCGCTTTAGCATCCCCCTGATCCCCCAGCGTTTTGCGTGCCTCTTCAACACCCGATGGCTCTGCCGTGGTAAAGGAAAACCCATCTCCGCCAATGCGGGCACCCGGTTGCGCAACAAAACGCGCACCAATGACAACACGCGCACCGATGCTGACATGCTCGCGCAAATACGCCCCCTCGCCCACAGTCGCATCCCAGCCGACAAAACACTGCGGCCCGATCACGGAGCCTGCGCCGATATGCGCACCCTTGCTGATTACGGCGAGCGGTCCGACTGATACGCCTTCGCCCAGCACGGCTTGGGGGTCGACAAAAGCTGTGGGGTGAATGCCCGATTCATACCCCTGCCCGCGATCCATCAATGCTGTGAGCCCGGCCATTGCAAAGCGAGGCCGTGGGGCTATGATTGCGGCCTTGAGGCCCAAGGCCTGCCAATCGGCACCTTCCCAAAGCATCGCAGCAACGGCACTGCCCTTTGACAGCGCATCAGCATATTTTGGGTTCATCGCAAGAGCCAGATCATCGGGCGTTGCATGGGCTGGTTCTGCAGCGCCGCGCACAACGATACCAGTGTCACCAACCGCAGTGGCACCCAAAGCCGATGAGATATCTTTGATCGTGTGATGCATGACGAGGCTCCCGAAAAAAGGTCGGGTCAGACCTAACCTTGAACGCCGCTCAACGCTACCCCTGCCTTTTGGAGCGCACCCCAGATCAATGCGTCACGGCCATAGATGTCGCGGCGGTAATTTACCTCGCCACGCGCATCGGTAAAGGCCGTGCGGTAGATAATGTGCACAGGCACTGGCTGCTCAAGGATTACGCGCACCTCTTTGCCACCGCGTAGCTTGGACTGGAACAGACCTTCGGGGTCGTCAGTTTGTTTTGCCAGCAGCGTATAAGCAAAGTCGAATGGATCATTCAGGCGTACGCACCCATGGCTGAATGCCCTAACTTCACGCGAAAACAGCTTCTTGGCTGGGGTGTCATGCAGGTAAATGTTGTATTTGTTTGGAAACATGAATTTCACCAAACCCAACGCGTTGCCACGGCTCGGAGGCTGGCGCATGGAATATGGGAAATTCCGCGCATTGTAGTTGTTAAAATTGACCGAACCGCGGTTAATCTGACGGCCGTTGCGGTCCGTAATAATCAGATGGCTGGCAGCACCTGCATTGCGCTGCATTGCGGGTAGATATTCCTTGGTCACAATCGAGCGTGGGACGTACCAGCTTGGGTTAATGACCATAAACTCCATTACATCGGAAAACTCGGGCGTTTTGCGATCTGAACTGCCCGCGCCGATCACAGAACGGGTCTGAAACGTTATGCGCCCATCATCAATGACCTTGGCGGTAAAATCCGGTAGGTTGACCAAGATGTGGCGGTCACCGCGATCTGTGTTGAACCACCGCTCACGTTCCATGGCAACAACAACCGATTGCAGACGCTTGGCAATGCCTTTGTTGATTTCTTTCAAGGTTCCAGGTCCTGCGACACCGTCAGCCTCAAGCCCGTGATCTGTCTGAAACTGCTGGACTGCTGCGCGCATGGTGACATCAAAAGCCTGCGCGTTAGAGCGGCGCAGATATCCCATTTTCATCAAGCGATTGCGCAGCTGAACAACTGCATTGCCTGTTTGGCCCGGCTCGAGTTTGCTGGATTTCACCACAGGACCCCAGCCCCCGTTCCGCGCAAGCGCTTCAAGCGCCAGTTTTTGCTTCATCAGCGCGTTATATTCCATCGTCCGCGGCGCAAGGCCGCGCAGATAACTGGCAGGCTGAGCCTGAACAAAACCTGACAGCGTTTCGGTGCGGTTGCGGGACGGAACTTCGCGCACAATGCCGCTGTCGATTTGAGACGGGATCAGCGCGCCCGTTTGTACGTCGCGGGCATATTTCAAAAACACGCGCGTCATTTCGACTTCAACCAACCCCTGATCGCGGGCCGTGCGGGCATTTGCCAGCTTGGCTTGAAGCGTGAGGTGATCGTAGCGCGCAGTTGGCAAACCGTGGCTTGCAGCACCACGCAAGGCCGTTATCAAAGCAGCCCGGCGGGTGCGATGCTCTTCGCTATCTTCCGTCCAAATTCCGGTAAACCCTTGGCCGCGGTAGAATGCTGCAATATCCGCGTCTTGAGATGCTGCTTCAGCAACGGCTTGCTTAAACGCTGTTACTTGCGCGCGCCCTTGCGACGGCGCACTCAGCGTTGAGATGGTCAGCCCAACAACAAGCAAC
Organism: Sulfitobacter sp. SK012; assembly: GCF_003352085.1. Taxonomy (NCBI): domain Bacteria; kingdom Pseudomonadati; phylum Pseudomonadota; class Alphaproteobacteria; order Rhodobacterales; family Roseobacteraceae; genus Sulfitobacter; species Sulfitobacter sp. SK012. The sequence continues at coordinate 2,342,768 of NZ_CP025804.1, forward strand.
ATCGGTATCAGGCGGCGCCGGGTCATCATCAATGAAGTCCTTCATTAAGCTAGGAGCGAATATACAACGTTTCTGCAGGGTTGCGCGGGGACGTGTCCATTCACAATTGCGCAATCTCAAAAAGACGAGGTGATGGTGGTGCGCAAATGGCACCGGCTGCATAAAAATTGCACAGCGTATTCTCACAACTTGCGCAACAATTCGCCTAAAAGTGGTGGTAAATAGCTGCTGCGAAATTCAGTTCTTGGTTAAGGATTCGGGCTATGCAATACCTAAGTTGCATCTGGGGATGAGATGAAGTGCCCGTGTAACATCACGGGTACGATAGGCAGACGACGGGACAGAACATGGCAGAAAACAATGGCTCGGGTTTTACCCGACGCGCGCTTTTGGGCGCATTTGCGGCAACAACTCTCACGGCAGCTCCGACATTCTCCAATGCAGCAGGCTTTTTGCGCGGCGCAGGCGATATCCGCCGCATCCGCATGTATTCGGGCCGCACGGGTGAGCGGATCGACATGATCTACTGGATCGAAGGTCAGTACATCAAAGACGCCGTCAAGGAAGTGAACTATTTCATGCGCGACTGGCGGACAGATGGGGTTAAATCCATTGATCTGCGCACGGTCGATATCATGGCCGCCTCACATAATCTTTTGAACGCGAGCGAACCCTACATGCTCCTTTCGGGATACCGCAGCCCTAAAACCAACGCGATGTTGCGCTCACGCTCTCGCGGAGTTGCGAAAAACTCCCTGCATATGCGCGGACAAGCCGCTGATCTGCGCTTAGGGACGCGGTCGGTTGGCCAAATCTACAAAGCTGCAGCTGCGTGTCGCGGTGGTGGTGTCGGGCGTTATTCAGGTTCCAACTTCGTGCACATGGATTGTGGCGTCGTACGTACCTGGGGCAGATAATCACCCTGCCCTTGTCTGTCTGTCGACGAAAGCGCCTTTGGGCGCTTTTTTCACGCGCAAATTTTAGTCAAATCTAATTTGAACTTCACCGAAGCTGGCGAAATCGACGGAGATATCGGTACCGCTGGGGCATTCAACCGGTCGGATAAAGCTGCCTGACAGGATAATTTGACCTGCAGCGATGCTTTGCCCGTATTGCGCCATCCTCCGCGCAAGCCAGACCACGCTTTCCACAGGATCATTCAGAACTCCGGCACCCAAACCGGTTTCTTCAACCTCACCGTTACGGCTTGCGATGGCACCGACCCACCGTAAATCATGTGTATCTACCGCATGATGAGCTGATCCCAGAACCACGCCAGCATTGGCGGCGTTGTCGCTGATGGTATCGAAGACGTTGCGGGTTTTGCCGGTCTGAGCGTCAGCCCGCAAAATGCGCGTATCCAGAATTTCGATCGACGGGACCACATAGTCAGTCGCAGCCAGTACAGCTTGGCGTGTTACATCCGCGCCCCCGATATCAGATTTCATAACAAACGCGATTTCGGCTTCAATGCGGGGCTGAATAAATCGACCCTTAGGAATGGTCGCCCCTGTTTCAAACAGCATGTTGTCAAACAAAATGCCGCTATCGGGAATGTCGATGTTCAACGCATATTGCATCGCTTTTGAGGTAAGGCCGATCTTCCAGCCGATGATCTTGCGGCCCTGATCCAATTTTTGCGCACAGATCGATTTTTGCACGGCATAGGCGTCATCCATCGTGATGTCTGGATACTTCGACGACAACAGACCAATCTGACGGTTTGTTGCTTCGGCGTTCAGTAATTCGCCGGCGGCGCGTGCGTGCTCGTCAGGTGTCATGCCTCGTCCTTCACCCCGTTGCGCAGGGTGCCGATGCCGCCAACTTCAACTTCGACCACATCACCGGGTTTCAGATAGCGCGGCGGATCGAACCGCGCGCCAGCTCCGGTTGGTGTGCCCGTCACAATAATATCGCCCGGCTGCAACGTCATGAACGTCGAGATATAGGCGATTTCCTCGCGAATGGGGAACATCATGCGGTCCAATGTATCATCTTGACGGACCTCACCATTCACCCGGGTGATGATCCGGGCATCGTCGAGCTGTGCTGCGTCCTTGAACGGCACCAGCCACGGGCCCATGGAACCTGAGTTGTCCCAGTTCTTGCCTTGGGTCACGTTGAACTTGGCGTGGCGGACCCAATCGCGGATCGTGCCTTCGTTACAGATGGTGAGTGCGGCGATATGATCATACGCGTCGTCTTGCGCAATGCGCCGGCCTGTCTTGCCGATGACAATCGCTACTTCACCTTCATAATCCAATGTGTGGTTTTCTGGGGGGCGAACAAGTGGTTGAGCATGGCCCGTGAACCCACTGATAAAGCGCGGAAAAAGAGACATGTGTTTGGGTTGATCTGTGCCGTCTTTGTACTCCGCATTGCGGTCTGGAAAATTCACGCCAACGCATAGAATACGCGGCGCATTAGGCAACGGCACCTCAAAGGTGACATCGCGGTGGGTTATGTCTTTGCCCTCTGCGGCCTGTTCCAGGTCACTCAAACCACCTGCCCGGATCACGTCCAAAAGCGTCGGCCATTGCGGGAAATGCGGGCTAAGGGCAATCATACCGCCGTCTGTGGCCGCGCCATAAAAGGTACCCTCGGGGGTGGTATAGGTGGAAAACATCTAGAACTCCTTGGCGACGTCGATCAACACATCATAAGCGAAATCAATGTCGGCTTTTGTGACGTCAAATTGGCCGATGGAAAAGCGAATGGCGATGTCGCCAGCGACCCGCGTCTGGGTCACATAGATGCGGCCATCGTCGTTAAGGCGGTTCACAAATGCGATTTGTGCGGCGTCATCATGTCCACACAGACGGAAGGAGAACAGCGACAATACCGGATCAGTCACTAGCTCAAAAGCGTCACTTTGATCCAACTTCTGCGCAAGTTCTCCGGCCCATTCTACGTGATTGCGCAACCGCGTCCGCAACCCTTCAAGGCCGTAACTGCGCATCAGGAACCACAGCTTGAGCGCCCTAAAACGGCGACCAAGCGGAACGGTCCACTCAGAGTAGTTGATAATCCCATCTGTGCCGTGGGTTTTGAGGTATTCAGGCTGGATCGCCAGCGTTCTGACAAGGCTTTCGGGATCAGCAATGAAATGCGCCGAGCAATCAAACTGCGCGCCCAGCCATTTATGCGGATTAAAGACGACGCTATCTGCGCCCTCGACGCCCTTCCACAGATCGCGGAATTCCGGCACCAACATCCCAGCCCCCGCCCATGCAGCATCAACATGGGTATAAAGGTCTTCGTCTTTGGCTATGGCGACCACGGCAGCAATATCGTCGCAAGACCCCGTTGAGGTGCCCCCGGTGCACGCAATGATCCCTGCAGGCAGATGCCCCGCGGACCGATCGGCTTGAATGGCCGCGCGCAAGGCAGCGGGATCCATGCCACGCAACGGCCCCTTTACCGGAATTCGCACCAAGTTATCTTCGCCAATGCCCGAAACCCAAATGGCGCGGTCGATACTGGTATGAACCTCGGTGCTGCAGTAAATTCGCAGGCGCGGTTGACCAGACAGGCCTTCGCGATTGCCCTTCCAATTCAACGCGCGCTCTCGCATCGTTAGCACAGCAGCCAATGTGGCGGATGACGCGGAATCCTGTATCACACCCGAAAAATGTGTGGGAAGACCAATGGCTTGCCGCAACCAGTCAAGCATGACGGTTTCCATCTCGGTCGCTGCCGGAGACGTTTGCCAAAGCATGCATTGTGCCGCGATCGTGGACACCAACATCTCTGCCAAGATCGAAGGTGGTGCCGCGTTGGCCGGGAAATACGCAAAAAAGCGCGGGTGCTGCCAATGGGTAATGCCCGGCATCACGATCCGCTCAAAATCAGAAAGGATCGTTTCCATCGCTTCGGGACCCTCGGGGGGGACCTGATCAAGTTGCGCTGCAATATCACCAGGACGAGTTTGCGCGCGCACAGGGCGATCCCGCAAGGTCCGGTGATAATCAGCGGCCCAATCCGAGATATGCTTGCCCCAATGGGCGAATTCATCCCAATCCATCTGTTACGGTCTTTCTATGCTATGGCGCGATGATCGGACTTGCGGCGATCTGGCTTTTTTTAGGCTTAACGCCCACGAATTCGGTCCCATGTTCAAACCAACTGCGCGGTGCAGCAGCTCCCCAAAGGGTCTGGCGTTGCGGGTCCTGAAGATCCCACTTGATCGCCTCATGGTCAGGATCGAGTGTTTGGTAGTCTGAGCAGTAAATCTCAATTCGGTGACCATCAGGGTCAAGAATATACAAAAAGAAAGCGTTGGAAATACCGTGCCGTCCGGGGCCGCGTTCGATGTTTTTGACATAGCCCGTGGTCGCCATGAGGTCCAACAAATCAATTATATTCAACGGGGTCGGCACCCAAAATGCCAAATGGTGCATGCGCGGGCCAGTGCCGTTGGTAAAGGCCATATCATGCACGCCACCTTTGCGGTGCATCCATGCCGCCCAGAGTTTTTTGCTATCCTCGTCTTCGGTGTATTCGGTGACGCGGAACCCAAAGTCACTGTAGAATTCCACCGACGCATCCACGTCATTTGAAAACACATTAAAGTGGTCGATCCGCAGAGGTTTAACCCCACGGTAAAGCGCATATTTCTGATGGATCGGTTCAAGTCGGTCCATTTTATGATAAAATTCCAGCGGGATACCCATGTTGTCGGACGTCAGCAGTGTACGACCTTGATAAGGCCGCTCGACCCATGACGTTGGGCGCCCTTTGCCCTGAAAATAGGTCTCAGCACGGTCCAGATCGGCATCATCGAAAGTTTTGAAACCCATGACTTCGACGGTGCCGGGCTGATCAGATTGTTGCAAGATCACACAGTGATGCCCACGTTCCTCCATGGCGCGCAAATAGATGTGACTGACGCTTTCATCGGTGACTTGCATGCCAAGCGTGTCGACATAAAACTGACGCGAGGCGTTCAGGTCCGACACGTTCAGGCAAACATGGCTTAACCGGATGGTATTGAAATCAGGGTATTTATTTGGTGTTGGAATTGGCATCGGTCTCTCCTGTACTTGAACGTGAGGCTATTTTCCCAGCTGCATGATCTTGTGCTGACCGGTGGCAAAGCCGATGTGTTTTTGTTCCATGTAGAACTCAAAGGACCAGTCGCCGCCGTCACGGCCAATGCCGCTGGATTTGACCCCACCAAAGGGCGTCGGCAGGTGACGTACGTTCTCAGAGTTGACCCAAATCATCCCGGCTTCAAGCTTGTCAGTAAAACGCAACGCGCGGGTCAGATCATTGGTCCAGACATAGGCAGTCAGGCCGTAGTCGATGTCATTTGCGATCTCGAGCGCTTCTTCTTCGGTGCTAAAAGGGATCGAGGTCAGCACCGGGCCAAAGATCTCTTCTTGGGCAATGCGCATCTGATTGTTTGCATCTGTAAACAATGTTGGGCGGACAAAGAAACCAGCGTCGCCGACAGTCACGCCACCAGCGGCAACCGTGGCACCGTCTTGTTTAGCGATGTCAAAATAGCTCGCGACCTTATCGTAATGTTCTTGGCTGATCAGTGGGCCGATTTCTGTAGCCGGATCAAGCGGATGTCCGACCTTGATGTTGTTAACCCGTGCAATCAGCTTCTCCTCGAACTCTGCGCGGATGGTGTCTTGGACCAACAGACGCGAGGAGGACGTGCAACGTTCGCCGTTGATCGAGTAAATCATAAAGATCGCTGCATCCAGCGCACGGTCCAGATCGCTGTCGTCAAAGACAATAACTGGGTTTTTACCACCCAACTCCAGATGCATGCGCTTGAGGGTGTCGGCACCCTGTTTGGTGATGGTAGAGCCTGTGCGGCTTTCTCCAACAAACGCGATGGCCTTGATGGCCTTATGCTCGGTCAGCGCTTTGCCCGCGCCTTCACCAAAGCCGTTGACTGTGTTCAGCACGCCGGGCGGCAATCCAGCTTCTTCGGCGATCTCGACCAGCAAACGGGCGCTCAGCGGTGATGCTTCGGCAGGTTTGTGCACAACAGTACATCCAGAGGCGAGCGCTGGCGCGATCTTCCACGTCGAGAGCATGAAAGGCGTGTTCCAAGGCGTGATCACCCCCACAGGGCCAATGGGCAAGCGTGTTGTGATGTTCATGAGAGTGGGCGATTTGATATGCTGTCCATCTCGAGCCTGCACAACCTGATCAGCGAAATAGCGAAAGTTCTCAGCGCCGCGCAATGCGGCCTTTGACATAAAGCGGATCGTCTGGCCGGTGTCCCAACATTCACACAAAGCGATTTCTTCCGCCCGCGCCTCAATGGCTTCGGCAACATCGATCAAGATTTTGCGCCGCTCGATTGCGGGCATGTCGCGCCACGCTGGGAAAGAAGCCGCCGCAGCCATGGCAGCCGCGTCGATGTCTTCTGCGGTGCCGTGAGCCACTTCACAAATCTTGGATTTATCGACAGGCGAGATCGTATCAAACACACCACCCTGCCCCATGACGTCCTTTCCGCCGATGCGGTTGGGAATGCCTGTTTCGCGAAAGCGTTCTAGATAGCCCGATAGCTTGGCAAGGTTTTGGTCCAACGTGCTCATGAATGCGCCTCCAGATGGTCGCGAATGGTCCCGGTTTTAAGAGATAAACCAGGGTCGATATCCCGCATCTCAAGTGAAAGCGCGATGGAATGGGTCTGCATTATCGGGGCAAGATAGTCCTTGGCCGCCTCGAAAATCTTGGCCGTAGCGTCCGCTTTGACGTCGGCTGCGCGGCCTGCCCGAAGGCGGATCGATATGTCGATAAAGCCGTGCTTGGGATCGCCATCCGCAATTGCATAGTGGTCCACCCGAACGGCCCGCACGCGTATGCCCGGCATTGGAAAGGTCTCAAGGTCAGCTGCCGTGGCGCGGATTCTCTCGCACAGACCCGACAGGTCGACGATAGCCTCTAGGTTGCCAGAGTAGTCGATTTGAAAATGTGGCATGGGACATTCCTTACGGCATTATTACTTACCTTGTTAAGTAAATATTACTTGCGATGTCAAGCGATATTCGCCAACACGGACTGACTTCGTTGATCGGACATTACATGGTGACCCAAAAGAAAAATGCGATGCCTCCTACGGCGCGATCCTTGCCCATTGCATTGATCCGCGCCCGTGAAGGTGTGATGCTCCCCATCCGCGACATGCTTGCTGGGACAGGTATATCAGAGCAACAGTGGCGCGTTTTGAGGGTGTTATCTGAGCACGGACCGCAAGATGCGTCTACTCTTGCAGATCGGGCCAGCCTCCTCTTTCCGAGCCTTACACGAATGGCTCAATCGATGCGCAACAACGGGTTGATCACGCAAACCCGCGATGAAGTCGACAAGCGGCGTCAGTTAATTGAAATCACCGCTGCCGGGCAAAAGATCATCGACGACCGTGCCGCGCAGACCGCGCAGATTGTTGTTGGTTTTCAGGCCACGCTGGGCGCGGAAAACTACGAAACATTGCTCGATCTTTTGGCGCTTCTTGATCCGGGATCACCCGACTAAGCCATCCGCACGCCAGCCATCAAACACCTCCAACGCCTTTTCAACAAACGTAGCATCGTTGATGTGGCACCCGATACGGTGCGCCTGCACATTTTGCGGTAGCGCGGCCTCAAGGTCCGTCAAAAACTGCGCCAATGCCTCTGGGTCATGCAGATCAGCACCTTCGCGGTCCCATTCACCAAGGCCGTGTTCTGGCAACAAAAGCACTGTCGGACCTTTGGCCGTAGCCAGTTGTTTTGCATGGGCGTGCGCTACCATCTTGCGCTCGTCTTGGTTTAAAATAACATTCAACAGCAGTCGGTTATGCGGTCTTTGAGGGTGATTATGCCACTTTTCCGGCACGGGTTCCCAACCCACAAGATCGACAAGATCATAGCATCCCGGAGCCACAATCTGCGGCGTGCCACTTAGGCCCGCATTGGTCAGCCGGTCAGGCCCTGCAGAAACGCTTGATCCGTTGATATGATTGCCCAGTTCTTGGGTGCAAAAGTCGAACACGCAGGCAAACATGCCCTGCGCAGCCAGGTTTTCAAACGCGCGCCCGCCCATGCCCGTGGCATGGAAAACGACCACCTCATAGCCGCGCGCCTCAAGTGCTGGCTTTAGCGTGATCATGTATTTCAACGCTGATGTGCCCAGTGACGTCATCCCGATAAGGGGCTTGTTGAATTCAGGTTTGATCACCGCCCGCGCGGCTCCCAAGACAGCCCCCGCCGCTTGACTAAGCGTCGCCTTGCAGACTGAATTCATTCCATAAAGGCCCCCGGCCCAAAGGATCATTTGAACGTCTGCGGCCATCCGTGCCCCTGGCACCAACGGCGAATAGGCAACGGTCGACACAATGTATTTAGGCACACCAAGTGGCAAAGCTGCCGTCACATCCAGCGCAAGATCAGTCCCCATTGTGCCGCCCAGCACGATCATTCCGTCGAATTTTCCTTCGAGGTAGAGCCGCGCCGTCAAAAGCGCGGCCCCCTTCGCCATGATCTGCATCGCAACGTTTTCTTCACCCGAGGCAACGGCCGCAGCGATTGAGCTGCCACCCTCCTCTGCCACATCATGTTTGGAGTAATCTGTGGGCTGGGATGGATCGCCCAAAACGGACACATCCATCGTGATGACGCGGCCGCCCTGGTCGCGGATCACACCTGCCAGAAAACCCAGCTCGTCGTCCTTGGTGTCGTATGTGCCGATCACCAATATGGTTTTATCTGTCATCGCATGCCCCCCTGCTACAGCTTGATCCACGCTGTCTTTAGATTGATATATTTCTCAATTGCATGCAGCGACTTGTCAGACCCATTGCCCGATTGCCCCACGCCGCCCAAAGGCACCGTCCCGTCCGCGCCTCCATAGGTGTTCACATGCATCACGCCCGTCCGTACATCTCGAACCATGCGGTGCGCGCGGCTAAGGTTTGATGTCCAAACTGCACCTGCCAGCCCATAAACGGTTGAGTTTGCGATGTGCACGGCGCCGTCGTCGTCTTCAAACGGGGTCACACCCAACACAGGGCCAAAAACTTCCCTTTGCGCCAATGTCGCATCCTCGGTCACGCCCGTAACAATCGTAGGTTCCATGTAATAGCCGCCGGTGTTTTCCAATATACGCGCGCCGCCAGTGACGATCTTGCCGCCTTCTTTGACCGCAGTGCCTACAAACCCGAGGTTCTGCTTTAGCTGCGCCTCAGAATTTACAGCACCTATCGCTGTAGTCATGTCCAACGGATCACCGACACGCATGTTTTCAGCGGCTTTTGTGACCGCGTCCACAAAGCTGTCGTGAATGGAGGCTTCGACTAGCAACCGTGACCCGGCAACGCACACCTGTCCTGAATTGCGAAAGATGCCTCCCGCCGCGACTTTGGCGGCCTCATCCAGATCGGGCGCATCCGCAAAGATGATGTTTGGGGATTTACCGCCCAATTCCAGATATACGCGTTTCATGTTCGACCGCGCCGCATATTCCATCAGCCGCCGGCCTGTGCTGCCTGATCCTGTAAAGGCCAGAACATCCACGTCCATCGACAGCCCCAGCGCCTCGCCCACAACGGCCCCTTGGCCGGTGACGGCGTTCAAAACGCCAGGCGGCAATCCAGCCTCAAGTGCAAGGTCCGCCATGCGCATCAATGACAAAGATGCCGTTTCAGACGGCTTCAACACCACCGAATTTCCCATCGCCAGCGCGGGGCCCAATTTCCACGCCCCAATCATCAATGGAAAATTCCAAGGTATGATCGCGCCGACAACGCCCACAGGTTCTTTGTGGATCATGCCCAAAATATCAGAAGACGTGGGCGCGATCTCTCCGTAGATCTTATCAAGTGCTTCTGCGTAATAGCGGATTGTTCCAGCCGCGGATCCCGGTTCAGCTTTGATCGCCATGCCGATCTCAGTGCCGTTATCGCGCACCCCCAAAACGGCCAATTCCAAGGCGTTGGCGTCGATCAAATCCGCCCATTTCAACAAGACTTTCTTGCGCGCAGCGGGCGATTGACCGGCCCAACGTTTATCCTCAAATGCCGCGCGCGCTGAAGCAATCGCAGCGTTCATATCCGCGGCCGTGCCCTTTGCGACCTGGGTCAGAACCTGCCCGTCTATCGGGGATAGAATATCCATCATGCCGCCATCAGATGCAGGCACATGTTTGCCCTCAATCAGATGCGAAAAGGCAGCTACTGGTTGCGCCCGAAGCGCTTCAATTTTGCTTTGGTCCATGGGTCCTACCGTGTCTGACTGTCGTGCAAGTCGTGGTCTTCTTCTGGTTGATGCGCGCGATATTCCTTGATCAAGGTGCGGATATGCAGCGCCAAAACCATAAGGATGATCGCAAAGAGAATGAACGAAATCGGACGATCAATCATGTCGAATGGCGTTTTGAGGCGTGGCAACGCAGAGCGCAGTTTGACCTCCATGATCCCGCCTAAAACCATGCCAAGAATGATCGGCACGATTGGCAAGTTAAGCCGCTTCAGAACAAGGCCTAACACCCCGAACCCAGCAGAGATCATGCAATCGGTCAGCGAATTGCGTAGTGAATAAACCCCAACAAATGACAGGATAAGGATCATCACCCCCAAGAACCGCGTCGGCACACGAATGATCTTCGTCAGTAGATTTGTAGAGAATAGCAAGAAGATCATCACGATCACATTGAGCAAGATCAGCGCGAAATAGAGCCCATAGACCAGATCAATGTTGTTCTGGAAAAGCTGCGGACCGGGGATGACGTTGTGCACATAAAACACCGACAACATCATCGCAGTTAGCGCTTCGCCCGGGATACCAAGCGCCAAAAGCGGAATCATTGCGGCGGCAGGCACGGCATTGTTGGCGGCCTCGGATGCGATCAGGCCCTCAGGGGATCCTTTACCAAAAAGCTCAGGGTTCTTGGATGTCTTTTGTGCGTAGGTATAGCTCATGAATTGGGCTGTGAATTCGCCTGTTCCGGGGATCATACCAAGGACCACACCAAAGCTCGCAGCGACCGTAGCCACCCGCTTGTGCTTCATGAGCTCTTTGATGCCCGCTGTCATTTTGCCCGATACGGGTTTTGCATCTGGGCTGGAATCTGGCGCGGTAAGCAAGAAGAACGCTTGGCTAAGCGCAAACAATCCCAGCACCACGACAATCAGGTTAATGCCCGAGCTTAGGAACGAATAGCCGAATGTGTAGCGTTGCGTGTAGGTGACCGCGTCCAAGCCGATCGTCTGGAGGAAAATCCCAAACATCGCCAGCAATCCAGCAGCAAAAATCTGCCCTCGATGGGCGAGAATAACCAGTATAATACCCAGCAATGCGGCAAGAAAGATCTCTCGCGATCCGAACATTGGCGCAATGAGAGCCAGCACCGGCGATAGTAATATCAGACAAACGATGCCAAAAATGCCACCCCAAAACGACGCACTATAGGCGAGCGATACGGCCCTGTGCGCCTCACCTCGTTCTGTCATTGGATAGCCGTCATAGGACGTCAGAGCATTCACCGCCGTCCCTGGTGTGTTGATCAACACCGCCGGGATCGCTCCGCCGTACATCGACGAGCCATAGATACCAAGCAGCATCGTTAGGCCGACAATAGGATCGAGTGAAAAGGTCGCGGGCAGCAAAATCGCAATGGCGACCGCCGGGCCAACGCCGGGGATCGCCCCGATGATAACGCCCCCGATGGACCCCACCAAAAGCGCCAGCATAACATCCCAACGGGCCAACATTTCGGCCCCAGCAATCAGGTTCTCCATGGTTTGGTCCAATCAGAAATAATTCAGCATGATTTGGCGCAACCCGTCTGGAAGCACTTCGTAGATAAGGCCTGAAGGCAAGTTGACCTTCAGCAAGGTCTTAAACAACAGGACGATGATCAGAGCGCTTATCGCCGCGGCACCCAAGACGCGGGCGCTGCGGTACCCGACGCGCAACGCAAGGGCCACAGCAAAGATAACGGTCGTCGGAAGGTATCCGGTATAGGGCACAGCGGCGGCGTAGGCGATGAACCAGCCTGCGTATTCAAAGGCGGAAAACCACATCAACACTTCGCGCCAGCGGCCCTCAATACGTTCGGAAAACAAAGAACCCAACAAGTGCAGCACGGCAAAGAAGGTCATGCCCACAAGAGATACTGCTGGCCAAAACCTTGGCTGAGCAAACAGCTTTGATCCGTTCTTATATGCCGTTTGATCGATCAGTTGAGTGAGCAAAAAGACCGAAAAGATCAGAACAATCCACGCAAAAACAATATCACCGGGTCGGCGGTACCGCCTGAACAAAGATTGAAGCGTTTTGACGCGCGACATGGTGTAGCCCCCGGTATTCTCGGTGCAGAAATGGCCGGGCAAAGATATTGCCCGACCAATTTTTTGTCGTGATTACTGAGCTAGCATGCCTTCAATACGGGCCATCGTCTCAATGTCCGTAATGATCTGGGCTTTGACCTCATCTGCGGTCTGCCAGTACACTAGCGCGCCCGTGTCAGCGGCCAGTTTGAGTGCACGCTCAGACATCATCGTCTTTTGCGCGACGGCGATGATCTTGTCCTGAACATCTTGTGGTGTGTCGGCATGAACAAACAGACCGTTCCACAAAGCGACGTCCAGATTGGGCGCAAGCTCGGCTACTGTCGGGGTGTCAGGCGTCAATGGAATGCGCTCGGATCCAATGGAGGCGAGAACTTTGACATCATCCAAGCAAGGGAAGATTTGCTGCAGCGTCGTGTTGATGACGTCGACGTCGCCAGAGGCTAGCGTGTTGCAATCCAGCGCATCAAATGCCGCGTCAGATGCGAAGGCAAAGCCCATCTCTTTGGCAAGACCGAAGGTGACTTGTGTTGGCACGAGTGGCGCACCGAAGTGACCCAGAACAACATCGTTGCTGCCCGCATATTCAGCCAAGCCCGCCATGTCGTCATAAGGTGCATCGCCGCTGGTCGCGATGACGAACGGATATGTCAGGAAGTTCCCAAGCGGCACGAAGGGATCGGGGTTCAGCTCAGGAATGCCGATCTGCGGGCCAACAACGGGAATGGCGATGATAAACGAACCGACAGTGTAACCATCAGCAGGCGCATTCGCCACTTCGATGGCACCCGGGAACGGGCCACCGCCCCCACCAGGCTTGTTAACAACAGCCGTCGCGACGCCGTAGGCCTCGGAGAAATCTTCTGCAATCATGCGTGTCAGCACGTCTTCAAGGTCACCCGGAGGCCAAGGCACAACAAACTCAACTGGCTTTTCTGGGTATTCCGCTTGTGCGGCCCCTGTGACGGCTGCCATGGCAAGTGCCATGGCTGTCACTGACGTCATAAATTTAGTCATTTCTCTCTCCCTGGTGTTGGTTCATATACTGAACCGCTGTTATGTAAAAAAGGTTGCCTTGTTAAATTGCATGTGTCAAACTTTTTCTGAATTGGATGGAAAGCGAAGCCTGCATGTCATCAGCCGCAAAAACCCTTGAGTTATTGGCGCATTTTTCGTCGGCCCGGCCCGAGATTGGGTTATCGACGTTGTGCCGTCTGGCGCGCCGTGACAAGGCAACCACCTACCGCCACCTCCAAGCCCTTGAGGATGCGGGGTTTGTGGAGCAAAATCCGGCAACCAAACACTACCGCCTAGGCCCAATTGTGCTGCAGCTCGCGCAGACCCGTGAGGAAACCGTCCCGCGAAAAGCAGGAGCCGAAGCTGCGTTGTCACGCTTGGCTGACGCTACCGGTGAGACGTCTCATGTATCAGTATTATCAGGCACGACTGTCTATCCACTCGCATCTTGCGAATCGCCGAAACACGGCACGCGGGCGATCATCGACATTCAGACCTTCCCTTTGCATGCGACAGCATCAGGCCTGTGCGCGCTGGCATTTGGTCCTTCCAAATTGATGGATGTGGCTACCGAAAACCTTCAAGCCTACACAGCAAAGACCGTACAAACCGCTGCAGACCTCGAACAAGCTGTCCAATCTGCGCGCGACACCGGCTTTGGGCGTTCTGATCGCAGTTATGAAAATGAAATCCACAGCTTATCTGTTCCGGTTTTCGATCAAACCGGCCTCTTTGCAGGTGCTGTATCTGTTGCGAGCGTCGCCACGCGGTTTTCGCAGGATCTTGAGCGCATTATTAAGAGTAATCTGGTTAGCGCCAGTCGTGAAATTTCCCACAATTGGGGTGGAACGCCCCCTGCCGACATCGAGGCCGCCTGGGCCAAATCCCTTTCACCATCGCACGCATCGGAAACCGCATCATGAAAGACTCAAACTTCCTGAAAGAACACAACGGTCGACTGATGTGGCACCCAATGACGTCGCCCCAAGACACCATTGATCATCCGCCGACCATCATTTCCGAAGCCAGCGGCGTTAACATTACCGACATTGACGGGCACACGGTCGTGGATGCCGTCGGTGGCATGTGGAACGTTAACCTTGGATATTCTTGCCAACCTGTAAAAGACGCAATGGCAGCTCAGCTTGAAAAACTCCCGTATTATTCGACCTTCCGAGGCACTTCGAACGAAGCCGCGATTGAGTTGTCGTACGAATTGAGTGAGTTTTTTGCGCCTGACGGCCTTAGCCGCGCGTTCTTTACTTCGGGCGGCTCAGATTCTGTGGAAACGGCGCTGCGTCTTGCGCGGCAATACCACAAGCTGCGCGGCGATGCGGGAAGGGTCAAATTCCTTAGCCTTAAAAAGGGTTACCATGGCACCCATATTGGCGGCGCGAGCGTCAACGGAAATGCGAATTTCCGCAATGCGTATGAACCGCTGCTGCCGGGCTGCTATCACATCCCTGCGCCCTATACGTACCGCAACCCTTTCAATGAAACTGACCCCGAAAAGCTGGCGCAACTATGCGCCGCAGCGTTGGAGGATGAAATTGCCTTCCAAGGTGCCAACACCATTGCCGCGATGATCATCGAGCCGATCTTGGGTGCTGGTGGCGTGATCGTGCCGCATAAGTCCTTTGCGCCAATGGTCCGCGATATTTGTGAACGAAATGGTATTTTGTTGATCACGGATGAAGTTGTGACCGCGTATGGCCGCACCGGTGCGTGGTCCGGTGCCCGGCTTTGGGGCATTAAGCCTGATATGATGTGCACCGCCAAAGCCATCACCAACGGGTATTTCCCATTTGGGGCCGTGATGCTGGGTGACAAGATGATCGAGGCGTTCGAAAACAACCCCAATGCCAAAATTGGTCATGGCTACACATACTCTGGGCACCCTGTGGGCGCTGCCGCTGCACTGGCATGCCTGGCGGAAACCAAACGATTGAACGTCGTGGAAAACGCAGCCGCGCGGGGCGATCAGCTGTTCGCGGGCTGCAAAGCACTGATGGAAAAGCACGATATCATTGGCGACGTCCGTGGCGGGCAAGGCTTGATGACTGCCATCGAAATGGTCAGCGACTGCGCAACAAAAAAACCGATCGACGCAGTCAGGGCCACAACAGTGCAAAATGTCACTTATAAATCGGGTGCGATGATCCGCGTCTCTGGTCCCAACATCATCTTGTCACCGCCGTTGGTGTTGACCGAAACGGATGTTGCGACGATTTTATCGGCGCTCGATGCGGGTTTCACAGCAGCATGAGGCACCGACATGACTGACAACCACGGTATCTTTATTAGGCCCAAATTAGAAAAGTCTGCGCTGGCTAAGACGCTGGCGGGGCTAATTTAAATGACACGCACCACAGCACAATTACTGGCAGACCGCGCGCGACTTCTGGGGCCGAATGTGTCGACGTTCTATGACGATCCGGTCCATTTCGTGAAAGCTCAAGGTGTGTGGTTATGGGATGCGGAGGGCCGTAAATACCTCGATTGTTATAACAACGTGCCTCACGTCGGGCACTGTAACCCGCGTGTTGTCGATGCGATCTGCCGGCAAGCCAGTACGCTGAACATACACACGCGCTATCTGCATGACGGCATCCTAGATTACATCGAAAAGCTGACCTCGACGATGGATGCAACGTTGGACACCGCGATCCTGACCTGCACGGGTTCAGAGGCCAACGACATCGCCCTGCGCATGGCCAAAGCGGTGACCGGCAAGCGCGGCATCATTGCAACCGACGCGACCTATCACGGCAACACAGCGCTGGTCAGCCAGCTGAGCAAATCCAACGTCCCCAAGGTGGGCTTTGGGCTAGATCAGTATTTCCGTTTCGTCGATGCGCCAGACAGCTACCGAAACCACGACCCTGATGGCTTGATGTTCGCGGCCTCTGTCGCTGACCAAATCGCAGCACTTGAGGAAGATGGTACTGGCTTTGCGGCCTTGGTCGTGTGTCCGTATTTTCTGAATGAAGGCTTTCCCGACAATCCTGCTGGCTGGCTGAAACCTACTGCTGAAGTGGTGCGCAAGGCTGGTGGAGTGCTGATTTGCGACGAAGTGCAATCAGGCTTTGGGCGCACTGGTACTCACCTTTGGGCCCACGAGAAGATGGGCGTGGTCCCCGATGTCGTTGTGTTGGGTAAACCTATGGCCAATGGGCATCCTGTTGGCGGCGTGGTCGCCAACCGCGATATCGTCAAAGCTTTCAGGTCTGGCTATCGCTATTTCAATACTTTCGGTGGTAATCCAGTATCCTGCGCTGCTGCGATGGCTGTGCTGGAAGAGATGGAAGACCAGAACTTGATGGCAAACGCCAAGACCGTGGGCGAACATGCCCGCAAGCGTCTGAATGCCCTCGCCCAGAAATACGACGTGATCGGTGATGTGCGTGGCTCAGGCCTTGTTTTTGGGGCCGAACTGGTGACAGATCCCGACACTAAATCCCCCGCTAGCGATTTCACCGACCGCATCATCAATGCCATGCGCCACCGTGGGATCATCCATTCCAAGCTAGGTCGGCACAAAAACACCCTCAAGATCCGCCCACCGATGCCGTTTTCAATTGAGAATGCGGACCTGTTGTTCGACACATTGGACGACGTTCTTGGGCAAACTCCGATGATCAAATGAACGCCATTGTAGAGCAAGCACTGGTATTGTGGGGGTTGGAGGGGGCTGAATATATCCTTGTCGCCACTCGCGAAAACGCGGTCTACAAAATCACCACCGAGCACCACATGTTTGCCCTTAGGCTGCACCGTCAAGGCTACCGTACAGACATCGAGTTGCAGTCTGAATTACAATGGATGGAAGCCGCTGCATCGGGCGGAATTCGGGTGCCGGCCCCCCTTCCATCTTTGTCTGGCGACATGTTGCATGTGCTCGATGATGTTCAGGTCGATGTTTTGACTTGGCTTTCCGGCGTGACATTGGACGCAGCCCTTGAGGGGCTGCTACCCACTGCGCGCGCGGTATTATTTTACCGCGTCGGGCAGGAAATGGCATGCCTGCATGACGTATCAGATGCATGGGAACAGCCAGCCCGGTTTGCACGCTGTGCATGGGACCGCGATGGGCTGCTCGGCGAGGCACCGCTTTGGGGTCGGTTTTGGGACAACCCTGCCCTCACGTCTCATGACCGCGACCTCTTTCTAGCGATGCGCGACAAGGCGTATGCCGAGTTGGCCAAACTGGAAGCTAAACTAGATTATGGACTGATCCATGCAGATTTGGTCAGCGCGAATGTCATGGTCGACGGCGATCAGATACAGCTTATCGACTTTGACGATGGTGGATTTGGTTTCAGGCTCTTTGACATCGCCACCGCCTTGTTGAAACACCTCGACGCGCCCGATTTTTCAACTCTGCGAACGGGCCTGATCGAGGGCTATACCTCTGTGCGGCCGATCGACCTCGCAGTGCTCGACCTGTTTATCTTACTCAGATCCGCCACCTATGTCGGATGGAACATCACGAGGATGACTGAGGATGGGACGTCCGGACGAAACGCGCGCTTCATCAGCACAACGAAACAGCTCGCCACGGCCTACATGGAACCCGACGGTATCTAGCGAAACAGTTAGATGCTGCGCCTGCCCAAGAGTTGCCAAGATCATTCAAGACGAATCTCTTTGGCCGTAACCCCAATGATACCAGGATGGAAAAGCTGGAAAACAGGGCAAGCCCCAGCAGTAAGCGATCATGGACCCTCTTTGAGTCACATCCACTGCGGCAGATAAGGCCATGGCTTGTAAGGAAAAATGGTGAACCCAGTAGGATTCGAACCTACGACCTTCGCCTTCGGAGGGCGACACTCTATCCAGCTGAGCTATGGGTCCAACACCGCTTGGTATAGCCAGCCTCCTAGGCCCCTGCAATTGGAAAATCGGTTCAGCGATTAGGCAAAAAGGTCATGTGCCAACTCAAGGGCGTCGATCAGCGTGTCGACTTCGCTTTCAGTATTATAAAGGCCAAAGGACGCCCGGCAGGTAGCGCTGAGGCCCAAATGCGCCATCAAAGGTCCTGCGCAATGTTGCCCTGCACGCACAGCAACGCCCTTTTTGTCGAGGATCGTGGAGATGTCATGGGCATGTGCGGCACCATCTAGCGTAAAGCTAAAAATTGCAGCCTTATCCGGCGTCGTGCCTTGAACCTGTAGCCAATTCAGCCCCCCAAGCTTTGCGGTCGCGTAATCGCGTAGCTTTGCTTCGTGGGCGGCGATGTTGTCCATGCCGAGCCCCATCATATACTCAAGCGCCACGCCCAATCCGATGGTCTGGACGATACCGGGCGTGCCTGCTTCAAATTTCATGGGGGGATCGTTGTATGTGACACCTTCTTTGGTCACTTCGCGGATCATATCACCGCCGCCAATAAACGGGCGCATCTCATCCATCCGTACGCGTTTGATATAGGTCGCGCCAGATCCCGAAGGACCGTAAAGCTTGTGGCCTGTCACGGCATAAAAATCGCACCCGATGTCGGCGACATCGACGGGCAAATGCACTGCCGCTTGTGAGCCATCAACCAACACCGGAACGCCATGCGCATGTGCAGCAGTTGTGATGGATTTCACATCAACAAGCGTTCCTAAGACATTGGAAAGATGCGTAATTGCGATCAGCTTCGTTCGTGGCGTTATCGCATCGATCACCGCTTGCGGATCAAGAGCACCCGTCGCATCCACATCGACCCACTTAAGGACAACACCTTGGCGTTCGCGTAAAAAGTTCCAAGGTACGATGTTGGCATGATGCTCCATCACACTGAGGATGATCTCATCCCCGGCTTCCATGCGCGGCATTGCCCACCCATAAGCGACCAGATTGATCCCTTCGGTTGTTCCGGAATTGATGACGATCTCATCCTCGGAGGGTGCGCCCAAGAAACGCGCAATCGTGCCACGTACGGCCTCATACTTGTCAGTTGCAAGATTAGAAAGGTAGTGCAAGCCTCTGTGAACATTGGCATATTCCATCGAATAGGCTTGCGTGATGGCATCGATAACCACCTGCGGTTTTTGCGCCGAAGCCCCGTTATCGAGATAGACCAACGGCTTGCCGTTTACCTCCCGCGCGAGAATTGGAAAGTCGCGGCGCACTGCTGTTACATCAAACATTTGTAGGCACTCCCATTGCGGTCAGTCCGACCACCATCGCCAAAATCAACAAACCGATCACCATGCCAATTGCGGCTAAGACCAACACAACAACCCCTTGCAGCATCGAAGAAAGTTGCAACGCCGTGGCGATGAAATTGATCAGTATCCAAAGGCCTAAAAACCCAACTAGGACCGAGAACGCCAAACCCAACAGCGGCGACAACGGGAGTAAGACCAACAAAACGATCTGTGCGGCGGCACGCAGCGCCTGCAGCCAGACCATCAGGACCAACAAATCTCCCAAGTCGCCTTTTCCGCCAATCGCGAGCCCGGTCCAATAAAACGCATGGACACTTAGCACTAACACACCAGAAAGGATGACGAAGAATGCCAAGGGATTCAGGAAAAGTTGAGGAATTTCAGCGGTATCACCAGCGACTCTGAGCTGTATCGTGAAGATGAATGTGTTCGCCACAGCAACCAGCGCCAGGCCCGACCACAGCGTATTGCGGTCAAACCCGAACGAGATGATATGACGCGCCGCAGCTTGCGGGTCGCGCAAGGTCAGGACAGCAAGGTCCATGAGAGATTGTTTGAGGCTCATACGTTACCCTCTGCGGCCAAAAGGCCACTTGCCCAGAACCAACCAAAAACGCAAAGCCATACAATACCAACGGCTTGCAGTTGAATGCTTGGACCAATAAATCCGGCAACAATACCAAGGAGTAAGAGCACCGGCGTCGATGCCAAAAGCGACCAGAACAATGTCATGCGGATTTCATACCCGGTGATCTGGCGGCGTGCGATTTTTGACAACGCCCAGATCATCGCTGCGAAGGCATAAAGTATCAACGGCATCAAAAAAATCCACAAGAACGCACTCCAATACAGACGCACGGCAAGTGGACCTTCGGGGTCCAGCTGTGCCTCACGGGCTTGATATGGCGCAGAGGCGATAAAGATCAACAATCCAGCCAATAGCAGGAAAATTAAGGCGCGGACCTCGTTGCGCCCTTGCGAAATAAAACGCGCCATGACGCGGCCCGGGCCACGGTACGTCGCCAGAATGTCGCTTGTGAGCGCCATCAGCTTTTGTGCCGTTCCAGCCAGCCTGCCAGGCGTGCATTGATCTGATCACGCAGGTCTTCGGCCTCGATTTCCTCGACGGCCTCAGCGAGGAACGCGAGGGTCAGCAGATTTGTGGCTTCAGTTGCTGGAACCCCACGCGAACGCATGTAGAACATCGCATCCTCATCAATCGCACCTGAAGTTGATCCGTGCGAACAGGCAACATCATCTGCGTAGATTTCAAGCTCTGGCTTGGCGAGAAACTGACTATCCTCGTCCAACAGCAGCGACTGGCTGATCTGATAACCATCGGTTTTTTGCGCGCCGGCCTTAACCAAAATCTTACCCTGGAAAACACCTGTGGCACCGTTGCGCAGGACCTTCTTGAAAACCTGCCGGCTTTGACAATTCAGTGAATCGTGGGTCACGAAAACGGTGTCGTCATGCACAAAATCACCATCGCCAACGCATGCCCCAGCGACAGTTGCGTGGGAATCGTCGCCGACCATCTCAATCACGCATTCATTGCGCGTCAGCATGCCGTTGACCGTGACGGTGAAGGATTTGAAATTAGCCTCGGCACCAATGCGGGCAAAGACATGGGTTGCAGCGCGGCGTTCTGGGTCGCGCCCTTGGGCACGGACATGATGAAAAGAAGCACCATCAGCCACTTCTACTTCCATGACAGTATTTAGACGCGCAGCGCCGGGGCCGTTTTCTAGCAACGTCATGGAAGCTTTGGCATCCAACTTAATGCAATGGTGTAAGATCGCATCAGAACTATCTGATTTATGTTTATAAATTAAGTTCACAGGTTTGCTTGGCTTGCCTGTGACATGGATCAGAATACCGTCGGCTGCCATCGCGGTGTTGAGTGCGGCAAGCGGGCGCGGAACAGGCGTTTGGCCGCGCGTTTCGAGCACTCCGTAAAGCGCTGTCGCCCAATGCAAATCACTGCGCGCCTGAGCGAGCCTTTCAATGCGAATGCCCTCCAGGGCCAAGTCATCAGAGGCATCAACGTCAAATTCACCGTCTACAAACACCAGCTTAATGCTGTCGAATTCGCCAAAAATTGGCGCTTCGTCTGTAGGGTACACAGCAGCTTTGGGCGCGGTTTCTTGGGTCAGTGTATCAGGGCGGGTGAATTTCCAATACTCATCGCGCCGTGTTGGCAGGCCCATCGTGTGCAGGCGTGACAATGCTTCTTCGCGTGCGGGTTGGTCCCACGTCGCGTCAGGCAAGCTGAGCGAGGCGATCCAGCCCTCTGCCGTTTTTTCAAGTACAGCGTCGGCCATTACGCCACCTCTGCCAGAATATCGGCATAGCCGTTGTTTTCGACTTCAAGCGCCAGCTCAGGTCCGCCGGTTTTGATAATCCGACCGTCTGCCATGATGTGAACCACATCCGGTTTGATGTGATCGAGCAAACGCTGGTAATGCGTGATCACCAAAAACCCGCGGCCTTCGTTACGCAGCGCGTTCACGCCTTCGGCCACCAGTTTCATCGCATCAACATCAAGGCCGGAATCCGTCTCGTCCAAAATGCACATTTTTGGCTCAAGCATTGCCATTTGCAGGATTTCATTGCGCTTTTTCTCACCACCCGAGAAGCCAACGTTGACAGGGCGTTTCAACATATCCGCGTCAATCTTGAGCTCTTTGGCACGAGCGCGCACGATTTTGAGAAATTCTGCCGCCGACATCTCATCTTCGCCGCGCGCTTTGCGTTGGGCGTTCACGGCGGTGCGCAAGAATGTCATGTTGCCCACACCGGGGATTTCAACAGGATACTGAAATGCCAAAAACAGGCCCGAAGCGGCGCGTTCTTCTGGATCCATATCAAGCAAGTCGACGCCTTCGAGAGTTGCGGATCCGTCCGTAACCTCATAGCCGCCCTTACCCGAAAGGACGTAGGACAATGTCGATTTACCAGAGCCGTTTGGCCCCATAATCGCGTGAACGCTGCCAGCTTTGATCTCCAGGTCGACACCTTTGAGGATCTGCTTGTCTTCTTCTTCAAGTTGGACCTTTAGGCCTTTGATGCTCAGCATGGAATGCTCCTGGATTTGACGGTTGCGCCGCAGTGGCAGAATTTAAGTTGGATGAACAGAGGGATACATTTGGTCATGCGGCCCTCAGATGAGATGGGAAACTTGCGCAAAGAGCTGCGCGGCAACGGGCGATCCCGTCGGCATAGGTGATGGCGGATGATTTCGGGGCCTTGGGGACGTCAGGCAGCCCCATAGGTGCCGCCATATCACTGCGCCCAACGGATGCAGCGTAGTCATGATATTTGAGCCGAGACTGGCCCTTTGGTGTAATCCAGGTGTTCGCCACGCCGTAGGCATCCGCAACGATCAGACCATGCAACGAAGACGCAAAGACATGCGCACAGCCCGCGATCTGTTGACAGACCGATGCGGCGTCTCCTTGAGGGTCGATCAGCGCATAAGCTGGATCAGAGGCGACGAATGCCAGCAGTTCTGGATCATCCACCAGCGTATGATGCGGCACAATGCCGATGCGATCCGTGCGGGTTCCGTCAAAGGGCAATGCTTGGTCGATCAACAGCCCCGCGTCGCCGAATTGCGTGTGTTCCAACCCCAAGAGCGCGGCTGTAATCGGACCGCGCACAAGTGCGATATCGATGTGATCCAGAAATCCGCGAGAATTCACGGCATGCAACAAACCAGTACCCCAAACAGACAGGCGCGCACCCTCACGTGGCTCCACAAAGGCACGTCGGACAACTTGCAAGAGCGACCCGATGGCAAACAGCTCTGCGCGCTTGGGGCCGGCGTGCTTTACGGCACGGCCAGACATATGGCTCACGATCAACGGATTGATCGCGTCCCCGAAATTCGGGACAGCCTTCCACCAATGGAGGCGCAGAGGTGCCGTATCAGCCATCAGCCCAACACCGCTCCGATTTGAACGCTCGAGCAGGTGCGAGAGGTGACCGCAAAGGCAACAGGCCGGGTCATTCCGATTTCCTTCGTATCAATTTGAACAGCAAGCCCACGACCAGATAGATCGCGCCGAAAACGAGGGACCCCATGATCACTTCGGGTATCCCGTCGCCCTCTTCCAATGAAAAGCGGAAGACATAGCTCAGGATGCCGTAGACCGTGGTGGCTATTGCGACTTCCTTTGCCAGTTTCAACATTAGCCCACAGATCCTTCGAGCGAGATCGCCACCAAAGCCTGTGCCTCCATCGCGAATTCCATCGGCAGTGCTTGCAGCACGTCCTTGCAGAACCCGTTTACAACAAGGGCAACGGCCTCTTCTTCGTCCATGCCGCGCGACCGGCAATAGAACAGCTGATCATCGTCGACCTTGGATGTGGTCGCTTCATGCTCAACCCGGCTCGAGTTATTTTTAACCTCGATATAGGGCACCGTGTGCGCCCCGCATTTATCGCCGATCAACAGACTGTCGCATTGCGTATAGTTGCGCGATTCCTTGGCCTTAGGGTGCATAGACACAAGGCCGCGGTAGGTGTTCTGAGCCTTGCCCGCCGAAATACCCTTTGAGACGATGCGCGACTTGGTACGCTTTCCCAGATGGATCATTTTGGTGCCGGTGTCGGCCTGCTGCATGTTGTTGGCGATAGCGATGGAGTAAAATTCGCCTTGGCTGTCGTCGCCGCGCAGGATGCAGCTTGGGTATTTCCACGTAACAGCCGAGCCCGTTTCAACTTGGGTCCACATCACTTTGGCCCGGTCACCGCGGCAATCGGCGCGTTTGGTGACGAAGTTATAGATGCCACCCTTGCCGTTTTCATCGCCCGGATACCAGTTTTGTACGGTGGAGTATTTCACTTCCGCGTCTTCTTCGATGATGATTTCGACCACGGCGGCGTGCAGCTGGCTTTCATCACGCTGAGGGGCTGTACAGCCCTCAAGGTAGCTCACGTAGCTGCCTTTGTCGGCGATGATCAATGTGCGCTCGAACTGGCCGGTATTCTCCGCGTTAATGCGAAAATACGTCGACAATTCCATCGGGCAACGCACGCCTGGCGGCACGTAAACAAATGATCCGTCCGAAAAGACAGCCGAGTTCAACGTTGCATAAAAATTATCCGACACAGGCACGACTGAGCCCAGGTATTTGCGGACCAATTCAGGATGTTCGCGGATCGCCTCAGAGATCGAGCAAAAAATCACGCCAGCGGCCAAAAGCTCTTTTTGGAACGTCGTGCCCAAGGACACACTGTCAAAGACAGCATCTACAGCCACTTTGCGCGGCGCATCGCTCATCTCTTCAGCACCTTCGACGCCAGCCAAAATGGCCTGCTCTTTCAAAGGGATACCCAGTTTGGCATAGGTGGCCAGCAGCTTGGGATCGACCTCATCCAGTGATTTCGGCTTGATGGCCATGCTTTTGGGGCGCGCATAGTAATACTGGTCCTGAAAATCGATCTCAGGGTAGTCAACCATGGCCCAATCTGGCTCTTTCTTGGTCAACCAGCGGTCATACGCCTCAAGCCGCCAGTCGGTCATCCACTGCGGTTCTTCGTTTTTCTCAGAGATCAGGCGCACGATATCAGGGGTCAGGCCCTTGGGCGCATATTCCATCTCGATATCGGTGGACCAACCATGCTTGTAGGCACCGCCGACTTCGCGCACAGCATCCACGGTTTCCTGGTCGACGCCGTCTTTTACAATCGTGTTGTCCAAGCTCATTGTCCTTCTCCCGGAACGCCCATCAGGCCGCTCTCTTCTCGTGTTTCTTCAGTTGCGCGGTCCAAGTCTCGGTAAAGCGCATCACATCCTCAGGCGTCGTCTCAAGTCCCAATGAAACGCGGATCGCACTTGCGGCCTCATTCGCGTCATATCCCATGGCAGTCAGTACCGAACTCGCCCGCAGTTTGCCCGACGAACAGGCCGACCCCGCGGAAATCGCAATTCCGGCAAGATCCATCTGCATCACTTGCGTCTCGCCCTTCCAGCCTGGTGTCATCAGGCAACTGGTGTTGGGCAGGCGGTCCGCATCTTTCCCTACCAAAATAGTCGTCTTTGCTGCATCCTCAAGGACCTCTTCCAGTAAATCACGCAGGCGTGCAACCTCTTCCCAACGGCCATTCGCAACGTCACGCGCCGCTGCCTCAGCGGCTGCGCCAAAACCGGCGATCCCGACGATGTTTTCAGTCCCAGATCGGCGGCCCATTTCCTGCCCGCCGCCCAGCAAGCGCGGCTTTACGTCGGTGCCGCCTTTGACGATCAGCGCCCCAATGCCCTTGGGCCCGCCCAACTTATGCGCAGAGGACAGAATGAAATCAGCGCCAGACTTGGCCATAGAAAATTGCGTTTTCCCAAGCGCCTGCACCGCATCGACCAAGATCAAGACCGACCGTTTGAGCGCCCAAAGGGCTTGGGCATGCTTCATCGTGTCTTGCATCACACCCGTTTCGCTGTTGGCAGCTTGGATCGCGACGACGTCATCGAAAATTCCGTCAGCGAAATCAGCACCGTGCGCGGTTCCCGTCAGCACACCATTGCCGTCAACATCCAACAGCCGTGTCAGATCAACGCCTTTTTTCTGGACCCAAGACAAGACCGCGTCATGTTCAATGCCAGCTGAAGACACAGTGGCAAACTCAGGGATTGCTAGGCTGGCTGCTTCGGTTGCACCGGACGTAAACACTACGTCACCCGGATCGCACCCAACAAGCTCCGCCACTTGCATCCGCGCACGTTCCACCAACGCCTTGGCCGCGCGGCCCTCTGCATGGACGCTTGACGGGTTGCCCGCGACATCCATCGCCGACACCATCGCCGCGCGGGCTTCGGCACGCAGCGGTGTGGTCGCATTATGATCCAAATAGATGCGGCTCATTCGTCCACCAAATCAAAAAGATGCGGCACAGCGGGACATGGCACCAACTCATTGTCGATGACGTCAGACAGTCGGGTTTGGTGCAAAAATACGTAAACGTTTGCACTCAAGCCTTCCCAAAGACGGTTGGTCAAAGACTGGGCACGACTACCCGATTGCCCGCCAGAGACCCCTGCCCCTTTGTGCATCGCATCTACGGTTTCATCGACGGCCGCCAAAATATCAACGACGCGGATCTGAGAGGTTGTGCGCGCCAACCGGTAACCGCCGCCGGGGCCACGTACGGACGACACCAATTCAGCGCGGCGTAGTTTGACAAAAAGTTGCTCGAGATACGGCAAGGAGATCGATTGACGCTCGGCTATTTCACCAAGCGAGACAAGATTACCTTTCGGTTGCAGCGCAATATCGGCCAAGGCAACCATCGCATAGCGTCCTTTTGTCGATAGCTTCATTGTGCTTATCCCCTATTACAGCCTGTCAGATGCCCGCATACGATTGACGTGAGCGCATGAAATGCCTAAGTGCGGAGCCTGACTGTCGTGGCACAGCCGCGACTCCATTAATTAGAACCGTTCTAAAGTGACTGAGCTAATTCGTCAAGAATAGCCCGGCCCTTAAGAGCCCACAGTAAGGGACGCCCATGCCCGAGGTCATTTTTCCTGGACCCGAAGGCCGCCTCGAAGGCCGCTACCACCCTCAAAAAGAACGTGACGCACCCATTGCGATCATCCTACATCCGCACCCTCAGTTCGGCGGAACGATGAACCACAAGGTCGTCTACAACATGCACTACGCCTTTTATAATATGGGCTTTACTGTGCTGCGGTTTAACTTCCGCGGCGTGGGGCGCAGCCAAGGCGAATATGATCAAGGCATTGGTGAGCTGTCAGATGCAGCCTCCGCGCTGGATTATTTGCAGTCGATGAACAACAATTCCAAGCATTGCTGGGTTGCTGGTTTTTCCTTTGGTGCTTGGATTGGCATGCAACTTTTGATGCGCCGGCCAGAGATCACGGGCTTTATCTCCGTATCACCGCCCGCGAATATGTATGACTTTTCGTTCCTCGCACCCTGCCCTGCGTCGGGTTTGATGATCAACGGGACTGCTGACCGTGTTGCACCACCTGCAGACACCGTGTCGTTGGTGAATAAATTGCACGAGCAAAAGGGTATTACGATCACCCACCAAGAGGTCGAAGGTGCCGGTCACTTCTTTGAAGGGCCGCACATGGATACGCTGATCGGTTCCACCACCGACTATGTGAAGCGCCGCCTGACCGAGACAACGCGCTAATGGCTGATGATGCAGTCATTTCAATGGCCAACAAGCTGGCCGAGGAATGCTTAGCCGTGCAAGCGGAAACTGGCGAAGACCGCTTGTTTATGGAAGTGGGCGATGTGCTTGGCACGTCGTCCCAGACCCTCGAAGAAGCATTCCTGACAGCGATCCGGACACGTATGGCTGAGCTAAAAGGCCGTGCGTTTTTGTCCCAAAAGCTCAAGGCGCACCGCGCGACCAAGGGCGTATGAGAGAACGGCTTGACCGTCAGATCGCGTTTCTAAACGAGGCCGACAAGCTAAAATCTGTCACCCGTGCTACGGAGCTTTGCGATAACTCCCGGTATGAAAATTCCGCTGAACACAGCTGGCACTTAACGCTTTATGCGTTGGTGCTTGCTGATCAGGCCGGTCCTGGTGTTGAGATTGACCGCGTAATCAAAATGCTGATCTTGCATGATCTGGTCGAGATCGACGCCGGTGATAATCCAATCTTTGGCGACGTTGATGTGGCCGCGGTGCAAGCCCAAGAGAAAGTTGCCGCAGATCGAATTTTTGGAATTCTCCCCAACGACTTGCGAGACGATCTTCGTGTAATTTGGGAAGAGTTTGAGGCGGCCGCGACCCCCACTGCCCAGTTCGCAAAATCGCTCGACCGTTTTCAACCGCCAATGCAGAACCTGCAATCAGGGGGCGGCAGTTGGGTCGACTATGACGTCACAGAAAAGATGATCGCGGACCGTGTGGGCAGCAAGATCGCCATCGGCGCACCAACCCTTTGGGACTACGCCAAAGGCAAGATTACCGCGTTCTTTGAAGCGCGGGCGAAAACCTAAAACGCAGCGTTGAAAATTTGTTTCCCTTGGACACGCAGGGTTCAATTTCAGACCGAACGGCGAGAGCAATGAAATAAATTTGCGTTCACGCCAGCCTCTCTGTGCCCCCAAAACCAAAGAAATGAAAATGAACGGTATGCTATTGTATACCGTCTTTCCCTTTGTGTTCGAATGGGGTAAATGCGCTCGCAATGCCAATCCACGCAAAGGAATGCCTCATGTCAAAGATTAAGGTAGAAAACCCCATCGTCGAGCTCGACGGTGATGAAATGACCCGCATCATCTGGGAGTTCATCAAGAAAAAGCTGATCCTGCCGTATCTCGACGTCGATTTGAAGTACTACGATCTGGGCATTCAAGCGCGTGATGACACGGATGACCAAATCACCATTGATTCCGCGCATGCCATCAAGAAATACGGCGTTGGTGTCAAATGCGCGACCATCACACCTGATGAAGCACGCGTTGAAGAATTTGGCCTCAAGAAAATGTGGCGGTCCCCCAACGGGACAATCCGCAACATTCTGGGCGGCGTTATCTTCCGCCAACCGATCATTTGTAAGAACGTACCGCGCCTTGTGCCTGGCTGGACCAAGCCAATTGTTGTGGGACGTCACGCTTTTGGCGACCAATACCGCGCCACCGATTTCAAATTCCCCGGTGCGGGCAAGTTGACGATCAAATTTGTTGGTGAAGACGGCACCGAGATCGAACATGAAGTGTTTGACGCGCCTGATTCCGGTGTGGTTATGGCCATGTACAACCTCGACAAATCGATCATCGATTTTGCACGCGCGTCCATGAACTATGGCCTTAACAAAGGTTGGCCGGTATATCTGTCGACCAAGAACACGATCCTCAAGCAATATGACGGCCGTTTCCTTGAACTATTCCAGCACATCTACGAGACTGAATTTGCAGACAAATTCAAAGAAGCTGGTATTACATATGAGCACCGCCTGATCGACGACATGGTCGCTTGTGCGATGAAATGGAACGGCGGGTACGTTTGGGCTTGTAAGAACTACGATGGCGATGTGCAGTCCGATACCGTTGCGCAGGGCTTTGGGTCGCTTGGCCTGATGACATCCGTTCTGATGACGCCTGATGGGCAAACAGTTGAAGCCGAAGCGGCGCACGGCACAGTGACGCGTCACTACCGCCAGCACCAAAAGGGCGAAGAAACATCGACGAACTCCATCGCATCGATCTATGCGTGGACCGGTGGTCTTAAGCACCGTGGCAAGCTCGATGACAACACGGCGTTGATCAACTTTGCTGAAACCTTGGAGAAGGTTGTTGTTGATACGGTTGAAGCCGGCGACATGACCAAGGATCTAGCACTGTTGGTAGGCCCCGATCAAAAATGGCTGACCACGATGGGTTTCCTCGAAAAGGTCGACCAGAACCTTGGCAATGCGCTCAAGGGCTGATCCCGTTGCAACAGACAAACGAAAGGCCGCCCCATGAGGCGGCCTTTTTTATGTGCGGCGCGTTAGTAACGCACCGCGTTGCCGGCTAAACTTAAATTAGCCAATAGGATGCACCCTTAGGCGGCTAGTTTTGATTGCATGGGCAGAAACGGCTCCACCCGGCAGGTGTCTTTGGTAAACGTGCAAAAGCTCCCCTTCGGCACTTCGGTCCAATTTCCAAGTGCTGTGTCGTAGGGCTCAGACACCACCGCCCATCCCTGCCAATCCTCGTTCCACTGATAAAACAACGACGGCGCGAGGGCATCGGAGGCATAACGTACAGCATAGAGCGTTTCGCCCCGGGTAAAGGCCGCTGCGATGCGCATATGCGGTCCGGTGCCGTTCTCGCGCGACAGCGTTTCAAGCGCAGCCACGGCGGCGGTCATTGCGCTTTGTGGGTCGTCATCCAACCCCAACCCAGCTGCGATCAAAAACAAGACCTCGCTGTCTGTGGCACCTTTTCGATGTGGATAAAGCGCGTCGGAAATCAACGCTTCGGCCTTGCGCCTGATCTGATCAAAGCCGCCAATCTGCCCGTTATGCATGAAAGACCAACGCCCTTGTACAAACGGATGGCAGTTGTTGCGGCTGGTCGCTGTCCCGGTGGAGGCGCGCACATGCGCCAAGAACAAACCTGCGCTCACCTGGTCGGCCAGCGCCTGTAAATTCGGGTCTGACCACGCAGGATGCACATCGCGGTATTGCCCCGGCTCAGGCTTTTGGTCGTACCATGCCAGCCCAAAGCCGTCGGCGTTGATGGCCGTTTTGCACTTGGATGCTTCGCGAGACTGGTGGATCAAAGAATGCGCAGGATCAGTCAGTATTTGGCTCAAAAACAGCGGCTTACCATGCCACGCGGCCCAGCGGCACATAGGTCAGTGGCCACGGTTATGGGTGCGCTCATAGAGCCGTGCGATGATGCCACTGGCGGTTTTCTCAAACAGGCACGGGATCACAGCATGGATCAGTGCTGCGAATGCGGCTGCAAACAGCAGGCCTGCAAATTTCAGCGCAAAGGCCATATGCTCCAGAAAAGTTTCTTCAACTTGTGCGGGGTGGTCAAGAAAGATGCGCGAGATCATGGGGACTGCTCCTGTTCTAAGTCTTAATCAAGATACCAGCACCACGACGGGATCACTTCCCAAATTCACCGAAGTTACGCTTGATTTTGGGATGGATGCACGGCAATATCATATTTATGGTGACATTTGATGAATTAGATAGACGAATACTGAGTGCTTTGCAACGTGACGCATCACAATCACTCGAATCAATGGGCGAACAGGTTGGCCTTTCGCGCAATGCTTGCTGGCGTCGAATTCGCGCGCTTGAGACGGCTGGTGTGATCAAAAAACGGGTCACACTACTGGACGCGACTAAGTTGGGCTTGAACCTGACCGTATTTATGATGGTGCGAACCAATGCCCATGCACCTGATTGGCTGCAAAATTTCTCAAAGGCGACCAAGAATATGCCCGAAATCATGGGCGTTTACCGCATGACTGGCGATTTGGATTACCTCATTCGGGCGCGGGTTGCTGATATGGCTGGATATGATGCGCTCTATCAACGCCTGATCCGCAAGGTGGAATTGTCGGATGTCTCTGCGAGCTTTGTGATGGAAGAAATTAAAGAAACGACCGCCCTGCCCCTTTAGCTTGGTCTTTCGTGACAACGTGTTTGAATGTGCCTATCGATAATCTACGCGCGTACGATGAAAGGACTGCCCATGCCCGTTTACCTGATCCTTGCCTTGGCCGTGCTGGCCGAAACCATTGGCACCACAGCGCTGCAAGCCAGCCAGCAGTTTACCAAACCTTGGCCGTCGGTTTTGGTGGTCGTGGCCTACGCGGTATCGTTCTATCTGTTGTCCATAACCCTCAAAGCTATGCCCGTTGGTGTGGTTTATGCACTCTGGTCCGGCTTGGGGATTATCTTGATCGCGGGTATCGGGTTCGTGGTCTTCAATCAAAAATTGGACCTACCTGCCGTTCTTGGTCTTGGCTTGATCATTTCGGGCATCGCAGTGATCCACCTTTTCTCGTCCGCCACTCCGCATTGATGAGTTTAGGTCATGTTAGCGCGTAGTGAAATCTAGGCATATTAGGGTGCCAGGCACGCGGTCAACTACTTTGCAAATGCGCAAATAGTTTCACGGCCAATCAAAACCTTGGCCCTTTGGGGCTTGGTGGCCACCATCGAACCGTTGAAACATGCCCAGTTTGGGCCTGAAAACGCCACGTCAGCAGGTTAGGTCCGTTTTCTGCTGGCCTTTGGGCGCGCACGACGGTATGGCGCGGCAACTCCCTGACAAAGGCTGACCCCATGGAACTGCGCAATATCGCAATCATCGCACACGTTGACCACGGCAAAACGACGCTCGTGGACGAACTACTGAAGCAATCTGGCACCTACCGCGAAAATCAGGCTACGACTGAACGCGCGATGGACAGCAACGATCTGGAACGCGAGCGCGGCATCACGATTTTTGCCAAGCCCACGTCAGTCGAATGGAAAGGCACGCGGCTCAACATCGTTGACACGCCGGGCCACGCAGATTTCGGTGGCGAAGTTGAGCGGATCTTGTCCATGGTTGATGGCGTTGTTCTGCTGGTTGATGCCGCAGAAGGCCCAATGCCGCAAACCAAGTTTGTGACGTCTAAGGCGCTGAAGCTTGGTCTGCGCCCTATCGTTGTGATCAACAAAGTCGACAAGACTGACGGCGAACCTGATCGTGCGCTGGACGAAGTTTTCGACCTATTTGCCAACCTTGATGCGACCGATGATCAGCTGGATTTCCCAGCGATGTACGCCTCTGGTCGTGCTGGTTGGGCGGATCACTCATTGGATGGCCCACGTAAAGGTCTTGATGCGTTGTTCGACCTGATCCTTGAGCATGTACCGGCGCCTAAGCAGGTTGCCGATATCGACAAGCCATTCACCATGCTGGCCACGACCTTGGGCGGCGATCCCTTCTTGGGCCGGTTGCTGACAGGTCGCGTTGAATCCGGGACATTGAAAGCTGGCCAGACGATCAAAGCGATGTCACGAGATGGCACGTTGATCGAAAACTTCCGCTGCACAAAAATCCTCGCCTACCGCGGCTTGGACCAAACGGGCATTGATCTGGCCGAAGCTGGCGACATCGTGTCCATTGCAGGCATGTCAAAAGCTACTGTGGCCGATACGTTGGCTGAACAATCCGTTGTGGACGCGATCCCGGCCCAGCCAATCGATCCGCCCACAATCACAGTGACATTCGGCATTAACGATTCACCTCTTGCAGGTCGGGACGGCAAAAAAGTGCAGTCTCGTGTGATCCGTGAGCGCTTGATGAAAGAAGCCGAAAGCAACGTTGCGATCAAGATTTCGGATTCGCCCGGTGGCGAAGCCTTCGAAGTTGCGGGACGTGGCGAATTGCAGATGGGTGTTTTGATCGAAAACATGCGCCGCGAAGGTTTTGAGCTAAGCATTTCGCGCCCACAGGTTTTGTTCCAAGACATCGACGGTGTGCGCCACGAGCCCATCGAAGAAGCGACAATTGACGTAGACGACGAATACTCCGGTGCCGTGATCGAAAAGATCACCGGCGTGCGTAAAGGCGAGCTGGTCGAGATGAAGCCTGCCGGTGCTGGTAAAACCCGCATCATCGCGCATATCCCGTCACGCGGCCTGATTGGGTATCACGGCGAATTCTTGACAGACACCCGCGGCACAGGCGTGTTGAACCGCGTGTTTCACGGTTGGGCACCGCACAAAGGTTCGATCCCTGGACGCCGTGCTGGTGTTTTGATCTCCATGGAAAACGGCACTGCTGTGTCTTATGCACTGTGGAAGCTGGAAGATCGCGGCAAGTTCTTTATTGGCGCACAGACGGATGTCTATACCGGTATGATCATCGGTGAGCACAGCCGTGACAATGATCTCGAAGTGAACCCTTTGAAGGGCAAGCAGCTAACCAACGTTCGGGCCTCGGGTACGGACGAAGCGGTACGTCTAACAACGCCAATCACGTTGTCGCTCGAGCAGGCGATTGCCTATATCGACGATGATGAATTGGTTGAAGTGACGCCCAATTCAATCCGGCTGCGCAAGCGCTTCTTGGACCCGCATGAGCGTAAGCGGATGTCCAAAGCCAGTTAAGAAATTGGCTTGAGGGGGATTATTCCCTCAAGCCTTTCCGCAAAATATTCGAACTAATGAGGCCCCGGTGCAGTGACTGCGCTGGGGCTTTATTCTGTTATTTCGACAATAAGCAATTCACGCTCAGATGCGCCTTTGGCATATGCCAACGCCGCCTGATAAGTATCTGAATGGTAACATTTTTCTGCCGTTTCGACATCTGGAAAACGGGCCACGACGTTACGGGGGCGATCTGTGCCTTCGAGCTGAACGTAGCGGCCACCACGTGCGATAAAGACACCTCCATGATCAGCAATGGCCACGGTCGCACCTGCTGCATATTTCTTATACGCGTCCTCGTCGGTGACGGTGACATGGGCAATCCAAAGTGCGGGCATGTGTTATCCTTTCAAGATAGCTGTGGCAGCGGCGATGGCTGCGTCTGCATTGTCTGCGCTGGGTCCACCGCCCTGCGCCATATCGGGTCGGCCACCTCCGCCCTTGCCGCCAAGTTCGGCGACAGCCGCGCGCAAGATGTCTACAGCGGAGAGTTTGCCTTTTAGGTCGTCAGTAACGCCGGCTGCAATCGCAGCCTTACCGCCTGTGTCTGCGATCAGCAGGACGGCACCTGAGCCAAGGCGCGACTTATGTTCATCAACCAAACCAGGAAGATCTTTGCCTGTGATCCCGGTCAGAACCTGAGCGAGAAATTTGATGCCGTTGACCTCGATCGCTTCGGAGGCATCGCCGCCGCCGCCAGACATGGCAAGATCGCGGCGCAGCTGCGCGACTTCATTGGCAAGGCTGCGGCGCTCATCCATCAGCGCGCGCACACGGTCAGGCACGTCGGCCGCCGACGTCTTGAGCACATCAGCCACCCCGGCAAGTGCAGATTGCTGCCCGCGCAGCCAGCTTAAGGCTTCATCACCGGTGAGAGCTTCGATGCGGCGCACGCCTGCGCTGCTCGCGCTGTCACCAAGCAAAGCGAAAGCGCCAATGTCACCGGTTTGGCGCACATGCGTACCGCCACAAAGCTCCAATGAATAAGTAGTCTTGTCGCTGCCTTTGCCCGAGCCTTCTTGATGGCCCATTGAAACCACGCGAACTTCGTCGCCGTATTTTTCGCCAAAGAGCGCCTGTGCACCAATCGCACGGGCATCATCAGGTGTCATGATCCGGGTTTCGACGGCGGCGTTCTGACGGATATAGGTGTTCACCTCGCGCTCAACCTGAGACAGCTCTTCGGGGCTAAGTGCCTTGCCATGGCTAAAGTCAAAGCGCAGACGATCGGCAGCATTCAGCGAACCACGCTGTGCAACATGATCACCAAGCGCGGCGCGCAAAGCCTCGTGCAACAGATGCGTGGCGGAGTGGTTGGCGCGAATAGATGTGCGTCGGTTGTGGTCCACCTCCAGCACAGCAGCCTGCCCTTCGGTGATCTCACCTTCGGTCACTTTGCCGAAGTGAATGAACACGCCTGCCGTCTTGCGCGTATCAGAAATGCGGGCCACGCCGGTATCCGTGCGGATAATCCCAGTATCGCCCACCTGCCCGCCGCTTTCAGCGTAAAACGGGCTTTGG
Source organism: Sulfitobacter sp. SK012 (assembly GCF_003352085.1). NCBI lineage: Bacteria > Pseudomonadati > Pseudomonadota > Alphaproteobacteria > Rhodobacterales > Roseobacteraceae > Sulfitobacter > Sulfitobacter sp. SK012. Next base: position 2,378,394 of record NZ_CP025804.1, read on the forward strand.
TTGAGGGCGATCTGAACATCATTGCCGTCTTTGGAGCTTGGCACCATTGCACCGCCTTCGATCAAGGCAACAATCTGACCTTCGGCCGTTTCAGTTTCGTACCCGAGAAAATCAGTGGTGCCATGCTTATCGGCCACGTCGAACCAAATCGTAGCATCCGCAGCCTCGCCGGAGCCAGACCACGCAGCGCGCGCCTTGGCTTTTTGTTCGGCCATCGCGGCGTCAAAGCCGTCGGTATCCACGGCTAGGCCCTTTTCACGCAGAGCATCTTGGGTCAAATCAAGCGGAAACCCGAACGTGTCATAGAGCTTGAAGGCTGCTTCGCCAGGCAGGTTAGCACCCGCACTCAAATTGCCAACTTCGTCGTCGAGCAGCTTGAGCCCGCGTTCCAGCGTCTGTTTGAACCGGGTTTCTTCTTGATGCAGCGTTTCTGTGATCAAGGATTGGGCTTGCCCCAACTCGGGATAAGCAGCGCCCATTTGGCTGACAAGCGCAGGCACCAATTGGTACATCAGGGGATCCTTGGCTCCCAGCAAATGCGCGTGACGCATCGCACGGCGCATGATCCGCCGCAGCACATAGCCACGGCCGTCATTGCTTGGCATCACGCCATCGGCAATCAGAAATGAGGTCGAGCGCAAGTGGTCTGCGATCACCCGGTGATGGGTCTTGCCCGGCCCGTCTGGATCCGTGCTTGAGGCATGCGCGGATGCTTCGATCAAGTTGCGCATAAGGTCGGTTGCATAGTTATCGTTGGTGCCTTGCAAAAGCGCGGCCACACGTTCGATTCCCATACCGGTGTCAATCGACTGCGCAGCCAATTCGCGGCGTGTACCGTCCTCAAATTGCTCGTATTGCATAAATACGAGGTTCCATATCTCCACAAAACGGTCGCCATCTTCGTCCGGTGATCCCGGAGGGCCGCCCCAGATGTGATCACCGTGGTCATAGAAAATCTCGGAACATGGGCCGCAAGGGCCTGTTGCGCCCATCATCCAGAAATTATCATCTGTCGCGATACGAATGATGCGTTCTTCGGGCAGCCCTGCGACCTTTTTCCAGATCTCGGCGGCCTCGTCATCTGTGTGATAAACCGTCACGTATAGACGCTCAGCGGGAATTCCGAGTTCCTTGGTGATCAGCTCCCAAGCAAAGGCGATCGCATCGGCCTTGAAGTAGTCACCAAAGCTAAAATTACCCATCATTTCAAAGAAAGTATGGTGCCGCGCAGTATAGCCGACATTGTCGAGGTCATTGTGTTTGCCGCCCGCGCGCACACATTTTTGCGCAGTTGTCGCGCGACTGTAAGGGCGCGTCTCAAGGCCGGTAAAGAGGTTCTTGAACTGAACCATGCCCGAATTGGCGAACATCAAAGTGGGGTCATTGCGCGGTACCAGCGGGCTAGACGGCTGAACCGAATGGCCCTGCTTGTCGAAGTAGGACAAAAAGGTCGAGCGAATATCATTAAGCGTTTGCATGGTGCGGCCTTCCGGGCGGGAAATCTGTTACATTTCAAATACCGCTCGTCAGGTGGTCTTGTCCACAGGCCGCAATGAAAAAGGGCGCGGCCTGCTGGCTGCGCCCCATTTCTTTACAAAATAGGTTGTAGATCAGGCTTCAAAAACCTCTGGATCGTCTGATCCAAGCGGAGCCCCATCAAAATCAAGCCCGTGCGCTGCACGAATTTTATCTTCGATCTCCAACGCCATGGCTTCGTTGTCGCGCAGGAACTGTTTGGCGTTCTCACGTCCCTGTCCAATGCGTTCATCGCCGTAGCTGAACCATGCACCAGATTTATCAACAACACCGGCCTTCACGCCGAGGTCGAGGACTTCACCCATCTTGGAAATGCCTTCGCCATACATGATATCGAATTCGACTTGCTTGAACGGGGCTGCAACCTTATTTTTAACGACCTTAACCTTGGTGGCGTTCCCAACAACCTCGTCGCGGTCCTTGATCGCGCCGATACGGCGGATGTCGAGGCGCACAGAAGAATAGAACTTGAGAGCATTACCGCCCGTCGTCGTTTCGGGTGAGCCGAACATAACGCCGATTTTCATCCGAATCTGGTTGATGAAGATGACCATGCAGTTGGACTTACTGATTGAACCGGTGAGCTTGCGCATCGCCTTGCTCATCAAACGGGCCTGAACACCAACTGAGCTGTCGCCCATTTCGCCCTCAAGTTCCGATTTCGGCGTCAGTGCGGCCACAGAATCGACCACAACCATGTTCACAGCGCCTGAACGAACCAGCGTATCAACAATCTCAAGCGCCTGTTCGCCAGTGTCGGGCTGCGAAATCAGCAGCTCGTTGATATCAACGCCAACCTTCTTTGCATATTGAGGATCAAGCGCATGTTCTGCGTCGACAAAGGCGCAGACCCCACCCATTTTTTGCTGTTCCGCAACACAATGCAGCGTCAGCGTGGTCTTGCCCGAGCTTTCAGGTCCGTAAATCTCTACGATCCGGCCCATTGGCAAGCCGCCAATACCTAGCGCAATGTCCAGCCCAAGTGAGCCGGTGGAGCTTGATTTGATGTCTTGGATAGCCCCTTCGGCCCCCAACTTCATGATCGAGCCTTTGCCGAATTGCCGCTCAATCTGAGCCAGAGCACTATCGAGCGCTTTTTGCTTGTTAGCTTGTTTTTTGCTGTCCATTGTCAAAAGATCTGCCGTTGCCATTTGGGTTCTTCCCTTACTGTCACAGGGATCGGGCGGCGGCAATCGCGGCCTGACCTGTTGTTGTTTGTTCTGCTAACGTTCCTTATGGGACCAAAAAGAGAACACTTCAATATAAATCTGTAGGACCTATCTTCTATCCCCATTGGTTAAAAAGTGGTTTAGAAGGATGGAAGAGTGTAAAATTGCGAAGGAATAACTTCTAGATGCTTGTTTTCTTTAAGGAACGTCTTGCATTTCTGTCAGTTCCAAAAACAGGAACGACCGCTTATGAAGCCGCCTTGGCACCGCGTGCGGACGTGGTGATCTCCGATCCGCCCTTGCTCAAGCATGCGCCCGTTTACCGCTACAATCGTTTCATTCGCCCAATGTTTCTCAAAGTTTGCGATGCCGAGCTTGAGTTAATGGCGGTCATGCGTGAGCCTGTCAGTTGGCTGAGCAGTTGGTATCGCTACCGCCGACGCCCATTCATTGAGGGCAAGGCCAACAGCACCCACGGCGTTAGTTTCGATGAATTTGTGCTGGCCTATATGAAAGGTCAACGTCCAAGCTTTGCGGACGTTGGAAGTCAGTTCAAATTCCTCGAAAGCCAACCGAACGGAACCGGTGTTACGCATCTGTTTCGCTATGAAGATCAGCCCCGGTTGCAGAAGTTTCTGACCGACCGGTTGGGTGTTAAACTGGATTTGGCGCGCGAAAATGTTTCACCCAAAATGGAGACGCCCCTGTCTGAGGATGTGCTCACGCGGTTTCAGCGTAAGTTTGCAGATGAATTCGAACTTTATGATTCGATTGGCTGAAAATCAATTTAGTTGGTTGTGGACCGTTTCCGTCAAATCGCTAAGCGAGAACGGCTTTGGCAAAAACACGGAATTCGGGATTTTCATCTGAGCTTCACCGAAACTGTCTTCGGCATAGCCCGAGACAAATACAACCCGCACACCTGGCCTCTCTTTTAAGGCTTCGCGCACCCAACTGGGGCCGTCCATGCCGGGCATCACAACATCAGTAACAAAGACGTCGATATTCAGATCGCCGTCCTCAAGTGTGCGCAACGCGGCTTCTGCAGAATCCGCCTCGAGTACTGTATAGCCACGCATGCGCAAGGCGCGGCTGGCAAAAGCACGCACTGGTGCTTCGTCCTCGACCAAAAGGATCACACCGTCACCGTGCTTGGCTGCGGGACGTGGTGCCGCAACAGCAGGTTTCGGTATCGCTTCCATGGGAATTTCTAAAACCGGGAAATATAGCGTAAAGCAGGTACCCTGCCCCACGGTGCTATCGACAAAAATATAGCCACCGGTCTGCTTGATGATCCCGTATGCCGTGGAAAGGCCAAGACCTGTTCCTTCGCCAGTTCGTTTGGTTGTAAAGAAAGGCTCAAACACTTTTTGCAACTTATCTTGCTGGATACCGGTGCCGTCATCACTGACCTGGACCGTCACATATTGGCCTACAGGTACTGTGACTTGATCGCGCATCAACGGGTCGGCCAATGACATGCATTCGGTCACAATCCTGATTTCACCGCCTGCAGGCATTGCATCGCGCGCGTTCACAACCAGGTTCATCAGCACTTGTTCAAGTTGCCGTTTATCAGCGCGGATCGGCTGCAAAACCGGATCATGGCTGAGCGTGAGAGTGATCTTTTCTCCGACCAGGCGATTCAGCAGATGGGTTAGGTCCGCTAATGTGTCGCGCATGTCGATGGTTTCTGGCCGCAAGGTTTGTTTGCGCGAAAACGCCAAAAGCTGCCCAACAAGGGCTGCCGCGCGGTTTGCATTCTGGTTAATTTGAACCAAATCGCTGTAATCCGGATCACCTTGATCATGGCGCAATAGCAGCAGATCGCAGTGGCCAGAGATTGCGGTGAGCAAATTATTGAAATCATGCGCTACACCGCCTGCGAGTTGCCCAATCGCCTGCATTTTTTGACTTTGGACAAACTGTGCCTCCAGCGATTTGAGCTCAGTTGCATCATTCAATACAGCAATAAGCGCCGGTTCTCCGTTTTCCGTGACCCGGTTAAGCGTAACCTGGACAAAAACTTCGCGGTCACCGCGTGTAAGCCGCAGAAATTCAGATTTTTGCACCATACGCCCGGCAAGCGTGTCGCGCAGCCAATCGTTGATGGACCGACCTAACCCCTCCATTAGCGCAGAAAGGTGCGCTCCTTCTTTCAGCGAAACCCCAAAGAGTTCAGCTGCCATTCGGTTGAACGATTGTACGTCGCCAGAGGGGGCGACTTTGATCATTGGCACAGGCAGATCTTGGAACATCTGCCATTTCTGCGACTTGCCATGCTGTTCAGTGCCATGAGCTTCAGGGGCGGGGAGAAAATAGAGCGCTTGACGCCCAGCACCTGCAGCGACCTGGGCCACCAAAACCTTGGCCACGCCATTTGTTGTGGACAGATCCATCACGGTGCCTGGCAAAATCGGCAATTGCGTAAACAGATGGTCCAATGCTTTGACCCGCGCGCCGGTCAAACTGCGCGCGGCGTCGTTCATGAAAAGGATAGCACCCGTGCGCCCGATCATGACCATTGGTAAATTACCGCCTTCGTGGCTGCCTTTTGGTGCGGGGCGTTCTGCGACCTGCTCAACACGCCAGACAAACCCGCTGGGCCACATGTCATGGACTGAAAGTCGGACATGACCGGTGCGCGTGACGATGTCTTCACGTGCAGACCCTGTGACCTCAGCGCGAGACTGCAGGCGAAAGACAATGCCGCCGGGATTCGCAAAACTGTCTGCCAATGTGCCGACCAACGTATCGCTTGGCGTGTTCTTGAACTGTCTTTCGGCCGCGGGGTTACGGACGTGTATGTGGCCATCAGACGATGTTACAAAACTTGGGCTGCCGTCTCTTTCGATAAAAATGGCAACAGCTGCATAGCCACTTTTTTCCACTGCATTCTTGCGCCGGACCAACAAAATGAGGGTTCCCGAGATCGCCAACAATGTCGCGCAAGCCGCTGATAGCGCCAGTTGCGCCGTCCCGCTTGGAGCCACCAACGCCAACACACCAAAGACGACCGCTGCTAGAACGACCCCCCTTAACCGCGATAGGACGTCTTTGGAAAATCGGGGTTTTGCTGTTTCGCGGACCGCTAGCTCTACCACATTTTCCCCCATATTGCGCGAATCTGAATTCTAACTATGCGCGCGAAATGTTAACCGCCGCTTAACCACGGAAGTAGCACTCGTTATGGTTGTGTATTGTGTAGCTTATGATCGCGTCAAGTGTGCCGCAAAGAACCCATCGCCATTTTCATCAATGGTATAACGGCGTTGGTAGGTGCAAACCCATTCCGGATGCCGCGCCAAAAATGCATCGATCCGGGCCTCGTTCTCCACTTGAAAGACTGAGCACGTCACGTAAGCGAGGATGCCATCAGCGCTCACAAGTGCGGACGCAGCCTCAAGAATAGTGTCCTGAATACCTTGTATCTCGGTCAAGCGCGCAGGCGTTAGCGTCCATTTCGCTTCGGCAGCACGGCGCCATGATCCGCTGCCTGAACAAGGTGCATCACACAGCACCAGATCAAAAGGGGCGTGATCTGCAAGGGACTGCGTAGCCAGTTGCGTGATGTTCGCGCCTGCCCTTTCCGCACGCGTATCCAAATCCGACATCCGGCGCGGATCGATATCATGCGCAAAAACGGTACGATTTGGTGCCATTGCCAAAGCCAGCGATTTGCCGCCACCTCCTGCGCAATAATCCAGCACGCGGGCACCTGGGGGCAGTTCGGCCACAACTGATTGGCTCGCGGCGTCTTGTAATTCAACCTCTCCAGCAAGGTATGCGCGGCTGGCGCGCAGGCGGCGTGGGCCGCCCGTGATACTAAGAGCATGTGGCGCGGTTGGGTTGGGAACCGTTTCTACACCGTCTTCGATCAACGAGAGCTGTGCCGCAGAAGAATCTGTTTTCGCTGTATTTATCCGCAAACAAATGGGGGCACGATGCTGAAGTGCCAGCGCCGTATCTCTGGCCTGTGGACCAAGAGAGGCTTCGAAATCTGGGATCAACCAATCCTGCAAGTCCCACGCAACGTCGGGCGCTGCAGTCTCAGGAAGATACGCGCGTTCATAATCAGCCAAAGGCGCAGGTGCGTGGGCAATCCCGGTGAAGAACTCATCTGGGTCAACATTTTGGGTACGCAGCAACCCCAACATCAAGCCACGCCCGGTTTCCGCTCCGCCAAAATGGGCCACAGAGCGACGTTGCCTCAGAACATCAAATACGTGGTCCCGCACCGCGGCACGGTCTTTTGATCCCGCAAACCGGCTGTTGCGAGACCACCGAGTCAAGGCTTGTTCAGCGGCCAGTCCGTCGTTCATCTGGTCAAGGATTTCAATGGCGGCGGAAATTCTGGCTGCCGGTGTCATAGTGCAAATTCCACTTCAATATTTATCCGTAAGACGCTGATTTTAAAAACTTAACCAACCCTATAGTTGGGGGACTCGCGGGTGATTTGAACATCGTGGACGTGGCTTTCACGTAAACCCGCGCCAGTGATTTTCACAAAGTTGCAGTTGCTTCGCATCTCTTCAACAGTGGCGCATCCGGTATAGCCCATCGCGGCGCGCAAACCGCCGACCAACTGGTGAACGACCGCGCCTGCAGAGCCCTTGTATGGGACCTGCCCTTCGATGCCCTCGGGGACCAGTTTGTCGCTGGCAGCGTCTGCTTGAAAATACCGATCTGCAGAGCCACGCGCCATCGCACCAAGCGATCCCATGCCGCGGTAAGACTTGAAGCTACGGCCTTGATAAAGAATGACTTCACCGGGGGACTCGTCAGTTCCCGCGATCATTGAGCCAACCATCGCGCATGACGCCCCGGCCGCGATCGCTTTGGCAAAGTCGCCTGAAAACTTGATGCCGCCATCTGCAATAACAGGAATGTCACCTCCGGCCTGCGCGCAATCCATAATTGCGGTCAGCTGTGGGACGCCTACGCCGGCAACCATACGTGTTGTGCAGATAGAACCTGGACCAATGCCGACTTTGACCGCGTCGGCACCTGAGTCGATCAACGCACGCGTGGCTTCGCCAGTGGCCACATTGCCAGCGACAACTTGAATTTCATTGCTCAGTTTTTTGACACGTTCAACCGCACGCGCCACACCTTCGGAGTGACCATGCGCGGTATCGATCACGATCATATCAACCCCGGCCTCTATCAGCGCTTGGCTGCGCTCAAAACCGGCATCGCCCACGGTCGTCGCAGCCGCGACGCGCAACCGCCCAAGATCGTCTTTGCAAGCGGTCGGGTTCAACACGGCCTGTTCTGTGTCCTTGAGGGTCAAAAGCCCCGTCAGCTTGCCCTTGCCATCGGTAATCAGCAATTTCTCAATCCGGCGCGCCTTCATCAGGCTGATTGCTTCGTCGCGGTCTGCGGGTTCGTGCAGGATGGCCAGATCGTTTGACGACATCATCACACGTACAGGTGTGGAATCGTCAGTGGCAAAACGCATGTCACGGTTGGTGACGATGCCCACGACCCGGCCAGCTTCATCAACGACAGGAAAACCGGTAACCCGGTACCGCTCTTGCAGCGCTTTGGCATCCGCGAGTGTCTGGTTGGCATGCAAAGTGATCGGATTGTAAACAATCCCACTTTCAAAACGTTTGACGCGGCGGATTTCACGGGCTTGTTCTTCGATGGTCAAATTGCGGTGCACAACGCCCATGCCACCAGCCTGCGCCATGGCGATGGCCATACGGCCTTCGGTTACGGTGTCCATTGCAGAGCTCAGAAGTGGAATGTTGAGCGCGATGCTTTTCGTTACCCGTGTGCGGGTATCCGCCGTCGACGGTAGCACCGAAGATGCTCCCGGAACCAACAGCACATCATCAAAGGTCAGGGCCTCACGAATCTCCATCACATACCTCAATATTTGGGGGTTTTTACGGGGTTCATTTGGCGGTTTGCTATCTCATGGAAAGGTGAGAAAGAAAAGAGGGAATGAGGCCAAATCAAAGGTCGCGCTCAGGTGCAGCCGTGGTTCAGCATGGACCTCAACGAAAACGCGGACGCTCTAAATGACGCAAGCGATGTGTTTATTGACGCTTGTCGGCTTTTCCCTGCGGGCCTTATCGCTATGGTGCCTTTGAATTGAGAGGGAATGTCCTGAATGAGTAACGATCCGCTGGTCATCTTCACGCCGTCTGGCAAACGGGGTCATTTCCCCACTGGCACGCCAATCCTAACAGCTGCGCGGCAATTGGGTGTGGACCTCGATTCCGTATGTGGCGGTCGGGGGATTTGCTCGAAGTGCCAGATTTCACCAGGATTTGGTGAGTTTTCCAAGCATGGGGTCACGGTTGCCAGCGATGCCCTGTCTGAATGGAACAGCGTCGAGCAGCGCTATAAAGACAAGCGGGGGCTGATTGATGGTCGCCGCCTTGGATGCCAAGCAACGGTGCAGCGCGATGTAGTCATTGACGTGCCGCCCGAAAGCCAGGTGCATAAACAAGTCGTGCGCAAACGTGCCGAAGCACGCGACATTATTTTGAACCCATCGACCAAACTTTATTACGTCGAGGTGGTCGAGCCGGACATGCATGACCCGTCGGGCGATTTGGAACGGCTACGGGCTGCCCTTCTCGAGCAGTGGGAACTTGATGACGTCGTCGCCGATTTGCACATACTGCAGACAATGCAGCCGGTCCTGCGCAAGGGCGGCTGGAAGGTGACGGTTGCTGTGCACTTGGGCGACCACGAAAATTCGCCGCGGATCATGCACATCTGGCCCGGTTTCTATGACGGGACCATTTATGGGCTCGCCGTTGATCTCGGCTCTACCACGATTGCGGCGCATCTGTGCGATCTGCAAACGGGCGAAGTGATTGCGTCTTCGGGGGTGATGAACCCGCAGATCCGCTTTGGCGAGGACCTCATGAGCCGGGTGAGTTATTCGATGATGAACGCCCGTGGCGCCGAAGAGATGACAGTTGCGGTACGCGAAGGGATGAATGCTCTGTTCACCCAGATCGCGACCGAAGGCCAAATCGACAAGAACCTGATCGTCGATACGGTGTTTGTCTGCAATCCGGTCATGCACCATCTGTTTCTTGGGATTGATCCGTTTGAGCTGGGTCAGGCCCCTTTTGCGCTGACAACGTCGAATGCGCTGCGCCTGCGGGCTGATGATCTGGATTTGAACATCCACCCTTCTGCACGGGTCTACATTTTGCCGTGCATTGCAGGGCACGTCGGCGCAGATGCTGCAGCTGTTGCCTTGGCTGAAGCGCCAGATAAATCGGACGATCTCGTTTTGGTTGTCGATGTGGGAACCAACGCTGAGATATTGCTGGGTAACCGCGAAAAAGTGCTGGCGTGCTCTTCGCCCACTGGCCCGGCTTTTGAAGGCGCGCAGATCTCCTCCGGGCAGCGCGCTGCCCCCGGTGCGATTGAGCGGGTTGAGATTGATGCCGTCACCAAAATCGCGCGCTTTAAGGTGATTGGCTGCGATCTGTGGTCCAACGAAGACGGGTTTGACGACGCCATTGCAACAACGGGCGTCACGGGCATTTGCGGCTCTGGGATCATCGAGATGGTCGCCGAAATGCGCATTCATGGCATCGTCGACGCGCCGGGATTGATCGGAACCGCGGAACAAACCGGATCGGCAGCAGTTTTTGCCGATGGGCGTACCAACTCCTACCGGGTCTATGATGGCACCGCGTCGGGGGGGCCGGACATCACGGTAACCAACCGCGACATTCGCGAAATTCAGATGGCAAAGGCGGCCCTGTATTCTGGGGCGCGATTGCTGATGGATAAATTTGGTGTGGATAATGTCGACCGCGTCGTGCTGGCCGGTGCCTTTGGAGCCCATATCAGCCCTAAACACGCCATGGTCATTGGGATGATCCCTGATGCGCCGTTGGACAAGGTTACTTCAGCGGGCAATGCGGCGGGAACTGGCGCGCGGATTGCATTGCTGAACACTGAGTCTCGCGCCGAAATCGAGCAAACCGTGCGTGAAATTCACAAGATTGAGACCGCAATTGAGCCACGCTTTCAGGAGCATTTTGTGAATGCCTCTGCCATGCCAAATGCGGTGGAGCCGTTTCCGATCCTGCGTGCGTTAGTTGATTTGCCAACCGCTACGTTCAATACTGGCGGTGGCGACAAAGGTGGCGGACGTCGGAGGAGGCGCAGTTGAACGATAACGCAGATCAGGCGGAGTTTTGGGGCGATGTGGCTGGGCGCGAATGGGTGCAGCATGCAGATGTGATGGACACCTTACTTGCCCCTGTGTTGGATGCCGTGTTGACCCGCGCGGACCTAGAAGAGGGCCATCAGGTCCTGGATATCGGCTGTGGCACTGGGATCAGCGCCCTTGCGGCCGCTGATCTGGTAGGCAAAACGGGACATGTATTGGGCGCTGATATTTCACCCAGAATGTTGGAATTGGCACGAACTCGAGCCGCAGGGAAATCGCAGATCGATTTCATTGCCGCAGATGTGTCAACCCACAACTTTAACGCCGGACAGTTCGACCGCGTGATTTCGCGGTTCGGCGTGATGTTTTTTGACGATTCCTCAGCAGCGTTTTCCAACGTTGCAAAGGCGATGAAACCCGGCGCACAGCTTTCTATGGGATGCTGGGGGCAAATCTGGGGTAATCCATATTTCACCATGCCCGCAGGAATTGCAAAAGACGTGCTCGGACCGGTGCCCAAGACAGACCCCGACGCCCCCGGCCCCTTTGCGTTTCGCGATCCAGAGCGGGTTGAGAGCATCTTGCACGCAGCCAGTCTGACGAATATCCGAACGGATACTCAGTCGCTGCATTTGCCGATGCCGGGAGATGCGCAGACCATGGCGCACCTGTATTGCTCGATTGGCCCTGCGGAACGGGCGTTAGTGCATCACGGAGCGGATGCGGCTGCCCGCGCAGAATTGGAAAAGGCCCTGACAGAGGCGTTACTGCCCTTTGAGGCAAGTGGATTTCCGGCTGAGATTCACTTTTACACGGCAGACGCGCGTTAGCCGGCCTCTTTGGCGATCCACCACACGGTGCCAAAGCTGTCACGCAAGCCGCCGCGCAGGTCATCTTCGGTTTGACCGTCGAGGGGTTGTACCACCGTGGCACCAGCCTCAATAGCGCGGCTAAAACAGGCTTTGGGGTCCGAGACATACACATGCAAATGGGTTTGAGGGCCGTCTGGCATTTCACCGACCATCAAAACGGTGTCATCGATGCGCGCTTCTGCATGCATGATGCCGCCGTCAGGCCGGTGAATGATCCGCAATAGCTTGGCGTTGAAAACAGCTTCGACAAAGTTCAAAACTGCTTCGGCATTTGGCACGATCAGATAAGGTGCGAGGCTGGTATACCCTTCAGGCTTATAGCGCATGTCTCGCTCCTTTTTGCCAAATCGACTTGACGCTGGCCAGCGCCCCGACTACCCCAGAACCCGAGTGCGCGGGTATGGTGAAAAGGTATCACGGCAGCTTCCCAAGCTTTAGTTACGAGTTCGATTCTCGTTACCCGCTCCATTTCACAAAGACAGATAGGGGATGCAATTTCATGGAATTGCAGGATTAATTCCCTAGTCTTTTTTGAGATTACCGTAACCTGATCCATAAATCCAGTTTGAACGGTTACGGTCTTTGCAGCGAGCAAGTTCCAGAATTGTGCCCTGACCGGATTCGAAACTGGCATGCGCCATCTCCGTGACTTGTCTGTTCGAAAAGGTAATCAAATGCATTTGGCCGCTTAGGGGCGGATCAGGATGGGCAAAACGATAGACACTGTTCATCAAGGGCATATCCTTCAGGGTGCTAGCGACTAACAAGGCGTATGCAATTCAATTGGTTAACTATTGCGTTGTGCCGACGCAGCGCAGGCACCCTTCACCCCAATTGAACCTGATCTTGTATCGTGAGCACGACAAGAACGTTTCTTGTTGATGGTTCACAATTTGGAGTGGTCCTTCCAGAACAAGGTTCAGGCTTAGATATCAAATTCTTGAATCGCATCTACATTTATTTCGCACAGAATTGATGATCCTTGCAGTTTCAAAAACGGGTTTTTTCAACGCTACCTTGACCCAATCTCCGATTGTGTGAGAGTTTCTGATAATCATTACGCAAGCAATCCGTCAGGTTGCAGCTTCGATAAACAGAACTGCAATGAAGGAGATGAAGCCATGCGGCTATTAAATGTGTTTGCCTGTACCCTCACATGGGCTTCGTTTGCGAGCGCAGGCGTTTCTGCACAGAATACGCCTTCACTTGACGGCCTGAAAAATCCATTTCAGGAACGGCCATATTCTCCTTATGCTGATCGCAGTTTTCCCACGAATGTCTATTTTGGCGATACCCACGTCCACACCGCCCTTTCAGCGGACGCAGGTGGGGGCGGCACGCGTCTTTTGCCGCGCGACGCTTACCGCTTTGCACGAGGCGAGCAAGTCACATCCAATACCGGCCAGCCAGTGCGCCTGTCTCGGCCGTTTGATTTCTACATGATCACTGATCATTCAGACGGCATGGGAGCGATTACTGACATTATCGGCGGCGCGCCTAACATTCTGGCCGACCCTCAGGGAAGAAAGTTCAATGAAGCTTTCAACAAGGGCGGAGATGAAGCACTCAAAGCGGCGCAAGAGCTGGTTGGCCTCTTTGGTCAAGGCACCCTATCGCCGGCGTTGAATTACCAACCGGGCAACCCCGCCTACAAACGCGTCTGGGATGATATCGTCGCTGCTGCGGAAGAGTTTAACGATCCCGGTAAATTCACGACATTCATTGCATACGAATGGACGTCGTTGGTGAGGGGCAACAACTTGCACCGCAACGTGATCTATCGCGACGGGCCAGAACGGGCCGGCCAAATTGTTCCCTATACAACCACACCGCCTATTGGTTCACCAAATCCGCGAGATCTTTGGACGTGGCTGCAGAATTATGAAGACGTAACCGGGGGTGACGTGTTGGCCATTCCACACAATGGAAATGTGTCCAACGGGATGATGTTTGCCCTGCAGGACGATTTTGCAGACGGTGCACCTTTTGATGCAGCTTATGCGGAGGCCCGAGAAAAGTGGGAACGTCTTTACGAATCCAACCAAATGAAGGGCGATGGCGAAGCGCATCCTTTGTTGTCCCCAGAGGATGAATTCGCGGATTTCGAAACGTGGGACTATGGTAACCTCGACGCAAGCGAGAGAAAGACCGTTGACATGCTGCCGGGCGAATACGTGCGTTCCGGACTGCAACGCGGTTTGATGCTGCAAGAAGCGCTGGGGACTAACCCGTTCAAATTCGGGCTGGTGGGCGCTGCAGATACGCATACCGGTCTTTCGACGCCCGATAACGACAATTTCTTCAACAAATTTACCGCCTATGAGCCCAGCCCGGAGCGCGCAACGCACATCAGCAGAAAATTCGCGGATGGAACGGTCGCTTTGAACACCTATCAGTACATCACATCCGGTCTGACAGCTGTTTGGTCGACTGAAAACACACGCGGTGCACTCTTTGATGCGATGGAGCGGCGCGAAGTTTATGCAACGACGGGCGCCAGAATGCGCGTGCGCCTGTTCGGCGGTTGGGAATTTGATACAGCAGATTCGCATCGCCGCGATCTGGCCCTGGTTGGGTATTCAAAGGGCGTGCCAATGGGCGCTGACTTGATGCCAGACACCGGCAATGTCGGATCCCCGAGTTTTTTGATGTATGCGTTGCGTGATCCGATGGGGGCAAACCTTGACCGGGTTCAAATTGTTAAGGGCTGGGTCAATAATGATGGAACACCGGGTGAACGGGTCTATGACGTGGCGTGGTCTGATGGGCGAACGCCCGGTGCGGATGGCAAATTGCCCCATGTCGGCGATACCGTGGACCTATCGGTTCCGGCTTGGACGAACACCATAGGCGCGTCCGAACTTGGAGGCGTTTGGACTGATCCTGATTTCAATCCTGATCACCGGGCGTTCTATTATGCCCGTGTGATTGAAATTCCGACACCGCGTTGGACGGCGTATGACCGGGTCAAATACAACTTGGACCTGCCGGACACTATCCCCCTCAAAGGTCAAGAACGGGCCTATACTTCGCCAATCTGGTACACACCTGAATGACTGGCGCAGTCGGGTAATATTCGTATTATTATTATTTATTAGATTCAGTAGGCGGCTTAAGATGCAACAATCGACAAACTACAAATTGGGCGCATTCTGTATGGCAGCATGCCTTTCAATCTCAGCTCCTCAGGCGCACGCCTTAGAGGGTGGTACGTCGGCCTATCTGCTTGGCTCGCGTGATAGCTTTGCCGGGATTGTGCCGGGAGCTGGGACCTATGTGGGTATGGATTTTATTACCTTTTCGGGCAGTATTGCTGGGTTGTCCCTCGGTGGTTTGCCAATTGCTGCAGACACGGACGTCGATGTGAACCTCATCAAACTGAGTTTCACCCATGTTTTTGGATCCACCCTCTGGGGTGGTACGCCAGCGCTTAACCTCAATATTCCGATTTTGGACGCCGACATTGGCTTTCAGGCCATCTCAGGTCCTTTGGCAGGCGATGATATTTCCGATGAAACAAGCGGGATCGGCGACATCACGATAACACCGATGGTGGGGTGGCACAGTGGCATGCTGCACTACAGCGCCGGGCTGTCTATTTTTGTCCCAACCGGAAGCTACAGCACGGCGTCTGTCGACATACCAGGGCGGAGTATTGATGCGCTCAGCAACGGCAAAAACATCTGGAGCATACAGCCCGTTCTATCGATGACCCATTTCAATCCAAAAACTGGGCGAGAATTCTCGGGGGCGACTTCTTTCCTGTTCAGTGAAAATAATGAAGCGACCGACTACCAGACAGCACCGGCTTTTACCCTCGAAGCCACAGCGATGCAGCATTTGCCATCAGGGTGGGCCTTTGGCGGCTCGGGATATTGGTATGAGCAGTTGAAAGACGACAGTGGCACCGGTGCCGACAATACCCGCGCAGCATTGGGTGTCGACAGCCTGCGTTCACGTGCATTTGGGCTGGGCCCAATCATCACATACAGTGATGAAATGTTTGGCCGCCCAGTTTCCTTCAAGCTAAAATACTACAAAGAGTTTGGCGTAAAACGCCGTTTTGAGAGCGACGTCTTGTGGTTCAACGCCACAATGACATTTTAACCTGACCGACGGGGATAACGATGATGAAAATTGCATTCTTGACAGCTTCAGCACTCGTGGCGGCCACCTTTGCCGCCCACGCGCAGGAAGGATCCAATCCGCTTCGAAATGCATATTTCGGCGAGACACACATGCACACAGCCTTGTCGCTTGATGCCTATATCGGCGGAGCCCGGTTAATGCCTTCCGACAGTCTGCGTTTCGCCAAGGGCGAGTCGGTTCTGGTAAACGGCCAGCACAAGCAATTGCGCCGGCCTTTGGATTTTGCCGCCGTGACCGATCACGTCGAATATCTCGGCGAGATGTATTCAACGATCTTTCCCGATGCGCCCGGACACCAGCAGGATGACCTCATAAAGCTGCGCGGCCTGCAAAGCCTTGAGGAAAAACAGCAGTGGTTTTTCAAATACGTCGTTTCCAACAATCGCGGTGATAACCCAAGCCATCCGCCGTTCTACATGGGCCCTGAAACCACTGCGTCAGGATGGCAGATCATTATTGATGCCGCCGAGGAACATAACGATCCCGGAGCCTTTACCGCGTTGATCGGTTTTGAATGGTCCGCAGCCCCCGGTGGCGGGAATATGCACCGCAATGTCATTTTCCGCGACAACAAGGTCCCTGCCCTCCCGCTGTCCAGCTACGACACTAACAAAGTCGAAGAGCTTTGGCAGTGGATGCAAAAAACCACTGATGAAGATGGCGCGACACTTTTGGCGATCCCTCATAACTCAAATGCGTCAAAGGGACAGATGTTCCCCGAAGTAGACAGCTACGGGAACGCGATTGACCTGGAATACGCGACCGCCCGCAATACCTGGGAACCGCTGATCGAGATGATGCAGATCAAGGCGAATTCCGAAGTTCATCGCAGCTTTTGGACAGCGGATGAATTTGCCGATTTTGAGAATGGAGACACCATTCAGAAAAACTCCGACCGTTGGTTCTCAAAGCGTGATTTTGTTCGCGAAGGGTTGAAGATTGGCCTAGCCTACGAGCAAGAACTGGGCACCAATCCATTTCAGTTGGGCTTTATCGGTGGAACAGACAATCACAACGGTCTGACGTCTGATGTTGCCGAGGATGACTTCATCGGCGGCCACGGGCCCGAAGACGGAAGCGTTGAGCGTCGCCGCAAAGCTGGTGTTGGTGGTTGGATTGATGGGGTGGACCTTTCCATCGGGTCAATCGCCGGCGTCTGGGCAACCGAAAATACCCGCGCGGCGATCTGGGATGCGATGAAACGGCGCGAGACTTTTGCAACGTCCGGCCCTCGGCTCAAAGTGCGTATGTTTGGCGGCGCTGACCTGAACCCAACGGTAGATGATCCGGTGGCGATGGTCGAAGACGGGTATTCAAAGGGCGTGCCTATGGGCGGCATGCTCGAGAAAAGCGATAACGCACCGACCTTTACCCTCTACGCCGAGAAAGACGCTGATGGCGCGAACCTTGATCGCATTCAGGTCATTAAAGGCTGGGTAACAGCCTCGGGTGAAACACAAGAAAAGATCATTGATGTCGTCTGGGCAGGTGATCGTGCGCGAAACGACAACGGTGCGCTCCCACCGATCGGCAACACGGTCGATCTGACAACGGCGCTCTATACCAACGACATCGGCTCAGCCACTCTTGTCGGAAGCTGGTCAGATCCTGATTTCGACCCTGATCAACATGCGTTTTACTACGCCAGAGCGTTGGAAATTCCGACGCCGCGCTGGACAACCTACGATGCTGTCAGGAATGGCTTGCCGCTCTTGCCCGAAGTTCCCGCGACGATTCAAGAGCGCGCTTGGACTTCTCCAATCTGGTATTCACCCAACTAGCTGATTTGGAGTCAAATAGCACTATTTTGGAAAGAGCCTTTGGCTCAATTCCCCTTTTTGGGTGGTTTGTTGTTTGCGATCTAAACAGGGTTTGTACCACAGACAGAATCCCAAAAGGAACGCATTGTCGTGGATGCGCCAAGGGTCGACAGGCTTGTTTAGAGATTTGAGACGGTGTGAAAACGCCCGCCCACTGCATCTGAACAACAAGGGTTGATCGACGACTTTTTAATTGAAGAGGTGTCTTACCGGGAGGCATGAAAACGCGACCTTGGAGAGGATGGCGTTGTGATCCGGCGACGCAAACGCCAGGAAATAGAGTTTCTTCCTCAGGATTGACTTGCACAGACACCACCCGAAGAAGGTGACCTCGTGGCGTTTTTGAAAATGATCTGACGCAAAACAGCTGATCTGACCGTGTGTCCCGGCGCCCGTTTTATCTTGTCTAAGGGGCCACCACCGCCGGAAATGCCGATGCATTGCTGCCCACATTGAACGCCAAGCCGGAACCAGACACGCAAAGCCTCGGCAAACGCTCGATGCTACCTCAGCGTGTTTTAACGGCCTTGGCGGTTGGAATTGAGGGACTGTTCGGCAGCGGTTTTGACCAACTATTGTTGGACCTTCCCATCAATAGTTGGGTTGGGCCCGTGCCGTCGGGTTTTGGCCTGCATTTGGTAACTAGGGATGAAATCCAGCATGCACCGCGGGTAACATTTGAAATGGCGCGCGACGCGGTTACCCGAAACTACCGATATGATCAGCAGCGCAAGGCAACTGAGGCCTTGGTCGAGAGATTAGAGCAGCACTATGTGATTGAGCTTGATGATCCAACCCAATGATCAGGCGGATCCCGGGTGCAATTTTTTGGTTTGGTTTGTCTGGTGTTTTTGCCGCTATTGGCTGAGGCTCATGAGGTACGGCTCGGCCTCTTGCATCTTCATGAGAAGCCACCCGACCGATTTGAGACAATGTGGCGCGTGCCTGCGCGGGGCGAATAGGCTTGCGCCTCAATACACACCGGTTTCCCGATACCTGCGAGGCTGTTGGGCTTCCTGACAGGGTCCACGACAGCATTCGGCGCGAAGAACGACACGAGATCGTCTGTACAGGTGGGCTGGCGAATGCGCAGATCAGTATTGAAGGTCTGGAAAGGGTTCAAACCGATGTATGGATGAGTGTCATCTACCTCCGTGGCGGGACCGAAACACGCCGTGTAATGCCGCAGAACCGCTCCGCAATCCTTCAGTGCTAACGTAGCTTTCTATAGGTTGCTGCAACCTACTTCACCTTGGGTCTTGAACACATCCTTCTTTGCATTACTGCGGATTCTTTGAACCGTAGAGCGAACACAGGCCATTTGAGAGTAATAAGATGATAGTTTTCCCTTTGGCGGCAAGTCATCTAAAAGCTCTCTGCCGAAACTATCGAGACTTGTCAGCTGGCTGTGAATGAAATTTGCGGATCTTAAATTTCGTTCCGGTTTTCCCGGCGGTGCCTAAGGACATCTAATGATTTCAAGTATTGAGCTGAATGGTGACGACTAGACTGAGCCAAAATCCGACCTAATGCAGCACGATGAACAAACTGCAGCAGTGCGGAAACGGCAATGACACGACGGATCGTCTTGTCAATGTTCGGTTTAAGGTGGCAGTGCAGTTCGAAACTGTAGCCGGAAAGCAAAGCGGCCTCGAACTCTGACATTTATAGCGGATTGGCAGGAACCGGCTTTGTCCACATTGCTGCAATTGATGCAACTAACAGCTACCGTCGGCAAAAGCAGTCTAGGCTTTGCCTCGATGTCGATCTATTCATAGGAAAATTAACGAGGTCAAATCATGCACCGCAGCGCGCTTACCGTCATCTTAATGCTTATGCTCGTCGCGAGCTGCAGCGACTTGGTTGCTGATCGTACAGTGGTCGAGCGGACTGGTCCGGACGAATTGCTGAAACTGAGGGCCGGTCCTGGGCTTGATTATAGCGTAGTCTTGGGCTTGCCTGACGGGACTAGGCTCAATCGTCGCAACTGCGTAACAGAGGAGGGTCAGCTCTGGTGCGAAGTCTCGCTCGCGGACGCACCAGCGATCAAGGGTTATGTCTCCGCCGATTACCTTTCGGAACGCTAGCTTTAGTCTGCTACCGCTGAATGCCGCGTTGAGCATTGTCGGCGCAAACCCGTTTGAACGGAACTTGGTGCACCCAGAGAGAGCTTTTGACTTTTATGGCCGAGTTGCAGAACAAAGCTGAACTCAATGGAATACACGCTCGAGATAGCTACCCGTTTGAACATGTTCTACTGAAACAATGACCCGTCCACGTCATCGGCGTCGGTCATTCTTTGGTATAAATGTTGGTTCCAATACGGCGTCCACGATACCAGTACTTTGCCAGTGCCTTGATAAATTCTTAGCCGGTCCTGCCCTGAAATAATGCTACGTGGAAAAGGCGCAGCTCGTTTGGATTTGAACGCCAAATCGCCTGAGCGTCCCAGTACCAGACGACCCTGAACCTTGATCTCACCATCTTTGACGTCAATAACTTCCACTGGCCCCGGCGCGTTTACCGCAGTTTGCCCCTGTCCAGCCATGGTTGTTTTCCAAGCAAACAAGCCGTCTCCTGCCCAAAAGCTTGACCAAAATGGTTCCTTTGTCAGCCCTAAATTCACGCCACCCTCACTTGCCCAATAAACGCCCGGCTCAAGTATCCAGCGTTCACCAGGCTGCACATCAAAAACGTGGTAACCGCGCAGCGACGGCTGAAGGTTAATCGTACCCGTACCATTGTAATACGGTCGAATACGGGACTCTCGTGTGAAGATAGAGCGGAACAAATCTCCAAAGTTGGGGAGCTTTGGTGTAAAGGAAATGTTTCCGTTCATATTGGACAAAGCGCCATGCGCGGCACGGACAGTTTCATTTTTGACGTCTATGCAGACCTGCCGCATGCCTTCGACTTCTCGTATGCGAAATGTCGCCATTATTCGCCCCTCTGAACTAGGGGTTCGTCCCAGACCATAAGCCGATCCCAAACCAGTTGATAAGCAACAGGTGCAAGGCCGGCCTCCCCTCGCAAGGGTCGGTCGAGCGTCACGATGACAAAAAGGATCACACCCAGAAAAGATGCCGTTATCGTACCGAGTACAAAATGAGCGAGCTGGCGCATTTTCAAAAGAACCAAAAGCAGGATATTGATCACGGCCCCCACAAGCACCGCGTACCAAAGTACATCTGGGATTTCTGTAGTGACCCCCGTTAACCGCTTTTGGCGTTCTGTTGCGAATTCCTGAAAAGCGGACATGGCTTGCTGGTGGTTAATGCGTTGGCCGTCTGATCCCGGCTCAAATTGCGACAATGAACGCCGGATTGCATCGGCCCTATTGAATCCGCCGTTTAGGACTTCGCCTTTGCGGTGCGCGGGAAATTCCTTGTGGATTGTAAAAAGTGTGTAGTCGCGCATGAGCCATTTAACGTCTGACCGCGTTGGCTCTGGATAGGCACCCATTTGGGCATAAAGGCCAGCAAGAGACGTCGCCTCGTTGTTGATGCTTTCGCGCACATGTTCGGAGTTTTGGTAAGCTGCAACGGTCAAAAGTCCGAGCAGAAGGCCGTAAAAGAGGCTGAAGGTTGAGGTCGCGTGATTAACGGAGTTGTTAAAGTCAGGCCCCGTCCCGATCAACAGCCGAAAGAGAGGCTTCACGATCAACAATCCGAAGACCATTGCGCAAATAGCTATAACCGAGCACCAGATCGCAAGTGTCTTGAGCGGAACATCAAATATAAAATCGGGCATGTTTCCGTCAATCCGCCTTGTGGCAACTCTTTGACACTAATTTGTCCATGGTAGTTTGAAACAATTTCAATTTGTCGGAAAGGGGTTTTTTGACCGTGGACGAGGTGTCATTTCCAAACTAACCTCTCCCAGTCCGAATTGGAATTCTAAGGT